>JAUILU010000010.1 GCA_030432905.1 Phycisphaerae bacterium | reverse complement strand
GAGGTGTGGTGGATCATCACGAAGCAGCAGTTGATCATGTTGGCGATTTTGTCGATGTCGTTGTAGATGTTGGCCATCGTGCCATTGTCGTTTTCGTCCTTGCCGACAGGCATGAAACGATAGAAAGCATCGAGGACGACTACTTTGAACTCATAGCGCTCCACGGATTTGAAGTATCCTGCGAGGTCTTCCACATCGCGTAGTTTGCCTCGCAAGTGCTGAATGAACAGATGGCCCTTGAGTTGAGCCTGTGAAATGCCGCGGGCTTGCATGACCGCAGGAATGCGATGAGCTGTCGTCTCGGGGTGCAACTCATTGTCAATGATCAGGACATCGCCTTGGACCGTGGGGAAACGGCCGAGCCAAGTTCGTCCGGTGGCCACCGCCATAGCCAGGTCCAATGTCAGCCAGGACTTGCCCGTCTTGGGAGCGGCGATCAAGTTCATAGTCTCGCCTTCACGAAGAAGTCCATGAATGACTGGGGGTCGCAGCCGTGGATGTCGTGAGACGAGATCCTCCACCGGGAGGTTCGAAGGTTCAAACGAGTCGCTCATTCGAACTGAGGTCAGTGGGAGGTCATAGAACGGCGTGAGGTCGACGCTGGGATTGCGGGACTGCGTCCCAAAGCCGAGTGAGGCAAGCACGGATGCGGACGCCGCGAAGTCACCTTGGTGTTCGAGTAGCGTGTAGACAGCAAACGGCGAATAACCCTTGCTCGGTTCGAAGGGTGCAGTGTTACTTGAGAACACATAGAACACACCATCCTTGAGCGTGGCACTGGTTCCTTCTGATTTGCCCGGTCGACACCAGTGTTCATTGTCGCCATCTTTGACTTTGACCCAGCCATGCGAGACGAGCGTTGGTCTTGGGTCACCTCGGCTATTGAAGTCGTCGCCCGGACGAAAACCGCCGGCGGACGGACCGACCGATGAGGCGCCGATGATCTCTCGACCACCCTTCGATTCGTCGAGCTTCCAGGCGCACCCGAGGAGGATGTCACGCTCATCTCTCGTGATCGTCGTCGGCTGACTGAGGTCACCCTGGATGATCGCGTATCCCGGTGAAGGTGCGCAAAGGAATAAGCCACCCTCGCCTCGAGTCTCAATTGCGACCACCGTTACTGCCCATGAGCCATCGGGCTGTTGTCGAGGCGCGTATTCCTTGCCACCAATGACCATCGGCGATCGGTCGTCAGCGTGGAACTCGCGGCTGGCTAGCTTGACGCTGCCGCAGACTTCAATCTCGTTGCGATAGACGACATGAAATCCACCTGAAGGCGACGACTCGATGACAAGTCGATCGAGCAATCCCGGACTGAGCATCTCAACCGACTCGCGCCACGCGGAGTACATGGCACCTTCCAGGTCGAAGTCGATCATCTCGAGATTGCCTGAGATCCGTCCGCAGACAATGCACAGAGCCTCTGGGGTTCTCGAAGTCCATTGGGCGATCTCGGCGCTGGTGGGCAGGCGTTCTTGATACTCGCTCCAGCCCTGTAGATCAGGACGCTTGTCGAGGACTCGGGCTGGCAGAGTACTCAGTCCCGCATTCAATAAGGACTCAAGCGCTGCCACGGTGCGATGGCTGGATTCGGTTGACGATGTGTACTCGGGTGTGGGAGAGTTCATGTCTGGTGCTCCTTGGGCAAAATATGAATGGTGCGTACACCGGTAGATATCTGCACCAGCCCGCGCGCTGTCGCGCGCATCATGAGCAATTTGGATCGAATCCGCGAAAGTGGGGGCGTAGTTTCTTTAGTTGTCGGTAGATCGTGCCTCGGTGGACACCGATGGAGTCGGCAATCTCAACCACCGATCGAGTGCTGAGTTGGCTTGCGAGATGGGAGAGTTTGTCCGGGAGCAGGTGAACCACATGCCGGACCTCCGCACGCTCGGCTTCCGACAGGCGATCCTCACCAGTTGGTACTCGTCGTTGATCTCGCGCCAGCGTGTACTGGTTGCTAGAGACTGTCTGCGAGCAAGCGTTGGACTTCGCCAGTCGGCGGCCATGGTGCAAAAAAGACTTGTCGAGGACCCTGGAGATATAGGTTGCAGTGGAAGCGCGGGCGGGGTCGTACTTCCGCATCGCTCGGACTACGTCCAGTGTCATGTTCTGGAAGAGGTCTTCTCGATCATGGCAAGAAAGCCGGAACCGCCGTGCTAGTCGATCGGACCGCCAGCGGATCTGTTGGTTCGTCCGGGTCCAAAAATCAAGATCCTGTTGCGTCGCCGTGCCACTGCAATTCTGCATTCGAACTCCCGTTGTTGTATCTCGAGGACGAACACCGTCCCCTGTTTACAACCGGGTCGAATTTCAGATTTGTGTGAAACGCAGAAGTGAAATCGGGTGAAATCGGAGTTAAAACACACGTGAGAGAGTCAAAAAAAACTCAAACGGAGTTTCATGAACGGGCGTTTATGAAACGCAAGGGCGGAAACTCCGCGGTGAGTCTCTCCAAAAAAGCAATGAATCTGGATGCTGAATTGCATCGAAAAGCTCCTTGTGTTGTCGGTTCGCGTCGTCCTTGAAGATCCGTGAGAGGGTCGAACGCGATGTGCCGATCCGAGCTGCGAGTTGCCTTTGTGTCAAAGGGGGCAGCTGAGGCGTGACTTGGTTTAAAATGGACTCCTCAATAATCTGGAGCCGCGATTTGGTTTCTTTACTCAGTTCTCCGCTTAGCTGCGCGGTGACCATTTCACGATTGGCCCCTTTGGGAATTCGCTGCTTCGGAGGACACTTGGCGACTTGTGTCTGTGCCCCATCGCAGCATTCACAATGCTCGCGACGGGGTCTGATCAACCCTTGATCGAATGCTGATACGCTCGGCATAGGTCTGTCAAAACGAACGGGTGCGAGTTGCGGTGATTCAATTGGAGGCAGTGCAAGTGCAGATTGCATCGCACGAACTGACTGGAACTGCTTTGATTCCAGTGCGATACGAGACATGGATGAGGCACGGAAGGCTGTTTGAAGTTGGGTGCATTTCCGCCCGGCTAGTTCAAATTGAGATGCTATCCGTGTGAGTGATTCGATGCCAGCAAGTGTAACCATGATGAACTCCATGACAGGAATACCCCAGCGACGATTCCTACCGTGGATACATGAGAGGTACTTCTTAACCGAACTGTTAACAGGATCGGTTCGTCGGAGTCTTCAAATTAAGTTTCTCAAAATTGTGCCGATCAGACGGAAATTCTAGATCGCGCCTGGGTCCACATTACTCTCTGCTCTGCCCATTCGATCTGCGATGCGATTGGTCGCAGGTCACGCTCAGTGATGGGATCTCGACCCTCAGAGACGGGTTCGAGACTGAGAAGGGCTTCCTGGATGTCGGGCGCGAGGTGCAAGAGGTTCATGATCTGGGTGACACGGGCCCGCGTCACATGGCCGAGACGCGCCAATTCAGCTTGGTCGGTCACCGATCCGTCTGCGAGCAATCGCTCAAACCGGATGGCGAGCGCCATCAACTTGGTGATCCGAGGCCTTCGCCCAACGATCACGACAGGTTGGGGTGCAGCACCTACTCGAAGTTCACGCCGCCCTCGACCGCCGGTAGAGAAATGCACCTGCGTCGTAACGGTCCGGCCTTGGCTTTGTATGGTCATGCGGCATCCTCTTCGAGAATTGGCTCGTTCAGGTCGTGGAATGTCACACTCACGGACTCACGCTCAGCATTCCAAGATATGCATTTCACCACCGCGTGAATGAGGCGCTCACGCTCACGCAGTGTCAGCGCATCCCACACCTGATCAAACATCTCGACGGCACCCAGGAGTTCATCGCGGTCGATATATGTGTTGGGGTCGCGTGCTCGAAGTTGAATTTCGGCGAAATTCACAATGGTGTCTGCAGTCGCCTCATCGGTCGCCAGCACGCGGATCTGATCGATGACAAAGGTCTCAAGATCACCGGCTGGCAATGCTGGGCCCGGGCAGGCAGCCCATCCATGGGCTTGGGCCTTTCGACATACATAATAGTGGTAACGCTTGGTGGCCTTTCCCTTGCTCACACTCGAGAAGTGATGCACCATTGCGCAATCACACGCCTCGCACCGCACCAGTCCCTTCAGCAATGCGTTGTGCTGGTTACGAATGCGCGAGCCGCCGGTGCGACCATTCAGCGAGAGTTTCGCGCGCACGCGGTCATAGATCTCGGCATCCACGATGGCGTCATGCTCGCCCTCGTAGATTTCGTCATGGTGGCGCACCTTGCCGATGTACCCGACATTGGTCAGCATGGCGAAGACCGCGCCCTTATCGAGAGCTCTGCCGCCTTGTGGTTTCCCGGCCTTGGAAGTCCACGACTTTGTGTTCCAGCCTCGTTTCTGACATTCCTGGACCACAGGCATGAGTGACCCGAGCGTGAGGTAGAGGTCGTAGACCTCGCGGACGCGTTTCGCTTCCGCTTCATTGACGATCAGCTTCGAGCCGCCTGGACCGGGCACGAGGTCGTATCCAAGGAGCGGCCTTCCACCCGCCCATTTGCCCTTGCGTCGCGCCGCCGCGATCTTGTCTCGGGTGCGCTCCGAAATGATCTCGCGTTCAAATTGGGCGAAGCTCAGCAGGATGTTGAGCGTGAGCCGTCCCATCGAATGCGTCGTGTTGAACTGCTGGGTTACCGAGACAAACGACACGCCGTGCTTGTCGAAGGTCTCCATCAGCCGCAAGAAGTCCATCAGAGAGCGGCTGAGCCGATCGACCTTGTAGACGACCACGCAGTCGACCATCCCGGCTTCGATGTCAGTCATCAGTCGCTTGAGTGCGGGCCGCTCGATGTTGCCACCCGTGAACCCGCCGTCGTTGTACTGCTCTGCGTTGCACACCCAACCTTCGTTCTTCTGGCTGGCGATATACGACTCGCCGCTGTCACGTTGGGCATCGAGCGAGTTGAACTCGAGTGCAAGGCCCTCCTCGGTGCTCTTGCGGGTGTAAATGGCGCACCGGATGACTTTGTCGTGCTGACCCTTCACCTTCCGCCCTTTCGAGCCTTCTGCTGGAGGCCGAAGAACAGAAAGCCGTTCCAATGGGAGCCGGTGATGGCGTGCGCCACGGCGCTGAGCGAGCGGTAGGTCTGGCCTCCATAGTCGAAGCCGTGAGGGAGGACCAGGACCCGGTGCTCCACGCCGTTGTGGCTTCGGGTGAGGACAGCACCCGGCAAGGGCAGCCGTTGATCGCTTCGCGACAAGGGGCCTGTGACGGTGCGTGTGCTACTTTGGGGTGAAACGGGATCACGAGGCGGACGGGCCCGCAGGTCGGCGTCGTCGGCGATATCGGCAGCGAGACGGCGCGACCGTGCAACGGCACGCTCAGCGAGGCCCCCTTCGGCCCGCAGCTGAAGCCGCCACGCAATCCTCCGCCGCATCCACTGGCAGTTGCCGGATCGCGTCGGCTCACCGCAGACCTCGGCGTACCGCTCACGCAGTTGCTTCGCCGTCATGTGTTCGAGGGCTTCGATTGCTTGTATGACTTCATCCGTCATCGAGTACCTCCTGATTCGTCCTCTCGGGGCGTTCACCGCCCGGGACACTCACGGCTGGCAAGGCGGAGAGTTCAAGTGGTGCTGGCGAGGAATCTGGCAAAGTGTTGCAGATTGGCGTGTGGGCCGTCATCAACCGTGTCAGCCCGGTCGCAAACGTTTGGACTAGTACCGTTTGTGGATTGGCGGAATCTTCAGGGTCGAGAGGGCGTCGCGTCCGTGCCATGGGTCAGTGCTCCTGCAAAGGGCCTCACCCATATACATCTGCACAGGAATGGGATTTGTCGCGCGTGCGAACTCGAATGGTGAAAATGCATCGAAGGGCAAGGAACAGCAACGATGTGTACCCTACATCTCATCGCCAGCCGTTAACCAACGATGGGTTGGCTATCTTGGTCGAAGGCGGCATTGCGAAGATTGGTAAGTTTGGAGACAACTTAAAACCATGAGCTCAAACGGATCCAATCTAAAGTCCACTCTGTGGGACGCTGCCAACACCCTTCGTGGCTCAGCAGTCGACCGCACAGACTGGAAGGGCTACATCCTGCCGTTGTTATTCTTCAAGCGGATCAACGATGTCTGGGACGAGGAAACCGCGGAGGCTGCAGAAACATTTGGAGATGCGGACCCAAGCTTGTTCCCTGAAATTCATCGCTTTGTAGTGCCAGAGGGGTGTCACTGGCGTGATGTCCGCGAGACGGCCAGCAACGTCGGCACGGCGCTTCTTCACGCTATGCAGCAGATTGAAAAATCAAATCCGGACACGCTTTACCGAGTGTTTGGCACAGCCGATTGGGGCAACAGGGAAAAGTTCACCGATGAGTTGCTCAAGGACTTGCTCGAAGGCTTCGCCGCGATCCCGTTGGGCAACAAGGCGGTCAGTACCGACATTCTTGGTGATGCCTATGAATATCTCGTCGGCAAGTTCGCTGATGTGAGCCGTCGCAACAAGGCCGGTGAGTTCTACACCCCGCGTAGTGTCGTCCGCATGATGGTGGAGATCCTCGATCCCAAAGAGGACGAGTCGATCTATGACCCCGCTTGCGGTACCGGCGGCATGCTACTCGGTGCCATCGAGCATGTTGAACGCAATGGCGGTGACCCGCGGACTTTTTTCGGCAAGATCTACGGCCAAGAAAAGAACCTCACGACGTCATCCATCGCCCGCATGAACCTCGTGCTTCACGGCATTGAGGACTTCCAGATCGCTCGCGAAGACACGCTCCGACAGCCCGCATTCAGCGACGCCAGCACCGGCGGCCTGCTGACTTTCGATTGCGTCATCGCCAACCCGCCCTTCTCGCTTAAAGAGTGGGGCCGCGACATTTGGGAAGCCGACCCATGGGGTCGAGCCCAGTACGGCATCCCGCCCGAGAGCTACGGCGACTACGCGTTCGTCCAGCACATGATCGCATCGATGGCGGAGAACAAGACCAGCCGCATGGCGGTCGTGCTGCCGCAGGGTGCGCTCTTCCGTAAGGCTGCCGAGGGCAAAATCCGCACGGCTCTGCTCAAGGAAGACATGATCGAGGCGGTCATCGGCCTCGCCCCGAATCTCTTCTACGGCACTTCGCTCGCCGGCTGTGTCGTCATCCTTCGACGCAAGAAGCCCACTGCCCGCAAGAAGAAGGTCCTCATCATCGACGCGTCGAGCCTGTTCAGGAAGGGCCGTGCGCAGAACTTCCTCGACCCCGAGCACACCGACCAGATCGTCTCGTGGTATCGCGACTTCGAGGATGTCGAAGACCGGGCCAAGGTTGTCTCACTCGACGAGATCAAGCAGGAAGGCTGGACGCTGAACATCTCTCGCTATGTCCTCCCGCCCATCGGTGAGGACATCCCCCCGCTCCCCGAAGCGGTCGAGTCGTTCAAGACCGCACTCGCCGAAGCCCGAGCTGCCGAGGACCATCTCCGCACCGTCCTGACCGAGGGAGGCTGGCTGCCATGAGCAAGCATCTCTCGCAGAAAGAACTCGAGTCCTACCTCTGGGGAGCCGCCCAACTCCTCCGCGGCCTCGTCGATGCCAGCGACTACAAACAGTACATCTTCCCCCTCCTCTTCTTCAAGCGCCTCAGCGATGTCTGGGATGAGGACTACAACACTGCCCTCGCAGACTCCAAAGACGAGGGCTACGCCACCGCCACCGCCAACGACCGGTTCGAGATCCCCAAGCGCGCGCATTGGAACGACGTCCGCACCGCCCCCAAGGACGTCGGGCGGGCCCTGCTCAACGCCTTCCAGGCGATCGAAACCGCCAATCCCCAGCGCCTCAACGGCGTCTTCGGCAACGCCAACTGGACCGACAAGGGCCAGACCCCAGACGCCACGCTTAAGAACCTCATCGAGCACTTCTCCAAGCACACGCTCAGCCTCGCCAACGTACCCGAGGACGAGCTCGGCAACGGCTACGAGTACCTCATCAAGCAGTTCGCCGACGATTCGGGGCACACCGCCCAGGAGTTCTACACCAACCGCACGCTCGTCCACCTCATGGCTCAGATGCTCGAACCCAAGTCGGGCGAGACTATCTACGACCCCACCGCCGGCACGGGCGGCATGCTCATCTCCTGTCTCGCTGAGGTGAAGCGTCGCGGCGGCGACACCCGCACGATCGGCCTCTACGGGCAGGAACTCATCACCATCACCGCCGCGATCGCCCGGATGAACCTCGTCCTCCACGGCGTGTCCGACTTCCACATCGCCGCAGGCAACACGCTCCACTCACCCGCCTTCGTCGAGGGCGACCGCCTCCGCACCTTCGATGTGGTCCTCGCCAATCCGCCCTACTCGATCAAGAAGTGGAACCGCTCTGCGTGGGAGAGCGACCCGTGGAGCCGCAACTTCCTCGGCACGCCTCCGCAGGGCCGCGCCGACTACGCGTTCTTCCAGCACATCCTGCGGAGCATGGACCCCAAGACAGGCCGCTGCGCCATCCTCTTCCCGCACGGCGTGCTCTTCCGCAACGAGGAAGCCGAGATGCGGCGGAATCTCATCGAGTCCGATCTCGTTGAGTGCGTGCTCGGGCTCGGGCCGGGTCTGTTCTACAACTCACCGATGGAAGCGTGCGTCGTCATCTGCCGCTCGAAGAAGCGGAAAGCCATCAAGGGCAAGATCCTGTTCATCGACGCGGTTGCCGAGGTGGCTCGCGAACGGGCGCAGAGCTTCCTCCGTACCGAGCACCAGGACCGCATCCTCGCGGCGTATCAGGCGTTCGAGGACGACCCCGGCTTCGCGGCCGTCGTCTCGGTCGAGGATGTGCTCGCCAAGGACGGCACGCTTTCGATCCCGCAGTACGTCAAGAAGCCCAAGCCAAAGGTCGCGCCGGGCGACGAGACCACGCTCGCAGAGGCATGGGCTGCATTCGACGAGGACGGGCGAGGGTTCTGGACCCAGATGGATGGGCTGGTGGACATGCTCGATGGCGTCGTCGCCGAGGAGGCGAACGATGCCTGAGGTCGCGACGCCCAAGAAATCAGCCGGTTGGACCACCGTTGCGTTTGGCGATGTCGTGCAGCTCTCGAAGGAGCGGTCCAGCGATCCTGAGGCCGATGGCTACGAGCGATACATCGGGCTAGAACACATCGATCCGGGTGAGTTGCGTGTTCGCCGCTGGGGAGACATCGCTGACGGCGTGACGTTCGCCAACGTCTTCAAGCCCGGCCAGGTGCTCTTCGGCAAGCGGCGTGCCTACCAGCGGAAGGTCGCGGTCGCTGATTTTAGCGGCGTGTGCTCGGGCGACATCTATGTGCTGGAGCCGAAAGGGGATGCGCTGCTGCACGAGCTGCTGCCGTTCATCTGCCAGACGGATTCGTTCTTCGAGCACGCGGTCGGTACCTCGGCGGGCTCACTCTCGCCGCGAACCAACTGGAAGAGCCTCGCCACCTTCGAGTTCGCCCTGCCCCCGATCGAGGAGCAGCGGCGGATGGTTCATCTACTTGAAAGTGCTAGAGCATTCGTGGAGTCACTCGACGGACTACATGCCGGCTCCGAACAGGTTCTGCAATCGGCGCTGGCAAAGGAGTTCTCGGTGCAGACCGCATCGATGCCCCTGAAGGACTGGTGCCGAAATCTGATTACCTACGGCATAGTTCAGGCGGGTCCTGATACGCCAAACGGTGTTCCGTACATCCGCGTGTCCGACATGACGCAGAGCACAACCCTGCAAACAGAGGGAATGCTCCGAACAACCCACGCTATTGCTGCCAAGTACGAACGATCGCGAGTTTCGTCCGGTGACTTGGTCGTCGCCCTGCGGGGGCAAGTCGGACTGACTCGGGTGGTTCCCCCGTCTCTGGATGGAGCAAATCTGACGCAGGGTACAGCTCGCGTATCGGTCACCGCCGAGCATTCAGCCGACTATGTCTACTGGGCGCTTCAGTCGCCTGACACACGCCGCCAGTACGCCTCGCACGCGAAGGGCTCGACGTTCTCTGAGATCAGCCTCGAAGCGCTTAGGAAGATCGAGGTTCCGGTCCGGAGTCGGGATGCTCAGGTGGAGATCGCTGCAAGAATGACACAGTTGTCTGCCACATTGGATGGCAGTGCTCGACGTCATCTGGACGCCAAGTCGATGTACTCTGCACTACTGAAACAGACTCTTGGAGGCTGTTCATGACCTTCAATGAGTCCAACACTGTCGAAGCGTTCATCCGCGACCGCCTCAAGTCGATCGGCTGGGAGTTCATCGACCACGCGACGCTCCCCCGCCAGCCGCAGGATGTCCTCGTCGAAGACCACCTCCGCGACGCCCTTGTCCGCCTGAACCCGACCATCGCCGAGCGACCCGAGCGGGCCGACGAGGTGCTCTACCGCCTCCGGGCCGCGATCATGACCGTCCGCGACACTGGGCTCGTCAAGTCCAACGAGGAGTTCGCCGCGTGGCTGCTCGGCGAGCGGTCGATGCCCTTCGGCGAGAATGGCGAGCACGTCACCATCCGCCTGATCGATTTCGAAGACCTGAAGCAGAACCGCTTCGTCGTCACCCAGCAGTACACCATCCGGATGGGCAAGACCGAGAAGCGGGCCGACCTGGTGCTGCTCGTCAACGGCATGCCGCTGGTGGTCATCGAGGCCAAGACGCCGGTGCGGTCGAGCCAGAGCTGGCTCGATGGGGCGCTCCAGGTCCACGACGACTACGAGAAGAACGTCCCGGAGCTGTTCGTGCCGAACGTGTGCTCCGTCGCCACCGAGGGCAAGGAGTACCGCTACGGCTCGATCGCGATGCCGGTCGAGTTCTGGGGGCCGTGGCGGCTGGAGGACGACGACGCCGTGCCGGGCTCAATGGAGCAGGTCGAGCAGGCGGTTGTCTCGATGCTCCGCCCGAACACGGTGCTGGACCTGCTCGCAAACTTCACCGCCTACGCGACGCACAAAGGTAAGCAGCGCATCAAGATCATCGCCCGCTATCAGCAGGTGGACGGCGTCAACAAGATCGTCGAACGCGTCGTCGCCGGGAAGACCCGCAAGGGCCTCATCTGGCACTTCCAGGGCTCGGGCAAGTCGCTGCTGATGCTCTTTGCGTCGCGCAAGCTCCGCATGCACCCGGCACTGAAGAACCCGACAGTGCTAGTGGTCGTGGACCGGATCGATCTGGACAGCCAGATCAGCGGGACGTTCTACGCCGCGGACATGGCCAACCTCGTTCGAACCGACAGCCGGAAGGAGTTGCAAGAACTGCTCGCGAAGGATGTGCGGAAGGTCATCATCACGACGATCCACAAGTTCGCCGAAGCCGATGGGGTGCTGAACGACCGCGACAACATCATCGTGATGGTCGATGAGGCTCACCGCACGCAAGAGGGCGACCTCGGGCGGAAGATGCGTGAATCGCTACCGAACGCGTTCCTGTTCGGCCTGACCGGCACGCCGATCAACAAGCGTGACCGGAACACCTTCTACGCATTCGGTGCCGAGGAGGACGAGAACGGGTACCTCAGCAAGTACGGCTTGGACGACTCGCTCCGAGATGGAGCGACGAAGCCTCTGCATTTCGAGCCGCGACTGGTGAACATGCACATCGATCAGGCCGCGATCGAGGAGGCGTACAAGGAACTCACGGCGGGCCTGTCTGACGAGGACAAGGACAAGCTCGGCAAGGCCGCCGCGAAGATGGCGGTGCTCGTCAAGAGCCCGGAACGCATCCGTGCGATCTGTGCCGACATCGCTCAGCACTTCCAGGAGAAGGTCGCTCCGAACGGATTCGGCGCGCAGGTCGTCACCTTCGACCGGGAGAGCTGCCTGCTCTACAAGCAGGAGCTCGACAAGCACCTGCCGCCGGAGGTGTCGGACATCGTAATGTCCGTCAACAGCGGCGAGGAGCAGTACGCCGCGTACAAGCGGGACCGCGACGCCGAGGAAAAGCTGCTCGACCGCTTCCGCGACCCCAAGGACCCGATGAAGATCCTGATCGTGACCTCGAAGCTGCTCACCGGCTTCGATGCCCCGATTCTCCAGGCGATGTACCTCGACAAGCCGCTCCGGGACCACACGCTGCTCCAGGCGATTTGCCGAGCCAACCGGCCGTATGGCGAGGAGAAGACCCACGGCCTGATCGTGGACTACCTCGGCATCTTCGATGACGTCGCCCAGGCGTTGCAGTTCGACGAGAGCAGCGTGCGGAAGTCGGTCTCGAACATTGCCGAGCTCAAGACGAAGCTGCCTGAGGCCATGCAGAAGTGCTTGATGTACTTCGCGGGCTGCGACCGGACTTTGCAGGGGTACGAGGGCCTGATCGCCGCTCAGGAGTGTCTGCCGAACAACGACATCCGCGACGCCTTCGCGGCAGATTTCAGCATCCTCGCACGGATTTGGGAAGCACTGTCGCCGGACCCCGAGCTGTCGCCGCACGAGAAGGACTACCGCTGGCTCGTGCAGGTTTACGAGTCACTCAAGCCCTCGACGGGCACGGGCCGCCTTCTTTGGCACCGGCTCGGAGCCAAGACTATTGAGCTCATCCACGAGAATGTCCATGTGGACGAGGTGCGCGATGACCTCGATACACTGGTGCTTGATGCTGATCTGCTGGAAGCCGTACTCGGTGCTCCCGACCCGACCAAGAAGGCCAAGGAGGTCACAATCAAGCTGACCGCCCGCCTCCGCAAGCACGCGAACAACCCCAAGTACAAGGCCCTGGCTCAACGGCTGGAGGACCTGAAGAACCGCCACGAGCAGGGGCTGCTCGTGAGCATCGACTTCCTCAAGGAACTGCTCGAACTCGCGAAGGACGTAGTCCGGCTTGAACGCGAGACGCCAGAAGAAGAGGAGATCGATCAGGGCAAGGCGGCGTTGACAGAGTTGTTCGAAAAGGCCAAGAACAGCGAGACACCGATCATGGTCGGCCGGGTCGTTGATGACATCGATGGCATCGTCCGGGCGGTCCGGTTCGACGGCTGGCAGGACACCCACGCAGGCGAGCGCGAGGTGAAGATCGCGTTGCGGAAGACACTGCTCAAGTACAAGCTTCACCAGGACAATGAGCTGTTCGAGCAAGCGTACGAGTACGTCCGGGAGTATTACTAGAGCTCGAGTTCCTTCACCTGTTCATGTCCGAGTGGGGGGCATAGCCTGATTCAGGTCTAGGTCAGCAATTCGGATCCCCTTGGCGATAAATAGAATTGTAAATCAGAGCTAGAATTCGGATACTAAATGGTGCTTCAGAGTTAGGATGGGGTCTGGGCGCCTGTCGAACAAATCGAAGTGAGCACCGTGATCGAAACCCCCTCGTTAACCAAGACCTCGCGCTCTCTGTTTCGGACTGAGAGCGCAGCCGCTCAAATCACCGAGACTCTAAATTTGGCATCGTGGCTAGCGATCTCAACTCAACTATGAGAACCAAATCACCCCCCACAGGCGTTCGGTGGGGGCGGTGTTCCAGCTCTCCCAGTCAACTGACAGGCCCGCATCCATTGGACGCGGGCCTTGAAGCTCCCCGATCGGAACCGTTTCAAAGCGGCATATCCATTCTTCGGGCATGTACACCAGGCCAATCGCGGTTAGCGGCAGATGGCTCCTGTTGGAGACAACTCCCACAAAGCTGGCGGGAATAAGCATCTGGGTGTCCGGGTTTGCTCCGTGTCTGGGCCCCGAGTATTGTTGAACGGAACAATGGTCAGAATCCTTGCCATCTTGGTGCTCATCGCTAGCGGCCTTCCCCGTCTTGGGACAGGGCTCGTCGCTGGTCAGGATCACTGCGGCGAGTCTTCTTGCCACATGCCTGTCGTGGAGATGAGTTGCTGCGGAGAGCCGATCCCCGCCGCTGATTCGGACTTCGGCTGCGGCAGCGACGCGTTCTGCCCCATGAGCGATGGTCCATGCCGGTGTAGTATCTCCCCAACACCAGCACCCGAACGCCTGCCCGATGCACCGCTCCCACGGACCGATCGTGATTCGGTCACCGGGCTTCCGAACGGGCCATCCCAGATCACGCCTGTGATCGAGCCCGACGACACAGCGCGATCGATGGCGTCGCTCGTCATTGGACTGCGCGAGGGCAAGACACACAACGAAGTACAGGCGCTTCTGGGCGTTTGGCAAACGTAGAGCCCGAGTCTCGTAGGGATAGTGCGCACTGAGTTGGTGCCGCCCCTACCGCTGACTCTCGGACACTCGTTCCTCCAAACACACAGGAGCCATCCATGGCCGTTCGTCTCATCGCGTGCGCGGTGGGCACCGTGGCGGTTGGAATCTTCGGCGGCTGCTCGTCGCCTTTCGATCCCACCCGCGGTCTGTCGCCTTCGTACGCCCATTCCCTACCGGTTGATGCCGAAGCACCTCCGCGATCCGTCTACCGCTCTGAAGCAGAGCCCGATGCCGATGCGCCGGCTCTCATCGAGGGGGCCTCGGCGGACGACTTTGTGCGTTACGCCCTCTATCACAGCCCGAAGGTCGAGGCGGCGTACCAACGATGGACCGCTGCTGCAGAGCGGCTTCCTCAGGTGCGTTCGCTACCCGACCCACGGGTGAACATCGGCTTCTTCCTCGACGAGGTCGAGACCCGAACGGGGGCGCAGCAGGCCCGCGTCGGTGTGAGTCAATCGTTCCCATGGCCTGAGCTTCTGAGTGATCGCGAAGACGCCGCCGCTTTGGCCGCTCGTGCCGCATGGCAGCAGTTCGAGGCAGCGAGGCTCACCGTCACCGAACGCGTCGTCGAGACGCTGCACGAGGTTGCCTACCTCGATGCCGCGATCCGCATCACGGGCGACAACCTCGAACTGCTGACCTCGTTCGAGGAGGTCGTCCGCGCCCGGTACCGGGTGGGCTCAGGCTCGCATCCGGAACTCATCCGCGTGCAGGTCGAGTTGGGGCAGCTTGAAGACCGGCTTGCTCAACTCCGCGCGATGCGCCCCACCTACGTCGCGGACCTCAACGCGGCTCTGAACCGGCCGACTGGTGCACCGGTCGAATTGCTCACTGAGCTTCCCGGCCGCGTGGCCTCCGTTGACGGGCCCGCCCTCGCCGAGATCGCTCGGCGTTCCAATCCCGTGTTGCTCGCGCTAGATGAGCGGATCGAAGAGCAACGGATTCGCACAGATGTCGCTCGGAAGGAAGGCCTGCCGGACTTCACGGTCGGCCTCGACTACATCGTCACCGACGAAGCCATCAACAGTTCGATTGCAGAAAGCGGTGACGATCCGATCCTGCTCAGCTTCGGCATCACGGTACCGCTGTGGCGTGATAAGTACGACGCGGGCGTCCGCGAGGCGCTCGCACGCCGGCTCGCGGTGTCATACGAGCGAGCCGATGAGGCGAACCGGATCACCACGTCGATCCAGCGTGCATGGTTCGAGCACACGGACGCAGATCGTCGTGTTCGGCTGTTCGAGACGACACTAATCCCCAAGGCCGAGGAATCGCTGCGTGCCTCACTCACGGGCTTCCGTGCCGGCGAGACGAGCTTCCTTGACCTGCTTGACACCGAGCGGACGCTGCTTGAGTTCGCTGTCTCGGCCGAGCGGGCGCGGGCGGACCGGGGGCAAGCACTCGCACGACTGAACACACTCGTCGGCCAAGCCGTGCCGACGGAGCCTGCAATCACATCCACAACTGAGATCGAAGCCGACGAGGTGCAGCCATGAGCAACTTCTTGCATCGTTCACGATCCGTTCTCGGATGGCTCTGGAAACACACCGCGGCGGGCATCGCGGTGGTCGCAATCGTGGGCGCTCTCATCATCGGCTATCAGGTCGGTAAGCCAGCGCCTGAATCCGTCAGCGAGGTTGCCGATAGCGGTCACGATCACGGCGAAGCCGAATCGAGCGAGCCGCAGATGTACACCTGCTCGATGCACCCCTCGGTCCGTGTGCCCGATCCGGACGCGAAGTGCCCGATCTGCTTCATGGACCTCATCCCCGTCTTGGATGACGGCAGCGAGGGTAGCGAGCTGCGCGTCACCATGAGCGAGGCTGCGGCGGCGATGAGCCGGATCGAGACAGCGCCCGTCGGCCGGTTCTTTCCAACCGCAGAGATCCGGCTCTACGGCAAGGTCACCTACGACGAGACCTCGGTCGCCCGGCTCACGGCGTACTTCCCGGGACGGATCGAACGACTGTTCGTGAACTACATCGGTGTGCCCGTCGCGAAGGGCGACCACATGGCGGAGCTCTACAGCCCCGAAGTGCTCGCGGCGTTTGAAGAACTCCGACAGTCGACACAAGCGGCGAGCGATTCCACGAGCACAAGCGAGCTCATTCGCTCGACGACAAGAGACACAGTGACAGCATCACGCGAGAAGCTCCGGCTCTTCGGACTGATTGCTGAGCAGATCGCTGCCGTCGAGGACGGCTCGTTCGATTCAGACCGGCTTGCGATCTTCGCCCCGATCGGCGGCGTCGTCACGCATCTGGCCATCCGTGAGGGCGACTATGTCCAAACCGGCGCGCCGATCGCGACCGTCGCTGACCTCTCGCGTCTGTGGCTGGACATGGAGGCATACGAATCGCAGTTGCCGATGCTTCGCTGGGGCCAGCGTGTGAGCCTCACGGTCGAAGCCCACCCGGGCGAGACCTTCGAGGGTCGCATCGCGTTTATCGAGCCGATGGTGGACGAACGCACCCGGACCGCGGCCATTCGTGTCGCAGTCGAGAACCCTGAGCGTCGGCTCAAGCCGGGCATGTTCGCATCGGCGGTGGTGCGGACACGTGTCGCGGAGGACGGTGCGGTCGTCAACGACGAACTCGCAGGTCGCTGGGTCAGCCCGATGCACCCGACGGTCGTCAGAGATGGACCGGGACAATGCGACATCTGCGGCATGGACATGGTGCCCGCCGAATCGCTTGGCGTGGTCGGTGATCCGAGCACCGTGGCCGAACCGCTCGTAATCCCGCGATCGTCGGTGCTTTTCACGGGAACACGCTCGGTGGTGTACGTCGAGATTCCGGACGCGGAGAAACCGACCTACGAAGGGCGGGCCGTTGTGCTTGGGCCGCGGGCCGGGGAGTTCTACATCGTCCGCGAAGGTCTGAGCCGTGGCGAGCGGGTTGTGGTCAACGGCGCCTTCCGTGTGGACAGCGCGATGCAAATCTCTGCCAAACCGAGCATGATGACGCCCGGTGGCGGCGGCGGCGGCGGCGGGAACCCGCACGCGGGGCACGGCGATATGGCAGGCGGCTCGATGCCGGCGATGCCCGAACGCGTCACCGTGCCGGACAGCTTCGTGTTCGCGCTCAAGCCTGTCTACGCGGCCTACCTAGATGCACAAGAGTCGCTCGCGGCCGACGATCTGGGCGGATTTGCGCAGGCAGCCACGGACCTTCGGACCGCGCTCGGTTTCGTTGAAGAGGCCGGTCTCGTTGGCGAACCGCTCGGGGCATGGCGTCGGGCTGCGGTCAAGCTCCGCGTTGACGATGCGATAACCGACATCGAGATCGCACGGACCCACTTCAAGGGCATGAGCGAGGCTGTCATCGCGTTGCAACGCCGCTTCGGGCATCGGGGTAGCGAGACATGGAATCTCGCCCACTGTCCGATGGCGTTCGACAACGAGGGAGCGGATTGGCTCCAGCGCGGCACACAAATCAACAACCCTTACTTCGGCGCATCCATGCTCCGCTGCGGCGATGTCCGCGAGTCGTTTGCACCGCTCAATCCTGTCCCGACGAATGCTGGGGATACCGAGATGGAGGGTCACGATCATGAGTGACCGTTCGCCATCCATGCCACCGATGCCGCCGCGCAGCCCGCTCAATGGGCTTATCCGGTTCTGCCTCGAGCAGAAGCTGGTCGTCGCGATCGTGCTCTTCGGTGCGATCTTCTGGGGCGTGCTGGTGGCTCCGTTCGATTGGGACCTCGGCGATCTCCCACGTGACCCGGTTCCCGTCGACGCGATCCCCGACATCGGCGAGAACCAGCAGATCGTCTTCACGGAGTGGCCCGGCCGCAGTCCACAGGACATCGACGACCAGATCAGCTATCCGATGACCGTCGCGATGCTCGGCATCCCGGGCGTCAAGGACATCCGAAGCTACTCGGTCTTCGGCTTCTCGACGATCTACGTCGTCTTCGAGGACGGCGTCGAGTTCTACTGGTCACGATCGCGGGTGTTGGAGAAGCTGAACTCGCTCCCGGCCGGAACGCTTCCGCCTGGCGTCTCGCCCGCGCTCGGCCCGGACGCGACAGCTTTAGGGCAGGTCTTCTGGTACACGCTCGAAGGCCGTGATGAAGACGGCAATCTGACCGGGGGCTGGGACCCGCACGAACTGCGGTCGATCCAGGACTTCATCGTCAAGTACATGCTCGCCGGAGTGGAGGGGGTTTCTGAGGTCGCCTCGATCGGCGGGTTCGTGCAGGAGTACCAGGTCGATGTCGATCCTGACGCGATGCGGGCGGCGGGGATCTCGCTCCAGCAGGTCATCGGGGCGGTGCGACAGAGCAACCTCGATGTCGGTGCGCGCACGATCGAAGTGAACCGTGCGGAGTACATCGTCCGCGGGCTTGGCTTTATCGAGAGCGTCGAGGATCTCGAACAGGCCGCGATTACCTCGCGGGACGGGCAACCGATCCTCGTCGGTGATATCGCCAATGTGGCGCTCGGGCCCGCGCTCCGCCGCGGCGTGCTGACCAAGGCGGGCGAGGAAGCCGTCGGCGGGGTTGTGGTCGTCCGCTACGGCGAGAACCCGATGGCGACGATCCAACGGGTTAAAGACAAGATCGACGACATCGCTGCCGGTCTGCCCTCGAAGGTGCTCGCTGACGGCACCGAGAGCCACGTCACCATCGTGCCCTTCTACGACCGGTCCGTGCTCATCAAAGAGACGCTGGAAACGCTGAACGCGGCGATCTCTCAGCAGGTGCTCGTCACGATCATCGTCGTTGTGCTGATGGTCATGCACCTGCGGAGCAGCCTGCTCATCGGCGCGATGCTGCCGATCACGGTGTTGATGACGTTCATAGGAATGAAGCTGTTCCGGGTCGATGCCAACATCGTCGCGCTGTCCGGCATCGCGATCGCCATCGGAACGATCGTGGACATGGGCATCGTGCTCAGCGAGAACATCCTTCGACGTCTCGAAGAGTCGGAGAAGGCCAAGAGCGACGAGCCGACCATTGATGTGATTTGCCGGGCGACCACCGAGGTTGGCAGCGCGGTACTGACCGCGGTCGCCACGACGGTCGTCGGTTTCCTGCCGGTCTTCACGATGGAGGCTGCAGAAGGAAAGCTCTTCAAGCCGCTGGCGTACACCAAGACCTTCGCTCTGATCGCCGCGATTGTCATTGCACTGACAATCCTCCCGGCGGCCGCGCACGTGCTCATGGGCTTCCGCCACAAGGCCAAGCTGTTGCGAGCGGCGGGCGCGATTACTCTCGCCGTCTCCGGACTCGCGATCGCGATCTGGTTGCACACGCTCGGCGGGCTGATCATCACGGCGTTCGGCGTGTTCTACATCGCCAAGCCTTGGCTGCCCAAGTTTGTGGTCCGAGGCTTGCAGTTGTCGGCGAATCTCGTCGCGGTCCTGATTGTGCTAGTCGTGCTCGCGGGGGCGTGGGAACCGCTCGGCCCTGAACCGGGCGTCGTCGGCAACGCCGTGTTCATCGGGACCATCGTCGGCGGGCTTCTGCTCGCGTTCTGGCTCGTCAGGCTTGCGTTCCCGCATGTGCTTGCGTGGACGCTCCGCCACAAACTCGTCGGAATGTCACCCGCGGTCCTTGTCGTGCTGTTTGGCGCGACCGTTTGGCTCGGCTTTGACCGGGTCTGGGGATGGCTGCCCGAGTCAGTCCGGCAGAACGAGACCGCGGTCGAGATCGCCCACGCCTTCCCGGGCCTGGGCAGCGAGTTCATGCCATCGCTCGATGAGGGCGCGTTCCTTTACATGCCGACCACGATGGCCCACGCATCGATCGGCGAGGCGACCGACATCCTGAAGGAACTCGATCGTCGCATCATGAGCGTGCCCGAGGTCGAGATGGCCGTCGGCAAAATCGGCCGTGTCGAGAGCCCGCTCGACCCGGCCCCGATCTCCATGATCGAGACGATCATCGAGTACAAGAGCGAGTACCGCACCGATGGTGAGGGCCGACGGCTCAACTTCCGCTACGACACGGAAGCCAACACATTCGTCCGAGACGATCAGGGCAACTTGATCGAGGACGAGGAAGGGCGTCCGTTCCGCCAATGGCGCGACGAGGTCGAATCGAATCAAGACATCTGGGACGCGATCGTCGCCGCCGCGGACATGCCGGGCGTGACCAGCGCCCCGAAGCTCCAACCCATTGAGACACGCATCGTCATGCTGCAGTCGGGGTTCCGCGCCCCGATGGGCATCAAGGTGTACGGCCCCGATCTCGAAACCATCGAGTCCTTTGGCCTCGAGCTCGAACGCCTGCTCAAGCAAGTCCCAAGTGTCCAGCCCGCGGCGATCTTCGCCGATCGCGTGGTCGGCAAGCCATACCTTGAAATCGACATCGATCGAGAGAAGATCGCCCGGTACGGGTTGACGATCGCATCGGTGCAAGAAGTCATCGAGGTCGCCATCGGCGGCAAGCCGCTGACCATGACGGTCGAGGGACGCGAGCGATACCCCGTCCGTGTTCGCTACCTGCGCGAGCTGCGTGACCAGCCCGAGACCCTCGGCGACATACTCGTTCCGACGCCGTCGGGTGCGCAGGTCCCCCTCCGCGAGCTGAGCGCCCTCGACTACCGACGCGGCCCGCAGATGGTCAAGAGCGAGGACACTTTCCTCGTTGCATATGTCTTGTTCGATAAGATGCCTGGCTATGCCGAGGTCACGGTCGTTCGAGACGCACAGCGCCTGATCCAGGACGCGATCGATGCAGGTGACGTGATCGTCCCTGCAGGTGTCAGCTACGAGTTCTCCGGCTCGTACAAGAACCAGGTCCGCGCTGCCAAGCGGATGAGCATCGTGCTCCCGCTGGCGCTCGCGGTCATCTTCCTGCTGCTCTACTTCCAGTTCCGCAAAGTCGGTGTCACGCTGATGGTCTTCACCGGCGTCTTTGTCGCGTGGGGCGGTGGGTTCATCATGCTGTGGCTTTATGCCCAGCCGTGGTTCCTCGATACCTCACTGCTCGGCACCAACCTGCGCGGGCTGTTCCAGATCGAGCCGTACAACCTCAGCATCGCTGTTTGGGTCGGATTCCTCGCCCTCTTCGGCATCGCGACGGACGACGGCGTCATCATGGCGACCCGCATCGAGCAATCGATGGCCGAAGACAATCCCGACTCGATCGAAGCGATTCGCAAGGCGGTCGTCGATGGCGGGCAACTCCGCATCCGTGCCGCCGTCATGACGAGCGCAACCACCATCCTCGCGCTGCTGCCCGTACTTACGAGCACTGGGCGAGGCTCGGACATCATGGTCCCGATGGCCATTCCGTCGTTCGGTGGCATGGCCGTTGCCTCCATCACCTGGTTCGTCGTTCCCATCCTGTACTGCTGGGTGGCGGAGTGGAAGTTCCGCCTCTCGTCTCGCAGTCAGTCCAATCAGCCGGCAGAAACCGGCTCAACCCAAACCGCTTCTTCCGAAGCACAAGGAGCCTGATCATGCTCAAGCCGTTCATCGCACCCATCGCTCTCGCGTGCCTCTGCACGTTCAACCCGTTCGCCCACGGGCAAGCCGAGTCCAACGAGGCGACACCCGTCAACGCCATGTGCCCGATCGGCAAGGAGCCCATCGTGCCGAGTGCCGGCACCGTCGAGTACAAGGACAAGACCATCGGCCTGTGCTGCCCGGGCTGCGGCAAGCAGTTCCTCGCGTGGAACGAGGCACGCAAGGACGAGTTCGTGACGCTCGCCGTCGCGCACAGAGAGCCCGGCCAAGATCACGCCGGACACGCAGTCGATGCCCCCGTGATGGGCGAAGCGTCTCCCGGCCTGACGTACCCCTACACGCTCGATTCGTGCCCCGTCGGCGGCAAGCTCGGGTCGATGGGCGATCCCGTCGTCAAGGTGTACGACAACCGAGAGGTCCGTTTCTGCTGCGCCGGCTGCCTTGGAGAGTTTGAATCGAACCAGGCGCAGTACTGGGGCGAGATCGACGCCAAGATCGTCGAGCAGCAGCTCATGCATTACCCGATCGATACCTGCATCGTCACAAGTGAGAAGCTTGGTGATGACGCCGTCAACCACGTGCATAACAACCGACTCGTGCGACTAGAGAACGCCGAGGCCGCCGCGGCTTTCAAGGCGGACCCCGCGAAGCACCTCGAAGCGCTCGACAAGAAGATCGTCGAAACGCAACTCGCCGACTACCCCATGGACAACTGCCCCGTGGGTGGCCCGCTCGGCTCGATGGGCAAGCCCGTGAACTTCATCTACATGAACCGCCTCGTCCGCTTCTGCTGCGGCGGGTGCGAGAAGTCGCTCGTCAAAGAGCCGGCCAAGTACATGGCCAAGCTCGACAAGGCGTACGCAGACGCTCAGCGCGCGGCGTACCCGATCGATACGTGCGTCGTCGCCGGCGGCAAGCTCGGGTCGATGGGTGACCCTGTCGAGATCGTCGCGGGTACACAACTTGTCCGATTCTGCTGCGCTGGATGCCTGCCGAAGTTCAAGGCCGACCCGCAGAACTACCTCTCCAAGCTGCCACAGGAATAATCATGACCGACCACGAAGACCACGAGCACGGGTACGAGTACGAGAAGGGCAGCCTGACATTGTCCGGATCGATCGCGATGGGTACCGGCGTCATGATCGGCGCGGGCATCTTCGCCCTGACCGGCCAGGTCGCCGAGCTCGCTGGCGGCCTCTTCCCGGTTGCGTTCATCGCCGCAGCGGTCGTCGTCGCGTTCAGCGCGTTCTCGTACATCAAGGTCTGCAACGAGTACCCGTCCGCGGGCGGCATCGCAATGATCCTCAAGAAGGCGTACGGTCCCGGCGTGGTGACCGCTGGATGTTCGCTGCTGATGTACTTCTCCATGGTCATCAACGAGAGTCTGGTTGCTCGTACCTTCGGTACATACACCATGCGGATCTTCGGCGAGGGATCCGACTCATGGCTCGTGCCGACCCTGGGTGTCGGATTGATCGCCGTGGCCTTCATCGTCAACCTGCTCGGCAATCAGCTAATCGGAGGCCTGAGCAAGATCACTGCGATCATCAAGATCGGCGGCATCGCGGTGTTCGCCGGCATAGGGCTTTGGGTGTCCGGGCTCTCGTTCGATAACCTCATCGGCGACGGCTCGGCATCGCAGGCCCGCGGCGGCGTCGGCGGGTTCCTGGCCGCGATCGCCCTGTCAATCCTGGCCTACAAGGGATTCACGACCATCACGAACAGTGGCGACGAGATCAAGGAGCCCAAGAAGAACGTCGGGCGTTCGATCATCTTCAGCCTTCTGATCTGCACCGGACTTTATTTGTTGGTCACGCTCGCCGTAGCCGGCAACCTGAGCGTGGACGAGATCATCGGCGCACGCGATTCATCGCTCGCTGAGGCCGCGAAACCCGCGGTCGGGCAATGGGGGGAGTGGCTCACCATCGCACTCGCCATCGTTGCGACGATCTCCGGCTTGATTGCCAGCATGTTTGCCGTGTCCCGGATGCTCGCCATGCTCACCGAGATGGAACTGGTGCCACATCGGCATTTCGGCATGCCCGGCCGGGTTCAGAAGCACACGCTCGTCTACACCGCTGTGATCGCAATGGTGTTGACGATCTTCTTCGATCTCAGCCGCATCGCATCACTCGGCGCGATCTTCTACATCGTGATGGACATGGCGATCCATTGGGGCGTGTACCGACACCTCCGCAAGGACGTCGGAGCCAAGGCGACGATCGTCCTCACCGCACTCGTGCTCGATGCCGTCGTGCTCGGTGCCTTCTTCTATATGAAAGCAACGTCCGACCCGCTCGTCCTCATCGTGTCCGTTGTGGGCATGGCGGTCATATTCGGGGCCGAGTGGTGGTTTATCCGCCGGCAGGAGAACACGCATGACGAATGAATCCACCGCCACCGACCCAGTTTGCGGAATGCAGGTTGTACCCGGTAAAGAAGCGGACTCGGTCACCCATGATGGACACGAGTATCTGTTCTGCAGCACACACTGCTCAGCCAAGTTCCGCGATGACCCTGCGAGGTTCGCGGGCCATCAGTCGGATGATGCCGAAGCGACGGAGACCCCGCACTCGTGCTGTTCAAGCCATAGTGGCGATGGCAAAGCCGACGCCGGCCGACCGGACGCGATCTACACCTGCCCGATGCACCCCGAGGTCCGCCAGGTCGGACCCGGCGATTGTCCGAAATGCGGCATGGCGCTCGAACCCGTCGACGCCACAGCAGAGCAGGACGACACCGAACTTCGCGACATGACCAGAAGGTTCTGGATCGCCACGGTGTTCACCGCACCGCTGCTGGTCTATGTCATGGGCAACATGCTCTTTGGACACCCATTCCACCGATGGATCGGGCCCGCGACGAGCCAATGGGCAGAACTCGTCCTCGCGACGCCGGTCGTGCTCTGGTGCGCATGGCCGTTCTTTGTGCGCGGCGTCCGCTCCGTTCGATCCCTCAGCCCGAACATGTGGACGCTGATCTCCATTGGCGTCTCAATCGCGTACGTCTTCAGTGTCGTCGCAACAGTCGTGCCGGGGCTCTTCCCGGATGCACTCCGCGATGATGCTGGCCGCGTGGGCGTCTACTTCGAGGCTGCGGCCGTGATCGTGACTCTGGTGCTGCTCGGCCAAGTCATGGAGTTGCGAGCCCGCCGGCAGACCGGCGGAGCCATCCGTGAGCTTCTTGAACTCGCGCCGCCAACTGCCCGGCGGATCACTGACGATGGATCGGATGAAGAGGTCGCCGTCGACCAACTCCGAGCCGGGGACAGGGTCCGGGTGCGCCCGGGCGACAAGATCCCCATCGATGGCGAGGTCACCGAAGGGCGCAGCACGGTCGATGAATCGATGCTCACGGGCGAGCCCGTTCCGGTCGAGAAATCGGCCGGCGACGAAGTGACCGGCGGCACCGTCAACAAGACGGGCTCGTTCATCATGGCCGTCAGCCGTACGGGCTCCGAAACGACGCTGGCTCAGATCGTTCAGATGGTCGCCGATGCCCAGCGGTCTCGCGCGCCGATTCAGCGGCTCGCCGATTCGGTTGCAGCGTGGTTCGTCCCGGTCGTTGTCGCGGTCGCCGTCATTGCGTTCGTGGTCTGGCTGCTCGTAGGCCCCACACCCTCATTCAGTTACGCGCTCATCGCTGCGGTGTCCGTGCTCATCATCGCCTGCCCGTGTGCCCTTGGGCTCGCCACGCCCATGTCGATCATGGTCGCCGCGGGGCAGGGAGCCAAACAAGGTGTGCTGGTGAAGAATGCGGCCGCGCTCGAGGCGTTCGAGAAGATCGACACGATCGTCGTAGACAAGACAGGCACGCTTACGGAAGGCCGGCCGACGCTCGTCGCGGCGGAGGTCCAAGAAGGCTTCGACGAGAGCCGCGTACTCGGGCTGCTCGCGGCCGCCGAGCGAGGCTCCGAGCACCCGCTCGCCGAGGCCATCATCGAGGGACTCGAAGACCGGACCGAGACGCGATTCGAGGCGACCGAGTTTGACAGCGTCACCGGGAAAGGCATCGTCGCCACTGTAGATAGCGCCCGAGTCGCCATCGGCTCGCCCGCCCTCATGCAGGACGAAGGCGTCGATGTCGCCTCATTCGCCGACCGCGCCGACGAGCACCGACGGAAAGGCGGCACGGCCATGTTTGCGTCGATCGACGGAAAGCTTGCCGCCCTCCTCGCTGTAGCGGACCCAATCAAGAAGACCACCAAGGCCGCCATTGATGCGCTCCACGAGAACGGGCTGACCATCGTTATGCTCACCGGCGACAACCGGACCACGGCTCAGGCGATCGCGGACCAGCTCGGCATCGATCGAGTCGAAGCCGAGGTCCTGCCCGAACAGAAAGCCGAGGTCATCCGCAAACTCCAGAGCGACGGCCATGTGGTGGCGATGGCCGGTGACGGCGTCAACGACGCTCCCGCGCTCGCCCAAGCCGATATCGGCGTTGCGATGGGCACCGGCGCTGGTGTCGCAATCGAGAGCGCCTCGATCACGCTCGTAGGTGGCGATCTCAATGGCATTGTCAGGGCCCGCGAACTGAGCCGTGCCACCATGCGGAACATCCGTCAGAACCTGTTCTTCGCGTTCGCGTACAACGCTGCCGGCATTCCGATCGCAGCCGGCGTGCTCTACCCATTCTTCGGTGTGCTGCTCAGCCCGATGATCGCCGCCGCAGCGATGAGCTTCAGTTCGGTTTCAGTAATTGGGAATGCGCTGCGACTGCGCTGGCGGGCATAGACATGTGCCCCACCTAGTCTCGTGCAATCCCATCACAGGGATTGCAATCGATTGTCCTTGAATCAAGGTCTATGTCATCGTGTTCTCGGAAGCATACTCAGCGGTGGATGCTCTTCGCAGTTCTACTCGAGGATTGGTGTGGCCGAGCCGACGGTCTTTGTGCCGTCGGGTTTCTCGATCTCGATCCACCACATGGTGTTCTCCGGGAGCGGATCTGGAGCCATCACGTGGATGTCGTAGTCATCGTGCGATGCGGCGTATTCACCCTTGCCGACGAACGACAGCGTGCGGTCCTCTGTACCGATCCAGGCTCGGATGATCGTCCCGCCGTTGTCGCTGTAAGGTAACTTGACGACGAGGTGGCTCTCCTGCCCGGCATCGATGGCACCATGATTCTGGGCGAGTTCAACGCTCATGCCGTCGATGCTCACCGGATCGAGTGCGACTTCATCATGGTCGTGATCCTCCTCATCCATCTGCTCGCCATCCGCGTGGTCCCCGTGCGTTGATCCGTCGGCATGAGTGTGAGCATCCTCCGATTGTGCTTGCGTATCTGCGCTATGCCCGTGGTCGCCTTCGTTGCCCGATTCTCCACAGCCTACGAGAGCGAGCCCACAGGCGGCGAGCATGGCGAGTGTCGTGGTTGTGCTGTTCATGATGGTGATCTCCTACTTGATGGTTCAAGGCTTCAGGACAAAAGTCAGCCGGCACTCGCCGGAGTTTTGAGTCGGTGGATAGCCGCGTACCCCGCAGGTACGACGACGAGGTTCAGGAATGTTGAGGTCAGCAGGCCCCCGAGAATGACAACCGAGAGCGGAGCAAGGATCTCGTTGCCGGGCGTTTCGCCTTTGAGGACGATTGGGATGAGCGCCAGCGCGGCTGTGAGTGCCGTCATCAAGATCGGCACGAGACGCTCCATCGAGCCTTGTACGATAGCTTCATGCATAGGAACACCCTCTTCGACCATCAGATGTTGATAGTGGTTGACAAGCAGGATGCCGTTCCGCACGGCGATGCCGAAGAGCGTGATGAACCCGACGAGGCTTGCGATCGAGATGACCGGGGCGGTGTACATCCCCGCGCCAAAGAGGGCCGCGGCGTTCGTGAGCGGGTTGGGTGATTCCGTGAGAAAGATGGCCAGTATCCCACCGATCAAAGCGAGCGGCAAGTTCAC
The DNA here is from genome assembly GCA_030432905.1 of Phycisphaerae bacterium. GTDB lineage: Bacteria > Planctomycetota > Phycisphaerae > Phycisphaerales > UBA1924. Next base: position 9,062 of record JAUILU010000010.1, on the reverse strand, counting down.
AAGCACCAAGAGCGATACCCGGAGAGAACCGGTCGCGAGATTGAGGATCACGACCATGATGAGCACGACGACACCGCTAAAGAGCGAGATCGTCCGGCTCGCGGACTGCTGGGCTTCGAACTGTCCGCCGTATTTCACCGTATAGCCATACTTTTGTACGATCGGATCTACGCGCTCTTGCACTTGCTGAACGAGATGCCCGAGGTTCGACCCGTCGGCGACGTTGAGCGAGACGACTGCTTTCCGTTGTGCGTTCTCTCGCGTGATCAGATTCGAGGCCATCTCAGGCCCGATGACCGCGACTTCGTGGAGACGTACGAGTGCTCCACCCTTGCCTCGAAGTACAAGGTCCTTCAGATCGCGCACTGTGTCGCGTTCCTCGTCTTCGAGCCTGACCACGAGCGAATAGCGTCGAACGCCTTCGTTCACCTCGGCAACCTTGACTCCGAAGATCGCGTTTCGAACCTGCTCCGCCGCGGAACGTGGCGTGAGTCCATAGGCCGAGAGGGCCGCGTGCTGATATTCGACAGGGAGCGATTGGATCATAATCTCACGGTTTGCCGCGACATCGCGTGCCCCAGGAAGCGGCTTGAGCGCGGCTTCAATCTCCTTGGCGATCAGACGGAGGACATCAAGATTATCGCCGTAGACACTGATCGCTATGGCCGCGGGTGTTCCTGAAAGGATGTGGCTCAGACGATGCTCGATCGGCTGGCCGATATTGGTGGTGATGCCGGGAACGCGTTCGAGGATCTCCGAAATGTGCTCACGTACCTCGATGTTGTCGTAGCCGGGCTGGACGGTGATCTCGATCTCTGAGTTGCTCACGGGCTCGGCGTGTTCGTCGCGTTCAGCTCGGCCAGTCCGGCGCGTCACGCTTCTGACGCCATCGACTGCCACGAGTTGCTGCTCAACCGCCGATGCCATTCGATCGCTTGCGACAAGCGAGGTGCCGGGGGGAGCGCTGAGAAAGACCGTGAACGTACCTTCTTGGAACTCGGGAAGAAACGATGTTCCGAATGTCGAGGCGAGCCAGAAGGCAAGCACTGTGGCAATACCCGCCAGCGAGAGCACAGCGACGCGGAGTCGGATGGTCAGTCTGATGCTCGGTTCGTAGAGACGCTTGAGAAACCGTACAAGGAACCCATCGGGTGACTCGCCTTTGCCCGGCTTGACGTGCCACAGGTACCGGCACATCGCTGGCGTGACGGTCAAGGCGACGACGAGCGATGCCATGATAGATACAACAAATGCGATGCCGAGAGGCCGGAAGAACCGACCCTCGATGCCCTCCAGGAACATCAGAGGCAGAAAAACAAGCGCGATGATGATGGTTGCAAACACCATCGCCGGGCGAATCTCGTTGCTCGCATCGAAGATGACCTTCAACTTGGGTTGCCGCTCTTCTGCAGACTTGGTCGCGTTCTGCTTCAGGCGGCGGAAGACGTTCTCGACATCGATGATCGCGTCGTCAACAAGGCTACCGACCGCGATGGCTAGGCCGCCGAGAGTCATGACATTGATGGTCTCGCCCATCCAACCCAGCACGAGCAACGCGGCGGCGAGCGACAATGGCAGCGCTGTCAGGGTGATCAGTGTTGTGCGAATATTCAGCAAGAACAGAATCAGAATGATCGACACGATGATCGCCGCATCTCGAAGGGCGTGAACAACATTGGTCACTGACAGACGGATGAAGTCGGACTGGCGGAAGACTTGCCGGTTGATCTCAATGCCGGAAGGAAGCGATGGCATGATCGCATCGAGTGTCTCGTCAATTTGATCGGAGAGGACGAGTGTGTTTGTGCCCGGGGCTTTTTGTACGGTCATGATGACCGCTGGACGTCCACCCTCAGCACCGGTGCCACGTTTGAGAGCCGGTCCGAGTCGCACATGGGCAACCTGCTCAATCGTGACTGGAGCGCCGTCATGATACTTGATGACTGTCCCGGCGATGTCGGCAGCGGAGCGTACACGCCCGCTCTGGCGAATCGGGAGTTCTAGGCTGTCCACATCCGGCATGTAGCCAGCACTCAGCGTGCTATGTGACTCGTTTGCCGCGGCGATAACATCTTCGATCGCGAGGTTGTAGAGGCGCAGCTTCTCTTGCTGTATCAGCACTTGGTACTCGGGCAGTTCCCCGCCGATTACAGAAATCTGAGCAACGCCCGGGATCGCAAGAAGCTTGTTTCGCAGGTCATACTCTGCGTATGCCCGCAGTTCTAGTGGCGAGACTACACCATCGGGCGAAGAGACCGCGAGTAGCAAGATCTCGCCGGTAATGCTTGATATCGGAGTCATCTCCGCGTGTGCATCGGGCGGAAGCTCCTCTCGAACGGTGTCCAACCGCTCGCCGACGAGCTGTCGCGCTCGGTAGATGTCCATACCCCAGTCAAACTCGACATACGCGATAGAGAGCCCAATCGCGCTGCTCGTGCGAACGCGGCGGACGCCTGGGATTCCGTTGACGGATGTCTCGATCGGGAAGGTGACGTACTGCTCGACCTCGTCGGCGGCGAGGCCGGGCGACTCCGTCATGATCACAACCGTTGGCGCATTGAGCTCCGGGAAGACATCGACCGGCGTCTTCGGTAGTTGGTACGCCGCGAGCCCGAGCAGGACGCCTGCGAGCACAAGCACGAGTGCGGCGTGATCGAGCGAGAACTGGATAAGTCGTTTCAGCATTGGTACCTCGCCCTTCTTAGTCGTCTTCTGCGTGGAATGTGCCGTCGGCGTGGAAGTGGCCACCCTTCTGCATTGCGCCGCCCTGCTGGGTCACCAACTTCAACTCGAAAGTGCCGTTGAGGACGACCTCGTCTTGCAGCGAGAGGCCACTGTTGATCACGACCCACCGTCCATCGTCGATGCCCATGTCGGCTTCGACCCGGATCGCTTTGTTCGGGTCTTGCGGGTCGCGCCGGAAGAACACATGCGTGATGCCGTCTCTCACGATCGCGGCCCGCGGGATCGCAAGCGCGGGCCCTCCGGTCGTACTCGTGACGACTTCGAGAAATGCCGAGATACCGGGTCGGATCCACGCTCGCTCCTCGCTCGGCGTGGCAAGTAGTGTGACTGTCCTTTGCTCTGGGTGGGCTTCGAGCCCGATCGTGACCTTTGCTTCAACGCCGTCATTGAGCGGGATGCCGCCAGAAGATGGAGGCACGATGGAGGCGGAAGGGATTGACCTGAGTCGGACGAGATCCGCTTGGAGCGCGAGGGCACGAAAGCGAACTCGGCTTGGATCAACGGTTGAGAGCACGAGCGTGGGCGCTTCGGCGAACGCACCATCGGTGATCCCGAGCATCTCTACGACACCCGGTTCGGTCGCGCGTACTTCGATCCAATCGATGGTTCTGAAAGTGGGCACTGTCTTCCCGTCGTTCTCGATCTCAGCACCAAGGCGATTTTCGGGAATTCCGGTAGCCGCCGAAGCTCGGTGCAAAGCGTGCTCGCGAGTGGTTTCGGCATTCGCAAGCTTGGTTTTGGACTGCCTCAACTCCGCCCGAAGTCGCGGCAGGCTGGCCTCCATCTCCGAGGCCTGGGCTTCTAGGTCGGCATTGCGGATTTCGGCATTGCTCAGAGACGACAGCCGCTCACGCAGAATGCTCGCTCGACGCTTGGTTTCATCAATCCTCGCCTGTGCAACGGCAATCTCGGCGAGCGCGGACTCCATGTCCTGCTCACCCACAATGATTTCGTGTTGTAGCTCCGGCCACTGCGGTGACCGGAACCGGTAGAGCAGATCCCCGAGCTCGACTTGTTGGTACTGATCGACTTCCATCTGCACCGCGCCGGGTAGGGTCAGGCGGTACTCATGACGAGCGAGCGGCTGAAGCTCGAAGGAACCCGGCACCCGGATCGTGCTGCCCACGTGCCGGCGCTCGACCTTGGCGAACGTAATTCCGAGATTGCTCCGCACGGTCGCTGGAATATCGATGCGGTTGGTCGCCGCTACGTTCGAGTCTTCCTGCTCTGAGACCTCGGCGTTGCCACTGTCTCGCGTGCATGCGGGTAGAAGCATCACCACCGAAACGCCAATAAACATGAGGATCGGAATGGAACGAAAACGTAGGAGCGTCATGGGGTTTCCTCGCGAGCGTTGTCGCCGTCGTTTGTTACCGGGGCCGAGTCGGCCACGCCAGGGTCTATGGGGTTGTCGTCGTTATTGGATGAAGCCGTGGTGTGGATCGCGGGTGGCCCGACGAGTTCGGCGAGTGCAACCATTGCGAGAGACTCCCCGAGCCTCGCATCGACGAGGGCGATTTGTGTCTGCCCGACTCGGGTCACACTTTCGAGCAGCACAAGACTGCTGCCCTCTCCAAGCTGTAGCAGGTTCCCTGCGTCCGCGATCTGCCGATCAACAAGCGGGACCATGTCTTCCTCGAAGATCTCGCGCTGTTGCCTGAGCGTGTTGAGCCGCACGCGTGTCGCGGCGAGAGAGCCAACGAGACGCTCGTACGCGGTCTCAAAAGCAGCCCGCGCGAGTTCGCGTTTCGCATGAGCCTCGGCGATGCCTTGCTTGTTCGCGTTGAGGATTGGGATAGGGAGTGACAGCGAGAACCCGAGCAGGGTGCTGCCCCGGTCAAACTCGGCAAGCGGCCCGATCGTCAGATCGGGGTACTGCTCGCGCACTTCCCGCCGAAGAGCTTGTTCCGAAGCTTTGTACTCATCCCTGAGCCGAGAAAGCAAAAGGCTTCGTTTCGTAGCGGAAGCTGAAGTCATGTCTTTCGGATCATCATGGAGAGCAAGCGTCGGAAGGAACTCCAATGGCGTATCTGGAGACAGACCGAGCAGCATCCGGAGTTCCTGCTCCCGCTCAGCCGCCTGCCCGCGGAACATCAGGAGGGCCTGCTGCTGGCTCACCTGTTCGATCGCGAACAACGCTGCTTCGGTCCGGACGATTTCCCCTGTTTCTGCGAGCCTTGTGATGGACGCAACCAGTGACTCGATCGACGCGAGCAGTCGTTCAGTTTTGTCTGCCTGCAGCTTGACTGCAGACCACCGGAACCAGGCTCGCCGGACTTCGATTCGCAGTTGCCATTCCTGCTCAGCAACCCGCGTCAGCTCAGCAGCCAAAGCAGCGTCCGCTCTCGCTTTCTCGGCTTCGAGGCGACCCGAGATCGGGATCGTGAACGACATCCCAGGCGTAACAAGGAGTGGATTCGCTGCGCTTTCGATCACAGTCAGGAAGTCGACGCCGAACTGCGGGTCCTGCCACAGTCCGGCATGCTCCGCCGTGGCCGAGACGATTCCGGCTTGTAGCCTAGCGAGCCGCAGATCCGGGTTGAACACAAGAGCGACAATCTCGCCCTCGGCAAGGCTCAGGCCGTCAGACAGATCGAACATCGTTGTGGACTCGCCCGCTTTGGCCAGTCGTTCGGCGAACGCCCGGACCGGCTCATCACCCGGCGTCCGCGCGAGCCATGCGTCTTGATGAGCCGCGAGATCAAGCGGCCTGGATTGATATCTCTGGCAGCCCGCGAGCATCACCGCGGTGCCCGCGAGGGCGACGGCGACAGCGGGCCGGGATGGATTTGTCAACAAGTGGGGATTCTCCGAACAGGGTGAGGTGGACCGATCACGCCTCACGCACGCTCTGCGCACGCAATAGCACGGCTGGGAGAGCCAGCCGGATCTAGGTCAGCAACACAACTGTTCGGAGATGGATCAGATAATCCGGTGGTCGCCCCCGGAGCGGTGGCCACGAATCCTGATGAGCGTGAGACCCGGAGCGAAACCAAGCATCTTCGAGCAATGCGACTACCGCTGCCGTCGGCACAGAGTCCGAATGACGGCTAGGAAGTACCCCGTCTACAGGCTGCCAATGGTGATGGTCGCAGCAGCAGTGGTGGTCTGCTTCAGCGTGAGCACTCTCACCGAAACAGCTTCGTGATCCGGAGTCGCCCAGAAGGTCTCGATGATCGAAATGCGAGTGGCCATGGAGATGCGCCAATCGATCATGATGGTGAACATGGCCGTGGGTATGGTCACCATCTGGGATCGAGCCCGGTCCGCGTGAGACCATGGCCGCCGTAATAAGTAGCGCAAACGCGATCGCAGAGAGTCTGTGGGCCAACATCCGCACGGGATGAGTATAGCGTCTATCACAGGGAATGTAATTAGTTTGATGATTGCACCCGGTTCCTCCTCCAGAGGTCCTCGTGGTCATTCTTCCGGCCCTCAACCCATGTCCCCGCAAAGAGATGTGCTTGCATAAGGAGTCGCGGAAGGTCGGGGTCGCGGATGGTCTCGCCTACCCGCGGGTGGAAGCAGGCCGGCGGCCAGAGGACCACGTCGTCGTGCTCGAGCGTGATCCGTGCGACGAGGCCTGACCCGGCTTGGTCGCCGACGAGACGGCGCTCGAAGAAGGACTCCTCGATGACGTTCACCGCCCGCCACGCCGCAGGGTGGTTGGGCACGAACCCCATCGCCGCGTTCGAGATGATCTTGCGCTGTTCGCACGCGACCCAGGCAGCGACGCCCGGCGGGCAGCAGCTGTGGAGCAGGCGGACGAGCTTGATGTCGGTGTCGAAGTAGACGCCGCCAAGTTGTGCGGTGAGTTCCAGGCGGAGGTTATCGCACCACATGACGCAGCCGGGAACGCCGCCGATGGCGAGGCAGGCGTCACACGTGCGGCGGATGTGGATATCGAGCGGTAACTCGTCAACCGTCAAGAGGTGGAGTTCTCGGCCTTGGTTCATCTCCCCGAATCTGCGTTTTCTGCAGCGTACATGTACGGTCATTTCGTCACGGAATATCGGCGATGCTCTTCAGGCTCAACATCGGCATTCTCAATCACCCCAGCCACAACCGCGCCAAGAGTGAAGATGGGTCGAGTTAATGCTTGCCCCCAGATGTGGGCGCATGCCTAGCCATCTATTCCCCCCTCTGTCCGATGTTGTGCACAATCTCGAAAACATCTGCGAATCATGGCAGATTCGACTTGCTCTGTCGCCCATGTCATGGCTTGATGTGACCAACGCGAGGACAAACCTCGTGAGGAAACGAAGCCGAAAGGAACAGCAAAATGACAAACGCCGCCAACAGCGCCAACGAAGCCATCCGCGAGATCGCCAAACTCCAGAAGGAACTCGCCGAGTTCTTGGACAACGCCGCGGCAAAGGCCGAAGGGATGAACGCCTCGATTTCGCGGAAGGCCGACGAGCTTCACGCCGCGATCAAGCGGGACAGGCGTTGCATCGCCGAGGCAGCCGCAACGCTCGCAGCCGAGAAGGTGAACACCGGCGAGCTGAACAGCCGCCTGAACGACGAACTTAGGGCACGCGGCTACGAGGTCTACCCAACGCCGTACGAGCCCATCGCTGCGAACCACTGCATCACTTGGAACTACCGGTAAGCCACAACGCTCGCCGGCACTGGGTCGGCGGGTTCGACCAACGAAACGAAGAACCCAAACCAGAAGGAGTCTCAAATGACAACCACAGCCAAGAAGAAAACGACCAAGAAGAGCCCCCTCTCGAGTGTGATGAAGAAGGTCGCCGCGAAAGACGCGGCGAAAGCCAAGCGGCGTACGAATGTCCCTGACGAGATTGTTGAGCCGGTCGCCAAGGCCAAGAAGCCCGCGACGAAGCGGTCTGCCGGCAAGCCCACCAAGAAGGGCACAACCACGCCGAAAAAGCCCGCTCGGGCGACACCGGCCAACGACGCGGCCAAGACGGCAAAGACAAAGAAGCGGAGCGGGCTCGACTACGCGGCGCAGGTCCTTGCCAAGTCGAAGGAACCGTTGCAGGCCAAGGCCATCGCCGAACAAGCCATCGCCGCAGGCTGGAAGACCAACGGTGCCACGCCGCACGCCACGCTCTACGCAGCCATGATCCGCGAGATCAAAGCGAAGGGGAAGAAAACCCGATTCGTCAAGACCGACCGCGGGCTGTTCGCAGCCGGAAAGGCGGCGTGATCATGCCGGTCGCCACAGATTCCTTCAGCGTCGATCGAGCGGGCAAACTCTGCAGGTCGGCCACGCCCCGGCGAGGCAAGCCGTACGAGCATCGGTGCTGTCTTGATGTCCTCGAATCCGTCGCGCATTGGTTTGACGAGCATCAGAACTCGCCAACCAGACTTGAGTATCTCGCCGCAGCGATCGACGAGCCGAGCACGCAGACATCCGTTGCGATGTTGTTCTTGCACGAACGCGGCATCATCAAGCGCGTCGGGCGGGCGAACTACCCGGCTTCAGACTGCTGTCACCTTGACGCCATGACCGAGTATCACGCGCTCCGTGAAAAAGGTCCGGCCTAGCCCCACCCAGCACCTGCAACGCCTCGGCCGTCGCCGGGGCGTTTTCTCGTTACGCATTCTTCTTGGCGTACGCCTCGATCTTGAAGCCCCCGAAATCGAACTCTTCCTTCGGGTCATTAGACCGCGGTGCGGGCTTGACCTGCACGCTGATCCGCGTCCGGGCGCTCGGCGTGAGGCCGAACTCCGCCTCCAGCCGCGATAGTGTCAGGGATGTCTTGTTCATGACCGCCACCTCGGGGAACTGCGCGAAGCACTTGATCTTCCCGTTGCCATCCTTGAGCGGGTAAGTCGTGCCGTGCTTCTGCACGAACATCGTCGCCTTCACCCACTGCGCCCACAGCACGCAGTACCGCGCGAACGCCAGGCCGTCGACCTTCGTGAACACGCCCATCTCGACGAGTTGCGGCGCGAGCTCGTTCCACACCTCGAGTCCCTCGCCTTCGAGCCAAGCGGGGGGGTCAGGAGCGCCGAGTTCGGGCTGCGGCTCGTTGTTCTTCTTGTTGATCGCCGCCTGCCTGCTGCCACGCAGCTCAAGCTCGGCGGTCGGTGTCGGCCTCGGTCCACGCTTACCCATCGCCAGCCGCCCCGACGATCGCTTCTGTGGCCTTCGACTCGTCCGACGAATCCGTACTCGACGAGGACCGCTCGGCGGCCACGCGGGCGAACGAGTCGCCGCTCCCGTCGAGGATCGCGTCTTTGCCGGTCAGCTCCTGCCAACGATGGACGATGACATCGCAGTATCGCGGCTCGAGTTCGAGCGCCCGAGCGCGTCTGCCCAGCTGCTCGGCGGCGATGACTGTGGT
>JAUILU010000002.1 GCA_030432905.1 Phycisphaerae bacterium | reverse complement strand
GCGGAGGAAGTGGACGAGCTTGCCGAAGATGCCGAGTCTGAGGACGAAGAGGTCGAGCCGGAAGACGAACTCGACGAGGACGAGGAATATGAAGACGAGCACGAGGTCGAGGACGACGACGAGGAGTACGAAGAAGAGGAAGACGAGTACGACTACGTCCTGGTCGATGAAGACGGCAACGAGATCGACCCGTCCGAAGTGGACGAGGATGAGTACGAAATCGAGGACAGCGACGAAGAAACCGAGGAGGCCGAGGAAGAAGAACGAGCCCGAGCCTCGTAGCCCCTCGTCAGAACAACCAACGCCGGCCAGAGCCCCTAAAGCACGTGTTTTGGGGGCTCTGTTGTTTTTTGAGAGTGAGATTTTGGGGTCAAAGCAAGCTGCCTAGGGAAATCCCGGTCCCCTAGAGTTGCAACGGAGGGGTGTGATTCACCCAATACACATCGAGGCGGGGGCCGAGAGTTGTCGTGCCTTTGCCAGCCCGTGATGGATCGAAAGCGGCCGACGTAGGGCCTGCGCGGGTCACGATACGAAAGGACGACAGATGAAGACGGTTTTGAGCAGAGCTTTGGCGGCAGTTGTTGTGGCCGGTTTGCCCCTGGGTGTGGCCGCGGCAGACGTGCCCGAGGCGCTCGACCGCGTGCCCGCCAGCACCCCGGTTGTCATCTCGATCGGCAACGTCAACGCGTTCTTCACGCAGGCCGAGGCGATCACCACGGCGCTTCAGCAGCAGGAAGCCCAGATGGGCGTGCAGATGGCCAAGATGATGCTCTCGATGCCCGGCATCAACGCCGAGGGCTCGGCAGCCATCGCGATGACCTCGATCGAGAACCTCGAAGAGCAGAAAGAGCCGCCGATGGTCGCGATCATCCCGGTCACCGACTACGCGGCGATGGTCGCCAACTTCGGCGGCACCGGCGAGGGCCTCGAAGCGCTCGACTTCGAGGGCAACACGGTGTACATCCGTGACCTTGGCGACGGTTTCGCGGCGCTCGGCCCGATGGAGGACGTGCTCGCGAACTTCGACGCGTCCGCTGGAAACACCGACGACCACAACACGTTCATGGGCGAGACCGGCAGCCGGATGTCCGATGACAACGCGGTGCTGATCATCGCCAACATGGACAACCTCCGCGAGCCGATGCTCGAGGGCTGGGACGAAGCGTCGAACAACATGGGCCAGATGATGGCCATGGGCGGCGCACAGGCCGACCAACTGGCCGGCCAGATGGAGATGATGGATGCGCTCGTCCGCGGCTTCGCCCGCGACGCCGACCGCGCGCTCATGGGTGTCTCGGGCGGTGAGTACGGCTTCAGCTTTGAGATCGGCGCCAACTTCAAAGAAGGCACCGAACTCGCGAACACCTTCGCCGACGCCGGCGACGCGGGCAGCATGCTCGGCAAGCTCCCGGGCGGGCCCTACCTCTTCGCCTACGCGATGGACTACTCCGCACCGGGCATCAAGGACATGCTCGCCAAGATCGGCGAGATGGGTGGCGAAGAAGCCGGCGGCATGGCTGGCCTGAACCCGATGGACTTCCTCGACAACGCGACCGGTCTTGCACAGGTCATGGGTGTCAGCCCCGGCGGCCTCATGGGCGGCGGGTTGCTCACCAACATGAGCGCTGTCTTCACCGTGGACGATGCCGACGGGCTGGTCAGCGCGTTCGGCGAGCAGATCGGCGAAGCCAACGACCAGGTCGTCAACGGCATCAGCATGACCACCAGCTACTCGGCAGAGGCCGAGACCATCGGCGGCGCAGACGCCCACCGCTGGTCGATCCAGATGCTGCCCGACATGAGCCAGCCCGGCGCGATGCAGATGCAGATGATGATGCCGATGCTGTTCGGCCCCTCGGGCGGCCCCGCGGGCTACATCGCTGCTGCCGACGACAGCTCGGTTGTGGTCACCTACAGCACCAAGAGCCAGAACGTCGAGAACGCGATCAACGCGGCCCGCAACGGCGGCGCACTCGCGGCTGACCAGCTGCTCATGCAGCAGGCCGAGCGTCTGCACAGCGAGCCGTTTATGGTCGCTTACGTCGACGGCGGCTCGATCCTCAACACGGTCCTGCCCACCGTCGCGATGTTCATGGGCCCGGTCAACGTTGACATCCCTGAGCACGTCACCCCGCTCGGCCTTTCGGCACAAGCCAACGGCGGCGGCATGAGCTTCCGCGCCGTGGTCCCGACCGACCTGATCGAGGTCTCCAAGCAGACCGCGGCTGCCTTCGAGGGCATGGCCGGCGGCGGCATGGGCGATGGCCAAGAAGCACCCCCGAGCTTCTAAGCCTTCGTCTTTCAGTCTGATGTACCACAGCGGGTCGGCCCTTCGGTCGGCCCGCTGTTCTTTTTGCCGCCGTACAGTCACGCGTGAGCACGCACCGCTGGCAGATCGGGCATGGCAAGGTCATCGACCTTTCGGAACCTTGCATCGTCGCGATTCTGAACATCACGCCCGACAGTTTCTCTGACGGGGGCAAGCTGGACACACCCGAAGTCGCGGCATTGCACGCCGAGCGCTGCGTCGAAACCGGCGCTCGGGTGCTGGACATCGGGGGCGAATCGACGCGTCCCGGCGCGGAGCGCATCGACGCGGGCGAGCAGATCGCTCGCGTGGTGCCGGTGGTCGCGGAGATTCGTCGGCGGTTGCCGGAGGTTGCGATTTCTGTTGATACAACGCTCGCTGCGGTGGCGCAGGCGGCGATCGATGCGGGCGCTGACATCATCAACGACGTGTCCGCGGGCGAGGAGGACGGCGAGATTCTGTCGCTCGCCGCGTCGAGTGGTTCGGGGCTGATCCTGATGCACCGGCTTGCGCCGCCGACCGAGGATTCGTATTCGGACAGGTACGACTCAAACCCGAGGTACGCGGATGTTGTTGCGGACGTGCGCTCGTACCTCGGTGCGCGCATGGAGTTGGCGCTGGACGCGGGCGTAAAGCGGGAGTCGGTCGTGCTCGATCCCGGGCTCGGGTTCGGCAAGAGCGTGGAGCAGAATCTGGAGCTGATCCGCAGAACCGGCGAGCTGTGCGAACTCGGCGCGCCGGTGATGAGCGCCGCCAGCAGGAAAAGCTTCGTCGGCAGGGTCTCGCTCGGTCGTGACAGCGAACCGTCTGAGCGGCTCGCGGGATCGGTCGCGGTTTCGGCGCTGCACGCGCAGGCCGGGGCCCGGCTCTTCCGGGTCCACGACCCCGCAGAACACGCGCAGGCTTTGCGTGTTTGGTCGGCGACGATGGGCTAGAAACCGTTTGCGATGGGGGTATTCCCGGACCTCGGTTGGGACAACAAGTAACCTGTCATCAGGCCTTGCCGCCGCATAGACTTAGGGGCTGCCGGCGGGCGCGATTCGGATGGGTCATCCGGGGCGTTCGACGGCGCTGGAGTGTGTATGAGCAATGTTTCGATCGACAGGCTGACCGATTCGACGTTCGATTCCGAGGCATCGGGCGGCTGGGTCGTGGTCGAGTTCGGTGCGTCGTGGTGCATGCCCTGCCGGATGCTCGAACCGGTCGTCCGTCAGCTCGCTGCCAGTTACGCGGACAAGGTCCGTGTGATGACGGTTGATACGGACTCGGAGAAGGCCCTGACTGAGCGATTCAGTGTGACAACAGTGCCGACGGTTCTGATCCTCAACGAGGGTGAGCTTGTCCGCCGGTTTGTCGGGCTGACCACGTTCGAGAGGCTGGCCTCGGCGATCGAGATCTCGCTCCAGCAGGCAAACGAAAGCGCAACAGGAACCTAAGGACCGGCTCACTCACCCACCACCACGAGCAACACGGGTCGTTACACACACCCGATGCGGAATGAACGCAAGAAGGAACCACTCTCGATGAGCGCATCAGCACCACGGAGTTCTCAGATGATCGAAGGCAAACCATCCCAGAAGAAGCTCCGCTGCGCCGCGGTCGGTGTCGGCCGGATGGGTCAGCACCACGCGCGTGTGTACGCGGAGATGGAAGACATCGATCTGGTCGGCGTGTACGACGCGAACATCGAGCGCGCACAGGAGATCGCCGAGAAGTTCGGCTGCCCGGTGCTTGCGACGATCGAAGATGTTGTCGCTGCCAAGCCCGACGCGGTGAGTGTCGCGGTTCCGACGATCTACCACAAAGAGATGGCCGAGCCCTTGCTCAGAGCCGGGATTGCTTGCCTGATCGAGAAGCCCCTGGCGCAGGACCCGGACGAGGCCGAGGCGATTAAGAAGATCGCCGACGAGTCGGGCGCAGTCCTGATGGTGGGCCACATCGAGCGGTTCAACCCGATCATGCGTGCCCTTACCCGCGCGACGGCCGAGGGTCTTCAGATCACCCCCCGCTTCATGGAAGTGCACCGGGTCAGCCCGATGACGTTCCGCTCGATCGACATCGGCGTCGTCATGGACATGGGCATCCACGACCTCGATGTCGTGATCAGCCTGATGGGCGGCCGGGAGCCGGACCGCGTCGAGGCCTCGGGTGTTTCGGTGGTGACCAAGCACGAGGATCTGTGCAACGCACGCCTGACTTGGGAACTCGGCGAGGACCAGGGTGTCTGCGTCGCCAACATGACCTTCAGCAGGCTCGCGCTCAAGACCGAGCGTGTGACGCGGATCACCTCAGAGGACGCGTACATCAAGATCGACTACGCCAAGAAGACGGGCACGCTCATCCGCCGGGTCGCCAACGAGGCCCAGATGGACGAGGTCCGCGATCAGCTCTCGGAGGGCATGGACCTGACGAACCTGCAATGGGACGAGCTGGTCAACGTCGAGCAGCTCGATGTTGACAACGGCGAGCCGATCGTGATGGAGATCGAGGCGTTCCTTGATTCGGTGCGTTCGGGCCAGCGTCCCGAGATCGACGCCGACGCGGGGCTTGCCAATGTGCGGACGGCTCAGCGCATCGTCGAGGCGATCCGCGAAGGTCTGCCTAAATCCGTGACAACGGCGTGATAAGGCGGGCAATCCCGCCGAGAACACGGTAAACTCGACTTCCCGGGTGTGAACCCAAGCGCACCGAGCGCAGCCCGGCGATGACTCTTTGTATCTGCGGACCCGGACCACGATGGACAACCAAAACCAAGACCAGCAGCCCAAGCCCGAATCGACCGAGGCCCTGAAGCCGACAGCCGACAACGCCGCCCCTGCTCCTTCTTCCGCTCCAAGCCATCCGACCGACGGCCTCGACGCCGAGATCCAGGGCGAGCTCGACCAAGCGATGGCCGACCTCGACAAACTCGCCGATCAGGGTCACGCTCATGACCCTGCCGAGATCGATCAGGCGAAGAAAGCCGCAGCCGCGACGTCGAAGGGACGTCGGGGGCCGCGGGTTGTCCACGCGGGCCGAGAGCACCGCACAGGTATCGTCGTCAGCGTCGGCCCAAACGACCTGTTCGTCGAGTTCGGCCCGAAGGAGCTGGGTGTCGTTGACAGCGCCCAATGGAAAGAGGGCGAAGAGAAGCCGAAGGTCGGCGACCAGCTCGAGGTGACGGTTGATCGTTACGAGTCGAGCGAGGGGCTGTACGTCTGCTCGCGTCCGGGCGCGGTCAAGAAGGCCGACTGGGAGATGCTCGAGCCGGGCCAGGTGGTCGAGGCTCGCGTCGTTGATGTGAACAAGGGCGGACTTGATCTCGAGATCGCCGGCCACCGCGCGTTCATGCCGGCCAGCCAGGTCTCGCTCGACCGGGTGCCCGATCTCTCGATCTTCAAGGGCGAGAAGATGACCTGCCACGTCCAGCGGATCGACCGCCGGGGCTCGGGCAACATCGTGCTCAGCCGGCGCCAGATCCTGCAGGAACAGAAGGCTCAGCTTCAGGCCGAGCTTCGCGACAAGCTTCAGGAAGGCCAGACCGTCGCGGGCAAGGTCAAGAAGATCATGCCGTTCGGCGCGTTCGTTGACATCGGCGGCATCGACGGCCTCGTGCACGTCTCCGACCTGTCGCACGACCGCGTGAACATGGGCGAGAAGAACGTCGCCCGCTACGTCAAAGAAGGCCAAGAGGTGCAGGTCCAGATCCTCAAGATGGACTGGGACGAGAACCGCATCAGCCTCGGCCTCAAGCAGCTCGAAGAGGACCCGTTCGCTGCTGCGGTCGGCGAGATCACCGAGGGCGAGACCGTCACTGGCAAGGTCAAGAACCTCGCCGACTTCGGCGCGTTCATCGAACTGCCCGGCGGGCTCGAGGGCCTCGTGCACGTTTCCGAGATCGACTACAAGCGGGTCAACTCACCCGCCGAGGTGCTCTCGCCCGACGAGGTTGTCACTGTCAAGGTTCTGAAGGTTGACGCGGATTCACGCCGGATCAGCCTCTCGATCAAGCAGACCAAAGAAGCCCCCAAGGGCGACAAGAAACCCGGCGGCGGCAAGGGCGGCCCCGGTGGTGGTCGAGGCAGAGGCAACAAGGGCGAACGCGACGACCGCACGCCCGAAGAGATCCTCAAGGAAACCCCGCTGCTCCGCCGCCAACGCGAGAAGGCTAAGGCGAAGGCCAAGGAGCAAGGCGACCAGGGCGGCCTCGACATGAGCCGGTTCGGCGGCGTCGGGCTCGGCGATCTGAAGCTCTAACGAGTTTGTAATTAGACACGATCTCAAACCGGTCCCTGATGGGGCCGGTTTTTTCGTTGCTAGTGGGCTTTGGCAAACCCGGTCGAACCGAACCCGCCTTCGCCGCGGGCGGTTGTGTCGAGGTCGTCAACCTCGGCCGATGTCACATGGGCGACGGGTGAGATGACCATCTGCGCGACGCGGTCGCCGTGGCGGATGGTGTGGGGTTCGTTGCCGAGGTTGATGAGTGCGACGAACATCTCGCCTCGGTAGTCGCTGTCCACGGTGCCGGGTGCGTTTGGGACGGTGACGCCGAACTTGGTCGCAAGGCCCGAGCGAGGTCGGACTTGTCCCTCGTAGCCCTCGGGGATGGCGCACGCGAACCCGCAGGGGAGCTTGACGATAGAGCCGCCTTTGTGGATGGGCTGGATAACGACCTCGTCTTGAGCGTGGTCGCCGCGCGGCAGGCACACGGACAGATCAAGCCCCGCGGCCCGTTCGGTCTGGTACGCGGGGATGAGTGCGTTGTCGTCGAGTTTCTTGAAGAGGACTTCTGGGGTTTGCATGCCACCAGCGTATGCGGATCAGCTGAGCTCTTCGAGCAGGGCGATCTCTTCGGGCGTGAGCTTCTCGCGGAGCTCGCGGAGAACGCGGTCGAGCGATTCGATCATGCGTTCGGTGCTGCCGATGGCGTTGTCCAGGGCGCTCTTGCCGGTGAGGCTTTTGAGGATGTCGCTCCGGCTGAGTTCGGTGAGCCGCTGCTCGGATTTGGACCGGGCGTCGATCAGGCCCGCGAGCAGGCGCTCGGCGTCGGCTCGTGCGTCGGCGGTTTCGGTCAGGATTTTGGCCCGTTCGCTCATGGCGTGCTCCGCGTCGGCGTCTGTACCGACCGTTCAAGTTTACGCGGCTGCCCCGCTCGGTGCTTCCGACGACACATTCGACTTGAGTTCCGCGACGACCGCCGCCTTGGCGATCATCTCGGGGACGTGCTTTCTGATCGCCTTGATGACGGCCTCGGTGTCTCTGCTAGCGCGGACACTCGACAGATCCGACACGAGCGCGCCAAGATCAAAGTCGTCGGGCAGGTGACCAGCCCAGGTGTTGATGCCCGCGAACTTCGTCGGCGCGAGCTGCTCGGCGTCGTACGCGAGTTCTTCGTGCAGTTTCTCGCCCGGGCGTGCGCCGGTCAGCACGATCGGCTCGCGGCCCTTGGCGATGCCGCTGGCGGCGCAGAATCTGTTGGCGAGGTCGAGGATCTTGATCGGCTCGCCCATGTCGAGGACGAACACAGGGGCGCGTTTGCCGTCGTGCGCGAGGGCGGCGGACTGGATCACCAGAGCCGCGGCTTCTGGGATAGTCATGAAGTACCGCGTCATGCGCTCGTCGGTCACGGTGATCGGGCGCGACTTTGCAAGCTGGCTCGCCCAGATGGGCAGCACGCTGCACGCGGAGCCGAGCACGTTGCCGAACCGGACCATGCTGAATTTGGTCTCGCCCTTGTGGCGGCGCTGCACGCCCTGGATGTATCTCTCGGCGAGGCGCTTCGTCGCGCCCATGACGCTCGACGGGTTGACGGCCTTGTCGCTTGAAATCAGAACAAACCGCTCAACCCCCGCTTCGATCGAGGCGTCGGCGATCGACTTGGTGCCGAACACATTGTTCGTGACGGCGTGCGCCGGGTGGTCTTCCATGAGCGGCACATGCTTGTGAGCCGCGGCGTGGAAGACGATGTCAGGCCGCAATTCGTTCAGGTGCGCCTTGGTGCCCTCGGTATCGACGACATCGTGGAGCACCGCGCAGCGGGTCACGCCCGGGAACTCTTCGCGGATTCGGCGGTCGATCTCAAAGAGCGCGTTCTCGGCTCGCTCCATCAGGATGATCTGCTCGGGCTCGTAGCTGGCGGCGATCGATGCGATCTCGGAACCGATCGAGCCGCCCGCGCCGGTGACCAGCACCCGCTTGCCGCGGATGAGCTTCTTGACGGCCTTGCGGTCGATCGGGTGTGGCGTGCGACCGATGAGCGAGGCGACGTCGAGGTCGGCGCTCTGGAGCTTGATGCTCGGAGCCGCGGCTTGGTCGGTGAGCTGGTCTGCGATCGGCGTGAGGTTAACGGTCTGGATGCCGAGCGCTTCGAGCCGGCCCGGGATGGCGCCGGTGTCGAGCTCGGCGGGAATGCTGATGTAGGCCTTGCGGATACCCCGGCCCGCGAGCTTCTCGAGCTTCTTGGTCTTGGCGAGCACGGGCAGGCCCTTGGGAGCGGAGTCGAGCGTGACACAGCCGAGCACCTCGGAGTCGTCGCTGATAGCGCCGAGGATCTCGGAGATGGTGGCTTCGGTGCCGACAAGGATGGTTGTAGGTCCGGGCATGGTCTGGTCTTCTCCGTCGTGCGGGGGCGATTGGCCCCATGCACCTTGGTTATCGGCGTGATGGGGTGGCAACCTGAGCCGGTCGGGACGAGAACCCACTCGAGCATGGGATCGGACTACGCTGATGCAATGATTGATCGCCTGACAGGTCGGCTTGAGAGCATCGAGGGCGCCGAGGTCGTGGTCGTTCCCGACGGATCGGCGCTCGCGTACTCGGTTTTGGTGCCGGTGTACCTCGCCGAGAGGCTGGAGGGTTCCGTCGGCCAGGAACTCGTCCTGCACACGCACCTCATCCTCGAATCCCAAAATCAGGGGGCTACATTCACGCCCAGACTGCTCGGATTCGGGTCGGCGACGGAGCGTGGGTTTTTCTCGCTGTTCACGACGGTCAAGGGGATCGGCTCGCGGAAGGCGCTGCGGGCGATGGCGGCTGAGCCGGCCGAGATTGCGCGGGCGATCGCCTCGGGTGACACGAAGTGGCTCGTCAAACTCCCCGAGATCGGCAAGCGGATGGCGGAAACCGTCGTCGCCGAGCTCAGCGGCAAGGTCGAGAAGTTCCTCTCCACAGACGAGCTCGACGCGGCGCTGGCGGCGGCTGGCAGCCGAGCGATGGGCGGCAAGCTCGAACCCGAGGCCCAGAAAGCGCAGGCGGCGCTCATGGCGCTTGGCGAATCGGCGAGCGACGCGGAACAGATGGTCCGCCGGGCGCTCGCGATGGAGCCGAAGCCCACAACTTCTGATGAACTTATTAAGGCTGCGTACCAGGCGGGGCTTTTGTGATTTTTGAGCTTCAATGAAGCTTCGGTATGATAGACTCCAGAGGAATTCACCGCAGGAGCAGATTCATGCAGAGCCGTACCTCTATCTGTGCCGGATCCGTAGTCGCAGCCATGACACTTGCTGGCCCAACCCATGCTCTTTCGTCCGAACCAGATGAGGTCACCAAGTTGTTCCCCGCTGACGGGTCTGTGAGTGACAACTTTGGCTTCTCGGTCTCAGTGTCGGGCGACACCGCTGTGATCGGGGCAAAAGGGGATGACGATAACGGGCTTCGGTCTGGCTCAGCCTATGTGTTCCGATTCAATGGGACAGACTGGGTGCAGGAAATCAAGTTACTCCCTGATGACGGAGTGGATACAGCAGCATTTGGATACTCTGTTTCAATCTCTGGTGATACCATCGTGATCGGTGCGAGATATGATGACGACAACGGCTGGAGATCAGGTTCAGCATATGTCTATCGTCTAAATGGTGTCATGGGTTCTGGCTGGAAACAAGAGACCAAACTGCGTGCGGACGACGGAGCAACCGAGGATTGGTTCGGTGCCTCAGTCTCCACTTCTGGTGACACGGCCGTCATAGGAGCAGACAGGAACGACGATAATGGAAACGGCTCTGGTTCCGCATATATATACAGGTTCAACGGAACAGGTTGGGTGCAAGAAGCCAAGTTACTCCCTACAGACACAACAGCAGGCAACCTGTTCGGCAACTCAGTCTCAGTCTCGGGCGATACAGCCTTGATCGGGGCACCAGGTGACGATGACAACGGGAGTGGCTCTGGATCGGTGTATGTGTACCGGTTCAACGGGACGAGCTGGGCGCAGGAGGCCAAACTGCTTCCCACGGATGGCGCTGAGGGTGATCAGTTCGGCTCGTCGATCTCAGTCTCTGGTGATGCCGCCGTGATCGGATCGCCTCATAACGACGACTACGGGGACCAAACTGGATCAGCGTACGTCTTCCGCTTCGACGGGACAAACTGGGTGCAAGAGGCCAAACTGCTCGCCAGCGACGGCACGTCATATGATGAGTTTGGTAACTCTGTCTCGATCTCAGGTAATACTGCAGTAATCGGCGCTTTCAGACACGACGACCACGGGGCTTCTATACAAGGCTCGGTGTATATGTTCCGATTTGACGGGACGGATTGGGTACAGGAAGCTGAAATGTTCGCAGGCGACGGCGTGGGGAGTTCTGGTTTCGGATTGTCGGTCTCGGGGGACACTGCTGTGATCGGGACAGACTGGGACGATGTCAACGGGTACCGATCTGGCTCGGCGTACATATTCGATCTCAACTGCACGACCCCGTGCCTGCCCGACGTCAACAGCGACGGCCAACTTACCCCCACCGATTTCACCGCGTGGGTCAACGCATTCAACAACAACCTCCCAGTGTGCGACCAGAACGGCGACGGCTCGTGCACACCTACCGATTTCACGGCTTGGGTCGCCAACTTCAACGCCGGGTGCTGAGAGAGCACGAACAGCTTGACTGATGACGAGCCTCTTGCTTCTGCAAGGGGCTCGTTTCGTGATGCCTGCTGCCATACGCTCTTGGACGGGTGAGAATGCTCTGGCCCATGGGACTTACGAGGAATCTCGATGCGTCACGCGATGATCATGGCAGGCGGCTCAGGCACAAGGCTCTGGCCCGTCAGCAGGGACGGGCAGCCCAAGCAGCTCATCGAGTTCATCCCTGATGAATCCGGCAAGAACCGCTCGCTGCTCGAGATTGCAGCAGGTCGGCTCGAGGGGTTGGTTGACGCGGAGAACCGGCTCATCTGCACGGGTGAGCGGTACCGCGAGCAGATCCGCGAGGTTTTGCCGCAGTTTGGCGATGCGCAGATTCTGGGTGAACCGGCGCCGCGGGACACGGTCAACGCGGTCGGGTTCACGGCGGCGGTGCTCGCCAAGCAGGACCCGGATGCGGTGTTCGCGGTGCTGACCGCGGATCATCTGATCGAGCCGAACAAGACGTTTCAGGATCGGCTCCGGCTCGGGTTCGAGCTTGTTGAAGAGGATCCATCGCGACTCGTGACGTTCTCGATCAAGCCGACCTACCCGGCGACGGGATTCGGGTACGTCGAACGCGGGGCGCCGATCGATACGCTGCCGACCTGCCGGGGCGACAACAACGTCCAGCTCGCGTTCGCGGTATCGAAGTTTGTTGAGAAGCCGCCGCTGCACATGGCGCAGGCGTATGTCGAGAGCGGGCTGTTCGGCTGGAACTCGGGCATGTTCGTGTTCAAGGCGCAGACGGTGCTCGATTGTCTTGAGCGGTTCAAGCCCGAGTCGTTCGAGGGTCTGGTGAAGATACAGAGCGCGTGGGGCACAGCGGAACAGGACGCGGTGCTCGCCGAGGTGTACCCGACGCTTCCGAAGACGAGCGTGGACTACGCGATCATGGAACCCGCGTCCGCCGACAGCAAGGTGCGAGTGTGCATGGTCGAGATGGACGTGAAGTGGCTCGACGTCGGGAGCTGGCCGAGCTTTTTCGAGACGCTCAAGGCCGACTCGAGCGGCAACCGCGCGACGGGTGCAGGGCATGCCGAGTTCGAGAACAGCCGCGGCGTGAGCGTGTTCAACTCCGAAAGCGACCACACGGTCGCGCTCGTCGGTTGCGAGGGCCTCGTCGTGGTGCACACGCCCGAGGCGACGCTGGTCATGCCCGAAGAGAAGGCCCAGGAGCTCAAGGCGCTCTGGGAGAAGCTGCGACCGGGACAGAAATAGTTAGAATTCACAGCCTGCGTTGTAGTTACTTACCCAAGACGTGAAATCGGTAGATGTAAGTTGGCCGTCACTGTTCTGATCGGCCGCCGGGTCTAGCGTTCTGAATGCGAAGAGCCAAGCCGTGAAGTCAGTCGGTGAGAGCTGACCATCGCCGTTGACATCTGCGAGACATGGCTCAGGTGGACAGTCGGTCAGATCGACAATGTGCAGACCAGAATCGCGGCTGGCTATGTATACTTCGTTCTGGATAACGTCTATATCGTCGGCTCCTCCATCGACGCGAAATGATGCGACTCGAGTTAGCAGTTCATTGTCCTGTAGATCGATGACATGCAGCCCCCAGAATGCATCCGCGACATAAGCCGTCTGCCCGACCACCCGGACTTTGATGTAACCCATATCTATGTAGGGATCGTATTCTGCAACTTTGGTTAGATTGGCTGGGTCAGAAACATCAAACGCAACCAATCCTTCCTCGCCTGCTGCAACCCATGCAACACCATCGACAACTTCTATGTCGTACGCAAAATCTAGGGTTTCGTTAGATGCGACCACCACAGGACTTGACCGATCAGACACGTTGACAATGTGAATTCCTCCGTTGCCATCGGCAACATACAACGTGTCATCAACCAGATCGATTCCGCTTGCAACGCCGGGTGTATCGATTGAGCCGACGACTCCAGATGAATTGATCTGCAGTGCATCAACTACCTTGATTCCCATACCACCATCTGCGAGATAGACAAACGCATTATCGACGACCACGTCCTTTGCCGAGCCATTGGTATCAACCTGGCCAAGATGAATTGGCGATGCTGGGTCTTTAATATCTATAACCTGCAAACCCTGCGTGTCGGCCGCGATGTAAAGAACCTCATTGGCAATTTGCATCGCCGAACCCAAACTCGGCACACTTAATGTAGAGAGCAAAGCAGGATTTGACGGATCAGTTGTGTCGTAAAGTCGCAGCCCAGTGCCGATTTCGAGAACTGCAGCGATGCCGCTGTCTACAGCAACGGTTCTGGTCGACGCACCCTCAGACGCGCGGGATAACAACCCAGTATCCAGCGGCGCCTGCAGGTCATAGATAGTCACGCCAGGGTAAGGATCAACGACAACCAGCAGTTCATCATTTGCAGCGATATATGTAGACCGAACCTCGGGCGCGTAGGTGCGTACAAAGGTTGGATTGACAGGCTCAGAGACATCGAACACCCACACACCCGATTGGCCGCATGCAAGATAAATCCGATCGCCTAAACGAAGCAGTCCGCCGCGGGGCCACGGAAGCGGGTTGATCGCGATCGGGACAGGATGCCGCGGATCGGCGATGCTGTAGATTATGAGTTGGTCCAATGTAATAAGATACAAAACATCCCCGAAGCGATGCACGCTGGACGCTTGCGAGTCAGTCGAAAACTCCTCCACGACGACCGGCTTTACGGGGTCGCTTATATCCAGTAGTTTCATACCAAGGATACCGTCAGTCATGTAGAGGTAGTCGCCGACACGCTCAACCGATCCCACGCTTCCCGGTGTGTTGCGAAAGTAGTTCCCAAGGAATACCGGGTTTGACAAATCTGAAAAATCGTAAATAGTCAGGCCGGCGTTTCCTTGCGTTAAGTATGCTATCTCGCCATTCATCTCGATGTCATGCGTGTCAGCGCTCACACTTGACAACGGCACGGGTTGACGCGGATCAGAGAAGTCATACATTACGAGCCCATCGCCACCGTGCGTGTTCATAAACAACACGGTCGAATTCATAACACGGATTTGTTGTGGAGCAAAGTGCCTCTCTAGTGTGTGCACAAGCTCAGGGCTTGACGGATCTGAAATGTTGAAGATTTTTACCCGATCAAGATTCGAGTGGCTGACGATAAGATGATCTCCGATCAACCCTACCGCATGTTCGTGCGCAACTAGGTTCAAGGAAGCAATCAGTTCACTGCGGGTAGAGCAGAGCAAACCCTGCGTCTGGGCGAAAGCATTCATGGAAGTCAGAGCGACACCTGCCATGGCGAAGCGGATCGCGATTCTGACCACGATTGATATCAAGAACATACGATCGCCTTCCAAATTTCGCTTTAGAACTTAACCAGACTCAGTGTATCACGGCTCGAACTCGGATACCCTTTGGTATCAGGTATTTAGCGATCGATCTCGGCGACAAACGCACCGGGCTGGCCCTTGGCAACAGCGCGACGGCCATTGTGACGCCGATCGGCATGGTCGATGTCCAGATCGCCCACGGCCAGGGCTCGGCGCTGCTCGAAGCCATCGCGCGGATCGCGGTCGAACAGCTCGGCGAGGACCCCAAGCGCGAGCAGGGCGAGCTTGTTATGGGGATGCCCCTGAACATGGACGGCTCCGAAGGCCCGAGGGCCAAGATCGTGCGGTCGTTCGGCGATCGGCTGGCGCTGAGGACGGGCCGGGCTATTCACATGCAGGACGAGCGGCTGACCAGCGTCGAGGCGAACTGGCGGATGGCCGGGTCCGGCATGACCCACAAACAAAAGAAAGCCAAACGGGACTCGCTCGCGGCGGCTGCGATCCTGCGCGACTTCCTCGAATCCAAGGGAATCCGACCCGAAGAGGACACCGAGGCCCCCTCTGAGTCCCCGGGCTGGGGGTAAACCGGGGTCAGGGAACCCGCGCGGCGCGCAGATGGTACAACGTAGAGTTGTGTTCACTCTTGCAGGAGGAAGCCGCGTGGTGCGATGGATTGCCGGTCTTGTTGTTGTCAGCCTGTTCTTGTGCTCGCCGGCGGCGGTGGCGCAGGACGACAAGGGCGGGTTCGAGACGCTCGATGAACTGCTCGATGCGCTCGAGCAAGCGGACGAGGACATCGAGCGCCTGAGTGCGCCGCTGATCTATGAGCGAGAGTACGCGCTGGCGGGCGACACACAGGAACGCAGCGGCTCGCTCGCGTTTCTCAACATCACCAACGAAGACGGCGAAACCGCGCGAGCGTTCGCCGTGGTCTTCGACACCACCACCATCGGCGACCGGCGCGAACCCGACGGGCGGACGTTCGTCTTCGACGGCAGGTGGCTGACCGAACGCATCCCCGAAGAAGAGTTGGTGCTTAAGCGCGAGGTCGCGCCGCCCGGTGCCAAATTCGACCCGCTCAAGATCGGCGAGGGCCCGCTGCCTTTGCCGCTGGGACAGAAGAAGACGGACATCCTTGCCAACTACGACGCGAGACTCGCGGAGGTCACCGAGGGCATCGAGCACCGTGAGGATCTGATCCCGTTTACCAACGGCTGTGCGCAGCTGGTGCTCGTCCCCAACGCCGAGCGGTTCGAGGACGACCAGTTCGACGAGATCCGGCTGTGGTACGAGAACTCGACGTCGGTGCTGTTGCCCCGGATGGCGATGACGCTCAACAAGACGGGCGACGAGGTGATCGTTCGGCTCTGGCAGGTGAAGCTCAACGACGAGGCCGAGATCGACATGAAGGCGTTCGACAGCGAAGTGCCCGAGGGCTGGGACGTTGACATCGAGCGCTACCGCAGCGACATCACACCGATACAGGACGTGCACAGCCCGGTGCTCGCGAGGCTCGTTGCGCAGCCGGAGATGCGGGGTGTCGGCCACAACGAGCCCGAGTTTGCGATGCCAAGAGCGCTGGCGCAGGTCTTGGAAGCGCCTTACACATCGGAAGACGAGGCGAAGGACCTGCGCGTGTTCCACGGCTTCTGGACCAAGGACGATCTCGACACGCCGACGCGCCGAGCGCAGGCGTTTCTGATCCGGGGCGACATCACAAACGAGGTGTTCGACAATGAAACGGTGCCAGCGGAGATCCGCGCCGAGGCGTACATCGCGCGGGGCGATATTCAACAGGGCATTGATCTGCTGACGGGCGATGACTCGTACCGCGCGATCATGCTCCGCACGACGGGGCTGGAGGCGCTCGGCAAGCACGAAGAGGCGGCGGACGAGTCACAGAAGGCGGTCGAGAAACTGATCGGCGAGCGCACGGAGTCGGCCAAAGACCTGACCGACGGCGTGCGCACGCTGATCATCCGCGCACGGCTCGTCGGACCCGAGCGCAACGACGGCACCGACTTCCGCACGCTCATGGACCTGCTGACCCGCGCCAAGGGTGAGCTGGATCGGCTGTACTGGCCCGCGTCGCTCGCGGAAGCTGAGCTGCTGTACGACAAGGACGAAAGGGCCTCGGCGCAGCAGGCCGCCATGGCAACGCTGCAGCTCAACCCGCAGTGCGCCGGGGCGTGGAGGCTGCTCGGGATGCTCGCGGTCGATTCGTTCGATTTCGATCGCGCCGAGTCGATCGCGACGAAACTCGACGAACTCGAGATGACGCTCGTCCCGCCTTACGTTGACCCGATCTCTGGGCGCACGCCCCGGTCAGCGCTCGGGGGCGAGGTGCTTGCCAAGGCGCGGATCCGTCAGGGCGATTCGGACGGCGCGGTGCAGGTCGTAACAGAAGCGTTCGTGGGCAACGCGAAGAACCGCGCGCTGTTTGCGATGCTCAGCGCCGCGGAGGCGTCGCGGTTCGACTACGACAGAGCCGAGGAACTGCTCGGGGAGCTTGACAACATCAGCCCGGGTACAGAGCGTGGGTACCTGCTGGCGGGCTGGGCGCTCTCGGAGCGGCGCCAGTACGGCAAGAGCGCCGAGTATCTCGAAGAAGCGATGCGTCGCCAGCCGAACCTGCCCGAGTCGGCGATCCTGCTCGGGCTGCTCGAGCTGCAATCGGGGCGTGACCTGAACGCGCTGACGGCGCTGCGCCGGGTAGCGGAGCTCGACCCGTTCAACGCGCGCGCGAACAACAGCCTCGAACTGCTCGAAGAGATCGTGGGCTACGACACGTTCGAGAGCGAGCACTTTATTGTGCGATACAAGCCGGGCATCGATGAGATCCTGGCGCGAGAGATGACCGGGCCGCTCGAACTGGCGCACGCACGGATCTGCGGCAAAGCCGACGGCGGGATCGACCACGAGCCTGCGCAGAAAACTGTAATCGAGTTGATGCCCAACCACGCGTGGTTCGCGGTGCGCATCGCGGGCATGCCGCAGATTCACACGATCGCGGCCTCGACCGGCCCGGTGATCGCGATGGAGGTGCCCCGCGCCGGCCCCGGGCACAAAGTCGGGTACTACGACTGGCGCCGGGTCATCGCGCACGAGTACGTTCATACGGTGACGCTGAGCAGGACGAAGAACAGGCTCCCCCACTGGTTCACAGAAGCAGCAGCGCAGTACCTCGAAGATGCGCCGCGCGATGAGCGGATGTGCAGGCTGCTCGCGAGCAAGCTCGAGAGCGACGGCCTGTTCGACATGAAGCAGATCAACATCATGTTCACGCGCCCCAAGACGCCGACCGATCGGACTCAGGCGTACGCGCAGGGGCACTGGATGTACGAGTTCATGGTCGAGCGGTTCGGCAACGATGCGCCGCTGAAGCTGATGGACGCGTACGCGCAGGGTCGGACCGAGGACGAGGCGATGCCGAGCGAGCTCGGTGTGACGAGCGAGCAGTTCCTTGAGGAGTTCAAGGAGTGGGCGTTCGAAGAAGCCGAGGCCTGGGGCGTGCTGCACACGGATACCGAGGCGCGCGGCACAGAGACCGCGGTTGAACTCATGCTCTCGACCGATGACTGGGTGAGATCGACTGACTCTCTGGACCTGCTCGAAGAGTGGGCCGAGGCGGTGCCGGTCGCGGAAGAGCCCCATCGCTTGCTCTCGAAGTACTACCTCGAGCAGGACGACCCAGAGCTGCAGACCAAGGCGAACCATCATCTCGAGTTTCTCGATGCGCGCGCGCAGTACACCCCCGCCTACGCGGCTTCGCTCGCCAAGCGGTACGCGGAATCGGGCGAGAAAGAGCTTGCGTTCGACAAGGCCGAGCGCGCGGTGAGCATCGCGCCCTATGACGCGGACCAGCGCGAGCTTGCCGCGAGGGTGGCGCTCGTTGCCGGGAAGTTTGTCGATGCGGAACGGCACCTCGACGCGCTCGTCCGTCTCGAACCGGATCGGCCCCAGCACAAGGAACGGCTCGAACGCATCCGCGAACTCATCAAGGCGCGCGGTTAGGCGACATCTTCGAGCAGGGTCCTCGGGCTCTCGTTTGTTGGCCAACCCGTCCACGCTTTGTAGCGATCGAAGAGGTCTTGCGTGATGTCCTTGGCGGAGAGGCCCGACTCTGCGTAGTCGATCGGCGGGTAGAACGTTACCTTCGACTGGCTCGGGTGCCAGAGGCTTGCGAACGCGGGATCGACCTGCGGCGTGTCGTCGATGAAAACGGGCACGACGCGGGCCTTGGATTTTTTGATCAGCAGGCCGACGCCGGGCATGAAAGTGATGAGCTGCTTCGGCGGGCGTTCGAGGCCGCCTTCGGGGAAGATGCCGACGGAGCCGCCCTGTGCGAGGTGGCGGAGCGCCTCGCGCGCAGAGGCGGGGTCGCCGTTCGTGCGATCGACGTCGATGATGCGCATCCAGTTCCAGAACGTTTCGTAGCGTGGGGCACGCATGTCGCTAGCCATCATCCAGCGTGTGTCGTGCTTGCTGGCAAGGTGCACGAGCACGGGATCGACGCCGGCGGTGTGGTTGCAGACAAAGAGTGTGGGCTTGCCGTCAACGGGCGGGATGTTGGCGATGCCCGTGTAGGTTGGTTTGTGCATGAGGCGTGTGTAGACGCGGCATGCGCGGTAGACGAGGCCGTAGATCGGGTCGTTGCGTGGGTTGTCGCAGAGAGCGCGGGCGGCGAATCCAAACAGAACGAGAGCCGCGGCTAGGGCGACGAGCCAGAAAATCAGTTCGGCGGTGGGCACCGATGAGGTTAGCGATCACAAATCCAGGCTTCAACCAATCACGGCGAGGCGGCTTGGCTGATGGTCGGTTGGTGATAGGATCATCCGATGTCTGATCTGTGGGCGACAAAGCGTGCCGAAGCTCGGAAGAAAGCCGCCCCGCTCGCGGTACGCATGCGGCCCCGGATGCTCGGCGAGGTCGCGGGCCAGCAGCACATCCTGGGCGAGGGCAAGCTGCTTCGCCGGATGCTCAACGCCGACTCGATCACGAGCCTGATCTTCCACGGCCCGCCCGGCACGGGCAAAACCACGCTCGCAAGGCTCATCGCCGGGCACACGAAGAAGAACTTCGTCGCCGAGAACGCCGCGAGCGTGGGCGTCAAACGCATCCGCGAGATCATCGACGACTCGGCTCGGCGGATCGAAGCGGGCTCGAGCAAGACCATGCTCTTCCTCGACGAGATCCACCGCTTCACCAAGGCGCAGCAGGACGTGCTCTTGGGCGATGTCGAGCGGGGGCTCGTCACGCTCATCGGCGCGACCACCGAGAACCCGCTCTTTGCGTGCAACGCGGCGCTCGTCAGCAGGTCCACGCTCTTTAGGCTCGAATCGCTCAGCGAGGACGACATCAAGAGCGTACTCAGACGCGCGATCACCGACGAGGACAACGGCTACGGCAAGCTCGACCTCGACGTCCGCGAAGAGGCGCTCGATGTGTGGGCGATCAAATCCGACGGGGATGCACGCCGGGCGCTCACGGCGCTTGAGGTCGCGATCCTGAGCAGCGATACGACGAATACGCCGGTCGTGATCGATCGGGAGGTCGCCGAGGAATCGATCCAGCAGAAGGCCGCGGTGTACGCGGATGATGAGCACTACGACTCGGCATCGGCGATGATCAAATCCATCCGGGGCTCCGACCCGGACGCGGCGGTCTACTGGATCGCGCGCATGCTCGAGGGCGGCGAGGACCCGAGGTTCATCGCGCGAAGGCTTGGCATCCTCGCCAGCGAGGACATCGGAAACGCCGACCCCAACGCGATCACCCTGGCTGCAAGCGCCTGGACGCTCATCGAACGCATCGGCATGCCCGAGGCGCGCATCACGCTCGGTCAGCTCGCGACGTACCTGGCGCTGGCGCCAAAGAGCAACGCCGCGTACATGGCGATCAACGCGGCGCAGCACGACGTGCGCGAGGGCCGGACCATCCCTGTACCGATCCACCTGCGCGACCCGAACACGTCTCCCATCGCGGGCGACACGGGCGAGGGCGTCAAAATGCGCGACCGACGCAAAGCCAACGCGGACGAACGGTACCAGTACAGCCACAACGAATCCGACAGCGTGACCGGGCAGGACTATCTGGGCGTCGAGAAAACGTACTACGAGCCCATCGACCGGGGATACGAGAAGGTCCACCGGGAACGGCTCGAAGAGATCAAGAAGCTTCGGCAGGCAAAGAGGGACGGCTCGCGCTGATGGCATGCTCGAACGACAACCCGAAGGCGAGGCTCAGGCAGGAAGTTGGCAAGAGGCTGGCTGACCTCGGGCAGGACGAGATCCGCAGGCGATCGGCGCTGGCGTGCGGCCATTTGCTCGATTGCTACCCGAGCCCGGGAACGGTGATGGCTTACCTTGCGATGCCGGGCGAGGCGGACCCGGCGGGCGCGATCGCGCTCTGGCGGGCGCGGGGTGTGACGGTCGCGGCGCCGCGGGTTGACTGGGCAAATAGGTCCATGACGCCCGCGGTTCTGACGGGTGAGCGTGGACAGCTTGTGGAAACGAGGCACGGATTGCGCGAGCCCGGACCGGATGCCCCGGAACTGGCGATCGAGGACATCGGGCTGTTGGTCGTGCCAGGTCTGGCATTTAGTGCTTGCAGAGCCCGTCTTGGGCGGGGCGGCGGCTTCTATGATCGGTTTCTTTCTCGGCTAGGATCCACGACGAGGACGGTTGGTCTGGTACTCTCGTGTCAGATCGTGGATGAGATCCCGACTGAGCCGCACGACCGGAGTGTCGATGCGGTCGTTACGGAGGATGGGCTGGTCTAAGCCGAAGTTTGGCCGGCCGTTGGATTCAGGAGGAATCGGGGCATGTCGCTTCCATCGCAGAGCAGATCGTTTGGTTCACGCAGTTCCCGCAGGCGTCGGCGCAAGGGCCCGCCCAAGGCGGTGTTTGTCGTGCCCGCGGTTCTGCTCGGCTTGGTCGGTCTCTGGTGGATCCTGGGCGGCGGCTCAGGCGAGACGCAGGGCGCCGACGGCGAGCACGCGATCTCCGATCCCACCAACGGCGGCTCGCTCGCCGCGATCGACACGCCAACGAACAGGCTCGAAGAACGCGATACGAAGCCGATCAAGATCCCGGACCTGATCAACGAGATCGAAACGCAGCAAGGCAACCAGCGGGCCACGCAGGTGCCCTCGTACACCGAGATCAACGACCCGACCCAGAACCGGCAGCAGTCCAGCCAGCAAACCCGCCAGCAGGACACCGCCTCGCGCGATGATCTGTACGAGCCGGCTTACGACCAGCCGCCGATGGACAGCTTCGAGCCCGCGGCTCACATCGCCGACCTGCTCGAACAGGCGACCGGGCACCTCAACCGGGGCGAGCTCGTCTCGGCAAGGGCGGTCTTGAACGACGCCCTGCGTTCGTCGGAAGCGACCGAGGCGGACAAACGCCGGATCCGCGAAGATCTGACGACCGTGAACAACGAGCTGTTCTTCGGGAGCACTGTGTACCCGGGCGATGCGCTCAGCGAGGTGTACGAGATCCAGCCCGGCAACTCGCTGGCGCGGATCACACGGACGCAGGGGCTGACCGTTGACTGGAGGCTCATCCAGCGGATCAACCGGATCTCGGACCCGTCGCGCATCCGGGTCGGCCAGAAGATCAAGCTCGTGCGCGGGCCGATCCACGCGATCGTGACCAAGAGCGACTACCGGATCGATCTGTACGCGGGGCCTCCCGGCTCCGAGGACCAGTGGACGTTCATCTGCTCGTACCCGGTCGGGCTTGGCGCTGACAACTCGACACCGATCGGTGAGTTCGTGGTGCGGAACAACTCGAAGCTGATCAACCCGGTCTGGCGGAACCCCCGCACCGGCGAGCACTTCGCGGCGGACGACCCAAAGAACCCGATCGGCGAACGCTGGGTCGGCATCGAGGGCGTCGGCAACGCGGCGGTCCACGAGGGCTACGGCATCCACGGCACGATCGACCCTGATTCCATCGGCACCGATGCCTCGATGGGCTGCATTAGGCTCAACGATGACGCGGTCGAGGTCGTCTACGAGATGCTCGTCGAGCAGGTCAGCCAGGTCATCGTTCAGCCCTAGTTTCTAGGCCGAAACAGGCACCACGAACGCCCGATTCACACCAACTCAAACGACCGCCCCTGGCTGGCTCTGGGGGCGGTTTTTCGCTGCATTTTCTGTGCTTCGCGGGGCCGGTTTTGCCGGACTTTCTGGGCGTTGCTCCCTATCATTTCGCGGCCCGAACCGGACCCATTCGATAGTGGCTCCGACCGGGAATTCAGGTGGAATCAGGCGTCCACTCGGCCCAGCTTGAACCGGGCAGAATGTCGCCGAGATTCCAACGCGAGGCGAGATGGCAGACGAAGCAACCAACACCACCGGCAGCGGCTACGGCTCGGATCAGATCAAGGTTCTTGAGGGTCTTGAGGCGGTGCGTAAGCGCCCGGGTATGTACATCGGCGGCACCGGCATCGGGCCGCTGCACCACCTCGTGTATGAGACCGTTGACAACTCCATCGACGAAGCGATGGCGAAGTTCGCGACGTTCGTCGGTGTCACAGTTCACGCCGACGGCTCGTGCAGCGTTGTCGACGACGGGCGCGGCATCCCCATCGACCCGATGAAGCACGAGGACCCGACGCTCAACGGCAAGCCCGCGGTCGAGATCGTGATGACCAAGCTGCACGCCGGCGGCAAGTTCAACGAGGAAGGCTCGGCGTACAAGGTGTCGGGCGGCCTGCACGGCGTGGGCGTCAGTTGTGTCAACGCGCTCAGCTCGTTCCTCTCGGTCGAGGTCTACCGCGACGGCAAAGTCCATGAGATGGAGTTCGAGCGCGGCGTTGTGACGACTCCCCTTCACGAGGTCGGGCCGATCCCCAAAGACTCGACCCGTACGAGCGGCACGCGCGTGACGTTCATGCCCGACGACACGATCTTCGACGACACGACGTTCAGCGCCGAGACGCTGATCAACCGCATCCGCGAGCTTTCGTTCCTGAACCCGGGCGTGACGATCCGGTTCCTCGATGAACGCCAGGGCGAGGGCCACGACAACGAGCCCAAGGTGTTCTGCGCCGAGAACGGCCTGGTCGAGTACGTCGAGCACCTCGTCGGCCCGAAGAACACGCTCAGCCCGATCGTCAGCGTCAGCAAGGAAGACGGCGACCTGATCTGCGACGTCGCGATGCAGTACCACGACGGCTACTCCGAGAGCGTGCTCGCGTTCGCCAACAACATCCGCAACGTCGACGGCGGCACGCACGCGCAGGGATTCAAAGTCGCGCTCACACGCGCGCTCAACGGCTACGCACGCAAGGCCAACCTCATCCGCGAGAAGGACCCCACCCCCACCGGCGACGACCTCCGCGAGGGATTGATCGCGATCGTCAGCGTCAAGCTGCCCGAACCCGCGTTCAACAACCAGCCCAAAGAGAAGCTACTCAACCCGGAGATCGAGTCGTTCGTGTCGCAGTCGGTCAGCGAAGCGCTCGACGCGTGGCTTGAAGAGCACCCGCAGGAAGCCAAGCTGGTGTGCCAGAAGGGCATCGTCGCGGCGCAGGCACGCGAGGCGGCGAGGCGTGCGAGAGAGCTGACGCGGCGCAAGACGGCGCTGGAGTCGGGCTCGATGCCGCACAAGCTGCGCGACTGCAAGACGCGCGACGTGGCGAGGTCGGAGTTGTTCATCGTCGAAGGTGATTCTGCGGGCGGTTCCGCCACGCAGGGGCGCGACGTTGACACACAGGCGATCTTGCCGCTCAAGGGTAAAATCTTGAATGTCGAGAAGGCACGCATCGACAAGATGCTCCAGCACGAGGAAATCCGCACGCTGATCCAGGCGATGCGCTGCGGCATCGGCGGCGAATTCGATCTCGCCAAGCTGCGTTACGGCAAGATCATTCTTATGACGGACGCGGACGTTGACGGGAGCCACATCCGCACGCTGCTGCTCACATTCCTGTTCCGCCACATGCCCGAACTGATCCGCAAGGGCCACGTGTTCATCGCGCAGCCGCCGCTGTATCAGCTGGTCAAGGGCAACAAGGGCGGTCCCTACGTGCTGAACGAGTCTTCGCTTTCTGAGACGCTGACCGAGATGGGTCTGACGCGGGCCAAGCTGATCGTCCGCGACATCGCGGGCGCGGAGGAACTGATTGGCGGCGAGGTCGGCGAGGTCCCGATCGAGCGGGAGATCGCGGGCGAGGACGCTGTCAAGGCGGTGCGTCTGCTTGATCGGCTCGCGCAGCTTGTTGAGATCTCGGAGCGTCGCGGCATGCCGTTCGATCAGTTGCTTGATACCCGGCGTGATGACCCGGAGGGCAAGGGCCGACTGCCGACGTACCGCGTGAGCTGGCGCGCCAACGACGAGGTGTGCTGGTCGGAGGCCGACGCTTTGGCGCTCGTCGAGAAGAACGGGCTGCGTCTTGGCGACGTCGCCGACGGCGACGCGGACGAGACACCGATCGCTGCGGTGCGCGAGCTTCACGAGAACAAGGAGCTCGAGAAGGTGTTCGCGGGTCTTGCCGAGGTCGGGCTCTCGCTCGATGACTACGGCTTGGTGCAGGAAGAGTCGATTACCGGCGCCAAGCTCCCCGCACGTTTCCAGTGGGTCATCGAATCGGGCTCGAAAGCCGACGACGATTCGCAGGCCGAGGGCGACGAGGGCACGCAGAAGGTTTCGAGTTCCAAGACTGTCGATGCGACGAACCTCACGGAGATCGTCGATGCGCTCCACGATGTCGGGCGTCGCGGCATGGAGATCAAGCGGTTCAAGGGTCTGGGTGAGATGGACGCCATCCAGCTCTGGGACACGACGATGGACCCCGACCGTCGGACGCTGCTGCGGGTGACTTGGGACATGGCGGGCCAGGCCGAGAGCCTGTTCAGCACGCTCATGGGCGAAGAGGTCGAGCCGAGGCGTAAGTTCATCGAAGACCACGCTCTTGAGGTAAAAAACCTCGATGTGTAGGCGTTGCGCTTCCGGCGCGGGCTGGGCCGTCCGAATATTCGATCACTGAACCGAGTGTGTGCGAATCCGCTGTAGTTGTGCGCTCTGACGGCCGAGGGTGTGGCTAGGAACCACCCACGGAGCGGCGACGCAGATGAACCCGAAACAGAAAGCCATCTTGCAGCCCGCGGCCCAGCGCAGCACGGTAGGGTCCGGCAAGCAGCTCTCTGAGATCCTGAAAGAGCTCAACGCGCGGGGAAACAAGAAGTTTGAAGAGATCCGCTCATCGATGAGGTGGTCGCTGAAAAACGTGATCGTCGAGTTCGAGCTTGAAGAGAACGGCTACTACCGCAACAAGATCCGGCTCGCTGGCAGGAACATATCTACGAATGGGATCTCGCTCCTGCACTCGTCGTTTTTCTACCCGGAAACGCCCTGCAGGATCACCATCCCGCTGCGCGCGGTTGGGTATGCCGACCTTGTGGTCAGGGGCACGATCAGGCGCTGCACGCACTGGAAAGGCATCGTCCACGAGCTCGGCATCGAGTTCGACGAGGCGATCGATATGTCGCGCGTCGTGCCAAGGAACGAGATCACCAAGGGCCGGGACGAGTACAGCAACCCGGAGCTTCTGAGCGGGAGCCTGCTGCACGTCGAGGATTCGAAATCGCAGCGCGAGCAGGTGATTGCGCACCTCGCCGACACGCGGATCAAGTACAGCTCGGTAGAATCCGTCGAGCAGGCCAAGAAACTGATGCAGAGCAAGTCGTTCGACATGGTGCTCGTGAATCTGGATCTGCCCGACGGCAGCGGTGTTGATGTTGTCTCGTGGATGCGCGAGAACGACAACAACGCACCAGCGATGGTGCTCTCGGGTAAATCCGCGGGCCAGACGCTCAAGCAGGTCGGCGAGGTCGAGATCAGCGGGATCCTGCCGATTCCGATGGACAGGTCGATCCTGCTGCTGAGCATCGCTGACTACCTGTCGAGCAAGAGTTCACGCAACCGGGACGCCGCGTAACCCGGCGGACGCAAACCAATCTGCAATACGAGAGGCAAGCCGATACTGCGAGCGGGCGATGTGCCTGTGCCGGTTGTGCGGTTTGCGCCGAGTGCCCACCGCTTAACGGGCTGTTCCCGGACGTTGCGTGTGATGCCGGGGTCTCTGTGACACGATGCAGATATGAGACACTGCGGGTGTAGATCGCCCGGGGTGTCGGGGCGTTTTGACAGAGGGGCTAGGGCGTGCAGAACATCATCGATCAGCTTTCATCGGCGACGGCCGGCTTCGATCAGACCACCTGGGCTGTTGTGGGCGGCGCGGCGTTTGTCGTGATGCTCATGGGCCTTGTGCTCGGCATGGTCCTGCGCAAGCCGAGGGCTAAGAAACCGGTTGGCGCCGACAAGCCGGGCGTGCTCGGCGCGTGCGGGGCGGCGACGTTCGCCTGCCGGGTGACGCCCGATCTGCGCGTGACGGAGCTGTCTGCCGACATCGAGATCCTAACTGGGTACACGGCGGAAACACTGACGAACGCGGACGCGTTTGTGCGGATGCTCGACGAGGGCGATGCGCAGATGTTCGAGAGCCGGGCGCGCAACGCGGTTCAGGAGGAGCACTCGCTCGTCGCCGACCTTCGTTACGAGGACGCCGACGGCAGGCGGCGGTGGATGACCGTCCGCGCCGAGCCGACCAAGGACAACCGTGGCCGGGTGACCGGTCTGCACGGCGTGGTGCGCGAGATCACCGACCAGAAGCGGCTTGCGACTGACGCGGCTGCGGCGTGGGCACGGTTCCACGCGCTGGCCAACAGCACGACGACGATGCTCTGGGTGCTCAACGAGCACGGCGACTGCCAGGCGACCAACTCCGCCAGCGAACGATTCGCCGGCGCGACCGAGGACCACATCCGCGGCACGGGCTGGGCCAAGTCGTTCCCCGAGGACGAGTACCAGGCGGTAATCAAGTTCGTCGGGCGGGCGTTCGATGAGCGGACGAACCTTAAGCGCGACTCGGTCATGATCGACGGCCAGGGCAGGACGAGATACGTCTCGCTGAGCGCCAGCCCGGCGCGCGACCAGCAGGGCGAGGTCTCGGGCATCGTGCTCGTCGGCAAGGACATTACTGACCGTTCCGAGGTGGACAAGCAGCTCGAGAGGCTCCGCCGGATCGTGGATGCGAGCGAGCAGAACATCGCGGTGCTGGCGCCTGACATGCGAGTGACGCTGCTGAACACGGCGTCGCGTGAGTTGATCGGTCTTGGCGAACGCGAGGCCGCGGACAATCTGGCGCTGTGGCACGTTGTGACGAAGGACACGAGCGATCAGATCCGCAGCGAGGGCGTGAAGGCGTGCGCTGAGAACGAGATCTGGCAGGGCCGGGGTCGGCTTCGGATGGGCGAGGACGACAGCGTGTCGTCGGAGTTCCTACTGACGCCGCTGGGCGACGGCTGGCACGGGCTGATCGGCAGACCGATCGAGCACGAGCTTCAGCGCGAGGCCGACGCGGCGATGGACCGGAGGCGGCTCGCGGTGGCGCTCGGCGCGCTCGAGCGCCTGTCGCACGGCGGCTGGGCGCCGGGCCGGGCGGCGCAGCGCATTGTCGAATCCGTTGCCAAGCACTACACGCACCTGCGCACGACATACGCGACATTCGCCGACGACGGCACGATCACCGCGGTCGCGTCCGACGGGCCGGCGTGGATGGGCTCAGCAGAGGGCCGAACGCTCAAGATCGACCCGGACGGCGCGCTCTTTGGCAAGCTCCGCTCCGACGAGATTGTCAAGATTGAGGACGTCTGGGACGAGGGCGAGTTCGAGAACGCGCTGCTCGGCTTTGAAGAGACCGCGACGCGTTCGATCGCGGCGGTGCTAGTCGATGCGGGCGACCGCACGGCGGGGCTGATGCTGCTCGAGAAACCGGTCGCGGGTAAGTGGACGCACGACGAGGCGCAGACGCTTCGGCTGGCGTCGGGCGTGCTAGGTGTTGCGCTGCGTTCGGAGCGCGACCGCCGGGCGAGGATGACCGCCGAGACGAGGATCGCGGAGCAGACGCAGCGCTGGCGCGACGAACGGTACCGGAGCGAGGAGCTTTCGACACTGGCCGCCGATCGCGCGGGTGAGGCGGAGCGGCTCGAGGCGAAGCTCGAGAAGGTCGATTCCGCGTGGGCCGGCGGGCTGGCGGAACTTGGCAAACGAGCCATCGGCGCGGCGGATCTTGCTGGCCAGGCACGAGAAGCCGGACTGGGTTCGCTGGCGGAGGGCCTTGAAAGGCTCGCGACTGACGCGGACCGGGCGGAGGTCGCGGGGCGGATTGTCTCGGGCACGCTGAGACCCGTGTTCGAGTCGTGCGAGCCGGCGGCGGTCCTGCGCCACGTCGGAGAGCGCTTCGTTGGCAAGGCCAAGGCCCGGGGCGTGACACTCAAGATCAACCAAGAGGGCGAGCTGCCCCAGTCGATCGAGGCCGACAGCAGGCTCATGAAGCTGGCGTGCTGCGAGCTTCTTGAAGTGGCGTTGACGCGCTGCTCGACGCGGGACATGGTCGCGGTGGTGTCTGTCAGGGGCGATCAGCCGGACGAATCGCTGGTCGTGTCCGTCGCTGGCGGGCCGATCTCGACGCCCTCGGACGAGCCGATGGGTGCCCCGGCCGGGCTTTCGCTGCTCCGGCAGCTCTGCCAGACGCTCGGGGGGCGGCTTGAGACCGTGAATGATTCGGGCAAGACCGAGCTTTCGGTGGTGATCCCGATCGCGCGGGAGGCGACGCTGAAGGTCTCGACCGATGAGGTCGAAAATGACGGCGACCAGAGCCGGGAAGACGCGGCCTGAACCTCGAGAATCTGTTGGATTACAAGGGAAAAGGGTGACCGACGGGGCTCGAACCCGCGACCTCCAGGATCACAACCCGGTGCTCTAGCCAGCTGAGCTACGGTCACCATCTCAAGCCGCGCCGGGCCTGTGGCCTGACGGCGGCGGTCTCAACGATACGGACGCCCGGCGGCAAAGGTCAATCCAAACTCAACTAAGAGGTATGGCCGATACGGTATACAGGGTCTAGTGTCTGAGCACGGGTTGTGATTTTTCGGCCCGATTTCACCCGGATACGCGTCTGACAGGGAGGATTACCGTGTCGATCGGAGCACTTGAGTCGTTGGATCTGGCAGCTGGCCGGACGTCTGTAAACCTTGCCCCGGCGGAGCTTATCGAGCACGCCATCAAGCGTGGCGAGGGAACGCTGGCCGCCAACGGCGCACTCGTGTGCATCACCGGCAAGCTCACTGGCCGGAGCCCCAAGGACAAGTACCTCGAAGACACCCCCGCTATTCACGACAAGATCTGGTGGGGCAAGGTCAACCAGCCCATCTCGACCGAGAAGTTCGCGTTCGCAGAGCAGCTCGCGATCAAGCATCTGAACGAGCAGGACCATCTTTACGTCTTCGAGGGTTTCGCGGGCGCTGAGCCGAAGCACCGGCTTGGTGTGCAGGTCGTCACCGAACAGGCTTGGCACAACCTATTCGCCAGCACGCTTTTCATTAAGCAGGGCTCGGCGGCTGCCGGCGGCTCGACCGACTGGAACCACGACTGGACCATCCTCAACGCGGGCAGGCACAACCTGACCGAGGACGAGAAGAAGCAGCTCGGCGTCACGAGCGAGACCTTTATCTGTCAGTCGCTCGAGAAGAAAACGGTTGTCATCCTCGGCACCGAGTACGCGGGCGAGATCAAGAAGAGCATCTTCTACGCGATGAACTTCGACATGCCCGAGGTCGGCGTGTTCCCGATGCACTGCTCGGCGAACGTTGACCGCAAGGACCCGTCGAACGTAGCGCTCTTCTTCGGGCTTTCGGGCACGGGCAAGACCACGCTTTCTGCCGACCCGAACCGCGCGCTCATCGGCGACGACGAGCACGGCTGGGGACCGGACGGCGTCTTCAACTTCGAGGGCGGCTGCTACGCCAAGTGCATAAACCTCTCGCCCGAGGGCGAGCCCGAGATCTACGAGGCCATCAAGTTCGGGTCGGTGCTCGAGAACGTCATCATGAAGGACGGCCGGGAGCCGGACTACGACGACGGATCGCTCACCGAGAACACGCGCGTGACCTACCCGGTTGACTACATCCCGGGCGCTGCGATCCCGAGCGTGGGGAGCCACCCGAAGAACGTGATTTTCCTGACCGCCGACGCGTTTGGTGTGCTCCCCCCGATGAGCAAGCTGACGCCCGAGCAGGCGATGTACTACTTCATCAACGGGTACACCTCGAAGCTCGCGGGCACCGAGGCGGGCGTGACCGAGCCTCAGCCCAACTTCAGCCCCTGCTTCGGCGGACCTTTCATGCCTCGCCAGCCGGTCGAGTACGCGGGCATGCTCGCCGAGCGGATCGAGAAGTTTGGCTCCGATGTCTGGCTGCTCAACACGGGCTGGACGGGCGGCCCTTACGGCACGGGCGAGCGGTTCAGCCTCAAGTACACCCGCGCGATGGTGACGGCGATCCTCAACGGCTCGCTCTCGGGCGTCGAGACCAAGCCAGACCCGGTCTTCGGGCTCAACATCCCAGTGAGCGTGCCGGGCGTGCCCGACGAGGTGCTGATCCCACGGAACACCTGGGCCGACGGCGCTGCGTACGACGCGCAGGCGGCTGATCTTGCCAAGCGTTTCCGCGACAACGCGGGCACGTTCGAGATGACAGAGGCTGTTTTGAGCGCCGGCCCCAAGGGCTGATTCCGGGGGTACAGTTGGCCGGCCCGTGGTGATCGCGGGCCAAAGGTCGATTGATACCAGAACGGAGTCTTGAACGTGCCTGATCGCAAGCCCTACGTCGGCGGCAACTGGAAGATGAACACCACGAGCGATTCCTCGACTTCGCTGGCGCGAGGCGTCTGCGAGGCGTGCGAGGCGGCGCAGGGGGCGGTCGATGTTGTCGTGTTCCCCCCGAGCCCGTACCTGATCGGGGTGGCCAGCATCTTCAAGTCACGCCCTTCTGCGATCCGGGTCGGGGCGCAGGATCTCTACCACGAGGCCGAGGGCGCGTTTACGGGCGAGGTCAGCGTCGGCATGGGCGCCGACTGCGGCTGCGAGCACGCGCTCGCGGGCCACAGCGAGCGTCGGCACGTGATCGGCGAGTCCGACGAGCTCATCAACGCCAAGGTGAAGGCCATGCTCGCGGGCGGGCTGACCTGTGTGCTGTGCGTGGGCGAGCTGCTTGAGGAACGCGAGGCCGGCAAGACGAACGAGGTCAACGAGCGCCAGCTTCGGACCGGGCTTGCCGACGTCGGGCTTCGTCAGATGGAGAACGTGGTCATCGCGTACGAGCCGGTCTGGGCGATCGGCACGGGCAAGACGGCGAGCCCCGAGGACGCGCAGGCGGCGCACGAGTTCATCCGCGGTTTGCTGGTCGAGTTGTACAACGATGACGTTGCGAACCGGACCCGGATTATCTACGGCGGGTCGGTCAAGCCCTCGAACGCGGCGACGCTGTTTGCCCAGCCTGACATCGACGGCGGGCTGATCGGCGGGGCGAGCCTGAAGGTTGACGACTTCGCGGCGATCGTCAAAGCCGCTTCGGGCGCCTGAATCGGGCTTTGTTGCTGTTATTGAGGCTGATCGGGGCGGGCCATTAGGCACCGGCGGCGCTAGAGTTGCGGCCCCGGGCTGTGGGTGCCGATTGTCGGCGATCGCCCGGCGGCAACGACAGGGACGAACCGCAGATGATGACGATTCCGCTGACACTCGGGCTAGCAACGATTTGGATCGGCCTTTCAACGGTTGCGTTCCTTGCCATCTCACTCATGCTGGTGCTGATCGTGCTCATCCAGCGGCCTCAGGGCGGCGGGCTGAGCGGCGCGTTCGGCGCAGGCGGCGGCGGGAGCTCGGGCCAGTCGGCGTTCGGCGCCAAGACAGGCGATGCGCTGACGATCGCGACCGTTGCGATCTTCGTGATGTTCCTCGCGGGCGCGGTGGCGCTCAACTTCGCGCTCAGGCCGACAGAGGCGCAGCAAGCGGAAGCGGAACTCGCGGCTGCACAAGAAGAAGCCGAGAACAACGCGGGCACGGGTGAAGACACAGACGCGCCACAGGTTGAGATCCCCGCGGACGACGAGCAGCCGGCCGCTGAAACCGAGAGCGAAGGCGAAGAACCTGCTGCAGATCCATCGACTGATGGCGCAGAGGGTGAAGGCAGCGACGACGCCGGCAACGACACAGACGGCGGCGGGCGTTAACGACGCGTTTCGTGGATTCGAGTACACTGACACTTGGCATAGGGCCGGGGTGTTCCCGGTGACGAAAGAGGTATCGGCGTGATCCGCAGCATGACAGGCTACGGCGAGGCATCGGCGCACATCGATGGCACGCACTACTTCGTGCAGATCCGTTCACTCAACGGCAAGTTCTTCAAGGGCACCGTACGCCTCCAAGAAGAGTTCGAGTCGCTCGAAGCCGACCTCGAATCGCGTCTGCGCAAGCAGATCAGCCGGGGCAGCGTGACGCTCAAGGCGAGCTGCACCGACGACACCGAAGCCGCGGCCCATGAGATCAACTGCAAGGCGCTCGACAAGTACGTCGAGCAGTTGAGCGCCTCGGAGCACGTCAGCTCGGGCCGGGTTTCGATCGAGATCGGCTCGCTGCTTGGTTTGCCGGGCGTGATCCAGCCGCCGAGCGACGAGGGCGAGCGGATTGGGCGCGTGCGCGAGGTGTTCACGAAGCTGACGAACGAGGCGTGTGCCTCGCTCATCGCGATGCGCAAGGCCGAGGGCGAGGCGCTGGCGGCGGATCTCCACAACCAGCTTTCGGTGATCGCGACGAGCCTTGCCGAGGTGAAAGAGCGGGCGCCCGAGATCGTCAAGGACTTTGAGGCCAGGCTCCGGACACGGATGGACGAGCTGCTGGCGGGGTCTGGCACGCCGAGCGACAGCGTGGACATCATCCGCGAGGTTGCGAGCCACGCGGAGCGGACTGATATTGCCGAGGAGATCCAGCGGCTGGGCGGCCATCTGGAACAGTTCACCAAGATCATCGAACAGAAAGACGACAAGCCCGTCGGCAGGACGCTGGACTTCATGGCGCAGGAGCTTCTTCGTGAGGCGAACACCATGTCGAGCAAGTCGATGGATACGCGGATCAGCCGCTCGATCGTTGAGATCAAGGGCGCGATCGACCGGATTAAAGAGCAGGTGCAGAACGTAGAGTGAGTCAGCGGTCTTCTGAGCATGGAAATGGGCGAAGAAGTGAAAACAGACAACCCGCCAGCAGTCGAGAGCGCCCAGTCGTCGGTGAACCTGTACGCAGACGCCGAGCGGGTGTCTTCCGCGTCGGACACGGTCGCCGGTCAGGTGGTTGTGCCTCAGCAGAACCCGAAGTCTCCAGCCGAGGCGGGCGATCTTC
The DNA here is from genome assembly GCA_030432905.1 of Phycisphaerae bacterium. Lineage (GTDB taxonomy): Bacteria > Planctomycetota > Phycisphaerae > Phycisphaerales > UBA1924. The sequence goes on along the minus strand of JAUILU010000002.1, from coordinate 619,688 downwards.
GCCCGGCGGTCGAGGGCTATGACCGGTTCGCCACGGGCGAGCTTGCGATGGTGTGCTCAAACTACGAGCTCGGCAGAATCCACAACGTCCGCGAGTTCCGCAGGGGGTCGCGTCAGGCGCCCAAGGTGGTGCTCGAGACCTCGACGGGCACGGTGCTGATCAAACGGCGCACGCCCGGCAAAGCAACGGCTCAGCACATCGCGTTTAGCCACTCGATCCAGAACCACCTCGGCGACCGGGCGTTCCCGCTGGCGAGACTTGTGCCGACACAGACGGGCCAGGGCGCGCTGAGTTTCGGCGGGTTCGTGTACGAGGTGTTCTCGTTCATCAATGGCAAGCGTTTCGACCGGTCGCTCCCCCCCACCGCCGAGGCGGGACGGGCACTGGCGTACTTCCATCGCTTGCTGTCTGACTTTGTCGGGCCCGGTGCGCCGGTGACCGGGAGCTACCACGCGGTGGCGGCGATCCCCGAGGCGCTGCGGGCGCTGCCGGCGCGGATCCAGGCGCGTGGGCTTGAAGAGACGGCGAACAACCTCGCGTTGCTCTACGACCAAGCGGGATTGCGGGTGCGCGAGGCCGGCATCGCGGGCTGGCCCCGGCAGGTCATCCACGCGGACTACCACCCCGGGAATGTGATTTTCTCAGACGACGGCATCCGCGCAATCGTGGATTTCGACTCGGCGCGCGTCGGGCCAAGGGCGCTCGATGTTGCCAACGGCGCGATGCAGTTCTCGGTGACGCGGACGGGGCTAGACCCGATGGCGTGGCCTGTGGAGCTGGATCACAACAGATTGCAGGCGTTTTTAGGTGCATACGACGCGGTCGAAGGCTGTATATTGAGTAAGGCCGAGTGTCGTGCGCTGCCGTGGCTCATGATCGAGGCACTTATTACGGAGGCGACGATCCCGATCGCGGCGACCGGCAGGTTTGGTCAGATCGAGGGCTCGACGTTCCTGCGGATGGTCGATCGCAAGGCGGTATGGATCGCCGAGATGGCCGAGGAGTTGATCAAGCTGTGAAACGTGTGCTCGCTGGACTCGCGATGATGGCCTCTGTTGGCGCCGGTGCGCAGGAGGCGATGACCGCGGAGCGTCTGGTTGAGCGGCTCGGGAGTGATTCGTTCGTCGAGCGAGAGCTTGCGGCGGACGAGCTTGAGTACAACGAGAACATCAGACTTGAGGATCTTGAAGCGCAGCTTGCGCGCGACGACCTGTCCGCCGAGCAGCGGTTGCGGCTGTACCGATCTGCGCAGATTCGGTTTATCAGCGAACCGCGAGCCGCGATGGGGATTCAGTTTGCCCCAAACGAGAGTGACCTCGGGCTTGTGATCACCGCGACGGTTCCCAACTTCGACGCGGTGAACGTGCTTCAGAACGGCGACATCCTGCTTGAGATCGATGACTGGTCTATCCGCTCGAACATCGATCTTCAGTTCTCGATCGTGAGCCGATCGCCGGGCGATGTGGTGTCCGTGGTATTCATCCGTGGTGAGCAGCGGAAGACCGCTGACATCACACTCGGGAAGTGGGCTGACCTCAACAACAACCAGTCGCAGCAGCGATCGGCACTGCAGAACGCGTGGGCGCACCGCTCGCGCGACTACGCGGACCGCGGGATGCCCGAGATGATCGACTACGACCCGGGGATTCTGGAGGCGTGGGAGAACGCGGCGGTCGAACCCTGGACCGGGCCGACGAGACGGCGCAACGCCGACGGCACGCCGCTTCGCCAGATGGTGGTCGTCGGGGGCGAGGCGAGACCCCGTCCTGGCGCGCTCGCTGGGGTGACGCTCGATCGCCCGCTCTCACGCTCGGCGCGCGGCAGGGCGAATGACTTTCCGCCCATGCTCCGCCAGCACCTGACCAAGGCCGAGATCGAGATCGTCGCGATGGAAGAACGCATCCGCCGATCGCAGTTGCAGCTCGAGATTTATCAGCGCAACGGCGCCCGCCAGCGGCAGATCGATCAGGCCAAGGCGCAGCTCGAGAGCTACCAGGTCTCGCTTGCGGAACTGCAACGCAAGGCCGACCGGCTCCGTAAGGAACTCGACGGGCTCGGCATTCAGAAGCCCTAGCTGTTACAGGATTGCATCCGGCTTCGCACCGCGGCGATCGCGCGGGCGGTTTCCTCGTGCGCCTCGGCGTCACCGGCGGCCAGCGCGATGGCGCGTTCGCACCGGACGATGTGCCGGCTGCGCGTCGCCTGCCTTTGGTCATCGGTTTGCAGGCTCTGGAACTCGATGTCACAGAGGTTGTCGTAGACGTCGGCGAGCTTGATCAGCCTTGCACGCCAGTCGGCTTCGGAAAGCCTGCGGTCGTACTCGGTCTCGCGTTTGTCCTCGGGCAGGATCATGTTCTTTGTGAGAGCCGCGACGATGTCGGCGACGGTTTCCCCGAAGCCTTCGTGGATGTCGTCGTAGTCGGCGGGCGTGTCCTCGATGGTGTCGTGGAGGAACGCCGCCGCGATCGCGAGGTCGTCTTCGCAGCCGAAGACTCGGAGCAGGGTCATCGCCACGCGCGCCGGGTGGCTCGCGTAGGGCGTCTGGTTGTCCTTGCGGACCTGTCCCGCGTGCGCACGGGCGGCGAAGGCCGCGGCTCGTTGCCAGAGATCCGTGCCGGTGTCATGGCCGCCTTGTGTCATCGTGTGATGGGCACGTTGGCGTTGTCGATGGTGACCTTGAGCTTTGCGGGCGAGCCGCCGTGCTCGTCGAAGATGAGCAGCTCATTCTTCCGGCCAGCACGGATGGCGGCGTTTGGCAGGAGCATCGTCGTGCTCGGGCCGACAGCCTTGTGCGTCGCGGTTTCGACGAAGTACCGACCGAGGTGCTGGTCGTTGAGGAACACCTGCCCCTTGGTCAGACCCGTCAGGTCGAGACGCACTGGCGCGCCCTCTGGGTCGGCCTGGAAGCTCGACTTGAACCACGTCGGCAGCTTGAAGGAGCCGAGCTTGGATTTGGGCACAGCCGCGAAGTCAGACGGCGCGGGCGGCTCCCACTTGGCGAACGACCACGTCGCTTTGGCGGTGATCGAATCGACACCCTCGACGAAGCTCGTCGCGGACGCGAGTTCTGAGAGCGAGGCGGATGGGTCCGGCTCGTCGCCCATGACGGCAAACTGCAGCGTGTTGTTGCCGCGGTTGAGTTCGTCCTGATCGAGCACGATGTTGCACGGACCGGACTGATCGAGGAAGCGGATCGGCTCGTCGTTGAGGATCACGAGCACCCGGCAAGGCAGGGGCTCGAACGAGATGATGATCGGCGACTTCTTGCGGTGCACGAAGCTCCACGTCAGGCGGTCGGGGAAGGTTGTGTCGCTCGGACGCATGTGCCAGAGCGGGGTGATGCTCGACAGCGGCTGGATCGGCACAGAATGATCGATCGAGTGGCGGCCGGCTTTGAACGGCTTGATGTGGTAGAGCTCGTCAACAAGTCCCTTGGGTTCGTTGAGAAGCATGCCAGAATCTGGCCTGCCGAGGTTTTCTGCGAGCACGACCATCGTGTGTTCGTCCTTGGTGAGGCTCATGTCCATCGGTTCGTGCTTGGCGCCGGGGCCGAAACCCCAGATGCCCTCGTCGCTGCCGTCGATGAAGAAGCGGAGCCTGTCGCGCGATTTTGGCGAGAGGACTTTGTGCTTCTTTCCGTCGCCGGCTTTGATGTGGATTTTGTACCAGCCGTAGCCGAACGGTGAACCGAGGTCGGCGAGATCGCCCGGCCCGTCGATGGGTGCGTATCGCGCGTTTGTGCCGTCGATGTACTCGTCGGCGGTGACGGCTTTCCAATCTGCGAGCGGGACGTTGGTGCTGCTGGCGCGCGCCGGGCGTGCGTTCTTGAGGACGACTTTCTGCTTCTTGCCGTCGGGCGAAAAGAGCGTGCAGCTCTTGGCACCGGGCAGGCCGACCGGCTCGCCCTCGGCGTTGACCGAATCGACGCCGATGAAGACGCCCTGCTCGGTTGCGAACACGGTGTCGATCGAGTCTTCGTTTGCAACGATGACGGTGAAGCCCTCGTGCTCTTCGATGACTGGGACCTTGCCCTTTGGCACATCGACGTAGAGCGGCGAGCCGTTAATCGAAACGACGCCCTCGGTGCCCGCCGGCCCGAAGCAGACGAGGCACTTGCCGACGAGCGACATGGCGTTGAGTGTGCAGTAGTCGAGCGTGCCCCTGCCATCGAGGAGGACGTCGAACAGGACCCACGCGGCGGCCTGCTTGCCGAGGCTGACGGTCAGCGAGGAGCCGTCGCCGAGCAAGAGGTCCATCGTGCGGACGCGGGTGGTCTTTGACTGCGTTTCGGGTTCCTTTGCGAGCAGGAACGCGACGGAGCCCTGGCTGCCGACGAGATCGATGACCGCGATCGAGTCGCCCGCGGACGACTGGGTGTATCGCTGATCGAGCAGGATGGGCTTGTAGTTGTGGTCGAGGTTGGCGAACACGCGTGCGAAGCTGGACGCCATCGTCGTGACGCGGCGGAGGATGTGGTACGACTCGCCCGCGGTGCCCGCGTCGGTGATCGGCGCGTGCATGCCGTGGTGGTTCTCGATGTACCTGCTCGCGTCGAGTCCGTCGCGGCCGGGCCAGAAGCCGGGCGTAAGACCGCCGGCGATGGGGTTGGCAACGAACTGGCCGCCGCCGGCGAGGACTTCGACGAGCCTGCGCTGCATGGCGTAGGGCGGGAGCTCCGGTTCTGCTGGGCCGCCGACGAAGGACGGGCTGCAGACGGGCATGTCCACGACGACGCGGGGCTGGTCAGGAGAGACCGCCGCGAGCTGTCGCAGCGTGGCGAGCATGTCGGCGTTCCCGACCCAGCCGTCGATCTCGCCCTCGACGCTCTGCCAGAGGTTGTTGGAGTTGATGCTCGGGACCGCGAAGCCGGCCTCGCGGTAGTAGCGGGCGAGCTCACCGAGGTAGGCCTTGGCCGCGACGTCGTCGCCGCAGGTCCACTCTGATTCGCTCTGAATCATGACGATCGGGCCGCCCTCACCCGGGCTTGTGACCTGAAGGTCTTTGACCTGCTCGGCGATGGCGGTGATGAACCGGCTCGCGGCTTCGAGGAATGGTGCCGAGCCAGCGCGGAGCTGGACCTCGGGTTTGCTGGAGACCCAGCCCGGGATGCCGCCCATGTCCCAGCCACCGCCGAAGTAGGGTCCGGGTCTGAGGATGCAGAAGAGGCCCGCGTGGTGGATGAGCTGGATGAAGCGCCGGAGGTCTCGGCCCGCGGCGAAGTCGAACTGTCCCGCCCGTGGCTCGTGCAGCGCCCAAGGAACGCTGGTAGCGATGGTGTTGAAACCCGCGAGCTTGGCGGCGTGGATTCGGTCCGCCCAGGCTTCATGGGGTATTCTGCCGTAGTCGATCTGTCCTGCGACAAGCCAAACGCGTCGGCTGTCAATCATGAAGCTCTGACCGTCGTGGGTCACCGTCGCCATCGATCGGGCTCCGTTCAGTGTTGAGTAAGGGGACTTTGGTCACCGGGCCTTGCGAGACCTGCATGTTCGGCATCTGGACGTTGTTCAGCAGCCGGAAAGAACAATAGGAGGGCACTTCGAAAACCGCAACGTTTTCGGTGTCAAGGAATTAGATACGGTGCATTCAGACACCTGCAACCACGTCCGATATCGGAGCATCTGTTGGGAAACTACAACCGTTTTGTTTGGGTACTACCGCTTGTTGTCGGCTTGCCATCGGGCTGTATGGTCGGGATGGACCAGATCGACCGCCGAATCGACAGGGTCGTAGGAGAACGCTCGATAGAGCTGGGAGAATTTGTCACCCCGCCGGATACGAACCGTAACAAAGACCTAGTAACAAAGGACAGCACACAAGCCAGCAAGAAGCTGGACACCGCGAACCCGGCCCCTACCGACCTCGAGTACACGCCGGCCGACGAGGCCCGCGACGCGCAGGCCCGGCTCGATCGGTACCTCACCGAGTCCAAGGGCGAACGGTTGCCCCTGCCGCTGGCCGAGGCCCTGCGGATCAGCCAGTCCTCGAGCCGAGAATTCCAATCGGCGCGAGAAGACTACATCCTCGCGGCGATCAGCCTGCTTATCCAGAGGCACCAGTTCGACCCGCGGTTCTTCAACACGACGAACCTGAACTTTGCGGGCGCCGGCGATGATGCGAGCTTTACCGCGGTGCTGAGCATCATGAACGAGCTCGGCGTCACCAAGAATTTCGAGAACGGCGGCCAGGTCGCAGCGAGCTGGATCGTCAATGCCGCCGAGGATCTCCGCAACGGTGTCACCGATCGGTACACACAGTCGAGCGAGCTAGTCCTCTCAGGCTCGTTCCCGCTGCTCCGGGGCGCGGGGCTGGTGGCGAGCGAGGGGCTGATTCAGGCCGAGCGCAACCTTGTGTACGCGGCACGCGATTTCGAGCGCTTCCGCAGGCAGTTCTTTGTTGAGATCGCCAGCGACTACATCCGCCTTCTTCAGCAGCAGGCGTCGATCGTGAACCAGGAGCGGCGGATCAAGTCGCTTGAGAACCTGGCCGCCGAGACCCAGGCCAAATCAAACGCGGGCCAGGTGCGTGACTTCGAGATCTCGATCGCCGAGAGTGATCTCTTGCAAGCGCGTGCGGACCTTGCGGGGCTGAAGGACCGGTACCGTTTCTTGGAGGACCAGTTCAAGATCCGCATCGGTCTGGAGGTGGATACCGCGGTCGATGTGATCCCGATGGAACTGGCGTTGCCCGATCCCGAGATTACGCTCGATGACGCGATGATTCGGGCGCTCGAGTACCGGCTCGATCTCCAGAACACGCGCGACCGGGTGCTCGACGCCCGGCGCGATGTTTCAAACGCGAGGAACGATCTGCTGCCCGACCTCAACCTGAGCGCACGGGTTGGTCTGCCGACGGACCCGGACATGGACGAGGGCAGGCTGGACTTCGACCCGGACGAGCTGACGTACTCGGCGGGCGTGACGCTTGGGCTGGCGCTCGACCGTGTCAACGAGCAGCTTCGGCTCCGGCAGAGCACGATCCAGCTGGAACGGCAGATCAGGGGCTACGAACGCGAACGCGACAACGTCGTGATCGATTCGCGGGCCGCGGTGAGAGGTGTTGAGCTGGCGAGATTGCAGCTGACACTCGCGGAGCGGCAGGTCGAAACAAACCGCCGGCGTCAACGCGGGCAGGAGCTCGATCGTGACAACGTAACGCCGCAGGAAATCGTCGATACGCAGAACGCGCTGCTTTCTGCGGAGAACGCGCGGGATCAAGCGATGGCTGACCTCCGAGTGGCGATCCTGCAGTACCTGCTCGGCACGGGTCAGATGCGCGTGACAGAAGAGGGGGCGATCGCGCCGATCGGTGGTCTAGAGATGATGCCTATAGAGCAGGACGAACAGGTCGCGCCGGGTACGCCTTAACCGAAGTCGCGTAGCCAAGCTTCGATGTTCAGCTCCCAGCGCTCGTGGACTTTCCAGTCCTCACCGGTGGTCAGGTGCGACGCGTCGTCTTGTGATTTTTTGAAGCCGCAGGACGTGACGAGCTTCTGGCTTTCTATGTTGTCTGGCTGAACCCAGGCGTCGATGCGGTGCAGACCGAGGCCCTCGGGCAGGTCTGCCAGTGAGTACGACAAGAGCGCGAGCAGGCCCTCTCGGGCGAGCCCGACGCCGGTGCGCTTCGGATCGAGCCAGAAATTGACGTCCGCGTAGTTCTCGAATCCTCGTCTGATGACGACGAGGTTGAACGCGCCGACGATGGTGCCGGCGCGGTTGGTCGCGATTCGGCGGAACGATTTGCCGGATTTCTCGCCCTGCTCGGTGAGTTCGATCTGTCGGGCGAAGACGGACTCGGGTGTCTTGCCGTCTTCAGACAGTGGCAGGACCTTGCTCAGGTGTTCGCGGGCGCTCTCGTAGAGCTCGATCATCGCGGGCCGGTCGGTTGGTTCGAGTGTTCGGAGCACGAGCCTTGGCGTTTCGATGCTTACTGCGGGCCGATCCTTGGTCGGAGCCGTGATGTGGACACGGACTGGGCGTCCGGTGCCGACAGCTGGCGGTTTGCGCGACTCAACATTGACCTCAGGCACCATCTGCGTACTCCATCGAACAAGCGGAAGGGACGTAGACTCGGGCTATGAGCGCCGACGTTGCCCTTGTGATCCGCCTTATTCTGGCTATCGGCTTGTCGTGGGCGCTGACGTTCACACTTGGCAGGCGTGTTTTGAGGTTCGACTGGCGTGGAGCCGGCGTTGTTGGTGGAGTGTGCGCAGGAATTGCGCTCGGACCCGGTGTACTGGGTTCTGTCGCGCCGGGAATCTACAGACAGCTCAATGTCGGGGCGGTCGAGGAAGAAGCCGCGCTCGATGCGTTTGTCCACGACCGGGTTGAGGACGAGGCTGCGCTCATTTCATCCGGCGTCAGCCGAGTCGCGTTGTACGAGGCGATCTCGATGAACGACGCGAAAGAATCGGCGCTCAAGGCCGCGGTCACGCTCGAACGCATGCGGTTTAAGTATCTGCCACTGGCGCTCGCCTCGGCACTCGGGCTTTGCGCGTTGATGCTTGGCTGCTGGGTGGGCTTCGCTCCGGGCGTTGTCGGGTTTCGCATCGGGCTACTTGCGGGTCTGTTGACGGCTCTGCTCTGGGCGGTCATCGCGCGGAAGCTCCTGGGCTTAGAGCTTGCCGAGTCCGTCGCGGTCGGCGGCGTGCTCGCGGGCGGGACGTGCTGGAGCAGGGGAAGGTGGCGCTGGAGTGTCGGGGCGGGATCGCTCGTGGTGGCGCTTGCGATGCTCGCGGTTGGTGGCGCACACAAGCCCGCCTGGGCCGCGGCCACGGCGATGGGGCTCGGCTTGATGCTGTCGTGGACTTCTCCGATCGGACAGCGCGTCAAGACCCGGCTTGCCTTTACGGCGCACGCGCTGCTCGTTCCGATCGCTGCTACGATCACTGTCTCGTTGTGCTCGATCGAGCTGACGACGGCGCAGTTCGCGTTTGTCATGATCGCCGGCGTGTTCGCGGGCGATGTGCATCTCGTTGCGGGCTGGGTCGGGATCAACTGGTTCTCGTCGGGCCGGCGCGTGAACTACCCGGCAACATCGTGGCTCGGCGTTTACGAGCAGGGCTGGGCATCGACGGTGCTCGTGCTGACGACGCTGCTGTTTGCGGACGATTTCTTTGAACTAACCAGTCTGCAGAAGAGCACGGTCGGTCTCGCCGCGGCGGCGTTCGCGTTGTCGGCAGAAATGAAACGCCCATCGACGCACAGGCTTATGGCGATGATGCGGCGCGACGGGTAACGCTTTACTCGACGGTCACGCTCTTTGCGAGGTTGCGGGGTTTGTCCACGTCGTGGCCCCGGGCGACGGCGGCGTAGTAAGCCATCAGTTGCAGCGGCACCACGGTCAGCAGCGGGCTGAGCGGTTCGGCGACCTCGGGCACCCAGAGCACATCCTCGGCGACACTCTCGATCTCGGTGTCGCCCTCCGTCGCGACGGCGATGACGTGGCCGCCACGGGCGCGAACCTCTTCGATGTTTGCCATGACCTTGGTGTACTGGGCGCCGCGGTTGGCGATGAAGACGGTGGGCATGCCGTCGGTGATGAGCGCGATGGGGCCGTGCTTCATCTCGGCGGCTGGCATGCCCTCGGCGTGGATGTAGCTGATCTCTTTGAGCTTGAGCGCGCCTTCGAGCGCGGTCGGGTAGTTGAAGCCCCGGCCCATGAAGAGCCAGTTCTCGCGGTGGACGTACTTCTCGGTGACGGCCTTGATCTGCTGGGCCTGCTGGAGCACCTGCTCGATCTTGTCGGGGATCGTTTCGAGATCACCGATCATCTGCTTGCATTTCTCGACGCTGAGGAACCGGCGCCTGCCGAGGAACAGCGCCATCATCGTGAGCGCGGTGACCTGGCCCGTGAAGGCCTTGGTCGAGGCGACACCGATTTCAGGACCTACCCGGAGGTAGACGCCGGCGTCGGTGGTGCGCGCGATCGACGAGCCGACGGCGTTGACGATGCCCATCGAGAGCGCGCCCTTGTCCTGTGCCTCGCCGAGTGCTGCCAGGGTGTCGGCGGTCTCGCCTGATTGGCTGACGGCGCAGACGACGGTGCCCTCTTCGACGATCGGGTTGCGGTATCGGAATTCGCTTGCGAACTCGACTTCTGTCGGGATTTTGGCGAAGTCTTCGAGGAGATACTCGCCGATCATGCCGGCGTGTAGGGCGGTGCCCTGGCCGATCATGACGAACTTGCGTGCGCGGACGAGCTCTTTGGCGCAACTGAGCAGGCCTCCGAGGACGATCCGGCCCTCGTCGCGATCGACCCGGCCCCGGAGTGTGTTGCGGAGCGCGTGCGGCTGCTCGAAGATCTCTTTCTGCATGTAGTGGTCGAAGGTGCCAAGCTCGATCTGGTCGAGTTCGAGCTCGAGCTGCATGACCTTGGGCGTGACGGCTTTGTTGTGGATCGTCGAGGTGCGGATCGAGTCCTGGGTCAGACGGACGACGTTGTAGTCGTCGAGCGCGAAGGCGCGGGAGGTGTGGGCGACGATCGCGGACGGGTCGGACGCAACAACGTACTCGCCTGAGCCGACGCCGACCATGAGCGGGCTGCCCTTGCGGGCGCAGACGAGCACGCCGGGTTCTTCGGTGCACAGGACGGCGATGGCGTACGCGCCGGTGACCTCGCGGAGGGCGGCTTTGACCGCGGCTTCGAGGTCGCCGTCGTAGAGCTCGGCGATCAGACACGCTAGCGCTTCGGTGTCGGTTTCGGTGTTAAAGACGTGGCCCCGCTCTGCGAGCCATGTTTTGATCGCGGCGTAGTTCTCGATGATGCCGTTGTGAACGAGGCAGACTTTGTTGCCGTTGTCGGTGTGTGGGTGGCAGTTGACCTCGGTGACGCCGCCGTGGGTTGCCCAGCGAGTGTGCGCGATGCCGATGGTGCCGTCGAAGCCGGTATCGCCGTCGAGTTTGGCTTCGAGGTTTGAGACTCTGCCCACGGCGCGTTCGATGTCGAAGCCGGTGCTGGAGGCGATGGCGATGCCCGCAGAGTCGTAGCCGCGGTATTCGAGCCGCTTGAGACCCTCGATGAGGAGGTTCTTCGCGGGGAGATTTCCGATGTAACCGACGATGCCGCACATAGACGCGTACCCCTCCGTGGAATCTGTCAGGACAACTCTATCAACGACCGGCGGGCGGCTGCGGTTCAGCGGGAGCGAGGATTCCGCCAGAATCGGGCCTGGAAGCTGTCAGATGGCCGATAACCGGCACCCTGAGCGGCATTTACGGCCATTGTTTTTCTGTTCCCGTGGCCCGATCGGCCTGTTTCTATTGTGAAGACATGAGGCCCAGAAGGCCTCAAAATCACAAACCGCGTGTGCATCGGCCTACGCTCGTTGAGTTTGCGAGGACCGAATCCGCCTCGCGGCTGGGAGACCGCCCAGAGATGCCAAAGCGCGACGATATCCGCACGATCCTGCTCATCGGCTCGGGTCCGATTGTGATCGGCCAAGGCTGCGAGTTCGACTATTCGGGGACCCAGGCGTGCAAGGCGCTCAGGGCCGAGGGCTACCGGGTGGTGCTGGTCAACTCGAACCCGGCGACCATCATGACGGACCCGGCGTTTTCCGACCGGACGTACATCGAGCCGATCACGCCCGAGGCGGTCCGGAAGATCATCGAGAAAGAACGCGAGCTCGGCACGCCGATCGACGCGCTGCTGCCCACGCTCGGCGGTCAGACGGGGCTCAACTGCGCGTGCGCGCTGCACGACGCAGGTGTGCTGGAAGAGCTCGGCGTTGAGATGATCGGCGCGACGCGCGAGGTCATCCACCGCGCTGAGGACCGCGAGGAGTTCGCGCAGATCTGCAAGCAGATCGGGCTAAAGACGCCCCCGGCTCAGACTGTTGAATCGCTGCAAGAAGCGGTCGGCATCATGGACGAGATCGGGCTGCCGGCGATCGTGCGACCGGCGTTCACGCTCGGCGGTTTCGGCGGCGGGATCGCGTACAACGCCGAGGAGTACCGCGACCTTGTCCAGCGCGGGCTCGACGCCTCGATGATCACACAGGTCCAGGTCGACAAGAGCCTGATCGGGTGGAAGGAATACGAGCTCGAGGTCATCCGCGACGCCAACGACAACTGCATCATCGTCTGCGGCATCGAGAACATCGACGCGATGGGTGTGCACACGGGCGACTCGATCACCGTGGCGCCGATTCTGACGCTGACCGACAAGGAATACCAGGCGCTGCGTGACGCGGCGCTTGCGGTCATGCGGGCGGTCGGCGTGGAAACGGGCGGGTCGAACGTGCAGTTCGCGGTCAACCCGAACCCGAAGGATGGAAAGTTCGAGATGGTCGTCATCGAGATGAACCCTCGCGTGAGCCGAAGCTCGGCGCTGGCCTCGAAGGCGACGGGCTTCCCGATCGCCAAGATCGCGGCTCAGCTGGCGGTGGGCTACACGCTCGACGAGCTGCGCAACGACATCACGGGCACCACGAGCGCGTGCTTTGAGCCGACGATTGACTACGTCGTCACGAAAATCCCGCGGTGGACGTTTGAGAAGTTCCCGGAGGCTGACGAGACGCTGACAACGCAGATGAAGTCGGTCGGCGAGGTGATGTCAATCGGTCGGACATTCAAAGAGAGCTTCCAGAAGGGCATCCGCTCGCTCGATGTGAAGCGATACGGGCTCGGGCTCGACAAGAACGATAAGTGGCTGAGCGCCAGTCGCAGCGAGGGCGGCGAGTGGCCCATCGCGGATGACAAGCTGGTGCGGAAGCTGAGCGTGCCGAGCCAGGGCCGGATGTACTACATCCGCTACGCGATGAAGATGGGCTGGACACTCGAGCGCATCAACGAACTGACACGGATCGACCCGTTCTTCCTTGATCAGTTCGCGCAGCTTGTCGAGTTTGAAGACAGGCTGACGGCGCACGCGTCGCTCGATGAGCTGACGGCGGGAACACTCGCCGAGGCGAAGAGACTCGGGTATTCCGATGCGCAGCTCGCGAATCTGTACCTTGGGACGATCAGCACGGAAAGCATTCTCAAGGTGCGCCGCCACCGCGAGGGGCTTGGGATCAGGCCCGTGTACAAGCTGGTCGATACGTGCGCGGCGGAGTTTGAGGCGGTCACGCCCTACTACTACTCGACGTACGAGTTCGGCCTGGGCGGCGCGGTGGCCGAGTCCGAGGTGCGGATTACGGACAAAGACAAGGTCGTCATCTTGGGCGGCGGGCCGAACCGGATCGGGCAGGGGATCGAGTTCGACTACTGCTGTGTGCACGCCTCGCTGGCGGCACGTGAGCTCGGGCACGAGTCGGTCATGATCAACTGCAACCCGGAAACGGTGAGCACCGACTACGACACAAGCGACTTGCTGTTCTTTGAGCCCTTGACGCTCGAAGACACGCTGAATGTGATCGAGACTCTCAACGAGGCGCACAAGAGCGTGCTCGGGACGATCGTTCAGCTCGGCGGGCAAACGCCCCTGAATCTTGCGCACGGGCTGACGAGCGCTGGCGTGCCGCTGCTCGGGACGGCGTTGGACTCGATCGATCTTGCCGAAGACCGGGAGAGGTTCGACGAGCTGCTCGAACGGCTCGGGCTCGAACGGCCCGCGTCGGGCATCGCCAGATCGCTGGAGGATGCGGTCAAGATCGCAAACTCGATCGGGTACCCGGTGCTGGTCAGGCCGAGCTACGTGCTCGGCGGGCGGGGCATGGAAATCTGCTCGGACGAGGCCTCGCTCAAGAAGTACATGGCCAGCGCTGTGGACGTTTCGGGGCTGGATGATGCGCCGATCCTGATCGACCAGTTCCTCGCCTCGGCGACCGAGGTCGATGTCGATGTGGTCGCCGATTTCCGTGACGGCAAAGGCACGGCTCTGGTGTGCGGGTTGATGGAGCACATAGAGCAAGCCGGCGTGCACTCGGGCGACAGCTCGTGCACGATCCCGCCATGGTCGCTCGGTGGTTCGGTTGTTGAGCGCGTGCGGACGACCGCGCGAAGGCTCGCCGAGAGTCTGAACGTGTGCGGGCTGATGAACGTGCAGATGGCGATCAAGGACGACCGGATCTACATCATCGAGGTGAACCCGCGTGCGAGCCGGACGGTGCCGTTTGTTGGCAAGGCCAAGCACGTGCCCTGGGCCTCGATCGCGTCGAAGGTGATGATGGGTTCGACGATTGAGGAACTCGGCGCGCATGAAGTTGACTTTGCCGGCGTGCACGCGGTGAAAGAATCAGTGTTCCCGTTCAACAGGTTCCCGGGTGTTGATGTTGTGCTCGGGCCTGAGATGCGTTCGACGGGCGAGGTGATGGGCATCGATGTGTCGCTGCCGGTGGCGGTGCTGAAGGCCTCGATGTCTGCGGGTGTGAAGCTGCCGAGCGAGGGCGGCGTGTTCATCTCGGTGCGTGAGGGCGACAAGCAGGAGATCGTGCCCCTCACGCGGACGCTGATGGCGATGGGCTTTACGGTCTACGCAACAAAGGGCACAGCCGAGGCGCTGGCCAAGCACGCGCTCAAGCCGATCGTCTTGGAAAAACTCTCGGCGGGCGCAAGGCCCAACGTAATCGACCTGATGACCGACGGCAAGATCCAGCTTGTGATCAACACGCCGACGGTTTCCGGGTTCGGCACGGACGAGGGCGCGATCCGGGCGGCGACGGTTCGGCTCGCGGTCCCGATCATCACGACGATCACGGGCGCACAGGCAGCGGTCGACGCGATCCAGGCGCTGAGGGCGGGCGATTGGGGTGTGGCGGCGCTGCAGGACTACGCGAGCGCCCGGACGACTCAGCCGACCGGGTAACCCATCGAACCGAGATCGAGGCCGGTCAGGTCAGCGAGAGCCTTGTTGCTTTCTTCAAATCTGCCCGTGCAGCGGTCGGCGATGTAGGACTTCCAGCGCGCTTCGATCTTCTTGTGGCGTGACTTCGGGATGATGCCGTCGACTTTGTAGCAGACGCGCTGCGCGTTGCGGACGCTCCAGGGCTGCTTTGGGCCGAGCGGGTTGCGGACGGCGAATCTGCTGAAGAAGCGGAAGAGTTCGAGCGTCTGCCCGCCCCAGCCGACGTTCGAGGCGCCGGCTTGGCCGAGGTCTTTGGGGTCGCCCGAGCTTCCCGCGAAATCGAGCAGGCGTTTGAGGTACACCGGCTCGTCATCACGCAGCAACTCGAGCGGCTGGACGAGGACGTTGTCCGCGCCGAACAGGTCTTGGTAGAGTCGCAGGAAGCGGTCGTAGTGGAAGAAGTCGAGCCGGCACAGCGGCGACCAGCCGGGCTGTTCGTTGCCGGTCCCGATGAACTGCTTGAGCGAGTACACGCCCCCGTTGCGGACGAACTGGCGGTAGAGCGAGAGGATCATGCCTCTTTGCTCGCGGATGCCGATGACGACGCGGGCATCGGGGAAGACATCTTTGAGTCGCTTGGCGACGGTCGGCGCGTAGTACGTGCCGCGGACGGGGCGGGACGAGAGACCCTCGTGCGAGAGGACTGGGATGTAGCCCTTGGCGCGGGCGGCGTCGATGTCGGGGCCGAGGCGGTCGAGTGTTTCCTGCGCGTTGAACGCGAGCGGATCGACGAGCATGAACTCGGCGACAGCCGGGGAGGCCATCGGGCCCCAGGGGGATTCGAAGCCGAGCTTGTTGTTGACGAAGACGCGGTCCTGAAGCCAGGTGGTGCCCGTCTTGTGCAGGCCCACGTGGATGAGCAGCTTGGCGCGGTCGCGGGATGAGGGTGGGTCGGCGTTCATTCTGGGACGTCATCGGCCAGATCGGGCCCCGATATTTGGAGTTGGCCTCGGTTCGTGGTTGTGAAAGCGGGAAGCTTGGGTTACCAATAAATGGCTGGACGCTCAGAGTGCGTTCGCAGGAGCTCTGCCGTGGACACGGGAACCATTGTGCTCATCTCGCTCGGTGCCGTTGTTTTTATGACGGTGATCGTCATCGCGGTCGAGAAGGCGGCCGGCAGGGCCCGCGAGATCAGCGCCGCGGGGGGTGACACAGCGACCGGCTGGATCATCCGTTGCACGAAGTGCGAGAGCTGGCGACCGGCGACCGAGGCGGGCATCATCCGGTTCGGAGCCGCCAGCAAGAGCAAACGCACCGCGACGCGCTGCACAGCTTGCGGCGAGCTGTGTATGGCGGCGATCGAGAAAGGACCCGGCCCGGAGGGCATGCGCCGGATCGATGAGCACACCAACCGCTCGATCTACCCCGAGACGCTCCACGCCTGAATCGATTTGCAGTTTAGAAGTTCGCCGCTGTGAAGGCGGTGGCGGTTTCTTCGCGATCCCAGGTTTCGCTCGGGCCCTGCTTTGTTTCGTAGAAGGTCCAAAGCTCGAACCAGTAGCTCTTGAACTTGAACTCTCCAAAGGGCTCGTAGTGGGCTTCGAGTTTCTTTGTGATCTGTCTGTCGGTGCCGGTCATGCCGAGGGCGGCTTTGCCGTGGCGGATGGTCTCGGTGTCGATGGCGAGTCTTGAGTACCTGCCGAGCAGCATCATGATGTTGCCCGCGGCGTAGGGACCGATGCCGGGCAGGGTCTTGAGAAAGTCGAAAACGTCAGTGTCGTCGGTGCTCGGACTTTCGAGCCATGCTTCGTCGATCTCGCCCTTGTGAAAGAGCTTGGCGAGGTCGAGGATGCGCTGGTCGCGGTAGCCGACTCTGCATCGGCCACGGAGCGTGCCGACGCGTGTGCGTGAGACTCTGGCCTCGGTCGGAAAGCAGCCGCCCTTGCCGAGGTGCTTGCACATCTGCTTGTTCATGTTGACGGTGCTGGGCCAGGCGACGTTGCAGCTCGTGACGGTTTTGATTACATCCTCGAATAGCGTCGGCGAGCGGAAGAGCCTCGCCCTGCCCGATTTCTTCCAGCGCGGGTCGGCTTTGTGGAAGGCCTTGGAATGCGAGGCGTCCTCGTTGAGGCGGAGCATCCGGGATATCTGGGCTCGGGCCTGTGTCTGCTCTGTGCGCTCGAGTTTCCGGTCGAACACAGCTGAGAGTTTGCCGCGCAGCGATTGCGAGAGCACAACCGTCGCCGGGCCGGTTTCGAGGTTGAGCTGTCTGGTTAGCGTGTTTTTCTTGGTGTCCCAGAGATTGGGTGCGAGCACGAAGTAGCCGTAGGAACAGACATCGCGCGTCAGGTCGTAGTCGCTCGGTGTCGTGATCGTCAGCCTCGAACCCATCGGCGTTACGCGTGGGTCAGCGTTTTGAATGGGAAGGCGTAGGTGACGAGGTTGACGCAGAGGCGCTCGGCGACGCGGGCGAACATGTCGTAGTGCTCGACGGCCTGCGCTCTGAAGTTTGAGCTCGTCACGCCGGCCTCGGCCATCAGTTCCTGATCGACCGATTCGTAGTACTCGAGCATCGGCCCATCGACCTCGAAGTGGAACTGGAAGCCGAACGTGCGTTGTCCTGCGCGGAAGCACTGCACGCCGCAGGCGTCGTTCTTGGCGAGCACGGTTGCGCCGGGCGGCGGTGTGGTGACCTCGTAGGCGTGCGATTGGAATTGCGGCGCCGACCACGGGATGCCGCCGAGCGTGGAATCGATCTGGCCCTGGTTGGTGAGGTTGATGGTTTCAAAGCCCCACTCGGGTTTGTTCATCCTGCCGACCTCGCCGCCGAGGGCGCGCGCGATGAGCTGGTGCCCGAGGCAGATGCCGATCAATGGCATGTCCTTGGCGTGGGCTTCCTTGAGGAGTTCGATCTCCTTGAGGATCCAGTCGTCGTTCTGGTCGGGCGAAGCGGGCCCGCCGAGTGCGAGCACACCTTGGTAGCCGTGAAGGCTCTCGGGCATCGGGTCTCCCCCGCTTTCGACGGGGATGGCGACCTTGCGGATGTCGAGGGTGAAGCCGTGGTCACGGAGCGTGGCGCCAAGGCGTCCGACTCCGACTTTGCTGTGCTGGAGAACGAGGATTGTTGCCATGCGGAGATGATAGCTCGGCAAGGCCCTGCCGCGCGGGGAATCTGAGGCGGTACCATCCCCTGAGGCAGACGGACACGAACTCCCCCGAAAGGACTCTACCGATGCACGGACGCGTTTCACTGGTTGCTCTGGTACTGGGCCTGCTGTTCATCCAACCCGCGGCGGCCCAGCCTGAGGACGAGGCCATCCGCAACAGCGTGGTCAAGATCTTCACCACCGCCCGGATGCCCAACCTCTTCCAGCCCTGGACCCGCCAGCAGCCATCCGAATCGACCGGCTCGGGCGTCATCATCGATGGCAACCTGATCCTGACCAACGCCCACGTGGTCAACTACGGCCGGCGCATCCTCGTCCAGCCCCACCAGAGCTCGGACAAGTACGAGGGCGAGGTCGTGGCGATCGCGCGGGGGATCGACCTGGCGCTCGTGAAGCTTGAGGACGAGAGCTTCTTCGACACACACCCGCCGGCGCAGTTCACCGAGGAGATGCCACGCATCGGCTCGACGGTCCACGCGATCGGCTACCCGATGGGCGGCGATGCGCTCTCGGTCACCGAGGGCATCGTCAGCAGGCTCGAGTTCACCGACTACAACTACGACACGCTCGGCCAGCGTTTGCAGGTGGACACCGCGCTCAACCCGGGCAACTCGGGCGGGCCGGTCTTTGTGGACAACAAGGTCGTCGGTGTCGTGTTCAGCGGCATCCCCTCGGCGGAGAACATCGGGTACGTCATCCCCACCGACGAGATCAACATGTTCCTCGAAGACATCAAGGACGGCAGCTACGAAGGCAACCCGCGGATGTTCTCGCATCTGCAGACCGCTGAAAACCCGGCGCTCCGCGAGCGGCTCGGGCTTGAGAGCAGCGACACCGGACTGATCGTGACGTCAGCCGACGACGATTCGCTCCTGCAGGAATGGGACGTGATCGCGGCGATCGGCGAGCACGACATCGACAACCGGGGCATGGTCTCGGTTGACGGCGGGTTCCGGCTTCACTTCGGGTACTACGTCGCGAAGCTGGGCCAAGAGGGCACGGTGCCTTTGACGATCATCCGCGAGGGCGAAGAGACCGTAATCGATCTCCCGGTTTCCCCCACGCTGAACTCGTTGCAAAAGCCGCTCGACGGCGACTACCCGAGCTTCCTCATCCACGGGCCGATGGTGTTCATGCCTGTCTACGCAGACGTCACGGCGGCCGCGAGCCGGGCGGCGGGTGTGCTCTCGGCGAACGGGAACCCGATCATCACGCGCCTCGGCGACGAGGTTGAGTTCGAGGGTGAGCAACTGATCGTGCTGCCCTCGCCCTTCTTCCCGCACCGGGTAACCAAGGGATACGCGCTGGGCATCCTGCCCGTACTCGATCGTGTCAACGGCGAGAAGGTCAAGAACCTGGCGCATCTTGCTGAACTGCTGCGCGACGCCGAGGGCGAGTACATCGAGTTCAAGTTCGCCGGCACGACCAACGAGACACTCGTGTTCGACCGCCAGCAGCTCGAGGACGCGACCGAGGATGTGCTCGACGACGCGGGCATCCGCAGCCAGGCCTCGGACGATGTCATCGATATCCTGACCGGCGGCTAAGGCTGAATCAGACAAACAGACCGATCGTCGCGTCATGGCCCGAGAGGTAGTCGTGGCGGAGCGAGGCCTTGCCCGACAGCTTCGAGAGCTGCGCGAACACGCCGAGCGTGTCGAAGCGCTGTGCGGGGCCTGTGTCGTGCGAGGGCGGATCGCGGACGAGGTCGCTCAGGAAGTTGAACACCACGCCCCCGCTCGTGCCCGCAAGTGCCTTGAACGCGGCGGACACGACTTCGATCGCGTGGTCTTGCTTGAAGGTGTTGAGCGAGCCGCTGAAGAGGAACAGCTCGACGCCGTGATTCTTGACGAGTGACTCGAAGATCTTGAGATCGGCGGCGAAGTCGCTCTCAACGACCTCGGCCATCTGAAAGTTCTCGTTGGCGATGCGTTGTCTGCACACCTCGGCGAGATCGGGCACGCCCTCGACACCGACGTATTTGCCGTACTCGACGTTGTGTTCACCGAGCCACTGGCAGAGGTCGGCCCTGCCGCAGCCCATGTCGGCGATGACCCGGCCCGAGATTTTGTCGAGGCTCGCTGGGATGTCAGGCTTCGCGAGCCCAGCCGATGCGACCTCGCAGAGGACCTGGAATCGTTTGAGCTGGAACTCTTTGTTGCGCCAGAGCAGCGACTCGAAGCCGGTGCCGCCGGATTCGACGGCTTGCTGATACGGTTTCAGATAGTCGCCAGCCATGCGCGTTCTTTAGTGGACCCGGAGCATCTTGGCGAACTCGTCGAACCGCTCGGCGAGGTCCGCGGTGCTGATGCTTGCGAGGCGTTCGAGCGAGAAGGTCTCGATGGTGAAGCTCGCCATGACGGTGCCGTGCGCGAGCGCCACCTTGAGCCGGTCGAGCGTGAACTCTGGCTTGCCGCCCTGGTCGTGCGCGAGGTAGCCCATCATGCCGCCCGCGAAGCTGTCGCCCGCGCCGGTCGGATCGACGACTGTCTCGGCGGGGTACGCGGGCAGTGCGCCGATGCCGATGCCGTCGTTGTCGCGCATGACGAAGAGGCAGCCGTGCTCGCCTTTCTTGACGACGACGAAGCTCGGACCCATGTCGAGGATGTGCTTGGCGGCGGTGACGGTGTTCTGGTGACCGGTCAGCAGCTGGGCTTCGTCGAAGTTGAGGACGAGGCCGTCGACTTTGCTGATGAGGATCTTGAGGTCGTCGAGTGCGATGTTGATCCAGAGATCCATCGTGTCTGCGACGGCGAGCTTGCGGCTTGGAAGCTGGTCGAGCAGGCCGAGCTGGACGGCGGGGTGACCGTTGGCGAGGAAGACGTACTCCGCGTCTTTGTATTCCGCCGGAACGCTCGGTGGCGATTCTTCGAGAATGTTCAGATCTGTGAACGTGGTGTCGCGGTGGTCCATGTTGTCGTGGTACTTGCCGCCCCAGCGGAACGTCTTGGACCCGCTTCGTATCTCAAGACCGCGACGATCGATGTTGGAGAGTTCGTCGATCGTGTCCAGGTATTGCTTCGGGAAATCGTCACCGACGGCGGCGACCATGTTGACCTTCCCGTGGTGCTGGGCGGCGGCTGAGAAGTACGCGCACGACCCGCCGAGGATGTCCGCACGGGTCTCGCCCGAGGGGGTTTCCACGGTATCGATTCCGACAGTTCCGGTGACAATTAAGCTCATGCCCGGAGTGTAGGGCTTAGGTTTCGGTGTCGGCAGAACGCGGCGGTCTTGGCCTGCGCACGAGCTCGCCGCTGCAGTTGGGGCAGATGTGACTCATGGATTCCGTGCACTGGGCGCAGAACGTGCATTCGTGGGTGCAGATGTAGGTCTCACACTGCGGGCTCAGACTCTGGCTGCAGCGCTGGCAGGCTGTTTTCATCTCAAGTGCCATCGGAATTCTCTCTACTGGCCCAGTTCGATCTCGGGCTGCCATTCGAGCCAGTCGTTGTCCACGCTTGGCGCTAACTCGAACTCGTGGCCCGGCTCGACGGGCTCGCCCGGTTTCTTGTGGGCAGCCAGGCCGATCGCGCCACGGAGGACTGAGTCGAGGGAGCCCGCGGCGACGGACAGGCCGCTGAACAGGCCGAAGTCCACGCCGACGCCGCTGGCGTTCCAGAAGCGCGTGTTGTCACGGACGAGCGGGACGTACCTCGGCTCGACCACTGCATCGATCTCGACATGCTGGGCGTTGTCTGCGAGCCGAAGCGCCGTAACCTGACCGACGTGCATGTTGCGGTAGAGCAGCGCCGAGCCAACGGAGATGGATCCTGCGGACTGCGCGTTGAGCCGGATCTGGAGGCCTTCGAGTTTGAGGTCGTTAGGGCCGCGCATGGATTCGCTGAGGCCCTCGAACTCGCGCCAGCGTTTGCCCGGTGTGTCGCTCGGGCGGACGGCGATGTATCGCGGACCGAGAAGCGTCTCGAGACCAGAGACCCGGTCGAGGCTGACTTCGGGTTTGACGATCCAGAAGCTCGTGCCCTCGGCGGCCAACCCCGCGGCGTGCGGAGCAAGCTCGGCCTCCACGACCACCGATTTCAGATCAGAATCCAGCTCTACCGTGCGCACGACACCGACGTGCAGCCCCCGGTGGATCAGGTCCGCGCCGGGCTGCAGGCCCGCTGCATCGGTGAAGGTGATCGTGATACGCGGGCCGCGTTCGGCGCCGGCGCGCACGAAGAGCACCGCAAGCACCGCGGCGAGCGCCACGACTGGCAAGAGCCAGAGCATGCTCGCGCGTTTGGTCTGTTTCACAACTACGGCTTTGGGTGTCTCGGTCATGCGTCGTCTTCCCAGATGGCGTGCGGGTCGAATGAGATCGAGGCGAGCATGCTCAGCAGCACGACGATGCCGAACACGATGACGCCCGGGCCGGGCGTGACCTCGACAAGGTCGCCCAGCTTCACGACCGCGACGAGCACCGCAACCAAGAGCACATCGAGCATGCCCCACCGCCCGATGAACTCAACAGCGTGGTAGATCCAGCTGCGCGCACCGCCCGAAAGTAGCGGCCCCGCGTAGCAGAGCGTAAACAGAGCGGCGAGCTTCGTGACCGGCGCGACGATCGAGAAGAAGAACACGGTCAGCCCGATCGTGTAGTGGCCCTCGGCGAGCATGCCGATCGTGCCGGACCAGATCGAAGCGATCGACTCGTGGCCCAGGCGTTCGAGTGTCATGATCGGGAGCATGATCGCGGGGATGTAGAGCACAAGAGCCGCGGCTGCGAGGGCGGCGGTCCGGCTCTCAGCCGCCGGGTGCGATCCGTGACGGATGATCGAGTTGCATCGCGTGCACTTTGCGACGTGGCGTACGGGAACGCTTGGGACGTCGTGGACGAGGCCGCAGGTTGAGCAGGCGCGGTACTTCTTCACAGAACGAGTATATAGGAATAGGAGCTAACTACTTACCCTTCGACTTCGCCCACGAATCCCGCAGTGTTGCGGTTCGGTTGAAGATCAGGGTACCGGATTCTGAAGTATCCTGATCGACGCAGAAATAGCCGAGGCGCTCGAACTGGTAGCGTCGGATGCTGTCGCGCCAGTCTGGTTCGCCCTCGGCTGTTGCCAGCGCGGGTTCGAGCTTGGCGTTGGTGACGACCTGCATCGCTTCTGGGTTAAGGTTGGCCATGAAGCTCCAGTTGTCTGGCGCATCCTTCGGGGCCTTGGCCGGGTGCTCTGCGGTGAAGAGTCGATCGAAGAGCCTGACCTCGGCATCGAGCGCGTGCTCGACACTGACCCAGTGGATGGTGCCCTTGACCTTGCGGACGTTGCCCTCGGCGTCGGGCGGGGGCGAGTTGCCGCCCTTGGTTTCTGGGTCGTAGGTGCAGTGGATCTCGGTGACGTTGCCGGCGTCGTCGGTTTCGTAGCCGGTGCACGTCACCCAGTACGCGTAGCGCAGCCTGACCTCGCGGCCCGGTCCGAGGCGGAAGAACTTCTTGGGCGGGTCTTCCATGAAATCCTCGCGCTCGATGTAGATCTCTTTCGTGAACGGGACCTTCCGGGTGCCGGCGGCTTCGTCGTTCGGGTTGTTGATCGCGTCGAAGTATTCGACCCGGTTCTCGTCGCCGTGCTCGCTCCAGTTGGTGATGACGACCTTGACCGGATCAAGAACCGCCATTCGGCGCGGGGCCTCGGCGTTGAGGTGATCTCGGACGGCGGCTTCGAGCAGGCCGATGTCGTGCGAGCCTTTGTACTTCGTGACACCGGTGACCTTGGCGAAGGCGCGGATGGCTTCCGGTGTGTAGCCCCGGCGACGCATGCCGCTGACGGTTGGCATGCGAGGGTCGTCCCAACCGGTGACGTGCCCGTCGTCAACGAGCAGCTTGAGCGAGCGTTTGCTGGTGATGATGTACGTCGGCTCGAGCCTTGCAAACTCGATCTGCTGCGGGTGACGGATGGGCTCGGCGCGGTCTTTGTTGATCGAGTCGATGAACCAGTCGTACAGCGGGCGGTGGTTCTCGAATTCGAGGGTGCAGATCGAGTGGGTGATGCCCTCGATCGAGTCCTCGAGCCCGTGCGCCCAGTCGTACATGGGGTAGATGTGCCACGTGTCGCCCGTGCGGTGGTGGTGCGCGTTGAGCACGCGGTACATGACGGGGTCACGCAGGTTCATGTTGGGCGAGGTCATGTCGATCTTGGCGCGGAGGACCATCGAGCCGTCCTTGAATTCGCCGGCCTTCATGCGCGCAAACAGGTCAAGCGATTCCTCGGTTGGTCTGTCGCGGAACGGGCTGTTGACGCCCGGCTCGTTGACGTTGCCGCGGTTCTTGCGGATCTCTTCGGGCGACTGTTCGTCGACGTAGGCGAGCCCCTTTTCGATGAGGTCCTTGGCCCAGTCGTAGAACCTGGGGAAGTAGTCGGAAGCGAACCGCACATCGCCTTCCCAGTTGGCGCCGAGCCAGCGGACGTCTTCGATGATCGAGTCGACGTATTCCTGTTCTTCCTTGGCTGGGTTGGTGTCGTCGAAGCGGAGCATGAACCGCCCGCCGAACTGCTCGGCGAGGCCCGAGCTGAGGCAGATGGCCTTGGCGTGGCCGATGTGGAGGTAGCCGTTGGGCTCGGGCGGGAAGCGTGTGGTGACGACGGACCGATCGCCCGGCTCGCCCCACTTCCCGGACGCGATGTCGGCGTCGATGATCTGCTCGATGAAGTTCCGGCTCTCGGCTGTGGTTGATTCGTCTGGCATGGCTGATCGTAGATGCATGACTGGCCCCTAATGGCGTGCTCTGGTGTTCTCTTTGGAAACGTGCGATCGGGCGGGCGACGCGGGCCGGGGCGGTCCAAAAAGACAACCGGCCGACCCTTGGGCCGACCGGATGATCATCTATCAGTTCTTCACCGACGCGATATCAAACAGCGGCCCCTTGCGGGCGTTGTTGCGTGCTGCTTGATTGCGATTGCGTGCGGTTCATGGCGGAAAGTATCGGCGATCGCGGCCTGTGAGTCAAAGCAATCTACAAGAATCGGTTTTCAGGAGACGCCCGCCAGCGCCGGGTAGTCGGTGTAGCCGACCTCGGTGCCGCCGTAGAAGGTTTCCTGGTTCGGCTCGGTGTACGGGCCGTTCTGGCTGATTCGTTCGGGCAGGTCGGGGTTGCTGATGAAGAGCGCCCCGAAGGCGACCGCGTCGGCCTTGCCTTCGTCGATCCGATTCTCGGCGGCGTCCGGGGTAAGCCCGCCGTTGCCGATGTAGATCGACCCGCCGGCGTTCTTGAAGTTCTCGCGCACGATCGCGTGGATGCGCTCGTTCTCGTCGTCGCGTTCCTGACCCGCGAACGCCTCGACGGCGTGGATGTACGCCAATCCGAGCTTGCCGAGCTCCGTCGCCAATGCGCCGAATGTTTCTGCCGGGTTGGAGTCGGTCATGCTGTTGAACGCGCCGAGCGGGCTGACGCGGTATCCGACTCGGCCTGCGCCGAAGACTTCTGCGACCGCTTTGGTGACTTCGATCGGGATGCGGATCCGGTTCTGGACCGAGCCACCGTAGTCGTCGGTGCGTTGGTTTGAGCCGTCGCGCGTGAACTGGTCGAGCAGGTAGCCGTTGGCGCCATGGATCTCGACGCCGTCGAAGCCTGCTTTCTTGGCGTTCTCGGCGCCGATGCGGAACTGCTCGACGATGCCTGGCAGTTCGTCGGTTTCGAGTGCGCGGGGCGTTGAGACCGGGACCATGCCCGACTCGGCGCTGGTGAAGGTCTGCGTCTCGGCCTGGATCGCCGAGGGCGCGACCGGAGGCTGTCCGCCGGGCTGGAGATCGGTGTGGCTGATCCGTCCGACGTGCCAGAGTTGGAGGAAGATCTTGCCGCCTTCTTCGTGGACAGCGTCGGTGACCTCTTTCCAGCCGGCGATCTGTTCGTCGGAGTGGATGCCCGGCGTGAAGGCGTAGCCCTTGCCCTGCGGGCTGATCTGGGTGGCTTCGGTGATGATGAGGCCCGCGGAGGCGCGCTGGCGGTAGTACTCGACGTTGAGCTGCCAGGGGATGTCGCCCGGCTGCTGGCTGCGGGCGCGGGTCAGGGGGGCCATAAAGATGCGGTTCTTGGCGGTGACGTCGCCGAAGGTGATCGGGCTCGTGAGGTTCGTGTGTTCTGACATGGTGGTCTCCTCGTGAGATAGGTGCCGTGTGTCGTTGACGAACCGTAGCAAGGCGGGGCTTGTTCCACTGGTAAACGCAAGATTTGATTTTATCTTGACAGAGACCAACTGCTTGCCGAAATAGCTCTAAATCGGCTCTGAGGCGCTCTCAGGAGGCATCGGGAGGATGTTCAGGCCCATCGCCGCGGCGAAAACGTCGGCCTGCTCGCCCGCTATGACCGCCCCGGCGAGGTGGTCCGGGCTGACCGCGATGCCCTCGACCCGGCTGCCCCGGAAGTCCACCGACCGCAGGGGTGATCGCAGGAGCCTGCTGCCGCGGAGGTCACATGAGCGGAACGCCACGCGGTCGAACTTTGATTCCTCGAACTCGGCCTCGCGTAGGTCGCAGCCCTCGAACCAGCACCGCTCGAGATGCGCGCCGAACGCCCGGCCCATCTTGATCTGGCAGTTGATGAAGACAGCATCGCGGAGCGAGCCCGCGGAGATGTCGGCGCCGACGAGGTTGCACTCGTGGAGCACGAGTCGCGAGCCGACGACCGAGTCGAGCACGATGTTGCGAAGGTCGCACGTTGTCAGTGTGAGGTCGCGCAGGGTGAGCCGCGGGTGCTCACCGGCGAGCGTGCAGCGCCTGTACGACCGGCGGACGATCTCTTCGGCCGGTGCGATCGCCTCGGAGGCGTGCGCGTGATCGGCTTCGTCGGGGGCGCTGATCTCGGGATAGGTCAGCGGCTGTTTCATGCGTCCATGAACTTGAGGAACCGATCGACGCGAGCGACGACCGTGTCCTTGCCGAGCGAAGAGAGCGTGATGCCCAGCGGCGGGCTGACCGCGGCTCCGGTCATCGCGACACGGATCGGCTGCGCCAGCTTGCCCATGTTGAGCTCGTTCGTCTGGCAGTGTGACGAGATCGTTTCCTCGATTACTTCAGGGGCAAACGGCTCGATCGCCGCGAGTTTCGGCGCGAAATCGCGGAGGACGTCTAGCCCCGCAGGCTCGCCCTTGAGCACGTGCTTCTTGACGGCCTTCTCGTCGTACTCGATCGTGTCGGTCTCGGTGAAGAGGAACGCGATCGGACCCCGGGCCTCGCCGAGCGTGACGGCTCGCTGCTGAACCGCGGGCGCGAGCTGGAGCATGGCGTCTTTGTCGAGTGTTTCGAGCAACGCGGCGTCGTATCGCTCGCACCATGTGCGCCACGCTTCGACGAAATCGCCCGGGTCCATCGACTTGATGAGGTCGAAGTTGAACGCGCGGAGCTTGTCGCGGTCGAACTTGCTTGCCTTCTTGCCGACACGGTCGAACGCAAACTTCGAGTCGAGATAGGCACGGTCGAAGCGTTCGATCTCGTTGCCCTCGTCGTCGCGCTCGCCCGGGTTCCAGCCGAGCAGTGCGATGTAGTTGACGATGGCCTCGGGCAGGTATCCCGATCGGCGGAAGTCCTCGACGTCGATCTCGGGCAGCTCGACGCCGAGCTTCGCGGCGAGCGGGACGAGCTTGTCCTGCGGCAACTGGACCGACTTGTCCTTCTGCCACTTGGCGAAGTCTCGTTCATCAACTCCCGCGTCCGAGGCGGTGACGTCCCCCGCTGCTTTCACCGCGGCGCGGACGGCCTTGTCCTTGTCACGTTTGCTCATCTTCGAGCCGTCGGGGTTGAAGATCAGAGGCAAGTGCGCGAACTTTGGCACATCGAATCCGAGCGCCTTGATGAGCGCGACGTGCCTCGGTGTGTTGTTGAGGTGTTCCTGGCCTCGGACGACGTGGGTGACGCCCATTGTTTCGTCATCGACGACGACAGCGAAGTGGTAGGTCGGGAAGCCGTCACGCTTGCGGATGACGAGGTCGTCGAGCTCTTCGTATGGGAACGTGACCTCGCCCAGGATCTCGTCGTTCACAACAACGGGCTCGGCCGGCATCTTGAACCGGAGCACGTGGCCCTCGGTCTTGGCGAGTTCCATCGCTTGTGCGTGGTCGTAGTCCGCCTGTTGGCGGTAGATAAACGTCTTCTTCTGCGCCTCGGCTGCCTTACGCATCTCAGCAAGTTCTTCGGGTGTGTCGAACGCGGGGTAGGCCAGGCCCATCTCGATGAGCTTGGTGAAGTAGCGGTCGTAGATCTCGCGGCGTTGTGATTGGTAGTAGGGACCGACTTTGCGGTCGTCGCCGCCGCAACCGTTGGCTTCTGGGCCGTCGTCCCAGCAGATACCGAGCCAGGCGAGGTCGTCGAGGATGCCCGCCGCGGCGGCTTCACTGGAGCGTTTCTGGTCCGTGTCTTCGATGCGGAGCGCGAATCGGCCTGATCGGCCGTGGGCGTAAGCGGCGCAGAAGAGCGCGGTGCGAGCGCCCCCGATGTGGAGGTGGCCTGTGGGCGAGGGCGCAAATCGTGTGATTGTGTCAGTCATCGGGCAAGGATAGCGCCCGGCGAAGGCTGTTTAGCCGCGGACTTGGCGGGCGATGAGCGTGAGCAGGTGGCTCTGCTTCTTGTACACGCGCCGCTTGAACTTGAGCAGATGGAACAGCGGGCGGAGCGGCCCGGTCATGTAGACGCGGGGACCGTCTTCTTCGATGAACGCGATCTCATTCTTAGGGAACCCGGATTTGACGCCGGCGGTGCTGATCTGCTTCGGCGTGTTGCACTGGTACTGGACGGGGTAGTGGTAGCCCTCGACGTCTTCTTCTTTGCGCACGATGCGGAGGACGCGTTCTTCGACCTTGAGCGATTTGAGTGTCTTGGTGAAGATGGCAAAGTAGTGCCTGCCGTTGGGCGTCATGAACATGTGGATGCCGCCCGGCTTGAGGCATCGCGCGACGGCGGAGAAGTAGGCCACCGGGTCGGCGACGTGCTCCATGACCATGTAGGAGTAGACGATGTCGAAGTGCGCTTCGGGCAGCTCGGCGGTTTCCATGAGCGCGTGCTGGTAGTTGGTGAACACGCCAGGCGCGGCGTCGATGCCCTCGTCGGGCTCGATGCCCCAGAGCTCGTTCGCGAAGCCGGCGACGGCCTTGGTGAAGTTGATCTCGATCCCGATGCCCTTGCCGCACCCGACATCGAGGACGTTCGGCGATGTGCCGGTCTCTTTCTCGATGCGCAGGCACTCGTTCAGGATGAGGCGAGTAAAGACGACCCGTCGGTCTCGTGTGAGTTCAAAGTTATATGAATCTCTGAGTTTTTCAAAGCCGACGTCGTCGTAGGGCCGAACGGGCGCGAGGCGTTCCTGCACCTCGCTTGGGAGCTTGGCGTAGTGCTCGGAGTTCTCGATAGGGCTTTGCTCGTTCGGCATGGTGGTTCCAGATCACGTGTGTATCGAATGAGAACGGGCGAGGATAAAGCCTTTGGTCGGCACAATCTAGGATTCTTGAATGTGATTGTCTTATCAAGGTCCGATCTTCGAGTATACTGAATCGGTTCTTATATAGGTGCGCCTCTCGGGCGGGCCTCGGCGGGGTGCTTTGGTGGGCTCCCGTATCACACGCCGGACCTGGTTGCGATTGGCGCACCAACACATACCCGTGTTGGCCGCCCGCGGCCTCCACCGTCGCCCAACCCGTCAGACGCTTTGGACGAAGGCCAGCGAGCGACCTCGAAAGGAGGGCCGCTGCCATGGCCACTGAACGTACGCCTGCTGAAATCCGCAACATCGCTCTTGTTGGACACGGTGGATCCGGAAAGACCACCCTTACCGAGCGGTTGTTATTTTCAGCAGGCGCGATCCCGCGCATGGGGAGTATCGAGGACAAGAACACGGTCAGCGATTGGTCCGAAGAAGAGCACCACCACCAGCACTCGCTGCGTCAGGTCATGGTCCACTTCGACGCTAAGAGCCACATGTCCGACAACACAGTCACGGTCAACCTGCTCGACACACCCGGGCTTGCGGACTTTCTTGGCCACGCCATCGCGGCGTTGCCCGGCGTCGAGACCGCGATGGTCGTGATCGACGCGGGCAAAGGGATCGAGACGGTGACACGCCGGATTTTCCGAGTCGCGACCGACCGGAACCTGCCCCGCGCGATCGTGATCAACAAAATCGACGAGGACAACCTCGACCTAGCGGCGCTGGTCGAGCAGATCCGATCGACGTTCGGCGCCGAGTGCCTGCCGATCAACCTGCCCACCGCGGGCGGCAAGAGCGTGATCAACGTGTTCGAGGCCGAGCACGCAGAGGGCGATGCGCCCGTGTTCAGCTCGGTTGAAGAAGCGCACCAGCAGATCCAAGAACAGGTCGTCGAGGTCGACGAATCGCTGACCGAGACCTACTTCGAGGGCGGCGAGCTCGATCCGAAGAAGCTGCACGCCGCGTTCGAGCAGTGTTTGCGTGAGGGCCATCTCGTCCCGATCTGTTTCTGCTCGGGCAAAACGGGCGCGGGGATCGAGGACCTGATGCACGTGATGGTTGACTACCTCCCCAGCCCGCTCGAGGGCAACCCGAGGCCGTTCGTGAACGAGGACGACGACGGGACCGAGACCGACTACGACTACGAGCCAGAGGCGAACAAGCCGCTCTTGGCGCATGTCTTTAAGGTCGCAAGCGACCGGCACATCGGCAAACTCGGCGTGTTCCGCGTTCACCAGGGCACGATCCGGGCCAAGGACGAGGTGTACATCGGCGCGAGCAAGAAGCCGGTGCGGATTGCACACCTGTACAAGCGTCAGGGCAAGGAGAACATCGAAGTCGAGACGCTTGGGCCGGGCGACATCGGGGCGGTCGCCAAGATCGACGATGTGCACTTCGGCTCAGTGCTGCACGGCGATCACGACGCGGACAAGGTCCACCTGAAGAAATTGCCTCTGCCCAAGCCGATGTACGGCCTCGCGGTTGAGCTTAAGAACCACAAGGACGAATCGAAGTTCGCGCCCGCGACGCACAAACTCATGGAAGAGGACCCGTGCCTTGTTGTGGAAAGGATCGCCGCGACGGGCCAGACCGTGATGCGCGGGCTGGGCGAGCTGCACCTACGAGTCGTCGAGGAGAAGCTCAAAGACCAGTACGGCGTCGAGATCAACACGTCCGTGCCAAAGATCGCGTTCAAGGAATCGATCAGCGGCAAAGCCGACGGGCATCACCGGCACAAGAAGCAGTCCGGTGGTTCGGGCGAGTTCGGCGAGGTGTACCTGCGTGTCGAGCCGCTCGCAGCGGACGACCCGAGCAGCAACGAGCCGGCGTTCGAGTTCGTCAACGCGACGGTCGGCGGCTCGATCCCGAAGCAGTTCCTGCCCGCGATCGAGAAGGGCATCCGCGAGGTGCTCCGCGACGGCGCGGTCGCCGGCTACCCGATGACGGGGATCAAGGTCGAGGTGTACGACGGCAAGTTCCACGCGGTGGACTCGAAGGAGGTCGCGTTCATGAAGGCGGGCAAGCGCGCGTTCATCGACGCGGTGCAGAAGGCCAAGCCCATCCTGCTCGAACCCTTCGTGCATCTCGAGGTCACGATCCCGAGCTCGTACATGGGCGACATCGCGGGCGATCTTTCGACCAAGCGTGGCCGGGTCGAGGACACGGACATGGTCAGCTCTGACACGGTGATCGTGAAGGCGCAAGCGCCGCTGTCTGAGCTGCAGAACTACTCGACGCAGCTCAAGAGCATCACCGCGGGTTCGGGCGCGTACACGATGGACTTCAGCCATTCTGAGCGGACGCCGCCGAACATCCAGGCCGCGGTTGTCGCCGAGTTCGCCGGGCACGGTGACGACGACTAATACAGACCTCCCGGCACAAGCCGGGACGTATTCACGCTTTGCGACCAGCCCCGCCGAGACGTTCCGGCGGGGCTTTCTCATGGGCACGCAGAAGTTGCGCCCGCAGATAATCCGAACCGGACGTAGGCGTTTATATGTTTCGCTCTCGGGGTGACGAACCGGGTACACTTTGGCAAGGACGAGGGCGAGATGGACCGGATCAGTTTCACACAACAGACGCAGGGCATGCAGCAGCAGACGCCGGTGCGCGAGCCGAAGCTGATCGATCCGTCGGCGAGGCTGAAGATCGCCGACCGCAAGGACTCGGTCGAGTTCTCGAGCCTGACGACCAAGGCCGCAGCCGCCCAGAGCATGGAACGACTGGTCGCCGCCCGCGTGACGACACCGGTCGATGGTGTTCCTGCGGCTCTAGCCAACCCTGTCGGCGCAGGCAGCGCGATCCGGTTCTACACGAACCCGACCGACCAGAACGCCGCGGCGACGCTGGGCGCGGGCTCGAAGCTCGACGTCTTGGCCTAACTCCGACACTTTGCTGCTTCGCCTGAGTTGGTTCGCCGGTACGATCTGGTGTGACCATGACACGACCCAAGCCCGCAGCCGTCGCCAGCAACTGGCAGCTCGACCCCGACCTTGTCTTTCTGAACCACGGCTCGTTCGGCGCCTGCCCGACGAGTGTGATCCGTGCGCAGCAGAGCATGCGCGACAGGATCGAGCGCGAGCCGGTGCGGTTCTATTGCAGCGACCTTTTCGACCTGACCGACCGGAGCCGACGCGCGATCAGCACGGTTGTTGGCGGCAGGCCCGAGGACTACGTGTTCCTGCCCAACGCGACCCACGCCGTCGCGACGATCATGGACAACGCGGTTACGGGCATCGGCTTGGCTGGAGGCAAGCCGCTCGGGCCGGGCGACGAGATCCTGATCAACTCGCACGAGTACCCGGCGTGTCAGAACATCATCAGACGAGCCGCGGCGAGGACGGGCGCTTCGGCTGTGTGCGCCGACCTGCCCTGGCTCGACGCGCCCGATCCTGTGTACGCGGATCAGCTGTTCGAGATCGTGATGAGCAAGGTGACCGACCGGACACGGCTCTGCATGTTTAGCCTCATCACAAGCCCGACCGGTCTGGTTATGCCCGCAAAGCGGCTTGTCCACGCGCTCCGCGAGCGCGGCGTTGCGACCCTGCTCGACGCGGCGCACGGGCCGGGCGCTGTTGACTTTGACATCGACGACATCGGCGCGGACTTTACGACGTCCAACTGCCACAAGTGGCTCTGCGCACCGAAGGGCTCGGCGCTTTTGCATGTGCGGGCCGAGCACCAAACCGGCTTCCGCCCGCTGGCGCTGTCGAACTTTGCCAACGCGGCCGAGGGCACCAAGGACCGAAGCAAGTTCAACCTCGAATTCGACTACGTCGGCACGGACGACCCGACGGCTCGGCTCGCGATCGCGGACTCGGTCGAGCTGGTGCCTGTCGCCGCGGGTCGCAGTTGGACCGAGATCACAGCGCACAACCACGACCTGGTTCTGCGCGGGCGTGATGCGCTGCTTGGCAGGCTCGGCACGCACACACCCACGGCGGACGATGTAATCGGGCCGCTGGCGACGGTGCCCTTGCCCGATGTCCCGGCGGACAAGCTGGACGCGGTCGCGAGCCGACCGACGATCTACGCCAACGCGCTGCAGGATGCGCTGGGTGAGCGACACGGCGTGCAGGTACCCGTCTGGGTTCCCAGTTCGTACCTGGGCAAGCCGTTCGACGGCAAGCGTTACATCAGGCTCAGCGCGCAGGTCTACAACACGCTCGAACAGTACGAGTACCTCGCCGAGGCTTTGACGGTCGAGCTTGAGCGCGAGCTCTCGCTTTAGAGGCCGTAGACCGGGTACAGCTTGTCTTTGAGGTACGACACGAGCGGCTCGTTGCTGAGCGGTTTGCCGGTTGCCTTCTCGCAGAGCTGCGCGGGCGAGTAGCGCCGGCCGTGCGTGTGGACGTTCTTGCGGAACCACTGCAAGAGCGGCGCGAATTCGCCCGAGGCTATCTGGTTGTCGAGCTCGGGGTTCTCGCTGCGGACCTGCGCCCAGAACTGGGCGGCGTAGAGGTTGCCCAGCGTGTACGTCGGGAAGTAACCGATGAGCCCGAACGACCAGTGCACGTCCTGAAGCACGCCCTCTTTGTCGCTCGGAACGTCGAGACCCAGGTAGGTCTTGTATGCGTCGTTCCACGCGGCGGGCAGGTCGGCGGTGTCGAGATCGCCCGAGAGGATCGCGCGCTCAAGCTCGAAGCGGATCATGATGTGCAGGTTGTACGTGCCCTCGTCGGCTTCGACACGGATGAGCGAGGGCTCGGCGGTCGTGACTGAGGCCGCCATTGTTTCGGGGGTCTGGTCACCGATGACCTCGCCGAAGAATTGTTTCGCGTGCGGGAGTGCCCATTTCCAGAACGGCAGGCTGCAGCCGACGGCGTTTTCCCAGAGCCTGCTCTGGCTTTCGTGGATGCCGAGGCTGACCGCTTCGCCGCAGGGCAGCCCGATCTGGCTCTCGCCTGATTGCCCGTGCGACGGACCGAGCGGGAGTCCTTGCTCGTAGAGGCCGTGGCCCATCTCGTGCATGATGCCGTAGAGCGAATCGGTCCAGCTCGATTCGCGGTAACGCGTGGTCATGCGTGTGTCGCCCGGGCCGACGCCCTCGCAAAACGGGTGCGTGGTGACGTCGAGCCTGCCTCGGGAGAAGTCGAAGCCGCAGGACTCGGCGACGAACTTGCCGAAGGCTTCTTGTTTCGCGGGTGTGATCGGCCGGTTGAGCACGTCGCGGTTTGGCGGCTTGCCGTTCTCGGCGATGTTGAGGACGAGGTCGGAGATTTCTTTCTTCAGCGGCGTGAAGATCGCTTCGATCTCGCTCGCCTTGGCGCCGGGCTCGTAGTCGTCGATGAGCGCGTCGTACAACTCGCCCTTGCCGTCGGACAGGCACGTTGCCTTTTCGCGGGTGAGATCGAGCACCTTGTCGAGCATGGGCTTGAAGCTGGCAAAGTCCGAGTTCTCGCGGGCTTCTTTCCACGCGTGCTGCGCCCGGCTCGTGGCCTCGGCGAGCGCGGAGACGAGTTCGCCGGGGATCTTGGTTCGCTTGTCGTAGTCGCGGCGCATCTCGCGGATGTTGGCGGCTTCGCGTGTGTCGCCCTGGCTGAGCGACGTGTCCGCGGTGCACGCACCGATCAGGTCGCCGAGCTTCGGGTCGGTGAGCATCTCGTGCTGGAGCCCCGCCATGAGCGAGACCTGCTCAGCCCGCGCGTCGGCGCCGCCCGAGGGCATGTAGGTTTCCTGGTCCCAGCCGAGTAGCGACGCGACGGACTGGAGATGCGATGCTTTCTTGGCGTGGTTTGCGAGTTTGATGTAGTGATCCGGGTGGCTGCTCATGCGAACTCCTCTACTTTCGAGCGGTTGGTCGGGTTAGTGGCGTGATCGTAGTTCTTCGCGGGCGTTCTGGAGCGCGATCAGGCTGTACGCCGTCACGAGCACGGGGTCGGCCTCCATCCAGCGGTCGTCAACGATCTCAAACGAGCCGTCGTCCTGCTGGAGTTCTTCGAGCTTGTTCACGAGATCCTCGGCCCAGTCCTGGCGGAGCATCATGTCTTCTTGCTGAACGCTGATGTAGCGCTCGCCCCAGGCGTTCATGGCCCGGCCGAAGACGAGGATGAAGTAGTAGTAGCCCTCGGTGCCCATGCCCGGGTTCTCGTCGAGCGAGTAGTTCTGCGCGATCCATTTGCGGGCGGCGAGCACGCGCATGTCGGACTTCTCAAGATTCGCGAACGCGTAACTCTTGAAGCCGGCGTAGGTCATCGAGCCATAAGCACGGAGCCTGCTGGCGGACGAGCCGTCGGAGAAGGACTCTTCGATGGCGCCGGCTTTGGATTCGCCGATGCCGAGCTCGTGTTCGTTCGATGATGGGCTTGTTGAGTAGATGAACCCGCCCTGCGACGAGCCCTCGGCGTAGGGCATCGAGTTTGTATCGCCGTACATCTGAGTGCGTTCGAGGAAGACGAGCGCTCGCTGAACCGCGGGGTCGTCGCCCGGGACGCCGGCGTCTTCGAGTGCCTGGAGCCAGAATGTGAGGTTCGAGTTGTCGGGCCGGCTGTGGCTGCCGTAACCCACGCCACCGAAGAACGGGTGCTCGCGTGCGACTGGCTGGACTTCTTCTTGCAGCGCGGCGGGCGGGCTGGCGCTGCCGCCCCACTGCAACTCGCGAAGAAACGCAACGGCTGGCTCGACACTTTCCTCGGCTTCGGGCAGCTCGTCGCGCGCGAGCGCGATGGCGGAGAGACAGATCGAGGTGTTGTAGCTGGCGAGGATTCGGTCGTAGATGCCCCCGTCTTCCTGGCGGAAGCTGAGGATGTAACCAAGCGCTTCGCCGACGTCAGGGTCGGTCGCGTCGATGTCGGGATCGAGCAGCATGCCCGTGACGACCAGCGCAGAGATCGCGGGGAAGTTCGGGCCTTCGTCGCGGACGCTCCAGCCGCCCGACTCGTGCTGCTGCGAGCGCAGGAACTCGATCGCGCGATCGGACACGGCCTGCGCGCGTTCGTCGAGATCCAGCTGCGCTGCTGCGGTCGCGGCGAGCACGCCAGCGAGGACCGCTGAGAGAATCCGTTTCATATCGAGGCCTCCTGACCTTTGGTGCCTGCACTCAGAGCGGCGCGTTGTTCGTGGTCGAGGATGATTGAACACGCCGAGACCGCCGCGGTTTCGATCCGCATGATATTGGAACCGAACGAGCAGATACGTGCGCCTGACTTTCTGAGTTTGGCGAGCTCTTTGTCCGACCAGCCGCCCTCCGGGCCGACGGCGAGCAGGATCATCGCGTCGCCGGTCGGTTCGTAGCGTTCGCCCGATGCGTCCGCGACTACGACAGGGATGTCCGATTCGAGCACATCTCGGAGCATCACGCGGGGCTGGATCTCCATGAGCCACGGTCTGCCGCACTGCTTGGCGGATTCCTCGACGACGCGTTCCATGCGGTGCATCTTGCCCTCGCGCGGATCGACGACGGCTCGCTCAGTAATCAACGGCCCCCAGCCGCTCGCCCCGATCTGGCTCAGCCCCTCGATCATGCCCTCGAGCTTTGGTCCTCTCGGGACGGCGCTTCTGACGATGACCTGCGGGCGGATGGGGTCGGCTCGGGAGACCGAATCGATCCGGGCGTTGAGTGCCCAGCCCTCGCGTTTGCCGAGTTTCTCGGTGCCCGTGAGCGTGGCCTGGGCCAGAAGCCCGGAGCCGTCGATGATCTCGACCTGGGCGCCGTCGCTGAGCCTTTTGACGCGGACCGCGTGCTTGGCCTCTTCGCCGACTATCTGGACGTTGTCGCCCGGCGAAGGGGCTTGGCCGTCGTGCTGGTAGAAGATCCTGTGCATGGAGTTCGACGTTAGCGTGTAAATCTGTGCCAAGACGTCCGGTATCCCTTGAGTGGGCAAGAGCTTGGGCCGATCATGGGGCCGAGGCCCGCCTAGAATGTCCGATCAGAACCAAAACACGCCCAAGCAGAGTCTCGATGACAGCATCGAGGAGCTTGTCAATGAGATGGGCGAGGCCACCGAGAAGCTGAAGAAGCAGAACGAAGACGCGGCCCTCTCTGACGAAGAATTCGACCTCAAGGCTGAGATCGGTTCAGGGATCACCGCCGAGGAAGCCGCGGCCTTAGCAGCTCAGGAAGTTGCACCCGAGCCAGCGGGCGAGACACTCGACGAGCAGATCGACGGGATGCTCAATGACGCGGAGAGCGCTGCGCAGGAGTCGGCTGCCGAACCGACGAGCGCGATCGACGCGGTCAACGCCGAGCTTGAGGGGCTGACCGACGAGATGCTCGAAGGCGAGTTTGATGACGCAGAGGACGTGATCGAACAGGGCGAGATACCCGAACCGGCAGCCGAAGTCGCAGCCGAACCTATTGAGTCCGCCGAAGAACCCGAAGAAGTTGCCGCTGAAACGAGTACACCCGAAGAAGCCGAAGCCGAAGTCGGTGCGCCTGAGCCCGAACCAACACCGGCGAGCGCAGTCGATGCGGTGGATGCTGAGCTTGCGGGTCTGGCCGACGAGATGCTCGACGGCGACTTTGATGATGCGGACGACGTGATCGAGCAGGGTGTCGAGCCCCCGGCCGAAGCGCCCGCTTCCAGCGAACCAGAAGCCGAGACCGAGGCACCCGCTGACGACACAAGCGACGCAGAAGAAATGCTCGACGGCGACTTCGATGACGCCGAGGACGTGATTGAGCAAGGGCTTGAAACCGAGGTCGGTGCAAAGACCGCCAGTCCCGAGATGGAAGCGGCACCTGAAACTGAAGCCGAGACCGAAGACGAGCCAGTTGCAGAGGTTCAGGACGAACCGGTAAGCGAGACGGAAGAAACACAGGAACCGGTTGCCGAATCGACCGACGAAGCGCAAGACGTAGCAGCGGACGATTTCCCTGAAGATGAAGCCGAAGAAGCCGCTTCAGACGCCGAGACGAAGACAACCAAGAAGCAGAAGAAGGCCAAGAAGCCCAAGCAAGCCGTCGAGCCGAAGGGCGATACGAAGCTGCCCGCGTTCGCGGTGATCGCGACGGCCCGCGCCGGGGACATGGCGTTCACTGTCGCCGAGAAGATGAACAAGCCGTTCGACAAGAAGCCAAAGTACATGCGAGACATCGCCGGCTGGCTGGCGGCGGTCACGCTATTCAACGCGGCGGCGGCGTGGTTCTTCTTGCTCTTCCTGCGAAGCCCCGCGGTGGGCACAAGCACCGAGCCAACCGTCGAACTCGTCGGCGGCGCAACGACTCAGCAGGTCGAACCCGAACCGATCGAATAAACAGAGTTAGTTGCCCTTGTCGTGCGACTTGCTGTTTTCTTTGGCGGCCTCG
Source organism: Phycisphaerae bacterium (assembly GCA_030432905.1). GTDB lineage: Bacteria > Planctomycetota > Phycisphaerae > Phycisphaerales > UBA1924. The sequence continues at coordinate 581,140 of JAUILU010000002.1, read as the reverse complement.
GCTTTCTCCTTGGCGGCCTTCTCCGCATCACTCTTGGCGACCGCGGCCTCGACCGACGCGCGCCAGTCGGCGTCCACCTCTGACCAAGCCTTGCCGAGCGTTTGCTCCGAGGCCTCTTCGAGCGAAGCGCCCATCATCATCGATTCGATCCAGCCGATCCGGGCTTCTTGCCCGAAGGTCTCGTTGATGTACGAGACCATGTGCCGACCCTGGATATAGACGTGGCCGTAGTGCGAGGTATCGACGGTGTAGAAGTCGGTGAGGTTCTCCCACTGCTGCAGGTTGTTGCTGCGATGCCAGTGTTCGACCGCCCGTTGAGTCCGGCCGCGGTTCGGGACGTAGTTCTGCGTCGCGAGCTCGGCGATGCCCTCGTGCACCCACCACGGCACGGCGTGCGCGCGTTCGACGGCGACATCATGCGGGGCGATGCTGAATGTGAGGGCATGACCATACTCGTGCCCGAGCACGCCCTTGAGGTGGCTCTCGCTGAAGCTCGTGCCCACGAGCTTGATGGATTCCATCGGCTCGTTCCACCCGCCGAGCGGCTCGACGTAGGATGCGAAGATCGAGAACTGAAGCTCGGGCATCGAGGTGTACATCTTGATGACCAGCGGCTCTTCGAGTGTTCGGTTGAAGCCAGATTCGACCATCTCCTTGATCCCGGGCCAGACGTCGAGTGCGCGAACCGCGGACTCGCCCAGCCCGTCGGCGTAGAGCACACGCACGCCGTCGCCGTCGAGCTCGCTCCACTGCCTGCCCGCGTAGAGCCACTGGCCGTCCTGCTCGACGAACCGCATCGGCACCTCGATGACCCGGTCGGCGCCGGTCCAGTTCTCGGTGTTCCACGTAATACGAACGTCGGCGTGGACCTCGTCATCGACGACGTCGAGGCCGTCGATGATCTCGTAGCGGAGCACGGTCGGCGCGATGCGCTCGAGGTCGATCGCCCACGCCCACTGCTCCTGCGCCAGCGTCGGCTCGCCCTGCCAGACGTGCCCGAGGTACGCGTCAATATCCGCAGCCAACGCGGTCTCTGCCATGCCGGCGAGTGTGGATTCGATGTCGTCCTTGAGCGTGGGCTCGGCGAGGGCGACGGAGCTGGAGAGGACGAGGGCGGCGGTGAGTGTTGTGATCATGGAACAAGTCTACCGGTGGATCAGTTCCGGGTGTCAGATTCGATTCGGTTGATGTAACATACGAGTTCAGCCCAGAAACGAGCAACTCCAAACTCATGCTCGGCGGCTTCCCATTCTGAATCTAGGTTGGCGATCCGGAGGTCCTCGGATTTAGATCGCATGTCCTTCGGGGCTTTCTTAGTCGGCCAATTCTTAACTGGACCAAGATATGGGTTGGATTCAATAACCTTGATATAGCTCTCTACAATTGCAGCCATTCGATTTGCCTTTATAAGTTGCAGACACTCAACTGCGTCCTGCAGCATATCGTCACAAATCGATTCAAATGTATCAAAACCATCCCACTGAAAGCATTCATGCACACGATATGCCGCAACGACCTGCCTAACACATTTGTCGAGTTCAGTGAATGGCTTTGTCTTTCTAAATATCCACCAACCCGGGCCCTGCTCCGCCTAGGATACCCAACGAATAACAAGCATGATGTCCCGACTGACGGCGTCCATCAGAACTCCGCTTGCTTCGGCGCTCTCGGGAACGGGATCACGTCGCGGATGTTGCCCATGCCCGTTGAGAACTGGACGAGGCGTTCGAAACCGAGGCCAAAGCCCGCGTGGGGGACGGTGCCGTAGCGGCGGAGGTCGCGGTACCACCAGTACTCGTCCTTGGGCAGGCCCATCTCGTCGATGCGTTTGTCGAGGACGTCGAGGCGTTCTTCGCGCTGGGAGCCGCCGATGATCTCGCCGATGCCGGGCACGAGGACGTCCATCGCGGCGACGGTTTTCTCATCGTCGTTGAGCCTCATGTAGAACGCCTTGATGCCCTTGGGGTAGTCCGTCAGGATGACCGGGCGTTTGAAGTGCTCCTCGGTGAGGAAGCGTTCGTGCTCGGACTGGAGGTCCGTGCCCCAATCGACCTTGTACTCGAACTTCTTGCCCGACTTCTGCAGGATATCGACCGCCTCGGTGTAGGGCAGACGCAGGAAGTCGCTCTCGACGATGTGCGAGAGGTTCTCGATCAGGCCCGGCTGGATGCGCTTGTCGAAGAACGCCATGTCGTCGGCGCGGCGGGTGAGCAGGTCCTTGAACACGTACTTGAGCATGTCCTCGGCGAGCTGCGCATCATCGGCGAGGTCCGCGAAGGCGATCTCGGGCTCGATCATCCAGAACTCGGCGAGGTGACGGCTCGTGTTGCTGTTCTCGGCGCGGAAGGTCGGGCCGAATGTGTACACACGGCTGAGCGCGCTGCAGTAGGTCTCAACCGAGAGCTGGCCCGACACGGTCAGGTGCGCTTCCTTGCCGAAGAAGTCCTGGTCGTAGTCGATGCTGCCGTCGTCTTTCTTGGGCGGGTTGAGCGCATCGAGCGTCGAGACGCGGAACATCTGCCCCGCGCCCTCGGCGTCGCTGGCGGTGATGATGGGCGTGTGGACGTAGTAGAACTCTCGCTCGTCGAAGAAGCGGTGGACCGACATCGACAGCGCATGCCGAACGCGGGCGATCGCGCCGAAGGTGTTGGTCCGTGGGCGCAGGTGCGCGACCTCGCGGAGGTACTCGAAGGTGTGCCGCTTGGCGCTGGCGGGGTAGGTGTCGGGGTCCTCGACCCAGCCGACGACCCTGATCGCGCTGGCCTTGACCTCGACGGATTGGCCCTTGCCCTGCGACTCGACGAGCTGGCCCTCGACCTCGATCGCGCAGCCGGTGGTGAGCTTCTGGATTTCCGATTCGTAGTTCGGGAGGTCGTTTGGTGCGACGACCTGGATGGGGTCCTGGCAGGTGCCGTCGTGGAGATTGATGAAGGAGAGGCCGGCCTTGGAGTCTCTGCGGGTGCGGACCCAGCCCTTGAGGGTGATCTCTTCACCCGGCTTCGACGTCATGGCGTGCTTGACTTGTACCCAGTTCACGATGTGTAGCTCCGGTTCGGTGTTCTGCTTCGGCGAAGTCTATGTATCGTTTGCGAGCTCAGACGCCTGACGGAGAAGGCCTGTGATGGCTTTGCGGTCGATATCCGCCGCCGAGTTGATGATTTTCTGAGCCGTCCGTTTGCCCTGGATGTCGATGTAGCCTGCAGGGTCGTCGAGAAACGGGCCCCAGTTGAAGTACACCTTGGCTCCGGCCTTCGTGGCAGCAATGCAGCCTGCAAACTTCGGAGCTGCGAGGTTAATCGTCCCCCACCCCACGGCGAGTTTGAGTTCGAGATCTGGCAGGGCTTGGTATGCGATTTCCAGCACAGATCGCACCAGAGCCGAGTGGTGCTCGCCGAGTTCGTCGAGATAGTCCTCGATGTCTTCGTGGTATGCCATATCGCGGAGCTGACTCTAGCGCCCGTACAGTACGATCTGTGAACGAGAGCCTACCCAACCCGCTCGGATGCACGCACAGCCAGTGGCAATCGGTGTGCGCTCACCTGCCGGGCGGGAAGTTCGACTCAAGCAAGGCGTACAAAGCGCTGATGCGGCAGGCCGATACCTCGCTCCTGCCCGAGCCGTACCGGGACACGCCGCCCGGACTGCCCGTCGTGGGCGAGCAGAGGTCGGACGAGCCGGGCGTGCTGGGCGAGACGGTCAAGATCCTGACCGAGGTGCCCGCAAGGCCCGAGGGGTCGAGCCACGCCGAGAAAGCGGCCGCTGCCAGCGACAAGATGCTCCCCGTCGAGAGCGTGGTCATCCCGATGCTGGGCAGCACGGGCAAGCTCACGCACACGCTGTGCGTTTCGAGCCAGGTCGGGTGCGCGATGGGCTGCGAGTTCTGCGAGACGGCGCAGATGGGGCTGATCCGGAACCTGACCCCCGCCGAGATCGTCGCGCAGTGGCACACCGCGGAGTTCGGGCACTGCGCCCGCGAGGGCAAGACGATCAAGAACATCGTCTTCATGGGCATGGGCGAGCCGCTGGACAACCTCGACAATGTGCTGAGGGCGATCGAGATCCTGACGGACAACAACGGGCCGGGCATCTCGCCCCGCAACATTACGGTGAGCACCGTCGGGCGTGTCGATGGGCTGCGCCGGCTGCGCGAGCAGTGCACGAAAGAGGGCTGGCGCAGGCTCGGTATCGCGATCAGTGTCAACGCGCCCAATGACGAGGTGCGTAACTCGATCATGCCCATCAACCGCAAGTGGAACATGGCCGAGCTTCAGGAGGTCCTGATCGACTTCCCTCGCTCGGGCAACGTGCCGATCATGATCGAGTACGTGCTGATCCCGGGCGTGAATGATGCCGATGCGCACGCGGACGAGCTGGTCGAGTTCGTGCGACCGCTGCACTGCGCGGTGAACATCATCCCGTACAACCCACGTCGGGACTCGCCATGGCCCGCGCCCGAGGAGGCGGATGTCGAGCGCTTCGTCAACCGTGTGAAATCGGGCGGCGTGTTTACCAAACGCAGAGGGACCAAGGGCCGCGACCAGATGGCTGCGTGCGGCCAGCTCGGGACCGAGCACATCCGCGGACGGAAGATGGTCGATCTGACCACGGGGAAGACGGGCTGAGCATTGAAGCGACTTGGTCGGTTTATACGTCGGCATCCGTGGGGTTCACTGGCGACATACCTCGTCCTCATCGTACTTAGCACAGGGTTCGTACAACCGTTCGTTGATAAATCACGCCGTGGCGTTTCCGACTATCGGGCTCGCGAAGGCGGTGCAACAGAACTTGAGATCGCAGGCACCCCCTTATGGAACAACCACGATGCGTTTCGCTACTACGTCTTCGACTTCGGCCCACGCGATCCCGTTCCGGTCGTACTTCTGCACGGCACCCCGGGCGCTGCGATCGGACTGAATGGGATCGCTGAACAGTTGGCCCCGACCCGGCGCGTGATCTGGTTCGATCTGCCCGGCTTTGCATCACAATCGCTGACATGGGGGCGGTACAAGAGTTACTCAGCCGAAACCTATGCGGACGTCACGTTCGCCATACTCGACGAACTCAATATTGATCGCGCACACATCGTGGGCTGGTCCAACGGCGGCGCGGTCGCGATGCACATGGCGGACGATCAACCCGATCGCGTCGCCTCGGTCACGATGCTCGCCTCGGTCGGGGCGCAGGAGACCGAGGGCTCGGGGAGCCACTTCTTCGAGCACGCCAAGTACAAGCTGGGCGATCTCGTGCTCAACAAGCTCGATGTCCTGATCCCCCACTTCGGCCTGCTGGGCCCCTCGACCGAGCGCGAGGCGTTCATCCGCAACTTCGACGAGACCGACCAGCGCAAGCTCACGCGGATCATGCCGACGATCGACCAGCCCGTGCTGATCTTGCACGGCCGAAACGACTTTCTCACGTCTGACTGGGGCGCCGAGTATCACCACGAGCTGATCCCGACGAGTTCGCTTGTGATGACGCCTTACGACCATTTCATGCCGATGATGCAGCCTGCCGAGACCGCCGAGCACATCGAGCGGTTCATCGCGCGTCACGACGAGCCGGGTGTTGAACCGCTGCGCGAAACGATCGACCTTGCGCCGAGGCGCACGCCGTTCGGGAGCGTGGGTGAGGCGTTTCTCGGGTGGTTCCATTTCGGGCCCTGGTACCTGCACGTCCTCGCGGTCGCGGCGGGCTCGCTTGTTCTCCGCAAACTCGGGGTCGCGTGGGTGGTCATCCTCGTCGGCGCGACGGAACTGGACATCGCGGTCGCGTGGGTCGGGCTGGCGCTGGCAGACATGGTCCGAGTAATGCTCGCGGGAAAGCAGCGGTCGGTTCTCACGTGGCTCGGCACGGTGTTCAGGCCCGGGCCGGCGCTCGGCGCTGGGTTCTTGCTGACGCAGCTCGCGTTTCGCCCGATCGGTCTGTCGCTCGGCGAGTTTGGCTGGGTGCTCTCGACGCTCATCATGGCGTTTGTGTTGTACGTCGGGTTCAAGCCATTCACGCTCGACGGACGCCGATCGCTGCGCGCGGGCTGGTCGAAACTCCGGCACCACGAATGGTGGCCCACGTGGGCGCTGCACGGCGGCGCGCTTCCAACACTCATCGCACAATCGTTCAAGCACCGCAACCCGCTCGTGTTCACCTGCTGCAACCCGGGCATCACGCCGGGCGGCGGCATCGGGGGCGAGAGCAAGATCGAATCGCTCGACGGGCTGCTCGCGTCGGGCGACGGCGCTGTGCTGTTCGGCGTTTCGATCAGCGCCGACGGAACACCTAACGAACGCGCCCAGCGGACACTCGATCTGATCAACACCGACGAAAGACTCGGCGGCTTCCCGGTCGTGCTCAAGCCAGACCGCGGCGAGCAGGGACGCGGCGTCAAGGTCTGCAAAGACGAAGCCGACGTCCGCGCGTTCTTCGAGCAGATCACATCCGAGGCGATCATCCAGAATTATCACGCGGGGCCGAGCGAGGTGGGCGTGTTCTGGGTGCGCGACCCCAAGCCGGGCTCGCAGCGTGCGGGCCGAATCTTCTCGATCGGTCGCAAGGAATTCTCCATCCTTGAGGGCGACGGCAAACGCACGCTCGAACAGCTCATCCACAAGAACTCACGCACGCGATGCCAGTCGGCGATCCACGCCAAACGGAACGCGGCTGATCTTGAACGGGTCATTCCTACAGGCGAGAAGCACGTGCTCTCAAGAGCCGGCAACCACTCGCAGGGTGCGATCTTCCGCAGCGCACCGGAACTCATCACACCCGAGCTCGAGGCGCGCATCGACGCGATCGCGACCGGGTTCTGCGCCCCAAACGGCGGCGGGCTGGACTTTGGACGCTTCGATATCCGCTACGAGAACGAAGACGAACTCAAACAGGGCACCAACTTCGGCGTGATCGAGGTCAACGGCGTCACAAGCGAGACCATCGACATCTACGACCCCAACCAGACCGTGTTCTTCGCGTGGAGTCAGCTCCGCAAACAGTGGAAGCTCGCCTACGAGATCGGCGCCCGGCGACGGGCACTGGGCGCCAAGCCGATGGGTGTGCTTGAGCTGATCCGGTGCGCGCGCCAGCACGTCAACGAGCGGCCCGAGCGGTAGCGTTTACGGCGCGAGCCTCGTCGCGGACCAGTCGCCGCCAACGTAACCATCGCCTGATGCTGCCAGCTCGCGTGTCCAGACGGCTCGGTCGTGGAATCGACCCGCGCCGCCGATCCAGAGCTCGACGCGCCTGGCCCAGATGCGGTAGCCGCCCCAGAAATCAGGCCTCGGGATGACGATGTCCTTGCCGACCTGTTCGTCCATCATCGCGTCGAGCGGCACATCGAACCGCTCCATGACCTCGGCGTAGTGCGCCAGCAGGGCGTCGCGCGATTCGACGGGCTTGGACTGGTCGCTCGCCCACGCACCGAGCCTGCTGATCAACGCCCGGCTCGCGAAGTAGTCATCGCTCTCTGACGCGGGACTTCTAGTAACGGCCCCCTCGATGCGGACCTGACGATCGGGGTCGAGCCAGAAAAAACTTGCCGACGCGTTCGGGTTCTTCTCGACCTGCTCGGCCTTGCGTCCGGTGTAGTTCGTATAGAAGCAGATCCAGCCCGCGTCGAGGTCCTGACGTTTGCAGTACACGACGCGGTTGCTCGGCTGGCCCGCGTCGTCTGCGGTCGCGAGGTTGAACGCGTTCGGGTGGCGGGCGGCTTTGGCGCTGCTGTGCTCCTGGTCCCACCAGTCCTGGTAGATGCCCCACGGCGAATCTGGGAGTTGCTCGGGCAGTGTGCCGCCCTCGCTGAACGGGTCGTCGTGGATGCCGGCGTTCTGGGTCATGGTGGATCGTACGCCGCGCGCGGTTGATGTCGGTTGGCGTGGACACAATGTGAGTCTTGATTTTGAGGGAAGATCGGCCCGGGTTGTCGGCGTACTCTGCCTACTGGACTCAAGGAACGGAGCAGCGAGTGAGCGATCAGGGACGGTCAAAGAAGGGTAAATGGGAGCAGCGGTCCGTGATCAGCGTGGACAAGCTGTTCGACAAGATGCCGCCCAGCTCACCCGAGTCGGAGATGAGCCTGCTGGGCTCGATGATTCTTGACCCGACGGTAATCGCCGACGTTCTGCCGCATGTGCATTCGGAGGACATGTTCTTCTCCGCCGCGCACTCGGCGATCTTCAAGGCGCTGATCGAGCTGTACGAGCAGCACCAGTCGGGCGACCTCGTGATGCTCGTTGACAAGCTGCGCGATGCGCAGCAGCTCAAGGACATCGGGGGCGAGGAGTACCTGATCCAGCTCGCCGAGGCGGTGCCCTCTGCGACGAGTGCACCGTACTACGCCAAGACGGTCGCCGACAAACACCGCCTGCGCCGGCTCATCGAGGCGTCGGGGCAGATCCTCTACGACGCGTACCACCCGAGCGAGGACTCGCGCGGCGTCAACGAGGTGCTCGACAAGGCCGAGAGCAAAATCTTCGCGATCGCAGAGCAGGCGCAGACCAACGAGGCGCAGGGGCTCAACGAACTCCTGCAGGACGAGATCGAACGGCTCGAGGCGATCGAGGGCAAGGGTGTCAGCGGCATCGCGTCCGGCTTCGAGAAACTCGATGACATGCTCAGCGGCCTGCACCCCGGCGAAATGATCATCCTCGCCGCCCGCCCCTCGATGGGTAAGACCGCGATGGCGCTCAACATCGCCGAGCAGGTCGCGTTCGGCGGCGCGGTCGCCGGCAAGAAAGCCAAGAACGAGAAGGTCCCGGTCGCGTTCTTCAGCCTTGAAATGTCGAAGGAAGCGATCACCAACCGACTGCTGTCCGCCAAGTCGGGCGTGGACAGCCACAAGATGCGAACGGGTGCGTTCACGGAGTCGGATTTCCAGAGGCTGATCCGAGCCGCGGGCGATCTGGGCGAGGCGCAGATCTACATCGACGACACGCCCAACCTTTCGGTGCTGGGCCTGCGCGCCCGCGCGCGTCGGCTTGTCCGGCGACACGAGATCAAGTGCATCGTCATCGACTACCTTCAGCTTCTCACCTCGCCCTCGGCGGCGCGAGAGAGCAGGCAGGTCGAGGTCTCCGAGATCTCTAGAGGCATCAAGGCGCTCGCCCGCGAACTCGATCTCCCGGTCGTCTGCCTCGCGCAGCTCAACCGCGGCACCGAGAACCGCTCGGACAACAAGCCCAAGCTTTCCGACCTTCGTGAATCGGGCTCGATCGAGCAGGACGCCGACGTCGTGATGCTCCTGCACCGCGAGGCGTACTACCACATCGGCGACCAAGAGTGGGAAATGGACAACCCCGACAAGCTCAACCTGACCGAGCTAATTATCGCCAAGCAGCGGAACGGCCCCACCGGCGTGGTCGAACTCGAGTGGGACAACAAGACCACACGATTCAAGAACAAGGTCGATTCGTTCGACGACGGCGGTTACGGCAACCAGAGCTACACGCCACCCCCGCCGATGCCTCAGTCTCAAGACATGCCCGGCGCTCAGGCCGAGCCCAAGCCGCTGACCAACGACATCGCCGGCGGCGGGTTCAGCTCGTTCAGCAACCGCGCCCAGACAGGCCCACCCGAGAACCACCGCGACGGCGGCGGCCCAACCGAGTTCGACACAGACGAGTTCGCGGGCGACGAGGATGCGCCGTTCTAGTCAGAGCGAGTTTGTTCTCTAGTCGATGTCTTTGAAGAACCGACCCCAACGCGGCACCCAGCCGTCGAGACTGAACGCAACCGCGAAGGCCCGGCCTTGGATTCGGTCGATGTCCATGAACTCGATGGTCTGTTGAACCGTGCCGACGGACACCAAAGATTCCGCGTCGTTCCAGCCTCGGGCGTCTTTCGAGTTGTCACGGTTGTCGCCGATGATGACGTACTGCCCTTCCGGGACCTCAACCGCGGGCAGTCGTTCGGTGACACGTTTGCCGTCGAGCGTTTTGATGAGCACGGGGAAGTCGCGCTTCTGGCCGTCTTTCTGGTTGAACATGACGTAGTGGGATCGGCCGTCAACGGTTTCGGTGAAGAAGTCCATCTTGGATGCTTCGACCTGGTCCATCGCGGGGAACTCGGTCTGATCGACTGGTGTGAGATCGGGCGCTTGTCCGTTGATGTAAACCCGGCCGTCGATCATCTCGATGGTGTCGCCCGGGACCGCGACGATTCGTTTGACGAGCCTGACCTCGTCGCCCTCGTCGGGCGAGTAGCAGACGACCATGTCGCCGCGGTTTGGCGTGCCCCACTGCATGATCCATGTTTCTTTCGTAAACGGCACGCGCAGGCCGAATGCGGACTTGTTGACGACGATCCGGTCGCCGGTCATCACGGTCGGTTCCATTGAACCGCTGGGCACATCGAACCAGTCGAGCACGACGAGCCGGAAGAGGCCCATGATGATGAAGATGGTGCCGAGCGGGCGGACCCACTCGCCCCAGAGGTAGGCGGTGAAGCTCGGGTACTTCTTCTTTTCGTTCTTCTTCTTTTTGCCCGACTTCCTGCCGCGCGAGGCCGAGGGCTTGCTGGCGGATGAGGCGCTGGCAGAGGGCTTGGCCTGCTCGGCCTCCTTCGGAGACTCGATGGTCTCGTCGGTGTGCGTCTCTGCGTTGCGGTCGATCTCGTCGGACATGCCTCGGCTCCTGTCGGGCGTTTTCGCGTGTACAAGCCTAGACCAGATTGTTGGGAATCAGACGCCGAAGCTTGTGTAGACGCTCTTGGCGGCGGTGATCAGCTCGTGATCGGCCGGGACCAGGCGCTGTTTATCGGCTGCCGAGGTGATCTCGACGTCCTTGAGCTTGCCGTCCTGCATGACCACGAGGCGGTTTTTCGCGCCGTTCCGCAGGAGCTGCATAGCGTGGTGCCCGAACTGCGTCGCCAGAACCCGGTCGCTTGGTGCGGGTGTGCCGCCGCGCTGGACGTGCCCGAGGACGACGTATCGGCTTTCGATCTCGGTGACGTCCTCGATGTTGTCGGCGACCCACTTTCCGATGCCGCCGAAGCGGATCGGATCGGGGCTGGTCGGATCGACGCGTTCGATGAGCTGCTTGCCGCCCTTTGGTTTGGCACCTTCGGAGCAGCAGATGATCGTGAACCTTTTGCCCTTGCGCGAGCGTTCCTCGCAGACCCGGCAGACCTCGTCCAGATCAAACTCGATCTCGGGCAGGAGGATGATGTCGGAACCGGACGCAATGCCCGCGTGCAGCGCGAGCCAACCGGCATTGCGGCCCATGACCTCGACCACCATCACGCGGTGGTGGCTTGCCGCGGTCGTGTGTACGCGGTCGAGCGCCTCGGTCGCGACCTGAACAGCCGTCGCGAAGCCGAACGTGATGTCCGAGCCCCAGAGATCGTTGTCGATTGTTTTTGGCACACCGATGCAGTTGATGCCCCGGTCAGCAAAGGGCTTGGCCGCGGACATGGTGCCGTCACCACCGATGACGACGAGCGCTTCGATGCCGTGGATCTCGATGTGCGTCATGCAGACATCGGTGAGGTCCTTGAACTTGGGCGAGCCGTCTTCGAGCAGGCCGACCGGGTACTTCTGCGGGTTGGCTTTGTTTGAAGACCCGAGGATGGTGCCGCCGGTGGTGAGGATGTTGGAGACGTCGTCCTTGGCGAGGGGTCGGACGCGGTCCTCGATGAGCCCGAGGAAGCCATCTTCGATGCCGAGGACGTCGATGCCGTGGAAGATCGCGTCTTTGACGACGGCTCTGATGACCGCGTTGAGGCCCGGGCAGTCGCCGCCGCCGGTGAGAACGCCGATTCTGGTTGGGTGCTTGTCCATGTCCCCGGTGTATCGGCAGAAAGATCGGGCGAGGGATGCAATCTCGCGCGTTTGTTGGCGTTCTACCCAGCGGGAGCCGCCCAATTCCGGGCGAATAACCAATGCGATGCCCGTTGCTGGACGGCTCGCTCGTGGAGAACACCGATGAACTCAGCCAAATCTCTTATTGCACTGTTTATGTTAGGGTGCGTCGCGAGCACGTCAGCACAGTCCGACCGCGGGCTTGAAGAAGGCAAGCGCGTTAAGGAACGCCAGTTCGACCGCGAACGCGGCTTCAAGCATCAACCGAAGCACAGGCACAAGGACCGCGAGGCGTTCAAGCAGCGCCTGCTCGAGCAGTTCGACGCCAACGAAGACGGCGAACTCGACGAGAGCGAACGGACCGCCGCCAAGGAAGCCATCCACGCCAAGCAGAAAGAACGGCGCGAGAACATGAAAGCCAAGATCCTTGAGAAGTTCGACGCCGACGGCGACGGCGAGCTGAACGAAGCCGAGCGCGAGGAAGCCGGCCACGCGATCCGCAAGATGAAGCGCGCAGGTGACCGCAGGCACGACCGACGCCACCGCATGAAGCGGGGCATGCTCGAACGCTTCGACGCCAACGAAGACGGCAAGCTCGACGAAACCGAACGCGCCGCAGCCAAGGCCTTCGCCGAGCAGAAGAAGGCCGAGATCCTTGAGCAGTTCGACACCGACGGCAGCGGCAAGATCGACGGCGACGAACGCGTTGCGCTGAAAGAACACATGAAGGCCGAGCACGAACGCCGCAAACTCGACATCAACCGCGACGGCACGGTTGATCAACTCGACGCGCAGGTCGCCGCGAACAAGATCGCCGCGGGGGAGCGCATCCCGGACTTCAACGGTGACGGCGAGGTCAATGCACTCGATGTCAGCAAACTGATCGAGAAGATCAACGAGAACAAATGACAGTTGAGGTCACACCGGAATAGCTGCAGGGGTTCCCTTGCCCATGCAGCATTTCCAGCGGCCCCGGCTTTCCTTGTGGGAAGTCGGGGTTTGTCATTTTTCGGGTGCGCTTGCTATGAGTCCCGGCTCGGTAGATTGAATTTCTGTGTCACGCTCGCACCAAGAGGCGGGTACTTCATCTCAAGCCGGGTGCCGACGAAGTCCTTGGCGTTCCAGCCGAGGCGCTCGTTGATGTGATGGTGGATATCCGTGTACCCGGGGATGGCCTTGATCGCAACCGCCGGCGGCGAACCGGGCAGCCGGCTGACGTTCTGGCGGATCGGAAGACGCGACGCCTCGTCCCATTCGCTGTCGTTGTGCGAAGTTGTAAACAGGTGCGCGTAGACGGCAACCTCGGTCTCAAGGAAGTCCGCGAGCGACTTGTGCACGATCAGATCGAACACGATGCTCTCGGTCGGCACCGAAACGGTGACACCGAATTCGCCAGTTGTATCGTTCTCGGTCGTGTATCTTGATGCGCCGGCGCGGATCATGTCTCCGAAATAGCAGTCGAACGCGCCGCGGTTACCGATCGGGCCCGGGTTGATGATGTAGTCGCTGCCGCCGGGTGTCTTAACAACTCGGATCTCTGGGACGTCGCCCTTGTTGAAACGTTTGATCAGCGGGCTCGACGAACCCTCTTCGATCGGTTCCCATTCCTGCGTGCCGATGGCTTGGTCGTCCCGGCTCCACTGTCTCATCTGAAAGAGCGGCAGCCTGACCGAAGATCGCAGACGACGGACACCGAGCAGACCTCGGAGCATGACCATGTCCAGCTGGGACGGGTCCTCGGGGTTGGGCGCCATGAAACAACTCATCAGGTTGGTACGCGCCTGCACGCCGTAGATGCCGCTGTTTCCTATGTAGGCCCGTTTCCGGCTCTGCTCGAGTCCCGCGTTCTCGCCGAACTCCAGGCCGTCGATCACGAGGTCGAGTGTTGCGCGGTCGCCGACGTGGACATCGATGACTCGCTCAAACTCACGCGTCGCAGAGCGGACCTCTTCGACGATGCGTTTGTTGGCGCCGTGGGATTCGGTCGCTTTGAGGAAACGCTCGATGGACGAGTTGCCCGGCACATGCGGGACAGCAGCCAGCCCTTCGCCGGCCTGCATGAGTTTGGCCATATTCCAGGTAAGTGTCTTGTTGATACGGAACGCACGCGCGACGTCCTGCGGGCTCGACGGGTCAGCGCCGACGTCGTCATAGAGACCAATCAGGGCGGCCTTGAGCCGGCTCACGGCGTCGTTGCACTCTTGCTCTAGCGTAGACATAAGTATGAAACCCTAACAAACAGTGGCGATTGGCCTCTTGCGGAGTATATCGCGGGTTTGCGTGCCGCGACACTTCCCTGAAAAATATTCTACTGAATTTCCAGCTGGAAACTTGCATGGAATCGAAACGCCAGTTATCGTGCCCTCGGCGGGTGTCTGAAACCGCACCGTTTCGCCTGCCACCAGACATGAATGAAGCCGGGTCCTGTGGGGGACGTGGCGGCAGAAGAGAGAAAGGAAAGACCATGAACCGGATCTATGCAGCACTGGCGATCACCGCTGCGACGGCGAGCACCTCCGCATCGGCTGACATCACCTCGACGCTCGGCCCGAGCGCCCCGACTTACTCCACCACCCTCAACTTCGACGAGCCGGGCACACCCACCGGCGCTGTCGCGGACACCACCTGGCTCGCAAGCCACGGCGTCACGATCGCCGCGGGCGACAGCCAGCCGGTGGTTGACGACTTCTCGGTGACCCCGGGCCAGTTCTGGCTCGGCACCGGCAACTCGTACCTCGGCAACTTCGGCGTCTTCATGACATTCGAGAACGACCTCACCGATTTCTCGGCACAGATCTGGGATCCGTCGGGCCCGCCCAGCCCGTTCGGCGGCGGCGCGTACGCGTTCGTCTTCGATGACGGCGTCGAGGTCTCGAACTTTGCGTTCACACCTTCTTGGGGCAGCGTCGGCGACGAGTGGCTCAACATCTCCGCGACCGACGGCATGGTCTTCGACGAGATCCGGATCCTCGGCTTCGGCTTCACCCCCACCACTTACATGGACAACGCCTCGTGGAACGCGATCCCTGCGCCCGGCGGCTTGGCCGCGCTCGGACTGGCGGGCTTTGCAGCAAGCCGGCGCCGCCGCGACTGATCTGAACTCAACTCACCCCGGTGCACAGTGCCCTGCCGGGCTTTGTGTGCCTTCATATCCACTTACCACACCAGCGTGCCGCGACGAGGCACAACCGGAGAACAAGACGTGTTGACGAACAAGCTCATTGTTGCCGCGGGTTTCGCGGGATTGGCAGTCTCAACCACACAGGCGCAGGTCACGCTTGAGATTTTCGGCGCGGGTTTCGGCGCCAACGACATCTCAGCCGACGGCTCGGTGATCGTCGGGAACACCACGAACGACGGTCTCTATCAGCAAGCGCGATGGACAGAATCGACCGGGTTTGTGCTGCTCGGCCAAGCCACCGGACCTGTGTTCGGCACCGGTGCCGGCGCGCCGCAGGTCTCGAACGACGGCACAGTCATTTCCTCCACCATCGCGAGCAAAGACAACTCATACATCACCGCGGGACTCTGGACCGAGGGCCAGGGCTGGCAAGAAATGTTCCCGCCCCTGCTTCCTGAACAGATCCTTCTTGATCTTTCCTACGGCTCATCCTGGGCGCTCTCTGGCGACGGCAGCACCACCGCGGGGCTGTACTGGAGAGATCGGCTCAAGTTCGGCGGCGGGTCCGCGCACGCGTTCTCTTGGAACGCGACCGACGGTGCAGTCGATCTCGGCGGTTCCTCGGACGCGCTTTCGAGCCGGGTCAACGGGCTGAACCTCGACGGATCGGTCGCGGTCGGATGGGAAGCCGTGCCCTTCGGGTACTGGCAGGCGACGGTCTGGGTCAACGGCGTCAAGACAAGGCTCGTCGATGTTGAAGCATGGGTCGAGGCCCGCGCCGTCAACGACGACGGCACCGTTGTCGTCGGATGGACCATCGACGAAGCAATCAACACATCGACCGCGTGCAAGTGGACGTGGGACGGCGCCAACTGGAACGAAGAACTGCTCGGCCTTCTCCCGGGTACACCGATCGGCCCCTCGGGCGGGCGTTCGTTCGCAAGCGCAGTCTCTGGTGACGGCAGCGTTATCGTCGGGACCAACCGCTTCATCGAGAACGGGCCGTTCTCCTTGCCGACAGGCTTCATCTGGACCGAGTCGACGGGCATGATCGGCGTCGAAGATTTCCTGACCGACCACGGCATCTCGCTACCCGCCGGCTTCCAGATCGACGGGCTGACCGGGATCACACAAGACGGCACCAAGATCATCGGCATCGGCAGCTACCCGGCTTCGTACCCCGACTACTGGTCGATCCTGATCGATCTGGGTGACACCTTCGACTGTCTCGCCGACGTCAACGGCGACGGCGCTGTCACTCCCACAGACTTCACCGCATGGGTCAGCGCGTTCAACAACAACCTGCCCGAGTGCGACCAGAACGGCGACGGCAGCTGCACACCCACCGACTTCTCGGCCTGGATCATGAACTACAACGCCGGCTGCTAAGACCAAGAAACCCACAGACTCCCACTCGCCCCGGCTTTCTGCGTTGGAAGCCGGGGTTTTCTGTGCGCACCATCAAAGCGACAGGCTTCAGATTGTCCTATCCGCAATTCAAGTTGCACCGCGAGCTGTGCAGCGCCATAACGCGGCTGCCGGTACCATGCACCGATGGCCGACGCCCCTTCAGTTTCCCGTGATGCCTCTCTCTACCTGCACCCGCAGACGCTGGCGCGGCTCAAGTCGTTCGAGCTCAGGGCCAAGATGATCGTCGAGGGCGTTATGAGCGGCATGCACCGCTCGCCCTACCAAGGCTTTAGCGTCGAGTTCGCCCAGCACCGCCCCTACTCGCCCGGCGATGACATCCGCCGCCTCGACTGGAAGGTCTACGCCCGGACCGACAAGCTGCAGATCAAGCAGTACCAGCAGGAAACGAACCTCGATCTGGTGCTCATGGTGGACAACTCGGGCTCGATGGCGTTCGGGTCGCTGCCGTTTTCCAAGGCCTCGGGCCAGGGCAGCAGCAAGGGAAGCCACGACCGGGACCAGTGGACGAAATTCGATCACGCGACGGGGATGGCCGCCGCGATGGCGTACATCACGCTGCACCAGGGCGACCGGGTGGGGCTGGTCACCTTCGCAGACGAGATCACGGGCATGGTCGATCGCTCGGGCCAGCGCTCGACGTGGAGGCCCATCGTCGAGACGCTCAGCACACAGACACTGGACAAACCGACGAACTACGGCCGGGTCATCGACCAGACACTCGCCAAGGTCACCAACCGCTGCCTCTTTGTGATCATCAGCGATCTGTTCGAGGACCCGGAAACGATCCGCTCGGCGCTGGCGCGGATCCGCCACCGGGGTCACGACGCGATCGTGTTCCAGGTGCTCGACGAGTCCGAGCAGCAGTTCACGTTCAAGGAGCCGACGATTTTCGAGGGACTCGAGGGCGAGGCGAGGCTCCGTGTCAACCCGCGCGCGATCCGTGACGGCTACCTCGAAGTCATGCGCGAGCACCTGCAAGCCATCGAGCGCGCCACGCTCAGCTTCGGGTTCGACTACCAGCTCGTCACCAGCGGCAAGTGGCTCGGCCCGACGCTCGCCAAGTTCGTCGCGCAGCGCAACGCCAAGATCAAGAAAGGCAAGATGGGATGAGCTTCCTCAATCCACTCCTTGCCGGGCTCGGCGCCGCGTTCGTGGCGCTGCCGATTATCTTGCACTTCCTGCGCCGCAAGCGCAAGCCGGTGATGTGGGGCGCGATGCGATTCCTTGTTGAGGCGTACCGACGCAAGCGCCGGCGGATGACACTCGAACAGCTCTTGCTGCTTGCGAGCCGGTGCTTGCTTGTGCTGCTCTTTGCGTTTGCGATCGGCCAGCCGGTGCTCGGTGGCGCTTCGACTCAATCCGGGCCGCAGGAGCTGTACATCGTTCTGGATGACTCGATCGCGTCGGCAGCCAACGAAGGCGGCGACGAGGCGTTCGAGCTGCACAAAGCGCAGGCGATCGAGTTGCTCGCGGCGCTCTCACCCGAAGCAGGCGACCGCGCAGGCCTGGTGCTCATGGGCGGCCCGGCGAGAAGTGTCGTGTCGCCCGCATCTAGCGATATTCCCGCGGTCCGCCGGGCGATCGAGCGACTCAGCCGAACCGACTCGGCAGCAGACTTTGAGGGCGCGCTCACCATCGTGAGCGAGGCGATCCAGACCGAAGAACCGAACGCGCCCGCCGCGACCATCGCGGTCATCGGCTCACTCCGCAAAGGCTCGGTCGATCCCGACCGACCGCTGCCGAGACTCGACAACCTCGGTCGGCAGACCCGACTTGTTGTCGCGGCACCAGCGGAGGCACCGATGTCGAACGTCGGCATCGAATCCGTCGAGCCGATCCGCAGCGTGGTGCTCGGTGAGGCCGAGCGTGACGGGCAGGCGCTGGTGCGTGTCGAGCGCTCGGGTGTGGGCACGGGCGAGGCCGCGAGCGTGTCGATCACCCTGGCCGCCGACGGCTCGGGTGCGACCAGCACCGCTGAGGCCGAGTTCGAGCCGGGACAGACCTCAACCGAGGTCATGGTAGGGTTCACGATGCCGCCCGCCGAGGTTTCGGCTCAGCCGACACTCACCGCGACACTCGCGAGCGACTCGAACAACGCGGACAACACCTCGACGACCGCGATCGATCGTCGCGAGGTGCTTCGAGTTGGCATCGTCGCATCAAGGCCTCTGATCGGGCAGGTCGGGCTTGAGCGGTTCACGCCTGCCGACTGGGTCAGGCTGGCGCTCTCTCCCGGCGAAACAACAGGCGAGCTTCGCATCGTTGACACAACGCCCTCGCTCATCGATGCGCCGAGGCTCGCGACACTCGACGCGGTTGTGCTGCTGGAACCAGACGAACTTGCGAGCGAGAACTGGCCCTTGCTGCGCCGGTTTGTCGATCGCGGCGGGTTGCTGATCGTGACGCCGCCCGCGGATGACAGCGTTCAGCTCTGGACGGATTCGATGACCGAGGCGCTCGGCCTGAACTGGACGATCGCGCGTGAACCGTTCGAACCCGACGTGGACACACGGATCGACACCGAAACCAGAAACAACACCGGCATGCTCACGCTCATCGCCGGTGAACTCGATCAGCTCGCTTCATCGGTCACATTCCAAAAACTTCTGCCCATCGAGTCGGCGCAGGACGACGAAGACGACGCGATTCTGCGCTTGACCGATGGCTCGCCGCTGCTTGTTGCATCGCACCCCAGCACAGAAACCGGCCGAGTTTCTCCCGGGCTAGTCGTGTACATGGCGGCCTCGCCCAGTTTGTCGTGGACCGATCTCCCAACGCGGCCCTTGATGGTGCCGTTGGTTCAGGAATTGGTGCGCCAGGGTGTCGGGCTGTCGAGTGACCGCGCGGTGCGTGTCGCGGGCAAGGCCGACGAGCTGCCGGGCCGGGCGTCGGAGATTCTGGACAGCGAAGGCGAGCCCGCCAAGCTTCCGATCCGGACCGCGGGCCGATACGAGATGCGCGACGCAGCGGGCGACGCGGTTGGCGTGCTCGCGGTTCGGCCTGACGTATCGGGTGCGCGAATCGGAGTATCAACAACTGCGGAGCTTGAGCCTTGGTTCGCCGCGAGTGTGGGCGGCACGCTCAACCTGCAGTGGCTCGGCGGAACAGAAAGCGCGAACACGACCGACGCGTCGGCGACGCTGCAACGCGCCGACCGGAGCAAGTTGGCGTTCTGGCTGCTTGCGATCGCGTTCGCGTTCGCGGTGATCGAGACACTGCTTGCGCGGTGGTCGGCCAGATCGATGGAGTTGCACAACCAGCCGGAGCCGAGCGTATGACCGACTGGCTCTTTGGCATCGAGAACCTCAACCTCAGCGACCCGGACGTCGTGTTCACCTTCGCGCGCCAGATCCCGGGATGGGGCTGGGCGCTGGCGGTCGTCGCGGCGGCGCTGCTGGCTTGGCTGAGCTACACGAAGCTCGAGGGCACGCGCGCCGTGCGTGTGCTGCTCGCGGGCGCACGGTTTCTTGCGTTTGTTGTTTTAATGGTGATGCTCGCCGGGCCTCAGCTTGAGCGCCCGAACGAGCGTGTCGAGCGTGACTGGGTGGTGATGCTCGCCGACCGGTCGGCATCGATGACGATCGCCGACGCACCGGGCGGGCAATCGCGGGAATCACAACTCACCGAGGCCCTTGGCGCCGCGTCTGCCCCGCTGGCGAATCTCGCCGAGACTCGCCGGGTGCTGCCTTTGGGCTTTGATTCCGGGATTTTTGAGCTCGAAGTCGATGAAGCCGGCGTTGTTGAACCCGGCTTGCCCGACGGGAGGCGGACGCAGCTCGGCCGATCGCTCGATCTGGCGCTCGAAGAGGTCGCGGCAAGACCCGTCGCGGGCGTGGTGCTCATGACCGACGGCACGTCCGCCGACGCGCCCAGCCGGCGCGCGCTGCAGCGCCTGCGGAACGAACGAGTGCCCGTCTTCGTTGTCCCCGTCGGCTCGCCCGACCCGGTCAGCGATCTTGCAATCGCATCGGTCGATGCGCCGAGCGCCGGGTTCATCAACGACAGCGTGCCCGTGAGCGTGTCCATCGATCGACTGGGCTCGGCCGGCACGGGTGGCGCGACGGTTGAACTCGTTGACAACGCGACCGGCATCGTCCTCGACAGCAAAAAGCTCGGCGACACAGACAACGAGGTCACGCTCATCGCAAAGCCCGAGAGTGCGGGCAACGCCGAGTGGTCCGTCAGGCTCGTACCGGACACCAATGACCTGCTCGACGAGAACAACACGAGCACCATCGCGGTCAGGCTCGTCGACCGTCCGCTCCGCGCGATCCAAATCGATGGCTACCCGCGCTGGGAGTTCCGCTACACCAAGAACCTGCTGCTCCGCGAACAGACAGTCTCATCCTCGTCGATTCTTCTGAGTTCTCGCAGACGGTACGTCCAGGAGGGCGACGTCGAGATCGACCGCCTGCCCGACTCGCCCGGCGGCTGGGAGGGCATCGATGTCGTCGTCATCGGCGATGTCCGCGCCGACCTGTTTACACAGGACCAGCTCCAGCAGATCCATGATCTTGTCGCGATACGCGGGGCGGGTATTCTCTGGATCGCGGGCAGCAGCGCCACGCCCGACACATGGCGGGGCACGCCGCTTGAGCCGCTCCTGCCCATCACGCTCGCGGGCAGCGCCAAGGCCTGGACCGAGCCTGTCACGATGCGCCGCGAGCCGGCTGCGGAAAGGCTCGGCCTTCTTGAACTCGCCGACGACACCGAAGGCGGCTGGCCCGAAAGGCTCGCCGACCCCGACACCGGATGGGCACTGCTGCGATGGGCGCAGCACATCGAGCCTGACAACGTGAAGCCGACCGCGGAAGTTCTCGCGTCCGCCATCCCCGCAAACTCGGGCGGGGACGCGGCACCCATCGTGCTCTCGATGCGCTACGGCGCGGGCCGATCCGTCTACGTCGGCACCGACGAGATCTGGCGCTGGCGCTACGCGCGGGGCGAGGAACTGCCAGAGCGGTTCTGGATCCCGCTCGTTCGGCTCATCGGCAGAGAAGGCTTGGCGCGCGCGGGACGGAGCGCCGTGCTCGAAGCGTCACCGCCGAGAACCGAGCCCGCGTCGCCGGTGCGCATCTCGCTCGAGCTCATCGACGAACAGCTTGCGCAGCAGAGACCTCAAACCGTCACCGCGACGATCCGCAGCGACGACCAGAACGCGGCTCCGATCACGGTCACGCTCAGGCCGGAATCCGGGAGCGAAAGCGAGACCGATCAGGACGTGCCGACGTTTTCGGCGGTCTGGCTCCCGATCAAGCCCGGCACCTACACGGTCGAGATCACCGACGCGATCCTGACAACCGACGAGGCGCTGGTGGAGCAGGTCGAGGTGCTCGCACCGGACGACGAACTCCGGAGACCCGAGACAGACTTTGCGATGCTCGAATCGCTCGCCGAGCAGACCAGCGGACGGGTGCTCGAACCGGCAGATCTTGCCGACCTCGAGACGATGCTCCCGAACCGGCAGAGGCGGGTCGCGGGAACACCGGACATCGAGACCCTCTGGGACAGCCCGCTGGCGCTGATACTGCTGGTGTTGCTGTTCGGCGGGGAATGGATCGGTCGCCGGCTTATTCGTTTGGTGTAAGGTATCGGCAGAATCGAACCGAGACGGGCTGACCGTCGTCAAACAGGGGTGGTGGAACCGCCCGGAGCCGGACCAGTAGCACGCTACATCTGGCCGATACATTCATGCGTATCTGTTGCAAGGAGGCACGTTGACGAGCGAGCAGACCAAGCCGACGACACCGACCGATCAGAGCAGCCAATCCCGGCTCGCGCTGGTTCGGCTTCGTGCCGGGCTTCGCCGGGTGGCGATCTTCGAGGTCGTCGCCGCGGGCGTTGGGATGATCCTCGCGGGGCTGCTCGCCGAGGGGCTTCTGGACTACCTGCTCCGCCTGCCCGCGTGGCTACGGATCGCGGTCCTGGTCATCGCGATCGTGCTGATCACGATGGGTGTCTTCAAGAAGCTCATCCCGGCGCTCAGACTCAAACCAAAGCTCTCGACGCTCGCGCTGAGGGTCGAACGCACGGCGCTCGGGCAAGACAACAAGCTCGGCAGCGTGCTCGCCTCGGGTGTGGCGCTCGCGGACCAACAAGCCGACACGGGCGAGCCGGAATCGATCGGCTGGCTCCGAAGAGCCGCGGCTGGCAACGCGGACCAAGCCTCAAAGGGCGCGAGCCTGAACTCGCTCATCCACACGGGCACGCTTCGGCACAACATCTTCGGGTTGCTCCTCGCGCTCGTCGCGGTCGGCGCGATCTCGTTCATGGCGCCAAAGACCGCGCGGACTGGCGCGATGCGCACGCTCATGCCCTGGTCCGACGCGAGCTGGCCCAAGCGGACAGAGATCGCGGACGTCACGCAGACCGAGCCCCACGCGCTCGGCTCGGCGCTCCCGCTTCGGGCGCTCGTCACACGCACAAACCGGCCCGTCGGCATGACAAACGTCGAGGTTGTGTACCGCGTTGTGTCCGAAACCAACACGAGCGAATTCCGCGCCGAGCCGATGACCGGGCAGGAGATGTTCGAGATGCTCCCCGACGGCTCGTCCGGCGAGGCGTACGAACGGCTCATCGAACCCAACATCACGATCGCTGACAACGCCAAGCCCGCGACGCTCGAATTCTACTTCCGCACACCCGACGACCGCACGGACACGCAGCGCGTGCTGCTGGTCGAGCCGCCCAGAGTAGTTTCGATGTCGGCGACGATCGTCCCGCCCGAGTACGCGCCGACGAGCGAGGCCACCTCGACGTGGATCGCGGGCGAATCTGACCTAGGCGACGGCCAAGACGAACGCGCGGTGCTCGGGCCGGTGCTGTTCGGCTCGAAGATCACGGTCGAAGTCACGCTCAACAAGCCCGCAAAGATCGAAGGCACGCCCTTCGAGACCGCGGGCGATCAGCCGAGCGATTTCGCGATGACCAGCGAAGCCAACACGTACACCATTGCGTGGACCGCGGGAAGCCGGGGCCGACTCCGCCTGCACCTTGAGGACGAGCTCGGGATCACAAGCGTGGACGACGCGTTCGTTCGGCTTGAAACACTCGAAGACAAGAAGCCGAGCGTGACGGTGACCGTGCCCGAGCGAGACGAGGCGGTCCTCGCGTCGGCGGTCGTCGATCTCGTCGGCGAGGCACGCGACGACGTCGGGCTGAAACGGCTTTCGCTCCGCACACAGATCGCCAAAGTCCCCGCGAGCGTGGGCGAATCGACCGGCGCACTGCCCGAAGCCATCGGCGAGCCGGAACTGCTCACGGCGATCGAGACCAGCGACGTCAAAGCAGAGATCAGCGAATCGCTCGATCTCGCGACTTTCGACCTGACGGTCGGCGACGCTGTCTTGGTTACCGCTGTCGCGGCGGATGTGTTCGCGCTGCCCATCGCGGGCGGCGGGTTCACGACACACGAAGAAGCCGTCTCTGCGGTCCGCACGCTGCACATCATCTCAGATACCGAGCTCGTTGATCAGATCCTCGCAGAGCTCGGCGGCATCCGCCGGACCGCGGTGCGATTGAGTGAGCAGCAGACCGAGCTCATCGAGAAGCTCCGCGAATCCAAGCAAGAAGGCCTGCGTCCTGAGCAATCGCTGGCGCGAGACCAGGCATCGCTGACCGATGCGCTCGACCGCCTCTCACAAACCACCCAGCAGCTCCGCGAGCGCACCGAACGCAACGGGCTCGACAACGCGACGCTCGAAGACCTGCTCAACAGAGCGCAGCACACGATCGACGACGCCGGCGATGAATCCGAGCAAGCCGCGGCTGAGCTGAACACCGCATCGCAAGAAGAGAACGAGCAAGCGGAAACGAACGCCGAGGAATCGCAGCAGCGCGTCCGTCGGGCGATGGAAGACCTCACGCTCCTGCTCGACCAGGGCAAAGACTCGTGGGCGGTTCGCCAGGCGCTTGAGGGCCTGATGCAAGATCAGCAGCAGCTTGCCCAGCAGACCGCTGAACTCGGTGAGCAGACGGTCGGCAAAAACGCATCGCAGCTCACACAGGAAGAACTCACCGAACTCGATCGGATCGCGCAGAGGCAGCTCGAACTCGCGAGCCGGACCAGCGACCTACTCGACGAGCTCGATGACCGGTCGCAGGAGATGCAGGAAACCGACCCGGGTCAGGCGTCGGCGATGCGTTCGGCGGCGCGGCGTGGGCGCGAGCAGGGTGTGCCGCAGTCGTTGCAGGAAGCGGCTCAGAACGTTCAGAACAACAACACCGCCGAGGCCGGCCGTCAGCAGCAGAGCGCGATGGCGCAGCTCGATCAGATGCTCGAGGACCTCGAAGAAGCCGAGCAGCAGCGAGATCAGGAACTCAAGCGGGCGCTCCTGTCGCTGATCGAATCGATCGAGGCGCTCGTGCGGACTCAGCAGGACGAACTCGCCAAACTCGGCCGAGAGACAATCAACAACGGCGACATCCCGGCGCTCGCAACCGGCATGGCTTCGCTGCACCGCAACACGTTGAGCGTGATCGACGAGGCCAGCGGCAAACCCGAGACCGCGCGCGTCGCCGGCTTGCTGGGTGAAGCCGCGAGCGCCGAGATCGACGCGGTCGTCGCGCTTCAGAACAACGAGGCACAACTCGCGACCCGGCACGAGGAACTCAGCCTCTCGCGCCTCGAGTCGGCGCTCGAAGAAGCTCAAGAAGAACTCGACAACGCCGAGCAACGTGAGCGGGAACGCAAGAAGGAAGAGCTCAAGGCCGCCTACACCGAGGCGCTGGTAGCCCAGGTTGCGCTCAGCGGCGAGACCGCGCCGCTTGTCAAGGACAGGCTCTCACGCCGGGATCGCGCGGATGCACGCACGATCGGCAGGTCGGAACAGGAACTCCGCGAATCGCTCAGGCAGATCCCTGCGAGTTACGAAGAGATCACCTCGGCTGGCGTCTTCGACTTTGCGCACACGCGCATCGATTCGCAGCTCGACGACATCGGGACATCGTTCATCGCGGGCAAGGTCACACGCCAGCACGCGCGTCAGCAGGCTTCGGTCGAATCGCTCCTGCGGGGGCTGATCGAGGCGCTCGAAGATCCCGAGAATGAAAGCTCGCCCTTCTCCGAGGGCAGCGGCGGCGAGGGCATGACTTCGCCTCCGGGTGAGGGACAGGAACAAGAGCTTATCCCCGCGCTCGCCGAGCTCCGGTTGCTGCGGACCATCCAGCAGGACCTGCTCGACCAGACACGCATGATCGAAGAGTTCGGCTCAACCGCGGACGAAGCCCGTGCGATGGGTGAGCTGCAAACCGAGGTGGCCAAACAGGGCGAGGTGCTGATCGAGAAGCTCCAGCAGCAGGGCGCTCAGCAGCAGCCACAGCTGGTGCCGCCGCAGCCAGAGGGAGAAACGGAATGAGTTGCAAGTTCCATGTCGCCGCTCTCCTTGCCGGCCTGCTGTGCGCCACGGATGTCTCTGCCCAGCCCGAAGACGAGCCGCTGCCGACGCTCGACGAGCTGCTCGGGCTTGATGGCGAAGACGAGCAGGAGAAGAAGCCCGAGACCGATGCCGCGGACGCGGAGCTTGAACGCGTGCTCGAGCAGCAGAAACCGATCGCGGACGAGTTCCTCGAAGCGGTCGGCCTCATGCGCGAGAGCGCCAAACGCCTCAGCGATTCGACCGACACGGGCATCGTCACCCAGCGCCTGCAAGAAGACATCCTGCGCCGGCTCGACGAGCTGATCGACCGCGCGGGCGAGCAGTCGAGCTCTTCGTCGTCTTCGAGTCAGTCCGATCAGCAGCAGCAACAACAGCAGCAACCCAACCAGCAGCGCCGCGACGAGAGCCAGGCCAACGCCAACGACAACCAGACCGAGAGCGATGCGCCGGGCCAGCAGGACGCGAGGCTGGGCGCGCAGGCCACGCTCGACGGCGCGCGCTGGGGCAACCTCCCCGAACGTCTGCGCGATGCGCTCCTTCAGGGTTCGAGCGACAGCTACAGCTCGCTCTACAAGGCGATGACCGAGAGCTACTACCGCAGGCTCGCCGAGGAGGCGTCGGAATGATCCGTTGGCTTGCTTCGCTGCTCATGCTCGTGGCTTCGGCTCCCTCGCTCGCGCAGGGCGCCGAGAACGCGGCACTTGAGAATGAGATCACCGCCGAGTCCGACACCGCGGTCGAGCAGGGTCTGGCGGCGCTCGCTGAGACGCAGACCGACAACGGCTCGTTCGGCGACGGGCGCTACGCCAACAACGTTGCGGTCACATCGCTCGCGTGTCTGGCGCTGATGGCGGACGGCAACCTGCCGGGCCGGGGCGCGTACGGCGAGAACGTCCGGCGCGGGCTCGAATTCGTGCTCGACAACGTATCCGAGAGCGGGCTGATCGCCGGCGACGCGGCCAACGGGCCGATGTACGGCCACGGGTTCGCCGCGCTCTTCCTCGGCGAGGTCTACGGCATGACCGGCGGGTCCGACACGCCGCTTGCCGACAGCACCTACGAAGCGCTCGTCAAAGCCATCAGGCTCATCGAACGCACACAGAACGAAGAGGGCGGCTGGCGGTACAACCCGCTGCCCAACGACGCGGACGTGTCTGTCACGATCTGTCAGGTGATGGCGCTGCGTTCGGCGCGCAACGCCGGGATCGAGGTCTCCAAGGAAACGATCGACAAAGCGGTCAAATACGTCAAGGAATGCCAGAACCCCGACGGCGGTTTCCGGTATCAATTACGCACGCGCGACAGCGCCTGGCCCAGGACGGCCGCGGGGGTCGCGGCCCTCCAGTACTCGGGGATCTATGACGACAAAGCACTCGATTCAGGGCTCGGATATCTCATCCAGACCAGCCTCCCGGGACAAGGGATGGGCCAGCGCAGCCCGCACTATTTCTACGGCCACTACTACGCGGTGCAGGCCATGTACCTCGCGGGGGGCGACTGGTGGGCCACGTGGTGGCCGGCCGCCCGCGACGAACTCGTTGACTCACAACGCCCGGACGGGCTCTGGGACGACCGGGGCGTGGGCGAGGCCTACGGAACCTCGATGGCCCTGATTGTTCTGCAAATGCCCAAGCGTTATCTGCCGATCTTCCAGAAGTGAAACCTCTGCGTTCCATCCCGGTTCTGCTCATCGCGGCTTCCTGCGGCGCCCAGCCTGCGCAGGACCCGGTTGTGCGCCTGCTCATCGACAAAGAACTCAACCAGAGACTCGCTGAGATCGTCGGCATCAACACCGACACGATCACCATCCGCGGCATCGATGGCGAGGACTTCGTCATCAACACCGACGAGCTCGCGGCGCTCGCGCCCGCGACCAAATGGCACGACCAGACCGAAGATCCGACTCTGCAAACACGAGGCTCGATCGCCACGCGCCTCGGCACGATCACGCTCACCGACGGGCAAAGGCTCACCGGGAGCCCATCGGTCATCACGGTTGATGACGAGATCGTCGCGTGGAGCCATTCGGGGCTCGGGATCGTCGGCGTGCCGATCGAGGTTGTCAGGTACATCTCCATGCCGCGCAGCACCGCGGTCGGCAACATCCCGCCCGCGCTCACGCCCGACATCGACGACGTTGTGCTCATGACCAACGGCGACACCCTCCGCGGATTTGTCAACTCCATCGGCATCGACACCTCGGTCGAACTCACGTCGGGCACGGTCATCGAAGCCGAAACCTCGCGCATTGATCAGATCATGCTGGCCAACGACCCAGCGGAACCGATCGGTACGCAGGTCTGGATCGCCGACGGCTCGGTGCTCGCGATCGATCAACTCGAGACCGAGCGCGCACGCGAGAAATCGATCGTGCTGAGCATCCTGCGCGACAGACCGATCGCGCCGGCGCTCGGGCGCAGCGTGCCAAGCGAGGCCGACGAGACCGCGTTCGGTTTGGCGACCAGCTTCGGGCTTGCCGAACTCAGAGCGGCGAACTTCGATTCGCGGGCGCTCGTCCCGATCGTGAACCTCGAATCAGAATCGACCGGGCGTGAACTCGTGGCCCACACCGAGGGCTTCGCGGCTCTTGGGTGCGTGGACCTCTTCATGCCCGGCCCGATGCAAACAACATGGCAACTGCCGCGCGGCGCGGAACGGCTCGCGCTGACCGCGGCCCTCCCTATCAAGGCTCGCGCGTTCGGGAACCTCGAACTCACCGTCCGCACCGACGGCAATGAGGTCTCCCGCCACACCATCAACGCGGACACGCCGGTCGTTCGGCTCAACATCGACCTGCAGGGCGAACAGACGTTCTCGCTTGAGATCACCGAGGGCGAGTTCGGCCCGATCCAAGACCAGCTCATCGTCAGCCAGGGCCTTGTGTTCATCGGCGACTAAACAGCCGCCCTTGCTCGGTCAGCGGACCTTGAGCATGCCCAGCGCGACAATCACGAGCACCACGCCCACAATCCACAGCCTCGCGACGACCTGCTGCTCGCGCCAGCCGCCGAGGTGCAGGTGATGGTGGTACGGCGCGCAGCGGAAGATGCGCTTGCCGCCCGTTGATTTGAAGTAGCCGACTTGCAGAACGACCGACCCGATCTCGATCAGGAACACGCCGCACATCATCAGGACGAGCACTTCCTGCCTGATGACGACGGCGATGTAGCCCACAAGCGCACCGAGTGTCAGCGAGCCCGTGTCGCCCATGAACACCTGCGCCGGCGAGCAGTTCCACCACAAGAACCCCAGGCACGCGCCGACCATCGCGCCCACGATCACCGCAAGCTCGCCCGAGTTCTCGATGTGCGGAACACGCATCCGCTGCGCCCACACGTCCTGCCCGGCGATCAGTGTCAGCACCAGCAGTCCGATCGAGACGATGACAACAAGACCGCTGGAAAGGCCGTCCATGCCGTCGGAGATGTTCACGGCGTTGGAGAGCCCGGCGATCATCATCACGGTGATGAACACATAGAACGGCTTGGACAGGTACACGAGCGATTCGCTGAGCGTGTACGAAGTGCCCTTGTACGTGCTCTGCAGCGGCAGGTTCAGGACGTGCGTCAGGTGCTCGCGTCCGTCGCCCTGGTTGTAGGCGAACACACCGATGAGCGTGGCGATGCCGAGCTGGAAGACGAGCTTCTCCCACGCGTGAAGCCCCTGCCTGCCGTCGCCCCGGCGGACCGCGGTGAGCTTGAGCCAGTCGTCCGCGCCGCCCACGACCGCCATCCAGATGAGCAGGATGAGCGCCATGTAGACGTAGGCCTCGGTGATGTCGGCCAGCAGAAACACGCTCGTGAAGATCGCGCCGACGATGAGCACGCCGCCCATGGTCGGGACGTTGGCCTTGCTCTCGGCGTGCTTGCGGAGAGCCGCGGCGTCGGTGATCCCGGTGTCGCCGATCTTCATCGCGCGGAGCCTGGCGATCGTCATCGGTCCGAAGCAGAGCACGAACAGGAACGCGATGCCCGCCGCGGCGAGCGTTCGGAACTCGAGTTCGTCGAGCAGGCGGACGAGCGAGTACAGAGTGAAATCACCGAAGATCGTTGTCTTGTCGAGCGAAGACCGGAACTGTTCGAGGAGCCAATAGAGCAATGTTGCTAGTCTTCTTTCGCCAACTCGGCCGAAGCCTCGGGAATCTGAGTATCCAGCTGGACGGCGTGCGCCACGCGTTCCAGGCCGACCGAACGCGACCCTTTGAGCAGCACGGCATCGCCCGGGACGAGTCTCTTAGCGATGGATCGGCCGTCGCCCGTCTTTGACTCCAGCACGACGGCCGCCTTTCCAAGTTCATTGATGATCGGCGCTTGCGCGTGATGGGCCAGTTCCCCCACCAGCACGACCAAATCGGGCCCCGTGCCCGCGCGGATCTGCTCGGCGATCGCTCCGCCGATCTCCTCGTGGAGCCTGCTCGCCGACTCACCGAGTTCGAGCATCTCGCCCAGGACGAGCACCCGCCGCTTGGCCTTGCTGGCGACCGACCCGAGCGTCCCAACGGCGGCGCGGACCGAGTCCGGGTTGGCGTTGTAGGCATCGTTGATGATCTCGATCTCGCCGATCCGCCGGCGGTCGAGCCTCATCTCGGGCCCGCGCGCCGAGGCCAGCGCCTGCGCGATGTCGCCTTCTTGCATGCCGAGCCGGCGCGCCACCGCGATCGCCGCGGCGGCGTTGATCGCGTTGTGCCTTCCAAGCAGGCCGAGCTCGTACCGCTGGCCGCCGTTGGTCGAGAACGAGAGCCCGCCCGCGTGCTCCTCGATGTCCATCACGCGCAGGTCCGCGTCTTCGCTCAGACCGAACCGGACAAGCTGCGCGTTGGGCGGCATCAGCTCGGCAAGCCCCGCAGAGTCCGCCGACACCACACCCAGCCCGCCCGGCGCCAGCCCCTGCAGGATCGAAGCCTTCTCTTTCGCGATGCCCCCTGGCCCGTCGAAGCGTTCGAGGTGCGCAAGGCCCACGCTTGTGATCACGCCGATGTCGGGCGTTGCGATCTGCGCCAGCTGCGCGACCTCGCCCGGCGCGCTCATGCCCAGTTCGCAGACGACGTACTTGTCGTTGGGTTTCGCGCCCAGGATCGTCAGCGGCAATCCGATGTCGTTGTTGTAGCTCTTGATCGAAGCCGAGCCCTGCATCACTGAGCCGAGCACATGGTCGATCAGCCGGACGGTCGTGGTCTTGCCGTTGGAACCCGTGACCGCGATGACGCGAGTTGAGCTAAAAGTCTTGCGGTACGCGGTGGCCATTTTGCCGAGAGCCGCGCGAGTGGACTCGACCTCGATGAGCGTCATGTCCTCGGGCACATCGCCCGGCAGCGCCGCGCCCGCTTCGACGATTGCGAGCGTGCTGCCCGCGGCCCGTGCCTGCTTGAGGTACGCGTGCCCGTCGGTGTGTTCGCCCTTGAAGGCCGCGAAAATCTGGCCGGGCTTGAGTGTGCGTGTGTCGATGCCCACACCGCCCGAGAGGCTGGAAACACCGGGCCTTGTGCGGAACACGCCGCCGACGGCTGAACGAATATTCTCAGGCGTGAAGAACGTCATCTGGCCAATGCTCTCTCTCGTACGCACGCGCGGACACACGCGGCATCATCGAACGGGCGCACCACTACCCTGCCCGACGAATCGCAGCCTTCCTGCGTTTTCTCGTGGCCCTTGCCGGCGATCACCACAACATCACCAGGCTCGGCCTGCTCGACAACCTGCGCGATCGCAAGCTCTCGCTTGGCTTCCTGGATCACATCCGTGCGCCGGCTCGGCTCGATCCCCTCGAATATCGCGCGGATGATCTCGCTCTCGGGTTCCGATCTCGGGTTGTCGCTCGTCAGCACGATCCGGTCGGCGATGCGCCCCGCGATCTCGCCCATGACGGGGCGCTTGGTGCGGTCCTTGTTCCCGCCGCAACCGAAAACCGCCCAGAGCTTGCCCTTGTGCCTGGACTGCTCCATCGCGCGGCGCATCTGTAAGAGCGTGCACTCGAGCGCGTCGGGTGTGTGCGCGAAGTCGATGAAGTAGCTCACATCGCCCGGCACATCGACCGGTTCGAGCCTGCCCCGCGGCAAGCTGGGCTTGGTCAGCGCGCCCGCGATCGAAACCGCATCAACACCAAACTCGTGCGCCACCGCGACCGCCTGCAGAAGATTCATCGCGTTGTGGTCGCCCGACATCGCAAGCCTCGCCTCGATCTTGCCGAAACCGC
Organism: Phycisphaerae bacterium; assembly: GCA_030432905.1. Lineage (GTDB taxonomy): Bacteria > Planctomycetota > Phycisphaerae > Phycisphaerales > UBA1924. The sequence goes on along the minus strand of JAUILU010000002.1, from coordinate 549,237 downwards.
CGACCATCTCCGTGGCGATGCCTTCGATCCTTCGATCGGTCACACGCACCACCGCGTCGCCCTGCGACATCGAGCACTTGACCACCCGTGCGCCGCAGCCGGCGAGCATCTCTTTCCACGCGGCGTCATCCGAGTTCGCGACCGCGACACCCTCGCTTGGCAGCATCTCGAAAAGCCGGCGCTTCGCCGCGAGGTATGTCTGGCGGTCGTGGTGGTAGTCCATGTGGTCCGTGCCGAGCGTGGTGAACACGCCGACGTCGAAGCTCAGCCCCGCGGCTCGCCTCTGATCCAGCGCGTGGCTCGAGACCTCCATCACCGCGGCCTTGCAGCCCGCATCGACCATCGTAGCGAAAGTCCGGCTCAGCTCGATCGAGCCGGGCGTGGTCATCTCCGCGTCGGCGGTCTCACGCCCGTCGTCAATCTGCACGGTCCCGACCAGCCCCGCGCGGATGCCCGCGCTGTTGAGGATGCCGTGCAAGAGGTGGGCGACCGTGGTCTTGCCGTTGGTGCCCGTGATGCCGACGAGTTTGAGCTTGCTCGTCGGGTTGCCGTGGAAACGCTCGGCGAGTCGTGCCGAGGCCAGGGCCACATCCTCGGTAACCAACGGCACCGCGCGCGATGGATCGACCAGCTTGGCGCCCTCGCTGTCGGTCAGCACCGCCTCCGCGCCGTCACGCACCGCCTGTTCGATGTACCGGCGGCCATCGAGTGTGGCGCCGGGTCTTGCGACAAAGAGCGAACCGGGCATGACGGTCCTGCTGTCGTCGGTCACATCGACCACGTGCGTTGTGCCGCACGAGTCGGCGAGCCGCTCGATGCCCAGGTTGTCGATGAGCCGATCCAGATCCATCCGGTGCCCCTGCGCCGGCCTGCCTCCGTGACGGCCCGCGGTGCGATCATACTCGCACGCGCGTCACGGCAGGATCAGCATCGCGTCGCCGTAACTAAAGAACCGGTACCGCTGTGAAATCGCCTCGGCATATATCTCCCGAACACGGTCAGCGCCGCCCGGGAACAGAGCCGCCACCATCGCGATCAGGGTTGACCTTGGCAGATGGAAGTTGGTCATCAGCCCATCCGTCAGCCGCCACTGGTAGCCGGGCGAGATCAGGATGTCGGTGTCCATCTCCCCGCCCCCGCCCTGCGCGGCGAACGACTCGATGGTTCGGCAGCTCGTCGAGCCGACCGGGATCACCCGCCCCCCGCTCGTGCGCACCCCGGCGAGCTTCCGGTACGTCGCCTCGTCCATCCGGCATCGCTCGCTGTGCATCGGGTGGTCTTCGAGTTCGTCCGCCTCGACGGGCTGGAACGTGCCGCGCCCGACGTGCAGCGTGACGTCCAGCCTCTCGACGCCGTCGGCTTTGAGTCTGGCCAGGAGCTCATCCGTGAAGTGCAGCCCGGCGGTCGGTGCCGCGACACTGCCCGGCTCGTCCGCGTAGACCGTCTGGTACCGCTGGACGTCTTCCGCCCGGTCTTCCGCCTCGCCCGCGTGCCTCCGCGCAGCCAAGATGTACGGCGGCAAGGGCACAAGCCCGACGCTCTCTAGCCCCCCCGCCGCCTCGATAACACGCACGCGCCACACGCCGTCGTCGGAAGCACGCTCGATGAGTTCCAGCACCACGCCATCGGCTTCATCACCGAGCCGGACACGCACGCCGGGCCTGTGCCGACGCATCTTCAGCAGGACGCGCCACTCACTTGCGCTTTCGCCCTGTTCGATGTAGAGCCCGGTGACCTTGCCGCCCGTGTCGAGGTTCACGCCCGCGAACCTCGCGGGGATCACGCGGGTCGTGTTGAACACCATCGCGTCGCCGGGCGAGAGAAACCTTGGCAGGTCGCGCACGTGCGCGTGATGCAGGACCGAATCATCCGATCGGCTGACCACCAACAGCCTCGCCGAGTCGCGCGGGTCCGCGGGCGATCTTGCGATCAGCTCCTCCGGCAGTTCAAAGTCCAGCTCATCAGTCCGCACGCGGCAGCCTCTCCTTGCTCGGTGTCCGCTGCATCCAACGCGGCGTGTTGCCAAGAAGCAACAGGGCCGGCTGGAAGGGCGACCGATTCCGGCTCTGCCGCCGCTGTGCCCCGGACAACGCGAGATTACAGGACCGACGCCCCCGGCACGCGGTTGGCATCTGTGTTTGTCCTGTGAAGCCGATACCCGCACACTACGACCGCACCGTCGAGCCCTGCCACCGGCAGGTCGCGGCTGGCCGGTGCGCTGAGCTTCCGATCCCGTTCGACGAGTACCTCCACAAACGCAACCGCGAGGCCGACACCGTCGAGCTTTTTAGTGTTCAGCACGATCTGCCCGAAAAACTCCGCAAACCAGAGCCCGAGGAACCCGAGCGCACGCCGACGAAGATCGAACCGGAACCGATCCACGAGGAAACCGTCCGCAAGGTCGAGATCAGCTACGAGATCCCGAGCGACCTGATGACGGGTCGGCTCATCGACCTGCTGCTCTAACACAAGTTTGTAACTAGTAGATGCGGATCAGCTCGGCATCCGGGTAGAACGCGCCGAGCAGCTTGCGCCAGTCGTCGCCCCGGCTGGCCATCGCTTGGGCGCAGTACTGACAGAGCCCGACGCCGTGGCCAAAGCCGTGCCCCTTGAACCGCGTGGCGCGCCTGCCGACTTCGACGGTCACGTCGCCGCTGTACAGCACCGCGATCGGCGACACATCGCTCAGCCCGCGCTGCGAGCTGTTGCACGCGTTCCTGAAACGCTCGGCTGTCATAATCGCGGTCTTGCCCGCGGTGTCGGTCAGCTCGAACGCGAGCGCCCTGCCGTTGGGCGAACGCTTCGCGACGACGATCTTCGCCAGTGTGCCCAGCTTGCGTGCGTCGTGGTCGTTGGCCTTCGCCCAGGCGCGGATCCGGTCGCTCAGGTCGCCGGTGCGCCGTGCGATCTCCCACTCGTAGAGCGGCGCCGAGTCGCAGAGGACGTCGCGTTGCCTGACGCCTTGCGTCGCGGGCTCGGCGTTGAACGCGACTTTGCGGATGGTCGGCGTATCCGAGGGCCAGATCTCCTCGGCCAGCGCCGGCTTGCCGCCGCAGGTGCTCGAGTAGTACGCGCCCGCGAGCCTTCCCGATTCGGTCAGCACAACGCCGCGCGTCGCTTCGGAAGCGCGAACCGCGACACGGAGCCCGGTCAGCCCGCCGTAGACCTGATCGCTGGTCGAGTCGTCAACGTCGTACCACCGGCCTGACGCCCTTGCAGACTCCCGGCGCGAGAGCGCGAACGTCCGCGCCGCCACGGCCTGGGCCATGAACGCGGTCTCGTCCCAGTACGGCAGCAACTCCTTGGCGATCACGCCGGGGATGTAGCGCTCAAGCTCCACCACGTTCACCACATCGAACACATCGTCGCCCGCATCCGCTCGCGGGTGCAGGCGGAGCGTGCCGGGGTAACGGGTCCGGCCCACGGAGACAATCTCCTGACCCGACTCTGCACGTGGTCCAACGACAGGGCCGGCGTACACAACAGTGCCCGGCCCGAATCCCCGGACGTGGCCCCCGCGATCGGTCAGACGGATGCCGCCGCTGGAAGCGTTGATTGTGACTGGACCGTTCATCACTTCGCCTGATCGCGCGCCGGCGACCGCGACGAGCCACGGGCCTTTGCCCGCGAGTTCTATCTCTTTGGTCTGATTGGCGATGCGCACGCGGATCATCGGCTCGGGGCGAGAGCCCACGCCGTCCACACTCGAGATCTCGATCGAGTTCGCGACATGATTCGCCGGCACGAACCCGGTGCGCGTCGTCTTGCACGACCACGCCACCAAGAGCGCGAGCGCGAGCACACCGCCTGCGAGCAGCGACACGTATGTCCTGCTGATCGCGCCCCGCTGAACGGGATTCCGAGATGTGCGAAGTCCGCGCAAACCGGCTCCTTTGCTCGGGCCGAGTCGGCCCTTGTTCCTATAAAGATACCTCGGCCGGGCCCCAAACGTTCCATTTGGACACCCGGATCATCAGTTTCGCTATACTTATCGTATGCCGAACATCCAGAGCGATGCCCTCTACTACCTTGCTCTCGCATACACCCCCGGATTGGGGCCAGTCCGCTCGCGTCGGCTCATCGCTCACCTCGGCTCGGCGGAAGCGGTCTTCAACGCCTCGCAAACCGACGTCGAACAGGTCGAGGGCATCGGTGCGGGCGTCGCGCGGAACGTCGTTAAGGAATCTAAGCGCGCCCTGGGCCGAGCCGAAAAGGAGCTTCGGCTCGCGGAGAAACTCGAAGCCGACGTCATCACACAGAACGACCCGCGATTCCCGCAGCTGCTCCGCCCGTTGCCCGACTGCCCGATGATCCTGTTCGTCCGGGGCGAGATCGACCCGGGCGACCAGTTCTCGCTGGGCGTTGTCGGCTCTCGGCGGTGCTCGCAGTACGGCCTCGAACAGGCGGGCAGATTCGCAACGCAGCTCGCGTCCCGCGGGATCACCATCGTCTCGGGCGGCGCGCGCGGCATCGACACCGCGGCCCACCGCGGCGCGCTTCAGGCACAGGGCCGAACCGTGGTCGTGCTCGGGTGCGGGCTATCGCACTGCTACCCGCCTGAGAACCTGGCGCTGTTCGACTCGGTCATCGAGGGCGGCGGCGCGATCGTGACCGAGCTGCCCTGTGACTCCCCGCCCGAGCCTCGCAACTTTCCTGCACGGAACCGGATTATCTCTGGCATGTCGCTCGGCGTGCTCGTGGTCGAAGCAGGCCGGCGCTCGGGCGCCCTGATCACCGCGAGGCAGGCCACCGAAGAGCAGGGCCGAGAGGTCTTTGCGTTGCCGGGCCGGGTGGACAGCATCGCGTGCGAAGGCTCGCTCGATCTGCTCAAGGCGGGCAGCGCTCAACTCGTCACCGAGCCAGCGGACATCATCGACAGCCTCGAAGCCCCCGCTTGGCACGCGCACCGAGGCTCCCACGGCGACCGCTATACACCAGCCGGCGGCGAAGCTGCACCACAGGTCAAACCCACGGTCACCATCCCGGGCGGCGAGCCTGGCGAGCAGGTGTTTGAGGCGACCCGGGAGGGCCGAACGCCTGATCAGATCGCGACCCACACCGGGCTCGAGATGGCAGTCATCACACAGACAATCACCCTGCTCGAAATCGCGGGTCTTGTGAGGCGTGTTGGGAGCGTGATTGAGCACAGCCGGTAAAGACTGCGCCCATGGCCCGATAAGTTTCTGGGATGCCCGATAAAAACCGTACCCTGAGCTTCCTGAAATAGCTCTTTGTTTGGTCACCAAAAACCTGACAGATCGGGCTCGAAATTCTGCCAAAGTTGGATAACGTTCGGTGTGGATGACGAATTTATCCACATCATGGAAGATAATACACACAGAAACGACACATTGTTATGCTTTCGTCCGAGAAGAGAGTCGGAATGCGGTAGGTTGTCAAAGACCAACCACCTGCAATCCGCTATACACCGCATCGTGGGGTGGATTGGTGCCCGTGCCGCGGGGCGCGACGCATCGATGCAGAATCTGGGGAGCCCGTTGGTCTGCCTAGGACCGGGGGGTACGTTCGGTAAAATTCTGGTCCCCGCGGACCAGAACAGCACGAAAGTCGAAATCAGGCCGACGACAACGTTTACAAGGTCTTTGTTCGATGTAGAATTGGTATCGGTCAGGTTGCTTGCCAATCAACTGGCGTCGAACGCGTCGGCTGGGGTGAGCGGATCTGAGCGAACGCCGGCTCACAGAAGAGGGGGCTCGGAGGCGAAGGCCATCGGGTTAGAGAATCGCGTAAGCGATCAGAAGAAGGGAATTTGTAATGAATCTGACACCGAAACAACTCCGCATTCTCAAGCTCATCCGCGACTGGCGGGTACGCCATGGCTATTCGCCGACGATGCAGGAGCTCGCCGACGAGATCGGAGTCAGCAAGGTCACCGTGTTCGAGCACGTAGAGGCTCTGATTCAAAAAGGCGCCCTGACACGCGAGCCGAACAAGGCACGCTCTTTGTCGATCGCTGATGGTGTCAGCGTCCCGGACGAGTCACGGCCGCTGAAGTTCCCGCTGGTCGGCAAGATCGCCGCGGGCTACCCGATCGAGCGCGTCGCGGGCCAGGACGAGATCGACCTCGGCGAGGTCGTCGGCGCCACAACCGAACGCTCCGATTCCACCTTCGCGCTCAAGGTCGAGGGCGAGTCCATGAAGGACGAGGGCATCCTCAACGGCGACTTCGTGCTCGTCGAGCGCACCGAGATCGCGCAGAACGGCGACAAGGTTGTCGCGCTCCTGCCCGACGGCTCGACCACACTCAAAACCTTCTTCAAGGAAGACGACCACATCCGGCTCCAGCCGGCGAACCCGGACTTCGACGCCATCCGCGTCAAGTTCTGCACGATCCAGGGCATCGTCCGCGGCGTGGTCCGCCAGTACTAAGTACGAGTCGCACCTCGTACAACCAAGCGTGTCGCGAGATGGGCGGAGCGGAGTCTCCGCCTTCTCCTTTTTTCGATGCGCTCGTTGATTCACTCAACATAAAGAAACACCCCCACGATTGTGCGCGGGGGTGGTCAATGTTTCGATTGCCTTTGTTGTGTGGATTACGCTCCGATGACGAAGTCTTCGACCTCGACGGTGTGCGTGCACATGTGCGCATCAGACGGATCGACACCCTCGACCTCGGCCGGCTTAAGCCCGAGCGCGCGGGGGATGCGGACGATCTCGCTGCGTTCGGCTTTGAGTGCGCGGGCGAGGTGCCTGCAGGCTTCCTCGGCGATGGTGTGATCGCCACAGGTGAAGCAATCGGCCGCGGCGTATCCCACCTCCGGCCAGGTGTGCACTGTGATGTGGCTCTCTGCGAGCAGGCCGAGCGCGGTCACGCCCTGCGGCTCGAAGTGGTGAGAGGCCTGCCCGAGCCAGGTCGCGCCGGCTTTCTGAGCGGCTTCTTTGAGCGACTTCTGGATGTACTCGTGGTCGTTGAGGACCTCGTGAGGACAGCCGTAGATTTCCATAATGCAGTGCACACCGACATGGGACATTCCGGTACCTCCGGCAGGGCGCCGCGAGGACGCGTGTGAACATCGCCTGCCGAATAACGGACGGCTGGCAGTGAGCGGAAATCGTAGGTCTTTGCTGGGCAAACGACTAGAAACGCTTGTGAGTTTCTCGTGAACCGCCGACAGGTCCGAAAAACGCGCGTGCCAGTTCGAGATCCTCAGCGGTCGTGATCTTGATGTTCCGGCGCTCGCCCTTGACCACCATCACAGCTTCGCCCAGATTCTCGACCAAGCCCGCGTCGTCGGTGCTTGCCAGATCAGGCTGGCTGTAGGCACGGATCAGCAGATCACGCTTGAATATCTGCGGCGTCTGTACGGCGACCAAGCCTGTCCGATCGAGTGTGCCGCTGACACGTGAGAATGACTCGTTCGATTTGCCGCCCGAGCCGAGGATCGCGTCGAGCGGGTCCTCATCCGCGGCGTCTGCGGCTTCTTCTGTTCGTTTGATTGTGTCGCCGACGGGCACCGCGGGGATGACCGCGTCGAACCTCGCCGCGGCTTCGAACACCCGGTCGATGAGCCGGCTCGTCGCGCAGGGCCTAGCCGCATCATGCACCGCGATGTGCGTCGAGTCTTCTGGCACCTCGGCGAGTGCGGCTTGGACCGATTCGTAGCGGTAGTCCTTGCCGCCCTTGCAGAGCGTGACACCGAAGAATCCGAGTTTGTGGCCGTAACGCTCGCGGAAGGCCTGGTGGTCGTCATCGCCGTGTGGACCTGCGACGACGATCGAGGAAACCTCGTCGCGCTTGGCGAACAGCTCGATCGAGCGGATGAGCACTTCCCGGCCTGCGAGGTCCTCGTCGAGCTTGTGGCGCGTCGCGCCCGATGCGAGATATCTCGAAGCGCTGCCGGCGGCTGGGATGATGACACAGACGTTCATACGTAGTCATTCTATGCGATGTGTAATGCGACAGGCCGGCCATCCTGTGATGACCGGCCTGCGTGTCTGTCAAACTATGAACGCGAGGATCAGCCCTTGGCTTTGATCGCGTCGCGGATCTCGGTCAGCAGAACAACTTCCGCGGCCGGGGGCGGAGGTGGTGCTGCTTCTTTTTCTTTCTCGAAACGCTTCTTGGCGTTGTTCATCATCTTCACCATGATGAAGATCACAAACGCAAGTATGAGGAAGTTGATCAAAATACTTGCGAAGTTACCGATCGCGAGCACGGATCCAAGATCTCGTGCTTCATCGAGCGGCAACTTCGGGTTGGCTTCCTTGGCATCAACAACAGCCTGGCTCAGCGGAATGTAGATGTTGCTGAAATCAACGTTACCAACAACCTTGCCGACCAACGGCATGATGACGTCGTCGATCAGCGACTTGACGATGATGCCGAACGCACCACCGATGATGATGCCGACTGCCATGTCAACCATGTTGCCCTTCAGGGCGAACTCTTTAAACTCTTTAATCATACCCATACTCAAAACTCCATCTGCTCGATGAGATCTTCTGCAGAATCCATCCACCCCTTCGTAGACGACGCCGTTCCACGGCGCGAAAGCATTATAGACCTTTTTATCTATTCCGGTCCTGAGACTCCATAATCCGGGGTGTCGGGCTGGTCCCGGCTTGGGAAGCGGGTTTCACGAGCTTTGAAAGCTGAGCGCGGTTTTTAGTCGCCGCCTACTGTGTGCTGTTCGAGACCTTTCTAACAACACAGAGGAGACCCGAGCCATGTTGAGTATCTTTCAGGAGGCCGCCGAACAGGCCTCAGAGACCGCGGCGGACACACCCGAAGCCAAAGTCGAAGGCGCGATTGAGAAGTTCGCGAACCCGGGGGTCGACCTGACCGACGGCGTGTCAACCGACGAACTGATGCAGATCTGGACGACGTGGGGTATCCCGATCGTCAAGGCCATCATCCTCATTATCGTCGTGCTGATCATCGCCAAATGGGTTGGCAAGCTGATCTTGAACGTGGCACGCAAGGCCAAAGTCGATGAGACGCTCGCCCGGTTCTTCGGGAACATGGGCAAGTACGCGATCATGATCCTCGGCGGGCTCGCGATCCTCAACACGTTTGGCATCGACACGACGAGTTTCGCTGCGGTCATTGCGGCTGCCGGCTTTGCGATCGGCATGGCGATGTCCGGGCTGCTTGGCAACTTTGCCGCGGGCATCATGCTGCTGATTTTCCGACCGTTCAAGATCGGCGATGTCATCTCAGCCGGCGGCGTCACAGGGAAGATCCACGCGATCGAACTCTTCACCACCGCGTTCGACACGCCGGACAACCGGCGCATCATCGTGCCCAACAGCGAGATTTACGGCGGCACGATCGAGAACGCCACATTCCACGAAACACGCCGGGTCGATGTCGCGGTCGGGACCGACTACTCGGCTGACCTCGACAAGACACGCGAAGTGCTCAAGGGCGCGGTCGCAAAGGTCGAGGGCGTCAAGACCGACCCCGAACCTGTGATCTACCTCTCCGAACTCGGCGGCTCGTCGATCGACTGGGCGGTGCGTGCGTGGTCGGCGACGGCTGACTACTGGGCCGTTAAGGAGCGCATGACCCGGCAGATCAAGGTCGATCTCGACGAGGCCGGCATCGGCATCCCGTTCCCGCAGATGGACGTTCACATCGACGGCGCTGTGAAGCAGGACTGATCCTGCGGGCAGAGTCTGAAATTTCAACGCATTGCCGCGGGCGGGCTCCTTGGGGTCCGCCCGCTTTGTGTCGATTAAGTGCATAGAATAAGAGCGCGGCCTAGGTCGCGACCTGTTTGACACTTTGGGGCCGATGTGGTTTCGACCGAGCGAGTTTCAGGTTCGGTGTGGCGCGTCGAGGGGCGTGGTGGCCTCGTAAAAACCACGCAACAATAATATCTGCCGATGAGCAGTACCTCATGGCTGCCTGATAAACAGGTAGTCTGAACCCCGCTAGACGCCTGCTATGGCGGGGTTCAATGACAGCAGGCTGGCCGACTCTTGGTGTTCCCGGGGGTGAAGCGGCGAGATTTATTACTGGGGACTGGACCCGAAGTAGGCTGTCAGTGGCCGGCGGAGGGTTGAGATTAAATCGCTGACTACACGCGTAGATGCGCCGTTCCGGCCGTTTCGGCACGGGGGTTCGATTCCCCCCGGCTCCATTTCAAATTTGTCCAACAGACACTCAACCCACCGGCTGGTGGGTTGTTTCATTATATAACAGCCTGTGTTGAGCCACTATCTGGGTGTCTTGTCGTACGCGATTCAGGTCCATAGTCGATTTTTCTGAATCATGGCAACATTTGTGAACACGGCTTGCCCTTGTGCGTCATACTGGTGGCAAACTGACTTCGCCGCGGGGGTGGTACAGAGGGATCTCATAGCATGGCCAGGAACCACGGATTCACGATCATCGATGTTCTCGCGCTCGGGGCTGTCACACTGACCGCGGCTGCGGCCACTCAGCCCATCCTCCAAGACGCCAAACAGCAGAGCATGGCGACGACCAACAGATCACAGCACAAGCTCATCTCGGCTCAGCAGGGCATATTCATCGCTGCCAACGACGGACAGTTCGCAAGCGCCAATGTCACAGGCTGGCTCAGCACGCCCGGCCCAGATCAGGACCCGAGCCTATTCACCGGCGACACAAGCTCATCGACTCCAACGCAGACCGTTGACTGGATCACGCCGCTGCTCGGCGACGCGTTCGGCTGGAGCGACAACAGAGCGCTGCGGACCCAGCAGCTGCTCGAAGAAGTCCGTGATCCCCGCAACACGCTGTACAACGACGGGCTGTTTATTGGTGGCGGATCGAGTGATTCACAGGACTTTATCGACGCCAACGCACTCGGTGGTTTCCGAACCACCAGCTATCTCGCACCGGCGGCTTTCCAATACTGGGGCACACCGATGCCCGGCGGGTTCATCCCGGGGCAGGGCACAGTCACGGGCGACGCCCAAGTTTGGCTCAAGAAGTTCGGCGGCGTTCCGTACAACTTTGGCGGGACTACAGCAGCCACGATTCATACGCCGCGTGAGTACAGGCCTCGCGTTGAGAACATCGGCACATCAGCTTCGCAGAAGGTCATGTTTGCCGACGGAACGCAATATGTAGAATTCGACGGTTTGACCAATTTCGAAGTTGGCGCAACCCCCGGACTCTACGGTAACTTCGTCAGCGGCTTCTTCGCGTACGAAAACGAGTCTTCTTACGGCAGAACACGCCCCGGCATTCTCGCATCGGCAAGACGGCCCGGGTTTTCCGGGAATGTCGATGACCGCGTGCTGTTCATCAGCTTCTACGACGGCTCGGCTCGGCCTGTCTCCGTCACCAACGCCAAGGCACGCCCCGACTGGTGGGCACCAACCGGCAGCGAATGGGTCAGCCTCGACGGCGTCGCAGCTGAAGCGAGCGACCAGTACGAGGTCGGCGATCTGCTGCCTTGAATGTGACTTAGTCAAGCGGCTCGACGCGCCAGAGTTCGAACTGGCCTTTCTTGTCGCCGTTGTCGTGGATGATGAGCCGCGTTGAGTCGAACTCGGCGGGCAGCGCGTTCTCTTCGTACCTCGCATCGACCAGCACCCACGCGCCGTTCGTCTCCGCGAGATGCACTGCCATCGCGTCAGCCTCGACAAACAGCGGGATCGGCCTGTGCGTGTAGTACTGCTGCTCTTCCCACTTGTCGCGCCAGCCGATCAGTTCGCCATCTCCCACAATGTCAGCGACTTTGAGCGCGAAGTCTCGCTCATCGATGCGGTTGTATCGCCAGAGCCCCATGCGTGATTCGGCGACCGAGAAGCCGACCGCCGCCGAGGCGCAGACCATTACTGCGACTCCGATGTCGCCAAGCCCCCGGCGGGTTCTTGGCAGCGCCAAGAGAACAACACACACGAGCGCCGACGCGCAGACCGCCGCCAGCAGCACAGCCGGTGTTTGCCCGAACCGATCGGCGTGCCTGCCAGCCATGACGATCGCAACAACAGCGATCGCGATCGCGTGCAGCGCAAACAGCCCGCTCCAAGCCCATTTCATGTTCCGTTCACGCAGGTAACCAGCGAACTGGACCGCGGTCGAGGCCAGAAGGACCGTGTAGGGCACGAGCACGGGGAGCATGTAGTACCAGCGCCGGCCGCGCGAGAACGAGAGCAGCACGCACGCGATCAGGACGATCCACCACAGCCGCATCGCGCCGGGTTTGGTTTTGAACCGCTTCATCCACGGGCCAAACATCGCGCCGGGCACGAAGAACACCCAGGGCACGAGCATCGCGAGCGGTCGGTACAGGTAGTACGGCTCGAGCAGCGAGACCCATGACTCGCCGTGCTCGGCGTCGTGCTCGACGTACCGGCTGATTGTTTCGCCGGCCCAGATCTCGCCGGCCTCGGGGATCGTCATCCAGATCGCGATGAACCACCAGAGCGAGAGCACGAGGTACAACGCCAACCCCGTGATGGGCCTGATGGCTTTGACACTCTCACGCAGATGCCCGCCACGCCACGCGCCGATGAGCCAGCCGATCAGGATCGGCACCGGGAGCTGAGGCCCCTTCGTTAGTGTCGCAAGCCCGAACATGAACCACGCAAGCAGCGCCACGGTTGTGGCGCTCTTGCGCTCCTCGGGGTCGAGCGCCCGCCGCTCTGCGACGACGAGACCGAGGATGCCTGCGATACACAGAGCCGCGTAGACCATCTCGGGTCTGGCGCTGTGCGTGTAGGTGATGTAGCCGCTGCACGTGGCGGTCATCGCGCCCGCGAGCAGCCCCACTTCGCGGCGTACGAGGAGCGTGCCGATGCCGATCGCCAGCGCGGTCATCGCGATGCCGGCAACCGCGGAAGGGAATCGTGCTTCAAACTCGGTGATGATCTCGTCGCCGCCCGTGACTGTGTTTGTCGCGAGCACCAGCCAGTACTCCAGCGGCGGCTTCTTGAGCCTGGGCTCGTCGTTGAAGTAAGGCACCATCCACTCGCCGCGCGCGATCATCTCTTCGCACGTCCGCGCGACGAATACCTCGTGCGCATCGAGCGGCATCACCGAACCCAAACCGGAGAACGACACGAGCGCACTAAAGAGCAACACCAACGCGATCAGCCAACGCCACAGATTCCCGCTGAGCTGACTCGACTCGGACAACGGCTCGGGAGTGCCCTGCAGCACGGGCGGGATGCGGTCTGATGCCTGCTGATTCATGACCAAGGCTAGGCGACCGGCGATCCGAGCAGGTGCGCACGAGGGTTGCCGCGACGACTATGTATCGCGTGATTCGCCCGGGATCGGCTTGCCGTGTGGGTCGATCGACGGACCGGCCTTTGGCGCGGGGCCGATGTGCTCGAGCTGCTCGGCGGATTCGTGGACGTGATCAGGCGCAAGCCCGGCCCGCGTCACGAGATAGTCTTCCCACAAGCGGTGCTTGCGCACAAGGTTTGCCGCGACGACGCGCCCTGTTTCCGTGAGCGAGAGCTGATCACCGGACCTTGCAACCTCGCCCGCTTTCACGGCTCGACTTATGGCCGAGGTGAGATGACTGTCCGCGCCCATCTCAACAAGCTGGCTCTGCGAAAGCCCCGCCTCGCCCCGCTCGGCTGCGCGGTAGAGAGCCGCGACGAGGTCTTCGTAGGCGATCCGTTTCGAGAGTGAAGCCCGACGGAACGCACGCGCAATGAGCCCGTGCGAGGGCGAGACGAAGATCACGAGCACAAAGAGCGCCCCAGCCACCACGGTCATCGAGCCCGCAGCGTTGACCGAATCCAGATCGAAACGCACAGGCACAGACGTCGCGGCGAAGTAACCGATGACGCTGCTCGCCAACGCAAAGACAACGCTCCACACAAGCTGAGGCTTGAGCCGATCGGTCATCAGGCGTGCGCTGGCCGCGGGGCAGACGAGCATCGCGATGACCAGGATCGAGCCGACCGCCTCGAACGACGCGACGGTGGCCGTAGCTACCGCGATCATGAGCACATAGTGCAGAGCCGTCGCGTTGAATCCGAGCGTGGTTGCCAGCGCCGGGTCGAACGCGGCGATGCGGAGCTCTTTGAACAGCACACCCACAAACACGAATGTTGCAGCCGCAACCGCGAGCAGCGTGGTGACCTGTCTTGGCACGCCATCTCTCACAATGGCATCGCGGATGATCTCGCCCGTTGCGGGATCTGTCAGCGCTGGCTCGACCTCATAGCCGAGCCATGTCTTGAGCTGCAGGGCTTCCTGCATCGTTTCGGGCGGCGAGTTCCACCAGAGCATCTCGAGCTGGCCGTACAGCACACAGCCCGCGTCGAGGTCGACATTCCGCGCCGCCGCCTGTTCAATGAGCAGCACACCGAGCGCAAAGAGCACACTGAACACAACGCCCATCGCAGCGCCGGGCTCGACCTTGCCGAGCTTTTTAACGAGCTCGATGAGCACAACCGTCGCGACCCCCGCGAGTGCTGCGCCGAGGAACATCACCGCGGGGTTGAGCGTCGCCGAGACGAGAAACGCAATAACGAGCCCGGGCAGGACGCTGTGACTGATTGCATCGCCCATGAGGCTCTGCTTGCGCAGCACTAGGAAATTACCCAGCACCCCGCAGGTGACCGCCGCCAGCACGCCCGCAGTAAGCGGGAAGAGATCAAGACCGACATCAAACTCGATCATGGCGCCGGCACCTCGATGCCACGCCTGCTCAGCAGTACCTCAAGCTCGGCGACAAGCTCGGGCGTCAGCACATGCTCGACTTGATCGACCGACCAATCGACATGGCTCGGCGCAACGTCCGCGTAGCTGACGAGGTACTGCTCCCAGAGTTTGTGGTTCCGGCTGACGCGCGCACCCCGGGCGATGCCCTTGGTTGTCACGGCATACTCGTCGGCCGAAGCTCGCCCGAGATAACCCCGGCGGGTCAGCACCCAGATCAGAATCGGCGTAAACCAGCCTGGCCAGGCGCGCAGCTCGGCAAGGTTCTGAATCTCGCTTCGGGGTAGGCCCTTGCCGTCACTTTCGTACGCGGCCTCCAGCAGGTGCTCGCTCGCGATCTGCAGCTGGAGCCGAACCCGGCGCAGCGCCGAGGCCAGCACGCCCCGCTTTGGCGCCGCGAGCATGCTAATCAGAAACACCGCGCCCGAAGTCAGCACGATGACAGACCCCGCGGGCTTTCTTGGCAGCAGCGACGACACAACCGAGCCCGCGTAGCCGCTGAGCGCGCCGAGCACGCCCGCCAGCAGCACAAGCAACCAGAGCCGATCTGTCCAGAACCGTGCCGACACGGGCGGGATGACCAGCATCGCAACGACAAGAATCAGCCCCACCGCTTGCAGGCCAACAACAGTCACCACGACAACGAGCGCCATCATGACGAGGTCGATGAGTGACACGGGCCAGCCGTCCACTCGTGCGAACGAGTCGTTGAAGCACACAAGAGAGAACTCTTTGAGGAATAGCGCCGCGACAACCACACTCGCCAGCGCGACGCCCGCCATGAGTGCCGTGTCTCGCGCCGACATCGCGGCCGCCTGCCCATAGATGAACGTGTTCAGCCCCGCGGCGCTCGACGCCTGATCGTTCTGGATGTAGCTGAGCAGCACAACACCCGCGCCGAAGAACACGCTGAGCACGATGCCGATCGCCGCGTCCTGGTGTAGGCGGGTGTACCTCACAATCGCCTGGATGCAGAGCACGCCGAGCACACCTGTCATCGTGGCGCCGAGCAACAGGACAGGCAGGGACTTGCCCTCCATACCGAGCTTGGTCGCGGCGATGAACGCGAGGCAGATGCCGGGCAGCGTCGCGTGGCTGAGCGCATCGGCCATCAGCGAGCGTTTGCGGAGCAACGCGAACACGCCGACCACGCCGGCTGCCAACCCGAGCATCGTCGTCCCCGCGATAACCGTGTTCGTGTTGAACCCGGCGCGGAACGTGAGCGTCTTGATGATCTCCGCTGCGCTCGGCAGTTCGTCGTAGACGCTCGTGATCGACTGGCTTTGGGCCAGCGCAAGATGGAAGAACCGCTCGGGCACGATCTGCTACCTTCGCCCCGAGGCGGCGCGAGCAATGGCCTCGGACGCTTCCGAGAGCAGCGTGAGTCGGCCGCCGTAGGTTTTCTGCAGGTTCTCCTGCGTGAACACCACTGCCACAGGCCCGGCCGCGACGACTCGCATGTTCAGCAGGATGACGTGATCGAAGTACTCGGGTACGGTCTGCAGATCGTGGTGCACGGTGATGACCGTCTTGCCCTGATCCTTCAACGCGCGAAGCACTTCGACGATCGCCCGCTCGGTCGCGGCATCAACACCCGCAAAGGGCTCGTCCATGAAGTACAGGTCCGACTCCTGCGCCAGCGCGCGTGCAAGAAACACGCGCTGCTGCTGACCGCCCGAGAGCTGGCTAATCTGCCGCTTCGCGAAGTCGTGCATGCCGACACGTTCCAGGCACTCCATCGCCGCGAGCTTGTGCTTCTTCGTAACCGGTCTGCACCAGCCGATCTTTCGGTACCGGCCCATACACACGACATCCAGCGCCGAAACCGGGAAGTCCCAGTCCACCGATTCTCGCTGAGGCACGTACCCGATGCGCGATCGCGCATCGCGGTAGCTCTGGCCCCAGAACTCGACCTGGCCGGACGCGGTCGGCACGAGCCCGAGGCACGCCTTAATAAACGTGCTCTTGCCCGCGCCGTTAGGGCCGACGATCGCGACGAGCTCGTTCGCGGGCGTGTCGTAGTCAACGTCCCACAAAACGGGCTTGCGGTTGTAGGCGACGGTCATCGCGTGGACCGAGAGCGGGCTCTCCAGCGAGTGCTCGGGCCGGGTCGTCGCGAGGCTCTGGGAATCTTGCTGAGTCTGCTGCGCGGTCATTTGTCTGACAGCTCGCCGGTCATACCCAGCTTCGGCGCCTCGCCGCCGAGCGCACGGGCGATGGTCGTGACGTTGTGGTCGATCATGCCGATGTACGTGCCCTCGTATGTGCCGGCGTTGCCCATCGCGTCGCTGAACAGCTCACCGCCGATGACGACCGTGTGGCCCCGCGCCTTGGCGCCCGCGATGAGTGCGCTGATGTTGCGTTCGGAGACCGTCGATTCGACGAACACCGCGCCGATCTCGTTCTCGACCAAGAGATCGACGAGTTTCTCGATGTCGCGCACGCCGGCTTCCGATTCGGTGGAGATGCCCTGGATGCCCACGACCTCGTACCCGAACCGCTTGCCGAAGTAGTTGAACGCGTCGTGCGCCGTGACGAGCACGCGCCGACCCTCGGGGACGCTTTCGAGCACATGTTCTGCGTAGCTGCTGAGCGCATCGAGCTTGCTTGTGTAGCTCGCGGCGTTCTGTTCGTACTCGTCTTTGCCCGCCGGGTCGAACTCGGCAAGCTTGTCACGCACGACGCCGACCGCCTGGCTCCAGGCGTCCGGGTCCATCCAGACGTGCGGGTCGTACAGCCCGTCGAACTCTTCGGGCTCCAGCAGCGAGTCCTCGCTCAGCAGCTCGGTCACCGCGTACACCTTCTTGCCGCTGGTCGCGGCGCTGATCAACGCGTCGGCCATCTTGCCCTCGAGCAGCAAGCCGTTGTAGAACACCACTTCGGCGGCCCTGAGTTCTTTGATGTCCGACCGGGTGGGCTTGTACAAATGCGGGTCCACGCCCGGGCCCATCAGCCCCACCACCTCCGCCCGGTCGCCCGCGACGTTGCGGACGATGTCCTCGACCATCCCCGTCGTCGCGACGATCCGGTAGCCCGGCTCGCTCTGGGCAATGCCCGCTGTCAACACACATAGAAGTACCGCGATCGCTCTGAACATGATTCACCTGCCGATGCCATCGGCGCGATATGTAGCCCGTGCTACATTTCATCCCAAACAAGTCGCACCCGGTCGCCCGAGTGCTGGTCCAAGTGTAGCACTGGCTACACTTGGCGTCAAGCCGCTCCACAAGGCGTCTAGGCGACGTCCGATAGAGGCTAGAGCCGGCCCGAGTCGGCGATCTCGTTGAATCGGCGGAGTGTCTCGCTGCTGACGTGGTGCTCGATGCCCTCGGCGTCGGTCTCGGCGTTCTTCTGGCTAACACCGATGGCCCTAAGAAACCGCACCACGACGTCGTGCCGTTGGGCGCAGGCCTTGGCCAGCTTCCGTCCTTTAGTGGTCAGTTCGATCGGCTTGTAGGGCTCGGTTTTGACCAGCCCCTCGCCCTCGATCCGGCGGACGATGCGGATCACGGTCACGTGCGAAACACCGAATCGGTCGGCAAGATCGCGCACCCGGCATGTGCCGTCACGCTCCTCGATCTCGGCGATCGCCTCGACGTAGTCCTCGGCGGTCTCGGTCGAGTGGTCGTTGCGGACCCGCTTGTGGACCTTCGCGTTGCTTGTTTTGCCGCTCATACTCGCCATCAGTCCGATCGTCACAACAACCAATCCGCCGCTCTGGTGGCGACGACGGGCAAGTATAACCGGCTACTGCTTCTGGCTTCGACAAACTCGGATCAGGCGGCCGCCCGGGTGTTCTGAGCGTTGGTCGCTCCGAGGCAGCACGCGATGAGTTTCTCAACATCGACCGGCTTGCCGACGTGATCGTCGCAGCCGATGCTGATGCACTTCTCACGGTCGTGCGACATCGTGTGCGCGGTGAGCGCGATGATCGACCCTTTGTAGCCCTGCTTGCGTATACGCCGCGTGGCCTGATAGCCATCGAGCTTGGGCATCTGCATGTCCATCAACACAACATCGAACTGCTCGCCGAGCTTCATTTTACGCCTGACCGCTTTGATGGCTTCGACACCATCGCCGACCAGCTCGACCGTCGCGCCCGCTTTCTTCAGGTGGAACGAGATGAGCCTCGCGTTGTCCGGGCCGTCTTCCGCCAGCAGCAACCTAAGACCGCTCAAGGGCTTCTGCGCGGCCTCGTCGCGATTCGCCCTATCTTCAGCAGCCCTTAAAGCAGACGTGTATTCATCGAGCGAGCTAATGCCTTGCACAGACTCGGTGTTGTGCGTCGGAAGTATCAGGGTGAAGATGCTTCCTTTGTTCAACTTCGATACAACCGAGATGCTGCCGCCGAGTAGGTCGGCAAGACGCTTCGAGATACCGAGTCCGAGCCCGGTGCCGCCGAACATGCGCGTGGTTGACTCGTCGGCCTGTGAGAACGGATCAAAGATCCTGTCGATTGCGTCCAGCTCGATCCCGATGCCCGTGTCCTTGACGGCAAAGTGCAAGATATCGCTGTGATCGTTTGTCTCGTGACGCACGAGCAGGATCACGCTCCCCTTGTCCGTAAATTTCACAGCGTTGCCGACAAGATTAAGCAGGATTTGCCGGGTACGAACCGGGTCACCCACGATGCTCTCGGGGACAGCCGTTTCGAACACGACATCGAACGGGATCCCTTTGCCATCGGCGCGCACTTTAATCAGCGAGTGAACCTGACTGATCAACGCCACAGGGTTGAAGCGAACCTGCTCGACGGACATCATGCTCGCCTCGATCTTTGAAAGATCGAGTATGTCGTTGATGAGCGCCAAGAGGTGTTCGCCGTTGCGGAGGATAATCTCGGCGGCGTCTCCTCGGTCGATCGTCCGGCCCTCGCCCTCCGAGCCCTCCTTCAGCAACTGCGAGTATCCGATGATCGCCGTCATGGGCGTGCGGATCTCGTGGCTCATGTTGGCAAGGAACGAGCTCTTGGCCTGATTCGCGGACTCGGCTTGTCTGCGGGCAACTTCCATGTTGTCCCGGATTCGTTGCAGTCCTTCGGTCTGCGAGATCTGATCGAGCCCGAACCCGATCAGCAGCGACACATACCCGATCACTCGGTACACGTCCGCGAATTCGTAGTAAAGGTCGAAGTCTCTGCGCGAGAAACCCGCGACAATGTGGCCGCTCATCGCGATACAGATCGAGAGCATCACCCACCAGATCATCCTCGTTCTGGCGTAGTCGTATTCCTTTCTGTACTGCACAAACGCGAGCAGCATCAACGCCGCCAGCGCCAGCTCGAAAGGCCTCGGCACAAACGCGTCAGTGTTCGTGCTGCTCACGCCGGGCATCAGCCACAGCAACAGCGCGGAGAGCCCCATCACCCCGGCGACGGCAACCACAGCGGTCATGAGTTCACGCTGCGTGCTCCGCACCCGCCCCATACGCCTCGCCATCAGCGGCGCCAGCACAAGAACGAGACCCAACACGAGCTGGCCGAAGGAGTACATGCCCTCGTAGTTTCGATTCGTGCCGCTCGATATCCCGAACAGAGATCCGAGGTACGAGTGCATGAAGAGCCCGAGGAGCATGTCATCGATGCCGCTAACGAAGAACGCCAGGCCGATGAACAGCTGGATCCTGCTGCCGAGCACGATGAACCGCATGACGAGCATCGAGCCGAGGATGACCCCGACGAGACCCGCCACAAACTCGATCGCGGCGTGCTGCTCCCGGCTGCCCATCTGCCCGCCGGCGCCGAACACGAACGCAAGCGTCACGAGCGACACCACTGTCAGCAGCGCCCAGTACGAAACACCGAGATCGCGCAGCCGGCTACCGAGCGACCGGTGCGCTTCCATCGATTCGTCGAGGCCGTCAAATTGTGCGCTCTCTGATTGGCCCAACGGAGGCTCCGGTGTGAAATCGGCCTTGCTAGGGCATCAATCGGCTCAAGCCATCGCCGGGTTAGGGCCAAGTAGGCCAAACGCTGCTTGTATTCAGGCCTGTATACGCGGATGCTTTGCGCACGCTGGCGTCCGCTCTATACTCGGAAGTCCGTATCGAGTTACACGCCACAAACCAGCACGAAAGCCCGAACCATGAAACTCGCGACCGTCCTGAACCCGATCCGACTCCTGTGCATCGCTGTGCTCGCATCCATGGCGCAACCATCGCTGGCACAGCCGAAGCCCGCACTCATTTTTGAGTCTATGCTCAACACCTACTTCGACGAAGAATCGGGCCTGATCAGCTTCACCGAGTACGACCTCGCGTTCATCCCAGAGGGCAAGCTCAACGCCAGCGTCGCGGTCGTCAACCCCGAGAACACCGTCGTCGAGAGCTTCCAGTTCTTCGAAGACTTCCGGTTCACCGAGGGCGTGTTCGGCAGGGCCAAAGTCCAAGGCCCAGCGAACGTCACGCTCACAGAGCCCGGCGTCTACAACATCGTCTTTCTCATCGACGGCGAGCCCGCGTCCCGGCTCCCGGTCATCCTCGAGCAGACCTCAGAGGGCGAGGACCCGTTCGACCCGGCCAAGAAGTTCCAGTTCCGCGGGTTCTGGCAGGTGTACGGCTACCTCACCATGAACGAATTCAAAGAAGAGGTCCACCCGACACTCAGCTTCTGGGTCGGCATGCAGGACCTTGCCGAGGGCGACACAAAGGACATGTTCACCGCCACACTCAAGCGCGGCGACGAGGTGCTGGGCCACTCAAAGGAAACGCTGGGCTACATCTCCAACGAGCACTACAAACGGGTCGATATCGACATCTTCAAGCCGCACGACCGCCGGGGGATCCCGAACGCCGAGTTCGTGACACTCGACGATTGGACCGAGCCGGGCGAGTACACGATCGAGATTACCCGCCAGTCGGACAACACGCTGATCCGCAAGTTCCATTTCACCTCCGAGGACGGCAAGATCCAGCCTCTGAAGAATTCGGCGATGGATTTCGAGCCCCGCGTTGACTACATGGTGCCCCGGGTGACGAACCGGAGCACGCAGAACTACGACTTCGAAGAGGCGATCTGGGTCAAGAGCGAGTAACCGGCGCGCATACGCTTGAGCATGGTCCACGTCGGCTGGATATTCAGTCTTGTTCGCTCCGGCTCGTCCGCCGCGAGTTATGCCGCCGCGGCTCCGTGGGGTCTGCCCGTCGCCGACGAGCTATTCGGCCCTTGGGACCGCACCGGTCCGCCGCACAACATGCCGAAGCGCCAGGCGGAGCTTGTCCGCGCGTTCCGCGCCGTGGGTCATGTGCTGACCGCGGAGATCGTCGGCCTCGCCCACGACATTATCCGCGAACTCGCCGAGCGCGACGAGACAGGCAAAGGCTGGGTCGTCTGCAAGTGCCCGCACCTGATGTTCACGCCCAAGGACTTCAACACGTGGTTCGGCGCGACTTCGGCGCAGGGCATCGAGCACCACCAGGCGCACCTCATCCGCAACCCGCTCCGCCGGGCCAACAGCTGCTACGCCCGCGGCTGGGAGCACATGCTCAACGACCCCTACGAACTCGGCGTCTACCGCACGTTCCTTCACAGGTGGAACGACGCCGAGACCAAGCTCCGCTTCGAGGACATGCGCGCCACTCCACACGACTTCTTCAAAGCGCTCTACGCCGGCTGGGGCTTGCCCGCGACCGACGAGGAGATCGGGCGCGCGTGCTCGTACCTCGCCGAGCAGTACCACGACTCGTCCGCGGAGAAGCGGACGGTTGCCTCGGGGTTCACACCGAAGAGCGAATCGGGCTGGGCCGCGCCCGCGGAGTTGCTCGACGTGTACCTCGCCGATGACGAGATCCACAACTTCATGCACGAGCAGGGCTGGCCCGTGAACCGCCGGGCGTACGAGGGCTGGTTGCCGCGACGGTTGATCCGCGCGTACACCGGCGCAACCGCCGGGGTCAACCGATGAAGCGGGACTCGCTGAGTGTCGGATGGGTGTTCAGCCTGGCGCGATCAGGTTCGTCGATAACGGCGTACGCCGCCGCCGCGCCCTGGAACGCGCCGGTCGCCGACGAGATCATGGGCCCGTGGGTCCGAACCGAACCGCCCTACAGCTTCCCGCCCGAGCAAGCCGAGCTTGTCCGCATGTTCAAGCAGTCCGGCGCGGTGCTCACGCCCGAGATCGCCGAGCTCACGCGATCGCTCCTGCACATACTCGCGGATCGTTCGTCGAGTTCGCGGATCGTCAGCAAGCACCCGCACCTGCGTTTCATACCAAGCGAACTGACGGAACAATTCCCCGACGACCGCGGCGTCTGGCTGATCCGCAACCCGCTGCGCCGACTCGCGAGCATTCACGCCCGCGGCTGGACCTCGATCGTCCGCCCGAACCACGACCTCGACTTCTTCCGCGAATACGCCGAACGCTGGCTCTCGCTGCCCGACTCGCAAACGCTCGTCTTCGAGTCGCTCCGCGACGATCCCCACGCGTACTTCGCCAAGCTGTTCAACGCGTTCGGCTGGGAAGCCACGCTGGGCGATGTCGATGCCGCGGTCGCCTACCAACAAGGCAACTACCACGGCAACAGCGGCGGTGTTGAGCCGGAAAACAAACCGAGCAGAACCGTCAGCGACTCGGCAAAGTCCGTCCCAGAAGAAGCCGTCGACGCCTACCTCTCCGACCCGTTCATGCAAGACCTATTCAAGAGGCTGGGCTGGTCGCAGAAGGCCAGCAAGTACATCAAGGCCCCGCCGAGTATTCGTGTGCGGATCAGCAGCAAACTGGCGCAGTTGACCGGTAAACGAGACAGGCCGTGAGCACGCCGCGCGTGGTCTGGCTTTTCACGATGACGCGCAGCGGCTCAAGCGCTGTCGTGTACTCATCCGCAAAGGCCCTCGGCTACGCCGTCGCCGACGAGCCGTTTGGACCCTGGGACCGGACTGGGCCTCCCTACAGCTACCCGCCCGAACAAGTCGAACTCCACAAGCTGCACCTTGCGCACGATGAACGGCTCTGCACAGAGACCATCCAGCTCGCAGAGCGTGTGTTTGTCCGAATCGCAGAACAGCAGCAGAGCGACACGGTCATCGTCAAGCTGCCGCACTCGATGATCGACCCTGCCGAGGTCGCGCGGTTCTGGCCCGGGCACCGCACAGCGTTCCTGATCCGCAACCCGATCGCCCGGCTCAACAGCTTGTACACCCGCAACTGGACCGACACGATCCGCGAGCCGTTCGATCTTGAGACCGTGCGCATCTTTCTGCACAGGTACATGCACCAGCCGCCAGCGAGCCGGGTGACATTCGACGAGTTCACCTCCACGCCCAGGCGTTTTTTCCGCAAGCTCTGGGCCGCGTGGGACGCAGAGTTCAGCGACGACCAGGTCGAGATCGCAACGAGATACAAGGCCAACACATACCACGAATCGTCCGGCGAAACCATCGCGGGCCGGAACCCACACCGCGTCCTGAGCGAGCACCGCACCGACGTCCCGAAGCAAGCCATCGACGCGTACCTCAACGACCCCGTCGTCGGTACATTCCTCCGCCACACCGGCTGGCACGAAACCGCGAGCGACTATTTGAGTACATCATGAAGCTGCCCAAGACAACACGCGGGCAGTTCATGCTCATCCTCTCAATCGCCGCGGCGGCCAGATTGCTCGGCGTCCTCACGCTCCCGCTCATCATCACCAACGACGGCTCCGGCTACTTGGCCTGGGGCCAACAACTGGCCCACGGTACGTGGCCCGATTTTCCAACAACACGCACCCCCGGATACGCACTCTTTCTCGCGGCTGCATTCCGCACGATCGGTGAGAACGCTCATGCCGTGCTTATCGCGCAAGCGATCCTTGGAATTGCAACATCGCTCCTTGCGTTTCACACCGCTCGCACAATCGCCGGCAGCCGAGCCGGGCTGACCGCGGGTGTGGTCATCGCGCTCGAGCCTTGGCTCTTCCTCTTCGAGCACTACGCACTGGCTGAGACGCTGACACTCTTTCTCGTCATGCTCAGCGCCGCGGCAGCCGTATCAGTGCGCCAACACCGGCTCATCCTCCACGCGTTTGTCGCCGGGCTGGCTATCTCGGCGGCGGTCCTCGCCCGGCCCGCGATGCAGGCCTGGCTGCCGTTTGTGTTCCTTGCCTGCGCGCTCGGTGCGCCGAATCTCAAACGAAGCCCCCGCCCCGCGATCGCGTGCGTCGCAGGAATGGTGTTCCTCATGGCCCCCTGGCTTGTCTATAACACAAACCGGGGCACACCCAAAATCGTCGAGACCGACGGCTTAGCTCTCTGGGGAGGTCTCGCCCGTTCGCAGCTTCTCACACCCGACTTTGAACTCCCCGAAGAAGGAGAACAACTGGCCCAAGACTTGTTCCAAGAGCTGCCCCCATCAGAAGCCGAGGTTCTCGGCTACTACAACCGGATCGGGAGCATCGAAGACTTCGATCGATCAGCGTTTCTTGGCTCGTGGGCAAAAGAAAGCATCTCTGACAACCCGGTCGGCTACATCAAAGCGGTCGGGCACGCGACGCTGTGGCAGTCGAACGCGATGGCACCCGGCTCGCCCTACACCCACGACGAACTCCGCTGGCTGATGCGCCGGCTCGGCAAACGCGACACATCCGAACCTGGGTCAGCCCCCAATTTCTCGGCCTCGATTAATGAACTCATCGACGCACGATTCCACGACAAAGCCGGCGTCGGCCCGCAGGCGTGGCTTTACCGCAAGTGGCCCATCGGCATGACCCGCAACCTCATCCATCCGGCGATCGGTCTTCTTGCGCTCGCGGCGTGCGCTGCACTCATCAAACGCAAACAGTACACTCCGGCGGCTCTGATACTCGGCTCGTTCGCCGTCGTCGGGGCACACGCGCTCCTTCTCCAGCCCTTCTCAAGGTACTCCATGACCGCGTGGGCGATCTGGTGGGTCGCGGCCGCTACCCTACTACCGAGTAAACAGATACAAGATGAACAACAACCCACAACAGACTGACGCAACGACACGCAACGACGCGCCGATAGTCGAGCCGAAGCCGATGCGCACGCGGCCCGCAGAATCGGTCGCCGTCGCGTTCGCGGACCCGCGCGTCTCGGTTGTCGTTCCGTGTCTCAACGAGGAAGCCACGATCGCCGGCGTTGTCAATGAGATCTTTGCGTGGTCCGAGTCCGCCCGCGAGCACGTCGAGGTCATCGTCGCCGACAACGGCAGCACCGACAAATCGGTCTCTCTCGCAAAGCAAGCCGGTGCAACGATCGTCACCGTCGAAACCAAGGGCTACGGCAGCGCGATCCGCGGCGGGATGCAGCACGCACTGGGTGACGTCATCGTCATCGGTGACGCCGACGGGCAGCACGATTTCTCCGAGATCGGCAGCCTGCTCGCACGGATCGATGACGGCTGCGACATGGTCATAGGCTCTAGGTTCGACGACAAGGGCCAGACCGCGAAGTCATTGCCTTGGCTCAACCGGACCATCGGCGCGCCGATGCTCTCCGCCGTTGGCCGGCTGCTCTCTGGTACCGACGTCCGCGATTTCCACTGCGGCTACCGCGCCATTACACGCCAAGCCTTGGACCGCGTCACGTTCGAGTGCACCGGGATGGAATTCGCCAGCGAGATGATCGTCAAAGCCGCCAAGACAGACCTCGTCATCGGCCAGTGCCCTGTTTCCATCAGGCCCGCGGGCCGAGACCGACCGCCCCACCTCCGCCCTTTCCGCGACGGCATGCGCCACCTCGCGTGGATGATCCGGAACCGGTAACAAAGCCATACTATTGAAAACAACGTATGTTTCAATGGTGGATTCACGGTGACAAAGCTAACACACAACAGGTTCACAAAGCGGTCCAGTACCGCCATACTGATCGGCCTCGTTGTCTACCTTGTGGTCGCGGTTTCGATCGCATGTATGTACTACATCGTGCCGACATCAGTTTTGCTGTATCTTGCTTTTTTACTCTATTTTCCGCACATACTTGCACTAATCAACATTCGCAAACCGCAGCCGTGGCATCACCGCAAGCACGAAGAGCTTGTCCTTCTTTACGCCGCCTACGGTACGATCCCGATGGCATGCCTTGCAATAATCGTCTTGCTTGCCTTGAGTTCGTGGTCAGCTGGATTTAGCGATCTCGGCCTTCTACCGGTAGCCCTTACCTTCTCTATTCTGTTCACGGTTTTATCCGTGGGTACATCGTTCATCGCTGGAGGTGCGCTCGCAAGACGACAGAAATTCTACGAATCACACTGCTCCAAATGCCTCTACGACATCTCCACCATCGAAGCCGACACCTGCCCCGAGTGCAACGCGCCGATCACTCGGCCGGAAGAGGCGTCCACGTAATCACTTCATCGCGCACGCGCTCAAGCAGGTCGAGATAACGTTCCAGCGGCACCTCGACCACGCCGAACTGCTCGATGTGCGGGTTGGTGAACTGCGTGTCGATGGCCGAGAAGCCGAGCCGCGTGCAGTGCTGGATGAGGTGCACGAGCGCGACCTTGGACGCGTCGCGCCCGCCGAGTTCGGGAAGACTGAACATGCTCTCGCCGCAGAACACGCCCCCGACGGCAAGGCCGTAGACACCGCCGACGAGAACCAGTTCACCCTCGTCGTTCTCTCGCCAGGTCTCGATCGAGTGCGCATGGCCCGCTTCGTGCAGCAGGCAGAACGCGCCGTAGATCCGGTCGTCGATCCATGTCTCGCCGCTGGAACTCTCTGTGTCTTTCCTCGGCAGAGCGCAGCCCCGCACGACGGCTTCAAACGCCACATCGGTCGTCACCTTGAACCGGCCCGACCTGACCGTCCGCATCAAGCGGCGCGGGATGTGCACGCCCTCGGTCAGCTCCAACGCTCCCGGCTTGATCGGGAGCACCGCCCGAGGATCGGGCCTGTACCACCCGATCGGGCTACCGACCGCAGCGGCGTCGGCGCTCTCGGCCATCGGGAACACACCGTCGCGGTACGCCCCGAGAACCGATTCAACGACCTCACGCTCGGCAGATTCCATGCCCGAGAATACGGATTCCGGCCCTGCAAAGCCGGGTTTCGGGTAGAATCATGGCAATTCGGGTCATTCTCCTGAAAGCAGGCCAAGGACAATCCCAACTACGCCTGCGGACACACGCGGAGAGCACTGATGGACGAACTGATCAACCACATCTTTGACGGCGAGAACCTGATCTTTGTCATCGGCGGCACGATCGCCATCGTCGCCATCGTGTTCAGCGCCATCAAACGCATCGTCACAACCGGGAGCCGGGAACGCTCCCGCAGAGAAATCGCGGCATACATCGCCGAGGGCTCGATGACTCCCGAGCAGGGCGAACGACTCATGAAGGCCGGCGACGACAAACGTTGCTCATAGAATTGACAGGGTACCAAATGATTAACGCCACACTTGCTGCGAACTCTCTCTCGGATGCAATCGCGGACGACTTCGTCCCGATCATCGCCATTGCCGGCGGCCTGCTCTTTGCTGCCTTCTGTATCGGCTGCGGCACGATCAAATCTATCTCAGTCACGCGTTCGCGCGAGTCCACCAAACGTGAGATGGCGGCGTACGTTGCCGAGGGAACCGTCCAACCAGACGACGCCGTCCGCATGCTCACCGCAGGCTCGGGCACAGACGCCAAAGAGATGATTGCCAAACGCGCCGCAGACGGATGGATCAGCCCGAAGAAGGCCGACCAACTCATCCAGTCGCTCGATAAGAACGACCCCGCTCGCGCCTAGTCACTCCCTACGCCTTCGCGGATTCGCAGCCCCGCACCAGCAACAGCACACGCAGAACCTCGGCGATCGACCACGCCTGCGCCGGACAGCCGCCGGGCTGTTGTGGCTTCGGTGCTGTGTCGCCGTCGTACACCTCGTACGACTGGCCGAGGCTCGGCGACGCCGGGTCTACCAAGTCTCTCACCATGAACGAAACCATGTGCCGGGCCTCGTGACACGCCTCGGCTGAGTACTCGTGCGCCACAAGCCACGCCTCGGCCATCGGTCCGAGCAGCCAGGGCCACGCGGTCCCGTTGTGGTACGCCGCGTCGAGCTCGCGGATCGAGCCGTCGAATCTGCCCCGGTATGCGCCGTCGTGTACATCAAGCGTCCGCATGCCCATTGGCGTCCACAGACGCTCCCGGCACACCTGCACGAGCGAACGCGCCCGCTGAAGGCTGATCGGCATGTGCGGCAAACTCACAAGGAAAAGCTGGTTCGGGCGCAGCTCGAAGACCTGACGCCAGCCAGACTTGGTCGGTTCGAGCCGGTCATAAGCACACCCGTGCTCGTCGCACCAGAAGTGCCTGCGGATCGACTCCGCCGCCGCGTCAGCGCGAGAGGTCAGATCGCGAGAGCGCGGCACATCACCCGGCTCAACCAATGCTGCCAGCGACCGGAGCGACGACTGCCAGAGCGCTTGGATCTCGACGGGCTTGCCGAACCTCGGCGTAAAGACGGTGCCGTCGCGCTGCGCATCCATCCACGTCAGTTGTGTGGTCTCGTCTCCCGCCATCACCAGCCCGTCCGCGGGATCAACCTTGATGCCGTAGCGAGTGCCCGCGACGTACCCATCGACCACCTCGAGACACGCGGGGATCAGTTCCCTTCGGATCTGGTTCTGGATCTCGCGGTCGTCGCACGCCTCGGCGAGCTTGCACACCGAATGAACAAACCACAGGCTCGCATCGACCGTGTTGTACTCGGGCTCGCCGTCCTCATCGGAGAACCGGTTGGGGATCATGCCCCGGTCCTCGGCGTGGGCGAATGTCGCGAGCAACGAAGCCGCTTCTTTCGTTCGGCCCTGATTCAGCATCAGCCCGGGCATCGAGATCATCGCGTCCCGGCCCCAGTCCGCGAACCACGGGTACCCAGCCATGATCGAGAGATCGCAGTGCTCGTCGCGAGCCGCCCTCGGTGTCGGCGCCCTTCGGACCACAAACTGATCCGCCGCCCGCACGAGCGCCTCGATGCAGCGGTCCTCTTCCTCGTCATGCCCACGGTCGCTCAAGGTCGCCTGCGTATCGAACTCGATCCGGCTCTGCTTCTCCACAAGCCCCACCGGGGGCCAGGCCCGCAGGTCATCGTCCTCCGCGTGCCCGCCGAGCCGAGCAATCAGCATCGCCGGCTCTTCGAGCCCGAGATAGAACGATCCCGGGCAGAACAAAGACTCGGTGTGGTCGTAGCCCCGGCTCGACTCGTGCTGATACTCAAGCCCGTGCCACCAGTCGGGCTTGGCAGTAAACGAAGCGTTCGATCCGCCGACAGCGTCAAGCGTCATCGTGATCTCGCCCCGCTGGATCGTCGCCGAGGTGCCGCAGGCCGTGCCCGCGAGGCGGACGTGCTCGTCTTCGGCGTGGTTCAGGTGATGGTGGTCCCGCAACCCCAGCAGCGGTCGGCACTCGATCATGCCGTGCGCGCCCTCGAGTTCGTACCGCAACGTCGCCGCGGCTCGGTATTCGTGCAGATAAAGCCGCTTCGTGAGCACCGCCCCATCGCCGACGTCGTAGGTCCAGACCGCCTCGTCGCCGATCGCAAACTGCACCAGCCGATCTGGCCCGCCGGTCAGCCGTGTGCCGTCGAGAAACGCGAACGCCGCCAGATCGATCGGCCTGGCTCTTGGCGTGTCGGGGTGGAGCCAGAGGATGTCAGCTGTCGAGTGCAGGAGCATCACCCGCTCGACCGGTGGCAAGAGCGCCGAGACCAGCAAACCGTGGTACCTGCGGGTCGGTACGCCGCTGGCGGTGCCCATCGCGTACCCGCCCGCGCCGTCGGTCAACAGCCACTCACGCCCGTCGAGCTGGCGGCGCGACTGCTGTGAATCGACCCCGACCCTGATCACGGGTGCGGTTTCCTGCGTCTGGGTGCCGGCGTTCATGCACGCTCTCCAACTCTTGATGCGCCCAAGGCTTGACAGTTACCCAGGCCCCTGTGACACTGTGCTATGGGTACCCTCGCTAAAAACGAACCGGCAGAAACCGCTCCCACCACACGCTCATCGGCTGGCCCGAACTGGCGGCTCGATCCTACCAGCAAAATCGTAGCCGACGGCATCACTTTCGATGACGTCCTGCTCATCCCACGCGCCAGCAGCATCAGCCCGCACGAAACAAACGTCTCCACACGCCTCACACGCAACATTTCGCTCGGCATCCCTCTAATGAGTGCGCCGATGGACACCGTCACCGAGTCCGCGCTCGCCATCGCGCTCGCACAAGAGGGCGGCATCGGCATCATCCACAAAAACCTCACACCCGAAGCTCAGGCACGCGAGGTCACCAAGGTCAAACGATCCGCCAACGGCATCATCCTCGACCCCATCACGCTCGGCCCCGACGACACCATCGGACGCGCACGCGAACTGATGCGGAAGCACCACGTCTCCGGCTTCCCCGTCACCGACACCGGGTCCTCCGATGTCCGCCACGGCAACCCGGGTAAGGTCGTCGGCATCCTCACCGGTCGCGACCTCAAGTTCGTCACCGACGAATCAAAGCTCGTCCGCGATTTGATGACCTCGACCAACCTCATCACCGCAAAGCCGGGCACAACACTCGAAGAAGCCAAGGGCATCCTCAGCCAGAACAAGGTGGAGAAGCTCCTGCTCGTTGACGAGAACAACGCACTGGCGGGACTGATCACGATGCGCGACATCGATCGGCTCTCCAGCTTCCCAAGAGCAAACCTCGACAGCCGGGGCCGACTCCTCTGCGGTGCAGCCGTCGGCGTCAAACAGTTCGACCGCGTCGAAGCGCTCATCGAAGCGGGTGTCGATGTCATCATCGTCGACACAGCGCACGGCCATTCCGCCAACGTCATCGACACCGTCAGAGAGATCAAGAAGAACTACAGCGTCGAGGTCATCGCCGGCAACATCGCGACCGCCGAGGCCGCCCGAGACCTCATCGCCGCAGGCGCCGACGCGATCAAGGTCGGCATCGGGCCGGGCTCGATCTGCACCACCCGCGTGGTGACGGGCATCGGCGTGCCGCAGATCACCGCGATCATGAACGCCGTCGCGGGTGTCGCGAGCACCGGCTCTGACGTCCCGATCATCGCCGACGGCGGCCTGCGAGCCTCGGGCGACATCGCAAAGGCGATCGCCGCGGGCGCCGACGCCGTCATGATGGGCTCGCTCTTTGCGGGTCTCGACGAATCGCCCGGCGAACTCGTCATCAGCCAGGGCCGACGCTACAAGAGCTACCGCGGCATGGGCTCTGAGGGCGCGATGAACGCGGGCTCGGCCGACCGCTACAGCCAGGGCGAGAAGTACGACGACAGCGGAAAGCCCAACGCGAAATTCGTGCCAGAGGGCGTCGAAGGACTCGTCGCCTACCGCGGCACGCTCGCAGAATTCGTCTACCAGCTCGTCGGCGGGCTCCGCTCGGCGATGGGCTACCTCGGGTGCAACACGATCGGTGAGGTGCACGAGCACGCCCGGTTCACCAAGATCTCCGGCGCGACCATCGTCGAGAACCACCCGCACGACATCCGCATCACCAAAGAATCGCCCAACTACATGAGCGATCGTCACCGGTAAGCATCACTACAGAACCGATCAGCCGGCGTCGATGCCCTGGGTTTCCTTGCCCGCTTTGCGCTGCTGCTCGCGGATGATCCGTAGACGTTCCGGCGTGCCGCGCGAGCTGTCCATGTCGCGAGCCTCGTACGCCTTGCCCTCTGGCTTGACGAATGGCCTGCGCGGCTGGATGTTCTCCATCGACAAGAGCGAGAAGTAGGTACTCTGGTACTGATCGCAGTCGTTGTCGCTGATCAGAAAGACCGACGCGCGTCCGTCTTCGAACATCGGGCCGAACGTCACGCCGCGGTACGGCGCTCGGCGCAGATCACCCAGCGACGCGTTGTCGCCGATGAACGTCTTGCTCACAGGCGTAAAGTCCGCGCCTGCCTCAAGACCAGCCAGGCTGTCCTTGTCCATGATGTCCGTCGCCCCGTCAAGCTCAACGATGTAGAACTCGGTCGTCACATCACGGATCCGGCCCGAGTCAGGCACCTCGATGTTCTCGATCGCAAGCAGCGTGTCCTCGTCAACCGCGACGAAGTCAACAAGACTCCGCACTGCGCCCTCGGGCTCACCTTCGCCCGGCTCCTCGAGCGGGTAAGCCATCTCGGAGATCTGGTTCGCCTCGAAGTAGTCAAGATGCAGCAGCCTTACATAGGTCGTGCCCGAGCCGGCTGTGGCGATCGGCCCGTCCTGCTGGAGCGCCTGTTCGTAGCCCGCGATGATTTCCATGTTCGGCAGCAGCGCGATGGACTCGAGCGCCATGTCGATGCGAGGGCCCTGGGTTTCCGGGACAAACTTCGTGTGCTCCGAGAGCGTGAAGCCGTCCATAAACGAAGCGCCCGTGCACATCTCGAAGACGCCGGCCTTCTTGTTGTCCTTGAGCACCCCCTCGCTCGTCCAGATCAGGTAAGGCTCGTCACCGATCGGGTCCGGCGGGATGATCCGCACAGAACTCGGCGTGTGCAGCCCCGGCGCAAAGAGCGAACCGTCTGGGTTATTGAGCTTCTGGACTTCATCTGATTCAAGCGTCATGTGGCCGTAGTCGTCAAAGTTGATCTGCAGCACAAAGAACCGCACCGGTGCGCTGTCGCCCGGATCGTTGCTGACGGTGTACCAGAACTTCGATTGCGGGTCGTAGTCGATGCCGCTCATCCCGCCGAACAGGAGGCCATTGACGCGCGCAAAGCCATCGACAAACTCGGTGCTCTCGTACGTGAGGTTGTACTCGGTCTGCGAGACCGCAGCGCCGGAAACCATCGTGAGCGCGAGACAAGCCATCAGTGAACGACGCATCATGAATTCTCCTATCGGGCAGGACAGAACGCCCCGCACATTGCAATCTTAGTGCCCGCCGAGCAGACTTCCACGCTCGGCGAAGCGATCCGCGGGCACGATCACACCCTCGGGGTCCACAATCTCAAACAACACAAACCGCGTGGGCATTCCCGGCGCGAAGTTGTTGTCCGAGACCAGAACGAGCGATCGACGCCCGCTCTCTAGAACAGGCCCGAGGCACATACCCTCGGCGTTGCCGACACCGTCGCCAAGATCGGCGATCAGCGTCTTTTCTACGCCGACAAACCCACCTTTGTTCAGCGAATCCAGCCCGATCACGTCCGTGGCACCATCTGTTTCAACAAGGAAAACCCTGATCGACTGCTGGGCAGCCATGTTCCACGAACGCTCCATCGACAGAAACCTGCCATCCGCGAGCGCGACAAGCTCGACCAAGCCGTTCTGCCCGCCGGGGGCCGTCTTGGGCGGCGGATCGAGCGGGTACGCAAGCTGCGACGCCGGCTCCGACTCGGGCTCGTTCAGATCGAGTGTCGAAAGCCGAACGTATGTCTGGCCGTCCTGCTTGAGCGGCTCCTCAGTCCCAACAACCGCGACCCGATCACCGACAATCGCGATCGACTCGTACGCGCGGTTGTTCTTCACGCCCGTGCGCCGGCTCGGTTTAAAACTCTCAGAAGCCGTCCACGTGTCCATACGCGTCGCGCCGGTGCACACCTCGTACACCCGCGTCGGCACGCCCCGGCTCGCGTTGCCCTCGGACACCCACACCATCGTCGGGTCGCCGAAGTAGTCCGGGTTCGGCAGGATACGGATGCCCTCGCCGTCGAATCCCTCCTGCGTGAACAGCTCGCCCGTGCCCCAGCTCATGGGCAGCAGCGTGGTGACTTCGACATTCGTCAACCGATCGCCGGTGACCTGGATATCCGCGAGGTATCCGCGGACCGGGCCGTTGTTGCCCTTGTCGTCGCTGATCATCGCCCAGGTGTCCCAGCTCTCGAGGTAGTCGATGCCGCTGATCCCGCCGACGCGCGTCCCGAGCCACGAGTGATCCGAGGAAAGCTCAAGCCGGCTGATCTCGTTCATCTCGGGCTGGGCCGCTGACTGGCCCGCGAGCATTCCCGCCACCACGATCGCACAATGCAGCATCCGATTTCCTCCTCAGCCGGGGCGCACCCCGACCAGAACAAGATACGGCCCCTCGCCCGCCGCGGATCAACAAACCCATCGGAATCTTCGCGACAGCAACGTCCGCTATCCGGCCCGGCCATTAGACATTGAACAGGAAGTGGCAGACGTCCGCGTCCCGCATCACGTAGTCCTTGCCCTCGACCCGGAGCTTGCCGGCTTCTTTAATCGCCTTCTCGCTGCCGAACTGCTCAAGATCGCCCACGGAGTACACCTCGGCCCGGATAAACCCACGTTCGAAATCCGTGTGGATCACGCCCGCCGCCTGAGGACCCCTGGCCCCCACCGGCACCGTCCACGCGCGGATCTCCTGCGGGCCGGCTGTGTAGAAGCTCTGCTGATCCAGAAGCTGGTACGCGCTGCGGGCAAGCTTCGCCAACGCCGGCTCATCCATCCCCATGTCCGCCAGCATCTCGGCCTTATCCTCGGCATCGAGCTCAGAAAGCTCGCTCTCGATCTTCGCGCAGATCGGGACCATCTCCATCCCCTCCGCCTCCGCGTGCTCGCGCACCTTCGAGGCAAGAGGCCCTGTCCCGTTCGGGTCCGTGTCGTCAACGTTTGCGACGTACAGCACCTTCTTCGACGTGATCAGCGTCATCTGCTTGAGCGCCTTCACCTCAGCCGCGTCCTCGAGCTTAAGCACGCGCGCAGGCTTGCCGTCGGTCAGGAGCGGCTCGAGTTTTCTCAAGACCGAAAGCCGAGCGACCTCGGCGGGATCTTTCGACCGTGCAGCCCGTTCGGCCTTGGGCAGCGCGTTCTCGACCGTCTGCAGGTCGGCGAGGATCAGCTCCGTCGCGATCGTCTCGATGTCGCGGATCGGATCGACCGAGCCGTCCACGTGCGTGACGTCGTCGCCGCCGGACTGCTGCTCGAAGCAGCGGACGACCTGAACGATCGCGTCCACCTCGCGGATGTGGCTCAGAAACTTGTTGCCCAGCCCCTCGCCCTCGCTGGCGCCCTTGACGATGCCCGCGATGTCCACCAGCCGCAGCGCCGCCGGGACGATCTTCTGGGATTCGATGTGCTTGCGGATCGTCTCGAGCCGCGGATCGGGGATGGGCACCACCCCGACATTGGGTTCGATGGTCGCAAACGGGTAGTTGGCGGCCAGCGCCCCCGCGGAGGTCAGCGCGTTAAACAGAGTGCTCTTGCCCACATTGGGCAGCCCGACGATTCCAGCTTCCATCAGCCCAGCTCCGAAACCGCCCGGCAGTGGGCGGACAGGAGGATACGAGGGCCGGTGTCCCTTATCGACCTAGACCAACCCCTACAGGTCTGCGTTTGGCGTACACCGGGTAGTCAACACCCTGCAGGCCGTCGCGGGTTTGGTCGAATCTTGCCGCCACGAGTGTTCGTACGGAGCCGGGCGGGTCCCACCACGAAACGGGCTGATAGTAGTACAACGCCACCGGCTGGTCCGGGTCGTCCGCTCCACGCGCCGGGTCGTTCGGGTCGAAACCGTAGTCGGCCTGGTTCGTTGCAAGCCTCGCCGCGTGCCCGTCGTAGAAGTTCATGGTCGGCCGGGCGTCGTCGAGCAACGCGAACAGCCCGTCGCCCGTGTACCTGTCGTACTGGTCGTACATCATGACCTTCGCCGAGGGGTGCGCTACTTCGTTTATAGAACGCCGACCCAGCAAACCGGGCTGATCGGTTGAGTTGTACTGGTTGCTGTTGCTTCCCCGCTCGACCGTCCTCGGCGGCCCAAAGTCGGGCGAGTAGTGCGACACGCCAGTCGCGTACGAAGAACTAAACGCCCAGCGCCAAAGACTGACAAAGCTCGTCGCCGTACTCGGCGGCCGATACTTGGAGCCGGTGGGGTCGGCAAGGTACCCATCCAGATCGCTCATCCAGTAGTTTCTCGCAGCATCCTCACTCGAGATGAAGACCTCTGACGGGAAACTCTCGCCTATGTAAAACTGCAGCGGCAGATGGCTGTACAGCGGGTACGGGATGTGTCCTGGTGAGGCCTGCGACACATCCGGCTGCAGATGCACCGAATCAATCGAACGCGTCACAAGATCAAGTTGCTGCATCGCGCCCGCCTGAAGCTCGCTCGTCGGCGAGTTCGGATTCAGAATCGCGCACGCGGTCGCCAGTTCCGCGTTCGGTGTATCGGGCACCTCGCCCGGCCGCCACGAGAACGTAAAGAGCCGGTCTTGGTTGTCCTCGGCGTACATCGCCGACGCCTGCGCGATCAGTCTCAGGTTTGATAAATCCGACCGCACCGAGGCCTGCGCCCGGCTGTCTTGCATCGCCACCAGACCCGCAGCAGTCACAGCCGCGGCGACACCGACACCGAATACAAGTTCAACAAGAGCAAAGCCGCGCGTTGGCATGGGTGGTCTCACTTTCCAGTTGATCTTACAGGACGACGGACCGAACCGGGAGAGAAATCGATGCCCTGCAAGCCGTTGCGGGTCTGGTCGTAACGAGCAGGGATCACCATACTGGAAGCACCCGGCGGATCCCACCCGGCGATCGGTGAGTAGGTATAAAGATCAGACGACGTAGGATCGTCCGGCATGTCAGCCCCTCGGTCAGGATTGTTCGGCTCGAAGCCGTAGTTCGCGCTGGCGGTCGAAAACCGCCCCGCGCTGCCGTCGTAGAAGACCATGGTCGAAGCCGAGTCATCGAACCCGAAGTACTGCCCGAACTGGCCCGTGTACCGGTCGTAGTCATCGAACATCTGCACCTTGAGCGACGGGTGAGCGACCTCGTTCATCCTGCGTTCCCCGAGGACGCCCGGGGTTGTCGGCATGATCCAAATCCTGTGATTGCTTGCCCGAGCCACCGTCCGCGGAATCGGATTGTTTGAGAGCGAGCCGTAGTCATTTGAATAGTGCGACGGCCCCGTCACGTACGACGAACTAAAAGGCCAACGCCACAGCTGACTAAACGATGTGGATGTTGTGGGCGGCAGATACTTTGAATTGAGCGGGTCGGCGAGGTACTTCTCTGTGTTGTCGAGCCAATAACCGCGCGCCCGATCACCGGCTGAAACAAACTTCGCCGATGGCATCGACTCACCCATGTAGTGCATCAGCACCAGGTGGTTGTACAAAGGGAACGGCGTATGCCCAACCGGGGCGATACTCAGCGAGGGCACGATCTCCTCAAATTCGGAGTTGCGCGAAACCAGATCGAGCTGCTGGTAGACCGCTGCCCGTGTTGCATCACTTGAGTTAAACGGATTAAGAACCCCGCAAGCGATCGCCAGTTCCTTGTTCGGCGTATCAGGCACCTCGCCCGGCTTCCACGAGAACGAAAAGAGCCGGTCTTGGTTGCTCTCGGCGTACATCGCCGACGCCTGCGCGATCTGACGGAGATCAGAGATGTCCGAACGCACCGACGCCTGATCCCGGCTGTATCCCAGCGTGCCCACCCCGAGCGAAACCAGCACACCGGCGACCGCCACAACAGCCGCCAATTCAACAAGCGTAAAGCCGCCACGATGTCTCATCATTCTCACCCGCTTCTTCGATTCGTACCCGGGCAGACGGCAACCGCCAACCCTCTGACCAGATATGACCATGAACTGCCTCCGCTGTCTGACGCCTGACAGCCCCGGCGGTTCCAAGCCGACCCATATTTATTGCAGAAACCGGTCCCACCCAAACTCGAATAGACTCAAGGCGTGGACACCGAGCAGGCCAACCAAGAGCAGCCAACCCCGGAGCCCAGCTCTTATTTCGGCCTAGTCTGCCCCGAATGCAAGTACAACCTCGACGGCCTGCCGAAGGTCGGTTCGTGCCCGGAGTGCAGCACCGAGTACGACAAAGCCGTCCTCACGACGAATCTCCACCTCAAACGCTCAAGACCGAGCATGATCCTGCTCACGATCCCGCCAGCGGTTATGGCCATCCTGACCACGCTCTTGATTTATGCCGGCGGAAACGACCCGTACGCGTTCTTCGGCGTCATCCTGTTCGGCATTCTGCCAGCGTCGCTGCTGAGCTGCATCGTCGCACCGATCGAGCTCGCCGTAGCGTTCAGACCCGAACCAATGAACGCCCGCAAGCGCAGCGGCAAACTCAAGGCCGCCGCCGCGGTCTTGCTCGTGATCAACTGCCTCATGGCCGCCGCGTTTGTGATCGCGTTCGGCACCTGCCTGATCGCGCTCACATCGCCATGACCGAGAACAACGAACCAGACAAGCCGTGCGCCATCATGTGCCCGCGCTGCTCGGCGTGCCTCGATAACTTTCCGGACCACGGCAACTGCCCGGGCTGCGGCGTCGCGTACGTCAAAGACTTTATAGTCAAAAGCCAGTACACCACCACGTGTAGAAGATGCAACTACGAACTAGCCGGACTCCCGAAGAGCGGCAAGTGCCCAGAGTGTGGCTCAACCTACAAAATACTTACACGCTTCGGCACTGGCCACAATCCCTACCAATTGCAAGCACCGCCAACAAAGTACAGGAAACCCAACCTTGTCCTCTGCGCACTGCCACCCGTGATGCTCACCGTCGCGGCAGTATTGCTCTCTTTCAAAGGCCTCATTCCAGCGATCGGCATCGGAGGCTTCGCAGGAATTTTCTCGGCGCTCGCTCTGACGGCTCTCCTTGGCAGTAAACAGATGAAATCCGACAGAGTAGCCCGAGGACAAGAATCCTTCGAAGGCGAAACCGTGGTGACGATCTTGCTTATTCTGTTCAATTCGCTGACATTGATC
The DNA here is from genome assembly GCA_030432905.1 of Phycisphaerae bacterium. Taxonomy (GTDB): domain Bacteria; phylum Planctomycetota; class Phycisphaerae; order Phycisphaerales; family UBA1924. Next base: position 510,010 of record JAUILU010000002.1, on the reverse strand, counting down.
GTGACAATCGGCATCTGCTGCGGCCCGATGGTCCTCCTCGGCGCGTGCATGGCATAGGAACAAACACGATGTCACTCCTGCCCATCTCAACCAACACGACACTCAAACACACCAGAAGCCGGTGCCCGGTGTGCCTCGATGAGATCGCCGCCGAGGTGGTCCGCACCGACACGGGCGTCTTCATGCTCAAAGAGTGCCCCACCCACGGCGGGTTCCGCGTCAGACTCCAATCACACCCTGAGCACTACCACCTCTCCACCGGCAATCCAGACAACGCCTCGTGCTGCGGCCCGTCCTGCGGGTGTGGCCCCATCAACACCGAATCGACCGACCCCATCGAATCGCTCTCGACGTGCATCGCGCTGATCGAGATCGTCGACTCGTGCAACATCGCCTGCCCCACCTGCTACGCGAGCTCACCCGTCGGCACGGGCAGCGACCTCTCGTACACGCCCGCCGACCAAGTGTTCGAGCGCATCCAGGTCGTCATCGACCGCAAAGGTCTGATCGACATCCTCCAGCTCTCGGGCGGCGAGCCCACGATCCACCCCGAGTTCATGCGCATCCTCGAATGGGCCGTGCGCAACGAACAGATCGGGTACGTCCTCGTCAACACCAACGGCATCCGCCTCGACACCGATGATACGTTCCGCAAGCAGATGGGCCGGCTCAGACGCGATCGCCTCGGTTTCGAGTTGTATCTCCAGTACGACGGCCCGCAGGAACAGGGCCAGCTCGACCTCCGCGGCGCAGACCTGCGCTCGCTGCGCAACCGAGTCATCGCGCAGTGCGCCGAAGAGGGCATCCCCACGACGCTCGCGATGGTCGTGACCCCGGACACGATGCCGCACATGGGCGACGCGATCCGTGTCGGGCTCGCTGAACCGATGTGCCGGGGCATCACGCTCCAGCCCATGTTTTCCAGCGGCAGAGTCCCGACCGAGAGCTCGACGCTGCCCGTACTCAGAGAACACGAGTGCGCCGCGATCGGATCGGGCGACATCATCGAAGCCCTCGCAGCGCAGTCGCAGGGCCTGCTCGAAACGAGCGACTTCACCCCCCTGCCCTGCGGCGACCCGAACTGTCACACCATCAGCTACATCATCCGCAAAGACGACGGGCCAATCGCGCTCGGTAAGCTCATGGATCTGAACTCGCTGCAAGGCTTCCTCAGCGACCGCGTGGACTACCGCCTCGAAGACCTCACCCAGTGCGGCTGCGAGAGCGAACCCCTGGGCGACATCCTCGCGCAGCTTGAAATCGGACCCGATGCGCCGTTCCGGATCTTCATCAAGCCCTTCATGGACGCGTGGACCTTCGACCAGGACCGCATCGACCGCTGCTGCACACACGTCATCAAGCCCGATGGCTCGCTCGACTCGTTCTGCAGGCACTACCTGAGCACCGCGACCGCGTGAACAACTCACCCGCACAGATCGCGCTCTCGATCGCTGCGCTGCTAGCCGGACTGGTCGCAAGCGCCCTGCTCTGGCGCGCGATCAACAAGAAGGACAAGCACCCCGACAAGCGGCTCGTGGTCGTCTACATCGCGGGACTCTGCGGCGCCGCGATCGGCGCCAAGCTCGCGTTCCTCTTCGCGGAGGGCCCGCTCTACCACGACAAGATGGTCCAGCTCCTGACGGGCCGGAGCATCCTCGGCGGGCTATTAGGCGGGTACGCGATGGTCGAGTACACCAAGCACCTGCTCCGGATGAAACGCACGACCGGGGACGCCTTCGCTCTGATCGTCCCACTCGCCCTCGCGTTCGGCAGGATCGGCTGCATCATCCGCGGCTGCTGCGCGGGCATCCTGTGCGAGCACCACTGGTGGACCATCACCGACAGCGCGGGCGTCCACCGGTGGCCCTCCCAGCCCGTCGAGTTCGCATTCAACGCGGTCATGTTCGGCTGGGCCGTCGTCGCCACACGGAAGAACTGGTTCGAGGGCAACAGGTTTCACGTCTATCTCATGGCGTACGGCTTGTTCAGATTCACGCACGAATTCATGCGTAACAACCACCGCTTCGCCGACCCCATCGGCGGCTACCACATCTTGGCACTGGCGGTCTTCACGCTCGGCGCGATCCGGTTCTGGACGAGGTCGACCAGGCAGAGACAAGCTCCGCAGACCTAGGGTTAGCCCGGACACGAGCTAGACCGAGCCGGGCCGAGCCAGTCGGGCGCGATGCGTGCTACCATCGGGCAGTTGCCCCTGTAGCTCAGCTGGATAGAGCGTGGCTTTCCTAAAGCCGAGGTCGCAGGTTCGAACCCTGCCGGGGGTGTTCCCTCTTCTTGGGTCAAACACCCCCAGCGGATCCGTGTTAGTGGCGAGGCTCACCGGCGTGTCGCACGCCCATGGTCCAGAACTTACACCCCGCCGACGAGATCCCCGCCCCACTAAACCGACGGTCCCGGCCTCTGCGAATACGTCCGATAACCCTACCAGCCCCTCCGCCGATGCCCTTATAACCAGCATCGCAGGCAAATCCGGACACGGCTCTTGCTATTCCTATAGGTTTCGGTGATGATGGCCCACAACAGGGGAGTTGCAGCCGGGCATCACCCGGCGTGAACAGACCGAGAATCTCGAGCTGTACACCGCTCTCCTGGCAGGCGTCGGCATGGTCCGCCGTTTGTAAAGGGAGCAGACATGGGAAGTCTGCGAGCCTTGGAAGAGAGAGCGGCCGGGGTCATGCCCGGCCCAGAGTGTTCCGTCTTGACGGAGCGCGCTGGCGGTGCAGTGGGAAAGCTGGCCGGGATTGCACTCCTGGCCTCGTGCCTCGTCTTCGCAGGCTGCAGCAGCAACAAGGTCACCAGGCGTGACCGCCCCAATGTCTTCCACTCCCAGAACTCGCAGTGGGCCCTCGTCATGTCGCCGGCGACCGTCCACCCGCTCTCGATCACAACCGGGCAAGAGGTCTCGCGCCGCAACGACGAGCTGAACATGCGCACGCCCCGAGCCACGCTCGCCACCGACCGCTGGCACGAAGACCCGAAGCCCAACCTCCGCTACGACCGCCGGATCTACCTCCCGACAAGCGACCGCGCGTACATCTACTACGACAGCAGCCACACCAATACCAACCGTCGCACCTACCGCTGGCGCTAGCCCAACCAGATCACAGCCGATTCATTCTTTCACAAGAGCCATCTTGAGCGAGCAGCTCTGCGCGTTGCACCTGAGCTCCCGCAGCGCGGGCGACGGCGCCTGATGGTTCCAAGCCGCCATTTCCTGCACAGAGTTCGACGCGTAGTCGCAATGGAACCCGACCTCGTCCCCGATCGCGGGCTCTTCGACCCAGGCCAGCCCGAGCGACTGGTCGCCCGCGTGCATTCTGTACAGGTCAATCCTCGGCATCACCGTCGGCTGCTCGAACACATACATATCGATCGCGTGCAGCATCCAGCCGCCGGGTCTCAGGATCCTCGCCATGTCGGCAAAGCAATCCGCAAGACTCTCATCGGGCACATGCTCGAGCACCGAAATCGAGAATACGATGTCGAAACTCTCGTCGGCGAGCGCTTTATTGAAATCACCCAGGTATGCGTCAACACGCTCGACGCCGTCGATATCAACGACATGCCTCGGCCCATTCCCCTCGCCCTCGAAGCGATCCGCGTTCACACACGAATTGTGTTTGCTGAGCCGCCTGAGCACCCGCGAGTCGCCGCCGCCGACCTCGCAGATTTGCAATTCCCTGCACTCGTAAAGCTCGGACATTATCCAAGCGTCTTGTATGTTCTTCAGGCTGCGGCCATCCTTCTCGGCAAGCCCTTTATCCCACCACTCGAAGTACTCTCGCTTGCGGATAAAGTCGTACACAGCTATTCCTTATCCAGAGCCATCTTGATAGAACACACCTGCATATCGGCCCGCATCTCTCTCATCGAAGGGACCAAGCTGCATGCGTATGCGAGCTGCTGATCTGAGTTTGTCGCGTAGGCACACCGGAATTTGGTCTGATCACCGATCACAGGCTCGGTGTGCCAGCGCAAACCGAGCCCGGGCATCTCGACCGCTTCACGGTACGCATCAATCCGAGGCATCACGCATTCGTCTTCGTACAGATAGATATCGATCGCGTGCAGCAGCCTTCCTCCGGGCTTGAGCACGCGGGCCATGTCTTTGAAACACCCATTGACATGCTCGTCTGCCACATGTTCGATTACCGAGACGGAGAACATGACATCGAAGCTCTCGTCCTCCAGAGCCTCGTCGAAGTCGCCCATGTATGCCTGGACAACCTCAATGCCATCTATCTCGGGCACCTTTTTGGGTCCCTTGCCAAGCCCCTCGAATTTATCGATATTGACACAAGAGTTGCGCTCCTTCAAATAGTGAAGCAGCCGCGAGTCCCCACCGCCGACCTCACCGATTCGCAGCCCCTCGGCGTCGCGCAACTCGGACATGATCCACGCATCTTGAATGCTCTTGAGATTCCGAGCCGACTTGTCCGCCCAGCCCGCGTCCCACCAATCGAAGAACTCAAGCTTGCGGATAAAGTCGTACATACTCGATATCTCCTGTAGCGTGCGTCGCCCTACTCTGATCGTCTATGATGGTAGCGCGTGCCCGTTCAAGCACGCAACACTACCTACACCGACGCACCAAGGAGGGTCGCGCGATGGACGTATTCGAGATCGAGGGTAGCCGCAGGCTCTCAGGCGAGATCGCTGTCAACGGCTCAAAGAACGCCGCGCTCCCGCTCATGGCAGCCGCGCTGCTCACACAAGAGCCAATCAAATTCGACGACGTCCCCAACCTCTCTGACATCAAGAACATGCAGAAGCTCCTCGCCGAGCTCGGCTGCTCGATCGACCAGACAGGCACCCACAGCTGCACGCTGCACACCACCGACAGCTCCGAGAGCCACGCACGCTACGAGATCGTCAAAACCATGCGCGCCAGCGTCTGCGTGCTCGGCCCGCTGCTGGCAGCCCGGGGCAAGGCCCGCGTCTCGCTGCCCGGCGGCTGCGCGATCGGCCAGCGTCCCATCGACCTGCACCTTAAAGGCCTCGAAGCACTCGGCGCAACATTCGAGCTCGAGGAGGGCGACGTCATCGGCAGAGTCCCCGGGGGCAGGCTCCGCGGCAACCGCATCTTCCTCGGCGGCGCGTTCGGTTCAACGGTCCTCGGCACCGCGAACATCATGTCCGCCGCGACTCTCGCCGAGGGCACAACCGTCATCGAGTCCGCCGCGTGCGAGCCCGAGATCGTTGACGTCGCCAACCTGCTCATCGCGATGGGCGCCAAGATCACCGGCGCCGGCTCGCCGCGCATCGTCGTCGAAGGCGTCGAACAACTCGGCGGCGCATCGCACCGCGTCATCCCCGACCGCATCGAGGCCGGCACGCTCATGGTCGCAGCCGGCATCACCGCGGGCGACCTGACCATCACCAACTGCCCGCTCGACGCGCTGATGGCCGCGACCAACTGCCTCGAGCAAATCGGCGTCGAGGTCCGCGCGCTCGACGATGCGAGTTCGATGCGTGCTCGCGTCCGCGTCACCGGGGGCCGGGCGTTCAAGCCCTGCGACATCACCACCCAGCCACACCCAGGCTTCCCGACCGACCTGCAAGCACAGTTCATGGCGCTCCTGACACTCGCCGACGGCACGAGCGTCATCACCGAGAAAATCTTCCCCGAGCGTTTCCTGCACGTCGCCGAGCTCTCGCGCATGGGCGCCCAGCTTTTCCGCCAAGGCCCCACCGCCGTCGTCTCCGGCGTCCGCAGACTCGTCGGCGCTCCGGTGATGGCGTCCGACCTCCGCGCCTCAGCGGGCCTCGTGCTCGCGGGCCTGGCCGCCGAGGGCACAACACGCGTGCTGCGCGTCTACCACCTCGACCGTGGCTACGAGAACCTCGAAGAACGCCTCGCCGCGGTGGGCGCGAGGATTAAACGGATCACGATCGAGGACTAGTTAGTTTCATCTTGCCAAGGTTTCATACCCGGCTTACGTTTCGCGATACCGTCACCCAAAACAGCACCAATCTCAAAGACATCAGTAACTGATTCATTCATGACCAACTTTGCCGCAGCCGTGATATGCGATGGCGCGTGACTAAAAAATTGAATGAGTGTTTTCTGTGCTTGTGTAGAGTCAATATTGTCTTCGCTGAGCAACTCCAAGATCTGTCGCATGTCATCAAGGCACTCGGTCAAGTGAAACGCGGCTTCGCGTGCCAGCTCTGATTCTATAAAATCAAACCGCACCAATGCCGTTGTAAGTCGTTCAACTAGAACTCGTTGTTTTTCGGTGCTCGACATACTCAATCCGAGAATTCAATCCTCGTGGAAACCATCCGCGACAAGCTTGCTCAGCGCCTTGACGCAATCGTCGGCGTCGTCGCCCTCGCAGACAATCTCGAGCTTGGTCCCCTGCGTCGCCGCGAGCATCATCATCTCCATGATGGATTTGCCGTCGACGCTGAAGTCGCCCTTGTGCACGCGGATGCCGCACTTGTACGCCTGAGCCGCGTCAACGAATGTCATCGCAGGCCGGGCGTGCAAGCCCAGCCTATTGACGATGGTCACCGTTGATTGTGCTCGCGTTGACAACGCATGCCCCTCCGCACCGGTTCGTTTACCCGGCGGTCTGCTTCGAATCCGCCTCGGCCAGAAGCGTGCGGACGTCCTCGATGGTCGTCGCCTGACGCAGGAATCGGCGGAACGTTTCCTTACTGAGCTGCTTGAAGATCGCTTCCATCGCCTGAAGGTGCTCCTCCGGCCGATCGATCGGGCTGAGCAGCAGGAACACCGAGTACACCGGCTGGCGGTCGAGCGCGTTGAAATCAACACCGGTCGAGCTCAGGCCGATCGCGACCGACATCTTCGAGACGCCCGTCTGCTTCACGTGCGGCACAGCCACGCCCCGGCCGTAGCCCGTCGAGCCGGTCTGCTCGCGGCTGAGCACCTTGGCGATCAGATCTTCGCGCGCGTCGGCCTCGACCGAGCCCGCGGCTACCAGAAGGTCAACCATCTCCGCAACGACGTCGTCGCGCTGGGTCGATTGCAATGTCGTTGAGATCGCGCCCTCCGGCACGAGTTCGATCAGCTTCATCGGTCTGTTGCTCCGGACTCAGCGTGGCTCATCTGGGTGGTGACTGCTCAGCTTGAGCTTCTCTTTGAAGTCGGTCAATTGCCGAGTCATCTTCTGAACTGCAGCATCTATCGCGAGGTACAGGTCATCCCCGGATGCGGTGGAAACAAAGTCGTCGTGCTTCTCGACGTCGGCTACCAGCTCGACCTCGAACTCGCCGGCGCGCTTGTCCCGCTCGCTCAACCGGACCGTGATCATCTGGGTCCGGTCGAAATACCGCGTCAGCTTGTCGGCCTTGGTCTCGGCGTACTGCCTGATCGCATCGGTCACCTCGAATTTGAGACCAACCACTTCTACTCGCATCGCGGGCACCTCCCCATACTTACGCCCATCCGGTGAGCCGTCTGAGTCTAGGACTCGGACCCTGACTGATCTGTCCCCGCCTCATCGGAGTCGGAAAGATCCACAGCCGAGACATCTGGCACCTGGATCTGCGGCACACCACTCGCTGGCGGCATCTCATGCCCCTCGGGCACCAGAACGCCCGCTGTGATCACAAACCGCAACGCCTGCTCGATCGTCATGTCCACATCCACGCAATCGCTGGCGGGTACATTGATCGTAAATCCTGTAAACGGCGTCGGGCTGGTCGGGATGAACACCGAAAGAACATCCCCTTTGACCTCAGCTGCCACCGCCTTGATCGAGCTCGACGTCACCAGACCGATCGTCCAGATCCCCTTGCGCGGGTACTGCACCAGCACCACCCGGCGAAAGGCCATCTGGCTGTCGCCCATGATGAGATCAACGACCTGTTTGACGTGCGGGTAGACCTGCTTGAAGCCCGGGATCGCGCGGAGCAACGCCTCGAGCCGGTTGAAGAAATACCGACCGACAAAGCTACCAAGCAGTCTGCCGCCCAGATACAGCAGCACAATCGCCACCAGCAAGCCGGTGAGCCTCAGTACACCGAACGCCCATGTATCCCAGAAGCTTGCGAGCTTGCGGGTTCGGACGACATTGCGGAGTTTGGGTTCTTCTGCTTTGCGGAGTAACGGGTCTGTTGTCGTGGCCTTGAACTCCGCGATTTCAGTGTTGGTGACCCGGAACCAGTCGGGCAGGTGTGCCTCACTCATCACACGCGGCGTGACTTCGACGATGCCAAGACGGATACCCGCGTTGATCGGTGCTGCCACGTTGTTGTACAGGAACAAGAAGGCCTGGAACAGAAGCCAGAGCGTCACGATGGAGGGCAACAGAACCGCCAGACCTCGGACGAAGAAGAGTCTGAAGTCGGACCAGAAGCTGTGGTTAGGCTTGGCCATGTGCTGTATTGGACCAGAATTGCGGGGCGTTCGCCTTGAGTCGCGACGCCGCCTCGCCCTAATGGGCACGAAATCAATGGGCCCGACAGGACTTGAACCTGTGACCTCACCCTTATCAGGGGTGCGCTCTACCGACTGAGCTACGAGCCCTCAAGGGCCGAGTCTAGGCCCGATGAACCGGGAGTCAATCTCCCATAAGAGTGACATTGTTGCGATCAGGTAAATCCCCCGAGGTCCAGAAACCAAAGGGCATCGGTGTCCGAAGTGAAAAGAGAAGACAAGTATCGAATTCTGACCAGCTTCTTAGTAGACTGGATGAATCGGATAGAAACCAACCCTGGCCCCCCAAGTTAACAGGGTTACACACTTACACCCGAACCGCAATCAAACGGATCGGGCGAAGGGAGATAAGAAGAGATGATCCGCAGAAATATGCTCATTCTCGCAATCGCGGGCGCCGCAGCTTCCGCCAATGCACAGAACTTCGGCGACATCCTGTACACGTCCAATGACCGCAACGGCGGCCAGGACACCATCAACCTACTCGACTACTCGGGTCTCAGCTCGAGCACGCTTGTGTCGTTCCCTGCCGGCCCGCTCTCGGCGCAACGCCTCAGCGGTGTCGCTATGGGTCCAACCGGTGAGTTCTACTTCAACAACTCACCTTTCCCGACCACCGATCCGTCGACCGCATCGATCATCCGCGTTGACAACATCTTCAACCCGGGCCTCCGCACCACCTCGACCTTCGCGTCCTCCGACCCGATCCAGAGTGTCGGCGGCATGGCTTACGACCCGCTCACCAACAACCTCCTCTTCGCCAACAACCCCGGCTCTGAGAACCTCTCCAACCGCGTTGAGGCCATCCTCGGCATCGACCTTGCCAACCCCGCCAACATCTCCACCGTCCGCGAGCAGCCGCCGTTTGGCGATCCGCTGCCCCGCGACTTCGCGTACACCGCGGTCCACCCCGACCGCCTCCGCGCGAACAACTACTACATCGGCACCGCTGACGGCGGCGTCGACACCAACCCCAACGGCAACCCGTCCAACCCGCAGGCCGGCCTCATCAACAGGATGGTGATGAACAACCCAGCCGACCCGACCGACATCAGCTACGAGCTGCTCGTCGATCTCTCGGCATCGGTTACCGGCCTGAGCGATTCGCTCTCGCTCGTCCGCGGCGTTGCTTCCGCCGACAACGGCAACCTCTACATCGCCGAGAACGACACCCGTTCGCTCTACGAGATCGAGCTCGACGGCAACGGCGACTACGTCAGCATCTCTAAAATCGCTGACCTCGACACGCTCCACAGCGGCACACGCTTCCAGCCCATGGGCATCATCTACAACGAGTTCACCGGCAAGCTCAACTACATCGAGCAGAACATCGACATCGCAAGCCGTGACCGCCGAATCGTCGAAATCAACCTCGACGGCTCGGGCCACACCGTGCTCCTCGACAACACCGAGGCGTCGTCGCTCTACGCTGTCCCGGCCCCCTCGGCCTTTGCACTGCTCGGCCTTGGTGGTATGGCAGCCGCTCGCCGTCGCCGCTGATCGCAGCAGTTTAATCCTTGGTAATTGAAAAGCCCCGCACCGATTCGCTCGGTGCGGGGCTTTCTTTGTGCGACTACTTGTTGGCCCTGACAGGCAGGACCCGCAAGATCAGTTCTCGAGTGTGTAACCGGTCTTGAAGAAGTTAACCATTTCTTCAGCCGTGTACGCCGCGTCCCAGTTGAGCCTGTTCTGCGACCGAGCCCGGTTCATCACGAGAGTAGGGTTGGCAGGCAGGAGCTGGTACTGCGCGTAGCGTGCCATTGTGCGGCTCGAATCGTTGAACGACCGGCCGTTGATGCTGATCGGGTTGAACTCACCCGAGACGTTGAGCCACTCGGTGAGGTTGTAGTAGCTGTTGCGAGCGCGGAACCAGTTCGAGGTGCCGCCGATGTAGTAGGTGTTGTTGTACGAGAGCACATCGTCGAGCGTGTCCTCATCGAGGTGACGGACCGCGGGGCTTTCATTGATGTTGTCGTAGATCACGTTGTTCTTGAAGACGATGTCCGAGACGTTCTGGTTCTCGATCACGACGTTGTTGAGCCAGTTGTAAACAGTGTTGAACTCGATCGAGAGGTTTGTCACGGGCTGGTCTTCATCACCGGTCACAGCGATCGCTTCGCTCAGGCCGGTGTCTGTGCCGTTGCGGAGGAACAGGTTGTGGCGAATCTTGGCGCCGTCGGAGAACTGGATATGGATGCCCATGCCCCGGCGAAGCTCTGGCGAGATGTCCTTGCCCTCGAGGAACACGTTGTTCTCGATGATGCCGGTGGTCTGGTTGTCCTCGTTGCCGTGGAGCAGCGCGATCGAGTTGCGGTAGAAGACGTTACCCGAGATGTTGCCGCCGGGACGCGCCTGCACGCCGTGGCTCGAAGCCTCGGAGATGATGTTGTTCTTGACGGTGATGTTCGAGCAGCTCGTCTGGATGTAGATGTTGTGGTTGAAGATCGTCGGGTCGGCACCCTCGATGTTTGCATTCCAGCCGTTGTGGTCGAAGACACACTCTTCGATAAGCAGGCCGTCGATGCGTGCGGCGTAGATGCCCTGCGAGTGTTGGCCGACCGCCCACGAGTCAGTGATCACACTCCGGCGGATGCGGACATCCGACGAACGCTCGCCCTTGGGCGCCTGGAACTGCAGGTTGTCAGCGAAGCCTGTGATCAGGCAGTCCTCGATGAGGATGTCCCTGTGCGGGCAGATAAACTCGATGCCGCCGGGCGCATCGTCACGTGTGCGAGTCTGGGGCCGAAGCTCGAGCCCGACGAACGCGAGGTGCTTTCGGAGTTCCGGGCCGGTGTTACGCATGCCCTTTGAGGAGCCGGTGTAGATCTTGGCGCGGGCGTTCGCGGTGCCGTAGGTCGTGACAACCATCGGCTCAGCTTTCGACTTGCCAGACTTCTTCCAGTTCGGCATCGACTCGAAGAACGTGTCACCCCTCTTAAGCCTGACCCAGTCCGGCTTGCCGTCGCGGACGAGCTGATAGGCCCGTTCGATGGTCTTGACCGGGCGTGAGGTCGTCAGGCCGTCGTTCGAGTCGTTACCAGTCGAACTGGAAACATAAATGACTTTCGAGTCGGTGCTAGGTGCTAGATCTGTCCAGCCGTCGACGCCCGGCGGGTTGTCGTAGTTGGCGAGCCAAGCGGTGAAGTCACTCGGGGTGAGGATGCCGTCGTAGTTGTAGTCGGCGCAGAGATCGTTGCGGGTGTAGCAGAGCAGCCAACCCTTGAACTGTGTGAGCGTGGGTTGAGCCTGAGTTCCGAGGCTGAACCAAGTCATGAACAATGTGATCAGCAGCATGCTGTATCGCGATAGTGAATATAACACGTTTTCCGTCCTCCCTGAGACGTATCGCACGCAAGGACTCCGCCAAGCGCGTGCCGACCAGTTTGGGCCGACTGGTTTATCATGTTTCATTGCTTTACAGGCAAGGAACCCGCCCATCGCTGAGCCGACTCCCCCCGTTCATCCGCTTCGTGCGGACTTGCCTGTCTCGGCCGCGTCCGGTGCGGCCAGCCTGCTCACGTATGCGGATCTGGCGATCGGCGACGCAGACGGTTGGAGAGGAGCATACCTGCTAAGTTCTGGCTGGCAATCGGGGAATATCTGTAACTCGCATTCTTTGCGCGGGAATCTGTCGTTTAACTCCCGAATCCGGGGCAGGTCTATTCACTACTCAATCCCCTCACCGCGCCGCACGCACGATTGAGAATCTGTCTCAATTATCCCCTCGCACCCTTGACGGGCACCACCTCGATGCGATCATCCCCTGACCTCAACACCAAAGGAGTCACGATGAGCACCGAAGACCGTCCCATGAGCCAGATGATGAAAGAGGGCTGCGCCGATCTGCACGACAAGGCAGAGCACGCCAAGGTCCCAACCCGGATGGTCAGCGGCGAGATGACCACCGAGGAATACGGCCTCATGCTCCAGCAAGACGCCATCTGGAACAAAGCTCTGGATCAGGCCATCCTGAAGCACCGCGACGCGAACCCCTATCTCAAGGCTCTGGTCGAGGATGTCCAGCTCCAGGGCTCCTACTTCGACGCCGACCTGGCCCACTTCGGCCTGCCCGCAGACTGCGAGCCGACCCCCGGCGTCCGCGCGATGTGCGACACGATCGAAGAAGCCTCCAACGCCAACCCGCTCACACTGCTGGGCCTGCACTACGTTCGCGAGGGCGCCAACAACGGCAACCACTACGTCGCCAAGAAGCTCCGCGCCGCCTGGGGTGTCGAGGGAGACGAAGGCCTCCGCTCCATGGACCCCTATGGCAAGAACCAGCGGGCGCTCTGGGAGAAGTTCAAGGTCACACTCGACGCCCAGCCCTTCACCCCGGAAGAAAAAGAGCACATGGTCCAGTCGGGCCGGGTCATGTTCGAGCGCGTGATGGCGATCCACGAGGACCTCGCCGCCGCGACGGCCTGAATCTTCCGCTCCAACTGAATCGAACCCGAAGAACGCGGCGACCTGCTGCGTTCTTTTCTATTAGGTAGAAAGGGATCCGTGAACCCGCTATTGTTTAGAACAATTCTAATCTAAGGAGCCTGCCATGCCTGACATCACCAAGGAACGGTTCATCGAGGAACTCAACAACGACCTGGCCCACGAGTACAGCGCGGTGCTCCAGTACCTCACGTACGCGGCCAAGGTCAGCGGCCCCTCGCGTCCCGAACTCAAGGCGTTCTTTGAAGCCGAGGTCCCCGACGAGACCGGGCACGCGCAGTACCTCGCGGGCAAGATCGTCGCGCTCGGCGGCGAGCCGACCACCACACCCAAGCCTGTCCCAGAGGCCACGACCGCAAAAGAGATGCTCAACGCGATCCTCGAAGCCGAGACCAGCGCGCACGATCGCTACGCCGAGCGCGCAGCGCAGGCCGAGTCACTGGGCATGAAGGGTCTGCAGGTCCAGCTCGAAGACATGGCGCGCGACGAGAGCGAGCACCGCGACGAGACCGCGCGGATCCTCCGCCGATGGGACGACTAGAGCGGCGGGTGCTCATCGAGAGGCTTGGCCATCGCGACGGCGAGCTCCTCGGGTGTCTTGAGTTCCTTCTCGCTCGAACCGACGATCGCGGCCACCATGCAGTCGCCGGTGACGTTGCACGACGTTCGGCACATATCCAGCACGCGGTCAACACCCAGAATCACCGCGATGCCCTCGATGGGAATCTTCACGGCTTCGAGCACGATCACGAGCATCACGATGCCGACGCCCGGAACCGCGGCGGTCCCGATCGACGCGAGCGTCGCGGTCAGCACGATCGTCAGCTGCTGAACGATCGAGAGATCCATGTTGAACATCTGCGCGATGAACACCGCGGCGACACCTTGATAGAGCGCCGTGCCGTCCATGTTGATCGTCGCACCGACGGGGATCACAAAGCTCGTCACATCTTCTGATACGCCCAGGCGTTTCTCGACGCACTCCATCGTGACGGGCATGGTCGCGCCCGAGCTTGCTGAGCTGAACGCAAGAAGCTGCGCCGGGCTGATGGCCTTGAAGAATCGGCCGTAGGTGATCGGTGTCATCAGGCGCACGACCAGCGGGTAGACCACGAACATCATGATCGCGAGTCCGCCGACAACAGTGAGGCAGTAGACAACGAGCGAGCCGAGCACTTCCATGCCGAGGTCCGCGACGACCTTGACGATCAGCGCAAAGACCGCGATTGGCGCAAAGATCAGGATCAGCTCCACGATCTTAATGACGACGTTGGTCATGCCCTGGAACCACTGAACAAGCGGGTCCGACTCTTTCGTCGGCATGAGCGTGAGCGCCATGCCGACGAGCAGGCCGACGACCACGACCTGCAGCGTTTTGCCCTCCGCCATCGACTTGAACGGGTTGCTCGGGAAGATGTCCAGCGCGATGTCCCACGTCGTGCGTGCGCGCTGCTCGTTGGCGCCGGAGACCTTTTCGTCCGCGCTCGCCTTGTACTGCGCTTCGAGTTTTGTGCGTGTTTCTTCGGGCACGTACTTGCCCGGCTTGACGATGTTGGCGGCCAACAATCCGATGCTGATGGCAACGGCGGTGGTGATGAGATACGTCAGGATCGTCTTGCCGCCGATGCGCCCCAGCTTGGCGGTGTCGTTGAGACTCGCCACACCCGCCGCGAGGCTGAACAGCACGATCGGCACCGCGATGAACTTGAGCCCGAGCATGAAGAGGTCGCCGACGAACTCGTTGGCGTGGCGGACAAACCGGGCGGCCTTGGCGGTGAAGTCGGCGTACTCGTTCGCACCGCCCGCCGCGTTGCCTTTGAGCGTTGCCTCGCCGCTGCCGAGGAACGCCTCGATGTTGAAGACACCCATCGAGGCCCAGGTCTCGTCCGTCCAGAACGCGTTGATCAGCAGACCCGCCACAATTCCGAGCAAAAGACCTGCCAGAATCCTCCAATGCAGCGCAACCCGGCTCTCAAACATCGACATACTGGGGCCCTTTCTACCGACCTTCCCGTCTGGATCGAGTGATCCTCAGGCGTGAGCCTAGCATCCACACGCCATGAGCGAAAGCCACGACACACAGCCCGGCAAAGCAAGCGGCCGGCGGTTTGCCGTCTACAAAGCCAAGCGCGCCCAACGCTCAAAGAGCGGCGACGACTCCGCGCTCGAATCGAGCAATCCGGAACAGAGCCCCAAACGCCAGCGCACACGCTCCATCAAGGAAGTCCTTGGCGCTTTCTGGAAACTCAGCAAGGGGCACCACAGCAAGCTCGCGATGGCGCTGGTCACACTCAGCGTCTCGACAGTCATCGGGATGGTCTTGCCCGTTTCGACCAAGCTCGTGATGGACTATGTCTGGGCCGACGAGCCCGGGCCGCAGGCGCTGGCCGAGTACATCACCATCCCCACCAACGAAGACGGCACCGCCGACCGGATGGCGATGCTCTGGATGATCGGGCTGGGCATGATCACGCTCACCGCCGCCTCGGTCATTATCGCGATGTGGGGACGCTGGCAGGCGACGCGCATCACCAAGAGACTCCAGGTCTCGTTCCGCCGAACGCTCTTCGATCACGCGGTCAGGCTCCCGCTCGAACGCGTGCAGGCGCTCAAGTCGGGCGGCATCGCATCCATCCTCCGCGAGGACGCGGGCGGCGTCGGCGAGCTCGTCTTCAGCCTCGTCTACAACCCCTGGCGCGCGGTCACGCAGATCGCGGTCACACTCGGCATCCTCGCCTTCGTTGACTGGAAGCTGCTCGTCGGGTCGCTGCTGATGATCCCCGCGATCTGGATCACGCACCGCACGTGGATCGGACGCATCAGGCCCATCTACCGAGACATCCGCGTCTCGCGCACGAGCATCGACGGCCACTCCACCGAAGTCTTCGGCGGCATGCGCATCGTCCGGGGTTTCTCGCGCTGGCGCGGCGAGGGCCAACGCTTCGTCAGCGCCAACCACTTCATGGTCCGCAAAGAGATCATGGCCTGGTGGTGGTCGCGCAGCATCGAGATCGCATGGGCGCTCATGATCCCCGTCGCTTCGACGGGCGTGCTGGTCTACGGCGGGTCGCAGGTCATCTCGGGCAAGCTCACGCCCGGCGATGTCATCATGTTCGTCACCTACGTCGTGATGCTGCTCGGCCCGCTCGAAGCGCTCGCCTCCAGCGCCACGACGGTTCAGAACAACCTCTCGGCGCTCGACAAAACGCTCGACCTGCTCGCAGAACCTCTCGAGTTCGGCGGCAAGCGCGAGGGCGAACACCTCGACCGCGCGTACGCGCGGGGCCACATCGAGATCGACAGCATCTCGTTCGCCTACCCCAAAGCCCGATCCGACAACGCGGAGAAGCAGTCCGATGAGGAGCCCACGCTTGTCATCCGCGACCTGTCGCTCACGATCGAGCCGGGCGAGACGCTCGCGCTGGTCGGCCCCTCGGGCGCGGGCAAGACGACGCTCTGCAACCTCGTCGCGCGCTTCTACGACCCGACGGAAGGCGTGATCCGTTTCGACGGCAAACCACTCAACGGGATCGGCGTCGACAGCTACCGCAGCATCCTGGGCATCGTCGAGCAGGACGTGTTCCTCTTCGACGGCACGATCGCCGAGAACATCGCGTACGCCAACCGCGACGCGAGCGAGGACGAGATCACCAGAGCCGCGACGCTCGCCAACGCGCACGAGTTCATCAGCGAGATGGACAAGGGCTACGGCACGCTCATCGGCGAAAGGGGCGTGCGCCTCTCGGGCGGGCAGAAGCAGAGGCTCGCCATCGCAAGAGCGATCCTTGCCGACCCGGTGCTGCTGATTCTCGATGAGGCGACCAGCAACCTCGACTCGCGCTCCGAGGCGCTGATCCAGCGCTCGCTCGCGGAGCTGATGAAGGACCGCACGAGCATCGTGATCGCGCACCGGCTCTCGACGATCCGGCACGCCGACAAGATCGCGGTGCTAGAGAAGGGCCGACTGATCGAGATCGGCACGCACGACGAGCTGCTCGAGAACGACGGGCTGTACGCCGCGTACCTGAAGATGCAGCTCGACCCCGACTCGGCGCACACGGTCGATCTGCTCGACTGACCCTGCCCGCGAGATCAAAAACGAGAAAGCCCGCCTCCGTCAGGAAGCGGGCTCGTTTGAAATAGGGCAATAGGGACTTGAACCCCAACTAACAGAATCAGAATCTGTCGTGCTACCGATTACACCATTGCCCCAGCAGTCCGTGGATTGTTCGCACGCCGGGGGGCAAGGACAAGGGCGGGCACAGCCAGGGATTCAGGCTGCCCGGTTGACGATGCCCACGGCCTTCATGACGTCCCGGCACACGGGGAGCATCTTGTCGAGCTGGGTGATCTTGAACATCTGCTCCAGGGTCGCCGCGGCGTTCACGATGACGAGCCTGCCATCGATGATCTGGAGGCGGTTGTTGAGGAAGACGAGCATGCCAAGCGCCGTCGAGTCCATGAACTCGATGTTCTCGAGGTCCACGATGACGTTCGTGACGAGCCCGTCGTGATCGACCTCGGCGAGAACGGTCTCGACGAGATCGGCCGCGTCTTGTCCTACGAGTCTTGGTTGGAGGACGGTCGTGACGAGGACGCCGTCAACCACGTCGAAGTTTGCCATCTCGGGTCGCACCCTTGGCGGGACCGGCGTGCTTGGGAACTTCGCCCCAGCGGCACCGGGAGCCGTGCGTGGCCGCTGTTGGTCGTGGCTTTGCCCCCGCCACATGCCCATCAGCTTGTCGAACATGATGTGTTACCTCAGGTGGGTGAATCAGCTGTCTTTGCCGGGAGCGCCCCGGTCAGACCAACGTTCCAGCGGGGAATCGTCTTGTGTCTTGCGCAGCGGCTTGGCGCGCCCGAACGGGCTTGGTGCGCGGGCCGGGGTGGCGCGAGCGGGGCCGACGGCGGGCGGCGGCGGAGCCGAGGGCTCGGTCCGGCCTGCGGGCGCGGCTGTTTCGGTCGCTGCCGGCTCTTCGTCGCCGTGCAGACGCTTCTCGCGTGCCTGGTCGATGGAACGGTCAAGACGCCCGAGGATCGAGCGGACTTGGTCGAAGGTGTGCTGAGAAGTCGTCATGCAAATAGCTCCACTGGTCACGCCTCCTATCGGCCTAGCCGGTGCCCCGCTTGCCGGTCCGGGTCGTTCCGATGAGGCGAGCGCTTGAAACCGTGCCGACTGTGCGGTTTGGGTAGGTCCGCGCCGCGTTCTGGGTCGGTGCTTCGCCCTAGAATCCGGCGATGCAGCCGACCCCAGACGACAGCAGAACCCCGGACACAGCACCAGCGGTCGCCGCCAACGGCGCGGTGCCCGCCAACCACCGCCAGCCCGTGGGCGACCTGCGCGAGCTGTTCTGGCAGAACGTCATCCGCGAGATGCTGACCTCGCTCTCGATCATGAGCATGCAGATCGAGGCCCGGAAGTCCGCCGAGAAGATGACGCCCGGCACTATCATCATCGACACCCCCTCCGGCCAGATCGTCAACAACCCAGTTGTGGAGAGCGACGACCAGGAAGAGGAAGGCGACGAGCCCCACGAGAACCTCTTCGACGGCAGGCTCGCGGTTATCACGACCCTGGGCACACGCATCCCGATCGCCGAGGTTCACCCGCTCTTTGCCTGCGGCGTCACCAACAACGCCGACGCCCGTTCGCTGGCGACCGCCGTCGAATGCAGCGTTTTCCAGATCAGCACCCCGCCCGGCGAGGTCTACACCCTGCCCCTGTCCGAGATCCGCGGCTTCCACTCGCTCTCGCCAAGGCTCGTCCAGCAGCTCCAACGCGAGGCGGAGATGCAGATGCAATTGATGGCCGGGGGCAAGAACAGCGAAACGGACCAGCCATTCGGGTTTGCAGCGTTTACATCGCTGGCCAAGGCCGAGCGCGAACAGAACAACGAAGAGATCGACCGCTCGTAAACATTCTGCTTCACCTGCCGGCTGTCCCATTGACACACCGCATTTTGTTCGTATTGTGTTTGGAATGGGCGAGCACAGTTTCGATCACGACTATTCGTTCCGCGATGCGCTCCGCGGCGGCCCGGCGCACAGACGCGGGGCCGGTCTGAACCCGGGGAACCGGTTCGAGGACATCCGCCTGCACATCCTCGGCGAGGAACTCGACCGCCAATGGGTCGAGCGCGAGGAAGAGGGCGGCAAGAAGAACCGCGTCGAGCGGCAGGTCTTCCGCGACCGAACCAAGAAGATCATCAACAGGGTCGTCTCGACCTCCGACGTCCCCTTCGACTGGACGCTCAACCCGTACCGTGGCTGCGAGCACGGCTGTATCTACTGCTTCGCCCGCCCCTACCACGAGTACCTCGGGCTCAGCTGCGGGCTGGACTTCGAGACAAAGCTCATCGCCAAGCCCGATGCGCCGAAGCTGCTCTTAAAGGAACTCGCCGCCCCGGGCTGGCGGCCCGAGCCGATCGTTATGTCCGCGATCACGGACATCTACCAGCCGATCGAGCACACGATGCGCATCGCGAGGCAGTGCCTCGAGGTGATGGCGGAGCACCACCAGCCTGTCTCGACGATGACCAAGAGCGCGCTGGTGCTGCGCGATGTTGATCTGTGGTCGAAGCTCGCCCAGAAGAACGCGGGGATGGTGATTATTACGATCGTGACGCTGGACAGCGAATTGGCTCAGAAGCTCGAGCCGCGCGCCAGCTCGCCGGCTGGTCGGCTTCGCGCGATCCGCGAGCTGACCGCCGCGGGTATCCCGGTCGCGGTCAATGTGGCACCGGTGATCCCGGGCCTGACGGACACAGAGCTGCCTCAGATTCTCGAAGCCGCGGCGAAAGCGGGCGCAAGGCGCGCGTCGTGGGTGCTGCTGCGCCTGCCCTACCAGGTGAAGGATCTGTTTCTCGATTGGCTCGAGCGCTCGGTTCACCCGTCGCGCGCGAAGAAAGTGGAGTCGATGATCCGCCAGACCCGCGGCGGCAAGCTCTACAACGCAAACACCGCCCGGGGCCGGGGCACCGGCGCGATGCCGATGCAGCTCTCGCAGATCTTCGACATCTTCACGCGGAAGTACGGCCTGAACCGCAACATCAAGCCGCTCTCTGGCGCACACTTTGTCAGGCCTGATCTGAGCGGGCAGATGAAGCTGTTTTGAACCGCGCAACGCACGCGTGAGCCGGCAATCACTCGTTCTCGATCACGACCTTGCCCATCGCTTGCCCGCTTTCGAGCCGAGCGTGCGCCTCGCCTGCTTGCTCGAGCGAGAAACGTGTCTCGTCGATTACCGGGGTCAAACCACCCGAGTCGACGATCTCGGCAAGCCGCTTGAGAATCTCGGCGTGCGTTTCGCGCTTGTGGTTGTGCAGCATCGGGATCAGCATGAACACAACGTGCAGCGACAAGCCCTTGAAGTGCGCGAGCATGAGGTCCAGCTCGCAGAGCGAGACGGTCGTTGCAATCTGCGCGTTGAGAGCCGCGGCTTCGAACGAGTTGAGCATGTTGGCGCCGCCGACTGAGTCGAAGACCAGATCAAAACCGGCGCCGCCGGTGTGTTTGGTGACATACTGCTCGACGGTCTCGGTCTTGTAGTTGATGGGTGTCGCGCCAAGTTCTTTGATGAGCGTGAGCTGCGCATCGCCGCCGCCGGTTGAGTAGACGTCGGCGCCGAAGTGCTTTGCGAGTTGGAGTGCAACATGCCCGACGCCGCCCGAGCCGCCGTGAACGAGCACCCGCTGGCCCTGTGCGATGCCGGCACGTGTGAGTCCCTCGTAGGCGGTGATGCCCACGAGCGGCAGAGCCGCAGCTTCACGCATCGTGAGCGACTTGGGTTTGTGAGCAATGAGGTTCGCGTCGGCGACGATGTAGTCGGCGAGTGTGCCCGGCAGGTCCGCAAGCCCGCCCGCGCAGCCGAAGACCTCGTCACCAACCGCAAAGCCCTCGACCCCTTCGCCGACCGCCTCGACCGTCCCTGCCAGGTCCATGCCGAGGATCGCCGGGGTTTCGGGCGAGAGCGGCAGGTCTTTGCCCATCTTGCGGATCATGGTGTCAACCGTGTTCACACTCGAAGCCTGAATCCGGATCAAGACATGCCCGGGTTTGATCTCGGGGGCAGGAAGCTCGGCGGCCTCGAAGACGGCGCCCTCGCCGAGCGATTTGATGAGCATGGCTTTCATAGATTGGCTCCTTGGATTTGTGTGCCACGGCTGGGAAACACGGGAACCTACGCCTACACTGACATCTCGACAAGTACCCACAAAAATGTAAGTATGAAGAAAGTTAGCCCAGGACCCACACATGGCGCGGAACTACAACTGGAAAACGGGCTGCGATGTTGAGGCCACACTGAGCGTGATTGGTGGGCGGTGGAAGCCGATCCTTGTTTGTCACCTGCTCTCGGGACGGAAGCGGTTCGGCGAGCTCAAGCGACTGACGCCCAACGCGACCGAGCGGATGATCACACTCCAGCTGCGTGAGCTCGAGGCCGACGGCGTCATCGATCGGCACGTCTTTGCCGAGGTCCCGCCGCGCGTGGAGTACGAGGTCACGGAATTTGGGCGATCACTTGAGCCCGTGCTCGTAGCGATGCAGGCGTGGGGCAAAGCGTTCAAACAGCGACAACTCGGCGAAGAAGCAAAGAGCCAAGCCTGCGTCGCGGCGGAATAGAAATCGGGTCCGAAGGTCGGATTCACGGGAATCTTAGGTTATGGTCGGCGGTTGAACCCCTCGCACGATCGGCCCATAGAGTCTGATAGCCCGCTATGGGCAGGAGAGCGGCGATGCGAACACTGGTGGCTATCCCCGTCTACAACGAACAGAAGTACGTCGCGACCGTGCTTGAGCGGGTCCGCGAGCACGCCGAGCATGTGCTTGTCATCGATGACGGCTCGTCCGACGCCACGCCTCAGCTCCTTGCCAACTTCCCGGTCGAGGTGATCCGCCACTCGACGAACCGGGGCTACGGCCACTCGCTTCTGGACGCGTTCCGCTGGGCAGCGGTCGATGGGTTCGACTGGGTCATCACGATGGACTGCGACGAGCAGCACGAGCCGGCGTCGATCCCCGACTTTCTTGAGGCAGCCAGGCAGAACCGGGCCGACATCATCAGCGGCTCGCGGTACCTCATACCGCAGAGCGAGCAGGCCTCGATCGGGTCGCCCCCGCCGGACCGGAGGGCGGTCAACGGCATCATCACCGACGAACTCAACGCGAGGCTCGGGCTTTCGCTCACCGACGCGTTCTGCGGCTTCAAGGCGTACCGTGTGGGCGCGCTGGCGGGCATGCGGCTCGACGAGAACGGCTACGCGTTCCCGATGCAGTTCTGGGTGCAGGCCGTCGCCGCGGGGCTGTCGATCGAAGAAGTCCCGATCAAGCTGATCTACAACGACATGACGCGCAGCTTCGGCGGGCCGCTCGACGACCGGGAGGTCCGTCTGGCGCACTACCGCCGGGTGCTGCACTGCGAGCTTCAGAGGTGCGCCAAGAGGCTGCCCGCGTCAGCGCTGGCGGATGTTGCAGAGAAAGAGTGCTGCGGTTCGTGAGCACACCCGCGGCTCAATGCGAGTGTGCGATCCATCTCGAGCCAGACGCGAGCGCCTGGCTTGGGCTGCTGACCGAACCGAACACAAGCGAAGCCGCGATCCGTTTCCGTGAACAACTCGGGCTCTCGACGACCAAACCAATCGTGATGTCGGGTCACCAGGCGCAACTCTGGCACCCGGGGATTTTGGCCAAGCTGTTCGCTGCGGGCACGCTCGCCGGGCAAGCCGGCGCCGAGCTTGTCTGGCTGGTTGTCGATACGGACACAAACGATGCGCTCTCGATGCGTGTGCCAGTGCGGACCGGCAACGGCCCGATGCACGATGTGACGCTGGACTTTGTGCCGCCGGTGAAGCGTGGTGTGACTAAGCCCACTGGGTTTACGGATGCGGTCACACCCGCCGATCTTACGTTTGCTGACGGCGCGCGCCCGGCAACCAAAGAAATCGCGGCGCGGCTCGAAGCCATCCACGCGGCGCTCGCGGCGCACAGCGGCGAAGCATCGGCGGCAAAGCAGGTCACACGCGCGATATTCGATCTGCTGGACGGGCTGGTCACCATTCCAAAGATTGTGTACGCGAGCGAGATCGCCGACACCGAGTTGTTTGATACCGTCAGGGCGATGGCCGCCGACGATCCGGGCGGGTTTGCCGGGTCGTTCAACGACGCGGTTGAGCAGACGCAGGGCTCGGGCGTGGCGCAGCTCTCGATCCCGAACGAGGATCTGCCGATGTGGCGCATCGACGACCGGGACCGGCGCCAGCGCGCACGCGCGGGCGATGCGCGAGGGACCGAGCCTCTCTTGCCCGGGGGCATGCTCATGACGGGCTTGATGCGGCTTGCCGGCTGCGACCTCTTTATCCACGGCACAGGCGGGCGCGACTACGAACCTATCAACGACGCGTGGCTGGCGCCGATCATGAACGCGGAGCTTGCGCCGTTTACCACCGCGTCGGCGACGCTGCTCTTGGATTTCGATAACCAAGGCGTCGTCAGCCAGCACGAAGCGCGACAGTCGCGATGGCACGCGCACCACGCGAAGCACGAGCCGGCGCTGCTTGGTGAAAACGAGCTTCAACAAACGAAGCGCGAGTTGGTCGCCGAGATTCAGACGCTACCAAGGCGCAGCGCTGAGCGCAACGCGAAGTACCACGAACTCCAACGCATGCTCGAAGGCATGAGGCAAACCCACGCCGAGGATCTCAGCCAACTCCGTGACTCGGCTGACAAACTCGAGCAGAGGGCAGCCGAGTACCGTCTAAGAACCGACCGAACATGGTCAACAGCGCTGCACAGCAAAGAACGACTCGCGCAGCTCGGGCGATCCATCGCCGACGAGTTCATCGCGTAAGCTACATTCATGCGGTTCGTGTTCTACTTTATCACCCTGCTAGGTCTACTTTTGGGCTGCGCCGATGATGCACCGCGCGA
Organism: Phycisphaerae bacterium; assembly: GCA_030432905.1. Classification (GTDB taxonomy): domain Bacteria; phylum Planctomycetota; class Phycisphaerae; order Phycisphaerales; family UBA1924. Next base: position 486,216 of record JAUILU010000002.1, on the reverse strand, counting down.
GCGCACGCGTTCTGAAGTTGTGCGCATCGCGGCGATCAGCCCCGCGGCGGCGAACATCCTCGTCGGGCTCGAACGCGGGCACCTCATCGTCGGCAGGCACAACTACGACAGCGCGTTGGATCAGTCGGTGCCGCCCGTCGGCGATCAGTCGGGCATCGACTACGAGAAGCTGATCTCACTGAAGCCGACGCACGTCATCGTGCAGACCGAGAGCCAGAACATTCCAACCCGGCTCAGAGAACTCGCACAATCATCCGGCTTTGGCATCACCGACATCTCGACACTGTCGCTGGATGACATCTTGGACTCGGCCAAAGCGCTCGAATCCGAGTTTGCGCCGGGCGCGGGTCACTCGGAACGATTTGCAGAAGCGATCCGCCAGCGCGAGCCTGTGACCAAAGACGTCGGCGGCGTGCTGGTCGTGATGTACAGCTCCCCCACCGTTGATGTGCTCGGCCCCGGCTCGGCGCACCAGCAGATCATCGAACGCCTCGGCTACACGCCCGCGATCACTAAGGGCAAGCCGTACATGCCGCTCGGCGCTGAGGATGTGCTCGCGATCGACCCGGGCGTGATCGTGTTCATCAGGCCCCGCCAGCCCGGGACGCCGACGCTGGCCGATGGCTGGGTCCCAACCAACGAGGACCTGGGCGTGCTTGCGAAGCTGGACATCCCCGCGGTGCGGCGGGGGCGCGTGCTGCTGGTTGATGATCCGCAGGCGTTGACCTCGGGGACATCGCTGATCCGCGTGATCGAGGACCTCGAACGTCGGCTCGGCGGGCTTTCCCCGCTAGGATCGCAGCACAATGACAACGACCAACACAACGCAGAGGCTGGACCCGGTTGAGATGCTCGGCGAGCGGTTTGTCGCCGCGATCCAGAACGCTTTCCCGGAGCAGCTCGGCTCCGAAAGTGTCGACCCGCTCATCACGCCCAGCAAGAACCCGAAGTTCGGCGACTACCAATCCAACGCGGCGATGTCGCTTGCCAAGCAGCTCGGGATGAAACCCCGCGAGATCGCGGACAAGATCGCCGAGCATCTCGAGCTCGGTGATCTCGCCGAACCCTTGGACGAGAACTCGATCGCAGGGCCGGGGTTCATCAACGTCAGGCTCCGCCCCGAATCGCTGGCGAGCCTCGTGACCGAACTGGATCGGCCCGGCCTCGGTGTCAAAGCAGAAGAACAGCAGACGATCGTTGTCGATGTTTGCGGCGTGAACCTCGCCAAGCAGATGCACATCGGGCACCTCCGCTCGACCGTCATCGGTGACGTCATGGCACGTACGCTCGCGAAGATGGGCCACACCGTCATCATGCAGAACCATGTCGGCGACTGGGGCCTGCCCATCGCGATGGTGACCGCGAAACTTCAGAGCGAAGTCGCCGCTGGCCGGATCGATATGGACAAGGTGACACTGGACGACCTCGACCGGCTGTACAAGGTTGCCAAAGAAGAGAGCTCGCCCGACAACAAGGGCATGAAGGCCGCCGAGCGTTTCCAGCTCGGGCCAAAGGTCGAAGCCGAGCTTTCGGCGCAGATCCGCGGCGCGACGGAAAACCTCGAAAACGCCAAGAAAACGCTGGTAAGACTGCAGTCCGGCGACGAGGAAACCATCGCGGTCTGGCAGCGCCTGTACGACGTCACGATGACCGCGTGCATCAACACCTGCAAGCGGCTGCACACCGACATCACCGACAGCGATACCGCCGGCGAGTCGAGCTTCCGCGATCAGCTTGCGGGCATCATTGACTTGCTCGTCGAGCAGAAGATCGCAGAAGAAGACGACGGCGCGCTCATCGTCCGCAACGAGGGGCTCGACCCGACGCTCGTCCGCAAGAGCGACGGCGGGTATCTCTACGCGACGACCGACCTCGCTGCGGTTCGTAAGCGCGTGCAGGAACTTGGCGCCGACCGCGTCGTGTACTGTGTCGATGCGCGGCAGGCGTTGCACTTTAAGCAGGTGTTCGCAACCGCAAAGAAAGCCGGGCTAGCAAGGAAGATCGGCGCAGACCACGACTCGACACTCGAGCACGCGCCGTTCGGGATGGTGCTGGGCGACGACGGCAGGCCTTTCAAGACGCGCTCGGGCGAGAACGTCAAGCTGAGTGATGTGATCGATGAAGCCATCGAGAGAGCCGCGGTGATCTCGGAAGAGAAAAACCCCGATCTGACCCCGGACGAGCGGACGAACATCGCCGAAACCGTCGCGGTCGCGGCGCTCAAGTACTCGGATCTTTCGAGCGACCGGATCAAGGACTACGTCTTTGACTGGGACCGGATGCTCGCATTCGAGGGCAACACCGGGCCTTACTTGCTTTTCGCATACGTCCGCATCCGGAGCATCTTCCGCAAGGCCGAGGACCAGGGCATCGCGGGCGGGTTCGAGACCGCCGAGCTTCTGATCCGTGAGCCGGAAGAAAAGACTCTGGCGCTCGCGTTGCTGAGGTACCCATCGACGGTCGCGGCGGTGGCGAGGACGCTCGAGCCTCACCGGATGTGCGGCTATCTCTACGAACTCGCCGGCGCGTTCAGCAGGTTCTTCGAGAAGTGTCAGGTGCTCCGCGCCGAGGACGAGCAGGTCAGGCTCAGCAGGCTTCGGCTCTGCGATCTAACCTCTCGTGTGCTCGCCGACGGGCTCGATTGCCTCGGCATCCAGACCATCGACCGCATGTAAGCCCCGCAGAATTCCTTGGCAATATTGAGCGGTGGCCGCGTGCGCGCTGCGGGCTGTGTGCGTTTCCTGAAAAAAGAACGGACCGGCCCTTTCGAGCCGGTCCGCGATTGATTCAGAGAATCAGATCTGATCGGTTGATCAGAAGGTGACCTGAGCCTGGCCCATGATGGAGACCTGGCCGCCTTCGGTGTCGGTCAGCAGACCGGCATCGGTCGACTGGCTGACGAGGCCGCCGGAGTCGGTGGTTGCATCAACAAAGATGATGATGCCGCCGGAGAGCTTCACGGCCTGGCTGCCCGCGAACGGGAAGTGGTTGACACCAACGGTGATGGTGTTGAACGGGTCAGCTTCGCCCGGGCGATCCGAGTCAGGGTTGACGCAGTCCCAACCAGCGAAGATTTCGGTTTGCTCATCGATGAACATACCGCCCTGAACGTTCAGGCCCATGTCGAGAACGTTGTCAGCGCCGCCCCCTGGATCGAAGTCACGGAGGTGACCGGCTGCGTAGACGTTCCAGCCGTCCTTGCTCGCCATGAGGAAGTCGGCACCGCCCTGGATGAGCGTGGTGCTCGGGTCTTCCGACTGCTGGATGTGGAAGTAACCACCGAGGATCATGGCGTCGTCGCCACCGGTGCCGAAGTTACGGATGGTGTCGTAGAACGGATCAACGGTGCCCTCGAATGCGAAGTCACCGCGGACGGTGATGCCGAACTCGGCTTCGAGCGGGCTGTTGTAGGCGGTGTTAGCGGTGCCGGCACCGTCGTTGAACGAGCCGGTGACGCGCCAGGTGTTCTCGCTGTCGGTGTGGCTAAGTGCGACACCTTGGATGACGCCAGCGCCGAAGACCATATCGGTGACCGAGCGCTCGATGCGCTGAGTGCGGAACTGGTCCTGCTGCATCGACTCACGGGTAACCGGGGCGACGAACTGACCGACCCAGCCGCTGGTGCCGTTGCCGAAGTCCTGGTGCAGGAACGCGTTGCGGAGCATGAAGCCGCCGCTGTCGTTGACGTACATCTGGATTTCGTAGGTGGTGTCCGGGCTGACGACCGAGCCGTCGAGCTGGATGAGGGTCAGGCCGTTGGAGAAGCCTGATTCGATCTCGTCCTGCGCGCCGCTGTTGTCGTCGCGGAGGGTGAAGGTGTAACGGGACTGATGACCACCGCTGAAGTTCAGGGTGGAATCGCCGTTGGCCGAGGTCAGGCCAAAGTTGGCGTTGCGGGCGGAGGCGCCCAGAAGGCTTGTGCGATGCTGTGCATCGGCGAGAACCTCAGCCGCGTACTCGCGGGTCTGGTCGAGGCTCTGTGCGTTTGCTGAGGATGCCGCAACTGCGGTACCTGCCAACATAAGTAGACGAATCTTCGGACTCATGACGTGCCACTCCTTGCTACGTGTCGCGCGACGTGTCGCGATTGCTCGTGCAGGCTCTCTAGCCTCACGATGCGGGTTGGTCGCGGCGCTCACACGGCGTCGCATAAGTCTCTGATCAATACCCGCACGCAGGTTACTAAACAAAATGAACTACTGCATGTTCTGACAACTCTATCAGCGGATCATAGGGCCGGTTTCCTTGAATATACCGGCTCTTTTATCTGACCCGGCCGAGCCGCTCGATCCTCGTGCGACACCGACACCATGCAAGCACAAGACCCCAAGGCCTGATGCCCTTGATCCGAACCCGGCATCCTGCCAGACCCGAACCCCGCGGGAGCCTCATGCTCTCGCGAACGATTCTTCCTCGGAGATCCTCGCGAGTCAGCCCCGCGAGTGAGTTGAGGAAACCGGTGCTTCCAGCGTCCGATTACCCTGAACACTAGGCATCGGAGATTTGACTGACGAGCACGCAAAAAACGCGCTGGCATTCCTGTCAGTTGAGCAAAATCCAGCCCTTTCTCACAGAAACTCAAGCCAGATGACCGTGAAGGCAATGTGAAGAAGCCCATCCCAAGCCTGTTCTGGCTTGGAGAATGCCGCCAGAGCCCCTACCCTTCCCGCGTCGAGAGCGACCTGAGCCTGATTCAAATTCCGGGCACACAATTGCCCTAAACAGGTGGGTCTTAGCTGAGGGCCGGCGGATGCAAGAGAATCGGCACATCCTTGTCGTGGAAGACGAGCTCGATCTGGCCGAGCTGCTCAGGTACAACCTGAACATCTCAGGGCACAACACAGAGGTTGTCCATACGGGGCAGGGCGCGCTCAGCGCCGTCGCCCAGAAACAACCGGACCTCATCATCCTCGACGTCATGCTCCCGGAGATCGACGGCATCGAGGTCGCCACCAGACTCAAAGCCGACCCGAATACCGCGGGTATCCCCATCATCTTTCTGACCGCAAAGTCAGCAGATGAAGACCAGATCCGTGGTCTCGACGCGGGCGCGGACGACTACGTCACCAAGCCGTTCTCCGTAAAGGTGCTTCTGGCGCGCGTCGACGCGACGCTCCGCCGGACCGCGAAGGACTCGGGATCGTCCAACATCCTCGAACTCGGCGCGGTCATGCTCGACACCGATCGACACGAGGCCAAGGTCGACGGCAGCAGCATCCGGCTCACGCTCACCGAATTCCGTTTGCTGGCAACGCTGATGGCGGGGCCGAACCGCGTGCTTTCGCGGCGGGGGCTGATCTCGAACGCGATCGGGCCGGGGATCACGGTCACGGAGAGGACGATCGACGTCCACATCGCCGCCATCCGCAAGAAGCTGGGCGAGCACGGCTCGATGATCCAGACCGTCCGCGGCGTGGGCTACCGAATCGTCGAGCCGGAAGCCTGAACAGGCGGCCTCGCGGCGAGCCGACACAACGCGGGGCTCAGCCCCTGCTAGAAATTCTCCACTCATGGCACGCATCGGAAAGTACGAGCTCTGGCAGATCTGCAGCGTTTTGGCGCTGGCGTCGCTCTTTGGCGCGACCGTCTCGCTCGCGCTGGGCTGGCACAGATTCGCGACCGGGCTCTTCGCCGGCGCGACGCTCGCGTGGGCCTGCGTCGCACTCGCTGGCTTTGTTTCGACCGGGGTCTCGACCAAAGCCTCGCAAAAAATCGTGGAGCTGGGAGCGCCCGCAAAGCCGAATCAGCTGCCGACGCCCAGCCCCGAGCTGACCGAACTCAACGAGCTGGTCGAGGCGATCGGCGACCCGGTGTTCGCGATCTCGCCCGAGGGCGTGGTGCTGCTGGCCAACTCGCACACGGCCCGACTGCTCGGCTTAGCCCGCCCGATCACCGGGAGGCACGTCGAAGAGGTTGTGACCAAGGCGGAACTGCTCGACCGGATCGCGCGCGGCAGGCGCGGCGAGCACTGGCGCGGCTCGGTCAGACTCCCCACCCGCGACGGCGTGAAGGTCTGCGACGTCTCCATCGTCCCGATCAGCAACCAGAACCCGGCCGGCGTGGTCGCGACCATCCGCGACATCACCGAGCTCGACGGTGCGCTCCAGCTTAAAACCGACTTCGTTGCCAACGCGTCGCACGAGCTGCGCACACCCATCGCGGCCATCAAGGGCGCCGCGGAAACACTCTCGCTCGCCAGCGGCGACGAGACCATGCGCAACAAGCTCGTCGGCATGATCGAAGCGCACGTGATCCGGCTCGAAAACATGGTCAGCGACCTGCTCGATCTTTCGAAACTCGAATCGGAATCGATGGCGATCGAGTCCAAACGGTTCAGCATGACCGAGCTTGCGGCTGAACTGACGCAGCTTCTGTACGAGCTCTGCAAAGCACGCAACGTCGAGATCGAGTTCGACATCGCGGACGAGGTCGAGACCATCTGCACCGACAAAAGGCTGCTGGTGCTGATCGTCAAGAACCTGATCGAGAACGCGGCCAAGTTCACGGCTGAGAAGACTGCGGTTCGTGTAACAGCGGCCCGGGTCGCCGGGACCGACTCGTGCCAGATCCGGGTCACGGATCAGGGGCCGGGCATCCCGCTCTCGCAGCAGCAGCGGATCTTCGAGCGGTTCTATCAGGTCGATCCCGCGCGCAGTGGCGCCCAGCGTGGCACCGGCCTCGGGCTTGCAATCGTGAAGCACGCGGTCAGGCTGCTCGACAGCGAGATCGAGGTCGAGTCGGTCTGGGATCAGGGCACGACGATGGTCGTCACGCTGCCCGGCGTTTTGCCGAGGCCATAGATCAATCCACCGGCGCGATGTCCTTGCCAGCGAGTGTCCGCAGGTGGTGCGCGATCTCGCCGACCAAGACGCGGTTGTACTCGTCGTTCTCCTGCACGCGGGAGCCGATGGAGATCTCGATCGGCACGGGGCCTTCTTCGGAGGGCCAGTCTTCGAGGGTCTTGAGTTCGACCCAGACGTCCTCGTCGGTGATGGAGATCATCTCGTAGCGGGCAACCGAGCCGGCCTCGCCCGAGCCGACGGTCGTGTGGGTGACGCGGATCGATTCGGTCCTCAGCCGACTCCGGCTCATCGCGGCGACGATGTCGTCCCAGTCCGCCTCAACCACCATCGGCAGCTCGCCCTCGTAGGGTCGGGTATTCAGCGCGGGCCCGGAGCACGCCGAAAGCACGCCGACGAACGCCAGCAGCACGCCCAAGCACACCCATTTGGGGCATAAAGCGGCAATCTCGGCTTCTTTGCCGGATTTGACCAACGAGGGGCCAAAGCGGGTACGATTTTGGGAGCGGCGATGATCCATGCCTTGGCTTGTCGGCTAGGAAAGGAGCAAAGAGTTGGAAATCACAGTCCGTATCCCGGTCGTTGGTGATTGGCTCCACTTTGCCGGCCCTGCCGACGCGAACCTGAAGCTCGTCCGCGAGGCGGTCGGGGTCAACATCGCTGCCCGCGACGGCGTGGTCCAGGTCCAGGGCGCAGAAGAACCGGTCTGCATCGCGCAGGCGGTCCTCGACCGGATGGTCGAGCTGTCCGCGAAGGGCCACCAGTGCGAGGTGGGCGAGGTCAAAGACCTGATCGCCGACGAAACCGCGGGCCAGGCGATCCACGTGCCGACGGCGGACGAGGAAGAAATCCGCAGCGTGTCGTGGGAGGGTGACCTGCAGGTGTACTCCGCGGGCCGACGCATCAGGCCCCGCACGGACAACCAGCACGCGTACATCGAAGCGATCCGAAAGAACGACCTCGTGTTTGGAGCCGGCCCCGCGGGCACGGGCAAGACGTACCTCGCGGTCGCCTGCGCTGTGCACCTTCTTAAACAAGACCGCGTGCGCAAGATCGTGCTGGTCAGGCCAGCGGTCGAAGCGGGCGAGAAGCTCGGCTTCCTGCCCGGCGATTTGGAGGCGAAGGTTCACCCGTACCTGCGGCCTCTGCTCGATGCACTGCACGACATGCTCGAGTTCGACACGATCCGCCGGTTCATGGAGACCGATGTGCTGGAGATCGCGCCGCTCGCGTACATGCGGGGCCGAACGCTGAACCACTCGGTCATCATCCTTGATGAGGCGCAGAACACGACCGCGTCGCAGATGAAGATGTTCCTGACGAGGCTCGGGCACGGCTCGAAGATGATCGTCACGGGCGATACCTCGCAGATCGACCTGAACAACCCGGCGCACAGCGGCCTCGTTGACGCGGCGAGGCGCTTCAAGGAAGTCCCGGGCACATCGTTTATCAGGCTCGAGAACGTCGACGTCGTCCGGCACCCGCTGGTGCAGCACATCATCGAGGCGTACCACTCCGACGGGCCGCACCACTAAAGAAGCTACACAGAGAAGCACCACACCAACACCATGCCCAAAGACACGAACAAACCCACCAGCAAGGGAAGCCGGAGCAAACGCAAGCTCGCGGTCCACCGCGAGACGCTCACGCTCGGCGGCCTCATCAACAAGCTCTCCAACTCGCCCAACATCGGCTGGGCGGCGCTGATCATCGCGGTGTTCACGGCCCTGAGCGCATCGATCGCGTGGTGGGCTTCGACGGAGCCGATGCTCGCGGTCGATGACATCGCCAAACGCACGGTTCTGGCGCGCGTGCCGGTGCAGCTGATGGACGAAGAGGCGACACGGATGGCACGTGAGCAGGCCCGCCAGCGCGTGCCGAGGGTGTACATCCCGGACGAGGCGATGATCGCCGAGATCCTGACGTCGCTGGAACGCCTGCCCGCGCAGATCGCGGACGCGGAAACTGTTGATGACGTTGATACGGAGCTGCGCCGAAACTTTGCGATCGGCACCGAAGAGTTCGCCGAGTTGAAGCGGCTCGTCGAGGCCGACGGGCAGCCAGCGGAGGGCTGGCAGACCAGGCTCGCGTCGCTCCGCAGGCAGCTCGAACGCCGACCAATCCTTGATGCCGAGACGTACCGGCGTGAGAACGAATCGCTGGGCGAGAACATCCAGCTCGCGTTCCCGTCAGCGCGGCGGAGCGTGCTCGCATCGGGCGTCGTCAACGGCGACGACAAGGCCCAGCTCGAGATCGCCGGCGGCGAGATGGCGACCCAGGCGGGCATCGCGCCGGCGCTCGTGCAGGTCGTTCAGGCGAGGCTCGCCAGCATCCAAGGCCCGACGTTCAGGTACGACCGCCAAACGTCGGGCGAGTTGCAGGAATCCGCGGCGGCCCGCGTCGAAGAGGTTGTCAACGACCACCCGGCGGGCGCCGTGATCTTCCGCATGGGCGAGGCTGTCACCGCGACGCAACTGGATCTGTTCCGCAAAGAAGTCGAAGCGTTCGCAGAGACCGGCCCGGTCGGCGCGGTCGCGGTCAACAGGGTCGCGCAGGTGCTGGCTTGCTTTGCCATCGCGATCGGCGCGGGCGGCTATACAGCTCTCTACAGCGCACGCATCCGGCGCAACCCGCAGCGGATGCTCGGGCTGGCGATCCTGCTGCTCGGGGCGCAGGCCACCACCGTCTTCGCTACCGCGGCGGCACCGGAACTCCGCGGCGTCACGATTATGGCGCCCACGATTTTCGCGACCGTCATCCTGCTGATCGCCTACGACCCGCGGATCGCGCTTGCGATCGGTGCGCTCATGGCGATCCTCGTCACGCACTCGCTGCGTGAGCCGATCTCGACGCTCGCGGCACTCATGGCCGGCATCGGTGTCGCGGCCTGGCAGCTCTACGAGATCCGCGATCGGCGGACACTCATCCGCGCCGGCTTTGTCATCGGCGCGACGCTCGCGGGCGCGACAGCCGTCGCGGGCATGGTCGGCAGGCCCGGCGCCAGGCCACCAGCGTTCGACCGGGTGCTGTTCGATTCGGTAACCGCGGGCGCGGGCGGCGTGCTCGTCATGGGTGTGACCCTGTTCATCCTGCCCTCGATCGAGAAGATGTTCCAGATTACCACGGGCATGACGCTCATCGAGCTGCGCGACCCGAAGCAGAGGCTCCTGCGTGAACTCCAGCAGCGCGCGCCGGGCACGTACAACCACTCGCTTAATGTTGCGTCGATCGCCGAGACCGCGGCGGACGCGATCGGTGCGGACTCGCTGCTGACCTATGTCGGTGCGCTGTACCACGACGTGGGCAAGATGAACAAGCCCGAGTACTTCGTCGAGAACCAGACCGGCGGGCCGAGCAAGCACGACAAGCTCAGCCCCGCGATGAGTCTGCTCGTGATCGTCGGGCACGTCAAAGACGGGCTGGAGATGGCGCGCGAGTTCGGGCTGCCCCGCAAGCTGCACACGTTCATCGAGGGTCACCACGGCACAACGCTTGTGGAGTACTTCTACGACCGGGCGAAGAAGCAGGCCAAGAGCAAGGCCGAGGACGCGGGCGAGACGAAGAAGGCGGAGCTGCCGTCGGAGATCGAGTACCGGTACCCGGGTCCGAAGCCTCAGACGAAAGAGGTCGCGATCCTGATGATCGCCGACGCGATCGAGAGCGCGACGCGTTCGATGAGCGAGCCGACCGCGAGCCGGATCGAATCGCTCGTCCACGCCATCGCCAAGAAGCGGCTCGAGGACGGCCAGTTCGACGAGTGCGGTCTGACACTCAAGGACCTGCACACGATCGAGGAATCGGTCGCCAAGAGCGTGACGGCGATCTACCACGGCCGGATCAGCTACCCGCAGGCCGCCACCTCGGGGGCCTGAGAACAGCGATTCTGGCCTTGAGAGGGTCTTTTTTCGGGCGCGAACCGGTCTCGGCTCGGCTCCGTCCAACCTGTGGGAAGGCTGCTTGATTCAGAACAGTGCGTCCCATTTCGAAGGGCCCGATTCGGGCAACGCCAAGGCGGTTAGCGATGAGCAACTGCTGGCGCGGTTTGTGTCAGGTGATGACGATGCGCTTGGCGAGCTGGCGGGCCGATATGAGGGGCTGCTGATCGGGCTGTGCGTGTCGATGCTCGGCGATCGGTCGCTGGCGATGGAGGCTGTGCAGGAGACCTGGCTCCGGGTGATCCGGCACGGCAGGACGTATGACGGAAGAGCAAGCGTGAAAACGTGGGTGTACCAGATCGCAATGAATAGATGCCGGGACCTCGGCAGGTCCAGCGGCGCCCGCGCCGTGCGTGAGAAGAAGCACCACCAGCAGGAGGCCGACATCCGCCACGCCAAGACCGTCGCGGGCGCGGGACACCAGATCGACCCGAGGCTCGAGCGCGCGGTCGGCGATCTTGAGGACCACCAGCGTGAGACGGTGTTGCTGTGCTACCACCGGGGCCTGACGCACAAGCAGGCCGCGGAAGTGCTCGGTGTGCCGATGGGGACGATCAAGAGCCGGCTCAACAAGGCGCTCGTGAAGCTGCGCGAGGCGCTTGGAACGGAAACGACACGGGGGATCGAGGCATGAGCGATCCGGTGATGGACAAAATCGAACAGGACCTGCGGGCGATGAGCGAGGAAAGCACCGAACCGACCCAGCTTTGGAAACGCGCCCTAGAGATCTCGCGCGCCGACGAGCGTGCCTCGCTCGTTCACCCGGGACGAGATTCGGAGTTCGAGCCCAAGCCCGCGCGGGGCAGGCGGCTGTTCTTGGCGCTCAACACCGTCGGGGTCGCGGCTCTGGTGGTGCTCGCAGCGGGCGTGTGGACGATCGCCGCGTCTTCGCCCTCGCCGGTCGACGAAACAATGAACGCCGCCCGCCGGGCTGACAAGATCGAGACGATTCAAACGCTGCCGGTGCCCGCGGTTGATCAGGCGGCCGAGATGTCTCGGATGGCCAAGTCATCTGATTCGCCTGCTGCGCCCGAAACGAGCAGGCAGCGCGAAGCGACTGCTGGCAATACAGACGTCGGCACCGGTCTTGAACTCCAGCGAGACCAGCGGGCCGCGATAGCTGATTCCAGGATGAACGAATCGGCAGCCAGAGAAAGCGAGCTTGCCGACGCGGCAGCGGATGATGTGTCGGATGAAACACTCGCGTTCGCCGAAACCGACGAAGAAGACATGACGATGCGTGCGGTCATTCCAGAAGACGGCGCGGCGAAGCCTGGTATCTCGCAGATGGCGATGGGGCCTGAAGAGGGCCTTGTGCTCGGCCTCGGCAACGGCGCGATGTTCGGGCCTGTCGTTCTGCCCGCGATCGAGAGCGCGCACATCGTGATCGAGGTCGATGACATCGACGACGCGTTCGTCGCGGTCAGCGATCTGCCCGACGCGGAGCAGGACGAGTTCAGCAGCATCGCCGCCGCGACCGATGATGCGCCGATCGACGAGCTGACGCTCAACATCGCGCCGGCGCGCATGGAAGAAGCGCTCAACTCCATCCGCGGCATGGGCCGGGTTGTCGAGGAGAACCGCGCACGCGACAACCAGTTCTCCCGAGTCAACGCGGCGATGAACTACGCCGCCGACCAGATCCAGCCGCAACAGGCCGTGATCGACGAGCTGTATCTCTACAACCAGATGACCCCTCACGAGCGGGCGCACAACCGGCTCGATCTCGACGAAGTCGAGCAGCTGGCGACGATCAACTCGGCCATCACCGAGCTCTCGCGCCGGCTTCAGGACACGCGCCGGTCATTGAATCTCTCCAGAATCCGCGTGAGCTTCAGGGCGGCGCAGGATTCTGATACGATTGAGGAATGACCGAAGCCAAGCCCGAACTGGCGAAGAAGAATCAGGCGAGAATCCCGTCGATCGATGTGCTCCGCGGGATCGTGATGATCCTGATGGCGCTCGACCACGCTCGTGTGTACTTCGGGCCGACGCCGTTCGACCCTGCCGATCCCGAGACCACGACGCCCGGCTGGTTCGTTACGCGTTTTTTGGCGCACTTCTGCGCGCCGGTGTTCGTGTTTCTCGCGGGCACGAGTGCGTTCATGGTCTACTCGCGGGGCATGAGCCGATCGGCTCTCTCGCGTCGGCTGCTGTTCCGCGGGCTCTGGCTGATCCTGATCGAGTTGACCGTCGTCAACACGGGGTGGGGCTTCATGTTCGCGGGCGTGTGGATCCTGCAGGTGATCTGGGCGATCGGCGTGTCGATGGTCGTGCTCTCGGCGCTGATCTGGCTGCCCGTGCCAGTCATCGGCGCGGTCGGCCTCGCGATGATCGGCACGCACAACCTCTTCGATAGCTACTCGCCGGCGAGCCAGAGCACGTACGTGCAGGACACGTGGACGCTGCTGCATGTGCAGCAGCCGCTGGCAACATTCGGCGCAACGGGTTCCGGATTCCCTCGAGTTCTTGTGGTGTACCCGCTGGTGCCCTGGATCGGTGTGATGGCGGCGGGGTTCGCCTTTGGCGCACTGCTCCGCACACACAAACGCCACCTCGCCTGCATCGCGATCGGGCTGGCGTGCCTCGGGCTCTTCCTTGCCCTGCGCCTGACGAACAGCTACGGCGACCCCTACAAATTCACGAACCACAGCGACACCGCGATCACACTCATGTCGGCGCTGCACACCAATAAGTACCCGCCTTCGCTGCAGTTCCTGCTGCTGATGCTGGGCCTGCCCATACTTTCGATGCCGATCCTCGACCTGCTGGCGGCGCGCGCGGGCCGATTCGTTGAGCCCGTGCGTGTGTTCGGCAACGTCGCGATGCTGTACTACGTGCTGCACATCCCGCTGACGCACGTCTTGAGCGGGCTGCTGTCACTCGTGCTCTACGACCAATGGATCGCGTGGGTGTTCACGGGCAACTACCCCGAGGGGTACACGCCGAAACTCTGGCTTGTGTACGCGGCGTGGGTGCCGATCGTGCTGATGCTCTACCCGGTCTGCGCGTGGTACGCCAGCTACCGGAAGCGGAACCGGCGCTGGTGGATGACGTACATCTAGTCCGCGAGTTCTGAGACGAACACGGTTTCCGATTCGAGAATCTTGTGCACCGGGCATCGGCTCGCGATCTCGTAGAGCCTCTGGCGCTGCTCGTCGGTCAGGTCGCCCGTGAGATCGATCTGCACATCGAAGTGGTGCGCTTTCTGATCGGATCCCTCTTTGGCGCGGTGCTCGTGGCGGACTCGGACGGTGACCGATTCGAGCGGCCAGCCTTTGCGCTGGGCGTACATCTGCACCGTGATCGACTTGCAGCCAGCGAGCGAGGCCTCGAGCAGTTCGTGGGGCGTGGGTCCCTTGCCCTGCCCGCCGTCGCTCGGGTGCGCATCGCTGATGAACCTGTGCCCGACCTCGCCTTTGATGCTGACAAGTGTCTCGTAGGGCTCGCTCGGCGTGGTGCTGATCGCGCACCTGTCGGTGATGTCTTTCATGCGGAACTCTACGCGCGGGTATCTAGTCGAGCTTGAAGTACTCGTTGACGTACCCCGCGATGTCGCCGGCGCGCACCATCTCGACGACGCTGAGCAGGCGCATCAGGTCGCGTTGGCGTTTGTCAGTGATCGAGTCCTCGTCGATCTCTCCCTCATCGAGTTCTCGCACGAAACGGTACCTCGGCTCGGCCTCGCTCACGCTCGTCGGCTCGACGACGCCCATGTTGGCAAGCGAGATGCACGCGTGCTCGATGACGCCGCTCTGGCCCGTCTTGCCCATGATCTCGAGCCTGAGATCGTCGGCGCTGAAGTCGGCGTGGTCGGAGAAGACCATGACGCGGACGATCTCCTCCATCAACGCCCGGCCCGGGTTCTTCCATTCGGTGAACTGCTGCTGGATCGCGAGATCGTCCTGCGAGTAGAGCAGCCGGCACACGCTGGGCTTGCCGTCACGCCCGGCGCGGCCCACCTCCTGGTAGTACGCCTCGACCGAACCCGGCACCTGCGCGTGGACGATGAACCTGATGTCGGGTTTGTCCACGCCCATCCCGAACGCGTTGGTCGCGCAGAGCAGGAGCTTGTGATCGGGTTTGGCGCCGATGAACTCGCGGTAGATGTGTTTCTTCTCTTCGGGGCGGAGCTTGCCGTGGTAGATGCGGACGTTCCGATCGGGCAGCTCTCGGCGGAGCATGTCCGCCATGCGGTCGAGGTCCTTGATGAGCGCGAAGTAGACGATGCCCGTGCCGTCGTACTCGGCGCAGGTCTCGGCGATGCGTTCGATCTTGGCCCGGTCGTCCCACGATTCCGCGGCTTCGAGCGAAAGGTTCGGCCGATCGATGGGCGTCGCAAAGAGCGGCATGTCCTCTTCGGTCATCCCCAGCACACGCCGGACGTCGTCGCGGACGTCGCTGGTTGCGGTCGCGGTGAGCGCCACGGTTGTCGGGTTGCCGAGCTGTGCGCGGAACTCGCCCACGCGCTGGTACGCCGGGCGCAGGTCGTGGCCCCACTTGGTCACGCAGTGGCACTCGTCCACCGCGAGCAGGTTCACACCGCCGGGGACGGTGTTGAGCGCTTCGGCGAACTCGGGCTTGAGCATCCGCTCGGGGGTGGCGTAGATGATCTCGTAGTCGCCCCGCGCGAGCTTGGCGTAGCGCTTGTCGCGTTCCTTCTTGCCGAGCGTCGAGTTGATGTACTCGGCGCGGATGTCCTTCTTGCGGAGCGCCGCGACCTGGTCTTCCATGAGCGCGATGAGCGGGCTGAACACGAGCGTGACGCCCGGTTTTTCGCGCGTGGCCGAGAGCACCAGCCCGGGCAACTGGTAGCAGAGGCTCTTGCCCGAGCCCGTGGGCCAGACGACCAGCGCCGACCCGCCCGCGATCAGGCGATCGACCACAGGGGCCTGCTCAGGCCGCAGTGAATCGAAACCAAACCGGCGGGCGAGGATGCCCTTGGTTGTGGTGAGTATGGAGTCTTGAGTGCTCTTGCTTGTCACAAGAGGAGGCTAGGTCGCCCGCCGGTCTTTGGAGTAGACCGCCCGGCTTACTAGCCGAGCAGTCGTATCAGGGCGGTCGGATCCAGCTGAGCGCCCGCGGATGTCACACGGAACGCGGCCCCCTCGAGCACATCGAGCCTAGCGAGCTCGGCGGTCGCCTTGGCGTAGTCGGTGTCGCGGATGGACGAGTTCGCGGCCGACAGGCTCTCGATCGCGATGCCCACGCTGGCGATGCGAGGCTCGATGGCGTTGGCCTCGAACGCGCCGACCTCGCCCTGCTTGAAGATGACTTCCTGCCGTGCGGCCCGGATCAACTCGAGCGAGCCTTCGAGGTTGTCACCCGTGATGGCGAACGCGCCGCCCGAGCCCACGTCGCTGAGCGTGTAGCTCTCGCCGTCGATCTCGGCCTGGCCCAGGTCGTTGACCGCTGTGCTCTCAAGATCAACGCTGGCGTCCGAGATGCTGATCGAAGTGTTGCCGCGGAGCAGGTGGGAGTCGCCGAAGTTCGTGGTGTGCGAGACACGATCGACCGCGGCGAGGATGCTGTTGAGCTCCATCTGGTTCGCTTCGCGCTCCGCGTCGGACAGGCCCGCGGTGTTCGCGTTGGCGACCGCGAGCGCCTCGGCTTCGATCAACAGGTCCGAGACTTCGCCGAGCGCCGAGCCCACGACACGCGAGACGTTCTGTGCCCGGCTGAGCGAGCGGGTTTCAGCTTCGAGCTCGGCGAGCATCGCGTCGAGGTGCTCGGAAGAGATAAGACCCGCCGGGTCGTCGGCGCCGCGGTTGATCCGGTTTCCGGTTGCGAGCTGTTCGAGCACGCCGGATTTCTGAGCCTGTATCGCAGCCAGAAAGCGGCTGGAATCGAAAGGCTGGAACGGTCCACCGATTGCACTCATGACGGGCACTCCCCACGGGCGCACAAACGCGCTCGCGGGGAACACTCACAAACAAAGACTGACAAGGCCCGTGCTTCGGCGAGCGATCGGCCCGGAAAGCCGGGTGTGCATCGGCACAGGCCGCACAATCGGCAGCGTTCAACACTCGCGGCTGATATCGGTCACGAGCGCAGGTCCGGTCAGAATGCAACAGCCCCGCCGAGTAAGCGGGGCTGCTGCGGATACATCGATTGGAGTGCCTGTGCGATCAGCCGTTGCTGGCGATGGCCTTGGCGATGAACTCGTCCTTCTTGGCCTCTGCCATCTCGTTCCAGCCGCCCTCGCAGCCGGGGCAGCAGAAGCCGACCTTGTTGCCCTTGTAGTCGGCAGCGCCGGCGCTCACGCTGATGGCCTCGCCGCCGATGGGGCAGGTTTCGTTCACGAAGCCGGCGGCCTGAGCGTCGGCCGAATCGCCATCAACCGCGCAGGCGTCGCACTGACAGCCGGCAAGACCGAGAAGAGCAAGAGCAGGAACAACAGCAGCAAAGCGTGCACGCATGACAAGACTCCTTAAAGCTAGCTTTCCGCAGCGGCCCCGAGTGTGACCGCCGACCAATCCAGTCTACGCAACCTCTATCGGGTCTGCGCTATTCCTTGAGCCACCGAATCGGAGACTTCCGCCTTTGTTTCAGACTTATCAGCCGACTGGTTGCCGGACATTTCCGGTTTGGCCTCGATTGTGGACCCCGAGGTCCGCCCCGTTGCTTCGACCGATTCCAGCTTGGCGACACGCACGATGAATCCCCACATCGAGCCGAGCCCGACGAGCACCGCGACGTGGAACATCTCGTGCGAGCGGATGACGCCCTCGATCAGCGTGGGCTCGCCCGTGAACTCGCAGAGCGCGCCGACCGTGTAGGCGAAGCCGCCAAGGATCAACGGCGAAACAAACCGAAGGTTGTAGAGCCTCCACGCGCCGACCATCGAGATCGCGCCGGCCCAGCCCATGACAAGATAGATCGAGATGCCGAGCCATTCGGGTGTGCTCGTGAAGAACACCGTCTTGAGCGTGATCCCCGCCAGAGCCGCTACCCAGATCGGGACGAGCACCCCCCATCGCATGACGCCCTTGAACAGGATGACGTGGATCGGGGTGAACGTGCCGGCGATGAGGATGAAGATCGCCGCGTGGTCGAGGCGTTTGAAGACCTCGCGTACGGGCGTGCCCGAGGGCATGGCGTGGAAGATGCCGCTCGACAGCAGGAGCAATACAGCCGAGGCCGCGAAGATGGTGAGCGAGATCCACTTGGCGGGGCTGCCCATCGATCGGCGGATCATGGGGATGCTGAGCACTAGGAACACGAACGCCCCGACGAGGTGCGTGATCGACCCGGCGGGGTCGTTGAGTCCGAATGCGGAAATCGGTGGTGCCATAGCAGATGGTAGTCGGAAGCACCGACTCCGAATTTCAGTCGGGATCGGGCAGAAGCTCGAGGTCGAGCAGCGGCGAGTACGCGCCCATGCTCACAAGCTCGTCCGTCAGGACCTCGAGGTAGAGCGTGGACATGCCGCGGGTCGAGGTTTTCTTGGAGTTCACGACAACCCGCGTGACGGCGTCGGTCGATGGTGTGACCGTAACGACGATCCGGTGCTCTTTGTTCTCGCCGAAGTTGTACCTGATCTCGTGGCCGGCTTTGGAAATGACCCGGTCTGTATAGAGCTCCAACGCAAGCCGATCACCCGCGCGAATCGCGGCGACGTACACATCCGCGAACACCGCGGGCTGGTAGGAGTACGAGTTGCTGCCAGAGATGTAGGTGACACCGGTCTGGACCGCGTTGAAGCCGGCCCCGATCGCCGCGGGCTCGATGCCCGTGCAGCCGGTGAGAACGCAAGCCGAGAGTACAACTGAGACAAGGGCCTTCATGCGAGGATGGTAGGGAACCTACTCCGAGCTATCCGTAGCAGGTACTGCAACGTGTTCATGAGCTTCTTGCTGATGCACGTGTCCGTTTGGGCGCTCCGGGATGTCGCCGTCCATGCTCATCGCGGTAATGGCATCACGCACCCAGCCGATCTCATCGTACTTGCAACGGAACCCGGTCTCGAAGATGCGCTTTGATTTGTTGCGCTCATCGGTCGCGTGGATCACCAGCTTCTGCCAGACCGTGGCGATCCGTTTGACGCTGATGCGCTCGGTGCCGGTCCACGGGATGAATCTCTTGTCGTACTCGCCTCCCCACGCCGCTCTGCCGAAGCCGGCGCGTGTGAACGCGATGCGCTCGACCGACCGCTTCTTGGTCGGCGAGGTCACGATGATCGCGATCGTCGAGGCGACGACCACGACAAAGATCCACGCCATCGTGATGAAACCGAACAGGTTGCCGAGCAGGAAGAGCCCCTGCGAGAGCGCGAAGATCGCGATCGCGAGGACTATAAAGGCGAGTCGACGCCACGGGTTCGAGTCTTCGACTCTCGGGACACCCGCGATGAGCAGTGCGCCCGGCTCGCCGTCGGTCCGTGCGCCGCACTCCGGGCATCGGTTCTTCACACCCGATAGGTCGTAGCCGCAGGCGATGCACTGCTCCGGGTGCAGCGACACCATCGGGAACGGGAGCTTTGAAACCGAGGTGTTGCTCATGGACGATCCGCGCGGGCTGGGAAGTTGTTACGCGATCGCGCCGGCGGGGCCCTGGTATTCGGCGCTGCCGAAGCCGAGGATCGGGTAGAAGATGAACCCCAGGAAGATCAGCCCGAGCGCAAAGCCGGTGCCCTTACCAAACGACTTGGCGATATCGAGAGCGAGAATAATGCCGATGACCAAGCTCACAATCGGGATAAACATCAGGAGCACCCACCAGCCGGGCCTGCCGGCGATCTTGCACATGATGTAGATGTTGAAGATCGGGATCAGCACCGCCCAGCCAGGCTGGCCCGCTTTGGCAAAGGTCTTCCAAAAGCCCGCGATGACCAGCACGATGATGGCGATGTAGATCGCCAAGAACATCAATCCGATTACTGCTCCGACCATATCACTGCTCCATAGTGGTCTGCCCGGACACAACCGAACCCCCGACCCAAGTCATCAGTCGGCAGATCTGGTCGTGAACGGACAAAATTCAGACCGGAGCATACTTTATTTGGTACACCGCGAGGCCGGCACGTTACTTTTTACACCAGCCCCTGCACCGAAGAGATCACGCATCGAGCTTGTCGAATCGACGACCCAGCGCCCGCCGCAGTTTGCCCGCGGCCTCGCCGACCGTGTCGTAGTAGTCCGAGCCGAACGTCTCCACAACGATCGGGTCCAGACCCTTGGGCCTTGCTTCGACCAGGCACCTCTTGTCGTTGGGGCCCTGCTTGGCCGCGTTCTCATCGCCGAGATGAACCTCAAGCCGGGTCAGCCTGTCGGCGAGGTGGCCAAGAGTCTGCGTCAGTGTGTCGCGGATCCTCTGGTCCAGCGCATCCGACGACTTCCCATCACGGTAGCTAATCTCGATAAGCATCCTTGTCTCCTTCGTGCCAGATACGCAGGGACAACACGCGTGTTCGTGGAAATCTTTCGGCTCTGTACGATTTTCGGCGCTCGCGATCTGCGATTAGGCATGGCTCTATAGATATGTATAATGAGGCCCGCAACAGGAGATCCGAGCCATGCGCCGATCAATCACGACACTTACTGCGTTCGCCGCGATGACCACGTTTCAGGCCGCTGTGCTGACACCCATGACCGGCTGCACCGCGACCAAGATCTGGGTCGGCGAGAAGCTGGGCAACGAGAAGCGAGAGCAGCTTGTCAGCTCGGTCGAGAAGGCCCGCGACGCCCAAGAAACCGCCAAGGAGCAGTTCTCGTCTGCCCTCGACGAGTTTCTTTCGATCACCTCGGGCGACATGGGTACCGAAGACCTCGAAGCCAAGTACAAGAAGATCGAGTCCGCGTACGAACGGAGCGCCTCGCGCGCTGGGAAGGTGACGAGCCGGATCGCCAGCGTCGAAGCTGTCGCGAAGGCACTCTTTAAGGAGTGGGAGAACGAACTCGACGAGTATTCAAGCGACTCGCTGAGGGCGGCGAGCCTCGAGCAGCTCAACGAAACCCGCGCGAGTTATGAGCAGCTTGTTGGCGCGATGAACGAGGCCGCGGGCAAAATGGAGCCCGTGCTCTCGGCGTTCAAGGACCAGACGCTGTTCCTGAAGCACAACCTCAACGCGCGTGCGATCGCGTCGCTCGAAACCGATCTCAACGAGATCCGCAGCGAGGTGACCGACCTCATTAAAGAGATGGAAGCCAGCATCGCCGAGGCGAACTCGTTTATCGACTCGCTGCAGGGGTAGTCTGCTTTGGTTGTTCGCAAGACATTGCTTATCTGCTGTTATTGGCTGAGCTGACTCACGATTTCGCCGAACCGGCGCGTCGGGTTGGAGTTGAAATCTCGCCGCGGCTGGAATGTGCCCCCAGCGGATTCGATGCTCTCGATTTTCTCAACTTCGATGTGAACCCATCCCTGCCAGCCACCCCGAGGACTGGGCACAAAGCCACCACCGCCACCGCCTCCACCGCCCCAGCCGCTGCCGCCAGCGTCCTGAAACCCCTCTGCCAGATATGACCCATCGGATTGCCGCCAGATCCGATGCGGGAAGAACAGCCGCAGAAACCGCTTGTATCGAATCTGAAGCCGAGCGCGTTTCTGGATTGCTTCATTCAATAACCGGAGTACTTTCTGTTGCTGCTCATCGTTACGATCGAGCCGAGCGTTGACCGTTTGTGTGTTATCCATGCGACGATTTTACAATTTCAGCCGCGGCTTCCAAGCGATCACTCGCTCAACGTCAAAAGTGTGCGCACGGATCGCTACATAGGTCCAAAATTAGTTCACCCAATGCTTATTGCACTGAATCGTACAACGGGCTTTACGATGGTGATACACGAGGAGCCGCGCTACCCGCGAGCATGCCGCCGTCGAGATTGAACGCGGTGCCGGTGGTGTAGGCAGACGCGTCCGACGCAAGGTAAACCGCGAGTTCGGCGACCTCTTCGGGCGTGCCGAACCGGCGGAGCGGCGCATCGTCGGCGATCGCCTGCTCGATCTCGGCCCGGCCCGGTGCGCCCGGCTCGCCCAGCATGGCGTCCCACATCGGGGTCATGATCGCCGCGGGCTGGATCACGTTACACCGGATGTTCAGCGCCTCCTCGGCGCAGTACAGCGCGACGCTCCGCGTGTGATTGAGCACCGCCGCCTTGCTCGCCGCGTAGGGCGTCGCCCTCGGAACGCCAACCAGCCCCGAGCGCGAGCCGAGGTTGATGATCGAACCGCCCTTGGGGTCGTTGGTGCGCATCGCGCCGATCGCGTGCTTGCAGCCGAGCACCACACCCTCAAGATTCGTTTGCATCACGGCCCGGAAGTGCGCCAGATCGACGTGCTCCGGGTCGTTCTTCGCCGCGTCGGCGTGCAGCCCCGCGATGCCCGCGTTGTTCACGACGACATCGAGCCTGCCAAACTTCTCTCGTGTGTACGCAACGGCGGCGGCCCAGTCCGATTCCTCACGCACATCAAGACGCACAGACTCCGCGTCGATCGTGTGCGCTTCCTCAGCGCAGCGATCGTCCTGGATATCGGCCATCAGGACCGCGGCGCCCTCGTTCACAAAGGCGCGGGCGATAGCGAGACCGATGCCTTGGGCGGCGCCGGTGACGAGACAGACTTTGTGTGGGAGGCGGGGCATGTGACTAGCTTAGCCGCTTGCAGCAGCGCCTCGGGCTTTTAGACTTCTCGGCGGCTCTTAGACCATCCGATCGTCTTTCCCAATCCCAAGCGCCGGCCTGACATCAACCTGCACCAGCTGCTCGCCCTGCATCTGCTTCGCCGCCTCGTCGTCAACGAAGTCGGAGTGGCAGGCAGCCTTGCCCTCGTCGGTGGAGTCGACCTTGCCTTTGACCTTGCTTGCGAGCTTGTGGATCTCGTCTGGGTTGAGGTAGCCGCGCTGTTCGAGGATCTTCTGCTGCTCCTCGGTGAGGGCGGCGGACTTGACGGGCTTGCCGCGCTGGAAGGCCTCGTCGTCGCCCGAGGCGAACTCGACGATCTCCTTTGAGATGCGGACGCTGCACCAGTCGTGGCCGCACATCGCGCAGAAGTCGGTGTCCACGTCGAGGTCCTCGTCGTGATACGCGCGGGCGGTGTCGGTGTCGAAGGCGAGGTCGAAGTGCTTCTCCCAGTTGAGCGCGGCCCGTGCCTTGGTCAGCTCGTCGTCCCACGTGCGCGTGCCGGGGATGCCCAGCGCGACGTCCGCCGCGTGCGCCGCGATCTTGTAGGCGATGCAGCCCTCTTTCACGTCACCCTTCTTGGGTAAACCCAGGTGCTCCTTGGGCGTGACGTAGCACAGCATCGAAGCGCCGTGGTAGGCGATGGAGGTCGCGCCGATGCAGCTTGTGATGTGGTCGTAACCCGGGAAGACGTCGGTCACCAGCGGGCCGAGCACGTAGAACGGCGCGCCGTGGCAGAGCGTGCGCTGGAGCTTGGCGTTGTACTCGATCTGATCGAACGGCACGTGGCCCGGGCCTTCGATCATCACCTGCACGCCGAGCTTCCACGCGCGCTCGGTGAGTTCGCCGAGCGTTTCGAGTTCCGCGAGCTGCGCGTCGTCGGTCGCGTCGGCGAGTCCGCCCGGGCGCATGCCGTCGCCGATGGAGAACGTCACGTCGTGCTCTCGCATGAGCCGGCAGATGTCGTCCCACATGTCGTACATGATGTTCTCGCGGTTCTTGATGAGCATCCATTTGGCCAGCAGCGAACCGCCCCGGCTGACCATACCGATCAGACGCTTCTTGACGAACTTGAGGTGCCCCTTGCGGACGCCGGCGTGGATCGTGAAGTAGTCCACGCCCTGGCGAGCCTGGTGCTCGAGCGTTTCAAGGATCGCGGCTTCATCGAGGTCTTCGAGCTTTCGACCGATGATCATCGAGTAGATCGGGACGGTGCCGATGGGCACGGTCGAGTTTCGGATGATGGCCTCGCGGCACTCGTCGAGGTCGCCGCCGGTGGACAGGTCCATGACGGTGTCGGCGCCCCACTGCTCCGCCCACTTGAGCTTCTCGACTTCTTCCTCGGTGCCCGACGACACGGGCGAGGCGCCCATGTTCGCGTTGACCTTCGTCTTACTCGCGCGGCCGATCGCCATCGGGTCGAGGTTGTACTTGAGGTGCGTGATGTTGGCAGGTATCACCATGCGGCCCGCGGCGACCTCGTCGCGCACCTGCTCAGCGGTCAGGTGTGGCTCGCGCTCGGCTACCCGAGTCATCTCAGGCGTGATGACGCCGAGGCGCGCCGATTCGAGCTGGGTGACCGGTGTAAAGCCAGCGGGCGCGACGCAGCGGATGAACTCACTAACGTCTTGCTTGTTGTGACCTTTGCAGCCGGTCGCGTGATCGCTCGCGGTCTCGATGCTCCAGTCATCGGGCAGGAAATCCCACGCGGTTTTGTCCGAAGGCTTTGGCATGCCCGGGGTGTCGGGCGAGCTGAAGGCGAGCGGGCCGCCGATGTCGGGCTTGTTGGCGAACGAGCCGGGCGTGGTGACACCCGGGCTGCCCGGGTTGCCCGCGCCGAGTGTCGGCACCGAGAATTTGCTGGTTGGGTTCATGGTGTTCGTGTCTGACATGGTCGCATCCCTCCGCCGGTACAAGCCGGATCAGGTTCTACGGGTTCGTCTCAGCCGACCTACCAGGCGGCGCCCCGTGCGTTCAGAAGCAGTATAGGGTGCCCAAACCTCGCATCCGCAAAGCGGTACCATCCCCGTATGAAGCACATCAGCATGGTTTTTGCGTGTTTAGTTGCACTCGCATCCTCGGCTCAGAAGGACCTGTCGTTCGTTGTAACGTTCGACGAGAGCATCCAGAACCACGAAGCCCGGGGCCGGATCGTGGTGTATCTCATCGACCAGGCCGACGGGTTTGGCAGGACTGATCCCGCGTCAGGGCCTTTCTTCTCCAAGCCGCAGCCGATGTACTCCGTGAGCGCCGAGGGCGTGAAGCCAAGCGACAACACGGTCATCGATGACAGCGCCGAGTTTTTCCCGATGCTCATGAGCGAGCTCCCGCCGGGCCGGTACCGCGCGCAGGCGGTCCTCGACCAGAACCGATCCAACAGCAGCTGGCGCAGAGAAGCGGGCAACCTGTACAGCGACGTCGTTCCGTTTGAGATCACAAGCCGGGGTGTCAGCACAGCCGTCCAGCTCAGGCTCGACCGGATAACGACAGCCAACGACCCGCGCGAAGCCGACGGCGTCCGTTACATCAGCGTTCGTTCCAAACTGCTCAGCGAGCACCGAGGCACGGCTGTCTCGCTTCAGGCGGGTGTCATCGAACCCATCGACATGGATCCCCAGAAACGCTACCCCGTGATCTACGAGGTGCCCGGCTTCGGCGGCGACCACACCAGCGCCACACGCAAAGCCGAGCGATTCCGGAACGCCGACCCCGAGAGCGACACGGGCAAACTCGCGCGAAACGCCTTCTGGGTCGTGCTCGATCCCGAGGGACCCAACGGCCACCACCTGTTCGCGGACTCGGCGAACAACGGCTCAGTCGGCGAGGCGCTCGTCAAAGAACTCATCCCGACGATCGATGCGTCGTTCAACACAATCCCCAAGCACTCCGCGCGTCTGCTCCGCGGCCACTCCTCGGGCGGGTGGTCCACCGTCTGGCTCGGCGCAACCTACCCAAACACTTTCGGCGGCGTGTGGTCTACATCGCCCGATCCCGTTGATTTCAGCTCGTTCCAAGCCGTCAACATCTACAACGAGGCCAACATGTACCGCCACGAAGAACTCGGCCAGGTCGTGTGGAAGACGAGCTACACCGACGCCGACGGCGTCAAGGGGATGACCATCCGCGACGAGAACCGCATGGAAGAGGTCATCGGCCCGGGCAACACCAGCGGCCAGCAGTGGGACTCGTGGCTCGCCGTCTTCGGCCCTGCGAACGACGCGGGCGAGCCGGCGGACCTCTACAACCCGCAGACCGGCGTGATCGACAGCAGGATCGTCAAGCACTTTGCGAGGTACGACATCGCCAAGAAGCTCGCCGCCAACCGCGCGACGCTCGGCCCGATCATGAAAGAACGCCTGCGACTTGTTGTGGGCGACATGGACAACTACGACCTCGACGAAGCGGTCGCCAAGCTCAAGTCACAGCTCGACGCGCTCACGTTCGCCGAGCCGACAGGTGGCTTTGCGGGCTACATCGAGATCGTGCCTGGCCTCGACCACTCGAGCATCTTCGGCAGCGACATCGTCCGCGACTTCCCGAGGCAGATGCTCGAAGAACTCGCACACCACGGACACATCAAACTTGAGGAGACCGAGTAATGGCAGGATGCGAACGAGCCGCAGCACTCGCCGACGCGATGCGCGCGACCAAGCCATTCGTCACCCGCTTCCTCGCCGGCTTCGACGACGCGAACAGAACGACGCAAGCGCCCAACCTACCGAACCACGCGGCGTGGTGCATGGGGCACCTCGCGCTCACGATGAACAGGTTCGCCGAGCGTTTCGACGGCAAGCCACTGCCCGAGGACGACTACCTCACCGGCGACGGGACCGGTGGCAACGAAAGCACGTTTGACACCGAGTCCGTCTGCTTCGGGTCCAAACCCGCCGACAACCCCGCGATCTACCCGACGCTTGCGCGCAGCAGGCAGGTGTTCGAGAACGCGATCGACCGCATCTCGGCCGCGCTCGAAACCATGACACAGGACCAGCTCGATGAAGAACAGCCATGGGGCTCGGGCCGGTTCAAGGTCTCGGAACTGGCGGCCCGGATCATCTTCCACAACGGCACCCACGCGGGCCAGCTCGCAGACCTGCGCCGATCGCTGGGCATGCCGGGTGTGATCGGATAGCCGATCTGCTCGGAAGCACTGCTGTTTTCACTATTCAGCCCAGAATCCTGCATCCGCTCGCCTGCAAGCACTGAATAAAGAGATGTTCACAGCTTGTGAGGTGGAACATGCGTGCGTTGCAGAGTCTCGTAGCCGCTTCGATGGGATTGATCTCGTGCACCGCCGGCGCGCAGGACGGACTCCCATCTTTCTTGGGCATCGTTGATCTCGTTCAGGGGCCGTTCGCGCCAGGGCGGGTTGTGCTCGTCGATGGTGAAGCGAACGCGACCGAGCTCCCGTATCAAGTCGGCCCCGACAGCGTGGTGCGAG
Source organism: Phycisphaerae bacterium (assembly GCA_030432905.1). Lineage (GTDB taxonomy): Bacteria > Planctomycetota > Phycisphaerae > Phycisphaerales > UBA1924. The sequence continues at coordinate 459,422 of JAUILU010000002.1, read as the reverse complement.
CACTGCCGAATTCCAACTTCCTCATCGCCGACAGGATGTTCGGTCGTGTGCTTGTAGTCGGCCCGAGCGGTGCGCTCATCGCTGAGCACGCACTGCCCGCTGGCAACACGATGCGTGATGCGCTCGCGGTGAACAGGCACGAGGTTTGGATCACCAGGGCCGAGACGAACTCGCTCACCGTTCTTGATCTGCGGACCGGCGCGTTCCGAACTGGCGCAGACCTCACACCCATCCTCGAAGACGAAGCCGTGGCCGACCCGGAGATGATGCTGCGCCACGGGGGCCGGGTATTCGTGCAGGTCCAGCGTCTGGATGACGGCGCGACGCACTCTTACAAGCAGTTCGGCTCGCTTGCAGTGGTTGATGCACGCACCGAAGCACTGATCGACGCGGAACCCGACACCGAGGGCACGCAGGCGATCCGTTTAGTGGGACAGACCCCAAGGCTCAAAATGCTGACGACACCCGACAGGAAGGCGCTCATGGTGAGCGCATCCGGGCCGCTCTTTAGCTTTGACGGTGCCGGCGGGCTCGAGCGTGTCGGCCTCGACTCGCTCGCGTCTGAGGGGCTTGTCTACGACGAGGTGACGTTCGGAGCCGTGCTGGGAGGATTCACCACAACAACCGGCAGCGACGGCATCGGAATTGTGCACACGGACATCATCGCCGCGTCGCACGTGATGGGGGTCAAAACGAATCAGCCGACCTCGGCATTCGATCTGCTCTTTGAAGAATTGTTCGTGGTGATCGAATCGATCATCTACGACGGCAGGTCCGGTCTTGTCCTCATGCCCGGCCAGGACGGGACGATGAACTACTACGAACCAATCAGCAGAACCGGTGATCGTCGGCAAGTCCTGAACTACGACCCGCCCGCGTATATCAGCGACTTCGCGCTCATCAAGAAACGGCCTGTATCCGCCGTGAAAGACGGGGTACGGATCAACGCGACGTCGGCGAAGTAAGCCGCTCTCTAGTCCGGATATCTGTTCTTTGGTGTCCGAGAACGTGGCGATTCACGCAGAGATCCCCGTTCCGGCGTGCGTTCGGCCTGACTTGGTGTATGTCTACAGGTAGCGGTTTACCGCACGGAGACATCGCCATGGATGCGCAACGACTCGTCGTACTCGCCGCCGCTTTCGCCGCGGCTCCAGCTCTCGCACAAACCGAAGTGGTCGCGGGTCAGCCGCCGGAAAGCCCCGCCAGTGCCGTGATCTCAGCGGACCAACCGGGCGGCACATTCGTATACGACGACCAGCTCGCGGGCGAGACTGTCTCAGCACCGAACGACGCGACCGTGCAGGCGATCCGTTTCTGGGGCGGCTCGGAAACCGCGTTCGGCATGGACACAAACACACTGGGCTTCCGCCTGAGCATCTACGACAAAGACGAGTCCACGGGCGCCCTCGCGCTCATCGATCAGCGGCGCATCACCCGCGGCTTCGCGGCGCCGGTCCAGACCGCAAACGAACAGGGCGACATGGGCGCACACATGTTCGAGTACCAGATCGACCTTAGCGACTCGCCCATCCAGCTCGACGGCGGGCACGGCTACGTCGTCACCATCGCGGCGATCACCTTCGTCCCGCCGCGCGAAGCACGCGAGTCGTGGGCGTGGGCAACCGCATCTGGCGACAATGAGATCCACCTCGACCTCTTCGACGGCGCGGGTCTTCTGCCGACACAGAACGTCGCCAGCGGCCTCGCGATCGAGCTGCTCGGCGAGATGGACGGGCCCGACTGCCTCGCCGACGTGAACCAGGACGGCGCACTCTCGTCGACCGATTTTTCCGCGTGGATCGCCGCGTACAACTCAGGCGACCTGCGCGCCGACCAGAACCAAGACGGCGAGATCACCCCCACCGACTTCTCGGCTTGGATCGCGAACTACAACGCGGGCTGCTGAACAAGCCGAGGATTGTCTGGTAGGCTCCGGGGCGAACCGCCCCAAAGGAGCCCAGCCATGGCGCAGACCGACCCCGCCGAGATCCTGCTGATCCACCACCGCTGGGCCAACGACCAGCTGCTCGACGCGTGCGCGAAGCTGACCGATGAACAGCTCGACCAAGAGTTTGAGATGGGTGTTGGCAGCCTCCGCAAAGCACTCACGCACATCGCCGGCGCGATCCGCGGCTGGGGCGATCTGCTCGCCGGGCGAGAACAACGCCCAAGGCTCGAAGAAACTGGCTTCTCGATCCAAGAGCTCCGCGAGCTGTTCGACGAGGTGACCGCCGACTTCGAGGCCTCGGCGCGGAACCACCCGAACGACGGCATCGCGACCGGCAGCCGGGGCGGCAATTCGTACAGCTTCACACGCGGCGGTGTGCTCACACACGTCATGACACACGCTGTGCACCACCGGGCGCAGTGCCTGAACATGCTTCGCCAGCTCGGCGTCGAGGACCTGCCACCCAGCAGCGTCCTCGAATGGATGCTGATGGTCGATCCCGTCGAAAGCGGCTGATCCTGTTCTAGCGCAGCAAACTAAGCACCACCGGATCGGGGCAGCGCAGAATGAACCGAGTTTCATACTGCTTTCAACATCGCTACACGGTGCGGTGCCAAACTTCTCATGGTTGGGGCGGGAGCGCTCCACGCAACACAACCTTGAAGAAAGGGCATCAACCATGAAACCTCTCGAAGCAACAGTCGCTGTTCTGGCCACCAATGGTTACGAGCAAAGCGAACTCACCGAACCCGTCAACAAGCTCCGCGAGGCCGGCGCTACCGTGCACATCATCGCGCCGGACTCAGGCTCGATCCGGGGCTGGAAAGACGGCGACTGGGGCGACTCGGTCGAAGTTGACCGGACCATCACCGAAGCGCAGGCACGCGCTGACGAATACGACGCGCTCGTGCTCCCCGGCGGCGTGATGAACCCGGATGCGCTCCGTATGCGTGAGGACGCGACAACGTTCGTCCGCGAGTTCTTCAAGGCCGGCAAACCCGTCTCCGCGATCTGCCACGGCCCGCAGATCTTGATCGACTGCGGGGTCATCGAGGGGCGCGAGGTGACGAGTTATCCGTCGATCAAGAACGACCTGAAGAACGCCGGTGCTCGCTGGGTGGACAAGGAAGTCGTCTGCGATGAAGCGCTGACAACAAGCCGAACCCCGGCTGACCTGCCCGCGTTTATCAAGAAGACCATCGAGGAGATCCGCGAGGGTGTCCACGCGGGGCAGAAGACCGCGTAGTCATCGCCCGAAGCACAACCTGATCAGAACCCCGCCCCCACACGCCGCGGGAACCGGCTACCGCTCCCTGCACGAATCAGACCCGGTTCCCGCGGCTGTCTGCGCGATGGACGAACAGAGCTATCTTGTCTAGACTGATTCTAATCTAAGCGGTGACAGTCTCGCCGCCAAGATCCGACGAATCAGACCCAGATCAGGAGCCAGATCCATGTCCGAACGCCCGACACTGACGACCGCCGAGGGGTGCCCGATCGCGGACAACCTCAACTCGCTCTCCGCCGGCCCGCGCGGCCCGCTGCTCATGCAGGACGTCCAACTCCTCGAGCAGATGCAGCACTTCAACCGCGAACGCATCCCGGAACGCGTCGTGCACGCCAAGGGCTCGGGCGCGTTCGGCACACTCAAGATCACCAACGACATCAGCAAGTACTCAAAGGCGAGCGTCTTCAGCCAAGTCGGCAAGGAGACCGAGGTCTTCCTGCGCTTCTCGACCGTTGCGGGCGAGAGGGGAGCCGCCGACGCCGAGCGCGACGTGCGTGGCTTTGCCGTCAAGTTCTACACGGACGAGGGCAACTGGGACCTCGTCGGCAATAACACGCCGGTCTTCTTTGTCCGCGACCCGCTGAAGTTTGCCAACTTCATCCACACACAGAAACGCGACCCGAAGACAAACCTCCGCGACAACGACATGCAGTGGGATTTCTGGTCGCAGACTCCCGAAAGCCTTCACCAGATCACCACGCTCTTCTCTGACCGCGGCATCCCCAAGAGCTACCGCACAATGCACGGCTACGGCTCACACACCTACAGCATGATCAACGCCGAGGGCGAGCGTGTCTGGGTCAAGTTCCACTTCAAGAACCAGGCCGGCTTCCAGACCATGACCGACGAGGAGAGCGCAGCGCTCATCGCGGGCGACCGCGAGAGCCACCAGCGCGACCTCTTCAATGCGATCGAGAAGGGCGACTTCCCGCGCTGGGACATGAAGATCCAGGTCATGACGCAGGCCGAGGCAGACAAGTTCGAGAAGGACACGGGCTGGAACCCGTTCGACCTGACCAAGGTCTGGCCGCACGCGGACTTCCCGCTGATCGATGTCGGTGTTCTTGAGCTCAACCGCAACCCTGAGAACTACCACGCCGACGTCGAGCAGGCCGCGTTCAAGCCGAGCGCCTTGGTGCCCGGCATCGGGCCAAGCCCCGACAAGATGCTCCAGGCGCGCCTGATGAGCTACGCCGACACGCACCTGCACCGCCTCGGTGTGAACCATCACCAGATCCCGGTGAACAAGCCGCGCTGCCCGGTCATGCACTACATGCGTGACGGCCAGGGCGCGACCGCCGAGACCTACGGCTCCATGCCAAACTACTTCACAAACACGCGCGCCGGCACACCCAAGGAATCACCCGAGCACCGCGACCCGGCTTGGGACCTCGGCCAGACCACCGTCGATCGGTTCGACTCGCGTCAGGACCACGACGACTTCACGCAGGCGGGCAACCTGTACCGCCTGTTCGATGATGGACAGAAGGACCGCCTGACCACTCGCATCGCGGGTGTGCTCGGCGACGCACGCGAGGAAGTCCAGATGCGCCAGCTCTGCCACTTCTTCCGCGCCGATCCTGACTACGGCATGCGGATCGCCAAGAAGCTCAACATCGACGTCGAGGCCGCCATGACACAGGCCACACGCGACACCGCGCCCTCGCACGCGTAAACACCCGCTTCAACCAAAAACAGAAACGCCGACCCGAACACAGGGTCGGCGTTTTTTGTTGCGCTGTCGTCGATCCGCTTAGTGATGCCCGAGACCGGGGCCGAACTTGCCGTGCATGTCCTTGTTGAACTCATCGGTGCCGCCGGGTTTGACGGTGATCCAGTCCCAACCCTCGCCGACCATGAGCCTCGCAAGCCAGACGATCTGCCCCGTGTGGTACCCCGCGTGCAGCAGCTGACGGTTGATCGCTTCGGGCACAGAATGCGGCTCACCTCTGATCGTGATCGTCAAAGCCAGGTCTTCCTCGCTCATCCCGGCGAGCTCGCTGAAGATCGTCTCCCAGGCCTCGTCCCAGATCTTTTGCACATCGGCGCGGGTCAGCCCCTCGACGTCGAACTCGGTCTCCCGGTTGCGCCAAGGCTTCTCACCGTCGGTCGTGCGCCAGTCGGTCCACCGGCTCTTCACGTTGCCGCCGATGTGCTTCATGATGGCAGCCACCGAGTTGAACCCCGGCGCGACACGCTTGAAAAGCTGCTCGTCGGACATCTGCACTATCGCGTCGTCAGCCCATTCCTTGGAGACTTCGAACTCGGTGATCCAGCCCTGGACGAACGGGTTGTCGTGCGTGGGGATCTGCATGCCTAGCCCTCCCTGTAAAACTCATCGAGCACCGCGTGCCAGTCGTCGAGCGAGCTGACCGCGATCATGCGGAGCCTGACATCCTCGCTCTTGGGGTGGTGCTGCGCAAAGCGGATGCCGAACTTGCGCATGGTTTTACCGGTGTGCTGCTCCGGGTTGCGGACGAGTGTGCTGTTGACGCTCATCGCGAGGCGGAAGTGATCCTCCAGCACGTTGCGCTGCTCTGCGATCGTCGGCTCGCGGGGCGCTTCGCCCGCCATGAGCTGGCGCGCCTGGCGGAATATCCACGGGTTGCCGATGCAGCCCCGCGCCACGCTCACGCCCGAGAGGCCGGTGTACGCGATCATCCGGAAGATGTCCCCCGCCTCCCAGATGTCGCCCGACCCGAAGATCACCCGCTCGGGGCGCGCATCGCGGATCTCTTTCAGCAGGTCCCATCGGCTCGGCCCGATGTACTTCTGCTCGACTGTCCTGCCGTGCACCGTGACCCACGAGCAGCCCATGTCGTACGCCGCGTCGAAGATCTTCCAGAAGTTCTCGATCATCTCGGGCGTGTCATCGAACGATCGGCGCATCTTCACCGTCACCGGGATCGACGCTGGTAGCGCCTCGCGCACCGCCTCCAGAATCCTGATCGCGCCGGCCGGCTCGGCCAGCCAGTGACCACCCCGAGCCTTCTTGGCGATCTTCTTTACCGGGCACGCCAGGTTCACATCGATCGCACCGAAGGCTGTGGTTTCTTGTTGGTCATCGTCAGCAAGATCGATCTTCTCACGCACAACATGATGCGTGACATCGACATACGCGAGATCGCGGTACTCGTGCGCTTTGCGTTTGCCCTGCTCGATCATCTTCAGCGCGCCGGCTGCCATCTCCGCCGGCTCGGAGCCCATGATCTGACCGACTAGCGGCGAGTCCTCTTCGCCGCCCGGCACGTTGTTGTGGATCTCGCCCAGATCCGCCTTGGCAAACCCGCGCCCGCCCGCCAGCAGGGTCCGATCGAGCAGCGCCTCGGTCACGCACGCCGGGCAGCCGTGGCGCCGGGCGATGATCCGCATCGCGGCATCCGAATACCCCGCAAGCCCCGCCTGATAGAAGGGCGCATCGAACCCCGCGATCGCACCGGGGATCCTCGGATCCACGCCCAGCCCGTCGTGGGCCCGCGCGACGGCTTCGGCGCACGCCCTCGGATCGAGGTCCTCGCCGCCGGGCGCGATGCCGGGGGCCGGCTTGGTCGCGTTGTTGCCCTGGTTGTTGCTCTGGCAGCTCACTGAGTAGAGTAGGTTCGATGAATCACCGAACCCTCGCCGTCGTCGCCCTGTCTATCGCCGCCCCGCTGCTGCTGTCGCCGATCGGCTGCGCCAGGTCGGCGGCCTTCACGCAGTCCGCCCCCTACCCCGAGTACCTCCAGAAACTCGAGCCGAGCAACATCCAGCTCTACCGCTCGGGCAAAACCATCATCGTCACCAACACCACCGCGACCGCGTTCGGCCCGAGCGTCATCTGGCTCAACCAGTGGTTCGCACGCGAGATCGAAGGCCTCGCCGTGGGACAAACCAGAGAGCTCGCGCTCTCGAGCTTCAAAGACGAGTACGGCGATGAGTTTCGCGGCGGGGGCTTCTTCGCCGCCAAGGAGCCGGACCGGATCGTGCTCGCCGAGCTCGAGATCGACACGGACACCGGCGCGGCGCTCTTGCCCCTGATCGTCGTCGGCCAGCGGGAGTACTAAGCCATGGCAAACGTGCTCGTCGTCGGGCCGCACCCGGACGACCAGGAACTCGGGATGGGCGGCACGATCGCCAAGCTCGCCGCGCAGGGCCACAACGTCCTGCTGCTCGACATCACCAACGGCGAGCCGACCCCGTTCGGCGACCCCGTCACCCGCAAAGCCGAGGCGGCAGACGCGGCCAAGGTCCTCGCGCCCGAGGGCAGCCCGCCGATCAAGCGTTTGATGCTCGGCATCAAGAACCGCGAGGTGATGCACACGATCGAGAACCGGCACAAGGTCGCCGCGGTCATCCGCGCGCACCAGGCGGACATGATCTTCACGCCCTTCTTCGAGGATGCGCACCCCGACCACATCGCGGTCACCCGGATCGTCGAGGACGCCCGCTTCGACGCGAAGCTGACCAAGCTCGACCTGCCCGACCCTGTCGATGAATGGACCGGCGAACCGATGCCCATCGGCGAGCCGAAGTACGCCAAGTGGTTCTTCTACTACTACGCGACGCACCTGCGCTGGGTGGCGAACCCGAACTTCATCATCGACGTCACGGGTTACGAACAGACCAAGATCGACTCGATCAACGCGTATCACACTCAGTTTGTGCTGCCCGAGAAGAACCGGAGAGTCGTCGATTGGGTCAAGGCGTCGCTGACCTACATCGGCTCCCGCATCGGCACCGAGTCCGGCGAGGGCTTCTACACACGCGAGCCGATCGGTCTGACGGGGCTGGACTCGCTCGCATGAGCGGCGGCGTCCCACGCTGGTACCGCAGACTCAAGCTCCAGCACTATGCGATTACAACACTCAGCATCATCGCCTGCGTTGTTGGAATGGCACGTTTTCCTGATTGGGGCGTGCTCATCTTGTTTCTCCCGCTCATTGTCTTTGTTGCGAGCAACGTCCGCGTCGGCTGGATAGTTGCCGAACAGCGAGAGCGTGAACTCTCAAGCAAGGGAGCGATCTGTCCGTTCTGCGGGTACGACACGACCGGCATCACGACAGAGAAGGAACTCGTCCGGTGCCCAGAGTGCAGCAAACTCTTTGACACGAAAAAACGACGGTCTGATGCCCGAACGTACTGGGGCGCGTTCAGGCGAGCCAAGTAAGTGCCCCCAAGACAGAACCAGACAGCTTGGCGTAGTCTTCTGTTGTGAACCCGACGAGCCAGATCCTGCTGCCAGAGCTGACCGAGCTGATCGAGGCACGGGAGTTCCGCACGCTGCGTGAGTCGCTGGCGGGCGTGCCCCCGGCGGACGTGGCGGACCTTCTTGCGGATCTCCCGCTTGAGCAGGCCGCGGTCTGCTTCAGGCTCCTGCCCCGCGACGAGGCGGGCGACGTGTTCGCCGAGCTCGACGGCGACCTCCAGAGCAACCTCATCGAACAGCTGGGCGACATCCGCTCGCGCCAGGCGATCGAAGCGCTCGACCCCGACGACCGTGCCCGCGTGCTCGACGAACTGCCAACCGAGGTCGCCAAGCGACTGATCGCGTCGCTCAGCCCCGCGACCCGGCGCGAGACCCAGGCAATCCTCGGCTACCCGTCCGACGCGGTCGGGCGACTTATGACGCCCGACTACGTGCGCGTCCGCCCCGACTGGACCGTCGCCAAATCGTTCGAGCACATCCGCAGGTTCGGCCACGACGCGGAAACCGTCCACTGGATCTTCGTCATCGACGGCCAGTACCGGCTCATCGACGACATCCACATCCGCCAGCTCCTGCTCGCCGACCCCGAAGCCCTGATCAGCTCGATCATGGACGACGCGTTCATCGCGCTGGATGCGGACGATGACCGAGAGGAAGCCGTCCGCATGATGGCACGCTACGACCGCACGGCTCTGCCCGTCATCGACTCGCGTGGCGTGCTGCTGGGCATCGTGACGCATGACGACGTCGCCGACGTCGCGGAAGAAGAAGTCACCGAGGACATCCAGAAGCAGGCCGGTATGGAAGCGCTGGCCAAGCCCTACATGCAGACCGGGCTGGTCGAGATGGTCAAAAAACGCGGCGGGTGGCTCTGCGTGCTGTTGCTCCTGCAGGTCGCGACCATCGGCGTGCTCGACATGTTCCAGTCGCAGCTCGAGAAAGCCGCGATCCTGATCTCGTTCATCCCGCTGATCATCTCATCGGGCGGTAACACGGGCACGCAAGCCGCCAGTCTGCTGATCCGTGCGATCTCGCTCGCCGAGATCGAGCACAAGGACTGGAAGCGCGTGATCCTGAGCGAGCTGCGCACAGGTCTGGCGCTCGGCGTCGCGCTCGGGCTGCTCGCGTTTCTTGTTGTGCTCGGGCTCGACATCACAGGCATCGCATCCAGCGACATGGCGACGGGTGTCGGGCTGACCGTTGGGCTCTCGATCGTCGGCATTGTGATCTGGGGCGTGACGATCGGCTCGATGTTCCCGATCATCCTCGACCGCATGGGCCTCGACCCCGCGACGATCAGCTCGCCGTTGGTCGCGACGCTCATGGACGTGTCGGGGATCGTGATCTATCTGCTGATCGCGACGGTGCTTGTTCTTTAGCGCACGTTCTCGAGGATCCAGTCGCTGATCGTTTTGAGCGCCTGTTCGTCGAAGGTTGTTTCGATCTCGCTGTACTCACTCATCGCGCCGGTCGTTGCGGGCTGGAACAGGTGGTTCAGGCCCTCGAACTCGGCAGTTAAGAAATTTTGCTTGCCGGCCTCAACGAACACGCGCTGCATCTCGTACAGGTTCTGGCTCGGCAGCACCTGGATATCGAGCGAGCCGAAGACCGCAAGCGTTGGCTGCTCCATCGCTGCGAGCGCCGGCCTCGGGTCGAGTGTCAGAAAGCGGTTGGCCCATGGGCTCGTGATCTGATCGTAGCTCTGATCGACGTACTGACCGAGAATCTCGTCGTTGTACTTCACGCCTGAAGCGCCGAGTTGGAGGACCACAAGCTGGCGCAGCTGGTCACGGATCTGTTCTTCATCGCCCCCTTCGACGACAAGTGTGTGCACTTGCTTCTGCAGTTTCTCTTGCTGATCGAGCTGTTCTTCCGACATCCCCGCGACTTCGGAGATCGCCCGGGTTTGCCGGACAAGAACCTCGCGCCCGGGGACACTGGGCCCTGCCATCAGCACCACGAAGTCAACGTCGTCGTTGCCCTTGGCGACAAACGGCGCGATCAGCCCGCCCTCGCTGTGGCCGACCAATCCGATCTCGCCGACACTCGGGTGCTCACGCAAAAAATCCACGCATGCCCGGGCGTCGTCCGCAAAGTCCAAGGTGGTTGCCGTCGAGAATTCGCCGGTCGATTCACCGAAGCCTCGGTCGTCGCAGCGCAGCGCCGCGATGCCGCGCCTCGCGAAGTGATCGCTCAAAACCAAAAACGGCTTATGACCGAGCAGAGTCTCGTCTCGATCCTGCGGCCCCGAGCCCGTAATCAGGAGCGCCGTCGGGTACGGGCCCTCGCCGAATTCGTCCACATCCGGCAGCGTCAGCGTGCCTGCGAGTGTGTGCTCGCCCGCATCGACCTCGACCTCGACCTCGCGGTAAGGCAGTGGACGCACGGGGTGCTGGGGTCTGCGCAAGATCTCCTGCTCGCCCGACTCATCGAGTGTCAGTGTCGTCGGGAACGTCGCGCCTGACTGATGCAATTCACCGGTCGCGGCTTTGCCTGTTTCGTCGATCGTCACAACCCACTTGGGCCAGTTCACCTCGGGGAGCCCGCTGATCTCAAACGTGAACCGCAGTTCGTCGCCCTCGCGGGAGATTTCGCTGAGTTCGCCATTGCTCAGGCCCTGCATCGGGATATCGAGCGTGCCCTCGTAGCCGCCCTCGACCTGCGCGATGGCGACCGCGATGTTGAGCTTCTGACCCGGCAATTCAACTACGCCGAGCCAACGCTGCGATTCGTTCTGTACAACAGGCTCCGGCTGCGCTGTCTGCTCGGGTTGATATGAAACCACAATCGCCGCAGGCTCGGGCTGAGGGGCGGCTTCCTGCGCATTAGCGTTGTCGCCGCCGAAGAGAACAGAGATCAGTGCCAGAATCGGCGACATCGTGCAAGGCCCCAGGAGAGTAAACGGGGACCGATCGTCGCCCGTTACTTCATTGGGATGCGCCGAGCCCGCGTTGCAGGCCAATCCGTCGAGAAATGAAGTTGTGCTGCTCATGCCCGCATTTTATCAGGGTTTCAGGCGAACAGATTTTCAGGCCTGCTGGCTGCGGAGACCCCGGATCGAGCCCTCGCGGACGACCATGCCCTCTTGCTCCTGCTCGGCCTCGGTCTCGGCGATGTGCTCGCCGAACCGGAACAAGCGGAAGCTGTTGGCGATGACGATCACGCCCGTGGCGAACTGGTACAGACCCGCGAGGAACGGGCCATAGGACTCGCTGAGCACACGGGTCGTCGCGAGCACAAGACCGATGAGCGCCATGACGATCGCGATGGCGATGTTCTGCGTCACGATCGCGCGGGCGCGACGCGACAGTTCAATAAGGAACGGCACCCGGGAGAGGTCGTCGTTCATCAGTGCGACACCCGCGGAGTTGGCCGCGATGTCGGAGCCCGAGAGACCCATCGCGACACCGAGGTCGGCGGCCGCCAGCGACGGGCCGTCGTTGATGCCGTCACCGACCATCAGGGTCTTGGCGCCCGACGCGGTCAGCCTGCGGATCTGCTCGTGCTTCTCTTCGGGCAGGCACTCGGCTTCGATCGCGTCAACACCGATCGCAACACCGACGCGCTTAGCGACGCTCACGCGGTCGCCGGTGAACATCGCGATCTGCCGAACGCCCAGCTCACGCAGGCGTTCGATGACGGTCTTGGTGTTCTTGCGAATGGTGTCGCCGAGCCCGACCGCGCCCATGTACTTGCCGTCCTGCATGACGTGCACGCCGGACATGCCCTCGATCTTCGCCTCGACCTTGTCAAGCTCCGGCTTGATCGCGGGGTTGAGCTCGACGAGCCATGTGGCGCGACCGACGCAGAGCTCGCCGATGGATGTGCGTGCTCGGACACCCCGGCCGTGGATTTCCTCGTAGTCCCGTGTCCCGTCCGGCTCGACCTTGGCGGCGAGACCGGTCTTGAGAATCGACTCGGCGAGCGGGTGGTTCGAGTGCTGCTCGCCGTTGACCGCGGCGCGGAGCAGGTCGGCGCCCGTCACGCCCTCGGCGGGCGCGAGCTTGGAGACCGCGAAGTCGCCCGTGGTCATCGTGCCCGTCTTGTCCATAACGACCGTGTCGATCGTCGCCGCGGCTTCGAGGTGCGTCGCCTTCTTGATAAGGATGCCTAGTCGCGCCGCGGACGCGAACGCCGCGACCATCGCCGTCGGGCTCGCAAGCAGGAGCGCCGTCGGGCAGGTCACAACCAGGATCTGCACGAACGTCGAGACCGCGGCCTTCTTCGTCGCCGGGTCTTCGGACTGGATCATCGCCCACCACGTCACCGCGGCGATCGCGACCACAACAGGCACGAAGAACTGCGCGACCTGCTCGATGATGAGCTGCTTAGGCGTCTTTGACTTCTCGGCCTCGCCGATGAGCTGGGTCACCTTACCGATGGTGGTTTCTTCGCCGACCTCGGTGACGCGTAGGTCGATGCCGCCGGTCAGGTTGGTCGTGCCCGCGTAGACGTGGTCGTTGACCGCGACCTCGACGGGGACCGCTTCACCGGTCAGCGATGCCTGGTTGATCGTGCTTCGGCCCTCGATGACGACGCCGTCAACCGGGAGGTTCTCACCGGGGCGGACGCGGACGATCTGGCCGACGGCGATCTCGGAAAGCGGGACTTCGCGGTCCGAGCCGTCTTCAACGAGCCGCGCGGTGTCGGGCGTCAACCCGATGAGCTGCTCGATCGCGCGCTGCGCGCCGCGGGCGGTGCGCGTCACGAACTGGTCCGCGACAAGAAGGATGAACGCGAGCGAGCCGGCGACGGCGTACATCTGGCTCATCAGAGCCGCGAGGATCGCCAGCGACGCGAGTGTGTTCGAGCTGATCTGCTGTTTGCGGATCTCGCCGATCGCCGAGCCGAACAAAGGCGTCGCGAGGATGACCGCGCCGACGAGCGCCGGGATCTGGCCGATGAGTGTCGGCAGGAGATCGAACGCGTTGCTCAGGAGCGTCAGGAGCACGAGCGTGCCACCGACGAGGCTGAGCAGAACCTTGCGTTCGCCCGTGACTTCCGCGGCGGCGCTCTCGAGCGCTTCAGAGGTCGTCTTGGCGGCGTTGATCTCTGCCGGGTCGGCTGTTTGCATCTGCGACATGCTGGTCGGCCCCTGTCGGCTCTGATCCGAGCCTGTGGTCATCTCGTATCTGTTCTGTAAACCCGCGGCTCGAAACTCCGAACCACTTCACGCCCCGGCTCCGCCGTAGGGTTGGTATCGTAGCGCTGTACGCACCCAAACCGAGGCGTGTTCGCACACCCCGGAACCTTGCCCCGCTTCGGGCACCAATTGGAAGGCACCATTCACGCATGACCGACCAAACCACAACCAAAGTCGCCATCCTCGGCGTGGGCCAGATGGGCCTTGTGTGCGCCAACATGCTCGCGGGCGTCGATCCGGGGCAGGACGGCACTCGCAAGGCGGTCGATGTCCGGATGTGGGGGCACGCGCCCGATGAAGTCGGAGCCGTTGCCCAGACTCGTCGATCGAGCCGACTCGACGGCTTCTTGCTCGACGAGACTGTCCGGGTGTGCCTGAAGCTCGAAGACGCTCTAACGGACGCCGACATCGTGGTTTGCGCGGTTCCCGCCCAGAGCCTGCGCGAGGTGGTCGGGGTCACCAAGCCCCTGGTCTCGCCGAGTTGCGGCTTTGTGAGCGTCGCCAAGGGCATCGAGGTCGAGAGCCTGCTCAGGCCCACACAAGTGATCGCCGAGGCACTTGCGGACGACCCCGACGCCGCGGCTAGGCCGCTGGGGTGCCTTTCCGGCCCGACGATCGCCGCCGAGCTGGCCCGCTGCCTGCCCGCGACGATGGTCGCCTCGACCGACCACGCCACGGACGACGGCTCTTTCGCCCAAGCGCTCCAGCGCCTGTTCAACACGAGCTGGCTCAGGGTCTACACCAACGACGACCTGCTCGGGGTCGAGCTGGCGGGCGCGACGAAGAACGTCATCGCCATCGCGGCGGGCATCCTCGACGGGCTTCAGGCTGGCGCCAACGCCAAGAGCGCGCTGCTGGCCCGGGGTCTGGCCGAGATCGCAAGGCTCGGTACAGCGATGGGCGCGAGCCGAGAGACCTTCTTCGGCGTCGCGGGCGTGGGCGACCTTGCCACGACGTGCTTCAGCCCCGAGGGCCGGAACCGTTCCTGCGGCGAGGCGCTGGGCAAGGGCGAATCGATCGACGACTACCTCAAGCGGACGCCGTTTGTTGTTGAAGGCGTGGCGACCTCGCGCGCGGTCATCGCGCTGGCGGCCAAGTACCGCGTCGAGATGCCCATCGCCCAAGCGGTCCACGCGGTGCTCTTTGACAACGAAGACCCGCTCATCGCGATCACTAGGCTGATGAACCGGGAACTCAAGGCCGAGCAGATCGGGTAAGTCGCGACACCCGGACGCGCAAAGCCGTACTACAAATCACCCAGCGCAATTCACGCAATCCGCACGCCGGCGTTGCGTTGGTTCTGTACACTGCGCCAGCCGACCACTACACGGAGCTGTCACACCATGCGCAAGCGCCTCATGTTCGCCAAGGTTCTCACCGGGGGCGTTGTCGCGACGGCGTTTGTTTCGCACCACGCTTACTCCGAGGAATCGGTCGCCGACCTCGTGCTCGAGATCTCGGGCTTTACGCTTCTGGGCATCGCCGCCCTCGGTCGGATCTGGTCGGCTGCGTACATCTCCGGTAAAAAGAGCAAGGAGCTCGTCACCGACGGCCCCTACTCCATCATGCGCAACCCGCTCTACTTCTTCAGTTTCCTCGGGTTTGTCGGCGCGGGGCTGGCGTTCGAGTCGCTCTATCTCGCGGGGGCGCTGGCGGCGGTCTTCTTCCTGACGCACTGGCCCACGATCCTGAAAGAAGAACGCAAGCTCGCGGGCATCTTCGGCGAGAGCTTCGCCGAGTACAAAGAGCGAGTGCCGAGGTTCATCCCCGCTCCCTGGCGGCACTCCCACGCCGATAGCTTCGCGGTCTCCCCCCCGGTTTTCTCGAAGGCGATCATGGAGTCCTGGATGATTTTCGCGGTCTTTCTCTGCGCTCACACGATCGAGTGGGCCCACACGCACCAGTTCCTGCCGGTCGTGTTCCGCGTGTACTAAACCCCCGAGGCGAGGGAAGACCCGGCGCGACCGGCCCTGGCTGGCAAGCCCGAGAAGCAACCATCTCAAGACGTTGGCGTGGGCTACCGATGCACGCCATGACTGCGCCCGGGCAGCCGACAACCACACCACTCCAATGCAGCGGGACGCCTTTGTGTAAAGGTGTCCCGTTGTCTTGCGCTAGGATGGGCCACTTCTGCACCGCAGCCGCGAAGGAGACCACCCATGCCAGTCACGATCCGCTTTCTTGGGCATTCCGCGTTCATGTTCGAATCGGGCGACTTCCGGGTCGCGATCGACCCGTTTCTGACCGGGAACCCCTCAGCCGAGGCCGCGGGCATCAAGGCGGACGACCTGAACCCGACGCACATCCTGCTCACACACGCCCACGGCGACCACCTCGGCGACACGCCCGCGATCGCCAAACGCACCGGGGCGCAGGTCATCGCCAATCACGAGATCTCAGAGTGGCTCGGCTCGGAGCACAAGATCGCCGACCTCAACCCCGGCAACCCGGGCGGCGGCGTGCCCACCAGCTTCGGACGCGTCGAGTTCACATACGCCATCCACTCGTCCAGCCTCGACTCGGTCTCGCCCGGCTTCTACATGGGCAACCCCTGCGGGCTTGTCGTCCGGATCGCGGACACCACCATCTACCACGCGGGCGATACCGCGCTGTTCAGCGACATGAAACTCATCGGCGAACTCTACAAGCCCGACATTGCGATCCTGCCCGTGGGCGATCGATACACAATGGGACCCAAGCACGCCACGCTGGCGGCGGAATGGGTCGGCGCCAAAACCGCGATCCCCTGCCACTACAACACCTGGCCGCCGATTGAGATTGACATCAACGACTTTGCGCCAAAGGGCATCGATGTCAGAGCACTCAAACCCGGAGAGACGCTCTCGGTCTAACGTCACCCGATGCGCTTTACGTTCCTAGGCACCGGCACCAGCGCTGGCATTCCCACCATCGGGTGCGAATGCGAGGTCTGCACGTCCAGCGACCCACGCGACAAACGCTACCGCACGAGCGGCCTAATCGAATGGACCGACCCAGCAGGGCAGGACCGGGCGGTCCTAATCGACGCGGGGCCCGACCTTCGGCAGCAGGTCTTGAACGCTGGGCTGAAACGCCTCGACGCGATCCTGTTCACGCACAACCACGTCGATCACACATTCGGCCTCGACGAGGTCCGCCGGTTCAACATCGTCATGGGCAAGCCCATCGACATCTACGCCAACGCCCACACCCTCGAACACCTCAGGCGGGTCTACCAGCACATCTTCGAGCCGAGCAAGAACGTTCAGCAGAGCTTCGTCGCCTCGCTCATCGCCCACGAGATCACCGGCGAGCACCCGATCGACCTCTTCGGGCTTCGGTTCACGCCGATCGACCTGCTCCACGGCAGGCTGCCAATATTCGGGTTCCGGATCGAGTCCACGTCGAGCCTGAGTGCGCCCGGGTGGTTGCCGCTGGCGTACTGCACGGACGTCTCGGGCATCCCGACGGAGTCCTGGGCGAAGCTGGACGGACTGGGCACACTGGTGCTCGACGCGCTCAGGCCCCGAAAGCACGCGACCCACTTCACGCTCGATCAGGCGGTCGGTGTCGCCGAGCGCGTGGCGGCCGAGCGGACCTATTTCGTACACATGAGCCACGAGCTGGGTCACGAAGAGACCAACGAATTGCTGCCAGACTCGATCCGCCTCGCCTACGACGGCCAGACGCTCGGCTGAGCACCGCACCAAACACACACCCAATGCCGACGCCGGTCTGTAGGGTCTGTGCTGGGTGTCGTGGATTCCCCCCATTTTTCGGATGTCTTCTTGGGTCCCGCAGGGGCCGATCGGCTAGCACGAGCCGAGATCTGTGGCCTGCTGGTGTTTGTCGCCGGCACTTGGGCGACCCGGAGGAGATCAGGCATGAGTCAGCGAAAGGCACCCCGTTCCCACCCAGCACCAGCCTCGGGCCTGAGCTTCGCGTTCCCGATGCGTCTGCCCGACAACGGCACCGGCGCCGGGGGCCACCCCAAGCCCTCGGACAAGTCCTGGTCCAGAGCCAAGGCAACTGTCCGCCAGAACCTGCCGAGGCGCTGACTTCGCCCGTTCCGGGGCTACTATTGGCCCTATGGGCAAAACACGTGAAATCAAGAAGCGCATCAAGGCGGTCGGCAACATCAAGCGGATCACCCGCACGATGCAGATGATCGCGACCAGCAAGTTCGCCAAGGCTCAGCTGCGCGCCACCGCGACCAAGCCTTACACCGAGGGCGTCTTTGACCTCGTGACCGAACTCGCCCAGACCGCCGGCAACCTCGAGCACCCGCTCATCAACGGTCCCGACGGCGGCTTCGAAGACGGCGCCAAGGAACTCACGCTCCTGCTCACAAGCGACCGCGGACTCTGCGGGCCTTACAACGGCTCCATCCTCCGCACCGCGACCAACCACTTCAAGCGCACCCCCGACGCCAAGAACGGCAGGATCGATCTCGTCGGCAAGAAGGGCGAGGGGTTCCTCAAGTTCAGCGGCATCCCGGTCGCCGAGACCTACAGCTTCGGCGACACCCCGACGTTCGCGCAGGTCGAGCGTCTTGCCGAGAAGTACATGGACATGTTCATCGCGGGCGAGGTCACAGCCGTCCGCGTGATTTACATGCGGTTCATCTCCACCGGCAAGCAGACGCCAGAGGTTCTGAACCTCTTGCCTCTCAAGCCCCCGTCAGCCGGTGAAGATGGATCGACCCCCGACGCGTCGGGCACGGCTCTTCAGTACGAGTTCAGCCCAGCCGCCCCCGAGCTTCTCGCAGAGCTCCTGCCGAGCACGGTCAAGGCTTCGCTGTTCCAGGCGTTCAACGACGCGATCGTGTCCGAGCACGTTGCACGGATGGTGGCGATGAAGGCCGCGACCGACAACGCGGGCAGCATGGGCAAGGACCTGACGCGGATCTACAACCGCGCCCGCCAGGCCCAGATCACGACGGAGCTGACCGAAATCATCTCGGGTGCCGCGGCTCTGGATTGAGTCACACAGACTCTATATTGAGTACTTTGTCTGTTAATTGAATTTTATTACCCAGATACCGGTTTGGGTGATTGAACGGCCCTGCGCGCACGGTGTAGCTTCCAGTCGAAGGAGGCTTCATCTTGAAACACAAGAAGCAATTCATTTTAACCGCGGGGTTCTCTGCCGCGGCCACGCTCGGCTTGGTCGCGGCGCTCGGCTTTGCACAGCCTGATGGCATCGATCCGCCGGCGGGGCCTGTGACAGATACCCAGCCATCTCTGGCAAGTATCGAGATGGCACTCGACGATATCGCAACGAAATCCGCGATGAACGAATTGACCCAGGGCCCGTGGCAGTCACTTCATGTCCAAGTGGGCGCCGACCAACTCAGCTCAATCCAAATCACCGATGGTCCGACACTCGTGCACAAGCTCATAGCCTATTCATCGTACCTCACCGCGTTTGACGGGCCGGGCTCGATGGAAGTCCGCGGCGGAAACCCATCTGGCGATGTCGTCGCACAAGTCAATTCGGTCTTCGTAAGTACATCGATCAACACAGCTGGCGAGACTTTCGATGTGATTGCCGAGAATGGGCTACACATCGCATGGGACAGCGATTCGATTACGGGCACAATCCAAGTACTCTACAAGGAGCTCCCATGAAACCCGCAACAATCTCACTTATCTCTGTCATTGCGACACTCGGAACGGTTGCCGCGATTGGGTTTGCACAGCCTGACGGCATCGATCCGCCAGCTGGCCCTGTATCAGACACCCAGCCATCGTTGACGAGCATCGACCAGAAGATCGAAGATATCAAAGATGACCTTAACCCCGGTCCATATACCGCTGTCCACTATTCAAACATAACCCAAGGTACTTCTGAGACACTCAACATCGGCAATTTCAGACTCATCCGGGTCATTATGCAAAAAGGTGCGGTCAGCCTAACCGACCCCTCGGGCCTAGCGCTCGACCTGCGAGCCAGCACGGTAATCGATCCGAATGGCGAAAGAAGAAGGCTCGCAGTTTTCTCGAACGAACTTAACATCGATATCCAGACATCACTCACTATCACAGGAACCGATGGTGTGCACGAATCCGATCTCATCGTTGTATACAAGGAGCTCCCATGAAACCCGCAACGATCTCAGCCGTCTCGATACTTGGCACGCTCGGAACTGTCGCCGCTATCGGGTTCGCCCAGCCCGACGGCATCGAACCGCCGGCGGGAACTGTAGCTGACACACAACCATCGCTGACGAGTATCGATCAGAAGCTAGACACGCTCACTGCTGGTGCCAGCCAGTTCCCGCCAAATCTCAAGTATGTACAAGACGGTGTCTTCGAGGAGACAGTCGAACTCGTTTCCACTTCCGAAGCCACATTTGTACGTCTCTATGGAATGCATGTGCTCGCCGCCTCAGGGAACTTACTCGTAGGTCCATCAGAAGACCGTCTCTCTGTGGTAGGCGGCAGTGCTGTACTCCAATCAACAAGCCAACTCCGTGGCGGAATGGACTACAGCTTTGGCGGGCTGAAAGTACCAACTCCTGTTAAATTCAGGAATAGTGGCTCTGGAAATAGCACGCATGTCACACTCCTCTACTGGATCGAGGAGTAGCCCATGAAACACCTACTTCCATACCTCACTCTCATCTGCGTCGGCTCGGCAAACGCACAGTTCACAGTCATCCCCACTGACGGCGGCGAACGCTTCGCGTGGGGTGAGAACATCGGCTGGATAAACTTTGCTCCACAAAGCCCCGATACGCCCACGACGCTCAGCTCGCAAGACCAGCCCTACTTCGGCGAGCATGCCGCCTCTGGCTTTGCGTGGGCTGAGAATGTCGGGTGGATCAACTTAGGCGACGGCTCGCCCGAAGCGGGAAACCAGTACGCGAACACCGATGCAAATGATTTTGGCATCAACATCACGATCGACCCGATGGATTCTGACATCAAAGTTCTAAGTGGCTTTGCGTGGGCTGAGAATATCGGCTGGATCAATTTCGGTCCGTTTGACGACCTCATCACCGCCAACCAGCACGCAAGAATCGTTTTAAGTGAGGGCCGAATTCGCGGATACGCGTGGGCAGAGAACGCGGGCTGGATCAACTTTGATTCGGATGAACCGAACCAGTTCGTCCGTTTGAGATGCCTTGCCGACACGAACGCCGATGGATTCGTTACCGCGACCGACTTTACAGCATGGATCGCTGCGTACTCGCTGTCAGACAGCGGCCAAGGGTCAACCTCAAACTTGGCAAGCTGTGATCAGAACCGTGACGGGTTCTGCACACCCACTGATTTCTCCGCATGGATCGGTAATTTCACTGCTGGTTGTGAACTGAACCAGTAATCAGTCTGCGAGTTCTGCATTTAAAACGCCCCGCCGAATCGGATCGGCGGGGCGTTTGCTTGTTGCGACTCAGTGTCTGCTTGGAATCAGCCGCCTTCTTCGGTTGGTTCCGGTGCGACGGTGACCGAGACTTTGCTTTCTTCGCCGTAGTAGCGGTCGAAGGCTTCGCGGATCTCATCGGCTGTGAAGCTGGCGTAGTCCTGCTCGATGGCTGCGACATCGTCGAGGCTGGTGCCGCGGTAGGTCATGTCTTCGAGCGTGCCCGTCCAGTAGCCGGGTTCTTTGAGCTGCTCGTCGAGGGTGTTGAACATCTGGCCTCGGGCGGTTTCGACTTCCTCACCTGACGGGCCGAACTCGGCGAACTCGGCGAACATGCTCTGGATCTCGCTTGCCAGCTTGCCCTCGTTGCCGGGCATGCACGGCCCGGCGGCGAAGATCAGGCCCATGCCCGGGTACGCCGTCGAGGGCTGACTGATCGCGCTGATCGAGTACACAAGCTGCTGCTCTTCGCGGATGCGCTTGACCATCCGGGTCGAGAGGATCTGCGTCGCCATCCTGATCAGGCGGACGTCGCGGATGTTCGACTGGTCAGGCCCGAAGGAGCCCGCGACTGCGATCGCCATCGGGGTCTTGGTCTGCATCGTCTCGAACGCCTCGATCGGTCCCTCGGGGTGCGCGATGTTGCGGTGCTCGTCGAGCGTGTCCTCGGAGATCCGCTCACGCGCGGGCAGCGAGCCGAGGTAGGTCGCAATAAGATCGAACGCGGCCTGCTTGTCGATGTCGCCGACAATCGAGACCTCGATCGGCGCGGTCTGCACGGTGTAGTCGAGCCAGTCCTGCGCTTCGTCCAGCGTGATCGCCTCGACGCGTTCCAGACTCATCGGCGTGAGCCGAGTCTCGCCCTCGGGGGAGATCATCGTTGGGAGCAGTTCCTGGAGCTTGCCCATCGGGAGGGTCTTGCGTTGCTCGATGGCTTGGATCTGGCCGTCGCGCCAGCGGTCCAGCGCGGACTGCTCGATGACCGGCTCGGTGAGCATGAGGTGCGCCAGCTGCATGGCGGACTCCATGTCGTCGGGGTTGCCCGAGACTGACATGGAGATCGTGTCAGAGCCGGCGCCCCCGCCGCGGAAGCTGGCTTTCTTGCCGGTCATGAGATCGGAGATGTTCGTGCTCGTCAGGTTGCGTGTTGCCGGCTGTAAGAATGCGAGCGCCGCGACTTCGCTGACGCCCTTGTTCTGCGCGTTCTCAAGGATCTTGCCACCCGCGAGCGTGATGGTGATGGTCGCGCTGTCCTTGCGGTAGTCCATGTCGCGGTAGTGGACACGGATGCCGTTGTCGAGCCACGCGGACCAGACGCCGGTCGCCTCGTGACGCTCGACATCGGTGACCTCCCCGCCCGCGGGGATCGACGCCATCAGCTCGGTCGGGCGATCGGTCTCGACGTCGGCCTCGGGTGTGACGGCCAGCGCTTCGCGCGAGAGCGCCAGAAGCTCGTCCTCGGTCGGCACGTCGATCGCGCTCGGCGCGGTCAGCACGATCGAGACCTTCTCGTCGTCGTACAGCTCGTCGAAGCTGTCGCTGACTTCTTCGTCGGAGATCGTCGGCACCAGTTCGTTGACGAGTTCGAGCCGCTGTGCCGCGGAGAGCACAGTCGCGCCGGTCGCGACGGAGCTGTTGATCGAGCCCAGGATCGCACGGGCAGGCAGTGTTTCTTCCGACTCCGCGCTGCGCTCGGCGCTTGCGATGACGGCTTTGCGCGCATCGTCGATCTCACGACTCGTAAAGCCGTGCAGCCTGGCCCGGCGGAGTTCGCGTGCTGACTCTTCGAGCAGCGCTTCCCATTGGTCGGGTCTGCCGTCGGCGTTGATGATGCTCACACGAACCGCGTTGAAGAGGTCCGACATGAACGCGCCGCCCGAGAGCATCGTGGTCTGGCCCTCGTTGATCTTCTTGCGGAGCCTTCGGTTGAAGACGCTCGACGCGAGATCCTCGATCAGGCTCTGGCGCATGCCCTCTTTCGTCGTCACCGCGGGCAGCGGCTCGCGGATGTTGATGATCTGGACCGACGACTCGGTCAGCTCGTCGTCGGTGATGACCACGCTGCGCATCGAGTCGTAGGGCGTCAGGTTGATATCGAGGTCTGAAGGACGCTCAACGAACTCGCCCCGCTCGAAGTTCTCGCGGATCTCTTCGAGGATCATGTCCGAGTCGGCGTCAGCGACGACGATCAGCGTCATATTGCTCGGCACGTACCACGTATCGACGTACTGGCGGAAGTCTTTCTGCTGCATGGTGAGCAGCGTCTCTTCGATGCCGATCGGCAGGCGGTGGCCGAACGTCGAGCCGGGCGCGAGGCGGCGGAAGAACTCTTCCTGCACACGCTGCTGCGGGCTCAGCCTGGTCCGGCGTTCTTCGAGAATCACACCCCGCTCTTCGTCGATCTCGTCCTGAAGCAGGCTCAGCCCGAACGCGACGTCGCTGAAGAACAGCATCGCCTTGTCCAGCGTGTCGCGCTCTGCATCGGGCAGCTCGAGGATGTAGGTCGTCTGGTCGAAGCTGGTAAACGCGTTCTGGTGTCGGCCGAACGTCAGACCGATCGACTCGAAGAACGGGATCAGCTCGCCCGGAGCGAAGTTCTCCGAGCCGTTGAAGGCCATGTGTTCGAGGAAGTGGCTGATGCCCTGGATGTCGTCGGTTTCGTTGAGCGAGCCGGAGGAGATGTGCAGGTACATCGCGCTGCGGCCGGGCGGGTTGGCGTGCTCTTTGATGATGTAGGCCATGCCGTTGTCGAGCGTGCCGCTGACCACGTCGCTGCGCATCTCGAGTTGCTGGGCACCGACCGAGCCGGCAAGCCCCGCGGACGCAACTAGACCAAGAGTAGAAAGCTTCTTCATTCGTAATTCTCCCCGATCCGCGCAGACTCCCCCTCTCGTCGTCGCACGGCTCATTCTGTATACAAGGGTACCCGCCTCGTTCCCGTTCGTTGCGGATCAGGATCTCTGGCCGAGGAACATCGCGCACGCCCCGCTGCAGCCCTTGCTGGGCGCAAAGTCGCCGGCGAGCATGCCGGTGATGGCCTTGTCGATTTTCTGGCGGACCTTGCCGTGGTCTATCTCGGCGAGCCCGATCACGCCCCGCTCGCCCGAAGAGAAAATCCAGTACTCCGCGAATCCCTCGAGCTCGTCGGGCGATTCCATCTCCAGCTTCTCAGCCAGCGCGAGCGAGTAGATGCCGAGTTGCAGGTCGGACTTCTCTGGTGAAACAAGCGACTTCCACGCCTGACCCGTTTTGTAGTCGATGATCCTGAACCCGCCCTCGGGCGTGCGGTCCACGCGGTCGAGCTTGGCATCGAACAGGTGCGGCTCGTCGTCACCCTCGGCCCGGCGGTACGCGAAGGGCGCGTTCTCTTCGAGCATCATCACCTCGGCGTTCTGCTCGTGGAGTTTCTCGTACCCGGTTGTGAGTTGCGCCTCGATCTGTTCGAGCTGCGCCGGGTCCGCGCCGCCGACGCGCCGGCTCTCGGCGATGAACAGCTCGCGCGCGATGCCGAGCAGCTTGTCAACGCCCGGCAGCGCCCCGCCCTCGGCGTCGGCCTCGCTCCACATCCGGTAGAAGCGCTCGAGCGCCGAGTGCGCGACGGTGCCGACAAGCTGCTCGCCGCTGCTCGGCTCGGACAGACCGAGCACGTAACGCAGATAGAAACAACCCGGGCACCTGATGTACTGGCTTACCTTCGAGTAGCTCAGGCGCAAAGGCGGCGACATCGGGCGTGTGCTCGCGCCGATCGCCCGGTCCTCGCGCGATGCGCCCAGACGATCCGCGAGTTCTTGCGCAAACTCGCCGTCGCCGAGCAGCCAGTCTGGGATCTCCTCGATCGGTCCGTGCCTGAGCGCTTCGATGATCGCGAGCCTGCGCGCCGAGAGAATGAGCCCGTCGCTGATCTGGTCAAGTTTCGCGTCTTCTGCGATGCCCTCCTCGGCTCGGTCGAGCAGTTGCGCCGCCGATCGCCGAGCGGCGCGCCTGGCGCTGGCGATGACACGCGACCTTGCTTCCTGCGAAGCGCTCTCCGACGCCAGCGCATCGGCGCCGCGGATCGTCGCGCCGCGCTCGATGCATGACCGCACGACGTCTTCCGCTTCGAGCAGCACAACCGAGCCGTCGCGCTCGTCCGGCCCGAGCGGCGCTTTGCCCCGCCAGGCGAGTTCCTGGAACATGTGCATCGACTTGCTCGCGCTCTTGGCGCGTTTACTCAGCAGCACAAGCCGGCGCTCGGCGCGCGTGCACGCGACGTAGAACAGCCGGCGGACCTCGTCCTGCTCTTTCGCAAGACGCGATCGAGGGTCGGCCTCGAACATCGCCAGTTCTTCGGGCAGCTCGGCGCGTTCATCGATCTTGACGTTCCCGAACGCGCCCGCGGCGGCGCCGATCCTCGGCACGAAAACCGTGTCGAACTCGAGCCCCTTCGACGAGTGCGCGGTCATCAGGCACACGCCCGAGTCATCAAACTCCGTGTCGTCGCTCCCGTCGATGTCCTCGAAGCTCGCCGGGCCCGCGAGCTGTTCTTTGGGTGTCAGCTCGTTGTAGTACCGCAGGAACGCCGCCAGATCGCCGGGAGGGTCGAGCCGTCGCTGCAGGTCCTGCGCGAACTGCACGAACCGAACGAGCGCCCCGATGCGCACGGCTTCGAGCTTCCGATCGGGCAGCTCGCGGTGCGCCACGCCTGTGCGCTCGATGATCTCTTTGACCATCGCCTCGGCGTTCATCGTTGTCGAGAGCTCGCGCAGCGTGTTGAGCAACTCAGACAGCACCGCGAGCCCGTCGTGCTCACCGTCTCGCTCGGAGAGCCAGTCCGGCATCGGAACCGGTCGCTGATCCTCGACCTTCGCCTGCCGCCGGTGCGCTTCGTACTCGTCTTGCAGCTTGATCGCGCGTTCGGCGTCCATCGACACAGGCGGGCGCACCAAGAGCCGCGTCAGCGAGATGTTGCTCGCCCCCACCACCGCGGCGATCCACGCCTTCACATCGAGCACCGCGTCGTCTTCTTCGTCCTTGCGGATCATCGAGTCGTCGACCGCGATCCCCTCGAGTTCGAGCACGCGCCCGATCTCGGCGCACGTCGGGTGCGAACGACCGATTACCGCGTAGCTCGACAAGGGTCTGTCCGGGTTCTCGGCGCGATCGGCAAGAATCATCGCGGCGATCGTCATGCCGTGGTCGCTGTCACTGGACACATGGACCGCCTCGACCTGCGCTGGCACATCGGCATCGAACTCGCGGTGCGCACGGATCACCTTGTCCGGCTCGAAGCGGTCGTGCGAGGCGTTGATGATCCGCTGCGCCGTCTCGAGCACCGCCTCAGTGCTCCGGTAGTTGTCCGTCAGTGGCACGGTCTCGGCGTCGGTCCAGATTTCCTTGAAGTGCTGGAACGCGCGGTCGTCGCTGCCGCGGAAGCCGTAGATCGCCTGGTCGTCGTCACCGACAACACACAAATCGCCCGACGCGCTCGGCCTAGACAGCTCTTTGAGAAACGCAAGCTGCGCACCGTTGACGTCCTGGAATTCATCGACCACGAGGTGCCGAAGCTCATCGACGATGTAGGTGCGGACGCGCTCGGAGTGGCGAAGGATTCGGATCGGCAGCAGGATGAAATCGTCGAACGAGAGCAGCGACTTGTCCATCGCCATCGTTTCGTACCGGGCGTACACCTCGGCGGCGCACGCGAACTCGCCGGCGCGCTCGCGCTCGGCGTCGAGCCTGTCGGCGTCCCACGGCGCATCCGCTGGGCCGCCCTGTTCGACGAGTTCATGCCACTTCACAGAGAGCTTTGCCGCGTCGTCGGGGAAAAGCGCGGAAGTGCGCAGGTGCTCGATCCACGCGAGCGATCGAGCGGCGACGGCTTCGCGGCCGCCATCGGCCAGCAGGCTCGCGCTGATCTTCCCCTCAGCCGCGGCATCTCCGACCGCGGCCTTGAGCAGCCGCATCTGCTGAACCGAGTCCATTAAATCATGGCTCGCGGGCAAGCCGATGACATCGCCCCACCGCAAAAGAATGCGCCGACCGAACCCGTGGAACGTGCCCGCAGTGACGCGTGATGCCGCGTTGTCGCCGACGATCGCGCCGAGCCGCTGCCTCATCTCCTCGGCGGCTTTCACCGTGAACGTCATCGCGCCGATCGACTCGGCCCGCGCGCCATCGCGGTGGATCAGCCTGGCGATTCGGTGCGTGATCACGCGCGTCTTGCCCGTGCCCGGCCCCGCGAGCACCGCGACCGGGCCCGAGTCGTACTCGACCGCGCAGCGCTGGGCTTCGTTGAGCCCCTCGGACCAGTGCGGCAAGCTACTCATTATCTGATACGTTCTGTTCGCCGGGATCGCGCATGTAAAGGTGGATCGCGGTTGTGCCGTAGCCGTGGGTCTCTGGCCCGAGCGCACCATCGACCTTCAGATCCGGGAACTCGTACACCGGCTTTGGCATGTCAAACTCGTCGGGCTCAGTGCCGACGACCTGGCGGAAGGGCCAGGGCGTGCGGATCACCGCGTAGCCGGTGTCATCGAGATTCTGAATCAACCTCGCAAACTGCTTCATCACCCGCGGGTACGTTTCCGGGTCCGTCATCAGCGGGTAAGGCGGGTCGAAGAAGATCAGGTGCACCGGCTTGGGACACCGGCTCAGCGCGCCCGGCCCGAGCGCATCGGCGCGCACCAGTTCGGCGCGGTCCTCCACACCGAGGTGCTCGATGTTCTTAGCGATGACCTTGTGCACCGCGCGGTCGCGCTCGATGAACACGCACCGCCGAGCACCCCGGCTGATCGCCTCAAGCCCGATCGCCCCGCTGCCCGCGAACCCGTCGTAGCAGTCCTGCCCCTCGACGTGCCCTCGGAGCAGGTTGAAGAGGGCTTCCTTAGCCAGATCCGGGATGGGCCTGGTCGGGCTCTTCTCGCTCGGGCTGAACAGTCTTTTCCGGCGAAACTCGCCACCGATGATGCGCATAGAGAGAGGGAAGCATCGCCGGGCTCGCCTGTCAAGCAGACGGCTTGATTGAGATCAGAATGCCAGCGAGTCGATCGAGGCCATCAGCGCGTCGTGCGCGATCGATTCCGGGTCTTCGAGCAGCCTGCCGATCGGGCCGGTCAGCACGGGCGGGGCGTCGAGGCCCGAGACGGTGCGCCAGAAGGGTTCGTCGGCGCCGTCGGCGAGCCACGAGCGGAGCTGGCCCGATTCGTCTTCTGCGTATTCGAGCAGCGTCTTGCCGCCGATGTAGACCGCGCGGGTGATGAGCAGAAGATCGTCGCTCGCGTACTCCGCCTCGGCAGCCACGCCCGCGATCGCGTCGGCGACCCGGCCGAACAGCGCGGGATCGTTCTGGATCAGCTCGTCCGGGTCGTGCCAGACAAAGTACCGAAGCCGGAGCGGCGGCCTGCCGGGGATCACGGGCTGAGAGCGCATCCGCGAGACAAGACCCGCCGGGCCATCGACCCTGCGGCGCATCGGGCCATCGCCCGGGATGCTGCGTTCGATCTGGTAGCAGAGCGTTTCGAGGTCGGTGGCATTTCGGCCGTAGATAGGAATGACCTGGGTGTCGTCGAGACCGGCAAGGAATGAAGCGAGGCCCGCGGCGAATGAAGCGCGTTCGCCTGACTGGGACGACCAAGCCACCAGATGATGCTCGTCGAGCACCCTCGTCAGCTCGGCCTGCCAGCCCCGGATCGGGGCCCCCAGAGCAGAATGTCCACGCAGCACTTCCATCACGCACGAGGTCAGGCTTCGATTCGAAGCCAGCTCCTGCGATTCGGCAACCACATGACCGATCGCTCTAGTATCACTCACAACGCGGCGGCCCCCACGGCACACCCCGTTCCCACGAGTCAGACACTCTTAACATGCGCCTGATCGGGGGTGCGACCACCTTTCCGATCGTCACAACCGACAGATTCCCTCCAAATCAGCCAAGAATCATGGAACACACCTATTCGGGCGCTTCGCCTCGGATCTGACCCGGCCCGCGGGGACCTATAACACGGACCATGAACCGCTTCACGCAGCTCATTTCGATGGTTCTCGCTGTCACACTGGGCGCTTTGACGCTCGGCTGCGAGAACGAGCAGGACCGGCTCGACGCGATCGTGGCGGCTGTCCCGACCTCGACCCGGGCGACCACCGCCGCCAGCCTCAAGACCGATTTCGACGCGGGCAAGATCACGTTCGAGAGCTCGCTCATCCGCGCCGAGGAGATGCTCGAATCGGGCCACGTCGATTCGGTGGCGTTCGCCGGGGCGGTGCTGGATTTCGCGGTGCAGATCGAGGACAAGCTGCCCAAGAGCGCCGAGTTCGAGCTGTTCTGGAGGCGGATCGGTCGGCTGGCGTACAACTCGTCGTATGCCGCTTATGAACGGCAGGACTTTCAGGTGATCGGCTCGCTCATCCTCGCCGGTCCCAAACGCTGGCAGCGCGAGACCTACTGGATCACCTACCCCAACCACGAGATCCTGCTCGCGTTCAGCAAGGCGTACCAGGGCGACGCCAACGCGGGCATCCGGCTGCTCTCAAGCCGAGCGCCCATGCCCGACGGCTACCAGGAAGCCATCGACTCGCTCAAAGAGATCGGTCGCCAGCAGCTCCGCCAGCGCCTGCGCAAGGGCATCGAAGAACAAGAACACGATCAGGGCGGCTAAGCGTTACGACCTGTCCGTCACGCCCAGCTCTTCTTCGCTCATCGTCGCTTCCTTCAGATCGCCCGCCTGTGTGACGTCTTTGGATTCGATCTGCGCGCCGATGCGTTTCTCGCCAGAGCCCGCGAGCGCCGAGCGTTCGTGGTTGGCGGCGGTCCTGCCGTCTTCGGTGACGCTGTAGACGATGCCGATGGTCTGCTCGGGTTTGCCTTCGAGGATGCGGTCCACCACCTCGATGCCCTGCATGACCGAGTGATCGGTGTTTGACACCTCGTACTTCCACATGCCGAATCGGCCCCGGCTGTAGATGCCCCGGTCCTCGAGCCAGGGGATGACCTTGGCGAGGATCTCGTCGCGCTCGACGCTCGGCGTCGGGTAGCTGTAGCCCACCTTCATGACCCACGTGGACACGATGTCCTCTCGCTCGCCCGGCTCAAGAAGACCCGCGTTTTCAAGGCCCGAGATCGTGCGCTCGAGGATGGTCGCCTCGTCCTCTGGCTTGTCGGGGCTGAAGCTTGTCTCGCACAGGAGCGAGTAGTGCGTCTTAGGATCTGGCGTCATGTTGGGCGAGTAGTTGGATAGGTACGTCACCCGGTAGAACGGGCAGTTGCTCTCTGGGAAGTACATCCAGCTCTTGGTCGATGGGCACGGGCGTTTGATGCCCACGCCCACCATGAAGCCGCCCGAGTGCACGAGGCGTGACGCGGCTTTACGGACGTCCGCGGGCGCGCCGTCGATCACATCGCACACCAGTTTGTCGAGCGGCATCGTGCTGATGAGCGAGCCGAATTCCTGCTCGGTGCGCTCGCCCTGCTCGTTCTCGAACGTCGCGATCTTGCGCTCGGCGTCGATCGATACGAGCTTTGTGTTGAGTTTGAGGTTGTCGCCGAGCACGGGCTCGAAGCGTTTGTAGAAATCTCCGGTGCCGCCGAGCGGGTACTTGAAGCGATTGTTTGGTCCCCAGCCGAAGTCGTCCTTGCCCTCGTCGACGTTGCGCTTGGCGCGCTGCCAGTCGATGACCGCGACGCGTTCGCCGATCCAGATCTTGTTCATCTTCTCCGGCTCGTACGCCCAGACCTTGAAGTTGTACGGGCGCATGAACCGTGACGCGATGCCCTCGCCGAACACGTTGTCGATGAATTCGCCGAAGTTGGTCGCGCCGGCGGCTCCCTTGGAATTGGTCTGCGCGTCGATCAGCCCGTCGATGCACGCCTTCGCATCGGCCTCGGGCAGGTAGCGGAGGTTGTTCTGGAAGGGGTACGGCACCCAGGTGCCCATCATCCGCACCCAGCTTTCGCGCTCATTGAGCGTGTACTCGCCCTGCATGAGCTCTTCGAAGATCCGGTCGTACTCGGCGTAGTGGCTAAAGAGGACGTGGCCCCCCACGTCCCAGGTGAAGCCGTTGTCGTCGGTGTAACTTCTTGCCAGGCCGCCGATTGTGCCCGAAGCCTCGCACACCGCGAAGTCGGTCTTGCCGAGTTGGCTGAGCCGATACCCGGCGCCAAGCCCGGTCGGCCCGGCTCCGATGACGAGGATCGCGGTCTTGCCAGTAGAAACAGATTGGCTCGGCTGCATGCACGGCTCCAAAGTGGGGTGGGCAATACTAGAAGGACACAGCCCAGAGGGAGCGCCGAGAGCCGGTTCCCCAAGACACGGTGCAAACAAAGCATGTAAATATCGACTTACCACCCGTTTAGGCTAGTATTCGGGGATGTTATTACCTATTTTATCGGTGTAGGCCAATCCGACCTGTTCAAGGTGGATTTGCGTAAGCAAAAACGCCGAGGTCCGGTACAATCCTGCAGTGCGGGTTGATATGCCGGGAAATCGAATCGCGTGAGGGATGTGTTCTCCGCCCTAAAGGAGTTTCCGATGGACACTGATCGACACAACACATTCGACGCAGTCATGGCTTCGCTCGCCACCACCGCCGAGTCGATTGTCGAACTCCCTGCCGTCGCCACCCTCGAATGGTGCGACCGTGCGGCTTGGTGTCTTGCCGGGCTGGCTGAGCCGGCGCTGGCGACGCTGACCATCGGCACCCTCTCGCCGACGGGCGATCTCTCGAATCAGGAAGTCTCAGGCGTCGCTGCCCGCGCAGGCGTGGCCCGCGCCAGGCCCATTCATCGCGCCGGCAGCGAGCACCGCGGCGAAGACCCGCGTCTTGCCACGCTCCGCGTCAGAGCCGCGAGGTTCCGCAGGGTCGGCGTCCGCGTGCCGCTGAGCACACGAAACACTCCCACCGTCGGCAGGCTCACCGAGTTGCCCGGCGGCGAGACCGTCACACGCGGCGACATCCCGCGCCTCTGGCACGGCCTCGAGTCCTCCGACATCCTCGTCGGCATCCTCGGACTCGGCAACCCGGACGACGGCAGGGTCATGATCGCGCAGGTCGCGCCGCTCGGTCAGGGCATCAGGCTCACACCCTCGCACACGCACGCGATGGCAGCGGTCCTCCCCGTGCTCGCACGGCGCGCGATCCTCGCCCTCGGCGATGGTTCGAGCGGACCCACCAAGTGGCTCACCCAGCGCGAGCAGGTTGTCCTCGAACAGCTCACGTTCGGCAAGAGCGTCCGCCAGATCGCAGACGACCTCGGCCGAAGCCCGCACACGGTACACGACCACGTCAAGAGCCTGCACCGCAAGCTCAACGCGTCGAGCCGGGGCGAGCTTGTTGCCCGGGCGCTCGGTCATACAACGATCGACCCGGAGACCCATCAGCAGGTCGCGACCACGATCGAGCCGAAGCTCGGCGAGAAAGCACCCGCAGAGGGCACGATCGAGTCCAAGCCGCTGGGCGCACGCACCGACGCGCAGCGTCAGGACTGATCCGCCGATCGTTCTAGATTCACTTCTGAAGTTCGCGCCAGACGCGGCTTGCGAGTTTCGCCTCGAGCGCGTGGTCCCGCTGTGTCACCACCGAGAACGAACGCGACATGCCCCGAGCGCGCAGCGACGGGTCACGCGTGTAGCTCGAGCTTGAGACGCTGACCGCCGACGGCCTCCAGTAGGGCCTGTACAGACGCTCGATCGTCACCTCAACAATGCCGACCAATGGCTCGTTCTGCGCGAGCTCGGTCATCGGTTCGGGCTGCGGGTCGCCCGAGATCTGCGAGCCGGCCTCGTCGCTTGGCAAGCGGTCGATCGTGGAGGCGGGCACAAACGTGACGCGCACGACGCGCTGCTGCGGGTGCGCAAGGTCGGCGACCTCTGACTTGAGGCTCGTCTGCTGGCGGTCCCAAGGCGTCGCCAGCCCGCCCGATGACAAAGGCTTGGTCGTCAGCACCCCGGCGCGGGCGTCGATCCGGTCGAGCTTGAAACCGAGATCGCCCAGCTCTTCGCGTGTGTGGTCGAACGCCTCGGCGTACCGGCCCGCATCGACATCGAACCGGCTGCTCGTGCTCGTCGGACGCGAGGAGCAGCCGACGGCGAGCGTGAAGCACGAGATCAGGATGACAAGTCGCGTGATCATGTGTAGCAGCTTATCCCTGCTCGCCGGTTGCCGCTCGATCGATGGCGGCGTCTGCATTCGACGCGAGCGCCGCGAACAGCGAACGGACGTGGCTTTCCTTGGTGGTGGTCGCGCCGATTGAGACGCGGATCGCGTACCGGTCGCCCCCGGCGAGCGGGACCGAGGTGTGCGTCAGGAATGCCGGGCCTTGGCGGTTGACCGATTCCATGAGCAGGCGTGTCGCGTCATCTCCCGCTTTGAGCGCGATGCACACCAGGTTCATCGTCCTGGGTGTTAGCACCTCGAACCGATCGTCGGCTTTGACGAGTTCTTCGAACACCACTGCGTAGGCGATGTGCTGGCGGACGTGGGCGCGCAGGCCTTCGAGCCCGTAGTGGCGCAGCACGAGCCAGAGCTTGAGTGCGCGGAACTTCCGGCCCAGCGGCACGCCCCAGTCGCGGTAGTCGAACACCTCGCCCGTGTCCGTCGCGCTGTTGCGCAGGTACTCAGGCGTGACCGACATGCTCGTAGTCAGCGCCCGGCGGTCGCTCGTCCAGAACAGGTCGCAGTCGAAGTTCACCAGCAGCCACTTGTGCGGGTTGAAGCAGAGCGAGTCGGCGGCCTCGATGCCCGCCATCATCGCCCGGTGCTCGGGGCACACGAGCATCGCGCCCGCGTGCGCCGCGTCGACGTGCAGCCAGCAGCCCGCGGCGGCTGCCCCGGTTTCTTTGAGCACGCGCGCAACCTCGGCGAGCGGGTCGATCGCGGTCGTGCCCGTGGTGCCCAGCGTGACACAGACCATCGCTGGCGCAAAGCCCTCGGCCATGTCGTTGCGGATCGCTTCTTCAAGCTTGGCCGGATCCATCGCGAGCGCACAGTCAGTGCCGATCATGCGGACGCGGCTCGTGTCTTCGACCGTCGCCGCCAGCCCAGCGATGAGCGCGGCTTTGATGAACGAACTGTGTGTCTGCGTCGATGCGTAGACGGTTGCTTTGTGGAAGTCGCCGCCGAGGTCAGCGATCCGGCGCCGGCCGGCGACCATCGCGGTGAGTGTGGCTTCGCTCGCGGTTGATTGGATGCAGCCGCCGCCGTTGTCGGAATCGGAGATGAAGGTATCGGGCAGGCCGAGCGCGCGGGCCATCTGGTCCATGAGTGCGCGTTCGAGTTCGTTTGACGCGGGCGAGGTCTGCCAGAGCATGCCCTGCTGGCCGAAACCGGCGCTCAGGAGTTCGCCGATGATCGCGGGCCCGGTCGAGTTGCACGGGAAATAGCCGAAGAAATCGGGCGATTGCCAGTGCATCATGTTGGGAACGACGAGCGAGTCGATGTCGCCGAAGATGCGGTCCCACTCTTGGCTGTCGCCCGGTGTTTCTGCTGCAAGCTGCGGGATCTGGCTTCGCAGCTCGCCAGGCTTTGTCCCGGGCTTTGCGGGCAGGGACTGGACGCGGCGCATGTAGTCTGCGACGACATCAACAGCGCGGCGGGCCTCGTCACGGAACTCATCGGGCGACATGTGGCCCGGCTCGTTTACATTCGAGTCATCCATCACTCGGGGAGCTTGGCCAGCTCGGACTCGACGCGTGCGACCAAGCGCTCGACAACCGCGGGGCCGAAGTCGAACTCAAGACCCGCCGCGGCGAACAGCTCGGGCAGCGGTCTGCTGCCGCCGAGCGAGAGCGCCTTGATGTACGCGTCGATGGCGACCTCCGGGCCTTCTTCGAGCGAGCGGATCCAGAGTCCGAGTGCGCCAAGCTGCGCGATGCCGTACTCGATGTAGTAGAACGGGTTGCCGAACAGGTGTCCCTGTTTCTGCCAGCCGCTGTCGCGCGCTGCTTCGAGGCCGTCCCAGCTGAACCCTCTTCCGAATCGGCGGTCGAGCTCGAGCCACTGCTCGGTGCGCTGGTCGCGTGTGTGCGCCGGGTTCGCGTAGACCCAGTGCTGGAACGCGTCGATGGTCGCGATCCAGGGCAGAAGCGTGATCGACGACTCGATCTGTCGGCGCATCGCGCGGTTGTGGTCCTCTGGCTTGCCTTCGTAGAACGAGCCGGGCGCGCCCCAGTGCGGCATGGTCAGCAGCTCCATCGACATGCTCGCCACCTCGGCGAACTCGATCGGGCTCTCGCGGTAGTGAAGCAGCGGCTCGTCCACGCAGAGCATGCTGTGGAACGCGTGGCCCGCTTCGTGGACCATCGTTTCGAGATCACGATGCAGGCCCGCAGCGTTCATGAAGATGAACGGCACACGCGAGCGGTCACGCATGTACTGGTAGCCGCCCGGCGCTTTGCCCTTTCGGCTGTCGAGATCGAGCGAGGGCGGGTTCTTCGAATTCGCGGCGGTCACGCGCCCCGCGCCGTCGCCGAGCTCGGCGAGCATGTCCGCGAGCCTCGGGTCGAGTGAACGGAACGCGGCCTGCGTTTTGGCGACAAGATCCACGCCACCGTCGAACGGGGTCAGCGGTGCGCGCCCGAGTTCGTCGACCGCCATGTCCCACGGGCGGAGCACATCGACACCGAGGCTTTGCTTGCGTTTCTCGTCGATCTTGCGCGCAAACGGCGCAACAACTTTCTCGCACGCCTCGTGGAACGCGAAGCAGTGCTCGGGCGTGTAGTCGAACCGATGGAGGAGTTTGAACGCGAAGCCGGTGTACGAATCGAAGCCGGCGTTGGACGCGAGCGTGTCGCGCTTGGTGATCATCTTGTCGTAGATCGCGTTGATCGCGTCAACGTCCTTCAGCCGGCGGTCGGTCACGCCGCGCCATGACTTCTCGCGGACGTCGCGATCGGTGCTCTCAAGGTACACGCCCATCTGCGGCAGCGTTTTCTCTTGGCCGTCGAACTCGACCGTCATCGCGCCGCAAATCTTGTCGTACTCCTGATCGAGCTTGGCGATCTCGGTTTCCAGCGGGATGTTCTCTTCGCGGAAAAGCTCGACGTCCGCCGCGGTGTCGCGGTTGATGACCTCGTACCGCGCATCGTTCAGGCCGAGCTGCTCGGCGAGCTGCTTCTGCCTTTTGTCAAGCTCGAACGCCAGCGGTTTGATCTTGGGCGGCACGTCCTCGATGAACTTTGTGTACGCGCCCGATGCTTCTTCGTCGTCCGTGTTGCAGGTCATCGCGATGTACAGGAGCGCCATCGCCTCGGAGCAGGACGCCTCAAGCTCGCCGCGATCGACGAGCCATGTTTCGAGTTCTTCCTTCGTGACGACTGGGCGTTCGAGGAGCGATTTGAAGATGGGTTCGATCGCCGCGAAATCGGTGGCGTCGAGGTCGGCGGAGACGAAATCGGTTGGGACAGTCGGCATCGGGTGCTCCAGATAGTGAGGTCTGGGGCATCGTATACCGGCCGGGCGAAACCGGCAGGGCTACTCATTGCGGAGTTCGCTGATGGTTTCTTCCTGCTGGCGGATCCATTCCTCGTTCACCGTGAGGAAGCCGAAGTTGGAGTTGATCTTGATCATCCGTTTGATGCGGGCGAGGTAGCCCTCGGCCCTGCGGAGGAACCCGCCTCGCTTTCCAGGCTCAACGCCCATTGCGTTGTTGAGTTCCATCTGGTATTTCACAACGATCTCGCGGAAGTTTCTGTCCTGGAAGTCCACTTCCTTGCGGTAGAGGATCTGATGCCGTTCGGCTTTGCAGACCGGGTAGTCGTAATCATCGATGTCTTTGCCGATCCATTCGATTGTGCCGTGGTTCTGTTCGAGCATAACAGTCAACTCATCGAGTGTCTTTGCTGTTCCCGAGCTGAGGCCCACATGCTCGGCTTGTACGGAGTCCAGCAGCACCAATTCTGAACCGTCGCAGAGCTCGTGCTCGCCGGTGAGATCTTCGTAGAACGTCACATTGCCGGTCGTGCTTTCGATGCTGTACGAGAGCTCGGCAGGCGAGTGCATGACACTAACGAGAAGAGGGTCCGCGCCGCCCCGTGACGCAACCGCGCGCAGCCGTGCTGCTACTTCATCGTCCGGATGGCTGTCACCGAGGCATGAACCACCCCAGCACGAATGGATGTAGCCCAATCTTCCGCTGGGCTCGAAGTACAGCTCCTCGATGGTCATGGTCGCCGTCGAAGCAGCAGAGAGCGACACATCAACCCAGCCAACAAGATCGAAGTCTTCTTTGTACTCGTAGTGAAGCACATCGGATAGATTCTGAATCTCGAGCGGGTACCCACCCCCAGATTTGATCTTGAGCACCACAAGATCGATCCCTTCCTCACGCAGCATCGGGATCGCTTCGCGCAACGGCTTGTCGCTCATCTGCATGCCGACCATGCCCTCGGCGCTGAGCACAACCGCGCGCGTCACGCGATCTTTGCGTCCCCACGGCTCGATGATGTACTCATCTTCAAGCTTGTGCTTCTTGGGGCCGGCGGCAGGCGGGTCGTTCCAGATGATCTCAGTGATCTTCTCTGGTGAGAAAAAGATCGGCTCATCTTCCCCCGTGTCGATCCAGACGTAGCCGTCCTGCTCTTTGACGATCGTGCCGGTGCGTTCAGTGCCGTCGGTGAGCTTGACGACGTCTTGCGCCGGTTCATCGTTCTGAGCGGAGACCGGGGTAACAATCGCGAGCAATAGAACCGCGAGCAACGCGAAACACTCGGCGGCGCGTCGTGTGTGTGTCATGGCTCTGAGTCCTTCTACAAAATCGGCCGGGCTTGTGTGCCCGGCCGATTGGTGGTTTGATCTTGGCGAGGCGTTCTGTTTAGCCTCTGCGGAGTTCGCGGATGGTTTCTTCCTGCTGACGGATCCATTCCTCGTTCACCGTGAAGATGCCGAAGTTCGGGTTGATCTTGATCATCCGCTTGATGCGGGCGAGGTAGCCCTCGGCCCTGCGGAGGAAGCCGCCGCGGCGGTCGACCGCGACACCGCGTGCGTTGTTCAGTTCCATCTGGTACTTCACAACGATCTCGCGGAAGTTCGTGTCCTGGAAGTCAACTTCCTTGCGGTATTCCATCTGGTGCTTCTCGGCCTTGCAGACCGGGTAAGGAATGCCGGGGACGCTCTCGCCGACCCAGACGATCTCACCGACGCTCTGCTCGAGAAGCGCCTGGAGCTCTTCGATCGTGGCTGCGGTGCCCGAGCTGAACTTGCAGTGCTCGGCCTGCTGCGAATCGAGCGTCAGGACTGTGTCGCCCTCGTTGAGCACGAACTCGCCTGCGGCGGTATCGTAAATCTTCACCTTGCCGGTCTCGTCATCGATGTCGTACGAAGCCGGCTCCAAGTGCTGCATGGCCCTGATCATCGGGACATAGTCCGGGCGGTTGCCGCGTGCGGAGATCTTCTCCATTTTGTAGTACACGGCCTCGAGACCACGACCCTCGACAGCCTCGAGCTGACCAGACCAGCCGGTCATCGCGCCAAAGTGGCCGTGAGGCATGAAGTAGATCTCTTCGATCGTCAGCGCGGTCATCGCCGCGGCGGAAATGGCGCTGTCGATCCATGCGACAAGCTGAAATTCCTTTTTGTACTCGTTATGGAGCACATCGGAGAGCTGCTGAATCTCGAGCAGGTAGCCGCCGCCCGACTTGACCTTGAAGACGACCAGATCGACGCCCTCTTCTTTGAGCATCGGGATCGCTTCGCGCAGTGGGGTCGAGGACATCTGCATGCCGACCATGCCCTCGGCGGTAATCACCGCGGCACGGGTCACGCCCGGGACGTGCTCCCAGGTCTTCTCTTCCTTAGCCGCGACCTCGGTGGGCAGCGGCTCGTCGGAGTCACGGATGATCTCTTCGATCTTGTCGGGCGAGAGGAACAGCGGCTGCCCCACGCCCATGTCGAGCCAGATGTAGCCGTTCTGCTCCTTGACGATCGTGCCCTCGAGCTCGCGGCCGTCGGTCAGCTTGACGATGTCCGGTTCGTAGACTCCGGCGGCCTTAGCCGAGGCTGGCACGAGCATCGCAAACGCGAGCACGAGCGCGGCCATGATTGGTCTGAGTGTCATAAGTAATACCTTTCGTTCACGTCTTGTGCACACGGAGCGGCTTAGCCCGGACCCCGGCGGTTCATGTTCTCGAGTCGTTTCTCGTTCTCGATCTGCTGCTTCATCAGCTCGAGATCAACCCGCTGCTGCTTGCCCGGATCGAGGACCTCGCCGTACTTGTTGAGCAGCGCGATCGCCTGATTGATGATTCTGATTCTCTGGCCGCGGGCGGCGTTGCGTGCTCTTGAGCCGTCGTCATCGCCGCGCTGCTGACGGACCTGAACGTTCGCGAGGTCGCCTTGGAACGCGCGGAGTCTCTGGACAGCGCGGTTGATGCCGCTTGACCACTTGTCGAGTTCGTAGCGAGCCGAGTCGGTTTCGCCGTCGCCGTCTTCGTCATCCAAGACGTACGCACGGTCCTCGATGCCCATCTCGAAGAGCAGATCGTCGAGCGTGTCGGCGGTGCCCTTGGAAAGCTTCAGCTTGTACGCGAGGTCGGCGTCGAACGTCAGCGCGTCGTTGCCCTGGTTGCGGACGATGTCGTAGTCGGTGTCCGCGTTCTCGCCCTCGCCGTCGTCGGTGAGGAGGATCCAGCCGCCGGGCGCCTCGCCCTCGAGGTAGACGGGCTCGCCGTTCTCGATGCGGTAGCTCAGGACGTATCCCTTGCGTGTCATGGCGCGGACGAGTCTGGAGTCGTGGCCGCCGGCGATCGCCATGCCGAAGACGTGGCCGCCCATCGCGGATTCGAGTTTCTCGCGGACCACTTCGTCACCGGTTGAGCCGTAGAAGCCTTCGAGGCCCTCGACGCCGCCGAGTCGGCCGTCGCTTGTGAAGTAGATGTTGCTGTTGACGAGCGGGAGAAACGCCATGCCGCTCATGGCACGCTCAACCCAGAACACAACCTTGGGCTGCTTCTCCCAGTTGGCCTGCATCTCCGAGGTAAACACCCTCTGGATCGTCTCGGCGGTGTTGAACTCGAACCGGCCCTGATCGTCTGAGAGCTCGTCGGTGAAGCCTTCGAGCTGCTTCCAGTTGTTGTTGCACTTGACGATGATCACGTCGGCCTGCATGTCGCGGGCCTTCTCGACGGCGGTCTCGATCGGGGTCTTGCTGATGTCCCAGCCGAATCGGCCGCTGAGCTCCATGACGTAGACACGCAGCGCGTTCTCGGGCATGTCCGCGTCGACAGCCGAGGCGACCTCGGCCTTAGCACTTACCGAATCCTTCGCCTCGGTTGAGTGACCGAGCTCGGTGATCGAGATGATCTCGCTTCGCTGGTAGGTCTTCTCGGCGGACATGGTGCCGATGTAGAGCCGGGTCACGAGCTCTTTGGACTTCTCTTCCAGGATCTCGACCTTGACGGTCTGTCCCGATGTGAGCAGGAGTTCGTGGGTCGGCTCGCCGTCCATGACGACAACCGCGGACGGGGCGGCGACAGCAGAAACCGGAGCCGCGGCCATCGCAAGACCGGCTGCGCACAGGGTCATCGCCGCGCTTCTCGCTATGTATTTCATGGTCAGGCCCTTTCGATCAGTTGCCATTTTCATCCCTCATCGTTCAGTACCGGGCAGCTTCGGCCCGGATTCGTCAATCACTCGCTGCGACCGCTTCCGGGCCCGGGTTGTCCGGGCGGCGGGTCCGCTTGTCTATCTTATACGACGGCAGACCGAAATCGGTGCCACAAGACCCCGGAACCCCGGGTAATCACGCGTGATTCCGCCCGATCGGCCGGCTCACCACCCTATTCGACGCCGCGGGTTCACGACGGTTCCGAAGAACCCAGCAGTTTTCGAGCCAGGGCCTTGGCCCCCTCAAGGTCCGATATCCGGTCCTCAAGCTGGGCGTCGTACACCGCGTGGAGCACCTTTCCGAACGCCGGGCCGGCTTGGTACCCCATCCCGATCAGCGCCTCGCCGTCCAGCAGCGGCTCTGGCCGGATGCCGCTCGGTGTCTCGGCGAGGGCTTGGTACCGCTCGTCGATCTTCGCCGCCAGTTCGGGATCGGAAGCCTTCACGCAGATCAGGGCTTGGCTGAAGCAGCTCTTGCCGCAGAGGCGTTTCTGCTCCGCGACCGAGTCTTTGAGCCAGCCTCGGACGAGCCGGCCCGCGATGCTGACGATCGAGGCGATCTCGCTCTGTTCGTCGTTGGAGAGGCAGAGCGCCCTCCGGTAGGTCAGCAGGTCGGGGTCGTAGCCGTCACGGTCGAGGATCCACGCCGCCATCGCGAGCTCGAACGAAACACCGTCGCCGTCGAGAGTCGCAAGCCGGACCCTCGGCTTGGTGTCGGGCTTTCCGAAGATCGCGGCTTCCAGTTTGAGTTCCGTCAGCATGTCCACCGCCGAGCCCCGCGTCGGCGCTGAGAGCATCCGCCGGAGTTCCTGCCCGATCCGCTCGGCGCTTACACCCGCGAGGTCTCCCGCGTGCTCGGTGATGGCGCGTTTGGTGTCGTCGTCGATGCTGTAGCCGAGCCTCGCCGCGAAGCGCACCGCGCGGAGCGCCCTGAGGTGATCCTCGGCGAGTCTGTCCTCGGCGCGCCCCACCGCGCGGATCACCCGCCGATCGATGTCCGCGAGCCCGCCGACGTGATCGACCACGTGCCCGTGGATGCTCGGCGAATCCTCAGAGGCGAGCGGGTCGAGGAACAACGCGTTGACCGTAAAGTCTCGTCGATTGGCGTCGGCGACATCGTCCGCGAACTCGACGCAGTCGGGTCGGCGGTTGTCAGAGTACGAGCCGTCCTTACGGAAGGTCGCGACCTCGACGCTCTGTCCCTGACCTGTGTGCACGATGACGACGCCGAAGTGCGCACCGACGTGCGCTGTGGATTGAAACAGCTTGCCGATCTTCTTGGGCGTTGCGTCGGTCGCGACGTCGTAGTCGGTCGGGTTTAGGCCAAGGATCTCATCGCGTACGCACCCGCCCGCGAAGAGCGCCTTGTGGCCCGCGTCTTGCAGCACGCGCACGATGTCAGCCGCCGCCTGCCTGGCCTGGGCGGGATCGGCGAGGTGCTCGTTCTGGGCTGGCTTGTTCTCTGGCATCCCGCCGCCCCGCTTCTAGGCTCTTGCCGATCTGCACTCGTCTAGAAACTCGACCGCTCGGCGCAGGTGCGGAATGACGATCGAGCCGCCCACGATCAGCGCGATGTCGAACGTCTCAAGGATCTCCTCGTCGCTTGCGCCGCACTCAACGGCTCGGTCAACGTGGTACGCGATGCAGTCGTCGCAGCGGAGCACCATCGACGCGGAAA
Source organism: Phycisphaerae bacterium (assembly GCA_030432905.1). Taxonomy (GTDB): domain Bacteria; phylum Planctomycetota; class Phycisphaerae; order Phycisphaerales; family UBA1924. Next base: position 417,264 of record JAUILU010000002.1, on the reverse strand, counting down.
GCCCGAGCAGTTCCTTGTGTTTCTCATCGATCGCGCCTGGCTCGTAGGCCTTGCCGTCGAGGTTGAAAAACCGCTTGGTCACGAGCGTGGGCTGAGGCTTGCCCTCGCCCGGGTTCAGGACGCGATCGTTGAGCCTCTCGCGGAACGCCTTGAATTCTTCGTATCGCCCCATCGGCTATTCGCCGACCAGCATGGATTCGATGCGGCCCTCGAACTCGCGGCGCAGCTGTGCGTGGCGCACGGGCGCGGCCGGCCCGACGAAACCCTGGTGCACCGCGATGACCTCGTTGCCCGGCGAGACAAAGACAACGGTCGGGTACGCCGCGACCTTGTCCAGTGCGCGGAGCGTCTTGGTCGCCTCGCTCTTGTTGCGCTGTCCAGCGACAAGGATCTCGAAAGGCACATCCTTAGCCTCTTTGTACTTGCTCACCGCCTCGGCTTGCTCGCTGAAATCGGTCGAGGCCTCGAACGCAAGGCCGACGATAGTCAGGCCCTGTTCCGCGTAGCGCTCGTGCAGCTGCTTCAGGTAGTTCGTCGCGTCTGCGCAGTTGTGGCACCAGGTACCCATGACGTAGACAAGCCTGGCGCTGCCGTCGGGCGCAACGTCTGAGAGGTTCACGTCTTCGCCCTCGATGCTCTTAAACGAGAGATCCGAGAGTTCGACGCCGTCGTTCCACTTTGTCAGCTCGAAGAGGTTGGGCAGAGCCGCGGTCTCATCTGGTGAGGCGGTGAAGCCCTCGGCGTGGTGCGCGAGCGAGCGATAGGTGCCGATGAGTGTGCCGTCGGGTTCGATGGTGCCGTCGTAGAGGATGCCCGAGCCGCCGGTGAAGCGTGAGAGCCGGAGTCTTCCTTCTTCGTACGAGCCTGCGAGCTGGCCGTCGTCACCGGTCGGGGTCATGACCGTGCCCACGACGTTGATCCCGTCGGGGAGTGTGACAAGCTCGGCGACCGCGGGGCCGGTGCGTTCATCGAACGAGACCACCCAGCGGTCCGCGAGCGGGCCGAACTCCGCGGGTTCCTCGCCGGGCTCGATCCACGCGAACCGCCGCGAGTCGCCGCACTGTGCGATGAACGGCAGCCTGTACTCGACCGCGACCCCCTCGGCGTTGTTGCGTGTGTAGATGTACTCGCCGCCCAGCGCTGTGTTGCTGTCGTTGACGGTCGCCTCGATCCTCGCGTCGGTTCCCGGGAAGGTGATGATGTTGAGCGGGTTTTGGTTCTCGAGCATCGCGGGGAGCGTCTCGGCGCCGTTGCGGAGCCAGATGTCCCAAACGGGTTCTCTGTCCTCGTTTCGCGTGAACTCGACGATGAAGTTGAAAGAGAGCGCCTTGCCGCCGGGCAATTCGATCTCGGCGCGCCAGATGCCGCGGTTCGGGCCCCAATCAACGGTGTTGTTCGGGTTCTTCTTCGGCTGCTCGGGCTGCGCCTCGGCCTCAACGGCGGGCTGTTCCTGCTCGACTGTGACGGTGTCCGGAGCCTGAGCCGTGCACGATGACAGCGGCAAACTCGCAAAGACCGCGAACACGCCAGCCACGATGAGTTTGTGGTATCTGCTCATGTCCGGATCATAGAGCACCCCTTCCCCACCTACCATGTTTACATGATCGATACCGCCTTTAGCACCGTTGAAGAAGTCCTCGAAGACCTCCGTCAGGGGAAAATGGTCATCCTGACGGACGACGAGGACCGGGAGAACGAGGGCGACATCGTGATGGCCGCCGAGTTCATCACGCCCGAGGCGATCACGTTCATGCTCAGCGTCGCGCGGGGCTACATGTGCCTGAGTCTGACCGAGGCCGACTGCGACAGGCTCGAACTCCTGCCCCAGAGCGCCGTCAACACCAGCGTCCGCGCCACGCCCTTTACCGTGTCGATCGACGCGGCGCCAAAGTTCGGCGTCACCACGGGCGTCAGCGCCAAAGACCGGGTCGAGACCATCAGGCTCGCCATCGACCCGAGCTCAAAGCCGACCGACTTTGTCAGGCCCGGGCACATCAACCCGCTCCGCGCCCGCGACGGCGGCGTCCTCGTCCGCATCGGACAGACCGAGGGCTCTGTCGATCTCTGCAAGCTCGCGGGACTCAAACCCGCGGCGATCATCATCGAGATCATGCGCGACGACGGCGAGATGGCGCGCGTACCGGACCTCGTCAAACTCTGCAAAGAGCACGGCCTCAAAATGTGCTCCGTCAAGCAGATTATCGAGCACCGACTCCGCAACTCAAGCATCGTCGAACGGCTCCAACCCCGCGCCGGCACGCAGATCCAGACACCGGAAGGCACGTTCAACCTCGTCGCGTTCCAGACGATCGTTGACCCGCTGCCCCATCTGGCGTTGACCGTCGGCGACATCGGCGCGCTCGACTCGGCGGGCAACGTCATCGAGAACACCGACCCAGCGCTCGTGCGTGTCCACCGCCGAGACCTGCTAGGCGACATCTTCAACGCCGCCGACGAGGGCAAGGACAACGCCACCGGCGACATCCTCCGCGCGTCCATGCGCGCCATACAGAAAGAAGGACGCGGCGCGCTCATCTATCTCAGGCCCCACGGCCTGGGCGACGGGCTCAGCCAGAGACTCACTCGCCCCGCCAACCACTCGATCGAGGACGCTCCCCAGCAGTCGGTCACCGGCCCGATGCTCGAATACGGCATCGGATGCCAACTCCTGCGGGCGCTTGGCATCTCGAACATCCGCCTGCTGAGCAACTCCGACACCGAATACCCCCAGATCGAGGCGTTTGGTTTGAAGATTGTTGAGCGTGTGCATCTGGATTGTGAATAACCACACAGTGTTGGTTTCCATGTTTGGTATGCTATCGGTGTGACCGCCGCCGAGGGGGTGGATTGCGTCCACAGGACGCGCCTCGGTTCGCGGCTGACCTCACACCGAAGAAGGGAAACACCATGCTCTGCTGCAACTCATCGAAACTGGCACTCACGCTCGCGGCGGGTGTCGCCGGCGGCTTCATGCTCCAGTCGTCACTCGCGCCGACCAACGCCATCCAGCCCGAAGAAGGCATAAGCGAGTACGACGCCGAGATGATGAAAATCATGGAACTCGGCCAGCCCGGCGAGCACCACAAGGTCCTCGACCACGCGGTCGGCACATGGGACGCACACGTCGAGTTCTACGGGCCCGACGGCTCGGTCATGGCTGGTGACGGAACCATGACCTCGAAGTGGGTCCTCGACGGCCGCTACGTCATGTCCAAGTTCGACATGCCCGACTTCATGGGCTCGCCGTTCAACGGCATCGCGTTCAACGGCTACGACAACCTCAAAGAGGAATACGTCAGCGTCTGGATGGACTCCATGTCCACAGCCATCATCTACCAGACCAGCACCTACGACGCGGGCACCTTTGTCACCGTCGGACCCAACGGCCACGGCGGCACCATGAAGACCGTCTCCACCATGGGCGAAGACTCGGGCACCGATGTCTTCTACGAGAAACTAGAAGACGGCTCGTGGCACAAGTCCGGCACCATCACCTACAAGCGCCAGTAGTCCAAACTTGAGACTCAGGAGAACTACACAATGAGTGAACAACAAGAAATGGACTGCGCACCGGCCGGGCCTGCCGAGGAGCACGAGCTCTTTAAGCAGTTCATCGGTAAGTGGAAAGCCAAGGTCACGATGTGGATGGGACCGGGCGACCCGATGGAATCAACGGGGACCATGGTCAACATGATCGACCTCGACGGCCGGTACCTCAAGCAGGACTACAAGGGCGATGCCACCGACGGCCCGTTCCCGAACTTTGAGGGCCGCGGATTCTGGGGCTTCAACAACGTCACGGGCAAGTACGAGGGTTTCTGGATCGACAACGCGTCGAACCAGATGGCCACCGAGTTCGGCGACTACGACAAAGCCACAAAGACCTGGACCATGCTTGGAGAGATGGCGATGCCGGGCGGCGCCAAGTGCGGCAAGCGCAGCGTCATCACCGTCGTCAACGACGACGAGCACACGATGGAGATGTTCTTCCAGGGACCCGACGGCAACGAGTCAAAGGGCATGCACATCCAGTACACGCGCGCCTAAGACAACCAACTTATCACAACAACGCCCGGCCCAATCGGACCGGGCGTTTTCATTTTTTGAACTCAACGGTGCAGGCGATCAGATCTTGGCAAACGTCGGCAGCTCGCCGACGAGCGGGCGCACGTAGTCGAGGAACGCGTCGGACACGTCGTTCGTGCCCTTGATGTAGCTCGGGTCCATGTGCTTTGTCTTGGCTGCGACGTCGCTCAGCTCGATCCGCTTGTAGCCCGACTCGTAAGGCGAATCGTTTGTGCGGACAATGGCGATCGAGCCGTCGATATCGCCCTGCGCCGCGATCTCGGCGGCGTAGCGTCCGGCGCCGCGCGCCTCGCGCACGTCCACGGGTGACTGGTCCGGGTAGCAGCGCTGCATGTAGCCGAGCGTGTCGGCGCGGACGCGGGGCGGCTTGCCCCCGGTCGCAGTCAGCTTCGCCTTGAGCACGTTGGCGAGCTGATCACCGAGCGCGCCCGAGCCAGAGAGCTGCACGTTGCCGTGCGCGTCGGTCTCGCCCTGGATGAGCATCGCGCCGATGGATTGGCCGTCCTTGTCTTGGATGCCCTCGCTGACGGCGATCTGGCACCGGCCGAGTTTGTCGTACACGTCGGCGACGTCCTGCACGAACCGTTCGAGATCGAAGTCGACCTCGGGCATGTAGATCAGGTGCGGCCCGTCGCCCGCGTCGTTGCGCGCCAGGGCGCTAGCCGCGGTCAGGAAGCCGGCGTGCCGACCCATGATGATGTTGACCTTGATGCCCGGCAGTGACGCGTTGTCGGCGCTGTCCGCCATCAGCGCCTTGGCTACGAACCGAGCCGCGGACGGGAAGCCCGGCGTGTGGTCGTTCATCACGAGATCGTTGTCAACGGTTTTGGGAACGTGGAAGCAGCGGAGTTCGTAGCCGGCGTTGTTCGAGACCTCGTTGACGATCCGGCACGCATCGGACGAGTCGTTGCCGCCGCAGTAGAAGAAGTAGCGGATGTCATGCTTCCTGCAGGATTCGAAGATTCGCTTGCAGTAGTCCATGTCTGGCTTGTCGCGTGTCGAGCCGAGCGCTGCCGACGGTGTTTTGCAGAGCGCATCGAGTGTGGCGCTGCCCATGTCGGAGAGATCGACGAGGTTGTCCTGAGTCAGGCCCCGGACGCCGTGGTGCATGCCGAGGATCTTCTTGATCGCGCCGACGCTCTGAAGTCCCTCGACCACGCCCGCGAGCGAGGCGTTGATGACCGCGGTCGGCCCGCCTGACTGCCCGATCACCGCGTTGCCTTCGATTGGTCCACTGCTCATTCAGAAATCCTTCAACAATTATGATTCAGAACTTGAAAGCGGTTGCTTTTTTAAGCAAACACCCTTAGTCTGCCAGCGTCTGCTCCGGTAACTCGGGAGTCATGCCCCGAGTGTCCTTAGGGTAGGCAGGAGACACAGGCCTTCGGCCTGCGGGGATTGTAAGAGAGACATTCCCACACATTTAGAGCGCATACAAGCCGAGCGATCGGCTTGGTTGTAATGCGGGCAACATGGGAAGCCCGCCAGCGCGATCGGTGCGTGCCGATTGTGTACAAGACGCAGGCCAGCTTGGCCACAGAGAGAAGTGAGAGAGACATGAGATTTACCGCACAGATTGCCGCCGTTTCGATGATTGCTGCCGCGGGCGCCGCGAATTCGCAGGTTGTTTTCTACCCGGGCGACGGCATCACAGACACGACCGACCCGATCGGTGTCGCCGGCGACGCGGCTCCGGGCTTCGGCACCGGCTCGTTCCAGGCCAACGGCGCCACCAAGACCGCCATTCAGTTCTCGCCCGAGGTTCTTTTCGGCGCCGGCGCCTCGTTCACGGTTTCCGACATCGCCAACGTCAGCTTCTGGACCAAGCAGGACGCCATGCCGAGCGACCCGGGCACCTACCTCAACTGGTACCTCGAGCTCTACACCGCACCCGAAGGCGACGGCCAGGACGACTCGTGGTACCGCAAGCGCATCAACTTCGAGCCCTACTTCTCGCCCGACCTGTCAGATGCCAACCAGCCCGCCAACACGTGGGTCCAGTGGAGCACGGACGCGAGCGCCAACCAGCTCCGTGTGTTCGATGCAAACCGCGGCGCATCGGGTTCAGTCTTTGGCACCTACACCGACCCGTTCCTCAGCGACATCCAGGTCGGCCCGATCGACTGGAGCTCGTTCAACGCCGCGTACAGCAGCACTCCCGCGACCTACGAGAACGACGAGGTCTGGTTCATGTCCATCGCCACGGGCAGCGGCTGGGCCAACGGATTCGAGGGACTCGTTGACGGCGTCACCGTCACACTCAACAACGGCAACACCGCCACCATCGACTTCGAAGCCATCCCGGCGCCGGGTGCCGCTTCGCTCATGGCACTCGCCGGCCTCGCAGCCGCTCGCCGCAGAAGAGCCTGATTCAGTTTCTCACGTTTCACGTTTTCATTAGACAAGACACGCGTCGCCGGGAAGTAGAGAGCTCGGCACGCAACACACATTCAAGAGAGAGACAGGAGAAAGAAAGATGAAGAACTCAACCGCGGCAGCACTCGCGTTCGCCACACTCTCAGGCGCATCGCACGCACAACTGGGCGGCCTCGTCAGCACCGACCGCTTCGGGTACAACGGTTCGGTCATGCGGTACGCAACCCTCGCAGACGCACAGGCGGGCATCAACTCGATCGACAGCATCGTTGTCGGCGATCGCGACCTCTCGCTCTACATGGCAAACAGTGACAGCGTCGAAGCCGACTTCAACTACATGAGCGGCTCCTGGTGGTACACCACCGACACCCAATACGGACCGACCCAGGGCTCGGCAGGCTGGGGCAACACCACCGGCAACACCGGCGTCGGCTTCATGCAGCTCTACGACAGCGACGCCTCGACCGACACAAACGTCCAGATGAACTTCGGCGCATTCGACGGCACCCACTACACCGAGTACTCGCTCACCGTCGAAGGACAGAACGCCGACGCGAACGACATCGCCCGGTTCAGCGCCATCGACAACGTCAACGACGGCGGCGTCTGGCACACCTACAACCTCAACCTCACCGCCTCGGGCCTCGAGGGCACCGAGACCTCACCTGGCATCATCGAATCCTTCAACCAGCCGACCGGTGTCAGCGGTTCGATCACCGGCATCTTCGAGATCACCGAGAACCAGACCACGCCGGCAAACCAGGGCTTCTACGTCATCGATCTCGACCTCTCCATGGTCAACTGGGCGTTCGACAACATGGCAAGCCTGACACCCGAGATCTCCTTCGACGGCGGGCAGAGCTTCAGCGACGGCACCTTCGCCGCCAGCACGTTCCGAACAGTGCCCACACCGGCCTCGATCACACTCATCGCGCTGGCGGGCGTGGGAGCATCGCGTCGCAGACGCGCCTAAATCAGATCAGGCCCTAAAAGCACTCCTCTAGTAGGTGCACCCACGGATGTTCGCCGTGGGTGCACCTTTGTTTTTGCGCCGGTGCGTTTGCTGCTAAACTCCGGCTCACACTCGGTGTCCATTCGACGCGCACCTGGAGCAACGCATGATCATTCGATCCACACTCACCGCTCTTTCTGTCTGCCTAGCAGCGACGGCAACATTCGCTCAGCCCACTGGCGACAGCGCGCTTAGTTCACCCGAGAACGGGCCGCGCGTCACCGACCCGGGCATGCACGCCATCACCGGCGGGCTCGTCCACCTGCCAAGCGGCGAGGCCGTCGAAGCAACACTCTTGATCCACGACGGCAAGATCGAATCGATCGCCCGCGAGCCGGGCGACAACGACCTGACCGGCTACAGAATCTGGGCGCTCGAAGAAGGCTCGCACATCTACCCGGGATTCATCGATCCGTGGGTCGAGGTGGACACACCAGCGCACAGCGCGGGCAGGCCGGGTCGGCACTGGAACTCGCGCATCACGCCCGACCGGAGCGTGCTCGAGGGCGAGGGCCTGAGCAGTTCTGACGCGGATTCGCTCCGCAAGCTCGGGTTTGTCGCCGCGGGCATCGCGCCGGACTCGGGCATCCTTCGCGGGCTCGGCGCTGTGGTCTCGACCGCGGCCCCGACGAGCAACACCGCCGCCGATGACCCGAGCATCTACCGCAGGAACGCGTTCCACACCGCCGACTTCTTCAAGGGCGGCTGGGGCGGCGCGATGGAGTACCCAACGAGCCAGATGGGCTGCATCGCACTGATCCGCCAGGCGATCGATGACGCGGAGTGGCAGGCCGCCTCGGGCATCAACCCGACGCGGAACTCGCTCGACGCGCTGACCGTGTACGACAGGCCCGTGTTCTTCAACATCGACCACGAGCTCGAAGCCCTGCAGGCCTCGCACCTCATGGAAGACTTCGACACCGAGCGCGCGCTCGTTCTTGTCGGCACGGGCACCGAGTTCAAGCGCTTGGGCGCAATAGCCGAGACCGGCGCGAGCGTGATCGTGCCGCTGCGTTTCCCGCGCAAGCCAGATGTGTCGAGCGTTGGCAAGGCTGACAGCGTTGACCTTGAGACCATGATGACCTGGGAGCAGGCCCCGACCAACGCGCGTCGGCTCGCCGAGGCGGGTATCAACACTGCGATCACCAGCAGCAAGTCACGCAAGCGTGGCAAGTTCTTCGACAACCTCCACGAAGCGATCGAAGCGGGCCTCTCGAAAGAAGCGGCGCTGAGCATGATCACGACCGCGCCCGCCGAGATGCTGGGCGTTGATGCGTCGCTCGGCACGATCGAGGCAGGCAAAGCCGCGAGCCTCGTCGTCGCGTCGGGCGATCTGTTCGACCCGGAAGCCGACGACGTCAAGATCCGCGACGTCTGGATCGAGGGTACACGCCACGAGATCTCCACCGACGATGCGCACCCGTTCGACGGCGAGTGGGCCATCTGGGTCGGCCCCGAGGGCGCGCCGGTCTTCGAGATGACCATCGAGGTTGACGGCAAGAAGATCAAGGGCACCGAAGCCGCCGACGGCGACGAGCCCGCAACGGGCGATGCGCGCCACGTCAAGATGACCCAGAACACCATCAGCTTCCTCCTCGACGACGAGGACGACGGCTCGGGCACCTACATCATGTCGGGCATCCTGACCGGCGACCAAATCGCGGGCTCGGCGATCGGCCCCGACAACAGCGCGTTCACCTGGGCCGCGCGGCGCATCGAGTCTGAACAAGCCGACGAATCAGAAGAAGACGAGGACTTAGCGGAAGACGACACGAACGACGAGGACGAGCACGCACCCGAGCAGCTGCCCGGCTACCCGTTCGGCGCGTACGCCTACGACGCGATCCCCGATCAGGAAACCGTCCTCTTCACCAACGCCACCATCTGGACCTCGGGCCCTGCGGGCATCATCGAAAACGGATCGGTCCTCATCGAGAACGGCACGATCTCGGTCGTCACCGACGGCGAGATCGCGGTCCGCCTCCCCGAAAACTCGCGCACGTTCGACTTGCAGGGCAAGCACATCACGCCCGGCATCGTCGATGCGCACAGTCACACCGGCACGTGGACGTTCGGCACCAACGAGGGCGCGCAGGCCGTCACCGCCGAGGTCAGGATGGAAGACACCAGCGACCCGGACCACATCAACTGGTACCGCCAGCTCGCCGCAGGCGTGACCACCGTCAACACCCTGCACGGCTCGGCGAACCCGATCGGCGGGCAGAACGTCATCCAGAAGGTCCGCTGGGGCGCTGTCCATCCGCGAGACATGCACCTCGCCGGCGCCAAAGCGGGCATCAAGTTCGCGCTGGGCGAGAACGTCACGCACGCCAACTGGGGCAACGACGGCCGCGACCGCTACCCCCAGACGCGCATGGGTGTCGACACCATCATGCGTGACCGCTTCACCGCGGCTCGCCAGTACGCACGCGACTGGACAAGCTACGTCCGCACCTCGGGCGACCGGCCCGAGAGCATCGGCATGACCGACGGCGTCGCAAAGAGCCTCGCCAAGGCATCCAAGTTCGAGGGGCAGATCCCGCCGCTTGATGTGATGCCTCGGCGCGACCACGAGCTCGATGCGCTCGCCGAGATCCTCGCGGGCGACCGGCTCATCCACTGCCACAGCTACCGCCAGGACGAGATCCTCATGCTCGCCGAGATCGCTCGCGAGTTCGGGTTCACGATCGGCACCTACCAGCACGGCCTCGAGGCTTACAAAGTCGCAGAGGTCGTCCGCGAACGCTCACGCGGTGCGAGCATCTTCAGCGACTGGTGGGCGTACAAGGTCGAAGTTCAGGACGCCATCGCGCAAGCCGGCCCCGTCATGTGGGAAGCGGGCGTAAACGTCAGCTACAACTCCGACTCCGACAACATGGTCCGCAGGCTCAACACCGAGGCCGCCAAAGCCGTCAAATACGGCAACGTCCCCGAGGACGAGGCATTCAAATTCGTCACCATCAACCCCGCCTACCAGCTCGGCATCGAGAGCCGCGTCGGTTCGATCGAGGTCGGCAAAGACGCGGACCTCGCCATCTGGTCGGGCCCGCCCATGTCAACGCTCAGCCAGTGCGAGCAGACCTGGGTCGACGGCAGGCAGTACTTCTCCATCGAGAAAGACAACGAGCTCCGCGAACGCATCGCCGCCGAGCGCGCACGCCTGATCGCCAAGATCAACGGCAAGCCCGACATGAAGAAAGACAGGCAAGAAGACGAATCTGAAGCTGACGACGCCGAGGAAACCGAAACCCCAGAGCGCCGCATGTCGCTCGCCCAGCGGATCCAGCTCGACCAGCTCCGCGCCCACAACATGAACCTCTGGCTCGAGGGCAAGTCCCCCGCCACCTCGATGCAGCCCGGCGATTGCGGCTGCGGCATGTCCCACATGGGAGTCATCCGATGAACAACAAGAACCACACCAACGAGAAACGCCACATGTCGCGCACATTCAAAGTTATCTCATCGACCATCGCACTCGGAGCCGCGAGCACCGCATCCGCCCAGGACCTCGGGCACAAAGCGCCTCCCCAGAGCATGCCCATCGCGATCACCAACGCGACCATCCACCCGATGTCCAGCCCCACCATCGAGCACGGCTTCATCCTCTTCAACGAGGGTGTCATCGCCGAGGTCGGCGCGGGCGACCGGGTCTTTGCCGCAAACACCCGAGTCATCGACGCCGAGGGCAAGCACGTCTACCCGGGCCTCATCGCGCCCGTTACACAGCTTGGCCTCACAGAAATCGCGGCGCTCAGGCAGACCGATGACCGCAACGAGGTCGGCAACGTCACACCCGAGGTCCGCGCGTGCGTCGCCGTCAACCCCGACTCGACGCTCATCCCCGTCACCCGCGCCAACGGCATCATGACCTTCGGCGCGTTCCCCATCCGCGGCGCGATCCCGGGCCGAGTCTCGATCATGTCGACCGACGGCTGGACCTGGCAGGACATGGCGATCGAGGAAGACGCGGGCCTCGCCATCAACTGGCCCTCGATGCGCCCGTCCAACAACTGGTGGGCCGACGAGCCGGACGCGAGACAGTTCGAACGCATCCAGGAACGCATCGATGAGATCGACGAGATCTTCCAGCAGGCCATCAGCTACCGCGACTCCGGGCAGTCGCCCCGCGACGTTCGGCTCGAATCCATGCTCGGTGTCCTGCCCGGCGCCGATGGCGAAGAACCCGCCAACCCCGTCTTCATCTCCGCCAACGACGTCGATCAGATCAACGCCGCGGTGACATGGGCCACAGACCTCGGGCTCCGCACGGTCATCGTCGGTGGCAACGACGCGCCGCTCGCCGCCGAGCTTCTCCGCATGCACGACATCCCCGTCATCATCACAGGCACGCAGCGATTCCCGAAACGCAGCGATTCGCCCCACGACGACGCGTACACGCTGCCCATTGAGCTCTCCGATCTGGGCATCCGCTGGTGCATGGCGTCCAGCGACGACACCGCGCACGAGCGCAACCTGCCCTACAACGTAGCGAAAGCAGTCGCCTTCGGCCTCGACCACGAAGCCGGGCTGCGTGCGCTCACCCTCGACACCGCATCGATCCTTGAGATCGACGACCGCCTCGGCTCGCTCGAAGCACGCAAGAGCGCCACGCTCATCGTTACCAACGGCTCACCACTAGAGATGACAACCAACCCGATCATGGCGTTCATCGACGGCCGAGAAATCAGCCTCGAATCCAAGCAATCAGAACTCGCCGAGAAGTACCGCGAGAAATATCGCCAGCTCGGTATCACAAGAGACAACTAATCAGCTCGCAGCATTGAACTAGAAGTCTTTCTCGAACGTGTCACGGAGATCAACGGTCTCGCCGCCGGCGCCGATCGTGCGGAAGAACACGCGCAGCCTCGCGCGTTCTGATTCCCTCGCTCCGGCCGTGCGTTCGACGAGCCAAGCGGGCAGCTCAGCCAAGGGCACGCGGTACATCCCCGTCACATCAAACATTTTCGAGTTGCGATCCGGGTTTGTCAGATCCGCTTCCCATCGGTCTTCGAGCGTCGCCAATCCCTGCGCAACCCCGCCGAGTCTCAGCAACTGGATCTGCACAATGCCGGGCGCTTTCGTCGTATGCCCCCACTTGTCAGCGAGCTCAAAGTACACCGCAAGCTCGGGCTTGCCGTCGGTCCCCGTTTCGAGCCTCGTCAGCGGGCTGATACGAAGTGAGCTCGGCGAGAACTCGAACGCCAACACCGGGTCGAGTGAGTCGGGCAGATCGTGCGAACTAGCCGTGCAGCCGCCAAGGCTGACCGCCACCCCCATCACAACCCCACAACAACCAAGAACGGCAAACTTCATAGACCAACAGTCTAAGCAACCACTACAGGCTCTGCTTCCCGCCGACCTCGCGTTTCTCGATCGCGTCGGTCAGCCGGCGCTGCCCCGATTCCAGTGACACCATCGCCCGCGTGTTCGACTCGAGCGCCGAGAGCAGCACACCGAGTTCGCGCGTGTCGCCCATGATCCGGTCGTGCAGCTGCGTCATCTGCCGGTCACGCTCCGCAGCCGCCCTTCGCTCGCTGAGCCACATCAACCCGATCAGACCCGCCGCCCCCATCTGCGCCAGCACCGTCGCGATCTCTGCTTCAATCCCCATCGATTCACCCCTTCCAAGTCATGCCGTGTCCGTGAATTTATGGAACTCAGCTAAATAACTCACCGACACCTCACGCCCACGATCGGTCTCCTCGCCGTAGGTAAGCCTCGAGAAGAACATCTCCTCCCAGATCCGGCCGTGCAGGTCGACAAGCGTCCCGAGTCCCTTCGCGTCCAGCGAAGCCTGGATCGCGTCGCGGATCGTCCACAGCGCCGAGTCGCTCGCCGCCACGAGTCGGCCCGTTACCAGAATCTTCCACTCGTACGCCCCGTACTCAAAGAACACCGGCGTCGGCACGTCGCTCGTAAAGTCCGGCGCCAGCAGAAACCCACGCCGAGTCATCCCGAACCGGTGAGGCCCGGACCCGAACAAGTCAACACCCTTCCACGAACTCGCCAACTCACACCTCCTCGACCAGCACCGGATCCGTCGAACCGTCGGCGGACACCGCGACCATCGTCACCACCCGCTTCACACCCTCGGGCGTAAAGTCGTGCGCCACACGCGTCACCACCACATCAACACTCACACGCGACCACCCAGCGTCCGTCCGGCCGAAACCCGCGCGAAACGACAACTCGCCCTCGTCGCCGGGCTTTACAGACTCCAGCTCACTCCGATCGATCCGCCGAACCACCTTCACATTCACACGCCGCTCCGGCACATCCGCAAACACAACATGCGGCCCCAGATCACCGACCTCCACAACCTCCCGCTTAGCGGTCCGGTCTACCGCGATCGACTCAACCCCCGACCAGACCTCACCCTCAAACTCAACCGATTCAGGCCCTAGCACCAGCATTGCTCACCCCCTTATCCGCGCACAAACCGCATCACCGAAGGCCGACGCGTCGCATCAGGCTTCCCGTCACCGTCCGTATCGATCAGCGCACTCACCCTGCCGCGTTCGTCCGCGTACCGCTGCCTGTACATCTCTGCGCGATCTGCAAACGACGACGCGTCACCACCGACACCCGATGCGCTCGCCGCGCTGAAGATCAGGTGCAGCGTCCCGAGCGCCTCAAGCCGGCGAAGCGCCGACGGGTTCAGGATGTTCGATTCGGTTACGAGCGATTCGCCCTCTTGCGCCTCAAGCTCCGGCTCGATCCCAAGCATCCTCAGGATCTGGTCGTGCACCTGCACCATCTGATGACGGAACGTGTAGATTTTCATTGGTGTCGTCGCAGTATCCGGCGCGAGCACAGCCGGGTCATCCGACGACGCCCTCGGCACCGAGATCCCGAGCTGTGTCGGGCCCAGCACCTGCACAACTTCGTACGATGCGTCCTTGTAGTTGAGCACATGCCCGGGCATGATCCCGATGGTATTGAACGAAACACCAGGCGCCACAGCGATGCCCGAAGTCACGAGCCCACTCACAGCCGCGATACGCTGCCCGATCCACACCACATCAAGAAAGAGCCGAGGCTCGTACATCAAAAGGTCACTATCCGTCGCGAACATCGTTCATCTCCTTGGCTTGTTCAACCGTTCCAAAAGCCCGGCGCACGCTTTCGCGCACACCGGACCGACGCCACGCCCCCCCGAGCGGCAGCGCCTCCCCGCAAACCCACACTCAGCCGGCGAGACCCTGCAGCTTCGCGTGCGCCTGCTCGTTCTTCATCTCGAGCGTGTACTCGCCGATCACCTGGCCCTTGAACGAGTCACCCGTCGATGCCAAAGCCTTGAAGTGGAAGCTCCGGCCCTGCAAAGGCATCACGTCGATGCGTGACGAATCAAGCAGCAGCACCGTGTCCGATGGAACCCAGCGGCTCAGCACGACCCGGCACACACCGAAATCGCTCTCGTACACATTGAGCATGTCGCGGAACGCCGTGTCCTCCGGCACATACTGCCTGCTCGCCGACGCGAACTCGTTGATCTTGCGCTTCTGCGCGCCACCAACAACGATCGTGTCGACATTCCCGCTCGATTGGTCCCAGACCCTGCGGAGCGCCGCGTTGAGCAACTCCTCGGTCAGCTCGTCACTCCCAGAGCCGCCGCCGTCGGGCAACCCGTCCTGGCCCGGCTCAAAGTCGTTGGTCTGGATCATCGGGATCACGCCGTTCATCGAACGACGAACAGAGGCGTTGCCGATCTGGTTGACCTCCGGTGCCACGCCGTTGATCACACAATTCTCAAGATCGCGAAGCAGCTCACGCATCCGCTCCTGCTTCTGGTAGTCAACCTCGTCGTCAACCCCAAACGCACGCGACGCCTGCATCGAACCCGATACATCGATCGACGATGTAAAGATCTGCGTGTAGTTCTGCTGCCTCGTGCGGTTCGTAAACCTTGCGCTCGGCGCATCGTCGCCCTCAAGTGCCGCGTTGCCCAGGATGTTGAGCACCATGTTGTTCGCAAGCGCCACCGCCGTGGTCGCGCCGTACCCACGGATCACCGTCATTACGTTGCCCGCGACCGCAGCCACGAACATCACCTCGCCCTCGTTCTCCGGCTGAACTAGATCGCCGGCGCGGAAACGCCCGCCGTTGTCTACAGTGATCGTGGTCGCCGCGGTCGCCGAGGGCGTGAACGTGGTCTGGTTGATCATGTCCGAGTTTGCAAGCAGCTCGTCCTCGATCCACTCGTGAACCGTGCTCTGCGCCGCACGCTTCGCATCACCAAGATGGTTCAGGAACGGCGTCTCATAGGGTGAAACAATCCCAATAACGTCGCTCACGTCCTCAACAAGCTCCGGCAGGTCGCTGCCCGCCCCGTATGTTGCCTTACCAGTAAATGACATTCCGCAATACCTCCTCGCCCGGCGCGCACCGACCCCACCCAGGGACACAAGCCGCCAAGCCCCGTGATTCCTAAAGAAACTTCAACTCAAACAATGAAACCAAACCCGACGCCAAGCTAACCCCGTCGGCGCTTCAGGTACCTCAGCACCGCGCGACGATCTCCCGTCTGCATCGCTTCCTCCGCAAGCTCCGAGAGCGAATCTCTCGCTGCGCTCGGTCCGCCCGAAACCGCGCTGCCCGCAGGCCCCCGCCTCGTCGCCTTGAACAGAAACGACTTCGACGAAACCAGATCAGAAACGACCTCTCCGATCGTCGCGTCCGAAGCCGCGAGCCTGCGCTCGGCGAGCACAGTCGCCGTCTCAAGGTCCAGCACTCCCGCCTCGACAAGCTGCCGCTCCAGCTCCTGCGACGTGCTCGCGTCGGCAAGCTGCTTCTCAAGCTCAGCGATCCGTTCCATCGCTTCAACCAGCGCCGTCTCGAGCTCATCGACCTGCTGATCGCGCCCGCCGTCTTCGCTCTCGATTTGATCCTGCTGCTGATCCCGCGCCTCGGCATCGGCTTCTTCCGACTGACCGACCGGCACCGACGAACCGCTGCCCATTCCTTCCAGTTCGATATCCTGCATCACACGTTCTCCTGTGTTTGTTCATCGCTGCCAATAGCCGCAGCGTTCAAGTCCGTTGGCACAATCCCGAAGTGCTCAGCGATCCGATCGTCCGGCACACCGAGCTCGCGGCGCGCCCTAGCAGAAGCCGCGAGCTCCTCATCACCGACGGGCAACGGATCGGGCCACTCGATCTTCAACTCACGATCGCCCAGCCTCGTCTCAACAAGGCCCGCGTCGCCCGCAGCCGCAAGCACCATCTCGCTCACCGAGACAACACCCCGGCCGTACGTCACCCGCTTGCGGTTCGTCCGGCTGATCAGGTTCACCATCGTGACCCGCAGCGCGTTGGCGCTCGTCAGGTTCCCGACGCGCGCCTCGATCACACCGCTCGCCACCGGCGGCACACCGCTCACCTTGTCCATCGCCTGACGGATCTCGCCGATGTGCCGATCCTCGCTCGGGCTCGAAGCATCACCGCCGAACGCCTCGACACTCGCCTCCGGGTTGTCCGTAGACCACACCGTGCCCGGCACAACCGGCGCCCGATCAAAACCATCGATCCCCTTCGCCAGGTACATCTTGAAAGACTGCAGCGTCACCCGGCTCGCACGATCGCTCAGCCTCGTGTTCAGCTCGTCCTGCAAAGGCATCAGAGGCTCGACCTCGCCGATCCCCTCGTACCGCAGAGGCTGCGACAGATTCTGAATGTGCGCCACAGGCACAACACCCGCCAGCACGCCGCCGTCGTCACGCTCGACCATCTCGCCGCCGATCCACAGCTCGCGCCCGCCCGGTCCGAACACCTCCGTGTACGACTCCGTCCGCCGGCGCTTGCCCCACTCGCCCCGGTCCTTGCCCGCCAGCCGGCGCACAAGACCCACACGCTCGACCTCGTTCGCCTCCCGCTCGTAGTGAACCACATACCCCGCGAGCGACCGGTAGTCCGACGGATCCGAAACCGCGATCCCGCGCCCGGGCGTCACCGGCTCGATCCGGAACGCGCTGCCCGCCTGTCGCATCAGCCCGCGCATCGCGTGATGCGTCGCGCCCGATGCGCGGAGCTTTGCCGCACGCCGACCCAGCTTGGAAAGCGCCTCCTCGTCAACACGCAGCAGCAGATCGACGTGCCCGTACACATGGCCGATCAGCGCCACGTCCTGCATCAACTCAAGGCCGCCCGACGACTTCCAAGCCGACTCGACAAGCTCGTCGATCAGATCCCGCACCGCCTCCGACGAAGCCGTGCTCACGATCGTCGGCTGCTTGCCGAACAAGAAATCGATCATGGCGTGGATGCGCCAGGCGATGTCGTTCTCGATGACGACCTCGCGTCGATCCGAGTTACGATCATCGCCCAGCGCCCCACCGCCGCGGCTTGCCCCCGTCACCCGGCCCGGCAAGCCCGCTTCCTGCGCCAACCTCCGGACTGACCTCGCAAGCCCGTCCGCCCCAACGCCCGGCGTGTGAACAACAGGGTTCCTGTAGTACGCCCAGAGCCGCTCAAGCTCCGACGCATTCGTTGACTGCTCGCGGATCAGATGATCCACAAGCGCCGGATCCAGCCCCACCGCCGCCCCCGGCCTAGCTTCCCCGTCCAACCTGCCACCCACACTTGCCATCTGAAAGCCTCCTCGTTCGTCCTCTGGGCCAAATAGTGCAAGCCCTCTACCTACCCACCCGCGGAGCGCCTCTGTGCGCACAAACGCGCTCATCCAAAAACGCAATAACCGCGCAAGCCCAGGCCGGTAAACGAATAATAATTTTTTCAAAAAATGCAAATCGGTACTTCGGCGGCCAAAAACCCGTGCGCACGAACACCGCAACTACTGCACATATCGCGCACATAGCCCGAAGCTCAAACTCGTGCGCGCATGAAAAAACCGCGACCCATCAGAGCCGCGGCTTCATCATCTATATCATATCACTCAGGCGCTCAGCACATCGATCCGCGAGTACTGATCAAGGTTCAGCGTGACCTTCTCGCCGTCTTCCTTCTGGAGTTCGAGCCGTTCCAGCCAGAGCTTGTGATCCTTCGAATGGGCGAACCAAGAGCCCGTCTTGCTCTGCCCGAACGAGAGGATCGTCCCCTCGACCGTGGTGACCTGTGACCCGCTCAGGCGAGGGATCTGCTGCGTCACCCGCACCCGCTGACCGACTTCGTACTGCTGCTCTTCCATAGCCACAACTATAGCAACCTCGCCCTAGCCCGCATCGACAAGCCCCTGAACCTCGTCGAGCAGTTTCTCAGCCGCCTCGGCGGTCGGTGCCTCGCCGATCAGCCTCAGAATCGGCTCCGTGTTGCTCGCCCGGACGTGCACCCACGCCTTGGCCTCGTCAAAATCGATCCGCACGCCGTCTTGCCGATCCACTCGCTGGTCCTTGCAGTGCTCAGCGAGCTTCTCGATCGTCGGCTGGGCGTCCTCTTTCTTCGCCAGGGGCTGCTTCCGCTTCACAATCGCGTAGCTCGGCACACCCGCCACCAACTCGCTCACCGTCTTGCCCGTTCTCGCCATGAGCGACAGCACCAACGCCATCGACGAGAGCGAATCCCGCACGTAGGTCACCTTGGGCCAGATCACCCCGCCGTTGCCCTCGCCGCCGAGCACGACGTTCTTGCCTTCGGCCTTGAGCCGCTTCATCGCCTCGACCACGTTCGCCTCGCCGACCGCCGTCCGGACAACCGTCGCGCCGTACGAGGCCGCCACATCGTCGATCATCCGCGAAGTCGAGAGATTCGCGCACAGCACGACATCTTCGCCCAGCTCACCCTTGGCCTTCATCGCCTCAAGCACCGACACCGCGCACAGCACAAAGGTGTACTCCTCGCCGATGTACGCGCCAGTCTCGTCAACAATCGCGAGCCGATCCCCGTCCGGGTCCTGCGCAAACCCAACATCCGCCTTCAGCCCCGGCACCGCATCGCACAGCCCGCCCTCGCCGGAGAGGTTCTCTTCGGTGGGCTCTGGTGTGTGTGGGAAGATGCCAGAGCCATCGCCATGGAGTTGAACTAGTTTACTACCAAGTTCATCGCACAGCCCCGCTACAAACTGACTCCCGGAGGCGTTTACAGAGTCAACGACGATGTTCATGGCTTCGATCCGCTCGAACCATTCCTCCTCAAGATCAGTGTCCACAGATTCGCCGATTAGCGACAACACCGTTTGCACATGATCGTCCACCGCATCAACACTTAGCCGTGTGACCTCAGGCGTTTCCATCTCATTACAATCTAATACAACGCCAGCATGGAAGTTGCTGATAATACTCGCCGCATCCGATTGGCTTGGTGCGCAATAGCTTTGTGCGGCTCCTTCTATTAACCGTTGATGTTCAATGCGTTGCTTTGGAGTCATTGACGCATCATCAGACGCTGTAGCATGATGCTCTCTAACCAAGATTTTCAAGCCGTTCCACTGCTGAGGATTGTGGCTTGCAGTTATGACAATCGCTCCATCTCCGCGGTACATGTTGAGCAACAAGCCGACGGTTGGCGTCATCAACACGCCGCACTCAACAACATAACAACCCGACTTTAGAAGCCCCTCGCAAACTGCGTCTGCAATGTCTTGCCACCCAGCCCTACCGTCGGAGGCCAGCAGTACTTGTGGGTTCCAACCTTCACGCTCAACAAGCCAACTCCCAAACGCCGCCGCGTATCTCGTCGCCACCTCCGGCGTCAGGCTCTCGCCCACGATCCCCCGAAGCCCGCTCACCCCTATCATCAACGGCGCATCACTCATCGCTCATCCTTACCAAGCTGCCCCCGAGACCACCCATCCCGGGGCGGCCCTTCACACAATCAAAACCTTCGCCAAACCGTAACACCCTCGGCCAAACCCCGCACCTACCCTAACCCCATGTTCACCATTACCGTCCAATCGATTTTCTCAGCAGCCCACGCCCTCTCCATTGCTGGCCAGAAGGAAACCCTCCACGGCCACGATTTCAAGACAACCGTCGAGATCCAGGGCGATCGGCTCGATCAGGACGGCCTCGTCTGCGATTTCCACACCGCAAAGGCCGCTCTCGACGCCATCCTCGACGAGTTCAACAACGGCAACCTCAACGAGATCGGCCCCTTCAACCAGCCCGCCGGCGGCGTGAACCCCACCGCGGAGAACATCGCCAAGTACATCTACAACGAGATGCACAGCCGCCTCGATGCCGCCCTCGAGCCTCACGCCAAGGTCACCGCCGTCAGCATCACCGAATCCCCGGGCTGCGCCACGACCTACCGCCCGTAACTCAGACCAGCCTTACTGCTCTTCATCGACAACGCCCAGACCCTCGATCACCGGGTCGAGCTTCCAAGGCACACCCACACCCGCCACCGCCCGGCAGATCCTGTCCACGTGCGCGTGGCTGTTCTCGATAAACACACGCGCCCGGTTCTGGCTCCCGCCGCACGCCGTCCCCGCCACATACACGCCCGGCACCGACGACAGCATCGTCGTTCGATCCAAGACAGGCCGCTCGATCTCATCACAGGTCAACTCGACGCCGAGCTGCTCAAACAGGCCCTTGTCCTGCACATAGCCGGTCAGCATCAACACATCGTCCGCTACAACAGACTCGCCCGTGTCCAGCGTGACCGAGTCCTCGCCCACGCGCACCACGTTCACACTTGTCTTGAGCGCGATCCGCCCCTTCTCGATCAGCCAAAGCAGCTCAGGCAGCACCCAGTACTTGATCCGCCCCGCGTCGAACTCATCGCCGCGGTAGCACATCGTGACGTGCGCGCCCGCGCGGTAGAGCCTGATCGCCGCCTCCGCCGCCGAGTTCTTCCCGCCGACGATCACCACCCGCCTGCCGACGTACCGCTGCACGTCCTCCAGATAGTGGCTCACGTTCGGCGCATCCTCGTTCTCGCAGCCGATCATCCTCGCCTGGTGCATGTTCCCGATCGCCAGCACCACATCCTTCACGCGCACCGTATCGACCTGATCACCGAACGCCGCGCCAGCGCAACCCGGCCCGCCGACCCCGTCTGCGCTGCGCCGGCTCCGCACGACGAAACCACCGCCGTCTTTCTCAATGGTTTCAACGCGCGTAAACGTCCGAACCGCGAGCTCGAACTGCTGCATCACACCGACCAGATAGCTCCGGTACTGCTCCTGCGAGGCCTTGCCCTGATCGGGAGTGACCAGAGGCACGCCGCAGATCGCGATCCGCTCCGGGCTGGAAAAGAATTTCGTCTTGGGCGCCCACCAGCCAAACGTGTGGCCGACCGCGCCCGCTTCGTAGTGCGCAACGCTCTTGCCCGCGTTCACAAGCGCCGCGTTGAGTTCGAGACCGATCGGCCCGCCGCCGACCACCGCTACATCAGCTGTTTCCATTGACGAGGATAGCCCCCGCCGGCTCCTGGCTCAGTACCGCTCGACCGCCTCACGCAGCTTGCTCAGAGGCACCCGAACCACACTCGTCAGCTGAACCATGTCGTCCTGAATCCGCTTCGCCTCGTCCTGAAGCAGCGTCGGCGTGCTGATCTTCGTCGTGAACGAAAGATCAAGAGGCACAGGCCCCGTCGATTCCCAGCCCGCGTCATCCGCCACCGTCGGCGACTGCCAGAGCACGATCCCGAGCGCGATCACGGCAAGCGAAGCCGCGCCGAGTGCGCCCGCCATCAATCGCGACACGCGCGAGGGCAGATCAACCGAACCAGTCTGCGGCTCATCCTCGACACGCGACATCACACGCGTGCGCACCCACGCCGGCGCCTCAACCTCGCCGGGTACGTCCCGCCGGAGCCGATCCTCGATGTCATGTGCTGCGCGTCTCATCGTTTACTCCGCCTCAAGGCTCTCCTGTTCACCGATCGCATCCGCCAGTCTCTGCCGCGCCCGGTGCAGCGCCACCCGCACACCGACCGCTGTCTTGCCCGTCACCCTCGCGATCTGCTTGGGCTCCATGTCTTCAGCATACCTGAGCCACACGACCTCGAAAACCGAATCGTCCAAAGTCTCGCGCGCGATCCGCCACACTTCCGCGAGCAGGCCGCCCGTCTCGCGTTCTTCAGTCTCGTTCGCCGGCGCCTCGCGCCTCGCGTCTTTCTGATCGCGCTGACGCCGCCGAACAACGTTCACGGTCTCCCGGTGCGCGATCGAGAAGAGCCAGGTCGAGAACTTTGCGCTCGGCTTAAACCTCGGCATCGCGCGCCACGCGCGGAGCATCGTCTCCTGCACGACCTCAGCCGAGTCGTGATCGGAACCGAGCCGCACCAGCACGAACCGGTAGAGCCTCGATTCCCACCGCGAAACCAGCGTCCCGAACGCGCCCCGGTCGCCGCCCGCCGCGAGCAACGCGAGCTGCTCGTCGCTTTTGGCGCACAAAGCCGCGCCGGGGCCCAGCCCCGACGCAGCCGTCTCGCGTTCATGGAGTACCGCTGTGCTCAGAGGTCATCCCCCTCAACGATCGCGTGCTTTACCAAGCATCGTCGTCATCATCATCGTGGTCGAAGTCAATGTTGACGTCGCCGTTCATATCCACAGCTTCTTCGAGAAACCCGATGACGTCTTGCACATCGTGCGAAAGCTCGATGAGCACCGTGCTGCCAGCCGTGTCGATCTCCACGCCGCGGGCGACCCGCATCACCGCATCCAGCTCCTCATCCTCGCCGGCCATCAGCTGACCGATCGCGAGCAGACCCTGCACGACGTTGCGAATCTTGCCCGCGTGCTCGTCGTCGCCCGTGTCAAGCGCGGCTTGCAGGAACACATCCCCGCGTTCCTCACCGATACGCAGGCGGAGCGACCTCGCATCGCCGATCACACGCGAGGCCTGATCGTCGATGTCGAGCCCATCGAGCGAGTCGGTCGAGGCGTACAGGATCGTCCCGTCGCGCCAGCCGTCGCGTGGCAAGAGATCCGTCCCACCGCCGCCAGAGAACATGCCGATCGATTGCTTGATCTGATGCGAATCGAACGCGAGTACCCACGCCACGTTGCCGCGCCGCTCGATCTTGCCCGCGTACGCACGCGCACCGTCGTCAACCGGGAACGACCACACCTCGTGCCCGTCGATCACGCGAGACTTGACCTCGTCCTCCATACCCTCGTGCACCGCGATCGCTTCGAGCATCGAGCCCCAGCTGGCGATGTTGTCGTCGCCGTAGATAATCGCGGTGAATCCCTCGGGCACCTCGTCGCCCTCGAGATCGAGTGAGTTGCCATACAGCGTCACACCGAACATGCCGCCTTCCGGCCCGGGCCAGAAGTTTGGCATCACCTCGCGGATGTCCTCGAAGTCGTCCGCCTCGTTGGCGAGCGCCTCCATCAGGAACCGGCCGATGTCCGTGTCATCCACCGCGTTTAGGTCAAGATGAACCACCCAACCCGCGCCCGGATCGATGTGCTTCGACACCGGCGGCCCAGCGACCGCGGCCCCCGCACCAACCACACATCCAACCCCGGCAGCCATCATCAAGCTTCGCATCAGTCGCTCCTTACTCACCCCGCCCGTCTCCCGGCCAACACCATGGCCGACAGACACTCTTACGAGTTCAGGAACGCCGCGTTACAGACTATGACAAACTACACCGGCCCATAGAAAACCCAACATCTTGCCCTACCCTATTGCAGGCTGGCGCATCATCTTCATCCGCATCCGAATGAAAAATACCAGACCGATAATGTAAACCACACCCGCCACCAGGATCGACGCTACCATCGCGATCTCCCAAACGCCGAACCAATTCGTGACTCCGTTGGACCACATTGCCGCCGATTGAGCCACACCAGAAGCAGACCAATTAGTATCTCTGTTGCTTGCGACAAGTGGGTTCTCTGCCAAAAACAACCCATCCGAATCCCACTCCGGCGAGTACACGAAGTCAGCAACAGCAGTCGAGAGATATGCCAATTCTTCAATAGTTGATTCATTCGTAACATCTAGGCCTGCAGCCCTATAGATCGTCATCGCGTCACCCGTCCCCAAAGCCTTACCTTCCTGTAGTACCGACCCAGACTCGTCAGTCATAGTCCATGTCATATCAGGAAGTGAGAGACTGACAACTGCTGGCACTGGCGAGTCAACGAACTCAAGCTCAAGAGTTCCAGATAGCACCGTGTCATTGATGTCTGTAACCATGTCTGCGGCGAACTCGATCGAATACGTCTCCGGTTCGACATCAACAGCAGATAACCGGCTACCCAGTGGGCTGGGGTTAAGTATGCACGACATGGTGCACGGGCCTGTAGTACCCGCTACTCCTGCCCCCATCAACTGATTCATCTGCGCCATCGACGCCAGCCAGCCGATCGTCCCCACGACCGGCGCCGCCCCAGATCCAGCCGCCAGTGTCCAGCCCATCACAAGCAGAAATACGCTCCCGCGCAGCCGAACCGCCATCCGCGGCGTGCTCACACCAACCTTAATAAGAGCAGCCCCGCACTCCGGGCACCGCCCCTCGCCAACCGACGAAAGCTCATAGCCGCACCCACCGCAACATGCACCCCGCCGCATCCACTCCGGCGCGGATACCCCCCGTCGGATCAGAACAACCCCAAGAGCCATGCAGACCGCAAGAATTGGAACCCACATCATATAAGCCAACGCCGCAAACACCATCATGCCAAGGCTCCATTGTGACGACAGTACCCTGTCAACACCCGCACGACGCCAGCCTATAGTGGCACAGAACCATTCACAAACCCGCTTTCCAAGGGACCACGACCATGTCGAACACCAACGTCCAGCAACTCCTCGGCGCCGACGCTGAAAGCCTTCTAGGCCACACCTCCAAGACCATCACCAAGGACCGCCTCTACCTCCCTTCACCAACATTCGTCGACGACGTCTTCAGCCAGAACGACCGCTCGCCCAACGTCCTCCGCAACTTCCAGTCCATCCTCAACCACGGCCGCCTCGGCGGCACGGGCTACGTCTCCATCCTCCCTGTCGACCAGGGCATCGAGCACTCCGCCGGCGCGTCCTTCGCACCGAATCCCGACTACTTCGATCCCGAGAAGATCGTTCAGCTTGCCATCGAGGGCGGCTGCAACGCCGTCTGCTCGACCTTCGGTGTCCTCGGCTCCGTCGCCCGCAAGTACGCGCACAAGATCCCATTCATGGTCAAGTTCAACCACAACGAACTCATGACCTACCCGAACACCTTCAATCAGGTCCCCTTCGGCAACATCAAGCAGTGCTGGGACATGGGCGCGATGGCGGTCGGCGCAACCATCTACTTCGGCTCCGAAGAATCAGAACAGCAGATCCAGTACGTCGCCGAGATGTTCGCTGAAGCACACGAGCTCGGCATGGTCACCGTCCTCTGGTGCTACATCCGCAACTCCGCCTTCAAGGTCAACGGCGTCGACTACCACTCCGCCGCCGACCTCACCGCGCAGGCCAACCACCTCGGCTCGACCATCCAGGCCGACATCGTCAAGCAGAAGCTCCCCACCAACAACGGCGGCTTCAACGCGCTCAACTCGGGCGACTCCTCCTACGGCAAATTCCGCAAGGAGGTCTACACCGAGCTCGCAGGCTCCGACGACTCGGGCCAGGGCGGCCACCCCATCGACCTCTGCCGCTACCAGCTCATCAACCAGTACATGGGCCGCGTCCCGCTGATCAACTCGGGCGGCGAGTCCAAGGGCGAGAGCGACCTCGCAGACGCCGTCCGCACCGCGGTCATTAACAAGCGCGCCGGCGGCATGGGCCTCATCTCAGGTCGAAAGGCATTCCAACGCCCCATCGGCGAAGGCTCCGCACTCCTGCACGCGATTCAAGATGTGTATCTGGATGACTCGGTGACGATCGCCTGATCGAAAGCCAACATCAAAACGCAAGTGCCACTGACCCGCTTCTGCGGGTCAGTGTTTTTTTACACACGCTACAGTCAACGATACTGGTACACATGTGTTTCCAGGTCAAACGAGTTGAGAAGTCCCATAATCTCGAGATGGTGTTCTGCTGTTGCCCAGATTACAAACTGGTCATCCTTTAGCCAGAACCCTGCTGCGCCATCCCCACCATTTGACAGCCACTCATCCTTACGACTCTGGAGCATCACATAGTTGTGTACCTGGTTTGCCCGGTACAACTGCACATGGCTTTCATCTGGCAACGTAATTCCAAGCTTGTATCGCACATATACCTGTGCATGATCCGATCCGAGAGCAACAGGATCATCACCTACCGACCAACAATTACTATGTATCTGCCTTAACGAGTTGCCAAGCCACTCGTGACAACCCGTCGAGGCCGACACGATCCACTGATCACCTATGTCGTCAACCCACCCAACTTGATACTCCGAGTGAAGATCTGCAGCGTGATACTCCAGATAGCCATAGAGATCCCAGCATGACTTCGGGTCGCCTATCAACTCATACTTTCTGTTTGCTCCCCAGCTCGAGTTGAAGAACATCGCCGGTCGCGAAAAGACCACGGGCAAGATGCCTGACACGTCGTAGGACTTTACAAGTGTGCCCTCACGATGGCTCCAGTGCTTGCTCAGTCGCCGAGCCAGAATCCGCCTACTGATCAATGACGCCCGCATCTTGTACAAGCGGTGCTCCACCGACTCGACAAGACCATACATTCCAGTGGGGTATCTGTTTCTTTGTTGGTAGTACTCATCAAGATCTACAACCAACACCAACGCGATTGTTGGAACCAACCCTATTGGCCCCTCGTGATAGATCAGGTGACGCTGATGTTTCACATAAAACGACGTCGCAATCAAGAGCAGCGCAACTACCGCCGTCTTCCACTTCCGCCGCGTCCTCTTCAGCGTCTTCTCGCTCTTATGCTCACGCCCACACTCCGGGCACGTCAGCCCGCCGCCCGACATGTCGAACGCGCATCGGCGACACCGAATCCGCCCCTTCGAGCGATCCCAGAACATCGCCCACAACACGACGAATGTTGCAATCCCGTTCACGCCCCAGCATGTCCAGCCGATCCAGTCCATACTTCACGTAAGATACCGCCTAATGGGAATAGTTCCGCCCTCCCCCCGGTAAACTCAGACCATGCACATCGCCATCGCACAGCTCGCCCCAGTCCCCCTCGACCGCGCCGCTACGCTCGACAAAGCAGCAACCTCCATCCGCGAAGCCACTGCATCCGGCGCCAAGCTCGTCGCGTTCGGCGAGACGTTCGCCCCCTGCTACCCCTTCTGGCTGAGCCGAACCGACTCGGCCCGCTTCGACGCAGCCGACCAGAAACACCTACACGCGCGGTACCTGCAGGAAGCGATCGACATCGAAGCTGGCGATCTTGTGCCCATCACCGAAGCCGCGCGCGAGACGAACACCGCCGTCGTCATCGGCATCGCCGAACGCCCGGCAGACCGCGGCTCGCACTCCGTGTATGCGTCGTGCGTCACCATCGCGCCCGACGGCTCGGTCGCATCGGTCCACCGCAAGCTCATGCCCACCTACGAAGAGCGCCTCTGCTGGTCACCCGGCGACGGCAACGGCCTGCGCACGCACACGTTCCTCCCGCCTTTCACACTCGGCAGCCTCAACTGCTGGGAGAACTGGATGCCGCTCCCGCGCGCCGCACTCTACGCGCAGGGCCTCGACCTGCACGTCGCCATCTGGCCCGGCAACCTTGTAAACACTCAAGACATCACGCGTTTCATCGCTCGCGAATCGCGAAGCTACGTCATCAGCGCCTCGACCATCCTCCGACCGCTGGACATCCCGCACGACTTCCCGCAGCGCGAGCGCATCCTCGACAGCACCGAAACACCCGAAGACGGCTTCATTCACAACGGCGGAAGCTGCATCGCCGCCCCCGACGGCTCGTGGCTCGTCGAACCGGTCACCTACCGAGAGCAGATCATCACAGCGGAAATCGACCACTCGCGCGTGCTCGAAGAACGCCAGAACTTCGACCCCGCGGGGCACTACTCGCGCCCGGAGATCCTAAAACTCTCGCTCGATCAATCACGCCACACCGCGATCGAGATCCAGCAACACGACGACAACGCCTAGCCCCCGATCGGCACCAGCGAGATCAGCTTCTGGCTCGGCATGTCGATCGGCGCCACACGCTCCTCGCAGAACCCGAGGATCGCCCGTTCAAGCTCCACCATCGTGTCGTGCAAAAACTTGCGGTAGTCATCGTTGCCAGTCGCGCTGCTCAGTTGCCCAAGCCGCGACCGCACCTCGATGAAGTGCTTGCGCGTCCCGTCGATCGGCCCATCGATCCCCATCGGGTCGTTTGTGAAAACGCTGATCGGGCGCATCCCCGCGATCCGCAGGCCAGCCGCCTTAAGCCGCTCATCCCACTCGTATCGGCTCCGCACCTTCATCCACTC
Source organism: Phycisphaerae bacterium (assembly GCA_030432905.1). Classification (GTDB taxonomy): domain Bacteria; phylum Planctomycetota; class Phycisphaerae; order Phycisphaerales; family UBA1924. The sequence continues at coordinate 388,551 of JAUILU010000002.1, read as the reverse complement.
GGTCCGCATCGTGATCCTGGGCAGGTAGTCCGTCAGAAACACCTTCCCGCCCGGCGCAAGATGCCGACGCAGGTTCACGAGCGCCGCGTCGAATTTCTCATCTTCGGGAATATGGAACAGCACGTTGGCAATGTTCACCAGATCGAACCGCGAGCCGACATCAAGCCCGGGCTGTGTGATGTCCGCCACCGCGAACGACACGCCCGGCCTCGACGCGATCTCCGTTTCCAGAAGTAGTGCCACCGATGCCGACGCGTAGTCAACGCCGACCAGCTGCGACGGCGCGAGCGCCCTGTGCAGGAACCGCACCCACCGGCCCGACCCGCACCCGACATCCAGCACCCGGCAGCCCCGCTCTATGCCGCTGTCCGCGAAAAACCGCTCGTAGATCGGCTCGCACACCTCGACCTCGACCGGGTTCGAGTACGCCATTGAGCCCTGCGACGAACGCTCGGTCTTGCCCCACTGCTGCTCGTAGTACGCCCTGATATCGTCCTGCGTCATCGGCATGGCTCGGCCTCCCTGTACGAGTGCCATCGACCAACGCCAAACCTGCGCTTGATTCATCCCCCGGCGCGCCGCCCGTAATCGCGCCTAGTCCCTCGGCACAGCCGAAGGCATCCCCAGTGGCTCATCGCCCCGAAGCCGACGCGCAAGATCCGTCTGAATCCGGCGGTTCATCGAAACCATGTGATGACTCAGTAACAACCGCCCCGGCACCCAGATCGGATCCTGACCAACCGGAGCCGTCCGCGACGCGCCGACCCACCCGTCTCGCAGCACCGCGTACGGCACAACCTCGTACTCAGCATCCTCGAACGCCTCGTCTAGCCGCTGCAAAAACTCAGAACCCGCAACCATGTCTCTCGAAGCCGAGTCGATCGTCACCCATTCCGCAAGCACCGCGCCCTGGTGCGGGCTCGCCAGCGTATAGAGCGTGTTGATGTTGAGCCGTTTCCCATCTGGCGCGCCGCGCAACTCCGGGTCCGCCGCCGCCGTGCGCGCCACAAGTCCGCCCATCGAGATCGCGACCACATCGACCTCCGTCGTCCACGCAGGATCATCCGACGGGAACTTGCGTTCAACAAAGTCAACAACCTTCGACGCGGGCGCCTCGATCGACCCCGCGAAGAAGTACGCCATCGACACAACCCGATCCCGCGGCGCGCCGGTGAGATTCCGGATCTGCCTGGCCAGCCCCGACGACGAGACCGAAGGCGACCGGTACCCACTCAGCACGATGACGGGTCTTTGTAGTTCGACCGGGTCCGCAAGCATCCGCGCACGGTCCGCTGTGATCACTTCGCCGTCAGCGGGGAACGCCGGGTTGAATCTGTCCAGCGTCACGCACCCGACTCCGAACACCGCGCCAGAGCACGCCGCACCCAGTACACACAGCCGGCCAATGACTCCTCGCCGAATGAAACCCATGCCCAAGCATAAACAAAGCCGACCCACGCGAGCGGGCCGGCTTCTGAATTCACAAGAATGTCCTGCTTTCGCGGACTAACCGTTGTCGCGCTCGGCCCACGCCTTGAGCACCTCGGCCTCCTGCTCCGCGGGCAGACCGCCGCGAACGCTCCGGAGCCACTGCGCGCCGAACTCCTCGCCACGCTCGGCAGCGATCTCCGGCCCACGCGTGCGGTAGTACTCAAGAGCCGACTCGATCGTCTCTTTCAATGGCCTGATCGTCATACCCGCCGACATCGCCTTCGAGCAATCCATCATGCCAAAGCCCGCGTAACCCTCGGTCGTCGGCGACACCCAGGCCGGCATGTGCTGCCACGCCTGCACGCCGTGTGCCGCAAGGAAGTCCGCGTCGATCCACTCGACCTCGGTCCCCGCGTCCGCGACCTTCACCGACGTGTTCACCACATCGCCGATCGTGAAGTGGCCCGCCGGGCTGATCGCGTTGTAAGGGCCGCTCAGCTTCTTCTCGATGCTCAGCACAATGAAGTTCGCAAGGTCGCGCACATCGATCACCTGCAACGGGTCGCTCGGGTTGCCCGGCCCGATCATCGTGCCGCCCTCGCTGGCGCGGACAGGCCAGTACGTAAACCGCCCCGTCGTGTCGCGCGCACCGACGATCAGCCCCGCGCGCACATTCGTGATCCTCCCGGGCATGCCCGCTTCGCCGGCCTGCTCGCAGCGTGCTTTCATCGCGCCGTAGTTCACACCGACCTCGCGGTGCGTCGGGATGGCCGCCGCCTCTTCGTCCGAGATCTCCGCAAGCGGCGCCGACTCGTCAGCGCCGGGCGTATCGTTCGACGGGTACACCGAGATCGTCGAGACAAGCGAGTAGTGCCCCACCGCGTCGGCGATCACGTTCATCATGTCCGTCACAACGCTCGGCACGTACGCGAACGTATCGACCGCGCCGTCCCAGGTCCGCCCGTCGGCGACCGCAGCCTCAAGGTTCGACAGATCCGAGTACCGATCGCCCTCAATGTGCTCAAGATCCGGGAACATCTCGGGCCCGGTCCGGCCGCGGTTGAAAAGAGTCACCGTGTGACCACGCTCGATCGCGCGCCACACAACGTGTGGCCCCAAAAACCCGGTCCCGCCCAGCATCAACAGATTCAACTTCTTGCCCGCCGGCTGTTCCATCGCGCTGCGCGTCTGCGCCAGCGCCGACGGCGCAACGCCCATCATCGCAGCGCCGGCCGCGACACCCGCCGCCTGCCCCAGAAACTCTCTCCGCGTTCTCGATCCCGCCATGGCCTAGCTCCCTTGATTGCTCACGTGCCCGCCGCCAGCTCTTGTTGTTTCTTTCCTACCGGCGAGTCCGCTTTGCGTTTCTGAATCACACCCAAAGCGATCGCCAGCACCACCCACACCCCCGCCATCGGGGCTGTAACAAGGATCAAAGGCCCCATCGCCGCGACCCCAAGCTTCACCAGCCCGCCCTGAGCAGCCGCCCCCGCGACATCGCCGCCGCGGTACACGAACATGTCCAGCACTGTCTTGGCCTTGTACTTCTCGCCTTCTGACAACACGGAGAACAGCGTCTCACGCGCCGGCCGGATAAACGCATACCGGCACGCCGAGTGAAGCCCCTGGAAAATGGCGAACGTCCCCCACACCCACGCCTCCGAGCCCCGGCCCATAACCCACACCGCGCCAAAGCCAGCAACTGTCAACGCCGGCAGTACGCACAGCGTCCCGCCGATCCCGATCCACTTAATAAGCCGACTCGTCACGAACAACTGAAAAAAGAGCGTCGCCACTTGCTTGTACACATCCAGCTGCGCAAACAAGTGAAGCCGACCTGAAAGCTCGTCCTCCATGTCGACCACCATTTCCGCGCCCGCGAAGTAGATGAAGGTTGAACTCACCGCCACCAGTCCTATGTAGATCGAAACACCGATCAGGTAAGGCGAGGTCAGCACATACGAAAGCCCACTCACCATGTTTCCGCCGACTGCGTGAGGCCTACGAACTGCGCCATCATCACCGGGCCTGCTCGACATCACTCGATCGAGCGCCAGCATCACCCACACCGCGATCTCGAACATCACGATCGCCATGACCATGAGCCACACCGGCCCGTTGCTCATCTTCTCGCCGAGCGTCCACGGCAGGCTCGCGCCCGCGATCGCGCCGAGCGTCCCGCCAACGCCGATCACCGGGTACAGCCTCTTCGCCTGGTCCACCCGCCATATGTCCGCCATGTACGCCCAGAACACGCTCGTCAGAAACAGATTGAACACGCTGAACCAGACGTAAAACACCCGACCCGCATACGCCTTGACATCATCACCAAGAAACGCCCGCGACACAGCGAACACAACAAGACATGCCATGACCACCCGGAAGCCGATCGGGATAAAACGCCTGCGGTCCATCCGTGACACAAGCCCGCCGAAGAGCAGCGCAACAACCAGCGACACGACCGCAGTCCATATAAACAGGTACCGCAACTCGCCCATGCCGCGCTCGACACCCATAGCCTCACGCGCCGGCCGGAGCAGCATCGTCCCGAAAAGCACACAAAAGAAGAACAACCCCGCAAGAACCACGGGCTTGAGCTCGCCCTTTGCCACCGGCACCACGCCACCGACACCCTCACGCTGTTGCATGTTCCCGCTTTCCACGTGCCCCGTTCTACGACACCCCGACCCGCCAGTTGCACATCAAGCTAAATCAGCTGACAAGCAGACCTACGCTCGCTCGTGAGTTTACAGGAACCGATACAGCCCGCCGACGAGCCGCCGCTTAGGCCAGAGTCAAACTTCTACTACGGCTGGCTCATGCTCCCGGTCGCCATGACCATGGTCATCTGCACCCTCCCGGGCCAGACCGTCGTCGTCAGCCAGTTCAACACAGCCATCCGAACCAACCTCGGCATCTCCGAGGAACTCCTCAGCCTCGCCTACCTCGTCGGCACACTCGCCGCCTCATTCCCGCTCACCTACGTCGGCAAGGTCTCTGATCTCTTCGGCCCGCGAAGAACGACCGCCATCGTCGTGCTCGGGCTCCTACTCGGCTGCTCCACCGTCGCCAGCGCCACCAACGTCATCTCGCTCTCGCTCGGCTTCTTCCTCATCCGCCTGCTGGGCCAGGGCGCGCTCGGCATGCTCTCAAGCCACCTGCTCGCGCTCTGGTTCGAACGCCGGCTCGCGACCGTTGAATCGATCAAACACGCCGGCATGAGTCTCGCGGGCGCGGGCTCACCCTTCGTAGCAATCGCACTCATCTCGTCCGCGGGCTGGCGCACCGCCTACGTCATCCTCGGCCTGACCGTCGCCGCCGTGGTTCTTCCTCTTGTTCTGACTGTCTTCAGAAACAAACCAGAGGACATCGGTCAGCACCTCGACAACGAGCCGCCCGAGCTTCACGAGCAATGGCACAAGATCCACAAGAAGCGGCTCGCACCAAAGTCGGAGGTTGTGTTCACACTCAAACAAGCCCGCTCCACTCTGGCCTTCTGGGCCATCGCGTTGCCAGGCATCCTCTCGGGCCTCGTGGGCACCGCCATGATCTTCCACATCCAACCCATCCTCATCGCCTCGGGCGTCGAGGACTACGAACGGCTCGGCGCCGCCGCGATCTCCGCGTGGGCCGGCGTCCAGTTCGCCTCCATCCTTATCTCAGGACCCATCGCCGACAGAGTCGCACCCAAGATCCTCCTGCCGATCTCCGCGCTGCTCTCAGCGATCTCGATCACCGCCCTTGCGTACGCGACCACCGGACTGGCAGCCGCCGTCGCCATGGGCATCTTCGGCGTGGGCCAGGGCATCGGCATGTCCACCTCGGGCCCCGCCATCGCCCGCTACTTCGGCAGGCCCCACCACGGCGCCATACGGGGGTTCCTCACCACGCTCATGGTCGCCGGGACCGCCCTCGGGCCCTATCTCCTGGCCAAGGGGGCCTCGCTCTCGGGTGATTCCTACCGAACCCCCCTTCTGGCGTTCGCAGCAGCCGCGGTCCTCATCGCCGCCCTCTCGTCCCAAGCAAGAAAGCCTTCTGAGCCAAACCCGGAATAACCCATCCCCGGCCCACGTTTACCCCGGCTCAGCTATCACTACACCCAAACCCCGCACCGGAACCCTCGCCATGGCATCCCGCAAACGACTCTCCAAGATCGAAACCCTCCGCCACCGCACCGTCGAGCTCGCCCAGATGGCGGCCCTCGGCTTTGTCGTCACCGCAGGCTCCTCAGCCGCCCAAACCACGAGCAAATCCATGCAGCCAGAGACCAAGCAAGCCGCCACCTCACGCCCCCTCGAAGCCAAGCTCGCCGAGATGGCAGACTCCTTCGCTGAGCGCGCCGAGCCAGAAAAACTCGAAGCGTACCTCACCGCGATCCAGAACCTCGTTGACTCCGGCATCCTCGAACAAACGCTCGGCCTTAACGACGAAGCTCCCGCGTTCGAGCTCCCGAACGCAACGGGCGAAACCATCGTCCTCGACGAACTCCTCGAATCAGGCCCAGTCATCCTCACCTTCTACCGCGGCGGCTGGTGCCCCTACTGCAATGTCCAGCTCCAGAGCTACCAGCAGCACCTCGATGAATTCCAGGCGCTCGACGCCCAGCTCGTTGCGATCTCTCCCGAAAAGCCCGACAACGCGCTGAGCACCACCGAGAAGAACGAGCTGAAGTTCAACGTCCTCTCTGACGCACACAACGACGTCGCCGACAGCTTCGGCCTCCGCTACGAGATCGACCCGCTCATCGCAGAACGATTCGGCCCGATGCTCGCCGACTTCAACGGCGACGACTCGCACACACTCCCGCTCACCGCGACCTACATCATCGACACCGACCGCACCATCCGCTACGCCAAGGTGACCGCCGACTACAAGCTCCGCGCCGAGCCCGCCGACCTCATCGAGGCCCTGACCAAGCTCAAGGCCGAGGACTGACCTCAAAGGCCCAGCAACGCGGCTCGACAACCCCTTTCTACAAAGCCCGTATCATGAACGCACATTCATGAAGGGTCTCCTATGCGCCTGAGAAACAAGCTCTTCATCATCCTCGTGCTGCTGGCGATCATGCCGCTGATCGCCGCGGGTTTCCTCGCGCGCCAGAACGTCGAGTCCTGCAGCATCGACGTCGCCGCCGACACCCGCGCTTCTGTAGAGCAGATCGTCGAGGTCGCCCGCGACCGGTTCGTCAACCAATACGCCGCGACCTTCGACCGCGACCGCATCCTGCTCGAATCAACCGTCAGGCACACCGCCGACACGCTCGAACAGCTCTACCTCATCGAGACCATCGGCCCCGGCAGCATCCTGCCCCCCGACAACATCTACACCGCCGATGACTATGACGATGAATCACGCCGACCCGTCGGCATGGTCTACGACGACCGTCAGTACATCCAAAACGAAGACGGCTCAAAGACTCCCATCCCTATTAGCAATGAACACCCGGTCTTCGTTGCACCCGGCGCTTCGCACGAACTCAACACGAACGATGCAGAAGTCCGCATCCTCGCAGCGCTCACCAAAGACCTCATCGCCGGCAGCTCGCTTCCGACAAACGAGCCCTGGCTCCTGAGCCACTACGCCGGACTCGCCGACACGGGCACGTTCATCTCCTACCCCGGCAAGGGTAACTACCCCGCAGACTACGACCCGCGCGACCGCCCGTGGTTCGACGCAACAATCAACAGCGAAACAGAAGTGCGCTGGATCGGCCCGATCATCGACGCGCCGACCGGGCAGGTCCGTATGACCTGCGCCACGACCGCGCGCCACCCCGACGGCTCAGTCATCGGCGTCGTCGCCGCCGACATCCTCATGCTCGACATGCTCGACGAGATCACGCTCCCGCCCAACATGGTCGGCCAGGTCGAGATCATGCTCGCCACGCTCGACGACACCGGCGCGCTCATCCACGCCAAGGCCGACTACGCCGCCCTCGGGGGCCGCGAAAACGCGGATATCCAGCTCGACTACCTCGCCTCAGACCACGCCGCCCAGACCCAGCAGCTTGTTTCGCAAATGCGAACCGCTGACAAGGGCACGCTCGACTTCGTCATGAACGACCGAGTCTGGATCCTTTCATTCCAGCGGCTGATCAACCAGGACTCGTTCGTCGTCGTCGCGATCACACGCGAGACCATCGACGCCGTCGCCAACAACGTACAAGCTGAAGTCAGCGAGGTCTTCACGCAGACGATCTCCGCCAACGCCGCCATCGGTGCCGCGGTCATCGGCGTCGCGATCGTCGTCGCGTTCTTCGGCGCTCGCTCCGTCACCAAACCGATCATGGCGCTCGCCGACACCGCGACAGCGATCGCCGAGGGCGACCTCGACGCGACCGCAAAGGTCAACACCGGCGACGAACTCGAAGCGCTCGCCACCGCGTTCAACAACATGGTACCCAAACTCCGCGACCGCCTGGTCGTCCGCGAGTCGCTCCTTCTGGCAAGCGAGGTGCAGCAGAACCTTCTGCCCAGCGCGCCGCCTGAAATACCGGGCCTCGACCTTGCCGCGCGCAGCGTCTATTGCGACGAAACCGGGGGCGACTACTTCGACTTCTTCGAGCTCGAAGAGGTTGCCGCTGGCAAGCACGCGATCGTTGTCGGCGATGTCACAGGCCACGGCATCGCAGCCGCCCTCCTCATGACCACCGCCCGCGCGCTCCTGCACAGCCGCGCCTCCGACACCGACCAGATCGCCGAGGTCCTCGGCAAGGTCAACGCCAACCTCGCCCGCGACGCGAGGCCCGGCCAGTTCATGACGCTCTACTACCTCATGATCGAACCAAAGGCCCGCAAGGCCTGCTGGGTCAGCGCCGGGCACGACGCCGCGATCATCTACGACCCGAACGCCGACGCGTTCAACGAGTTCGTCGGCCAGGACATCCCGCTGGGCATCGAAGCAAGCTGGCAGTTCCACGAGTTCCACGCCGACCTCCCGAGCGCAGGCTCCGTCGCCGTCATCGGAACCGACGGCATCTGGGAGGCCCGAAACGCAGAGGGCGACATGTTCGGCAAAGAACGCCTCATGGACACCATCAAGGCCAACGCCGACAAGCCCGCCGACGACATCGCGCAGGCCATTCTCGATGACGTCATCCGTTTCCGCGCCGGCTCGCCCCAAACCGACGACATCACGCTGGTCGTGTTCAAAGTAGTCGCATAAACACCTCGCCCAACAGCTGCTGTGTATACACCCCCGCCACTGGGGGACAACGCGCACAACCGTTACCTACCATCCCGAACATCTGGTGGCCCATGCAAAGCGTGTGTGCCGATTAGGAGGTCTCATTCTTTTGTACGACCCCGAATCTGCCGATGCCTGACATCGAACGGGTGCCCAACATGTAGGGGATCGTTCACAGGGCCAGAATCACGGAAGCCAATCCATGGACACACACAAGATACCAACCGCCGCCGAAGGTCTCCCGCTCGAACCGGGCGAACGGCTCCTACGAGGCTTCCAGCGCTTCGGCCGACTCTCGGCAGCCGGCGGCATCACGCTCATCGTCATGACGCTCATTGCGCTCTTCTGGGCCAACAGCGCGTGGTACGACGCCTACGCCTACATCTTTAAAGACATGGCCGTCCATCTTGAGATCGGCAGCTGGCACCTCCCCCACATCCACAACCTCGCCTACTTCATTAACGACGCCCTCATGGCGATCTTCTTCCTGTATGTAGGTCTCGAAATCAAGCGAGAGTTGCTGGTCGGCGAACTCCGATCAATCAAACGCGCCACGCTCCCCATCGCCGCCGCCATCGGTGGCATGGCCATCCCCGCGCTCATCTACTTCGGCATCAACTCTGCGATGACCGTCACCGGGCCCGACGGCAACGTCGTAAACACCATGAAGGGATGGGGCGTGCCCATGGCGACCGACATCGCCTTCGCGCTCGGCATCCTCACACTCCTCGGCTCGCGTGCCCCGCTCTCGCTCAAGGTCTTCCTCACGAGCCTCGCGATCGTCGATGACCTCGGCGCCCTGCTCGTCATCGCGCTCTTCTACACCGAAGAACTCAAGATGAACTACCTCGGCCTCGCCGGCGGCACCGTCGTCTTCCTCTTCGCCCTCAACGCACTCCGCTTCCGCCACCCGCTCTTCTATCTCGTCCCGGGCATCGCGCTCTGGCTCTTCGTCCTCTCCAGCGGCATCCACGCGACCATCGCGGGCGTCCTCCTTGCCGCGACCGTCCCCGCCAGCGCACGCGTCAAGCGTGAACGCTTCCTCAAAGCATCACGCAAGGCCCTCGACCACTTCGAGAAAGCCGGCGACGACGGCTCAACCCCACGCGAATCCTCGGAACAGCGCGCCGCGGCCTTCGCGCTCAAGACCAACACCAACCAGATCCTGCCGCCGCTGCACCGCATGGAGCACGCGCTCGGCCCATGGTGCGCTTTCTGGATCATCCCGATCTTTGCGCTGGCAAACGCCGGCCTCAAAATGTCGGGCGACATGGGTTCGATGGTCGCCGATCCCGTCACGCTCGGTGTCTTCTTCGGCCTGAGCATCGGCAAGCCCATCGGCGTCGTCCTCTTCTGCTGGATCGCGTGCAAGATCGGCATCGCCGCACTGCCGCCCATGACCACATGGAGACACATCATCGGCGCCGGCTGCCTCGCGGGCATCGGCTTCACCATGGCGCTCTTCATCGCGAACCTCGCCTTCAAGAGCGACGCGGCGCACCTCGACGCATCAAAGCTCGGCATCCTCTCGGCATCGCTCGTCGCGACCATCGCCGGCCTGTCGATCCTCATGACCTGCAAACCGCTCTCTGAAGCCGAGGCGCACAGCCACGAAGACTTCGACGCGATCGAACTCGACAAACGCACCTACGAGACCAAATCCGACGTCTCCGAGGACAACACCCCGAGGGCCAAGGCCTCGTAACAAACGAGCCGATTCGGCAAACAACCCCAACCCATCAAGCCGCTCCCAACCGGGAGCGGTTTTTTGATACCCACTCAACCCAGCTACAATCCATCCGTACACATCTTGCACACCAACGAAGGACCACCAAGCAATGCCACAAGCACGCCTGCCGCAAGAAACACCCAACATCAAGACCCCAACGCCCGGCAACGACCAGGGCATCCCGACGCCAACCGGCGACATCGGGCCAGAGGTCTACCGCGCACGCAGGCGCAAGGTCCTCGACGAGATGGGCTCGGGCGTGGCGGTCGTCTACGCCGCCGACTCGATCTCAACAACCAAACGCCAGGACCTCGACTTCTACTACCTCACCGGCCTCGAGTACGAGCACGGCGCCGCGCTCGTGCTTGCACCCGAGCACCCGCAATACCAAGAGCAACTCTTCCTCCGCACGCTCGAAGTCGAAGACAACCGCTGGCACGGCAACAGGCCCGGCCTCGGACGAGCCGTCGAACTGGGAACCGGCATCGCACGCGTCATGCGCACCGCACACATGCCCTACGCGCTCAACCAGACCATCCTGCAAACCAAGTCGCGCGAACTCGTCTACCTGGGCGGCTTCGCTACCTACAACGCGCCGATCTCGAAGGAACTCAAACTCCTCCGCGATCTTCAGTCCCGCATCCTCAACTCATCCATCCGCGACGCGAGCGATATCCTCCCCCGGCTCCGCTCGATCCACGACGAGGCCGAGATCGCGGTCATGCAGAAAGCCATCGACGCGACAGTCGAAGCGCACAAAGCCGCCATGCGCGCGATAAAGCCGGGCATGAACGAAGCCCAGCTCCTCGCGGTCTTCGAAGAGGTCATCCACAAGCACGGCTGCCGGCGTTTCGCATACGAACCCATCATCGGTTCCGGCCCAAACAACTCCGTACTGCACTACACAGCCAACAACCGCACCATCAACGCGGGCGAGGTTGTCCTCTGCGACGTCGGCGCCGAGTACCAGATGTACGCCGCCGACCTCACACGCGCCTTCCCGGTTGACGGCACGTTCACCCAGCGACAGAAAGATGTCCACAACGTCGTCCAAGAGATGTGGCAGGCAACCGTCGACATGTGCAAGCCCGGCGTGACATGGGCCGAGCTCAACGACAAATCAAAGGAGATTGTGGACAAAGCCGGCTTCAGCGATCAGAACTACCACAGCCTGGGCCACTTCCTCGGTCTCGACGTCCACGACGCGGGCCACAACCACAAACCCCTCGAGCCCGGCATGATCATCACCATCGAGCCCGGCGTCTACATCGCAGAAGAGGGCATCGGCGTCCGCACCGAAGACGACATCCTCATCACCGAAACTGGCTACATCAACATGTCCAAAGATCTGCCCCGCTCGGCCGACGAGATCGAAGCATTCATGGCGACCTAAGCCACCACCGAAGTCTCTGAGTTCCGGCGGTGCAGCATCACACCGCCGATCACAACCCCACTGACGATCCAGAGCGGCACCAGCGCGTGCACGACCATCGGAAGCACACCGAGCGCCACACCCGCGATGAGTGTCACCGGCTGGCCCTCCCGCTTGCCGTACATAAACATGAAAAACCCGATCGCCCCGAGCACCACCCCGGACATCAGCACGCCCATCGTCAGATCATCAAGCACAGCTCGCCTCCCACGGTCCACCCAAACCATGCGATCCAGAACTGTGCCTTGCAAGCCCGCTCGCTTCAACTGACTCAACCCAAAAGGCCGATAAGCCGCTCAATGACCGCGATTCTCGGCCTCAAGCTCGGCCCACAACACGACACCGGAGCCTGCCTCGTCTGGGAAGACGCGGGCGTGCTCCGCTGCTGCGCCCTCTCCGAAGAACGGCTCTCACGCCGGAAGCAGGACCGCAAGTTCCCTAAGCTCGCTATCGAAGCCGTCCTACAAGAAGCCGGCCTCCGGCTCTCGCAAGTCAGCATCGTCTGCGTGGACAAGCTCGGCCCGCACACCATGGTCGAAGAGACCCGCCCCGTCGGCACCGTCAGCAAAGACGTCTGGCTGCCCGAAGAAACCGAGTTCTTCGCCGGCCTCAACGGCACACCCGCCTACGTCGTCAACCACCACCTCGCGCACGCCGCGACCGCCTACTACCCGTTCAACAAAGACAAAGCCGCCGTCCTCGTCGTCGACGGCTCCGGCTCCGACTGGCCACGCGACAACACAAGCAGCGATCGGCTCATCATGCAGGGCCGACCAGAAGAAGTCGGCGACTACCCACTCAAACGCTACGACCGACGCGCCGAAACGCAATCAATCTTCAAAGCCCGCGGCACCAAGCTACAGCGGCTCTCGACCTCAACCCTCTCGGGCGCCGGGCATTTCTACAGCTACATCTCCAAACACGTCACAGGCTTTGGCCAACTCCAAGAAGGCAAGCTCATGGGCCTGGCCGGCTTCGGCTCGCCAGACCACCTGGGCGACTTCCCCTTCTTCCCAGACGCGATCTTCAGCGGCATCAACACCCCCATGCTCGATCATCTCCTCGACACGAACTGGCCTGTGCCCGCCGTTCGACCTAAAGAAACAACGCCGACCGACGAGCCCTACAACCACATCGCCTACTGGGCGCAGCACTGGATCGAGAAAGCCGTCCTGCATCTGGCGCGCCAAGCCGTCATCGACGCCAACTGCAAAACCCTCTGCTGCGCCGGCGGCGTCATGCTCAACGTCGTCGCCAACCGGCTCGCGCGTGACACACTCATAGCCGAGAATAGACTCGACGAGATGCTCGTCCAGCCCGCAAGCTCCGACTCGGGCATGCCCATGGGAGCCGCCCTCGTCGGCTACTACCACATCGCCGAAGGCACACTCCCTTTCCAACAGAACCGCGTCTACCTAGGCCCAAACCACAACGAACAAACCGCCGAAGACTTCCTCATAGCAAACGGCGGCACCAAACCAGACAACCTCGCAACCGCCGTCGCCGACCTGCTCCTCGACAACAAAATCGTCGGCTGGTGGCAGGGTCCCTCCGAATACGGCCCGCGAGCACTGGGCGCACGCTCAATCCTCGTCTGGCCCCGCGGCAAAGACATGAAGGACACCGTCAACCTCCGCGTCAAACACCGAGAACCCTTCCGCCCTTTCGCGCCCATCTGCCGAGAAATCGACGCCAAGGAAATCTTCGGCATCGACTTCGAGGTCCCCTACATGCTCTTTAACACAACCGTCCAGGACGAGTTCCGCGACAAGATCCCCGCCGTCACTCACATCGACGGCTCGGGCCGACTCCAGACTGTCAACAGCACCTACACACCACGGCTCTACGAACTGCTCGGCGAGATCCGCAAACGCGACAACGTCGGCGTGCTCATGAACACCAGCTTCAACGACGCCGGCGAACCCATCGTCGAATCGCCGCAAGACGCGCTCGATTGCATGAAACGCACCGATCTCGACGCGCTCGTTGTCGGGGGCGCTCTGCTCGTCAGCTAAGACCGAGCATCCGCTCCGCATCGCCCGCACCGACACCAATCACCCGAACAACCTTCTCAGGGTTCGTCGCGCCGGTTTCCACAGATACGTCGGACTTCTTCACACCGAGCGCCGCGGCAAGAAGCGCGCAGATCGCCGCGTTCGCCTTTCCGCCCTCAGCGGGCGCCGACACCTTTACCTTCAGCCGATCCCCGAGCACACCCGCGATCTGCTCGCGCTTCGCGCCGGGCACTGCCTTGACACGAACAATCACACCGCCCTCGGTTGATTCGACAACGCTCACTTCGCCGCGGACGCCGCGGGCCTGCGCCGCCTCGGCTGGTGAATCGCCGTCACCGCGTCTGCGAGCGCACCAAGCCTGATCGGCCCCTCCTGCGTGCGCTTAAACGCGCGTTTCGCATTCGCAGCCGAAAACTCCGTCCCGATGAACCCACGCCCAAGCGCGTGCGCCAGCACACCCGTCGTCCCCGAACCGAAGAACGGATCAAGAACCAGATCGCCCCGGTTGCTCGTCGCGTTGATCACGCGCTCAAGGTACACCTCTGGAAGCTGGTTGTCGTGGTCGGGCATCCGCTCTTTGTTGTTGCCCTGGATGCGCCCCCAGTACTGCCCGTACCACACGTCCATCGGCAGCCGCTTGCCCGCGGGCATCCCGTCGCGTTTGTCCATCGTCCGCGGGTCGAAGTATGTCGACGCCCGGTCGGAAGTCTCAAGAACCTCCTCCGCGTTCCACCGCCTGTTCTTCGGATCCTTCGCGAAGTACAACGCGTGCACCTTCGAGTTGATGAACCGTGATTTCGTGTTCTGCCCGAACCGGTAGTGCCAAACACACCAGTTGATCATGTGCAGCCCGCGCATCTTCAGGTGCATCACGATCTCCGCCGCGGTGTCGTCCGGGATGTTCACCCACATCGACCCGTGATCGCGCAGCGACCCGATGCACAAATCGAGCCAGTCGTACGTAAAGTCCAGATAGTCGTTGCGCGGCATCCGGTCGTGCCACTCGTCGTACGCCCGAGACCAGTTAAAGGGCGGGTCCGCGAACACAAGATCGACCTCGCCACGCTTCACCTGCGGGATGTTCGGCAGCACCTCTCGGCAATCGCCCACATACACCTTCACGCCCGACGCCTTGCCGCTCTCGGAACGCATCGTCCCCTTAATCTCGTGCGTCGGCTTCAATGGTGCTGCTTTCTTTGCCATACTCACTTCTTTCTCCCTCTCCCTTCTAGGGAGAGGGTCGGGGAGAGGGTTTCTCTCTACCCCATCCTCCTAAACAGCCCAAGCCCGTAGTTCATCGGCGACAGAAACACCTCGACCGATTCGTACAGCCCCGCCGAGAACGAATTGATGTGCTCCAGCAGATGCCGACCCCCGACATGACCGCCGCACCGCTCCGGGATCGTGTCGTGAACCACAACATACCCGCCCGTGTTCAAGACCGGCTCAAGCTCGATCAGATCCTTCCGCAGCCCCTCCGCGCCGTGGTCACCATCAAGAAGCGCAAGCTGAACGCCGCCCGTCGCGCGAAGCTGATCGCGCACACCCGGCAAAACCTCCCAGCTGATCCCCTTCTCAAGATGCACCCGGTGCGAAAGCCCCGCCTCGTCAACATGCCGCTGCACGATCGGCAGGCGGTCACCATCGAGCGACGCCTTGCGCCACTGCGTCTCTTTCACCGGCGCAAAGTCATCGATCGCAAGCAGCGACCCGACCCGCCCATCAACATCGCCCGACGAGTTGGGCTCATCCCCGATCTCTTCCAGCGCTGCAGCCATCCAGATCGTGCTCACGCCAAGAAACGACCCGACCTCGACCACCGTCCTCGGCCTGATGTTCCGAACAAGCGAGAACAGCAACAGCCCAACCTCCGGGCTCATCGCCGCCGGGAACGTGATCGGCATCGCGTACAGCTTCTTCAATGTCGCAAGCCACGCAACATCATCGCGGTCGAGCCACGCGGGCCAGTCCCAGTGCGTCGGGTGGTCCGACTCCTCAACAGGCCCCGGGAAAAACGTCGGCATGTGCCGGGCGATCCACGTCTTCTGCGCGGGGCGATCGGGACTCACAGGCCCAAACCTGTCAAAGGGATCGTGCTGTGCTTCGCTCCGGCGCGCCATAGCGAACAGCCTAGCGCATTTCGCCGGCTGGCGCTACGGGATTGTCCTTCGGCGTCGGGTCGCCGTGCGATTCCGCAAGCTCGCGCACAGTCTTCAGCACGCCCTTTCGGCGCTCCCGCGCAACCCCGGCCGCGCCGAGCGCCGACCGAACACCTATCACCACCTCGTCAAACGTCGGCCGAGCGCCCACACCCGTCGGCTCGAAACCGAGCGCCGCGATCATCCGCGCCAGCTCACCGGCGCGATCGCCACCCGATGAGCGCACACCCCCCACATCAACAAACCCGACGCGATCGTCGTTTACTATCAGATTCGAGGGCTTGCAGTCCCGGTTGAACACACCAACCGCCAAGAGCCGACCCACCGAAGCGCCCGCCTTTGCAGCGAGCCCCATCCGCTCAGCGCGCCCGCCCTCGACCCAGAGTTCGAGCAGCGTCCTGCCCCCGGCCCACTCGGTCACCAAGACCTCTTGCCACTTCCCGTTCACCCGAACAAGCGCCAACACACGCACCCTCGGCGACCACATCCCGCGCGCATTCAGCAGCGCCGAACCGAGACACGCCCGACCGAGATCGGTCGCGCCGACCCGAAACCGAAGCCGGTCCATCACACCCGGCAAAGGCCTCACCTTCACCGCAACAACAGACCCGAGCATCACCGCCCGCCACACACCCCGACCCCGCTCGTCTAGTTTGAGCTGATCTCCCTCACGCCACCCAGCACCAGAGAGCACCCGCTCCCAGTCGTCCCTCGACTCGCCCTCGCCGAGCTGCCAGATTCGTACATCGCGTGCCACACAAGAGGGTAGGAACCCACCCGCGCGCACCCGGCCCGCACGCTCTACCATTGCACGATGCGTCTCTCCGTCGCCATAGTCTGCAAGAACTCGGCCGACACCATCGGCAGGACGCTCGAATCCGTCAAAGACCTCGCCGACGAGATCGTCGCAGTCGACTCCGGCTCGACCGACGCCACGCTCGACATGCTCCGCGGCGCCAACGCCCGGATCATCGAGTCCGACTGGCTGGGCTACGTCAAAACCAAACAGCTCGCGCTCGAGGCCTGCTCGGGCGAATGGGTCCTCGCGCTCGACTCCGACGAGTCCCCCCTGCCCGAGCTCATCGAATCGATCAAAGCCGCCCTCGACGCGCCCGCCAGCCACACCGGCTTCATTCTCAACCGCAAGGTCTTCGTCAACAACAAGCCCCTCAACCACGCCTGGCAGCCCGAGTGGCGCCTCCGGCTCGTCAGACAGGGCCTCTACCGCTGGCAGGGGCTCGACCCGCACGATCACCTCGCCCCCATCGACAAGGCCGAGCCGATCGGCAGGCTCGCGGGCGATCTCCGCCACGACTCGATCAGCACCTGGCCCGAGTTCATCGCCAAGCAGGGCCGCCACGCCGAGGTGATGGCGACCTCCATGCTCGCCGACGGCAAGACCCCGAGCCGGTTCAAACTCCTGACGAGCCCGGCCGCCGCCTTCCTCAAACAGATGCTCCTCCGCCGGGCCTTCCTCGACGGCAAAGACGGCCTCCTCGCCGCCAAAGCCACCGCCAAGGCCACTAAACTCAAACACCAGGCCCTCTTTCGCCTCTACAACGACGCCAACCAACCAAACCAACCCCGGCAGCGCTAGTATCTGTCAGATGTCAATTTGGGCCGGGGAAGAAGAAAGTGCCCGGGCCGCCGTTTCTTACAAATCCTGCTACAACAGGTACTTGGATACACAATGCCCGACGAGAACCCCGCCGAAGCTCCAAAGAGCGAATCGCCCGAAACCGCAAACCAGGACCAAGCAAGCTCAGGCGAGCCGACCAAAAAGAAGCGTCGCCGACGCCGCGGCAAGCGCAAGCCCGCGAGCGAAACCGCCGCCTCCGAAACCGGCTCTTCATCCGAAGCCGGCTCCGATGCGCCAAAGCGCCGCCGGAGCAAGGACCTCGCCGAGACCTCGCGTGCTTCCGATGAGCAGAGCGACTCCGATTCCGAAGGCGAGCAGCCGAAGAAGAAGCGCCGGAGCCGACGCAGAAAGTCCGGCCGCGACTCTGACCGTGACTCGGCCAAGCAAGGCGAAAAATCCGACCGCCCCGAATCAACCGCCGAGGACGCAAAGGTCACCCGCGTCCGCAGCCAGCGCGACACGTCCAATGCCGACATCTTTGACCAAGAGAAAACCTTCGCCGACCTCGGCCTTCAGCAGGAACTCCTCGACCAGCTCGTCGAACTGAAGTTCACGCACCCGACGCACATCCAGGCGCAGATCATCCCGCCGATCCTCGCGGGCAAGGACGTCATCGGCCAAGCCAAAACAGGCACCGGCAAGACCGCCGCGTTCGGCCTGCCCTTGCTCTCGCAAGTCAAACCGGGCGAGGACTTCCAAGCGCTCATCCTCGCGCCGACGCGCGAGCTCGCGATCCAGATCCACAAAGAACTCGAAGAGCTCAGCTTCAAGTCGCACATCCGATCCATTCCTGTCTACGGCGGCCAGAAAATCACGACCCAGGCCGACAAACTCAACAAGGGCGCCGAGATCATCGTCGGCACGCCGGGCCGGATCATGGACATGCAGCGCCGTGGCTACCTCAGCTTCCGCAACTTCAAGTTCGTCATCCTCGACGAAGTCGACCGCATGCTCGACGTCGGCTTCCGTCAGGACATCAAGCACATCCTGGGCCTCTGCCCCAAGGACCGCCAGACCGTCTTCGTCTCCGCGACACTCTCCGACGAGATCGAGAGCCTCGCGCGCAGCTACATGACGAAACCAGAGAAAATCGTCACCAGCGCCGGCTCGCTCACCGCGAGCCTCGTCAAGCAGTACTACCTCACCGTCCAGCCCTGGGATAAGAAGGCGCTGCTCACCCACCTGCTGACACACGAAGAGCCCGCGCTCACGCTGATCTTCTGCAGGCTCAAGCGCGTCTGCGACGACCTGGCGCGCATGCTCGCACGCAAGGGCATCGAAGCGCACGCCATCCACGCCGACCTCGCGCAGGGCAAGCGCAACAGCGTCATGGAGAAACTCCGCTCGGGCGACCTTTCTGTGCTCATCGCCTCCGACCTCGCCGCCCGGGGCATCGACGTCGAGGGCATCACCCACGTCATCAACTACGACCTGCCCGAGGACATCGAGCTGTACGTCCACCGCATCGGGCGCACCGCCCGCGCCGGCTCGGGCGGGATCGCGTGGTCGTTCGTCACGCCCGAGCAGGGACCGCTGCTCACCGCGATCGAGAACCACATCAACACCGAGATCCCGCTACAGGAGTACGACGACTTCGAGCCGGGCGAGCCGCCCGCGGACTACCTCGAGCAGCAGCGCCAGCGCGAACTGCAACTCGAAGCTGCGATGGCGCGCAACCGGTACAACACCTCCGAAGCCCCGCCCGCCGAGGAAGTCTCGAAGGACAAATTCCCGGGCGGCATCGTCCCCTCCAAACGGCCACCCAAATCGCTCGGCGGCAGGATCAGATCAGGCCGACGCTAAGCTCCAGCAGGCTGCGCAATTCCTTTGAAATCAGCACAGACATTCAATGTTTGCGCTATTTTCCGCGCGAATTCCGACCTCTAGCCTTGCGGCAAGCCGTCGCGAGCCGATAGCGTCTGTAGATACACACAGCCTCTAAGCTGCCGAATTGGAGTCACAACTTGAAACTGCTCGCCGTTATCGCAATCGCTGCCGCCGCGTCCACCGCCGCGGCTCAGTCACACCCGTGCCCGGCCGACACCAACGTTGACGGCCAGCTCTCACCGACCGACTTCTCGGCGTGGGTCTCCGCCTACAACGCGATGGATACCGACATCGCCGACCAGAACGGCGACGGCATCATCACACCCACCGACTTCAGCGCGTGGATCGGAAACTACAACGCCGGATGCAACTTCAACGACAGCGACGGCGACCGCATCCCCAACATCTACGAGAACAACACCGGGCTCTTCTACCGCGACTTCGCAACAGGAACCGACCCGAACCACCCCGACTCCGACGGCGACAACATCCTCGACGGCGACGAGGCCTACGGCACCGAGGACGGACTCAACCTGCCCGGCATGGGCGCAAACCCGAACCACAAAACCGTCTTCATCGAAATCGACTGGACAGAAGACAACCACGACACCTCCTTCCACTCACACAGACCTCGCCCAGGCATGTACGCACGAATCGCCGACGCATTCGCCAACGCACCACTGACCAACCCCGACGGCATCACCGGTGTGGACTTCATCATCGACTACGGACAAGGCGGACTCTTCGACGGGGGCCAGCTCCTCTTCGCTGGCACCAACCCGGAATTCCTCGACTTCGGCGAGATCTTCAACTACCGCGATACCTACATGGACCCGCGCAGACAAGGCATCTTCCACTACGGCATCTTCACTCACCGATACAACTCCGCATCCAACGGCTCCTCGGGCGTCGCCTACCTCTACTCAGACGTCCTCTTCGTCACCCTCTACCAGTTCTGGGACAACGACGTCTACAACGCGAACACGCTCATGCACGAGATCGGCCACAACTTCGGCATGCACCACGGCGGCTTCGAAGCCCGCAACCGCAAACCAAACTACAACTCAATCCTCAACTACAACAACCAGTTCCCCGGCGTAGACACAAACTGCGACGGATTCGGTGACGGCGTCCTCGACTACTCAAGAGGTTTCAACCCCGACCTCAACGAGAACGCGCTCGTCGAAGCCGACGGCATCTGCGGCGTGCCCATCGACTGGAACGAGAACGGTTCAATCAACGGCGGCACCGTCTCTCGCAACATCAACTGCGGCAACCTCAACACGACAAGCTGCGGCAGCACCGGCGCGTGCGACGACAGCACATGCGACATCCTCAGCGACCAGAACGACTGGGAGTTCATGAACTTCCTCGGCCAAGGCCGGGGCGGCGGCATCCAGCCCGTCCTCGTCGAATGCGACAACCCGGTGCCGGGCTTCTAACAATCCCGGGTCATACCATCAAAGCATGACCCATCACCAGCCAACGCAGTCCGACATCGACATGATGCTCAAGCTCACCGCGACCCCCACCGCCGCAGGCCGTGAGGGTCGCGTTGTTTCGTTCATCAACGACTGGCTCAACTCGCGCGACGACATCGAGATGACCGCCGACCCGTCGGGCAACCTCACCGTCAGCTTCAAAGAACCCTCGGACGATGCCCCGCCCGTTTACTTCACCGCGCACCTCGACCACCCCGCTTTCGTCGTCGAACGAATCATCGCACCCGCCACGCTCGAACTCGCCTTCCGCGGCGGCGTCATGGACGACTACTTCAACGACGCACGCATCGAGGTCATCACCGCCGACGACCGCTCACTGCCCGGCACCATCATCGAGAAAACCGAGCCGACCTCCGAAAGCCCCTACAAGCACTACATCTGCGAGCTCGACGAACCCGCCGACGACATCACAACAAACGACATCGCCCGCTGGCTCCTGCCAAAGGCCGAGATCATCGACGGGCAGCTGCACACCGTCGCCTGCGACGACCTCGCCGCCGCCGCGTGCGCGATGATCGCGTTCGACAACATCCGCAAAGAACGCAAAGCCGGCAAGCACAAAGCCGACGTCCGCCTGCTCTTCACCCGCGCCGAAGAAGTCGGCTTCATCGGCGCACTCGCCGCGGTCAGGCACAACACCATCCCACAGAACGCAAAGGTCATCGCGCTCGAGAACAGCAGGGCCTTCCCCGAAGCGCCCATCGGCGGCGGGCCCATCGTCCGCGTCGGCGATCGGCTCACCATCTTCAGCCCGAGGCTCACCGACGACATCGCGCGCATCGCCGAGTCCATCGCGGGCGGTCCAGCGACACCGACCGCATCACAGAAACAGTCCGACCTACCGACCTGGAAATGGCAACGCAAACTCATGGCCGGCGGCGCGTGCGAGGCCACCGTCTTCTGCCACGCCGGGCTCGACGCGACATGCGTCTGCCTCCCGCTCGGCAACTACCACAACATGGCAAACCTCGACGAGGCCCAAGCCGGCACGCTCAAAGACCCGAAGCCCGGCAGAGAGCACATCTCCCTCGCCGATGCGCAGGGCATGATCGACCTGCTCACCGCCTGCGGCTCACAGCTCGCCTCACCGCCTGCATCAAAAACAAGCCAACGCCTCGACGATCTCTGGGAAAGCCGGAAAGACATACTCAGCGAGTCGTAACCGAACCGGCTACTGACCGCCGTCGCTCTCTTCTTTCTTGTCGTCGTCGCTGTCGATACGCAGACCGCCGACCGAATTCAGCCCGTTCTCCAGCAGCTTGATCGGGTTGAACACATCGCCGATGTTCTGAAGCAGCAGCTCAACGTCGGGCTTCGTCGTCCGGTTGCCCGGCATCCCCTTCGTCCGCCAGGGCACCATCGTCGCCGACTCGAACCCCGGGAACTGCCGACCAAGCGCCGACGTCACACCCGTCTTGAGCTTCCCGAGCGCTTCCTCAGAAAGCGCCGCCATCGGCACAAACGTCACGATGTTCATGTACCCATCCGTCAGCCTGAAATGCCCCTCGCTCTCGATCGTGAATTCACCAATCGGGATCTTCGACCTCGGGTAGGTCAGATTGCCGCTGTTGATCGTCAGCGGGATCGGCTTGATCTTGTGACCGATCCCACCCTTGGCGCGTTGCCCGGTTGCTTTCATGACATTCGTAAACGCCGAGCTCGTCTCGAACCGCGCCGTCCCGAGATCGACCACCGCCTCAACCGAGAGCGCCATCAGTCGCGAGAGATCCGACTCACGCACCAGCGGCAACTCAAGCACATTCAGCGTCAGCGTCGCCGGCCCGTCCTCGGCGGTCTTCGAGATCGTCCCGATCACAGGCACCGCCCGGCTCAAGAAACGACCAAGCTCGGGACGAACCTCTCGAACCGTCAGCACCGCCGGCTCCGTCGCGATGAACCGACCCTCGAACATCCGGCCCACAAGATTCCCCGACGCACGAGTCCCGGCAAGATCAACACGCAGCAGCCCCGAATCCGCGCGAAGCTCCGTCCCGTGAATATCGAGCGACACATCAGGACCGATGACCTCCGCCATCATCCCGCCCTGGTTGAGCAGCGCATCGAACAGCGCCGTCGGCGAATCCTTCGACCGCACATCCACACTCGCGGTGAGCGTTTCAGAATGCACCAGCCCCCGTTCGTCGGCAAAGTGTTTGACATCGACATCGAACACAAGCGGGTCCGCCCTGCCGTCGTCCGCAACCGCGGTCCCGTCAATCTCGATGTGCGACGAATCACCGGTCACGCGCATCGAAAGATCGCGGTACGTGTGCACCTTACCCTCGGGCGTACCCGACTCGCCCGGCACCCTCACGATAAACGCCGGCGAACGAAGCTCGGCCTCAATAACGAACACACCCGGCGCAAATTTCCCCTCGCCCAACGACAGCCGCAAACTCTCGATCAGCAGCTCCGTCTCGATCGGCTCGGTCGCAAAGATCCGCTCCGCACCCACCGGCTGCGCCAGAATCCGATGCGTCGCAATCTCCTTCTCGATCAGCCAGCCGAGCGACACAGGCTCTGCAACCCAGATCGATCCCGCGTCCGCAGCGATCCGAATCGGCGACCTCGTTTTCAGCCGAGGGCTCTCGACTGACACCTCGCCCAAGAGTTGCGAGATCTCCCCCGCCGACATCACGCCCGAGACCGCGAGATCAACCCCGAGCCTCGCGCCCGCGACACCCGCTACGTACCCGTCCAGCCTCGCCACCTCGTCGATCTGACCGCAGTCGAGATCTTCAAGCCTCAGATCCGCCTTTAACTGCCCATCGAGTTGGCCAGCCGCGAACCCGACATCAAGCCCGCCCGTGATGAGCGCCACCTGGACATCCTCGGAAACCACCTCGCCCGAAACAGCCAGCGACACCTGCGCCGTCTCGCCGCCGAGAATGCTCCCGATAGGCACCACGCCCTCGAGCAGCATCGGTGCCAGCCCGATCTCGCCCGCTTCGACCAGCTCACCGTCGCGCTCGATCAGTGCGCCCTCGACACGCCCCGACGCCCTCAGCACAACGCCCGGCGAGCCGCTCGGCGCAAACGCCCAGCCCTCGAGCAAGCCGAACTCGTCGACCTCAAACTCCACACTCGCGGGCTTTGTAAACCTTGCGCCCATCGGCTCGGTCTTGCCCGCCGCCTGCGCGGCCCGGATCCTGATCTGCTCGATCACCTCGGGTCCGATCACCGACTCGAACCGTGCGCCCCGTACGACAAAGTCGCCGCCGACAAGCGACGCCTGCGCCTCACCCGTCAGCCGATCGCCCTTCACCGAGACAAACAGCTTGCCCGAATCCGCGTCCGCCGCGACCGTCACGTCCATCAGTCTGCCGACAAGCTCAGCAGTCAGCGAACGCACATCGCGCGCGCCCATGTCCACCGCTTCCGTCGCCGCGGAGATCGGGAACCCGCTGATGTCCATCTGCCCGTCGAGCCGGACCGCGTCGAGCGCGAGCCGATCGCCATCGACCAGCCCGACGAGTGCGAACTGCCCCGCCGCCGGCACGGGCTCGCCGCGCTGCTGGATCACGCTATTAAACGAAACCGTTCCGTCCGCCTGCCCGCCAAGCGACACCTCGCCGTCGAGCCGCTCGATCTGGTAGCTCTTGCCCCCGGCATCGCTTACCGTAACCCCGAGCACACCAACGCTCGCGTTCACCCGTGTCCGCGACCAGTCCACGCCGCGCTCGCCCATCGCAAACACAAAGTCACTCGAACCGATCTTCACCCCGCCGCCCTGCATCGGCGTTATGCCCTCTGGCAGCCACCTGGCGATCAGATCACCAACCCGGCGGACCTGAACACTCACACCATCGTCAATACTCGAAAGCACACGATCCGCGATCTGCAGCCTCGCCGACGCATCAACGCGCTCGGCGCGCACGGTCGCATCGATCCCGACCACGCCCTCCGCATCAACGTTCGCCCTTGCAACCACATCAACCACAGGACCGAGGTCCCGCTCAAGCACAAAGCCCTGCGCCTCGACCAGCCTCTGCGCCAGCCTCGTCTTCGCGCCGCGCAGCGAGACCTCGCCCTCGACTGTCGGCACACCAGCGATCAGCGCCCCCTCGTCATCAACCACGTCCTTCGCGCGAAGCGAAACGTTCAACTCACCCGCAGGCTCGCCCGACACGCGCACCGACAGGCCCGCCGCGACCGAGGCGCCATTCCGCAGATCCAGCAGATCAACCGAAACCGCCGACGCCGACGTCTCGACCGCAAGGCTCTCCTCGCCGTCAACCAGAGTCCCGAGCATCGGCTCAACGCGAAGCTCAACAAACCCAGAGACTGCGCTCCAGTCCTTCGCCGCCTCGGCCGTGAACCGCGACAGATCAACAGAAACGTCCCGCACCCACAGCTCGCTCCGGCCTCCACCGGTCAGCAAAAGCCCGGGCACGCCGATCATCCGCGACACGAAAGGCGACACCGACTCCGCCTCGGCGCGGACGCCCGAGCCGTCAGTCTTCACCACGCCCTCGTCGATCACAAACCCGCCGCCGACGCGCAGATTCTCCGACGTCACCCACACACGCGCCACCTGGTTTGCGCCGCCCGTGAACGTCACCTCCGACGCGAGCGTCTTGCCAAGATCCTCGTTCAGCACAACGCCCGACTCGGCGAGCATCGGCCCAACGATCGACTCGACCAACGCCGTCTCGACGTCGTTCACCTCAACACCGCCGCGGAGCCCCGCGAGCACGCGCTCGATCAGCGCATCCGCCCCGCTTGGCAATCGCCCGGCCTCGTCGAACACATCCTCGAGTTCCGCGTTGAGCACGAACACACCCGCCGGCCGGTCGGCGAGCTGCGCCGTCGTCACCGCCTGCACGCCAACGCCCCGACGAACGCCTCGCGTGCTGACATCAACCGCCATCGGTTCGACCAGCCATTCCTCGCCGTCGAGCTTGCCCGTCAGCTCTTCCGTCTCGACCGTCAGCCTCGCGACAATCGAGTTCAGATCAAACGCCCCCGACGTCGGCACCCGGACAGAAAGCTCATCGATCCCGACCGACACACCAGGCAGCTTCCCAAGCTCAACAACCCGGCCAGACTCGAGCACGAACTCCTTGCCGACATACCCCGCAAGCTCGGGCGCATACGCCGACACCACCGAACCCCCGACCCGCGCCCGGC
This sequence comes from Phycisphaerae bacterium, assembly GCA_030432905.1. GTDB lineage: Bacteria > Planctomycetota > Phycisphaerae > Phycisphaerales > UBA1924. The sequence continues at coordinate 362,502 of JAUILU010000002.1, read as the reverse complement.
CCGACGTCGGCACCTCGATCACATACGCCCCGTCACCGAGCCTGTACGAAACCGGAAGCGCAACCTCCGAATCCGCCGAGCTGTGCGAAAGCTCCGCCGACCCGCGCGCAAGCGAGCCCTCAAACTTCGCCGACAACTCCGCCCGCTTATTCGACGCCGCCCCATCAACAAAGCTCAGCGGCGCATCCTCGCTCACAACACCGACCGATCCCGTCAGCACCGCCTTCTCAAGATCGAGCATGCCCGACGCGTCCGCGTAGCCGCTCATCGAAACCGTAAGGTCGATCTCGCCCTCGGCCCCGTCGTACACAACCCGCCCGCTGCGCAGGGTCACACCCAACGCATCGGCGCCCTTGATCCCGAAGTTCCCCGTGATGCCCTCTGCCAAGACGTCGAGGTCATCACTCCGGTAGCGGACATCGAGCCCATTGAACAGAACCGACCCGCGCAGGTTCATCGGCACGCCGCCCGAAGTTTCCGCCGCGACCGGCTCGTCCGCCCCGCCGCCGAGCATCTCCGCGAGCGGGCCCTCAGTCTGGTCCAACAGCACCTCGCCGCTGACCTCGACCATCCCGAACGACTTCCAGTCCGCGATCAGCCCGACAAGCGATTTGCCCGCCTTGATGTCAACGTCCGCCGCCTCGCGCAGCTTGCTGTCAACGATCCGAAGCCCCGTCACCCGCTGCGACCCGAACCACGAAAGCCCGAGCCGCTCGATCCGCACATCGACACCCATCGCCGACGACGCCTTCGACTCGACGAACCCCTTGCCAAACACACCAACGAGCTGCGGCAAGAAAAACGCCACAACAAGCAGCAACACCGCCGCGACCGCGAGCACCCGACGCTTCCGGCCCCGCTTCTTCCGCTTGCCGCCCGACTCAAAGATCGCGACCCGCTCGGCCTGCTCCTCGCGCTGACGCTCGCTCAGCATCGCCGAACTCTCTTGGTTGTTCTCACCTTCGACCAACGCTCGCTCCGTCTCACATAGGCCCGCTGACAATTCAGCCTATACAGCCACACCCGCCCGGTGGTCCAAAAAAGAAACCGGCGGCCCAACACGGACCGCCGGCGATTCGATTTCATTTCATCAGAACCCGATCAGGCGTCCTCGGTCTTGATGATCTGCCACTCCTCAAGCTCAACCGGAGCCTGTCGACCGAAGATCGTGACCAGAACACGCACAAGGCCCTTCTCAGGCAGCAGTTCGTCCACCGTGCCCTCGTAGCCCTCGAACGGACCCTCCTTGATCGTGACCGCCTCGCCCTTCTCGAAGGTGAGCTTGATCGTCGGCTCGTCCTCGGGCTTGCGGCTGTCCTGGAGCATCTTCTCGATCTCGTGCTGCTGCAAAGGCGTCGGGCGCCCGGCAGTACCCACGAAATCGCCAACACCCGTGGTCTCCTTGATCAGGAAGAACACGTCCTGCGGGATTCGCCCATCGTCCTCGAGACGCATCTCGACGAACACGTAGCCAGGGTAGAGCTTGGTCTGCGTGATCCGCTGCTTGCCGCCCTTGATGGTCTTGGTCTTCTCCATCGGCACCAGGATGCGGTTGACCAGGTGGCTCATGTTCTCGATCTGCACCTTGCGGAGCAGCGTCTCGCGAACCGAGCTCTCCTTGTTGGATGCGACACGGAGCACGAACCAGTCCATGCCGTCGTGACGAACCGGCTCGTCATCGCCGATCAGGTCGGCCTTCTCGTTTGGCTTGCCGTCGAGGGCCTGCTCAGACGGAGCAGCAGACTGCGCTTCGGTCTCGGCAACCTCGGTGCTCGGAGCCTGCTCTTGGGCAGTGGCTTCCTGCTGGGCCGACTCGTTCTCTGGAGTTTCATGCTCTGACATGACCAATACAGTCCCTTCTCACCGGCAAGGCTCACAGAAAGAACCATCACGCCAGCGACTATGGCATGCTCATCCCTGGAGCACGCCGATCAGCTTGAAGAACGCACCGAACCCGTAGTCGACTACGAAGATCGTCATCGCCAGCAACATCGAGGCGATCACGACGACGACCGTCGAGCCCTGCACCTCTTTGCGGGTGGACCAGTTGACCTTCTTCATCTCGCCGTCGGTGGCGATCAGGAAGTCAACAGTCCGGCGCTTGGTTCCCACGAAGTAGAACACCAGCACCGCGCCGATCAGCATGATCGTGCCCGCGATGGCCGCCTGAACGTAGATCACCTCGAACGCCGGGATGCCGATCGCGCTGCCCCGGCGGATCTGGGCGCTGAACGCCTCGGAATCCTGGCCGACGATGTCCTCGACCACGATCCGGCTCGCGGTCACAAGAGCGCTGTCGCCCTGCATCTGGATGCTCGAAAGAACCACATCACCCGTCCGGGCCTCGCCCGTCGTGTAGCTGTCAGCGACCGCTGTGCCGACGAGCACGGGGCCAGTATCGGCGATGTCGTAGATATCAACCTGAACGCCCGGCGTCAGCGAGCCCTCGATCGCGACCAAGCCCACGTTCCAGGTCGGTGTCGGCGGGCGGTAACGCGTCGCCTGTGCCCAGGCCCACGTCGCGCCGGTCAGAACAAGCACACCCGCAAAGATCGCGGTCAGCACCCGGACCCAATACCCCTGACCCGGCTTGTAGATGCCGACGTTCATAAGCGTCCCATTTCATTCCACGCGCCGGCCAAACGCCGAAACCGCGTAACACGCCAGAGAGGAATCGAACCCCTAACCTGCGGATTTGGAATCCGCTGCTCTACCTAATTGAGCTACTGGCGTTCAGATGTTCCGACCGCGCGGCTCACAAGGAGCAGCGTTTACTTACGCTTGACTTTGTGCAGTGTGTGCTTGCGAAGGCGAGGAGAGTACTTCTTGATACCGTCCTTCATCTTCTCCGGCATGCCGCCCTTGACGTTCAGCGAGGTGCGGTAGTTCAGATCGAGGCACTCAGTACACTGGAGCCAAACACTCTCTCGAGCCGTTTTTTTCTTGGCCATGACGGGCCTCCCGTTTCAGCTAGCTGCACCCGACGAGCCCACCTGACTCCTCGCCGCACCGTCTAACAAAGCCGGTCCGCCCGCTTTGGCGAGCGGACCGGGAAATTCAATACAGACTGACAGGTCCCGAGTCTTACTCGATGACCGCAGTCACGGTACCCGAACCGATGGTCCGGCCACCCTCGCGGACCGCGAAACGCAGGCCCTCTTCGATCGCAACTGGCTTGTCGCCGAGGTCAACTTCGACCTCGATGTTGTCGCCCGGCATGCACATCTCGGCGCCGCCGAGAAGCTTGATCGAGCCGGTCACGTCCGTGGTGCGGAAGAAGAACTGCGGGCGGTAGTTCGAGAAGAACGGGGTGTGACGGCCGCCCTCGTCCTTGGTCAGAACGTAGACCTGACCCTTGAACTTGGTGTGAGGCTTGATCGAGCCCGGCTTGCAGATGACCTGCCCGCGGGAGATGCCGTCCTTTTCAACACCGCGGAGCAGGATGCCCACGTTGTCGCCTGCGCGGCCCTCGTCGAGGGTCTTCTGGAACATCTCGACGCCGGTGACGGTCGTCTTCACGTTCTCTTTCATGAGGCCAACGATCTCGGCCTCGTCGCCGACCTTGACGACGCCACGCTCGATACGACCCGTGGCAACAGTACCACGACCCTTGATCGAGAAGACGTCTTCAACAGCGACCAAGTAAGGCTTGTCGTCCTCACGGGTCGGCTCGGGGATGTAGCTGTCGAGAGCCTCGAAGAGCTCGTCGAGCGGCTTGCAGATCGCGTCGTCGCCCGGGTTCTCGAGGGCAGCCTTCGACTGACCACGGATGATCGGGGTGTCGTCGCCGGGGAACTCGTACTTGTCGAGCAGCTCGCGGATTTCCATCTCGACGAGGTCGGCAAGCTCTTCGTCGTCGACAAGGTCAACCTTGTTCATGAAGACGACGATGTAGGGCACACCCACCTGACGGGCGAGCAGAACGTGCTCACGGGTCTGGGGCATCGGGCCCGAGTCGGCGGCCACAACGAGGATCGCGCCGTCCATCTGGGCGGCACCGGTGATCATGTTCTTCACGAAGTCGGCGTGACCAGGGCAGTCGACGTGTGCGTAGTGGCGACCCTCGGTCTCGTACTCCACGTGCGACGAGTGGATCGTCACGGTCTTGTTGGAGTCACGGACGGTACCGCCCTTGGTGATGTCTGCGTAGCTCTTGGCTTCGCTGAGACCCTTTGCTGCTGCGCGTGCGACGAGAGCAGCGGTCAGCGTGCTCTTACCGTGGTCAATGTGACCGATTGTGCCGACGTTCACGTGCGGCTTGGTGCGCTCGAATACACCCTTGGCCATAGCCTGGAACCTCCAAAATCCGGAGCGGTCCGAGTCTTCAACCGATGAAGCACCCGCCGCCGCGAACGTAAATCCAAACGGGCTCGAGCCACCCGGCCCGTGCCCGGCTCCCCGATCCTTCCCAGCCCATACAAAGGCTGGTGAAACCGAAAAAGCCTCTACTTCCTACTCTTTCTCTGACTCAATCTGCCGCCCCACCGGGAGACATCAAGAGCCACAAACCGGCCAACAAAAAGCCAGCCAAGTAGCATAGCTGCCGAGATCCCGAAGGTCTCGCCAACCATGCGGACAAAGCCGCTGGTGAGAGTTGAACTCACGACCTCACCCTTACCAAGGGTGCGCTCTACCACTGAGCTACAGCGGCCAATCTGACCGACCCACCTGCCGGACAGGGACGATCCTAGCCCTGACCGTACCACTGTCAATCCTCAGCACCCTCTCCAAGCGCTTTCCCAGCGTCCGATCTTCCCTTTACCCAACCTACCCAGCCGGCACAACAGCCTGACCAACCACCAAAAACCCGAGCCAGAACCTCACCCACGCGGGCAATCTCCTTAGCCCGGTGCACCTTGCACAAAACTGGAGATAGGCATGCAGAATCCGAAGATCCGACTCGTACTCGCCGCCTCGGCCACGTTCATGGCACCCGCGGCGCTCGCTCAGGGCGTCTACGCCGAGTTCTACTCCCCCGCAAACCCCGGCGACGGCTGGGCCGCCCTCCCAGGATTCCCAAACCAAGACGCCAACGAGCCGGGCCTCGCCTCGGGCTCCGATGTCCTCATCGAGATCACCAACAGCGCGACCGTCCGCGTCTTCACAGACGACCCCGCCAACACCGATATCGGGGTCGTCACGCTCAAAACCAACCCCGATCACACCCCAACGCTCATTATCGGCAAGCCGACGCTCCCCGCGACCAGCGAGGACAACCCCATCAGCCCCGTCGCCTGCCGGACCCTCGCGGGCGTCACCGCCAACGAGAGAACCCGTCTCCAGGTCCGCGCCCGCAACATCTCAGGCCCGGGCATCGACGTCCACCAGCTCATCCGCCTCGACCTCGCGGGCGATCTCGACGCCCCGGTCGTCCACTGGGGCGACATGCCCGGCTCGGCACCCAAACTCGGAGCCGTCAGCATCACAGGCAGCGTCACACCCAACGGCTCGATCGCCGCGTACCGAGGCCACATCGGACCGGTCTCAATCACGGGCGATCTCAACGGCAACCTCGCCGCCCTCCGCCACAGCATCGAATCCATCACCGTCGAGGGCAGCATCGGCGCCCAAGGCCGACCCTCAATCTACGCCACCGCGCCCCTCCACTCATTCGCGATCGAGCACATCAACGTCGAGGGCAGCATCGGCTCACCGTCCTCGCTCGTCGGCATCATCACCGCCGGCGCCGTCCGCACCATCGAAGCCGACGAGATCCACGCAAACATCGATCTCGAAACCGACCCGAGCATCCCCGGCTACATCGCGGGCCTGACCACCCGTGAGGGCGACTTCTCCGGCTCGTTCCGCGCTCGCACACTCACAAGTTTCGCACGCAACAGTGAATCGCCCTGCGCGATCAAAATCGCGGGCGATCTCGACGGCGAGATGGTTTTCACCAACGGCATGAGAAACGAATACGCCGCCGGACCCGAAGTCGACATCGGTGGAACGCTCACCGAAAACGCCCTCTTCTTCACCGGCATCATCGCGCGTAACGACTCGTCCATCCCCGCCGGCGAGATCATCATCCGCTCTGATCAAGCGCTCGAAGGACAGATCATCATCGGCAAGGGCAACGAGACCGACTTCAACGAGCCTGCGAAGGTCACCGTCGGCACAACCTCGCCGATGGTCATCACCAATTCAACCAAGCACTACACCACGCCCTTCGCCGACTTCGGCGGCGGCGCGATCGGTGTCGCACCCTTCAACTTTCACCAGACCGAGTCGTTCCCGAATCACAACGAAACCGTCACGCTCGACAGCAACCAGCTCCTGACCGCCGTCGCGCCCCGCTTCTTCGGCCCCGTCTTCGCGACCGACGCCTCGCTGCACATGATCGTCGAGCACCTCGCCGAGGGCTCGCAGACCTGGGTCGACCGCTCGAGCGAGTTCATCACCGAGGCGCCGACCGAAGACGACGCGGGCTCTCGCACCATCGTCGTCCGAGCCGTCGCGCCGAGCAGCTTCGGCGCAGGCCAGTGGCGCCTCCGCCCGGTCGAAGGCGCGCTCAAGTCCGCCAAGACCATCGCAAACCCAGACGTCAAGTTCGTCTCCGAGTACAGCGACAACACCTACCGCTTCAACGTCGTCGGCGGCTCTGATTGCGACGCCCCCGGAGGACGAAGCCAGACCAGCGACAACGAGATCGACTTCGAGGACGCCGACGGTGTCATCGACGATGTCATCTGCCCGTAAGCGACGCAACCCCCAACGGACACTCAATCCGCGGGCACACATCGACCCCGTGACCACGCGCGCAGCTCGTGCATCCGCTCGGCCATCGTCACACTCAAGGGCGGCGAGCCGCGCAGGGTCTGCACAAGCAGCGCCGTATCAACGATGCCCTTCCTCGCCGACGCCTCGTGCCGAGCCGAAACGATCGCCTGCTCGATCTCCGCGCCGCTGTAGCCCTCGCTCGCATCGATCAGCTCACCGATCTCAAACTTTCCGGGCATGAGCCCTCGCCGACCGAGATGGATCTCGAAGATCGCGCGCCTCGCCTGCTCACCCGGCAGATCGACAAAGAAGATCTCGTCGAACCGGCCTTTACGCAGCAGCTCGGGCGGCAGCGCCTCGATGTCGTTGGCCGTCGCCACCAGAAAGACCGCCGACCGGTGCTCCTGCATCCACGTCAGGAGCGCCCCGAACATGCGCCGGCTCAGCCCGCCGTCGGTCGATTGGCTCGCGCTGCTGGCGAACGCCTTCTCGATCTCATCGATCCAGAGCACGATCGGCGCCATCAACTCCGCCTGGTGCAGCGTGTCACGGAGCCTGCGTTCGCTCTCGCCAACAAACTTGTCGTACAGCGCCCCGACGTCCATCCGCAGGAGCGGCCGCCGCCACGCCGTCGCGATCGCCTTGGCGCACAAACTCTTGCCCGCGCCCTGCACACCCAGAAGCATCACGCCCCTGGGCCTATCAATGTCTTCCGAGTCGAGCGCCCGCTCGCGCGCCGAGAGCCACTTCTTGAGCCGAACCATCCCGCCGATCTCGTCCATGCTCGTGGGCGATCGCGTGAACTCGAGCATCCCGCCCGATTGGACGAACTCCTGCTTGAGCCGCATCACGCGCTCGATGTCGTCCTCGTCGAGCTTCCCGTCGTCGTGCACAACATCGGACACGACCTGCGCCGCCTGCCTGCGTGTCAGCCCGCGCAGGTTCGACACCAGCGCCGTGAGCTGCCGCTTTGTTAGATCGATCTCAAACGGCGCCCTCACGTGCAGCCGACGCACCGTCTCGCGCACGATCGCTTCGAGCTCAACTTCGCCCGGAAGCGAAAGCTCCAGCTTCGTCGCGTGCGCCACCACCACACCCGGCAGCTTCTCCGCGTGATCGACCATGATCACCGTCCCCCCGCGCGCATCCGCCGCAGAGACAAGATCGCGCAAGCCCCGCACGACAACCGGGTCTTCCAGGTGCGTCGCGATATCGACAAGACACACAATCTGCGCCGGGTTTTTGTAACCGAGGTAGTACAGCGCCGCCGCGGGGTTGGTTGTGTCAGGGATCGGTTCAGCGTTCTGGAGGATGCCGTCGTACACGCCGCTGAGCACCGTCCAGATCTGCAGGCTACCGCCGGGGCCGCCCGCTTCTCGGACCAGTTCCAGCGCGTACGCCTCCTCGTAGGTCTGGATCGTGACCAGCGGACGATCGGACCTGATCAGCCCATCCAGCCGGGCGATATCCGTCACATTCCCCATTTCAAACTCCGCAAACGGGCCCGGAATCCCCGAATCCTCTGGCCCCGGGGCAACAATGGCGCACACTTAAGCGTACAGACTCTTGCGCCGGCGATCACTGTGCCCGCCACGCGCTCCTCAACCAGCCGGAGACCCGATCCATGCTTCCGCGCCGCGCCGCCTGCCTCATCCTGATCTCGATCGCCGGCCAAGCCGCGGCCCAGCAAGACATGCGCGCCCCCCAGCCCGAGCAGGCCGACCGCGTTGTCACCTCGCTCGGCGCCAAATCGCTCTTCATCGAATCACCTCTGGCTAAGCAATCCGCCGCGACCATCCGAGACCTCGCGCCGGGCAAACCCTCAGCGCAAGCTCGCACCATCACACTCACAAACCGGGTCATCGCCAAAGCCGATGCACGGTCAACCGACGACCTCATCGCCGCCGGTTACACCATCACCCAAGCCCCCGCCGGTTACATCACGATCGACACCGCAAGCGTCCGGGCCGCAGCCAACCTGACCGCCACGCTCGCGAACACGCCGGGCATCGCGCACGCCAGCGTCGAAGCGCGCACCGAGATGTCCAGCCGAACACCGCTCAACGATGAGTTCTACGGCTCGGCCTGGCACCTCTTTAACGAGGACCAGGAAGGCAACGACATCAACGCCGAAGCCGCATGGGGCATGGGCGTCACGGGCGAGGGCGTCAACATCGGCATCATCGACGAGGGCGTCTGGGGCTTCCACCCCGACCTCTCCTCGCAGCGCAACAACACCGCGGGCCAGCCCGGATCGTCTTCCTTCCACGGCACAGCGGTCGCCGGTGTCGCGTGCGCCATCGGCAACAACAACGAAGGCGCAGCAGGGCTCGCCTACGGCTCAACCCACAGCCAGCTCTTCTACAGCACCTCGGGCGACCCGGTCGTCAACGCCGCCGCGTTTGCCCACCGCAACGATCTCAACGACATCAAAAACAACTCGTGGGGCCCGAACGACACCGGCGTGCTCTACGACATCTCAACGATCGAGAACGATGCGCTCGCCAACGCAGTCGTGACAGGCAGGGACGGCAAGGGCGTCATCCTCACCTGGGCCGCGGGCAACGGCGGCGCCAACGACCGCGTCGAGTACGACCCATACGCCGCTAGCCCGTACACCATCGCCATCGGCGCCATCGGCAACCTCGCAACGCACGCCGCCTACAGCGAACGAGGCTCGTCGCTCTTCGCCGTCACCTACTCCGACGGCAACGGCCGACGCATCGTCTCCACTGCCAACTCAACGGCCAACCCCTACACCTTCAACTTCGGGGGCACCAGCTCCGCCTGCCCGCTCGCCTCGGGCGCACTCGCGCTCTGCCTCGAAGCCAACCCCGATCTCACCTGGCGCGATGCCCAGCACCTCGTCATCGACACAGCCAAGCCCGTCGACACCGACCACCCCGACTGGACAACCAACGGCGCGGGCCACGACATCAACCACTCCTACGGCTTCGGCCAGCTCGACGCCGCCCTCATGGTCCAGGCAGCACAAACCTGGCAGCCCGTCGCGCCGATCTTCACCCTCGACGCGGGCTTCATCAGCCAAGCCACCGACATCCCCGACAACGACCCCGCCGGCGTCAGCGTCGACTTCGAAGTCGCAAACAACATGATCATCGAGCACGTCGCCGTCGACATCGGCATCACCGGCTCATACATCGGCGATCTCGAGATCATCCTCACAAGCCCCGCCGGCACCGAGTCCATCCTCCACACCAACCACAACAACTCCGCAGACGACATCGACCACACGTTCTACAGCGTCCGCCACTGGGACGAGCGCACACAAGGCACTTGGACGCTCACCATCGCCGACCTCGCACAGGACGACACGCACACGCTCACGAACTTCGGCCTGAAGTTCATCGGCACCGAGATCGACTGCCCCGCCGACCAGGACGGCGACTACCTCCTCACCACCGACGACTTCCTCGCCTGGCTCGCCAACTACAACAAAGCCGACATCAGAGCCGACATGAACAACAACGGCACACTCGAACCCACCGACTTTACCGCATGGATCGGCGCGTACAACGCGGGGTGTGATTTCTAGAGCAACCCATCAAAGGCACCAATACATGAAATCACGCACAGCACTCTTTGGCCTGCTGGCCGCCGCGTCGACAACTACCTCCAGCGCCGACATCGTCCACGCACCAATCAGCGTTTCAAGCCCATTTGGTGAGCAACTATTCTTTCCACTTGCGAATATTATTAATCAATCCGGCTTATCGAACACCTATGTTAGCGGCGAAACGGACTTTGCTTCCTATACAGCAACGACCACTCACTCGCCGTTACTCTCCCAAAACAATGTGGGCTTTACCAACACCTCAAGCGACGGCCCCCAGCACTTTACCTTTGACCTTGGCGATATATACCCGGTCACGAGTATCGCAATCTGGAACACGGACTCAGAAGGAGCCGTGTCGAGTTTCGAGCTCTACGCCGACGATGACAACAACCTCGATAACGGCACAACCGCCCGACTCATTGAACCAACCAATCTCCAATACAATGACCCACTACTCAACATCCCCGCTGAGGCGCAGGTGTTCTCGTTTGAAACAACAAGCGTCAGGTACATTCATGTGAACGGTCTTTCGACGCTCTTGCCGCCCGACTACTACAGCCTTGCAGAGGTCGTCTTTGGTGTGGTTCCTGCCCCGAGCGCCTCACTTGTCGGTGCCGTGACCCTTTGCGGCTTGTCACGCCGACGACGCGTATAGAGATCGCTGACAGCCACCCTACTCCCGGCGTTTCGGCAACCTACCTAACCTTTTCCTATGCCAAGCGCCGCCACAACCACAAAATCCCGCCTCTCCATCGCCGCCGGCGACATCAAGCTCGCCCACTCCGTCTTTGCCCTCCCCTTCGCCATCCTCGGCGCGGCCCTCGCCACGGACTTCTCCGCACCACCCGCAACGCTCGCGATCCAGCTCGTGCTCATCGTCGCGTGCATGGTCGCCGCCCGGACATGGGCGATGCTCATCAATCGGCTCGCCGACCACAAACTCGACGCCGACAACCCGCGCACCGCCAAACGCGCCATCGCCAGCGGCAAGCTCTCCTACCGCGACGGCTGGCTCATCGCGCTCGGCTCCGCGCTCGCGTTCTGCATCCTCGCCTCGCTCTTCTGGCCATTGCTGGGCAACCCCTGGCCCGCGTACCTCTGCATCCCCGTGCTCGGGTTCATCGCCCTCTACAGCTACACCAAACGCTTCACCTCGCTGTGCCACGTTTTCCTCGGCGCAGCGCTCGCGCTCAGCCCCGTCGCCGCCGTCATCGCGATCGACCCGGCGTACCTCACGCAGACACCAGCCATCTGGCTCATCGCCGGGTTCGTGCTGCTCTGGGTCGCGGGCTTCGACATCATCTACGCGCTGCAGGACCTCGAGTACGACCAGTCCGTCGGCCTGCATTCCGTCCCCGCCAAACTGGGCTGGAGCCGGGCGATCAGGGTGAGCCGCGCCATGCACCTGGCCGCGTTCGTTTCCCTCGCGTTCGCTTGGCACACCGAACCAAGGCTCGCGCACATCTTCCTCTTCGCGGGCCTCGCCCCCGTCGCGGGGCTGCTCGTAGCTGAGCACGCCGTCCTCGCTCAGCGCGGCAAAGCAGGCCTCGACATGGCGTTCTTCACCCTCAACGGCATCGCGAGCGTCGCTCTCGGCCTCGCCGGGCTCGCCGATATCGCCCTCTAGTGCCCCAAACGGGGCCTTGTTTCAATTTATTCTGAAACAACCACTCGACAACGCAACCCCAACACCGCATAATGCGCCAATGGCAACGCGGGACAACCAGCACGAAAAGCTCACTGAGGCGCAGGACCGCTTCGTCGCCTCGTGGGGCCAGATGGCCGGCGCCTGGGGCATCAGCAGGACCATGGCCGAGGCCCACGCCCTTCTCTACATCACCGGCCGCCCCATGAACACCGACGAGATCATGGACCGCCTCCAGATCTCCCGCGGCAACGCCTCCATGTCCATCCGTGCGCTCCTCGACTGGGGCATCATCAGCCGAACCCACAAACGCGGCGACCGCAAGGAATACTTCGAAGCCGACCAGGACGTCTGGTCCATGTTCCGCTCCATCGTCCGCGAACGCATGAAGCGCGAAGTCGAACCACTCCTCGCCACACTCTTCGAGATCCGCGACGCATCGCCCGCGCCCGACGAAGCCGCCGGCGACCAACAGAAAGAACTGCTCGCGCACCAGAAACGCCTCGAAGAAATGCTCAGCTTCATGCAGACCATGGAGAAACTCAGCCACCGCTTCGTCAGCCCGTCCGGCTCCGGGCTTGAGCTAGCCGCCAAACTCCTGACGAAGTTCGACCGATGAGCGCGATCCAAACGACCAACCCGAGCCAAGCCAAAGCGACGACCAAGCCGCTGTGCGCCTGCGCGATCAGCTGGACCATCGCGCGCCAAGCCGTCGCCAAGGCCCAGCCCGACCTCGGCTTCAACACCGGCTCACCCAAACCCATCGAGCTGCGCATCATGCTCAAGAACGAGCACCAGACATCTGTCGTGCTCGCCGACCCCGCCAGCGGCAAGTCGCACACCATCGAACTCGGCGCCCCGCGCATCACGCTCGTCCACGCCGACCCGTTCACCCACATCGAGATCACCGACGGCCCCGACCTCATCCTCTCGGCCACACTCAAAGCCGAAGCCGACACCCACCGCTTGCTCTACGCCAAAACTTCAGCACTCACCAAGCTTGGCATCAAGGGCGGCAGGTACCCGGCACCGGCTCTTTTGTCACAATAACCACCTCATTCTGCACCCATTTTTTGTTACCATGCAGCAATCCCGAGCTTCGTAAGGAAGTGCAGCATGTCACGAGAAAGTGATACAAATCGGTTTTACGAATTGCTCGACCAAATCACTCAGCAAATGCCACGCAGACTCCTTCGCGAATGTCACGGCAAATTGGAGTGGCCAAACAGGGGTGTCTATTTCTTCTATTCACCTGGAGAGTGCCGCCCTAATGGCAGTGCAAGAGTTGTCAGAATTGGCACTCATGGTGTTTCTTCGGGTTCACGCACTACATTGTGGAAGAGACTCTCACAACATCGCGGGACAAAATACTCCGGTGGAGGCAACCACAGAGGGTCGATCTTTAGAAGACATGTTGGTGCCGCACTTCTGAATGCTGGCGTAGTTGAATCGCAAACTACGCCCACATGGGGATTAGGATCGAATGCACCCAAAGAAGTGCGAACCAACGAGTATCCGATCGAAGTAGAAGTTTCTAACTATATCGGCAAACTCCCGTTCACCTGGATCGAAATCGATGACGCACCAAGCAAATCCAGCGATCGCTCATTCATCGAACGCAACAGCATTGCGTTACTGTCCTGCAATACTACAGCTTCATACAAAGAACCAGCGAGCGAATCATGGCTCGGCCACTATTGCCCTGATCCGACGATTCAAAATTCCGCTTTATGGAATGTAAAGCACGCCAAAGAGCAATATGACCCAAAGTTTCTCGACACACTTGAAGCCTATATCGCGAGGTATCACTAATGCCTTGCCGGTCCGGCATTGCTCTTGTTAGTTGCGTCAAAAGCAAACAATCGCATGCCACACGTGCCGGTGATCTTTACACATCTGCACTATTCACGAAGATGCGAAAGTATGCCCAGCTCAATGCGAGTGATTGGTACATTCTCTCAGCAAAGCACGGCCTACTTCACCCGGACACTGTCGTCGAACCATATGAGTTAACGCTAAACACGTGCGGTTCAAAAGAACGTAAAGCGTGGGCATATTTAGTACGCGATCAGATTCATGAACTTGGATTATTGAACAGCAAGCCTTCTTTGCTGTGGCTTGCCGGGCAAATGTACATACAACATCTTCGGCCTCTGCTTACTGGTTGCGAGCACATAGAGCCCATGCATGGCATGGGAATCGGTGTACGCCTGAAATGGCTTACCGAGCAGATAACTCAATAATAGCGAGCCAGTTCGATACTCAGCCTCAGCTCTTCTTCCCGAGCACCATCCCGATGACCGCGCCGATCAGCGTCACGCCGGCAGCCGCGAGGACCGCGATCGGGACCTGGCCCACACCGATGTCCATGGTGCCGCCGAGCTTCTCGATGATGACGGTGCCCGACTGGTTCATCAGTGCGAGGACGGCGATCGCACCGACGAAGAGCATTGTGACCACGATGCCGAGTGCCGCGCCGCCGACCATGCCGGAGCCCGATCCGTCGTATGCCTCTTGGAACGCCATCATCGGGGCGGCCTGCGCGATGTCAGCCTCGCCGCCCGACGCGGACTCGAAGAGAGCCCCGCCCTCTTCCGCTGCCACGCCGACACCCTCTTCTTCGCCGCCGCCGTAGCCGTCGTCCAGAAGATCGACACCCAGCGAGGTGTCGTCACCCTCGCGTGTCAGGTCGAGCAAGCCCGAGCCCGAGCTCGAAGCGTCCGCGTCGAACACGGGCGCATCGGTCACGAGTGTTGCTTCCATCGAGTCGGCGTCATCGAGGCCGTCATCGAAGATGCTGATGCCGGTCTGATCCTTTGGGCTGACCGCTTCCATGCCCGAGCCCGACGCTTCGCTTGCGAGGTCGATGATGCCCGAGCCCATGATGCCTGAGCCGCCGAGGCCAGAACCCATCAGGTCCGGCGCCGAGTCCGCAGCGGGCGTGCCGCCCGAGGTGCTGCCAACCTGTGTTTCAGAAGTGACCGAGTCGGTCAGACCGATCGAGCCGCTCGCGCTGTCTTCGAGTCCGATGGACCCGCCGGCGCTGTCTTCAAGACCGATGCTTCCCTCGGTGCTGTCGTCGAGGCCGATGACGAGGCTGTCGTGCCCGGTATCGATGATGGGGCCGTCGTCTTCGAGGACCGAGTCGCTCAGGCCGATCTCTTCGGATCCGATGTCCGAGAGGTCGATGCCCGAACCGTCGCCCGTGTCGCCGGCGAGCATGTCAACCTGTTCGCGCTTGACGACGAGGTCGTCGCCCGATCGGAACTCTGAGAGCTCACCCGATTCGATCTTGGCTTTCACGCCGTCGGTGTCGATGCCGAGCTTCTCAGCGGCTTCTTCGAGCGAGTAAAACATCTTCGCCATCGCGTAGGCTCCCCGGCCCGATTCCTTGGGCCGCGATTCTCTCGATCCGTCTCGTGTCTGGTCGGACGTTGTCGCTCATCGCAGAGCAACAGCCAAGGCACCCGGCTCCTTCGCCGGCACCTCCTGGCCCCCGTACCACACACAGCATATCACCCCCGCCCGGCTCACGCGCCATCTTCTTCAGCGCCAAGCCTTACCGGGCCAAACCAACCAGCGATCGCACCACAGAAACACCCGAATACAACCCTGCCACCCGCTCCCTCGGCACGACCACCGGCGGGTACCCACTGTTCAAAGGCTGGAGCCGGATCATCTCTGCACCCGAACTGTCACGCTCAAAGTACACACGTTTAAACGTCGATTCGTGGTCTGGCTCGAGCCGAACGAAACAGTCCGTCCCCGACACCACCGGCACCTTCGGGCTGAAAACCACCACGTCCCCCTCGCGGTAGTCGGGCTGCATCGAATCACCGACCACCCGAGCGCCGAACGCGTCCGGGTCGTCGATATCCGGCACACGCACGTAGTCATCCGCAACCCTCGCGGGGTACCCAAGATCCGTAAACTCCGTCGGGTACCCCGCGGTCACCCGGTTGATCACCGGCACCTCACGAGGCAGCGACACCAGCTCCAAACCACCGGCCTCGGTCGGCTTCGTGATCGGATCAAGATCGTCCACAAGCCGGCGCAGCTCGCCCGAGTCGAACACCCGATCGAGCGAATCCCGCCCGGACCCGGTCGATTCCAAGAGAGACCGAAGCCGCTGGGCCGCCAGACGCGAACTCGTCACGCGCTCACGCACCGACGCCGGCGTCGATTCCCAGTTGGCAATCTCAACAAGCTGACCCGCATCGAGGCCCAGAGCCGACTCAAGCCGACCGATCAGCTCAAGCCCGGGCTGCCGCTGGCGCATCCCAGTCTCGATCTCAGACAGATAGCTTTTAGCGCACCCCACCCGGTCGGCAACCTGGCTCAGCGTCAGGCCGAGCCGAGTCCGGCGGTCGCGGATCACCGCCCCCAAGCTGTGCTCGCCGTCCCAGGAAATCAGAAATCCCTCTCGCTCATCACGCTCTCCAGTACGGCCAGTTCCGTGAGACTCGCGCGTTTGTGCGCTGTTATTTTGTTTTACCATACATAGGCCTTGCAAATCGTTCTCTGTTGAGAGAATATTATGGAGTGTTCACCGCATAGTGAACACAATCTCGTGTCTTGTCAACCCTATTTCACCCATTAATGAGGATTATCGCGTGGGAACCCAGAAACTGATCGATCAAGACTCGCTCATCGACACCGTCGACCTCAGGCGAGGCCGATCAAGAGACCTCATCCGCTCGGTCGCCGACCGAGCCAGGCACCTGCCACCAAAGGAACAGGCCCTCCTGAACGAGGTCTACGCGCACGGCAAGACGGTCGTGGAAATCGCAAAGTCCACAGGCGAAACGCCCTCGTACCTGCGCAGGAAAGTCAGAAAGCTGACTGCACGCGTTCTCGACCCCCGCTACCGCTACGTCACCGAGCAGCGAAGCTCGTGGCGACCGACACGCCGGCAAGTCGCGGAAGCGTGCGTGATCGAGGGCCTCTCGATCAAAGAAGCTTCCGACCGCCTCCAGCTTTCGCAGTACGTCGTCCGCAAGCACCGCGAGGCGATCGAAACGATGTACGAAGCCGCGCCAAAGCTCAGCGAGAACAACTAGATGCATCAGGACACAACAACACTCGTCCGCGCACGCTTCGGCTTGCCGATCGCTACCGGCGCACTCCACGACAGAACACAACAGCTCACCTCGCGCGCACGAACCGCCGCGGCAACGCTCGACACACACCTCGGCCCAGGCCAACTCGCGCTCATCACAGGCCCCAGCGGCTCAGGGAAGTCGCTTGTTGTTGACCAACTCACATCACTCACGCAGCGCCCGATTCTCACCAAACCAATCAGCACCAGAACCGATCGACCAACCATCACGCTCTTTAAACTCCCCATCGAGCAAGCAACCCGCATCCTCTCGACTTGCGGCCTCGCCGACGCGCAGCAACTCATCACCCCCGCGGGCGCACTCTCTGTCGGCCAACGCGCACGCCTCTCGCTTGCTCTTGCGCTAGAAGCCGCGGTCTTGATCGGCAATCCCTGCACGATCATCGCCGACGAGTTCGCATCAACACTCGACCGCACGACCGCGCACGCGATAGCCGCGTGCATCCGCAAACAGATTGCCTCGCCGATCCGGCTCGTCGCCGCGACTGCGCACGACGACCTCATCGAACCCCTCGCCCCCGAACTGCTCATGTACACACCGCTGGAAGGCCAGCCGGAACTGCTCACAAGGGACGAGACATGCACACACGCACCGGGACGCTTACACCTGAACGAATCCGAGAGCGATTCGAGTCAGCCCCAACACCACACGCCAGGCCGACACGCATCGGCGAGGGCAACAAGGACGACTACGACTCGCTCGCAAGGCTTCACTACCGCGCCGGCGCACCCGCGACCATCGCAAAGATCCTGACCGCCCGCGACGAAACCACCGACGAGATCACGGGCGTACTCGTCGTCAGCCGGCCCACACTCAACGGCAAGTGGCGCCAGACCGCATGGCCAGGCAGGTTCGACACCGGCACAAAGACCCAGCGCGCACACGCCATCAACGCCGAGCTACGGACCATCAGCAGGGTCATCATCGACCCTCGCTACCGCGGGCTTGGTGTCGCCAAATCACTCGTGCGAACGTACATCGACGCCCCGCTCACGCCGTGCACCGAGGCCATCACCGCGATGGGGCCGATCTGCCCTTTCTTCGAGCGCGCAGGCATGACCCGCATCGACATCGAACTCATGCGCCGAGATGCCCGGCTGCTCGAACGACTCAGCCAGCTCGCGCAGTCTCCTTGTGACCTGCTGACCAACTCGAAGCTGCGCAAGGTGCTCGAGTCGAAGCTGCGGACATGGGCGCGTCAGAGCGCAGCGACGCGCAGCATCGCTGACGGCCCGATCGAACCGATCGCAAGAGCCGCGGCTGCCAGGCTCATCGCGCCGCCCATCGCCTACGCACACACCGCAGACTGAATCCGTTTCGAACTTTGAATCCGTACCCCGTTCAACTCCCCCCGCAGTGGGAGCTTCCGTTTGTTTATCGACGTACCTGAATCACCCGACGAGCTGCACGCGTGGCTCGCCAAGCATCTGTCCATCACCATCCCGCGCAGGCCCATCATCGCAGGAAGCAGCGCGCCGTTCGACTATCTCTGTCACACCTTCTTCGAGCACTCGTCGCCCCGCGATGCGCTCGTCTGGGCCAACCGAGGCGGCGGCAAAACGTTCCTCGGTGCCGTCGCCACCGCGCTCGACATGGCGTTCAAGCCCGGCATCGAGATCCGCATCCTCGCCGGCAGTCTCGAACAGGCGGGCCGGATGCACGAACACCTCCGCGCGCTCTTCTCAAGAGAACCGCTCGCGCCGCTCGTCGAGGGCAAGATGACCGACAAGCGCCTGCGCCTGACGACCGGCTCGCGCGTCGAACTGCTCGCAGCGAGCCAGGCATCCGTCCGAGGCACACGCGTGCAGAAACTCCGATGCGACGAGGTCGATCTCTTCGATCCCAAAATCTGGGAAGCGGCCCAGCTCGTCACACGCTCGGCGCAATGCGGCTCGGTCTTCGTCCCGGGCTCCATCGAGTGCCTCTCGACCATGCACCAGCCCTTCGGCATGATGTCCAGGCTCGTCAAAGAAGCGGAGACCGGCTGCAGACAGATCTTCAAGTGGGGCGTTGTCGATGTGCTCGACGACTGCATGGACGAGCACGAATGCACGAGCGACACCGGCACCGAGTGCGACCTGCTCCCCGAGTGCGCGGGCAGCGCCAAAGCGCGCACCGAGCCCGGGCACATCTCGGTGAGCGACGCGATCACGATGAAACGCCGCGTCTCGCTCCCGGTCTGGAACGCCGAGATGCTCAGCATGGAGCCACGCCGAACCGACTGCGTGTACCCGGACTTCGATCCGGGTGTACACATCGTCGATGCGCTCCGCACCGAGCCCGGCTCGTTCACCATCGCGGGCATGGACTTCGGCTTCCGCGCGCCGACCGTCGTCCTATGGGCCGAGGTCTCGGTAGCGGGCATCGTCACCGTCTTCGCCGAGCGCGTCGAGAAAGAGATAGTCATCGCCAAGCACGCCAAGGCGATCGCCGACAGCAACCATCCCGCGCCGCTCTGGATCGGTGTCGACCCCGCGGGCCGCCAGCGCTCCGGGCAAACCGGTCAGAGCGATATCCAGGTCCTCACCCAGCACGGCCTGAACATCAAAGCCCGCCCGTCGCGCATCGCCGAGGGCATCACCGCCGTCAGCGCACGACTCAAACCCGCCTCGGGCGAGCCGACACTCTTCGTGCACCGGCGCTGCACGCACCTCATCGAGGCGCTCCAGCAGTACCACTACCCGCCCGACAACCCCGTCTCGATGGACCCCGTCAAAGACGGCCCCGACCACGCCGCCGACGCGCTTAGGTACATGATCATCAACCTCGACAACCCACACACCGCGACCAACGGCCGCTACGCGCCGGGACGATGACACACGTTCTGTGTTTTTACCGCCGACGTCTTATGGTGAGCAGCCCGATCCCCCCAAATACAGCCGCTGAATTCGGAGATGGGATCGTCAGCACAAACCCCTCGACGCGGAAATCTGGCCCACCCCAACTCGAATGGCGGGCACCTCCGACGATCGTTGTTCCATCGGCTGAGACATCAAACACATTGAGGATGGTCCAGCCCGTCATATCGATGCCAAAGCTCTCGGCGTAGTCCCGGATGAGCACTGGCTCGCCCTGGTCGATCCAGACGACCTGATCGCTGCCACGTCGCCCAACGATTACCGATCCGTCATCGCTGAAACCGGTTGGTCTACCAGGCTGTCCAAATTCGAGACCGGGTAGATACTGACGACCACCACTGGGTGTCCAGTAAGCCGGCACACCCGCTGTATTTGTTGGATCCAGCACCTGGCCTACTAGGAATGTACCATCGGAATTCGACTCCGACATACCTTCGGCACCGGGCAACATCTCGAAACCGTTGTTGTCTGAATAGAACCATGCCCCGCTTGCCGAGTTACCAAAGATGCGCCCGTCATCGAGTAACGATGCGGCAACGCTACCACTGTCTACGTCGCTTGTTGTGGGAAGAGGCAGCGCTTCAAGGCCACCGGATTGTGTCCATCGCGTTGCACGGAACAACGGAGCACCGAGCGAATTGAAGCCGTGTGAGGCCTGGCCCACAGCGACACCATGGTCATTAACCGCCAATACAAATGAACTGTTTGACCCACCGGGCAGATCACCGATCTGAATTGTGCCAGTTGCTTCGGACCAAACTGCTCCGAGGCCCTGATATCGTCCGGCGATAAAGTTGCCTGAAGGCGAAACAAGTCCGGTCTCGTACGTCCCTGATCCGTTACTTCTTTGAAGCTCCTCGATGCCATTGCCGGAGGTCCAACGGAACGCAGATACGCCCTGATCTGAATAAGAGAATCCAGTGACTACCGAGCCATCCGCAGAGGTCCCACCTGCATAACTCACCGGTAACCCGCCGGGCAAATCGCCGACTGCCACAAAGGACGGCTGCGCGACCACCGACATACTCGAAACCATGCACACAACAGCAGCAACACTTCGCATCGATGCCTCCAGCGATTCAACGCGACAAGCAGAACGCCCGCCCAATGGTCAGACGCCGGGCAACGCACGTGGTTCCAATTTCTCAAACTATGCCCTAACTCACCCGCTCGCCGGCAGCATCGCAAGCAGCTCAACCACGCCCCAGCCGATCGCCGCGAGCAGGATCAGACCCAACGCCACGACGACCGCCATCTGCGCCGAGTTTTTCCAGACTCGGTCCATGTGCTCGCAGCGGACCGCCTTGTACGCGATCGAGGTGAAGCACACGAGCGGGACGAGCAGCAGCCACTCGTAGCCGTGCGCCGGCATGGGTGAGAGGAAGACGTGCCAAGTCTGGCAAAGAAGCGAGGTCACAGCTTGGCCCCCTCGCTCCGCCTACGGATGGGCGGGAAGCAGGCGTCGATCGCGGCGATGCCGTTCATCAGCCCCGCCAGCGCGCAGCTGAGCATGCCGATCTCGTTCATCCGCCCGAGGCCCTGGATGACCGATCCCTCGGCGCGGAGCCACTGGTGGAGCCAATCCACACCGAACGCCGTCGGGCCGGTCAGCGCCTGCGCTATGAACCACCACCGGTCGTCTTTCGAGTCCACCGCGTCCAGCCCGCCGATCAGCAGGCCCGTCAGGAACAGCCCGAACACCCCGATGGCGATCATCCGCCCCCGTTTGGGCAGACCCAGGACCGCGTGCCCAAGGCCGGGCAGCAGCAGAGCCGCGACCCCGGCGACAGGCCTGAAACCGCGGGTGTTCCACGGGATCTCGTCCGGAACTCCGGCCTGCCCATCGGCCTTATGCCCGCCTTCTGGGGCGGTTACCGGCTCGGTTTGGGCGGGGTCTTCGGGCACGTCGAAACTACCGTCGGCAACTGCCCCCCCTAAGCGTGAGCACAGTCCTCTCAGAAACACGTTGACGGCGGCGCACTTGGGGGTACCCTACCGCCGTTCGGACCTCATCAATATCAGACGTTCAATGCGGAGATCATGACCATGCTGCTTCTCACCCCACAGACCGATAGCGACGCCGACACACTCGTTCTCGACCCTGAGCAAGAGCAGCGAGATGTTCTCGGAACCCAGCCCTTCATGTCCGACTACGACGACGAAGACGACGAAGACACCACGGACTTCTACGACGACGATGAGGACTATGACGAGGACTACGACGACGATTTCGATGATGAGCCGAGCGCCAACGAAGACTACGACGATGATGATGACGACGACGACCTCTAAACCAGAGCCGACCGGCATCTAAACCGCCCGCCGGCTCTTGATGGGAGCAGGCACCATGAGCGGCAACCACAGCCAAGACTTCGACAGCTTCGACGAGCACCTCAACGAGGAAGCCATCGAGCGCATCGAAGCGAGCGAATCAGGCCAACTCGAAGACTCGTTCGACGAGGACTACCAGGAACAGCTCGACGAACTGCTCGCGATGGACGACGCCGCCCCCGCGCAGAAAGCCACCGGCCCCAAGCTCGCCAAAACCGAGAGCCGATACGAAGGCCCGGACCGCCGGCAGAACGTGGTAGACACACGCGCCAGCGGCCTCGAACGCCGCCGAGGCCCGGGCCGACGCCTGACCGACTTCGTCAAAGCCGCCGAGGAAGGCGAGATGAACGCCGAGCAGTTCCTGTTCCTCAAAGCGATCGAGACCTTCAAGGCCGCCAACAACAAGCACTACCCCAACTGGACCGACGTGCTCGAGGTCGTCCGCCTGCTCGGCTACCGCAAGACGCTCGGCAGCGAACTCAACCTCCCCGGCGCCGACGACTGGACCGAAAAAGCCGACACCCCGGCCAACGTCCGCACACGCGAAGGCATCCACCACAAACGCAAGAAGGCGGCGTAATCAATTTTTACTATGATATTTTGCGGTGATTCGTACTAGTCTTGAATGTCTACTTCTGCCTGCTCAACTGGTGACTTTACCAACCGCCTCTCTATATGGCCACGGCTCAAACCTAAGACCTGCTGAGCTTTGGCAGCTGCGGATAATGTACCTGCTGCCAGATGCAGCTGCGTATGCTGACTGAATTCGTGGTAGAAACGTAAGAACGGCCCTAGTTTTTTCGAACGCCGAACAGTTACATAGCTTCTTGTTTAAGAACACACCTGTAATGCCATGCTCCATCAAAAGCTCGGCAAGTATCGGTTCCTCACGTTTCGTCTGTCTGCCCGAATCAGCAGATATTATTAGCGGCACCGGATCCATTCCAGACACATGCCCAACTACTTCGTCGTCCTTAGCACCCAGCAAACCCACATCCTTCAAATGAGTGCAAATAATTGGTTCTTCGAGATGTCCCAATAGTTCGCCAAGAAGCCTCGACCACTTTGGGGCCATGCATTCATCAAATAAGAGTGACAATCCCATATTGAATTCTTAGGCAGCTTCTTGATCAAGGCCTGAAATGTATTTTCGAGCGAATCGAAATGCAGCCGGACTTATCTCATAGGCATCCGATGCAGCCTCAACAGACCCTTCTGATTTAATAGCCTGAACCAATGTTTCCGCGGTATAGCCGTGAGGTTCGATAATCGGCTTCCCAAATCTGCGGCGCGGGTCAAGAACAACACTGAGCCCACCACGTTTCAGCGGACGCCAGAGTGCAGCTTCATCATTTTCATTGAACTCAATAGCATGCATAAACGGCTGCGCCAGCTTGTTATTCAGTATCTGCTCCTGCTGACCAGGGCTTATCCCATGAAATTCGCCATCGTGACTAATCCACAGTTTGCCGTCAAAGGCATACACCGTATGGCGACGAGCCAATATATTCTCGAGATTGTAAGCTGCTTCCGCATACTCAACAGCCTTACGAATAGACTGCAAGGGAATCCGCTTACCGTCAATGAGACCTTTACGAAGGTGCTTAATTGCAAGTGCTTCTATTAAGTTTGCGAAACTTAAGATTTGTTTATCTTGGTCGAAATCCGAGGCAACGACGCGGGCGCCTCGCCCAGCACCATAAAACCAACGTCGCAATGACGGCACAGAGACACCCACATACCTAGCCGCCTCGATTGGCGTGTAGATTCCGATGCCAATTTTTTCGCTGATGCCGACCATTAATCTGACTCCGCCATCCAAAGAGTCCAACGGCCAATTGTATCGTACCACTCCGGTACGATGCTCCAACGAAACTACATCGCGAATAATTATCCTAAATTACGCACAAACCACCCCCCCTTCGGGGCGCCTATTCGCGTACTTATCGGGTTACAAATTGGCGAACAAACGGATATATAGACTATTCAAACGAGTTCCAGGAGTGCCTGTCATCAACCCTACTTATTCGCGTAGTAGTCGATGTTGATCTGGATGTACTTGTTCCACTCTTCCGGCAGATCTTCTTCTGGGTAGATCGCCTTGACCGGGCATTCGTCCACGCACAGGCCGCAGTCGATGCAGGTGTCCGGGTCGATGTAGAGCATGTCGTGCTCTTCGAAGTCCTCGTCGTCCTTGGTCGGGTGGATGCAGTCAACCGGGCAGACCTCAACACAAGCGGTGTCCTTGGTCCCGATGCATGTTTCGCCGATGTAGTGTGACATAAGAAACTCCTAGCCAAAGTGCCGCGGTCCCTGCGGCCAGTGTATCAAAACTATATCGGCAGCCAAGCGCCCGATCTTCAACCGCCCACAGCCCGCACAAGCTCGTGCATGCTCGAAATCACGTGCGTCGCGCCGGCCTCAACAAGCGATTCGGCGGGCGTCAGGCCCGCGAGTCCGATCACACGCATCCCCGCGCGGTTCGCCGCCACGACGCCGCTGGATGAGTCCTCGACCACAACCGTGTCTTTCGGCGCGCAACCCATCCGCTTAGCCGCATGAAGGAATAGATCGGGCTCGGGCTTCCAGACCTCGATGTCGTACGCGCTGTAGATCCGCGCCTCGCCCTCGTGATCGAACCGACCGAGCATCCCGGCGCTCGCCAGCGACGCCTGCATCTTGTTCTGCGGCCCGTTCGACGCCACACACCTCGCGTGCGTGCCCGCGCCGTCCAGCACATCGAGCAGCTCGTGCGCGCCGTCGATCACGGCGATGGGCTCGCTCTCGAACGCCGCGAACATCCGAGCGCGGTAGTCGTCGAGCAAACCGGGCAACGCCCGGCCGACGACAGCCTCCGCCTCCGCGCGGATCACGTGCAGATCCCGGCCCTTGAACCGCTCGATCGACTCCTCAGTCGTCACGGGCCAGCCGAGCTCGGTCAGCGTCTCGGCGAGCAGCCGATTCGTCACCGGCTCCGTGTCTACGAGCACGCCGTCACAGTCAAAGATGATCAGTTCACAGTCAAGCACTACGAGCCCGGCTCCGCGATCAGCCTGGCGAGCATCGAGACGCCCATCCGGCTGCCAAGATTCTGAAACACTCCCGCAGCCGCGGGCACTACCTCGTCGGTCACATCACGGAAGATCGACTGCCACCGATCGAAGTGATGCTGACCGAGTCCCGGGATCTTACGGTGCGCCTCGATCGGCCGGCCCGAGTACGTTCCGGTCCGAAGCACCGCCGACGACCAGAACCGCTTCATCTTCGCAAGGTGCACGTCCCAGTCGGCGACGTGTGTCATGAAGATCGGACCGATCAGGTCGTCCTCGCGGACCCGGCTGTAGAACGTATCAACGAGCGTCGCAATCTGATCTTCCGTGACGACGGCCTCCGGTTTGCCGGTGCCCTCGGACAGTCCTAGCTCAATAGCCATCGGGCGGCTCCTTATTATCTACCAAGTGGTAGTTTATAGTAGACGCCCGCCGATGCCATGTCTTTGCTGCGCGAATTCAGCTACTTAGCCGACCACGGGCGGGTCTTCTTTCACATCCGCCCGCATGAAGAGCGCCTCGCCCTTGTCGATCTTCTGGCCCTTGGCGAGCTTGTGCGCGCCGCCGAACTCGGCGAGCACCGACAGCGGCACACCCTCGGCGGGCGCACAGTTCCAGTAGCCCCAGAACTCGGCCATCTTCTCCGGCATCGCCGGCGCCAGCAGCAGGCTCGCGATCCGGAGCGCCTCGGCGCACGAGTAGAGCATCGTCGCAAGCGCGTGCCGACCGTCTTCGAGCTCGTCGAGCTGCTTGGCGAGTGTGAAGGGCGCGGTGTAGCTGATGAAGTCATCGACCGCTCGCACGATCACAAGACCCTGCCTGACCATCTCGTCGATCTCGAAATCATCCGCGGCCTCGATCGCGCGATCGACCGCGGCCTTGGTGATCTCCGGGAAGTTGAATGTCCGGCTGCCGTCGTCGACGGGCTTGCCCGCGTTGGCGCGTGCCGCCAGCAGCGTGCCGAGCGCCGTGCCGCCGGGCAGCCCGAACTCGCCGTTGCAGAGCATGGGCAGCTCGCCCTCGAAGTACTTGCCGATCATGTTGCCGACGCGGCTCATCGAGTTGCCCACGCTGTTGGCAAGGTCCGCGTTGTACATCTCAACAAAGTGCTCGTGCGCAAAGTCCGCGTCGTTGGCGCCAAGTGGCCCCTGTGTCAGCAGGTACCAGCGCACCGCGTCGGTCGAGTACTTCTTGCAGTACGCCTCGAGCAATTCGATCTCGATGAAGTTGCCCAGGCTCTTGGACATCTTCCGGCCCTCGCGGATCCAGTACGCGTGCGCGTAGACCGTCTTGGGGATCTCTTTGCCGAGCGCATGCAGCATCGCGGGCCAGATCACCGCGTGGAACCAGAGAATGTCCTTGGCCATCACGTGCACATCCGCGGGCCAGAACTTCTGTCGCTCGGGCGTGTCGACCACGGTGAGGTAGTTGCACAGCGCCTCGATCCACACATAGATCCGGTGCTCGGGGTCGTTTGGCATGCGGATGCCCCAGTCCGCGTCGTCTTCTTTAATCCGGCGCGAGACCGGCACCTTCTGAAGCCCCTGCCTGAGCCGACCCATCACTTCGTTCTTGCGCGCGCCGGGCAGCATGCGGATCGCGCCGGATTCGTACTGCTCCTTGAGCCAGCTCTCGTACTTGTCCAGACGGAAGAAGTAGTTCTGCTCGACGCGCTTCTCGAGGGGCTTGCCCGTGACCGGGCTTATGTAGTCGGCTTCCTTGGCGACGCGCTCGGTGAGGTACTCCTCTTGCGAGCCGTCCCACCAGCCCTCGTAGTCGCCGAGTTCGATGTCGCCCGAGTCCACGAGCTTCTGGATGTATTCGGATGCCTTGGTCTTGTGACGGTCCTCGGTCGTGCGGACGAAATCGTCGTTCGAGAAGTTCATGGCCTTAAACGCGCTGCGGAACTCGCCCGCGTTGCGGTCGGCCCATTCGATGGGGCTCAGGCCGCGGTCTGCGGCGGATTGGACGACCTTCTCGGCGTGTTCGTCCGTACCAGTGAGGCAGAACACTTGTTCCGGGGAACCGATACGCATCCGCTGGAAGCGGGCCGCGACGTCTGCCAGGAGCGTGGTGTAGCAGTGGCCGATGTGCGGCCTGTCGTTGACGTAGTAAATCGGGGTCGTGACATAGTAGGTGTTCATCGCGAGAGTGTAGGGCCAGCGCGTCCCTGTTCCCGCCATATCTGCGTCGCCAACGACAGGCCCCGGGCAATGCACCTAGGCTTGTGGCACCCGGACGAATCCGGACAAACGCCGGGCGCTGCCGGGCGATGAGGAGCCGAGCATGACACGCGAGCAGTTCGAAGCCGAGGCGCTCGAACACCTCGACGCCGTCTTCAGGATGGCGATGCACCTGACCCGCGACAAAGAGCGGGCCGAGGACCTGGTGCAAGACGTCTACGTGCGTGCCCTCAAATCCGCGGCCCGAAACGGCTTCGAGGCCAAGGGCGGCGGCCTGCGCGCCTGGCTCTTTACCATCGCACACAACACCTTCTACACCAACATCAAACGAGAAAACCGGGCACCCACCGCTGTCGGCGAGTTCCACTCCGACGCCTCCAGCGAGCCCATGCCCGACGACCCGCCACCGGCGTGGGACGGCTCCAGCTTCGACTGGCAGCACGTCGACGATCGGCTCCGCGAGGCCATCGACACGCTCAAAGATGAATACAAGCAGGTCCTGATCATGTGGGGTGTTCAGGGCTTCAAGTACCGCGAGATCGCCGAGGTGCTCGACGTCCCGATCGGGACCGTCATGAGCCGGCTTCACCGGTCACGGAAGATGGTCGCCGACGCCCTGGCCGATCAGCCCGGGGCGCTAGAAGAACTGGGCATCAGGAACATGAACGGGTCGTCTGAATAACCGCTGTGGATATCTGGACTTGGGTGTAAATTCTTCTACAGCAGTGGAACAAAATCGGCGGATACAGGGTTAGAAAGTCGTGGAACCGTGTGTGGGTTCCAAGTAGGTTAGATTGGCTCTAAAGGACTGGCGGCTCTTGCTCGGTCCTCAAGCAGGTACAGGCATGGCAGACTCCTCGAACTCATCTGAAGAACGGTTGAACCTGGCCGCCATGCTGCGTGCCGCCGCCGATGATGAGCTGGGGTCACACGACGAACGCCGCCTCGAGGCCCACCTCGAAACCGCCCCCGAAGACGTCGCCCGGATCAAGGCCGAGCAGGAGCTCAAGGCAGCCGTGGCCCGCGTCATGGACATCGACTCTGGCGAGTCGGCGCCGGCTGGTCTTCGCGACCGCATCGCCTCGGCGATGGCAGCCGTCGAAATCGAAACCGAGGACGAGCCGAGCGTACCCGAGCAGATGGCCGAGGCCACGCGCTCGGCATCATTCTGGTCAGGCTCGCAGCTCCGATATATCGCCGCGGCCGCTGTCGTCGTCATCGCGGCGGTCGCCGTCTACTTCAACACCACCTCAGCCCCAGGCTTCGACCGAACACTTCAAGACAGAACCGCCGCAGCGTCTTTCGTCGCACGCGAGCACGGCCACTGCGTCAAAGATATCGCGCACGCCGAACGCAAGTTCAAGATCGAAAACCCAGAGGACCTGCCCGCCTTCGCAGGCGACATCGTCGGCATGGAAGTCGCGCTTGCAGACCTCGTCGTCAGCGGCGCCACCAACGTCACCTTCATGGACGCGGGTCCCTGCGGCGTGCCCGGCGGCAAGAGCATCCACATGCGGTTCTCGCTGCCCGACTACGAAGAAGACATCTCACTCTTCATCCAGCGTGACAAAGGACAGATGGAGCTTGATGACGGCATCACCTACGAGCTCGACGCCGCCAAAGACGCGCCGAACTCATCGAGCGTGTACATCTGGCTCCGCGAAGGCCTTGTCTACTACCTCGTCATCGAGAACCCGGAAGAGACCGAGATCCTCCGCAAGGAGCTCGCTTTGCCCGGCGAGATCCGCCAGCTCACCGGCTCGGTCTGACCAAGACCCTGATCTGGCGCAAGATCGACCCAATCCAGACCACCCAACCCCGGTCGGCACCCTCGTGGGCCGACCGATCCCGTTTTTGGACCAAAACGACCGATGTTCAGGGTGACTCCGTACCATAGAGGGGTGGGCCTGCGCGCAGGACCGCCGACACGGAGCCGAACGCCCCGGCAGCCGACTGGAGACCGAAGATGAAACCCCGCATTGCACACCTGGCACTCCCGATCATGATCGCAGCCGCGACACAGGCCGCGGGGCAGAACGCGCTGGGCGACGGGCGAAAGAACGACGCCTCACTCCAGCAGGGCTCGGGAGGCACCAACACCGCCGTCAACAACGACCTCCAGAACTCGCTCTCGCTCCGCAACGCGATCGTCACCGGCAACGCGCCGGGTGGCATGAGCTTCCGCGGAAACCTGGGCTACGTCGGCTCGCGAGAGTTCCGCGGCGAGCTCGGCTCTGACGATCTCTTTAGCTTCAGAAGAGACTCGCTCTACTCGGGCATCTCGGGACTTGGCCTGCGCGGCACCGACGCGCTGCAGTACCAGTTTGCGATGACCACAGGCTCCCGCCCGCCGAGCGCGATCGCAGGGTCGCTGGCGATCAGCCGAGACGCGTTCATGCCCACCGTCAGCGGCATCAACACCGCCGTGGGCAGCAACGCAACGTCAACCACCGGCGCGATCCAGCGCGTCGATTCCGCCGAGCAGACCAACGCGGTCGGCGCCGGGCTCTGGAGGCTCCGCTCATCCGCGGGCTACATCACAGATAAATCGCTCTCGTCGAGCTACATCGGCACGATCAACACAGGCCAGGGTTCGTACGACCTGACCGCTTCGCCGCTGGACGGCCTGCGTGTCATCGACCCGAACGCGGTTTCCGCGCAGGCCATGTCGAGCAGGAACTCGAGCACCGCAAACACCACGGGCCGGGTCAACGCCAACAGCCCACAGACCTCGATCGGTGTCGCGCCCATCTCGACCGGCTACCAGCAGATCGTCGATCAGCTCCGCGGCACCTACAACCAGGAATCTGAGGACGGCACGGGCACCGAGCAGGACTACGTCGATCGCATCATGGACCAGAACGCCAAGATCAGGGCGTACATCGAGGGCATCAGGAACGAAGCGATCCAGAACGCCGCCGAAGCCGAGCCGGCGGAAGGTCAAGACGACACCGAGACAGACTCGGAAGACCTGACACCACAGGAACAGTTGCTGCGTGAACTCGAGTCGTTCAACGTTGACCCGGCGGTCATCGAGACGCTGCGCCAGAGCAACGTGATGGTCGAGCGGCTCGTGGCTGGTGCGAACCCAGAAGAGCTGGACTACTTCGCGGTCCACATGAACCAGGGCCGGGACGCGATGCGGACGGGCAACTACTTCAACGCCGAGGCGCGCTTCTCGATGGCGCTCTCGATCAAGCCGGGCGACCCGACGGCCGCCATCTCGCGCATCCACGCGCAGATCGGCGCAGGCCTGACGCTCTCTGCCGGCGCGAATCTGAGACTGACACTGACCGAGAACCCGACGATGATCACCGCGCGCTACGCGGCCGGGCTGATCCCGAACGAGAACCGCATGCGTGACGTTGCCGGCAAGCTGCAGGTGCTCGCCGACGGCGCGGGCATCGAGGCGAGACAAGCCGCGCTTGTGCTCTCGTACATCGGCTATCAGATCAGAGACGATGCGCTCGTCAAGGAAGGACTGGATAGGCTTGAGCTTGAGAGCAACGATCGCCTCGCCGGCCTGCTTAGACTCATGTGGCTCTCCGACGACAAAGAGCCCGGCGCCGAAGGCGAGTAAGCGCAGCGAGACACACGCCGGATGACCGCAGAACAGCCCTCGATTATCCACTTTCTGACCGACGGCTCGCTGCCGAGGTTCTGCGTTCACCTCGGCAAACTCGCGGATTCAACAGTCACACTGCACGACCCGGCGGGCTGCGAGATCCTGCCAGCCGACGGCGACACGCCCTTTGCCATCGCGTCCAACCCGACGCCCCCAAACGGCGACTGGATCGTGGATATCTCCATCGACGACCTCAAGCTGGGCGAGTTCCGCCTCCAGCCCGGTGCGCCCGATGACCTTGTCACCAGTATCGGCCACCTCGCGACTACGGTCTCCGAGGTCTGCGACCGCGAGTACGAGCTTCGGCACCGTGTGCGGGAACTCGAGGTCCTCTACAAGCTCAGCGAGCACCTGTCGCGCGCAACGGATGTGCAAGAGGTCCTGAACATCGCGCTCGACTCGGCGCTCGATGTTCTCAACCTCGACGCGGGCTCGATCGTGCTCTTCGACGACGAGGCCCAGGTCTCAAGCGACGAGCAGGACATCGAGCTCATCGCAAGCCGGGCGCTATCCGAAGAATGGCTCTCTGACCCGATGCCGCTGTCGGCCAACAGGGAGTTCGACCGAAGCGCGA
This sequence comes from Phycisphaerae bacterium, assembly GCA_030432905.1. GTDB lineage: Bacteria > Planctomycetota > Phycisphaerae > Phycisphaerales > UBA1924. The sequence continues at coordinate 330,819 of JAUILU010000002.1, read as the reverse complement.
TCCGGGGCGAGATCATCGCGGTCGAGAACCTCCTGACCGATCCGCGAGTCCTCGCACCCGGGCGGCTCGCCAAGGAGAACATCACCGGCTTCGTGACCGCGGCTCTGATCTTCCAGAACAGGCCCATCGGCGCCATCAGGCTCTACGACAACGAGCCGAGGCTCCTCGACGAGGCCGAGCAGCGCATGGTGCTCTCCATCGCTCAGCAGGCGGCGGTCTCCGTCGAACAGGCCCGGCTGCTCGAACTGCAGGCCCGCGACCGGAGGCTGGGCAGACAGCTCAAGCTCGCCAGCGAGATCCAGAAACGCATGCTCCCCTCGGAGATGCCAACCTTTGAGACGCTCGATATCGCTGGCCGATACGCGCCCTCGCTCGAACTCGGCGGCGACTTCTACGACGCGTTCAAGGTCGGCGCGCCCGCGACGCCGAACCTCGGCATCGTCATCGGTGACGTCGTCGGCAAGGGTGTGCCCGCGGCGCTGCTCATGGCCAGCGTGCGTTCGTCCGTCCGCGCGTACGCGCAGGACCTCTACGACATCGACGAGATCGTCAGCCGGGCCAACGTCGCGCTCTGCCGGGACACGCTCGAGAGCGAGTTCGTCACGCTCTGGTACGGCGTCATCGACCCGCACTCGTTGCACCTGACCTACTGCGGCGCCGGGCACGAGCCGCCCATGATCCTGTCCGTCCCGAGCGATAAGCCGCCGACGTTGGCGAACCTCGTCGAGCTCTCGACGGGGGGGATGGTCATCGGCGTGGACGCGTCGCAGCGCTACCAGCGGGGGCACTTCGATCTGCGCAAGGGCGATGTGCTGATGTGCTACACCGACGGCATGACCGATGTGCAGAACTTCGAGGACGAACGCTTCGGCAAGCGCAGGCTCCAGTCGGCCCTCGTCGAGACACTGGCGGAGAAGCCTGACGCTACCTCGGAAGAGATCATCGAAGGCATCTTCTGGCGCATCCGCCAGTTTGCGGGCCTCTCGGTTCAGCCCGACGACCAGACGCTGCTGGTTGTCCGGACCTAGACGGAGCTACAGGCGCGCAGAAACACCGGCGTGAACCGGTGCTTCCAAGGTCTGGGTTGTGGTTCGCGTGCTGATCAGGCCGCCGACGGATCGTCGTAGCCTGCTTGGTCCTCGGCATCGAGAAGGTGCGAGAACTCTTCGATCTTGAGCTGGAGCCTGTCAAGGTCCTGATCGACGCTGGTCATCAGCTCACGCGTGCGTGCGGAGAGCTTGGTCTCTGGGACGTCCGAAGCCGGCGATGGCGTCGGCGAGGCGACGCCGGCGTTCCGGCCCGCGACGTTGCGCGGGAACGGGATCGGTGCGGGGTCTTCTTCCCAGGTACCTCTCAAACGAAATTGGTTCACTTGGAACCTCCTTGCTGCTCCATTTGCCAATGGTCTGGCCTCTACGTCGGAGCAATAAGGGTCTTCGGTCCAACTCGAACGCGTATTGACGCCAATTCGGCGGACTTGAGCCGGATTCCGGGTTCTCGGAAGCGCGCGCGGCAAGATGTGCGCTATCGGACCACACCCGGTTTGGTTATCGGTCGTCGGAGTGTTGAGCGGGCTTCTCATGCTCTGATCGGGCGGAGCCGGCTTTGGGTTCCGTGCCTGCGAATGTTCTTTGCAGGTTGCCGCGGTGCTTGACGATCACGACGGCTGCGAGGGCGCCGGCGACGACAGCCGCGGGCCAGCTGCCCGAGAACTCGCCCCGAGCGCCGAACACGAGCACCGAGGTTGTGATCGGCAGGCTCAGCGCCGCCAGGCTGCTCGAGAGCCCGACGTAGCGCCAGAGCTTGAGTGTGGTCAGGAAAACCGCCAGCGCCACACCCGCGGCGATCGTCATGACCGGGAAGACCGAGAGCAGCGAACCGAGCCCGGTCGCCACGCCCTTGCCGCCCTTGAATCCGATGAAGACGCTGAACATGTGCCCCACGACCGGCGCGACCATCGCCGCCAGCCACCACCAGTACATGCCGGGCGAGTCTGGTTCGTCGGCGCCGATCATGCCCGTGACCAAGCCGAAGGTGAGCGTTGGGATCGCGCCCTTGAGCGCATCGAGGATGAAGCAGAGGACGAAGAACTGTTTGCCGAGGACGCGCCCGACGTTGGTGGCGCCGATGTTGCCCGAGCCGTGCTTGCGGATATCCACGCCTTTGGACTTTGCGATGAGCAGCCCGAACGGGATCGAGCCGGCGATGTAGCCGGCAAGAATCAGCAGAGCTCGGGTGAGCATCGGGTCCATCAGGTGCCGGTCTTGCGCGCCTTGGGGCAGAAGCGCATCTCGAGGCTTGTGATGAGCCGATCGAACACGCCGTCGGCGTCGCACATGGCGTTGACTACGAGGTGCTTGTCGGGCCAGCGCTCGGCCTGCTCGAGGTAGCTCTTGCGGACGCGGTCCTTGAAGTCGCCCGGGCGCGCTTCGATCCGGTCAGGCTCGGCGCTGCGCCGGCACGACGCGGTCGATTCGTCCACGTCGAAGATGACGACAAGATCGGGCTCGAGCCCGCCGGTCGCGGCTTTTGCGACATCGAGGATTTCGTTCTCGGGTAGCCCGCCGCCAGCGCCCTGATAGGCGAGGGTCGAGGTCACAAACCTGTCGGCGAGCACGAGTTGGCGGTTTTTAAGCGCGGGGCGGATGGTCTGTTCGACGAGCTGCGCCCGGCTTGCCATGTAGAGCAGCATCTCGCAGCGGAGGGTCATGTCGCCGTGGTCGTGGGCGAGCAGGAGCCTGCGGATTTCTTCGCCGATGCCTGTGCCGCCGGGCTCGCGGACCTCGGTGACACCGAGCCCGCCTGTGCTGCAGAGCTCGCTGAAGCGGTTGAACTGCGTCGTTTTGCCTGAGCCGTCGGGCCCCTCGAAGACGATGAGTTTGCCGGCGAGCGCATCGAATAGTTGTTGGTGGTTCTGCACGGGATCAGTGTACCCGGCGCGCCGGCGAAGCGCGCGTGTATCAGTCCCCCATCGGCACAAACTCGACCTGACGGGCCTCTTCTTCACGAGCGCTTGTCGAGGCGCCGAAGATCAGCCTGTCGATTGAGAAGCACCCCGGGCCGATGAGCAGCATCGCGAAACCGATCGCGGCGAGCGCGAACTGCCAGAGCAGCGCCGCGTAGACCGGGCCTCCCGCGCCGTAGTCGAACACACCCTGCGGCAAGAAGCCGAGCACCGCGTTGCCCGACTGGATCGCTGGGCCGATCTGCGTGAGCCACATCGCGGTGAGCATCGTTCCGATCAAGGGGAGCGAGGCCATGCGTGTGAAGAAGCCGGTCAGAAGTGCAGCGCCGCAGACGAGTTCGAGGATCGAAGCGACCCACGCGATCACGACGGGCAGCGAGCCGTTGGCAAGACCCGCGGGCCAGAGCGGCATGAGCGGCTGGCCTTCGTCGCTGACACCCGGGTTCGCCGCGTCGTGGATCATCAACGCCAAGCCGAGCACCCGCTTCACTTCGGCGGATTCGGTCGCCTGAACGTACGAGACCGGCATCACGCCCGGGTCGAGCTCGGGCTGGGACTGGCCGACTTCTTCTTCGCCCTCTTCATCGCCTTCGTCGTCGGTGACGGTTTCGTCGGACTCGGCATCGTCCTCGCCCGCGTCGTCGGCTGGGAGCTGGGTCTCGTCTGTTTCGGGATCACCGGTCTCGTCGTCCTGTGCGGGGACGGGGTCAGCCGGCGGAGGGGTATCGAGCGCTGACTCGTCGTCAACGATGGGGTCGGTGGCGTCATCGACCGGGATGTCATCTTCTTCTGGGATGTCCAGATCCGGGATCTGCATCGGGTCTGGTTCTTGATCGCCGAGGTCTGGGTCGGCGTCTGGCATGACGGTGGTGACGCCGTCGATCTGGTCCCACTCGACAAGGAGCGCGAGGTGCTGGGGATCGGTGACTGTTGTGGTGTGGGCGATTTTGCTCACGCCGGCCCAGATAAAGGTGGCTCCGAGCGCCAGGCGCAGGGCGAGCGGGGCGACATTAAGAGCCAGTGATCTTCTGATCGACATCTGTCCGATCCTTCCTCGCGAGACGACGGAGTATGCCTTTTAAGTTGGCAAAGCGTACACCGGGGATGCTACAACTACATCATACGGAACCCGGGTGTGAGGCTTTCTCCTACCATCGGGCAAGCCGGCGGCTTCGGAACACCAGAAGCCGGATGCGCGGGTGTGGCGGAATTGGCAGACGCGCGGGATTTAGGTTCCCGTGGCCGGAAGGTCGTGCAGGTTCGATTCCTGTCACCCGCATTCAACTTTGCCCGGCAGCAACCCCGATACCGGGGATTCGCTGCCGGGCGGATCGGCCACCTGCGGGCGTATCCTTCTCTTCTTGGCAGAACACCCAATCCATCCCGAGGACCAGCCTTCCAGCGAGGCGACGACCCAGGCCAGCAGGGCCGAGGAAGCCGCGCAGCGCCAGGGCTCGCAGATCGAGCACAAGCCGCGCGCGACGGATTCGATTGGGACGGTCGTCGGTCGGCGTTACGAGATCGTCGAGTTCCTTGGCGCGGGTCGGCGGGGTAAGGTGTACGTCGCGCGCGACAGGCTGACCGAGGCGACCGTTGCGCTCAAGAGGTTCAGGACCGACACGCCAAAGACGAAACAAGCCGCGGAGCTTGCGATGGCGGCGGCAGAGATCGTCGCGGGCATCCGGCACGAGCACATCGTCCGCGTGTTCGACCTCGGCGAGGATCCGGCCGGACCTTACATCATTTCTGAATACATCGACGGCCCCGACGCGGCGAGGCTCGTGGCGTCGCAGGGCGCGATGAGTCTGAGGCAAGCCGCCAAGATCATCGAGACAATCGGCGAGGCCGTGTCGTTCGCGCACGACCGCGACCTGTATCACGGCTCGGTCCGCGGCTCGAACATCCTGTTCGCCGAGGGCAACAAGCCGATGCTCTGCGACTTCGGGATCGGCGAGGTGGACAAGGGCGACGTGCCCCGCGCGATCCGCCAGGACGTCAAGAGCATGGTGCGGACGCTGTGCCAGCTGCTGACCGGTGTGTCTTCGGGTTCGGTCGAGGTGCGTGATCTTCCAGAGTCGATCCAGCCTGCGGTTCGGGCGTCGCTGGGGACGGGCGTGACGACTGGTCAGCCGACGATCGCCGCGTTTCTGCGCGAGCTTCGCGCGACGGAGCTGGACATCGCCGCCCCGCCCGAGGACGAGCACACAGCGCTCGGGCGTGGACGCAAGGCCGAGCTTTCCGGATCGTTCGATGCGATGCGCGAGGCGGGCGAGTCGGCGCTCGAGAAGAACGGCGAGTCCGCGGAGGCGATGGTGCTGCTGAGGCGCGCCGACCAGCTCAAAGCCGAGCGCGACGAGCTGATGAACGGGTTCAGCGAATGCGAGCAGAGGCTTGACTACGCCGGCGCGCTCGACGCGCTGACCAAGCTGCAGAAGCGATTCCCAGCTGACCACCAGGCGCAGAAGCTCGGCCCGAAGCGCGAGACACTCGCGGAGCTGACCAGGCTGACCGGGATCGCCGAGCAGCTTGGCAAAGCGGGCCACGTCGCGGCGTCGCTCGACTCATGGAAACGCATCGCGCAGCTCAGCCCGCATGACGAGCGCGCACGAGAGATGGTGCGCGTCGCTGGGAGCGCGAAGCTTCGCAGAAGACTAATCAACGCCACGGGCGCGGCGGTTGTCGTGCTCGCGGTCGGCGGCGCGGGCGGCTACTTCGCCTGGCAGAACGGGCTCTTCGGCGCGGTCCCCGGCATCCCCGGGCTTGCCGAGAACAACGCCGAACAGGCCAACACAGCTGAGAAACCCGAAGAAACCCCAGCACTCACCGACAACCGCGAGGTGCGGACACTGCCCACGCAGCGCAACCCGCTCGTCAGGGCGCGCGAAGACGCTGAGAACAGCCCGACCAATACAGAGGCAAACGACTCAGGCATCGCCAACACAACCAACACGGGCAACAACTCGGCGCCTGCGACCGATCTGCCCGACGACACAGCCAGCGAACGTGAGACGAACGCCCGCGATGCGCGTGTCGCCGAGTTCGCGCAGGCGGCGGCTCTTGCCAAGCGCGATGCGCTGAGCGCCAAGCGTCACGCTGAGCAGATCGGAGCCGCGGGGTTGGCGGCGGACGAGTTCGCCGCGGCGTCCGCGTCGCTTGCCAGCGCCGAGGGCATGCTCGTCGAGGGGTCGTACTCGGACGCAGCGGACAACTTCGACCGGGCACGCACGGCCTACGTCTCGGCGGCGGCCAAGGCGGGCAGCTCGATCACCGACATCAACGCGAGCATCGAGAAAAGAAGGTTCCGCGAGGCACACAAACGGATCGGCGACATCGAGCCGTTCGCCACGCCCGCGACACTCGACTCGCTCCGCGCGAAGCTGGCCAACGCGCGCACGGGCACGCTTGAGATCGCGCCCGATGTGAGCATGCAGATCCAGTACGTCGAGCCGGGCGTTTACACGATGGGCTCGCCCGAGGACGAGGAAGGCCGACGCTTCGGCGAAGACACGAAGCAGGTCCGCATCGAGCGCGGCTTCTGGATGGCGCGCACCGAGCTGACGCGCGGGCAGCTTGCAGCGATCCGCGGCGGGCCGATGCCGGCGAACCCCGAGATGCCCGCGGTCGGGATCACACTCGACGAGGCGCGCACGATCGCGGAGCTGCTGAGCGACCGGTTCGGCGGGACATTCGGCGTGCCGACCGAGGCGCAGTGGGAGTACGCTTGCCGAGCCGACCGCGACCGGGTGTACGACAAGGGCTGGTCGGTGCTCGACTCTGCGGGTCTTCCAAAGCAGCCGGGCCAGCACGGCGCGAACCCGTGGGGCTTTGTTGACATGATCGGTAACGCCGCGGAACTTGTGATCACGAATCGTGCGGGCCACAGCGACGGCGTTGTGATGACGCGCGGCGGGTCGTACCTCTCAACGCCCTCGGCGCTGCGAGCCGCGGCGAGGCACGAGCTCGTCCAGCGCGACCGGCCCGACGAACGCGTCGGCGTGCGGTTTGTCTGGACCGGAGCCGACGGCGGATGATGGCGGGGCGCGCACCGAGCCGGATCGCAGCATGTGTTGTTGCAACGTGCGTTTTGCTCGCGGGGTGCTCGTCATCGCCTACACCAGTGCGCGACCCGGTGCCGACGATCGTCAGCGCCGTATGGTCGGGCGAGGCGGGCGGCATGTGCGTCCAGCTCGACCGGGGCAACGCGGCGCTCGGCGGCGACGGGCTGATGGGCACCACCCAGCTCCGCCTTTCAGGCCCGACACTCCCAAGAGCGGTTTACGCGAGCCCGAGCGAACAGGGCGCGATGTGCTTCCGCATCGCCAACTCGCCCGCGGAGTTCCGGCGCATCAGGCCCGGCCCGGTCACGGTGCACGCGCTCATGGACGGGCAGATCCACGAGCTCGACACAAGGCTTCTGGACCAGGGCGCGATCGATCGGCTTTTCGAGTTCTCGCTCGCCGAGAGCCGGGGCGATTCGGGGATGGCTGGTCCGGGCGGGTCCGCTGAGATCGAGTACCGCATCGAGCCCCAGCCCATCACCGCGGGGCAGCGCGCCACGATCCACGCGACCGCCAAGGCAACGGGCACTCGGCCTGTATATCGGCTCCGTTCCGTGTTCGAGCCGCCGGCGGGGTCTGGGCTGGAGCCGGTTGTGTTCAACTTCGGTATGCTCCAGCCGGGCGACACGCTCGAGCTTGAGGAGCGGCTGCTCGTCCCGCGCCGGACGCGGCTGAGCGCTGCGAACTTCGCGGTGACCTCGACAGAACAGCACGAAGCCGAGATCGACGCGGACAAGAACTTCACGGTTGCGATCGACCCGCTCCCCTTGCCCGCGCTTGAGACCAGACTCGAACTGGTTCCCGATCGGCACGGCCGAGAGATCAACGAGGGCGTCACCAACACATTCCGCCCGGGTGACGACGTCCACCTTGTCTGCGATGTGCGCAACTTCGGCGATTCGCCGCTGGTCGGTGGTGTGGCAAGGCTGCGTGCGCCACGGCCCGAGACCGCGAGCGTGCGGATCGGCCGGGCGATTGTCGGTGACCTGCCCCCCTCCGCTTCGGGCCGGGTTCACATCTGGCTTGTGGTGACAGCGCCGCTCGGTTCGGACCCGGTGCCGATCGTGGTCGAGATCGAGGACACTGACCTCGGCGTGGTCGCGGAGGCGACGGCGCTGCTGTTCATCGAGCCCGCGCCCGAAGATGGCGTGGACGAATAGCGCCGGCACGATCGCGGATTTGATTGTTCATAAAAATAGAAAAGGGGATGGGGGCCGGGGCGGCTGTCGAGCTTGTGTTGCCCGGGCACAATGGCCAATCGAGGCTTGCTCCGCCTACCCCTAAAGCTTGCCCGTGCGACCGGGGCCGCGTGGCGTGGCTTTGTCTTGTCCCTCCCAATCCCTTCTCAGCCACCAGCGTACAGACACGCCGGCGGGGATCAAGGCGCAAGTCTGAAAACCCGTATTCAAAGTGCGCAAAGGCCGATTTCACGCGAATGGCGCTGGTTTCTCTGGACCTTACCGACAGCCTGTTCACACAAAGAAAGCCCCCGCGCGATCGGCGGGGGCTTCCGGAGTTGTGGTCATTATCGGTTGATAATGGTTGTGTTTCTAACAGCCGGCGTTGTAGTTGCCGACCCAGGCGGAGAAGTCCGTCGGGGTGCACATGCCGTCGCCGTTCTGGTCACACTCGGGAGCGCCGGAGTTGAACGCGCCGACCCAGGCGGAGAAGTCCGTCGGGCTGAGCATGCCGTCGCCGTTGACGTCGGCCAGGCAGTCGCTCGGCGTTTCGCCCGGGAGTTCGACAGCGCCCATGTCAACGATGTAGGTATCGCCGACGCCGGTGTTGACGGTAGCGAGATCGTCTGCGAATCGAGGGTTGCCGAAGTAGTCGGCCACGAGTTCTGCCGGGACGAGCGCGTTGTTGCCCGAATCGATCGCTGGTGAACCGGGCGCGGGTGTGTAGTCGCCCCCGCCGACAAAGGTGGGCGCTGCGGTGATGACAGACCCATCGCCCGTCACGGAACCGGTGAATATCAACGAAGCGCCGCTCACGATGTTGGAAGCGATGTCCATAGTGCTGCTGTTGATCGCGTTGAACCCGATGCGCGGGCCGATGTTGGTAAAGGTGAAGATGTTGTTGTGAACGTTGCCGTCGAGGAGTTGCGTATCGAGCGTTGAGCTTGTCGCGCCGACGGCTCTTCCCGGGATGCCCGTCTGGCCGAAGTTGCCCGGTGCTCCGGTTGGCCCGTTTGAGCCGCGCGGTCCGGTGCTGCCGCCGACGCCTGCCGAGCCGCCGTCACCGCCGGGGCCACCGCCTCCGCCGGATCCTCTGTTGCCTCGCGGCCCGCCCTCGCGAGCGACGATCTCGAAGACGGTGTTGTTTGCGATGGACGCGGTTTGTGGCGCGTCGCCGAAGAAGAACGCGAGCGCCTCGCCGGAGGTGCCGCCGTTTCCACCGTCGCCGCCGCGTCCTCCTCGGCCGCCTGTGCCGCCGCGACCGCCGTCACCGATGACACCCGTAGCGCCCCGGCCGCCCTTGCCGCCGCGACCGCCGATGCCGCCGGAGCCCCCGCCGCCGCCGAAGCCGCCCGAGAGGTCTTCGATGATGTTCTGAGCGATGACGAGGTCTGATGATCCGAACGCGGTAACAGCGCGTGCTAAACCGCCGGCGCCACCGTTGCCGCCGTCTCCCCCTTCTCCGCCCGTGCCGCCGGTTCCTGGCGAACCACCGACACCCGCGTTTGACCCTGTGGACCCGGTCGACCCGTTCCGTCCGTTGCCGCCCCGGCCGCCAGCGCCGCCTTCGATTGAGATGAATCTGTTGTTCGTGATGCGCGCCGTTTGCACATCGTCAGCGGTCACGCCGTAGACGGCGCCACCGGGCTGACCCGGTGTGCCGTGCTGGGTGCCCATAATCCCGTTGGCGCCGCGGTAGCCGGCGACCGGCCCGATGACGTTGCTATCGATCGTAAGCGAGCTTGAGCCGAACACGGCGATGACTCGGCGAAGGCTCGAGCCCTGCACGTTGAAGCCCGGCTCGTCCGCGAATCTGCAGTTGGTGATCGACAGCGGGCCGTCGCCCGATTCGATCGCGGTGAAACCGAAGCCGGTCATGTGCGTGTGCACGAAGTTGCCTGTGCTGTTGTCATCGAGGTGGAAGCCGTCCCAGACACCGGTCTCAGCCGAGACGAGTACCGGCATGGCTTCGGTGCCGAGCGCGCTGATGCTCGCGCCCGGGGCGATGGTGAGCGAGGCGCTGTTTGCGAACTCGACCGACGAGCCTGCTTCGAGCGTGAGGCTGCCGGTGAAGGTCGTGTCGTCGCCGACCACGAGCAATTCCCCTTCGCCGATGATGACATCGCCCGGGATGGTGGTCTGGCCGAGCGCGTTGGTTGCTGCGAGAGCGGCGATGAGAGCCGCGGCTGTGTTCAGTTTGGTGTTCATATGAGTCTCCGGGTCTTGTGTGCCACGAGCGGAACGGATGCTCTGGAGCAACACGCGAGAATCTGGAGCGGGGCGCTTCACAGCGGCCTGAGATAATGAAAAAGTGCCCCGCACAGGCTGTACGGGGCACATCTGATTGGCTTTGTTGCTGGCTTCTTAGCAGCCCGCGTTGTAGTTTCCGACCCAGGCGGTGAAGTCCGTCGGTGTGCACATGCCGTCGCCGTTCTGGTCGCACTCGGGAGCGCCTGTGTTGAACGCGCCAACCCAGGCGGAGAAGTCCGTCGGGCTGAGCATGCCGTCACCGTTGACGTCGGCAAGGCAGTCATCGCCCTCTTCACCTGTCAGGATCAGACCGTCGGCGGGCGGCGATGGCATCGCGATGACCGAGCGGTCGTCGCTGGCCGAGAGCATCGCGGGAATGAATCCGATGTCGTCGGTATCGACGATGGAGTTGGTGCCGAGGTCGATGTGTTCGATCTGGCCCGAGTTGGTTGTCTCGAAGATGCCCGCGCCGACGGTTGTGGTGCTGCTTCCGCTTGCGGCGTAGAGCGTTGCGCCGTCACTGGAGAGGACCATGCCCGTGATGCGGTCCGTGGTCGGGACTGTTGAGGTCTGGCTGAGCAGGTTAACATCGACTACGCCGATGTTGGTATCGAACCAGTTGGAAACATACAGATCGTTGCCGTCGTCCGAGATCACCATATCGAACGGCTGATCGCCGACGCTGATGCTGCCCGCGGGGACCCAGACACCGGCCACAAGCTCGTTGAAGACCTCGATCGTGTCGGTGTTTTTGACCGCGATGAATAGGTTCGAGCCGTCGGAGCTGAACGCGGCGCGTGTCGGGAAGTCACCGGTGCCAAGGTCGTACATGAACGCCCAGTTTTCGGTGTCGATGAACGTGATGAGGTCATCGAACGAGCCGCAGACCGCGAGCGTTTTGCCATCGGGCGAGAGCTTCATGTCTGAGGTCTGGCTGTAGGTGTAGCCGACCGAGCCCATGTTGCCGGTCGTGATTTTGGCGCCCTCAACCGAGAGGGTGTTGAGGTTGATGCGGTAGACACCGTCACCGTCGGCGAGCACACCCACGTAGGCGTACGTTCCGTCGGGTGAGATCTCGACCTGCGAAGCGCGCCTGCCGATGGGGATCTCGGTCGAGGTCGCGGTTGCCACGTCGATGACAGTCACGAAGAACGAGTCGAGGTTGGAGACAACAGCGGTCGTGCCGTCGGGCGTGATGGCGACATCGGCGGGGCGCATGCCGGTCGGGGCGTAGCCGGTCACGTTGCCGTTGCCATCGAAGATGGTGGCGGTGTCGCTGAAGATGTTGACACCGATGGCGACGCTGCCGTCGGCGCTGACGGCGCTGGTCCGGCACTTGTCGCCCTCGGGCGGCGGGCCTGACGGGCCGAAGAACTCGAGCGTGCCCGCGGCTCCGTTGGTGGACATGACCACGAGGTCCTCACCGAACGTGGTGGAACACATCGCGACCTGCGCGTCGGTCGGGCTGACGCCGCCGATGGTGCAGGAGACCTGGTTGTTGAGGTCCTTGACGAGTGTTTCGCTGGCGAAGCTGAGCAGGCTGCCGCGGAAGCCGACCGCGACCGCGTACTGGCCGTCGGCGGTCGTGTGCATCTGGTTGACGCTTGCGGTGTTGAGCGAGCTGCCGAACGAGCCGGTGGTGAGGTCGGCAAACTTGGTCGCGTTCTGGATCGCGACGGCGGCGCTCGTGCCGTCGTTGTTGAGCGAGATCGGGCCCCACAGGTCATCGGGTGATGTGAACGTGTTGGCGACGGTCTTGGTCGCGACGTCGATCACAGTCAGGGTGCGGTTGGAGAACGGATGCACAACCGCGGCGGTCGAGCCGTCGGCGCTCACGCCCACGCCGCGCGGGTTGTTCGCAGACGGGATGCTCGTGACAGCACCGGTTGTCACGTCGATCAGATCGATCGTCGCGTCGAAGTAACCCGGGAAGAGGACGGTTGTGTTGTCGATGAACGGGTGCTCGTTGTACTGCACCTGGAACGCGCCGGCCTCGGGAGAGAACGAGATGGTGCTCACGAACCCCGGGGTCGGGACCGTGCGCTCGACCGTGTTGGTCGCCAGCGAGATCACGCTGAGTGTGCTCTCGAAGGCGTTGCCGACCGCGGCGTACGCGCTGTCGCCCGAGATGTGCACCCGGCCCGGCCCGTCACCAACGGGAACGATCGCGGACTCGGTCATCGTTGTGAGATCGACGATCGTCGCGGTGTCGTCGGCGAGGTTCGCGCAGACGGCGACCGAGCCGTCGGGCGCTATATCCATGTCGATTGGTTGGTACGTCAGGTTGATCGCGCCGATGAACGCGAGCGTGTTAGCGTCGAATCGGACGATTGTTTTGCTTGCCGCGTGGGCGATGAGCACTTCGCTGCCGTCGGGCAGGTACTTCACCGACGTTGGCTGGTCGCCCTCTGGATCGGAACCGGTCGAGAGCAACGTCGCCGGGTCGAGTGTGAGCGCGGAGATGCTCGCGGGCTCTCCCATCAAACTAACCAGCGCGCTCGCGGGAAAGTCCGCGGAGACAAACGGCATATCGCCGTCTTCAGACAGCAGGACCTGCTCGCGGATCTCGATGAGATCGGTGTCGCCGAAGAACACCTGCTGCGCAGAGACCGGCGTTGCGATGAGTGCCGACGCAGCGGCGATGGAGTGAATATGCGAATAACGGATAGACATATGAACGAACCTCCCCGGTTACATACGAGTCGTTCGGCGCACAAACATGCCCCGATTCTGGACCCGAGAGTACCAGATATCGGAGCATGGTTGATTGTTGATTTCGGTTTATTTGCGCCGCGTTCTGTGTGTGTTTAGCAGCCTGAATTGAAATTCGCGACCCACGCGGTGAAATCGGTGGGCGTGCATAAACCATCGTTATTCTGGTCGCATTCCGGCAGGTTGTTGTTATACGCGCCGACCCACGCGGTGAAATCAGTCGGTGTGAGCGAGCCGTCGCCGTTCACATCCGCGAGACATTCCGGAATTGTGTTCACGGTAAGAGTTGCGACCTGTGAGTTCAGGCCCGCGGTGTTGCAGAAGCCGTTGATGAAGCAGTAGTAGTCGCCCGCGTCTGCGGCTGTTACGTTCGCCAGGCTGAGTGTGGCGCTTTCTTCGAACGCGAGGAACCCGTTCGGTCCGAACCACTGGTACGCGTCGATGCCGGTGCCCGCGACTGTGAAGCTGGCGTTCTCGCCCTCGTTCACAGACTGCGACTGCGGCTGCTGAGTAAACGCAACAGCGTCGTTCACGGTCAAAACCGCGGGCGTGGTCGACTCGCTGCTGCAAGGCTCGATCACCGTCAGCACGTACGAACCGGCGTCGGAAGCGTCGATGTTGTTCAGTTGCAGCACGTTCGATGTTTCGCCGAGAAGCTGCCCGTCTTTGCGCCACTCGAAGGTAAGCAAACCGATGTTGCCCGAGACGTTTGCGCTCAGCGTCACGTCATCACCGATGCACGCGTCCTGAGAACTCGGCCCGGAGAAGATGCTGAAGTCGATGCACCCGTTGGAATCGCGGAAGTTGGCGACGCTCTCACGGGTGTTGTCGTGGCAGCGGGCGTTGTCTTCGGAGTTGTTCACGCCAGTCGGTGTGCCCTGGTAGTTGATGTCGGGGTTCGAGAAGTACGGCACACGCGAGCCGGGCGAGTACGCCATGACCGAGCGGTACAGCTGACCGTTGGTCCCGTTCCAACGATGGCCGTAGGCGTAGCTGTAGACGGCACCGCCCGCGTTGTCGCGGTCGTGCGTGGCGCCCATGTTGTGGCCGATCTCGTGCGGGAAGCTGAGGTTGCCCACGGCGCAGCCGGTGTCGGTCACGGTGAAGCCGTTGGCGGCTGTAAACGGCGAGAGATAGCCGATGCCGCAGGCGTTGAAGCTGTCAACGAGCATGGCGACAAGGTCGGCCGCGTGCGTGTCGCGGAGTTGGTGGACGTTGTCGATGAAGCCGTCGTTCGTGCCCTGAAGCCGACCGAGGTCGGTGCTCGCCGATCCGGTTTCGGAGTAGTTGACTTCCTCTGTATGAACAAGATTCAGAACCAGCGGCCCGATGTCGCTGTTGGCGTAGGCCGAGTTCGAGGTGTTGATGCAGTTCTGCGTCAGCGCGAGGATCTGATTCGTTCCGCCCCATCCCTGCCTTGCCTCGGCGGTGTAGACGATCATCACATCGATGACCGAGCCGTCATCGAGCACCGGCTCGAAGCCCGGGATGGTGACGCCGGTGTTGCCGTTGCCCGCGCCCCGATCATCTGTGCCGGCCATTTCTTTCGCCATGCCGATGCTGCGGTTGGCGGCCGCGATCTGCGCAGCCTTGCCGTGCACCGGGAACTGGTCGTTGCCGCAGCCTGCGAACTTGGACATGTCCAGCTTGATGAGGTTGTAGATGTCGTTGCCCTGCGCATCGTCCTGGCCCGAGTCGCGGACCTCGAACGTGCCGTGCTCGCCCGCCCAGATCGCGCCGTGGAAGGCGTCTTCGTACTGGACGAAACTGAACGAGCCGAACTCGACGCCCTCAAGTGACCCGGACCAGCCGGTGGAGACGTCGGAGTGGATCTGCGTTTTGGTCACGCTTGCGCGGACGTTCAGGTTCACATCGAGCGGGAAGCTTACCGATCCACTAGCGAACGCGTCGGCGTTCATGACGACTGGCAGCGCGTACTGCGTCTCGGCGGGCGCGTTGACAACGGGCGCCGAGACAAGCCGCATCGCGGGCTCGGGCTGGGCCGACTGCGCCGACGTGAGTTGACAGATTCCCCCCGCCGCGACCATCGCCGCGGCCTTCACAACAGACCTCTTCATCGGATTCACTCCCCTTCGCTTCGATTCGGACCCCGATACCGACAGCGTGCGCCGCCGGAACGGTCTGTCCACGATACGGGAGGCGAGTGTAACGGGTTCCGCTGTTATCGGGCGATTATCTCCCGCAATTGGTCGTGAAGTTGTGAATCCACGCCGAGAAGTCGGTGGGTGTGCACCTGCCGTCGTAGTTCTGATCGCACTCGGCCCGGCCGTCGTTGAACGCGCTGACCCAGCCGGTGAAGTCGATCGCCGTCAGGCTGCCGTCGTAGATCACGTCCGCGGGGCACGGGTTCGCGTTGATCGTTGCGCCGGCTTCGGCGACGTACAGATGCCCGTCGTGCGTGTAGGCGATCCCGAAACTACCGATGCCCATGTTTCCGACGAGCGACGCGATAAGAACTTTGTTGTCGGCGTTGCCCGCTGCATCACCCCGGCCGGGGCTTGAAGGCGTGCCAACCGCGACGATGTCGGGCGTCCAGCCGTCGGGTGCCTGGATCTCGCGGTCGTTTTCCCACGCGCTGGCGTCGAGGTTGATCGCCAGCGGAACAACCGGGCTTGGCTCGCCCGAGCGGTCGCCGATCGTGATGTACGAATCGAACGGCACGTTGAGCGAGTTGTAGATCGATTCAGGAATCGGCAGGTGCACCCCCCCGCTGCCGGACGCGGTAGTGTCGTCGAACACCGGGTCGCCGCCCTGTGTGAATGTTGCGTGAGTGACACCCACCAGTTCGGCGTCGGCGCTCGGGAGCTGGACGAGGATGTCGTAGGACATGCTGCCGTCGGGCTGGGGGTAGGTGCCGATGTCGAGCGTCATGTAGGGCGCGGTCTCTGCGTACCCGGTCGACATGGTGTTGGACGATGCGCACGAGTTGAAGTTTGCCGCGAAGAAGGCGAGGTCGGTGCCGTCGGTGTCGCCGTCGTTGTCGAAGTCTGCGATGCTGGGCCCGCCGTCGCTGACGAGCTGGAGCATGATCGAGTACGAGAAGACGTTGACGCAGCCGCAACCGTTGAGGTCGAGCATCGCGCAGTCCTGCGCCCCGGCGGTGGAGGCGGCGAGCACGAGGGCGGCTGGTGTGACTCTGCGGAACATATGGGGATCTCCTTTTGGTTTCGTGTCCGATATGACCGGAGTTTCCCCGCGGAATCGGTGCATAGATAGAACCGCGTATGCGCGCCCCTTCTAAGCACGGGTCGGCCCAGATAGACTGGAATCAGAGAGGGAACAGGGCTTTGCGCACAGGATCCAAGACATCCGAGGTCAACCTCGACCCGCCCGGCACGCGGACGCTCTGGGCGGACCGCGCGGGCGACTGGCTCATCGCGCTAGCCAAGTACCCGCCGGGCGAGGGGCTTGGCTGGCACTCGCACGAGTTCTCGTCGTTCCACCTCACACTCGCGGGCACGAGCGACGAGCGGTACTGGAAGTTCAACCGGGGCAAGCTCGCGGGCACGGCCCAGTACTACGGCGCGGGCGTCGAGCACAGAACAAGTTTCGGCCCCGACGGCGCGCTCGTGCTTCACGCGATCAGGCCGGGCGGCGAGGTCGTGAGTGTTGACCCGCTCGCCGAGCCCAACCCGGGCCCGATGCTCTCGATCATGCGCGAGATCATCAAGGGCGACGAGGCCTCGCTCGCGTCGATCGAGGGCTGGTGCCTCGAGATGGAGAGCTCGATCGCCGGCGATGAGTCGGGAGAGACCGACTGGCCCGGCTGGCTCGTGCGCGTGCGTCAGCGTTTGTTCGATGACCCCGTCGAGGGACTGACGGTGCGCGACATCGCGACCGACGAGAACCTGAACCCCTCGCATCTGGCGCG
Organism: Phycisphaerae bacterium; assembly: GCA_030432905.1. Classification (GTDB taxonomy): domain Bacteria; phylum Planctomycetota; class Phycisphaerae; order Phycisphaerales; family UBA1924. The sequence goes on along the minus strand of JAUILU010000002.1, from coordinate 313,764 downwards.
CACGTTCAGGCAACGGCTGGGCGTCACAATCGGCGAGTACCTGCGCATCAGGAGGCTCCAGATCGCAGCCGACGCGCTGCTCACTTCGGACAAGCCGATCGCCGGCATCGCGATCGACGCGGGCTTCTGCGACCAGAGCCACTTCGGGCGAGAGTTCGCCGCTCGCTACGGCTCAACCCCAGCATCCGTGCGTAAAGAACTCAGGACGGGCCTGAAATCGCTCGTCCTGCCTTAGTCGCAGCCGAGGTTGAAGTTCGTGATCCAAGCGGTGAAGTCGGTCGGCGTGCAGTCGCCGTCGCCGTTCTGGTCGCACTCAGACGCGCTCGCGTTGAACGCACCAATCCACGCCGAGAAGTCGGTAGGGCCGAGCACTCCGTCGTGGTTCACATCGGCCAGGCAGGGGAGCTGGCCATTTTGGAATTCTATAGCGCCGATATCCAGATACGGATACAGTCCGGCGCCTCGGTTCGAGGCTTTGTAGGCGTCGATCAGTCTTGGATTCCCGTTCGCATCGGTTGCAAAGAGATCAGCGCTGGTGCCATCAACACCGTCGACTAGTGGCGAATGGTGCGCCGGCGTAAGATCACCTACATAGTCGTCCTCGGTCCGCCACACTCCGTCAGCACCGGGGTGCCCCGCGTCTCTCCAGCCCGGATCAGAAAGAACGTTCCCATTTCCGGTTGGTAACCCGAGCCCCACGCAATTGACAAAGATTGCGCCCGCGCCGCCGATCGGCGTGTCTGAATCGAACGCGCAGTTCTGCACCCAAGCCTGATCGACCGAGAGCGAGAGTTGTAGCGATCTCCCGATTGGGTTGGTGCGGTCGGGGCCGGTTGCTCCAAAGCTGCAGTTTCGTATGAGCGCCTGCTCGCCGACGAGACTTATGGTTGGCCTCGGCGAGTGATCCCACATCGAAGGTGTGGCCATGAATACACAATTCTGGATAACCGCAGCCTGGCATCTAAGCATGCTGAGCGGAGCACCATAGCCGCCGCAGCGTATAAACCGGCACCCATAAATCTCTACCTGGGATATATCACCCAACAGCAGTGCGCCGCCTTCAAATGTCACGTCCTCGAAGACACAGTCGCGTACTTCTAATCTACTGAAATTGTCGACGAGCGATCCATCTCCGTGTGGGTTGTCATGGTTATAGAAACGAACCCGTTCGATTCTAAATGATCCACCGCCCGGTCCTCTTACGTCGATCGGTTCCTGCCAACTGTATCGCGAGTCCCGATCGCCTCCTTCATAGCCAGAGATTGTCAGATCGGACAAGTTCGGCCCATTGAGTATGACCGGCGTGCCCGCAGCACGGCCATCCCAAACGACTACGTTATCAATGCCCGAATTGTGCGGATCGTACAAAGGAACAATCGTGGTCAGATCCATACCCGCGCCACGAATCGCGATGTCAACACGCGGAAGCTCAACCGACCCATAGTAAACCCCCTCTCCGAGCTGGATTACGTCGCCGCCCTTTGCCGCAACTATTGCATCGGCAATCGTTCTGTAATCTTCGGGTACACGGAGCTCTTCTGCCCGGACATGCGACACATTCCACACCGAGGCGAGCGCCGCTAATAGAGCCAGTTTCAGCAGCATATTCCAGACTCCCAAATACCCCGAGACACTAGAGACATACGACTCGTTTGCCACGGTGTTCGAGCTATGCGATCAAATCTGGAATCTCTCATGATCGTTGTTATTCACGGCCTTAGTCGCAGCCGAGGTTGAAGTTTGTGATCCAAGCGGTGAAATCGGTCGGCGTGCAGTCGCCGTCGCCGTTCTGGTCACACTCGGGGGAGTTGTTATTGAATGCATCGACCCAGAAGTTCAGGTCGTCCACGGTGACCTTGCCGTCGCCGTTGACGTCTGCGGCGCACTCACGCTCGCAGGGGGTAGAAACATCAACCGCGAGCAGATGACTGTCTGACAACAGATACGCGACATTGTGTGTTGCATCAAACTGCACAGCCATGAAGTTACTCACCGAGTCAACCGCTGGGAACGTTCTGAGCGTTATGCGTTCTGGCATGGTCGGATCTGAGACATCCAGCAACTCAAGCCCGTACACCTCGTCCGCGATCCAAACCTTGTCGGCCGAGATGTCCAGACCCGCAATCGAGCCTTCAACTTCATAGCGACTCAAGAGAGCCGGGGCCGAGGGATCTGCGATGTCGACTAGGTACAACTCGAACCCATCAACTACGTAGATCGTCTCGCCGATTACCTCAAAGCTGTTGACGCTATCAGATTCAATCGGCATCTCGAACGTCGTGCCGGCTGACACGACAACCGGCGCTGATGGATCGCTGACATCGAGTACGCCAAGGGTGTCATCGCTGAACAGCGCATAGACAAACCCGTTGCCTACCGCGACGTGCACTACAAAGTAGATCCCATCTTCGTGCTGATACGAACCCGCAAGGACCGGCGCGCTCGCGTCTGACACGTCGTACAGCTCAAGCTGATATGGAACATGGTTTCCGGTAGATACAGCCAGCACATCGTTGTCGATGTCGAACGCCCTGATACGGCCGGTTTCCAGCTTGTCGATCATGACAGGGTTGGCCGGATTCGAGACGTCGCACAGATTGAAGAATCCCTCGCTGAGACGGGACGTGTTGTATCTCGCGACTAGCAGATCGTCGTCATGCCGAAAGTCAGCAAAGTCGCCGGCGAGGCCGCTGACATACACGGGCTCATTCGGGTCTGACACATCAACAACGGTCAGCCCGTCCGAGCCTTGGACATTCCTTATGTACAGGTAGCCGTTGACGAGCTCGGCGTCCAGATACACGTCGCCGAACGACGCGACCTCCTTGCTTACCGAAAGCAACGGGAACTGAGGGTCGAGCAAGGGATCGATCAGCATCATCCCATCGCCATCGGATGCTGTGATGTAGCCCCCGAGCAGACCGACGCTGCGTGCGCGGTACAACGCATCGTCCATCCTGATCAGGCTGATCTCGGGTAGAGCGGAGAGGTCGAGCACGCCGATGCCGGTGTTGACGACATCGACAACCGCCCGGTCGCCCGCGACATCACAGACATCGATCCACTCCTGCGCCTCGAACGCGCCAGCCAAAGCCGGCTCGAGAGGATTTGACACATCCCAGAACTCAAGCCGTAAATAGTCCGCAACGCAGAGAAAGTCATCGAACACGCCGATACTCGGCGACAGGTCATCGGTTTCAATTCTTGCGATGAACTCGGGCACTCCACCGGCTAGGTTGTAGCTGTCAACAAACCCCGCGTAACTCGCGTACAGGATGGAGCCATCGAGTACAAACTCTCTTCGCTTCGTATCGCTGTCGATCACACCGAGCGACACCGGCGCAGCCGGGTTCGAGACATCGATCACATGCATCGGATACTCGCTTCTCGGCGTCCCGAGCACAACAAGATCGCCAACCGCGTCAACCAAGTATGAAACAAAGTCGAAATTTGGCGTGTACTCGCCGAGGAGTTGGATGCTCGACGGATCGGAGACGTCGTAGATCTGGAGCGCTTCGTTCTGGATCACATCGCGATTGGTGATGTACACGCGGTCACCCTCGGCCGCGAAACCGTACATCTCAACATCGAGTGCGCCCTGGAACACCGGGCTCGAGGGGTCCGCGATGTCGTACACCTCAAAGCCGGTTTCGGTCAGCGCGTAGAGCCGACCCTGATCGAACACGATTGTCTCGGCTGCGACGTCGATCGTGCTTACTAGCTCGGCACCAAGCGGGCTGGACACATCGAACACCTGAACGTTTTTGGCTTGCTGGAAGTCATAGATGCAATAAGCAACGGAGCCGCGGACCTCGATGCTTGTGTACCGCCCTTCGCCGAAGCTGGCGACGACGTTGCTCTCGCAGACGTACCGCCTGTCCTGAGCAGCCGTCCCGCAAGCACCCGCCGCCGAGGCCGCCAGCACGGCCAGCCGACTGGCAACAACAAACAACGACAGATGGCCCGTGCGGTTTCGCATCACTCTGACTCCCTGAGAGCCGCCCAGAACGCGGGCGACAGGAACTATGACGCTCATGCCCCACCGGGGTTCCGGCCCATCGGGTTGAATCGCGATAAACAAATGAGAAATCCTGTCAGGACACCGGGACTCACACAACTGCCTTGATATCAGTTCGTCTAATCGCAGCCGGCGTTGAAGCCGGGACTAAGGTGATGAAGTTGGCAGGGGTGCGGCTCACGATCTGAGCAAGATGAGACATTGATATAATCGTTTTGATGGGCTAAATGGCCAGACAGAACAAAAATCGCTCCAGACAAACCGAAGCATCTGCTCCCTACACACTTGCAGGTACGCGCCCACTAGTGTCGGGCCTTTCGGATGAACCTGTTGGTCTACTCCCAGCGAACAAAGAGGAAGCTAACCGGCGAGCTCTCGATTAGTCCTGCGGTCTCACCGATCGCGTGGGCCCTCTATTCGACATTCTCCGCAACTTTCGCACCGATCTAGTAGCCCCGCCGATGCCTAAGTACACTCTGTCCTACGAGATACGACCTGATCCGGAAAATCAGTCGCAGCCGTTGTTGTAGTTCGTGATCCACGCGGTGAAATCGGTCGGGCTGAGCATGCCGTCAAAGTTCTGATCGGCTGGGCAATCGGGGATCTCTGGCACGGGGAACTCGTATGCCCCAAGGTCAATCGTGAGAGTGAACGCCGGCACGCCCGTGTCTGCCGTGGCGTCGTCGTCGGTCAGGCGCGGGTTGCCCACGGCATCGGAGTCGCCGAGCGCCGCTGCGATGACCGGCGTGTTGCCGGCGTCGATCGCGGGAGATCCCGGCATGAGCGACAGGTCGCCCGCCGCGGCATTGACGAACAGCGGATCGGCATCGATGTTGCCTGTGCCCATCCCGGTCCATCCACCCTCGACAATCGAGCTGTTGACGATGATCGCGTCCGGGGCGTTGCTGTCGAATTGTGTGCCGCCCGTGTTGCTCCACGAGATGCAGTTTTCGACCACAATGGGAACGATCGTGTTTGATAAAACGGCCGAGCCGATCGGAGCGTCGTTGCCCCAGAACGAGCAGTTGACCACCGGCGTCCCGGTCGTAGTGACCCATAGCGCACCGCCTCCAAGCGAAGCGCTGTTGCCGACAAACACGCAGTTGGCGACGAGCGTTCCATCCAAACCACGAACGCGCAGACCGCCGCCAAACTCGATGCTGCTGTTGTTGATGAAGAACGACTCGGTGACGCGGGGAGCACCGCTGCCAAACAACTCGACGCCGCTGTTGTTGCGGAAAGTGCACCGCTCGATCACTGTCACCCCGGCCACGGAATTGAGCCGAATAGGTGTGTTTCCGTTGACACTGGGGTTGCTTTCGAAGACGGAATCAGTGAGAGTGATATTCGAGTTCTCACTGTCATCGTCCACGGCGATGCCGCCATGAGTCAGCCCAGTATTCTGGCTCACATGGCATCCGGTCATGATGAGAGTGACGCCCGGGAAGCCATAGACACCGCCGCCAATGCCGAGGTTGGCGGTGTTCAGCCGGATCGTGCACCCGTCGAGGGCGATCGATCCTTCATCGATGAAGACCCCGCCGCCTCCGCCACCGCTTATGGTATTGTTCTCTATGATGCAGTCTCGCACCGCCACGTCGGCCTGGTAGACAAAGATGCCCCCGCCGACCTGGACACCGTACACGGACGTGTCTCCCGTGCCCCCTGTGATGGTGAATCCTTCGAGCACCGTGCCGCTGCCCTCGCCCGAGTCGAAGCGCACGACCGGCAGCCCGTCGCCGGAGTCGGCCACGCCGGCGGCATTGATTGTGGTGACCGCCGCTCCGCCAGATGAACGCACTGCAATCGTCTTGCCGGCGAAATCGATGATCTCGTTGTACGTTCCAGGCGCCACGACGACCTCATCGCCGCTGACCGCAGCGTTGATCCCGTCCTGGATCGTTGGTTGGTCGGCGGGCACGTTGATCGTCGCCTGCCCAAACGAGGACGAGGCGAGCAGCATGATCGGCAGAGTAACTAGGGCAAGACGGTGACGCATGGTGTGGCTCCAAATCAGTTTGAGCGACCACTGTAACCGAAGGTCAAAGGCGGACCAAGAGTCGCGATCGCAATAGCAAAGGCAAGATCCGAGAACCGTTTCGGCGGCACCGATCGACCCTCCTGACCCAACACCCCCGCCTATCCTTCCTCTCAGGACCAATTGCATTGGACCTGAACCGCACCAACCAGACCCCGATCGACGGGGCAGCCCGCAAACTTCCGAGGAGAGCATCTCTATGTCAGGTCTCATCGAGCCGCACGGCGGCAAGCTCGTCAACCAGGTCGCCGAGGGAGCCGCACGCGACGCGCTCATCAAAGAAGCCGAGGGCCTGACCCGCATCGACCTCTCCAGCAAGCAGTCGTGCGACGCCGAGATGATCGGCATCGGCGCCTTCAGCCCGCTCACCGGATTCATGGGCAAGGCCGACTTCGACGGCGTCGTCAGCGGCATGAAGCTCGCCGACGGCAACATCTGGCCCCTGCCCATCACACTCAGCGTTGACAAGGCCAACGCTCCGGCGGTCGGCTCCCGCGTCGCGCTCTACGCGCCCAACGGCACGCTCCAGGCTGTCATGACCATCGAAGAGGTCTACGACCACGACCGCGAAGCCGAGGCCAAGATCTTCTTCGGCGGCGCCGAGGACGACGGCCAGCACCCGGGCGCCGAAGCCGTCAAGGCCGAGGGCGACACCTGCCTCGCCGGCCCGATCCAGGTCGTCAACGTCTGCGTTGACCCCGATGGCCCCGAAGCGTTCCTCGACTACCGGCTCACCCCGGCAGAGACCCGCGCCGAGTTCGAGAAGCGCGGCTGGAAAACCGTCAGCGCGTTCCAGACCCGCAACCCGATCCACCGCGCACACGAGTACCTCTGCAAGTGTGCTCAGGAGATCACCGACGGCATCCTCATCCACCCGCTCGTGGGCGAGACCAAGCCCGGCGACATCCCCGCCAACGTCCGCATGAACTGCTACCAGAAGCTCATCGCCGAGTACTTCGTCCCCGAGACGACCATGCTCAGCGTCATGCCCGCGGCGATGCGCTACGCCGGCCCGCGTGAAGCCATCCTCCACGCGCTCGTCCGCAAGAACTACGGCGTCACTCACTTCATCGTCGGCCGCGATCACGCCGGTGTCGGCAGCTACTACGGCACCTACGACGCGCAGGAGATCTTCAACGATCTCGACAAGGCCAACCTCGGCATCGAGCCGCTCAAGTTCGAGCACGCCGCCTACAGCAAGAAGGCACAGGGCATGGTCTCCGGCAAGACCTTCCCCAAGCTCGAGGGCGACCAGATCTTCCTCTCGGGCACCAAGGTCCGCGAGATGCTCGGCAACGGCGAACGCCCGCCCGGCGAGTTCACCCGCCCCGAGGTCGCCGACATCCTGATCGAGTGGGCCACCAACGCCTGATCTAATCTCAACAGTTCATCACACAGAAGCCCCTTGCGAGAGCGAGGGGTTTTTTTGATTACGTCGTGTGGTCGGCGAACAGGCTGTTCAGCGCCGAGAACGACTCGCCGCTGCTCAAACTCTCGAACGAGCCGGTGTCCGCGATGTCCTGTGCCGAGCGGCGCAGCGCGCCCCACGCGGCACGCGCAAGCGCAGAACCGACCGAGATCCGGCGGACACCGAGTTCCGCCAGCGACTGCACGGTCATCCAGCTCGGATCGCTCGCCAGCACATTGACCGGCAGCGGCGCGGCTGCCTCGATAACCCGGCGGACCTGATCCGCGGTCTCAAGACCCGGCACGTAGACGCAGTCCGCACCCGCCTCGACGAACATGGGCACTCGCTCGAGCGAGGTTTCGAGTGCGTTCGGGTGACCGACCAGGAAGCTCTCGCACCGGGCCGTGAGCATCACGCCGCTGCCGGTTGCGTCGATCGCCGAGCGCGCTGCGCGCACCCGCTTGACCGCTTCGGCCGCGTCGAACAGCGGGCTCGCCGAGTCACCGCTCGCGTCTTCGATCGAAAGCCCGGCGACGCCCGTCTCGACGCACCGGCGGACGTTCTCTGCAACCTCGTCAATCGAAGCGCCGAACCCTGCCTGAAAGTCAGCGTTCACCGGCAGGTCGGTCGCGCCGGCGATCTCTGCGATGTTGTCGAGCGTCGGCTGGAGCCCTATCGAGGTGGGCGAGTCGGTGACACCGCGCACAAAGCCAAGGGCCGCGCTGCTCGTGGCAAGTGCCTTGAACCCGAGCGACGCGAGCAAGATGGCGCTGCCCCGGTCCCAAGGATTCGGGAGCACAAAGCAGCCCGAGCTGTGTAAGTCGCGGAACGCCTGAATACGGCTGCTGTAAGCCATGCGTAGCCCTTTCAACTTGTTTGCGAAGTATAGGATTTCGGCTGCGTGACTCGTTCCACGGTCGCCGGCACTCTGGCTGGGAGGGATTCAGACTCAATGGTCACGTGCGTGAGTATGCGGTTTTTATCTGCGCGCCCGCTCCATGTTTTACCCTACCACAGTATCTTGTACCGGCTCATCGTTCGTTGTGAGCAAAGTGAAACCACCCACGGAGTCGCACGATGCCCCAGACCGCACCGATCGCCTCGATCGATTCAACCCAAGACGACTTCGGCTTGCTCATTACCCAGCACATCGACCAGGTCTTCCGCGTTGTCATGCCCGGGCCGGGTGTTGAGATCGAGCCCGAGTACATCCGCCTTGTCACGGGCGAGCCGCACCCGTTCGGCAACTTCATCTGCATGTCGTACCCCGCGACCGCGCCGGACACCACCAAGGCGATGGAGCCCTTGCTGCATTGCAACGCGCCGGCGGCGGCGTTCTTCGCCGGGCCCCTGGGTGACGATGTGCACCAGACGCTTGTCTCGCACGGATTCGAGCGTGCCGGCGGCATGCCCGCGATGGCGGTCGAGATCGACAAGCTGCCCGCCACCCCGCTCCCCGACGGGTACCGGTTTGAGAGGGTCAGCAGCCAAGATCATCGCGATGTGTGGGGAGATGTCTTTGCAAGGGGCTACGAGTTGCCGCCGCGTCTCGGGGCCGCCTTCTCGGGCGGTATCTCGGGCGACGACGCGGAAGACGCGAGAATCCAGTACTTCTGGGTTCTCAAGGGCGACACACCCGTCTGCACTTCGTTCATATATCTGAACAAGGGTGTCGCCGGTGTCTACGGCGTGGCAACGCTCCCCGAAGAGCGAGGCAAAGGACTCGGCGCCCACGTCACCGCGGAGCCGCTGCGTATGGCGCACAAACTCGGTTACCGGGTTGGCGTGCTCCAGTCATCCGAAGCTGGTTACCCGATCTACAAACGCATCGGTTTCTCAGATTTCGGCGAAATCCCGCTCTACGTCCGCATGCCATCCTGACGCGCAGCCTCGCACTCCCCGCACGTTTTCACTACCATGTCCGCTATGGCAAAACGCCGTCAACCCTGGACAGAGCGGTCACACCGCCGGTGCACGCTTGCGATGGGTGTGCTGCTGATTTTGCCTTGCGTGACCGCGCTCGTGCTGTGGTTTGTGCTGAAAGACCCCAAGTTCAGCCGGATCATGATCCTGATGCTCCTTGCGAATATCGCCACGTTCTATCAGCTCTACCAGTTCAAACGCGTGAAGAGGCTCCTGATCGAGCACAACGGCAAAGTCTGCGGCAACTGCCTGTTCCCGCTCGACGGACTCGACGACGAGGGCGTCTGCCCCGAGTGCGGCCACCCCTACGAGATCAACCAGACCATCGAAGACTGGCGGCACGATCTCGCACTGCAACAGTTATTAGACAAAGGCGGCTCGGCGTCGTGACGACGACTGCTACAACGTCTTTGCGTACTCCACCAACTGGTCCAGCGCTGTCCCCCACCCCTGATAGAACCCCATCTCTTCGTGCTGCTGGCGCTGCTCTTCATTCGAGTGCACGGCGATCGCGGTGTACTTGGTGCCGGCGCCCTCGGGTTCGAGCAGGACGTAGGCCGTCATGAACGAGCTGTCGTTTGGGCGGTAGCCAGGGCCCAGCGCATCGGTGAACACAAGCCGACGGTTCGGCACAACCTCAAGGAAGCACCCGTTGCTAGCCGGCTGAACCTCGCCCTCGGGCGAACGCATGGTCGTGCGGAACAAGCCGCCCGGGCGGAGATCGATCTCGCACTCGACCGTTTCCCAGGGCTTCGGCGTGAACCACTTCATCACGTGCTCGGGCTCCGTCCACGCACGCCAGACTAGCTCCGGCTTCACGTCCACTACACGTTCGAGCACAAGGTCGAGTTTCGGGTTGATCTCAGGCATGACACTCATTCGTCGATCTCCATCGTGCCGAGGTACGCGTCGAGCTGATCGAGGCGTTTCTCCCACATCGTTCGTTGTTTCTCGAGCCAGTCGGAGGCTCGTTTGAGCTGCTTTGGGACGAGCCGGACCGTGCGGACGCGGCCGGTTTTTTCTGTGGTCACAAGGCCGCCCCGTTCGAGCGTGCGCAGGTGCTCCATAAACGAGGGCAGGGCCATCTCGAAAGGCTCGGCGAGCTCGCTTACCGCCATCGGGCCGCGACGCAGGCGCTGGATGACGTCACGCCTCGTCTCATTGGCGAGCGCTGCAAACGCGAGATCCAGAGCCGGAGCCTTGGCAACCATGCCCACAATCTAGCCGTACCCAATACTTAGGTCAAGACCTAAGTATTATTTCCGCCGGGCCTTGGCCGCATCACGGACAAACAGCCCGATCCCGACCCAGATCAGGCCGAAACTGATCATCCGGGTGACCGAGAACGGCTCGCCGTAGATCAGACCCATCGCGAACTGGATCGTCGGCGTGATGAACTGCAGGAACGCCATCGTCGAGAGCGGCAGCTTCTTCGCGCCCATCGCAAACAGAAGCAGCGGCGTACACGTGATCGCGCCGGCGGCCAGCAGCAGCGCCGACATCCCCAGACCCGCGTTCACAAACGAAAGCGTGTGCGCGCTGCTGACCTGAACGAACACGAGATACCCGAGCGCGATCGGGAACAACAACGACGTCTCGAACATCAGCCCGGCCAGCGGGCCGGGGTGGGCGGCCTTGCGCACCAAGCCATAAAACGCGAACGTAATAGCAACCGTAAACGCGACGACCGGAGCGCCCTCCATCGCGGTCATGTACCCGACACCGAGCGCCGCCAAGACAACCGCCCCCCACTGCGCCCGGCGCAGGCGCTCTTTGAGGAAGATCATCCCGAGCAGGATGCTGATCAGCGGGTTGATGAAGTAGCCGAGGCTCGCCTCGATGACGCGGTCGTTCGCGATGGCCCAGATAAACGCGAGCCAGTTAATGCTGATCAGCACCGCCGACAGCGACATCGCACGCCACGCCTTGGGCGAGCGGAGCAGCGCGGTGAAGTTGCCCATCCTCCCGGTCAGCACAAGAAGCACAGCGCAGAACGGGACCGCCCAGACGATCCGGTGCGCCAGGACTTCCGTCGCCTCGACGCTCGCGACGGCCTTGAAGTACACGACGAAGAAACCCCACAAGCCGTAGGCGAGCACGGCCTGGGCGAGCGCCGCCCGGTCGGGCGCTGCGCGCGGCGTCGGGCTGGAAACAACGGTGCTCATCGTCGGCTAAACCTCTGGTATACAGGCGATTTCGGTCTCTTCACCGGCTCGTGCCGATGCGGATCTTGCCCGTGCCTGCCTATGCTTGGCTTCACCCTTTGGAGAAGCGACCGATGACCGAGATCAAGGCTACGAACGTTACCTGGCACGAAGGCAACCTGACCCGCGAGGAGCGATGGAAGGCGCTGGGCTCCAAGGGCTGCACCATGTGGTTCACGGGCCTCTCGGCGTCCGGTAAGTCCACGGTCGCAAGCGCTCTCGAGCAGGTTCTGGTGCTTCAGGGTGTCAACGCCTACCGCATGGACGGCGACAACATCCGCATGGGCCTGAACAAGAACCTTGGCTTCTCCGCCGAGGACCGCGCCGAGAACATCCGCCGGATCGGCGAGGTCGCCAAGCTGTTCGCCGACAACGGCTCGGTCGCGATCACCAGCTTCATCAGCCCGTACGCCTCGGACCGCGACGCCGTCCGCGCACTGCACGAAGCCGAGGGCATCCCGTTCTTCGAGGTCTTCGCCGACAGCCCGCTGGAAGCCTGCGAAGCCCGCGACCCCAAGGGTCTCTACGCCAAGGCCCGCGCCGGCGAGATCAAGGGCTTCACCGGCATCGACGACCCGTACGACGTCCCGGCCAACGCCGAGCTCGTGCTCAAGTGCGCCGAGAAGAGCGTTGACGAGTGTGTGGCAGATTGTGTTGAGATGCTCAAGGCCAAGGGCATCATCGGCTAAGGCTGTTTATTTAGACCAAGCACCGAAACGCCCTCTTGTACAAAGGGGGCGTTTTTAAATTAGGTTGACAACACTTAACCCATCTTCTCACGAGATTCCTGTACGATGGCACTCGAATACTCGGAGAAATTCATGAGGTTGACTACACGAATCGCTGCTGTCTTTCTGTGCCCACTCGCCGCAGCACTGTCTGTGGGAGCGCAGACGGATAGCCTTCAGTGCAGCTTCGAGTCGCTACTTAGCACGACAAATGTTTCTATCCGAACACATGACATTGCGATCGCAGGTAAATACGCGTATGTGGGGACCCTAGCAAGTACGAATGATTTCGGAATTGAGATATATGATATATCTGACCCATCGCAGCCGATTCATTCAGGTTCTGCGATCGGCGACAGGGTTGAATACATCGTGATTTCGGACACCACGGCCTTCGCTATCGCCGAGTCCCCTACCACCATCCACGCACTGGACATATCCAACCCGCAATCCCCATCTACAATTGGATCACTGCCGATTCCAGGCTCCCTCGACAGTGCTGTCCTGAATGGTTCATCTCTATACGTGGCTACATATTCACACAGCTCACTAGAACGTGGCATTTACGTTATCGATGTCTCCGATCCGTCAGCGATGATTCAGACAGATCGCCTGACATTCGACGGATACTCGGACAAGATGGCTTTCCTCAACGACACACTCTTTCACTATGCATACCCCACCGGTCTCTCTGTCTATGACTGCACTGTGCCTACCGCACCGAAGCTCCTGACCGTTTACGAAGAATCGAGGTTTGGCAACCTGTTTGCCGCAGGCGAAAACCTGCTCTACGCGAACCACGACGACGATCGTGTCTGTGCGATCGATGTCTCTAATCCCGAAGCGATTCAAGTTCTAGGCGAAGTCGACATGCCCACTCTGCTCGACTATGTGCGTGACGGCAACATCGGGTACGGCGGCGGATACGACGGGCTGTATATGTTCGACCTAACCGATCCAACCAACCCAACCAATCTTGGTAGCATCGACAGCCCAACCGAAGCGCATTCTGTTTCAGTCCATAACGGCCTCGTTTTTCTTGCCGGACCGGGCAATGGACTAGACATACTTGAGATCAACCACACTCGCGCCTCACCCCTTCTTAGTCAGATTCCTCCAAGACCCGGCAGGATTAGCAATTTCTCAGAAAGAGCAATTGCCAGACACGGTGACACCGTCTATCTGTGGCATACTGGATCACGATCGCTTGGTGATGAATTGCTGAGAATCGATGTTTCCGACCCAGCAAGTCCTGTCGTCTTGGGAGCAGTGGCACTCCGAGCAACAGACATTCAGTTTTCAGACCAACACGTTCATATCGTGGTTCCAACTCATTCTGAAGGTTATACAATATTCGAGGTTCAAGATCCAAACACATGGAATCCCGTTGGTTCGCTTAACTTGCCGGGCTGGGATCTCGAACTCAGAGACCAAATGGCGTTTATGGCTGGCGACAACAATTCGACACTCGTTGTTGTCGATATTTCTGACCCCACCAATCCGACTCAAATCGGATCACTCCAACACGCTATCTCAGGATACAGTATCGAGCTAAGCGGCAACGCAGCATTCTTGATTGACTACGGCGAACCCACACTGCTCACTGTTGACGTCAGCGTGCCCACTACCCCGTCCGCGACAAGTACTACTCAGCTGCCTGGCGAGGTGTTCGATATCGAGCTTGTTGACAACTGGCTGTACGCAATTGGTCGCAATGACATCTACACACTTGACGTATCAAACCCAGCAACACCCATACTCACGTCAACCACACCGCTCATTGCCTCTTCCGTCTATGTCAGTATTCACCACGAAGACGGGATACTCTTTGCCGGCGGGGAGCAGCTAGTAACTCTCGATATCTCAAACCCTGCACAGCCAGTAGTAAATGGTTGGTACGACCCGTCGAACGTGCTTGATGCGGGTACAAACTGGATGGACATCGCAAGCTCAAACGGGTTTGCATACATAAACGCCGGTGAAGGCGGTTTGCAAATAGTCGACGTCAGCGGCCCCTGCGACACCCCCTGCCTAGCCGACACAAACCACGACGGCGTCCTCTCCCCAACCGACTTCACCGCCTGGGTCGGCGCTTTCAACAACCAACTCCCGGAATGCGACCAGAACAACGACGGCTCATGCACACCCACCGACTTTACGGCATGGGTCGGAAACTACAACGCCGGCTGCGACTAGTCCTCACAGATTGTGCACGAGATGCGCGTGGTATTTGCCAGTATCCCGGTGTCGCATTCGGATGCAGACCTCTTTTCAATGTTTTAGTATCACCTGATCATCATGCTTAGTACGATGGCTGCTCTCGCATGGAGGTCTCAGATGCATCGACTACGCCCGAACCCATTCATAACTCACACCGTCGCCGGCTTTGTGGCTGGAGCCGCGGCTAGCCAGCCGATCCTTGAAGATCAGGCATTGGTCCCAAGCACGCTCATCGAGGAAAGCGGGTTCGGCGTCTCAGCCGACTCACGTGGAGACATCGCGGTTGTTTGCGCGAACATCCGCGGCACCGCTGCCAGCCCAGCCGGAGCCGCGTTCGTTTACAACTACGTCGACGGCGAATGGTTCGAACACCAAACACTCACCCCATCCAATGGCGTTGCCGGCGACCAGTTCGGCAGGCGCGTCGCAGTCGGCGAGTCATCGATCTTCGTCGCTGCACCAACCGGAGGCATCGGGCAGGGACAGGTCTACGTGTTCGAGCTCGAAGATGGCATGTGGGTAGAGCGGCAGATCTTGGTCGCAAGCGACGGGCAGGCCGGCAGACCGTTCGGCGTATCGATTGATGTCGCCGAGGGTGTCCTTGTCATCGGGGACGACAGAGCGCCCGGCGGAGGGGCCGCGTACATCTTTGAGTATGACGGCTCCCAGTGGATCGAAACAGTCAAGCTCACCCCCAGCGGCAACGACAGCGGCGACCGCTATGGGAACAGTGTTGCCACAAACGGACACTCGGTCATGGTTGGCGCACCTGGAGATGACGACACAGGGCGACATTCCGGCGCGATCTACGTCTATCAGAACGACGGCACTGGCTGGGTTTTCTCTGAAAAACTCTACTCGGCGAACCCCAATCAGGACAACAACCTGGGCGATGCCCTCGCGATGCACGGCGACTACGCGATGGCGTCTACCCCAGGCGATGCCGGCTCAGTCGGCAAAGTTGACTGCTTCCGCTTCGACGACCCGGGCTGGGTAAGCGACGGCATCATCATTGAGCAACCCATGCCGACCAACGGACGATTCGGCGAATCGATCGCAATCCTGCACAACCGAGCTGTAATCGGCAGGATCGAGATCGACACGATTGATGGCGCAGGCAGTGCATTTGTCTACAGCCGAACTGATCAGGGGTGGACACTTGATGATCAACTGGTCTCGTCTACAAGAGCAACCGGGGACGCATTCGGAAGATCGGTCACCGTTTCGACCCACGGCTTCATCGTCGGTGCCAACGGCGACGACGACGCTGCCTTCTTGTCCGGGGCTGCGTTCGCCTACAACATAATGACCCGCAGCGACTGTCTCGCCGACACGGACCAAGACGGCAAACTCACGATGGATGACTTCAACGCCTGGTTCATGGCGTACAACAAACAGCTGCCGTGGTGCGACCAGAACAACGACGGCTCATGCACACCCACCGACTTCACCGCTTGGATCGCCAACTTCAACGCCGGCTGCCCATAAGCACGCACCCACAACCCCAAAGCCCTCGCCCGGCCGGCCCTCATGAGGTCGGCCGGTTTTTTGTGTGATCGTGAAGCGCGGCCCCGCCACCTGTCGCGTCTGCTGACAACAGGCCGGTGGGCCTGCTCGCAGAACACGCACCAAGACACGAGGAACACACCATGACACGCACACAGACAGCACTCGCCCTGGCGCTGGCGACCGGCACATGCTCGGCGCAGAACACCATCACCGTGCCCGACGACGTCCCGACCCTCTCGCTCGCGCTGAACCCAGCCGTGAGCGGGCTGGCCGCCGGCGACACGATCGTGCTCCGCGACACGGTCGCCTACGCCGGCACGTTCACGATCAACACGCCCGACATCACCATCCGCGAAGCCGCGGGCGACGATGTGGTCGTCGACGCGTTCGGCACCGGGGCCGCCTTCACCGTGGATGCCGCCGGCGGAAGCGTGACCTTCGAGGGGCTGACCATCCAGAACGGCGCCAACCCCGGCAGCAACGGCGCGGCCATCAACGTGCTCGCTTCCGGCGGCCTTATCGCACGCGATTGCATCTTCCGCGACAACACCGCACAGGCGGGTGGCGCGATCTACTCGACGGTCTCCTCCACCGTTCTAGAAAACTGCACGTTCTCGGGCAACTCCACAACCATGTTCGGCGGTGCGATCCGCACCGCGGGCACCCCCTCGCAGTCTGTCACGATCACCGGCTGCACGTTCACCAACAACCACGCGCTCGGCGGCAACGGCGGCGCGATCGACCACGCGGGCAGCGGCGCGGCTCTCAACATTTCCGGCACCCTCTTCTCGATGAACACATGCACCACAACCGGCGGTGCCGTGTTCTGCACGTCGTCCGACTCGGTCACGCTCGACGGCTGCGACTTCTTTGACAACACCGCCGGCGGAATCGCCAGCGAGGACACAGGCGGCGCGTTCTTCACCAGCACCACGGGCATACTTGTCCGCGACTGCGACTTCGAGCGCAACATCTGCCCCGGCTCCGGCGGCGCACTCCGCTTCAGCAATTCGACCGGCACGCTCATCGACAACCGCTTTGTCCAGAACGTGAGCTCATCCGGCGGCGCGTTCCAGGTTGTGGGCGCCAGCGCCGCAGCCGACGTCTTCAACTGCGTGTTCGACGCGAACTCCGCAAGGGGCGAAGGATCGGACGACCAAGACGGCGGCGCCATCATCTGCAACGGTGACGCGTTCTTGGCTGTCTACAACTCGCTCTTTGTTGACAACACCGCGGCCACCGGCGGAGCCATCATTGTCCGCGAGTCGAGCGATATCGTCGTGTACAACTCAACGTTCGCCGGCAACGACGCCGACACGTTCGGCGGCGCGATCCGCAGACTCGACCCGGGATCGAGCACCAACATCAACAGCAGTATTTTCAGCGGCAACCTGCCCACACCTCAGCAGGTCACGATCGGAAACGTCGGCAACACCAGCGTGAACTACAGCCTCATCGACGGCGGCTTCGCGAATATCAACGAGAACGCGGTCATCGACGCAGACCCGATGTTCGTTGACGCGGCGGGCGGCGACTACTCGCTCATGGCCGGCTCGCCAGCGATCGACGCGGGCAGCAGCGCCCGCTACGTCGGCGGCCCGCTCTCCGACCTCGCTGGCAATGACCGGGGCCAAGACGACCCCGACACCACCGACACGGGCGAGGTCATCATCGGAGCCGTCATCGACATGGGCGCGTACGAGTTCAACAACAACTCCGGCATCCCCGACTGCCCGGCCGACCAGAACTTCGACGGCATGCTGAGCCCGACCGATTTCTCAGCCTGGATCGGCAACTACAACGCCGGCTGCGACTAAGACGAGACCCCTCACCACAGCCGAGGAGACCCCACAGCAAGGATGCGTGAGGCCGGGCGAATCCGAAAGGACCGCCCGGTCTTTTCATTACCGGCCGTGAAGCGCCGCCGCTGAGTTTGCCGCGTCTGTCCTTGGTGAGACACACCAATCACGCACGAGAAAGGAATAACGATGAAAGCACTCACAGCAACGGCACTGCTCGCAGCAATCGCCGGCACATCGCACGCACAGACCACATACACCATCCCGAGCGCCGAAACCCCGACGCTCCAGTTCGCGCTCGAATCACCGACCACGCCGGTCGTCGCGGGCGACACGCTCGAACTGACCGAAGCCGGGTTCTACCTCTCAACGTACACCGTGGATATCGCAAACCTGACAATCAGGGCGGCCGACGGGCAATCGATCACCGTCGACGGCCTCGGGCTCGGCTCCGTGTTCAACGTCACAGCCGCGGGCAACGGCGCGATCTTCGAGAACCTGACCATCACCGGGGGCAACAGCACCAACGACGGCGGCGGGATCAACGCGGTTGACGCGGACGTCTCGATCATCGGCTGCACCATCACCGGCAACTCGTCTGACGACGACGGGGCCGGCGTCTACATCTCCGGCGCAACCGGATTCATCGACAGCTGCTCCTTCGTGAACAACACAAGCAACCTCCCGAACAGCAGCGACAACGGCGGCGGGATCATGGGATTCCAGGCCGACATCTACGTCTCCAATTCGACCTTCACGTCGAACACCTCCAACAGCCACGGCGGCGCCATGTACTTCAACGACTGCATGGTTGAGATCTTTGGCTGCACACTTGAAGGCAACAGCTCCCAGCTCGGCGGCGGGCTCGCGTTCGTCGGAGGCTCAACCGGCACGATCACAGACTCAACCATGTTCCAGAACAACGCCACCAACGACGGCGGCGGGATCTACTCCGCCGCGTCCACGCCTCACTTCAACCGGTGCGTTGTGATCGACAACGCCGCGGCGACCGAAGGCGGGGGCGTCTACGTCAGCGGCGAGACCGACGACGAACTCCTCATGGACAACTGCATCATCGCCCGAAACAACGCGGCCAACGGCGGCGGCATCCTTGCGAACACCGGGCCCGATCCGCTCCTGACCAACTGCACCATCGTCGGTAACTCTGCCTCAACCGCCGGCGGCGGAGCCTTCAACATGGGCGCAGGCGCTGGAGTCAAGATCCGCAACTGTATCCTCCGCGACAACACGCCCAACCAGTACCCCACTGGCTCGTCCACCGCAGCATGGAACTGCAATGTCTCCGGCGGCGAACTCACAAACAACACCAACATCATCGACGTCGATCCGATGTTTGTTGACGCCGGCAACGACGACTACCGCCTGAGTGAGAACTCGCCCAGCATCGACGCGGGCGATGCCGGGTTCCTGAACACACAGGCCACCCCCACCGACCTTGCCGGCAACAACCGCGCGGTTACCGCCCACGACTCGATGCAATCGGGCCTGCCCATCATGAATCTCTACGTCGATCAGGGCGCGTACGAGTTCCAACCCGCCAACATCTCTAGCTGCCCGGCGGACCAGAACTTCGACGGCATGCTCAGCCCGACCGACTTCTCGGCCTGGATCGGGAACTACAACGCCGGCTGCGACTAAGCCCAAGACGCGCAACTTTTAAAACAACAACCGGGCGGCTCGAAAGGGCCGCCCGGTTGGTTTGGACATGGAGAGATGTGAACCCGAGAGTCAGTTCTTCCGGCGTCTGCTGCCGAGAGCAAGGCCGCTGAGTGCGAGCACCGCAGCAGAGCCCGGCGCCGGGATGGTGACGATGTTGTCGAACGCGCTGGAGCCGCCGAGGTGGATCAGGACGCTCGTGAACCCGTCGATGCCCAGCATGTCAGCCGTGATCACCGAGACTCGGTTGGCCGTGTTGTTGCCGAACTCGATGGTGCTGTCGTAGTACGGGCTGAGCGGGTCGATGAACTCGTCGAAGCTGATGGTCGCCATCGAGTCGCCGTAGCGGAAGAACTCGAGCATGGTTGCTTCCTGGGTGACGCCCTCGATGTCGAGCACGTCGAAGCCGAAGCCCGTGACCATCTCGTCGAACGAGAACGAGAGTTCGCCGGCGGGGCGTGCGCCCTCGTCGTCGGGGTTGTCCACGATGCCGTCGTTGTTGGCGTCGGTCATGTTCTCGGGAACGATGATGACGTTGCCGAGGATGGTGCCCGGGGCAAGGTTGCCGCCGGCCCAGGGCGGACCCTGCAGGTCGGGGTCAGCCGTGTTGATGTATGCGGTGTTGAAAGCGATGGGCATCGCGCTCGGCAGATGAAAGTTCAACGCCTCGATGCTCATGCCTACGTCTGAAAATTGGCTCGTAATGATCTCGCCGTGTACGAGCGACTCGAACGTTGCCTCGATCGGCTCTGCATGCGCAGCCGAGACAACGCCTAGACCCACTACCGCGCAAACAAATCGCGCACTGGTCATGATGTACTCCTCTACTCCACCACTTACGGCCCGGGGCTGTTTATCTAAGTCGATATAACGCAACGACTTAAAGTTTGCCAGCACATCAGGTTACGCCTATGAAACCGGATCGGTTCCTAGTCGGCAAGTGACTTCTGCTCTTCTCTAGCGGGAATATGCGCCATCTGAGCGATTACGCCACCCATTTTCGATCGGGATCATCTTTCCCGGACCGACCGGAACGCGTTATCCCACGATCCGTGCAACGGAACCTGCGCCAAGCACACACGCGAGCAGCACAGGACCAACCAGACGGCGAACCCCCGGCCGATCGACTCGGCCAAGCGCGAGTCCGGTAAGCAGAATGAGCACCAGCAGCACCATCGGCAGCAGATACCGCGCCCAGCTCTGGTAGTTGGCGCACTGGGCCACCGCGAACGCGAAGAGCGCCCCGCCGAGCACAAGTCTTTGCCTTGAGTGCACAACAGTGAGCAACCCAGCCAGCAGTGCACTTCCGAGAACCGCTAGACCAATGATCACCGGCGACCGCTCGGCGAGAACTGGCAGCTTGCCGGCGACAGTCCAAAGCCCGGCCCACCTGCCGTGCTCGACGCTCATGCTCGTCTCTGGCAGCGCCGAGACCACAAGCCCCGCCGCGGCACCCGCGACCACGAAGCCGACCGCTTCGCGCCGCTGCTTCAGGCTCTCCATCAGCTCGGGCAAGACCGCCAGCACGAACGCCGGCGCTAGCACACCAAAGAGCGCGAGGATCATCGCCGGCGTCGCGAGGTTCCCGCCGCTGTGAACCGCGGCTCCCTGAACCGCGTCCGCCGCACTGTCCGTCTGGAAGGTCGGCGGGACCGGGCCGCCCCACTGGTTGAAGAACCACGCAACCGCCGCAAACGCGGGAAGCGTCAATGCAACCGCGATCAGTGTTCGCGGAACGCGCCTCGGCAGTTCGAGCTCCGACAGTGTCGGCACCATCCTGTCTTTCTCGTCGTCTTCCTGCGAACCGAGCCAAACCGCGAGCCAGATCACAGCCGCGGCCCAGAGGTGGATCTGCCTGACACAAACAAGCACAACCAGCACACAGCTCGCCGCGAGTTGCCATCGCATGTCGATCTTCGGGCGGAGCGCGATCATGACGATCGCGAGCACGCCGAGCCAGGCCGCCGACTCGGGCAGCGCGAGAACCATCGGCCCGACGTTGTACGAAGATAGAGCAACGGGTAGCGCAAGCGCCGCGGCGAACTGCCACCGCAATCGGCAACCCAGCCAGAACGCGACGAGCGCCGACAGCGCAACCGCGAACTGGCCCCCGATCAACCGCAGCGCTATGTCGGACGAAGCGCCGAGGTTCGACACAGCCGCGAGCAGCAGGTGATAGCCGGGCGTCGTCGCGACGTTGTAGTCGGACACATCCGGCGCGGGCATCTGCTCTGCGAACTGCCTGATCGTGGGCAGGTGGAACACGCGTTCGTCGTTGGCCTGCCCACCGCCCATGCCCGGCCCGAACACGACCACGAGCTGCACCGCCCACGACAGCGCGAGCAGCACGCCCGCCGCCAGCCAGGGCCTTGGTCGATGGTCGGTCGGTTGGATCTGTGGTTCGGTCACAAAGGGTCCATCGGTTCCGAGGCGCAGCCGCCGGGTTGCTCTACCATAGTGACATGCCCGACTCGGCCACGCCAAACACCCGCGCCTCCGCCAAGGACTACATCCGCCTCGCAAGACCCACACAGTGGGGCAAGGGCGCCTTCGTTCTCATCGGCCCGATCTACGGCCTTGCCCTGCTCGACTCGTGGCTTTCTGTGCTCGGCGCGTTCCTCGCCTTCGGCCTCGCCTCCAGCGGCTGCTACGTCATCAACGACATCTCAGACCGGCACGCCGACGCGCTGCACCCGCGCAAGAAGCGACGCCCCATCGCCAGCGGCGTGATCCCGGTCACAGCCGCCCGGGGCTACGCGGTTGTCCTGCTTGCCCTTGCCGTCGGCGCCTGCTTCCTCGTTCAGGACCCGTCCCGCCGGTGGTGGGTACTCGGGCTGACCGCGGTCTACGCGATGAATGTCTTTGCCTACTCAGGGTTTATGAAGCAGATCGTCATCCTTGACGTGATCAGCCTCTCGGTGGGGTTTGTGCTGAGGGTGATGGCCGGCTGTGCCGCGGCCGGGGTCGCACCGAGTACCTGGCTGCTCAACTCGACCTTCTTCTTGGCGATGTTCCTCGCCCTCGGCAAACGGCTTGGCGAGCGGCGAACCATGGCGGACAGCGAGGTTGACGCATCCCAAATTAGGGGGGTTCACAAGGTCTACACCGACGATCTGCTCCGCATGGCGGTCGTCGTAACCGCGGTCGGCACGCTCGTCACCTACGCGGGCTACGTCGAGAAGCAGCAGGACCTCTTCGGCCCCGCCATCGGGTCCGTCGCCAGCGGCGAGAACCCCTGGGGATTTAATCTGCTCTGGCTCACCATCCTCCCAGCAACGTTCGGCCTGCTTCGCTGTATCGTGCTCTTGGAGCAGGGGAAGTACGACGACCCAACAGAGCTGGCTGTCCGCGATCGCGGCGTCCAGGCTGCCGGGTTCATTTTCGTTGTGCTGACCGCTGTACTGCTCGTCGTCGGGAAGCAAAGCACTCTCGGCGGGGGATCCTGAACCGGGCACAAAACCGGTGATGGGTATATGGCGACTCAAACGGCACTTCGCCGAGATTGAGTAAGACAAATGACCGGCCAGACTCCCGGTGTGCACGCCGGGGCTGTGCAGATTGATACATAAAGGAGCGCTCGGTTATGGCAAGCACACAAAGGATCGGCACACGCCTGATCTCGGCATCGGCGATGGCGTTCATCGCAGGGGCCGCGATCGGCCAGGGTGAAAAGAAACCCGACTTCCCCAAGTTTGAAGAAGTAGCCGACGGCTTCGAGAAGGTCGTCTCCACCGCCGACGGCGCTCAGAGCCTCTACACCGTCTGGACCCGTGAGAAAGACGGCCAGATGCTCGCCGAGCTCCCGCGCAACTTCGAGAAGCAGAAGCAGTGGTTCGCCGTCACCGTCGGCGCGGGTGAGACCTACGCCGGCCTCCAGGGCAGCAACCTCTACACCTACTGGAAGCGCTACGACAAGCGCGTCGCGCTCATGGCGCCCGAGATCAACACACGCTCCACCGGCGACCAGGAATCAAAGGACTCCGTCGAGCGCATCTTCACCGACCGCGTCATCCTCGACCTCCCGATCCAGTGCATCGGCCCCAACGGCCAGCCAGTGATCGACCTCGACGACCTGCTGGCGGGCAAGGCCTCGACCTTCTTCGGCTCCTCGGCACGCGGCGGCAACACCAGGCTGCTCAACATCACCAGCGCCAAGGCCTTCCCCAAGAACATCGAGATCGCGATCGAGATGCCCGTCGCCGGCGGCGTGCTCAAAGAGTTCCATTACTCCATCAGCGCCGTCGAAGGCTCCAAGGGCTACAAGCCCCGCGAAGCGGACCAACGCCTGGGCTACTTCACCACGACCTACCGCGACCTCGGCAAGTTCCAGGACGACGACAAGATCACCCGTTACATCAACCGCTGGAACATCGAGAAGCGCGACCCGGGCCTGAAGCTCAGCCCGCCCAAGCAGCCGGTCGTGTACTACATCGACCACACCGTGCCCGTGCGCTACCGCCGATTCGTCCGCGACGGCGTCGAGTACTGGAACGACGCGTTCGAGAAGGTCGGCATCCTCAACGCCATCGAGGTCTACCAGCAGGACGCCGAGACCGGCGCTCACATGGACAAGGACCCCGAAGACGTCCGCTACAACTTCATCCGCTGGCTGAGCAACGACATCGGCACCGCGATCGGACCGAGCCGGGCGCACCCGGAGACCGGTGAGATCCTCGACGCCGACGTCGTGCTGACCGACGGCTGGATCCGGTACTTCAACTACCAGTACAACGATCTGCTGCCCGAGACCGCGATGGAGGGCATGAGCCCCGAGACCATGGCGTGGCTGGCGAGCCGACCCGAGTACGACCCGCGCATCCTGCTCTCCGATCCGGCGCAGCGCGAGTTCAAGATCGCAGAGATCGCCAACCGCGGCGTGCAGCGCTACGGCGGGCACCCGGCTGCGATGGTCGACAACACCCTCTACGGAGACAACGAGTACGACGGCCAGCTCGGCGCGCAGTCCGAGTTCAACGGCATGTGCCTCGCCTCGCGCGGCAAGGGCCTCGACGTCGCCATGATGGGCATGCACCTCGAGATCGCCGGCGAGATGCTCGGCGACGAAGCCGAGGACGAGAACTCCGACATGCTCGACGGCATGCCAGACTGGTTCATCGGCCCGATGCTCGCCGACCTCGTCGCGCACGAAGTCGGCCACACGCTCGGCCTGCGCCACAACTTCAAGGCATCCAGCCAGTACACCATGGCCGAGATCAACTCGGAAGAAGTCAAGGGCAAGGCCTTCACCGCTTCCGTCATGGACTACAACCCGATCAACATCAACGTCGATTCGGGCGAGGTTCAGGGCGACTACGCGATGGTCGCGCTCGGCGACTACGACTACTGGGTCATCGAGTACGGCTACGGCGACAAGCCGGAAGAAACCGTCAAGCTCGCCGCCGAGAAGAACATCCCTTACGCGACCGACTACGACACATGGGGCATCGACCCGCTCGCACGCCGGTACGACTTCGCGGCCTGGCCCCTTGACTACTGCGAGAACCAGAACCGTCTGATCGGCATCTACCGCGACCGCCTGATGGACAAGTTCGTCGCCGAGGGCGACAGCTGGAGCAAGGCCACCCGTGGCTACAACATCACGCTCAACCAGCAGATGTCGGGCATCTCGATCATGGCCAACTGGATCGGCGGCGCTCACGTTTACCGCGACAAGAAGGGCGACCCCGAGGGCCGCGCTCCGCTCGTGGTTGTTGACGCCGACAAGCAGCGCGCAGCGCTGAAGTACGTTCTCGAGAACGGCTTCCGCGACGAGGCGTTCGGTCTCGACCCCGAGATCATCACCCACCTCTCCGCCGACAACTGGTCGGACCGCTGGGGCAACTACTTCGCTGACACAGCGTTCCCGATCCATGACCGTGTCAGCGGCATCATGAACTCGTCCATGACGCTCGTCATGAACCCGACCACGCTCAAGAACGTTTACGACAACGAGTTCCGCGTGTCGTCCGACGAGGACGCCATCACGCTGCCCGAGGTCATGAACGCGGTCGTCGAAGAAGCGTTCAGCGAGATCGCCGAGGCCCCGCGCCAGACGTTCACCGAGCGTCAGCCGATGATCTCAAGCTTCCGCCGGAACCTGCAGACGGGTCTTGTTGATCGCCTCATCGACTTCACCCGCCCGGGCACCATGTCCGGCTCCGCCGCGGCTCCGGTCCGGGCGCTGTCCACGCAGCACCTGACTGAGCTCAAGGAGCAGATCGACGAGGCGCTCAAGCACAACGGCAAGCTCGATGACTACACCCGGGCACACCTGAGCTCGGCGAGCGCCCGCATCGGCAAGGCCCTCGACGCCACGTTCATCTACAACACCGACGACTTCTAAGCCGTTCGGTCAGTTCTGATATTCACGAAGGCCGGGTCCACAAGGGCCCGGCCTTTTCTGTTTTTACTGGTGTCTAGTTCAGTGCGACTTCGCGGCGAGCTGTTCCCGCACGTGCGCACGCGCCCGCTCGCTTGCCGACCACACGCACGACAGTTCGGAAACGGGCGTCGGTTCAATGTCTCGCATCGCGTTCTGAACCGCCTCCGCCACGAATCCGAACGGTACGAGCGAGCCGTCTTCGTTCTCGGGCGATAGGAACGCACCGACCGCTTCTTCGTTGGCGGCGTTGAGAATCGCGCCCGATGTGCCGCCCTTGCGGATCACGTCGTACGCGAGACCGAGCGCCGGGAACACAGCCGAGTCCGGCTCGTAGAACTCAAGCGAGCCCATGGCCGCCAGGTCGAGCTTTGGCGCACAGCCCGCGGGCCGATCTGGATAGGTCAGCGCGTATTGAATCGGTGCCCGCATATCCGGCGCGCCGAGCTGCGCGATGACCGAGCCGTCGGCGTACTCGACGAACGAGTGAACCGTCGAGGTCGGGTGCACGAGCACGCCCAAGCGATCGGCGTCGATGCCGAACAGCCAGTGCGCCTCGATCAGTTCGAGTCCCTTGTTCATGAGTGAAGCGCAGTCCACCGTAACCTTCGGACCCATCGACCAGTTCGGGTGCGCCAGTGCTTGCTTCGGTGTCGCGTTGTAGACGTCCTTTGCGGACTTTCCGCGTAGCGCCCCGCCGCTGGCGGTCAGAGTCATGCGCGTGACCGATCCGGGCAGGCTCATCGGCGGCTTCACACCGGCCTGCCCCTGCAAGCACTGCCACAGCGCCGAATGCTCGCTGTCAACGGGCAATAGCCGGGCGCCCGTCGCGCCGGCGCGCGAAACAACCAGCTCACCCGCGGCGACCAGTGTTTCTTTGTTCGCCAGCGCCACATCAATCCCGAGATCGACCGCGGCCAGCGTCGCGCCGATGCCCGCAGACCCGACGATCGCGCCGACTACAAGATCAACCCCGCCCTCGGCGTGCGCTGCTTTGACGAGTTCCTCCGCCGCGTGATCGCCGACGAAGCGGTGAGCAGCACCGACGATGTCACCCGGCTCTGCCGACGCGACGAACCGCGCGCCCGTGCGCGACACCTGCGCCGACAGCTCATCGCTTGCGCGCCCCGCGGCGAGGCCCACGACCTCGAACCGGTGCCCGCCGACTCCGGCGTTCAGGTGCTCGATGACATCGAGCGTCTGTGTGCCGATCGAGCCGGTCGAGCCGAGGATCACGATGCGCTTCGGTGCCGGCATGGACTAGTCCTTGCTGATGGATGCGGCCTCGCTCGGCTTGAGCTTGCGCCGACTCCCCGAGTACAGAAGCCTCGGCTTCTTCGCCTCCGCCTCGGCCTTCACCTCGACCACCTCGGCGCTCTCGGACTTCGCCTTGCTCGCGGTCTTCTTCCGGCGGGTCTTCTTCTTGGAAGACTTCTTCTTCGACTCGGGCTTCGCGTCACCCTCGTCCGCGGATTCGCTCGCCGACTCTGCAGGTGCCTCGGACGACTCGCTCGTCGCGGCCTTCTTGCTGCGCCGGCGGCGCTTCTTGGTTGTCTTGGGCTCGGCTTCCTCGGAATCACCCGAAGATTCTGCCGCCGGTTCTGGCTGCTTCTCTTCTTCGGGTTGCGAGTCTTCCGAGCCGGCTTCGCCCGATTCGTTCTCGCCCTCGTTGCTGCTGGACGAACGCCGCCTGCCGCGACGCCGACGACGCTTCTTCTTGGGCCTGTCTTCGGATTCCTCATCGGATCCCTCGGACTCTGCCGACTTCTCGCCGGACTCATCCACCGACTCTTCGGGCTTGGGTTCGGCTTTGGACTCTTCGCCCTCGGTCGATTCGTTGGTCTCGGCCTGTTCGCCTTCGGAGTTCCGGTTCCGACCTCGCCCGCCGCGCCTTCTGCGCCGGCGGCGCTTCTTCTTCGGTTGATCGTCTTCTTCGGTGTCGTCTTCCGAGTCTTGGATCTCGGCCTCGGCCGCCATCTCCATCTCGAGCGGGTGCGGGTCGGCCTGCTCCTCGATCGCCTGGAGCAGGTTCTCATTCTGGCTGACCTCGTCCCACGCGTCCTCGTCGGAGTCGTTCGTCCACTCGGGCAGGCTCTTTGGGACCTTGGGCTTGGGCAGGCGATCAACCTCGACGTCGTTGCCGACCTCGTCGTAGGCGTAGAGCGTGAACTTGTCTGTCCCGAGCGAGTCGCTCACGCGGACAACCACGTCCTTGTCGAGCACGATCTCCATCCGCGTGATCGAACGCCGGCGGTTGCTCAGAAGCTCGCCCGCGACCCGGCCCGGCACGATCAGCTCCGCCTTCTTCACCTTGTCGTAGCTGAGCACGAGCGCCAGCTCGCGCAGCGCCTCGGCCGCGACCGACTCGGCCTTGCGCACCCAGCCCCGGCCGTAGTTCGCTGGCAGCTCCTGGTAGTGGATGCCCTGCGAGCTTGGGCGCATGCGTTGGCGCGTCATCTCCATAATCCCGAACGGGCTGATCGGGAGCACCGTGCTCTTGGCGCGGTCGTTCTTGAGCCTGTCCTTGAACCGCTGCTCGATCGCCTTGCGGTGCTTGGCCTGGTTCATGTCGATCAGATCGTTAATCACCAAGCCGCCCAGCTCGCGGAGCTTGAGCTGCCGGCAGATCTCATCGACCGCTTCGAGGTTGGTCTGGTACGCGTTGGTCTCGGCGTCCTTGGCCTTTCGGCTTTTGCCGCTGTTGACGTCGATCGCGACGAGCGCTTCTGTCTCGTCGATCACGAGTCTGCCGCCCGACTTCAGCGGGACTTCTCGCGCGATCATCAGCTTGTGCTGTTCTTCGATGCCGTAGGCGTGGAACATCGGCTGTGGCTTGTTGTAGTGGAGCAGCTTCACGCCCGAGCGTGGCGCGACGACCTTGAGGAAGTTCGCCGCCCGCGCAAGGCCGTGCTCGTTGTCGATGATGACCTCGTCGAAGTCCTTGGTCAGCAGGTCGCGCAGGGCGCGGACGAGCAGGTCGCTCTCGGTGTACAACAGGCCCGGCTTGGTCGTGGACTTCTTGCGCTTCTCGATGTTCTTCCAGAGTCTCTGAAGGTACGAAAGGTCGCGCTTGAGCTCGGTCTTGGTGCGACCAAAGCCCGCGGTTCTGAGGATGAACCCGAACCCCTCGGGCAGGTCGATCGAGTCGAGAATGTCGCGCATCTGGCGGCGCATGTCCTCGTCTTCCATCTTCCGGCTCACGCCGACGTTGTCCATCTGCGGCATCATCACGAGGTACTTGCCGGGGATCGACAGGTACGTCGTCGCCGCGGGGCCCTTGGTGCCCACGCCGTCTTTGAGGATCTGGATGACCACCTGCTGCCCGCGCTTGAGGCAGTTCTGGATCGGCGGACGGTCGCGGCGGGCGACCTTCTTGCCGATCTTCTCGGTGGTCTCTTTGTCTTCCTTCGGGAAGAACATCGGGTGGATGTCCGAGGTGTGCACGAACGCGGACTCGGGCCCGCCGAAGTCGACGAACGCGGCCTGCAGGCTGCTCTCGATGTTTGTCACCTTACCGAGGTAGAGGTTGTTGACGCGGTTTGCGGTCGCGGGGCGTTCGGCGTGGTAGTCCTCGAGGACGCCGTCCTCAAGAATCGCGATCCGGCACTCTTCGCCGGGCTGATAGCTGATCAGCATCTGCTGCTTTGCCATGTTTTTCTATCCGTGATGCGGCGTGCACGCTCGGACTTGTTGCGCCAAGTAGGTTCGCGGCTCCCCCGGCGCGCTGCGCGCGGCCGACGGGTGTCGTGATGCATCGTTCTGGATTCAAAGCGGGTGTATTCACCGCTCGCCTCGTTTGTGATGCAGGCCTTGGCCTGTGTGTCCGGCGCCGGCTGATCCCGGGGGTCAACGCACACGGTCGTCCGTGTGTGACTCGCGCCCAGAACCAGGCGGGACGCCTGGTGTGTTTCGTTCTGTCAAACGGCTCTCGGCGAGGGCTCTTAGCCCCGGCGGGAACCGACATTGTCGTACGCTTCGGGCAGGATCTTGCGGAGCCTGTCCCTGACATACATCGACACCTGCGTGTCGGAATCGAAGGAAATCGCCTTTTTAGCGAGTCTTTCGCAGCGAGCGATCGAAATCGACCGGATCAAACGCTTAATTCCGGGGACGTTGCCCGGGCTGACACTAAGGGTACGCACCCCGAGACCCATCAGCAACGCCGCGAATTCGATGTCCCCGGCGGCCTCGCCGCAGCAGCTAATGGGCACCTCACGCCGCCGACCCGCCCGGACCACGTCCCGGACCAGTTTCAGGACCGCCGGGTGCGCCGGCGCGAACACGTCCGCCACCTTCTCGTTCGTCCGGTCCACCGCGAGGGTGTACTGCACGAGGTCGTTGGTCCCGACGGAGAAGAAATCGACCTCACGCGCGAAGTTGGACGCCATCAGCGCCGCCGCCGGCACCTCGATCATGATCCCGATCTGAAGGTCGCGGTCGAACGCGACGCCCTCCTCGGCGAGGTCTTCCATGATGTCATTGATCAGGTGCTTCGACTGACGCACCTCGTCGATGCTCGTCACCAATGGCAGCATCAGCTTCACCGGTCCGAGCGCCGACGCGCGCAGGATCGCACGCAGCTGACGCTTGAACAGGGGGAGGTTCTTCAGGCAGTACCGGATCGACCGCAGGCCGAGCGCCGGGTTGCGTTCCGGGTTGCGAGACTGCGCCTGGGTGTACTTGTCCGCGCCAAGGTCCATCGTGCGGATGGTCAGTGGCTTGCCGCCGAGTCTCTCGACGCACTCTTTGTACGCGGCGAAGTGCTCTTCCTCGGTAGGCTCGCGCTCGCCCGCGAGGTAGAGGAACTCGGTTCTGTAGAGCCCGACGCCCTCGCCCCCGAATTCGAGCACGGGGCCGACTTCCTCGGCGAATTCGATGTTCCCGAGGACCTGGATCTCGACGCCGTCGGTGGTGATCGGCTCAAGCTTGGCCATCTCGCGGAGCGTCATCTGGTGCTCGCCGCGGACGACTTCTTCGGAGAGGTAGTGCTCGATGGTGTCGTCGTCGGGGTCGATGATGACCATGCCGCGACCGCCGTCGATGATGATCACATCGCCGTCGGAGAGCCGGTTGCAGAGGCTGCCGAGCCCGACGACCGCGGGGATCGAGAGCGCCCTTGCGACGATCGAAGTGTGGCTCGTCCGCCCGCCAAAGTCCGTCGCGATAGCGATGACCTTGTCGCGGTCGAAGCCGACGGTCTGGCTCGGGGTCAGCTCCGCGGCGACGACGATCGCGCCGTCTTCAATCTCTTCGAGGCTTGTGCCGTGCTCACCGATCAGGTGTGCCAACACGCGCGACGAAAGATCGGTGATGTCGTTGACCTTGGTCGTGAACGCCGAGTCGGGCATCGCCCGGAATCGGTCGGCCCACTGCTGGAAGACGGTATCGACCGCGTGCTCGGCGGTGATCAGCTCCTCGCGGACGAGCTTCTGGATGCCCTCCATGAGGACCTTGTCGCGGAGCATGCTGACGTGGAAGCCGAAGATCTGGGCCGCCTCGCGCCCGATGTCCTGCTCGGCCTGCTCGCGGACACGCTCAAGCTCGCACGCTGAGAGTTCCACGGCTTCTTCGAGCCTGGCCAGCTGGCGGTCAATGTCTTCGGGCTTGATGGATCGGCGCGGAATCCGCCTGCTCTCGTCGTCTAGCACAAAGACCCGGCCCACGACGATGCCGGGCGAGACACCGATTCCTGAGATTCGTTCCATCAGCGATCCAGAGATCGACCCTTCGCGGGCCGAAACACACCCTCCCGGCAGCTGGCCGGCTTTGTCAGGGTTGTGTGCGATCGTAGCACAGGGCTTGACTCGGGGTGCACTCTTAGCCGATACTGTGGTGGTAGAGGCGGGTTCCTCCGCCAATCGGCCCGTGGGACGAACAAACAGCCCCCACTGGCACTCACACCTCATATCGGTGTGGCTCAGGCTCAATCTGGTTGTTGACCAGCCCTTGCGCAACGGGCGCAGAGCGGATCAGCCAGATCGCGGCAGATGACATCAGATCAGCGGCAAGAACAGGCCAAGGCCCGTTCGCGGTGCGTTGTATTCGGCCATGAATATCAAGGCCGGCGCGCCGGAGTGTGCAGCCGCTCTAAGAAGGGATTCGTGTTGGACACGAGCTCACCAAGGAAGAAACGCCGGAGAAGACGCCGCGGACGCGGCGGGTCTGGAAACAACAACCAGAACAACGGCAACCAACAAAACAACGGCCAGAGCAACAACGGCCACCAACCAAACACACCCAAGGGTCCGGTGCTCGAAGAGCTCACGGCCATCGACCCGCAGCCCAGGCTCGCGCTCGAGCACCGAGGCTGTCCGCCCGCGTGCCGACTCATCGACCTCTTCTGCCCCATCGGCAGAGGCCAGCGAGGCTTGATCGTCAGCCCGCCGAAAGCCGGCAAGACAACACTCCTCAAGAACATCGCACACTCCGTCTTGCACAACCACAAAGACGTCAGCGTGGTGGTATTGCTTGTTGACGAGCGCCCCGAAGAAGTGACCGACTTCCGTCGAACGCTCGAACGCGAGGCCGAGGAAGGCGAGATGAACCGCTGCGAGGTCAAAGGCTCATCCAACGACCACGACGTCGAACAGCACGTCAAGATCTCCATCGACACCATCAACGAATGCCGACAGCGCGCAGCCAACGGCGAGCACGTTGTTGTGCTGCTCGACTCGCTCACCCGGCTCGGGCGCGCTTTCAACCGGAGCAAGAAGCACGCGTCCAGCGGCCGGACCATGTCGGGCGGCATCGACTCCAAAGCACTCGAAGTCCCCAAGCAGCTCTTCGGCGCCGCGCGCAACACCGAGGAAGCGGGCAGCCTGACCATCATCGCCACGTGCCTCGTCGACACCGGCAGCCAGGGCGATCAGCTCATCTTCGAGGAATTCAAGGGCACGGGCAACATGGAGCTCATCCTCGACCGCAAGATCGCGGAAAAAAGGCTCTTCCCCGCGATCAACCTCGCCGCCAGCGGCACACGCAAGGACGAGCTTCTTCTTGGCGAGCAAGAAGAGAAAACCGTCACCGCGCTCCGCAGACGCTTGCTCAACATGAAACCAGAGAACCAGGTCGAACAGCTTCTCGCGGCACTCAAGCGGTTCCCGACCAACGAAGAGCTGGTCGCGATCACCGCCGCCAAGGCCTAAACCGACTCATTTTCTAAGCCGCTTTACTCGTTCTCGGCGCGCTTCGCCGCGGCTTCGAGTGCTTCACGCGCATCGTCCCCGTCATAAATCCCGAGCAGCTTCTCCGCGATCAGGCCCGCCGACTGTTCGTCGTCTTGCATGAGTGCGATCGTGTAGTACATCGACATCTCCTCGATGAATCTCTCGCGCATGCGATCACGGATTTCTTCGTCCATGCTCTGCATGAACTCAGCGTTCATTGACAGGTTCTGCGATCTGTACTTGTCGTTCGCATTTCGCAGCGGGTCGATCATTTCCGCGAGCAGATCCAGCCGAGATGCGTTCACGAGTGCTTCTTCGACCATGTGCCGCATCGGTGAGAAGTACGCGAGATCAGCGGCTACCTGCGTATTTCTCTCGGCCCACGCGATTGTGCCGGCTTCATCCCCGATGGCGTTGTTCAAGAACGCCCAATCGCACAGCCGTTCCCAGGTCACCTCTCCCTCGCGCAAGAGTTCGAGCCTCCGGTCGCGCTCCTTGGCCAACGATTCACGCAGCCCCTCATCCTGGCCTGCGAGAATCCCGATGAACCACATCTGCATACGCGGCATCGTGTTCGGGTCGACGACCGACCGCTCCTTCTCCCATGCCTGCGCGAACAGGTCTGAATAGATCCCCACTGCCTTCTCTGTTTCACCGGCTTCGTAGTGTTCGAGCGCCTTCTCTAGCTCTGCATCGACCTCGGAACGCCAAGCGTTCTGGATCGCAACTGCCGCGTTTCCCGCGGCCAGCTCGCCCGATGCGGCTCGCTCCATGAACCCCTTCAACTCGACCGCGTTCTGATACCCAACAACACGCCCAAGCTCGGCGCCGTCTTCGAAGACAACCATGGTCGGCATCGCGCGGATCTCGTGGTCGGAGGCGATCTTCGGCTGCTCGTCCACGTCCACAGACGACACCACCGCGTGCTCATTCAGCCAGCCCACAAGCGACTCATCGACCCACGTCGTCTTTTTCATCTGCTGACAGGGCGGGCACCAAGACGCGGTGAAATACACTAGGTGCAGCTTGTCGTTCTCGATCGCAGCTGTGCGGTCCGTTTCATAGTCCGCACTAGAGAACACCTCCGGCTCCGCGAAGAGTCGACCTGCAACCAAGACAACACTAAGAACGAGCATAACTTTGACAGTGCGCATAGAGAAAACTCCGGGTGTGTACCCAGAGTCTATCGGAAATCATGAGTTGTAAGTAAAGCAAACAAAACGGACAGTCAGGCTCAGAAGGGCGGCTCGCCCCACCACTGGTCGCCGTAGCGCTCGCGGAGTTCGTACTTCTCCGACCAATCCCGGTGTTCCTGGCGGATCTTCTCGGATGTGTTGGCGATGATGATGAACGCCGCCCGCCACGCCTCGGACTCGCCAGAAATCTTGTTGAGCTGAGCGATGAGCGCCTTCTCGGCCTCGCCGCCGTCGTCCATGTGCAACACCGCGGTAACCGGCGCACGGAGTGCATCGAGCATCGTGTAAATGTCATCGAACGGCGAGCTATCGCCGCTCTCGAGCGCGGCACGCGCTGTCGGTCGGATGTTGTCTCGCGCCAGCGTCAGCGGATCGGGCACAAGGAACACCATGAGATCGCCCCGGCCGGTCTCGTAGACCTGATCGGTCAGCTGCGTGCCCATGTCCTTCATGAGTGTCACAGCGCACGGATCGGACAGAGCGCTGTCGATCCAATCCATTGTCGCATCATCCTCGTACAGCACGCCGTTGAGACTGATCCAGTCGCGCACGCGCTCGGCGGTCACTTTGCCGGCCTTTATCAGCTCGCCCTCTCGGTCGCGGATCTCGATGAATCGGTCGCTCGACTCTTCGTACACGTCCACCACATCACCGATGCCGCCCAGCACCTCGGTCATCCGGTACTCGGCGGCCGAGGGGTCGATGTCGAGCATCGTGTCCCAGAGTTCCGCGTAGAGCTCCGCTGATTTCTCGTACTCTCCCCGCACGAGCAGCCCCGGCGCGAGATCGAGTTTCTCCTTGAGCGCTCGCGCTTCGTTGAACTTCGGCGTTGGTGCACCGGACAACGCGCCCGATGGATCTTCGATCCACTCCCGCATCTGTTCCGCGCCGAGCAGCCTGAGAGTCCTGCCGAATTCCTCGCCGTCTTTCATCACGACGACAGTCGGCGTCGCCCGCACCCGGAACTCGCGCGACACAGCCGCGTCGTCTGCATTGACTGCGCTGACGATCGCACGCTCATCCAGCCATGCCGCGAGCCACGGGTCGCTCCATGTGCGATACAACATCGCCGGGTGCGTGCCGTGCCAGGACGTGTAGAAGTACACGATATGCAGCTTGCCCTGCTCGGCAGCCGCCGCCTTGTCGGCCTCCAGACCGGCATCCGAGAACACCTCGGGCTCGGCGTGCGCGCCAAAGACACACACCACGAGCCCGACACACACCGCCGCGAGACTGCGCATCATCGACATAGAAAAACTCCGACCGGGGTTCATTCCCCGGCCGGAGTCTATCAAATTTAGTGCGTTCTACGAAACCCCTGGCGGGTTATTGGATCTTGACCGGCTCGACGCCTGCACGCTCGGCGGCGGCGTTGATCGCTTCTTGCGCTACGCTGGCGTCCTCGCCGAACATCTTGGCGATCACATTCGCCTTGTTCTCGTCGCCCGACAGCTGAGCCATCGCGACGAGGTCTGCAAGGCCGCGGTTGAGCAGCGCCGTGTTGCCGTTCTTGAAGTCGGTCACGGCCCGGCCCTTCAGGTCGCGCACAAGCGTCACGGTGCTCCGCGCCGAAGCCGAGATCAGTTTGC
The DNA here is from genome assembly GCA_030432905.1 of Phycisphaerae bacterium. Classification (GTDB taxonomy): domain Bacteria; phylum Planctomycetota; class Phycisphaerae; order Phycisphaerales; family UBA1924. Next base: position 277,910 of record JAUILU010000002.1, on the reverse strand, counting down.
GTGCCTGCTGCACCGGGTTGCCGACGAACTCGCTTGCTAGCTCGTAGTTGCCCGCGTCGGTCAGGATGTTCTGCACGAGCAGCTTGTGCTTGGAGAGCATCGACTTGCCGGCCGGGATCGCGAGCTGCGCCTCAACCCATGCGGTCGCCTCGTCGGCGTACTCGGTCAGCGGCGCCAGCTGCAGGTATTCGCGAACGCCGGCGGCGTTGATGCTGCCGTTCTCGATGAGCGTGCTCAGCTCACCGACGCGCTCGGTCAGTGTTTCGAGCAGGATCGGATCGGTCTTCGAAAGACTGGCAAGCTGAGGGATCAGCAGGCTGCCGGTCATGCCGAGGCCGGACTGGTCTTTCTTCACCTGCACGTTGTAGTCGCGGAGCACATCGCCGGCGTTCAGCTCGGCTGCGCTGCTTGTGTCGGCACCGCTCATCGAGCCCGAGACCGAACCCGAGGAGGAGCCGAGCTTGTCCGCGTGCTCTTCACGGATACCTTCAAGCCAGTTCGTGAACTTGCTGGCCGATTGATACCCAACGGTGCGAGCGACTTCCTTGTCACCCACGATGACGACGATCGTTGGGATGCTGCGTGCGCGGAACTTGCTCGCCAGCGCGCGGTGCTGATCGACATCGACCGGTGTAATGACCGCGTTGGCGTCGGCCCAGCTGACAACCTCTTCGTCGACCCAGGTCTCGGCCTTCATCTTCTTGCAGGGCGGGCACCACGTCGCGGTGAAGTACGCCACCTGCATCTTGCCCGCCTCGGCCGCGGCCTGCTGGTCCGCCTCGAAGCCGTTGTGCGAGAACACCTCGGGCTCGCCAAGCGCGACTCCCGCAGTGAACATGCTCGCAACAATCGCAACTCTCGTCATCTGGTTCAGCATTCTGATAGCTCCAAGGGGGTCTGCACTCGATCCGGTCGATCTCAGTCTATCTGACCAACTCCGCCGACAAAATATTCCGGCAAAGCCATTACACAAAGAACATCACCCTTACGGCTCCACAGGTAGGCCGAGTTCGGCCCCCGCGAGCATCTCCTCCAGATAGCCGATAAGCCGATCGGTTGAGGCGCTAGGCGGGCAAAACTCAATCAACTGCTCAAGGTGCCAGCCCCTTGGCTGACCCGCGACCAAGGCCCCCGCCGCCAGCGCCCGCCTTGCCGCGTTGCCGTCCTGCTCGATCGCGATCTCGGCTACCTTAAGCGCCCTCGCCCAGTCACCCGACTCGATCAGTTTCGCGTGCAGCAGCACCGCGCGATCAAGCGCCAGCCTGCGCATCGTCGGGCGCACGTCGTCGCTCGGCTCGTCATCGGCGCGCTTGTACAACCTCGCAAGCTCGGGCTCGGCCCGCTCGGGGTTGTAGAGCCGCGTCACCACCTCGGTCTCGGTCTCCGCGATCAGCATGAGCGTCCGGCGCGTATCGCGCGGCATTATCGAGCCAAAGAAATCGTCATTCAGCCGGTAGTCGAACTCCTCGAGCATCGAATACTCGTCGCCGACCACCGCGCACAGTCTCGCCCAGTCCGCGAACTCCTCGATCGTTTCGAGTCCCATCCGCTTCGTGCCCGCGTTCTTCATCTCGTCGAACCGCTCCTGGTAGTTCGGCCAGCGCGCGACAAGGTCCTGAATGTCCGCCGTCACCAGCGTGCGCACCGCTGGCCCGAAGTTCACGTCGCGGTCGGCGGCGCGTTCCCAGATCCACGTGTACGTCCCCGCCGAGCCGTAACGATCGCCAAGCTCGGCCTGCGTGCGCGCCAGCACGATTGCGCGGAACACGTCCTCCGGGTCATCGACCATGCTCTCGTCGTACGCCTCGGCGTTCTCGTCCTCTCGGTCCGCGAAGCGTTCGATACCGTCGTCGGCGATCGGCGGGTTCCGCAATTCGTGGAGCTTTACCCACACCGGCTCTGTCGCGCGCAGCCGATCCAGCTGAAACTCAAGCTCGAACACCGCCCAATGCATCGATGTGCCAAACTCCACATTGAACCGATCGTCATCGCCCTGCAGCCTGCACACCGAGACCGCCGAGAAGAGTGAGTTGTTGTGAAAGATCCCGAATGTTGGGATGTATTTGAGTTTCTTCCGCCCGCCGCAGCCGGCCCCGGCGCTCACACGGTTGCACCGGCGACAAGCAGCATCAAGTATGTCCTCGGCGAGAGCCTTGTGCTCAAGCCCCAGCCGGATCACCACGGCGTGCTGACGCAGCCAGTACCGAAGCAGCCGATCGTGCCTCGCGTTCTCCAGCGCCAGCTCCGACCTCTTGTCCATTGTGCCCTTGACCGATTCTGCATCCACGTACAAGACCAAGAGCCTCGACGTCGCGATCGCTTCATCGCGTGCTTCTTCAAGCGTGTAGTCGTCGAACAGCTCGCCGAACGCGTCGTCGTTCGGCTGGGAGAGCGCGCAGAATGCCACCAGAAGCTGGCCGAGCGTGAGCAGGTATCGCATAGATACTCAGACACCGAGCATCGGAGTTGGTTCCGTGATCAGGACTAGAAATCGCACCCGAGGTTGTACGCGCCGACCCAGGCCGAGAAGTCGGACGGGCTGAGCATGCCATCCATGTTGATGTCGGCGATGCTGACGAGGTTGCTGTTGTAGGCGAAGACCCAGAACGAGAAGTCCTGCCCGTTGAGGACGCCGTCGAGGTTCGTGTCCGCCGGGCAGGGCTGAGCATCCGGATCAAAGAACACGATGGTCGCCACGCCCGTGTCGGTCTGGCCGTCGGACGTCACGCTGTAGGTCACCTGGTCGGTGCCCGCTGCGCCTGCGTCGGCTTCGATGATCCGGAACCGGCCGTTGCCACCGAGCACCGTGCCCTGCGACGGGCCTGAGGTAATGCTGAACGTCGGCTCATCGACCGTTGTGTTGTGCATCGCGGGCATCTCGAGCACGTACGCCTCGCCCGGCACGACGGTCTTGGTGAAGTCGTACGCCATCGGCGCACCACCCCCGGTCGGCGGGTTGGAATTGTCCACCTCGACCTCGAAGGGTTGCGACCTAGCGGTTGTGCCGTCGGCGAAGTCCATCTCCACTCGCACCCGGACCGGGCCTACGCCGACGATCTCGCCGCGGGTCTCGATGTTGCCCGAACCCGCGATCGCCGCGACGACGCGGTTGTTGTGCAAGAGCCGGGTCTCGGTCACGTTCGGGTCGTTTGCATCTGTGGCGATCTGGATCAGCCCAGACCGGTCGATGTTTGTAGCGGGCGGTGTCGCGCCGATGATCTTGCCGTTGTTGTTCGTGTACAGATCACCGACCCACTCGCCCTGCGCGCCGACTTCCGTGTTGTCGACAGCGACGATGCGGATCTCATGCCAGCCGTCATCCAAGAATGTTGTCCGGACAAACTGCACGTTGCCCGCGTTGGCCTCGGAACGCAGGATGCCGTCGATGTACACCCTCACAAGATTGATCGCGGCCGACGGGTGCGCCGTGCTCGCGGTAGGCACAAACGAGACATTGCCCGAGACCGTTCCCGTCGGCAGGTTGCCCGGGCCGACGCTCGGAACATGCGTGTACGGATGGCAGAGCGGGTCGCCGAGCAGCATGCCCTGGAACGGCACCGCCTGCAGCGAGCGGAAGCACGCCTCACCGACCGTCGCGCCCTCGTAGTACATCGAGTGCAGGTACGGAGTCGGGAACTTATTCGGATAGTTGCACGGCTCCTGGATCGTGCCGAACGTGCAGATCGCGCCCTTCTCGATCCATCTCGGAATCTTCGTCTGCGATGCAACAGTGAATGTTGCGCCGAAGCTCGTCAGGTGGTCGGCGAACGCGCCGTTTGCGAACGTGAAATCGGCCCCCGCGATGTCCGCGTCTGCGAACCCGCTCATGGCTCCGGCAGAAACAACGCCGCCGCTTGGCAGCAGAGGCCCGACCGTCCGCACCGCGTTGCCGCCCGCCGCGTTGATCTTGTTCACGACCGCGGTGTACAGGCCGTGCCTGGGGCCGGAGCGCGCCGCGTCGTTTGTCTGCAAGAAGTGGAACGTCCCGCTCGGGAACGTGCCGTCGGCGGCGACCGAGCGGTCGATCATATCGAGCACCGCCTGACGATCGGTTCCCTGATCGCCCGTGTGACCAAGCGCCGCGCCGATGAACGCACGCCCCGCCGGCGTGCCCACGCCCGGCTCGCCGCTGTGGTACGAGATGTTACTGTCAAAGCCCTTGGCTACGCCGTCAACATCGAAGAAGCCGTTGGAGAGCAGCGACGTCGTCCCGCCGAGCACGGTGTCGGTGTACTGCGCCATCGTGTAGCAGGCGGACAGGCTGAACCTGTTCGCGACCGCGCACTGGTCGGTGACGTAGCCCGGCGCGCTGAGCCTAAACGGCGTATCAGAAGTCAGGATCACGTAGTCGATGCTGTCGCGATTTCGGCTGTTGGCCATCGTGCCCATCAGCGCCGGAACACGCGAGTTTGCGAAGTCCGCATAGAGGGTTGTCGCGGGGTCGAAGTACGCCAGCCCGCTGATCGGGATATCTCTTGCCTTGCTGTAGTAGTTCGAGACGTGCAGGCTCTCGGCGTTGTTCGGGTTCACAAGCACCAACGCCTCGTGCGACTGCCCAACTGCGGCGCCCGCGGCAAGAACAAGAACCGAAGCAACCGTGGCCTTGTGTACGTGAAACATCAAACGCTCTCCAATATCCATTCTGAGCGGCATCGAGCCGTCAACACACCCATCCTGACACAATGGGCAGGCTGCGCCAAGAACAATCGTCCGCCTAACCGTGCGCATCCAACCCCGCCCCGGTTCCCGGGACGCCGATCGGGTTCTCGGACACACTCTTCTGCCTAAGTTCCCACCCTGTTCGGTTGCGGAACAGGCCCGCCCGTGTCAGCGTACATGTACCTAGCCCCGGTTCTCCGGGCGGGGGGAGTCCGTGCGCCGTGCCGATCGGCATGGTGCACATATCAAAAGAAGAGGAATCGACTGTGAAACGATCAACACCATCGGTAGCGCTCTCGCTGATTCTCGCGGCCGGCTCGGCGCTCGGCCAAGCCAAAGAACAGCCCGTGGTCCGCTACGACGGCCAGCAGGTCGTCCGCGTCACGCACCGCACCGGCGACGAACTCGCCCGCGCACTCGAGCTCGCCGAGAGTGTCTGGTCTGAACGGGTCGGCCGGGGCCCGGTCGATATCCAGATGTCCGCCGACAGCGTCGCGCAGCTGCGCGCCGAGGGCATCCAGGTCGAGGTCATCGTCGAAGACCTGCAAGCAGACGTCGAGCGTGAACGCGCCGAGATCTCTGCCAAACAGGTCGCGCGCGCCCGCGGCGGCGACGCGATCGACTACGACAACTACTACCCCTTCGACGACCACGTCACGTTCATGAACCAGCTCGTCAACGAGCGCGCCGATCTCGCTTCGATTTCTTCGATCGGGCAGACACTCCAGGGCAGGGAAATCTGGAACGTCAACATCACCGGCCCGGGCGACGCGTCCAGCAGGCCCCAGATTGCGATCAACTCGATGATCCACGCCCGCGAGTGGATCACGCCGCCCGCGACGGCTTTCCTGATGGACAACCTCATCCGCGGCTACGACTCCGACCCTCGCGTCCGCAACCTCATGGACACCGTCGACTGGTACATCACGCCGATCTTCAACGCCGACGGCTACGTCTACGCCTGGTCCACCGAGCGCTACTGGCGCAAGAACCGACGCAACAACGGCGGCGGCAGCTTCGGTGTTGACCTCAACCGAAACTTCGACGTCGACTGGGGCGGCAACGGCGCCTCGAACGACCCGAACGACGAGACCTACCACGGCCCGAGCCCCGCGTCCGAGCCCGAAACGCAGGTCATGGTCTCGTTCCTCTCGGGCCTCGATGACCTCCGCGCACACGTAGATACACACAGCTACTCCCAGCTCGTGCTGCACGCGCCGGGCACATTCGCACAGTCGGTCCCGAACCAGTCCGAGCTCGCCGCGGTCGCACAGAGCATGTCGGACGCCATCCTCGACACCAACGGCGCGTTCTACACGCCTCAGCGAGGCCTCGATCTCTACGAAGCGGCGGGCACCTTCGCCGACTGGACGACACTTGGGCTCGGCACGTTCGGTTTCACGATCGAAGCAAGACCGGATGCTGGCGCAGGCATCAACGGGTTCTCGCCGCCAGCTTCGCAGATCCTCCCGACCGCGCAGGAGATCTACAAGGCGTACCTCGTGATGGCCGAGCTCCGCACCCAGCCGCTGCGCTTCGTGCTCGACTCGTCCTACTACGACAACTTTGAGGCCGACGAGAGCAGGCAGATCGTATTCAGCGTGCTCGACTCGCTGAACAACGGCTCCGACAACAACGTCAAAGTCTTTGCACGCCAAGGCGACTCCGGCGCGTTCACCGAGCTCGCAGCCAGCCCGCTGGGCAACGACATGTACACCGCCACGCTTGACGCAGGCGCTTGCGACACCACCGTCGAGTTCTACCTCCAAGCCATGACAAGCACCGGCACGATCGTTGACTGGCCCGTTAACGGAGCGACCGTACCGATCGTCGCCGACGTCACCGCGGACATGGTCACGTTCAGCGACGACGGCGAAACCAACCCGGGCTGGACCGTCTCGGGCAACGCGAGTGACGGTCAGTGGGAAAGAGCCGTGCCTTTCGGGTACGACCGCTCTGATCCTGATGCCGATTTTGACGGCTCGGGCCAGTGTTGGCTCACCGACAACGGCACCGAGAACTCCGACGTCGACGGCGGCGTCACCATCCTCACCAGCCCGCTCTTCGATCTCTCCACCGGCGGCACACTCAGCTTCGCCTACTGGATGAACGACGAAACTAACACCATCGGCTCAGAGGACTACTTCCGACTGGAGGTCTCGACCGACGGCGGCTCGAACTGGGCTGTCGCTCGCAACTACTCCGCTTCAGGAAACTGGCAGACAGAATCGATCGACGTCGGCTCGGAATTCGGCAACACCAGCCAGCTCCGCATCCGATTCGCCGCAGCCGAGAACGACCCGGGTGATGTCCTTGAGTGCGGCATCGACGCGGTCGAAATCATCGTCCCCGGCGTATGCGAGTCTGAGTGCCTCGCCGACGTCAACGGCGACGGGGCCGTCACCCCCACCGACTTCACCGCGTGGGTCAGCGCATTCAACGCCGGCGCACCCGAATGTGATCAGAACAACGACGGCGCCTGCACGCCGACCGACTTCACCGCATGGGTGAGCAACTTCAACGCTGGCTGCCAGTAGTCCAGCAACAGTAAAGATTTACAGTGCGTGCAGTTACACTTGAAGCGTAGCTGCACGCATTTTTTATTGTCAGAACACGCAACGGCGCGAATACCCACCTGTTTTGGCGGAGTCGTTGCATCTTTGTATACATACTTACCCGTAGTTCATGTCCATTAGGTTGCTGCGGGTATTCCCCGATCTTTACACTCGGGCGGTCTCGTGTTGGGGGTCTCATTTCCGTCCAGTGGGCCTTTGTGTGCCCGACACGAAACTGTGTTTTGGACGTGCATTTTCTTTGCACGTGGCGGCCTGTGGTGAGTCTTTCACCCGGGCGAGTTGAGATCAGGCGCGATCACTGCGCGCCAATATTGGAGTTAGATTGATGAAACTCGACAAGAAGAGAACCCTCGGATTGATCGCGTGCGTCGGGCTGGCAGCCGGCGCATCGGCCCAGCCATTCGTGGCCGGCCCGAACGACGAGGAGCCCCGCGATGAATTCTTCCGCGCACCGCCGCCGGAAGCCAACGGCGCCGTCGCCATGCCGATGCCAAACGACGCCGGCATGCCAGTCATCGAAACCGACTACGCCGCGCAGCGCCCCGTCATGTACGACGTCCGCACAGGCGTCGAGACCATCGGCAACCCCGTCGATATCTCAGAGTTCATCTCCCACAATGTCGTTGACAGCATGCCCGGCCTGATCGACGACAGCTTCGATGACAACGGCGGCTTCGGCGAGAACATGGGCGCCCTGACGCTCATCAGTGACACAACAAGCGCACCGTGGGTCATTAACTGCAAGCTGCTCATGCGCTTCGGCACCGGCTACTCAGTCTGCTCGGGCACGCTCATCGACCGCAGAACCGTCCTCACAGCCGGTCACTGCATCAACCAGGGCAACGGCGGCGCCTGGGCCGACGAAGTCTGGGTCTTCCCCGGCTACGACAACGACAACGGCAACGGCAACACCCTGCCGTTCTCCGACGAAACCGACTGGCCCGTCGGGTTCGGCAAGGTTACGAACTACGTCTCATGGACCGGCTGGACGCAGAACGGCGACTTCAACGTTGACCAGTGCTACGTCCGCCTCGATCGCCCGGTTGGCTTCATCACCGGCAACTTCGGCTACGGCTACACCTCGAGCTGCAACGACTACACCAGCAACTACACGTGGCACAACGCCAGCTACCCGTCTGAGGCCGCGTACGGCTGGACCGGCAACTTCATGTACTACCGCTTCGGCACTTTTGACTCGTGCCCCTCCTCCAACCGCGCCCAGTACGACAGCGCCGGCTACGGCGGCATGTCCGGCTCGAGCCAATACCGCATTGACGGCTCGTCGCGCTTCGCCTACGGCGTTGCATCAACATCCGACCGCCAGACCTACACACGCCACGCCAACTTCTGGCAGGGCGCGTTCGAGTACGTCCGCGACACCTTCATCGACGACGCCAAGCCGACAACCCACGACCTCTGGGCCATCTGGACCCGCGCGACCAACAGCGCGACATCCGTGACCGCGGGCAACACCATCCCGGTCAACGCCATCGTCGGCAACTGGTCGCAGGCCTCCTACAACGGCTCGGCCAGCTACACCTACCGCCTCTCCACCAACGACATCATCAGCACGGGCGACACGTCACTCGCTTCGGGCTCGTTCAGCCACAACTACGGCACCACCGGCTCGGTCTTCGCACCGACCCGCACCCTGACCATCCCCAAGAGCACGCCCTCGGGCACACGCTGGATCGGCCTCCTGCTCGATCACTCCGACGCGAGCAGCGCCAACAACGACTCCTCGGGCCAAGACGCCTGGGAGATCACCGTCAACGGTGTCGCGGACCCGGCCATCACCGGATTCCAGAACACCCCCGGCTCGTTCTTCCACGGCCAGAACGTCCAGGTTCAGGCTTCATTCCAGAACCTCGGCGGCGACCCCTCCAACAGCATCACCATGAGCGTCCGCGCTTCGACCAACAACATCCTCTCCACCGGTGATCCTGAGATCGCGAGCTTCGTCTACTCGGGCCTCTCGGGCAACGGCTCGTTCACCACGCCGGTCGAACTGGCAAACCTCCCGGCAAGCCTCGGCGAAGGCCCCCGCTACATCGGCATCATCATCAGCGCAACGGATGACACCGACACCAGCACCACATCCAACTACAGGCTTGCGGCTTCGCCGATCCAGGTCAACGGCAGGCCCGACATCGAGGTCACAAACTTCAACTCTGAGAACGACACGTTCTACCACGGCCAGACCGTTCAGGTCTCGGACTTCACCGTCTCCAACGTCGGCACCGGCGCTGCAGTGGCAAACATCCCGGTTCAGATCCGTGTCTCGACCAACAACGTGATCAGCGCAAGTGACACACTCACCAATGCCAACTCGACCGTTGGCGCTCTCGCAGCCGGTGCTTCTGCTGACTACAGCTGGTCGTTCACCGTTCCGCCTTCACTCGCTGCTGGCAACTACTACGCAGGCCTCTTCGTCCCGCAGGTCACCAACGAGACCGTGACCAGCAACAACTGGGATGTTGATGACGACATCTTCAAGATCATCGACTGCCTCGCTGACGTCAACAACGACGGCCAGATCTCCCCGACCGACTTCTCGGCCTGGGTTGGCGCGTACAACTCCGGCGCGTTCGAGTGCGACCAGAACGGCGACGGCGCCTGCACGCCGACCGACTTCTCCGCATGGATCGGTAACTACAACGCCGGCTGCCCGGGTCTCTGATCCGGATCATCGCTCAAAGCCCCGCGGCATGTCCTAGACAAAGCCGCCGGGTCTGATACAAACCAACGGGCCGAGGGGGAAACCTCTCGGCCCGCTTTGCTTTATTCCCGGCTCCAACGAGCCGACCTACCCTCAAAGAAGAAGGAGCCTACAGCCATGCCCGACTACGCCAAGATGCTCGAAGCCGCCCGCGACGCCGTCACACTCTCATCGGGTGTCTGCCGAGAGGTGCAGCTCGCGCTCGACTCCGTCCGCGAGATCACCAAGGACGACAAGAGCCCGGTGACCGTCGCCGACTTCGCGAGCCAGGCCGTCGTGGCGAAGGTCCTGACCGACGCGCTCGGCGAAGTTGTGCTCGTCGGCGAAGAAGACTCCAAGTTCCTCCGCGACCCGGACCACGCGGCTCATCTCGAAGCCGTCCTTGCAGCGGTCAACGACGCGTTCGGCGGGCTGAGCGCCGACGATGTGCTCAAACTCATCGACGTCGGCGCGGGCGACACGCACCACGCGGGCTTCTGGACACTCGACCCGATCGACGGCACCAAAGGCTTCCTCCGCGGCCAGCAGTACGCCATCGCGCTCGCGTATGTCGAGAACGGCGAGCCGGTTGTCGGCGCGATGGGATGCCCGAACCTCCCCGCGAACTTCGGTGCTCCGCTCGACGAAGCCGACCCGCACGGCTGCATCTACGAAGCCATCAAGGGCGACGGTGTCTACGAGATCGTCCGCGGCGGCCAACCCACGCGCGTTCGACGGAACGACATCGAAGCAGGCGACCCGATCCGCGTCTGCGCCTCGGTCGAGAAGGCGCACAGCAACGTGAGCGACACCGACCGCATCCTCGAGCACATCAAAGCAAACTCGGGCCACGACACGGGCGAGCCGGCGAGGCTCGACAGCCAGTGCAAGTACGCCGTCACCGCGCGCGGTCAGGCCGACGCGTACCTGCGTATGCCGACGCGCCCGGGTTACGTCGAACGCATCTGGGACCACGCCGCCGGCGCCCTCGTCGCAACAGAAGCGGGCTGCTTCGTCACAGACATCTTCGGTCGTGCGCTCGACTTCTCGCACGGCCGGGGCCTCGAGAAGAACAAAGGCATCGTCTGCGCACCACCCCGCGTGCACGGCCAAGTCATCGGCGCGATCGAAGCGCTCGGCATCCAGCCCGCTTAACACAACGATCACTCACCGTCGTTTCACACGAGCTTGATATCCGCTTGACACTCCGCGCGATGCGGGCAGGTATGGTTGCGTCCGAACGAAGGAAACACCAAAGCCTCACCCGCCGCACTGATTGCAAAACACAACACCGTCCTGCTCAACCGGACAACACCAAGCGATCCGCGGCTCATACTCGCGTCACGCCCGTTCCCATGACGGGCGTGGCGTTGTAATATGACCGCATGAGATACGCCGCGATCACGATTGCCGTTTACACCACGCTCACCGCAGCCGCACAAGACGGTAGATGGTCGCCGCTGCCAGAATTGCCCTCCGTGATCAGCAACAACGCGGTCACCAGTGTCGATCACGGCGACGGGACATGGACCGTCTACTCATTCATGGGCATGAGGCCCCCGTCCTCAACGCTCGCCGACGCGACGCTCAACAGCTACAAGCTCACCTGGCCCGACGGCCAGTGGGAACAGATCGCCGACGCGCCCGAAGACTCGCGAGGCCGGGCCAAGGTCGCAGCCAGCGCCGTCACCGTCAACGGCCAGGTCTACCTCATCGGAGGCTACTCGCCCGGGCGCAACGAGATCACCGAGAAGCGTTTCTTCCGCTACAACCCTGACACCGACACCTACACACAGCTCGCCGACGTCCCGACAGAGGTCGATGACACCGTCCCCGCGGTGTACCAAGACCGCTACATCTACCTCATCTCCGGCTGGCACGGCCCGGCCAACGACAACGTCACCAACGTCCAGCTCTACGACACCACCAACAACACCTGGGCGCAGTGCACGCCCATCCCCGGACCATTCGACGGCCTGTTCGGCCACGCCGGGGGCATCGCGGGCGACACGCTCCTCTACACCGGTGGCTCCGTCAGCAACGGCAGCTTCACCATCAGCAGCGACACCTACACCGGCGACATCGATCCGAACGACCCGACCAAAATCACCTGGACTCTCAAGCCCGACCACCCCGGCAAGCCGACCTACCGCGCCGCGGGATCGCTCGGCGCAACCGAACGCGGCTCGATCCTCATCGTCGGGGGCACCGACAACCCGTACAACCTCAACGGCGTCGGATACAACGGCCAGCCCGCGACGCCGCACGATCAGATCCTCGCCTACAACGCGCCGCAGGACCGCTGGGCGACTCTCCGCGTCGGCCCGCCGCGCACACCGACGATGGACCACCGGAACCTCGTGCGCCTCGGCGACGGCTTTGCGCTCATCGGCGGCATGACCGGCCCACGCGAGGCAACGAGCGAGTGCTGGCTGCTCACCATCGCACCATGCAGGGCGGACATGAACAACGACGGCGTTACCGATGCGACCGATTTCGAGCTCTGGCTCGACGCGTACAAAGCGCAGGACCCGTCCGCCGACCAGAACGGCGACGGCTTTGTCGATCGCACCGACTACAGCGCGTTCCTCGGCGGCGCACGCCGCGGCTGCATCTAACGATCCTTACGCAGAACTAGTGCTCGTCGCCGCCCGGCAGCCGGCCGTTGGCTTTCTGACGCTTGGCTTTGTTGCTCGACATCCGAAGCTGCAGCAGCTCGACGATCAGCGCGAAGCCCATCGCCGCGTAGATATAGCCCTTGAACCCGTGGTGCCCTTCGTGCGTCACGCCGTGCTCGTCAACAAACGGATCGGGCTGGAAGCCCTCGATCACGAGCGCGACACCGATGAGGACCAGGAACGCCAGCGCGAGGAGCTTCATCGCCGGGTGGCGCTGCACGAAGCTGCTGATCGGCTGCGCGAAGGTCATCATCACGCCCATCGCGATCATCACCGCGGTGATCATCACCCACAGCTGATCCGCCATGCCGACCGCGGTGATGACCGAGTCGAGCGAGAAGATCAGGTCGAGCAGCACGATCTGGAAGATCACACTGGCAAACGTCGCGGACTTGCCCTGCCCGACCTTGTGGTGCCCCTCGACCGTGACATGGATCTCGTGCGTCGCCTTTGCGATCAGGAACCCGCCGCCTATGAGCAATATGAGGTCCTTCCACGAGATGCCGCGCCCGAAGGCGTCGAAGATCGTCGCGGTCAGCCCCATGACCCACTTGATGCAGATCAGCAGGATGATGCGCATCAGAAGCGCCGCGCCCAAACCGATGAACGTCGCCTTGGCCCGGCTGGCCTTGGGCAGCTTGTCGGTCAGGATGCTAATGAACACGATGTTGTCGATGCCAAGCACGATCTCGAGAATCGTGAGCATGAACAACGCGACGACCGCTTGCATCGAGAGCCATTCCATAGCCCACTAGCTTAGCAGCTAATTCAGAACTCGAAGAAGTACGGCGCCAGCCCCACCGTGATCAGCATCGCCAGCACGTTCAGCGGCAAACCGACACGCAGGTAGTCCGTGTACTTGTATCCGCCGGGCGAGAGCACCATCAGGTTCGTCTGATACCCCAGCGGCGTTGAGAAGCTCGCGCTGGCGGCCATCATCACCGTGATCGCGAAGGGCTTGAAGTCCACCCCCAGCTTCGTCGCGGCGGACTCGGCGACGAAGAACATCAGGACCGCAGCCGCGTTGTTTGTCACGAGCTCCGTCAGGATCATCGTCATCAGGTACACAGCCGCGAGCGTCAGCCAAGGGCTTGAACCCGCGAAGCCCGTGATCCCCTGCGCGATCTGGCTTGCTGCTCCAGAGACTTCCATCGCTTTGCCGAGCCCGAGCGAACCCGCGATCGTGACGAGCACGACCCAGTCAACACTCTTGCGCGCCTGCCAGCCGTAACAGCAGCGGAACGCGAGCATCAGCCCCGCCGCGAGCACCGCCGCGTGCAGCATCCCGATCTTGACATACCCGCCCGCGACCATCGGCACCGGGAGCGTCGGCTGGATCGTCGCCATCGCGACCATCAAGAGCACGATCCCGATCGCGACGAGCGCTTTCTCGTGCCGAACCGGCGCGGAGTTTGCGACCTCGCTCACGAGGTAGTAGTCGCGCGAGTCGCGCATCTGCGCGATGAACGAACGCGGCGCCTCGAGCAAGAGCGTGTCGCCCTGATGGATCACAATATCGCCGATCTTCTTGCGGATCTGCTCGCCGTTCCGGCTCACCGCGATGATCACCGCGTTGTACTGCGTGCGGAATCGGCCCTGCCTGACCGTCAAGCCCAGCAGCGGGTGACTGTTGGAAACCACCGCCTCAACGAGCACGCGGTTGGGTCTCGGCTCGTGCAGCTTGACGACCTGATCCGTTGCCGGCTCAAGGCCCCGGATGCGCTGCAGGTCGACAACCGAATCGACCTGCCCGACGAACACGAGCCGGTCGCCGCCTTGCAGTTCTTCGTTCGGCCCGACCGCCGCCAAGATCGAGCCCCGGCGTTCGATCTCCGCGAGGTACAAGCCCGGCAGGTGCCTCAGCCCAGCCTGCTCGATGGTCTTGCCGTCTACGTTGCCGTCGTGAGCAACAAGCATCTCGACCGTGTACGCGCGGGCGTCTTCTTTCGCGCTAAGCGTCGAGCCCCGGCTTGGCAGGAGCACCTGGCCAACCGTGAGCAGGTACACCGTGCCCACGATCGCCAGCGGCACACCGATGTACGCGATGTCGAACATCCCCATCGGCGCGCGGTCGGCGGTCGCGAGCCACTCGCCGTGCACAACGAGGTTGGTGCTCGTTCCGATCAGCGTGCATGTGCCGCCCAGGATCGCGGCGTAGCTGAGCGGGATCATGAACTTCGAGACCGACCACTGCTGACGCCGACAGAAATCACCGATCGCAGGGATCATCATCGCCACGACGGGTGTGTTGTTCACAAACCCGGACAGCAGCGTGACGGGCATGATGAGCCTCGCCAGCGCGCGCGACTGCGACTTCGGTCTGCCAAGCAGCATGGACCCGATCCACCGGACCGCGCCGGTCTCGGTCAGGCCGCAGACGACGACGTAGAGCACCGCGATGGTCGCCATGCCCTGGTTGGCCATCCCGTCGAGCGCCTGGCCCGGCGTCAGCACACCCAGAAAGACCAAGAGCGCAACCGCGCCGACCACGATCACATCAGGCCCGAACCGCCCGCGCGCGAGCACGAGGATCATCGCAACGATCACCCCGATGGTTGTCCAGGCCTGCCAGGTCATGGTCCGGATATGCTCCTACTTACTTGCCGATTCACCCTCTGCCTATCGGCACAATCGACCGCCGAGCCAGCCTAGAGCAGCCAAGAAGGCACCCGCCGGGCGATTCTTGCCGGCATGACGGTGCGGATACGGGCCACGAACTCGCGGTACGTCTTAGCCAGCAGGACACGGGCGGCGATGTAGTACAGCCCGAGCGTGATCGAGCTGATCATGACAAGCCTGCAGAACTCGACCACCTGTGCCGAGTACTCCCCGGCGCGCACCGCAACGATCAAGATCGCCGGCTCCGCGAGGTTGGTCAGCAGCCCGGCCACGATTGCGCAGACCCCCGCCACGTTGAAGGGCCTGAGCACCGCGAGCGCCGATTCATACACGATCTTCATGCCACCGTCGGTCGAGAGCGCGACCTGAATCGGGATGTAGACCGCCCTAAACACGAGCACCGAAGCCGCGACGATCACAAGGCTCCCCGTCGAGGCCGCGGCTCCCATCACGCACAAGAACACAACACTCGCCGAGACACGGATAATCCGCTGGCGCCGGAACAAGCCCCGAGCCGTGAAGACCGCGTTGGTGTTCCATCCCGCCATCGAGAAACACGCGGCAAGACTCAGGATCTGCAGCGGGGCAATCGCGCCGACCCACTTGTCCGCGTACAAGAGCCGAAGAAGAGGATCACACGCCGCGGCCTGCACAACCAGTAGCGGGACACCCAGGAACGACATCAGGTTGATGACCGAAACGAACGCCCTGCGCAGCCTGACAACATCGTGCTGGAACTTGGTCAGGCCCGCAGAGAGCGCCCCGGTCAGGCTCTGGGCGAGCAGCATCACCACCTGTGTCGAAAGCCCGTACGCAAACGCGTAAGCGCCAAGAGCCGCGTCGGTCACGAACAGCCCGAGCAGGAGCGGGTCGCCCCGACGAATCAGGATCTCGGCAACACGGATCACAAAGATGTTCGATGAATCCGAATAGGCCTGCTTCCACAGCCTGGTCTCGGGGCGGCGCTTGATCTTGGGCCTGGCGACAATCCCCAGCGCAACCGCCTGCGACGACCAAGTAATCGCGCGCACGAGCAGCAGCCCCATCGCGCCCATCCCAAAGACCGACGTCACGATCTGGCCCACTACACGGACAATCCCCTCGGCCGCCGCGATCTTGGCGATCGCACCGAAACGGAAATCGAGCGTCAGCTTCGCCTGAAACACATCGCTAAACCCAGCAGTCGCGAACCCGACGCCCGCTACCGCGAGCAGCCCGGCAAACTCGGGAACCGAATTGAACAGCCTCGGCGAGAACGGCGCGATCACGCCGATGATCGCCATCGTCAGAACGCCCCCGATCGCGGCGACCCAGAACGCCGAGCTCACCCAGTCATCGATGTCCTCGTGCCTGTGGACCAGGATCTCACGGATCCCGAGCTTGTTCACGAGCGCAAACATCTCGGCGAGCGAGAGCGCCAGCACCCACCGGCCCAGCTCCTCCTCGATCACAAACACCGCGATGACGAACTGCCCGATCGAAGCGAGCATCTTCGTCAAGAGCGTCACGCCGACCATCGCGGTGGCGCCGCGGGCAACTGCCTGGCCGATCTGTGGCTGTTTGCTATCTTTCATCGGCGTCTTGGCCGCGAGCCTCTCTTTAGCCCTCGAGCGACAGGTTCTTTCGCGAAGCGGCGCGGATGCGGTCGAGCTGGTCGGCGATGTGGTCCTTTAGCGCCTGCCTGTCGCCGATCGTCTTTGAGACCATCTCGTACAACGCATCGGCCGACGCATCCTCCGGAGCGACCACGATCGGCTCCATCCGGAACTGATCAAACAGCCCCTCGAACTTGCCCTGATAGGTCACGCACGCAACGGGAACACCCGCGCCCATCGACTCGATCGCCAGGTGCATTCTTCCCGTAAGAATCACGTCCATGAGACTGCCGTAGTACTTGATCTCGTTGGCGCGGTAACGCTCGGTCAGCGCCCGAACCCTATCAGGATTCGAGAGCAGCTCGGCGAGCCTTCCCGCGTGAGCGCAGTCCGACTCCTCGCCGCGGTAGTCGTGAGGGATCAGCACGATGTCCACGTCGTCGTTCTTCTCGAGAATCTGCCTGAGCGCGCCGACATACTTGTCAAAGAGGACCTGAGTTTCCTCGACCGACGGGTTCTTGCCGAGCACCTGCCTGTTGAAGTTCACACCGAGCAGCACCCGCCCCGCATCCCGGCGGGCCTTGATCCACGCGAGATCCTCCGGCGCGTTCGGCGTCTTGGGCTCCGCGGGCTGGAGCATGAACGCGAGATCGGTCACCAGCTCGCTGTCGCGACCCGCCAGACGCTTGAAGCGCTCGACGGTTCTCGGGTCTCTGCCGTACAGGTGCACGTCGGGGTGCATGTTCCTGATCGCGTCCGCCGTTGCCTGCTCGGGCGACTCCGAATAGCTGCACCCGGCGATCGTCGCGATCGCGCCGGCGTGCGCGCCCGCGTCGGCCGCCCCGATCAGCGAGAGTGAGAGCTGGAGCGAGTAGTGCCCGTCAACGCAGTCCGCGCCGATCACATAGATCCGCTTGATCTTGCGCAGCTTCAGAGCGAGCTTGATGGCTCTGCTTTTGCCGCCCGTCAGCTCGTACAAGCCGGCGGGAGCAACCGAGGGCCAAGCCGCGGCGCCGCCTTTGGCCAGAATCTCAACAGGCCCCTCGCCCGCGTCGTGCAGCGCGGTGACCAGACTCGTGAGCATCGCGTCGTCGCCGGTGCTTCCCGGCGCCGCCGAGGGTACGATGAGCGAACCCGACCGCTTCGAGTGATGCTTTGCGCCGATGCCGAGGCACCGCATGAAGAAAGACGACATCGCACTTACCCCCGGCAAGATCGGGTCAGAAACTCAACAACAAAGACTCAGTCGCGGCGAAGGACATGCTCGACCGGACGCCTCGGCGACTGCGCCACACGCAGCTCGCCCGGAATCTCGCCCACAGCGAGCATCATCATAACTGCCTCGTTATCCGGGATCTGGCCCGAGGCCCGCATCGCCGAGTCACGAGATGCCTCAACACTCCAGTTCAGACAGCACGAACCCAAACGCTCGGCGTGCAGCGCCAGCACAAGCGCCATCGAGAACATCCCGCCGTCCACCCAGCACTGGTTCCGCTCGCCCGCCTTGGTGAACGCGCTCATGTCGCTCGTGATCACAAGCAGTTCCGGGACCGCGTGCCCGAAGCCGCGGTTGCCGTCCTGGAACGAGAGCATCTGGTCGATCCGTTCGCGCTTGCGGTACCAGTGCACGCGCCACGACTGACGGTTGCACACCGAGGGCGATTCCATCGCGTGACGGACCGCCCGCTCGATCTTCTCCGCTTCAACAGGTGCCTGCACAAACTCGCGGATGCTGTGCCTGGACATGAAGAACCGGCTCGCGTCGAAGCCCGTCGCGTCCTCAACCTCTCGGCGAGCGAGCGCGTGCGTGCCGCCCGATTCGCACCCACCGTCTCGGCGGGCCTGCGAATCAACGAACGCCTGCAGTTCGGGAAAGTCCATGCCCTGCTTTGCGTGGAAACCGACGTACTCCCGAAGCGCGTTGAACGCGACGTCGGTCATGTCGTCATGGCCGTGCGCACTGATGTACTTGGGGAGGTCGCGCTGGAGTCTCTTGAGCACATCGACACCGAACCCGAGCCGAGGCTCGGGCAGCGCCATGCCCTTCTCGAGCCTGTGGTAGTCCATCGTAATCAGCGCCCGGTAGCTCTCTCTCGAGTACTCCTTGGTCAGCGTCGATGACGCATCGACATACCGGCGCATGTCGTACTTGTAGTTGGCCGCGACCCGGCGTTTCACGATGGTCTCGCGCGACCACTTGCGGATCGGTGCCGGGAGCTTGGACCACAGGCGCCACGAGAGCGAGGGCCTGGCCGCCGGCGACGGGTCGGCGGTCTTGGACGCCGCTTGTTTCGTTTCCTCGCTCACTGATCGTGCCCCGTAAATTCCGGCATCGTGTGCCCCGCGTCGCGGAGCGTCTTCTCGCGTGAGGCCAGCTCAACGTCATGATCGACCATCATCTTCGCCAGCTCTTCAACCGTCGTCTTCGGCTCCCACCCCAGCCTGGCTTTCGCCTTGCTCGGGTCGCCGAGCAATAACTCGACCTCGGCGGGCCTCAGATAACGCTCGTCGTACGCAACATGATCTTCGAAGTTCAGGCCGGCCGACTTGAACGCAAGATCGGCGAATTCTCGGACGCTAATAGTCCGGCCCGTCGCGACCACGTAGTCGTCCGCCTCGTTCTGCTGGAGCATCCGCCACATCATCTCCACGTAGTCGCCCGCGAACCCCCAGTCGCGCTTGGCGTCGAGATTGCCGAGGTACACCTTCTCCTGCAGACCCATTTTGATCCGCCCGACGGCGCGTGTGATCTTCCGCGTCACGAAGGTCTCGCCCCGGCGGGGGCTTTCGTGGTTGAACAGGATCCCGCACGAGGCGTGCATGCCGTAGCTCTCGCGGTAGTTCACCGTCGCCCAGTGCGCCATCAGCTTCGCGCAGGCGTAGGGCGATCTCGGGTAGAAGGGCGTCGTTTCTGTCTGGGGCGTCTCGACGACTTTGCCGTACATCTCGGAACTCGACGCCTGGTAGTAGCGCACCTGGTTGCCCGACTTGTCCTGGTAGTCACGGATCGCTTCGAGCAGCTTGAGTGAGCCCATCGCGACCGTTTCCGCGGTGTAGATCGGCATGTCGAACGACACGCGGACGTGGCTCTGCGCCCCGAGGTTGTACACCTCGTCCGGCCCGATCCGGTCGATCAGCTTCGAGAGCACGTTGGCGTCACACAGGTCGCCGTAGTGCAGGAAGAGTCTGGTCCCGGCGAGGTGCGGGTCTTGGTAGATGTGGTCGATGCGTTCGGTATTAAAGGAAGACGCCCGCCGGTTGATGCCGTGGACCTCGTAACCCTTGGAGAGCAGGAGCTCGGCGAGGTAGCTGCCGTCCTGCCCCGTGATGCCGGTGATAAGCGCTTTTTTGCCGTTGGATTCAGTCATTGTGCCCGCAGTCCCTCTGGTCCGGGTTGTCCGTAGGCCCCGGAAACCGTGTTTGCGGGGACAAGCCGAAGTGAGGATAGGGTGCCAACCCACAATCTGCCCCGATCCCACCATAGAGAGGGGTATCGGATTCCCGATTGTGGGTGACCATCTGGGTGTCGTTCAACCAAACAAGGAGACCCCAGAGATGAACACCGCCCCACGCACACTCGCCAGATTCGCTTCCTGCCTCACCGCCTTCGCCCTGAG
Organism: Phycisphaerae bacterium; assembly: GCA_030432905.1. GTDB lineage: Bacteria > Planctomycetota > Phycisphaerae > Phycisphaerales > UBA1924. The sequence continues at coordinate 257,468 of JAUILU010000002.1, read as the reverse complement.
CGCCGGCACCGCAGCCGCGGATACCACACAGATCGCACCAAACATTTACAAGGTGGACGCCGGCGTCGATTTCACAATGTCCAACAACGGCATCTCCGGCTTCGTCTTCAGCTGGACCGACAGCTCGGGCACCTTCACCAACATCGAAGACCCAACCCTCATCCTCTCCTCGGGTGAGACCTACACCTTCATGCGCACAACCAGCTTCCACCCCTTCGTCATCTGCGACGACACGCTGCCCATCACCGGCACCGACGGCTCGTTCAGCAGGACCACCAGCGACGGAGCCGTCATCGACGCAGCCACGCTCGCGCCGATCGCCGATTTCACCGCAGACCCCGCGCCGACCAGCGACATGATCTCCTGGACGCTCGCCGACACCGACATCGATATCTACTACTACACCTGCCGAGTCACGGGCCACCTCGACATGGCGGGCAAAATCGAAGTCGTCGCGGCCGACGAGCCCTGCCTCGCCGACGTCAACGGCGACGGCATGGTCACACCCACCGACTTCACCGCATGGGTCGGCGCGTTCAACACCAACGCCCCGGAATGCGACCAGAACGGCGACGGCATGTGCACGCCAACCGACTTCACAGCGTGGGTCGGAAACTACAACGCCGGCTGCTGATCCGCTTCCGATTCCATCAGCCTGCGCGTTTATTCGTATCTTGAAACCAACAACGACACGGCGTGTCCAAGCCAGCGGCGAGCATTCCTCGCCGCTGGCTTTGTTTGGAGACACACCGTGAAAGACATCGTACAACTGGGAATTTCAATCTCGCTTCTGCTTCAAGCGTCTACGGCGCTTTGTCAGGGCGGCTCGGAACTTACTAGGCCGAACCCCGCCGCGGACGACCTGTTCGGAGCAACCCTCGCGCACGACGGAGACAGGATCGCCGTCGGATCTCGAGGGACCGCGGGCGACAGCGGCACGCTGCACCTCTACGACTTCTTGAACAACGCGTGGGATCTCTCCGCGTCGATCACAATCCCAACCGGCGAATCAGGAGCACGCTTCAGTGATGGGCTGGCTCTCGACGGAGACACGCTGTTTGTCGGCGCGTCGCTTGCAAACGTCGGCTCGCTCAACGCGGGGCGCGTGTTCGTGTACGAACGAATCGGCGACAACTGGATCCACACCCAGACGCTCGAAGACCCTGAGCCACAAGAGGAAGCATGGTTCGGAGTCTCGTGCGCGATCGACGGCGATGTCGCGGTGGTCGGATCGCGCGAAGACGCGGACGGCATCAACCGCAGCGGCTCCGTGTTCGTCTACCGAAAGGACCTAAGCGGAACATGGCAATTCGAAGCCAAGCTCCGCGCAGAAACACCGAAGACGTTCGGCTTCTTCGGGCATGCCGTCGATATCCAGGGCGACAGACTGGTCGTCGGATCGATCTTCGGCAACGGCGGCGCGTTCGAGTCAGGTACCGTGCGGGTCTTCGAACGTTTCAACGGGTTCTGGTTTCAAACGGCCAAGCTCATACCGCCCGGGCAGAACGGCAACGACTTCTTCGGCATCGATCTCTCGATGAAAGACAACAGGGTCCTGATCGGCGCACGAAAGAATGACTCTTTCGGGCCCGATTCAGGTGCCGCCTACCTATTCGAGAATACCACCGGTACATGGACGCTTATCAACACGTTCGGCCCGAGCGAGCCGCAACTATCGGGCGAGTTCGGAAACAAGGTGTCGTTGTCAGACAGCTTTGCCGCGATCGGCGCATGGTCCACAGTACACAACGATGTCCGCGGCGGAGCATGCGAGATCTTTAGCGTCAGGAATGACACGTTCCCAAGTGTGAAAGTGATCCACCCAGACCAGCCAACCCAATTCGGCAGCTTGGGGCACGATGTCGATCTCGATGATTCAAGGCTCGTACTGGCCGCATACGAGGACGATTTCTACGGCAACGAAGCCGGCAAGGCCTGGGAAATGTCGCTGCAAGGATGCCTCGCCGACGTCAACGGCGACGGCATGGTCACGCCCACCGACTTCACAGCATGGGTCAGCGCGTTCAACTCGAACGCACCCGAGTGCGACCAGAACGGCGACGGCATGTGCACACCCACCGACTTCACAGCGTGGGTCGGCAACTACAACGCCGGCTGCTAACTACCTAGTTTCACCCGACATTAATCGGTTCTAAACACCACCAGCGAGCGGACAGCGATGTCCGCTCGTTCTTTTCTTTGATCAACTCCTGCTTTCCACTACCATAACGAGCAGGCGCGAATCCGATCCCGGCCCGTGCCCGAATGACACCGCAGGAGGTCAAGAGATGAAAGCAATCACCGCCACCGTTGTCGCCGCGATCGCGGGCGCAGCCGCCGCTGACACCACCGAGATTTCGCCGAGCCGATTCCTTGTCGACGAGGGCGTGACCTTCGAGATCGGACACCTGAGCGCACTCGACTACACCTTCGACTGGACCGACGACTCGGGCACAATCTCGGGCGAAGTCGACCCGACACTCGTGCTCGTCTCCGGACAGACGTACAACTTCATCCGCACCTCCGGCTCGCACCCGCTCGTCATCTGCAACGACACACTCCCCATCAGCGGCGACGACGGCGAGATCACAAGACTCACGTCCGACGGCGCGGTCATCGACGCGGCCACGCTCACACCCATCGAGGACTTCAGAGCCGACCCGGGCCCCACCACCGACATGATCGTCTGGACGCTCACCGACGACGACATCGGCACGTACTCGTACACGTGCCGAATCACCGGGCACGTCGCGATGACGGGCAAAATCGAAGTCATCGCGGCCGACGAGCCCTGCCTCGCCGACGTCAACGGCGACGGCATGGTCACGCCCACCGACTTCACCGCATGGGTCGGCGCATTCAACTCGAACGCCCCCGAGTGCGACCAGAACGGCGACGGCATGTGCACCCCAACCGATTTCACCGCATGGGTCGGCAACTACAACGCCGGCTGCTGAATCACCCAGTTTGACGCGCACGGCGGGTTGCCTGTTGCAACAGCCACCCGCTGAGTCCGATTCCAAAAAGCGAACTGGGCAACCTGTGCCGCGTGTGAACGGCGAGATGTCCGGTAATCTGCAAGATATTGCCCATTTTCTCCGCCGGGGCCGAATCCCGGTTTAGACTCCCTGCGTACTTTCCTATAGACCGCCCGCGCTGTTTGTGTGTGAACAACGCGGGCCGGGGGAAGCTCAGGGAGATCCGAAGATGTGGAAGCGGCGCACGCCCAAAGCGGTTTGTTTGGCACTGGTCTCGGCGCCGATACTCTTGGCTTCAGGCGCGCACGCCCAACCGACCACGAGCGAACTGCTGCCCGTCATCTTCCCGCCCGAAAACCCGTTCAGCGAATCCAAGCGTGCGCTCGGCAAGATCCTGTTCTGGGACGAACAGCTTTCCAGCGACAACACCACAAGCTGCGGCACATGCCACATCCCAGAAGCCGGCGGCACAGACCCGCGCTTCGCGATCAACCCCGGCCTCGACGGGCTGACCGGCACACCAGACGACATCAAGGGCTCGTTCGGCGTCGTTGATGCGGACGACAACAACGAGTTCATCGTCAACAACACATTCGACATCTTCAGGCAGGTCACCGGCCGAGCCGCCAACCCGACCATCAACGCCGCCTACGCCGAGCACCTCTTCTGGGACGGCCGCGCCACCTCAGAATTCATCGACCCAGAAACCGGAACAACCGCCATCGCGATGGGTGGCGCACTCGAGAGCCAGGTCGTCGGCCCACCGCTGAGCGACGTCGAGATGGCACATTCGTCGCGCGACTGGTCGCAGATCACAGCCAAGCTCGCAACCGCGCGACCGCTCGCACTCGCTACCAACCTGACACCGGATCAGTCGGCAGCACTCGCCGCCAACCCGAGCTACCCGGAACTCTTCGAGGACGCGTTCGGCGACCCAGCGATCACCGCCAAGCGCATCGCGTTTGCCATCGCCACCTACGAGCGCACGCTCGTGTCCGATCAATCTCCCTGGGACCAGGTCCAGGCGGGCGACCCGAACGCGATGACCCCGATCCAGCAACAAGGCTGGGTTATTTTCCAGAACGCGCGATGCGACAGCTGCCACACGCCGCCGCTCTTCACCGACAACATGTTCCGCAACATCGGCATCCGCCCGATCGCGCTCGACACCGGCAGGCAAGAAGTCACGGGCCTCAACTCCGACCGCGGCCGATTCAAAACACCGGGCCTGCGCAACGCGGGGCTGAAACCAAACTTCATGCACTCGGGTCATCTTGCCACGCTGACTCAGGCTGTGCAGTTCTACGTTCAGCCGCCGCCCTTCCCGGACAACGTCGATCCGTTCATGGGCGCGGTTGACCTGATCGGCCCGCAGGTCGCGCCGCTGACCGAGTTCATCGCGACCGGCCTGCTCGACCCGCGCGTCGCCGCGGGCACGTTCCCGTTCGACCGCCCGACGCTCCGCTCCGAGCTCCCGGCAAACCCAGCGATCCTCGGGCCGGGCGACGACAACGGCACGGGCTTTGTCCCGACCATGCTCGCAAACGTCCCGCCCAACGCGGGCAACGCCGAGTTCAAGGTCGGAGCCGTCGGCATGAACGAGGGCGTGTCGATGTCGCTCTTGATCTCCACGAAGCCGCCGGTTGAGAACAAGATCACGCCGACCGACACGATGGGCCCGTACAACGCGACCAGCGGCGCCGGCGCAGCGCCGATCGTCACCGCCTTCTGGCCCATCCCCGACGACAGCGACCTCGACGGGCAGACCGTCTACTTCCAATGGGTCGTTGATGCCACTGGCGCACGCTCGCCGGTCGCGGCGGCCAACATCTTCTGCGGCACCGGCGGCTGCGCACCCGACTGCCTCGCCGACGTCAACGGCGACGGCATGCTCAGCCCGACCGACTTCAGCGCATGGGTCGGCGCATTCAACACAAACGCACCGGAATGCGACCAGAACGGCGACGGCATGTGCACACCAACCGACTTCAGCGCATGGGTCGGCAACTTCAACGCCGGCTGTTAAGCAAAGTACATTTTTCGTACTGCTCGCAACTATCTGACCACGCAAGCTCCCGGTTCGGTTACCCTCTGGTGATTCTTCCGGGAGCTGTTTCATGCTGAAATCAACATTCGCACTCGCCCTGTCCGCCGGCTTCGCCTGCACCTGCCTCGCCGACGAGCTGCACGTGCCGAGTCAGTACCCGACGATCCAGGCCGCGATTGACGCGGCGGTGAACGGCGACGAGATCGTGATCGCAACAGGCACCTACCGCGAGTTGCTCGACATGCTCGGCAAGCAGATAACACTCCGCTCAACAGACTCAAATGACCCCGGCACCGTTGATGCCACGATTCTCAGCGGCGACACCGACAACGACGGCTCACCCGACGGGACGGTCATCACGTGCAACTCGGGCGAGACCGAATCGACAAGGATTGAGGGCCTGACGATCCGCGATGGCTCTGCGCCCGCCGGCGGAGGCGTGCTGCTTGATGGCACCTCGATCACAATCGACCGCTGTCACTTCACCGCCAACAGCAACACCGACTCGTTTCAGGGCGGTGGCGCGATCGCCGTTCTCGGGGGCTCACTCACGCTCACGGGGTGCGCGTTCGATGGCAACACCTCGTCCCGACGGGGCATCGATATTTACTCAATCGACGCTGACATCGATCTAGTCGGTTGCACCTTTGATGCGGACACACCGGACATTGGCGAATTCGCCATCTACCACCTCAACAGCGGCTCGCTCAACTTTACGGATTCGCACTTTCGTGACCGCACCGGCAACGTGCTTATTTCGAACAGTTTGGCGGCGGTGACGATCTCTGGGTGCAGCTTCGAGCGCAGCACCGGCGGATCGGTCCACATGGTAGTCGACACGGCTCTTGTTCAAGATTCCGCATTTAGAGACAACAAACTCAACAACACGAGTAGTGCAATATTGAATGCAGCCCTGGGGTTTCGTGGGAACAATCTTACAATCGAAGATTGTGAGTTTGTCTCAAACTACGTGCCCGAGGACCTCCAGCAAGAGGGCTCCGCTGTCTTTGCAGATGGCGGGGAAGCAATGATCCGAGGCTGTGACTTTATTGGCAACACGGCCCCAGAGGGGTTTGGCACCGCGATGTTAGCCGGGTGTCAATCAACCACGATCGAAGATTGTCACTTCGGCCACAACCTTTCCAGTCACGGAGCTATAGACTTTGTGAACTACGGAACAAATGTTCACATTAAAGCGTGTACATTCATTGGTAATATTGGAAGAGACGCGGGTGCCATCTTCTTACACAGGCCAATCGGCGTTATCGAAGCGTGTCACTTCGAACGCAACCAAGCGATCGGACATGACTCCCTGCCCAACAGGAACGGATACGGCGGAGCGGTTTATGTCGACAGTGTACGGACGGAACCATTCCGGTTCCGGGACTGTACATTTGTAGCAAATTCGGCCGCTACCGACGGCGGCGCTATCTACGCCACAGAAAGCAGAGGAGCTGGCAACGTATCACTCGATCGCTGTTCGTTCTACGGTAACTTGGCACAGGGCCTAGGAGGGGGTGCCTTGTTGTCGAACTCAAGCATGCGCATGGTTTCGCATTGTGTCTTTGTAGACAATCAGGCGGGCGCCGGTGGTGCGCTGTTTCAGTGGAATACAGATGTGATCCAAAGCGTCTTTGTCAATAATATGGCAACTAGCGGCATGTCCATGCGCGTCGGCGACTTCAGCGACAGTACACAAACCAGTAATTGCATCTACATCGGCGACGGTTCTACGCCGCACTTGGATGACAGTACAGATCCTGACGAGGAACTCGTTGTCGATCACTGCATCGTGACTGGTGGTTACAAAGGCCCGGGCGCTGGGAGCCATATTTACGACGTAGAACCGATGTTTGTCCGCATGCCCAGCGATGGCGGCGACGGCTGGGGCGACGATCCGGCAACGATCGGGATCGACGAGGGCCTCAACGATGACTTTGGTGACCTGCGGCTTTCGGCCAATTCATGGGGCATCGACGCCGGCGATGACAGCAGCGTCCCAGCGGACATCTTCGACCTCGACAACGACGGTGACACAACCGAGCCTGTGCCGTTCGACGCCGGCGGCAACCCGAGATTCGCAGACGACCCGGCCATCCCCGGCAGTTCGGTCGACATCGGAGCCTACGAGTTCCAGGGCACGTCATGCCTCGCTGACGTCAACCGCGACGGCATGCTCAGCCCGACCGACTTCAGCGCATGGGTCGGCGCGTTCAACACTAACGCACCGGAATGCGACCAGAACGGCGACGGCATGTGCACACCCACCGACTTCTCAGCGTGGGTCGGCAACTTCAACGCAGGCTGCTGAACGCTGTCTGACCCGCAAACAAACAGGTAACCCACAAACAAGACCGCTGAGCCAGAATTATCGGCCTGTCGTGTCCAATTCCCGACCCGGTCCTTTGCGGCCGGGGCGGTTTCCATTACGATGGAATCGCCGCTGGGGGGAAAGTCCAGACGGTGGTCGGTAGCGCCAGAAGCCAGTAAAGAGGTCGAACGGGTCCCACCCCGTTGGCTACTGGGCGGCCCGGCTGCTTATGTACCGAATGAATCCACGCCATATGGAGTTGAATGTCATGAGTCACGTGTCCAAAGCCGCCTCGATTGTTCTCGCCTGCGGGTTTGCCTGTGCCGCCTCGGCCCAGAGCACCCAGACCAACCCGCTCTCGCAGTTCGACGCCGAGATCGACGTCAACTCCGGCCGGGTTGTGAACAACACCAACCAACTCGCACCGGTCATCAGCGAGGTCGTCTCGGTCGAAGACGCCAACTGGCTAAGACTCCGCTTCGACGAGGTCACACTCGCGGGCAGCGACGAGTCCGGCAACGCCTCGTACCTCCGCATCACGTCGCTCGAAGACGGCGCGGTCCAGTTCCTCGACAGCGAATCCATCGAGCAGTGGCAGTACACCTCCGCCTACTTCAACGGCGACACCGTGCTCGTCGAACTCATGGCTTACCCGGGCTCGGGCTTCAACGAGCTCAACATGAGCTCGGTCATCGCGGGAACGCCGCCGACACTCGAAGAATCGATCTGCGGCCCGACCGACGACCGCATCCTCTCGTCCGATCCGAGAGCCGCCCGCGCCCTGCCCATCGGCTGCACCGCGTGGATGATCGACGACTGCGAGCACTGCTTCCTCACTGCCGGCCACTGCAACGGCGGCGGCAACAGCGACATCAACGTCCTCCAGTTCAACGTCCCGCTCTCGGATAGCTCGTGCTCCTTCGGCGGCATCAACCACCCCGGACCCGAAGACCAGTACCCGGTTGACCCCGCTTCGCAGCAGACCAACGGCGGCGGCGGCACAGGAAACGACTGGGGCTACCTCGGCGCTTTCCCGAACTCAAACACCGGGCTGCTCCCGTGGGAAGTCAGCGGAAGCTGGTTCACACTCAACAGCTCAAGCCCAACGGCAAGCAACGCACGCGTCACCGGCTACGGCTCGGTTTCTTCCAGCCTCGCCTCGTGCACCTGGTACCTCGTTCAGAAAACCCACGCCGGCCCGTTCGACGGGCTCTTCGGCACCGAACTCAACTACAGCATGGACACCACCGGCGGCAACTCCGGTTCCCCAGTCATCGATGAAACAACCGGCGAAGCCATCGGCATCCATACCCACGGCGGCTGCTTCAACGGCGGCGGCGCAAACGCAGGAACCTGGGCCAACCACCCGAACCTCCAGAACGCGCTGGCAAACCCGCAGGGCGTCTGCATCCCCGTCGCACCATTCTTCACATTCCCCGGTGGTCTCCCTGAGTTCATCGACCCAGCCGGCCAGTCGCTCGATGTTGACATCGCACCAAACGGCGCGGTCGTCCCAGACCCCGCAACAGCCGAACTCGTCTATGACGACGGCGACGGCGCGGTAGTCATCCCGCTCACATACAACGGCGGCACAAGCTATTCCGTCACACTCCCAGGCGGAGACTGCTTCGACGGCATCTCGTACACCTTCAACGTCGACGACACCAACGGCGAGTCGTACTCCAACCCCAACGGAGGCAACATCTACTCGGGCACCATCGCGACCGGCACCATCGTCAGCGTGGACCTCGACATGGAAACCGACCCGGGCTGGACCACCTCATCCACCGCCACCACCGGCGCATGGGAACGCGCTGTCCCGGGTGACTACGGCCGCAACGACCCGGCTACCGACGCCGACGGATCGGGTATGTGCTGGGTCACCGACAACCGCCCCAGCGAAGACATCGACAACGGCATCGTCCAACTCACCACTGCAACGTATGACGTCTCCGGCTCGCCGGACGCCGTCCTCTCTTACGCCGTTCACCACGACAACACCGACACCAGCGGCAACGACGCCTTCACCGCCGAGATCTCCAACAACAACGGCGCCTCGTGGGTCACACTCGAGACCATCCCGGGCTCAACCGCCGGCTGGGAAACCCACTCCTTCAACATCTCCGACTTCGTCACGCCCACGAGCCAGGTTGTTGTCCGCTTCACAAGCCAAGACCTCGGCACCGGCACCATCGCCGAGTCCGGCATCGACGCGTTCCGCATCATCACCGTCATCTGTGAGGAAGACGACTGCCTCGCCGACGTCAACGGCGACGGCGCGGTCACGCCCACCGACTTCACCGCTTGGGTCGGTGCGTTCAACTCGAACGCTCCCGAGTGCGACCAGAACGGCGACGGCATGTGCACCCCGACCGACTTCACCGCATGGGTCGGCAACTACAACGCAGGCTGCTAGTCAACGCCCTGCGGCAAGCTGGGTAAGCTGACACGCAATTCTCAAACAATCACCCGCCCGAGTGGTCACAACGACACCTCGGGCGGGTTTTCTATAGGCCCGCCGGATCAATAAATACGGTGATCCAGCACGCATGATGCGTTACTCTTGAATGACCGACGCCCCTCGAACGCAAAGCCCTGCAAAGGTACAGAACGAATGCCCCTTAAAGCCCAACTCAACAGACTCGCACTCGGCACACTGACCGCCTTGCCGCTCGCTGCGTCCGCCGACGAAACCACGCTCACCCCGGTCGCTGACGCCACGATCCATTCGCAAGACGGCCACACAGCCAGCGGCGCGGGCCAGTACCTTTTCGTCGGCCGGATCAACAACACACCCGTCCGCAGGGCGCTCCTGCGTTTCGACACAAGCACCATCCCTGCCGGATCGACCATCAACTCGGTCAGTCTCACGATTCTCATGAACCGCACAACCAACGGCTCGCAGGCGTGCTCGCTGCACAGGCTTACCACCGGCTGGACCGAGGGCGCATCCATGCCAGCCGGCGAAGAAGGCGGCGGCGCCGTCGCGCTCCAGGACGACGTCACATGGGAGTACACCTCGTACAACTCAGCCAACCCGCCGGCTTCACCCACGTGGAACACCCCCGGAGGCGACTACAACGCTTCGCCGAGCGACACCATCCCCGTCAGCTCAGCCGGTCAGGGCTACACATGGACCTCGGCTCAGATGGCGCTCGATGTTCAGCACTGGGTAGACACCCCCGCCGAGAACTTCGGCTGGATCATCGTCGGCGTCGAGAGCACGCCCGCCACTACCAAACGATTCATCAGCAGGCACCACCCCAACCCGGACCTGCACCCCGCGCTCGTCATCGACTACACGCCGCCCGCAGACTGCCTGGCCGACGTCAACGGCGACGGCATGCTCAGCCCAACCGACTTCACCGCATGGGTCGGCGCATTCAACGCAAACGCACAAGAATGCGACCAGAACAACGACGGGATGTGTACCCCCACCGACTTCACCGCATGGGTCGGAAACTACAACGCCGGCTGCTAGCACCGAAACTAAACCATTTTGACTTATTTAGATCTTTCAGACCGCGCCGACCGGTACCCTGCCCTGATCCAATCGACGCCGATTCCGCAAGCCCCGCACACAATTGAATCCCGGGAGTAGATCGTGAAAGTTCAGACCGCCCTGATATCGTCGGCCTGTGCCGTTCTTTCGGCCAACAGCCACGCCCAGTCGTGTCAACTGGATCAGCCGCAGATTCTCACATCACCAACCCCAGACGATGCTCAAGAGTTTGGCATCGCAGCCGCGCTTGGCGGGGACATTCTTGTCATCTCGGATGCGCTCTCGGAAAATGTGGAGACAGTCTTTGTCTATCGGAAACAAGGGTCGGACTGGGTGTTCGATGACACCATTACGATCCCGGTACCCTTCCTGGACGACTATCGCTTTGGCGCAAACCTTGCTGTCCACGATGGCAAAGTTATCGTCGCAAGTCCAGACGAGGACGATTCTGTCATAGGCATCAGTGCTGGCGCACTGTACATCTACGAAGAAGGCCAGGGCGGCTGGGAAATCCAGCAGCGACTTACTGCCAGCGATGCCGCCGCCGATGACCAATTCGGATATTTCCAACACTTCGGCGACACCCTCATTGTGTCGGCATCCGGCGGCACGACCAACGGCCAAAACGGCGGCGCACTGTATGTTTTCGAGTATGACGGAACACAGTGGCTGGAAACCGCCAAGCTCGAGCCGACTGTGCCCGCTCCGCTGAACTATGAATTCGGACCGGCCACGCGTGTTGGAGACACAATCTTCGTCGGCAATCCGCTGGGTTCCAACGCGGCCGGAGTATCGACCGGGATTGTTCACGAACTTCGCCTTTCAAACGGAGAATGGGAGTACCACACCACCCACGCTCCATTCAACACGTCAGATAACTCTGCTTTCGGCCGCTGGATAGCCGCCCAAGGCGACACGCTGTTTGTCGGAGATCCGGGAGACGCACTGGATGGCTTGTACTCGGGCACCGTCTATGTCTACAGATTCGACGGCAACGAGTGGCTGTTCGATCATCACATCCGCCCCTCAGACGGCGCTTTCGGAGCATGGTTCGGCGAGCACCTGGCAGTCAAAGACAACAACTTGTTTGTCTCTGGGAACACACTCCTTACGTCTGACCTGCCCGCGATCTATCACTTTGAACTCAGCAACGACACATGGGTAGAGCGACAGAAAATTGTCACCCCAACCAACATCCGGTTCTCCTTTGCTAGAAACTTCAGTGTGAGCGACCAGACACTCATAGCCCCCGACCCAAACGGGCCGACGCTCGCGTCAAACATGGGGCTTGTGTATGTGTACGACATCCAGTGCGACGACTGCCCCGCCGACGTCAACGGCGACGGCATGCTCAGCCCCACCGACTTCTCGGCATGGATCGGGGCGTACAACGCAAACGCACCAGAATGCGACCAGAACAACGACGGGATGTGCACCCCCACCGACTTCACCGCATGGGTCGGAAACTACAACGCCGGCTGCTGAACAAGAAGTGGCGGACAATCGCAAATGCCCCGGAACACCGCCGTAATCCCGGCGTATCGATTCCCGGCGGCGACCCGTTGACACTCTCGGTGCGCCACAAGGGAGCCACACCATGCCGACGCATCGCCTGATCGCAGCCGCACTCGCCACGACCGCAGCCGCCGCGGGTGCGCAGCAGGACGCCAAGCCCAACACCGTTCTCATGCCGGGCCACCACTGCCTCGCGATCGACCCGGACAACGGCAACTTCCGGCTGACCGGCGGGCCGATCTCCCTCGAAGTCGATCTCACCGAGTACGAACCGAAGGACAGCGTCGGAGCCGCGACGCTCTCGCCCGGCGGGGTCTGGCTCGACCAGCGCCTCGGCATGCTCACGCCCAACCCGGCAAACCGCGTCGATATCGTGTTCGTCGGCGACGGCTACACCGCAGGCGAGATCGCGCAGTACCACACCGACGTGGACAACTTCGCCAACCTGATGTTCCAGAGCGAGCCACTGGCGACCTACCGCCCGCTCTTCGGCATCCACCGTGTCGATGTCGTCTCGAACGAATCGGGCGTGGACAACGACCCGACCCAGGGCATCTCGCGCGACACCTCGCTCGACATGAACTTCTGGTGCAACAACACAGAACGGCTTCTCTGCGTCAACGTTTCAAAGGCCTACTCACACGCCAACACCGCCAGCATCCCCGGCGGCGGCGGGCCGGACCAGGTCCTCGCCATAGCAAACACAACCAAGTACGGCGGCGCGGGCTACTCGTCGAGCAACCTCGGCACCGCCTCTGCGCGCAACTCGGCCTCCGTCGAAGTCGCGGTCCACGAGCTCGGCCACTCGATGGCCAACCTCGCCGACGAGTACACCTACGGCGGACCGACCGTCTACACCGGCGGCGAACCGAGCACAGCCAACGTCTCAATCTTCGAGCACGCCGACATGGCAAGCCAGCAGCGCAAATGGCACCGCTGGCTGGGCGACAACACACCCCAGTACGACGGCCTCACCTCGACCTTCGAGGGCGCGCGCTACTCCGAAGAGGGCATCTTCCGCCCGACACAGAACTCCAAGATGCGCTCGCTGAACAGGCCGTTCAACCTCGTCGGCGCCGAGGCGTTCATCCTCGAGATCTACCGGATCGTCAACCCCATCGACAGCGCCAGCCCCTCGGCTTCGAGCATCTCGGGCCACGCGACGCTCATGGTCTGCCCCGTCACGCCCGTCAATCACGCGCTCGACATCCAGTGGTCCATCAACGGCACACCCGTGCCCGGAGCCAACGCCGACACGTTCGACACCACCCAGCTCGCCTCGCCCGGCGTCTACACCGTCACCGCAACCGTGGCCGACAACACCCCGCTCGTCCGCGATGAAGCCGCCCGCGCAGCGTTCATGACCGAACAACGGACCTGGACTGTCACCCTCGACAACTGCCCAGCCGACGTCAACGGCGACGGCTCGGTCACACCAACCGACTTCTCGGCATGGGTCGGCGCCTTCAACTCAAACGCCCCAGAATGCGACCAGAACGGCGACGGCATGTGCACACCAACAGACTTCAGCGCCTGGGTCGGAAACTACAACGCCGGCTGCTAGTCACGCAGAACCAACTCAATTTGTCGGCGTCTGGGAGATCTGCCGGGCGCAGGTTTCGATGAGGTCGGGCACACTGATCGGCTTGGTCAGGTAGTCGTCGCAGCCGAATCGGAGACACTTCTCACGGTCGCCGTCCATCGCGTGCGCGGTGATCGCCACGACCGGGATCGCGCACCCTTCCTCACGCAGCGTCGAGGTTGCGGCATAACCGTCCAACTCGGGCATCTGCATGTCCATCAGGATCAGGTCGGGCTGCTTGCCTCCAGCCAACTCCCGGATGATGTTGAGAACCTCAAGCCCGTTCTCGGCGACCAGCACTTCTGCGCCGCAGCGCTGCAGGTGATGCTTGATGAGCCTCTGGTTGTCCGGCCCATCCTCGGCCAGAAGGATCTTGCACCCGGCGAGCGCATCATCGCCGATCGGCTCCCGTTCCTCGGGCGCTGACTTGTTGCGGAACGAGTAGTCGCTGTACGGATCGATCAGCCTCGCCCCCGCGACGATCTCAGCATCGACGTCAAGCAGCACCTCGGTGCCCTTGTCGACCGTAGACGAAACAGAGATCTTCCCGCCGAGCATCTTCGCCAGCGAGTTCGAGATGCGCAGCCCGAGCCCGGTGCCCCCGAACTTCCGTGCCGTCGATCCGTCGATCTGTACGAACGGGTTGAACTCCAGCAGCGTCTCGACCTGTTCCGGGTTCATACCGATGCCCGTATCGACGACTTTGTACTGCAGTTTCTGCTCGGAGCGGTCGTAGCTCATGTGCACAAGGATGCCGCCGACCTCGGTGAACTTGATCGCGTTGCCTACGAGGTTGAACAGGATCTGTCTCAACCTCATCGGGTCCGTCATGACACCCTCGGGCACGAGCGAGTCGTACGAGAGCCCGACGCCGACGCCCTTACCCTTGGCGCGAGGCCTCATGAGCGAGACCACCTCCTCCGCGATCTGCGCCGGGCTGGTCGCGACCTTCTCTACACGCATGAACCCCGCCTCGATCTTGGACATATCGAGGATGTCGTTGATCACCGCGAGCAGGTGGTTCGCGTTGCTGCGGATCGTGCGGATGGTGTCGCCGATCTCGTCGGATTTGTGGTGCGCCGCGAATTCCTGGTCGAGCAGATCCGCGAACCCGAGGATCGCTGTCATCGGCGTGCGGATCTCGTGGCTCATGTTCGCTAGGAACTCGCTCTTGGCGTTGTTCGCCGCCTCGGCGCGGTCGACCGCCTCGCGGATCTCCTGGATATCGACGTGCAGCCCCAGCATCCGCTCGGGCTGGCCCTCTTCGTCGTGCTGAGTGACCATGCCGATGTCGCGGATCCACCGCCAGCCGCCGGTCTTGAGCTTCAGCCTGTGCTCGCTCATGTACACATCGGTCTCGCCGGCGATGTGCCGCTGGATGTCCTTGAACGCGCCGTCCAAATCATCAGGGTGGCAAAGAGCCGTCCACGTCTCCAGATTCATCGGCAGCTCGCCCGGCTCGTAACCGAGCATCGTGTAGAACGTGTCGTTGAAGTATGTCTCGTTGGTCTTGACGTTCCAGTCCCAGAGCCCGATGCTCGCCGCCTTCATCGCCAGCGACAGCTGCTCCTCGGCCTGCTTCGTCCGGTCAGCCGCCTCGCGGATCTCCTGCACATCAACGTGTACCCCGAGCATGCGAAGAGGCTCACCCTCGGGAGTCCGCTCGATCAGTTCACCGACAGCCTTCACCCAGCGCCAGCTCCCGTCCTTCTGCTTCACCCGCTGCTCGGTGCGGAAGATCGGAACCTCACCCTTAAAGTGCTGCTCAACCCGCTCATACGCCAACGCGCGGTCATCAGGGTTGCAGATCGTTTCCCAGGTCTCGATCGTGTTCGGCAGTTCACCCGGCGTGTAGCCGTGCATCGTGTTGAACGTGTCGCTGTATTCACAAGCACCGGTCTGGATGTTCCAATCCCAGAGCCCGATACTCGCCGCCTTCATCGCCAGCGACAGCTGTTCCTCGGCCTGCTCGGCGCGCTCGCGCGCACGGGTCAGCTCCGTGATGTCGGTCGCGATCGCCACCAGCCTGTCGAACTCGCCCGACGGCCCGCGCAGCGGGATCTTGTCGGTCTTGATGTGCCGACGCTCGCCGACTTCTTCTGTCTCGTGACACTCAACGATCCCGAGCTTGGGCTTGCCGCTTCGGATGACCTCGAGATCGTCCTTCAAGAACGCAGCCGCATCCTCCGCAGGAAAGAACTCCTCCGTCGATCGGCCCCGGATCTCGTCCGCGGGCAAGCCGATCGACTCCGCTGCCGTTACGTTCAGATCCAGGATCGTGTTCTTGTCGTCTTTGTAGTAGAGGTACGCAGGGATCGCATCGATGATCCCCTGCATCTCGCGCCGGCTCTCGTTCAGAACATCGAACTGATCCTGCGACCCGCCCGAATCGGCGCGCCCAAGACCAGCCCTGACCACAGGCTCGATCGCAAAGACATACACCCCAGCGAACGTCAGCACGAACACATACGTGAACACCGTTACCGGATCGCCCCAGCCAAGCCGGGCACCGATCGCCGCCGACAGGCCCGCAAGCCCGAAACCAAAGAGCACACACACAACCCGAAGCCAAGCGGCACCACCGTCTTTCCGAATCCGTTCTTCTGGTGCCACGTCGCCTCCGTTCTGCGTGCCCCCTTTATAATAGACCCCGATCGGCTACTTTCACCAAGTCACGGGACTTAGCCCCAACATCGACACCCTAAGCTTGTTGCATGAACAAAGACTTCACCCCGCCACACCTGCGCACGCAGCAATACGAAATCAGTTCAACCAACATTGCAGGTAAACGAATCGTCGTTACAGGCGGTGCAGGCTTTCTCGGCGCAGTCGTCACACAAAAACTCCGCGAGCGCGGCGTCAACGACATCTTCATCCCACGCAAAGCCGACTACGACCTCACCACCGAAACCGGCTGTACAAAGCTCTATCAAGATGCAAAGCCCGACATCGTCCTCCACCTCGCAGCCGAAGTCGGCGGCATCGGCGCCAACCAGCAGAACCCGGGACGCTACTTCTACGCCAACATGGCGATGGCCATGCACCTCATCGAGCTCGCACGCATCAACAACATCGAAAAATTCGTCCAGGTCGGCACCATCTGCGCCTACCCAAACAACACACCAGTCCCGTTCACCGAAGAGAACCTCTGGGAGGGCTACCCCGAGGCAACCAACGCGCCCTACGGCGTCGCCAAGAAAGCCGCGATGGTCATGCTCGACGCCTACCGCATGCAGTACGGCCTCAAATCCGCATACGTCCTACCCGTCAACCTCTACGGCCCCAACGACAACTTCAACCTCAACTCGTCGCACGTCATCCCGGCGCTCATCCGCAAGTGCGTCGAAGCGCTCGACGCGGGCGCCGACACGATCGAAGTCTGGGGCACCGGCAGCGCCAGCCGCGAGTTCCTGTACGTCGATGACGCCGCCGAGGGCATCGTCCGCGCCGCCGAAACCATGAACGAGCCGATCCCAATAAACCTGGGGGCGAGCTTCGAGGTCAAAATCAAGGACCTCGTCGAACACATCGCAAGGCTGACCGGCTTCGCGCCCAGCGCCGACGACCTAAAAAACAAGATCCGCTGGGACAGCACCAAGCCCGACGGCCAGCCCCGCCGGTGTCTCGACACGACCCGAGCAAAGAACCTGCTCAACTGGCAAGCCGAGGTCGGCTTCGAGGAAGGGCTGACCCGGACAATCGACTGGTTCCGAGCGCACCGGAACGATCCTGACGCGAGGATGTAACACGGAATACAAACAGCCCCACGGTTTCCCGCGGGGCTGTCGATTCACAACAACTCCGGTGGCAGGGGGTTACTCGCAACCAACGTTGTACCTATGGATCCACGCAGTAAAATCGGTCGGCGTCCAGAACCCGTCGCGGTTCTGATCACCCATGTAGTTCTTGGCATTAAAGGCGGATACCCAAGCTGTGAAGTCGGTCGGCGTCAGCGCACCGTCGCCGTTCACATCGGCCATGCAATCCGGCTCCCAGATAAATACATTGGCCTGTAGTTCATCGCCGATCTCGGTGTTCCGCTTGATGATTACAGACAGCGTCTGCTGCTCGACGAGTTGAACCATGTGCCGCGGAAGATAACTCTCGTACCAGAACCGGTCCCCATCGCGGAGCCTGATGAACTGATCGCGAAGAACCCGGTACATCGTCTCACCGACGAGCGCCCCGTTCTTGTGATCCTCTGCAAGCATACCTGGCCATGAATCGACAAGGTCTACGTTGTCGTACACCGACGCGAGGCGTGCCTGAGTTGCGACATCGCTGGTGATGTCAGCGAACGTCACCGCGCGCGGACGACCCATCGCTTCCCGGAGATCGTTGTATGAAGGCAGCCCGTGGTCGCGGCCTCTTTGCATGTTCAGCGATGCCAGATCAAAGCCGCCAGATCCGGGAGGACCGAACAGAAAGTTCCTGAGCGCATCGACAATCTCGGTATCGATCGCCTGCGCGGGCTGAGCGCCCAGCCCGCGCAGCAGCGAATCGACCCCCCCTTCTACGATGGTCTCCGGCGAAAAGAACGCGCTTGCCAGCGGCACGTGACCCCCGGCTACCTCATCGCCGTTGGCGTCGATCCGAAGCAGCGTCGGAGAAAGCATCGTGTGGCCAACCCGGTATGCGGAGGTTGCGAACTCGTTGGCAATAGACGCGTTCACGCCAGGCCGCCAACCGTTGTATCTGGGCAGCGCGTTCCTACCGAGCAACAGAGGCAGAAATTCGTTGTAGGTAATCGCCTGCATCTCACCCGCCACGATCGCCCGCGCATGCTCATAGATCTCATCGCCGCTCAGCTGAGCATTGTCTGCAGCCACCCGGTCTGCCCAGTAGTTGTGCTCTCGAACGAAGAGCGTGTGCATCGCGGTCAAACCGACCTGCTCGTTCGCACGGATGTCACCACCAAGGAACAGCGTTGGATCGTCCGACCCGCCTGCGTTATGGAATCCTGCAGTGTTGAATGGCAACAGCTCGCCTTCGCTAGTTTTCATTCTCCCGGTGCCGTCGTTGGTACGGAGCCACTCAGCAAGCTCATGCTCGGAGCCATAGACATTCGACGCGTCGATGTAAGCGGTGATGTTGTTGAACTGCTGACGCACACCGTCGTTGAGTTGCCATGCCGAACGGTCAAGCGGGATGGTCGCCCCGCCGGTGTTAAACGGATCGAACCACACATCCCCGATAGGCACCGCGATGTCGAACGCTTCTGCGGGCTCTGCGACCGGTGTCTCGGTGATGTCGTGATCGAGGAACTGCCCCCACTGCCAGAGGTAGTCGCTGGCTCCGCGGGAGTTGATGATCGATCCGCTGGTCGCGTTCACCGCATTGCTGACCGCGCGGACGCTCGGGAAACCCTCCTCGACCGGCTGCGAAACCCCGTCGACGTACCCGTTGCCAGCGATGCGGATCATCTCAACACCAGCCGCGCCCCAGAGCACGTTGCTCGGGTTGTTCGCCGAACCGTCGATCGTCCGCACATCACTCGGGAATCTCGCAGCCGCACCTGTCATGCCATTCTGCGAACCGCCCGAGTTGCGGACTACGCCGCGCTGAACAACCGACGAGCGCCTCTCGCTGCCGTGCTCCCTCTCGCTCGGCTGCGCATACACAACACCAGAGGTAATCGCGACACCCGCAGCGGTGAGGAGTCGTTGCACAGCCTTCAAGTGCTGCAAACGGTGATGATGCCTGTTCTGCATTGCATTCTCCTTATGCGAATCACCCACGATCAAACTACCCTCGAAGCAGACAGCAGCCGCGCGCACGCCCAGCCCCTGTCCCCAACGAACAAATTCTCTGCCGAATCCGCACCGGTCTCGCGTGTGCGCTACATGTAGTTTGGTCTAGAGATCGCTGCCGATCTGTTCCCAATGCAAAACGCACACGCGTGTCACATAATGCCATCTAAGAAATATTTTTGTAGTTGATGCAATACGTGCACGACCGGCTTGGGAAAAACCCTGCAAGCCAAATCGTCACAGTTGTACACCGCCAAAACTAAAATCCCGCCGACCGGTTTCCCAGTCGGCGGGCGTAGGGAACCCGCGCTCACTCGCTCTCTCTCCTCCCAGAGCTCGACATCGCGCGTCTCCGCCGAGAAGCGAAAAGCCCCGCGGTGAGCAAGGTCCGCCCACTAACCCCCGTTTCACGATCTGCCAACGCCTCGCCCGGCGCGACCCGGCCGGGGCCGTCGGCCCGCACAACCTGCGCGTACGCAGCGACAAGAGCGTGCGCACCGAGCATGTGGCAGAGGCGCATGCCGTCGCGTTTCGTCGCAACCCACCCCATCACCACCGGCGGGTGAATATCGCCCTGCTGATCCGTCACCAGAACAAACGACCCACCCTCGACTCGTACAAGCCTCATCACGAAACGCTCCTTCGCCGCGCAAGCGCACCGATCGCGCACCAACAGCGCCGCGGCTCTCACGCCTGCTTAGACACAAAAAAAGCCGTCACTTCTGTGACGGCTCCTCTCCAACCTGGATGACATGGGCTTTATCTCTAAGCCCGATCACTCCACGCCGAGTCGCCGCCGGATGCACAACGAATGTGCATCATGCAAAGGCAGACACGGTGTTTGCGAGTAGTCTTCGTCATCGCGTCAATATATGCGCGCCGCTCGAAAGAGTTCCACGACCGACGATGAATAATTGCAGCGCGTCATTCATCAACTCTGTACACAACACCCCCGCGCAGCGTCAGCCGGGCGGGGGCTTCCGACTAGCCCTTCACGTCTTCCATCGACGCGCCAAAGTTAATGTGAAAAGGCTGACCCTCCATCACAATCGCCGGCACCGACTTCACGCCCGCACCCTCCGCCTCGGCGATCCGGTCCCGTGCCTCGCCCAGGTGGACATACTCGATCTTATACACCCCGCCGTCGATCGCCTTTGCAACCGATTCCTCCGCCTCGACACACACCGGGCACCCCGCGTGGTAGAACACTGCCTTCTTCATTGTGTTTCCTTTCTATCTCGGACCAAACTGAACAACATCACAAACTAGAAATCGCCTTCGTTGACATACGGGTAGCTCCACAAGATCGCCTGCAGCGTGACGCTCTTGACCCACGCCGCGTGCATCTTGTCGACGTCTTCCTGTGAATGGCCGCCGCGCTCAAGGAACGGGCGGATCGTCGTCGTCACCGGCACGGTCAGCGCCTGGATGTACCTGAACTGAACCTGATCAACCGCGTTGGCATTGTCGGTTTTGTTCTTCCCGACGCGGTGGTGACGTCGGCCGATCTCGAACTGATAGTCGAGCCAGTCCTGGTCGTACTCGGCCTCCGCGGTATCCAGCACCCATCGCTCGAACCGTGTGCGGACGCGTTCGAGGTACGCCGAGTCGACCTCGCCCGACGCGCTGCTAAACGACGCGAGCAGGTGCGGGTTCGATCCGACAAATCCGTACCACACGCCGACAAGCTCCGCGACGTTCGGCTCGAGCACATCGCGAGACATGCGTAGGTACTTCAGGTCCTCCTCGTTCATCAGGAGCGACTTCTGGATCAGCCCGAGTTCCTCGAGTGTGATCGGCGCCCTCGGCACGCGCGACGATCCGAGCGTGTACCCCGAGATCTCGGGCTGGAAGACACGGGTATCTGTGACTGCCTCAACGAGTTGGTTGTCCGTCACGCCGACACAGGCCGGCACAGCGAACGCTGACAATGCAAGTGCGATTCTGAGCATGGGTGGCTCTCCTTTCGTGCACCACCAACGCCGCCACCGCCCCGAACAATTCCGCCCGAAACGCACGCTTACCGCAAGGTTCGATACGTTCAAACCGGTGCGTATCGCACACACAGGGCCCGGCGCCAAGAATCAGCCATGGACACACCCAAGCCACCGCCGCCGCCCGATCGCGCCGAGGCGTTCCACCGCGTCACCGATGTGATCCACTGCAAGTGGACGCTCGCGGTGCTCGACGAGCTGTGCAAGGGAGCCGCCCGACCGAGCGAGATCCAGCGCGCCCTGCCCGGCCTGACCCCCAAGGTCCTGACCGACCGCCTCCGCAAACTCGAACAGTTCGGCCTGCTCGACCGCCAGACCTTCGCCGAGGTCCCCCCGAGGGTCGAATACACGCTCAACGAGCAGGGCCGATCCCTCGCCAAGATCGCCACCGAGGTCGGCCGGTTCGTGGACGAGTGGACCAGCAGCGCACAGAGCTAACGGCTAAGCCGATGCAAACTTCTCATACGCATCCCACCGCCGAGCTTTGTCGATCTCGCCCACACGCAGCACCGTCAGCCTCGGCTTGCCGTTGCGCTCGATGACATCGACCAACTCGCAGTTCAGATTCTTCGTGCAGTACGAAACCGCATCGCTCACTGCCGGCATCCACGGGTCATCGACCGCGATCGTCCCGCCGGGCCGAACCAGTCGACAGAGCAGGCACACATCGATCAGTGCGCACTCGAACCAGTGGCACCCATCGACAAACGCGAAGTCGAACACATCGCCCCGGGCAAGACACTCTGCGAGCGCCACGACCGACTCGCGTTCATCGACCCGGACCCGGTCCCGAACGCCGGCGCGCTGCATCAGAATGCCGGCCGCCCCGCCCCAGTAGCCGTTGAAATACGGGTCAACGACCGTGTGGTCGCCCGCGACCCCGGCCGAGGCCAAGCCCTCGAAGATCGCCATCGTGCTCAGGCCCGTCGCGCAGCCGATCTCGATCGTCTTCGCTGGCGCACAATCGGCGACCAGGTCCCGCAGCGCATCCCCATCCTCCGGGTGCGGGGTGTGCGGCACGATCTCCAGCATCGTCCCATCGACCCGGGCCAACTCGCCCGCCTCGTACACCGACCGCCTGATCTCCGGGATGGATTCCGCACTGGTGGTTGTCATGCCTCCACTATCGATCCCGGGCGGACCAGAGGGCCACAATCGACCCGTTCTCACCCCCAAAACCGGGCTAAAAAATGACACACGCACACCCTGTCAGATAGGAATGCCTCCATAGACTCACCAGTCCCGGCTGATGCGCCGAAACCATCATCCCGGGGTGTACCCATCCGGCTCGCCGCACTCGGCACGTCCGGATAACCAAACGACCGACCCGACCAGAGGAGATGCGGGATGCGAGTACTCGTCACAGGAAGCAGCGGCCTGATCGGCTCTGAAGCAGTCACCTTCTTCGACAACATGGGCTTCGAGGTCTCCGGCGTCGACAACAACATGCGCGCCACCTTCTTTGGTCCAAAGGGCGACACGCTCGACAACCTCGCGCGACTCGAAGCCCAGTGCAAGAACTTCACCAGCTACAACCAGGACATCCGCGATCGCAAGGGCGTCGAGGAGCTCTTTAAGAAGATCAACCCCGAGCTGATCATCCACGCCGCCGCCCAGCCGAGCCACGACCTCGCCGCGACCATGCCATTCGAGGACTTCGACGTCAACGCCGTCGGCACGCTCAACCTGCTCGAAGCGACCCGCCGCCAGTGCCCCGAGGCCGTGTTCATTCACGTCTCGACCAACAAGGTCTACGGCGACGCCCCCAACTTCCTCAACCTCGTCGAGAAAGAGACACGCTGGGACTACGCCGACAAGGAATACGAGCACGGCATCAGCGAAGAGATGTCCATCGACCAGTGCAAGCACTCGCTCTTTGGCGCCTCCAAAGCCGCCGGCGACATCCTCGCGCAGGAGTACGGCAAATACGACGGCATCGAACTCAAAACCGGCATCTTCCGCGGCGGCTGCCTCACCGGCCCCCAGCACGCGGGCGTCGAGCTCCACGGCTTCCTCAACTACCTCGTCAAAGTCGCCCTCGAAGAAGGCCCCTACACCATCTTCGGCTACAAGGGCAAGCAGGTCCGCGACCAGATCCACTGCCACGACGTCATCAACGCCTTCTGGAACTTTGCGCAGAACCCACGCCCGGGCGAGGTCTACAACCTCGGCGGCGGCAAGGGCAACGCGGCAAGCCTCACCGAGTGCGTCAGCATGATCGAAGAACGCACGGGCAAGAAGCCGAACCTCACCTACTCCGACACCAACCGCATCGGCGACCACATCTGCTACTACTCAGATCTCCGCAAGCTCAAAGAGCACTACCCCAACTGGGACCTGACCTACAGCCTCGACCGCATCGTCGATGAGATGATCGAGGTCGTCAGCAACCTCGCCAAGAGCTAAGCCGGTTACTCTGTGGCGCGAAGAACCGACGGAGAAGCCGCAACGTGCGACTGACGATCATCAACCAGTTCTACACGCCCGACATCTCTCCGACGGCGCACCTCTCGGCCTCGCTCGCCGAACATTTCGCGGCTAGCGGGCACGACGTCACCGTCATCACCAGCCGCGGCGGCTATTCCAAGGACGCAGAGAAGAAAGACGGCGCCGAGCACCGCGCCTCTTCGGTTGACGTGCGCCGTATCTGGACACCGAGGCTCGGCAAGGCCAGCATAGTCAAACGCCTCGCCGACTACTTCTTCTTCTACCTCGGCACCTTCTTCACCGCGCTCTTCATGCAGAAGCAGGACGTGATCATCACGCTCACCACGCCCCCGTTCGTCGGCTGGGCCGCGGTCCTGCACAAGATGTTCCACCGCAAGACCAAGGTCATCCTCTGGAACATGGACTGCTACCCCGAAGCGCCCGAACGCGCGGACATGATCAAGACCGACGGCTTCATGAGCCGGCTCCTGCAGTTCGTCAACCGCGCCATGTTCAAACGCCTCGACCACCTCGTCGGCCTCGACACCGCGATGATCGACCTGCTCATGGGCCGGTACGACCCGGCCAAGCTCGACAAACGCAAGTCGCTCCCGACGACCATCATCCCAAACTGGGAGGACGCCGACTTCTTCCCGAAAGACGCAGAGCACGAACCCTGGGAAGGCATCGAGCGCCACGGCATCGCGGGCAAGTTCGTCATCCTCTACCTCGGAAACATGGGCGTGGGCCACGAATTCGACACCGTGCTCGACGCCGCCGAACTTCTCCAAGACGACGACCGCATCGTCTTTCTCTTTATCGGTGGCGGCAAACGCAAGGACCCGACCGCGGAAGACGCCAAAGAGCGCGGCCTCAAGAACGTCATCGTCCAAGGCTACGTCCCCAAGGCCGAGACCCCCTCGGTCATGTCGTCCGTCAGCTGCTCGCTCATCACGCTCCGCGACAACATGCTGGGCGTCATGAGCCCGTCCAAGCTCCACTCGAACCTTGCGATGCGACTGCCCATCCTCTACGTCGGGCCAAAGGCCAGCAACGTAGACGACGCGATCGAGCGCTTCGACTGCGGCATCACGCTCACAATCGGTGACGCCGAGGGCTTAGCCGAGGCTGTGCGCGAACTCGCGAGCAACGAGCAGCGTTTCAACATCATGCAGACCGCAGCGCGCACCGCCTTCGACGAGGCGTACAACGACAAGGCCACCCACGCCGCCTTCGACGACCTGCTCGAACGCGTCACCGGCCAGCGCGCAAGCCAAGGGGATCACGCGTGAGCAGCATCCCCCGCACACACGAGCAGTGCCGACCCGGCGACGGCTCGCCAACCCCAAGCATCTCCGTCGTCATCCTCACGCTCAACGAAGAGATCAACATCGCCGAGTGCCTCGAGTCCTGCGCCTGGTCCGACGACGTCCACGTCCTCGACTCCGGCTCGACCGACCGGACACAAGAGATCGCCAAAGAGCACGGCGCCTCGGTCCACACCAACCCGTTCGAGAGCTTCGGCAAGCAGCGCAACTGGGCGATCGACAACATCCCGCTCAAGCACGACTGGGTCTTCCACCTCGACGCCGACGAACGCTTCACGCCCGCGCTCATCCGCGAGCTCGATGCGCTCATCAAAGCAGGCCCCGACGAAGCGGGCTTCTTTGTCCCGCACAAGCTCATGCTCATGGACCGCTGGCTCCGGCGCTCGGGCGGATACCCGACCTACCAGATGCGCCTCTTCCACAAGGCCCGCATGCGCTTCATTGACCACGGCCACGGCCAGCGCGAAGAAGTCGGCAAGAAGATCGGCACACTCAAGCAGCCCTACCTCCACTTCCTTTTCTCCAAGGGCCTCTTCGACTGGATCGAGAAGCACAACCGCTACTCATCGCTCGAAGCGCTCCAGGCCGTCCACGACGCGGGTCAGCCCCTGAAGTTCTCGCAGCTGTTCAAGGGCCCGCCCGTCGAGCGACGCCGCGAGTGGAAGCAGCTCGTCAACCGGCTCCCCGCGAGGCCGCTCTTGCGCTGGTTTGTCTCGATGTTTGTCCAAGGCGGCATCCTCGAAGGCAAAGCGGGGCGAACCTACGCATCGCTGCTGGCGCACTACGAACGCATGACCGTGCTCAAGCTGCGCATGCTCAAAGAGAGCAAACGCCTGCACGCCGACAACTTCGAGGCCGACACCGCGCCGCCCTCGGCGAGCAGCGCCTTCGACCCCGGCGACCAGACGCTCATGCGCAAGCCCATCACCAAGCGCAAGCGCACCGCCCCGCCAACCGCGCCAAAGGGCGAAGAGGGCCAGCTCCTCCCCGAAGCCAGCCCGTGGACCTTCAAAGAGAAAGTCATCCGCGCGATCTGGATGCTCGTCGGCCAGCCAATCTTCAGCCTCACCTTCCACAACTGGTACGGCATCCGGAACCAGATCCTCAGGCTCTTCGGCGCCAAGATCGGCAAAGACGTCCACATCAGGCCATCCGTGAAAGTCGAGATCCCCTGGAACCTCGACATCCACGACGGCGTGACCGTCGGCGACAAGGCCATCCTCTACTCGCTCGGCACCATCACCATCGGCGAGCGCTGCATCATCAGCCAGTACGCCCACCTCTGCGCCGGAACGCACGACCACACCGACCGGAGCTTCCCGCTCATCCGCGACCCGGTTGAGATCGGCGCCGACGCATGGATCGGCGCTGATGCATACGTCGGGCCGAACGTCACCGTCGGGCGCCTCTCCGTCCTCGGCGCACGCTCGAGCGCGTACAAGGACCTCGAACCAGAGCAGGTCTACGTCGGCAACCCCGCACGCGCCATCAAAGCACGCGAGCTGGTTGACCTCGCATGACCCAGGAACCCGCACAACACGCGGCAAGCCCGGCAACAAACGAAACCGGACACGTCACACTCGGCACAACGAACCCGAGGCACGCCGTCTCACTCGTCCACGGCAGAACCCCAAGGCAACGGCTCACCGAAACACTCTGGGAACTCTTCGGCCAGCCGCTCTTCCGCATCACGTTCCACAACTGGTACGGCATCCGCAACCGCATCCTCAACATCTTCGGCGCGCACATCCACCCGACCGCGCGCATCCGCCCCACCGTCAAAATCACGCACCCCTGGAAGCTCACCGTCGGCGCCAACACCGCCGTCGGCGACCACGCCATCCTCTTCTGCCTCGGTCCGGTCTCGATCGGCGCACGCTGCACCATCAGCCAGTACTCGCACCTCTGCGCCGCTTCGCACGACTTCACGCGCAAGGACATGCAGCTCGTCACACCCGGCATCACCATCGGCGACGACGCGTGGATCGCAGCCGACGCGTTCGTCGGGCCGGGCATCGACATCGGCGAGGGCGCCATCCTCGGCTCGCGCGCCTCAGCCTACAAAGACCTCAAAGAGTGGACCATCTACGGCGGCGACACCGCAAAGGCCCTCGGCGAACGACCGAAGCTCCCGCCCATGCCGACCACCATGAGCGACAAGCCGTGAGTCTCTCCGCCCAACAACTCGACGCCATCGGCAGGCCGATCATCATCGCAAGCCACCAGCGCTCGGGCACGCACCTGACCATCGACCTGCTCCGCCGACACTTCCCGGACACCAATCCGAAGCTCAAGCTCTTCGAATCACTCCACCACCTCTACATCGACATCGACAGCTTCCGCGAGAAACACCACAACCCGATGAGTGTTGACGATGCACTCCGGCTGCTCGCGCGCAACCCGAGGCCCATCATCAAAACCCATGCGCTGCCCAACGCCTCGCTCGCCAAGAAAGAGTTCCGGCCGATCGTCGAAACGATCTTCGACCGCGCACAGACACTCTGCGTTGTCCGCGACGGCCGGAGCGTGATGCCCTCGCTCCAACTCTTTGAGCGCGAGTGGAACCCGAAGGCCGACATCCCGCTGAGCGACTACATGCGCACCCAATACGAGGGCATGTCCCGGCCCGCGTACTGGAATCACCACGTCCGCGCGTGGCAAGCCGTCAAAGACTGCCTGACGGTCCGGTTCGACCGCGTCGTCAAGGACACCGCCGGCGCGCTGGGCGAGATCGGCGAATTCCTCGGCATGACCCCAACCATGCGCGAGCCCCTGCTGCCCCCGGCGACCAAGACAATCCTCGAAGGCCGACTCCGCCGACTCGTCGGCAACACAAACTCAACGACCATCCCGGGCCGGCCAAAGGGTGTCAAGAAACCAAAGAAGTGGCACGAAGCCTTCACCAAGCAAGACCGCGAGTTCTTCGACGAAGCCGCGGGCCAGCTCCTCATCGACCTCGGCTACGAACCCAACCGCGACTGGATCGACGCGGCCCCTAGCGGAGCACAACCATGAACACACCGCTGAAAGTCGCGCACTTCTCCGGACCCATCCGCCTCGAGCTCGGAGGCGTCGTCCGCGCCATCCTCGACATGGCAACCGCACAAGCCAAAGCGGGCCACGACGTCATCGTCGCCACATGGGACAAGACCGACGCCCCGGACGACTGGGCCCCCGGCAAGCCGGGCGTGCCGCGCGTCATCGAGATCCCGCCGCCCTCGCGGTTCGGCAAGCTCTCGAAGAACGCCGAGTCAACGCTCTCGCGCACCGTCGGATCGTGCGATGTCGTCCACATGCACACGCCCTGGGAACTCACCAACGCCTCAATCGCCAAGCTCTGCACCAAGCTCGGCACGCCCTACATCGTCAGTATCCACGGCATGCTCGACGACTGGTCCATGGAGCAGCGCACGCTCAAAAAGAAACTCTACCTCGCGCTCGCCGCACGCAAGCTTCTCGAGAACGCGCACGCGGTCCACTGCACCGCCCAGGCCGAACTCGACCAATCCAGAAAGTGGTACCCAAAGGGCAACGGCGTCGTCGTCCCGCTGCTCTTCGACATCGAGCCCTACACCACGCTCCCCGGCAAAGAGCTCGCGCACAACGCGTTCGACATCGATCCGACCAAGCCCGTTGTGCTCTTCCTGAGCCGGATCCATGTCAAGAAGGGCGTGCACCTGCTCATCGATGCAGCAAAAACGCTCAAAGACCGAGGCACAGACGCGCAGTTCCTCATCGCGGGCACGGGCGACGACGAATACGAACAGCAGCTCCGCGAACAGATCGACCGGCTCGGCCTGCAAAGCTCGGTCCGGCTCCTCGGCATGGTCCGCGGCACAGAGAAAGTCAGCCTCTTTGAAGCAGCCGACATCTTCGCGCTCCCGACCAGCCAGGAGAACTTCGGGTTCGTTCTCGTCGAGGCGCTCGCGTGCAACACGCCCGCCATCACGACCAAGTTCGTTGACATCTGGCCCGAGCTAGAAGAGTCCGGCTCGTCGCTCATCGTCGAGCAATCCGCCGACGTCTTCGCCGACACGATCCAGAATCTGCTCGACGACAAGGCCAAAGCTCATCACATGGGCGAGATCGGCCGCGAGTGGGTGCTGCGCACGCTCAACCCGGACGCGGTTGTCAAGAGATACGAAGAGCTCTACGACGACGCGCGCCGGCGCTGAGCCACGCCGCTTGCGTACCGGACCGCCTCGGCCATCCCGTCCGCCATCGTGTCGGTGCTGTAGTCCTCGGTCGCCGTGCGGTGCGCCTCGGCGCTCAGCCTGCTGTGCAGTTCTTTGTCCGTCAACAGCACCCTCAGCTTCGCGGTCATGTCGTCGTTGTCGCCGTCGCGGTAGAGCAGCCCGTTCTCGCCGTCGCGGAGCGCCTCGATCTCCGGGTTCTGCGCCTCGATTTTGTCGCTCGTCACCACGGGCAGCGCGTGGTTCATCGCGTGCAGGATGCTCAGCCCGATGTTCTGCGGGTAGCAGAACGCGTCGGCAGCCGCGAACCACGGCGCCACGTTCTCTTCGCCGTACACCGCGCCCGTGAAGATCACGTGGTCCTCGATGCCCAGTTCCTTCACCTTCGCCTCGACCGCTTCGGTGCCGGGCCCGACGCCGATGACGACTGTCTTCAGATCCGGGAACTCCGCGAGAAGGTCCTTTGTTGACTGCATCAGCATCTCGACCCGGTTCTCCGGGTACAGGCGCGACACATACAGAAGCACCGGGCCCGTAAGGCTGTGCTCCTTGCGGAACGCCGCCTGCTTCTCGGGCTCGGCAAGCACAGCGGTACGCGCCTCTTGGATCGGCCTCGGATCGAGGCTGTTGAGCGCGACAAAGATCTTCTCGCGCGGGATCCCACGCTTCACATACGACTCGGCGACCGAAACCGAGTACAGCACGATCGCGTCGGCCATCTGCGCCGTCTTGAACCGAAGCCAGGATCGGAACCGCCCCTCGCTCTTCGAGTAGCCGTGCCCCCAGCAAATCATCCCGGCGCCGGCCTTCTTGCCCCGCCGGATCGTCGGGATCAGCGACAGATACCTCGTGTTCCACGTCAGGATGTGGACGTCCCAGTTGCCTTCCTTGAGCCGCTTGAGGTGCGCCGAATCCCAGAAAAGCCTGTTTGCGACACCTCCGATAACCCGGCACTCGGCGTCAAACCCGTCCGCGGGGACCGTCGGGACGTCGCCGTCGGCGTAGAGCAGCAGGAAGTCGATGTCGCTCTTGGCGGCCAGGGCCTTGAAGAAGGGCACCCGGAACGCGGGCAACGCCGGCTGCTGCATCAGAACTCGGATTGGCGCCTCAGATCCGCTCATGGCCGCCGCAAGCGTAGCCGATCAGACCAGTGAACGGGGCGTTGAACACGCATCGCTCTGCTTCGTATGATCCGATAGAAACCGCCGCGCGGATCGTGGCCGAGGAGATCCCGTGGTTCAGATCGCCGTGTTTGGGTTATGGATAGTCGTCGCCTTCAACGTGGCGATTATCCTCGTGCCCTACCTCAGAGGAACAGGCGACCTCCTCAACATCAGAAACTTCTTCCTCCTCGGCTTCACCATCTACCAGGTCACCAGCGGCATCATCTCGCTGACCGATCCCAACAGCTTCACCACCGAACTCACGCTCGGACAGAAAGACGCCATCGCGGCACAGTTCCTGATCTGGATCATCACATTCGAGGTCGTCTTCCTGGCGTTCTACAGATGGGGCTTCGGCGTCAAGAAGCTCGCGCAGTGGACACCCATCATCAAAGGCAGAACGCGCGAGCCGGTTCTCTGGACGTTCGCGTTCACACTGCTCGGTGTCGCCGCGCTCATGCGCTTCAGCGTCAACATCCCATACGTCGCGGTCATCACTACCCACGTCGGCACGTCGATCGCAGCGGTAGCCGCGGGCATGGGCGCGTGGATCTGGGTCAAGCGACCGCTCAACCCGGCGGCCGCGTTCGTGATGTTCACCGTGCTCATCCTCGCCATCGCGATCGGTACGTTCGGCATCTTCGGCCGACGCCCCATCGTCGCCATCTCCTGCTGTCTCGTGTGGGGCACCTACTACGCCAAGTGGCGCGGCTTGCCGCCAACGAAAGTGGTCGTCCAAGCCGTCCTCATCAGCATCATCCCCGTCGTGCTCGTCGCCAAGTTCACCGCTGTGCGTGGCCAGGAAATCCGAGAATCGGCCAGCCCACTGGCAACACTCACTCGCGTCGCCGGCGGCAGTACCTACAAGGGCATGCAGGACCTGCTCTCTGGTCAGGAATGCGCCGCGTGGTCCATGCACCTGATGGAGATGTACCCCGAGTCATACGAGTACCGCCCGCTGCACACCATCCGCTACTACTTCGAGCTGCCGATCCCGCGCGCGATCTATCCAAACAAACCCAACGCGCTCGCCGAGATCGCCTGGCGCGACGCGGGCGTCACAGGCATGCCCACCGGCTACACCATCGGGCCGGGCATGCTCGGGCACGCGGGCTCAGAGGGTGGCTACCCGGTGCTCATCCTCTACGCGGTCATCTTCGGGCTCTTCCTCAGATACTTCGACGCCGTCGTCATGCGCGCCCCGACCCAGCCCTTTGTCGTCCTGCCCATCGGCGCCTCGCTCGGCAACCTGCTCGGCATCCCGCGAGGAGAAGTCCCCAACTTCGCGTTCGAGTTCACCGTCGGCGTTGTCGGCGCGTTCGTCATGCTCATCGTTGTCGCCTACGCACTCAAACTCATCGGCTTCATCTCGGCCGAAGACTTCGACGAATCCGAAGAGGAATTCGAATACCTCGAAGACCACCACGGGCACGACGTCTACGACCCGCAGTACGCCTCGTACGGCCAAGACTACAACCAAGAAACAAACGACCAGCCCGCCAGCTAGTCGATCACCAACTCGATCACCACCGCACGGTGATCCGAGCCCGCGCTCCCGATCGGTTCCCACGACTTCACGCGCACACCCGGCGACGCGTACACACCGTCGATCGCGAGCGCTGCCCACGACGGAGCCGCGGCGGGGAACGATCCGCTCAGCGTATACGCGGGCTTGGCACGCACCAGCCCCGACAGATCCGCAAACGCCCGCGCACGAACCGACGTCGGCGGGCTGTTGAAATCGCCGGCAACCACAATCGGCAAGCCCGTGATCTCGCGCACCTCACCCACGATGGTCGCAAGCTGCCGAAGCTGACCCAGACCGTACGCCCATCGCTCTGGCCTGCGCGGGCTCCTCGCGTGCGCCTGGATCAGCACAAACGAACCCGTCGGCGCGTGCACAACTTCGATCCGGTACAAGTGGTCCCAAAGATCCCGGCGGGCTTTGCGAAGCCGTCGACCAAGCTCGCTCTCGTGAGGCTCAACCTCGAACCTGCTCAGGATCGCCGGGCAGCCAGACCACTCCGACCTCGGCAGCATCCCGAACCCGTGCGTCGCACGAAACCCCCGGCCCGCGATGTACGACCGCATCATCCCCGTTGAGATCTCGAGCACAACCGCGACATCAACACCCGCACCGCTCAAGAGCGCGTTCTTCAACTCCACATCGTTCGACTGTGTGTGCGAGTTGTACACGAGCAGACGAACCGCCTCGGCATCGCCGGGCGCACTCGCGAGCCTCGGCTCAGACAAGGGCAACGCAAGCAACCCGACAAGCACACACCCCACAACGCCCGCGCACACTCTCCGTCGCAACGCCGCAACAGAAAAAAGCACAACGACCACACCAACGACTGACTGCGCCGCGAGCGAGGCGCACAGATCGACGGCCCAGTACCACTCGCCCAGCGTGCCATTAGCCGCAGACGACGCGAACACCATCGGCGACCACACGAGCCCCAGCCACACGATCGCCAAGAGCGCCATGCACCAGCACGCGCACGACACAACACCAGATCTCTTGCGTTTCGTCGGCTTGTCCCTGGGTTCGCTCACGCCATGAGCGTACCCACGACCCGGTTCTGGTGCCGCCAGCCGCCGTGTACAATCCACCCATGCGACGCGCAACAGGTACCGTTCTCGCCCTCGCCCTGCTCATCTGTGCCGCCAAACCGGGCGCGCAGGTCTCGACATCCGACGGTTCGCTGCTCGGCCCGAGCATCACGCACGAGAACACGCCGATCATCAGCCCTCGTTCAATGTCGGCGCACGACCCGCTCTCAAACACAGACACGCTCAAGCCGACAGTCACCATCGAGCACACCGATGACCTCGGCTACAACCTCAACTACACATTCACCAACGACACCAACAAGCCAAGGCCGCTCGGCAGGCTCGTTGTCGGCGCGATCACGCTCGGCGAACGGATCAGGTACCTCAGCGTCCTGCGAGGAACACGGCTCCCCGAAACCACATGGGACTCCTACACAGGCCAGGCCTGGCGCTACCCGCTCGACGCCTACAGCACCGCGACCGCCATCATGAACGACGACTACGCCGTCGGCGTCAGCCTGCTCTACCCGATCGAAACATACAAGCACGACGCGCTCGTCCGCGTGGGCCGGGCCGGCGGCGCATTCAAAGGCCCAAAGGAATCGCGAGGCTGGTATGTCGCCTTCGACCTCTCGAACAAGAAGAACCCCAACCAGCACACCGTCCTCTCAAGACCCGCAAGCCTCAAGCCCGGCGAAACACGCACGTACACCGTCGCCGTCCGCGCCATGAAACGCCCCGGCACCTGGACCGACGACCCAACCGGCGAGCAGGACTGGCTCGAAACACTCGTCCCCTACCGCGACTACTTCCAGTCACGATTCGGTCCAGTCGAGTACACCCGTGATGACCGCGCCGTCAAAGCAGTCGAAGCCGCCAACGCCGGCGCGATCTCTGCGACGAACCCGCGGGGCTTCTTCGGCGACCGGACCTCACGACCCGACCTGGCGGGGTTTGGCACACTCGTGGCCCGTCTCTCCGAGCGCAACGGCTTCGACCGCGTCATGCTCTGGGCCCCATCGGGCATCTACCCCGCCAAACTCAAGCTCAACTTCCCCAACATGTTCACGCTCGGCTGGAACGACATGCCCATGCTCCGCACATCATGGAAACGCTTCCGCGACGTGCCACGCACAGGCAAACAGCTCGGCCTCTGGTGGGGACGCGCCGCAGAATTCACCGACTCATGGGACGCGCACACACTCGAATCGCTCGACCTATCCGACCCGGAGCACCTCGCCGGCGTCTCGCTGCGCCTCGATATGGCAAGCCAATCCGGCGCGACGCACATCGGCCTCGACAACTTTGTCCACACACACATGCCGATCTGGGAACAGGTCAGATACCTGCGCGCCGTCCGGAAGATCTTCCCCGAACTCACGCTCATCGCCGAGCCCATGTGCTGCGACATCGTCCACTCGGTCACCCCCTCGTTCACCGCCGCCTACCGGGGCAGGAAGAACGGCAAAGACGAAGAAGACTTCCACAAACTCGTCGCCCCGAACTACCTCGCGGACTTCATGCTGCCCGGGCACGAATCGTGGGCCTTCTTCCGCTACGCCGAGATCGTCCGCGCCAGCGGCGCCAACATCACAGCCACGCGCACACAGCGCGACATCACGAGGATCGCGAGCCTCGGCTACATCCCCGTCTTCCACACACAATTCCCGCTCGCGTTCCCCGAACGATCACGCGCCGCCAAGACCTGGCTCACCACAGTCCCTAAACATCTTCGACAAAGCGCGCCGGCACAAGAAGCAGACACCGACTCAGACTAGCCCGCTAAAGCCGATCCCTGAGCCACGCCCACTGACGGCCCAGCCCCTCCTCGATCGAGACCTCGGGCGAGTAGCCAAGCTCTTCTTCCGAGCGTGTGATGTCGGCCCACGTCCGGTCCACATCGCCCGGCTGCATCCCCTCACGCACGATCACCGGCTCCTTGCCGACGACCTCGCCGATCTTGGCGATCAGCTCGTCGAGCCTGATCGGGTGATCCCCGCCGAGGTTCCAGATCCGGTAGCCGTGCTCGTCGATCCGGTCGTACGCCGCGACAACGCCCGCGACGATGTCGTCGATGTAGGTGTAGTCCCGGCTGGTTGACCCATCACCAAACATCGTGATCGGCTCGCCCGAGTTGACGAGCCTCATGAACTTGCTGATCGCAAGATCGGGCCTCTGCCTCGGGCCGAACACAGTAAAGAACCGCAGCATCGCCGTCGGCATGTTCGTCAGGTGCCAGTGCGTGTGCGCAATCAGCTCGCACGACTTCTTCGTCGCCGCGTAGGGGCTGATGGGCCGATCGACGATGTCGTCTTCCGTGAACGGCACCCGCTCGTTGTTGCCGTAGACCGAACTGGACGAAGCCATCACCAGGCGCTTCACGCCGTGCTCGAGCGCCGACTGCTGCACATTCGCCGTTGCAACAACGTTCGCCATCGCGTAACCGGTCGGGTCCGCGATGCTCGGGCGCACGCCGGCCTTGGCGGCAAGATGCACAACGCCCTCGGGCTTTGTGCGTGCAACAAGTTCCGCAAGCGCGCCCGCGTCGCATAGATCGAGCTCAACAAACTCGAACGCGTCTGCGCCCGTCGCAGATTTCAAATCAACAAGGTTGCGCTCTTTGATGTCCCGGCTGTAAAAACTGTCAAAGTTGTCAACGCCGACAATGCGGTCTCCGCGACGGATCAGAGACTCCGCCAGGTGCGAGCCGATGAAACCCGCAACTCCCGTTACCAGCACAACAGACCCAGCCATAGCGCGCTCTCCCTCGACACTTCCGCCGCGGTCAGCCTAGCGCGAAGACACCCGCGCGATCTCGCAATCGATTCTGTTTGATGCGCCCAACACAAAAAAGAAAAGCAGGGTGCCAACGTTAATCAGCACCCCGCTGGAGGAGAGAGAGATCAGGTAATTATACGGATTATCGGCGGGACAGTTCGATTTTGAGAAGATCATGTGAGCAAATCTTCCCATTTTAACAGAACAACCCTAGCATTACCCAATAAATAACCCATCCACAATGCGTACATTGTGTGTAGCTTCGGCAGAATCCACATTTTTTCAACCTTTGCCCTTGCGACCGACAGCTACTGCTGATCCACGAAAAACCGGCTCATAGAGCCGGTTTCAGGAAATCACAACTTGTCCGCGCCGGAAGATGCCACCCTGTTGTGGGCAGATGACCAGCAGGTTTTTGTCCCCTAGTCATCCCTCTCGCGTCTTGGCTGTTCAGAACGTTTGCGGAACGCCTCGATCGCCCGCTTCTGCTCGGCCTCGCTCAATGACTCGAGCCGCTTCCGAGCACGCTCTGGCAGCGCATCCAGGTTCACCGAACCGTCGGC
The DNA here is from genome assembly GCA_030432905.1 of Phycisphaerae bacterium. Taxonomy (GTDB): domain Bacteria; phylum Planctomycetota; class Phycisphaerae; order Phycisphaerales; family UBA1924. The sequence continues at coordinate 220,784 of JAUILU010000002.1, read as the reverse complement.
GGGCAGAACCGCGTCCCAGTCGATCCTCGCTGCACCGCCCGCGGCCCGGCCCGGCTGCTGAGCGCCACGCTGCTCGGCCTGCTTGGCTTTGCTGTCCTCCTGTCGGCGCTTGATCTTCTCCATCTCGCGCTGGTCGCCACGCTCGTCCGCCATCCGCCTCACCTCGGCGTCAACGTGCTTCTGCTGCGCCGGCGACAACTCCGCGTAGATCCTCCGCTGCAGATCGCCGGTTGATGGGCCTTTCTGCATGAACTCACGCAGCCGCTGGGCCGCCGCCTGCTGCTCGGGCGTCATCTCGCGGCGGGTCTGCTCGCCCTCGTCAACCGATTGCCTCGCGGGCATCCTCGCCGCGGGCATGCGCCGGGCACCGGTCGCCTCGCCGATCGGCTCCATCATGTTGCGTTCGGCGCTCTCGGGCTTGCCTCGCTTTCGCGCATCGCCCTCGCGTTGTCCCCGCTCGCCCCGTTGGCCCCGCCCTTCTTGGGCCACAGGCTCGGGCATGCCCGCCGCCTTGCGGAGCTCGGCGAGCTCGTCCTTGTTCTCAACCATCCACGCCCGCCGCTCGCGCGAGTATTCCGACATCAGCTCCCGCACCCGCGTGTTCTGCTCGTCGCTCATGCGGATCTCGTCGGGCGCATCCTCTTTGTTCATCCCCTGCAGAATCTTGCGTAGGTCCTGAGCAGGGATCGCGGCCATCGCGCCGAGCCTCGCCTTGCCGGTTGCCATCTCGCCGAAGCTGTCCTCGACCAGCCCGGGCCTGCTGTCATCGACTTCTGGACCCGAGAGCAGCGGCTTCTCAGCCTCCTGCGCCCACGCCAATCCAGTCGCCAACCCCGAACACACCGCCAGCGTTGCCATCCAAGTACGGGTTCCACGTGCCTTTGCCATCGACCGCCTCCAGTCCTGCCTGACCCAATCATCGGTTCCGATCCACAGCCTAACGCCCGGTTTCGCCCGAGATTGCACCGGTTCCTAGCATCAAACGCGGCAAAGGCCGCACACACCAGACCAGCCAGCAGGAACCCCCTATGCCCGCCCTCAACCGTGATTTCCTCAAAGCCGCCCTCTCGACCGCCGAAGGCCCCACCGGCGAGCCCCTGGTCCGCAACCTCGAATGGACCGCTGCCTGCGAAACCTTCGCCTCGGTCAAGCTCCACTTCCCGGGCATCACCGACGCTGACACACTCGACGCCGCCGCCCGCCGAACCCACGGCGCGATCCGCGCCGCCGCCGGCGAACAGGGCGTCGTCCTCTCAAGCCTCATCGTCGAGATCGTCGACGAAGCCGGCACCGTTCTGCTCAGCTCGAACTCGGGCCCGAAGCCAAGCGACGACCAGAACGCCAAGCTCAACGACGCCGGCGAAGCGAACCAAGCCAAAGCACCCGCAACCACCGAGCACAAACCCGCGGCCCAGCAGGGCGCAAGCGGCATCCCGGGCGTCAAGAACATCATCGCCGTCGGCGCGGGCAAGGGCGGCGTCGGCAAGTCAACAGTCTCCGTCAACCTCGCGGTCGCGCTCGCCAAGAAAGGCCACGCTGTCGGGATCATGGACGGCGACATCTACGGCCCATCGCTGCCCACCATGCTCGGCCTCAACGCGCACGAACTCATCCTCCGCGAACGAATGATCGAGCCCTTCCTCGTCCACGGCGTCAAAGCAGTCACCATCGGCAAAATGGTCGACCCCGAGAAACCGCTCATCTGGCGCGGCCCGATGGCGCACGGCGCGTTCAAACAACTCTCAGAACAAACCTCATGGGGCGAGCTGGACTACCTCATCATCGACCTCCCGCCGGGCACGGGCGACATCCCGCTGACCATGGCGCAGTCGCTGCAGCTCTCGGGCGCCGTAATCGTCTGCACGCCCCAGAAAGTCGCGCAGGACGACGCGGTCCGTGCTGCGCGCATGTTCCAGCAGCTCGGCGTCGATGTGCTCGGCGTCGTCGAAAACATGAGCTACTTCATCGGCGACGACGGCAAGACCTACGACATCTTCGGTCGCGGTGGCGCCGAACAGATGGCCCAACGCCTCGGCCTGCCCTTCCTCGGTGCGATCCCCATCAACACCGCCCTGCGCACCAACTCCGACTCGGGCGACGCCAGCGCCAACTTCGACCCCAACACCGCCGGCGGCGAAGCACTCCCCAAAGCCCTCGCCAAGCTCGCCGACAACCTTGAGAGCCAGACAGCGCTGGCGGGCATGAAGCAGGGAAGAACCAAGCCGAAGCTGACGATTAGCTGATTCGCTCAGAAATGTCGCAGATCCGAATAGCTTGTTCTGTATACTGCAGACATGAACCGGATCGCCCTCTTAGTTCTCTTTGCATCTATCATCGCCCCCGCCACCCCGGCGCACGCCCAGCACCTATCAGACTCCGGCGGATTTGTCGACGGAGGTGGGTACGAGGCAGACCACAAAGCACACCAGCCATGCGTCCCGCCCGCCGAGCGCGCACGGCTCGAAGCCTTCATGCGCCAGCTCGACGAGAGCAACTCCACGAATACCGATCAACCGTACACGAACAACCGCGGCGGCCAGCCGGTCTTCGAGTTCTACCCCATCGGCGGCTCGATCTACGGCGACCTCTTCCTCAACAACTACACCGACCTCGACACCGCGACATCTGGTGTGCTTGATTGGGACTGCGGCGACCACACCTACAACACACACCGAGGCCACGACACAGGGCTCCGTTCGTTCGAAGAACAGTTCATCGGCGTGCCGATCTTTGCTGCCCTCAAGGGCACCGTTGTTGATCGCGACGACGGCCACTTCGATCAGAACACGAGTTGGCAAGGCCAGCCCGCAAACTATGTCATCATCGACCACAGCGCCATCGAGCCCGGGCTCCGCACGATCTATCTGCACATGAAGAACGGATCAGTCTTGCCTCAGATCGGCGAACACGTCGATGCCGGCCAGCAGATCGGACAAGTTGCATCCAGCGGCAACTCAACCGGGCCGCACCTGCATTTCGAGGTCTGGCGTAACGGCGGTTGGGTCGAAACCATGGCCGGCCCGTGCTCGCCCTACGCGTCCATGTGGGCCGACCAGTGGTCCAAACCAACCGAACACTATGTCCGAGACTTCGGCTTCCTGCGAGAGCTCTTCCCGGGTGACTTTGACACGCCGCACCCGTTTCCACGCGATCGATCCGTCACGCTCGACACCGACCGCATCAGCTACTGGATGCAGGGCGCCAACCTCCCGGCCTTCAGCATGTACCGATTCCGCTTCTTCATGCCAAACGGCGTGCTCGACTATGACTCGGGCAACCGGCTGCTCAACTTCTCCGACAGCTTCTACCGCCGATACTGGGCCAGGTACCAGTGGGACATCACAGACATGCAGAACGTGCCGGGGGTGTGGACCGTCGCCATCGATATGAACGATGAGCGCGTCATCAACGCCAAGGTCACCGTGCTCGACACCGGTGAAACCTACATCAACACGCCGCCCACCCCCGCGTTCGCCATCTTTGAACCCGCCGAGCCGACCGAGGACGACGCCGTCTTTATCCGGCTGCAATCCGACCTTGTCCACGACGACTTCGAGTACGACCTCGTTCGCTACCGATACGTCTGGTCGATCGACGGCGCCGTCGTCCGTGACACCATCTCAGCGGGACACGCCGACGCCATCCCAAGCGTCGCAAGCCTGGGAGGCGGAACCCAACTCTGCGTCTCCATCACACCAAACGACGGCGACCTCGACGGCTTCACCACTAACCACTGCGTCACCATCAAAGCCCATCTATGTCCCGCCGACATCAACGGAGACGGCAACCTCTCCCCAACAGACTTCACCGCCTGGATCGGCGCGTTCAACGCCAACGCCCCCCAATGCGACCAGAACAACGACGGCATGTGCACACCCACCGACTTCAGCGCCTGGATCGGAAACTACAACGCCGGGTGCTGAAACTTAGCCAGTTTCACATCTCGACAACAATTGATAGTTCATTGCGGCTACAACTCGCACCCACTACCATGCCTTCATGAAACACTGTCTTTCAACCATCGCATGTATGGCGCTCGCCGGCACTGGCTACAGCCAAACTCAATACGTCGCAGTTCAGTGCTCAGGCACCGTCGGCTATGTCAATTCCGACCACTGGACCGATCTGATGGTCGGCGAGCAATACGAACTCGAACTCGCCTATGAGTACAACCCAAACAATCCGCTCACCGATCACCGCGGACGAACGGCTTGGCAGGGGCCCTGCGATGTCACGCTGCGCCTTGGGAACTACCCAGTCATACAAGACAGAGCCTTGGGCGTCATCTACGTCGGCGAAGACCTGTTCGATCCGGAACGACAAACGATCAGCTTCGACGTCTCAATCGAATCAGATGTGCCCGGCAACGAAACAGACCGCATCATTGTCGAGCTTGTAACCGATCCCGGACAGGCCGTGCTCGGACCGCAGCAGCCTCCTACCGCGAACGAGCTCAACGCCATCCCGCAAAGCGTCGTTACCTCACAGCCCGACGGATTCAGCATCAGGCACGACACGAGCCTGTTCTTCGAGGTGTACGGCTACATGGCCCAGTTCAGCGCCTCAGACTCGCCCTGCGTTGTCGATGTCAACGGCGACGGCCAAGTCAGCCCAACCGACTTCTCGGCCTGGATCGGCGCGTACAACGCGAACGCCCCCGAATGCGACCAGAACGGCGACGGCGTGTGCACACCAACCGACTTCAGCGCCTGGATCGGCAACTACAACGCCGGCTGCGACTAGCGATCGCGAATCGGCCCACGGCCAGACTTCAATATTCTTCTCAAATCGTGTCGTGGCTTTCGGTAGTCTCCGGATGTGTCTGTGCACACCCGGAGAAATCGCACTATGTTCCGCCACGCCATTCTGTTTGTCGCCCTCGTTCCGGGCTTCGCCACAGCGCAGCCCATTCTCCCCGCGCCCGACGGCGACCGGACAAACCCAAACTATGTCCCGTGGCAGATCGACGAGACCGGCATCGACGCGGTGACGTTCGACCAGCGACGAGCCGGCGACCCTCGCATCACCGACTTCGAGTTCGTGCCCGCGCTCCAGGACACCGCCAACGGCTTTCCGACGAACTCCTACGACCCCAACCTCTACTACACGATCGAGATCGAGAACACGGGCCAGTACGCCAACTCTGAAATCGTGCGCGTCGGGCCCGGCGTACCGAGCGTGGTCGTGCAAGCTCTGCGCGACCAGAACCTTCGTCCGATCGACATGGAGATGCGCCCAGAATACTTTGACAGCTTCTTCAACAGCGCCGTACCCGCCCGGATGATGGTCACCGCGGTGCCCAACGGCACGAACCCCATCGAGTGGGACATTCTGCTCGATAGGACTCCCAACGAGGTTGACAGCCTCAGCCTCACGCAGAACCCGTCGCTGCGCCCCGTTGACATCGAGTACTCGGGCCAGGTGCAGCGAGGACTGTTCGAGTTCCGGGGCTACGCCGTGCTCGCAGTCGAAAACGAACCGGGCGGCCAGCTCGGCGAGTTCGACTGGGACATCAAGTGGAACGTCACAGACTTTGCAATTGCAGCGTTCCAAACCGAACAGATCGGCCGGCTTGTCGATTTCGAGATCCACCAGCTCCGCTATGCAACAGGGGGCGAGCCCCGCTACGACGCGATCCTCTATGACTGGCAGGGCCAACCCCGCTACAGCCAGCTCGCGAACCTTCCCGGCCAGCTCGGCGACCTCTTTGACAGCCAAACCGACTTCTTTGAACCGGGCCTCATCGCCGGCTATACCGAGCTCATCCCGGCGTTCACAGCCGGCTTCAGACCGATCGACGTCGAATACACATGGGCCGAAACCGGCTTTACAAGTCTTGAAACATGGGCCAATGCCGCGGTGGTCGACGCACCAACCGGTCTGCAGAAACGAGTTCGCGAGGCGCTCGACGCAGAGGCTGTCAACACCGCGCGGAACTCCAACGAGTACAGCGGCCTCGACATCAAACAAATCGGAGGCGAACGCCTGCACGGCATCCATCCCGGACTCTGGGTCGGGGGCAACAAACTCATCGGCGGCAAAGATTCCCCGCCAGCGTTCTTCCCCTTCCTGGCAGCCTACGCCTACCTATTCGACGACATCGCGCTCACCGAGCAACAGCTCGACACATGCACTCCGACCGCCTGCCCGGTTCCCGCGGGCGTCTGCAACCCGCAGTTGTTCACAGTCGAACAGCTCGTCAACCGCGTGCTCGACCTTGGTGACTACAGCGCCGCAGCCACACTCGTCGAAGAGCGCTACACCCTGCCCAACGTCACCGCGTGGATCGATTCGCACCTCGGCCCGTTTGGCAGCCCGTCCGACCCCGAGGCGTTCACCGTCTCAACTAACCTCTGCCACTCGCAGTTCCGCCTCTCGCAGATCAGCGACTTCGTCGAGCTCATCGCCGACGGCACACTCGCCACGGGCCAACTTCAAACCGACATCCTGAGCACGCTCTTCGACGACTCGGCTTCGCTCCGCGCACAGATCGGCGCGGTCATCGACACGCAGGCCGCCGAGACCGACCTCACTCCGTCGCAGATCGAGCAGTTCAAGCAGGCTGTCGTCGTTCGCCACCGCACGCTCAGCCGCGACGCGATGTACCTGAACGTCACACCCACGCTCCGTGTCTTGAGCATGAACCTGCTCTCCGTCCCAGTCTGCGGCTCAGGCGGCGTAGTCGTCACCCAAGACTTCGCGATCACCGCGTTCGTCGAAACCGATCAGCTCGACCCTTCCGCTCCGGATGCCGCGGTCGCCGCCGCCCTGACCGACGCCATCGCAAACGCGCTCGACGGCTGGGAAGACTGCACAAGTGAACCCTGCCTCGCCGACGTCAACAACGACGGCATGCTCAGCCCCACCGATTTCACCGCCTGGATCGGCGCGTACAACGCAAGCGCCCCCGAATGCGACCAGAACGGCGACGGCATGTGCACACCAACCGACTTCAGCGCCTGGATCGGCAACTACAACGCCGGCTGCTGAATCAATCCTTGTGCCAAGCTCCCCCCACTGGTACCTTCATGAGTGTGGAGGTACCCATCGCATGCGCACACAAGCAGCAATCGCTCTCGCCGCCTCGTTCGCCCTGACCGCATCGGCGCAGCCCGATGAGCCGACGCTCTTCGTTGCGCACTACTACTCGCTCGGCGCAACCGTCGCCGCGTACACCATCAACTCCGACGGCACGCTCACGCTCGCCGACAACGAACCAAGCGGCATCTGGTCCGACTCAATGGCCATCTCGCCCGACGGCGCAACACTCTGCGTCGGCAACCCCGCGGGCTCCGACGACGGCTCATCCGCCACCGACGAGGTCTACTTCTTCCACGTCAACAGCGATTCCACGATCTCGCTCATCGGCACCGACACCGTCCCCACCTCGCCTCTGGCGATGCAGTGGCTCGACAACGACACCATCGTCATCACCAACACCGACTTCTCAGACTCAATCCTCAACAGCTACGACGTCGACCTCAACACGGGCAGCATCACGCCCGCCGACGCGCAATCAACCAACGGCTTCTGCACCGCGCTGGCTATCGACCGCGACCGCAGCATCCTCCTTGCGCAGGACTCGTTCGCCAACACCATCTTTCGCTACAGGTACGACAACGCGGGCAACATCACTCCGGAAGGCTCGATCGTGCAAGGCAGCTACACGCTCGACATCACGCTCAGCGCCGACGGCCGGTTCGTCTACGCCGCGGGCGGTATCTCAAGTAGCTCCAACAAAGTCACGGGCCACGAGGTCAACGACACCAGCAACCCGACCCCCTTCACACCGCTCCCAAACTCACCCTACATCAGCGCCGGCGACAGCCCCGCCTACATAGCCACCATGGAATCCGGCAACTTCCTCTTCGTAGGCCACGGCAGAGACGCGACCGTCCGCGGGTTCGCCGTCGACAAAGACGGCTCACTCACGCCCACCGCCGCGTTCCACGACGTCGGAGGCCAGGGACACATCGGCGACATGACCTCGTACAAAGACCTCCTCTTCGTCACCGACGACACACTCGAATCCGGAGGCGAACGAGGCATCATCGTCTTCCGCGTCGAAACCAACGGCGACCTCACACAGATCGGTCCTATCTACGACACCGGCGTCCCACGCCCAGAGGGCGACCTCATCGTCTGGGCACCCGAAACACAGCCCTGCCTCGCCGACGTCAACAACGACGGCATGCTCAGCCCAACAGACTTCACCGCATGGGTCGGCGCATTCAACGCAAACGCCCCCGAGTGCGACCAGAACAGCGACGGCATGTGCACACCAACCGACTTCACCGCGTGGGTCGGAAACTACAACGCTGGCTGTTAAACTCGCCTCCAAGGCACCCCCCGGAGCACCAGCGATGCAACCACACCAGAACCCAAGCCGCGCAGCCCTGACACTCGCCGCAGCAGCCGTTCTTTCCGCATCGCAAGCGACCTGCCAAGAGTGCGACCTCCTCGAACCCACGGTAGCGTTCGCGCTCCCCGGCTACACCGACAACATCGAGATCGCGAACAACCTCGCCTTCGTCCCGAGCCGCGACGCGGGGCTGCACATCCTTGACCTCACAAACCCCACCGACCCGGTACTGCTCGGCACGCACGACACGCCCGGCGATGCGCTCGGCGTCTGTGTTGTTCAGCACACAGCGTACATCGCCGACTACCAGAACGGCCTCCAGATCGTTGATATCAGCGACCCGAGCGCGCCGCCACTAATCGCTAACGCGCCGACCACGTCGGGCGCAACCGACGTCGTTGTGCAAGGCCAAAACGCATTCGTCACCGTCGGCCTCGGCGGCCTTGTCGTCTTTGATGTCAGCAACCCCGCGATGCCCGTTGAGATCGGCTCACTCCAAACGCCCGGCCACGCCGTCGCGATCACCATCGTCGGCAGCACCGCCTACATCGCCGACGACCTCAAGGGCATGGCGGTCGTTGATATCACCAACCCGACGAACCCCGTGCTGCTCGACTCGTTCGACGACCTCTTCTACACGCTCGACCTCTCGATCGTCGGCGACACCGCACACCTCGCCGACTACTCGACGGGCCTCGTCCTCGTTGACATCTCGTTGCCCGCAAACCCATCACAACTCGGCGTACTGAACACACCCGGCCGCGTTGCGGACGTCGAAACGATCGGCGACACCGCCTACGCCGCCGACGGCAACTCAGGTCTAGCCGCTATCGATATCTCCGACCCCGCAAACCCCACGCTCATCGACTCGCTCGACCTGCCGGGCAACGCGAACTCCATCGCCATCCACAACGCACACGCCTACCTCGCCACCGGCTCCACTGGCATCAGCGTCGTCAAGCTCAACCCGTGCACCGACTGTCCCGCCGACACCAACAACGACGGCATGCTCAGCCCAACAGATTTCACCGCATGGGTCGGCGCGTTTAACTCGAACGCCCCCGGGTGCGACCAGAACAACGACGGCGTGTGCACACCCACCGACTTCACCGCGTGGGTCGGAAACTACAACGCCGGGTGCGACTGAAATCACAGCCACCAAAGCCAAAAATAGTACAACCTCGTTTACATTTCTGGTACCATGCAACGCATGAACAAGTGTCGAATTCTGACCCTCGCTATTGCTACGGCCCTCACCGGGCAAGTCGGCGCACAGGCCATCCAGGGTTTCACCGGCGGCACGAACCCGTTCGACTCGTTCTATGGCAATTCAGCAGGTGACTCGATCGGCTACCGCTTCACTGTGCTGCAGAGCATCACCGTCACCAGCGTTGGAATCCTGAACTCCGAAGTCACCGACGGCTCCGTACACTCGCGACACAACTGGGCGATTTGGGACGACAACCAAACCCTGCTCGCAAGCGCATTCATAGACCCTCAGCACGGCTACCAACTCGGCGACTTCTTCTACAGCGACTTTGCGTTCTCACTCAACCTCGAGCCGGGCACCACATACACCATCGCCATCGAGTACGCACACAACGACGGCGACAGTTTCATCAGCTCACCTTCGACACTCGATTCTGACCCCGCGATCAACATCATAAACGGCGTCTTCCCCGCAGACCCAAACCTCGGACTCGAATTCCCCGAGTACGACTCCGGCAACATCGCGAGGCTCGGGCCGAACTTCCTCTTTAACGAATCTCCTACCTGCCTCGCCGACGTCAACAACGACGGCATGCTCAGCCCAACAGACTTCACCGCCTGGGTCGGCGCGTTTAACTCGAACGCCCCCGGGTGCGACCAGAACAACGACGGCATGTGCACACCAACCGACTTCAGCGCCTGGATCGGCAACTACAACGCCGGCTGCTGAGCATGACCCAGCACGTCGGCGTCCATACCCTCTATATGTGCCAACCCCAAAGCCAATCCTGACCTGTCGGCACTGCAGCCACGACCTCACAGCGTTCATCACCACGCCCTGGATCCGCGTCTGCCCCGAGTGCGGCAACAAGTTCGACCCCGACTTTGTCTACGAGGGCAACCCGAGCAACAAGCCCGAGCCGAACGCGCCCCCGCCCCCGCCGCGAAACCTCGACAGCAGGCGGCCAGACGATGACTAGCCGCCAGCGAACAACCCGAAACCTGCTCGGCATGACCGCACCGGTTCTGGCCCTGACGCTGCTCGGCCTCATTACCGCCGCCGCCCACCTGCAACTGGCAACCTTCGCGCTCGGTGCCTGGACCTTCCCGCTCGCGGTCGCCGCTCCCGCCGTGATCGCGGGCCGGATGCTCATGGCGAGCCACAGCGTTCAGCGCGCCACGCTATTGTGCGCCGCCGCGATCGCGCTGAACCTCGCCATCGAGGCCCTCGGCACCACCGCCCAGCTCGCGATGCTCGGCTAAATGATCTGCGACGTCCTGTCACGAACACAGTGCGCGCTTCACCCCACCACCAGCATCTCGCGCATCTTCTTCGTCACCTCGCCCACAACACCGCCGCCGATCTCCTGCGCTTCGACGCGCACCACGGGCAGCACGCCCCAGCTCGAGTTCGTCAGCATCAGCTCGTCCGCGTCGAGCACATCGTCGATCGTCAGCATCTTGCTCGTGGTCATCAGGTCCAGCCGCCGCGCGTTGTCCAGAACTTCAGCGCGCGTCACACCCGGCAGCACCGGGCTCGGCAAACCGCCCTCGGTCTCTTCGCCCCGCACGATCGGCGTGAACAGCTCGCCGTTCTTCACGACGATCGCGTTCGACACGCACCCGCCGCAGAGGTGGTTGGTCACCTGAAAGACCAGCGCCTCCGCCGCCCCCTTCACCGACGCCTCCTGCAGCGCGCTCAGCCTCGCCCAGTAGTTCAGCGTCTTGTGCGACGCCATCGGGTCGAACGGGTTGGCCTTCATGTCGGCGATCCCGACAACTACGCCCTGCTCGAACATCTCGTCCGGGTACTCGGTCGCGGGCTGCGCCACGATCATCACCATCGGGTCGTGCGGCTGGCCCCCGCTTCTGGCCGCCGACAACGGGTTCAGATCGCCGCCAGTCACCGTGAGCCTCACCCGCTGGCGTGGCAGGCCGCACTTGGCAACGGTGCGTTTGATCGCCTCCGCCAGCGCCGGCTTCCTTAGGTCGTCCGAGAGCCGAAGCGCCTTCGCCGAAGCCGCGAGCCGATCGAGGTGATCCAACACGCGCACCACCTCGGGCTCGCCGCCCTCCGGGATCACCGCGGACATGGTCTCAAAGAGCCCCACCCCGTGCGTCAGCCCGGCATCAAACGCCGAAACCCGCGCCTCGTCCGCCTCGAGAAACTCGCCATTAAGAAAGATGGTCGCCATAGTCGCGGATCATAGGGGACACCCCAAAGCCCGCGACCAAACCCGGATTCCGCGGCTAGTACGCGCTGTACGCCACACCCGAAGCATCAACCTCGATGGGCTTGGTGTTGGCAAAGATATCGCCCGCGTCCTTGTCGTAGAACCAGCCCTGCGCACCCGCTCCGGGCACGCCCGTATCCGTGATCTCGTTGCTGCCCGCGTTGTCACCGACGGGCAATGGCGGGATCGCCCGGAGGTACGGCCCGAACATGTAGGTCCCGGTCTTCGTCACGCTCGTGTTCCCGAGAACATCGGTGTACAAAAGCATCTGATCCGCAAACGTCGAGTCGTCCGTCGGCGCCAGCCCACAATGCTCCGCTCGGTACATTTCGATCGCGCGACGCATGATCGACAAATCGCTGCACAACGTCGAGCAACCAGCCCCTGTCGCGCCCCGGCTTATCCGCGGCATCGCGACAGCCCCGATAACCCCGAGGATCACCACAACGATGACAAGCTCGACCAACGAGAAACCGGACTGAAAGCGTTTACTTCTCCCCATGTATGAGGCATCGGGCAACACGGACTTGGACATGTGTTGCAACAATCTGTGGCCGGCCCACAGCCGCCATCACTCGCACAATTCGGGTGAAGCACCAGTGCAATAACTGCAACTACTAAAGGGAAACCCTACAACGCCCACAGCAATATCAGCACCACCAGCACCGCAGCCACGACGAAGTTGAGCACTTTCCGGTTCCCGGCCTTGCTCCCCGTCGGCACGATGTAGTCGCCGCACACGTGGCACGCCTCCGCGTCGTCGTAGACGTCCGCGCCGCACGACGGGCACCGCGCCCCGCTGTGGCGGAGCCGACGCAGATCCGCGACCGACGGCCCCTCGGGGTCCAGCTCGTCGTCTACCGAATCGACGTAGTCGTCGAAGCCGTCTTCGTATGAATCGCCCTCAAAGCCCATCTCCACAGCGTATCCGCCCAGAGTTGCCCCTGAGTGTGTACGATCCGGGCATGAAGCACCTACGAAGCACCATCGCAGCCGCCTCGCTCATCGCCCTCGCCGGCTGCAGCGGCAACAACCACTCCAGCGGCTCCTTCTACGCCAACAACAACCCAAACCCGGGCACCGAGGGCTTCATCCCCCTCTTCACACCCCTGAGCACCGGGACCAAAGCCGTCCCCGAGCGGATCGCCGCCTTCGACGGCTTCCAAGCCGTCGGCATCGCCATCGCACCCGACGGCAGGCTCTTCGTCTCGAGCCCTCGCTGGCACGGCAACCACGGCAATAGCGTCGTCGAAATCCAAACAGGCCGCATGACGCCGCCACAGAGCTACCCAACCGAGGCCTGGAACAGCTGGACACCCGGCGTCCGCCCCGAGCGGAGCTGGGTCTGCGTCCAGGCGATGCACACCGACGACACGGGTCGGCTCTGGGTCCTCGACCCCGGCGCCCCGATGTTCGAGGGACCGATCCAGAACGCCGCCAAGCTCATCCGCTTCGACACCGCTGACGACCGCGTCTCGGCGTCCTACATCTTCAACCGCACCATCGCGCCCGAGGGCTCCTACCTCAACGACGTCCGCATCGACACCAAAGACGGCTTCGCGTACATGTCAGACTCTGGACTCGGCGCCATCGTCGCCGTTGACCTGACCACCGGCGTCGCGCGGCGGTTCCTCGAAGACCATCCATCAACCAAAGCCGACCTCGGCGAAACGCTCATCATCGGCGGCGAGCCCTGGATCAATGAGTACGGCGACACACCAACCGTCCACTCCGACGGCATCGCCCTCTCGCCCGACGGCGAACACATCTACTACCAGGCGCTCACCGGAAGAACACTCTTCCGCATCCCAACCGGACCCATCAAGGCCACGCTCCGCCCCGAGGGCCAATGGGGCGGCAAGTGGAACGGCTCGACCGCGACCGACCTGGCCACCTACGTCGAAGACCTCGGCCAGACCTTCGTCACCGACGCGATGATCATGGACGACAACGGCGTCCTCTACTTCACCGCACTCGAACGCGACGCCATAACCGCGAGACTCCCATCGGGCGAGCTCGTCCAGGTCACCGCCGACCAGCGGATCAGCTGGCCCGACAGCCTCGCCATCCACGGCGGCAGGCTCTACTTCACCACCGCCCGCATCCACGAAACCGGCTTCGGCAGGCCCGAGGGCCCATTCGCAGAAGGCCCCTATGGCGTCTTCCGCGTGCCGCTGATCGACCCCGACTAATTCCACAAAAGCTTGGTCCGCCGGGCCTATTCGCTGGCTGACCATGCCATCGTGTGATAGCTTCACGCGATGGGTCACGTCAAAAACACACTCTGGCTATCGGTCTTTGCCGCCTGCGCCGCGCCGGCCTCGGCTCAGCAGATGGCCGGCTACCACATTGGCAACAGCCTGACCTGGGACAGCCTGCCAACCATCCTGCCCGACTACGCCGCCATGCAATCCGTGGACCTTGCAACCGGGATGCACATCAACTGCAACCGGTCGCTCGACCAGATCATCACCGAGCCCACGCAAACCTGCGTCACACCCGAACCGAGTTTCGGCTACTTCCAAGACGCACTCCCCAGCATCGATCTCGACTACATCACCGTCCAGCCCTACTGGACCGAAACCTCAACCTTCACCACCGACGCCTACGTCTTTACATACTTCGACCAACTCCTCGACTTCAACCCGGGCAGCGATGACGCAATCATTTATCTGTACCAGCCCTGGGGCGCCCGCTGGTTCATGCAGAACGGCGACTGGCTTCTGCCCCTCGAAGACATCAACGAAAGCACGCCGACCTCGGCAGAGAACGCGTACTTCGTCACACTCTTCCAGATCCTCACAGCCAACATCGACCGCACTGTCCGGCTCGTCCCCGTGGCCCCGGTCATCAATGAAATCCGCGATCGGATCTACGCGGGCGAAATCCCCGACGTGAACTCGCTCTGGCATCTCTACCGCGACGACGTCCACCTCAACAACAGCCTCGGCCGGTTTACCGCCTCGATCACCACCGCTTCGGTCATCCTCGACTGCCCGCCGTTCGGCATGCACAACGCGTGGATCGACGAGTACGGCCCCGACGGCTACACCACCGCGACCTTCGTCGCCATCGAGAACGCGGTCTGGGACGTCATCTCATCCGACCCACGCACCGGCGTCGCGCCCTGCCTCGCCGACACCAACCGCGACGGCCACGTCACCCCGCAAGACTTCACCGCGTGGATCTCCGCCTACAACATCCAGGCCTCGATCGCCGACCAGAACCGCGACGGCAAAGTCTCACCACGCGACTTCACCGCATGGGTCACAAACTTCAACAACGGCTGCTGACCAAAGCCACCCGAAAACATACTCAGTCCTGCACGAACCTCGCCAACGTAAAAAGGGCGAGGGGGCGGTCGCGGATGCCCTACGGCTCCCACGGCCGCCCCCGGGCGGGGGCAAAGGTTGTCGCAAGCCAAACCGGCGTGCACACACAAGATGCCAACCAATCCACACCCGGGCCACACCCACCACCAGATTTGAGGTGACGCCCGCACACACAGACCACACAAACGTCACAGCCGTTACAAAGCAATCGCTCGAAACCCATCCACAGACATACTTAGTTAGTAGTGGAGCGCCACGTACATCGCCATCCCAACGATGTACATGCCGACAATCGCGGTCAAAGGGTTAAACAGAAGCGCCCATCCAAGATTATTGAGCATCGCGCGTCTGCCCGGAATCACAAACGCATACAGCAACAAAGCCAGCACCAACATCGAGGCGACATGCACCAATAGCTCATCGGTCGAGTACATATCCGCAAGCCCCGCCAGCATAACCAGCAGCATGAGCACGATCGGCGCCGCCGAGAATGTGGTCAGTGTGTTCACAGTCACAAGGTTCACACGCACCGGCCCCGGATCCGGATACATCAGCGCCGCAAGCACAAGCTCGCCGCCGCACTCCGGGCAGGCGTCGCTCACCAGACCGTGCAGCTCATAGCCGCACCCCTGACAACCGACGTTGTGCTCTGCTAGATACGCATCAAGCCGCTGTGACTCCGCACTGCCCGGCGCAGGCATAGGCCTCAAGCCCGAATCGCCGTACACCCTATGAGCAGAGACCAATTCCTTGAAGTACAAGTCACGCCTGCACGCGGGGCACGACATGCCCGGCTGACCCCGCAGATTCCGAATGCACCCCGGGCACGGCGCATCGTTCTTCGCCAGATACTCTGCCACCCGCTCCTGATGCGACAACTTGGGCCTGCACACAGGCTCCGACTTGGAATCCCCGAACGCCAGATGAAACGAACGCACGCTGCCAAGAAACAGTCGGCAATCACAAACCGGGCACACACCCTCGACCTGCCCACGAAGGTTCGCTAGGCAATTCGGACACGGCGCATCGTGGATCGCGATGTACTCAAGCAGTTTCTGTTGGTTACACACCGCGCACCGCCAATCGTCTGTCGCCGACCCACGCAACCCTCGGCCAACACCTATTCGCAATCCCGCCCCGCCGGTTGCTTACCGAAACCCCATCAGCGCCGTCGCCACCGCAACGACCAGCAGCGAAAGCAAAACCGTAATCGGATTAAAAAGCCACCCGAACCGCAGCGACTCGATCAGCTTCGGTTTCACAACAACAAACTCGAACACCACATACCCCGCTGCATACAAGAACGAAAGCTCGGGCGAGAACCCCCACGTCCCGCCCGCGCCCAGCCTCGCCAGCGACATCACCAGAAAGATGAGCGCAAAGCCCGCCGCGACGATCAGGTTCCCCCGGTGCAGCAGCGCTATCACCTGCAGCTCGTGCTCGTCCGCGCCGCCCATCTCGTCCGCATCCAGCATCTCAAGCGAGAACCGCTCGCCGCACTCGGGACACCGGTACTCCATGAGATCGCTCAGGCTGTAGCCGCACCCCGGGCACCTGACGTCGTTCTCCATGAGAAACGCCCGGAACATCCTGTCGTCGTGCCCGTCGTCCATCACATCATCATCGTCATCAGGGTGATGCTCGCGATGCACCCGAAGAACAGCAGCCACGCGCCCACGACCAACAGCCGGCGCATCTTGTCGCCGCGCTGTCGGAGCCACGCCCGCCCGCCGCGCGTCCCGACCCACGCCGCCGTCGGTGCCGCGATCGCGAACCCAAGAATCGCGGGCATCCAGTACCTCAGCGGCGGCCAATCATCAAAGTACAGCGACAGAATCAGAAAGAACGCCAGCACCGCGAACGTCGTCCCGGCGCAGCACCAAACGCCCGCAAGAAACGCGATCACCGACCCGAGCCGCGGCTCGGCGAGCCCGACCCTGAGCACCAGTTCCTCGTTGCACTCCGGGCACCGCCCGCCGCGGATCCCGCGCAGGTTGTACCCGCACGAAACGCACGCCACATCGCGATCGGCCAGGTATTCAACGAGATGATCTTGCTCGTCCATAGTTACAAGCTCGACGCGAGCGCGATCGCCAAGCTCAAAGGCAGCGGCAACAACGCCCAGTAGTAACACAGAGACACAACCAGCGCCTTTTTCACCCCAGACAGCCGAAGAAACCACTGTAAGTTAGAATTGTAGACGACGTTGGCCATGACGTGGACTGCAAATAACAAGCTCCAGCCCACCAGCTTCCAGGTCTCGTCGCCTACATAGAGCGTCTCATCAATCGCCGCAAACAGAATGACGGACAAGAAGATGCCAAGCACAACTGTTGGCAGCAGCAGTCCCATAGAGCCAACCGAATGCAGTCTCGAGAGCGGCTGGCTGTACCGGTAGTCGTTCCCCGTGTCTTTGTTGACCAGAAGTGCGACGAATCTGTAGGCGCTACCACATTCTGAGCAGACCCCGTCCGCCGAACCACGGAGGTTGTAGCCGCACTCTGGACACGCCACATCGCGGCTAGCCAAGTAAGCCCTGAGTTGCTCCCGATCGTTCACAATCCAGACCCTTGCAATGCACTGCCAGCACTCTCGTCGCCAGTTTACAGAAGTGGCGCAAAGCAAAGCAACGGCACCCAGTACCACGACGCGACCACAACGACCGACTGGACGCCCTCCGAAAGCCGCAGAAATGTTCCTCGGAAAGTAATCAGCGAGACTACCGCTGCGGTGTGGAACATGAAAAGAAACAGAGCAACGTACGCCGCCGGGATGCTCGACATCAGGCCGGGCTTGGTGCTCATCGAGAAGTCGCTCCAGAGCAGGTCGAACGCGGAATACACGCAACCCACACCGAGAATCGGCATCACGTTCCCGATGACCGATGCGCGCCAGAACCGCCGCTCGGCGCTGATCCTGCCCCAGCCCGTGCCCCCGACAATCGAGTTGCAGATGTCCTCGAATCGGCAGTACGTGCCGCACTCCGGGCAGAAGCCGTTCTCCGAATCCTTGAGGTTGTAGTTACAGCCCTGACACGGGTAGTCCCGGTCTTTCAGATACATGATCACGAATTCTTGTTCGTCAACGGGCACGCGGTCAGTCTAGTGCACGCCCGCCCCGCTCACCGCTTCCTGCGAACCGCGAGCACGCCGCCGAGGCCCGCGATCACCACGGCGCCCGGCGTCGGCACGAACGAGTACACCGCGCCGGTCGCCGGGATCGCCACGAGCATCTCGCCCGTCGGCATGAACCCAATGTGAGCGTCGGCCGCGTTGGGCTGCGTGAGATCAACGCCGTCGAGCAGCCCCGTCGCCAGGATCCGCTTGCTGCCGTCCTCGAGAATCTGAACAAGAGCGCCCGAGCTTGCATCGACCGCGTACGTCCAGCCGTCCCAGCCGAGCGATTCGTGCCCGATCTCGACGTCTGAGTAGTACGAGCCGCCGGCACCCTCGATCGTTGTCGAGGTCAGCATACCCGTGCTGTCGATCGCGCTGGTGTTGCCCCGCTCATCAACCACAACACGCTTGGTCGGCGTGGGCGTGCTCATCAGTGTCGAGAAACTGCCGTGCACACTGAGCCTCTTCACCTGGCTCAACCCGTAGTCCGCGAAGTACAGCGACCCGTCCTCGCCAACAACAATGTCCTCCGGGTTCATCAGATCCTGCCCGCGGAACGCGAACTGGAACACATCGCCCTGCGGGTTCACCGAGTACATGCCCCGGAACCCACCGACGAGGATCGAGCCCGCCGGCCCGAACGAGCCGTCCATGTCCCACGCCACCGCGTCGGGGTCCGGGATCGCCGCGTTGCCGAACGTGCTCACCGACCCGCTGGGCTGCATCACACGGACGTGCTGCTTGCTCGTGCTCGAACCGGGCCCTGTCGTGCCGAACGCGACCTCGCCCGTCACCGGGTTGACCGCCATGCGTCCCATATTCTCGATCGTCGCCAGCCTCTGGATATCGAGCGTCTGCGAGACGGGTTCCGCGGAAGCCATCCCCGCGGCTAGCCCGCAAACAAGTGCGCATGAAAGAGTGCGTGTCATGGTCGGTGCCTTTCTTTGATTGCCGGGGCCTGTGCCCACGCACCAAAGCTGCGCCAAACCGGTCGCAAACCCACCCGTTCGAGCCGTACGTCCGAGCCCGCCCCGCTCCCAAAGCGCACACCCGAACCAGCTTCACCCCGATAACGCCCCAGCCCGCACATCCGGACTCCGTACGCAACAAACCCCCGAACCCGGCGTGCACCACCCCCGGTTGTTTGTGAAGCTCAGGAAGCAAGGATCAGGGGGATTGTGTTATGTTGCCAAAAATCAGCGATATCTCGGTATCTGATGACCGTCGCGACGCGGGGCGGATCCAGTGCCATGAGCTGCGCACCAACGTCGGCGAGATCGTCGACGCCTCATCGACGGGCCTGCGCATCAAGGGCAAGCTGCCCACCGGCACCAAACCGATGTCAACAGTCCTGATCAACATCTCAAGCGACATCGAGACCCTGTCGCTCAAGTGCGAGGTCCGCTGGATCAAGAAGCAGACCTTCAGGGGCATGAGCTTCGGCGTCGCGTTCATCGACATCACCGAAGACCAACGTCGCCAGCTGTGGCAGATGGTCCGTACGGGCAACATCATCACCAACTGCTCTCGGTTCACCAACGCCGCCTAAGCGTCGTCCCCGGGCGAAACAACCGCCCTGTGAATCCGTAGAACACTCCAAACCGAACCTTTCTGCAGCGCCCCGCCACTTCGGGGCGATCTGCATGTATGCTCAGTGGGGAGTCATGAAAGCACACAACCGAAGAAAACCCGCCTTCACGCTCATCGAGCTGCTCGTCGTCATCAGCATCATCGCGGTGCTCATCAGCATCCTGCTGCCCGCGCTCGGCAAAGCACGACAGCGCGCCCAGAACGTCAAGTGCCTGGCCAACCTCAAAGGCATCGGCGTCGGCGTCGGGCTCTACTACAACCAGTACGAACTCGTACCCGACGTCCTCCCGCTCACCGACGCCGACGGCAACTCAAACGACCCCGCACTCCTCCAGGTCCTCGCCGACTTCATGGACGTCAGCCCACCAAGGCGCGAAGACCCGAACGATCCCAACTCGTTCTGGATCGTTGACACACCCTGGAAATGCCCGAGCGACATCGAATCAGACGACGGCGCCTCGGGATTCCGACCCGTCAACGAGGTGTTCGGCACGAGCTACGAGTACGTCGCGGGCAAGCTCATCTTCGCCTCAGAAATGTTCGAGCTCTTCCCGGGCGCCACCAGACCCGTCATCCAGAAATCGATCACCGTCGGCCTCGAACGACGCGACTGGCCCCTGCTCGTTGACGCCGACGTCTGGCACGACGGCAAAGACGGCAGGAACGCGCTCTACTTCCCCTCGCTCCGCGCCGACGTCAACGTCGACCCGACCGAGCGCGAGTTCCAGAGCTTCCTCAAAGAGATCGTCCCACGCATCAGCCTCCCGAGGCTCACGCCATGAACGATCACAACAACACCGAGAACGACTTCGCCAAACCGAAGTTCGAGCCGCTGACCTACGACTCGTCTGAGTTGCCAGACCAAGAAGGCACCAAGGCCAAAAAGAAGCGCACCAAAAAAGAGCCCAAGCCGAAGCGGTCGATCAAAGAAAGCTGGGCCGCGTTCATCGCCGCCCGCACCGACACGCCCGAGCGCGCCAAGAAGTTCAAGCGCAACTCGATCACCACCGGCTCGTTCGCGTTCATCGCGCTGGCGATCGGCGCGTTCCTCATCCTCCGCCCGACACCAATGCCCGACTACGAGGACGACCCACTCGACGACATCTTCGACTACACGCTCTTCCAGGACGAGTTCAACAAGCTCCCTGTCGAAGAACGCGTCCGGCTCGTCGGCTCGCTCGTCAAGCGCGTCGAGGGCATGGGCGGCTCCGACGGCACGCTCCTCGCCGCCTTCGCCGCGGGCATCTCCGGCGCCGCCCGCGACCAGCTCGAAGAGAACGCCTCGCAGCTCATGCTCGACTTCATGGACCACTTCGCCAAGGACTACCCCAACGTCGACGACCCCGCATCGCAAGAGGACTACGTCAAACAAGCCATCATCGACATGACACGCCTCGCCGAGGAATTCGACGGCAGGCCCACCGACAAATCCGACGACAAAATCCTCGAAGAAGCCTTCGCCCAGGCCGAACGCGATCAACGGGCCTTCCGCGACCCAAGCCGAGGCCCTTCGCTCGCCGGCGTCTCGCGCTTCACCAACATGATGGAAAAACGAATCGGCGCCCGCGGCACCCCCCACCAACGCGCCCGCATCACACGACTCATGCGCGACATGACACGCTACCTGCGCAACGAAGACATCAAATCCGGCAAACCAAAGGGCGGCGGGTAAGTTACTACCCCAACCGAAACACCGCCTCTTCACACGCCGGGAACCGCTCCGTCGCCTCGGCCCACTCGTACCCGGTCAAGACAAAGCCGCACTTCTCAAGAACGCGCGCCGATGCCGCGTTGCTCCTGGCCGCCATCGCGTACAACGGCCTCATCTTCACTTCCTCGAGCAGCAACCCGAGCCCCGCCGACGCGATCCCAAGTCCCCAGTACGCCCGGTCGATCCAGTAGCCGACCGTGTCGCGCCCGTTCATCATGAAAACCGAGACATGCCCCACCACCACGCCGTCGGCGACGATCACCCTCGCCACGATCTCCGGGTTCGAAATCGATTTCGTCCAGTGCGAGAAGAAGTCCTCCTCGCTCCGCGGGTTCGCCACCGCCATCGCGTTGGCCGCCGGATCGAGCTGGTACTCGTAGATCGTGCGGAGATCCCCAAGCTCGACCGGGCGCAGCCGGATTGAACTCGGCTTACTCATGGGGTCGCCTGCTTATCGAAGAAAAAAACCGCAATCATCACGAGTACAACACCGATCGTTGCTAAACACACCACAGTGCAACCCATGGTTCGCACGCGTTGCTTGAGTGCGCATCCCTCGCACAAGACCGATGCCACCAGCGGAGTTTTTCCACGTACAAGATTGCCCAAATGGCACACAATCGCGGGCCGAGTGCTCACACTGGAACCGCACCGCGAACAAGCCGACTCGCTGCTCACTGCGCCTCCCGCGTCTCAAACAGCGTAATAATCGTCCCGTCGCGCACACGCAGATCAAGAAGCCGAACGCGCCGACCGTCGCCAAGCTTCACCTCGGCGACATCGAAGAGCGGCAACTGCCCCGTCAGCTTCTCAAATAGCGCCTCCGCCTCGGCTGTCCCGCGCAGCTGCTCCGGGATAAACCCCGCCGCGTGCGCCTCGGCGCCGCGCAGCACCCAGTTGGCGGGCAGCGTCAGCCTTCCCATCGAAACCGTCCTCGCCTTCATCCAGAGCGACCCGTCCTCGCGCAGCTCGGGCACGATCGCGCAGCTGTAGATCCGCGTCCCGATCTCCGTCCGCACGCGCACACCCAAACGAACCGTCCCGCTGTCGAAAACGATCTGCACCTGCGAGATCGACTCGGGCCAGTCCATCCCGTCGCTGATCTTCGTGAACCAGCCCGGCATGTTGATGTTCAGCCACGCGTTGGCCGCCTCGTCCGTCATCTTCACGGGCCACTGCGAAGCGCCCTCGGTCACCGATTCGTGATCCGCGTGGATGTAGGTAATAGAAAGATTCTGGACCTGGTCCGCAAGCGTGATGTTTCTGGGCGACTCTTTGTCAACATCGACCCACCAGCTCGGCGCGGACCTGGCGAGCGAGAACCCCACCGCTGTCACCAAACACACCGCGCCCATCAGCACGATCGCGCACGACGCAAGAAACGCTCGCCGTCGCCTGAGCACACGAACCGTGCGCTTCCGATGCCTCGGATTGGCGATGTGCACTACCGAGTGCGCCAGCGCCAAGAGATCCTTCTTCAGCGGGACTCGGTCGGTCGCGCTCCGCGCCTCTCTCAACTCGTTCGCGCCGTAGCCGTCGATGTCGTTCTCAAGATCCTTGCTGGGCTTGAACTCGGTCCACGACTCCTCGCCGCGGCCGGCATCATCCGCCCCGTCCGACCTCGGCGCAGGCAGCTCTTCCAGCGCCTGCTGGCCGCCGGCGTCGGCGTTCGGGTTTGTCGGGTCGGAAGTCACCAGAGCATCGTCCGCGATCCCGCCGAGCGGATCAAGCCGACCCAGCCTATCGACAGCCTTTGCACCCCCACAGGCCGCCCCGGGACTCACGAACGTTCATTTCGACCTCGATCAGTCGCACCCACTCTGGTAGGCGCCAACCCATGCCGAGAAGTCCGTCGGCGTCACCGCGCCATCGCGGTTCACATCACCCGCGCAGGGCTCGCGTGGAATCAGCAGGAACGCTGCTGCCTCGCCGTCTTTGTTGCCGTTGCCGATGATCCAACCAGCGTCGTTAATGTCGACCGCCGAGGAAAGCGTCCAGCCCACAAGATCACTTTCAATAACCAGATCCGTAAGCCTGACCGAGCTCGTCTGCTCGGACCAGACAAACGCGGTGGACGGCCCATAGTCCCCGTCCGGCCAGCCGTCGTTATCCAGCAGCACCGGGTTGGCGTACCCCACCACCACATCCTGCTCATTGATTGCCAGCCCGAGCATCTGCCCCTGAGTCTCGCACCATGGCGTCGCAGAATCCTCACACCCAAGTGGATAAATCGAAGCAACCAAACCGCTCACCGCGGTCTGCACATCGCTCGATCCCTCATCAAACGCGTACACACAGCGGCCCGCGCTGTTGATGTCCTGCGCTTCGGCAAACTGCGCACCAGAGAAGTGCGACACGACCTCGCCCGTGCGCGTGTCATACAGGTCGCCGTTACCCGAACTGCTGTACTGCCCCCAATACCCGACCAATCCCGAATCCGAGAACGCGCTAACCCCTTTGCCAAACAGTGAAGAAAGAACGTTCACCTCGTAGCCACTCGGAGTAAGCGACCATATCGCGGGCACGCCATCAACCAGATCCGGAAGCTCAAACACTCCGCCCGCGACATCGCCCCTCGAGTTGATCGCGATGCCGTAAGACAGGTCATACCCGGCGGGCACAGGCAACTCGTGGTGCACGCCTTTTGCCGTGCGCACATGCAGCGGACTCCCCTCACTGACCGACGCGCGGTACAGGATGGCGCCCTCGTCGTTGATGTCGACCGCACGAATAGAGTCTGAGATCACCGGCGTGCTCAGCTCTGTTGACACCCCGTCGGGCATGAACACAACCGGCACCCGGACAGATCCATCGATACTCTCTCCGACGACCACACCGCTGTTGTTGATCGCCGCGGGCCGAACCGGGTTCGCCGGATCAAGCCGCTGAAGCTCGACCAGCGTGTACGCATCCGCGACACCCTGCCCCCACGCAGAACTAGATGCACACAATCCGGCCACCACAACAACAATCTTTGAATTCATTTTGGTCTCCGATTTCATCCTACTTGCCCGGCAAGGCAATACCAAGGATGCCGCCCAACATTGGCCATCTCTTCAACGAGCCCTCGCCGGGCCACACGTCCGCACCCGGGTTACACACGGACGCCAGCCCTCCTCCCACTCCGTACTCCACCGACTCGCCGGCCGGGCATCCGGCCCCCCAGTCCGCTACCCTTTGGCACCTATGAGCACGCGAATCCAACTCACCGGCATCACCAAGACCTTCGGCTCGGGCTCGGCAAAGGCCACCGCCGTAGACCACATCACCACAGCCATCGAGCCGGGCGAACTCTTCTTCCTCCTCGGCCCCTCGGGCTGCGGCAAAACGACCCTCCTCCGCATGATCGCCGGCTTCATCGAGCCCACCTCCGGCACCATCGCCTTCGACAACAAAGACGTCACCAACACCCCACCCAACAAACGAAACACCGGCATGGTCTTCCAGAGCTACGCCCTCTGGCCCCACATGACCGTCGAGCAGAACGTCGCCTTCGGCCTCAACGTCCGCAAGACCCCCGCCGCCGCCCGCGACCGGGCCGTCAGGGAAGCCCTCGAAGCCGTCCAGATGGGCGAGTACGCCAAGCGCAAGCCCAACCAACTCTCCGGCGGCCAGCAGCAGCGCGTCGCGCTCGCCCGCGCCCTGGTCATCCGCCCGGACGTCCTCCTGCTCGACGAGCCGCTCTCGAACCTCGACGCTAAACTCAGAACAGATCTAAGAAGTGAAATTAGAAAGATCTGCAAAAGTGCTGGATTGACAACGGTTTACGTCACACACGATCAAAAAGAAGCCCTCAGCATGGCGGACCGCATCGCCATCATGAAGGGCGGCCAGATCCAGCAGATCGGCACACCGCAGGATCTCTACCGGAACCCGCAGAGTCAGTTCGTCGCCAGCTTCCTCGGGGAAACCAACTTCGTCGAGGCCAAGGTTCTCGAACCCGACGGCGTTAACCGGCTCACCCTTGAGACCGCCGCCGGCAAGGTCCTCGCCTCGATTGCCGGAGACACCGCCGCCTACTCCAAGGGCCAGCGTGTGATGTGCTCGATCCGTCCCGAGTCGATCAAACTCGTCGAGGCTGCCGCCACCGGCACGCTGCCCGGCAAACGGCTCGAATCCGTCTACCTCGGCGAGATCGCTCAGCACCAGGTCCGCCTCGGCGAACAGACGATGGGCCAGGTCCTCGCCGTCAGCGAGCTCAACCCGACGGCCGAGCACCTGAGCACCTCGACCACCCAGGTCGGCATGCGGATTGACCCGTGCGACATCGTCATCCTGCCGATGGGCAGCTAGGCGACCGATTCTCTCATTGAAATTCTGATAGGGGGGCCGGGGCGCTAAGCCGCCCGGCTTGCGGCTTTGCTCGCCGGCAGGATCATCGAGAAGCAGGCGCCGTGGCCCGGCGTGGACGAAACCTCGAGTTCCCCGCCCACCGCTTCGACGAGCTGTCGGCAGATCGCAAGCCCGAGACCGCTGCCGCCGAGCTTGCGGGATTCGGTTGTCCTGACGAACGGCTCGAAGAGCGTGTCCCGCAGAATCGGGTCGATGCCGGGGCCGTCGTCGATCACCGCCAGCCGAACCGCGCCGCTGTTCCACGTGGAACACGGCCCAGACTCCGCCTCGATCCGGATACGCCCCCCGCCGCTCTCAGAACCAGAAATGGCCTTCACAGCGTTGGAAACGAGGTTTACGAGCACCTGAACCAGCGAAACGGTCGAAATCGCGGCGTTCAGGCCCGGCTCGATCTTCAACTCCACCGTGATGTTCAGCGAACCCGGGTCCTGGTGCAGCGACCGGATGGCCTCCCGGGCGGCATCAAGCACGTCTGTCTGGAAGTTCTCCGACACCGGATGCCCCTCGGTCATCTCGATCACGATCTCGGCGATCTCAGTCGTCCGATCGATCCCGGTCACGATCCTTTCGAGTGCTTTCTTGGCCATCGCCTGATCACCGGGTCTGGCGAGCGCCATCTGCGCGATCGCTTTGCCCGGCGTCAGGATGTTGCAGACTTCGTGCGCGAGAAGAGCCGCGGCTAAATCCGCGTTGGACCTGCCGCGCAGGGATTCGATCTCGGTGTCGAGCTCGGCGATCCTGCCCGCGAGCCTCTCGATGAGGTGCTCGAGCTTCTTGGGCGTCGGGATGTTCTCGTGATCTTCCGCCACGGCCCACGCATCGGCATCCAACAGGCCCGAGTTGTGTCCGGTCCGCAAAAATATGCCATAATCCGGCGAAAAACGTGTGATTCTGGGTCTGTGATGCCGTCAGCGGCGGGGCGGGTCAGTTGTCTTCTTTATCCGTGATGAACTCAGCCAGCTCTTGGTCCGGATCGCCTGTGAGTCCCCCGCCGACAAGCCAGGCCTTGATCGCTCTTGGCCGAAGATCGGCGTCCACGATCGCCGCGGCTTCGATCCACTCGAAACCGATGCCGTCTTCCTTGCTCTCGACCGTGTCGGGCAGCTCGCCGACGTGTTCCACGTGGAACAGGAAGTTGATCTCATGACCCCCCTTCCCGAAGAGCACCTCGGCTACGGCGACGCACCGGCCCGGCGTCACCTTCAGTCCGGTCTCTTCCTCGAACTCGCGGATGACCGCGGTCGCGGCGGTCTCGCCGATCTCGACGTGGCCGCCGGGCAGATAGAGGTAGCCCTTCTTGAGATTCTTGCAGACGAGGACGGCGGAACCTCGGGTGAGCACACCGCGGGAGATGGTCTCTGGGCCGGGCTCTTGCTGGGTGGAGTTGCTGGTCATGTGTGCTATCCCTGCGGCGTGTGTGGGTACTGGTTGTCCGGCGAGTCCCGGTTGGCGTAAGCTAGGTGAGCCAGGAATCTTTGGCAAGGAGGCCGACGCATGGGTACGGACGCACAGAGTGGCAGGGTCAAACGCCGTCGGCTCGGCCGAGGCCTGAGCGGGATGATCGGCGAGCCGGTCACGGTCGATCAGAACACGCAGGACACGCCACCAACCGCCGCCCCGGCGCCGGAGGCCCAGCCGGCCCAACCCAAGCCCGAGGCCGACACGCAGCCGCAAGCCGTTGCTACAGATGAAGTTGCGCCCAAAGGCCCGGCGATCATGATCCCGCTCAGCGGGGCAATACCAAACAGAAACCAACCTCGCAAATCGTTCGACGAGTCGGCGCTCAAGGCGCTGGCGGAATCGATCCGTGCCGACGGGTTGATGCAGCCGATTGTTGTACGCCCCGCCAGCAGCGGGGGGAGCACGGGCGGTCGGTACGAGATCATCGCCGGCGAGCGGCGGTGGCGGGCCGCCAAGATCGCGGGCCTGACGCACATCCCCGCGATGGTCCGCGAGGAGGGCGACAAGAGCTCGGCTCAGCTGGCGCTCATCGAGAACATCCACCGCGAGGACCTGAACGCGATCGAGCGGGCCGAGGCCCTGTCGGAGCTTGCGACCCGGTTCTCGATGACCCACGCCGACATCGCGGAGAAGCTGGGCATGGACCGGTCGAGCGTGGCGAACCTAATCCGGCTGTGCGACCTCGAGGACGAGATCCGCACGCTGATCGCCGAGGGCCACCTCGGGCTCGGGCACGGCAAGGCTCTTCTTTCAGTTATCGCCGGCGATCAGAGAATCAAGCTCGCGATCAAGGCGGCCAAGGAAGAGTGGTCGGTCAGGCAGCTCGAGGCGCAGGCCAAGCTGGTCGGCAAGCCCGTCGAGGCGAAAGCCGCGGCCGAGGCGCCCAGACGCTCGGCGGTTCACGCTGACCTCGAACGCAAGCTCGGCGATCACCTGGGCACGAAGGTCAGCATCAAGACCAACCGCACCGGCACAAAGGGCAAGCTCGTCATCGACTTCTACGGCATCGATCACTTCGACGGCCTGGTCAAGTCGCTCGGTGTTGGTGGGGAGCGGGTGTAAAGCCGTTACGGGCCCTCGACTCTGTTGACGGTGACGCTTGAGCTGATGTCTTTGACAGATTTGATCTCGAGCTTGAGCACAACGTCTTTGTTGATCGCCATCTGGTTGACCATCACGCTGAAGCTGTAAGTCTTGCCTTCCTTGACCTTCTTGCCGAATTTGGCGATATCGATCTTGAGTTTGCCTGCTTCAAGAACAACAAGCCCGTCCTCGATCGAACTTTCGATCTTCGTTTGAGTGCCGTCGGTCGAGATGCCCATGAAGCTGGCGTGCTCGATCGTGATGAAGGCGTTGTCCTTTGGCAGATCGATCTTCGCGTCGCGTTTGATCGTGATGTCGATCTTGCCCTGTTTGCCGGAGATCTCGGCGGTCGAAGTGGTCATCGTGACCGCGACAGGGTCTTTCGCGGCCTTGGCGTCTTTCTTGAGCACGACACGCTGGGCAGCAATGGGGGTGGACGAAACAAGGCTGCTCTCTGTGTTCTCGGAGTGATCTGCGTACAAACCCAGATGAACCGCGTACTCGACGTTCTTGGCTTTCTTCGCGTCGGGTTCGATCAGCGACTGATCGAACCAGGGGAAGGCGAGCTGGATTGTTCTGCCTGTCGTGTCAACCTTGACGGAGTTCGGCGAGAAGACGACCGGTTTGTCGAGAGACTCGGCCGAGACAATGAGCCTGGATTCGATCTTTGATGCCGACAGGTTCTTGCCGCCGCCGATCTGAACGGTGAGCGACTTGCCGTCGTCAAGGACAGCAAGCTTTGTACCCTCATCCGGAATCAGAGGGAGCGCCGGCGTGTGGGACTCGCAGAGGCTGATGGTTGTGACCGAGGTGTCTGTATCCGCAAAGATGTCAACAAACGTGGTCCATACAACTGGTGCAACGCGCTGGAGTCCGGGCGTGCTGGCCCACTCGAGCACCTCGACGAATCGTTGATAGTCGTTGTCTGCAACCGCGAGAGCGATCTTGCCGAGGTAAGTTTCAAAGCGGTTCTCGGTTTCGTTGAAGTTCTTGTAGAGTTTGACGAAGTCGGACTCGAGGCCGTACACCTTGACCATTTCTGAGTCTTTGACGCGCAGAAACTTGTTGCCGAGGTCGGTCTTGTTGCGGAGCAGCCGGCCCGTCTTCGGGTTTCGGAACGACGTGCGCTGAACAGCAGTAAGCACGGCTCCGACTCCGGGTTCCTCGCAATCGTCGCTTTGGATGTAGTTGACGTAGTCCTTGGGCACAAGCACGAGCAGTGTCACGGGCAAGGTTCGGCCCACGAGTTCCTGGTTCAGGTTGTTGATCCTGTTGCCGGCCGGGACACTGTTGGACGCGCCCATCTTGACTCTGATGGTGTTGTCAGACGCCCTTGAGACCTGGAACACCGAGTTCATGTCGGATCCGATGAGCTGCTGGAGTCTGTTGTAACGCTCGGCGAACGAGATGTCGCCGCCGACCGTGCCGATGCCGCCCGAGACGCGGGTCGCGATGTCGATGAGTCGCTCGCGGCTCTGTTGGCGCTGGGCGGCTTCGATCGCATCGGTGACGAGCATCGGCACAACCAGAACACCGGCCGACGGGATCTCATCGGACTTGGTCGGGTCACCGCCGAACGAGGGCTTGCCTGTGAAGAAGCTGATCGTGCTGTACATGTCCGCCTCGAGATCGTCGGCGTAGATCATCGCGCCGATGTTCAGTCGGATGACGTAGGGCGCGTAGCCATCGGGCACTGTTGTGTGCATGATGTAGCTGTTGAGCATCGCGATCTCTTGATAGAGCGCGTTGGAGAGCTGATAAAGCATCATGTGGTCGCTGCCGAGAGGCGTCTCAAGCAGCGCCAGATCGGCGGCCTTTCGATCGCTGGCGTCGGCACCATCGCCCGATCCGACGCCCTCGCCGCCGCCGATATCAGACAGATCAAAGTTCGAGTTCGGCAGAAGCACTTCTGTTCGCACCGATGAGCCGCGGAATGTGCGATCGGTTGTTGCAAGAGTTTTGGGCAGCGCCTTGGCGAGCAACTCGTCCGCATCAAGCTTGAACTTCGGCTGGAGTCGGTCGCGGAATTCCCACCACGGCGCCACCATGACCGGCGTAATGGATATATCGCCGTAGCGACCAGAGCGGTCGTACGAGCCGCATCCTGTCACCAGCGCAATCAGCATCGCTATCGAGAGGTTGGTACGGAACCTGGCCGAGGGGGTCGTTGGTCGCATGCTTTGCTCCTGAACTCGTTGTACGAACCCGAGTGGTTCATCAAGTCAGCGAGCAGATCGTACCATAAACATGAATTCACACAACACGCCGATCTCGGGAGATGGCAGCGTGCACAGATTGTGTGAAGAGGCCGACCTCGCATCGTGCACGCCCGGCGAGTAACTCATTTTTGTGTCTGTATATCTTGGTTTTGTGTCGCGCACAAAAAAACCGAAGGCAGGCGCCTTCGGCTTCGTGTGTTGCAGTGCGGATTCGCTTGGTTTACCAGGCGCTGGGCTCTGGGGTCAGGCGGGTGGGGCGGTCCATGTACCACATGTACATCCAGTCGCGGTAGAGCATGCGCTTAGATTCGTCGCGGATGAGTGCCTTGACGTTGCGGACGTCGTCGGGTCGGCTGCTCATGGTGACGAGATCTGGTGTCGGGTTCTCGCGGAACTCGGCGAGGCGGTTGCGCTCGCTGGAGCAGCCGGTGAGGGTTGATGCTGCCGCGGCCGAGGCGACGGCGAGCGTGATGAGCTGGCGGGAGCGCTTCGCGTTGTTGAACATATGTGTGACTCCTGTGCGCGGCCGCCGGCCGCCGGTTCTTTCTGCAGCGCAGCATAGCGTGCTCGTGTGAGCTTGGCCGCGCTCGCGGATGGGTTCTAGTCCTAAAGCGTTCCGAGGCTCGTCCCAGATCATCCGTGTGTCGGGGCGTGCTTGGTCTCGGTTCGGTCCGGCTTTGGCCCATTTCCACCGGGGCCGCGAGCCGGGTCGCTTCTTGTTTGTACCCGATCGGGTGTTTCGCGTCAAACCGGACGTGTGGAATCGGCGAAGTTGTCGTGAATCAGGATTTCTGGTGTCGGGTCGAACCGGCGGGGCGGTATTCTCGCATCAGTTGAGAGAGGGTTGCCGGGATGGAGCTCGGCGAGCCGATACGAGGGTGGCCCACGGGGGCCGATTTGGGTCTGAGCCGGGAGTTCGGCTCAGCCGGGAGCACGTCAGGAGTACATGTCCAAACCTTTCCGACCCTACGGGAGCCGTCTTGAATACGTCTGGACGAAGGCCAAGCCTCCATCGAGTGGAAGGCCGGGCACCGGACGAGCGGCACCCACCTCAGCGTAGGGTTTGGGCATCCCTGATCGCACCGGTTGAGCCGACCGACCCGGCAAGGCCCGGATCGCACCGATCCATACCCACAACAGGGGTGTGCCTGCCTGCGGATCTTATTGAATAGTCTGGCGAGATCGGCCGATCCGTGGGGGGATGAACCTCTCAGGGCTTGTGACTGATACCGGTGCTCGCGGCGACTACATGTTGGCGCGGAAGGTGCTCGACGCGATGGAGGCCGAGGGAGCCGCGGCGGTCAAGATGATCAAGGACGCGGGCCAGGTCGGCAAGCACTCGCGCGGCTCGGTCAGCCCGGTGTTCTCGCCCAAAGAGACCGGGCAGAATCTCGATGTGACGGCGTAGGCCGGCATCAAAAGAACGAAGTGGGGAAAGCCGCTGTGCAGAAATGTGGGGCGGTTTTTTTGTGCGCGTGCTCGGGTCGGAAAACGGGCGGGTTGTGCCGGGCTACGCTGTGCCATCATGGTGACGACCGAGGTTGATAGGACGGGGATGCTGCTGATCATCAGCGGGCCGAGCGGTGTCGGGAAGACGACGATCACGCGCGCGATCGAGCGAGCGGTGGTCGGCAGCGTGTTCAGCGTGAGCGTGACGACGAGGCAGAAGACGGTCGATGACGCCGAGGGCGTGGACTACCGGTTCGTGACCGACGAGCAGTTCGAGCAGATGGTCGCCAACGACGAGCTGCTCGAGCACGCGGACGTCTTCGGGAAGAAGTACGGCACACCCCGCGATCTGGTAGAGGAACACCTGTCCGAGGGTCGGCTCGTCATTCTTGAGATCGACGTGAACGGCGCGGAGCAGGTGAAGGCGAAGATGCCCGACGCGTTCGGGTTGTTTATCGAGCCGCCGAGCGAGGACGTGCTGCTGGATCGGCTTCGTGCGCGGAACCGCGAGGATGAGGATTCGATCCAGAAGCGGTTCGCCGAGGCGAAGCGTGAGATCTCGGTTGCCAAATCCGGGGATGTTTACAGCGCGTTCATTGTGAACAAGAACCTTGAAGCTGCGATCAACGAGACGCTCCGGCTGATCAGACAGGCAAGAGCTGCGCTGCACGCAAACTCTTAGAAAGTCTCTATCCCAAAAGGGCTTCGAGTTCCGATGGCTCGGGTTGGCAACGGTGCGAGGTGCGCCGACGCCGACTGGAGTGGCTGTATGTTGAAGCTTGTGATCTCGATAGTTGTCGCGTCAGCGGCGTGTACCGGCCTTGCTGCCGGCCAGGGCGACGGCGAAACCCGTGGTGGGATTTTGTCTGGAATCGGCGGCGAAACCAATATCTTTGGTTACGAGGCCGACCCTATCGACCGCCCCTTCGCTCCGGACCGTCCGCGGTTCCGTTCGAGCGTGGGCGTTGTGCCTGTTGGTCGGTTCTCGCTGCAGGCGGGTACCACGTTCTCGTTCGATGATGAGTCGGGCACCGAGGTCAGCACGCTCGCCGGCCCGGAGCTCTTGCTTCGGACTGGTATTGTCGAGCGTGTCGAGGGCCGAGTCGGGTGGGGCGGCTACCAGACGGTTGACGTCGAGGCGACGGGCTTCGATGACCGGACGACCGGCGTGACGGACATGTTCGTCGGCGTGAAGGTGGACGTGATCAGCAACAACACGGGCGCGGTGCCCGCGGTTGTGGTTGTGCTCGAGGCGAGCCTGCCGATCGGTGCGGACGAGTTCACGTCGGACCGCGTTGACCCGTCGGCGGAGATCGCGTTCGACTACAACGAGCTCGACGACGTGTTCGGCTTCTCGGGCGCGGTTCAGCTCACGCAGCTCGAGAACATGACCACCGACGACACGTACCTGCAGACGTCGGCGAGCATCAGTTTCGATCAGGAATGGAACGATGAGATCGAGACATTCATCGAGTACTTCGCGTTCTTCAATGACGACGACGACATCGAGGACTCGCACTTCCTGCAGACGGGCGGCATCCTGACGATCGTGCCAAACGTCACGCTCGACGCGAAGGTGGGCGTCGGGCTGACGACCGAGTCGTCGGACTTCTTCGCCGGCGCCGGCGCGACGGTCAGCTTCTAACCCGACCGCGCCGAAGCAAGAGATAACACAGAGCAAGCATCACACACCACAACCAGACGTGTCGCAAAGAGACGAAGGCCCCGGGAAGTTGCAACCCGGGGCCTTTGTCATGTGTGTGTGAACGAACGCGAGTCATGCGCCGCTCAGGGAACTGGGTGTGCGAGGTTGGCGCAGGAACTGGTTAGTCGCAGCCCTGGTTGTAGTTGCTGATCCACGCGGAGAAATCGGTCGGCGTGACCGCGAGGTCGTTGTTCTGGTCGGCGATGAAGTCGCCCCGGTTGTAGGCGGCGATCCACGCGGAGAAGTCGCCGGCTTCGAGCGCGCCGTTGCGGTTGGTGTCGGCTTTGCAGACGCTGCCCGGGCGGACGAAGATCGCGCTTGCGGGGACGGGGACCTGCCACGTGTCGACGAGGACCGAGGTCTCGGCGTCGTAGACATGGACAGCGCCCGGCGCCTGCGTGAAGAGCGTGAGGTCGCCGGTGTACGACGCGTCGATGACGTCGGTGGTGACGTAGTAGCCGTCGTCGGGTGCGCCGGCCCAGTCGATGAGTCTGGCTTCGCCCTGGTCGTCTGCGACGATGAGCGCGTTCGGGCGCACGCCGAGCGTTTTGACCGCGGCGTTCATCTGGCCGAAGTGCTTCCACTGGGTTTCCGACTCGCTCTTGCTGTGAATCGAGCCGTCGGCGCCCCCGACGTACATGGTGTTGTCGAAGACAACGACCGAGGTTGCTTCGATCGGCGTGTCGATGGTTTCGATGACGCTGCCGGTGTTGAGGTCGGCGCGTACGAGTGCGCCCTGGCTGTCGATGACGAGGAGTTCTTCGCCCTGGATCGCCATGTCGCGCATGCCGGGCGCGACCCAGACGGCTGCGATGGTGTCGCTGGTCTGGCCGTCGATGGTCCAGATGGTGCCGAAGGAATCGCCGATGAGCAGGTCGCTGCCGATGGGCTGGATGCTGACGATTGGTCCGAAGCAGAAGCAGGCGAAGTAGGTGAACTCGCCCGTGTTCGAGTCTGCGACGTAGACGGTGCCGTCGGGGCTTCCGACGAAGATCTGGTCGTCCGCGTTTGCGTTTCCGATTGCTGCTGCCGCGATGAGTGCTGCTGCTGACTTTGTGATCGTGTTCATCTGGTGTCTCCTGCCACGGCTCTGTGTGGCGATGTTCCCCCGCTGGGTCTGGAGCACATGATGGGGGACAATCGACACCTCACAACCCATCTAAATAGAGGGGAATATTCGTTGGATTCCGGGGTAGTCTGTATGGATGGGTGGACAGGCTTCTCCAAAGTACCAGGGCCGGGCGAGTCGGCGGGACCTTCGGCGGGTGTACGCGCTGGTCGAGGAGTGCCGATCGCTGGGCGACGACGCGTACTCGTGGCGGACGCGGGCGATGGAACTGTTGATCGAGCTTCTGCCCGCGCAGGTGGCGATCGGGAACGAGATCGCGGATCTGCGTGATCTGGCGGAGAAGGGGTGGGAGGGCGTGCCGCCCGGCGCGCCGGCGAGGTCGAACAGGACCGGCCCGATCCGGATCGGGTTCGCGGGGCGGGCAGAGCGCGACGCGTGGGAGACCTACGCGGAAGAGACGCCCGTGCGCCGGACGCCAGAGTTCACGACGCTGCTGAAAGCGAGCGCGCCGAGCGTGACGCGGAGCCGACGGCAGATCTGGGACGACGCGAGCTGGTACCGGTCGCACGCTTTTAACGAGCGGCATAAGCTCGCGGGCATCGACGACTACATCATCTCGATCTGCCGAATCCCCGGGACGCGCAGGTCGAGCTCGATCTGGATGCACCGCGCGACGGGCGATGCGCCGTTCGGGAGGCGGGAGTGGTACCTGCTGGACCTGGCTCACCGGGAGCTTGCGCGCCACATCGGCGGGCCGATCGCATCAACGCTCCAGCCAACGCCCGCGACGTTGACGAAGCGGCAGAACGAGGCGCTTGAGATGCTACTTGCGGGGATGACGGAGAAACAAGCCGCGGCGAGCATGGGCATCAGCGTGCCGACGGTGCACGAGTATGTGCAGGCGATCTACAAGCACTTCGGTGTTCATTCGCGTGGCGAGCTTGCGGCGCACTTCATCCGCAGGTACCGCGGGGCGATGAACGATGTGCGGGTTGGTGAGGACGAGTAGAGGTTAGTTGCAACCCGCGTTGTAGTTTCCGACCCATGCGGTGAAGTCGGTGGGTGTGCACATGCCGTCGTTGTTCTGGTCGCACTCTGGGGCGTTGGAATTGAACGCACCGACCCACGCGGTGAAGTCGGTTGGGCTGACCATGCCGTCGTGGTTGGTGTCGGCGATACAGGGCGAGGGCGCATAGGCGATGACGAGATCATCGATCTCGAACCACATACTAAAGCTAAAGAAGGGTGTAAAGGTGAGACGAGTGATGGGCTCAGAGAACACAATGACGCCGAAATCGCCGGGGTTTGCGTCGGCAAAGTATTCCGTGGATCCAAATGTAAAGTAGTCAACGCCGCCGGAAACCTCGGCGCCGATATCGAGAAGCTTCATTCCGATCGCGGCGACAGGTCGGTCGAATTGGATGGATACGGTGGTTTGGAATGTGGGGTGGGTTGTATACCCCCCGATGTAAAGATGGTTATCTACAATACTGGCACCGCCGTTGTAGTCTCCTGATGCAGAAAATGCGTCAAAGACGAGTGTACCGTCGGGCAAGATGTTGTTAGGTCCAGCGTTGAAGTCTTCGACCGCAAAGTCGCTGAGTCCGGCGACGTATGAGGCCTGGTCTGTAAGGTAGAGGCTCTGTGCCGATGCACTCGAAGCTGTGACCAATGTGCATGCGAAAGCGATTTGTAAGGTGTTCATTGTTGTTCTTCATTTATGCCCACAAGAACCCGTGACGCCGACCATTGCTGGTACTCAGAGTAAGTATACAAGATAAAATAGATTGACGGGCTTGAACTGGGCATATTCTAAAAAAATGACGCAACAGTCCCATTTTCCCCATCGAAAGTGGTAACTAGCACCCAGTGTTGTAGTTTCCTACCCATGCTGTGAAGTCGGTCGGTGTGCACATGCCGTCGTTGTTCTGGTCGCACTCGGGGGCGTTCGAGTTGAAGGCACCGACCCACGCGGTGAAGTCGGTTGGCGTAACCGAGCCGTCGCCGTTGACGTCGGCGGGGCAATTGGATGGTGTGGTGCCCTGGAATTCGGCGGCTCCGATGTCGACGACGGGCGGCAGGCCGCCGGCGTCGCCTGTGTCTGGTGTGCCTGTGTCGTCGGCGTATCTGTTGCTGCCGTAGATGTCGGCGAAAATGAACGGTCCAACGAAGAGGTTTGAGCCGGTGTCGATGGCGGGTGAGCCGGGCATGAGCCGGACGTTGTCGTCGTTTGTGCCGAACGTGTTGTCGTTGCCGTCGGCGTCAACGAAGAGCGGGTCGGCGGCGGAGTTGTTCGCGCCCGCTGGCGGAGAGATGCCGAAGCCCAGAAATCCGATAATGGTTCGGTTGGCGCTGACGCTGGCGATCGAGTTGTACCAGAGGTTTAGCCGCTGCTGGGCGTTCACGGTTCCGGTCTGGTTGTCCCAGAGGATCGAGTTGTTGATCCGCGCGGTTCCTTTGGTGCACATAACGCCGCCACCGATACCTGTCATCGATGAGTTGCCGACGACGGTTGTGTTGACGATGTCGAGATCGCCGTCGAAATCGAGAAGGATGGCGCCGCAGATGCTCTCGGAGGTGTTGCCTGTGAAGGCCGAGTTTTCGATAAGCAGGGAGCTCGAGGTGTCGTCGAACATCTGTGCGGTGACAGCGCCGGCTCTTGAGTCGCCGTGGTTATTCAGGAA
The DNA here is from genome assembly GCA_030432905.1 of Phycisphaerae bacterium. Lineage (GTDB taxonomy): Bacteria > Planctomycetota > Phycisphaerae > Phycisphaerales > UBA1924. Next base: position 183,207 of record JAUILU010000002.1, on the reverse strand, counting down.
TCGGGTTGTGCGGATCTCGTGGTTGCCGAAATTGTTGTAGTAGATGCCGCCTGTGAGTGTGCCTTCGTTCTGAGTGAACACGCAGTCGGCGATGATGGACGAGCCGCCTGGGTCCATTGCTGTGCGTAAGGCGCCGGCCTGCCCGCCGGTGTTCTGGTGAAACGTAGAGCCGTCGATGGTCTGGATGCCATCGCCCGTGATGTAGTAGGCGGGGCCGTCCGAGTTGCCTGTGAACTGGCATCCCTGAACCGTGGTGGCGGACTGGCTGTAGAGCGCCGAGCCGAGTGCGCTTGAGTTACCGTTAAACTCACAGCTTGTGATATTGACGAAGTTCGCGGGCGAGCCTTCGAAGTATGCGCCGCCGCCGCGGCTGTTGGCGGTGTTCTGTATGAATCTGATGAATCGGAGCGACGGCGCTGAGTCGGTTGCGTAGAGGCCGGCGCCGCGCGCGGCTGTACCCGCGCCGTCGGCGGTTCCGAGTGTTATGACGAAGCCGTCGAGGACAGTGCCGGGTCCGACGTTGTTCATGGTGACGACGTGGTACGAGTTTCTGGCGCCGTTGAGCTCGGAGATCGGCGAGAGCGGGTTGCCTCGCTGGGCGAGTGTAGATTCGTCGCCGTCGAATCCGCCGTAGACCTGCACGCCGTCGGGTATGTTGAATGTCGCGGCTGATCCTGCGGGCGTGTCTGGGATGTACCGCCCGCCCGCGACCCAGATTTGGTCGCCCGAGTTCGCCACGGCGAGCGCGTCGGTGAGCGAGTCGAACGCCCGGGCCCAGCTCAAGCCGTCACCGTTGGGCGCTGCGTCGTCATCGACCCGGAAAATGTCGGCGTGTGCGGCAGACATAACGGCAAGCGAGAGAACCGAAGGAATCAATCGGCGCATGGAAAAGCCCCCTTTGCAGGGGCTTATTGTGTCAGAGAGCGGTCCAGAATGACAGGACAAATCTCAAGAAACAAGCGAGAATTTGTACAGATTAACAGCCCGCGTTGTAGTTGCCGACCCAGGCAGAGAAATCGGTGGGTGTGCACATGCCGTCGTTGTTCTGGTCGCACTCGGGCGCGTTCGAGTTGAAGGCGCCGACCCACGCGGTGAAGTCGGTTGGGCTGAGCATGCCGTCGCCGTTGACGTCGGCGGGGCAGTCGGAGGCGAGTTGATAGATGTAGGTGGTGCCGCCGCTGCCGTTGTCGTTGGCGTGGATCGATTTGGTCGAGACCGCGAGTGTGGCGGCGTCCTTGCTGAGATCGATCGCGAAGGGCGAACCCTTGGTGTCGATCGAATCGACGAGGTTCAGGTCTCGGTCGTAGACGCGGACCTCGGGCATGGTGTTGGCTGCATCGCCCCACGAGGCGGCGACGAAGAGCGTGCCGTCGCTGTTCGACTCGGCTCCGATGGCAGAGTTCTGCAGCCCGCCGGCGCCTGTGTAGCTGGACGACGCGACGACCGCGCCGGTTGTGAGGTCGACGACGCGGTGGCTGTTGGTGAGGTAGCCGTCGCCGTAGCGGTGGCTGACCGCGAAGAGTGTTTCTCCGTCGCCGCTGAGCGAGACGCCGCCGAACCAGTCTTGTGACCCGGTTCCCGAGTAGGCGGTTTGCCAGACACCCTCGACCTCTCGGGCTGCTCTGACGTTGAACCCGCCGGCGGCGATCGCCGAGCCGTCGCGTGAGATACGTGCGTAGCCGCCAGCGCCGGACACGGTGAGTGCGTGCAGTTCGGTGAGTGTCGCGGTGTCGTAGACGCGCGCCACAGCGCCGGCGGTGACGACCACTCGGTCACCCGAGTCATCGATGTCGACGAGGAGCGAGAAGCCGGCGACCGTGGTTGTGTTGACGACGTTGCCTTCGCCGTCGAGGATGACGAGGAGTGTGTTGGCGCCGTCGTATGCGGTGACGGCGGTGCGTGAGCCGTCGGCGTTGACCGCGACTGAGCGTTCGCGCGTGTCGGTGTATGCGGCGTCGAATGTGTAGGTCCAGTCGGTCGAGTTGCCCCCGGCTGCGGAGAACGCTCGTGCGACGATCTGGCCCGATGCGGGTTCTGAGATCGCCACACAGCGCGACGCGTCTGCCGAGGCCGCGACACCGACGTAGTTCGGGTTCTCTGCGAGGATCGAGAACATGGACGCGGGCGTGTTGCCGCCGGCGACCGAGAACCTGCTGATTCGTTCGTCGTTGAGCGAGTGGGCGACCCACGCCTCGCCGCCCCCGTCGGCGAGCGCGACCGAGCTCGGGATGGAGACCGCGTCGGTGTATGCCCAGAGCAGATCTTCCTGGATCAGCGGGCCGGTCGTGCCCGCGGAACTGAGCGGGTTGAGCGTGCGCTCGAGCGATACGCCCTGCGCATCGGTCACGGTTCGGTGCGACGACGACTGGGCGGCTGCGGACCCGGCGATAAGGAAAGCGGAAGCGGCGGTGGTGATACGCATGTTCAGAACCCTCACGAAAGATGTGTGTGCAAGGGCGCAGGCTAACCGAGGTCCGGTTTGGGTTGAACACCGAATCGACGAAAATCAGACCAAAACCGTGACTGATTTCAGATCGGTTGCTTTGCACCGCCACCGGGAGGATGGGACGCGGTAGGTTCGTTTACAGTCAGCAGCCCGCGTTGTAGTTTCCGACCCATGCCGTGAAGTCGGTTGGTGTGCATGCGCCGTCGCTGTTCTGGTCGCACTCTGGGGCGTTTGTGTTGAATGCACCGATCCACGCGGTGAAGTCTGTTGGTGTGAGCATGCCGTCGCCGTTGACGTCGGCTGTGCAGGGCTCGGGTGCGTAGACGATGACGAGGTTGTCGATCTCGTATGCCATGCTGAAGCTGGTCAATGGGTAGCACATGAGTTCGGTGATCGGTTCGGTGAATTCGACGACACAGAAGTCACCGAGCTCGGCACCCGGGAATGGGCTGACCACATCGATCTGATAGCTGTCGTGATAGACGCCATCGACACCAGCGCCGATGGATGTGTAGCTGTCGAACTGGTTGGCGCCGATGGCGATCACTGGCCTATCGAATGTGATGAGGGCGGATGCGATGTTGCCCCCGCCCGAGGTGCCGCTGCAGAACAGGTCGTCGCCGAGCGTGTGGCCCCCGGCGGTTGCTGAGAACGACACGGTCAGATTGTCAAAGACGAGCGTCTCATCCGGGAGCACCTTGTTGGCGCCGTTGTCGAAGTCTTCGACTGCGAAGTCGGTCAGGCCGGCGGTGAATGTTGTCTGGTCGGTGACGTAGAAGTTCTGGGCCGAGGCGCTGGCGGCTGTGCATGCGATCGAGGCGGCGACAATGATCCGTGCGTGCGTCATGGCGTTGGCTCCGTGTGTCTTTGTTCGGCGACGCATTCCAGCATACATGAAGTTGCGCGCTGATTCAGAGCAATTTGAGCGTTCGTTCTGGCTTCACACGATCTAAGCGCCGAGCACAGGACGACCGACCCATAGCCCGCATTGTGGGTGTTGGCCCCAATCTGGGCACTAGTCGCGGTCGATGACTCGGACGTTGTCCCGGCCGTCGGTGCGGACGGGGCCGACGTGGGCGTTTGGTTTGCCGAGGCCTCGGAAGAAGGCTTTGACCTTGAAGTAGATGAAGAAGCCGATCGCCAGCAGGATGATCAGGGCGATCAGCGGGATGATGAGGATCAGCAGCACGACGAAGATGAGCAGCGTGAGGAAGAGATTGATGGCGGACTCGATCGGGCCGCGGGGTCGGCTCTGGTGCTGGTGCACGCGGGCGCGGAAGGCGGCGGCCCTGTTGGCGTAGGTTTGGAAGCGTTCGTCCATCTTGAGACTCTATGGGGCTTGGGGTCGGCGGTTTGCAGGCTGGGCATGGGCGGTGTGTCTGGTGTGGATCGCCTGTCGGTTGCCGGGAGTGGGGCGGGGGCGGTTTCGTCGGCGTAAGCTACTTGGCGCGGGATCCCGGCTGGGTTTTTCGGGGCCGTGGGTACACTGATATTGGGTGTTATGAGCCAAGAACCACTACATGATGGTGCCGAGGGCGGCGGGGCGGCTGTGTCCGATAAGCCCTTTGTCCACCTGCACTTGCACTCCGAATACTCCCTCCTCGACGGGGGCAACCGGTTGGATAAGCTGGTGAAACGCACCGCAGAGCTGGGCATGAACGCCCTTGCGGTGACGGACCACGGCAACATGCACGCGGCGGTGAACTTCTATAAGAAGGCCCGCGCCGAGGGCATCAAGCCGATCCTCGGGGTCGAGGCGTACGTCGCGCCCAAGAGCCGGCTCGACAAGACCTACACGGGCGTGTCCGACGGCGGGTACCACCTGGTGCTGCTGGCGGAGAACGTGACGGGCTGGCAGAACCTGTTGTACCTGTGCTCGGAGGCGTACCTGACGGGGTTCTACTTCAAGCCCCGGATGGACCGCGACCTGCTCGAAACGCACAACTCCGGTTTGATCGCGATCAACGGCCACCTCGGGTCGGAGATGGGCGAGCACCTGTTGAGCTACGAGAACTCGGGCGGCATCGAGCGTGGTGACCGGTCGAGCTATGAGAAAGCCGTCGAGAGCGCCGAGTGGCATGCGCGGGTGTTCGCGGACGAGGGGACGGGGCCCAGGTTCTTCGTCGAGCTTCAGCACCACATCCCGGAGCAGATCTCGATCAACCCACACCTGATTCGGATCGCGCGGGATCTGAAGCTGCCCATCGTGTGCGACAACGACAGCCACTTTCTGAAGGCCGAGGACCACGACGCGCACGACACGCTGATCTGCATCTCGACGGGCAAGAGCAAGTTCGACGAGACGCGGATGCGCTACACGCCCGAGCTCTACGTCAAGAGCCCGGAGCAGATGTGGGAGATCTTCGGCGGGCCCGAGTACAACAACTCGGACTACGGCAAGGCGGGCGAGGAAGCGCTGCTCAACACGCAGCGGATCGCCGACCGGTGCAACGTCGAATTGCCCGAGGACGCGAACCATGCGCCGGTGGTGGTCGTCAAAGCGCCGCCCAAGAAGGAGCTGCCCAAGGTCACCGACGAGGAGTTTGACGGCGACCTGACCGCGTGGTTCAAGGCGTACTGCTCGCACTTTGAGCTTGAGCCGGCCAACGACCCCGATCAGGATCAGGCGTCGCTCACGGTTGAGTGTGACAAAACACTCAGGCTCTTGTGCGAGGCGGGGATGGTCTGGCGCTACGGGCCGGGGATCATGGACCATCGGCACAAGGTCGTCGAGGGCGTGGGCGACGAGCCCGAGCTTGAGGGCGACAAGCTCGATGGCTGGCGCAAGTGGGCGAGGCTCAACCGCGAGCTGAAGATCCTGTCGGACAAGCTGATCAGCGCGTACTTCCTGATCGTGTGGGACTTCGTCAACTGGGGGCGCCAGCGCGGCATCCCGTCGATCGCTCGTGGTTCGGGCGTGGGCACGATGACCGGGTTTGTGCTGGGTCTCTCCAACGCCTGCCCGGTGCACTACGGCTTGCTGTTCGAACGATTCACGGACCCGGACCGATCGGAATACCCCGATATCGATATCGACCTCTGCCAGGACGGGCGAGGGGATGTGATCAATTACGTGCGCGAGAAGTACGGGCACGTAGCGCAGATCATCACGTTCGGGACGCTCAAGGCGCGTGCCGCGGTGCGCGATGTGGGCCGGGTGCTTGAGTACCCGCTGACCGACACGGACAAGCTGGCGAAGCTGATCCCGGAAGAGTTGGGTATTACGCTCGACAAGGCGCTCAAGGCCGAGCCGGATCTGCAGAAGCTGTACGACACGGACGATGTTGCCAAGCGTGTGATCGACAACGCGCGCGTGCTCGAAGGACAGGCGCGGCACAGCAGCGTGCATGCGGCGGGCGTGATCGTCGCGACGAGACCCCTGCACGAAGTGGTGCCGCTGTATCGGCAGAGCGGCGGCGGCGAGAACGAGATCGTCACCCAGTGGGACGGGCCGACGTGCGAGGCGATGGGCCTTCTTAAGATGGACTTCCTCGGCCTGCGCACACTCAGCGTGATCGAGCGGGCCAAGCAGCTCATCGAGAACTCGCTGAACAAGGAGCAGATATATGCCGCGGTCGGTCGCGAGGTCGGCGACGGCGGCCCGAACCCGATGGACCTTGAGCGGCTTGGCTACAAGGACCAGCGCATCTTCGCGCTCTTCCAGCGGGGCGACACGACGGGCGTGTTCCAGTTTGAATCGGGCGGCATGCGCAGGCTGCTGATGGAGATGAAGCCCGACAGGCTTGAGGACCTCATCGCTGCAAACGCGCTGTTCCGCCCCGGCCCGATGGACCTGATCCCCGACTACAACATGCGCAAGCACGGCAAGCAGGCTGTGCCGAAGGTACACGCGATCGTGGATCACTTCACGGCAGAGACGTACGGCGTGATGGTGTACCAGGAACAGGTCATGCAGATCGTGCACGAGCTGGGCGGGATCCCGCTGCGCTCGGCGTACTCGCTGATTAAGGCGATCAGCAAGAAGAAAGAGAAGATCATCGGCGCGAACCGGCCCCTGTTCGTCAAGGGCGCGGGCGAGAAGGGTCTGGAAGCGGCGAAAGCGAACGAACTCTTCGAGCTGATCCTGAAGTTCGCGGGTTACGGCTTCAACAAGTCGCACTCGACGGGCTACGCGATCGTGGCGTACCAGACGGCGTACCTCAAGACGTTTTTCCCCGCGCACTACATGGCTGCGTTCCTGAGCTTCGAGAGCCAGGCGCAGAAGGTCAGCGACTGGATCCCGTACCTCGAGGACTGCAAGCGGACGAAGTTCATCGACCCGATGACGGGCGCGGTGATCAAGACCGGTGTCGAGGTGCGGCCGCCCAACGTGAACCTGTCCGAGGCGGACTTCGCGGTGGTGTACGAGCCGAGCGACGAGCGCACGCCCTCGGGCGGCCACGTGCGGTTCGGGATGAAGGCGATCAAGGGCGCGGGCGCCAAGGCGATCGGCGCAATCATCGACGAACGCGACAAGGACGGCGGGTACGAGTCGCTGTTCGAGTTCTGCGAGCGCGTGCCGCCGGGGACGGTGAACAAGGCAACGATCGAGGCACTGATCAAGAGCGGCGCGTTCGACGAGGTGCATTCGCGCGACGAGCGGGCGAGCATGGTGGCGACGATCGAGCAGGCCGTCAGTGCCGGGCAGAAACTCGCCGCGGACAGGGCGGCGGGCCAGGGCGCGCTGTTTGGCGCACCCGATCCGGAAGATTCGGGCGCGACGCAGACGGTTGTGCCGCTCGTGAAGGCCGAGGCGTGGAGCGAGGCGGAGACGCTTCGGCAGGAGAAGGAAACGCTCGGGTTTTACGTGTCGAGCCACCCGCTCGAGCAGTGGAAGGACTGGTCGGGCGTGTTCGCCAAGCTTCGGATGGCGGACCTTGCGGATGTGCCGCAGGACAAGCGCGTGATCGTCGCGGCTCTTGCGCAGAGTGTGCGGACGATCGTGGTGCGCAACGGCCGGAGCGCGGGCCAGAAGATGGCGATCGTCACGCTCGAGGACCTGACCGGGACGGCGGACTCGGTGATGTTCGCCGACTGCTTCGCCAAGTACGGCCATCTGTTCGAGGACGACGGGCCCAAGTTCGTGCTCGGGCGCATGGACCACAGCCGGGGCAACCCGCAGATCATCGTCGACAAGATGGTGCCCATCGAGGGGCTGCCTCTTGAGAAGGGCAGGCTGCACCTTGCGGTGCGCACCGCCAAGCTCAACGGCACGGGCAAGCAGACGGTCGAGAACCTGCAGCGGTTCCTCGCGGGCAAGGCGATCGCGCCGGGCGGGCAGAAGCCCAAGGGCGAGGTCGTGCCGGTGCTTCTTGACTTCGAGGCCGAGGGCCAACAGATCACCGTGGCGCCCGAACCCGCGTTTCGAGTTGAGCTTGAGCCCGAGTTTGTGAAGGAAGCCGCGGGTTTGCTCGGCGAGGGGATCGCGACGCTTGTGGGTGGCAAGTCGATCGACCCGGAGGATTCACGGGGCGGCCGGGGGCGCGGGCGGCGCGGCTAGCTGCGCGTTCTCACGCAGACGCGTTCGCACGGTCTTCAGGTTCCGAGACAGATGCAGCAGCGCCAGGAATAGTGCCAGTGACGCGGCCAGCCGGGAGGCATATGTGGCTGTGACTATCAACTCTGAGGTCGATACATTTGAATACAAAGCCCCGCCAAAGAGGGCGTGTTCCATGTCTGCGATGTAAACCGTCCAACACAAAAAGAACAGAGCCCCGAACACATGGCAGGCGACGCGCGCTGTGAGCATGGTGCGCCGGTTGTACAGGTGCGGTATCCGCGACACCGCCCGGTTCGTGAGTTCTACCGCCAGCGAAAGATACAAGACTATTGGCAGCATGCCAACGACCGCAGCGGCTGTCCAGCCGAGCACAAGATTCATGTACTCGAACATAAAGATCCCCATGAACAGGCTCAGGATTTTGGCGACACACAGGACCCGCATAGCTGTCATGCCCAGTGTTCTCCGGTTCATTGGCCGATCTGGATTGTCTTGGCTGGTCATTTTGAACCAACCAAAGATCGACAAGGCAAGGGCCAGGGCCGAGATTAGGTTCGAAACAGACACAATGTACCAATCGCTGCCTGTTGCAATGAGCACAACGATGTAAGCCGCTTGGATGAAAGCCAGCGCGCACGCCCACATGACAAGCCGCGTTCCGGTCGCAAGCCGCTTGAGGTAGGGCCTGCTCTGGTTGTACATCGTGTCGCCGAGGCGCGAGTTGATGCACGGCAGGGCGCACTCCGGGCAGACGGCTGTTTCTGTGAGGCCCGCGAGGTCGTAGTTGCAGCCGATGCAGTGGGTGTTGGCGGGGAGCGGGGTGGTCATGGTTTGGCTGCTCCGAGCCGGGGCTTGAGTTTGAGCCAGAAGTAGAAGATGAGCAGGAAGTGCGTGGCGGCGAGTGCGAGGAGCGAGAGATAGAAGATGTCCTGCCACTGACCGCCGGTGAGGCCGAGGAGCCTTGGGGTGTAGGTGTCGATGATGTACTCTCTTGCCAATGAGCTGCAGACGATCACGACGAACACAAGCGAAGACAGCGTAAGAATTGCCGACGTAACCGCACCCGTCCGGGCAACTCCCAGGTGCAAGGCGGCGTTGTGCAGCGACCTCGCGGTGGCGAGGATAAACAGGAAGAACACCGCGGGCAGCGCGCTGTGGAGGACCGTCGCCGAGACGTAGTTGCTGAACACAAGGAATGGCAGCAGGGCCACGACGCCGACAAGGGTTGTTGTTGCCATAAGCTCTTGCGAGATGCAGGGCTTGGAAGGGTCCTTGTGGCTCGGATACGCGGAGATCAGCGAACCGATCCCTGTCGTGAAGATGACCGCGATCGCGATAAGCGCAACGGGCACGAGCAGATACAAAATTGAATCGAACGGCTCAACACGGCTTCGCAGGATGCCAAGTACAACCGCAACCGCCGCGACGCATGCGACGATGCAATAGCTCGTGAGCATGTTCTGCAGGCCATCGCGGACCGATTTGATCGGGTCGTGCTCTTTCTCGCGGGCCTTGATGTGCTCAACTGTTTTAGAACAGGGCGCGGCGCACTCCGGGCAGACGCCGGATTCTGCGAGGCCCGCGAGGTCGTAGCCGCAGCTGATGCAGTGGGTGTTGGCTGGGAGCGGTGTCGTGGTCATGGCTTTCGGTCGCCGGGGATGAGTGTTCTTGGGATGGCTTCGCCCCGGCGGATCGCGAGCCGGAGCTGTCTTGTCATACTTAAGACGAGCAGGAGGTAGACCAAAAAGCCGACGAAGAAGACAACTGTGAACCCGATGCCCGCGACGGCGATGAGTGTCTCGTTCGCTGTGCCGAAGATGGTCAGAAGCAGGGGCAGGCCGAAGAAAAGCGAGAGGGCCATGAGGATTATGAGCACGACGCTGTAGGTGTTGGTTGCTTTGATGAGCCGTTTCGTGCCGAGCCGGCGGGCGATGTGTTCGGTGTAGGCGACCGAAGTGATGATGAGCGTGGCGGCGCAGCCTATGTAAAGAATGGCGATGGTCAACATACCGATACCGCCCGTGGCGATGCCGACGAAGGGGAGGCAGATCATGCCAGGGCAGTAAAGCAGGAAGTTGATGATGGCCATGAAGCGCGTGATCATGCGCACTTTCTCTGAATCGGCGTAAGCGCCGAGGTGTGGGTCGCGCATGGTGACAGTCATCGAACCGACCAAGAGCACGAGCCCGCCGCCGACCGTGCACGCCAGGAACAGAATCCCGTACAGCGACATCCCGGCAAATGGATTCGTGCCCGCACCCGCCAATCTTGCGATAAATTGAGTCAGTGTCGGTCCACCGAAAACCAATGCTGGGCCGACGATCAGAACGATCAGTCCGACAAGCACAGATAGGTAGCCCCGGTAGAGCGAGTGGAAGTAGGTCGCGCCTGAGCGGTAGAGGGATTGTTCGATGGCGGATTCGCTGGCGGGTTGGCCGCACTCGGGGCAACTGGCGTCTTTGTCGATCGTGTAGAGGTGGTAGCCGCAGCCGGTGCAGAAGCAGAATGCGTCGAGTTTGTCGGCGTTGTGCGCATCTGGGTTCGGGCTGACTTTGCCGCACTCGGGGCACTTTGTGCCGTGCTTGAGCCCGACGAGGTTGTAGCCGCAGCGGACGCAGTTGTTTGATGAGCCGCACTCGGGGCAGGGCTTCTCGCTCGGCACACCCGTGAGGTCGTAGCCGCACTTTGGGCAGGGGCGGCTCGGCTTGTCTTGAGCAGAACTCATTGTCGTGATGGTATCAGATCAGGTGATTGCTTCCGGCGAAAGCCTGCGTGCGGATTTGAGTGTTGAAGAGAGTGTGGCGACGGCGATTGTGTTCAGGAAGTTGACCAAGAGACCAAGAACAAGAATGGTATTGAATGCCCAAACCAGCATGACGTCATAGGCCGACATTTCCGGGGCATATGCCGTCGCGCGACTCGCGGGCTGTTTGGGCTCCAGCACAGGCTGCAGCACCACCAAAATACACAACAAAGCCACAACTGCGAAGTACATGAAGTTCGCACGCCGGCACTTTGCGACCCGCCTCTGTAGCTTCGGGGAGTTCGACAGCTCGGCGATCTTTCGCATGAACGACGTGGAATCAATGATGAACAGCCCGAGACAAGCCGTGACGATGACGTACAGCACCAAGTAGTTCATCATGTGCTCGACGAAGAGCATGCCAAAGAATGAAGCCAAGCTGAGGCTAGAAAGCCGGAGCGTGAATGTGTGCTTGGCAAGCTCGCCGTGGATGCCATACTTGTTGGGCCGCTTTGCCAGTTTCCACCAGCCGATGGCGAATCCGATCATTCCGACAATGAGCAGCAGCCGGCATGCATCATAGAGATCTGTATAGACAAACCAATGCAGATTGCTCAGAGCCCCTTGGTTTGTAACCAGGGGGCTGTTGTTCTCGATCAGCCAATCTGACAGCGGTATCAGCACAAGATAGCCGATCACCCACAACAGCAACGAGAGCCCGAGTAAGAAGTAGGCGACCGTGACGATGCGGGCGCCTGAGTGGGTCGTCCGCAGAAAGTGCGTCGGGACTCCGAGGAACGAGATGATCTCGAAATCGATTTTGCCGCACTCCGGGCATGGCTGTGTGTCGGGCAGGCCGGCCATGTTGTAGCCGCAGTTGGCGCACGCCAGAGACTGGTTGTTGTGTGCGGCGCACACTTAGTACGGGCTTTCGGCTGGGCTGCGCGTGGGCGCGTTTGGCGTGAAGCTGCTCGGCATGCTCCGGGCGCGGTCGCGGACGGCTTTCATCGACTTGGCGAACTGGCCCACGAGGCGGAGGTAGGCCCAGATCAGGCCGAGGCCAGAGATGAACATCAAGAGCATGGCGAGCGCACCCATGCCGGCGCTGATGCCGCCGGGTGCGGTGCTCAGCGCTGATGCTGCGGAAACCGCGATGGTTACGATCGAGACCAGCAAGATCGGGAGCAGGATGATGACAACCACCCGGACCATCCCGACCGTGCGGACGAGTTTGTAGTCGGGGATGCGCCGGCCGAGCGCGCGCAGGTAGCTGCACGACGCGAAGAAGAAGATCGCCATGCAGACCATGTTCGCGAGCGCGGCGAGCGAGCCGATGATCGGGACGATCTGGATAATCAGCAGCGTGAAGACGGTGATCGCCATGCCCCGTGTCAGGCCCCGGCTGCCGTTGGACGGCGCGGTGTGCTTGAGCTTGGGATCTTGGGTGGTGACGCGGATCCAGCCGATCAGCCAGACGATCGAAGCGCCGAGGATCATGACAAGATAAACAAGCATGCCGAGCAGCCAGCCCGCGGCTGGCCCGATGCCGCCGCTGATCGAGCCGAGCCAGCCCGCGCCGAAAACTGCGATAACCATGGCGAGTATGCCGCCGACGAACAGGTACGCCGAGAGCAGGACGAGTGAAGCGCCGCTGGCCAGAGTTGAGACGTACCTTCCGCCGGATTGGTAGAGGGAATGCTTGACGACAGCGTCTTTGCATGGCGCGTTGCATTCGGGGCAAACGGATTCGAGTTTGAGCCCGCCGAGGTTGTAGCCGCAGGTCGGGCAGATGATGTGCGTACCGAGCGAGCCCTCTGGTCCGGTCGGCGGCATGCTTTTGGCGTCGCACTCTGGACAGTTGCACCCGGGAGCGAGGCCCGTCAGGTCGTAGCCGCAGGCGAGGCAGATAAATTCTGGGTGCTGGCCCGAGTCGGCTCTCTGGCTTGCGAGTTGGTCGGCTTGGTTGCCCGGTTGATTCATGCTCGCAAGGGTATCAGATCGCAGGGCCTTGGGTTCGTGCTTCTTTCATGACTCGCCTGGTGATCTTACGGATTTCGCCTATCTCTCTTGCAATCTTGATCTGGAGGATCATGCTGAGGACGAACGTGATTGTGAACAGCGTGACCGCGATGAGCGCGACGGGCACGGTGATGACGGTGATCCCGAGCAGGATCGAGCCGTAGGTCGCGATGCCGAACATGACGCCGAACCGGAAGAGCTTGGCCATGATCATGTTGAGCCGGAGCGTTTTGTAACGGTTCGACCGTGAGCCGAGGTGAAGCAGGATGGTAAAGCCTGCGCCGGTGATGAAGAACGAGACGACTTTCGTCGCGAGTTTCAGGTTCTCGGTGGTGCTGCCGTCGGGGTCGGTGCTGGTGTAGTACACGGCAATCGGCAAGAGCGCGAGGTATGCGAGCAGGCACAGGCGCAGGCCGATCTGGCTGAGCCGGGGCTCGGAGAACGATGATTTGTCTTTGGTGCTGATGAAAAACCAGCCGCCGAAGAGCAAGACGAAAATCACAGGCAGGCAGAGCAGCGCGGTCAGGATCGACACGAGCGGAGCGGCGTGCACCAGCAACACAACGACGGGCATTGACAGCACAGCGACAATGATGCCGAAGAAAAGCATGAATAGCCCGCGACGGATCGCGGCGAGGTACTTGTCCGACGCGCCGGCGAACGTGCGCTCCGCGCCGAGCAGGAGCTGGGGCGGTACTCCCCGCTCGTGCTCCGGGTTCACCCTTCCCACCTCGTCGCGAGCGTGTGCTCGACGCCGAGCAGGTCGAGAACCTTGCCGACGGTGAAGTCGACGATGTCGCCCACGGTCAGCGGCTTGAGGTAGAAGCCGGGGTTGGTCGGGCAGATGGTCGCGCCGGCGAGCGTGAGCGTGCGCATGTTCTCGATGTCGATCAGGTTCAGGGGCGATTCGCGGTGGCAGACGATCAGGTTCCGGCGCTCCTTGAGCGTGACCATCGCGGCCCTGGTGAGCAGGTTGCTGCCCGAACCCGAGGCAACCGCGCCCAGGCTGGTTGAGCTGCAGGGGACGATGACCATGCCGTCGTGGATGAAGCTGCCCGATGCGATGACGGCCCCGACGTCTTTGTTCGGGTGACAGATGAGCTTGTAGGCGTACGAGCCGTCGGAATCGATGAGTTCGGGCAGGAGCGACTGCGGGTCAATTTTGGTGACGCCCGCTTCCTCGGCGAGGAGCCGCTTGCCATACTCGGAGACAACGAGGTGGACTTCGGCACCCGATTGGAGCAGGAGGTGGAGGAGCCTGAGGGAGTAGGCGGCTCCGCTGGCGCCCGAGATGCCCACGACGAAACGTTTGGGTCGGTCAGTCACGGCAAATGGTAGGGTGTGGTAGGCGGGTCGGGATCGGCGTAGAGTGTGACCACTCCGCGGGAGATTGGCAGCGGGGTACAAACACGGTGGGAGCTACCGGGCATGAATCGATCGAACAGGCGTTTTGGGCACACGACAAAGGCTGCTTTCGCGGCGGGGATGCTGGGGATTCTGACGGCGGGCGGCTGCCTGACCTACAGCAACTACCCGCAGGAAGAGGGCGTGACGTGGATCAACGCCCGCGACACGGCCTCGATCCGTGAGCCGATGGCTAAGGCGCTCAAGTACATCATCGAGAAAGACATCGCCGACCAGACGAACATGGAGCTTCCCGGCGACGGGCCTCTGGTTGCTGTTAACATCCCGGGCGGGATCGCGCCGGAGAGCTACCGCTGGATCGCCGCCAACGCCGGCGGCCGGGCGGTGCCCCTGAGCGAGTCGAACGATGGCCTGCCGGTTTACCACATCGGCGCGGTCAGCATCCGCGGCGCGACGGTTCGAGTCGACGTGCTCCGCCCGATCACGGGTCTCGAGCAGAACGTGCCGAACCCGGTGAACGTGGGTGTCGAGGTGTGGATGAAGGGCTCGACGGGTGCGCGGAGCATCGAGCGGACGCGCTGGCGCGAGGTCGGCACGATCGCCACACCCGCGCTGCACACGATCGAGGACGTCGAGCGTGCGTTCTACGCAGAGCCGGACGCCCAGGCCGAGCCCGAGGGTTCGGCTGAGGAAGCGCCGGCCGAGAACGGGGGCTGATGACACACGCGATCGATCACAGCCGAAACATGATCGATCTGGCGGGCCAGACCCGCGAGAGGCTTGTGTCGTTGCTCACCCTGGCGCGGTCGTTCGACGATTGCACCGGCATGCCCAAGCAGGACGCCGAGCTTCGCGCGAGGCTCTCGGGCAAAAGCGTGTGCAACCTGTTCTTTGAGGATTCGACCCGGACGCGCGTGAGTTTCTCGCTGGCGGCGAGGAACCTTGGCGCGGGGATCACCAACCTGACAGGGCCGGGCTCGAGCGTGACCAAGGGCGAGACGCTCGTGGACACAGCGCTGACGGTCGAAGCCACGGGCGGGCACGCCCTGGTCGTCAGGAGCGGGGCCGCGGGCGCGGCGGAGCTGATCGCAAAGCATGTGCACGTGCCGGTCATCAACGCGGGTGACGGCGCGCACGAGCACCCGACGCAGGGTTTGCTCGACGTCTACGCGCTGGCGGCAGCGCTCGGCGGCGGACGCGAATCGTCGTTCGATCTGTCGGGCATCACCGTCGGGATCGTGGGCGACATCGTCAACTCACGCGTGGCGAGGTCGGACATCATCGCGATGACCAAACTCGGCGCGCGGGTGATCTGTGTCGGACCCGCGCCCTTGGCGCCGAGGTCATTGGAAGTGCTCGGCTGCGAGGTATCCAGCGATCTGGATGCGGTGCTGGGCGAACTCGACGCTGTGCAGATGCTGCGGATCCAGTTCGAGCGGCACGGCTCGGGCGGCTCGGACAAACCGGGCTCGCCACCGGGCGTTGGATCGGTCCGAGAATATCGCTCGCTCTATGCCCTGACCGAGCGAAGAGCGGGCGGGATGAAGCCCGGGGCCGTCATCATGCACCCCGGACCCATGAACCGGGGCCTCGAGATGGACGGCACGGTCGCCGACGGCCCGAACTCGGTCGTGCGGAAACAGGTCTCCGCGGGGACGCTGGTCCGGATGGCGGTGCTGGCGGATCTCTTGGGCGGTTAGCGGGCTGTTCTTGTGAAACCGGACAAAATGATGCAGATCAGGCGATCTGTTTGCGTTAGCCTGTCGTATAGATAGATGGCCCGTGGCGCGTTCTGCGCCGCCGGGTGCAGCTTGGAACGGAGCGCTATGCGTCGGATGGTTCAATCTAGGGGTGTGATCGCCACGCTGATTGGGCTGTATCTGTGCGCGAGCCTCGCGGCGGTCCCGATGCCGAGACCCGTCGCCAGCTTCCTCTCGAACATCGGTTTCTCGGTTGCCGACACGGCGGGCGACGGCGCCTGCTCCTGCGGCGAGGCCTCGTCTTGCTCGACGAGCGGGTCGTGCTGCTGTGCTGCGAAAGCGGCAACCGAAGAAGATGACGTTTCGCAGGACGACAGCGACACCGGCTTTGCGCTGATGACGATCAGCTGCACGCCCGAACTGAAATGGCTGATCGCGGCTGTCCCCCCGGTGTTTGACGCCGGCGAGCGTCGGCTGCTGAATCTTGCAGAGCTCAAGGGCGAGCGTCTTGTCGCGCTCGGTGTTGAGGTCGAATCCCTGACCAAGCTTGATGTGCCCGCGCCGCCTCCCCGATCGTTCGGCTGATCTTTGTGATCTGTTGTTCTGATCTTCTGGGTACGAGGCTGTCTGTTGCGCGCGATGTGCGCGGCGGACTCAACGGAGGCGCACGCCGATGGCACGCACGAAGCGAGCCTGTGGGTTCACGCTTATAGAACTGTTGGTGGTGATCGCGATCATCGCTGTGCTGATCGGGATTCTGCTCCCGGCGCTCGGCAAGGCGCGCACCCGCGCACGCGGTGTGCTCGCGATGTCGCGGCTGCGCGATCTCGGGATGGCCAGCACGTTCTATGCCGACACGAACAAGGGTCGGATCCAGAACACCTCGCACTCGGCTCGTCTTAACTGGTTCGAGAACGGCTTCCCCTGGAACTACGCGCTGTACGAGTACTTCTCGGGCGACGCGTTCGATCCGCTGGACCCGCCCGAAGAAGAGGCGTGGCTCGCTGTCGTCAACGAGAACTACCGCTCGCCGCTGGACTCGCGGGTTCAGATGCCCGGGGATATCGCCGTGACAAACGTCCCGGTGAACAGCTTCGGCCAGAGTGTGTACTTCGAGTTGGAGTGGCGGGAGATCGCTCCGTCGAAGCGCTCGCTCGACGACGCCAAGCCGTTCGTGTACCAGAGGACCGTATCCAGGCCCGCGGAGACCATTCTGTTCGCGTCGCTCGGCGATGAAGAGAGCAGAAGAACACCAGACCACCACATGGCGCACACGTGGAAGAACAACAGCGCCCCAAACAGCTCGGTCGCGACCGATCGATTCGAGCCGGGCGAGGGGTACGTGTTTGTTGACGGCCACGCGACGGTCATGAAGTACGAAGACACGTTCAGTGCCGAGCGCAAGAAGGACCTCTGGGATCCTCGGGGCTGGTAAGCCCGTTCTGCGCCCGTACAAGCCTTGGTTGTTTATTCGATTGACATGGGCCGGGCTGTGTTCTGCCCGGATGAAAGAGACAGAGAAAGAGAGCTAGCTATGTTCAGTGCTACGAGAGTTGTTTGTGTTGCTTCGGTTGTTGCCGCCGCCGGGAGCGCCGGTGCGCAGGTCTGGCCCCAGTTCGAGGGCGCGATGAAGCACGTGCTGATCACGTTCGACGGCACGAACGTTGGTGTCGAGATCGACCACCTGGTCAACCCGGAGCCGACGCCGCTGCCCATGGTGAACTACGGCGATGCGCACACCTCGCCCGCCGATGTGCTCGACGGGATGTACATCTCGAGCCAGTACGGCTTCCTCGCAGACGGGTTCATCTCGCTGCCGCAGGACTCGGCGATCTGGGTCGAGATGACCAGCTCGACCGCGGGGCTTGAGATTTACGAGGGCGGCATGCGGATGATGCGCGCCAACCACACCTACGCGCCGCTCTTTGGCACCGATGGTTCCGACGCGAACTGGCAGTGGAACGGCAACATGCACCACCCGTGGGTCGCGGCCCCGGCGCTGGGCGACTACGAGGCGTCGTTCACCGTGTACCTCGGCGACGCGGTCACCGGCGCGCCGCTTGCGGGTTTCGGCTCTGACAGCGTGACGCTCGACTGGACCGCGGTTCCTGCGCCGACCTCGGCTGCTGTGCTCGGGCTTGGTGGCTTGGTCGCGGCGCGCCGTCGCCGGTAAGCGACACTTGATGTGATTCCTCGCCCGGTCGGTGAAGGCTGATCGGGCGGATTCTGAGATTGTTTGAGACATGCACAGGAGGACGCACGATGATGCGGCAACTGATCTTGGCAACGATTGTTTCGGCTGGCGCTGGCGTGTGCGTGGCGCAGGCGCCCACGCTCGGGGGTTCGATGCTCCACCTGCTGATCGAGCAGGACGGCAGCGCGATCCACATCGACTACGAGACGCCGGTGACCGGGCCGGTAGAACTGTTTCGGTACCCGGGCGAGATGTACTCGGGTGCCGCGAGTGTTCTTGATGACACGTACTACAGCGGCAGGTTCGGCTGGCTCGCCAACGGGTTCTTCAACCTGCCCGCGGGCTCGGGCGTTTTCGTCGAGAACCTCGGCACGAGCGAGGGGCTGAGCGTGTACGACGCGTTCAGCTACGCGCCGATCCTCGGGACCGACGGGTCGAGCGATGTGTGGCAGTGGAACGGCGCGATGACACACAACTGGTACTCGGCGACCGAGCCGGGCGAGTACTCGGCGACGTACCGCGTGTACGTCGGCAACGCGACGACGGGCGAGCCGCTGGCGGGGTGGGACGACGCGGAGCTCGTGCTCGAGTGGGTCGTGCCTGTTGACTGCCTCGCCGACGTCAACGGTGACGGCGTGCTCAGCCCGACGGATTTCTCCGCGTGGATCGGCGCGTACAACAGCGGCGCGCCAGAGTGCGACCAGAACGGCGACGGCGCGTGCACGCCGACCGACTTCTCGGCGTGGATCACGAACTACAACGCGGGCTGCTGACCTCGCATTGAAAGGACGACTCGCCGGCGGGTGAAAGCCTGCCGGCGGGATTGGTATGAGACACACTGCCCGGACAACCTGGTTCACGGCGCTCTTGGCGCTGTGGTACGCGCTGGTGGCGATGCCCGCGCTGCCGGTGTTCTGGGCCAGCGGCGGCGAAGCAGGGCCAACGCATTCTGACTACTGCGCGTGTGTCTCGTGCTCGGATGAGGACGTGTGCTGCTGCGAGCCGCCGGTTTCGGGCGACGACCAGAGCGACGAGCCCGAATCCGAATCTCAGCCCGACGGGCCGGCGTGGAAGCCGATCGACTGCTCGCTGAGCGCGGGCTGGTTTGATGGCGTGAAAGCGCCGGTCGTGCTCGGGTTTGAGACAAGGGCAGACACACGGGTTCGGTTCTGCGCCGAGCCGGTGTTTGTTGCGCGCCGGAACGTCTTTGCGGCGCTCTCGGTGCCGCCGCCGCCGCCCCGACCGGTTGTGTGAACTCGGTTTGTTGTTCCAATCGGATTGGTCACTGGGAGAGCCGGTGCGCGCGTGTTGCGTGCGTCGGCCAAGGCGAAGGAGTGAGCCATGCAGCTCACACGGCGCGTCGGCGGGTTTACGTTGATCGAGCTCTTGGTCGTGATCGCGATCATTGCGCTCCTGATCGGGATCTTGCTCCCGGCGCTCGGCAAGGCGCGCGAGTCGTCGCGTTCGCTGAGGTGTTTGGCGAACATGCGCTCGATGGGCCAGTCGGTCACGCTGTACCAGAACGATTGGGACGGGCACTTTCCTCTGTCGAGTCATTCGACGGGTTCGATTCTGGACTCGTGGCTCGATGTGCTGGAGGAGGGCTACGGGCTCGACCCGGCGATCAAGGAGTGCCCGGAGGACGACGACTTCGAGTTCAGGCCGTTTAGCTACGTGACGAACGACCACTTCGAGAAGCTGACGCCGGGGATCGACTACAACCCGATCTCTGGCGAGACGCTCCCGGGGGGTCGCCGGCGTGCGATTCGGCAGATCCATCAGGTGCCATTCCCAAGCGAGACCGCGTACGCGGTTGAGTGGGCGGGCACGGGCGACACGGACCACCTGCACTCCGTGGGGTGGGAAGCTGCGGAGGAGATCCCGCCGCAGGTCGCGGTGACACGTCACAGCGAATCGTCGTCGAACTTCATGTTTACAGACGGGCACGCGGAATCCCTTTCATGGGAGCGCGTGCGAGAGAAATTCGAGTCGGGCCGACCTCTGTTCAACCCCGTTGGGGGCGAGTAGGCCCGCAGATCAACTGCTATCACGCTTTCAATTCGTAAACGAAAGAGAGAAATCAAAATGAAGACTGTTCTCACCACCCTCGTCGCCGGCCTCGCGTTCTCGGCGTCGGCGCAGGACCACAACCACCTGACCGTCAACACCGACGGCACAACCACAAGCATCGAAGCGGGCTTCTTTGCGAGCGAGCCCGACTGGGGCATCAACGGCGCGGGCTATGTCACCTATCTGGGCGAGATCGCCCACTACCACACCGACCACTTCCACGGCGGCTACTCGTTCGGCCAGACCGCGACTATCACCAGCGACTTCTACGCCGCCAGCGGCAACCTCGACGGGGGCGATTTCTACTACGAGATCGTCGGCTTCTCGGCTGTTGACGGCGGCAGCGCCACCGAGGCGATCTGGGGCTTCGAGGAGCACGGCGGCGGAGAGGGCTTCGACGTTGTCGCATCATCCAACGGCGCGACCCGGCTCGATCGTTCGTTCGGCGTCGGTGTCGGCAACCACCCGCACGGGCAGGTCACCGGCTTTGACGGGCTCGGCACCTACGACCTGATGCTCGTCGCGTGGGACGCCAACGGCGTGTACGCAGACTCCGCGCCGGTCACGCTCCGCATCAACGCGGTCCCAGCGCCGGCCTCGGCAGCGCTGCTCGGGCTTGCGGGCGTCGCGGGCGTGCGCCGTCGCCGCTGATTCGCTTTAACCCTCTTGCGTTCGGTCTGTGAGAGCGGACCGGGCGCCTTTGAATCTGATTGCACACACCACACACGTCGGAGGACGGACGATGGACACGAAGAAACTGATCGCATGTGCGGCTCTCACGCTAACCACCGGCGCATCCGCGCAGGATCACTTCCACATGACCGTGGACACGATGCCCACGCCCGGGCTCTCGCAAACCGTGATACGCGCTGGGTATCTGGGCAGCGAGACGCTGTTCTCGATCGAGGACGACAGGCTCATGTACGACGGCGAGATAGCGGTCATCCAGATCGCGGATCAGATCCCCAGCGGCGCGTTCGCTGGCTACTTCGGCGGGCAGGAAGCGGTGCTGACGAGTGATTTCTACTTCTCGACCGGTCGGCTCGCGGGAGGCGATTTCAACTTCGAGATCGTCGATGTGCAAAGGCTCGCGGGCCCGGAAGCGAAGGTGCTCTGGGTTCACACCTCGGGGCCGGGCGTGTTTACAGTTGAGGCCGACAGCGACGGCGCGACGCGCGAGGACCGGAGCTACAACGTCGGCATCGGCGGGCACCAGCACGCGCAGCTTTGCTTCATCGAGAACGAGGGTTTGTACGACGTGACGTTTGTGGGCTGGGACAGCAACGGCTTGTACTTGCAATCGACGCCGGTCACCGTGCGTTTCCAGGCGGGCGAGCCGAACCTGTGTCTTGCCGACGTCAACGGCGATGGTATGCTCAGCCCGACGGACTTCTCCGCGTGGATCGGCGCGTACAACAGCGGCGCGCCCGAGTGCGACCAGAACGGCGACGGCGCGTGCACGCCGACTGACTTTACCGCATGGGTTGGGAACTACAACGCAGGCTGCTGATTCTGCGGCAAAGACGAGGAGAGGGATTAACAGAACGCCCCGCGCCTGGAGGAGGCGCGGGGCGTTGCCGTTGGCTGTGCATCAGGAATCGCGGCTAGTTAGCTGCCGACATTGTCCCAGTGCTTGTTGGCCTTCTGAATGAGTTCACTGTCGTTGCCTTCGCCCCAGAGTTCGTGGGCGTTGATGTCGTCGTTGTTGAGGTAGAGGTACAGCTTGTCATCGATGACACGGAACTTGGTGGGATCGACGGGAAACTTGTCCTCGACGGTCATGCCGAAGGCGCACCAGCCGCCGCATTGGGGCTCGTACTTGTCTGGGTTTTTGTTGAATAGGTCGAGCTGGCGCTGCGAGGTGAGGTGGTAGGTCACGCCGTTGTGTGTCGCAGCATATCTCGGGTCGCCTTGTTCGGGCTTGCCTTTGGTGAAGTATGAGACCGGGCTGTAGCCCTCGAGCCCGACGCCGCTTGAGGGGACGTTTCGCCCGCCGGTGTAGGCCTTGCTTGTGGACTTTGATGACCAGTAGGCGTTGGCTTTTTTGCTGACTTCTTTCTTGTCGGCATCGAGCCAGAGTTGCTTTGCGTTGACCTCGTCGTTCTTGAGAAAGAGGTGTGTTCTGCCGTCGATGACGAGGAAGCTCGTGGGGTCTGGTGTGAAGATGGAGTCGACGGAGCAGCCGAAGGCACAGTTGCCGCCGAATGCCGGGATGAAGCGTTCGGGATTCTTGATGAATGCCTGCTTCTGGCGCTCGTTGGTGAAGAAGTAGGTGACGCCCTCGTGCTCCGCGGCGAACGCGGGCGAGCCTGGCTCGGCGCGGTTGTTGGTGATGTAGGAGACGGGGCTGTACCCGAAGATCCCAACACGGATCGTGTGCATCCTGTGTGTCGGCTCGGCGTTCTGCGTCACACGCGTGACCGCGTACGCATCGTGCGAGGACGGTGCGGTGGCGTTCGGTGTCAGGGCGATGCAGGTCGAGACCAGAAGCGGTGTTACAAAGTTCATGGTGTTTCCTTTCGTTTAGTGTGTGTGCAAGTACGGGTTAGTTGTGGAATGTGAGGCCGAAGCTCTGGCAGAGACGCGCGATGTGTTCTTCGTGCTCGCGGTCTGCCGCGAGTTCTCGGTTCAGCGCGAGGAAGAACGTGTCGAGTTTGCCCGGCATGAGGACCGCGAGAAGCCTGGAGGGTGTGCTGCCCGTGTTCGAGTAGCCGTGGGGGATGCCCTTTGGCAGCAGCGCCGAGGTGCCGGCTGTGGCGGTCATGGTTGATTGACCAACAGTGACCTCGATCTCGCCCTCGAGCAGGTAGACGAGTTCGTCTTCGTTGTCGTGCGTGTGCATGCCGACGCCCTCGCCGGGCTGGGAGACGAACTCGACGACACTGAATGCGCCGTCGGTGTCTTCGCTCCGAATTCTGCGGACAAGCTGTGAGCCTCCGATGTTGAGGCGGACTTCGTCGCCTGGCGCGGCGACGACTGGGTTCTGTGTTTGCATGAGATAACTCCAACGGACATGGCCGATGTGTGTGTTGAACTACGAGTGGTCTGATCCGTGCGCAGAACGAGCGCACGAACTAGAACGGTCGGCACATCGCGTGCCGGTTTAGTTGTGATGTTGTGGGTGTCTAGGGCTTTCTGCGGGCGCGCAGTATCCCTGTGGTGCCTTGGGGTCGGTCAGAAGAGAGCGAGCCCGGTGCCGTTGAGCGACGCCTGCAGGGGATCCCTGCGGTCGCAACGGGGTGATGGTTCTGGCAAGCTGGGTTGTGCCATGCCGTCGTGAACACCTCGGGTGCGGGAGGATATTCCCAAACCGTGGAAATTTAGTTTCACAATGCCGCCGCCGGGTTTGGTAGACTGGCCGCCTGGAGGGTGCGCATGAGACTCAGAAGGATTGGTGCTGTTGCCGCGGGCGTTCTGTTTGGGTTCGGCGCGGCGGCGCAGGGCTCGGAGGTCATCGTTTTCGGTGACTCGTGGGCGAACCGGCTCTCGGGGCCGTTGCGTCAGACGATCATCGACGAGGGGCACAGCGACATCGCGGTGCTCAACGAGGGCGTCGAGGGTGCACGGGCGGACGAGCTGGCGTCGTCGGATCCTTCTATAGGTTTGCCGTACATCGAGAGTGTGCTCAACGCGAACCCGGATGCGCAGATCGCGCATCTTTCGATCGGGGGCAACGATCTGTTCGACGGGATTCTGTTCATCAATAACGACTCGATCGTCAACGAACTGCTTAACCGTGTCGTGGGCGACACGGAGGCGATCGTTCGGCACATGCTCCAGGTTCGGCCAGATATCGAGGTGTACCACTCGGGGTACGACTTCCTCCAGCCGATCCTGTTCTTCGACCCGGCGCGCGTGAACGAGGTCATGCTCGACCTCGACAGCCGGCTCGCGGCGCTGGCGGACACGATCCCCGGGTACACCTACGAGGGCTACTACGGGTTTGCACAGATCACCTACGGCATCCCGGACCTTGGCATCCCTCCCGGCGACCCGTCGCTGCCGCGGATCGATCAGCCGAGCCCGGACTTCACCTTTGTTGACGAGATTCACTACACCGCGGCGGTGTTCGCGGTGTTCGCCGACGAGCTGTATGTGCGGTACTACGACGAGGCGCTGGCTTCGACGGAGTGCATCGCGGACGTCAACGGCGACGGCGACCTGACTCCGACGGACTTCTCGGCATGGATTGGCGCGTACAACAGCAGCGCGCCGGGCTGTGATCAGAACGGCGACGAGCTGTGCACGCCGACCGACTTCTCGGCGTGGATCACCAACTACAACCTTGGATGTCCGCAATAGCCATCACGCACCCGGAACGCGGGTAAGGCGGGTTCTTCGCGGGGTTGGCGGTGGCTGTCGAAGTGGCAGCGGGCTGTCGGTTCGTCCGGTTGTCGGCATGGTGTAGCCGCGTTTTGGGGCAGGTAGGGGCGTTTTTGGGTCGGGCGCGCCGGTTGCATGGGTGTTTGGCAGCCGGCGGAGGTGGGTCCGCCGGTGTTTGCCGGAGGACGACCCGTGACACCAGACCGCATGACCACACTCGCCCAGCAGGCGCTCGCGTCGGCACAGCAGATGGCGCTGACCAAACAGCACCCCGAGGTGATGGGGCTGCACGTGTTGTCAGCGCTGCTCGAAGACAAGGCCGGGGCGGCGCGGGCGATCCTTGAGCGCGCGGGTGTCAACGGCGAGCAGATCGCCAAGATCACAGAGAGCGAACTCGGCAGGCTGCCGACCACGAGCAGCGGCGCCGGCGCGGGCGGCCGGGCGATCATGGAGATCATGGGCAAGGCCGACGCGCTCAGCAAAGAGATGAACGACTCGTACATCACAGGCGAGCATCTGCTTCTGGCGCTCGCCGAGGTCAAGGGCCCGGCACAGGAGGTGCTGGATCTCAACGCGGTCACGCCGAAGCTCTTGCGCGGCGCGATCGAGCAGATCCGCCAGGCGTCGGGTGTCACCAACATCAACGACCAGAACGCGGAGGGCAGCTTCGAGGCGCTCAAGAAGTACGGCATCGACCTGACTGAGCGGGCGCAGCAGGGCAAGCTCGACCCGGTGATCGGGCGCGACGACGAGATCCGCAGGTGCATGCAGGTGCTGTCGCGGCGCACGAAGAACAACCCGGTGCTCATCGGCGAGCCGGGCGTGGGCAAGACGGCGATCGCCGAGGGTTTGGCGCTTCGGCTCGTCAACGGTGACTGCCCGGACAGCATGCGCGACAAGAAGATCATCGCGCTCGACGTGGGCCAGCTTCTGGCGGGCGCGAAGTTCCGGGGTGAATTCGAGGAGCGATTGAAGGCGGTCCTGCGCGAGGTCGAGAGCTCGGCGGGGCAGGTGATCCTGTTTATCGACGAGCTGCACACGATCATCGGCGCCGGAGCCGCGGAGGGCGCGGTCAGCGCGGGGAACCTGCTCAAGCCGGCGCTCGCACGAGGCGAGCTCCGGTGCATCGGTGCGACGACTCTTGACGAATACAGGAAGCACATCGAGAAGGACGCGGCTTTCGAGCGGCGGTTCCAGCAGGTCTACGTGGACCAGCCGACGGTCGAGGAAACCGTCGCGATCCTGCGCGGGCTGAAGGAACGGTACGAAGCGCACCACGGCGTGCGCATCCAGGACAGCGCGATCCTGGCGGCGGCGCAGCTGTCGAACCGGTACATCGCGGACCGGTTCCTGCCCGACAAGGCGATCGACCTGATCGACGAGGCGTCGAGCAAGCTGCGGATCGAGAACGACTCGATGCCGACGTCGATGGACGAGCTGAGACGCCGGATTATGCAGCTCGAGATGGAGCGCGAGGCGCTGCGGATCGAGAGCGGCAAGGGCGAGATCAGCGAGAGCAACAAGAAAGAGCTCGACCGGATCGAACGCGAGCTCGGCGAGCTGAACGAAGAGAACGCGGCGCTCACCGCGAGGTGGGACGTCGAGAAGAAGGATCTTGACGCGGTCAAGAACGTGAAGGAGCAGATCGATGCAAAGCGCACAGAGCTGGAACAGGCACAGCGGCGAGGCGACCTCGAAACGGCGGCACGCGTGCAATATGGCGAGATGCGCGAGCTGGAGGCGCAGCTCGCGTCGGCAGAGTCGAGGCTCGACGAGCGGTCGGCGGCGGGTGATGCGCTAGTCAAAGAAGAAGTTGACGCGGAGCAGATCGCCTCGATCGTTGCCAAGTGGACGGGCATCCCGGTCACGAGGCTGGTCGAGTCTGAGCGCGACAAGCTGGTACACATGGAGGACCACCTGCGCGAGCGCGTGGTCGGTCAGGACGAGCCGCTGCGCGCGGTCGCGGATGCTGTGCGCCGAAGCCGCGCCGGGCTTGGCGACCCGCAGCGCCCGATCGGCAGTTTCTTGTTCCTCGGGCCGACGGGTGTGGGCAAGACCGAGACGTGCAAGGCGCTGGCGCAGTTCCTGTTCGACACGGAAGACGCGATGGTCCGCATCGATATGTCGGAGTTCATGGAGAAGCACTCGGTGTCGCGCCTGATCGGTGCGCCCCCCGGGTACGTCGGCTACGAAGAGGGCGGCGTGCTCACGGAAGCCGTGCGCAGAAGGCCCTACTCGGTGCTGTTGCTCGACGAGATCGAGAAGGCGCACCCGGACGTGTTCAACGTGCTGCTGCAGCTGCTGGATGATGGTCGGTTAACCGACGGGCAGGGTCGCACGGTGGACTTCAAAAACACGATCGTGGTGATGACGAGCAACATCGGCAGCCAGAAGATTCAGGAAATGACCGAGGACGGCGCGGAGGACTGGGAGATCGAGGCCGCGGTGCGCGACCTTGTTCGCCGGGGCCCTGGCGCCGACATCGCCAGCAAGCAGTCGGGCGATCTCGAAGAGATGCGGGCGCGTGTCAATCTTGATGTGCACCAGGGCTTCATGCGGCCCGAGCTGCTCAACCGGATCGACGAAACGGTCGTCTTCCACAGGCTCGGCAAGCAGGCGCTGGCGAACATTGTGGACATCCAGCTCGAACACCTGCGGGCGCGGCTTGCGGATCGTGAGATGACGCTGACGATCACCGACGACGCCAAGGCGATGGTCGCCGCCGAGGGCTGGGACCCGGCGTTCGGCGCAAGGCCACTCAAGCGTACGATCCAGCAGCGCATCGAGAACCCGCTCGCGAGCAAGATCCTCGCCGGCGAGTTTGGTGCGGGCGACGGCGTCGTGGTCGATGTCGAGGGCCAGACCGTCGTCTTCAAGAAGGGATAAGCCGTGGCCGGCACACTCACCGACGTATCACCCGATCTACTCTCGCAATGGCTCGCCGACGGCGACACGGTTCTGATCGACGTGCGCGAAGACTACGAGCACGGCGAGGAACACATCGGCGACGCGGTGCTCGCGCCGCTCTCGAAGTTCGACGCCGACGCGCTGCGTGTGTCGCACGAGGGCAAGCGCGTTGTGTTCCACTGCGGCTCGGGCAAGCGCTCGGCGGACGCGGCGGAGCGGTTCCGCACGAACGGCGAGACCGTGTTTCACCTCGCGGGCGGCATCGCGAACTGGAAAGCCGCGGGCAAGCCGACGGTCAGGCCCGCGACGGGTCCGAAGATCCCGCTGATGCGCCAGGTGCAGATCGCCGCGGGCTTCCTCGTCGCGCTGGGCGTGGCGCTTGGCGCGTTTGTCTCGCCCTGGTTTCTGGTGATCGCGGGCTTCGTTGGCTGCGGCCTGATGTTCGCCGGCCTCAGCGGCTGGTGCGGGATGGCGAAGCTGCTTGCGGTGATGCCTTGGAACAAGGCGAAGGCGGGCGCGAGCTGTTGCTCGGTGTAGTTTTTTGATTATGCTGCGGGTATGAGCGACACGGATGATCTGACGCCCGGGCAACAGAAACGAGTTGACAAGCTGATAGAACTCGCCGAGGCGGAGTTTGGTCCCGGCAAACTGACCAAACACGAGCGGAAGATGCTCCGGTGTGCAGCGATCGGTGTTAAGGCCGATTTCACGGCTGGCACACCCAACTACAAAGACAATCTTGATAAGGCGGTCGCGGCGGAAAACGCAGCGATCAAGGCAAACAAACCGTTGCCGCCGGCCAGCGACAGACCCGTGCCGGAGGTGCTGCTTTCGGCAGTCGTTGTCCGCTGGCTGGTCTCAGATTCAGACGCCACGGAGTGCATCGATCCGTTTGGTGTGCGTGTTGTAGCGGCAACGATTGAGGATCGTCTTGATCTGGGATTCTGCGCGGTGCCTAGGCCGTTGTTGCTTAGTTCGTGCGTACTCCGCTGCGGGATGGTGCTTTGGCAGTCCAGTTGTGAATTTATCGCTCTGCACAAAACGCTTCTTGGGAATACGAACGGCGACGCGATCGCGGCCGACGGCGCCAGGGTCACCGGCGACATCTTCCTCCGCACCGGCTTCCGCGCCGAGGGCGAGGTCAGGCTGCACGGCGCCACGATCGGAGGCGACTTCGACTGCGCCGGCGCGCGGTTCGTCAACACGGAAGGCGACGCGATCGCGGCCGACCGCGCCAGGATCGCGGGCAGCGTCTTCCTCCGCGGAGGCTTCCGCGCCGAGGGCGAGGTCAGGCTGCTCGGTGCCACGATCGGGGGCACCCTCGACTGCGCCGGCGGGCGGTTCGTCAACACGGAAGGCGACGCGATCGCCGTCGACCACGTCAGGGTCGCGGGCAGCGTCTTCCTCAGCGGCGGCCTCCGCGCCGAGGGCAAAGTCCGGCTGTTGGGCACCGAGATCGGAGGCTACCTCGAATGCACCGGCGGCCGGTTCGTCAACGCGGGAAAGAGCGCGCTGGATTTGAGGGGCGGCACCGTCAAGGGCACACTGGTCATGCAGGGCCACGAGAACCACATTGGCACCCTCGACCTGCGGCAGAGCAAGATTGGCACCCTCGACGATGCGCCGAGTGGGGATTCCAGACAGGGCTTCGAATGGCCCGAGAATATCTTGCTCTCGGGGTGCAACTACGGCGCGATCGAGGCCGGATCGCCGATGGATGCGCGAAACCGATTGAAATGGCTCGCCAACCAAGACAACACGGCAGACTCTGATGTTCTAAACCCTCAGCCATACCGGCACTTGGCAGATGTCCTGAGAAAGCAAGGCCATGAAGAAGACGCAAACACCGTGCTTCGAACATGCGCCGTTCGACGGATTCCGGGTCTTGTAGAACAAGCTCGGCGTGATGCTGAAGCTGACCACAGAGTTGTCTGCACACAGTTCTTTCTCGGCTGGGTCGTCGCGTGCCTTGTCGCGTTGTTGTCGCTTTGGGCTGGCTCGTTTCAGTCTAGACTTGTCTGTGCATCCGTCATCCTGCCGCCATTTGTTGTGTGGGTTGTTCTAAAGCGCAATCCAAAGCTGGCTGGGCAATGCGAGATGTGGCGTGTTCGCATCACACAACGGCTTTACCAGTGGGGAGTCGGGCACGGCTACGCAAGGTGGAGAGCCGTGGGCTGGATGGCGGCTCTGATACTGATTGGTTTCGTGATTTTCTATGACTCCGCGATGCCCTTGCCCGATGGGCGGATGCAGCCGGTTCAGTCGCTTGCGCTGAAGGAGTGGAGTGCCGAGCCACGGGAGGAGTGGGTTGAATCACTGCCGAAGTACAACTCGCTGATCTACTCCGCGGACACGTTGATTCCGCTGGTGAGCTTCCATCAGGAAGGCCACTGGATGCCATCCGGGCGGGGTACATGGGGAGGTTTCATCAAGAACGTCTACCTCCCCTTCCACATCGCGATGGGGTGGGTGATCGCGACACTGTTCGTGGCGTCGTTTACCCGGCTGATGCGGCAGGAGGGGTAAGGCCGGCTCGGCTCACGCGGCTCTGGTGCGCGGGGTGTGTTGGGCGCACGCGCGGATCAGGTCGGCGGGTTGGATCGGTTTGGTGAGGTAGCCGTCGAAGCCCGCGGCTTGGCAGGCGGCTTTGTCGGCGGGGGCGGTGCTCGCGGTGAGGGCGAGGATCGGGGTCGTGTTGCCGCGGGCGCGGATGGTGCGGGTGGCAGCGATGCCGTCAACGCCGTTGGCATCGAGATTCAGATCAACGAGCGCGACGTCGGGGATGAACTCGGTTGACGCCATTGCATCGACAAGCCGCTGGCCTGTGCTGACACAAACGACCGCGGCGCCGGCGCGACGGAGTGTGTGTTCCATGAGTGCGCGAGTGTCCGGATCGTCCTCTGCGATGAGGATGTTTCGGCCTGAGAGCGGCGCGGTATTTGTAGCGGGCGCGTTGTCCTGAACGAAGACAAGCGAGCGGTGATTGGGGATGCGCAGCGTAAACGTGCTGCCGACGCCGACTTTGCTCTCGACGTCGATCGAGCCGCCGAGGAGCATGGCGAGCTCGGTGCTGATCGAGAGGCCAAGGCCCGCCGAGCCGACCCGTTTCGACGAGGTGCCTTGGAAGTGGGGCTCGAAGATTCGGCCGATGTCGCACTCGGCGATGCCGGTGCCTGTGTCGGTGACACTGATGGCGATGGTGTCGATGGGGTGCTGGGTTTCCTCGGCGAGCACGACGCGGACGGAGCCGCTGTCGGTGTGGCGGACGGCGTTGCCGAGCAGGTTGACGAGGATCTGCCTGAGTCGGTGCGGGTCGGTGACGACGTGACCGCCGGGTTCGCACAGATACTCGCAGCCGAGCTCGATGCCCTTGGCGTCGGCCTGCGGCCTTGAGATATCGATGGCTTCGTTGATGACGTCGGCGACACTGGCGCAGCTGAGTGTTGGCGCCGAGACGCCGGCCGTGGCGCTGGTGACGTCGAGCAGGTTGTCGATCAGGCCGAGCAGGTGGCGGCAGTTCTGTTTGATGGTGTTGATGTGCTTGCGGTCGAGGCTATTGGTCGTTGACTCGGCGAGCATGTCGGAGCAGACGATGATCGACGCGAGCGGCGTGCGGATCTCGTGGCTCAGTGATTCGATGTAGCGGTCGCTGTCACGGACAGCCTCGCTTGCTTGTTCGTTCGACTCGGCGAGCTTTGACGAGCTGGAGTCGAGTTCTTGTGCCGCGTCTTTGTACAGCCAGCGCACAAGCAAAAGCATGAGCGCGATACCCGCCACCAGCGCCACTGAGCCGGTGATGGCTGTGCTGGTTGATTCGCTGTTGATAAAGAGGATGAACTCATGTGCGAGTCCGAATAAGACAACCACGGCGGACACCGCAACGAATCGGCCCCGGATTCGGCGACGGGGGGCTTCGGTGCTGAGGCAGAGATCGCCCGGTTGTGGTGTGGTTGCACGCATATTCACACCATTCATCGACACCGCGAACGGGCGCATGAAATCAGGCGGGCTAATCCGTAGGTATTTTTCCCGGCTCTAATCGAGGGGAGAGGTCCAGAACTCTGCGTGAACCCGCTGGACGCTTGGTTAGTTCATCGGCTTCATGATCTCGGCGAGGATATCGGGCCGGGACTCGTCGCGGACGAGCGTCATGTACCGGGGCCCGCCGTCGTAGGTGATGGTGCTGGTCAGGATGCGGTCGCCGCTGACGGTCATGAGCTCGATCGAGCCGGCGGCCGCCGAGCCCGACATGAGGTCCGCAAACCGTTGCCGGCTCCAAGTGTGGCCTTGGATGCCCATGATCCTCATGCGCGGCGCGAGCCCCGCTTTGTCGGCAGGGGATCCGAGGATGACGGTGCGGATGGTGCCGTCGCCGCCCAGGCTCATGCCAAGTGAGTCGCGCGCATCGAGCGGGTCGATCCGGCCCCCGCCAGGCCCACGCGGCGGCTCGTTGGTGTACTGGACCGAGTACCCGAGCGCCTGCGCCCCGGCGAGGGGCTTGCCTGTTGTTTCATCGACGCGCTCAGATATGAACGTCGCCCAGTCGTACTCGACGACGTTGTTCAGATGGTCGATCACGTCCTGCCGTGTGTAAGGGTTCGGCTCGTCGGTCGGCTCTGCTGCGAAGAAGAAGGCGTGGCAGAAGTCTTCGAGCGTCTTTTCGCCCTCGGACTCGGTGCGGATGATCGCGTCGGCTTCCATCCAGATGAGCGAGCCCTCGTAGTAGTAGTCCTGACCGCGGCGCATCGAGCCCCAGTTGTTGCTGCCGCCGCGGAGGGTGTGGCTCGCCGAGCATGTGTCTGCGAGCGGTCGCCAGTCGCGGCCCTGCGTGAGCCGGGCGCTGCGGTATCTGCGGAGCAAGTCCCAGCGGTAGGTTTCGAGATCGGTCATGCCGCTGCGCGCTTCGAGGACTTCGCCGAGGTACTGTGTAAGGCCCTCGTAGACCCAGAGCAGCTCGGTGCCCTTGGCGGTGTGGAAGTCGGTCGTCGCCATGGCGTCGGGCCTGCGGTACTTGCCGCACCATGCGTGGACGTACTCGTGCGGGATGAGCATCCGGTCCCAGCCGTTGAGATTGTCCACGGAGTCGAGCGTGTTGAGCGGGATGATGTTCATCGTGGTGCGCAGGTGCTCGAGCCCGTTGCGCGAGAGTGCGTTGGTGGTCGCGAGCAGGATGTCCATCGACGGGTAGGGGTGGCTGCCGAACATGTGCGCCGCCTGCGTGACCATATTCGTGTAGTTCTGCAGCACGCCCTCGTCGATGTCTGTCATCGATTCGAGCTCGCTAAACACATGCAGCCGGTGCGGCGGCGCATCGACGCCCTCTTCGTTCAGGCTGTACTCGGTGTAGTACCTGCCGACCATGACAGGCGTGTCGATCAATCGGCGGATCGGGACTGGTTGGTAGGTGTGCTCGGTTGCTTCGTCATCGTCGGGGTCGAGCGCGCAGGCGATCTTCCAATCCTCGGGGAGCGAGAAGCTGGTCTCGACGGTCCACTCGCCGTCGCTGACGCCCTCGGGGTAGACGATGACGGTGTTGGGGCTGATGAGCCCGATGGCGTCGGCGCCGTAGCTGTCGAGGCCGTGGCTGTTGGCGGTGGACTGGTTGGTGATGTAGCGGAAGTCGATGTTGAGTTCGGTCGCCGAGTTCGGGACGTGCGCGATGAACCGGTAGACCTCGCCCGGCGTGCGCGACCACTTGACCTCGTTGCCGTCCTGATCGGTGATCGAGAAGCCGGCGATGTTGTGGACGGGTCCGCCCGGCGCGTGCGACCCGGGGACCCACTTGGGGTACCAGAGCGCGAGGTCTGAGCCGCGTTGCGACGAATCGAGCGGGATGGTCTGTGTCGCGTTGAGCAGGAGCCTCGGCAGGTCGGTCGCGTCGATGTGCAGCGACGAGTCGGCCCGCTGCTGGGCGCACGCGGTGAGTGTGCAGAGCGAGACAACAAGCGTGGCCGAGAGAGAGATTGATCGCATGGCGGGGTTCCTTGGTTGAATACCAAGACAGCCTAGCGGATTTTGCGATGCGTGAGAACCGTGGTGCGCGGCTGAGCCGCTAGCTCAGCGTCCAGAGCAGGAACGCGCCGACGATGCTGGCGATGCCGAACGCGGCTGAGCCGAACGCGGCGTACCAGTGGGGTCGGCGGTGGA
Source organism: Phycisphaerae bacterium (assembly GCA_030432905.1). Classification (GTDB taxonomy): domain Bacteria; phylum Planctomycetota; class Phycisphaerae; order Phycisphaerales; family UBA1924. The sequence goes on along the minus strand of JAUILU010000002.1, from coordinate 149,793 downwards.
TCGCATCGGTCTGGCGCCAGAGCTTGGGTTCGCCGACGACCGCGAGCAGGCGCGACGATGTTGCCAGCTGCGCCGAGAAGATGACAGCCGCGACGAGCGTGGCCGCGATGAGCGCCGACTCCATCGCGAGGCAGGCGAGCAGGATGCCGATCCATTGCATCGCGATCGCCGAGGTGAGCAGTGCGTGATAGCCGGGCTTTGGCGGCGCGTCGGGGAAGATGAGCTTGGCGGGGTCGATCGGCGTGGCGCACTCGGGGCAGTCGGGGCGTTCTTGGCCGATGAGGTCGAACGCGCACCTCGGGCAGATGGCGTGCGTTGATTCGAGGGTCTGGACTATCTGCCGTTCGTGCTGCGGGTCGTCGAAGCCCGGGCGCCAGCCCGCGGCCGCCGCGAAGTCTTTGCTTCCAGCTTGACGCTTCTGATTGGAACGGGCGCCCGCCGGACGAGTTCGTTCTGGGCGCCCGCGCGCAGCAAACGGTCGAGTGCGAAGCGGATCGAGCTGTCCTGCACGCTGACTCGGAGCACGCCCTTGTCGAGCCTGATCTGTGTTCGGCTTGCCAGTTCCTCTGGGATCACGCTGTCCCACGCCTGCTGCATCGGGTCGATCGCGTCGAGCTGTTTCTGCAGGTGCTTTCTGATCTCGATCAGGCTGGGCGCAAGTGATGTGTCCCTGTCGCCCCAGGTTCTTCTTTGTTGCAGGAGTTCGAGCCTGCGAGCCGCCGGCGTCACCCGATCCCGCGCTGCGCGACGATCGTTGTCCATCCATAATCTCCAGTGGTGTGCGCATCTTCGGCGTTGCTCCCGCTACTTACGGGAGTGTACCTCAACCCGAGCCCTCGGCGAGGATTACACCCGAAGGGGCGGTCCTAAAAAAGCCAGAAGCCCGGCGATAACCGGGCGTCTGGTGAGAGACGATACATACCGGACTTGGTTGCCCGAGCCAGAGGCGCAGGGCGGTGTCCGGGGTCGAAGGCCGCGAGGTCCGTCCGCGGCGGTGCTTGTTTAGCGCTTCGAGAACTGGAAGCGCTTGCGTGCACCGGGCTGGCCGTACTTCTTGCGTTCGACGCGTCGGTCGTCCACAGTGAGGAAGCCGTGCTCGCGGAGCTTGTCTTCGAGTGTCGGGTCGTAGTCGCGGAGGGCGCGTGCGACGCCGAGGCGGATGGCCTGTGCCTGCCCGGTGTGGCCGCCGCCGTGGGTGCGGACGACGATCTCCATGGTGTTCTCGACGCCGGTCACCTTGAGCGGTGCGAGCGCGTCGGAGCGGTCCTGGATCTCGCTGAAGTAGGTGTCGATGTCCTTGAAGAGCTTGCGGGTCTTCTGGATCTTGAACGAACCGGAGCCCTCGGCGACGAGCCTCATGCGGACGCGGGCGACGGCGTTCTTGCGTCGTCCGACGGCCCACCACCAGCCGTGCTTGTCGGCTGGGACGGCTTCGCGCATGCGGCGCTCTGATGTGTCCTCGGCTTGCCCGCCGAGGAGGACCTCACCCAGCTCGGCGCCGGGCATGGCTTCTGAAAGGTTCAGGCCGCCGGTGGCTGCCTGATCGGTCGATTGTGTGTTCTCGTCGGTCATGTGTTCTCGCTTGCGTCTGGTGTGGACCTAAATGATCAGACCTTCATCGTCTCTGGTTGCTGTGATTCGTACGGGTGCTCGGCTCCGGGGAAGACCTTGAGCTTCTTGAGCATGACTCTGCCGAGGCGGCTCTTTGGGAGCATCCTTCGGACGGCGTCCTCGATGAGCGCCTCGGGCTTGCGGTCGCGGACGCGGCCGAAGGTCTCGGCCTTGAGGCCGCCCGGGAAACCCGTGTAGTGGTACTTGAGCTTGCCGTCGGCCTTGTTGCCGGTGAGCCCGACCTTTGAGGCGTTGATGACAATGACGTTGTCGCCCGTGTCAACGTGCGGCGTGTACTCGGGGCGGTGCTTGCCCATGAGCACGACGGCGATGTCGGACGCGAGGCGACCGAGTGAAACGCCCTCGGCGTCAACGATTTTCCAGTTTCGCTCGACCTGCCCGGCCTTGGCGACATACGTCTCGCGCCGACGGGCTGATGCTGCGTGTTCGGTCCGCATGGGGCCGCTCCTCTTGATGCCCTTGACAGAGACACGCTGCGAATCAACGCGCATCGGCCGAGGGTCGTTCATCTCGCCGCCTACCGGGCGGGGCGGGGGAAACGGGCCTTTTCAGAGCCGATTCCCATGTTTTTGACTTCCAAGCCCTCAGAATCCGGACCACCATCCGGTTCTGCGGGTCCAAAGCATAGAGCGCCCGCGGCGAGTGTCAATTGCCACCGGCCCAAGGCCCGATGGTTAGACTGACAAACCGGAGCCAAACACCCGCCATGGACGAATACAACGACCCCTACCAACCCGATCAGCGGCCGATCGTCCGGGACGACCAGCTCCCAGACGACATCGAGGGCTACCTCCCCGCCCGGGGCCGACGCCTAAAGCCCGGCACCGAGGACCGCGTGCCCGACCCCGGCTCTCGCAAGGCCGGGTGGATCACGCTATTGCTCCTGATCCCGGCGTTGGCGTTCGTGGTGTTCACCCAGCAGAGCTCGGTCATCAAGGCGACCGCGGAAGCCGAGGCGAGTGCGCAGGAGATCGTGCCCTCGGGCCGGGCCGACACGTTCGGGCTGCTCTCGCGGTTCACGGTGAAGTTCCACCACCTGATGATGGACATCGACGAGAACCAGGGCGCGACGGCTCTTGAAGACGCGGGCTACATGGACGCGATCGACGACATGAGCGTCTCGCCGCACGAGATGCTCCGCGGCGCGATCGTGGCGGCCGAGGTCGTCAGCGAAGAAGAAGCGCAAGACCGGCTCTCGTACACGATCATCTATCTATCCGAGAACAGCGAACAGCTCGAACCGGAATATCGGCGGGCGGTCTACGAGGATGCGCACCTGATCGCCAACATCTACGACGGCATCGAACTCACCGACGAAGAACGGCAGCGCCTCATCGACCACCACGGCTGGCACGGCAAGCTCGCGCTGACCTACGGCAAGAACAACGACGACCCAGAACGGCGCGATCTTGTCGGCGGGGGCGGCGGGCTGCTCGCGTTCCTCGTGCTCTTTGGTTTGATCATCGTCGTCGCGCTGCTCGGCGGGTTCGGGCTCTTGATCACTGGCATCATTCTTCTGGCGATGGGCAAGCTGAAGATGCGGTTCAAGCCGCCCGCGGTCGGCGGGAGCGTGTACCTCGAGACCTTCGCGGTGTTCGTGGGCATGTTCATGCTTCTGCAGATCACGACGGATGCGCTCGTCGGCACGCTGCCCGAGTCTGTGCTCTACGGCATGCAGTGGCTCGTGGTGCTCTCGATCTTCTGGCCGATGGTGCGGGGCGTCTCGCTCGGGCGCTGGCGCCGGGACATGGGCCTGGTCGCGCCCGAGGGTGTGTTCAAGGAGATCTGGTTCGGGCTGCTGACGTACCTGGCGTGCGTACCTCTGTACTTCGCTGCGGCCGCGGTCTCGCTTGTCTTGATCGCGATGCGCTCGCTGTTGTTTGAATCGAACGAGTTCGGCGAGACCGCTGTCGAAGCCCCGATGAGTAACCCCATCATCGAGCTGATCGAGAGTTCGGACTTCGTGACGGTCGCGGTTCTGGGTTCGCTGATGATGGTCTGGGCGCCGCTGGTCGAGGAGTGCATCATGCGAGGTGCGCTTTTCCGCCACTTCCGCAGCCGGTTCATCTTCATCTTCAGCGGCCTGTTCAGCGCGGTGCTCTTCGGGTTCCTGCACCAATACGACATGCTGATGCTTGTGCCGATCATCACGCTCGGGTGGGCGTTCGCGTTCATGCGCGAGTGGCGCGATTCGCTGGTTGGGTGCATGACCGCGCACGCGCTGCACAACTCGACCATCTTCCTGATGATCGTCTGGCTCGTCACGCTGGTGTAAGCGGGTCAGTCCTGATCGAGAACCTTGGGCACGCGGATCGAGCCGTCTTTGGAGTCGGGCGCGAGCTTTGCGACCTGCTCGGCGCTGAACGTCCGGCCCGGCTCGTCCTCGGCGAGCCTGTTGGATGACTCGACCGGGCTGGTCATCGGCTCGACGTCCGCCAGGTCCGCGTCCTTGAGCTTCGACGAGAGCGCCATCATCGAGGCCAGCTCGGTGCGGAGCGACTCGATCTGGTCATCGCTCGGGCTGAGCTTGGCCATCTGCGCGATGGTGCGGACTTCGTCGGCTGAGAGCGGTTCTGGCATGCAGGAGTGTAGGGGCTGAAAAAAAGGCCCGGCCCACGTTTCCGCAGGCCGGGCCGGTCTTGGTTTGTCTCTCTTACTTCCATCCCATGACCGGATGAAATCTCTGAATCTCTACTCTGCTCCGAGAGCATCCTTCACGCCCGGGATGCCCTCGGCACCGGTCGGGACCTGAATTGTTGAACCCTTAAAGTCATCGTCGATCGGCTGGTACCGCCCGCCGATGTGCTGGGCGAGGAACGCCTCGGCTGCCGCGTTGAAGGCGGTGCTGTTCTCGGGGCGGGCGAAGCCGTGGCCCTCGTCGGGGAACAGGATGTAGCTGACCGGGATGTCCTTGGCGACCATCGCCTCGACGATCTGGTCCGCCTCGGACTGCTTCACGCGGGGGTCGTTGGCGCCCTGGGCGATCAGCAGCGGGCGCTGGATGTTGTCGATGAAGTTGAGCGGGCTGCGCGACTCGAGCAGTGCCCGGCCTTCCTCGGTCGAGAGGTCGCCCACGCGCTTGTTGAAGAGTTCCATCGCCGGCTTCCAATAGGGCGGGATGGTGTTGAGTAGCGTGACGAGGTTCGACGGGCCGACGATGTCCACGCCGCAGGCGAACTCTTCGGGTGTGAACGTGAGCCCGACGAGCGTGGCGTACCCGCCGTAGCTGCCGCCCATGATGGCGACGCGGTCCTCGTCCGCGATGCCCTCTTCGACCGCCCAGTCCACGGCATCGAGCAGGTCGTCGTGCATCTTGCCCGCCCACTCGTAGTTGCTCGCGTTGATGAAGTCTTTGCCGAAACCCGTCGAGCCGCGGTAGTTGACGGACAGGACTGCGTAGCCCCGGTTGCTGAGCCACTGGTGGTAGCTGTTGTAGCCCCACTGGTCGCGCGCCCATGGCCCGCCGTGAACGAGCAGCACCATCGGCAGCGCCTCGTCCGGGCGTGCGTCGCCGTCGGTATCGGTCCACGAAGGGAGCGTGAGGTAGCTGACAAGGCTGAGGTTGTCACGGCTCTTGATGACGGTCGGGTGCATCTTGGCCAGCGGCAACCCCTCGAGGTTCGGGCGGTTGCTGAAGACGTACCGGGCCTTCTGGTTCTCGCGGTCGTAGATGTAGTACTCGACGGGGCCGTCGTCGCGGGTGTAGGCGACGGTCCAGATCGTGTCGTCGGCGACGCGGCTTGTGATGTTCACCTCGCCGTCGCGCACGGTGGAGAGGAAATCGATGTCGTTGGCGACCGCGGTGTCGAGGATCTGCCACTCGGTGCGGAGGTAGTTCGCCGCGACGGCTTCGATCTCCTGGGTCTCGGGGTGTGCGATCACGCCCGAGACGTCGGCCAGCGGGTGCTCGAAGAGCAGGTCGGTCTGGCCCGTGTTCATGTTGCGCGAGAAGAACGCCGCGGTGTTGCCCGTCCGGCTGTCGATGATGTAAAGCTTGTCGCCCTCGGCGTTGAAGCCCACGATCTGCGTCGTCAGCGAGTCCTCGTTCGGAACGGTCAGGTAAGGCTCCTCGGCGATGGCTGTGCCGTCAACCTTGAAGTAGACGACCGAGCCCTCGGCGTCGTACTTGGCTGCGAACCGGACGTCGAAGTTGTCGTCGGTGGTGAAGCCGAGGTACTCGTTGTTCTCGATGACGAGTTCCATGTCGCCCGTGGTGATGTCCACTTTGTGGATGTCGAAGAGCTGCGGGTTGCGGTTGTTGATCGCGACGAGGATGTGGTCTGGGAACTTCTTGCTGGTCTGCTGAACCTGTGCGCGGGCGCCCTCGAACGGGGTCAGCTCGATGCGCTCGTTGGTTTTGAGGTTGACGGAGTAGGCGTGGAAGTTCTCGTCGCCGCCTTTGTCTTGCATGTAGATGATGTGCGTGCCGTTCTCCGACCAGAAGTACTGGCGGATGCCCCTGTAGTCGTCGCTGGTGACAGACAGGGCGGCTTCGATGTTATCGATCGGCGCGACGAAGACGTTGAGGACGCCGTCCTTTGGCGCGAGCCAGCTGACGAACTTGCCGTCGGGGCTGGCCTGGAAGCTGGCGCGTTCGGGGTTGCCGAAGAGGACGTCGCGTGAGATGACCTCGACGTCTTCCGGGCCGTTGATGTTGTCTGGACCGATGGGTGCGCCCGAAGCGCCGGCGGTGATGCCCACGGACAGGCCGCAGGTGGCGGCGAGTATCGATTTGATGTTCATCTGAAGCCCCTTGTTTTGCGGCTCTGCGCTCAGCGCTGAGAAAGCCGTCTTTTGTCACATTGTTGCTCTACCAACGATGCAGATCTTGGCTGCAAACGGACCGCTGGCTGAGACTTAGTCGGATTCTGGGTCGCCGGGTTCGTCTGTGTCCGCTTCGGGCGCGGGCAGTTCGCCCCGCGCGACGGCTTTTTTGATCGCCATGTCGCCCAGCTTGGCGAGGATGAAGAGCACGACGAGCGTGACGCCGATGCCGACGGGCATGTACCAGCCGGGCCTCGTGCTCTTGAGCGAGACATCGTCAGAGAGCTCGCCCTCGATGATCGCGCCGAGGTAGCAGACGAGAGCCGTGCGCGGCAGCATCCCGATTAGCGTGCCGATGGCGTAGGGCAGGATGTCCACCTTGACGGACGACAGAACGATGTTGGTGAGTGCAAACGGCGAGTTCGGCGGGAAGCGGATGAGCGTGATCAGCCCGAGCGTGCGCCAGAACCCGCGGTTGGCGCCGTCGTCCTGACGATCCGGGAAGAACGAACGGACGACAACGTTCCATTTCGGGTGTTTCTGGACGCCCCTGATGGCGTCGTCGCCCGTGACCTTCTGCGCGGTGTAGTAGCCGATGAGCGACCCACCCAGGAACCCGACGAGCGCACCGGGCAGGCCCATCGTGAGCCCGAAGGCGTACCCCCCGAGGGCGGCTTGTGCGAAGGTGGGCAGGATCGCAAGGCCGCTCGTGATGGCGAAGACGGCGACGTAGATCAGCAGCCCGACGAAGCCGAGGTCACGGAGCCAGGGCGCGATGGTTGGTGTGAAACCGATGAGCGTGAACCCGCCGACCGCGGGCAGCAGGGCCGCCACGACAGCCGCCGGCCCGGCCTTGCCGAAGTCGGAGAACCGAACCTCGTCGTCAGAGTGGGGCTCTTGGGCAACCGGGTCTGTTTGGTCGTCGGTCATCGCAAGCCAGCCTAGGCGCTCCGTGGGGGCGGGCTTTGGCTGGGCTACACTCCGGTCGACCGCTGTAGCACCCGCCGGGCGAGAGCCTGGCTCTGGAGCATTGAGATGATCCCAAAGCCGCCGCCCCGCGAGGGCCAAGTCGGTTTCTTGTACTGCCCGCCGTTCCGTGTCCAGGGGACCTCCGTCGCTGGTGAAGCCACGACGATCATGATCCCCGAGCTCGATGTGTGCTTCGACATGGGCGCACCATTGCGCTGCGCCCTTGCGAGCAAGTACGTCGCGCTCACACACGGCCACATGGACCACATCGGCGGGCTCGCCTACTACGCGAGCCAGCGACAGTTCCAGGGCATGGGCGAGGGCACCATCGTCTGCGACAAACGCATCGCGGGCGACGTGCACAACATGATGCGCGGCTTCAACGACCTCGAACGGCAGAAAACCCCCTACAAGCTCATCGAACTCGACGACGGCGAAGAGCTCGAGGTCAAGAACAACATCTTCCTGCGCGGGTTCGCGACCGAGCACACCGCGCCGTCGTTCGGCTGGGTGCTTGTTGAGAAGCGTTCCAAGCTCAAGCCCGAGCTTGTCGGGTTGCCTCAAGAGAAGCTGCGCGAGCTGAAAGACCGGGGCGAAGAGATCACGATGACGCTCGAGGTGCCGCTGATCGCAAACACCGGCGACACGCTGCCCGGCCCACATCTTGTGCGTGACGACATCCGCAGGGCACAGATCGTGCTCAGCGAGTGCACGTTCTTTGAGCCGGAGCACAAGTCGCGCGCGAAGATCGGGATGCACCTGCACCTTGATGACATCGTCGAGTGGATGGGCGTGCTCGAATGCGAGGCGATGATCCTGACGCACATCTCGCGCCGGACGCACATGTCGTACGTGCGCAAAAGATTGGGAGAAGTCCTTAAGAAAGAGGATCTCGGGCGTACGCACGTCCTGATGGACCACCGCGCGTGCAGAGAGCGGTACGAAAGACAAGCGGAAGAAGCCGAGCAGAACGGCTAGGGCGTTTTGCCGGCGGGTGGCGCGCTGATTTCGTGGATGACTTGTTGACACACCCGGCGCGCTTAGGTACTTTTGCTCTGTTGTCTGCCTTTGGTGAGTAGGCCGGCGACGAGATAGTGAACGGTAAAGAATGGACCGCTCAGGTGGCTCTTGTAGCCAATACTTTCTGAGCTTACGCAAACGATTGCGCGTCGGCACACTTCCGACGCGAGCCGAGCCGGGCGTGACTTGTACCCGGTGAAGCGCCGAAACAACGAGGATCCGATGGCCACACCAGATATGGCGATCTGGGACGACGCTCTTGTGCTCTTGCGCAAAACGCACCCGACAATTTGCCGACACTGGTTCAACACCCTGGAGCCCAGCGGCCTCGAGGGCGGCGTGGTCACGATCGTCGCGCCGACCACCACCTACCGCGACTACCTTGAGCGCACCTGCGCCGACGCGTTCGACGATGCGCTGCGCACCGTGACGAGCAGGCTTGTCACGTCGCGATTCGTAGCCGCGGGCCACGACGAGGACGAGGGCGGCGAGCCAGAGCCCGCCGAGGTTCAGATCCGAAAGCCCGTCGAGCACCCGGCGAGGCAGGCCAAGCTCGTCAACGGCGACGGGACCCTGCCGCTCAGCCCCGACTACACGTTCAAGCACTACGTTGTCGGCCCGGACAACCGGATGGCGCACGCCGCGGCCTGCGCCGTCGCTGACAACCCGGGCAAGGCGTACAACCCGTACTTCGTTCACGGCGACGTGGGCCTCGGCAAGACGCACCTTCTGCAAGCCATCTGCCTGCGCATCCGCAGCAACAACCCGCAGGCGCGGATCTTTTTCACGTCGTGCGAGCACTTCATGACCCGGTTCATGGAGGACGTCGCCGCGGGCCGGATGAGCACGTTCCGCCACCAGTTCCGCGATCTCGATGTGCTGGTGATCGACGACATCCAGTTCCTGGCCAAGCGTGACCGGACACAGGAAGAGTTCTTCCACACGTTCAACACGCTCTACCAGATGGACAAGCAGATCATCCTGAGTTCCGATCTCCCGCCCGAGCAGATCCCCGACCTCGAAGAACGGCTGGTCAGCCGGTTCAAGTGGGGGCTGGTGACGCAGATCGCAAAGCCCGGTTTCGAGACGCGTCTTGAGATCGTCAAAGAGAAGGGCCGGATGCGCGGGCTCGAGATCCCGGAGAACGTTGCCGAACTCGTCGCGACGCGGATCGAGACGAACGTGCGCGAGCTCGAGGGCGCGCTGACGTCGATCCAGCTGTACGCAGCGGTCGAGAACAAGCCGATCACGCTCGAGCTTGCGCGGCTGGCGCTCGGCGAGGACCCGAACCAGACCTTCAAGCCAGTGACGATCGACCGGATCGTCGAGCACGTGACGGAGTACTTCGGGGTTCGGCTCGCGGACCTGCAGTCGCGCAAGCGCACGCGGACCATCGCGATGCCCCGGCAGATCTGCATGTACCTCGCCCGCGAGCACACCAGGCACTCGCTCGAAGAGATCGGCGGCTACTTCGGCGGGCGGGACCACACAACCGTCCTCCACGGCATCAGGACCATCGGCGACCGGCAAGACCTCGAACCCGAGATCGGCCAGGCGCTCGAAACACTCGAAGCCAAGCTCCGCGCCGGCGAGTAAGCTCCGCGCCATGAGCCTCAAATCCGATATCGCAGACTGGGACGGCAAATCCGCCGACGACATCCGCGCGGTCTACGACGCGCACCACACCAAACGCGGCTTCCTCAAGAACATCGTCTCGCTCACAAAAGACCCCGAACTCGCTGTCGGTTCGACGTGGCTGCTCAAACACCACTTCGACGAGGGCGGCGCGCCGATCGGTGACGAGCTGGCATTTGAACTGTTCGGATACACCGACAGCCTCACGCACTGGGAGGCGCGGCTGCACGTGCTGCAGTGCATGCAGCACATCCCCGTACCGACCAAACGCGCGCAGCGGGTCGAGCGGTTTGTGTCGTCGTGTCTTTCAGAAGAGAAGAAGTTTGTGAGAGCCTGGGCGTACAGCGCCTACCGCGACCTGGCCGCGGCTCACCCGAAGTACCGCGCCCAAGCCGAGGACCTGCTTGAAGATGCGCTCGCGACGGAAACCGCGGGCTCGGTTCTGGCTAGGGTCCGCAAGGTCATCAAGAAGGGCTTCTAGTGCAAGGGCGGATTGACGTAAGTGGGGCGGGGGACCGAGGGCACGAGCCGTGCAGATGCTGAGTATTTCCCTACCAGAACAGCCCGGAATCCGTGAAGCGGTCAGCCGACAGGGTGTTGTGGATAAGTGGTGCAGAAGCTATCGCTGGCGCTCGGCTGTTTGCGGGTTGCCGACAGCGCGCGCTGGGCTTTGGTTGCGCAAGCCGACAGCCCCCCTCGCGCAGCCGAGCGCGGCCGACAGCCAACCGACACGCTGCGCCTCGGATTTCGACGCTTGTAATCCGAGATAACCACTCGGCTTACAAGCAGCACCCGGCGGCTGTCCACAAAGCGACAGCGCTTATTCCTATGATGATTGATCTCTATCTATCTCTTAGATAAGAAAGACCTGACGGCTAGACGCCAACCCATGTGCCAACTCAGACCCCGTTGTCCCGAGGTGTGGCTTTCTCGGGGAAAACCGTTCAATCGCAGGGCACCACTGAAATTTGGGGGTGCCTAACGGAGCGGGTCAGTCCTGCCCGCCAGCGTTGCGTCGGCGCCGGTGCTGGAAGAACTTCTTGAGCATGTCGCCGGCCTCGCGGGCCAGCACGCCCGGGACGAGTTCGACGCGGTGGTTGAGCCGTGGATCGGTTGTCAGTTCGTAGAGGCTTCGGCACGCGCCGGCTTTGGGGTCGTCTGTGCCGTAGACCACGCGCCCGACGCGGGCGTTGACGATGAGCCCGGCGCACATGGGGCAGGGTTCGAGCGTGACGGCGAGCGAGCAGTGGTTGAGCCGCCAGTCGCCGACGACTCGGCAGGCCTCTTGGATCGCGAGGAACTCGGCGTGGGCGCTGGGGGAGTTGTCCTCCTCGCGCCGATTCCGCCCCAGACCCAGCACACGCCCGGTAGCCGTCTCCCAGACGACCGCTCCGACCGGCACCTCGTCGGCGCTGGCGGCCTCTCTGGCGAGCCTCAGGGCCTCGTGCATCATCGCGACATCGGTGTCGGTCGGCTCAACGGATGGGGGCAGGGTCATGACTCGTCCCGGTTGTCGGCTCCGTCTTCCGGCTTGTCGCGCCCGAACCCGCTTGCGACCGCCGAGGCGGGCATGACGACGAGCAGGATCAGCCCGAGCTCGAAGAGCAAGTACAGCGGGCCGGCGAGCAGGAACATCGAGACCGGGTCGGCGGGTGTCAGGAAGGCGCCGACGAGGCAGCAGCCCATGATGATGTACCGTCGGTACCCCGCCAGCGAGGTGCGGTCGATGATGCCCGCCCAGCCGAGCAGGAGCACGACGACGGGCATCTGGAAGCCGATGGCAAAGCCGAGCGCGAAGGTGAGCACGAGCTTGATGTACTCGGTGAGCCGGTAGTCCTGGCTAATGCCCGAGGCGGCCTCGTAGAACGTGCCGGCGATGATGGGCGTGCCATCGCTTTCGACGGCCCGGCAGATGCGCCGCTGCATCAGGTGCGAGTTGAACCACTCCTGACCGACCTCGGGGTTGGGCGGGTCGCCGTCGAGGACGGGGATGCTGGGCATTGCGGCCACGACTTCAGCGGAAACGTCGGCGATCTTGGTGGTCGCGGTGACGTCCCCGACTCCGAGTGTTGAGCCGAAGTTGATGAAGAAAGCGAGCACGACCGGGAGCATGACGTAGTACATGAACGCCGTGCCGACGATGGTGAGCGTGAAGCTCATGGGGACGAGGACGTAGACGAATCGGCGTTCTTGTCGGTAGAGGCCCGGGCTGACGAATCGCCAGAGCTGGATGATGATCCACCAGCTGCCCATGAGGATGGTCATGAGCAGGGCGACCTTCATGTAGCTGGCGAAGACCTCGACGGGGCTGGTGGCCTGGAGTTTGGGCTGGAGGCCGGCCTCGATGAGGGCCTTGCGGACGGGGATGGTGAGGAATTCGAGGACGGACCTGCCGAACACGAAAGAGATGATGAGGAAGGGGACGAGTCCGAGAATGGCGACGATCAGGTGCCTGCGGAGCTCCTCGAGGTGGTCCCCCAGCGGCATGGTGGCGTCTTCGAAGAGCCCGAGTTGGTCGAGTGGTCGCGGGATGGGCGTGTCTCGGGGGCAGGGCAGCGGTTGGCTGCAATTGTTCGGGGGGCTTGCCGGTACAACCGGCAGGCGTAGCCACAGGTTATGCCCGAATATTGACGGGGCCGACGTTTGGGCGCATCAGGTTGTGTGTGAAGACGTAGGCAGCGGAGGGCAGGCAGTTGGATGAGTCGGATCTAGTACGCCGGGCCGCGGGCGGAGACCCAGAGGCCGCGGAGATGATCTGGCGGACCCACCGGCGGTGGATCGCTGCTGTCCTGCTCGCGCACAAGCCCAGGCAGGTCGATGTTGAGGACCTGCTCCAGGAGGTGGCCCTTTCGGTGGTTCAGAAGATCGACCAACTCGACGACCCGACGGCGCTTCGGCCCTGGCTGCGGATGGTCGCGATCAACGCGGCGAGGGCGACGGGCCGGAAGCAGACGCGTCGGCGCGGGCTGCTCAGGCTGGTCAGGCCCGCGGCTGCCGACGAGAGCGAGACTGACATCACGACGAAAGAGATGAAAGAACGCCAGCAGCGTGCGCGGAAGCTCGGGCTGCTGATTGACCAGCTGCCTGACAACTACCGCGAGTGCGTGCTGCTTCGGTGCGCCCGGGGGATGAGCCACAGGCAGATCAGTGACATCACGGGTCTGCCCGAGACAACGGTCGAGACGCGGATCGCGCGGGGTCGGCGGATGCTGCGCGAGCTTGCGAACCAGCCAGCGCCCGTGGGCGTGGCGGCGACCGGTGTTGTTGATGATGCAGTAAGGAGTGAATCATGAACGACCAGCTGCAACCAAAGCCGAGCGATCGGCGTGATGTGCTGATCGGTCGTGTCGTTGACGGCGAGGCGACAAGCCAGGACTGGGCAGAGATCCGCGAGCTGGCCGGCGACGACCAGAGCGTGTTCGCGGAGATCGCCGAGCTTCAGGACCTGCGCCGCGACACGATGGAGATGGTCGAAGAGGTCGGCGACATTGCCGACACGGTCGAGCTGCCCTTGTACATGCACCCGAAGACCTCGCCAACGCGTCGGCTGAAGTTCGCAGGCGTGTGGGGCGGCTGGGCGGTCGCGGCCATGGTCGCGATCGCGTGGAGCATCGGGCTCCGCCCGGGTGACCCGATCCTGATCGGCGACCTGAACTCTGGAACACAGACAGGCAGCCTCGGCGGCAAGGTCATCAACACCGCCGGCGATGCGCTGCAGCAGTACCTCGACCTCGGCAAGGAATCCGGCGAAGTCGTCGGCGAGCTGCCCTCGGGGATCGTGCTCGAGAAGACGCCGCTGACCGACGGGTCGGGTTACGAGGTGTTGTACATCCGCCCGATCATCGAGCGCGCGGTCGTGTACAACGTCTTCCGCGAGGTGCAGACGGAAACGGGCGAGCGGCAGATCGTGCCGGCGCAGATGCCCGAGAACACACAGCCACTGAGCTGGTAGTCAGACACACAAAGACAAACCGCGGCGCCCGAGTGGCGCGCACAGATTGACACACCACAGCGAATCGAACCAAGGAGATTACCCATGCGGACAGCACGGCACACAAAGATGATCGCGGCCATAGTCGGCGCGGCAGGCATCGCGATGAGCGCCAGCGCGCAGCAGGCGGTTACCAAGTCGTCCTCGAAATCGAGCACCACCATCAGCGTGCACAACGACGAGGGCGTGTACGAGATCCGCATCGAGGACGGCAAGCTGAAGACCGTGAAGGTTGACGGCGAGAAGATCGATCCGAAGAACTGCGAGCTCGACCAAGAAGCCGGGTTTATTGTGATCTCGCCCGAGGGTGAGGAGCCGTTTGTGCTCGATATCCCGTCGATTTCGTCCGGTTTCGGAGTCACGGCGCCGCTTGCGATCGCTCGCGGCCACGCCCTCCCGCCGGCGGTCGCGGACATGCCAGAGATCCCGGCTGTGCCCGACGTGATCGAGTGGGCCGACGAGCCCGCGGGTCAGCAGCAGGCCTGGGGTATTGCTGCGGAGCCGCCGAGGGTGATGATCGGTATCACGCACGACGAGGTCGATGCGGACCACCGCGAGATGTTCAAGCTCAACAAGGGCGAGGGCATCTACGTGATCGACGTCCGCGAGGGTCTGCCCGCGGCCAAGGCCGGCATCAAGGCCGGCGATGTCATCATCGAGGTTGACGGCGAGCGGATCGAGAAACGCGAGATCCTTAGAGAGGTGCTCGACGACAGCGACCCGGGTGACAACCTGCGTGTTGTTGTAATCCGCGAGGGCAAAGACGGCGACGTCATCAAGAAGCGGCTCAAGCTCAAGCTCGCCGAGTATGACGGCGCGGCGCTCCGCGGCGGCGACGCGGTCGCCAGAGCGTGGACGGTCAAGCCCGAGGGCAAGGCGAGGTTCCGCATCAACGCCGAGGGCAACGGGTTCGAGCTTGACGAGGACTTCCCGTTCGCCCAGAACTTTGTGTTCCCTGATGGCGAAGAGATCGAGTTCTTCAACGAGTTCGATTTCGAGTTCCCAGAGCATCTTGAGGGTGTCGAGCCCGAGGTCCGCGAGGAGATCGAGCGGGCGCTCAAGATGGCGCGTGAGCGTGCCCATGACACACAGGCCCGGGCGCTCGAGCTTCGGATTAACAAGAACCGCGCCGGCGAGTGGCAGAGTCAGATGCGTGAAATGCAGAGCCAGGCACGCAAGCTTCAGAATCAGGCCCGAGATATGCAAAGCCGGGCCCGTCAGATCCAGCGAGAAGACAGCGACGACGAGCACGCTCAGGAAATGCAGGAGCGGGCCCGTGAGATGCAAGAACGAGCCCGAGAGATGCAGCATCATGCTCGTGCACTCCAAGAAATGGGTGAAGATCACGAGCACGAACTCCACGAACTCCACGAGCACCTCGCCGAGCTTCATGAGCACGGCCTGCACTTCGAGGAGCACTCATTCGATGATCTCGAAGAACTCCGCGAGCACGGGCTGGATATTCAGATTCTGATGGATGGCGAGCTCAAGCGGCTGCACGAGCTGGGCTTGAAGCTCGACAAGCTGGGCACGAACGAACAGATCATCCGCTCGGCCCCGGGCGGTCGTGCGTTCATCATCGAGCGTGAGCGGGACCGTGCTCGCGCTGAGGCCGATCGCGCCGACAGCCGGGACAGAAGGGACAACGAGTTCTTCGAGCTGCGGACCGAGCGAGATCATCTCCAGCGCCGCAACCAAGAGCTTGAGCACCGGGTAGAAGCTCTTGAGCAGAAGCTTGAGATGCTCGTGAGGAAACTCGAAGAGACCGAGCGTCGAGTGATCAAAGAACTGAAAGAAAAAGACTGAGTAACGGAAATGGCACGGATTCGTTTCCCAGTAAGCAGTGACAACTGAGTGTCGGGCCGGCGGGCTACGTGACTCCCCGCTGCCAGCGCCCACTGGCCCGACGCCGGCGATTCTCGTGGGAGTGTGTTTGCACGCCGACGGATTGCCAGAAGGCCGGACCCACAGAGTGTTTCACGCTCTCTGGGTCCGGTTTGTTTTTTAGTGTCACGGGTTTGTATACAGGCAGCCGATGCGTGGTGTGGGCGTATCAGGTATACCAGAGGTGACGGATCGCGGACCTTTCTGACGGAGCGGAGCACAGATGGACCCAGCAAGCCAGAGCAACATCAAACCCGAGGACCTGACACGCATCAGCGAGGCGCACGCGCGGCTGCGCCACGAGATCGGCAAGATCGTTGTCGGGCAGGAAGAGGTCATCGACCAGATGCTCGAGTGCATCTTCAGTCGGGGCCATGCGCTCGTGGTCGGTGTGCCGGGCTTGGCCAAGACGCTGCTGATCTCGACGATCGCGAGGGCTCTGAGCCTCGACTTCAGCCGAATCCAGTTCACGCCAGACCTGATGCCCAGCGATATTACCGGCACCGAAGTGTTCCAAGAGGACAAGACAACCGGCCAGCGGTCGCTCTGCTTTATCCACGGGCCGATCTTTGCGAACGTGGTGCTGGCGGACGAGATTAACCGCACGCCGCCCAAGACGCAGGCGGCGCTTCTGGAGGCGATGCAGGAGGGGCAGGTGACGGCAGGCGGGCAGATTCACGGCTTGCCTAGCCCGTTCTTTGTGCTCGCGACGCAGAACCCGATCGAGCAGGAGGGCACGTACACGCTGCCCGAGGCGCAGCTTGACCGGTTCATGTACCAGATCAAGATCGGCTACCCGACGGAGGCCGAGGAGCTTGAGATCGTGAGGCGGAGCTCGTCGAAGGCCGATGTGACGATCGATTCTGTGATCGGCGCGGAAGAGATCGGGACGATGCAGAACATCATCCGTCACGCGCCGGTGGCGGACCATGTGATCCGCTACGCGCTCAGGCTCGTGCGAGCGACACGGAACCCGCAGCCGGGCGAGGAGGACCACCGCCCGCAGGTTGTGCAGGACTACGTGGGCTGGGGCGCCGGCCCCCGCGCGAGCGAGAACCTGATCCTGGCTGCCAAGGCCAAGGCGATCCTGTCGGGCCATACGCACGCGGACATCGAGCACGTGAAGGCGGCGGCGCTGCCCGTGCTGCGCCACCGCGTGCTGACGAACTTCAACGCCGAGGCGGACCAGGTGAACTCGGACGACGTCGTGCGCCGTCTGCTCGAAGCGATCGAGGTCGCCGACGAGGACGCCAAGAGCCTGAAAGAGGTCGATCGCCTGATCGGGTGACCACCGATTGAAGGGCGATAACCGGCGATTTTGGCCCTGAAAACCGGTAGTAGCAGGTCTGTTTTTTGTCAGTTGTGGGAACAACCGGGCTTGGTTGTGGGTTTCTCATAGTGCCCGGAGGGTCGCATTTTCGGCTCTCCCGGCCTGATGAGGGACGATTCAGATGTTGACACAGACGGCTGAGTATGCGCTGCGGGCAATGAGTGCACTGGCGGCTCGGCGGGGTCAGACGATCCCGGCGACCGAGCTTGCAACACAGGCGGACGTGCCGCCGCCCTATCTGGCCAAGATCATGCAGCAGCTGGCGGCGACGGAGCTTGTCAAGGGCCGACGCGGCATCGGCGGCGGGTACACACTGAGCGCCGACCCTGAGAAGGTGACGGCGCTGGACGTGATCCTCGCGGTCGGGCCGATCCGCCAGCCACGCAGCGAGTCGGAGCTTGAGGCGCTGGGCGACGGGTACAAGTCGCTGCACCGGGAGATCGACAAGGCCGCCGAGGCAGTGCTCGCAAAGTTCCGGAGCGTGACGATCAGCCAGATCATTCAGGACGTTGACGCGATCCGTCAGGACGAGGACGACGTGCCCGCGGTGGTTTCGAAGGTCGGCGCAGCCGATCAGCGTGCCACGCCCAACGGGCTTGCGAGCTAGAAGTCGCTTCGTTTACGGGTGATGCGCCCCGGTTTGGGCGTACAGTAGCCGCATGAGCGCAGACCAAGACGTCCAGGAATCGACCGACCTACACCCGCTGGTCCAGCAGCGCCGCGAGAACCGCGAAGCGCTCAAGGAAGCCGGGCACGATCCGTACGGCTCGAGCCAGCGGGATCTGCTGACGATGGGCCAGGCGCTGGCGGCGTACGACGAGGCGGCGGACGAGGACCAGAAGGCCAACGGCAAAGAAGAGGGCTTCGTTGACAAGCGCCCGGTTGTGCGTGTCGCCGGGCGTGTGATGCTCGCGCGCGACAACGGGAAGCTGATCTGGCTGAACCTGCGCGACGAGTCGGGCGACCTGCAGATCGCGGTCAGCAAGCGCGACTGCGACGAGGCGGGGTTTGCGGCGGCGAAGCTTCTCGATAACGCTGACATCGTGATCGCCGAGGGCCCGCTCGTGAAGACGAGGACGGGCGAGGTGACGGTGTGGGCATCGAGCGTGCGTCCCGCGTCGAAGTGCCTCGTGCCGCCGCCCGAGAAGTGGGCGGGGCTGCAGGACGTTGAGATCCGCTACCGCAAGCGGTACATGGACCTGTGGTCAACGCCAGAATCGATGCGCGTGTTTCAGATGCGGTCCAAGATCGTGTCTGCGGTGCGCCGGCTGATGGACAGCCGGGGGTACCTGGAGGTCGAGACGCCGATGCTGCAGACGCAGGCGGGCGGCGCAGCGGCGCGTCCGTTTACGACGCACATGAACGCGCTGGACATCGGGCTCTCGATGCGCATCGCGCCAGAGCTGTACCTCAAGCGGCTGCTCGTGGGCGGCATGCGGAAGGTCTACGAGATCAACCGCAACTTCCGAAACGAGGGCGTGGACAAGCAGCACAACCCGGAGTTCACGGTCATTGAGGCCTACGAGGCGTTCGGCGACTACCACAGCGTGATGGAGTTGTCAGAAGCGATCATGCGCGAGGCGGCGGCTGTCGTGTCGGGCGATCCGAATGATTTGAAGAGGCCCTTCGGCGATCTTGTGATCGACTACGCCAAGCCGTTCGAGCGGGTGACGTACGCGGAGCTGTTCGAGAAGGCGCTCGGGTTTGCGCCGACGGACGTCGCGCGGGCGCGCGAGGAGGCAGCCAAGCGGCACATCAAGACCAAGGCCGAGGACGGCACGGAGCTTGATGACGTGTGGGTGGTCAACGAGTTGTTCGAGGAGGTCGCCGAGCCTTCGATCGATCCGCAGACGCCGACGTGGGTGATGGACTACCCGGCCTCGCTTTCGCCTTTGACGCGTCCGAAGGCAGACGACCCGACGATCGCCGAGCGCGCGGATTTGTTCATCGCGGGCATGGAGATCGGGCCGCACTACACGGAGCTGAATGATCCTGACATCCAGCTTCAGCGTTTCCAGGAGCAGCTCGCGGGCATCGACGACGAGGAATCGACGTTCCGTGATTTGGACGAGGACTTTGTCGAGGCGCTTCGCGTGGGCATGCCCCCCGCGGGCGGCATGGGGCTCGGGATCGATCGCCTGGTGATGCTGATGACGAACAGCCTGACGATCCGCGATGTGATTCTGTTCCCGCTGTTGAAGCCGACGGAGTGAGCGAAAAAGAAATCAGCCGCGTCTCGATGGACGCGGCTGTTTCGTTCTTGTGTTGTTGATGTTACTGCTTAGCCGTTCTCGTGCGCTTCGATGAAGAGCTGGGTGAGGACAACGTCTTCGAGCGGGGCGAGGGCCTTGGCGACGGCGTCAACGAACTTGTCGCCTTTGAGCTTGAGCAGTTCTTCCGGGTTCTCGACGAGTTCAGGGTGCGATTCAACGACGCGGCGGGCGAGTCTGCCGAAGCCGCGGAGCGGTTCAGCGAGGCCCTGGCGGACGAGGAAATGCGCTTGGAGGTTGACGATTTCGAGCTCTTCGAAATCTTCCGGGGCGGATTCCTTGAGGTGGCCCATGATCGCCTGGGTGTAGTCGGTCGAGATGTAGTGCGTCATCTGCTGGATGTCTTCGGTGAGGATGCCCTGCTCGCCGAGCCATGCGACGAGGCCGCTCGGCTGGTTGATGGCGTTGGTGATGTCGCCCAGCGGGATGCGGGTGGATTCGTCACGGACGTCGAAGTTCGGGATGACGGTGGTGACTGCCTCGATGCACTCGCGCGGGTAGACGTGCACGACGACTTCCATCTCCTCTTCGCGCTCTTCGAGCAGAACGTCTATGAACTCCCAGAGTTCTTCGTCGATGAGCGGGTTGTGGCGGAGGGCAGCGATCTCGTAGTGCTCGACGGGCTCAATGATCGAGCCGTCTTCGGCGACGGTGTAGATCGGCTCGAATTCGACGGTCGACGGGTCGAAGTTGCTCTTAGCGGCTTGCTGCTGGGCGGCCTGTTGCTGCTGGCGCTCGGCGGGCGGGATGTACTCGGGGCGCTCGGGCTTCGGGCCCGCGGGCGGGAGCGTGAGCTGACCCGCGGTAGTGCCTGCGGTGGTCGCGAGGGCTAGGGCGACGAGAAGAGATTTGGAACAACGGTGCATGTGGTGACTCCCGGGTTTGTCGGCGCGGGGCGTGTCCCCGCACTAGATCATAGAACCGGGGATGGTCGGCGGTTGCGGCTCGGCAAGAGTCTCCCTACTCTCGGACCATGAGCACCACAACGCCCGATCGGGCCGATATCGCACGCAGGATCGCCGATTTATCGCTTCTGCGGGGCACGTTCACGCTGAGGTCGGGCCGGACAAGTTCGTACTACCTTGACAAATACCTGTTTTCGACGAGGCCCGAGGTCTTGGGGCCGATCGCGGAATTGTTGGGTGAGGCGATCGGGCGCGTCGAGCGCGAGACTGGCGAGGTCGCGGACCGGCTCGCCGGCGCGGAGCTGGGTGGGATCCCGCTTGTCACGGGCGCGAGTCTGGTGACGGGCAAGCCGTGCGTGTTTATCAGGAATCAGAAAAAAGACTACGGCACCGCCAAGCAGCTCGAGGGCAAGCTCGAAGCGGGCGAGAAGGTCATCATCGTCGAAGACGTCGCGACGACCGCGGGGCAGACGATCGAGGCGTGCAAGACTCTTGAGGCGCTCGGCGCGAAGGTGCTGGCGGCGATCGTTGTGATCGACCGGCAAGAGGGCGCGTCGGAGAACATGGCCGAGGCCGGCTACCGGATGGAGCGGCTGTTTACCAAGGCGGACCTGGGTGTCGATGAGTAAGCGCCGGTTTCTGTGTCTACTCGCGGCGAGCTGCGCTGTCGTCGCGGGGTGCTCGACGGGTGCACCGGTTGGCGGTAAGCGAACCGTTGGCGCGGGAACGGTCGAGTATGCGTACAGCCAGGAGCGCCGAACAATCGCGACACGCACGATCGGCGAGCGCGGGCCGAGCGTGCTGGTCATCGGGGGCATCCACGGATCAGAGCCTGAGGGGCTTGCGCCGGCGCAGCGGCTCATCGAGGTACTCAAGGAAGACCGGTGGGACGCTCGAATCGTTGTGGTTGAAGATCTGAACCCGGATGGTTCGACGCTGCTCTCTCGGTACAACGCGCGGGGGGTGGACCTGAACCGCAATTGGCCCGCGAGCAACTTCGAGCCGAGCCACCGCCACGGCGACGAGCCTCTGTCGGAGATCGAGACGCAGTACGCGTACACGCTGATCCAGCGGCACGACCCGGACCTTGTGATCGTGCTGCACTCGATCCACTCGGGGCCGTTCGTGAACTACGACGG
The DNA here is from genome assembly GCA_030432905.1 of Phycisphaerae bacterium. GTDB lineage: Bacteria > Planctomycetota > Phycisphaerae > Phycisphaerales > UBA1924. The sequence continues at coordinate 128,254 of JAUILU010000002.1, read as the reverse complement.
GCCGGCGCTCGGGTACGCGGAGTTGTTCGCGTCAGCCGCCGACGCTGCGGATACCCGGCACGCGTGGAACCTGCAGCCCGACATGGGCTACGAGACGCCCGGCTCGATGGGGACGTACGTCGGTGTTGACCGCGGGACGCCGATCCTGACGATCGAGTTCGACCGGGGCCACGACGAGGAGAGCGCGTCAGCAGCGCTCGTCGCGGGTGTGCGTGCGGTTCTCGAAGAGATGACTACAGACTGAACATGTCTGCTTGGTCGCGGAGGTCGTAGAGGCGCTTTGCGAGCTGGTGGTTGAGCGCGTGGCCCGACTTGGTCGCGGTGATTTTGGCGCAGATCGGTGCGCCGGCGAGCGCGAGGTCGCCGATGAGGTCGAGAAGTTTGTGCCGCGCCGGCTCGTTGTCGAAGCGGAAGCTGTTGTCGATGGGTTGGCCCGCTTCGTCGAGCACGAGCAGGTCGGCGGGCGTGAAGCTTGTGAAGAGGCCGAGGCTCTGCATCTGGTTTGCCTCGGCGTGCATCGAGAACGTGCGCGCCGGCGCGATGTCCGATGCGAACTCGGCGGGGCTTGCGTCCCACGACGCGGACTGTTCGGTCATCGGCGAGCCGGGCTGGGGCTTGAAGTGGTAGGTGTAGTTTGCTGATGGTGCAGGCTCGGCGGTGATCGTTGCGCCGGTGTCGTCGGAGACGGTGATCGGTTCGGTGAGTGTGATCGGGGTTGTGGTGCCGCCTTGGGTTGTGGTGCCGACGCTGCTGATGGCGTCGGTGAAGAGCTTTGCTGAGCCGTCACCGATTGGCAGTTCGCCCGATTCGCCCAGGACGATGTCCGCGTCGGTGATGCCCGCGCCGATGATCGCGGCGAGGACGTGCTCGGTGGTGATGGCGCAGGCAGAGCCGAGCGCGAGGCATGTGTGCCGAGGTGGTAGCTCTTTGAACGCGGGGATTGGCGAGTGCGTGAGGAGTTCGATGTCGGCATGGACGTGCGTGGCGTTGTGGACGAAGCGGATGCCGAGGCCCGGCGCCGAGGGTTCGATGGTCGCGATTGCGGGCTTGTCGGTGAAGAGTCCGGTGCCGGTGAGGGTGACAGGTTTGGCGATGGTGCGCCGGCTCATGATTTCTTGCGCGACTTGTCGGCGAGTCGTTTGAGTGCGGCGAATTCGCGGAAGGCTTGGCCGCGCTCTTTGGCGGGTGAGCCGACGTAGATTGCGCCGGGTGGGACGTTGCCGAGGATGCCGCCGCGGGCGGCGAGCTGTGCGCCCTTGCCGACGGTGATGTTGTCGGCGATGCCGGTTTGCCCGCCGATGACAACGCTGTCCTCGATGACCGCCGAGCCGCCGATGCCGACGAGCCCGACGATGATGCAGTTGGTGCCCACGTTGACGTTGTGCCCGATCTGGACGAGGTTGTCGATCTTGGTGCCTTGCCCGATTCGTGTGACGCCGAACTTGGCGCGGTCGATGCCGGTTGAGGCGCCGATCTCGACGTCGTCCTCGACGACGACGGTCCCGATGTGTGGCAGGCGTGTGTGCTTGCCGGTGTCTTTGTTGGAGATGTAGCCGAAGCCCTCGCCCCCGATGACGGTGTTGGCGCCGACTCGGCAGCGTTTGCCGATGGTTGTGCCGAAGCTGATGACGGCGCCCGCGTCGATGCGTGTGTGCTCGCCGATGGTGACGCCGGATTCGATGACGGCGTTTGGTCCGACGGTCACGGTCTCGTGCAGGTCCGCGGATTCGTGGATGACCGCGGTGGGGTGGATGCCGGTTTCGGGTTCGCCGAAGCGCTGCGTGCGGAGCGTTGTGAGGAGGCCGATGAGCGATTCGTCGGGATTGTCAACGAAGATGATGGCGGTCTCGGGCATGTCGCCGAGGTCGATGCCGCGCGCGACGAGCATCGCGCCGGCCTTCGAGGCTTTGGCGGCGTTGGCGTGCGCGGAGCTGCGGACGAAGCTGAGGTCGCTCGGTCCCGCGGCGTCGAGGGCCTGGATGCCGGTGAGCGTTGTGTCCGCCGGGCCGACGAGGTCGCCGCCGAGCATGGTCGCGAGGTCGCCGGCGGCGATTGAGAGATTGTCGCTGGTTGTCATTACTTGCCCGCGTTGAATTCGTTGTTGAGCAGTGTCAGCAGCTCGTCGGTGAGGTCGACCGCGTCGTTTGCGAAGAGGATCTTCTTGCTCTCGAGCGCATCATTCTGCGCCGAGAGGTTCTCGGGGGCGAGCTTGAAAACGCGGTCGTCGATGAGCAAGACGTCGATGCCGTCGCGGGCGGCGAGTGTTGCGGCACCGGCTTCGATACGGTCGTACATGCTCTTAAAGAGGATGGCGCGGTCGCGGTCGATGGTGGTCTGGAAGATCTGCTGCTTGGTTTTGAACTCACTGTCGAGGACGACGAGCTGTGTGTTCTTGATGATGCGCGCGTCGGTGTCGGTCTCGGGGATGAGGTCGATCTCCTCGGCGATGCTCTCCATACGGGTCTGGATCGCCATCAGCTCCTGTCGCTTGGCGTTCTGCTTGGATTCGAAGTTTGTCGCGGCGACCTTGAACTCTTCCATCTCGAGGCTGAGTCGGTCGATGTCGATGACGCCGACGGTGCTTGGCGCTGCGCGGTATGAGGCGACTCCGGCGCCAAGGGCCGCGGCGCACGCGGCTACGAACGCGATGCCTGCTGCTGCTGCGAATGTGCGGGTAAACGGTTTCATGTGAGCACTCCGTGCTTTCTGGACCAATGGATACTGTGAGATTGTACCGGGCGTAGGGCGCTCGGTTTAGAAGGGTACGTCGACGTCGAAGGTGAAGAGCCGTTTTTCGTCGGTGTCTTCTTTGAGGATGGGGAACCCGAAGTCGAACGCGAGCGGCGCTGGGCTGAGCTGGGGGACGTAGAGCCTGAACCCGGTGCCGACGCTGACGCGGTAGTCGTCGAAGGTGAAGTCCTCGCCGACGGTGCCCGTGTCAACGAAGAACGCGAGCGAGAGGGCTTCTCCGACGAGCGGCTGCTGGAGTTCGGCGCCCCAGAAGAAGCTCCATGTGCCCCCGATCGGGTCGTCGCTTGGCATCCCGTTGTCGTTCCGCAGGCCGCGCGGGCCGACGGTTCTGTGGTTGAAGCCCCGCATGGATTTGCCGCCGAGGTGGTAGCGTTCGTAGGTGGGTACGTCGTCCTGGCCCTGCGGGATGTAACGCGCGTGGGTTTTGAGGCGGAGGACGGTCTTCCGGTTGAGCGAGTCTTCCATGAGCGCGATGAAGACAGTGTGCTCGGCTGAGAGTTTGGTGAAGTCGAAGTCGCCGCCGAGGAGGCCGACCTGTTCGACGTTGAACTCCATGATGGAGCCTCGCGACGGTCTGAACTGTTCCTGCGCGGGGACGGTTGTTCTTCTGAGGCCGAAGCCGATGCCGGTGAGCGAGTTCGAGCCCTCGACGTCGAATAGATCGGTCGGCGATTCGGGTGTGATGTCGGAGAGGTCGATGTACTGGAAGCGGGCGTCGATCGAGCCCCGCCAGCGCTGGCCGAATCGGCGAGTTATGGCGCCGTTGATGCCGCGTCTGTCCTCGTCGTACTCGTCGTAGTCTCGGGTTCTGAGTCTTGCGGAGATGCTGCCGCCGATGGTTGAGTCGTTGATGGAGTTGTCGCCGAGGCTGATGGAGTACTCGCCGGTGCTGATGCCGGGGGTTGCGACGATAGAGAACGTCTGGCCGCCGCCGCGGAAGCTCTTGCCCGAGAAGAGGTCGCCGATGGAGTCGGGTGTGTCGGAGATGTCGAAGTTTCGCTGCGTGAAGCTGAGCCGGCCGCTCAGGCCGTTGTCCGAGTTCACCGCGGCTCCGAATCCGAACGAGCCTGTGTTGTGCTCTTTGACCTCGATGAGCAGGTCTCTGTAGCGCGGCGATTGCGGGTCGGGTCGGAGGATCGCGGTTCTGGGCGGGCTGTTGAGCGTGTCGAAGAGTCGCGAGCTTGCGAGGATGCCGCGTGTCTGGTCGATCGCGGGTTTGTTGAGTGGCCTGTCGGGCTGGACCTGGACGTACTTGCGAATTTCTTCGTGGCGGGTCGTGCCGTTGCCTTTGATGTTGACGAGCCCGAGGCGGTACTGCTGACCTTGGACGATGCCGATGACGAGATCGACGATCGGGTCTTGCGGGTCTCTTGCTTCTTGCCGCTGGACGTTGGCGTCGACGTAGCCGAGCTGGCCGTAGGCGGATTTGATCTTCTCGATGGCGGCTTCGACCTTGGCGCCGCTGTAGGTGTCGCCGGGCTTCATCTCGATCAGGCCCGTGGCTTGCTCCGCGGAGATGACGGGGCCGGTTGGCGCTTCGTCGGCGTACTGGATCAGGATGCTGCCGAACGAGTAGAGCGGTCCTTCTTCGACGTAGAAGGTGACGATGGCTTCTCTGCTGTCGGGGCTCGTCTGGACGAGGCTTCCGACGCGGGCGTCGAGGTAGCCGCTGTCTTTGTAGAAGCGGGCGAGTGCTCGTTCGTCGGCTCTGAGCTGGACCTCGTCGAGCGGGCCTCGCTCGAAGATGCCGGCGACCCGTGTTTCGATCTGCCGTTTGAGTTCGCTGTCTTTGAACGATGCGTTGCCGTCGAAGCGGATGTCGGTGATCTTGGTGCGGAGTCCTTCTCTGATCTCGAAGAGGACGACGCCTGTTTCGAGGAGTTCGTCGAGGTTGACGTTGACGCCGACGAGGTAGAAGCCCCGGTCGCGGTACATGTCCTCGATCGCTCGAGCGGCGCGGTCGAGCTCGAATTGGTCAACGGGTGTGCCCGCGAGGAACTCGACCGCATCGGCGAGCTTGATGCTGTTGATTCTTCTGTTGCCGGTGACCTGGACGTCGGTGATGATGGGCTGCATCTGGAGCCGGAACGTGACGCTGATGGTGCCGTCGTCGTGCTCGGCGATGAGCTGCTCGACGCTCTGGAACCTGCCGAGCCTGTTGAGGCGGACGATGTCGTCGGCGGCGATGCGTTCGGCGTACTCGCGCGAGCCTTTGCCGGTGCGGATCTGGTTGCGGACGAGCTGCTCGGTGGCGCGGTCCGGCGGGAGGAACTCGGTCTGGCCCGGCTTGGCGACGAGCAGGATGACGGAGCTGACGTACCGGCCGTCGAAGGGGCCTTCGGGCTGGGTCGGGATCGCCGAGGCGGGCTCGAGCGTGTCGTTCTGGGCGGCGATCGGCGCTGCCAGCCCGGCGGCGAGGGTGAGGGCGAGGGGTAAGACACCCCGTTTGCCCGCTCTGGTTGTGCGGGTCGCGATACGTGTCGGGATGGCTGATCGAAAGCGCACGTGCAAGGGTCGGACGATAGCCGCGATCGCGCGGATTCACAATCGAGTGCAGCCCGGAAACGCCACCCCGTGCTCTGGGGGGTGGTGCGTGCCGATGGTGCTAGAATTGGGTGCGAATCGCACGGGTTTCAGGGAAAAGCCTGATATGTGGGTGATACGCTGGCCACCGGAGTGAGTGGGCGTCGGGGTGTGTGTGCTGGAGTCGTTTCGTGGATCGCAGATTGGCGTTTGTGTTGATGACGCGTCGGGCGGTTTTCGCTGTTCTGGCGGTGCTGAGCACGGTCGGGGCGCTGGCTCTAGCGTACGCGGCGTTCGGTTCCGCCGAGCCCGGCTTTACGCCGACGGCTGCACTGATCGGGATCTTCGTGCTCTTGGTGTTCCCGGCGATCACGGTTTGGGCTTGGGCGTGGGACCGGAGTGTGCGGAAGCGGACCGAGGTGCGGCAGGGTCGCAGGACGCCGCCGCTGCTGGTCGAGCACGCGGGCGGTCGGCATGTCCGTCCCTCGCGGAGCGATTCGGTTCCGACGCCTGTTGAAGCCGAGGTTGAACGAGACGTCTGAGTTCTTGAGTTGGTGGCTACACGCCGACGGGCGCGACGCGCTGCGACATGCCCGCGTGGAGCTCGAACCTCTGCGCGACGCGGAGGAGCGTTGCTTCGCTGAGCGCATCGCCCACGAACTGGACGCCGATGGGCAGCAAGTTGTCATCCACCGGCACCATGCCCGCGGGGACGGAGATCGCGGGCAGCCCGGCGAGGTTGGCGCCGACGGTCATGATGTCCTGCTGGTAGACCTCGGTCGGGTCTGTTTGTTTCTCGCCGATGGGCCAGGCCGGGCCGAGTGCGGTGGGTGTCAGGACCGCGTGCGCCCCGATGACCTTGAAGATGGCGTCGTAGTCCGATTTGACGAGCCTTCTTACGCGCTGGGCGTTGATGTAGAGGTCGTCGGCGTAGCCGGCTCGGAGGACGTGCGTGCCGAGCATGATGCGGCGCTGGACCTCGGTGCCGAGCGATTGCGTGCGTGATTTTGTGTAGAGTTCTTCGAGCGATTCGTCCGCGTCGAGCGGTGCGCGGTAGCCGTAGCGGACGCCGTCGTACCGGGCGAGGTTCGACGAGGCCTCGGCGGTCGCGATCGTGTAGTACGCGGCGATCGCGAGATCGGAGTGCGCCAGGCTCACGTCGATCAGCTCGGCGCCCATGTCCGCGAGCACCTTGCAGGACATGCCGAAGACGAGCCGGGTCATCGGATCGATCGCGTCGCTGCGCACCTGCTCGGGTATGGCGATCTTGAGCCCTTCGAGCGGCTCGTCGAGCTGGCCCAGCACGTCGCCAACGGGTTCATCGATGCAGGTCGAGTCCTGATCGTCGGGCCCGGCGATGGCCTGGTAGATCGCGGCGGCATCGGCGACTGTTCTGGTCAGTGTTCCGATCTGATCCAAACTCGACGCGTACGCGACGAGCCCTGAGCGTGAGATCCTGCCGTAGGTTGGCTTGAAGCCGACGATGCCGCACATGGAGGCGGGGAGTCTGACGGATCCCCCGGTGTCCGAGCCGAGCGCCGCGGTGACGAATCCCGCGCTGACCGCTGCTGCGGACCCGCTCGAGCTTCCGCCCGGGACTCGTGTTGTGTCCCACGGGTTCTTAGTCGGTCCTTGCGCCGAGTGCTCGCCGGTTGAGCCCATCGCGAACTCGTCGAGATTTGCTTTGCCGACGATGACCGCGCCGGCCTGTTCGAGCCTCTGAGCCGCGGTCGCCGAGTAGGGCGACTCGAACTCGGCGAGGTACTTGGAGGCGCAGGTCGTGGTGCCGAAGTCGGTGCAGATGTTGTCTTTGAGCGCGACGGGCACGCCAGCGAGCGGGCCGACGGCTTCTGGCGTTTCACCGGCGGCGATGCGTGCGTCGATCGCCTTGGCTTTGTCGATCGCCCGGTCCGGCGCGAGGCTGACGAAGGCGTTGATGTTGCCGTCGTGTGCGTCGATGCGGGCGAGAGATTCCCGCGTGAGCGCTTCAGCGGAGGCGCGGCCCTTTGCGAGTTCGTGACGGATGGCGGAGATTGTCTGGAGTTCAGGCTTCACGGGGGGAGGGTAGGGCGGTGCCGCGGTGATGTATGGCTGAATTACCTGTTATTACGGTTTCGAGGCCGTTGAAGCTGGCGTGTGATACGCGAACCCATGTAGCATCGTCATGATTCCCGGTGGGATGCCCTTGTCGATCGTGTTATGAATCCAACAGGTCAGTGTTCCTATTGGAGCCATGTTGTTATCAACAATGCAAGCATGCAAGGTCAGGGTCCCTTTTCGTCCTCCCGTGCGGTAGTGCGTAAGTGAAACCAGCATCTTTCCGTTGTCGGCAAGATTGCCGATGCACCATTCCCAGTCCCTAATTGGTTGCACGTTTTCTGGGTAGTGTGTCCGGCTGCGATTCTCAAGCTCCATAAGTGCCCAAAGTACGCTGTGTAACGCTGGTGAAATATCGGAGTTCGGTGAGCTGGGTAGTTCTTCTGCGGTGAAACCCGCATGGTGCAAGAGAAAGAATGTGTCTTGAAAAGGCTTGATCCAAATCGAGCTAAATGCTTCGGAGAGGTTGATGAAGGCGCCATTCGTGTTATGGGTGATTAGTAGGTATTGTTCAAGCGCTGTGGGGAATAGTTCTGGGTACTCTAGATCGAACCAGAATTGTGTATATTGGTCTGAATCCCACCTGTGTTTTTGAAACAGAATAGTGACACGGTCATCGTGTGTGCCGACCGCAAAGCTGTATTCTTCGTCTGATTTGATGGTGAATTGTGGAGCGTTTGGTCCATCGGGCCAACCAAACGTGTGTTTGTACTCTGGGGTTTCCAGTTTTTGAAGGTCGGAGGGCAGTGTCCAGCGTGGCTCGGTGCGGGACTGGGTTGTCGTTGTGGTCGGGACTGTTGAGATTCGGGCACTTGAGCTGCATCCGACCAGACCGGATAACAGGGCGATCAACAGTGCTGCCTTGTAGTTGTCTGGGATGAATTTGATCATGCGAAACTATATGTTGTTGCCGCATTCCGGGCAGACATCGGTTGTGAGTCCTGCGGTGGGGTAGGCGCAGTTCGGGCAGTTCGCGTACACCTTTGCACTCGGCGACTTGGCCTTTGGGAAGAGACTGAGCCACCAAGTCCAGATGCTCCACGTCGGTATGAGCGCGGCCGAGCCAGCCCACAGCACGAAACAAGCCAGAAACAGCGTGTCGTACAGAAGCAGCAACGGGCGTACACGTGTTGCTGTTTGTGTTAGTCCGTTGGAGCGGGGGTCGTTTGGGCCAAGGGTGCTGTTGATTACGCCGTCAACCATCCTGACCGGCATCACGGCTTTGCCGCGAACGGGAACAGTCTTTATCTGTGTGTGGTAGCGGACGATGCTGCCGCCCAGCAGGCCGTAGGTTTGCACGCTCCGGGTGCCGTCGAGTTGCACGACGGAAGTGGCATGTGTTGGCGGGCCGGTGATGTCTGCGTTCGTGTTTCGGAGCAGCCGTGCTCCGTGTTCATCTGAAACGATGAACGCCGGGCCGACATTTGTGATCCCGCCGCGCATGGCCAAGACAGATCTTCGGCCGTGCAGCATATTAGAAACCGTCGCAAACGGCGTGGTGAATGTCCTGTGTGTTTGCGTGAACGGCGGGGCGGTGCTGATGTTGGACTCAAAGTAGATGCTGGATGCGTTTACAGTTCCGCTCGGCACCAGCGCGATCCAGTAGACCGTGATGCATGTCAAGATCAGGAAGGCAAGCGGGCGTGAAAGCCAAGCGAAATGGGCCAGAGTCCGCTTCATGTATCACGATACGGCTGAGATTTAGGTAGAGTTTCAGGGTCGGATCGGCTGTTACTACAGCGATTCACTTGGCGCATTCGGCGCACTGGCCCCAGAGCATGACCTCGTGGCCCGCGAGTGTGAAGCCGGGCGGGAGCATGTTGCTGATGCCGCCCGGGCAGGCGTTGATGTCGAAGACGCGGTCGCAGGTTTCGCAGCGGAAGTGGTGGTGGTGTGTGCTGGCGACTTCGGCGGGTTCGTATCGGTCGGGCTGGTTCGGGACGAGAACTGGCGCGACCTCGCCGTCGTCGAGCATTCTGCCGATGATGCGCGAGACGGTTCGGTAGCCGAGCGTTGCGGTTTGCTTGCTTGCGAGCTCGTGTATCTCGCGCAAAGAAAGCGGCCGACCGGCGGACTCGATGGTCTGCCGGACGGCGCGCTGTTGTGATGTGTCTCGCCGGGGCGTCATCGGGCCTCCTTCGCGAAACGGTAGCGGGGGGTCGGGGTTTAGGCGGTTGCCAGCTGCGGCTTGCGGAGCCTTAGGCCGGCGAGCTTGGAAGCGGCGAAGACGACGGCTCCGGCGGCGAGGGCGGCGACGATGAGCACGGGGATGCTGACCGAGGCACCGGCGACCGAGACGCTGGCACATTCGGTGCAGATCGAGGCGGCCTGGGTGCCGAGGGCGGAATCAGAGAGGCAGTTGGGGCAGTGAGCGGTCATGGCGGGTCTCCTTGGGGCATAAATGGCTTTGATAAGTCATTATCATTCTACATCGGATTGACGGGTCGGTCAATTCAGAACGTGGACGGAAGTTTTATTGGGCTGATTAAGACGGGTGTGGGCTTAGGTGGTGTGGGGTTGGTTGGTGGTTGAGCCGCACTCGGGGCAGGTAGGGGTTGTGAGGCCGGCGAGGTCGTAGGCGCAGGCTGGGCATTGGTTTTTGGCCCGTCGGCGGCGGAGCTTCCAGCGAGGGATGACGAGGATCGCGTAGATCCAGGCTAAAAGTGTGACGGCGTAGGTGAGGTCGTGTGCCGCGGCGAGGGGTTTGAAGACCCATCCGGTCTGCACGCCGTTGACAACACGAGGGGCGTTTGGGTTGAGTGCATTGTTCAGTGCTTCGTCGAGTTCGGCGGGAGTGAGGGTGATCGCTGAGCCATATGGAACGGCGTGCGCCTCGACGCTTGTGCGATGTCGAACGGCGAATCCAGAGAGAAGTCCATACTCGTCTATTTGTCTGTTTCCAAATATCGTCGCGACGTGCTCGAAACTGAGGATTTCATCATCGTGCATGTCCCACTCGGGCTCATAGACATGCAAGCCGTTTGCGTCGCGGACAATCAATGTTGAGCCCGTGAGCGAGAGCCCGGCTTCGAAGGGCCTGTCGGTCGTCTTGCCCATGCACCACCGGGCGAGTTCATAGGCGGGACGGTGAACATCACCATCGATGTATTCGAAGGGCGGCGAATCATCCCAAGTGTGAGCAAAGATTGTCTTGAAGGGGTCACGTGGCAACGACGCGACGCGGAACGTCCAGAACAGCACAGCCGCCGTGAGCAGGAGGAATGCGATCGGGTTCCGGAACGGTTTGAGCACGGTATCAGTATGACATGTTCTGCGGGTCGTCGGCTTTGCCGCACTCGGGGCATGTAGATGTATTCAGCCCGGCCATGTCGTAAGCGCAGTTCGGGCACGCGTGTTTGGCGCGTCGGCGCTGGGCGGGTGTGATACGTTTCCAGATGATCCAGCGGTGGACGCCGGTGAGGGAGATGAAGTAGGCGATGAGGGTGACGAGAAAGAGTGCGTCATGGATGGCGGCTCTTGGAAAGAAATTCCAGCGTATTGAGAACGGGTAGTCGCGGCTTCGGGTTTTCATTCGCTCGGCAAAGGCCGTTTCTGCGGCTGCTTCATCAAGCCGATCGAAGCCGGGAAGACTGGTTGTTTCGATGTGCCACTCAGTACGGTCAGCTATTCTTGCGAGTAGTCCGATTCGGAGTGTGTGTGGCTCGTACTCAACGACACATGCAGCGAGAATCGGTTGCCCATTGTGTGTTCTTTGCAAGCCGTTGCCTTCGACGAATCGCAGGTGAAGATACTCAATGCCCGCGTCTGTTTTGATCGCAGCCGCAATGCGTTCCAGGAAAGGCTCGGCGGATGTTGTTCTACTGCTTGTTGTGATGCGAGGCAGGCTGCCGGTCAAAAGCAAGGCGAGCCAATGGCCCGGTCTGATATCTGTGGTGTTGGGCCAGTATGGTCCGCTTGTATAAAGGGTGTATGGGTTGGGTGTGCGCCACGAAAGGAGCCAGCCGGCAATCGCGATCGTGAGCAAACCGAAAACTGTGGGTGTGCGGAGAGTTTTGATCACGTCATTAGTATGACGGATCTGAAGTAAACCCGGTTCGATAATCTACAGATATTGGTTTATTGCAGGTTCACCGGCATCACGACGTACAGGAAGTCGCTGCCGGCTTTGAGCAGGCCCGGTTTATTGGTGGACTTGAGCTCGATGATGATGTCGGACTCGGGGACCACGCGTAGGGCCTCGGCGATGAACTGGGGGTTGAAGCCGATCTCGACGTCGTCGCCCTCGTAGCTGGGCATCTCGACGTTGATGGTTGCTTCGCCGACCTCGGGTGCGCGGCTTGCGAGTTGGAGCTGCTTCGAGCCGCCGTTGAACGTGAGGCGGACGCCGCGGGACTCTTCGTTTGTCAGGAGCGCTGCTCGTTTGACGGCGGACATGAGCACGGCCTTCTCGAAGGTGGCCTTCTTGTCCTGGTCGCTCGGGATGACGTCTTCGTATGGCGGGAAGGTGCCCTCGACGAGGCTGGTTGCGAGCGTGGCGCGGGCGCCGTCGCCGTCGGCTTCGGAGCCGCCGATCGCGAAGACGGCCTGTGTTTCGGTGACGGCGATGGTGATGTTCTCTTCTGGGTCGTCGGCGAGCTTCTGGATCAGGCCGAGCGCTTTGCTTGGGATGATGCAGCTTGCCGGTGCGCCGTCGTTCTTGCCCGCGGGTACGGAGCTTCTGCAGAGCGCGAGTCGGCGGCCGTCGGTGGCGACCATCTCGAGCTTCTTGCCGTCGCGCTTCATGAGGACGCCGTTGATGGCGTATCGGGTGTTCTCGCGGGCGGCCGCGAAGATGGACTTGGTGATGAGGTTGCCGATGATGCCGGCCTGGGCGCTGAAGACGTCTTTGGGTTTGGGGCCTGTCTTGCCCGAGGCGATGTCGGCGAAGGACTGGAGCTCTGGGAACTCCTTGGCGGGGTAGCCGAAGACGGTGAAGTGGGCGTCGGCCCCCTTGATGTGGCAGGCGTCGCCGTCGGTCTCGATGGTGAGTGTCGGTTCGTTGTCCTCGGCCCCGATGATCTGGCGGAGTTTGTCGGCAGGTACGAGCGTTGCGCCGGCTTCTTCGACCTGGACGGACATGGTGGAGATGCGGACGGAGACCTCGCCGTCGGTGGCTTCGAGCTTCAGCGAGCCGGCGCCGGAATCGCCCTCCGCCGTGAGCTTGATACAGGCCAGTTGGGGCTTGGGTGAGCGTGTGTTGACCACGCCTGCGACAACACTTACGGCATCCAGGAGCGCGTTTCGATCACATACAACCTTCATGGCGGGCATCCCCAAAGTGCTGACCACGGGCGGGGGGTGACAGTTCCCCTAGTGGTCGTGGTGAGAGTGTACGCTTGATGCTGTGGGCGGGGTTTGCTGGGCCGAGATTCTGTGGGGTGTGGGGTCTGGTCCGTGAATTGCTGGGGAAATGGTGTCGGTAGGGGGTGGGCGGCTTGCCCGGGCGGGTCGAGGCCGAGATACTCTGACAGGATCGCGTCGGGGGGCAGGTTGAAGGCCCTAGTTGCGGTCCGCGTGGGTCGGTTCCATCACATGTGACGGCTTTGGCTGTGGCACCTTGCGAGGGCCCCTGCGGGGCCGGACGAGGGGTGTTTCCGGCGGTCGTTGACTCTGGGTGATTCCGGGCGGGTGCTGGCCTGTCCGGTGTATAGATGGAAGGACTCGCCGATGTCTTTGGAAGCAGCTATTCATGCGCAGGCGATCGAGCTTGATCGGATGTCACTTGAGATGTGCGCAGCCGCGGGCAGCGGTCACCCGACGACGGCGATGAGCATCGGGCACCTCGTGACGGTGCTGATGTACAAGTCGATGCGGTGGAGCCCCGACTACCCGGACTACCCGACGAGCGACCGGCTGGTGCTGAGCGCGGGCCACGGTGTGCCGGCGGTGTACGCGGCAGCGTGCAAGCTGGGCGTTGTGGTCGAGCAGAACGGCGAGCGTCGCAAGCTGACAGCCGACGACGCGAACACGCTCCGCCAGGGCAGCTCGCCTCTTGATGGCCACCCGAACCCGCGCGAGGGTTTCCCGTTCTTCGATGCCGCGACCGGCTCGCTCGGTCAGGGCCTTTCGATCGCCGCGGGTATCGCCGAGGCGGCGCGGATGGACGAGATCGACAAGCGCGTGTACTGCATCATCGGCGACGGCGAGTCGCGCGAGGGTCAGGTCGCCGAGGCGATGGACATCATCATCGAGCGCAACTTGAACAACGTGCTCCCGATTTTCAACTGCAACGAGTTCGGGCAAGCCGACCGCGTGAGCGAGCAGCAGTCGCCCGAGAAGCTCAAGGCCAAGCTCGAGGCGTTCGGTTTCGATGTAACGGTGATCGACGGCCACGCGCCGGAGCAGATCGTCAAGGCGTTCGACGCGTTCGCGGACCGCTCGACCGGCAACGGCGCACCGATGGCGATCGTTGCCAAGACTGTCAAGGGTTGGGGCGCACCTTCGATTCAGGGCGGCGGCTGGCACGGCAAGCCGCCGACCGGCGAGGCGCTCGAGAAGGCGATCTCCGAGATCGACGAGCAGCGCCTGATGCTGACCAGCTCGCTGAGTTCGACGGACGGCTTCGAGATCCAGCCGCCGGCGGAAGCACCCGAGGGCCCGGGCGAGATCGCTGATCTGCCGGGCTTCACCGAGTCGATGCGGCGCTACGACATGGAGAGCCTGCTGCACACGGGCAAGCTTGCGACCCGCAAGGCCTACGGCGTGGCGCTTCGGGCGCTTGGTCACGCGGGCAAGCAGGTTGTTGTGCTTGACGCCGACGTGAAGAACTCGACCTTCGCGGACATGTTCGCCAAGGACGCGGACCTTGCGAGCCGGTTTGTTGAGTGCAAGATCGCCGAGCAGAACATGGTCTCGATGGCGGCGGGCATGGCGGCTTCGGGCAAGGTGCCGTTCTGCTCGACGTTCAGCAAGTTCATGACTCGCGCGTACGACCAGATCGAGATGGCAATCTACTCGGGCGCGAACGTGAAGTTCGTTGGCTCGCACTCGGGCGTGACACTTGCCGCCGACGGGCCGAGCCAGATGTCGCTGCCCGACGTTGCGTGGTTCCGCTCGTTCGCGACGGCCCGCGATCACAACGGCAACCCGGCGTGCTACGTGCTCCAGCCCTCCGACGCGTACGCGGCTTACGCGCTGACGCAGGCGATGGCCGAGTACGAGGGCGCGTGCTACATGCGGACGGTTCGCCCCGAAACCGAGTTCCTGTACTCCGACGACACGGTCTTTAACCTGGGCGGCATGGAAGTGCTGACCGAGGGCCGGGACATCGCGATCTGCGCCTCGGGCTACATGGTGCACGAGGCGAACCGCGCGGTGGACCTCTTGGACGAGGCCGGCGTGAGCGCGACGCTCGTTGACATGTACTCGCTGCCGTTCGACGAGGACAAGCTGATGGACGTGCTCTCGCAGAACAACGGGTACGTCATCAGCGTCGAGGACAACTTCGGCGGCGCGATGGGCTCGGCGATCGCCGACGCGATGGTCCGCGCTGGCGACGCGTTCCAGCTCGAGCAACTCCACGTCCGCGAGATCCCCAAGAGCGCACGGACTCCCGAGGAACTGCTTGAGATGTGCGGCCTGACCGCGAACCACATCAAGCAGGCCGCGATGGAAGTGCTGCAGGTGGTGTGATCGCTAGAGAATGAACTTGTATCAACGGACGGCCCTCGCGTTGTGCGGGGGCTGTCTTTTTATAGTCGCTTCCGGCGCGTTGAAAGCATGCTCGCGCCCATAATCGCTGCTGTGGTGCCGGGTGCCGGTATTGCGGTGAATGAGACATTATCAATGTCGAGAACAGAGTAAACGATCTGGCTTTCGTCTCCGCCATAGATTTGAAAGCTAACCGATGCGTACGCCGCGTCTGCCGGTGCAATAAGCGGTTGCGATTGGTACAGAAGATATGTATTGAACGGATCGTCAGCAGTGTTTATGAAGTCAAACAATCCTGGGGGAGTGATCAGGTTCTCGTCGGCGTCGAGCCAACTGACAAAGAGCTGGCTGAACGGCGCAAACAACGAAAGTGGTATCGCAGGGTCGCCGGCCGGCAGGACGAAGTCCGCCTTGCTGTATTCGAAGCCGAAGGTGTAGTGTGTTCCCGGGATGACCCCTCCGACTCGCTGGCTGAGTCCGACACTCGAAACCGTGTCGGTCATGAAATTGGTCGCGCGGATATGCCCGGCACCAAGATCGGGGTTCACGTTCGAGACTTCGATGTCATCCCAGAAGCTGCCGCGGAGTGTCCAGTGGTCTGGTTGGCCGTTTGTGACATCCTCGAAGCCGGGGTTGAGGATGAGGTTGTCCTGCGCCGCGGCAGGGGCGGCGATGGCGAGAACGAGGATTGCGGCTGGGCATCTCATGGTGAGATTGTCTTCGATATTGAGCATTCGTGCAATATGAAAGCGTGGGCTTGCTATTGCTTCGTGCTGGCCCATTTCATGAACGCGCGGACGTAGAGCGGGATGAAGATGGCGTTGAAGACAATGCCGGGGGGCGACTCGATCAGGACATTGAGCGCGACGAAGAAGGCGCTGCTGAGTGCGCCCCAGACGAATGCGTCCCGTTTTTTGTTGCCGACGCGCCAGAGGTAGATGCACATGCAGATGACGGCGAGCCAGTCGGTGCCGTAGTACTGGGTGATGTAAGTGACGACTTTGTCCATGTCCATGCACGAGGGTAGGTCGTGTTCTGTTGGTGGCTACGGGATGGCCGTGATGGATTCAACGTCTTTGGTCTTGAAGGACATTTTCTGCTGGATGCTGCCGACCATGATGGTGAACGCGATCGAGTCGTCGGAATCGCTTGATTCGAGGCGGCCCTTCAGGGTTCGTCCGTCGCTGAGGCGCAGCGTGTGCGTGGGTTCTGGGAGGTCCTTCTCGGCCTGCAGCCCCATGTCTTCGCGGTCGAAACGCTCGGCGAGCCGTCTTTGGTGTGTGTCGAAGTCGGTAATTTTTAGCGTGACGGGTGTGCTGCGCCAACTGATGGTCTGGAGCCAGGGGCCGTTTTCGCGCTCTCGGCGTTCGATGGCAGTGCCTTCGATCGGTTCGGTGTAGTAGGTGACCTTGCGGGTGCGCTCGGACGAGGCGGTGTGGTTTCGGAGGATGACCCGTCCGAATTCGGCGGCGCACGCGAGTTCGGTGGGCGTGGCGCGGATCGATTCGACATCGAGTGCAACGTAGAGCGGTAGCGGGGAACGCAACCAATAGTCGCGACCGCTTTCTGCGGTTTTATTGAGCGGCCAGAGCACACAGGTCCGTTCGAGTCTGTCGATGCTCATGCGCGCACCCTCGCGGTGGACAGCGATGCGCTGGGAGACCGGCCTGCCGTCTTGTTCGACGTAGCCGATGAGCCAGTGGTCGGTCTGCGCCCTGATGTGGAAGTTGAGTGTTTCGGGCGAATCTTCCTTTGAGCCGAGGATGGGGTAGCTCGCGAGCGTTTCGGCTTGGGGGCGAACCGGCAACTCATAGAGCGGCGGCAGGTTCGTGAATTCGTACACCGTGTCGTGTTCCTCGGCGTTGCGAATGTCGCCTTGGCTGTAGCTGATGTATCCCGAGTCGAATTCGACGGTGATCTCACCAAGCGGCGCGAGTTCGCTGTACTCGCGGTCGATGCGCTCGCGTTGCTGCGATGTGAGCGTGCGCATGCGGTCTTCGATTTTGCGTAACTCGAGCGCACGAAACGCGTCGATCGCGTCGCCGTTGGGGAGGATGAGGTATCGGTCGGCCTCTCGTTCGAGATAGCGGATCTGGTTGCGAGCAACACGGTCCAGGATGTCAACGCACTCGACCGGTGGCTTGGTGAAGCTGCTTGGGTCGACGTGGACGCCCTCTCTGTCGAGCTCTTGAACCTGCGAAGTTGTCAGCTCGGACTGGTACTGCGCCGAGGCGGTCTGTACGACAAAGAGAGCGGCGGCGAGAGCGATCCGAAACATTGGCAGTCCTCCGTAACAGATATGATACGGAAGCGCTGGCTGAGTTCCAATATTGTGTACTTTGTGGCTGTATAGGGCTTATGGGCAGCCTGCGTTGTAGTTCCCGACCCAGGCGGTGAAATCGGTTGGTGTGACGGATTCGTCGCCGTTCTGGTCGGCTTTGCGGTCGCCGGCGTTGTAGGCGGCGACCCACGCGGTGAAGTCCGTGGGCTCGGCTGCGCCGTTCTGGTTCACGTCGGCGAGGCAGTGGAGTTCTCCCCTGACGATGAAGGCTCGGTTCTGGCCGCCCGCGGCGACGAGGAAGTCGATGAGTTCGTCGCCGTTGACGTCGCCGATGCCGACTGCGTCGAAGCCGAACTGGTAACCGGCGACGGTGTTGGTGACGGTTCGGAGGATCGATCCGTCGGCACCGGAGATGACGTCGATTTTGCCGCCGTTTGGTGCGCTGTCACGTGACGTGTAGCTCCCGACGACGATGTCGTCGTGGCCGTCGTTGTTGATGTCGCCGGCGAACCGGCCGCAGCCGAGACCTTGGACAGATGATGATCCTGTTCTGTTGAAGAGGACTTGTCCGGTCGCGCCCGAGATGACGTAGCAGCGGCCTGTGCCCCCGCCGAGCGCGGAATCGCCGAAGTCACCCGCGTAGACGTCCGGTGTGCCGTCGGCGTCGGCGTCGCCTGCCGGTCCGACGAAGAACTGGCCGAGGTTGATTCCGGTGGTTTCCGCGTCGATGCGGGGGAACAGGAGTGTTCGCGAGGCGCCGTCGTAGATGTAGACGCCGCCCTTGGCGGTTGCGCCCGCGTGCTGCGCGCCGACGGCGAAGTCGTTGACGCCGTCGCCGGTGATGTCTCCGATGCCCGTGACAGCGGTGCCGAACTGGTCGCCCGGGTCTTCGCCGTCAACTGTGTCGATGATCGAGCCGTCGAGCCCGGAGATGACGTAGACGCGGCCGGTGTTGGTGCCGAGCGGTGGGTCGTAAAGCGGTGCGCCGGCGATGACATCGTCGTGGCCGTCGTTGTTGAGGTCGCCAACGCCCGCGACGGCGTGGCCGAGCGCTTCGCCTGTTGTGAGCTGATTGACCTGATGGATAAGGGAGTAGTCGCTGCCGCTGAAGATGAGGATGTTGCCGGTGGATCGTGCGCCGCCGACGATGTCTGGGACGTTGTCACCATCGACAAACCCGGCGTCGCCGAGGGCGTAGCCGAGCGAATTGACGCCCAGGTCGAGGCCCTTGAATTCGTGGAGGAGTTGGCCGGTGGCGCTGTCGAAGACCGCGATCGTGCCTCCGCTTGCCGACGGCGCACTGACCATGGATTCCATCGCGCCGTCGCCGGTGATGTCGCGGAGTTCGGACGCGGCCCACCCGAACCCGCCGGTGCCGGTGAACTCGTGGAGCGCGACGGCTCCGGGTTCTGCGAACTGAGCGAGCGAGGCCGGTGCGATTGAGAGCGGGAGCAGGGCGAGTGTGAATCGGCAAACAGACTGGGTACGCATGGTGAGACTCCTGACAGGGCGGCTGACCCTGAGCCAAGAGCTTGCGGCTTTGCTCGGTGTGAGGCTTTCGGTTTCTTGCTTGAGTGGCCGGGTTAGTTGGTGCGCGTGGGCAGGAGCAGCTGATTTCTGGACCTTATGGAGCTGGGCGGCAAGCCGAACTCGGCTTTCCACGCGGTGGTGAAGTGTGCGTGGTTGGCGAACCCAAGGCGGTGGGCGATGGCTGTGATCGAATCGTCGGACCAGACGAGCATCTCGGCTGCGGCTCGGAGTCTAAGCCGCATGAGATGCTGGGCGAGCGTTTCGCCGGTGTGGTCCTTGAAGACCCGGCAGAGGTGATAGGCGGACGCGTGTGCTCGCTTGGCGATGTCTGTGATTTTGAGCCGGTGCGTGTGGGCGGCGTTTGTGATCGACTCGGACATGATCTCGATAGCGCGATGCGCGAGTTCGCGGTGGGCCCTTGCGGTGCCGACGGGTTTGGCTTGCGGAGTTCGGCGCGCGTTTGTTGCGGCGGCGAGCGTGGTCTGGCGGACAACCTCGGTGAGGATCTCTTCGGTCTCGAGATCGGACACCGGGAGGTTGGTCGCAAGCGCACGCGCGAGCGCGTGGTGTGCGCCGGTGGCCCATGACACAGCAGGGCCGACGGCGAATGGGAAGCGCGACTCGGAGTTGTCGAGGCCCGCCTCGGCGAGGACGCTTCGCATGAGCTCGGCAGAAGGAATGATGAACGCGCAGCGGTCGCCCCGGTCTGATGCCAGACGGCGCGTGTACGGCTCGCCCGCGCGATAGAACACGGTGCGGTTGGGGTTTATCAGCGCGTTGCGACTAGCAGCGCGGTCGATAACGACGTTTGTCCACGGGATGGCGATGACGGGGTTGTCGCCGATCGTGTTTTCTTCGTGCCATCGGGGGCTCTCGGGCGGGCAGTCCCAGAGTCCGAGCGCGACCCAAGGGGACGTGTAGAGCATCGTCGCGGGTTGTTCGTGCGCACCGGTAGCCATCGGACATCTGTACGCAGAAGTCGGCGATCTGGTTCCGGGGTTAGCAGCCGGCGTTGTAGTTGGTGATCCAGGCCGAGAAGTCTGTCGGGGTGCAGGCGCCGTCGGCGTTCTGGTCGCACTCGGGGAGGTTGTTGTTGAACGCGTTGACCCAGGCGGAGAAGTCGGTGGGGGTGGCGCTGCCGTCGTTGTTGACGTCGGCGAGACATGTCTCAGAGAGGAGTGTGATGGTGAATGAGCCGAGGGAGGGCACGCCGGCGAAGGGTGGCTGGCCGGAGATGTTCGTGATTGGCTCGTGGGGCGTGACGTCGGCGTTGCGGGATGTGAAGTCCGGCCCCGAGTCTGTGCCCGCGTCGTAGGCGTCGAGTTCGATGGTGATCTCGTCGATCCAGCCGCTGTCGTCGCGGAGGTTTAGCCCGTGCGTGCCGACGAACCAGTCGGGGCTTGGCGCGATCATGGTGACAAGCGTGAGCAGGTGCATCTCGGAGTTTGCTTCGAAAGTTGTTGTGACCTGATCGGGCGCGCCAGTGCCGGGGCCTGTGACAACTTCAAGAGCGGTTCCCGCAGCAATTGCGTTGTTCACTTCGCCGCGGAGCGTGTTGGTGGCTCCGGTCTCGGCCATGATCTCGATGCCGTTGGTTGCGATGCCGCCGGGCTCCCAGAATGCGACGCTTTCGTTATGCACCGCGCCGACCAGTGGGGAGAAGTGTGCATTCGGCGGGAATGCGCCGGCGTGTGTTGCGTTGTCCCAGTGGACGTCGAATGTGACAACGTACTGTGCGGTGCTTGATTGGGCGGCTGACAGGCCCGCACACACAGTAAAGAGAAGAGGTGCTGCAAAGAAGAGAGGTGATTTCATATGAATATCCAGCGGTTTGAATTGGGACGGTTGATCTTTGTCAGGAACACAAGCCTTGTAAGAGTGGGTGCTATTCCCGCTTACTCAAGGTTTTTCCCGATAGTTTCCGGTGAGTTGTCACCAAGATCGATCAGAGATCCAATGTGGACATTGAGGTTAATGATTGCTTAAGGGTTACACCTGATCGGGTATCCAAACAGGAGACGAGCGAGCGGGTCGTTTTGATTTATTCAAAATATGTATTATGTAACGCATTTTGTATAAATAGTTGAGGCGCCCTTGGGCTTTGAATAGTTCTAACTTAAGTGCTATTCTATCTGTGCACGACGGGTGAACTGTCCGTGTTGTGTAAACAGAAGAGGGTTTAAAATATGGCAAAGAAGGTAAAGAAAAAGAGTTCGGCTGGTAAGGCCGACATCCATCGCGTTGTGGCCTCGCCGGTCCGTCGCGAGATCTGGGCGTACCTGAAGGGACAGGGGCCTCACACTGTTTCGGAGATCGCCAAGGGCATGGGCCGTTCGCAGACTTCGCTTTACGCGCACATCGAGATGATGTCGCGGACGGGCGTGATCGAGGCGGCGGGCTCGAAGCGTTCGGGCAAGCGTCACGCCGTGATCTACAAGGCTGGCGTGAGCGATTCGGATATCGCGTACGACGCGAAGAACAAGCAGAGTGTTCGCGCGGGTTCGCGCTACGCAGCCGCGGTGCTTCGCCGAGCAAACCGCGAGATGTCGGAGCACCTGGCGTCAGGTGAGGCCAACACGAAGGGCAAGAACCGCGACACGGTCATGGTCGGCGCCCGCTCGCGTCTGACCAAAAAGCAGCTCGCCGACATCAACAGCCACATCGACGCGATCGAGAAGATCGTGGCGACGGGCGACAAGTCCGGCAAGGGCGACCTGTTCGCGGTGAACATCGCGACCTGCCCGGTCGAGGACAACTTCTACTACGTGTAAGCAAGATGCCCGCGCGTCGAAGCGGGCTACACAGAGTAAAAAAGAAAGCCGCGGCGATCTTGTTGATCGCCGCGGCTGTTTTTAGATCAGGGCTTACTCAGCGGGCTTTGATTAGTCGCAGCCGGCGTTGTAGTTGCCAACCCACGCGGTGAAGTCGGTCGGCGTGCACATGCCGTCGCCGTTCTGGTCACACTCTGGGGCGTTGCTGTTGAAGGCACCGACCCATGCGGTGAAGTCGGTCGGCGTGACCGCTCCGTCGCCGTTGACGTCTGCGAGGCACTCGTTGTCCTGGGTGCAGTCGAAGCTCTCGAAGCTGATGGCGTCAACGCCGCACTCGAGGACATCGCCCGGGTCGTTGTCAGCGGCCGCGAAGCGGACACGGACAGCGTCGGAGTTGCCGAACTCAGCGCCGACGTCGATCGAGTCTGAGCGCCAGACGGTTGCCGGCGAGTAGGTGCGAGCGACGGTCCAGCTTCCGCCGTTGTTGGTGGAGATCTCGACGCGGAAGTAGTCTTCGCCGCCGATGGTGTTGGTCTCGTCGTTCATCCAGTAGGAGTAGGAGATGACGCCGCCGGTTGAGAAGTCGAACGCTGGCGAGGTCATCACGGTGTCGCCGCCGTCGACGTCGGAGTTGTCGTCGTTGGCTTCGATGCCGGTGAGCCACGCCTGGCCCGAGCCGTCGGCGTCGGTGGCGGGGTCGCTGCGACCGTTGCCCTGCGGGAAGCCGCGCATCCAGTCGCCCTCGGTGGCGCTGCCGGTGACGGTCCAGCCGATGTCGGTCTCGGCGTTGTCGATAACCGAGGTGCCGGTGCCGATGACGGACTGACCGGTGCCCGAGGGCGGGTCGGAGACAACACCCGCGAGGGTGCCTTCTGCGGAGATGAAGTAGGTTGGGTCGTCACCGCAGTCGAAGCCGGGAAGGTTGGTTGAGTAGACGCCGCCGCCGCCGGTGAGGTTGACGGTGGTGGGCGATGCGTCACCTGAGCGCTGGTAGGTGATGGTCGGCGTCCCGATGAGCGTGTCATCGTTGAGCGTGACCAGAGCCGAGACTGGCGTGCTGGTGTCGGGCGCGATCAGGCTCGGGGGCGCTGTGAGGAACTCGATGGTGAGCGGGAACTCGACACCTTGGCCCACGCTGATGTTGAGCGTGTAGGACTGGATCGTGTTCTCGCTGCCGCCGAAGACGCGGACGTAAGCGGCGCCGGCCGCGGCGTTGGCGATGACGGTCTCGGGCTGGCCCGCACCGTTGTCGTTGACGGACTGGATGACGTTGCCCGCGGAGTCGAGGACCTGGATGCCGAGGTCCTTCTGGCTGAGCGCGTTGTAGTTGCTGCCCGTGTTGCACTGCGAGGTCTGCGTGCCTTCGAGGTAGGTGAAGCCGCGCGGCGTGACGGTTGCGGTGATTGCGCTGCCCTGGTTGAGGTTGAGCAGGAAGTAGTCGCTGTCCGAGTTGTCGTCGATCGAGAGGACGTCGGTCAGACCCGAGTTGTTGGCGCCGGTGGAACCGAGCTGGATCGACTGGCCGATGTTGAAGCTTCCGAGGTCGTTGGCTTCGCCGGTGTTGTCGTTGGGCTCCATCGGGTCGCCGTAGTGGCGTTGAGCGTTGAGCGTGTCATCAAACTGCGGGCCGTCGTAGGCGGTGGAGATGAATGGCTCCATGAGCTTGGTCTGGCTTGTTGGGCAGACGTGGAGCTGGCCCATGCCGTGGCCGTGCTCGTGTGCGAGCACGTTGCGGAGTCGGAGCGACTGTGCACCGGTGCTGTTGTAGAAGGAGTCGGGTGAGTCGACGACCATATCGCCGTTCTGTGGGAAGAAGTTGTAGGCGAGGATGCCCGAGTTGCCGTCGATGGGCTTGCCGCCCATGCGGAGGTCGCCGCGAACGCCCGCGACGCCGGGGTTGTTGAAGAGCGTCGAGTTGTCGTCGTTGGTTTCGAGGATGTAGACGTTGCCCGAGAGTTCGGCCCAGCGGTCGAAGACCTGGTCGTACAGGGCGCGCCATGTGGCGCGGTTGCCGTAGATGCCGTCCATGAAGGCGTTGAGCCCGTTGGGTCCTGAGCCTTCGCCGACGCCGTCGGGGATGGTGGTGCCGTCGTCCGGGAAGGAGTAGGTGAGGATGGTCGGGTCGCCCTGGGCTGCGCCGCCCGGGTTGAGTGCTGTGCCGCCCCAGCGTGTGGTCTGCTGGAATCGGCCGGCGTTCTGATCGACGCCCGCGAAGATGACCTGCTCGAAAGCCTGGATAAGCGCTTCGTTGGTGCCCGGTGTGAAGCAAGGCATGACGGGCGTGCCTTGGTGCGCGTTCTCTTCAACGAGAACGGCGAGCTGGCCGAGCATGCGCTGGTGGATGGGCTTGAAGGTCTTGAAGTCCTCTTCGGCAACGACGTGCTCGACGGCTTCGAACGCGGTCTTGTACTCGTCATCGGTGAGCGGCTTGCTGCGCTCGATGATGTTCGGGTGCTCTTCCTCGGCTTCGCCGCCGGTCATGAACGAGAGCTCGATGCCCTCGAGCTCGCAGCGATTAAGGATGCGCTCGCGGTGGGATTCGGGAAGCGCGAAGAACGTCTGGGCCTCGATCATGCGCATGATGTGGTTGTGTGCTTCTGTGCAGGATGCCTGGTCGGCGCACTCGGGCTTCTCGACCGGTTCTGCGTGGGCGACGCTTGTTGCGAGGCCCGCGGCGACAATCATCGCCAGCTTTGTTGCTTTGATACTCATGAGATACTCACTCCTCTTCAGGTAAAGAACGAGGCCCCCGCGTGGGGGCCCCGCGTTGAGACTGGTTTATCGGGATCAGTTGCAGCCGGCGTTGTAGTTGCCAACCCATGCGGTGAAGTCGGTTGGCGTGCACATGCCGTCACCGTTCTGATCGCACTCGGGTGCGCCAGAGTTGAACGCGCCGACCCATGCGGTGAAGTCGGTTGGCGTGACCATTCCGTCGCCGTTGACGTCCGCGAGGCAGTCGTTGTCCTGGGTGCACTCGAAGCTCTGGAAGTCGATGCCGTCAACACCGCACTCGAGGACGTCGCCCGGGTCGTTGTCGGCCGCGGCGAAGCGGATGCGGAGTTCGCTGGTGTTGCCGAACTCTGCGCCGATGTCGATGCTGTCGGTGCGCCATGTTGTTGCGGGTGAGTAGGTGCGAGCGACGGTCCAGCTTCCGCCGTTGTTGGTGGAGACCTCGACGCGGAAGTAGTCTTCAGCGCCGATGGTGTTGGTTTCGTCGTTCATCCAGTAGGAGTAGCTGACGGTGCCGCCGCCGGAGAAGTCGAAGGCCGGCGAAGTCATGACGGTGTCGCCGCCGTCGACGTCGGAGTTGTCATCGTTTGCTTCGATGCCGGTGAGCCAGGCCTGGCCCGAGCCGTCGCCGTCGGTTGCGGGGTCGCTGCGGTCGTTGCCCTGCGGCGTGCCGCGCATCCACTGGCCTTCGGTCGCGCTGCCGGTAACTGTCCAGCCGATATCGGTCTCGGCGTTGTCGATGAACGAGACACCCGAGCCGATGAGCGCGGAGTAGCCGCCGGACGACGGGTTGCTGATGACACCCGAAATGGCGCCTTC
Source organism: Phycisphaerae bacterium (assembly GCA_030432905.1). GTDB lineage: Bacteria > Planctomycetota > Phycisphaerae > Phycisphaerales > UBA1924. Next base: position 103,102 of record JAUILU010000002.1, on the reverse strand, counting down.
CGCCGAGACCCAGAAGGTCGGGTCGTCGCCGCAGTCAAAGCCGGGGAGTGAGCCGGAGTAGACGCCGCCCGCGCCGCCGCCGAGGTTGACGGTGGTCGGCGAAGCGTCGCCAGCTCTTTGGTAGCTGAGCGTCGGTGTGCCGACGAGCGTGTCGTCGTTCTCGGTGATAAGGACCGAGATCGGCGTGGTGGTGTCTGGCTCGATGAGTGTCGGCGGCGTTGTCAGCAGCGAGATGTTGAGCAGGAGGACAGACTGGTCCATGTCGATGGTGTAGGAGCCGGTTGAGCCGTAGTCGGAGACCGGGCCGCTGGGCTTGTTCTCGTAGGTGCCGTCAACGACAACGGTGTAGTTGCCCGCCGGGAGTGCGGGGTAGGTCTTGCTTGCGTTGTATGTGCTGATTGGGCTGTACACCTCGACGAGCGAGAAGGGTGTGTCCTGGTAGAGCGAGAACATGAGGTCGATGTTCTCGCCGACGTCGGGTGCGTTGACGCTGATGGTGACGTCACCGCCGAATGCGGTAAAGCTGAACGCGTCCGTGTCGGAGGCAGTCGAGATGACGCCCGACTGCTGGATGCCCGGCTCGAGCGGCGTGCCGCCCGAGAGGCCGTCGGAGTGGTCATCCGGGAAGTAGTTGATGTCGTTGGAGCTGTTGGTGATGATTCCGAAGTCGTTCTGTGTTGAAGTTGAGCCGGGGTAGTCGCCGTTGCTGAACTGGACGAGTTGCCTGCCGAAGGGTGCGCCCATGATGGGCCCCCACGTTGGGGCACCGCCCGAGGAGCCGGGGTGGTAGGTTGAGCCGTTGAGGCCGTCGTGCTGGAGGCCGAAGGTGTGGCCGGCTTCGTGGCTAGCGGTCTGCGGGCCGGCGTTGAGGCCCTTGTTAAAGCCAAAGCACGGGATGTCGGAGTTGGCGTCGAATGTATTGAGGAACGCGACGCCGCCGATGCCGTCGCCGAAGCCGTCGGTTGCCTGTGTCATGACGACGCGGATGCCGTACTCGTCATCGGCGCCGCCCGAGTTGATGAGAGCCGCGGTGCCCGGGTCCATGGTTGTGACGTTGATGTCGAACTGGACGAAGTCCTCGGCGACCTCGAGCCAGGTGCTGATGATCTCTTGCTTCTCGGAATCGGTGAATGAGTTGGAATCGCCCGATCGGTTCCACGCGGGGAAGACGATGTTGTGTCCCCAGCCATCGTTGACGGAGTGATGGCCGTCGAAATCGAGGTAGAGCGTTTTGCTGGAGCCCGGGTTGGACTGGAGGCTGAGGAAGTCGTCGAGCGGGATGTCGCCGCCGAGGTTTGCCAGTGCGGGCCCGTCGTTTTCATCCGGGGCGAGCGGGCAGACGTTGAAGAGGCTGCCGTTTGGCGTGACGTAGGTCGAGGTGTCCGTCGCGATGAGCTCCGCGAGTCCCGCGGCGGTCATGTTGTAGTCCGCGGCGATCTTGTTGATGCGGTCGCCGAGCTGGCGCACGGCCTGCGGGCCGTTGATCGAGCCCTCGGGGCCTGTGCCCTGTGCGGTCGGTGTCGCGACTTGCTGCGCCGCGGCGGTGCACGAAATGGCAAGGCCGGCGGCGACCGCGAGGGCGGCCTTCGTGGTTGACGTGTTCATCGATTCACTCCTCTTCGTTTATTGAACCGCGGGGCCCAGAGTTGGGCCCCGTGTGAAAGTGACAGTTTTCCTTACATGCAGCCGGCGTTGTAGTTTCCGACCCATGCTGTGAAGTCGGTCGGTGTGCACATGCCGTCGCCGTTCTGGTCGCACTCGGGCGCGTTCGAGTTGAACGCTCCGACCCATGCGGTGAAGTCGGTCGGTGTGACCATGCCGTCGCCGTTGACGTCGGCCAGGCACTCGCTGTCGCAGACGACGGTGGCGCTGTACGGGTTGAGCGCGTCGGACGGGTCGAGGATCTCGGGTCCGGTCGTCGTGTTGACGTGGATGTTGAAGAAGAACTCGTCGTCGCACGCGCCGGCGGGGAGCGTGGCGATGTAGTTGTCGCCGCCCTGCGGGGCGAGGTCAACGCGGTTGAACGGGACGTTGAAGTTGACGCTGTAGAGCATGAACAGCTCGTCGGTGTCGAGCGTGAAGGTGCCCGGGTCGATGTTGATCAGGATGTCCGTGTCAGCAGCCTCGTCGAGCTCGGTCGGGACGCCGTTGGGGTAGGTGATCACGACGGGTTCCGGCGGGACGTCGACGGTGATGGGGGCGCTGTTGATGTCGAAGAAGCTCAGGCCCGTGGCGCGGACCATGACCCGGCCGTTGTTGGTGATGATGTTGGGCAGGGCGACGGTTTCGGAGCCGTCGTTGCTGGTTGCGGATGCGAGGACGAAGTCGAACGAAGCGCCGCCGTTTTCTGAGAAGAGGATGTCAACGTTGAACGCGCCGAGCTGGGTGTCGGTGTTTGCGACGTCCCAGTTGACGGTGATCATGCCGTCGGTGATGGTTGTGGCCGAGCTCTGGCTTGTGACGTCGAACGGCCCAGAGTTCGCGTTGACCGTCACGTTCGTGGTGTCGGTGGCAGTGCCGCCGCCGGCGGGGTTGTAGTCGCGAGCGGTGCAGCGGAAGAGCATGGTTCTGGCGACGGTCGGGAGCTTCTCGCCGCGGCTGATGTTGCCGTTGTTGAGATCGATGAGGTCGGGGAAGTAGCGGGTCGGCGAGGTTGTGGGCTCGAAGCTTCTAAAGATCGGGCTCGAGCCGTTGTCGGACGCGTTGACGTCGCGTTGCGGCCCGCGGTTGTACTCCTCCCAGCAGTAGAAGACGGTGTCGCCGTCGGCGTCGCTGCCCGTGGCGGTGAGGAAGAACGGCGTTCCCATCGGGATCAGGACGTTGCCGCCGGCGTCGACGACGGGGTCGTTGTTGCCGCTTGCGAACGGCGTGTCGCAGTTGTTGCCCGAGCCGCTGTTGATGTGGCTTCGGATCTGGTTGATGCTGGCGTAGTGGAAGTAGGGGTCAGAGTTGTTCTGGACGTTGTCGTTGCCGCAGATGCCGGCGTAGCCCATGATCGTGGTTGCCGAGCCTGGTTCGTACGCGGTTGAGCTTGTGCGGTTGCCGCCCGAGCAGGAGCCGGAGTCACCGTTGAAGGTGTGGGTCGCGGCGAACTGGTGGCCGACTTCGTGCGAGACGTAGTCGACGTAGAAGGGATCACCGATCGGCGAGGGCAGGCCGGTCATGCCGCCGCCCTTGTTGCTTGTGCAGATGACGCCGAGGAACGCGACGCCGCCGGAAGACGTGGTCACGGCGTGGCCGACGTCGTAGTTGCCCGAGCCGATGACCTGATTGATGCGTCCGGTTGACTGGTTGAGGATATTCGTGTTGTTGCTCAGGCCGTCGGTGGCGCCGTTGGTGTAGATGAGTTCGTCTTGGTCTGCGACGAGATTGAATTTGACTGCGACATCGTCTTCGTAGATGCCAGACATGCGGTTGGTCAGCGTGACAACAGCCGCGAGTCCCGAGGCGACGGTGCCGCCGTGGAACTGGGTGTACTCGCCGGTGCAGAGGATGGCGAGGCGGTATTCCTTGCGGGTGACCGCGGGCATGCGTGAGAAGTAGCGGTCGTACGGGTTGTCTTCGTTGATGGCGACTGCCTTGCCGTGCTCGGCTTCGTTGAAGCCGCAGGACCAGTCCATGTCGGAGCGGTCGAGGTCGCTCTTGATGTACGCGGCGTAGAGAGTGGTGTCGTTCTTGCTGTATCGATCGACGTAGGCGTCCGGTCCTTCGCGGCGGACCTGCGCATCAAAGCCGCTGGGCGTCAGGGTCATGCGGATGCGCGCGGTCGGGTCTTCGACACTCTTGCCGGCGTAGGTCTTGATGTTGGGGTACTTGGCGGCGAGCGGCGCTTCCATGACGGGCGACTCGTAGACGAGGAACGCCTCGAACCCACCCTCGGGCATCGGGATGTCGATCATGACCGCGTTGAGGTCGGCCTCGGGCGTGCCCTCCATCGGGGCGGCCGCGAGACGCTGGCGCATGATGTTCGTGTCGAGCACGGCTGCGTTGAAGACGTCGGGGCGGACCCATTCTTCCTGTGCGGCTCTTTCGGCGGGGATCGAGTTGATGGCGGCCCACGCGCCGTCGATCGAGGTCTCTGTGACCGCGAAGCTGTTGTCTTGTGTTGCCCAGTGTTGGTTCTGTTGGGAGGCGGCCTGGCCGCAGAGTGCCAGCGAAAAAGCCAGCGATCCGATCTTGTTCAGCGTCTGCACGAATGACTCCTTGGCGTGGGCGATTGGCCCGATAACGAGGCGGTGTTGCCGCGGCCCACTCCTTATAAGTGGGCGTCTACATCACGATCGCCGCGTGGGCGATGCATCTTTAACACACTACAGCAGCCCCCCTGCTGCACTGTACCTTTCGGCCTGGTCGGGCCCCCGGTTCCCGCCGATCTGGGCCAGAAATCGGCGGATCGGCCGGTGTATGCAATGTACAGGGTTGGGCGGTGGGCGCAAAGCGCCGAGGCAAGGAATCGGCCAAACCCCAAACGAAACTAACGCGCAAGCGGCCAATAAAAAACGCGTCCGAAGACGCGTTTGGTGCTGGGCTGTGTGTTCCGGACTCGCGACTCTTGTTCGTGGCCGGCAGGTCGTGTTGTACGACCGACTACGGGCAGTAGTCAACGCCTTCGCAGCCGTCGCGCCACGAGGAGAGCCATGCCGAGAAGTCTGCTGGTTCGAGCATGCCGTTTCGGTTGATGTCCGCGGCGAGGTCGCCGCTGTTGTAAGCGGAAATCCACGCGGTGAAGTCGGTAGGACAGAGCATGCCGTCGCCGTTAACGTCGGCCGGGCAATCGACACCGATGCCCTCGCAGACATCGCTGTTCGCGTGGAGCGAGTTGGCGCAGTAAGAGATCATGCCGCCTGTGACGTAAGGGATGATGCCCTCAGAGAGGATCCGGTTGTGGAACCTGAGCGCGATGTTGGACATGCCGCCTGGGCAGGTGTGGCAGTAGCTCATGATGGTGCCGTTCTCGGCTTGTGAGCAGTCGCTGAAACCGCAGGCATCGACGATCGGGTTGAGGCCGTGGGTGTGCGGCGCACCGAAGTTGTGTCCCCATTCGTGCGCAACAACCGTGAGGTCCCAGTTCTGCGGGCTGTTGTCTTCGAGCGGGTTCGGGAAGAAACCGTTGAGGTTGCCGGAGACCGCCATGGCGATGTCCGGGTTGCAGATGGCGTTGAGGTAGGCGATGCCACCGCCGAGCGATTTGCCTGAGAGGAAGTGGACGCCGTTCCACTCGTTGATTGGAGGAGACGAGGACCAGAGGTCTCGGAGTTCAACGAGCGCGACGGGTGTGTTGGTGCCTTCCCAGGGGTCTGGGTTGGCGGCCTCTCCACCGGCCCAGACACGGGTGTAGACGATCTCGAATGTCAGGTTCCAGCTGTTGAGGTAGATCTCGGAGACGCCGCCGACGAGCGACTCGATGTACATTTCGGTGGCTTCTGCCGATGCGTCGGGGTCCATGCCGAACTTGTTTGAGAGCTCGTTGTCGGCCTCGATCGCGACTTTCGCGACCCGGCAGCCTTGTTCTTCGATGCCGTCGTCGGGGTCAACGCCAAGTGCGAGGTCGGGCCCGCCTTCGATGACGGAGCATGCGTAGTCCACCCAGGTGATCTGTCCCTCGGGGAGGTCGGTCATGTTGTAGATCGAGGCGCCGGTCTGCTTGACGTAGTCGCCGTTGCTGATGATGTGTGTGATGCCGTTGATCTCGATGATGCCGTTGTTCATCGTTGGGGAGATGGCGAGGTAGACCCATGAGTCCGAGACGCCGGCGACGCTGCCCCTGAAGAGCTCGATGTTGCCGCTGTTGGAGGGGACATCGCCGTTGGGCGTACCCCTGACACGGACCGCGTCTTTGGCGACGACGTCGAAGGCTTCGAGCTCGAGGTCGATGCGCGTCGTGCGGTCGAGCGGGAAGTCGAGCATGTTGACGCGCTTGGCCGACGCGATGAGGTCGAAATCTGCGGCGTTGAACGTCAGCGGTGTGGCGAACGAGCTGGCCTCGCGGTTGTCAACTTTCAGCGGGGAGAGGACGGTGATGACCTCGCCCTGCTTCTCGACCTGCTGGAGGTTTGTGTTGCGATGCTGCGCCGAAGCCGGGGCTGCGAATTGGGCCGCGATAGCGAGGCCGCACGCCGCGATAGTTGCTTTCATGCTTTCCACCTTTTGATAGTCTGGTCGGGTCTTGGCCGACGTCCCTCGGGCATCGCGCCGCCCCCCGCGCGACGATCAGCCCTCTGCCACTCTTTGGACCCATTGTAACGGGTCCGGCGGCTAAGAAGCCTGTTTTTAGCCAACCCGGGGCGCGAATATTTCCGCCCGAGCCTGTTCGCACGGTCGATACCCGCGGATGCGGCGGCAGTCTGGGTTATTTCGCCGGGCAGGCACAAGATCGGACCTTTGGGTCGATTGCTCGGCGGCGGGCGGAAAGTCGCCGGGTCAGCAGCCGTCGTTGAAGTTTTTCAACCACGCCCCGAAATCGGACGAGAGGCACCAGCCGTCGTCGTTCTGGTCGCACTCGGGGTCGCGGTTCCGGTACGCGGAGATCCAGGCCGTGAAGTCGGCGGGCGTGAGCCGGAGGTCGTGGTTGACGTCGGCTAGGCAGGGCTGGCCTTGCGACTCGATCGGCCCGACGTCGATCGCGCCCGCGAACGGGCCCGTGCTGTGCGCGTCTGGTGTTTGCCAGATGTCGCTGAACCTGCTGTTGCCGGCGAGGTCGAGGTCGCCGATGAGGAAGTCGGTTTCGTCGCCGTCGCCGTCGAGGTCGTAGATGTCGATCGGTAGGTTGCTGTTGTTCCCGGCGTCGATCGCGGGCGAGCCGGGTAGGAGTGAGAGATCGCCGAAGTCGTCGTTGGCGAGATGGTTCGCCGTGTTGGCCTCGAATCTGCACCGTTTGACCCAGAGGCTGGAGTCTGACAAAGCGATGATCGCGCCGCCGTTGGTTGTGATGTTGCCCCGGAAGAGCGAGTCTTCGACTATGAAGTGGCCTCGTTCTACGCAGAGTCCGCCGCCGTTGGGCCTTCGACGGGTGTTACATTGGAGTTTGCCGTTGTTAATGAATTGGCAGTTTGAAACATAGCTTGTTCCTGAGCTGGAACCGGCGTTGATTGGTCCGGTCGAACTGCCGAAGTTGAGTTCAAAGATGCAGTCAGTCACCGAAAAAGTAGAACTGGCATTGATCGCGGATCCGAACGCGCCCTGGTTGTTTTTGAAAAAGCATCTCTGAACGGTCACGCTGCTCCCCGAAAGATTCAGCGCGCCGAATGCCGTGTTTGTCTGTGCCGCCCGCCGAGAGAATGCGCCGGCGCGCGGTGTGCTGCAGAGTTTGATCTGACGCTTGATATAGAGCCGGGTTCCAAAGAGGTCCGAAAAACAGAAAAAAGACCGCGGCCCCCGATGTGGGAGCCGCGGTCCAAGTGTGGAGTTGTAAATCCGAGGTGAGGGCTATTTAGCAGCCGGCGTTGTAGTTGCCAACCCAAGCGGTGAAGTCGGTCGGGGTGCACATGCCATCGCCGTTCTGGTCGCACTCGGGAGCATTCGAGTTGAACGCGCCGACCCATGCGGTGAAGTCGGTTGGTGTGACCGCGCCGTCGCCGTTGACGTCAGCGAGGCAGGTGGTGCCGCCGCCGCAGCCGTTGACGAGAACGGTCGCGGTGCCCGCGGAAGCGCCGTTGGCAGCGGCGAGGTCGTTGTTGCCGTCGCCGTCGAAGTCACCGAAGGTGAAGTCGCGGGGGCGGTCGCCCACAGCGAAGTCGGTGCCGGCGTCGAACGTGCCGTCGCCGTTGCTGAGCAGGACCTTGACGGCGTTTGCGATGAAGAGGCCCGCGTGGATGTCGTCGAAGCCGTCACCGTTGACGTCGCCGAGCGCGATCGCGATGGGCAGGGAGCTTGCGCCGGTGGAGATGGACTGGGTGGCGCCGAATGTGCCGTCGCCGTTGCCGAGGATGAATTCGACCGCGTCGCCGTTGAGGTACGGGATGACGAGGTCGTGGTTGCCGTCGCCGTTGATGTCGCCGACAGCGATGCCCTCGGGGCCGTTGACCGGGTAGCGGCCGATTTCGTTGAGGTCGCCGGCGCCGTCGCCTGCGAGGATGGCGATTTCGCCCGAGAAGACGCAGGGTGTAGCGACGTCGAGGTTGCCGTCGCCGTCAAAGTCTGCGATCGCAACACCGACGGGTCCGCCCGAGACGTCGAAGAATGCCTCAGTGTTGAATGTGCCATCGCCGTTACCCGGGACGATGTTCATGGTGTCGTCGTCACGGTTTGCGTAGACGACATCGAGGTTGCCGTCGCCGTTCATGTCGATGATCTCGAGGCCGCGGATCTGTGTTGAGAACGCGTAGAACTCTGGTTCGGCGGTGAACGCGCCGGCGCCGTCGTTCAGAAGGACAGCGATGCCGGGGTCACCAAGGTCACCCGACTGGACGCCTGCGACGATGTCATCCCAGCCGTCGCCGTTGAGGTCGGCGCCCTCAGCCTGGACAGCCGCGGCGCTGAAGCCGCTGGATGTTTCGGTCAAGGGGATAACGGTGCCGGCTTGAAGACTGCCGTCGCCGTTGCCGAGGAGGACAGAGACGCTGTTCCCGAAGAAGTCGCCTGTGACAACATCGAGGTTGCCGTCGTTGTTGAAGTCGCCGGTGCCGACGCCGAGTGGCAGGTCGCCCGAGGTGTTGGTGTTGGCTGCACCGTAGGAATCTGCCGGGTCACACTGTGCTGCGGCGCCGGCTGCGGCGAAGAGCGCGAGTGTGGCCGACGAAGTACAGAGAGCGTTGCGGAACTTAGTTGCTGAACGATTCATGGTGTAACCCTTTTTCTAATACCCTGATCTCACTTGCCTCATTTTGGCGCCCGGCGCCTTGGCGCTTTGCCATGGGTGGCCCCGGGTAAACCGGCCCGCGCCGCGAGTTACGCGGCGTGGGCCGAACTTGACGGTGAAGAGACCATTTGTCTGGCAAGGCTTGCGAAGAGAACCGGGGTTGATCGGTCCAAAGGGGTTCACAAGCCTGAGGGGCTGCGTGCCGAGTTGGAGTTGAAACAAGGACACGCGTACGACTCAGAGATCTCTCACAGATCCGAAGTTACTGTCTCTCGGAAGGTGTGTCAACGAAAATCACAGAAACGTCACAGATGGATCAGTGATTCTAGAATCCGCCTTACAATTCCGCAACGAGGTATTTGCACCGGAAGCCATCAGGGGTTATGGTGTGAAATCAGGGGATACCACGTTTGGGATACGATAGGAATCCAACCAAGCAAGCGGTCAGCGGCCAGAGGCTCGCCAGGGATCTTGACAACCAGATCTGCGCGGTTTCTTCGTCGCTGCAGTGCAGTGTTCGGCCGATCGTGGAAGACCTGATCGGTGCGTCGCACCGCCCGGTCGCGCTCGCTCGTCGGCTCGGGATCGATAAGTCGCTTACGGGGCGGATCATGAGATCCGTCAAGGCGAGCGACCCGTTCGAGATTATTCACAACGCACCCGCGCCGTACGGATTGCGGATCTTTCTGAATGCGGCCGCGGAGGCGGGGATCGACGAAGACCTCAGGCTCAAGGCCGAGGCGTCGATCGCGGAGTTCGAATCGCTGATCGGGGCCTTCCCTGAGGGACGATCGGCGCTCGAAGCTGCGATTTCAGACTACATCCCCGAGGTGCGCCGGCGCAACGAGCGGACCGCGAAGCAGGCGCTCTACAAGTCGATGTCGTACCTGCTCGGGTATCAGGCGGAAGCGGCGTACCAAGCGACGGTCTTGGCTCCGACAGAGTGCGGCGGCATGGTCGATTCGATGCACATCAACGGGCAGGTCCAGCTGCGCCGGCTCCGAGGCGATTCGCCCGTGAACCTGTTCGGTGTACGCCGCTACGACATGCAGCCCGGCACGCCAAACTGGATGGAAACGCTCGACGGCGAGCGGGGCGTTGTGGAAGCAGAGCGGTACCTGCTTGAGCAACTCTGCGACAAGCCGATTCCCCGGCTGAGTGTGCGTGACGAGCAGAATGTCGTGTACTCAACGCTCGATGCCGAGTCGCTCCCGATCAATTCGCCGGTGACGCTTGTGAACGGCTGGATCACTCGCAACGCGAGTCTTCGGTACAAGAGCGACGAGAGGGCGCACGAGTGGCACTCGTCGTTCTTGCGCATCCCGACACGGGTGTTGCTGCAGGACTACTTCATTCACGAGGACATCTGGCCCGGCACGCCGCAGATGCAGGTCAGGATGCACGGCCTCGTAACTGACTCTGTCCGGAGCAAGGTGCCCGGGCGTCAGCATGACGAGGTAGACATGGAAGTGTCGGCTGTGCCCCTTGGGATGGGGTACGAGTCGGCGGATCTGCGTCACCCTGCGGTCCCGCACTATCAGGCGGCGATAGGCCAGGCGTTTGATCGCGCGGGCCTTGAGCCCGAGCGGTTCCGGGCGTACCGGTGCGCGGTGGTGTATCCGGTGCCGTTCGTTTCGCTGACCGCGTGGTTCGCGCTTCCCGACGAGCCGAAGTAGCCCGCTGCCTGAGTTGATTTGTTTCGGTGGTACGAAAGAGAAAGCCGCGGCCCCCTGAGGAGCCGCGGCTTGGTTTGTTGATCGAACGGGTTGTTCTGGTGCTTTAGTCGCAGCCGGCGTTGTAGTTTGAAACCCATGCCGAGAAGTCGGTCGGGGTGCACATGCCGTCGCCGTTCTGGTCACATTCCGGGGCGTTGCTGTTGTAGGCGCCGACCCAGGCGGTGAAGTCGGTGGGTGTGACAGCGCCGTCGCCGTTGACGTCTGCGAGGCAGGTGTCGGGTTCGCACAGCGGGTTGCCGGTGAGGTCGCAGGGGGCGCCCTCGCCGTCGTAGAGTCCGGAGCTGTCGAGGTACGCGAGCATCCAGCTGTTGATGTTCTGCGGGTGGAACTCCATGTTCATGTCGGCGGTGCCGTTGCCGCAGAGGTGGCAGTAGCTCATGATCGTGCCGGGCACCTGCGAGCAGTCGCCCGAGCTGCCGCAGTTGTCGATGTTCGAGAGCGGCGACTGCTGGTGAGTGTGCGGCGCGCCGAAGTTGTGTCCCCATTCGTGCGCGGTCACCATGAGGTCCCAGTTCTGGTCGCTCTCGTCCAAGATGGGGTAGGGGAAGAAGCCGTTGAGGTTCGCCGAGAGGGCGTAGTCGAAATCTTCGACGCAGAGCGCGCCGACGTAGGCAACGCCGCCGCCGAGGCTTCTGCCGGAGAAGAAGTGTGCGCCGCTGCGGTCTTCGCCGGTCATGTTCGCGTTCCAGTAGTCACGGAACTGGAAGAGCTGATCAACGGTGCCGCCGTTCTGGTTCCACGGATCGTTTGAGGTCCAGATCCGGAGGAACGAGATGTTAAGGATGACGTTGAGGTCGCGTTCGTAGACCTCGCTGACAGCGCCGACGAGCATAGTGGCGTAGTCGGACGCGTCACCGGCGTCTCCGCCGAACAGGTCGGTGCGGAACTCGGTGTCGGTTTCGATTGCCATGTTGGCAACACGGCAAACGGGCTCTCCGAGAGCCGCGATAGCCGGGCCGCTGGTGGTGCCTGTCTGGCGGAACTCGTCGGGAACGGGAATCGCGTTGCAGGCCATCTCCATGAAGTTGATGGAGCCCTCGGGGATCTCGGCGGTGTTGTAGATAACGGTGTCGAGGCCTTGGTCGGAAGGGCCGGAGCTGATGATGTACTGGCTGCCGTTGGTGTTGATGTAGCCGAGGGTCATGTTCTCGCTGAATGCGATGTAGACGAGTGAGTCTTCGTCGCCTGCGATGGTGCCGCCGAACATGGCGACGTCGGGTGTAGCCATGACGCCGTCTTCGTTGATCAGGAGTGTCGCGTTCTCAGCGATGATGTTCCTGCGGTCGAGATCGAGCACGACGCGTGTGTCGAGGTCGAGCGCGAAGTCGTGCATGATGACCGAGCTCGCTCCGCTGAGCGTCGTGAACAGGTCAACGGTTTCGGTGATGGTGGTGATGTTCTCGGTGGCCGACGCCGACGCGGCGAACGGTTGGTCGATCGTGACGTGCTTTGGCGCTGGTGCCGTGGCCGCGGCCATGACGAGTGCTGAGATCAGAACCATTTTCGATACTCCCCTTCTGTTGCAGCGTTCCCCCCGGTGAGCTGCGTGTGTAAATAAACGTGTTCCTTTACGCGGCTGTGTTTAGCAGCCCGCGTTGTAGTTGCCGACCCATGCGGAGAAGTCGGTTGGTGTGCACGATCCGTCGGCGTTCTGGTCGCACTCGGGATCGTTGTTGTTGTACGCGCCGACCCATGCGGTGAAGTCGGTCGGGCTGAGCATGCCGTCGCCGTTGACGTCCGCGACGCAGTCGTCCGGCGGCATGCACGATCCGTCGGGCTCGCCGTCGCCGTCGCCGTCACAGATGGTGTCGATGCCGAGCCATACGGCGTCCGGGATCAGGTCGCAGCTCTCCTCTGAGAGGATGAGGCAGTTTGCCGTGGTGGTGATGCAGCAGGCGCCGGTCGGTTGCGGGCAGTCTGCGTCGAGGCAGGTGCTGCCAACGCCGAGGAAGATGCCGCCCATGGCCTCGGCCTCGAGTTCGGTGACGTTCTCGATGCAGGAGCCGTCGGGCAGGCATGCCGCGCCGATCGGGCAGAGCGCGCCGTTGCATTCGGAGTCGGCGCCCTGCCATGTGCCTGCGATGATGTTGCACTCGTCTTCGGTCAGTTCGATGCAGTTGCCGTTGCTGAGGCAGCACGCGCCGGTCGGGATCGGGCAGGAGAACGTAACACAGTCAGTGCCGTCGCCCTCGTAGACGCCGCCGTTGGTCGCGCACTCGACCGCGGTGAGATCGAAGCATTCGCCGTCGATGCAGCACGCGCCGGTCTGTGCTTCACAGGTGAAGCTTGTCCATGTTGCCTGCAGCATCCAGTCGCCCGATGGCGTGCAAAGAGCCGGGAAGCTCTGGAAGGTGCTCCATCCGGGAGGGCAACCGAACGCGCCGCAGTCGATGGCGCTGATCCAGTTGCCGGTTTGCGAGGCAACGCCGGAGTTGTCGGTGAGCGGGAAGGCGTTTGCGTTCTGCGCCGGTGGGGTGAAACAGCCGTTGCCGGTCTGCTGGTTGTGGTTGTCGATGCGGAGTCCGATCGAGAACGTGTTTGAGCCGCCCGTGTTGGTGATGAAGATCTGTTCCGGGTCGCCCGGGTCGATGCTGAACGCGAGGTTGACGGCTTGCGGTGGCCCCGGCGGGATGACCACGTGCGGCAGGATGACGTCGTCGGACGAGTAGCTGCCGACAAGGGTGCCGGTGCTTGGTGTGCCTTCCCAGACGAGGATGGTCCACTCGGTTGTGGTTTCGACGTTGGTGCCGCCGGTGCCGAGCATGGCTTCGATGAGGTCAACCCTGATCGGGAAGACAGACGCGGGCAGCGTGTAGCTGGCGGCCATGATCTCGTCTTCGACGAAGCCGGCCTGTACGAGGTACTCGCCGCCGAAGAAGGTCTCGCTCGCGTAGGTGTTCACGAGTTGGCATTCGTCTCTGCTGACGGGGCCGCGGTCAGGGATGGTGTCGGTGACGACGCCGAGGGAGGTGACACCGAAGACCTCGGCCTTGTTGATGTCGATGCTGAGTTCGACGGGGTCCGGGCCGGCGGCTGAGGCGGTGCCAGCGGCGGCAACAATCGAAGCAGCGGCGACGCGGACCGCGCCGACGGTGTGTGACATACCCATGCCGATTTCCTCCGGTGCGACCGCACCATGCAACGAGACTGACCGCCCCCGCGATTCACCCAGCGTACCGGAAACAGGCCCGGAACACGACGGTTTTTCGCGGAGCCGATAACCCGTGCACGGTGTTTATCGGCCTTTTCGTGTGGCAAACTGAGCGTAGGGCGCCGCAAACTCGCCGTTTTGGAGGATTGTTTTTGGGCTTTGATAGCGCGGCTTGGTGTGTTTAACAGCCTGCGTTGAAGTTGCTGACCCAAGCGGTGAAGTCAGTGGGCGTGATGTCGCCGTCGCGGTTCTGGTCGGCTTTGTCGTCATTGGTGTTGTACGCGCCGATCCACGCCGAGAAGTCGGCCTGCGTGAGCGCGCCGTCGCGGTTGACGTCGGCGTGGCAGCTCTGGCCCTGGAACTCGTAGGGCCCTAGGTCGATCGGCCCGCCGAACTCGTTGCCCGGGTAGACGTTTGGCATGCCGGCGGTGTCGACGAATCGCGGGTTGCCGTCCATGTCGAGGGGGCCGGTGATGGGCTCGCTGGTGTCGCCGTCCAGATCGACGTCGAATTCGTCGAGTTGAATATGGGCGTTGCTGCCCGCGTCGATGGCTGGCGAGTGCGCGGTGAGCCGGAGATCACCGAAGTCGTCGTTGGCGCCCTCGTCGATGTCTGGAGTGGTTGGGTCGTCGCCCCAGCCGTCGCCGCCGTGGTTCGGGAGGCGGACGAACCCGATGGCGTTGTGATTTGTTTCGATGAGGTTGGATTCATGGAGTTCTGTATAAAGCTGGTTGTCGGCGTGGATGAGGTTGAGGTTCGCGCTCACGGCGAGGACCGAGTTTGTGAGTGGAACACTGCTCGTGCTGCCGCCGGCTCCGATCTGGCCGTGGGGGGCGGTGTTATCAACAAAGACGCACGAATCAAATCTGGCTCCGGTTCTGCTCGAAGCGGTAAATACGCCTCCTGAATAGAGCGACTTGTTTCCCACGAACTCACACCCGCTTACATGGTCATAAATATTGCCCGAGAATGCGCCGCCGCCATTGGTCGCGGTGTTGGCGTAGAAGCGTGAATTCGTGACTCGCACTCGGGGCGTGGTCATTGCAGCCATCACTCCGCCGGCGTTCTGGGCCGTGTTCCCGATGAACGTGCAGTTGTCGATGACTGAACGTCCGCGTTCGATGCAGAGCCCGCCGCCGCCGTGGGGGATGCCATCGCGGTTTCCTATTTCATAGCCGTTGTTTTGAAAGAGGCAGTCTGAGATTGTTGAAGTGGTACTAAACACATTGAGCGGTCCGGTCCCATTGCCGGCGTTGTGTATGAACTCGCATCGCTCGACCAGCCCGGATGGCCCGGATATCTCCAGTGCGCTGCCGAAGTCGCCGATGTTGTCTTCAAACACACAATCCGTGACCTCGATGTGTCCGATCGCAGAGACAGCGCCCCTCGAAGATTCGCTTATGTTGTTTCGAAAGACCGATCGTTCGATTGTTACAAGAGTTGTTGATGATCCACGAGATTCGATGGCGACGCTGTCGTATTCGGCTATGTTGTCTTCAAACACAGCATCTCGGACTGTCAGATTGCCCCCGCTGAAACTGACACCGCCGTCGGCGTTTGATCGCACGTTGCTATTCAATATCGAGAGGTTGCCGCCGTTGAGTGTGACCGCCATTTCGGTGTGGCCATTGATCTCACAGTCACGGATCACGGCAGCCAAAGAATAAAGCTCCATCGCCGCCTGGCTGTCCCTCATTGTGCTGTTGGAAATGGCGACACCCGATCCGTCGGTATCGCCGTACAGACTTATCGAGATATCGTTCGAGTGGAACTCACACCCGTCGATGAGGATGGTCGACTGCAGGTCATCGCTGCTGATGCCGTAGTCGGACGTGCCCGAGATCTCACACCGCACGAACGAGCCCTGCTGAAGACTGAATGCGTTGACCCCGCGCGTCGCGTCGGTGATCGTGAGGTCTGCAAGCGAGATCGACGGGAGGTCCAGCGATGGGTCGTCGTTGACGGAGAGCACGGTTCCGTCGGCCCCGCCGTCGCCATCGAGATCGCCCGAGAGGACGGTCTGCCCCATCCCGGCTCCTGTATAGGTCAGCGACTTGCCCTTGCCGTCGAGCAACTCGCGGTAGGTGCCCGCGGCGATGACGATCTCGTCGCCATTGACGGCGGCGTCGATCGCGGCCTGAATCGTCGGGTACTGACTCGGCACGTGCAGCTCGTCGGCGAGGCAGGTGCAGGCGAGGCCGGCGGACAGGGCGAGTGCGATCGTTGGCTTGTGCATTCATTGGCTCCTGATGGGCTTGTCAGCATAGCTGATCTGTCGGCTTTGGTGGCTCGGAATATGCAAAGACTTGGAATACAGGCGCGTTGTGCTCAGCAGCCGGCGTTGTAGTTGCCGACCCAGGCCGAGAAATCGGTCGGTGTGCACAATCCGTCGCCGTTCTGGTCGCACTCTGGGCGGTTGTCGTTGTACGCGCCGATCCATGCGGTGAAATCGGTCGGCGTGAGCACGCCGTCGTGGTTGACGTCGGCAACGCAGTCGAACTCGCAATCTCCGCCGAGGTCGATGATCGTGAGCCCGTCGTCACCGCTGGCCACGTAGAGGGTGTTGTTTGCGATCGCGACTTCGCCGGCCTGCCCGGGCGATTCGACCGAGCCGAGCCATGTCGGGTGCATGGGGTCGTCGAGGCGGTAGAGCTGGATGGGCATGCCGCTGCCCGAGAGTGCGAGGATGTCGCCGTGGATCGAGATGTGCTCGAGTGAGGCGTCGATGAATGTCCAGTAGAAATCGGGCTCTTGGGCGGCGGGGTTGCTCAGGTCGGTGAAACTCAGCACGCCGTCGCTGGACGCGGTGAAGAGCACCGAGTTGTACGCGGCCATGTCGATGTGCGTTTCGTTAAGTCCCGGGTAGTAGACGTTAGTTTCGCCGAGCAGCACGGGGCTTTGCAGGTTTGAGTAGTCGGTGATGGTGATCTCGGTGTTGTGAACGGACGGAGCCGCGTACACAATGTTACCGTCGACCGCGAACAGCTCGACGTTGCCGGGATAAGACGAGGTCGGCACAACGGGCGTGCCTGGTCCGCTGGTGTCGATGATGCGGAGATCGAGGTCATCATCGGTGAAGTAGAAGCGGTCGCCCGATGCGCGGACCGTGCCGGCGTTCGGCCCGACGAAGTTTGAGATTCGCACGGGTGTCTGCGGATTGCTGATGTCGAGCAGGCGCAGCCCGTAGGTTTCGTCGAACGTGCACGCGTAGTCCCCGATGATCGCCAGGTCGGAGTGTGGCCGCCACCAGTCGTAGTTGCCGACCAGTTGCGGCGCGTTCGGGCTAGATGTATCGACCGCTTGCAGCCCGTGCTGGCCCGTGCCGGTCATGAAGACATGGTCGCCCGCGAGCGCGATCGAGACCGAGGTGCCCGGCGTCTGGAGCGAAGACGTGGTCGGTTCGGGGGCCAAGGGGTACGGCTCAAAGGCGAGCGTGCCAGCGACGAGGCCGGTTGCGAAGAGTGTGCCGGCGCGAACGGTGAGAGCGTCAAACTCGGTCGGCGCGTCGATGCTCAGCAGCACGACCGGGCTGGCGGGTTGTGTGATGTCCACGGTGTAGATGCGTTCGTCGTACCCCGAGACGAAAAGCAACTCTCCTTCGGTGGCGGCGGAGCGCGCACCGTTTGGCATAGGGAAGTTGCCCAGGTGAACAGGCGCGTTCGGGTCGGTGAGATCTACGAAATTCACGACGCTCTGGCTGACGACCGCAAGGCCAGCGATCTGTGTTTGCACGATGTCGAGCGCGTAGGTCGCAGGCTCGTAGGTGCCGATGAGCTGAGGGGTTGCGGGGTTTGAGATGTCGTACACTTCGACGTCTTCGTCTGTGATGTAGAGCCGATCGCCGATCGCGTCGAGCTTGGTGAAGTATGTGAACAGGCCAGATTCGAAGCCCGGCAGTTCGACAGGCGTTGTTGGAGTAGAGATGTCAAAGACCGCGATCTCGTCGGGCCCGTCGGTGATGTAGGCGGTCGTGCCGGCAATCTCGATGGCGGGCTGGTTGAACCTGCCGAAGTTTGTTGCTGGCGAGTGGACGAGTGTTGGGCTGGACGGATCGGACACATCGAAGACCGCGATGCCGGAGTTCTCGACCGCGGCGAACGCGAATCCGCCCGAGACTTTGATATCTGATATGTATCGGCTGAACCAGTCGGGGCTGTCGATCGAGGCCGAGCCGAGCAGTTTCGGGTTTTCGGGGTTGGCGGTGTTGTAGATCGCGAGCGTGCCGTCGTATTGGGCGATGTAGGTGAGCACGCCATGCGTGCAGCTGGCGTGAGCGGGCTTTGGGTTAATGACATTGATCAGGTTGCGAAAGACGCAGGGCTCGCCGGTGATCTGGGCGTGGGCCTGTGTTGCAGCAAGCACCGCACACGCCGTTACGAGCCGGGTTGGCAGCTTTTTCATATCGTCCTCACCCTGTCATCGGACCAGATCGGCCGGTTGTCTCGGCGCAGAAACACGCCCAACCGGTCAGACTCCGGTTGGGCGTGATGGTTCCAAAGCAGGCCAAAATATGTGCGGGATTCTGGTTCTCAGCACCCTGCGTTGAAGTTGCCGACCCAAGCCGAGAAGTCGGTGGGGGTGCACATGCCGTCGCCGTTCTGGTCGCATTCTGGGGCGCTGGCGTTGAACGCGCCGACCCAAGCGGTGAAGTCGGTCGGGCTGAGCATCCCGTCGCCGTTGACGTCGGCGAGACAGCTCCCGGTTTCGACGGCTTCGCCCGGCCCGACGATGGTGTTCATCGATGTGCCGGGGGGGCTTGTTGACGACCACTCGCTGGTGACCCAGGTGTAGGTCACGCCCTCAAAGAGCAGGGCGTTGATGTTCGACGTTCCCTGCGGCACTTCGAACGGCGAGTTGCCGTTGCCGAGGCCGTAGTCGAAGAGGTTGTTGAGCGGCTGGCTCGAATCGAATCCGCCTTGGTAGATAAACGAGAAGTGGTTGCCCCCGCCGGCGAGCACGCTGGTCAGGTCGTAGACGCCCGATTCGGTGACGGTGAACTCGAACGCGTGGTACGCGACTGGGCCGAGGCCCGAAACGCCGGCGATGTAGTAAGGCCGGTTCCACTGGTCGTTCTGGTCGGGCTCGGCGGTGTACTGCGTAGTGATGTCCGGCGCGTCGCCGAGCAGGTAGATCGTCGAGTCATCGATGCGGAAGATCCAGTTGGACTGCGAGACGTCGGCTGTGAAGTCGAACGCCCAAGTGCCGTTGCCGTCAACCTCTGGGAGACCGGTGGTGCCGTCTTGCAGCGGGTAGTCGCCGATGGAGACGTCGCCCCCGATGGGGTGCCAGAAGAGCGACTCGCCCCCCGGCGCGTTGGCGGTGATTTCTGCGTCGAGCGACCATGGCCCGAGGCCGTCTTTGAAGTCGCCCGTCTGCACGGTGAAGTTGCCGATGATGCCAAAGCCCGTGACGCCCTCGGTCAGCCCCGAGAACGGGACGTTGACGGTGGCGCCGATGGTCGTCGGGACGGTAACCGAACCGATCGGCATCGACGCGATGACCTTGTCGGACGCCATAGCTGCGCCCGCTGTGAGGGCGATCGAGCAGGCCAGGCCCGCGCGTGTTGTGCGTGTCATGTGAAGCTCCGTCTGGATCTATCGATCAGTTTCTTCTTCTGCGTGCTGTCACAAGTGCGCCGAACGCGAGCATCGCGGCGCTGGCGGGTGCCGGTACGTTGAAGAATACGGCGTCGATGTCGTGGCCGTTGGCGGTGTCGCTGAAGTTGGCTTCACTGAAGAAGAGGCTGGAGGCGTCCGAGCCGTAGAAGTAGGTGAAGACGTCGCCGTCGAGGAAGCTGTTACCCGAGATGACCTCATCCTCGTTGGCGCTGATGAGGAACGAGCCGTCGCCGTTCCAGTGGAGGCCGTAGACGTCGCCGTCGCCGTCGTCGAAGAGGTCGGCCTCATTGACGAAGATGCTGGCGACGCCGGTGGTCGCGTCAACGCGGACGATGTCGCCGTCGGTGAATGTGAGCGAGCCACCCGAGTGGTTCATGGTGTTGGTCACACCGAGCATGCTGAAGTAGAGGTTTCCGTCGTCGTCGGTGGTGGCGGCGGAGATGTCGGGTGCGGAGCTGGTGAAGGTGCTCAGCCCGATGCCGAGGTAGTTGCCGACGATGGTGCCGGTGTTGGGGTTGTACTCGACGAGGTCTGCGTCGTCGAAGACTGTGCCGCCGATATTGCCGTTGAAAAGTGATGAGACGATGTAGTTGCCGTTGGGCAGGATGTCGAACGCGTCGAGGTCGCCGGCGTCGATGGCGAAGAAGGCCTCGGCGAACGAGCCGGCCGGGTTGGTGCGGATGACGTCCTCGTCGGTGAACGGGCCGAAGCCGTTGATCTCGGTACCGATGTTGTCGGCGACCGAGAGGAAGAGCCCCGCGTCAGCTGGCTGCGCGAGCGCGGCCCCAGCGTACGAAGCCACCACGAACGAAACTACAGCTTTGAATCCGGGCATTTCTTGTCTCCCTTTGTATACAACGTCATCCGCGCTCCCATGACGGCGCGCGATTCCCATGGCCCTCAAGATAAAAGTACAGCCAAGCCAAAGCAAGGATTTCGTTCAGATGCGAGCCGGCAGGGCGTGTTTAGCCGCACCCCGCGTTGAAATTGCCCACCCAGGCGGTGAAATCAGTCGGCGTGCACGCGCCGTCGCCGTTCTGGTCGCACTCGGGTGCGTTGGCGTTGAACGCGCCGACCCACGCGGTGAAGTCGGTGGGGGTGAGCATGCCGTCGCCGTTGACGTCGGGCGTGCATTCGGGCGAGGTCGGCGGGAGCGTGACGTAGTCGGAGAGATCGCCGAGCCGCGCGTCGAGTTCGTCGGGTCCGTCGGGTGTGAGGCCCACAAGCGCGAGGATCTCGGTCTCGGTGAGCGGCGTGATGTCCGTGTCAAACGCGTCGTTGAGGGCGGTGATGATCGCGTTGCACCAGATGCCCTGGATGGTGCTCTTTGGGTGCGTGCCGTCGGTGACGAACGCGCGGTCGGGGCGCGAGCCGTCGCCCTTGGTGTTGAGCCGGATGGTTCGGCCCGCGATGGGCAGGCTGTTGAAATCCTCGTCGTGTGTGCCGAAGATCGCCCGGCTAAGCGAGAGCATGTCGAGCACGGGCATGCCGCGATCGAGCGCTTCGTTGGCGAGTCCCTGGCTGAACTGTTCGTACATCACCGAAGCGCGTGTGCGGCCGACAGGATCGGGGAAGTTCTGCTCGACCGAGAGCATGCCCCCGAAGTCGTAGAGCGTGACGACGAGCACCTTCGCGCCGAGGCCGTCGATCTCGTCGAGGATGGTGACCGCATTGTCGAGCTGCTGATCGACGAACGTGTCGATCTGTGATTGCGACCAGTTGTCGTTGTAGACGTCCGCGTAAGGCCCGTGCGCGGGGCCGAAGTCGTTGCCGCCAAGGAAAACGACGACGTGCGACACGTTCCTGTTCTGGATGCCGTCGGCGGTGCCTGTGTGTTGACCCGTCGCGAGCGCATCGTCGGTGGTGTGGCTGTACCGCGCCCAGTTGTCTTCGTGTCCCGTGCGCCTCGGCTCGCCCCAGTTGCCGATGCCCGCGGCGCCGGCGGTCTGGCCCATCGCGATGCCTCGTTCTGCGACGAGGATTTCAGTCCAGCTCATCGAGTAGGAGCCGTAGTTCTGCTCGGCGTACTCGTCGGAGAGTGAATCACCGATCGCGGCGAGCTTGGTGATGGGCTGGGCGGCGGCGCTCGTTGCCATAAGTGCGCCGGCGAAAATCACGGCGTTGCGTTTCATGGTCCTCTTCCTCTTCTGACTAGCAGCCCGCGTTGTAGTTGCCGACCCATGCGCTGAAGTCGGTTGGTGTGCACATGCCGTCGCCGTTCTGGTCGCATTCCGGGGCGCCGGTGTTGAACGCGCCGACCCACGCGGAGAAGTCGGTCGGCGTGACCAAGCCGTCGCCGTTGACGTCGGCGGGGCACTCTTCTTCGGGGACCGGCCCGGTGGCGACGACGGTTGCTGACCCGGTCAGCGTGACGACCACGCCCGTGTCCGGGTCGGTGCCCGAGTTCGATATGGGGAAGTCAACGCTCGCTGTGATGGTGCCGCTGGTGACGTCGATCATGCCCGAGACGGAGATCGGCTGCTGTTCGAGTGTGGAGAGGTCGATGGTTGACGAGCCGACGATACCGCCGATGGTGCCCGTGCCGCCGATGTCAACGATGCCCGTGACGGCGCTCTCGACGTTGTCAACGGTGAACACGCCCGAGCCGTCCACGGTCCCGGTCGCGGGCGTAGCGCCGGCGGGGCTGCCGAGCGACAGGCCGGTCGCCGACGCGGTGACGGTGCCTAGGAAGCTGTAGTCGAAGACGTAGCTGAGCGCGCCGGAGGTGAAGCTGTAGTCAACGATCGTTATCGCGGTCGGGTTGTCGTAGTCGTCGAGCTCTATGGTGATCGTGCCGTCGAGGGCAGCCGTGTCATCTTCGGTCTGCGCGCCCAGCGGCGTGTCGAGTTCGATCTCGAGAAAGATGGACGACTGTGACTCGTCCACATCGAGCGTGGCCGGCTGCGCGAGTGCTGTCGGTGCGCAGACGGCGGCTGCGAGTCCGGCGATCGTGGTCTTCGGGTTCATGCGGTTCTCCTCGTCAGCCTGAGACTACCTGCCGGGCCGCCGGCAAACCAGCACAAACGCGAGAAGAGCGTGTGAAATGGGGTTATTGGTGCGTGTTTCGGCGATCAGAGTGGGCCTCGCGCCGGGCTTGGTCGAGGACCTCGGCGACTGTGACATTCAGGTCGAGCGCCGAGAGCGGGTCGATCTCGCACTCGCCGCGGACAACCTTGCGAAGGTAGGTCCATTCGTTCTGGTAGTCGCCCGGCATCGGGTCGGGTTTGATCTCAACCGCGGGCTGGTTCGGCGCGCGCGTCGAGAGCGTGTCCCACTTGCCCGCGTGGATCGAGCCTAGCTCGGTGTGGAAGTCCACCTCTTTGTTGTCGTGCGTCCACGCCCACGATGCCTGGATGACCGCGGTGGCGCTGTCGAAGCCGAGCACGATCGTCGCGTCGTCGCTCACATGTGGATACACGTCTGGCTTGAGCGAGTTGACGTTGGCGGTGATGCTGCTTGGGGTTTCGCCGTTCATCATCCAGATGGCCTGCGCAACCCCGTAGCAACCGAAGTCTGTGAGTGCGCCGTCGCCGTTCTCGTTCGGGTCGGTGAGCCATTCGAGGAATTCTTCGGCGCACCCGATCTCGCGCGGGCCGGGGTGGCCGTGGCGGAAAGCCATCCGGCGAAGGGGCGCCATCTCGCCCGAGTCAACGAGCCTTTTCGCGTGACGGATCGACGCGTACCAGCTTGTCTCGTAGTTGGTGAGCACGAGCACGCCGTGCTTCAGCGCGATGTTTCTGATTCGGTGCGCCTCGTGTTGCCTGAACTCGAGCGGCTTCTCGACCAGTGTGTGGACGCCACGCTTCGCGCACGCCTCGATCGCTTCCGTGTGGTCGGCGATCGACGTCATGACGCTGGCGGCCTCTGGTTTGGTCTCATCGAGCATCGCACCCAAGTCGTCGTAGCGGAGCGCCGGGTCGATGTTGTACTTCGAAGCGAGTCTGTCGAATAGATCCTTGTTGGGTTCGTAGATGCCTACGAGCTCGATGTCGTCGCGGTTGTTGGCGTTCCAGAGCAGCCCCTCGGCGTGCCCGTGCACAAGACCCACGACGACGATCCGAAGCGGGCCGGAGTTCTCCGAGTACACGATCGGTGCTGCTGCTGTGCTGGTTGCGAAGCAGTTGGTGCTGGTATTCTGCTTCGCGCAGCCGAACAGAACAAGCGTCAGTGCGAGTAGAAGTGATCTCATGCCGGTGCTCCTAGGTGGCGTGCCCAGCAGGATACCGGGCAATAGCCGCTAGCACCCGGCGTTGTAGTTCCCGATCCACGCGCTGAAGTCGGTAGGTGTGCACTCGCCGTCGCCGTTCTGGTCGCAGGTAGGCAGGCTGTTGTTGAACGCGCTGATCCAGGCGGAGAAGTCGGTGGAGGACAGCAGGCCGTCGCCGTTGACGTCGGCCAGACAGATCGCGGTGCACCCCGTGGCGGCTGCGAGATCCGCGGCGAACGTCTGGATCATGGGCTGGAGTTCGGGGTTAAGCAGGTCGCTGTTCCAGATCTCGAGATACCCGATGTTGGCGTCGAACGCGTGGTAGAGCGTTCCCTCGAGTCCGTTGTCGCCGAAGATGTCCGCACCGTGAACGGTCTCGCTTCGTGCGACCTGCACAGCGGCGAACGTGTCGCACGCCGCGTCTGCGAGAATCGTGTTCATGCCCTGGTACACGTCGTCGGCGTTGTGCATCGTCCACCACGCGGCAAGCACACCGAAGCGATTTCCGATCGTTGAATAGCCGTAGTCCACGATCTGGATCGCAACGTCGTCGCTCTGAAGCACCGGATGTATGTCAAGATCGAGTGGCGTGAGTGGAAACGCATCGTTGTATGCGTCGAGTACCGTCTTCCATGAATCAACATGCCGCTGAGTTGTGTATCCGATGCCTTGCCAGTCGGTCAGAGATCCGCCCAGTTGCATCTCGAAGCCGTTGGCGGTCGAGTGTGTCATGTGCACCAGCTTGATTCGGCTGTTGCTGTCGTAGCGTTCGCCGAGCTTGTCGATCATCGCGGTCAGGTTGTCTAGAAGGATTGGGTCCCATGGAACAACAAGCTGTTCTGTAGACCCGAACCTGTCGTACTCAAAGACCTCCGCACCTAGAGGTTCGAGCCAGGGCGGGGTCTGGCTTCCCAGAACGACCGAAAGGGCTACGTCTGTGTCGTACAACTCGGCGCGCGCCAACTCGGCATCAAGAACTGTCCAGTCGTATTGGCCCTGTGTGGGCTCAATAGTTGTCCACCCGATGCGGAGCAGGGTCCCGTCGACATACGGAAGCGAGGCGACCTCGGGCAGCACAGAATGGCTAAGGCCGTTCGTTGGCGGACAGCTGCAGAACACGCCCTCAGGGGGCAGTTTGATTTGGCCCTGGGCGCTTGAAGCGAAGAGTGCAAGCCCGACCATGGCCAACTCGGCGAGCAGATTCCGCAATGGGGCATGAGTAGTCAACATCTCGGGCCTTTCGCTGGCTTGGTATACAGCGTCTGCGGCTAAGCGCAGCTCCGCCGGTGTACCAAACGATTCGTGGCACGATCGATTGCAATTACATCATGGGTTTTCAGCACCCCGTGTTGTAGTTACCGATCCAAGCGGAGAAGTCGGTGGGTGTGCACTCGCCGTCGCCGTTCTGGTCGCATGTTGGCAGGTTGTTGTTGAACGCGCCGACCCAGGCGGAGAAATCTGTTGGTGTAACCATGCCGTCGCCGTTGACGTCGGCGAGGCAGGTCGGCCCGGGCAGGGAGACGTCGAACAGATACGCCGCGCCGGAGTTTGAGAGCGGCGTGTCGGCCTGCGAGGCACCGAACACGCCGATGCCGTCGTCGATCTCGCACGACCAGCCGAAGGTCGCGTTGGCGCTGGTGTCTGCGGGGACCATCTTCATGATCTCGACTGGGTTCGCGGGGTCGGAGATGTCGTAGAGGTACGCCGAGCCGCCGCCGGGATGGATGTCGTCGTCGGTGCGCGAGCCGACGACAAGCGTGTCGCCCTGCATCGCGACGGACCAGCCGAAGTCGTCGGTTGGGTCGCCGTCGCTTGCGAGCAGTTTCTTGACCATGACGGGGTTTGCCGGGTCGGTGATGTCGTAGATGTAGACCGCGCCCGCGTCGAGCCCGAGGTCGTCATCGAAGATCGCGCCTACCGCGGCGACATTCCCCGAGAGCGCCAACTCGTACCCGAAGTAGTCGTTCTGGTCGCCCATCGACGAGAACACCTTCGACAGCTCAACAGGATTCGCGGGGTCGGAGATATCAAACAGGTACGCGGCCCCGCCGTTGGGTGCGCTGTCGTCGTCCCAGCGTGCGCCGACGAGCGCGAGGTCGCCGTCGATGTCGATGGAAAATCCGAACTGATCGACCGACTCGCCGTCGGAGGCGAAGAACTTGGAAAGCTCGGCGCCGGTGGTGATATCGAACAGGTACACCGCGCCCGAGAGCGCGCCGCTGACGTTGTTGGCGGGTGCCGCGATCGCGGCGATGTTGTCCTCGATGTCGATCGCGTCGCCGAAGTCGTCGAGGAACTCGGCGTCGCTCGGGATGAGGTGCTGGAGGAAAACGGGGCTTGATGGGTCGGTGGTGTCAAAGAGCCAGACACGCGGCGTGTAGTCGCTGCCCGAGGCCCAGTTGCGTGTAGCAACCATCGCGCGGTTCTCGCCGATGCCGACACCGATCACGAGTTGGTCTGCGCCGAACACGGGCGGCAGGCTGAGCTTGGCGAGCTGATCACCCGTGCTCGCATCAAAGAGGTACGCGGCTCCCGGCACGGGCACGGTCCAGAGGCCAAGCCCGCTGACGATCGCGATGCCGTCGTGGATGTCGACATCATCACCCAGCTGCACGCTCTCGGTCGGGTCGTTTGGAGTGAGCGGCCCGATCTCGGTGCCGGGCTGGGCGGCTGCGGTCAGGGCCAGGCCTGCGGTGAGAAGAATCGAGAGTGCGAGCGGTGTCATGCGGTCCATGGTACAGAAACCTCCTGCCAAGAACGCGTCAATCGAAACCGGCGCGCCTCAGGCGGGAGAGAGTTTTGCGACCGAGGCCCGATATTCAGCAGCCGGCGTTGTAGTTGGTGATCCAAGCCGAGAAGTCGGTGGGTGTGCACATGCCGTCACCGTTCTGGTCGCACTGGGGCTCGTCGTTGTTGAACGCGCCGACCCAGGCGGTGAAGTCGGCAGTGTCGACGAGGCAGTCGCCGTTGACATCCGCGGGGCAGAGTTCGGGGACGGGTACGTACTGGGCATGCGGCCAGGCGTCGGGCACACCGGCAAGCAGGCCTGTCCGCGTGAGAGCAATATCGGTTCCGAAGTATTCCGCGTATCCGAACAGCGGGTTGCGTTCTGGCAGGACCGTGGTTACATGGCTCCACGACCTCATGTCGTAGATGTCCACGGCACCCTGAAGAATGGGGTCCAGGTGTTCGACGCCCGCGTCGCTGATGGCGGCGTAGTCTCCCTCGACATCGATACTAAAACCAAATGATCTGCCGCCGCTGAATTGCGGCCCGAACGCGCGAACAAACTCAAGAGTGTCGAGGTCGAAGACGTGTAGTACGCCTCCGGGATTGTCGGGAAGATCGCTGTTCGGGTCGCCGATGAGGGCGTATCGGTTGCTCGCGTCGAGAGTGACCACTTCCCCGCCGGTTCTGCCCTCGGTCGGGACCGCCTCGCCCACGACATCCCCCGTCTGGCGATCATAAACCACAAGTGTTGTGTCGTCAGGATCGAGGCTGCGAATAGAGATTCGCAGTGTGAGGACATGCCGATCCGTCAGCGCGATCTCGCGCCCGATCGTTGAGTCCTCGGGATTCGAGTCGGTAAACACTCGTACGAGACTCATGGTGTTCAGGTCGTACAGATAGATCCGGCCCGAGTCGAGGCCCGGGAAGTTGTGCGCGGCTGCCGTGACGGCGATGTGGTCGCCCAAGATGTCAAAGTGAGCCCCGAAGTAGTCGGATGAGTCGGTGTCGTCGGGTGTGATGACATCAAGCTGTTCGCCCGTAGCGGCATCGAACAGGTAGAGGGCTCCGCTGTTGCCCCGCGCCGCATCGATGGCGCAGCCGACGATCGCGATGCCCTTCCAGAGCGCTACGTTCAAACCGAAAGATTCGCTGCCGGCTGGGGTGTCGGGCCGGAGTTCGGCGATCTGCTCCCCGCTGGCTCGGTCTATAAGGTAAGCCGCACCCGAGTCCGTCTGGTCTCGCGTCCTCAGATACGCACCAATCAAGACCGTTTCGTCGTCGATCGCGACCGAGCCCCCGTAGTAGCTAAAGGCCGGAAGATTTACCGGCCCGTGATAGAATCGGCGTTCCGGTTCGAAGTTGGCACATAGGACCATGCTGATCAATGCGGCTTGTATCATGCACGCACTATCGGCCCGATTGTGCTGCTTCCAGCACTGTGTCGGCTCGCGCCCGGATCAGCAGCCCGCGTTGTAGTTGGTGATCCACGCCGAGAAGTCGGTGGGGGTGCACTCGCCGTCGCCGTTCTGGTCGCAGGCGGCGGAGTTGCTGTTGTAGGCATCGATCCAGGCGGAGAAGTCGGTCGGGCTGAGCATGCCGTCGCCGTTGGTGTCGGCGGCGCAGTCTGACTTGATGGTCAGCACAGCGCCGGTGCGGAATCGGTCCTCGCCCACGACAAAGGTCTCGTTGAGCTCGAAGGAAACGACCGAGTCGTCAAGGAGGACGCAGGTCAGCGTGAGGCCGCCCCGTGCGGTGATGACGGTCTCGATAGGCGAAAGTGTGAGCGAGGCGCCGTCGAGCGTCGCGGATTTCGCGGTGATGTTCATGGTGACGCCCGAGCCGTCGCCGGTAGGTGTTCCGAGGCGGAAGCCAGCGCCGACGAGCCCGCCGGAGAGGTTGAATGTTCCGTCGTAGGCGCGGAAGTCAGAGCCGATCGCGCCGCCGGTCATGTTCCAGACCGGGTTGACGCCAGAGCTGTTGAGTATGGCGCAGTTGACGCCGAACGCTCCGCCGGACAGATTCACGGTTCCTTTTTCTGCGACGAAGTCCCTGCCGATGGTGCCGCCCGTTACGTTGAGCACGCTTCCGATGTCCCGCGTGAATCCGTTGTTGCCCGATGAGCCGCCGGAAACAGTAACTTCAGCATCGTCATTGATCTGGATGCCGCCGTCGATGGTGCCCCCTGATTGCTCGAACGTGCCGTTGTCCTGGACAAGGATGAAGGTGTCGATGTCGCCGCCGGACATGGTGCACGACGCGTCGTCCTCGATGATCATCGCGGCCTGCCCCGATGCGACTAGGCCAACATCGCCCCCGGTGATCGTGCCGACGGTGTTGCCCTGAAGCCAGAGCCCGCTCCGGGCAAGCCCGCCGGCGAACAGGTTGAACGAGGTCGAGCCGGTGCCCGCGACGAACTTGGTTCGGATGACTTTGCCGCCGTCGTTGATGTTGTAGACGACATCTTCGATGAAGGAATCGATGGTGAAGAAGCCAGACTCGCCGTCGTCGTTGATGTTGACGGTGGCGCCGTTGAATGTGAACACGCCGTCGTCGGCGTCGGGGACGATGCCGTCGACGCAGCAGACGTTGACCGTTGCGCCGGGGTTCGCGTCGAAGTACGCCTCGCCCGGGAATGAGTCCGGCGGGATGTTGATCGTCTGGGCCTGAGCTGAACCCGCCGCGGCGAGCAGTGCGAGTGCTGTGAGTGCTTTGCGTGCCATCTGATGATCCTCCGGTGTTTCGTGTGGTTTTTGTGCCACAACTACATCCGCAAAGGACCCGCCGCCCGCGACACCCAATGTGCAGCAGATGTATTCAGGGATCGATCAGAATGCATGAGTCAGGGCCATTCGGGGAGCCCAGACGTCCGAATACGCGGCCTGAGCCCGATACGGGCTTGCCCATCTTCCGCTAACAGCCTGAATTATAGTTCCCGATCCACGCCGAGAAATCGGTGGGGGTGCAGACGCTGTCGCCGTTCTGGTCGCAGGTTGGCAGGTTGTTGTTGAACGCGCCTATCCATGCGGAGAAGTCGGTGGGTGTGAGCATGCCGTCGCCGTTGACGTCGGCGACGCACTCCGGCGCGCCGCACGTATCGCCGAACGCGATGATGCTCGGCTGTCCTCCTAGCCCGACAACAAACCCAGACCCGACATCGAGTCGGCCCCCCGGCAGTGTGAACGGTTCGCCGAGGTTGATGATCAGCTGCGCGACGGGTTCGCCGGTTTGTGTATCCGAGGCCATCACGATCTCACCGGTCGCTGGCGGGAATGCAAACGAAGCAAGGTCCAACACGCTGGCTGGAAACGCGCTGGCACTTCCTGTGCTGCCTGTGATGTTGATCTGGCCTTCGATCTCAACATCGAAGCCGTCCAGGTGGAACGAGTCGGTCGTCGCGTGGTAGACACCGACGATCGGGCCGGCGCCGGGCGCGAGGCGGATGGTGGTCTGTGACATCTCGAAGAACAGTGAACCCTGAAGCAAGAAGACAGCTTCTTGTACTGGGAGTGCGCCGAACATAACCTCGAAGCCGTGGAGCGTGACGACCGATGCGGGGTTGCCGACGATGTTGATGTTGACGCAACCCGACACGGGCTCGCTTGTCATTGGCTCGGCGGGGCAGCCGAGACGAAAGGGGACGGCCTCATCCCAATCGAAACACAGCTGCGGGATGAACGACGAATTCGCGTGCCCCGGCACGCCCCCAACCACAGGCATATCGAGCGTCTGCGCATTCGCGGCGAGTGGTAGAAAGACAATCGAGCCAGCAAGATTCAGAAGTCGCATCGCAGCCCCCAAGGCTCCGAGCGTATCAACTCATATGGGCGCTGCCAACCGGATATTCAGAACTCTTCCCGGGCGCTCAGCAGCCGGCGTTGTAGTTGCCGATCCATGCGGAGAAATCGGTCGGCGTGCACATGCCGTCGCCGTTCTGGTCGCACTCGGGTGCGTTGGTGTTGAAAGCGCCGACCCATGCTGTGAAGTCGGTGGGCGAGAGCATCCCGTCGCCGTTGGTGTCGGCGGCGCACGGCGTGCCGCTGCACGAATCGCCGTAGCTGGGGATCAGCGCGCCGCCGCCGAACCCGACGACAAAGCCCGAGCCGACGTCGAGCCTGCCGCCCGGCTGCGCGACCGGCGCGCCGAGCAGAATGCTGAGCACGACCGCGGGCGAGCCATCGGGTGTGTCGGTGGTCATGCCGATGACGCCGGTTGTCTCCGGGAACGTGAACGCGGAGAGGTCCATCACGCTCACCGGGAACGCGGCCCCCGCGGCTCCCGACGTGCCGGTCACTAGGATCTGTCCCTCGACTTCAACCTCAAGCCCACTGAGATTGAATATGTCGTTCGCCGAGTCGTACACGCCGACGATCGGGCCGGCGCCGGGCGCGAGCCTGATCGTGGTCTCGGTCACAGTGAACGAGACCGAGCCCTGTGTGACGAACGACACCGTTTGCTCGGGCACCGCGTCGTAGACGACCTCGAAGTCGTTGAGTGTGATCGCCGAGGCCGGGTCGCCGACCACATCAGCACTCACGCAGCCCGAGTTCGCGAGCGTCGTCGTCGATTCGAACGGGCACGCGAAAGGCACCGGCGTCGCCTGGTCCCACTCGATGCAGACTAACGCGTTGAGCTCCGAGTCGATCTTGCCCGGCACACCCGGCACGACCGGCAATTGCAGCGTCTGGCCCGCGGCGCTCGCGCACACCAAAGTTCCGGCGGCTGCATTCAACAAACATGCACGGTGCAAACTCATGGCTGTATCTCCTCTTGAGACACAACTCTATCCGGCTCACTAGCAGCCGGCGTTGTAGTTGGCGATCCACGCCGTGAAGTCGGTGGGCGTGCACATGCCGTCGCCGTTCTGGTCGCATTCGGGTGCGTTGGTGTTGAACGCGCCGATCCAAGCTGTGAAGTCTGTGGGGGTGAGTTGGCCGTCGTTGTTGGTGTCGGGGAGGCAGGGGACATCGCACGCGCCGGTGCGCACAATCCGTAATCCATGGATTCCGTCACCGAAAATACACAGGTCCTCGTGGATTGCGATTGTTGTTGCATACTCGTTTCTAGCAAACTTGCCAATCTTAACTGGTACCGCTGGATTGGACAGATCGACTACCTCGACGCTGCCCAGTAGGCCATCAAGCAGATACGCTTTTTCACTCTGAATGACGGCCCCTTCTGGAGTCTCTTGCGGCGAAATAGTTCCTAAGAACTGTGGAAAGCTCTGGTTTGTCAGGTCGACGATATGAAAGCCGGTTGAACTCCAACTGCCGTAGACTGCTATGCCGTTCGATACGGATATGAACGCCTTGCCACTGCCTAAGTATGGCCCTGTGTTGTATTCACCAAGGTAGATCATATCCCCAGACGGTGTGAACTGGAACATATAGATTCGTCCGCTGGTGTTCAGGAAGTAGCCCCGAGAACCATCAGTGGCAGAGGCGGCAAAGTTACCAGGCGTATCGTCAACTTCCACGTAACCAATCTGTGAAAGTGAGCCGGGGTTGGTGGCATTAAAGCCGTAAAGCACATCGCCGTTCCAGAAGTATATAAAACTATTCGTTGTTTGTATTTCATCAAAAAGAAAGCTGTATTCGAAAAGACCGATTTCGGCGGGTAAGGCGGGGTTGGTGTAGTCGATTGTAACAACACCTACCCCCGCCGCGGTTGTGTATAGGTAGTTGCCCGCTACGGTTATAGAAGTTGTGGGATTAATGGGTGTGTAGTCCGACACTACGATCGGTGTCGTGGGATCTGAAATGTCTACGCAGCGGATCGAGCCGTTGCTTAACGAGAAGAGCAGCCCGTTGTCGTTGATTTTTGAGCTTGCAGCGGTCGCCGGAAACTTGCCAGGCTGGAGCGACGAGATAAACGGAGATTGACGGGGCGTTGAAACATCGAACGCAGCCAGCCTCCTGTTGCCAGCCACATAGCAACGATCACCAACCAAGAGTGTTTCGGTCGGTTCTGTGATCTGGCTCCGGACGCCAAGGAGTTCTGGTGTTTCCGGCGTGGAGATATCATAAGTGAACAGCCCTTCATCAAAGTCTGCGCAAGACAACATCTTCCCGTGGATCGAAATGCCGGTTGTAGGGCCCGTCCCCGGTGTGGTGCTAAGCAGTGTGGGTTGTGAGGGGTCGGCGATGTCATAAACCCTCAGGCCATCTCGGGCACACGCGTACGCGATATCGCCGTGTGGTTTGAATGCTGTAATCTGTACGGGTGAAGAATCTACATATACCACTGTCGGAGAGATGGGAGTTGAGACGTCAATGCACGTGAAAGTGCTAAAGCTGTTGATGAATGCGTAGTCCCCTTGAAGCGAGATCCTTTGGGGTGAATCGATCGTTGTAGTGTTGCTGATAATAGTGGGGTTGGTGTTGTTGGAAACGTCTACAGCCGTAAGTGTGTCATTGATGTTTACCACATATGCGATGCCGCCTGAGACTTCAAGATCAACCGCGTTGCTGCCGGTTGGTAGTGTTGAGAGATGGATCGGTGTGTTTGGATTGCTGAGATCTATGATCGAAAGGCCGGAGCTTGATGCTGCGAAGTAGCCAATACCGTTAACGACAACACCGCGGCCATAAAAAATACCTTCAGAATCGAAGTGAGAGGCCGCCAGTATCGGCTCGTCGGGCTCAGTTACGTCGTAGATCTTTAGGGCGCCGTATGTTGCGACATACAGCAGGTTGTTTTCCTTCCACAGATCTCGGGGTGAGTGGCAATCCGTGTCTTCTTCCCACAGCAGGTCTTCGTAGCCACATTCGATTGTCTGTGATTGGGCTGTGGTGCTGTGTGCCATGCAGGCACACCCCAACAGCAGGCTGGTCACGAAATGATTGAAACAATGAAATGGTGGTGTGGACACACTGCGCATGCAGACAGCATACAGCAAGGGTGCGGTTTAGTAAGAAGAAATTATTACCGGACTGAAGCCTGTTGCGGTCACCCGTGAATCAGCTTCCCCTCACTCGCAAGCGCCGCCTCGTGGACAGCCTCATGCATCGTCGGGTGCGCGTGGACCGTGGTGATCAGGTCCTCGGTTGTTGCCTCGAGTCTGCGCGCGAGCGTGAGCTCGGCGATGAGTTCGGTTGCCTGATCGCCCATGATGTGTGCGCCCAGGATCTCGCCGTGCGGGATGCCGCGGATGATCTTGGTGAAGCCTTCTGTGTGAGCGGCGGCAATCGCCTTGCCGTGCGCCTGGAAGGCGTACTTGCCGACCTCGTAGTCGGTGCCCTTCTTCATGCCGTTGTCGATCAGCGCCTGCTCGGTCATGCCGACGCTCGCGACCTGTGGCTGGCAGTACGTGCAGCCGGGGATGACTGAGTAGTCGATCGGGATCGGCTCGTGCTTCTCTTTGCCGTCGCGCCAAGCGATGCGCTCGACGCAGATGATGGCCTCTTCCGACGCGACGTGCGCGAGCCACGGCGGGCCGATGACGTCGCCGACCGCGTAGATGCCGTCGATGTTGGTCTTGTAGTCGTAGTGCGCATCGGTCTCGGCGTTGCCCGGGACGTAGTCGGTCTTGATGTGGTCCTTGATGGTCTCAAGCCCGAGCGAGTCGTCGAACAGCCCGTCGTACCGGCCCTTGACGCCGATGGCGACCAGAACCTTGTCGGCTTCGATGACTTCTGACTTCGACTCGTCGGCCTTGCCGTCCTTGAACGGGGCGACGGTGACCTTGACGCCCGACTTTGTTTTCTCGACCTTGGTGGTGATGGTCGAGGTCTTGATGTTGAAGCCGTCTTTCTTCTTGTAGTGCTTCTCCATCGCCTTGGAGACTTCGTTGTCCTCGACGGGGAGGATGCGGTCCATCATCTCGATGACGGTGACCTCTGATCCGAAGGAGTGGTAGAAGTAGCCGAACTCCATGCCGATCGCGCCCGAGCCGACGACGATGAGCTTCTTGGGCTGTTCCTGGTTGAACATGGCCTCGCGGGCGCCCCAGATCTTGTCGTTGTCGAACGGCGCACCGGGCAGCTCGCGCGCGACGGAGCCCGTTGCGACGATGATGTTGTCGGCGGTGATGGTCTCGCGAGTCTTGCCGGGCTTGGCGGGCGCGGGGGTGAACTCTTCGTTGACCTCGCAGTCCTGGATCTCGATCTTGCACGGCTGGCCGCCCTTGCGTCCGGAGACGATCTTGGCGTTGGCCTCGAAGTGCTCGATCTTGTTCTTCTTAAAGAGGAAGCCGATGCCGTTGTTCAGCTTGCCCGCGACGTCGCGGCTTCTGCCGATGACCTTGTCCCACTCGAACTTGACGTCGCCTTCGAGCTTGAGCCCGAAGAACTCGCCGTGGTTGAGCTTCTCCATGAGCTCGGCGTTGGTGAGCAGCGCTTTGGATGGGATGCAGCCCCAGTTGAGGCAGACGCCCCCGAGCTTGGCGCGTTCGACGCAGGCGACTTTGTAGCCGAGCTGGGCGGCCCGGATGGCTCCGACATAGCCCGCAGGCCCGCCGCCGATGACCACGAAATCGAAGTGCTTGTCCGCCACGGTTGAGTCCTTTCAAGTCGCCCCGGTGGGGGGAGGTCTGCGTTTGGCCGGGCTTAGGTGCCCCGCGGCGTGATGATAGCGGTCTGATCGCGGGTTCGGCCCCGGCTCCGCACGTTCCGGGATAGCCGGGTCCTGTGGCTAGACTCACAAGTAGATGCCGAAGCTGGAAGCCATCAAGGGCCTCATCCCGGGTCGGATTCGACACTCGTTCCGAGCCAAGATTTTCGTGGCGTTCCTGATCATGGGCATGCTCGCCTCGCTCGACACGATGTTCTACATCGGTCGGCTGCTCTACCGTGTCGAGCTGACCGAAGCCCGCTCGCTGATGCTGGCGACGGTTGTGCAAATGGCGGAGACCGTCGATACCGATGCGGTCAGCGCGCTCCTGGCCGCGGACGATCCAAGCAGCTTGAAAGAGTTCAACCAAGTCCGCAGCCAGCTCATGGGCATGCGCCACGCGATCGTCCGCGCACTCGACGCGGACGACGGCGACATCGAAGCATCATCGGTGAACGAAGTCGTCACAGATCTTTACATCCTGGGCAAAACCGAAGACCCCGGCGTCGGCAGGCTCATCGTGACATTCCACACCGAAGAAACCGGCAGGCTCTACGACATGTCGCGATTCCCTGTCATGATGGACTCGTGGAACCATGCGCAGGCAGAGGAAGAGGCCTCGACAGACGAATACGGCACAACCCTCTCCGCGTACGCACCAATCAAAAACGACCAAGGCGAGACCATCGCCATCGTCGGGCTCGACACCGCGGGCGTGTACTACCGCAACGTGCTGCTCATGGTCGCCATCATCGCGTTCCTGATGTTTCTTGGAGGTGTATTGGTCTCGGTGCTCTTTGCGTGGGTGCTCTCGCGGGCGCTGTCGAAACCCCTGCGCACGCTCGCTGGCGCGATCGAGCAGGTCGCGAGTGGTGATCTGAGCGCAAGCGTCGAAGAGAGATCGACCTCCGACGAGTTCGGCCTGCTGTCCGTGCGGTTCAACGAGATGGTCCGCGGATTGCGCGAGCGAGCGCTTATTAAGGACGATCTCGGCCAAGCCGCGGCTATCCAGTCCGGCCTGCTGCCTAGCGAAGCGCCTGCGGTCGAAGGCTTCGATATCGCCGGCGGCATCCGCTACAGCCAGGAAACTGGCGGCGACTACTACGACTACATCGACATCGATTCGGATCGTGGCAACAAGCTCGGCATCGTGGTCGCCGACGTCACCGGCCACGGCATCGCATCGGCGCTCATGATGTGCTCAAGCCGGGCCATCATCCGTACCACCGCGCGCAAGGCCGACGAAGATGTCTCGCTCCTGATGAGAACCGTCAACAGCAGCCTCGTTCACGAATGCCAGATGGGCAAGTTCGTCACCGCGTTCTACGGCGTGCTCGTTCCAGACGAGCACCGACTCGAATGGGCCAGCGCGGGCCACGAGCACGGCCTGCTCATCCGCGCCGGCTCCGGTGAAATCGAGTACCTCAAGAGCGCCGACATCCCGCTCGGTATCGTCTCGGATCGAGAGTTTGTCGCGGGGCAAAGCGTCATCTTCGAACCCGGCGACACGCTCATCGTCGGGACCGATGGCATCAGCCAGTCGCGCAACAGCGCCGACGAGTTCTTCGGGTTTGATCGCGTCGCCGACGTCGTCAAGGGCAACTCGGACGCCAGTGCCGAAGAGATCCGTGATGCGATCCTCCGTGCCGCCCAGAACCACGAAGGCACCGACGATCTCGAGGACGACGCGACGCTCGTCGTCGTACGCAGGCACCCAAACGCATCCCAGCCCTGACGTCGCAGATAACCAAACGACCTACACGTCCGGCTGATCTGGGTGTGAATGTGGCTGAGATGGATCCGGGGCGCTTGATCGGGCGTACAGAATGCCCGAGAGTGATCCGGCGGGGGATCACCTCTGCCAGTGCACTTATAAAGGTATAGGACCGACTCAGACATGCTGAAGCACACGCTTATCGTCTTGGCCGCAGGGCTCGCTACTTCCGCAACCGCTCAGCAGACGCTCTCGAGTGCCAACTCGAACGGGCTCCCGGCGGGATCGCTCAACGGCCAGGCCGCGATCAGAAGCCTCGGCGATCGGCTCGGCACAGTCGCGCAGGACAACGGCCTCACCCCGGTCCAATTCGCAAACCTCCTGCGGTCCGATCTCTCTACCTACGTCACACCCGAAGGCATGATCTTCCACGTCTGCGCCAAAGCGCCGGAAGAGAAAGACGACGGCGCGGGCAACCGCGGCCCAGACATCGCGCGCATGGACATCCCGCTCGACGACTTCCTCGATCTCGAATCCCGCCCCGGGTCGCAGAAGACGCTCTACATGGACTTCACCGGCTACCACTCACGCAGCAACAGCTGGGGACACAACATCAACTTCCCCGCGTGGAGCAACGACGGCGACACCAACAACTTCTCCGACCAAGAGAAGTCCGACATCATCGAGCACTGGCGCGAGGTCGTCGAAGACTTCGCGCAATTCGACATTAACGTTACGACCAAGGATCCGGGCACCGCGGCGCTCATCAAGTCAAACTCGAGTGACCGCGTCTTCGGCATCCGCTGCGTCATGACCCAGCCGACCAACGGCTTCGGCGATAACTTCGGCGGCATCGCGATTCTCAACTCGTTCAACGACGGCATCGACAACCCTTGCTTTGCGATCAACAAGGGACTCAACGCAGGCCCGATGACAGTCAGCCACGAGGTCGGCCACACACTGGGCCTCGTCCACGACGGGCTCAACACACAGGAATACCACCCCGGTGTCCGGGGTCCGAGCGCCCCGGGCTGGGGACCGATCATGGGCGCACCGTTTGGCAAGGAACTCGTGCAGTGGAGCCGCGGCGACTACGACGGCGCCACCACCTCGCAGAATGACCTCAACGTCATCACCAACAACTCCAACGACGTCGACTACATCGCCGACGACCATCCCGACTCGCTCTTCTCGGGCACGCCGATCTCGCTCGGCGTCGAGACAGCAGGCGTCATCAACTCATCGAGCGATATAGACTCGTTCCAGTTCACGGTCTCGGGTGGTGAGTACACCATCGCGGTCAACAACTTCGAGCGCGCACCGAACCTCGACGCGAAGTACGACATCTACAACGCCTCGCCCTTCCAGTTCGTCGCGACCACCAACCCCAACGGCACCGCGGACGCTGTCGAAACGCACAACCTCGACGCGGGGACTTACGTTGTTGTCGTCGATGGCACCTACGAATTCATCAGCGTCGGTTCCGTCTCCGACTACGGCTCGACCGGCAACTACACCATCGAAGTGACTGAGATCGTCGAGCCAGAGCCCATCGTCTTCAGCTACCCCAACGGCCTTCCATCGACACTCGACGAGTCAACGCCGACCGAGATCCTGGTTGATATCGACCCGGGCACTTTCACGCTCGACACCGATGAGCTGTTCATGCTGTACGCCGTCAATTTCGACGTGCCGTTCAACCGTGTCGATCTTGTTCCGGCCGGCGGTTCGCAGTACACCGCAACCCTCCCGGCAGCCGCCTGCGACGAGACGCTCTACTTTGAGTTCCACGCCAACGCGATCGAGGGTGGGGAAACGGTCGATCCGGCTTTCGGTGCTGGCGCGTTCTCGGCGACCGTGGTCTGCGAACCCAACGACTGCCTCGCAGACGTCAACGGCGACGGCATGGTCACCGCGACCGACTTCACCGCATGGGTCGGGGCGTTCAACACCAACGCGCCCGAGTGCGACCAGAACGGCGACGGGGCCTGCACCCCGACCGACTTCACCGCATGGGTGGGCAACTTCAACGCCGGCTGCTGAGAACAGGCTCCAGCCCGAAAACCCTGGGTCAACAGCCCCCCGAAATCGGCAACCACTTGCAGAAACAGGGTTTGCCGAGGGATCCCACGCGCCTGATTTCCCGTACAGTGCTCTGGAGCACCTCGCTCCGCGGGAGTTCAGAGCAGCCAAAGCCTGCAGGCAGTGCCCGTTTCGATGGTTATCGGACCACGAGCAGGCCGGTTTCAGCAGGTTTCGGTTGGTCGATCAGCTCTTGCGAGCATGAGTGTGCCTTCGCTGTAAAGGGGGAGCGCCCGGGCCAGGGCTTGGGCCAAGTTTGATAAGCGCTTGCGCTACAGCAAGTCAGAAGGGGATTCGAAACGTGACACCATCACTGAAAGCTATCGCTTTGTTCGCGGGTCTGGCGGCCGCGGCTCCGATGTCGGCGCAGTCGGCAAAGGTCCAGCCGAGCACCTTCCCAGAGGGCGCGGTCAACGGCATGCAGGCGCTGCGTCAGATCGAGCACGACCTCGTCGGGTTCGCAACCGAGTACAACCTCAAGCCGGAAGAACTCGCCAACATCCTCCGAAGCGACCTCTCGACCTACATCACGCCCGACGGCCGGATGTTCAACGTCTGCCCAGAAGCGCCGCAAGACAATGCAAACGGCGACGGCAGCAGCGGGGGGCCGGGCCTCGCTCGCCTCGGCGGCGATATCCCGCTCGATGACTTCCTGAATCTCGAATCACACCCCGGCGCCTCGAAGACCATCTACATGGATTTCGATGGCCACCACTCAGTCAACAACGGCTGGGGCCACAACATCGTCTTCCCCGCGTACAACACCAGCGGCAGCTCGGCGAACTTCTCCGATTCTGAGAAGCAAGAGATCATCGATCACTGGCTCGAAGTCAGCGAGGACTTCAAGCAGTTCAACGTCAACGTCACAACCAAAGACCCGGGCACCGCGGCGCTCATCAAGTCCAACGGCGGCGACCAGAACTACGGCGCTCGCTGTGTCATGACCCAGGCAACAAGCGGTTTCGGAAACGGCATCGGCGGCGTCGCGTTCCTCAACAGCTTCGACGACAACGCCGACGTCCCCTGCTTCGCTTTCAACAAGGGCCTCGGCGCGGGCCCGATGACCGTCAGCCACGAGGTCGGGCACATGCTCGGCCTCTCGCACGACGGGCTCAACGGCCAGTCTTACCACCCGGGTTCGTCCGGCGGCGCACCGAGCTGGGGACCCATCATGGGCGCACCGTTCGGCAGAGAACTGGCCCAGTGGAGCATCGGCGACTACCCCGGCGCAACGACCTCGCAGAACGATTTGGCCATCATCACCAACGTCCCCAACGGCATCGACTACTTCGCCGACGACCACACCGAGAACATCCTGGGCGGTACGCCCCTGACCATCGGCGTGCCGGCAACCGGTATCATTGATTCAGAAAACGACAAAGACGCCTTCACCTTTACTACGCCAGACGGCGATGTCTCGATCGAGATCAACAACTTCGAGCGAGGCCCGAACCTCGACGTGGTCTTTGAGCTCTACCGCATTTCACCGTTTACGCTTGTTGATACCATCGACACAACAAACTCGGCCGACGCCTCGGAAACCTTTACGCTCACGGCGGGCACCTACACCATCGTCGTTGACGGCACCTTCCAGACCAAGTCCAACGGGCCCGTATCCGACTACGGCTCGACCGGCGAGTTCACCATCAACACCGAGATCATCCTCCCGCCGGAACCCGTCGTGATCACCTACCCAAACGGCGTCCCGACCGAGCTCGACGAGGCGGCTGACACCGACATCCTGATCAACATCGACCCGGGCACGTTCACGCTCGACACCGACGAGCTGTTCATGCTCTACAGCGCCAACTTCAACGTCCCGTTCAACCGCGTTGACCTCGTCCCGCAGGGCGGCGACAACTACATCGCCACGCTCCCCGGCGGCGCGTGCGACGACGAGTTCTTCTTCAACATCCATGTCAACACGACGACCGGGCCCGAGATCCTCGACCCGTCCGACGCGCTCAACCCGTACAGCGCGACCGTCGTCTGCGACAGCGAGTGCCTGGCCGACGTCAACGGCGACGGCATGGTCACGCCGACCGACTTCACCGCATGGGTCGGAGCGTTCAACTCGAACGCACCCGAGTGCGACCAGAACGGCGACGGCATGTGCACCCCGACCGACTTCACAGCATGGGTCGGAAACTACAACGCCGGCTGCATGTAAATCTGGAGAACACGAATCGATTTCAAGGCCCCGCGGCTCTGCGCTGCGGGGCCTTTTTCTGTTTGCTCTGTGATAGGGACAGGCCGATATCTTCTTCTGCTCCTTGTGCAGATAGAGCAACCGCAGGGCCTGATATCCCGTATCTTGAGGCGGAGACCACAGATATTGCTGCGTCCACTGGCACGCTACCGGGGGTGTGGTCTCTTATAGAAGAATGAAGAGGGAGTCCTGAAGATGTCTATCCGAATCACGGGCGGTCTCGCCGCGAGCGCGTTGGGTCTAATGATGTGCGCCGGCGGCGCCTACGCCGTCGAGAACGATCTCAAGAAGCACCCAGGCGGCGAAGAAGAACGACTGCTCGGTAAGGGCGACTCGATGGACGTCCGCTTCGGCAGCTTCCCAACGAACAACATCACCTTCCTCGGCCAGGTCACCATCAACGAGTTCGGCACCGGCTCAAACGATGCCAACGACTGCTGGGGATACGTCACGCCGATGGGCAAAGAGATCGCCATCATCGGGCTCGAGTCGGGCACGGGCTTCGTTGACATCACCGACCCCGTCAACCCCGTCATCATCGGCGCTTTCAGCAGCCCGACCAGCCTCTGGCGCGACATCAAGGTCCTGGGCACAACCGCATACGCCGTGACCGAGGGCAGCCAAGGCAACCCCGGCAACCACATCCAGATGTTCGATCTCTCCAACGCCGACAACGGCAACATCGGAAACCTCGGCTTCTCCACGTTCTCTGGCTCGGGCAGCACGCACAACATCGTCGTCAACGAAGAGTCGGGCTATCTCTACCGAGTCGGCGGCGGAAGCGACCTCGGGCTCCGCGCCTACGGCGTAGGCGTCAACGGCGCACCCGGCTCGGCAACAAGCCCGTCGCAGCAGGCCGTCCAGAGCAACCTGTACGTCCACGACGCGCAGGTCGTCAACTACACCACCGGCCCATACGCAGGACGCGAGATCGCGTTCCTCTGCTCCGGCTTCGGCAACGGCTCCTCCGACACGCGCCTCCGTATCTATGACGTCACAGACAAGAGCAACATGTTCCAACTCGACAGCGTGACCTACCCAAACCGCAGGTTCTGCCACCAGGGCTGGCTCAGCGAGGACCGCAAGTACTTCTACGTCAACGACGAACTCGACGAGGGCGACTCGGTCGGCACGACCACCATGCACATCTTCAACGTCGAAGACCCTGCAAACGCCTTCTACGTCGGGCCTTGGTCCAACGGCAATACCGCGCGTGACCACAACCTCTACGTCAAGGGTAACTACATCTACGCCGCCAACTACCGCTCGGGTCTGCGTATCCACGACGTGTCCGATCCGGAGAACCCGGTCGAGGTCGCGTGGATCGACACCTACCCGGCAGACGACGGCACAGGCTACGACGGCGCCTGGTCCAACTACCCGTTCTTTCCTTCGGGCAACGTCATCATCTCCGACATCCAGCAGGGCCTCGTAATCGTCCGCCCGGACCTCGATCTGCTGAACTTCTCGCTTGACAGCTCGCTTGGCGCGACAATCGATCCCTCGGGTGGCAACATCGTGATCGCCACCATCGACGAGCAGAACGTGACACTCGACACGAGCACGCCGCAACTGAACCTGCGCGACGAGTCGGGCGTGGTGACGCCTGTCGCGGGCATTCCAACCGGTGTCACGGGTCAGTACCGCTTCGACACGCCGAGCCTCGCGTGCCTTGAGAACATCGATTGGTGGATCTCCGCCGACACCACCGCGGGTCAGACGTACACACTTCCCGCGCTGGCGCCCTCGACCACGTTCTCAACCGTTGTCGCGACAGGCCAGACCACGCTGTTCAGCGACAACTCCGAGACCGACACGGGCTACTCAGTCAGCGGCAACGCCTCCGACGGCCAGTGGACGCGCGGCGTGCCAGTTGATTCTGGCCGGGGCGATCCCGAAAGCGACGCAGACGGCTCGGGCCGCGCCTGGCTCACCGACAACGAAGCGGGCAACTCGGATGTTGACGGCGGCGAAACCATCCTGACCGGCTCGCCCATCGACGTGTCCGCAGGCGGCACACTGAGCTACAGCTACTGGCTCAACGACATCCCCACCGGCGAGATCGGCAGCGAGGACTACCTCCGCGTTGATTTCGCGACAAACGCAGCGGGCAACAACTGGTCCACGCTCCGCACATACAACGACTCGTTTAACCAGTGGCGCACCGAAGAGGTCATCATCGGCGACGGCGGCGAGATCCCCGCGACCACAACGCTCCGCCTGCGTTTCGTCGCCGCGGACAACTCACCGGGCCAGGTCGTGGAGGCCGGCATCGATGCGATCGAGATCATCGCTTACGAATGCGAGAACCCCTGCACGAACCTCGCCGACGTCAACGGCGACGGAGCGGTCACCCCGACCGACTTCACCGCATGGGTCAGCGCGTTCAACAACAACGAGCCGGAGTGCGACCAGAACGGCGACGGTGCCTGCACTCCGACCGACTTCAGCGCCTGGGTCGCCAACTTCAACGCCGGCGGCTGCTGAGCCAGAGAGCGACCAGAATGGCGCAAGAACTGCGCCGGACATGAAGACTAATAAAGCGTGTACCGAGTGAACACGCGAAGCTCCGATGTTTGGATTCAACCAAACACCGGAGCTTTTTCATGCGCACCGACCGATTCCTCGCCTCGTCGCTCGCTCTCGCTGTCGCCTCGGCGGCCCACTCGCAGGTCCACGTCTACGTAGACGACGACGCACCCAACGGCGGCAACGGCCTGAGTTGGGATTCGGCGATGAACGACCTGCAGGAGGCGATCGACCTGGCCGAGACACTCGGGTCATCACGCGGCGAGGTGCGAATTGCGGGCGGCGTGTATAAGCCAGGTAAGGATGTTCCCTTTCAGATTCCGGAACCAATTGCGGGTCAGCCTGTGTACCGGTTGCTTGGTGGGCACGCCGGGCTTGATGATCTTTCAAACCCGAACATAAGGGACCGCGAGTTGCACCCGACTGTAATTGACGCCGACATCAACGGCGACGATGCGAAAGGTGGCATAGAGGATAACGCGATCAACCTGCTGGTAGTAGACGGTCGATATGCGTCGGGTGCGCCGCTGTCCGCCGTTGTGCTCGGGGGCTTGAGCTTTCGTGGCGCAGTCGGTGTGGCGGTTTCTATCGACGAGGCTCATGCGGCTGTGTCCGATTGCACGTTCCAGAACAATGCGAGCACCGCCCTTGATTTGTACGACTCTGCCGTGTCAATCAATGGGTGTGAGTTCGTCGGGAACACGGCTTCTTCTGGAGCTGCAATATTCTCTCGTTACGGCAGCCTGTTGATCGCAGCTAGCCAGTTTTCAGAGAATGAATCAGCGGAGGAAGGGGGCGCTGTAAACATCTTTCGTAGTGCTGCGAACGTCCGAGATTCTGAATTTATAAACAACAATGCGGAGAACGGCGGCGCGATCCACACCGACGGCATCACAAACAACTTTATCGATTTGATCTTCACAGGAAACTCTGCTAGTAACGAAGGTGGTGCAATACGTGCCTTGCGTGATCTTAATCTGCATGACTCTGTGTTTACATTGAATCACGCAACCCACGGCGGCGCAGTTGTGGGGGAGGGGTACTTCAATGGATGCAGTTTTGTCGAAAATACAGCGCAGTCTGATTCAGAACTCAGAGTCCGAGGTGGTGCAGTCTATGCCAATGGGTTTGCAACAATCGACGAGTGCGAGTTTGACGGAAACTCGGCCTACGAGGGCGGGGGCGTTTATGTCTGGCAAAACTACCACAGAATTACCATGAATGATTGCGTGTTGCGTTCAAATTCTGCCTCGGCGCATGGCGGCGGTGTTTATGGTGTTCGGTCAATTTATGACTGCGTGTTCGAAGGTAATAGCACTGAGGGCAGCGGGGGTGGTGCTTTCGGCCCGATAGATATTGCGAACTGCCTGTTTGTGGGAAACACCGCAGGATACGGCGGCGGTCTCTATGACGCGGGGACGATCGAAGCGTGCCAGGTGGCGGGTAACCACGCGCAGTATGGCGGCGGGGTGTATGTTCCCACCTCAG
This sequence comes from Phycisphaerae bacterium, assembly GCA_030432905.1. Taxonomy (GTDB): domain Bacteria; phylum Planctomycetota; class Phycisphaerae; order Phycisphaerales; family UBA1924. Next base: position 58,294 of record JAUILU010000002.1, on the reverse strand, counting down.
CAACAACGGTCATTTCTGATTCAGTAATGTACAATAATACTTGTGTGAGCTATGGCTCTGCGATCTACTCGCGTGGCGTAGTTGACTTGCTGCGAAGCACGATCTCACAGAGCGATCCAACTGTGTACACAACACTGATCACGCTCCGAGATGGTGTAGGCTGGATTGAGTCGTCCATTGTTTGGGATAATCGTCTCGCTGGATTTCCGGCCATCGAGCTCTTTCCAGACACGTCGCTGGCCATGTTGTTCTCGGCGCTTCGGTTCGAGCCGGGGTCTTTGGCTGCGCATCCAAGTGCCAACTTGGATCAGTTGGGTGTGAACATAGAAGCAGATCCGATGTTCACCGATGTCGCGTCGGGAGATCTGGCACTGTTGCCGGGTTCGCCCTGCATCGATGCGGGATTGTTGTTGCACGTTTCTGAGTTGCCATCCACTGACGCTCTCGGGGATCCGCGACACCCGCTGGACGACCGTGGCATGCCGAATACGGGATTTGGTGAAGCAGACTACCTCGACGTGGGCGCTTTAGAATTCCAGGGCACCTCCTGCCTCGCCGACGTCAACGGCGACGGCGATCTCACGCCTACCGATTTCAGCGCGTGGGTCGGTGCCTACCAACGAGGCGACGCGATCGCCGATCAGAACCGCGACGGCGATCTCACGCCGACCGACTTCTCCGCGTGGGTCAACAACTACACCAACGGCTGCTGATCGATCGTCACACCACAGAGGAATCTCATGAACAACCAACGACTCGTCGCCGCCTCGCTGTCCGTCGCTGTCGCTTCGACTCTGCACGCGCAGATCCGCGTCTACGTCGATGACGACGCACCCGACGGCGGCAACGGGCTGAGCTGGGACTCGGCGATGAACGACCTACAGGAGGCGATCGACCTAGCCGAGACGCTCGGGTCGTCACGCGGCGAAGTCCGAATTGCGGGCGGTGTGTATAAGCCGGACCAAGGGACCGGCGACCGAACCAGATTCTTTTCTGTGCCCGGCCCCGGGCTGAGCGAGCCACCTTTTAAGGTAATCGGCGGCTTTGCGGGCTGGTCGAATCAATCCAGCCCTAACACCAGAAACACCACGTTCTACCCAACTGTGATTTCTGGTGACCTCAACAACGACGACCTGTCGGGCGGCGTGAACACCGAAGACAACTCGGAGCGGCTTCTCGAATTCGGACACGCTGTGGCGGGCACCGGGTCGGTGACGTCCGGGGTTGTGCTCGATGGCCTGCGCTTCCATGGGGCCGTCAAACACGCGGTGCAGAACGCAGGAACAGACGTGTACACACGGATCCGGCACTGCGATTTCATTGAGAACCATGGGTTAGAAGGGTCGGCGCTGAAGCTCAACGATGCGGTTGTTGCTGTCAGCGCGTGCACGTTTAAGCTCAATTCTTCGATCGGTCTGACAACTTACGCGAGACCTGCGGGCGCTCTGCATGCGAGTGATTCGGTCTTGGTGGTTTCTGTCTGTGAGTTCGAGGAGAACACAGCAACTTCGGGTAACGGCGGTGGGATCGCGGCGGTCGAATCTCGTGTGATCGTTGAGCAATCAGAATTCAATGACAACTCTGCGGACCGGGGCGGCGGCTTGTACTTCCGTTCGCTGGCCGACGAATCGAATGACCCGCTCGATGTGAGGGATTGCAGCTTCCAAAGCAACTCTGCGGGGCAAGGCGGTGGGCTTCACACCGAAGGAAGAGTCTACATAGTTTCGTCGAGCATCAGAAACAACACAGCCCTTTCCGGCGGAGGGATTGGCGGGCGATACCGCATTGTCGAGAGCACAATCGAGAATAATGTCGCGACCATAAACGGGGGCGGGCTCATGATGAACGGCTCCGCCCACGCCTACCTCTGCACCATAATCAATAACCAGGCCAACGGTGGGGGCGGGGTATTCGGGCCGTTCGGCGCCGGCAGTCTCGATTCGTGCAACGTCATAGGTAATCACGCGGCCGACGACGGCGGCGGCGTTATGGGAGGCAAGTCTATCGTCGATTCGGACTTTGTCGGCAACACGGCCGGCGGCCGAGGCGGCGGGGCCAGTGAGACTGAGTACATCTCAGAAACACTGTTTGAATCAAACTCAGCCCAAACCGGCGGCGGCTACTTCAACGAATCGACGAACTTTGTCGGCGTCATCGCGGACTCTGCGTTTCTTGACAACTCGGCGACAGGGAGCGGATCATCGGTTCGCATCGCAAACGGAGCAAGCGTGGATCTCATCAGAAGCGCTCTCGTTCGGTCCGGCAGCCCCCTCGGCCTCGGGTCGTTTGTTGTTGATGCGGGCTACGCGTGGGTCGAGTCCTCGATTGTCTGGGACGAAGAACAGCACGATGACCCGGCCATCATCCTTGACCAGAGCGTGGCCGCGTTCCTTCATTCCAACTTCAGGCAGAACGACGAGGCGTTCCACTTCATCGGCGACTCGGACACCATGTATCTCAGCGAGAACGTCCACGCCGACCCCTTGTTTGTTGACGCGGCCGGCGGGGATATCTCGCTCAGCCCGGGATCGCCCTGCATCGATCGGGGCTACCACTCGACGTTCCCGGAGCTACCCAACAACGACATCTACGGCTTCGACAGAGAATCGCTCGATGATGCCGGCGTGATCAATTTAGGATTCGGCATCACTAAGACGCTCGATATCGGCCCGGTTGAATTCCGAGGCACCTCCTGCCTCGCCGACGTCAACGGCGACGGCGATCTCACGCCGACCGATTTCAGCGCGTGGGTTGGTGCCTACCAACGAGGCGACGCGATCGCCGATCAGAACCGCGACGGCGATCTCACGCCGACCGACTTCTCCGCGTGGGTCAACAACTACACCAACGGCTGCTAATCGACCAATTTCCGAACACACATGGGAACCGCACCCGCGGATCGAATACCATGTGGCGTGAGCAAACCCAGCAGACAACACGATAACGCGCGACAGTCGCCCGCGTACCCGGCGCCCGTCGAACGCCTGCTCATCGAGCTGACCAAGCTGCCCGGCATCGGCAGGCGATCCGCCGAGCGGCTCGCGTTTCATGTGCTCAAGGGCGACAAGCAGGCGGCGACTCAGCTTGCGCGCGCGATCGTGGACGTCAAATCCGCCATCGGCCACTGCTCCGTCTGCTCGAACCTCACCGAGCACGACCCGTGCCCTATCTGCGATTCTGACAAGCGCGACCGGTCCAAGGTCCTCGTCGTCGAGCAACCAAAGGACCTCATCGCGATCGAGCAGACCGCGATGTACCGAGGGCTCTATCACGTCCTGCTCGGGCGCATCAGCCCGCTCGACGGCATCGGCCCCGAGCACCTGACCGCCGGCGACCTCCTGGCGCGCATCGACAACCCGGCAAAGAACGCCGGGGGTGTCCGAGTCGAGGAAGTCATCCTCGGCATGAACCCGACCGTCGAGGGCGACGGCACCGCGCTCTATCTCATGGGCGAACTCCAGAGCCGCGGCGTCAATGTCACGCGATTGGCGCGGGGACTGCCCTCCGGCTGGTCGATGGAACTGGCGAGCAAGGCCGTCTTGGCCGATGCTATCGAGGGAAGGCAGCAGATCAGATAGCGGGCCCGTAGCCCGCTCAGCGAATCACCATGGCGATGCGTTTCGAACAATCTCAGGGCATGAAGCTGGGCCAGAGCATGAAGCTCTCGCCGCGGGTCATCCAGTCGATGGAGATCCTGCAGCTCCCGCTGACGGAACTCGAAGAGCGCATCGAGCAGGAGCTCGAGAACAACATCGCGCTTGAGATCGCAGAGCCCGAGCGCGACGACTTCGACGAGCCTGTCAACCGCGAGGAAGCGCCCGACGCCGACTCCGATTCGTTCGAGCACCTGGACGACATGACGAGCGATGTGCCCGACCTCGCCGAGAACGAGTTCGACTCGTCGGCCCGCGTTGAGCGCTACGAAGAACCGAGCTACCAGACCTCAAGCAGCGCCGGCGAGCGCGACGCCAAAACCGACGCGATGGCAAACGCCCCCGCCCGCACCGGCACGCTCCACGATCAACTCCTCGATCAGTGGCGCCTGACCGAGCTCGACGACGAGATCATCGCCGCCGGCGCGGAGCTGATCGGCTACCTCGACGACGACGGCTTCCTCCGCACCTCCTTCGACGACATCATCCAGCGCGCCTCGCCCGCGCTCGGCCTCACATCCGAACTCCTCGAACGATCGCTCCAGGCCCTGCAGCTCGTGCTCGAACCGCCCGGCGTCGCGGCGCGCGACGTCTGCGAGTGCCTGCTCCTGCAACTCGACGCGATCGAGGCCGACCCGGCGATCCGCGACGAGGACGAAACCCTCGCCCGTGTCCGCACGCTCATCAGCGAGCACCTCGACGACCTCTCGCAGAACCGCATGCCCAAGGTCGCCGAGGCGACCGGCTACTCGATGGACGAGATCAAGTCGGCGCTCGACTTCATGCGCCGCCTCTCGCTCGCGCCCGCGCGCCAGCTCGTGCAGACAAGGCCCGAGGTCATCACGCCCGACGCCGTGGTCGAGTACGACGAGGAGAGCGACAGCTACTACGCGTACCTGCACGAACGCCGAAGCGCTAACCTCCGCGTCAACGAGGAGTACGCCCGGCTCGCCGCGGACAAGTCGCTCGACAAGAAAGACCGCGACTTCATTAAGACAAACATCTCCAACGCGTCGTGGCTCATCGACGCCGTCAGCCAGCGTTCGAGCACGCTGCTCCGCGTCATCCGCGTCGTCGTCGATGCGCAGCGCGACTACTTCGACTACGGCCCGTCATCGCTCCGTCCCCTGCCCATGACGCAGGTCGCCGACCAGATCGGCGTCCACGTCGCAACCGTCAGCCGCGCCGTGTCCGACAAGTACCTCCAGACCCCTCGCGGCATCGTCCCGCTCCGCTCCTTCTTCACGGGCGGGCTCGCCACCGAGTCGGGCGAGGATATGAGCTACGACGCGGTTAAGGCCGCCCTCCGCGAGATCGTGGACAACGAAGACCCGAAAAAGCCACTCTCGGACGACGCGCTCGCCACCGCCCTCAAAGAACGCGGCATCGAGATCGCGCGGCGGACCGTTGCGAAGTACCGAGGCCAGCTCGATATCCCGAGCGCGCGGATTCGCAAGCAGCACTAGTCGTTGCTTTTAGGCTCAACCAAAGAAAAACACCGGCAGCAGCGGGCGAAACCGGCAGTAGCCGTGGCGGAACGTTTGATGGTGAATCGAAACATGGACGGCGTACTCAACAGTTCGCTTTTCGGCGAGCTCCAGTTCGTCCATGCCGTCGATATGGAAGGCGTGTCCTCCGGCAATAAGAAAGATATCGAAGAAGTTGTCATACTTGGGCTGGTAAGTCTTCAGCCCGCCTTGCACGATCGACACGCTCTCCAGCGGAACGGTGCGGCTCATTCTCCACAACAGGTTTCGGCGTTTCACCAAGATGTGGTCGTCGTCAACACGCTTGATCATCGCTGGCAGGATGAAACACAGGACTCCTCGCCAGACCAAGACGGACGCCATCAGGAAGACAAGCAAGCCCGCGATCATGAAAGGGTTGAGCAGGGCATCAATCAGGTCGCTCTGAAGCGTTGTGTCGGGTGGAGTGGGGTACATGCTCCGCGAATAGATCACGTAGTCGATCTCATGGTAGATCAGCGTTCCGATGACCATGACCACCAATAGCCCGAATGAAAATGGAATCAAACCACTGAATCTGCTCGACCGAAAGAGTGTGTCTCCGGACTCGGTTTTGTAGAGCCGTTCCATTAGAAGCGGGCGCTTTACCTTGCCGTGATAGTCGTGGGTTTCGCTGTTGGTCTGTAAACTGCCGGTCTCGGCCCGGCTCACTTCACACCCGCAAGCTTCCTTACCGTAAAGTCGAAGTTCTTCACGATCGTCTTGTGCAGGCCGTACACGATCGAGGAGTAGATCGCCGCCGCCGCGACCGCACCGACCGCGAGCCCGACGCGCGCTGAGGCGAGGCCGGATTCGCGCACCGTTTCCGTCATCGCGTCCACCGGGTAGACGCACGCGCGGACGACGGAAGCGGGTGTGAGCGCCGCCATCGGGGCGCCAAGCAGCGGGATCTGCCCCGAGCTGAGCCAGCCGCAGAGTCCGACGGTGCCCCCGACCGCGCCGACAACGCCGACCGTCCCGACCACCGCGCTCAGCGTGCCCTTGCTCTTGAGCGACCACTGCAGCCCGATGATCACGCAGAACGCGATGAACGCGACCGACGCGACGAGCACCACAAGCCCTGCTTCCGGTAGGACGACAGGCGCTTGGTACACAGTGCCGCCGGCTCCGATCTGATCGCTGATGAGCGCCTTCTGTGTATTGCCGAAACCCTGGAAGATCGCGTACAGACCCGCGAGCCCGATTGTTGCCGAGGGCACCGCGACCAGCGGCAACAGGTACGCGATCAGCCCGCGCATCTTGCCCGACATGTACGCGCCGGGTGAGAGCGGCGTCGTCAGCAACAGATCGAGCGTGCCATCCTCGCGTTCCCGGCTGATCGCGGTCGCGGACATGTTGATCGCCACGAGCGCCGTCACCGCGAGCTCGCCGACCACGGTCATCGCGATGGCGAGCCTGAACCCGTCCGCCGTCATGCCTGTGTTGTGGTAGTACGCGATCAGCCCGATGGCCCAGCCGATGCCGATAACGATGAACGCCCACCGCGCCAGGATTCGGCTCACCGTCCCGTTCCTCGCCGCGGCCTCGCGCCACGCGATCGGGTTGTTCCACACAGTCCGCGGCGCGCGGTGCAGTTCTTCCTTTTCGCCCCGGCCCATCAGCCTCCGGTGCAGGGGCACGCCCGTTGTGCCCGCCGCCATCGTCGCAAGCCCGCCCCCGCGGACGGTGATCGTGCTCACGACCATCAGCACCACGCTCAGGACCGCGCTGCCGTAGCACCACGCCGCGACGGGCCTTGCCAGCATCCACCGCCCGAGGAACCCGAGCGCCGGGTCCTCGATGTCCGCCCTCGGATATCCCGAGGGGTCCAAGAGCGAGTTGAGCGCAAGGAACGGGTTGATCGCGGTCATCCACGTCACGCCGTCACCGTCCGGGCCGGCCCCCATGCCCGCCTGAAGCATCGAGCGGTCGATGCCGATCGTGATCGCCAGATAGCTGACCACCGTCACGTAGAACGCGAACACCGCACGCCGACCCACGACCCGGCTGCACGAGAGCGAGATCGCGATCGAACCCACGATCAGCGCAGCGCACCCCGCGATTAGATAGCTCGTCATGATCGATCGGCCCGGCACCCCGCCGTAGAACTGCGTCAGCGCAAACAGGGGCAGCGAACAGAACAGCAGCGCCAGAATAAAGAACAGCCGGCCGAGCAGGTTCCCCGACACGATTTGCCCGGGCGACATCGGCGTCGTCAGCAGGATGTCCCACGTCTTCGGGCTGGCCTCTTGCGCGATCGCCCCGGCCATGAACACCGGTGCCAGCACGCAGATCAGCCCGATCTGCAGATACGCGACCAGCTTGAACGATTCCGCGCCGGCCGCGGCGAGCTTGCCGTAACTGGCCGCCCCCGTCCCCGTGCTGCCCGTGGTCAACAGGAGCCAGAGCAGCACCAGGATCATGACGCCCAGGTACGCCGAGCGGATGTACATGTGCCGAGCCCGGCGTGACCCGCCCTGCACCAGGCGCACCGCGATGGGGTTGGTCGGGCCGAGGCGGAGCATGTAGTTCACGATGTTCATGTGGGCCTCGACTCGCAGCGGTCGCTCTGGGCTTCATTCTACGGGCGATCCGCCGCCCGGCAGCCGGGGCGCATCCTACAGGCAGCCCGCGATGGGCACGACCAACAGGGTCTTGTTCGGAGCAAAAAATCTGAGCCTGAGCATTTCCCCCGGTGTGCATTGGAGGATGCCGAGAATCGAAATCTGGGCGCGCCATACATACAGTAGACTGTGGCGGGCGGGGCTCGGTGCGAAAACCAAAGTGGCCTTCGGTGCGCCGGGGACGTGGAGCGAGTCGTAGATGCATCGAGAAGGTCCGATAGTTGTTGCGCAGATGGGTAAGGTCGGCTCCACCAGCGTCGCAAGAGCCCTCGGGGCACTCGATACCCCGGTCTTTCAGGTCCATCACCTGACACGAGACATCCTCGACAAGGTCGCAAACGACCTCAAGCAGAACAACCTCCCCGACGGCCACGTCTACGAGTCATACCAGGTCCTCAAAGATGTCGTCGAGCCGGGCAAGCCCGCGTCGCTCGTCAGCCTCGTCCGCGACCCGATCGCCCGCAACATCTCAGCGTTCTTCCAGAACAAAGAACTCATGAGCGGCTCCGTCAGCGACGTTGACCAGCTCATCGCCAAGTTCCTCGACAACTACCCGCACGAAGTCCCGCTCGACTACTTCGACCTGCAGATCAAATCGGTCTTCGGTGTTGATGTGTATTCTCAGCCCTTCGACCACGAGAACCGCCGCCTGATTGTCGAGCACGAGAAGTACAGCCTGCTCGTCTTGCGCACCGAGGACGACGATGAACACAAGCAGGCCGCCCTTCGCGAGTTCTTCTACGACGATTCGCTGACGATTACGCGGGCGAACATCGCCGCCAACAAGCGGAAAAAAATGGCGGCCGGCAAGACCTATTCCGAGATGTACTCGGAGTTCGTCGACCGGATCGAGCTGCCCGAGTGGTACATCAGCCAGATGCTCGATTCGCGGTACGCCAAGCATTTCTACACCAAAGAAGAGCTTGCCGGATTCGCCGAGAAGTGGCGCCGGCCCACGAGGCGCACTGACTCCGTGCGAGTCGCGCCCCCGGCCGAAAACCTGCCCACCATCGGCATCGTCAGCCCGAGCTACAACCAGGCCGACTTCGTGCAGCGCATGCTCGACAGCGTCGAGATGCAGTCGTACAAGCCAGCCGAGCACATCATCCTCGACGGCGTTTCGAAAGACGGCACGGGCGACATCCTCAAGCAGTTCGCCAAGAAGCACGACTGGGTAGATCTCACCATCGCCAAGGACAACGGCCAGGTTGACGCCATCAACCAGGGCTTTTCCCACTCGAATGCCGACATCGTCACGTGGCTCAACACCGACGACATCTACCGAAACCCCGATGTGCTCCGCACCATCGCCGAGACGTTCGAGGCAAACCCCGACGTGGACATCGTCTACGCCCGTGGCAGGTTCGTTGACCCAGAAGGCAACGTGCTCCGCGATGTCTTTATCAACTCGAACCCGGACGAACTCGAGCAAGAATTCACGCACTCCGTCGGCATCCTCCAGCCCGCGCTCTTCTTCAGACGCGAAGTCTTCGAGCGCTTCGGCCCGCTCGACGAAGAGCTCAGCTGCGCGTTCGACTACGAGTACTGGATCAGACTCGCCCGCGGCGGCGCCAAATTCCTGTTCCTCGACGAAAGCATCGTCGATGCAACACTCCACGAGAACAGCAAAACCCAGGGCCAACGGGCAACGCAGTACGCGCACACGCTCGAATCGGTCCACCGCCACTACGGGTTCGTCCCTCGCAGATGGCTCCGCCGGGTCGCCGAGCACGAGGTCTGCGGCATCGACGGCATCGTGCAGAACAAAGACAATGTGCCGACCGAGCAGAAAGACAAGATCGAAGCGGCTGTGGACGAGTTGCACGCCAAATGGAACGGCACACTCGACGCCTACCGCAGGCTGCTGTCCCGACCGACGACCGGTGCCGGTTCTTACCCGATCGCTGAAACCATCGCAGATCTGCAGAGAAAGTCCCCAATGAACACCGACAAAACGATTGTCACCTCGTTCAACAGCGCGTACTTCCAGCAGGGGCTCAACCTGATCGCCTCGCTGCACAGGCTCCGCAAGGACGCGTTCTCGCAGATCATCGTCTACGACTTCGACCTGACCCCGAAGCAGCGGCAGATCCTTGCCGAACTCGACCGCGTCGCCGTCAGGGACTACCCAGCCGAGACCAAGACGTTCTTCGACGGTTACATGTCGCCCAAGAATTACGCGTACAAGTGCGCCGCGATCAAAGCCGCCGGCGATCTCGTGCGTGACGGTGACCGCGTGCTCTGGATCGACGCGGGCATCGTCGTCGTCCACGACATCGAAGAGATCTTCGACAGCATCGCCGAGGAGGGCGCGTTCTTCGTCGATCACGACGACAAGCCGACCTGGCCCATCAGAAACTGCGCGTTCACGCACCCCGAGGCCGCGCGCAAGATGGAAGCCACCGGCAGAGAGCTCCTCGCGCCGCACCTCTGCTCGTGCCTGCTGGGCTACATCAAGGGCGGCAAGGCGCAGCAGCTCATCGAAGAGGCCTACGTCTACAGCCAGGACCCCGAGGTCGTCGCGTGGATCAAGCACCCGGAAGAGTCCGAGGTGCGTCCGCTGGGCGCGATGCCAGCGCCCAAGCGCAAGACCTACCACGAACTCGTTGAGAAATACACCAAGGGCGGCAAAATCAAGGCCGAAACCGTCCTCGACGTCACCCCGTACTTCGGCCACCGCCAGGACCAGTCGATCTACTCGATCCTCTGCGCCCGCTACGGCTTCAAGATCTCCTCGGCGACCCGCTTCTGCTGGTCAGACAGCGAGTCGAGCACCGCGTCACTCGAGAACTGGAAAAGCGGGGGCGAAGCAAAGCTCGAGCGATCGCCCTGCCTGCCAGACTCGATGCCGATCCCGACGCTCACCTATCACCACCGGGGCCTCTACGACAACCTCGACGGCCTCGAGATCGCCGACAAGTCCGATGCACTCGTGCTGCTGGGCAACGGGCCTTCGCTCAAGGGCTTCGACTTCGACAAGCTCAAGGGCGTTGACACGCTGGGCATGAACGCCGCGTACCGCTACTGGGACCGCGTCAACTGGTACCCGACGTACTACGCGTGCATGGACAAGGTCGTCATCCTCTCGCACGCCGAGCAGATCCTCCGACTGATCCGCGAGAACAAGCAGAACGGCATCCGCAAATTCTTCCTCCGTGAGATCCTTGCCAAGGAGCACCCGGAGATCAGAGACAACCCCGCTGTCGTCATCCTCGAAGACGTCAAGAAGTCGTACTCCGCGCTCGGCGTGACCGACATTACCACGGGCAACTTCTCAGCGCTCTTCGGCGCCACGCTCGGGTACAAGAAGATCATGCTGCTCGGCATCGACTGCAACTACGTCGAGCAGATCAAAGAAGCCGCCCCCGCGGGCGCGACACGCCTCGAGATGAAGGCAACGCCCGACTCGAACCCCAACTACTTCTTCGACGACTACCAGCAGTCGGGCGATCTCTACAACATCCCGAACGTCACGCCCGGCTTCCACGCAGGCTCATGGGTCGAGACACAGCAGGTTCTCTCGGACCTCGGCGTCGAAGTCAGCAACTGCAACATGCAGTCGGAGCTCAAGATCTTCCCGTTCGCCGACATCGAGGACGAGATCAAGGCCGCCTCCAAACCCAAGCCCAAACCCGCTCCGACGACCATCGGCGCCGAGTACAGCAGGGACGCCAAGGCGAGCATCGACGAACTGCTGATGGTCCGCGACGCGATCGGGACGTCGCACGCCGACGACCTCATGGTCGACGTCGGCGCGCACCACGGCGGATCGACCGCGCTCTTCCTCCAGCAGAACTGGAACGTACTCGCTTTCGAGCCCGACCCGGTCAACCGCCAGCGCGCCACGAAACGACACTCAAACAACCCGAGGTTCCGCCTCGACCCAAGAGCCGTCGGCAAGGAAGAGCAGAAGAACGTCCCGTTCTACACCTCCGAGCAGAGCACCGGCGCCAGCAGCCTTGCCGCATTCACCGCGCTGCACAAAGAAGCCGAGACCGTTGACGTCACCACGCTCTCCGTCGCGCTCAAAGAGCACGGCGTCGAGTCGGTCAGGCTCCTCAAAATCGACAGCGAGGGATTCGATAAGCACGTGCTCGAAGGCTTCCCGTGGGATCGGATGAAGCCCTCGGTCGTCATGTGCGAATTCGAGGACCGCAAAACACTCGACCTGGGCTACTCAACCAACGACATGGCCCAGTACCTCGTCGATCAGGGCTACACCGTAGTCGTCAGCGAGTGGCACCCCATCATCCGCTACGGCGTCCAGCACGACTGGCGCCGACTCTTCAGGTTCGGCGCAAAGGAAGCCGACTCGCAATCATGGGGCAACCTGATCGCGTTCCGATACGAGCCGGACGCCGAGGCGTTCGAGGACATCGTCCGCATGGCGATCCGCGAGGGCTCGCTGACGAACAAGGGTCTGGTGCAGAGCCAGCCGGCGCCCGTGGTGACCACAGTTCAGCAGAAGCCGAACTCGCCTAAGGCAGCGCCCGCGCCACTGGCCGCCGCCCAGCCAAACAAGCAAGCACAGCGGACTGGCCGGAAGCTGGTCAAGAAACCAACGCCGGCCCTTCCACCCGAGCGATTCGTCAAGGGCAAGCTGCCCTGGGCACCAAGGTTCGCAGAGGCAAACACCACCAAGGAACGGCTCGGGCTCGCTGTCGGCAAACTCGGCAGGGTCTACGTTGGCCGAGCGGGTGTCATGGCCGCCGCGGTCGTGCTCTGCTGGGTCGCGGGTGTCGTGGCGCTAGCCATGGGCGCCCAGGCCTGGGTCGGCATGCTGCTCGGCACCGTCTCCCTCGTCCCGCTGTTCGCGCTCATCGGCTTCATCGCGATCACCGCAAGGCGTCAGGCATACGAGAACGATGAGGCGATGCGCCGCTCGGTTGAGACAGCGGTCCGTCAGGCAGCCAACCATCTGCAACGCAAGTGGACCAACCACCGGTAGACACCCAAGCCACCGCTGAAGAGGTGGGGTGTGTGACCTCGTTGATAACCAAAGAGACAAAAAAGACAACGCCCGGCCGAGTTCGACCGGGCGTTGTGAATTTCGTATCGAGCTAGAAGCCTGTCTTGCGAGAGGCTTCAGAGCCGATTAGCGGCGGCGGCGAGCTGCAGCCAGGCCACCGAGGCCGAGCAGTGCTGCCGAAGCCGGAGCCGGGATGGTCTCGATGTCGAGGGTCCAGCCGTCGAACGAGCCGGTGTCGCCCGAGGTCTCGTCGTAGACGTAGAGGCTCCAGGTGCCGTTGGCGTCTTCGCCGTTGAAGGCGGAGAGGTCAAGGCCGAAAGCGGTTGCCGGGACGTCGGCGTCGGCGTTCTCGTAGTCGGAGACGAGGAAGGTACCGCTGACGGTGCCGTCGGTGTCGTCATCCGGGAAGAACTCGGAAGCCGAGTCGTCGAAGGTGATGTCGCCGTCGATGTCATCGCCGTTCTGGACGCCGGTGAGGTCGAGGAGGCGGACAGCGGTGCCTGCCGGGCTGACGAGGGTCAGCTCGAGGTCAGCAACCCAGGTGTGGTTGCCGTTGTGCAGGGTGACGTTGACGTCGGTGATGCCGCCGGTGGCGCCAGCAACGTTGATGCCCGAGGGGTACAGCTGAGCAGGGCCCATGGTGACGGCCGAGGTGCCGACGATGCCCCAGTCGATGACTGCGGGGTTGGTTTCGCTGATCGAGTCAGCCGAAGCGGTGCCAGCGATGCCAGCTGCGATGATGGTAACAAGTGCCTTGTTCATTTCTTCAATTCCTCAATGTCTTCGGCCTGCCACGAATTCAATGGCAGAACCTAGATCTCTCAACCCAGATACACACTCCACGACCCCCTAGAGCGAGGCCGCTTGGACCGGCAAACAACATACCTACCGGTCTGTGAAGAACTTAGCCGATTTCTCTAGCCTGTTCTAGGGTAATTCACGCAAAAACCACAGAAAGTTGCTCTCAGACGCCCTAGTTTGCTGGCGTCCTATAATAATAGTTTTTTGTACGGGTCCTATCATCGGGCCGTCTATACCGCCTAAACCGGGTTCTGGAAGCAGTTTGCTGTCTCCGTCAGACCGATAGGCGGCAACAAGTCGGTGCCAATCCGCACCCCAAGTGGCCAATCGCTCGGTACGTTTGCCAACGTCCGCCTTTCACAGACCCGCTTGTTCTGCTTGTTCCCCGGTTTCCTCGTCCCAGAACCGGTGGGTTTGGGGGTTCCGCTGGTAGCGGGCACCTGTTGGTGTATATGTTGTCCGTTCTGGCCGACCTTCTGACAGGCGAGCATCAACAACACACCAGCCGTGAGCACCATGAGCAGACCCGACGATCCCGAGCACTCCCCAGCAGGCCCACTGCTCATCGTCGCCATGCCCGCGCTCAACGAGCAGGCCACCATCCGCGACGTCATCGAGCGCATCCCAAGCTCGCTGCCCGGCATCGGGTCGATCCGGGTCGTCGTCGTCAACGACGGCTCAACAGACCGCACCGCCGAGATCTCGACCGACGCGGGCGCGGTGGTCCTCTCCCACGCGAGCCGACAGGGCGTGGGTGCCGCGTTCCAGACGGCGCTGCGCTACGCGATCGAGAGCCGCGCCGATTTCCTCGCCACCCTCGACAGCGACGGCCAGTTCAATCCCGAGGACCTCGGCGAACTGATCGAACCCGTCGTCTCCGACCAGTACGACTTCTCGACCGCCTCGCGTTTCAAGGACGCCGACAAGGTCCCCGAGATGCCCGAGGTGAAGAAGTGGGGCAACCGCCAGATGAGCCGGCTCGTCTCGAGGCTCACGGGCCAGCGCTTTCACGACGTGTCCTGCGGCATGCGCTGCTACAACCGCCAGGCCATGCTCAGCCTCAACCTGCTGGGCAAGTTCACCTACACGCAAGAGGTCTTCATCAACCTTGCCTTCAAGCACATGCGCATCGTCGAGATCCCCCTCGTCATCCGCGGCGAGCGCGAGTTCGGCAAGAGCCGCGTCGCAAGCAACCTCTTCCGCTACGCGATCAACACAAGCAAAATCATCTGGAGCTCGTACCGCGACTACAAACCCTGGCGTTTCTTCAGCTGGATCGCTTTCATTGTGCTCATCCCCGCGATCATGATCGGGCTCTTTCTCACGATCAGGTACTTCACCCGCGAGCCGCACAGCATCAAGCCCTACCAGTGGATGGTGACCGCAGCGGGCGGTTTCGCGGTGCTCAGCGTGCTGCTCTACATCGCGGGCATGTTCGGCGACATGCTCGTCCGGCACCGCATCTACCTCGAAGAACTCCTCGTCCACGCACGCGACGCTTCATCTCGGGGCGAGACCCCGGTCGTGCCGATGGGTACCGACAGCGCCTCGGTCGCCGCGGCCAAGCCAAAGCCCGAAGTCGCACGCGACGAGTCGGGCAAGCGCAAGAAGTTCCTCGTCTTCGGCGCGCCCGTCATCGAGGAAGAAGAGATCGAAGAGGTCGTCGATTCGCTCCGCTCGGGCTGGATCGGCACAGGCCCCAAGGTCGCACGGTTCGAGGACAACTTCAGGCAGTTCAAGGGCGGCGAGTCGCACTGCATCGCGGTCAACTCCTGCACCAGCGCGCTGCACCTGTCGATTCTGTGCCTCGACCTTGAGCCGGGCGACGAGGTAATCACGAGCGCGATGACCTTCTGCGCGACGGTCAACGCGATCCTGCACGCCGGCGCGACTCCGGTGCTCGCCGACATCGATCCGGCGACGCTGAACATCGACCCCGCCTCGATCGAGGCGCACATCACAGAGCGCACCCGCGCGATCGTGCCGGTCCACTTCGCGGGCTACCCGTGCGACATGGACGCGATCCGCGAGATCGCAAACAGGCACAACCTCCGCATCGTCGAGGACTGCGCGCACGCCGTCGAGGGCGAGTACCAAGGCACGCCCACCGGAACACTGGGCGACTTCGGCTGCTTCAGCTTCTACGCGACCAAGAACGTCACCACCGCCGAGGGCGGCATGGTCGTCTGCAAGAACGAAGATGACGCCAAACGCGTCAAGCGCCTCTCTCTCCACGGCCTCTCCCAAGACGCGTGGAAACGCTACTCCGACGCGGGCTACAAGCACTACTTCGTCAACGAGCTCGGCTTCAAGTGCAACATGACCGACCTGCAGGCCTCGATCGGCATCCACCAGCTCGCACGCGTCAACACGAACTGGCGCAACCGAAAGACCGTCTGGGATCGCTACCAGTCAGAGCTTGCGGGCCTGCCCATCACGCTCCCCGCGCAGCCTCCCGCGACGGTTCGCCACGGCTACCACCTGTTCCCCGTGCTTCTCGACGAATCCCGCGCAAGCGTGAGCCGCGACGAATTCCTCGGGCTGCTCCAAGCGCAGAACATCGGCTCGGGCGTGCACTACCTCTCGATCGCCGAGCACCCGTTCTACCAGAGCCTCGGCTGGAACCCCGAGGCCTGGCCGAACGCTCTTCGTGTCGGCAGACAGACCGTGAGCCTGCCCATCTCGGCGGGGATGAGCGAAGCCGACGTGACCGATGTCGTCCGCGCGGTCAAGCGCGTGCTGGGCGAGCACAGCTAAGAGCCAAAGCAAAGAGGCGTGTCACCGTTGCGGATCGCGATCGTCACAAGCTCATACCCGCTCAAGGAGATCGACGGCGCCGCCGCCGCGGGCTTGTTCGTGCGCGACTTTGCAAAGGCCCTCGCAGACGAGGGGCACGATGTACACGTCGTCACGCAGGACAAGGGCGAGGGGTGCTCGTACTCGCCAAAGGGCGTGACCGTGCACCCGTTCAGATGGTCCGGCAAGCAGCGCCCGCTGAGCAGCTTGAAGCCAACGAACCCGCGCGACGCGTGGATCGCCTTTCGATACATGAAAGCCGGCACCCGCGCCCTTCTGGATCTTCATGCCGAGTCGCCCATTGATCATGTGCTCGCGATGTGGGCGGTTCCGGGCGGCGTGTTCGCGCAGGCGCTGCACAAACACGAGGGCGTGCCGTACTCGGTCTGGTGCCTAGGCTCCGACATCTGGACCTACGGCAAGCTGCCTGTGCTCAAAAGCGTCGTGGCAAACGTGCTCAAAGGCGCCGCGCACCGCTACGCCGACGGCCTCATACTCCGCGACGACGCGGTCGCGCTGAGCGGCACCGACATCTCGTTTATGCCCTCAAGCAGAGCCGTGGCTCGTGCGACCGATGCGCCGACGGAGCGCGCGCCGGGAATGGTTCGCTTCCAATTCGTAGGCAGGTACGACCACGTCAAGGGAGTCGATGTACTCCTGCACGCGATGAGAGACTATCTCGACGAGGGCCACTCGGGCACACTCAACATGCTCGGCGGCGGGGCGATGGACGACGAGGTCCGCGCGCTCGCCAAAGAACTCGATCTCCTCGATCATGTCACGATTGGTGGCTACGCCGACGGCGAAGCGGTCTGGGCCGCCATCCTCGCTGCCGACGCCCTCGTCATCCCCTCGCGCAACGAGAGCATCCCGCTCGTCATGTCCGATGCGCTCCAACTCGGCAAGCCGGTCATCGTGTCTGACGTCGGTGACATGGGCGACCTCATCCGCGAGACCCCGGCGGGCCTTGTCGTTGAGCCCGGCGACGCATACAGCCTCTTCGCGGCTCTGGCCGAGTTTGAGGCATCGCCCAAGGATCGATTCGACGAAGCCGTCACGCAGCTCGCCGAGAAATTCAACATCCGCAGCACCGCCAAGCGGTTCCTCGCAGACATCGCGGGTGGGCAACGATGAAAGTGAGCCGGCCCATCGTGATCGCGTGCACCGTGCTCATGGCGGTCGGCATCGCGTGGTACGTCCGCGCGAACTGGGACTCGTTCAAGTCGGTCAGGCTCGTCGATCCGTGGATGGTCGCGCTGCTCGGCGCGCTCATGGCGGCCCGCATGACGCTCCGGGGTGTGTTCCAGTGGCAGGCGATGCGGAGCGTCGGCGCCAAGATCGGGCTCGTCGAAACACTCAAGCTCAACTACGCCGGGCTCATGCTCAATCAGACCATGCTCCTGCCCGTGGGCTCGGGCTACCGCGCGGTCTATATGCGACGCGTGCACGAGCTTCCATACAAGCTCTTTGCCAGCACCATGGCGGCTCTCTACATCTACTTCCTCGCGATGAGTTCGCTGCTCGGGCTCGTAGCGATCGCCTGGCTCGGGGCGCAGGGGGCCGAGATCATGCCACCGGCGGTCGCGGCGCTTGCGGTGATCTTCCTCGGCTGTGTCGCGCTGGTCGCGTTCCCGAAGCTGCTGCCAAAGACCGGCTCGCTTGCCAAGAAGGTGGACCGGGTGCTCGAGGGCTGGCACGCGATCGTCGGCTCGCCCAGGCTCATCGCCAGCGCGACGTTCGTGGTGTTCGTCTCGATGGCGGTCAGCGTGCTGGCGATGCTCGTCGCGTTCCGGGCGTTCGCGGTGGAGATGGACACACCTGGGGCACTGCTCTTGATGTCGTCGCAGCGCGTCGGCTCGTTTATCAGACTCACACCGGGTGCCGTCGGCTTCCAGGAAATGGTCAGCGTGTACTATGCAGAGATGCTCGCGGTGACGGTGGTACAGGCCGCCGTGGTCTTGGGCCTGACCCGCGTCGTCGGGATGGTTGTCGGCCTGCTGCTCGGCATCCCGAGCATCTGGAGTCTTCGGAACGCGAACCAAACGCCTGCGGGCCAAGAGATCGACACGTGAGCGCACCAGTCTTCCTACTCAGTTCCGAACGATCGGGCAGCAACCTCATCCGCGTGATGCTGGGGAGCCACCCAGAGTTCTGCGCGCCGCACTCGCCGCACCTCATCAAGGTCTTTGTCCCGCTCCTTCCAAACTACGGCCCGCTCACCAACACAGAATCGCTCCTCCAGCTCGCAAAGGACATGGTCCATGTCGTCGACATCCAGCTCCGCGGCTGGCCCCATCTGCCTGCGCCCGAGGAAGTCGTCGAGCACTGCGCCGAGCCATCGTTCGCTGGGCTCGTCATGTCGCTCTACGGGCTCGCTGCAAAGCACGAGAACAAGTCGCGCGTGTTCATTAAAGACAACGGCAACATGCAGCACGCCGCTGACATCACGCTGCTCTTTCCCGATGCGCGGTTCGTCTACCTCGTCCGCGACGCGCGGGACGTGGCGCTCTCGTGGAAGAAATCACCCGGTCACCCGGGGGGCGTGAAGGAAGCCGCGAAAATGTGGCGCGCCGAGCAGGCGTACGCGCTGCAGTTCATCAGCATGTGCCCCGACCCGTCGCGCATCGCGGTCATTCACTACGAGGACCTGGTCGGCTCCCCCGAGCCCGAGCTTTGCCGGATCTGCGAAACCGTCGGCGTTCAGTACGACGACAAGATGCTCGAGTTCTACAAGGGCGACGAGGCCAAAACCAGCGCGGACGCGGCGATCGGGTGGAAGAACCTGACCAACCCCGTCATGACCAACAACCACGGCAAGTACCTGAGCGAACTCTCGATCGGCGAGCAAAAAGCCATCGAACGCATCGCCGGCCGACAGATGCTCCAGCTCGGCTACGACCCGATCCGTGAGCACGACCTGAGCGCAGCGCAATCGGGCACACTCGCCAAGCTCTTCCGCGCCGGTCGGGCAGCGATCCCGCAGCTCCTACGAGGCCCGGCGGGCATCAAGGAACTCAAGAAGCGCGCCAAAAGGCTCGCGGGCATGCGCGAGATCATGATCCGCGCGGGCAGACACAACCCGCAGTGGCACCGAGCGGGCCAGCACGCACCAAACGACCAGCCCGGCCAAAGCGAGTCATGACCCGGTCGATCCGAGAAGTCGATCCGGCGGGCCCCGAGTGGGCCTCATTCGTTGCGGGCGCGGACCACCTCGTCTTCCACGAACCCGAGTGGGCGAAGGTCATGGGCCGGGGCATCTCGGACGAGACCTGCGCGTTCATCATCGACGAAGACGGCAAACCAATCTGCGGCTCGCTCGGTGTCGTTGTCAAAGCACCGCTCGTCAGACTGGGCTACTTCAGCTACCCCTACGGCGGACTCATCGGTAACCCGCCACCCGCGAACGATCTCGCACGCCTGCTCAAAGAGCTCGGCAAACGCAAACGCTTCGCACAGATCCAGCTCGTGGGCTACCCGCACGAACCGGCGCATGACTATTCGGGCTTTACCCAAGCGGCGGACCAGACCAACATCCTGAACATCGAGGGCCTGACTCCCGAGTCATTGCTCGCAAGCTACAAGCGCGTGCGCCGGCAGGAGATCAACCGCGCGTTCAAGCGGGGCGTCAAGGTCGAGGTCCGAAACGACGACGAGTCCATGGGCCTGCTTTACAGCTACTACCTCGACACCATGAGCAGAACCGGGGGCATCGCGCGCTACAAACCCGAACTCATCCGCTCGATCGTCGAAGAACTGAAGCCAACCAATCGTGTCAGGCTGAGTGTTGCGCACGTCGATGGCCAGCCCATCGGCGCGATGCTCGTCGTCGATTCCGAATCGATCTCGCACGGCCTCGTGCTCGTGTCATCGCAAGAGGGCCGAAAGTACGAGGCGAACAAGGTGCTCCTGCACACCGCTGTCGAGGACGCGGTCCGCGCGGGCAAGCTGGGCTTCGACTTCATGCCATCGGGCCAGAGCGCCAAGGGCGTGTCGCAATTTAAAAGCATGTGGCACACCGACGAGGTGCCGCTGGTTCATCGCACGCTTGTTGTCCAGCCGATGCGCGCACTCATGTGGCGCACGATGCTCGGCGCTGCCAAGCGCTGGCCCATGCGCAACCTCATCGCGCTCAAGCGGAGCAAATCGCGATGACGGGCGCGCCTCACACCAACGAGCCGGCGATCGATCGCCCGATCTTCATCTGCGGCTGCCACCGCACGGGCACCACGCTCCTGCAGAAATCACTCTCGCGCCACCCGAGCCTCGACATCCTCCCCGAAACCAAGCTCCTCGCCTGGCTCTACTCACCAACGAACAAAGTCTCGCGCTACGAGGGCGACAAACTCGTCGGGTTCCTGGCGGATCGAATTGGCAAGATCAACCGCGAGTGGGCCAAGCCCGATCACGAGTGGCGCCGGGACCAGCTCCGCGAAAGCGCAAGCTCAGCACCAACGCGATTCGCAAACGACCGGAAGATCATGCGGCACGTCCTGGCGCACGCGACGCGACAAGAACCGGGCGTGCGCGTGGGCGAGAAAACCCCGCTGCATATCTACCACATCCCCGCGCTGCTCCGCGAGTTCCCCGACGCCCGCATCATCATCACACGCCGGGATCTGAGGGCCGCGTACCACTCGCAGTCCACGCGCAACACGACCGGCTCGCTCAGCTACCGCCCGTTCGGTTCGGTTCGGTTCGTCGCGTCGTGGCTCTTCGCCGAGCATCTGGCGCACCGGTTCGTGCGTCAGTACAAGAACTCGGTCCGCATCGTCGAGTACGAAGGGCTCGTCTCCGAGCCCGACCAGACCTTCAAGGACCTCTGCGCATTCGTCGGCATCGACTACGACGACAGCCTCCTCGACGCGACCGTCGAGAACAGCTCGTTTGCAGGCCAATCCAAGGGCTTCACGCAGGACTCGATCGAGCGATGGAGCACCGAGCTACCAGAGCAGACGATCGCCGAGCTGGAGCAGCTCGCGTCAAAGGCAATCCAGCGCGCGGGCTACAAGCTCACGCAGCCCGCAACGGGCGGCAGTCTTCGAACAAAGCTGACACGCCTCGCGCTTGGCGCGATGTGCCGGGTAACGGCGATCATGCCCCGCACGGTCTGCTACCTCTGGCGCGATCCTCGCTACGCGCGCTTTGGCGCCTACGACCCGAACAGGAACGTGCCGAGCGCACCAAAGCGTAGCCCGCGCATCATCGTGCTTGGCAACCACAAGTCGGGCACCACCGCGATCGGCAAGCTCCTCGCCGAGCTGGGCGGCCTGAGTTCCACGATCGACTTCCCGAGATCTCGCCGGCGCGAGGGCTACAGGCTCGCGCGCGGCAGGCTCTCGATTAACCGTGTGTACGCAAGGAACGAGGACCTGTTCAGCGCCGACCTTGTCAAGATCCCCGCGCTCACGTTCGCCGAGCCCGAGATCGCTGACTTCTTCGCCGAGTCGAAGTTCGTGTTCGTCGTGCGCGACCCGCGGGACAACATCCGCAGCATCCTCAACCGCCGTGGCATCTCGGGCCGAGCGAAGAAACTCTCGTACACAAAGAGGCTGAGCCAGCGCCTCAAAGGGAGCCCGTCGTTCGAGGCGAGCGCGTGGGGCGGGTCGAGTTCGGGCATCGTCGGTGCGCTGGCGCAAAGGTGGTGCCGAGCCGTCGAGCTGTACGAGCAAATCCAGAACCGCGCGACGCTCGTCCGGTACGAGGACTTCAAGGCCGACAAGCAGGGCGTGCTCACCGATCTCGCCGAAACGCTCGGAGTCGAGCGCTCGGGCGATGTTTCGGGTCGGCTCCATCACCAGTTCCAGCCCGCGGGTGACAACTCGGCGAGCCTCGTCGAGTTCTTCGGTGAGGCCAACCTCGCCGAGATCGAGCGCATCTGCGGACCAATCATGCAAAGATACGGCTACAAACCCGTCCAAAGAGCCGCGAAAGATCAGGCATGACCACACAGAGCACCACCACAAACCGGCTGTTCGTTTTAGGGCTCGTGTCGTGCGCGCTGATCGCCGTGTTCACGTGGGTCGGCTACTTCAACAGTCTCGACGTGCCCTTCACGTTCGATGACGAGCGCAACATCGTCAAGAACCCGGGCGTGCTGATGCCCGATCTCTCGCCCGCGAGCATGGCCCAGGCCGCGTTCGGCGAGGGCAACCCGACGCCGAGACCGGTCGCGTACCTCTCGTTCGGCATCAACCACGCTCTCGGCGGGCTGGACGTCACGGGCTACCACGTCGTCAACATCGCAATCCACATGGTCAACGGCTGGCTGGTCTACCTGCTCGCGCTGCGACTCTGCCCGATCCTGCTCAAGACCAGCGAGGACAAGCCAAAGTCGTTCTGCACACTGTTCGCGCTCGCGGTCGCGCTGCTCTTTGTCAGCCACCCGGTGCAGACCCAGTCCGTCACATACATCGTTCAGCGAATGGCAAGCCTGTGCACGCTGTTCTACCTCGCGGGTCTGCTCTGCTACATCGCCGGCCGAAACGCGCCCAAGCCGACCGTGCGGTCGTACATCGTGTGGTGGGGCGGCGCGCTGGTCTGCTGGGTGCTCGCGCTGGGCACGAAACAGTTCGCGGTCACGCTGCCGCTGGCTGTCATGCTCTACGAATGGATCGCGCGCGGCGGCTCGCTCAAGATCCAGAAGAAAGCGCTCGCGGTCATCGGCGGCGGCGTCCTGCTCATGGCTGTCGTCGCTGTCGTCTTCAAGAGCGGCCTCTTCTTCGAGGGCGGCACATTCGCCAAGCTTTTCAAGGGCTACGAATTCCGCGACTTCACGCTCACCGAGCGCGTCATGACGCAGGCCCGCGTCGTCATGCACTACATCGGGCTGATCATCTACCCCGCGCCGTCGAGGCTCGTCCTCGTCTACGACTACCCGCTCTCGACCTCGCTGCTGGTGCCGATCACGACGCTGTTCAGCTTCCTCGGCCTCGGCGCGATGGCGGTCGCCAGTGTCGTCTTTGCCAGACGCCTGCCCCTGCTTGCGTTCGGCGTGCTCTGGTTCATGCTCCACCTTGTTGTCGAGTCGTCGGTCATCCCGCTCGAGATGGTCTACGAGCACAGGCTCTACGTGCCGATCATCGGCGCGGGCTTGCTGTTTGTCGGCGCGGTGTTCACGCTTATCAAGAATCAGAAGGCCGCGCTGGCGGCGGTGGTGGTGCTCTCGGGTGTCATGCTGTTCGCCACGCACGAGCGCAACGAGACCTGGCGTGATCGGCTCGGCTTGTGGCAGGACAACGCCGCGAAGCAGCCGACCGAACCCCGCGCGTTCTTCAACATGGCCTCCATACTCCGCGAGCGAGGCGAATACGCCGAGGCCATCGACATGCTCGAAGAAACCATCAAGCTCGAACCGAGGTACCAGGAAGCCTGGGTCCGGGCGGGCGCGCTGCTCAAGCTGACCGGGCGGTACCAGGAAGCCGCCAACGCCTACAGCGCCGCCATCGCATACGACCTCGAAGAGCACCCGCGGTTTGGGCTGTTCCACTGGGAGGCGTTTGTCGAGCGGGGCTCGCTGCTCTACATGGCCGGGCAGTACGAAGCCGCGGTCGGCGACTACACCAGCGCGCTCGCGCTCCCCTTGCAGCGCAAGGAGACCGAGGAGTTCCGCAGGCAGCGGAGCGTGCCCGTGTTCGACGACCGAGGGACCGCGTACCTGAGCCTCCGCCGGTTCCAAGAGGCGATCGCGGATTTCGAGGCCGCGCTCGCCATCAACCCGGACCACATGAAAGCGAGCAACAACCTCGCGTGGATTTTGGCGACCAACCCTGACCCGGCTCTGCGTGACGGCGAGCGCGCGGTCGAACTCGCCAGACGCGCCTGCAAGCTGACCGAGTGGAACGACCTGTCCACGATCTCGACGTACGCCGCCAGTCTCGCCGAGGCCGGCGATTTCGAGGCCGCCATCGAGTGGCAGACCAAGTGCATCCAGATGGCCCCGCCCCAGATCGTGCCCCAGTACCGGGCCCGGCTCGAGCTGTTCCAGAACGACACGCCGTACCGCTCGGATTGAGGATTTAGAAGTCCGCCAAAAGGCCCGATAATACCGCCGATTCGCCGTCCGATAACGAATCCAAACGCAAAGTCATTGTGTCCAAATCGGCCCGGCATTAGGATTGAATCGGGAACAAGACGGGGCCCGAAAGCGTACACAGAATACCCCGGCATCTCACCGATGCCCGTTATCCCATAGGCCTTTCGGCCCGATCTGAGTGTGTGGTTGGTGTCAGTTGAAGAGAGAGTCAAAGCCATGAAAAGCGTGTCTGATCTGCCCCTGCGTTCGTCGCTCGTTGCCGCCGCCTCGGTTCTGGTGTGCTACGGCGCCTCGGCAAGCATCGCGGCAGAATCCGCCCCGGCCATGATGGGCCCGACGTGGATGTTCACCGACGTCACCGCGGCCGCGGGTATCAACTACCAGCAGCACACCTACACCTCCGGCGGCACCCAGCAGGTCTACTACACCGGCGGCGCCACCGTCGGCGACTACAACAACGACGGCTGGATCGACATCTTCGTCACAAGACTCGACGACACCGACATCATGTACTTCAACAACGGCGACGGCACGTTCACCGACGCATCGACCTTCGCCTTCGGGCCCACGCCGCTCAACGCGAAAACCAACGGCTGCCAGTCCGCCGACATCGACAACGACGGCGATCTTGATATTTACGTCACCGCCATCGAAGCCAACCGCTACTACCTCTACATCAACGACGGCACCGGCGTCTTCACCGAAGAAGCACAAGCACGCGGCGCCGACCACTTCGGCATCGACACGCACTTCGGCAACAGCATCGGCTTCGGCGACTACGACAACGACGGCTACGTCGATTTCTACTTCACCGAGTGGCGCCTCGATAGCCAGAACGGCACTGGCGCACCCATGAACGCACGGCTCTACCGCAACCAGGGCGCCTCAAACCCGGGGCACTTCACCGACACAACCATCGCCGCGGGTGTCTACCTCGACCTCGTCCCCTCGAATAACCCCGCAGTCTTCGACACCATGGGATTCGGCCCCCGCTTTACCGATATCGACCGTGACGGCCACATGGACCTCGTAATCTCGGGTGATCACCAGACCAGCCGACTCTTCTGGAATGACGGCGACGGCACCTTCACCGACGGCACAGACGCCGCCAACGTCGGCACCGACACCTTCGGCATGGGCTCGACCGTCGCGGACTACGACGGCGACGGCGACCTCGACTGGTTCGTCACCTCCATCTACGAAGACAACCCCCTCCGCCCGCTCCGTGACGGCAACCGCATGTACCGCTACGACGGCAACCGCACCTTCACCGACACGACCGACGCGATCGGCGTCCGCGACGGCGCCTGGGGCTGGGCAGCCTCGCTCAGCGATTTCGACAACGACGGCGACCTCGACATCGCACAGGTCAACGGCATCATCTTCCCAGAACCTCACTACAACCCGACCTCACATTTCGGGTTCGACACAAACCAGACACGATTCTGGACCAACGACGGCTCGGGCAACTTCACCGAGGTTGCCACCTCGCTCGGTGTCACCGACACCCGATCGGGCAAGGGCCTCATCGCCTTCGACTACGACAAAGACGGCGACCTCGATATGTTCATCACCAACTGCGGCCAGCAGCCGATCCTCTACCGCAACGACGGCGGCAACACGAACAACTGGCTCCGTATCGACACCGAAGGCACCGCCTCCAACCGCGACGGCATCGGCGCGTTCATCACCGTCACACCCGACCTCGGCACGCCCGGCGAAGTCATGGTCCGAGAAGTCGACGGCGGCAGCAACTTCCTCAGCCAGAACGAGATGACCGCTCACTTCGGCCTGGGCACACTCGGCTCGGTTGACCGCGTCATGATTGAGTGGCCCTCGGGCGCCGTCCAGACGTTCAACAACGTCAACGCCAACACCACGCTGCTCGCTGTCGAGCCCTCGCCCTGCCCGGCGGACGTCAACGGCGACGGCATGGTCACCCCGACCGACTTCTCCGCCTGGGTCGGCGCGTTCAACTCCGGGGCCCCCGAATGCGACCAGAACGGCGATGGCATGTGCACCCCGACCGACTTCTCGGCCTGGGTGGGCAACTACAACGCCGGCTGCTAGTCATCCGGTTGCCATTTTCTGAGTCCACATATGCCCCCGGTCGTGCCGGCTGTGCGGGTTGTGATACCCCCTATAGAGCTGTTCCGAGGTGGGGATTTGCCCGCGAGCATGCCGCACGATGCCTGTATCCCAGTTTTTCTAGGGCATCGGCGTAAAGTGTTACAGAGCCAATGCTCAAGGCGGTTGCTGATGGTTGGTGCCGCTTAGTATTTTTTCGTTGTGGCTTCGACTGATTTGGTGCACAATAAGGGCAAGAGAGCAGTTCTAAGACAATCTCCGCGCACGCAAGTCTCGGCCGGTGGGCCATCCGGGCTGCGTTCGCGGGTGTCCGTCACATGGAAAGAGATGAGGATTCTGATATGAGTTTGCACAAAGGTTCAGTGCTCGCGCTCGCAATGGCGGCGGGTCTGGCAGCACCCCAATACGCGCATGCGCAGTGGCAGTACCGCTCGAGCGAGGGCGAGATCATCCAGCCCCGCGGACCGCACAGCGTTGCACGGGTCTGGAACGACCTGCTGCTCGATTCCATCCGCAAGGACTTCGCCCGTCCGACTGTCCACGCCCGAAACCTGTTCCACACGTCCGTCGCGATGTGGGACGCTTGGGCGGCGTACGACGACATCGCCGACACCTACCGCAACCACGAGAAGCTGACAGCGCCCGACATCGAGGCCGCCCGCCACGAGGCGATCAGCTACGCGATGTACCGCATCCTGGTGCACCGCTTCCAGAACTCACCCGGCGCCGAGATCGTGCTTCCGCAGTATGACCAGCAGATGGCGGACTTCGGGTACGACATTAACAACACATCGATCGTCGGCGATTCGCCCTCGGCGCTCGGCAACCGCATCGCCGAGAACATTATTGCTTGGGGCCTTGTTGATAATTCCAACGAGCAGGACGGCTACAAGAACATCCACTACAAGCCATCGAACCAGGCCCTGCTGCCGAACTTCGCGGGCAACCCGAACCTTACCCGCAAGAACCGCTGGCAGCCGCTGGCGCTCGAGTTCTATGTGGACCAGTCTGGCAACCTGCTGCCAAGCGGTTCGCCAGAGTTCCTCAGCCCCGAGTGGGGCATGGTCGATGCTTTCGCGCTCCGCAACGAAGACAGGAACGTGTACACCGATCCATACGGCAACGACTACTGGGTCTTCCACGACCCGGGCGAGCCGCCGAGACTCGGCCAGGCAGGCGATGAAGACTACAAGCGGGGCTTTGCAATGGTCTCCATCTGGAGCAGCCACCTCGACCCGTCGACCGGCGTCATGATCGACGCCTCACCCAATGCGATCGGCAACGCCTCGCTCGTTGACCCAGCCGACTGGGAGCAGTTCTACGACTTCATCGAGGGCGGCGACAACTCCGCCGGCTACGACATGAACCCCGTCACCGGCGCCGACTACCCCGAGCAGATCGTCCCGCTCGGCGACTACGGCCGGATCCTCGCCGAGTTCTGGGCCGACGGCCCCGACTCGGAAACCCCCCCTGGTCACTGGTTCACGCTGCTCAACTATGTCTCAGATCACCCCGAGTTCGTCAAGCGGATCCACGGCGAAGGCCCGATCGTCGGCGACCTCGAGTTCGACGTCAAAGCCTACCTCAGCATGGGCGGAACCATGCACGACGCCGCGGTCTCCGCTTGGGGCGTCAAGGGCTGGTACGACTACATCCGCCCGATCTCGGCGCTGCGCGGCATGGCCGACCGAGGCCAGTGCTCCGACCCCGACGGCCCGTCGTACCACCCGGAAGGCATCCCGCTCGTCCCGGGTTACATCGAGGTCATCACGGCCGAGTCGTCCGCTCCCGGCGAACGCCACGCACACCTCTTCTTCAATGTTGGAGAGATCGCGGTCAACGCCTGGCGCGGCCCGGACTTCATCGTTGACCCGGACACCGACGTCGCGGGCACAGGCTGGATCCTCGCCGGACGCTGGTGGCCTTACCAGCGCCCATCGTTCGTGACCCCGCCGTTTGCCGGCTATGTCTCGGGCCACAGCACGTTCAGCCGAGCGGCTGCCGAGATGATGACACTGCTCACCGGTTCACCGTACTTCCCGGCCGGCCTCGGCGAATTCGTCTGCCCGCAGAACGAGTTCCTCGTCTTCGAGGACGGACCAAGTGTTGACGTCACCCTCCAGTGGCCAAGCTACCGCGACGCAAGTGACCAGTGCTCGCTCTCGCGCATCTGGGGCGGCATCCACCCGGCTGCCGACGACCTGCCGGGCCGATTCATGGGCCTCGACATCGGCGCCGACGGTTTCTGGGAAGCCAAACGCTACATGGACGGCCGGGTCACCTGCCCGGGCGACATCAACGTCGACGGTGAACTCACCAACACCGACTTCACCGCCTGGGTCGGAGCCTTCCAGAGTGGCTCGATGATCGCCGACGTCAACAACGACCGCATGGTCACCGCGACCGACTTCACCGCGTGGCTCGATGCGTACAACAAGGGCTGCGACTAAACACCCCTGTTCGATCACCTTGTGCAACAAGACAGCCCGGTCACATTCTCGTGCCGGGCTGTCTTTCTAGCTAGATCCCGTGGTGGCTTGCGCCGTGTCTATCGAGATCGGCTTAATGGCTTGCTTTGTGGGTTACAGCCAGTTCAGTTTGAGGCCGAGGCCGTGACAGCGACGCAGTAAGCACATGGCTCATGACCGGTGCCAGATTCGCCCGGCAGGAGTCGGGTGACAAAGCAGTTGTCTGGGGCGGTGCGATGTGCCTGCTCGTTCGGTGAAGTGTGCGGATGCATGAAAAAACCGGACTCGCTTTTCAGCGAGTCCGGCGAGAGTGCTTAGAAGAAGCTCATTTGGAAAGATGAGCTATGCAGCCGAGGCTTAGCGGCGGCGGCGAGCTGCAGCCAGACCACCGAGGCCGAGCAGTGCTGCCGAAGCCGGAGCCGGGATGGTCTCGATGTCGATGGTCCAACCCTGGAACGAGCCGGTGTCAGCCGAGGTCTCGTCGTAGATGTAGAGGCTCCAAGCGCCGTTGGCGTCTTCGCCGTTGAAGGCGGAGAGGTCAAGGCCGAAAGCGGTTGCCGGGACGTCGGCGTTGTCGTTCTCGTAGTCGGAGACGAGGAACGTGCCGCTGACGGTCCCGTCGGTGTCGTCATCCGGGAAGAACTCGGAAGCCGAGTCGTCGAAGGTGATGTCGCCGTCGATGTCATCGCCGTTCTGGACGCCGGTGAGGTCGAGGAGGCGGACAGCGGTGCCCGAGGGGCTCACGAGGGTGACCTCGAGGTCAGCAACCCAAGTGTGGTTGCCCTGGTGCAGGGTGATGTTGACATCGGTGATGCCGCCAACTGCGCCAGCAACGTTGATCTGTGAGGGGTACAGCTGTGCCGGGCCCATGGTGACGGCCGAGGTGCCGATGATGCCCCAGTCGATGACTGCGGGGTTGGTCTCGCTGATCGAGTCAGCCGAAGCCGAAGCAGCGATACCAGCCGACAAAATAACACCAAAAACGTTCTTGCTGATCATGATCTTTCTCCACTAACCGGGGCGCACAGGATCGCACGGGCAAGAAAGCCCTCCAAAGCGCCACAAAATAAAAGAATCCCACTAACACTCGTCCGTAACCACACGGACTCACATCCAGCAGATTGCCGCCTGCTGGCATACTTGGAACATACTGCGTGTTCCGAACATGACACCCAAAATGACAGAAATATTGCACTTGTAACACTGGGCAATTTGCGCGATCGGGCTTTGTGGTGTATGGCTAATCGACAGGCTTTTTAAAAACCACACCCGCCCTGTAAAAGGACGGGTGCGGTGAGAAGTAGGACAAGCAGGGCAGGGGCCGGCCCGACCTGGAAAGTCGCATTGCCAGCCTAGCCGTGCAGGGCCAAGTTCCGGATGTCGGTCTTGACGGGGCTCCCCCTCGTCCAAACCCATGAAAACGCTTGCCTCGCCAGACGAGGCTTTAAGATTCCAAGCCGGCGCGAGCCAACTCAAAATCACACAACTCAAATCAGCCAAGTACACCCACGGACCCGGCAATCAGGCAGACCCGGCTAGAACGCCGAAGCCCTTTCTTCAGTTTGAAGAGAACGTGCCGTTCTCTCTCTCGGCCGGCCGTTATGAAGGGCCGACTCTCATTCCCATCCCCCAAAAATAACGAAACCACTCGAACAGATCAAGAGATATCTCGCCGATTCTTGGACCTTATTTGACCATATTAAAAGAGCGCCCCGTCGAAACGGGGCGCTCGTGGTTGAAACCAGGTTGTATACGGCTCAGCTCTGAGCCGCACGGACTCAGGTCGTGCTCGAGCCGGCCTCGACGTGCTCGTCGGTGCCCTCTTCGCCCTCGTTCGACTCGGCCTTGGGCTTCGCCTCGGTCTCGAAGAACAGGTTCTCAGCACCTTCCTTGTGCGAGACCTTCACGAGCGCGTCGTGGTCGATCTCGCCCGAGAGCAGCATCTCGCTGAGCGGGTCCTCGATCAGGTTCCCGATCGCGCGACGCAAGGGCCTCGCGCCGTAGTCCGGGTTGTACCCCTTCTCGATCAGGTAGTCCTTGGCCGACTGGTCCAGCTCCATCGTAATGTTCTGGTGCGTCAGACGCTCGGCGACCTTGGCGACCTCGTACACAACGATCTCGGTCAGGTCGTCCTTCGTCAGCGGCGAGAACACAACGATGTCGTCAAGTCGGTTGATGAACTCGGGGCGGAAGAACCGCTCGATCTCTTTCATCAGGATCGACTTGATGTTGCTCACGTCGGCCTCGGTCGAACGCTTCTGGAAGCCGAACCCGCCGCCGCCCTTGATCAGGTCCGCGCCGATGTTGCTCGTCATGATGATGATCGTGTTGCGGAAGTCCACGTGACGACCGAACGAGTCGGTGAGTCGGCCTTCCTCCATGATCTGAAGCAGCATGTTGAACACATCGGGGTGCGCCTTCTCGACCTCGTCGAGCAGGACGACCGCGTATGGCCTGCGGCGGATCTGCTCGGTGAGCTGGCCGCCCTCCTCGTAACCGACGTACCCGGGGGGCGCGCCGACCAGTCGGCTGACGTTGTGCTTCTCCATGTACTCGGACATGTCCAGGTGGATCAGCGCATCGGAGTCGCCGAACATGAACTCCGCCAGCG
Source organism: Phycisphaerae bacterium (assembly GCA_030432905.1). Classification (GTDB taxonomy): domain Bacteria; phylum Planctomycetota; class Phycisphaerae; order Phycisphaerales; family UBA1924. The sequence goes on along the minus strand of JAUILU010000002.1, from coordinate 26,747 downwards.
CCTTGCTGAGCAGCGTCTTACCGACACCGGACGGGCCGACGAAGATGAACGAGCCCATCGGGCGCTTCGGATCCTTCAGACCCGCGCGAGCGCGACGGATCGACTTGCTGATCGACTTGATCGCCTCGTGCTGGCTGATGACCTTCTTGTGCAGCTCGTCCTCGAGCAGGAGCAGACGCTGGGCCTCTTCCTTCTCAAGGCGTTGCAGCGGCACGCCCGTCATCTTGCTGACGACCTCGGCGATGACCTCGTCATCGACCACGCCGTCCTTCTGCTGCGACTGCTCGCGCCAGGCCTGCTGGATGTCTTCCTTCTTCTTGCGCATCTTCTCGGATTGATCGCGCAGCTCAGCCGCACGCTCGTAGTCCGCAGACTTCACCGCGTCGTCCTTGTCGATCGACAGGCGCTCGATGTCGCTCTCGATCTCGGCAAGGTTCGGCGGCTTGCTCATGCTCTTGATACGCACCCGGGCGCCGGCCTCGTCGATCACGTCGATCGACTTGTCGGGCTGGACCCGGCCCATGATGTACCGACCCGAGAACTCGACCGCCGCCTTGAGGGCTTCGTCCGTGATCTTCACGCGGTGGTGGTCTTCGTACTTGTCGCGCAGACCCTTGAGGATCTCAACAGTCTGCTCGGGTGTGGGCTGATCGACGGTGATCGACTGGAATCGGCGTGCAAGAGCCGCGTCCTTCTCGATGTACTTGCGGTACTCGTCGAAGGTCGTGGCACCGATGCACTGGATCTCGCCGCGAGCCAGCGCCGGCTTGAGCACGTTGGACGCGTCGATCGCGCCCTCCGCGCCGCCTGCGCCAACGAGCGTGTGGAGTTCGTCGATGAACAGGATCACGTTCTTGGCCTTGCGGACCTCGCTCATGACCGCCTTGATGCGCTCCTCGAACTGGCCGCGGTACTTGGTGCCGGCGACCATCATCGCAAGATCAAGCACAACCAGGCGCTTGTCGTGCAGGATGTCCGGCACCTCGCAGGCGACGATGCGCTGGCTCAGGCCCTCAACGATCGCGGTCTTACCAACACCAGCCTCACCAAGGAGGACCGGGTTGTTCTTCGTGCGCCGGCAGAGGACCTGCACGAGACGCTCGATCTCGCGCTCACGCCCGATGACCGGGTCGAGTTCCTTGTTCTTGGCGAGTTCGGTCAGGTCCCGGCCGAACGAATCGAGCGCGGGGGTTGTGCTCTTGCCCTTGCGGGGTGAAGCGCCGCCCGAGCTGCTCTCGCCGCCGCCGGACATGGTGGTTTCTTCTGCTTCCTCGCCCGAGGCGCCCAGCAGGTTGAGGACCTCTTCGCGGACCTCTTCGAGCTTGAGCCCGAGGTTGCGGAGGACCTGTGCCGCCACGCCGTCGTGCTCACGCAGGAGGCCGAGCAGGAGGTGCTCGGTGCCGACGTAGTTGTGGTTGAGGTTGCGAGCTTCCTCTATGGCGTACTCGATGACTTTCTTAGCGCGAGGGGTCTGGGGCAGCTTGCCCATGGTGACCATCTCGGGGCCTTGCTTGACGAGTTTCTCGACTTCGAGGCGGACCTTACGCAGATCGACGCTGAGTGCCTTGAGCACGTTGGCTCCGACGCCGGAGCCTTCCTTGACGAGGCCGAGCAGGATGTGCTCGGTCCCGATGTATTCGTGGTTGAAGCGCTGCGCCTCTTGGTTGGCAAGCGCCATGACCTTGCGGGCTCGATCTGTAAAGCGTTCAAACATAGCTAACTCCTAAGTCCGGCCGGTGCCCGTTTCACACGGGCGGGCTGACCGTTTAGACAACCGTTGTCGGCCGCCACTTCTTTCGTATCTCGCTCAAACGCGGTTTGACACCCGTGCAAGATCAAGATCTCTCTCTTTCGGTCCCTTTCCCATTCGGGGGGGACCCGTACCTCTATCGGTGCACAGGGGGTGCCAATCGCGTGAAACCGGCCAGAAGTGCTGGCAGGAGCGATTCGTTCTCCCGGGTACAACAGATGTTGTCGAACGCCGCGACCCGAACCGCCGATCTGGCAGGGCGTTGCGACATCCGGAGTTCGATTCGACTATCGGCCGCCGAGCGAGATTGAGGAATCACGATTACCCTGGTTTGGGGTATTGTTTCCGGATACACGCGTCGGTTCGCTGTCGAGCGCCGAGGCGTCGGCGACCAACCTGATCGGGATGACCGACTCGTCCTGGGCGCCCGTGACCTCGTCGATGATCCTGACCTTTAGGTCGTACTCGCCGACGGTCAGCGTCGAGGGCAGCTCGATGGTCGAGGCCAGGAACAGGTCCTCGAAGGAGTGCCGGCTGGTCCTTGGGAGCCACTCGATCCGGCGTTGCCAGGTCGGTTTCGGGTCACCCGATCGCAGGTAGAGCTCGAGTTCCTGGGTCACGTCCGCCGCGACGGTGTCGCCGACGAGCATCGCCTCACCCGAGGTCGCGGGTCGGAGCCCGAAGTGCTCGACTTCCGTGTAGACCACGACCCGGTTGGTTCGGCCCGCGAGGAAAGTCCGGCGTTCAACGGGCACGTAGTTGCCGAAGCTGGGTGCCCGTGTGCAGAGTTCGGTGATCCCGATCCGCACGCGTGCGTGCTCGCGGAGGCTCTCGGCGGATTCGAGCAGGATCTCGCGGATCCGCTGGGGGTCGCCGCCGAGCTCGTTGTCCTGGCCCGCGAGCCTGATCCCGAGCTCGCGGATGGTCTGGAGCGACTGGCGCTCGGCTTCGGTGAGCATCAGGGGCCCGCCGCCGGGCAGGTCGATCTCGTCGATGCCGCCGGCCGCGATCGCTTCGATCAGCGCGGCTCCGACGAGCGGCCGTGCCGGGTCGTTCTTCTCGACCGCTTCTTGCTTGAGCAAGCCTGCCAGCTCCGAAGAGAGCTGGGCGATCCGTGTTGATCTGCTGATGACGGGTTCGGGCTCGACCGCGATCTCGGTGTCGTCGGCTTCAATATGGGGGTCGTCGATGTCGATCTCGCCCGCGCCGTCGCCGGTGATCGAAATCGCGCGGAGCAGCTCGTCCTCGGCTCGCTTTCGGCTTGCGGGCGAGACCACCGGGCGTTGCGGTTCATCGAGCACGAGCCTCGGGCTGGTGTTTGCGATTTCCTGCTGCGCCGATCCCATGTAGGCCTGGATGTCGGCGGCCTGCTGCTCGGGTGAGGCAAGATTGCTCTGGCTCGCGAGCGCGTTGAGGCTGCTGTCCTGGGGGCTTTGGCGCGAGGTTTCTTGCTGCCAGAGCCAGTCTTCTTCGCCCGGGAGTTGGTTGTTTGAGTTGGACAACGACCCGGGCGAGGCCGAGCAGCCTGCCAGCAGCGCCACCGCTGCTGCCGACATCACACTCCCGGCCACGCCACGCGGGCGCCGACGTCCTTGTCTGTGTTCCACACCCATTACTCGCGGCCTCCTGCCACTGGTCATGCGCCGAGTCCGTGGCGCATCGATTGCCAACATCGGCAGACCCTGCCCAAAACCATCGCAGAAACCGCGCCCAGGCGGAACTTCTTATAGAGGTGAGAGAATCAGCGCAGCGATTGCGCGTTTAACGCGTGCCGCCGGCGATCTGGAGCGTGAGCCGTTCGAGCAAACGATCCGCGCGGCCGAGCCCGCTCTTGGTTTTCCGGTCTGCTTCGACCGCGAGGCTGAGCAGCCGACCGGCTTGTGCCGGGTGCAGTCGTCTGGCGGCGTTCATGATCGCGTCTCGGCTCGGCCCCCAGAGCTTGAGCGTGCCCGCGACGCTCGCCGGGTTCTGGCCCTGCGCCAGCGCCTGGCTGGCGGTGTGCAGCTTCCGGCAAAGATCCATGCACGCCCAAAGCGTCACGACGCTCTGGTCCTGTTTCGAGTTGTCGAGGATCGTGCGGAGCTGGGTGAGCAGCTGCTCGGGGCCCGCGCCGAGGATCATCGCTTGGATCGACCAGACCTCCTCTTCGCGGGTCATGCCGACGGCTTCGGCGACCATCTCGCGCGTAATGCCCGCCTTCGGCGCATCGACGGCGAGCTTAGCGAGCTCGGAATCGATCCGCCCCAGCTGGCCCACTCGATCGACGAGGAGCATGGCGGCCTCGCGCTGGAGCGTGGTGCCGTGGTGTTCCTTGGCGCGTTTGACGGCCCAAGCCGCGGCTTCGTTTGGCGCGAGCCCGTCGCACTTGTGCACCTCGCCGCCCGAGGCGGTGATGAGCTTGTCCACGTTGCCCTTGTGCCAGGTGTCGCAGCGGAGCACGAGCGTTGCCCCCTCGACCGGGGCCTGTGCGTAGCGTTCGAGCAGGGGTCTGCCGTCGCCTTTGACGAGCTGGTCGGCAGTTTCGACAACGACGAGCTTGTGCTGCTGCATGAGCCCGAAGCTCCGGCACTCGTCGAGGACGTCGGCGAAGAGGTCGCGGGTGCCGTCGAAATGGATGGTCTCGATCTCGCCGTGGGCGTCTTCGAGCTTGAGCCGGAGCTGCTGCGTGTAGTCGGCTCTGAGGAAGGCGTCTTTGCCGTGGAATACGAAGACGCCGCCCATCGGGTCGAGTGTCGGCTGGGTTGGTCCTGCTGGTCGTCTTGCCATCGGGGTCATGGTAGTGGGGCGGGGCGGTGTGTGGTAGGTTGTAGCGATGCCTGACGAGTCAATAACTGATGTGGTTGGCGGCCTGCATCTCGGATACCAGTGGCTGATCTGGGCGGGTGCGTTCGCTCTGATCGTCTCTGCGGTGATCTGGATGGGCTGGTACTTCTTTGGGCGTGACCAGCAGTACACCAAGACGCAGCTCCGGGTTCGGGGCGCGATCATCGCCGCGGGGTTTGTGCTGAGCGTGCTTGCGCTAATCATCGCGCTGCCTGTGTCGTCGGATCTCAAGAACAGCCTGATCGGCCTCTTCGGCCTGAGCTTCGCGGCGCTCGTGACGCTCGGCTCGACGACCATCTTCGCAAACTTCATGGCCGGTGTGATGATGTATCACGTCCGGTCGTTTCGGCCCGGCGACTACATCCGGGTGTCAGACCACATGGGCCGGGTCACGGCGAAGGGGCTGTTCCACGTCGAGATCCAGACCGAGGACCGCGACCTGATCACGCTGCCCAATTCGTTTCTGATCACCAACCCGGTCCGCGTCGTGCGCACCAGCGGCACGATCATCTCGTGCGAGCTGAGCCTCGGGTACGACGTCCCGCACGCGAAGGTCGAGCCGCTGCTGCTTGAGGCGGTCAAGAAAACAGAACTCGCCGACGGGTTCGTGCAGGTCATGGCGCTCGGCGACTTCGCGGTGACCTACCGCGCCAGCGGCCTGCTCGAAGACACGAAACGGCTCATCTCGCAACGCTCGAACCTAAAGGAGAACGTGCTCGACACGCTGCACGACCACGGCGTCGAGATTGTCTCGCCCAGCTTCATGAACCAGAGGCAGGTGCAAGACGCGGTCATCCCCGACCGTGTCCGCACAAGCTCGGAGGAATCGGCGACCTCGCCAGAGGACGTCGTCTTCGACAAGGCCGACGACGCGGAAAGGCTCGGCAATGTTCGCGAGAGCCTTGCAGAAGCGAAGGCAAAGATCAAAGAACTCGACGAGCAGCTCGGGTGTGTCGAGGGCGAGGACAAGGCCGAGCAGAAAGCCGCGATTAAATCAGATATCGATCACCAGAAGAAATTGGTAGAGTACCTGACGAGTCAGATCGCGCGCATGGAGGGGTAGCTTGCGCCTCGCCGAGACTCGCTGAAGACGGATGTTTGGGGCCGAATGATCGGGGCTTAGTGGGTGTAGAGCTTGTTTTTGAGCAGCCAGCACCGAGAAAGTGCAATCTCAATTCATTTTAATGTTGCGCTCAGCGGGGTGTCATACCCGCGTGCGAATCTTCTTCGTGTAGCAAGCAGCGGCCCTGTGTACGGGCCAACGCGACAACAGAAGGAGATTTACAATGGCTGGGTATACCACGACCGACAAGAAACACGATAAAAGCGACAACGACTTTGATCTCCGCGACGGAATGAAAGAGATCAAGAAGGACGCGGCGGCGGTCAAGGACGACCTCGATTCGCTCAAGGAAGACGCGGTCCAGATGACGAGCCACGCGACGCAGGAAGCGATCGAGGCTGTGCGCCAGGGCGCTCAGTCCGCGGGTGAGATGGCCAAGTCCGTGGGCGAGTCGGCCAAGCAGTGCCACGGCGCGATCGCGGACAAGGTTTCCCAGCGTCCGACGGCTTCGATCCTGCTCGCGGTGGGCGCGGGCGTGCTCGTTGGCCGGTTTATGGCGAGGCGCTAAGTAATGTTGCTGGATCGATTCCAGGACCTCCTCGAAGGAGGAGGCGAGTTGTTCCGGGCTGAGGCCGAGCTGGCGGGCAAGCGCGTCAGGCGCGCATCCGTCGGCTTGGCCGGTCTCGGGCTGGGTGTGCTGATCGCGGTGTCCGGCATCGCGGTGGTCATGGCGGGCGTCACGATCAGGCTCGCAGAGCTCTGGGGTTGGCCTCTTGCGCTGGCGGCGGTGGGGCTTGTGCAGGTCGCAGCCGGGTGTGGTGTCTGGCTTGTGTCGAGCGCCCGGCTCAACAAACGGGACGTGCTCGAAGAAGCCGAGGCGAAACTCGGTGGCGAGGGCGAGGCAGATCAGAACACGCCGCGTGATGACGCGGAGGAAGCGAAGGAGCGCATGAAAGACGCGGTCACGCCCGGGAGCACCGGGCAGAGCGGCGCAGCCGAATCGCCCACGGAGGGGCTTGAGCACTTGAAGGCGTCGGCGATCGAGTTCGCGGCGAAGAACCCGGTTGTCACAGGTAGCGCAGCGCTCCTTGTTGTATCGCTCTTTGGGCCCCGCAAAACGATCAGGCTGGTCAGCCGAGGCGTCGCGGCGGCGGGCTTGGCGGCTTCGGCACTGGATGCCTTTGCAAAGCAGTCAGGCGACGAGGGCGCAAGTGAAACAACCGACTCGAGCGCGCCGGAGAACACCGGAACGAAGGTGCAGCACCGCAGACCCGGGCCGAGGCCAAACGGTAATCGCCCGCGGCCGATGATGCCGCCCAGGCGTAAGCCGTAGCTAAGTGAAATCGTTCAAGCCTTCACAGGCGACGTAAACACTTGGCGGTTCGGATGCTCGTGACGCGCAGCCGGATTGCTCGGCAGTGACTTACGTGCTAGTGCCGATTCAAAGTTAAATAGATACTGAAATCGGAATAGCACCTGTTTTGGTACGCGATCGTTTGAAAGTTTGCAGGGTCGGTTTCTCGCTTGTAGTCTTTCGTTCATCTTGCACCCCGGCGCTGTGCCGGGGTGTGTGTTCAGGAAGCAGAAAGCTACATTCAGAGGGGAATCGAGCATGTTAAAGCGTGCGTGCGCTGTCGTATTGTCTTTACTCGCTGTGCCGGCGGTGTGTATGGCGCAGTTCAACCCGGCGGGGCCGCCGCAGCCAGTGCCGCTGGGCGATGTTGTGTTTGTGCTCGATAGGTCGAACAGCATCGACGAAGCCGAGTACGACGACATGGTGTACTCGATCATCGCATCGATCGGGACGACGATCCCGCACACCGCCAACTACCGAGTGGCGGTTGTGTCGTTCAACGATTCGACACTCTCGGGCCCGGATATCCCCTTCACGCGCGCCAATGACCCGGCGCTGGATGCAGCGCTGGCGGCTTTGACCATGACGAGCACGGTCGGGGGCACGAATGTCGCCACCGGGATGGTCGTCGCGCACGACCTGATGTCCACGAAATCAAACGCGTACCAGAAGCACGTGGTCGTGCTGACCGATGCGACGAGCGGCCAGCTCGGCACCAGTATCGGGCTCGCGCGTGATCTGCGTGACAACTACGACACCCGGGTCTCGGTCGGCTACCTGCGGGGCGATTGCGGCTCGCTGGTTGAGATCCCCGACTGCGAAGACGATCTCCCAGCCGACGCAAAGAACGTGAGCGCGATGCGCCGGCTCGCCAACGCTCCGGTCAACTACCCGGATTTCTACCCGCCGGAGGGGCCAAGGCTCTGGGGGGTGCTGACGTGTGTCGATGACGACGGCACAGAGGTGAGCCAATACGTCGATCACATCGCCGAGGCGCTCTGCCCGTTCGGCGTGGAGACGGCTCCCGATGTTGATAACAACCTGATCCCGGATGTGTGCGATCTGTTTATCGATTGCGACAACAACGGCGTACACGACGCGTTCGACCCCGATTGCAACGGCGACCTTCAGCCCGATGCGTGCGAGATCGATTGCGACGGCGACGGCATTCCGAATCAGTGTGATCCGAGCCCGGGTGTATGTCTTGAGCCTTGCGGGCCGGTGGTAAACCCGAGCTAAGAGCCTGGCTGAGATTCAGATAGAAAGGGCACCGAGTGTGAGACCTCGGTGCCCTTTGTCGTTTTTTGAACCGGGGCAGGGTCGCCTGGCTCTTTTACGTTTGTAACGGTGCGGGTGGGATTCGAACCCACGGAAGGGCAAGCCCTTCACCGGATTTCAAGTCCGGCGCCTTCAACCGCTCAGCCACCACACCATGTTGCCGGCAGTCGGGGCCGGCTGGTGGATCATACGCCCTTGTGTGTGTCAATCTCTCGCGACGGCGATTCCACTACAGATAGCGGCATTCCCGCCACAGAGTCGGGGTCTACGCCAACCGATTCCAATCAAGATTGTCTTGCCGCAGGCGTGCCAGTGAGCGCCGACGCGCCAGCCGTAGACCACCCCTCATCTGTACGTTTCGTCCAGAGCGCTGCAGAAACTGCTGCAATCTCGGCAGGTTTCGCCCTGTATCGCCGCGCGCTCACCACCCCAGAAATCCAGCGGGCCGTTACCGAAGCCCTCGCCCAACTTGAAGGAGATCAGCCATGATCGGCGTCCTATCCCTCAACCCCGAAGGCGGCATCCTCGCATCCCGCGTCACCCCCGAGCGCCCCGACCTCATCGGCACGCCCCTGAGCGCCCTGTGGTCGTTCGACAGCGCCGACACGGCGATGCTGCTGGCGATCTCGATGAAGCGCGATGGCTTCGCTCTGAATGCGACTGTGACGACGGTGGACGGCTTCGTAGAGGATCGGCTCGCGACGTTCGCACGCACCGGCCGGGCCGACGCGCCTTTGTGCGTGACGTTCTCGGCACCCTACAAAGACACCGCCCCCTTACCCCACAGCCCGCCTCTTCTCACGGGCCGCAGTGAATATGGGGGCGGCTCTATTGTGGACCATTCTAGGGCAGAATCAGAGACAGGGCACAAATCTGAGTCGTCGGATCAGGCGTTGCCCACAGATCTGGGTGACGCCCCGCCCATCGGTGAGGCGATCGCCTCTTGGATCAGCCTGCTCACCGCCGATGGCCACGCGAAAACAGAGATCCGTCGCAAGCAGCTCTGCGTTGAGTGGTTCGCCGAGACGGCTCAGTGGAGATCGGTATCTGACATCACCTCGCGATCGATCACCGACGCCCGGTGCGAGATGGCCGGCAGCTCTTCGAAGACCGTGCGCAACCAGCTCAGCCGGCTGAGAGTGTTCCTCGACTACTGCGTGTCTCAGGAGTGGCTTGCAACCAACCCCACGAAGAGCGTCAAGCCGCCCAAGCTCGTCAAGGGCGAGGGTGTCAGAGCGCTGACGTCTGACGAGGTAAAGCAACTCATCGAACACACCCCAACTCAGCGATGGGCTTACTACATGTTCGCCGCCTGGACCGGGCTGCGCCATAGCGAGTGCAGACGCCTGCAATGGAAGCACGTTGTGCTCGACGAAGACAGCCCGAGACTTGAACTGCCCGCCAGCCTCACCAAGAGCCGGGTCGCCAAGAAACTGCCGTTGGTGAGAGAGGCCGTGTTTGCGCTCACAACGGTTCTCCGACAGCGAATCCAGCCCGACGACAAGGTCTTCGATCCCGTTCCGGTGCTCCGCACGTTCAACAAAGACCTAGAACGAGCAGGCATCCCCAAGTACGACGAGCGTGGGCGGTCTGCAGGCATCCACTCGCTTCGCAAGCATCTCGCTACGGCACTGGCCAACGGCGGCGCTGACATCTACACGGCTCAGGCGATGCTCCGACACGCCGACATCCAGACGACGAGGAACAGCTACATCGACGATCAGGTCTTGGATCTTGGTACGAAGGCTGTAGCCGCGCTGGACAAGGCAAGCGGGCGAGATGACGAAGACTCAGACGACGATTGGGATGATGAAGACGATCTGGATTGGGATGACGACGAGGAAGACGTACCCACAATCGAGCAAGCCCTCGACTCCTACCTCGCATCCCTAGAGATCGACGGCCACAATCAAACCGAGCTGAAGTGCAAGCGCGGCAACATCAGCTGGTTTGCTGATCAGGCTGGCTGGCGCGACGTGACCGACATCACAGCCGCCGGGATCAACGAGGCCAAGCTGGGTCTGTCTACCAAGTCGTCCGGCACCATCCGTAAGTACTTGATCCGCCTGTCTGGGTTCCTCGACTTCTGTGTGGCTCAGGAATGGATCAGGTCGAACCCGTCGAAGGTGATCAAGAAGCCACGCCACGTCAAGCAGGAGGGCGTCAGGGCGCTCTCAACCGAAGAGGTGGAGCGTTTGATCCAGGCGGTGCCCGCTGATCATCAGGAGCGCAAGGCGTACTACACGTTCGCGGCATGGACCGGCCTGCGTGTCGGCGAGTGCGGGCGCCTGCAGTGGCGTCACGTCGATCTGACGGGCGAGTTCCCCTGCCTGAACCTGACCGCCGACATGACCAAGAACAAGAAATCGGCGATGGTCCCCCTCAACCACGCGGCATGCGGCGCTCTGGCGATGCTCAGGCCCCCTACTCCCTCGCCAACTGGCAACGTGTTCTCGGGCATCCCCGTCGCCCGGACGTTCGACCGCGATCTGTCGCGTGCGGGCATCCCCAAGCGAGACGAGCGAAACCGCGTCGCGGGGCGTCACTCGCTGCGCAAGCATCTGGCTACGCATCTGGAAGTGAACGGCGTCGATCCAACTGTCATTCAGTCGATCATGCGGCATGCAAAGCTGGACGTAACCTGCGAGTCTTATCTCGATGAACGGCTGATGAATCTAGCTGTACGCGGCATGAATGCTTTAGAGCAGCCGATCGCTCGGCCTACCCAGATCACCGCACCCTACATCGACTCCAAGATCTCGCACGTGGCCGAGAGTGCGGAGGCGGCGATGGGGACGGGTGCGAAGGTGGAGAGGCCAGTGGAGCTGAAGCTGGCGGAGGGTTAGGGTGTCAAGCAATAATGCCGACCGATGCGAATTGTATTGGGCTGGCGTTTATGAGCACCCTGAATGAGCGCCTTTCTACTAGGTATATAGCCTCAGGAGCCCTAATCACGGATTTTTGGCGACAAACTTCATTCTGAAAGAACAATTGACAGTTAGCCGATGTATATTGGAGTGCCGACCACAGAGATGGAGGCCCTATCAAAGACCTATCGTGTGTTAGGTTCTTTGGTTAGAGCTGTGGTTGGCAACTGGAGTGACATTATGAGGCAGGAACTCGAAACGTTGATTGACGAAGCGCGATCCACAACTATGAGTTGCGATGAGTCAGAGGCTCAGCGAAGAAGCTTTGCGTACGGTAATACCAATATCGAGAACGACAAAGTGACAAAAGAATCGATCAATACAGCAGCAACCCGGATAGACTCCGGGCATGGATCCGACCACTAGAATTGAAAATTCTGACGATTCGAATCGCGAAACTGTAATTGAAAACGAACATGAACGCGCGCTGAAGGAGGCAGAAAACGGCCTCCTTCAGTTTGATTATGCAAGAAAGTTTATCGACAGTGCGATCGCCTCAGGCGAATCATCTGCGTTTCAATTCACATCCGATCATCTGTTGGAATTGAATAGATACGCTATCGGTGGAATCATGAAGTCTGCAGGTGTTTACAGGCAAAAAGAGGTGCGGGTATCACAGCACATCCCCCCTGTGTGGCCGGACGTTCCTAGCTATGTAGACGAGATGCTAGAGTATGTGAATGATCCAACGAAAACTAGTGCCGTACATATTTCGGCGTACTTGCTGTGGCGATTGAATTGGATTCATCCATTTGTTGATGGGAATGGCAGGACTTCTCGAATGATTTCCTACATCGCATTGTGCATTAGGTTGGGGATCCAGCTGCCTGGTAGAAAGACGATTCCCGAGCAAATTGCAGAGAGCAAGTTTACGGTAGGTGTGAAAGCGCCTTATTATCAGGGCTTGATGAAGGCTGATGAGAGGTGGAAAGATAAAGGCGAGGTCGGAGTAATGGAGTTAGAGGACATGTTAGAAGACATGTTGCTAATTCAACTTCGTAGCAGACAGTCCTCCGAGTGAAGCGGCATTGCCCTAATGCATGCAATCAAATACTTCCGAGTACAAATTGACCATCTAGTACGCCCTGCTCCGCACCTCGTCCGCGATTGCTTCTGAGTTTCTGTAGATAGCCCCCAATGTCTGTTGGATCTGCAGGACACCCATGTTGTCAAAGACCCTCTGGACGCTCTCTCCGACCGCCTCACGCATCATGTCCGGCGCTGCCCGGTCGCGTTCCCTCTCGGCTTCCAGCCGCTTAGCGTCAGCCTGTGCGGCCCACTCAGCCTGCGTGATGAGCACGGCCTCGATTCGTTGGAGCGCAGCTAGCGTCCGGTCCTCACCCGTCGCGGTGTCGATGCCGTCTCGCCTGACTTCGGCGATCTGTTCCCGCACCTCCGCTAGCTCGTCGGCCTGTCGCGCCTTCACCTGCTCAGCAGTTGTCAGCAGCGACCGCTCGGCGGCGAGCGCCCGCGCTTCGATGGCCTCGATCTCTGCCCTGCTGCGTTCGTCGGCCAGCCGCTTGGCGAGTTCGGCTTCTTGGTGGATGGCCTCGCGCCGGTATGAAGATTCGATCTGCGTGGCGAGGATCGCCTCTTCGATCTTGTTGCGGGTCGCGTCGCTATCGGCCTGCTCACGCAGCTCACGCAGCCGGTCGATTGCAGCTCGCTCCGCCTCGATCTCTCGCTCTATGGCGGACAGGCGGCGTTGCTCTAGCGCGTCGATCGCCTCCTGTGCCTCTGCGGCTATGGCTCGATCGCTTGCGGTCTTGGAGGCCTGGATGCGTTTCAGGGAGGCGCTGAAGATCCGCTCGGTCGCCTCGTTGGCCGCTCTGATCTTGGCGTCGGCGCTGTTGTCTTCCCCGTATACCAGCCCCGCGATGCTGCCTTTGAACTTCGAGAAGAGCGAGCTGGTCTCGGCGATGCTGTCGTACATCTGCCTGTTGATCGCGTCGGCCTGTCGCTGAGCCTCTTTGAGTATGTCCTGCTGGCTCAGTACCGCGTCCGAGACGTCGTTGGCCGCGACCGCCCGAGCCGCTGTCCTCTCGGCGTCGTCGGCCATGTCGTCGAACGTGCGGCGAAGCTGCGTGGCCTCGTCGTTGGCAGCCTTCAGCGAGTCAATAAGACCCTTCACGCTGGCAACGATGGCAGCCGGGATCAAGAGCTTGCCTAGCACGCCCTGCAGCTTCTCTGCACCGCCGGTCACGCGTGTAAACGACGCCCCGATCCCCGAGACCTCCTGACCGGTCTGCTTCGCTTTGGCGTCCAGCTTGGCAAGCTCGGCGCGCGCCTCGCGAACCTCTCGCTGCAGTCGCTCCAGCTCGTCGGCGAAGCTGTCGACTCCCCGCTCCGCTTTTTTCATGCCGTCCTTGACGCGCGTGCCGGCGTTGTCGAAACCCTGTCCGATCTTGTCGGCGCTCGCGTCGGCGCTGGTGGCGGTCTCGCTGACCTTCTGCTTGAACTCGGCCAGCTTTCGCTCTGCCTTCTCGACGCGTGCCTGAACCTCAATGTACTGCGTGCCGAGCTTGTTGCTGTTGCTCATGGTTTGCCTTTGTTGAATGCGTTGTTGAACGTGAAGTCTTGGTTGAACTCATGGATCAGGAATCGGGCGCACCCCTCAGCGGTGGTAGCCGGCCAGCCAGAGGACGTTGCTTGCCCCCTGCTGCGGAAGCGGATGCGGGCGACGTAGACAACGCGATGCAGTACCGGATGCTCGCAGACGACGTTCTCCAGCGTGTAGGAGGCCAGCGGCGTGTCGCTGTCTTCGACGAGGTGCGCATTGTCCGGGTTGACGGGAGCGAGTTTGGCCGACTTGGCGTTGTCGTCCATCACGAACGCGCTCACGGAAACGTGCGCCCGCCTGATCTCGATCTCGGCATCGAGACGGCGTTCGATTTCGTGGATCTCGACCGCCGTCTCGGCGAGTAGGTCGGTGTTCATCCGGCCTCCTTTGCTTCACCAGAAGCGGTCAGACTTGGGCTGCTTACTGGTACCCCGTCTACAAAACCCCCTCTGGCGGTGTCGGAATGGGGTTTTGTAGTTTTGTAGACGGCATTGATCAGAACTCTTCGAGCCTTCGGACGTCCTGTGCCTTCGCGTTTTGGTGTGATCCATACACCCCAACCATGTTCGACTATTGAGTGCAAGCACGTTTCGGCCTCTTGGACTGTTTGGAAGCCTCTGCGAGCTTGCATCAGTTCACGGCCGCTCATACTACCGCCTGCCTTGCTGACCACCTCAACAAGAGAACGCAGTTCGGCATCCTTCTTGCTCTCGCTGAGCATTGCATAGACACGTTGGGCTTCATTCCCGAACCACCTTGTGATCGTGACGCCGGCACGGATAGACGAGGCGCTGATCGGTGTAAGAGGGGTTGGCACTTCGTCTTCGCCCAATGCCCACTTCGAGAGATGGATGATCAGGGCAAACCTGGCCGCGTAGCCTTCGAGCTTGGCAAATGCTGCCGCTTCGTCTCCACTGAGCCTTGCCTGTTGTTCAGCGTGTTGATTGAAAAACTCAATCCACTCTCGCTTGCCATCGGTGCTCAGGGGGATCAGGTGAGGCTTGTCGCGCCCTTCATGGTCGCAGTCGGGGTCGATGCCGTAAAGACGACTGAACGCCTGTGAGACGGTTCGCTCGATCTCTGGGGTAATGCTGTCTTCGGTCCATCGCTTCGGTGTTCGTGGCGGATACGCCAGCAGCAGACGAGCAGCGAGCCCACTGTCTCGGTGTTCTTGGCTGAGTGATCGTTTGAGTATCGAAGGCTGGATGCCACCGCAAACACTCACGGCTGCCGAATGGACGTACAACGACCCGACACCCTTCCTGTCCACGACGATCGGGCGAGCTCCAAACATCTCGATCCAGCGGCTCGCATCGCCCCCCTTGCTCGCCGCGTACCGATCGAAGCCGGCAAACCAACCAGCCAACTCATCACGCACCATCAGGAGCCCGCGTGGGTTTTCTTGTAGCAGTTTGAGCAGCGATTCAGTTGTGGCGTCGTCGATCCAGAATCGATCCGGTGTTGGTTCTTCAGGGGCCTCAGGGGCAGGGCCTGTGCATCCGGATTTCTTCCATCCCGCGAGGTCGCGATCGTAACGCAGCAAGGTTTCGTCGAATTCATCTTTGAGTTCGGCATGTTCAGCGAACGCATCGCGTTGATGTGCACGCACCGGACGTAGTGCGGCTTCGATGGCCGGACTCTTGCTGGTACCACTCTCGCCAACGATCGCTGTCCAAACGATTGCAGGCTCGCTCCAGTCGTGCTTGATCTGGATACGACACGATGTTCCAATGGAAGCCGCAAGACCGGACAACAGAGGCAGCGCGACGTAGCTTTGGTCACATCCGATCGCCTTCGCCGCAGCGTCTACAAAACTACGAAATCCAAAAGGCAGTTCTGAGACTGGAAACGGCGAATATTCGAGATCACCAGATAGTTTCGTAGACACAAAACTCCCGATCCCGACTTTGCCGCCCCCTGTATCTTCGACGTCGAACCCGTCAATGTTGACATGCTCGGCTGCGTTGACGGCTTCGCGGATCGTTCTCTCAATCTCAGCAAGCCCTCGCCCGACGTTGGCCTCGATGAAATCGACAAGATCGCCCTTGTCAGGCAGTCCCGGCAGACGCACGATCTTCACGGTTGGCGCGGGGCTCAGGCACGAAAGACACGCGATTACGTCGGCGGCATATGCCTCACCGGCGTGATCATTGTCGGGGAGTATCACCACCTCTTTGCCAGCCAGTGGCGACCAATCGCTGTGTGACGCCGCTTTCGATCCTCCCTGACTAGTCGTCGCGTGCAAGCCCATCTCGAACGCACAGGATGCCGCTGGCTCACCCTCGCAGAGAAAGACCTGTTTGGCGTCGCTGAGGTCTGGAAGGTTCCAGAGTGGTCGCGGGTCGGCGTGAGCGCCAATGACCCAGCCGCCCTCGACGAGTGATATAGGGCGGATCTCCTTGCCAGTCGGCGAATCCCATCGAAGCACCAGCCCCGTTGCGTATCCATCGGCGTCGTCGTAGTGCCATTTGTGATCCCACTGACCGAGCGAGCGGGTAAGGCTCTCGGCCGCCTCTCTCGCGGTTGCGTAACGACGACGGGTGTCTAGCGCTGCAGGCTTCGTGTAGCGTGCCCTGAGGTGGCCAGCATGCCCATCACCGGGAAAGAGGTCCGCTTGCTCTAGACCTAGTTCCGAGACGATCTGAGCGTGGCTACAGCCCGCGTGGCAACACACCAGGCATTTCCCGTCTTCGCTGGTTGATACCGACAGACTCGGATTTCCATCGTCGTGGGCCGGACACCTTGCCTTGTATGAGCCGCCACATGGGCGGGGTTCGCAGCCAAGATCGGATAGCGCAGAGAGAACAGTTTCTGTTGGCGTCATTTAGCTGGCCCTCCGGTGGCCCAAGAAGGTGATGTGATCGTGAATCGTGTTGGTTGATACTTTGACTGGCCGAGAACGCCTCACCGGGAAGGTGACGGGCTTGCGGTTCGGGTCGTCGATCCATTCGATTTCGGGCAGCGCGCCCGAAGGACGTAGGCCGAGTGTCTGTTCACGCTCTCGCTCGCGCGTGACATGCGAGTAGTAGTGGCGAGGGTCATCGCCATAGACGCTGCTCATGCTGTCGTGCTCCGCCCGACACCTGCTCAGAGGGTGCGTCCTCGATCGAGCCAGGCGTCGGGCTTCGTGTAGTTGTGGAAAGCTCCCCACGCACAGGAAGGGGATTTAGTTAGAGGTGGTTGCCGACTCGGTCGGATTTGGGATGCGAAGCTCGCGAACGAGCCAGCCAGCTCGCTTCTGTAGCCACGTGAACGCTTCAGCCTCGTCACGAAGGCGCCAGATGTTCCGTAGCCCGTGATTGGATGAGTCGAACTTGGATTCGCCTGTACCCGCCCGCTTCAGGAGCCTGTCTCGATTGAGCCGTCGAATGACGTGGCCGTTGGATCTTGGCTCCATATCTTCGGGGAGTGGCAGAGTGCGGCCAAGAGTCTCCAGCGCCTCGCGCTTGTGCTCGAAGAGCAACACGACGAACAACACGCCGGCGGCGGCGAAGTAGTTGGGATTATCTCGCACGACACGTGCCACACATCGCTCTCGGAACTTCGCGAGTTCGGTGCGGTCGGCCTTGTCCAAATATGCGTCGGTGCTACGATTGAAGAGGAAATTGCGACCGCTTGTTATCTTGCCGGATCCCTGCGGTCTTCTTCGGTTGATCTGCCTAGCCATTGTCTTGTGTCTCCTTTTGGCTGATGTAGTTGTCGTCGTCGCCGAGCCCTAGTTCGATGGCTTCGGCTGTCGCGTCGTCGATGTTGCCGTGCTCGGTTGTTGAGAGTCTGTCGCGGGCCATGACCCAGCGAACGACGTTTGCGGTGGTGCCCAGCTCGCGTGCGATTTCCGGGATCGTGTAGAGGTTTTGGTACCTGGTTATGAGGCACCGCCTTTCGGCTTCTGTGTTGACTGGTCTGCCGCTCGCTTCGCAAGGGCAAGCTCCACAGCACGGACATTAAAGACTCGGCGCTGCCCGGCTTTGAGTGAAGGAATGCGGCCTGCTATAGCCTCTTGGTGAAGCCAACGACGTGATAGCCTTAGGCGTATGGCTAGTTTGTCGAGTGGTACGATGTGGTCTGTTCTTGTGTCCATGCCGAATTAAAGACGTGACACACGGGTACCCTCAAATCGTCCGATCGATTTGCAAGGCTGTTGCTAGTCGCGACTCGCAATGCGAGGCCATTGCTAGTCCATTTGCTGGGCAGACAGGCTCAATCCTTGATGCATTGAGCCCACGCTGCCCCTGCCTGTTTCCACTTCGGTTTATCACTATTGCTTGCTGTTTCGACCAGTTTTTTAATTTCGACTATCGAGTATCTCGATTGCGGGCCGGCACCACCTGCCGGACGTGCTTTGACGCCCGCTTTCTCGCGAATCCGTCGAAGCGTGTCGGGGCTGAACGATCCGATCAATTCTTCGGCCTGTACTACAAGTTCCTTCTGGGTCAGACCATCGAAGTGATGAACTGAATCAGCGGTCGCCTTCTGGCATTCCCCAACGATCTCGGCGACACTCTTGTCCACGCCATCGACTTTGCCTTGCATCATCTGTTCGATGAGATCAAGACGTTCGAGCAGCGGCTCGACTGCGTCGATTTGAGCTTGGCTATCACAGGTGCAGAGTTCCCAGAGTGGCGTCGAGTCCATGCCACGCGACTCAGCGAGAACCCTCAGTCGTTGTAGTGGATCCCACATGGCCCGACGTGCCATATTGACCTTCGGATTCTCCAGTGTTTTCAGAGCATCGGGGCCACCTGAAGCGATTTGTATTCCAAGATAGGTGAGGCAACACTGCACCTGCACTGCGTCTGTATCTGAAGCGCGCTCGATGGCTTCTTCGATAGCAGACTCCATCATTGAGCGAGTTCGAGACCAATCTACCTCGCCCGCCTTCGTCCCTGAGCGCTTCGCCATGTTCAGTCTCCGTCGCGGGCCGGGCGACGTGGCAGGCGGAGACTGAAGCCGACCACGTCACCCTGTCGCGGGGAGCAACCCCCACACCCGACGTCGATTATACACCCCATACTCGGTAGACGGTTGGGTAATGTGCGGTCTATTCCCACACATAAGTAAGCGTTTGCTAACAGTCTTCGTGCAACTCGGCGTCTGATTTTCCGACCCATGTAGATGGCAGCGAAGGTAGTCTCGGCTGTCGCGCGCGCTGAAAGGGGTGGTCACGTGGCATCGATCTCGAAGATAGGTGGTGGCCCGAAGCGGGCATTGTGGTCAAGCGTAACGGGGCGTCGGAAGTCGGTACGGCTCGGTGCAATGAGCAACGCAGACGCCCGGCGTCTGTGCGACCATGCCAACGAATTGGAGCAAGCCATCAAGCTGGCACGCCCGCCCAGCGTGGAGACTTCCGCGTGGCTGGATGCGTTGCCAGCGTCAACACAGAACAAGCTCGCGGCGGTTGGCCTTGTACAGCAACGCCCGAAGCAATCGCCCAGCGACCTGCTCGGATTCTCGATCCATTACATGCAGTCGCGCCGGCATGACTGGAAGCCCGCCACGCGAGAGTCGTTTCGCCTGAGTCAGCAAAAGCTATTGGCCCACTTTGGCGAGAGCGCCCGAATCGAAGACGTCGGCGCATCTGAGGCGAGACTTTGGAAGATGGCGTTGCTGGATACCGGTCTCGCAGAGTCCACCGCTCGCCAACACGTTCGGAACGTGAAGGCGATGTTTGGCGCGGCGATAGCTGACGGTCTGATTGACAAAAACCCCTTTGCAAAGGTCGCCTCAACAGCGATCTCGTCTGAGACGAAGACCTATGTGCCCGCCGCGTGGGTCGATCGCCTTATGGACCATCTACCCAGCGACGGCTGGCGCACACTTATCGCGCTTGCAAGGTTTGGCGGGTTGCGTGTTCCAAGTGAAAGCGGAATCCTGACATGGGAGTGTGTTGACCAAGAACGCAAGCGCCTGCACGTGCACGCCCCCAAGCTGGAGCGGAGAGGTCAGCCACGAATTCGAGCCTCTCGAACTGTGCCGATCACTCCGGAACTCGCAAGATGGTTGACGCCACCTGCGAAACACGGCAAGGACGACAGGGTTGTCGTCATACCTGGAACCAATCCGCACATGGTGCTCAGGCGAGCCATTGAACGTGCCGGTCTCACACAGTGGCCGAAGGCGTTTCAGTCGTTGCGGCGGAGTTGCGAAGTCGATTGGGCGCGCGACTACCCGCAAGCTGTTGTTAGTGAATGGATGGGTCACGGCATCCAAGTCTCAGCCGAGCACTACATCAGCGCACCTGATGACTTACTCGATAAGGCGGCGGGGCTGCAGAAGGTGCAGCAGATAGTGCAGCGCGAAGACGGTTCTCTATTCGATTTGTTGGTGCGATCGGTCCGATCAACGATTGAGATGATGCTTAAAAGGCCCGCAATACTCGATGTTTTAGGGATCTCTGGTTTGGATCGTGGGTCGGTCAAGCAAGCCCTTCACCGGATTTCAAGTCCGGCGCCTTCAACCGCTCAGCCACCACACCATGTTGCCGGCAGTCGGGGCCGGCTGGTGGATCATACGCCCTTGGTGCTCGGGGTCTCGCATGGGGAGGTTATTGGTCTGAGTCCGGGCGGGAGTTGCGGGCCGGGCTTGCCGGGGGACGAGATTGTGTTGCAAATCAGGACGAGGATGGGCTAGGGTCATCCATAAGAAGGTGTCGGTGCCCCGGTGCACAGGCCAAGAGGAGTGAGTCATGAGCGACCAGACCCCGGACTTTGACGTGGCGATCATCGGCGGCGGGCCCGCGGGCACGACCGTCGCCACGCTGCTGCGCAAGTACAACCCGGGTTTGTCCGTGCTGATCCTCGAGAAGGAGAAGTTCCCGCGCGAGCACGTCGGCGAGAGCCAGCTGCCGCTCGTGAGCCACATCCTGGCTGAGATGGGCGTGTGGGAGAAGGTCGAGGCGGCGAACTTCCCGATCAAGCTGGGCGTGAGCTACACGTGGGGCCAGGTGAACGAGCCCTGGGAGTTTGACTTCTTCCCGGCCGAGGAGTTCACCGACGAGCCGAGGCCGGCGAGCTACGCGGGCCAGCGCCAGCACACGGCGTTCCAGGTCGAGCGCGCAGAGTACGACAACATCCTCTTGCGCCACGCCGAGGAGATGGGTGCGACCGTGCGCGAGGAGACCTCGGTGAAAGAAGTCCTGCGCGAGGACGACACCATCACCGGCCTGAAACTGAACACCGACGAAACAATCACAGCGCGGCACTACGTCGACGCATCGGGGCACGTCGGCCTGCTCCGCCGGGCGATGGGCGTCGAGAGCGAGGCGCCAAAGGAGCTGCGCAACGTCGCGTTCTGGGACTACTGGGACAACGCGAAGTGGAAGGTCGAGATCGGCGTCGGCGGCACGCGCGTGTACGTGCGGAGCTTGCCGTTCGGCTGGATCTGGTTCATCCCGCTCGGCCCGAGCCGGGCGAGCGTTGGTCTGATCTGCCCGTCGGACTACTACAAGGAGCGGGGCATCTCGCCCAGAGAGTTGTACGACGAGGCGCTCGAGCTTCAGCCCGACATCAAGGCGCTGCTCGCAGACGCCAAGAGCGAACTCGGCAACGACAAGGTACACAGCATCAAAAACTGGTCGCACTTGTCGTCGCGGCTCGTCGGCGAGAACTGGTGGCTCTGCGGCGAGTCCGCCGGGTTCGCCGACCCGATCCTCGCTGCGGGCATGACACTGGCGCACTCTTCTGCGCGCGAGACCGCGTACTCGATCCTCGACATCGAGAGCGACCCGGGCGACATGAAATGGGTCAAGCACCGCTACGACACCAAGAACCGAGACAACATCAACCAGCACATCCGCTTCGCCAAATACTGGTACGCATCCAACGGCCAGTTCACCGATCTGCAAGACCACTGCACCTCGATCGCAAAGGAGGCGGGACTGAAGCTCTCGCCGAAGGACGCGTGGCGATGGCTCTCGCAAGGCGGCTTTGCGACCGAGTTCGCGGGCACGGCTTCGCTCGGCTCGTTCTCGCTCAACTCGGGCAGGCATCTCGTTGACCGATTCCTCGGCGGCGAGCAGAAAATGAAGATCGACGGGAACAACGTCTTCAAGCTCAACATCCGCGGCGCCAAGGAAGACGTGATCGGCGACCTGCACGACGGCAAGATCGTCCGTGTGCCCTGCTACAGGCGCGGCAACTCCGTGCTGCCTCTTGCGGGTCAGTACGGCGAGCTGGTCGAGATGCTCAAGCAGACGTCGGACATTGACAAGATTCTGGCGTACCTCAATTCCAAGATCAGCGGCGCCGTGGCCGCGGGTTCGGAGAGCCTCAGCATCTCGTCTTACATGCAGACGCTCGACGCGATGATGATCCAGGGCTGGGTGACGGGCAAGCTCGACAAACGCAAGCCGCAGATCCAGATCGGCTCGATCACGGGCCGGCTGATCCGCTCGGAGCACGCTGCAAAGGATGCGCTCACGAAGGCCAAGGGTTCGATTAAGTTCAACTGAGCTATTCGCCCGGGAGCGTTTCGAGTTCTGCGGTGTACGCTGCGGCTTCTTCGCTCTCGCCCAGCGCGTTGCAGACTTTGACGAGCGCTTCGAGTGTATTGCGCACATCGTCTGGTGAACCCGAGACGCCGTTGTTGTGCAGTTCGTGTGCCTCGATGAGTAGAGCTTTGGCGGCCGCGGGGTCGCCGGCCTCGAAGAGCGTGTTGGCCAGGAGCCTGCGGTGGTTGGCCTGGTTCGGGTGGTCGGCGGGGAAGGCTTCTTTGGCGCGTTCGAGCAGCGTTTGCGCTGTCGCGACGGCTTGTTCGGTCTCGCCGGTCTCGCGGTGGATGCCGGCCTTGTAGGACAGCATCGCGAGCGACAATGGGTGGTTCTCGCCCATGACTTCTTCGCAGACCGGGATCGCGGGCAACAGCACCGACCGCGCGAGCTCGGGGCGGTCGGTCTTGAGGTAGACGCCTGCGATGTTGTTCGTCAGGATGAGCGTGCGCATATCGCGGTCGCCGAGCGTGCGCTTGGATATTTCGAGCGCCTCGGTGATCATCCGCTCGGCCTCGGCTTCGTTGCCCATGTCGCCGTAGGAGTGCGCGAGGTTGTTGAGCGCGAGAATCAGGCTCGGGTGGTCAGGCCCGAGTACGCGGCGCTTCGTTTCCAGCACATCGATCAGGATCTCGACGGCCTCGTCCTGCTTGCCGAGGTGGCCGAGCGTGTCGGCGAGGTTGTTCTTGGTCGCCAATGTGTGCGGGTGGTCCTCGCCGAACTCTTCGAGCTGGTAGTCAATGACCTCTCGCAGAAGCCCGGCCGATCGATCGAACTCGCGCAGCTCGTCGAGCACAACTGCAAGGCTGTTGCGCGTGGACATGGTGTCCTTGTGCCAATCTCCCAGCACAGCGATCTGCCGTTCAAGTACGCGCTCGAACGCTTCGCGCGCCTGCTCGTAGTTGCCGGTCAGCCGATCAACAGCGCCGAGGTCGAACATGACCGCCAGTGTCTCGGGGTCGTCCGGGCCGAGGTGCATCAGGCGGATGTCGCGGGCGAACTCGAACGCCTCGCGCGCCTCGTCGTAGCGCGAGGTCTCCGCGTAGACCCGGCCAAGGTCGTGCCGCAGACCCGTCGCGTCGAGAAACACGTGCCCCGGCTCGTGATCGCTCTTGGAATCGAGGTCGATCGCCAGCAGGAACTGTTCCTCGGCGGCTTCGTAGTCTGCGATCTTGTGGTACGCGACACCGAGCAGCCGGCGCATCTCCGACTCGACCTTCGTGAACTCTGGCGGCGACTCGTCGAGCCCTTGCTTCGCGTCGTCGAGGATCTGCAGCAGGAGCTCCGTGTCCTTGCCGCGCGCCACCGCCGGGTCGAGACCGGCGAGCATGTCGGTCGCAAAGCCCGAGAAGACTTGCGATTTCTCGAGTTCTTTGGCGGTCAACTGCTGCTGACGATCGACTCGCGCCGCGAAGACGAGGCTCGAGATCAGACCCGCGACGAGCGCCGTGAGAATGAGCGCGCCGGCGGCGATCTCTCCGCGGTGGCGCTGCGCGTACTTCTTGAAGCGGTACACGCTGCTGGGCGGCCCGGCTTCGACGGCCTCATCACGCAGGTACCGGCGTATATCAGTGGCGAACGCGTTGGCGGTCTGGTATCGCCTGGCGGGGTCTTTCTCCATCGCACGCATGACGATCCAGTCGAGGTCGCCGCGGAGCTGGCTGCTGAGCTGGCGCGTCTGCTGCGCCGCGTCGCCGGCGCCCTTGCCGATGCGCGTCGAGGGCTTGGGCGGTGTTTCGTCGCAGATCAACTCGGCGAGCGCCGACGCCGACGCGTTGTCGAGCCGGCTTGCTTCATAGGGCAGCGAGCCCGTGAGCAGCTCGTAGAGCAGGACACCGAGCGTAAAGACGTCCGATCGGGTGTCCATGCCCGCGGTGCCGGTGACCTGCTCTGGCGACATGTACGCGGGCGTGCCGACGAGGTGCCCCTGCACCGTCATCTGTGTCTGGTTGTTGCTTTCTGAGCCGAGTGCTTTGGCGATGCCGAAGTCGATGACCTTGGGGACCGGGACGTTGTCCACCATCGTGACGAGCACGTTCGAGGGCTTGAGGTCGCGGTGGATGATGCCCTTGTGGTGCGCGTGCTGAACCGCGAGGCAGACCTGCTCGAAGAGTTCGAGCCTCCGGCGCAGCGAGAGGTTGTGCTTGCTGCAGAACGACGTGATCGATTCACCGCGGACGTACTCCATGACGAAGTAGGGGTGGCCCGATTCGGTCTGCCCGCCGTCGAAGACGCGCGCGACGTTCGGGTGGTCCATGACAGCCAGCGCTTGCCGTTCCGCCTCGAAGCGCGCGATGATCGCGCGGGTGTCCATCCCTGCTTTGAGCACCTTGAGCGCCACGTTCCGCGCGATCGGGCGCTCTTGGCGCGCAAGGTACACACGCCCGAACCCGCCCTCGCCGAGCAGCTGTTCCAGCTTGTACGGCCCGATTGGCCCGGCGAGTTCCTCACGGGTTTTCGTCGGGATCTCCGCTGTGCCGTGCGAGGCCATCGTGGGGTCGGACATGAACTCGCTGGCCTGCTCATGCGATTCGATCAGGGCGGTGATGCGTTCTTTCATCGCGCTGTCGGTGCACCTGGCATCGAGGAAATCGCCGCGTTCATTCGGTGCGAGATCGAGCGCTTCGTAGAAGATGTCTTTCTCGTTCTCGCTAGACATCTGTCGTCGGCCCGCTTGCGTCGGTGAGTTCCTGGAAGAGCTTGGCGCGGGCGAAGGCCCAGTCACGCATGACGGTGCGCTCCGAGAGCCCGAGCGCTTCGGCGGTCTCGGCGACATCGAGCCCGGCATAAAAGCGAAGGCGCACGATCGAGGCGGCGCGCGGGTCGTCCTGTTCGAGCCGGTCCATCGCCTCATCGAGCGCGATGACCTGCTCCGGGTCCGTGTTCGCCGCGAGATCGACGACGCTCATTGGGACTTTCTTGAAGTTGCCGCCGCGTTTGAGCGCGTTGCTCTTGCGTGCGTGGTCGATGAGGATCCGACGCATGGCCTGCGCCGCCGCGGCGAAGAAGTGCCCCCGGCTCTCCCAGCTAATGTCGTTGTCGCCGACGAGCTTGATGAATGCCTCGTGTACGAGCGCGGTGGCCTGGAGTGTGTGGTCGGCGCGTTCGTTGCCCATTCGCTGCTGCGCGATCTGGCGGAGTTGTTGGTACACCACGGCCAGCAGTTCACTGGTCGCGGACTCACGGTTGGCGTCGTCGCCCACGTCTTGGAGCAGCCGGGTCACCTGTGTGTGCGGGGTGTCCGTCATGGCGGGGTCCAAGCAGATCGAAGCCGTCGGGGAATCCGCAGCTACCGGCCGCAGTGTACCTCGGAACCGGTGGCGGCTGTGCGGGTGGGGCGCGTGGAGGCGTGGTCTGGGTGCGTTCGTGGTTGTGTTCGGGTTCGCGCACCGCATCAGGCCGCTCCTTTCATTGTGATTGGCGCAGTCGGGGGCTGATCACTGACACGCGGGCGTGAAAATTCAAAATATTCCTCGGCGGTGGCAGGCGGGCTGGTTGGCTTTCGCCCATTGGGTTGGCCGCCGGTGTTGGCGGGCCTTGACGCGAACGCAAAGGAGCCGCCATGTACGCACAAGCCCAGGAGAACGAAGTCCATATCAGACCCTCAACCTCGCCGCAGGAGGCGTCGCTGTTTCGGCGGATGGCCATCCTCGCCTACGGCTTGGTTGCCTATGCCATGTTCCTCGGAGTGTTCCTGTACGCGCTCGGGTTCGTGGTTGGGTTCGGTGCACCGGTCACGCTCGACTCGCCCCCGACGATGGATTTCGTGCCGGCGCTCGTGATCAATCTTGGTCTGCTCGGCCTGTTCGCGGTCCAGCACAGCGTCATGGCGAGACCGACCTTTAAGAGGTGGTGGACCAGGCTCGTGCCCGTGCCCGCCGAGCGGAGCACGTATGTGCTGTTCAGCAACCTCGCGATGATCGTCATGTTCTACTTCTGGCAGCCGATGGGCGGCACGCTCTGGGCGTTCGAGAGCACCGCGGCCAAGGCGGCGATGTTCGGCCTCGGCGGCGCGGGCTGGCTGCTCGTCCTGCTGACCACCTTCATGATCTGCCACTTCGACCTCTTCGGGCTCCGCCAGGTCTGGCTCTACGCCCGCAAGAAGGACTACGCCCCGCTCAAGTTCAAGCAGCGGACGATGTACAGCTACGTCCGCCACCCGCTCTACCTGGGCTGGCTCATGGCGTTCTGGTTCACGCCGACGATGACGGTCGCCCACTTCGTCTTCGCGGTCATGACCACGCTCTACATCTTCGTCGCCATCCAACTCGAGGAGCGGAATCTGGTGGACGAGCACGGCGAAACCTACCGCCAATACCGCCGGAAGGTGCCCATGATCGTCCCGCTGGCCAAGGGCGTTTCTAAGTGATACTGTTTCTCAATTGTAATTCCCAGCAGGAGACCGCCGGATGCCACGCACAGGATCGTTAGCCAAAAAAGCAGGGATCGGGCTGTTCTTGTTCTTCCTGATCAAGGGTCTGGCTTGGCTCGTCGTCTTCGGCGTCGC
>JAUILU010000011.1 GCA_030432905.1 Phycisphaerae bacterium | reverse complement strand
CATCGGGCGAGGACAATGCAATGAGCATGATCTCGCCCGCGATCGAAGTGATCGGCGTGATGAACGGCTCGACCTCGTCAGGGAGGTTCTCCCGGGCGGTGACGAGGCGCTCGGCGACGAGCTGGCGTGCGTCGTACAGGTCCGTACCCCAGTCGAGATCGACCCAGACGATGCCAAGTCCGATCGCGCTCGCGCTACGAACACGACGCACGCCCGTCATGCCGTTGACGGCGGTCTCGATCGGGAAGGTGACATACTGCTCGACCTCATCGGCGGCGAGCCCGCCCGATTCTGCCATGATGGTGACGGTGGGCGCGTTGAGTTCCGGGAAGACATCGACGCTCATCCTGGGCAGGCGGTAGCCGGCGTAGCCGACGACCATCACCGCCGCGATGAGCACGAGGCTCGAATACCGGAGCGAGAAGCGGATGACAGCTTTGAGCATGATTCAGTGCTCCCCATCGTGGAAGGTGCCGTCAGAGTGGAAATGGCCGCCCTTCTGGATCGAACCGCTGGTGGCGAGCATGAGTTGGAACGCGCCGTCGAGCACAACCTCGTCGCCGTCGCGCACACCGCTCAGCAGCGCGACCCAGCGGCCGTCGTCCTTGCCGAGATCGGCCTCCATCCGAATGGCCTCATTCGGATTCTGAGGACTGCGGCGGAAGATGACGGGCATCAGGCCGTCGCGCTGGACGGCCGCGAGTGGGATCGCCAGCTCCGGCTCCGCTGTCGTATCCGTGACGATTTCAAGCTGGGCGGATATACCAGGGCGCGCCCACGGCCGGATTTCGTCGGGAACAATGAAAACTTCAAGTGTCCTGTCGTTCGGGTCGCCTGCGAGGCCGAGCGAGAGCGTGCCGGTCATGGATTCAGTGACCGGGACCGCCCGTCCTATCGCTGTGGGCGTGGGGGGCACGATGCGGGCCAGCAACCCGTCTCGCAGCACCCCGAGATCGCTCTGGAGGCCCGACGCCCGGAACCGCAATCGGTCGGGCTGTACGACGGTGAGAACAGGCGTCTTTTCATCGGCCCATGAGCCGTTGGTCAGTCCGAGCATCTCGACGATGCCGGCCTCGGACGCTGTAACGTCGATCATGGTGATCGTGGCCCACCCGGGTTCCGGTCCGTGAGCCGTTTCGACCGTCTCGGCGAGCAGGTTGCGCGAACGGGAGACGATAGCGGATGCCCCATCGAGCAAGTAATCGAGTCTCGCCCGAGCCGCGCGGAGGTCGGCTCGTGTCTGTTGACGGTCTGCCGTAAGCTCGGCCTTCTTCTCCATCACGTTCGCGAGTTCCGCTCGGGTACTCGCGAGCGATGCTCTGGCTTGGGCGAATTCATCAACCCGTCCGCCCCCCGCTTCGCGCAGCGACTGCAACTGCTCGACACGTTCATCCCAGACCGACACGCTCTCGTGCAGGCTGTCCTCGTGCTGCTGATGAGCCGCAAACAGCGGCTCGAACGTATCGAGACGCGCTTCCAACCGCTCGATCTGTGCCGTCGCATCGGCGAGCAACTGCTGCGTCTCGCGCCACGATGGCGAATCGAGCCGGTAGAGGGGCTGCCCGGCTTCCACCCGTTCGAACTGCTCGACCAGCAGCTCCACGCGGCCCGGGACCGCCGTGCGGTACTCTCGGCGTGCGGTCGGCAGATACTCGAACCGACCCGGCACACGCAGCGTCTGTTCGATCCGTCGGCGCTCGACTTCGATAAAGCTGATTCCGAGATTCGAGCGCACCGCAGCGGGAATGGCGACAACGTTCGGATTGCTCGTCGCCTGCTCTTCGCCATGATCGTGCCCGTCGCCTTCGGCGTGTGCAGCTCCGGCGTCTTGTGAGCCGCGATCACATGAGGCCAAAGGGACTGCGAGAACGATTGAAAGGACTGTGAGTATGGCCACCCGGATCATGCCCCACCTCCCGTTGCCTTCGAACCCGATGACAGCGCCAGGCTCAGTCGTCTAAACAATTCGTCAACGGATGGCACACCTCCGGGACCGTCGTACATACGGCACCCCATCGATGGTGCGGTGGGCGGCGCCATGCCGAACAGGTCAGACCCGTTCACGACGACTGTCGGCGCGGGGTAGCCTCGGCGAAGGTCTGATGGATCCAACGTCTTCTGATTGACCTGAACCAGTTCGACGGTCTCGTCCAGTTTCGAGAGTGCTGTCTCAAGGCGGCTCTTCATCAGAGGCGTGAGAGGGCATCCATCGAAGCCGAGTAGAGTGATTGTGGTCATCGAATCTCCGATGCGCGAGTCCACGAGCGTGTGTGATTCGACCCGTTCGCCGGGCGTCGTGGCTGCTCGTGTGCCGCCGCTGCAGGCAACAAGACTCAGCGTCGCCGTTGCGACCGCAGTGAGCAGGAGTGCATATTGGGTGTTGTTCATTGGGATGCTCCATCGGCAGGCGTATCGCCTTGTGCCGCGGTTTCATGTGTGTCATCGAACAGGGTCTCGCCATTACCCTCGCCGTCCACAGACACGGGCGCGGGTGATGCGGATTGTTCAGGGCCGAGCAGCCGATCGATCTCGGTCACCGCTGCGATCTCTGCTGCGCGAAGATCGAGCAGCCGACTCTTCGTGGCGTATGTCTGCGTCACCGTTTCCAGAAGGACGAACGCATCGACTTCACCGAGGTCGGCGAGCTGATCAACCTCCGACGTCTGCTCGTCGAACATCGGGACAAGCTCGCTCTCGTAGAAGGCAAGCTGAGACCGAACTGCGTTGAGTTCGGCCTGGGCGTTCGCCAGCTCTCTTGCGAGTCGCTCGAATGTTGTCTCCGCGGTGGCCCTGGCGACTTCGCGCTGTGCACGAGCGTCCGCGATCCCGGCGCGATTGGCGTTGAGGCTCGGGATCGGCATGGAGACGCCGAGCAACAGCCGGTCATCGTCATCCTCGCTCCCGTAGCCAGACCCGATCGTGATATCCGGGTACTGCTTCCGGACTTCAAGCCGGAGTGTCTCCTCGGCAACCTGGTACTCGCTTCGCCGGACAGCGAGCGCTGTGTTCGCTTCGATGAGACGCTGGACGGGGTCTTCGACGGGCGGTGTCGCCCGGGTCGCTAACGACGGCAGCAGTTGAGCCTCCGTGTCTGGCGTCAGTCCCATCAGCCCGAGGAGCGCGATACGCGTCCGAATCTCATCCCGTTCAGCCTGAGCGACATCCGATCGCGCCTGGACCAACGCGGCACGAAGCAGCCGCGCTTCAACTCGCGTGAGCTCTTCTGCACGCTCCAGACGATCAGCAATGGACACAATGCGTTCGGTTTGCACAACCGTGTCCTGGAGCAGGCTCAAGCGGTTCAGGCTTACGGTCCACGCCGCCCACGCCGATCGGACTTGCGCGCGCGTCGCCCATTCGGCATCGACGATTCGCCGAAGCTCGGCCTCGTACGCCGCCCCAGCGCGGTCCTTCTCTACACCCAATCGGCCGGAGATTGGGATGGTGAGGCTGAGTGTCAGCCCGAACTCGAACGGGCTGCCGGACGGCGAGAGGATCTCTGCGCCGTCGAACCCGAACTCTGGGTCCTCCCACAAGCCGGCGGTCTCGTAGTTGGCGAGCGCCACGCCGGCGTCGAGCCGAGCGAGCCGAAGGTCCGCGTTGTAGAAGAGCGCGAGCACTTCGCCCTCCGGTAGCGAGATCCCATCGGAGAGATCGAAACGAGCCGGCACTTCCCATCCCTGCGCGGTCAGCCTCTCGACGAAACCGGCGATCGGCTCGGTATCAGTAAGACGTGCGCTCATGCTGTCGCGGTGATCCGCGATGCTCAGCGGCGCTCGTTCGTATGACTGGCAGCCTGCGAGCAGGCACACCAGTGCTGCACCCATAGCCGGTGCAATCGCCCGCGGTGGGCGGGCGCTCAATAACTTGTCCATGCGGGTTTGCTCCTGTCTGCAAGCGCGGCAAAGCGACCGCGGCGGCCATGCCGTCGCGGTACGGGCGTATGCAAACAGGATTCAGATGGTCAGAACGACGCTCGACACGAACTCGATCCGCTGCTCGCCGGCTGGATCGAACCAGGGCGGTGGCGGTAATGGAGGCCCACGTCGGCCCAAACCAGCCTCGATGACGACCACTCCCCAATCGGGCGCCGGCGCAACAGTCACCACATCCCACGCAGCCTGGTGGATGCGAGGTAGCGTTGGCAACTCGGGAGCGTCAAGTTCGACATCCGTGCAGCCGCAGTCATCATCGTGGTCGTCAGGCGGGAACGGGATGGGAAACGAGCCGCTGTGGCTGCAAGCCGACTCACAGTGGTCGATCTCGGCAGGTCCGTGCTCATGGCCCCCACCAAGGCAGACGACGACAATCCCACCGGTCGCGCCAACCAGAGAGTTCAGGCCGAAGGCGAGAAGCAGGATGTGTGCAATCACAGCGCGACGCATTATGGGAGTATACCTCGGCCGACCACCAGGGTTGACTTGAGCCCGAACAACCGGCCAGGAGCCGGTATTCCCCTGTTGCGGGCGATCAGACAGCCTCAGGCGCTTCGATCGGTTGGAACTCGTCGATGTGGCACCATCCCCGTTCGAGCAGCACCGGTACGCACGGGTCGATGATCCGGTAGATCACTTGAAGGCCGTTGCGTCGGCTGCCTACGACGCCCGTCTCGGCGAGACGCTGGAGTTGGTTCGAGACGGCCTGAGCAGACATGTCGACCTCGTCGGCTAAATCGCTGACTGCGAGCTCCCCCGCCCGGATCAGGGCGTGCAGCAATCGGAGCCGCGTCGGGTGCGCAAGGCTCTTGAATAGCCCCCCCAGGCGGTCAGCCTCTGGGGAACTGATTAGCAGTCGATCGGGGAGCGGTAACTTCGGCTTGCAGGTGTCCATGAAGTCTCCAGCCTGGGTCGGCCCAGAAGGGCTGGACCGTCCTTGACAATTACACGATACGGTGTAATAGTCAAGCAAGACACTGGCAGGTTTCCCGTACTTTCCGATGCGAATGCACCCCGTCATCTCGTTCTTCCTCGCGGTCTGGTTCACGCTCGGCGGCACGCTGATCCCGCGCTTCTCTTGCGTGTGTGCGAACGGCACGGTCAGCGTTGAGATTGGCCACCAGTTCTGCTGCGATGCCGAGGATTCGTGCAGCGACTCGTGCAGCGGCAGCACTACGGGTGCCATCACTGAGCCTCGCGGGTCCGGCGTTGGTGCGTCGTCGTGTTCTGATGGCTGCCAATCCACGCTCATCGAGGATGAGGTGATCGGGATATCCGAGCGGGAGTGCAAGGGCGACTCCGAAGATCAGCCGCCCTCTGCGCAAGCCCACTGGCTCGACTCCAACTCTTCAGCAAGGGCGGTCGGTCGTCGGGTGGCCCGCGTTGCGCGACCACCGGATCTGCACCTCACGTCGATACACCAACTGCGATCTGTGATTCTGCTCGTTTAGGGGAGGAACTGGTGTTGCGCCCTTTGGGGCGCTCTCAGTCCCGCGCTCGGCGTGTGCCGTGCGCCCTTCCCCATTCGAGTGGAGTCCATGCGGTTGAATCCAACGTCCATACTGACTGGCAGTGCTGCGCTTGGCGTCGTTGCGCTTATCCCCGCGTGCGCACCATCACCGTTCGCGTTCGATCCGCCCGAGTCCCGACCACTCCTGCGCGATCTGCCGAGGTACGAGACACCGGCCGATCCCGATCGAGAACGGCAAGCAGCCGCTCTCGTGACGACTTCCGGCGATCTCACGCTGAGGAACGCCCTGGCCGCTGCGCTCCTCCGCAATCCGGAGCTCCGTGCGGAGGCGTGGAAGCCCCGACTGGCGGAGGCGAGCCGACTGCAGGCCGGGTTGTCACCGAACCCCGAGGTCGGCCTCGAACTCGAAAACTTTGCTGGCTCGGGGGCACTGAGCGGAACCGACGCCCTTGAGACCACTCTTGTTCTCAGTCAGCTGATTGAACTCGGGGGGAAGAGAGATCGCCGCATCGAGGTTGCGGATCGCGCGTGGACAGTCGCGGCACTCGACTACGAGGCCGCGCGGCTCGCTGTCGTGACCGAAACGGCGGCGCGATTCGTGCGAGTCCTCCAACTTCAGCAGCAAGTGGAGTTCGCCGAGCGGGCACGCTCGCTGGCCGAGGAGAGTCGCCGAGTAATCGACCGCCGAGTTCAGGCTGGTGATGTCTCGCCCATCGACGAAATCAAGGCGCGCCTCGAAAGCGAAGCCGCGCGTATCGCCGCCGATCGCCTCAGACGCGAACTCGACGCGGCTCGCCGCGAGCTCAGTGCGATGTGGGATGAGACCGACGCGGGATTCGAGACGGTGCTCGGGTCGTTGGATGAAGTCATGGATGTGCCCTCGCTGGACGACCTGACGGAGCGCGTCGAGGCCCATCCAGAGGTGCAGCGATGGGTTTCCGAGACCGAAAGGCGTAGGTCCGCAGTCGCATTGGAACGAGCCCGCTCGGTGCCGGATGTCAACGCGGGCCTCGGCGTTCGCTACATCAACGAGATCGACGACGGCGCTCTTGTGGGAGGGGTCTCTATCCCCCTTCCGTTGTTCGATCGGAACCAGGGCGGCATCCTGGCGGCTCGACTGGGCGTCGCCCAAGCGCTCGATGAGGGGCGCGCATCGCAGCGTGCGTTGGCTACTCGCCTCATCCGTGAACACGCCCGGCTGACAGCGGCGTTCCACGAAGCAGAATCCATTGACTCATCGCTTCTTCCCGCAGCACGCGATGCGTACGACGCGACACGCCGAGCGTACGACGAGGGCAAGCTCCCGTACCTCGACGTTCTGGACGCTCAGAGAACGCTCTTCGACACCGAGACTCAACGCTTGGAGGTGCTGGCGGAGTACCACCGAGCGCTGGTCCAGGTGGAGGGTCTCATCTCGGCTCCGTTGAGCACCCTTCGACAGAGTGACACCGATGCCTCCGGGCATCAAGGAGACACACCATGAGAAAGACACGACCCCACTGGTTCTGGACACAGGTCATCGCAAGTTCATTTGGCGCAGCGCTCCTGCTCGCAGGCTGTGATGGCGGGTCAGAACCGTCTACATCGGACGACGAGTCCCCGTCCACGGCTGTAACGTCCGCCGCGCACACGCATGACGGTGACGAGACCTGTTACATGTGTGATCCGTCCAAACGGGACGCCAGTCGGCTGTGGTGCCGTGAACACGGCCGA
>JAUILU010000005.1 GCA_030432905.1 Phycisphaerae bacterium | reverse complement strand
CGTAGTCGTACTCGTCTTCCTCTTCTTCGTCCTCCTCGTCGTCGTCCTCGACCTCGTGCTCGTCTTCATATTCCTCGTCCTCGTCGAGTTCGTCTTCCGGCTCGACCTCTTCGTCCTCAGACTCGGCATCTTCGGCAAGCTCGTCCACTTCCTCCGCGTCTTCCTCGTCCTCGGCTTCATCAACCTCGAACGGAGCCTCCTCGACGGCCTCGGCTTCCTTCGCCTCGATCATCGACTCCGTCTGCTTCGACTTGCCTGTCACGCCCTGGACCGCCTGGAAGTTCGCCTTTGCGTTCTCCTGATCGATCGCGTACTCGTCGGCGGATCTTGTGTCGCCCTCGGCCTCTCGCATCTCCTGCTCGTTGAGCGCCTTCATCGCTTCCCACTCTTCGAGCGTGATCGCGACCTCGCGCGCCACCGAGCCCTTGTGCTCGCCGATGATCCCGGCGATGCCCATCAGGTCGATCAGCCGGCTCGCGCGGGTGTATCCGATCGCGAGGCGCCGCTGCAGGAGCGAGACCGAGCCTCGCTTGGTTTCGAGCACGATCTCCACCGCGCGGTCGAACAGCGGGTCTTCCTGTGCCGCTTCCAATGATGCACTGGAATTGTTCTCGCTCATCTCAAGACGCTGCTCGTCCGGGTCGCCCGACTTGAGCTGCATGAGCTGGCGTTCGTAGGTCGGGCCCGCGATGTCGCGCATGAACCGCACGACATGGCGGATCTCGGCGTCTTCGACCAGCGTGCCCTGGGCGCGGTGCAGCTTATGGTTGCGAGGCGACAAGATCAGCATGTCGCCCTGACCCAGCAGCAGCTCACCGCCCTTCTGGTCGAGCACGATACGCGAGTCCATACCGGATGCGACCTTGAACGCGATCCGGCACGGCATGTTCGACTTGATCAGGCCCGTCACGACGTTCGCCTGAGGACGCTGGGTCGCGAGGATGAGGTGGATGCCGACGGCTCGGGCTTTCTGCGCGATGCGGATGATCGAGCCCTCGACCTCCTTGTTGGTCATCATCAGGTCCGCCAGCTCGTCGATGATGAACACCATGTAGGGCATCTGGCGAGGCACGCGCGCCTGCTGCTCTTCGGTCTGTGCGCCGAGACGCTCGCACAATTCTTCGAACTCGAGCGAGTTGTACGAGCTGATGTCCCGGCAGCCGGCCTCGGCGAGCAGTTCGTACCGCTCGTCCATCTTCTTGACCGCCCACTCCAAGATCGCCGCGGCCCGGTTCATCTCGGTCACCACCGGGCACATCAGGTGCGGGATGTCCTTGAACTGGCTCATCTCGACCATCTTGGGGTCGACCAGAACAAGCTTGAGCTCGTTGGGCTTCTTCGTGTAGAGGAAGCTCATGATGATCGTGTTCATGCACACAGACTTGCCCGAGCCCGTCGTGCCCGCGATCAGCATGTGCGGCATCTTGGTCAGATCCTCGATGAGCGGATCGCCCGCCGAGTCCTTGCCGAGGAACATCGGCAGCTTCATCTTCGCGAACTTCTCGCGCTTGGACATCAGCTCACGCAGACGCACACGCTCCTTCGTCGGGTTGGGCACCTCGACACCGACCGTGTCGCGGCCGACCTGGTTGGCAACGATGCGGATGTTGACGGCCTTGATCGATCGTGCCAAGTCGCTGGAGATACTCGTCAGCTTGCTGACCTTCGTGCCCGGCGCGAGCTTGACGTCGTAGAGCGTGATGACCGGGCCGGACTCGATGCCGACCACCTCGCCCGCGATGCGGAACTCGCGCAGCGCGCTCTCGAGCCCCTCGGCCTGCTCGCGCACGAGCGACTCGAGCGTGCCCGAGAAGTCGTCGTCTGGCTCTTCCAGAAGATCCAAACCCGGGAACTGGTAGCCCTCGAGTTCTGCGTAGTTTTGGAGGTCCGACAGATCCTCGTCCGTCGCGGTCTCGCGGTTGGCGCCCGCAAACCGAAGAGGCAGCTTGGCAACCTTCTCGCGAATCGATTCCTCTGTGAACACCTGCGGCGCACCGGCGATGTCCTCGTCTTCTTCCGCCTCGTCTTCTTCTTCGTAGTCCTCGTACTCGTCTTCTTCGTACTCGGCGTCCTCGTCCTCATCGACCGTCTCGACTGCCTCGATGTGCTCGTCGTCCGCCTCGATGACTTTGACCGACTTCTCTTTCTTCTTGCGTGCCGCCAGCAGCTTCTTCCGCTCGGCGTCGGTGAACTCCTGCTCCTCGACATCATCGAGATCGGTCACGCGCGACACCGGCACACGCACCCGCTCGTACGCGCCGCCCAGCACACGCCGGATCAGGTCGCCCATGAGCGTGCCCTTCTCCGCGACGTAGCCCATATGAGCCGCGGCCCAGACCGGGCCCGCGACGAGCCAGCGGTCGAGCGTCACAACGAGCCCGAGCATGATCGTGAGCGTGAGCGCCAGCGCCGTGCCCAGCCCGCCGAAACGCAGCGCGAGCTCGTGCGAGAGCGTCAGCCCGATCGTGCCACCGGGCAGACCGGGAATCGGGCCTGTGTTCTTAAAGAGGTGGCCCTGCACGCCTGCAAGACCCGCCGCGGCGATCGCGATGCCCGCCGCCCGCATCATCGGGTGCGTCACGTTCCGCTTGGTCAGCGACACGCCCGCCAGCACACCGAGCGCCAGAAGCGCCGGCCAGATCGCCAGACCGAACGTGCGGTAGCTCGCCCACGCGATCCACGCACCGACCGAACCACACCAATTCTGGGCGGGGTCGTTGGTCGGCCAGACCGAGTGCGTCGGGCCGTCGGCGGGGTTGTAGCTGATCAGGCTCGCGGCTGAGAAAACCAGCACGATGCAAGCGATCACAAGCCCCGCGCGCCACCACGCTGAGTCTTCCGGCAACTCGTTTGCCTTGCTGGATTTGCCCCGTGCCGAGCCCGATTTTTTCTTGGTAGTAGCCATCGGATTGGCTATCGGCGATGCGCCGCTTTGGGGATTCAGGAATCCCGGCCTGTCTAGGGTTCGCCTCCAAACAAGGAGCCAACCAATGGACCAATCGCTCTTCTCCGCTGTCGACGGCTACATCGAATCACTCTTTGGCGCCTCAGACCCCATCCTCGAACACGCACTCAAATCCAGCGACGACAACGGCTTACCCGAGATTCAGATCTCGGCCAATCAGGGCAAGCTGCTCTACCTGCTCGCCAAGCTGATCGGAGCCAAACGAATCCTCGAGATCGGCACCCTCGGGGGCTACAGCACCATCTCGCTCGCACGCGCCCTGCCCGAGGGCGGCAAGGTCGTCACGCTCGAGTACGAGCCGAAGCACGCCGAGGTCGCCTCGCAGAACCTCGCCCACGCAGGCCTTGCAGATCGCGTGCAAGTCGTTGTCGGGGCGGCTCTGGAGACACTCCCGAGCGTCGAATCCGAGGGCCCCTTCGACATGGTTTTTATTGATGCCGACAAGAACAACTACCCGGGTTATCTGGAGTGGGCGCTCAAGCTGACACGTCCGGGCGGGCTGATCCTCGCCGACAACATCGTCCGCGGCGGCGCGGTCATCGACGCCGACTCGGACGACCCGATGGTCCAGGGCGTCCGCCGATTCAACGAACTGCTCTGCGACGACCCGCGAGCCGAGTCGCTTGTCGTCCAACTCGTCGGTGCCAAGGGCTACGACGGCCTCGCCATCGCCCGGCGCGTCTGAAATCCACCCAATCCGCCCCGGCGCAACTCGATGCCAGCGAACTGATTACGGCGTGTGGCGCCGGTTGTTGTCCACATTTGATCGGTATGCAATAGATATACGTTTGGCTTTTGGACGATCGGTTTGTATGCTGTTCGCATGCTTGCCCGTGTCCAATCCGCTCTGCTTCAGGGGATCGATGCCCTCGGCTGCGAGGTCGAGGTGGATCACGACGAGGTGGGCATCGACAAGCAGACCGTGGTGGGGCTGCCAGATGCCGCGGTGCGGGAATCGATCGAGCGCGTCAAGGCCGCCATCGCCAACGGCGGGTACCCGTTCCCAAACGGTCGGCTTCTCGTCAATCTCGCACCCGCGGATCTGCGCAAGGAAGGCCCGGTTTACGACCTGCCTATCGCCGTGGGCCTGCTCGTCGCGCAGGGGCTCGTGCCCGAGGGCGGCGGGGGACTGGACCACCGCAAGTACCTCTTCGCGGGCGAACTCGCGCTCGACGGGAGACTCAGACCGATCAAAGGCGCGATCGCGCTGGCGACACTCGCCGCCGAGAAAGGGCTCGAAGGCGTGGTGCTCCCAGCGGAGAACGGCATCGAGGCTGCGGTCGCAGCGAATCTGCCCGGGCAGCAGCCGCTTGAGATTTTCGGCGTCCGCACTTTGAGCGAGGTCGTCGGACTGATGACCGGCCACCTCGAACGCGACCCTTTGCCGCCGACGGATGTGCAAGGGCTGATCGCGCAAGCGCCGGCTCCGATCGACTTCGCCGAGGTGAAGGGGCAGGAAGCGGTCAAGCGCGCGCTCACGGTCGCCGCCGCGGGCGGGCACAACATCCTCATGCTCGGGCCGGCGGGCACGGGCAAAACGATGATGGCCCGCGCGTTGCCCGGCATCTTGCCGCCGCTGTCTCCTGAAGAGGCGATCACGATCACCCGGATCTACTCAGCTGCAGGCCGGCTGCCCCCCGGGCAAGGCTTGGTGCGCGAACGCCCGGTCCGCACGCCGCACCACACAGCATCCGCGGCTTCGATAGTCGGGGGCGGGGCCATCCCTAGACCGGGCGAGATCTCGCTGGCGCACCACGGCGTCCTGTTCCTCGACGAACTGCCCGAATTCAGCAGAAACGTGCTCGAAACCCTCCGCCAGCCCGTTGAGGATCGGCGCGTCACCATCACCCGCGTGCAGGGATCGATCGAGTTCCCGACCGATTTCATGATGGTCGCCGCGATGAACCCCACACCGCGCGGCGACGTCGCGCCGGGTGAGGTCGGCAGGCGCGAGATGGAACGCTACGTCGGACGAATCTCTGGCCCGATGCTCGAACGAATCGACATCCACACCGAGGCGCCGAAAGTTTCGTGGGACGAGCTTTCCTCCGCGCCCAAGGGCACAGGGACCGCGGCGATGCGAGAGAGCGTCCTTGTCGCACGCGATCGGCAGTCGGCGAGGCAGGGCCGGGGCGTAATCAAC
This sequence comes from Phycisphaerae bacterium, assembly GCA_030432905.1. Lineage (GTDB taxonomy): Bacteria > Planctomycetota > Phycisphaerae > Phycisphaerales > UBA1924. Next base: position 252,608 of record JAUILU010000005.1, on the reverse strand, counting down.
GCGAATCTGTCGGGCAAACAGCTCGACGAATTGGCGCCGATGGCGGACAACGCGCGCATGCTGCTGGGCGAGGCCATCCGCTCGCTCAACCTGAGCGCCCGGGCGTACGACAAGATCCGCCGGGTCAGCAGGACCATCGCGGACCTCGCGGGCCAGAGCGAGATCGGCCCCGAGCACGTCGCCGAGGCCGTCGGGTACCGCCTGCTCGACCGCAGGCTCTGACAAGAGCAATCCGCAACCCGCGCCGATCGATCCCCTATGGTTCGCCTGAGCGATGACGCTCCTATTTACAGAGAGGAAACGCGTGATGCTGAGCAGCTTGGTCGGTCGTGTCGGTGTGGTTGCCGGGTGTGTGCTTGCGCTTTCTGCCTCGGCGCAGCCGGACTACGCGGGGAGCGATTCCATCTTCTCGCCGATCCCTTGGCAAGACCACGGCGAGGTCCGGCTCGGCTCCGGCGCGCCAGGCCCGGACTACTGGCAGCAGCGGGCCGACTACGAGATCGACGTCACGCTCGACACCGACAACACCAAGCTCGTCGGCGCGATCCGCTGCACGTACACGAACAACTCGCGCCATGAGCTGAGCTATCTCTGGCTCAACCTCGAGCAGAACGCGTTCAACCCCGACTCCATCGGCACGCGTTCGATGATGCCCGACCTCTGGTGGCGCGTGCCCGCGGAGTTCGAGGGCGGGTTCGTGCTGGGTGACGCCGCGGTCGATGGTGAGATTGTTGAGCTTGCGGTCTACGACGCGATGGCGAAGGTGCCGCTCTCTGACCCGATGAAGCCGGGCGAATCGCTCGTCTTCGAGCTCGAGTTCGAGCTGCCCATCCCGCCCAGCGGCAGGCTCGGTCTCTACGAATCCGAAGACGGCACCGTCTACCAACTCGCGCACTGGTTCCCGAACGTCGCGGTCTACGACGACAAGCACGGCTGGAACATCCTGCCTCACCAGGGCGACGGCGAGTTCTACACCAACTTCGGCAACTACGCCGTGAGCATCACGGTGCCCGCCGATCATCTCGTCGCCGCGACGGGCGAGCTTGTCAACGCTGAAGAAGTGCTCACCGACGAGCAACTCGAACGCCTCGCAAAGGCCAACACAAGCACCGAGACCGTCTCGATCCGGAGCATCGACGAGATCCCGGGAACCGGCGCCGAGGGCACGAACACCTGGCGCTTCGAGGCGAAGGACGTTCGCGCGTTCGCGTTCGCATCCAGCCGAGCCTTTGCATGGGATGCGGCGATCGCGGACGAGGACCGCCCCGTGCTCTGTCAGGCGTTCTACCCGCGCGAGGGCACGCCGCTCTGGTCGGATGAAGCCGTGCAGTTCGGCAGGCACTCGATCAACTACTACTCCGATTGGCTCTTCGAGTACCCATACCCGACCGCGACCAACGTCAACGGGATTGTCGGCGGCATGGAGTACCCGATGATCGTCTTCTGCGCCGAGCAGCGCAGCTACGAGGGTCTCTTCGGCGTCACAGACCACGAGTTCGGGCACGAGTGGTACCCGATGATCGTCAACTCCGACGAGCGCAGGCACGGCTGGATGGACGAGGGCTTCAACACGTTCATCAACTACTACAGCTACGCCGATTTTATGAATGAATCGTTCAAGGGCAGCGACTACAACTACATCGTCGGCAAGTCGATCGCGTCAACGCCGACTCAGCCGATCATGACCTACCCCGACCGCATCCGGGGCGGTGACCTTGGCTACCTCGTCTACGGCAAGCCGGGCTACGCGATGCAGCTTCTCCGCGAGTACGTCCTCGGGCCGGACCGCTTTGATGACGCGTTCAAGGAGTACACCCGCCGCTGGGCGTTCAAGAGCCCCAAGCCCGAGGACTTCTTCCGCACGATGGAAGACGCCGCGGGCGATGACCTCGCGTGGTTCTGGCGCGGCTGGTTCTACGAGTCCGCCGCGATCGATCAGGCGATCACTGACGTCACCGCCAAACCAAGGCGCGGCAAAGTCGGTGTCGTCATCGCCAACCTCGACCGCATGGTCATGCCCGTCCAGATGCTCGTCACCTACGACGACGGCAGCCAAGAACTCCGCAAGGTCCCCGTCGAGGCGTGGGCACGCACCGACGTTTTTCCGGTCCAGTGGGATTCTGCGGGCAAGGCGATCACCCGCGTCGAACTCGACCCAGAAAAGTGGCTCCCCGACATCAACCGCGACAACAACGTCTTCGAGGCGGGCACCGATGAAGAGGGCGAGGTCCTCGACAAGCGCGACCCACGAAACGTCCCGAGCACGCGCGAGGGATCTAAAAAGAAGACGCAGTAACGGCTTGATGAGTGGTTACGCGATCACATGCAGGGCGACCTGCAGCAGGATCAGCGCGTACACGCCCGCGACAAGATCATCGACCAGTACGCCCCAGCCGGCGGGCAGCTTCTGGAGCTGATTCGCCGGAGGCGGCTTGATGATGTCTGTCAGTCGGAACGCGATGAACGCTCCGCCCAGCGTGAGCATCGCGGGCCACCAGCCTTGCATCGCGGCTGCCGGGGCGAACTGGAGCCCGAGCAGCGGGATGCACTGGCCCGCGGTTTCGTCGGCGACGATCGAGCCGTGGTCTTTCTTGCCGAACACCGCCTCCGCCATGTCTCCCTGAAGCACGCACGCGGCGCTGAAGATCAGCAGGATCGCGATGATGACGGCTTCGTAAAGTCCAGAACCGGGTCCAAGTCCTGCGAGGACAAGCAGATACGCCACCGCGGGCGGTGGCAGCGAGCCCCATGTGCCCGATGCCGGGCGGAGTCGGCCCAAACCGAAGGTCGTCAGCATCGGAAGTCGTGGTGTGTGCAAGATTTAGCTTCCCTTGGTCGCCGAGGCGGCTTTGGTGATGTAGGGGACGACGCTCAGCGCGGTGACGATGGTGGTCAGCCAAGCGAGGCCGTCGATGACGAGGCCCCGGTTCTGCTCGTTGAGGCCGTGGAAAGCCAGAAGCAGCAGGATCAGCGGGATCGAGATCGATTGCAGGATCATTTTGGCCTTGCCCGACCAGTTGGCGGAGGCGTCGATGCCCTCGGATTCGAGCATGCCCCGCAGGCTGGTGACGAGCAATTCGCGGGTCACGATGACGATGACCATCCAGCCGGTAAACCCGGCGGTTTCGTCGAAGGTGGGGCCCGCGAGCAGGACGAGCGAGCCGATGATCAGGATCTTGTCCGCCAGCGGGTCCATGATCCGGCCGAAGCGGGTGATGGCGTTCCATCGGCGGGCGAGGAATCCGTCGAGCGCGTCGGTGATCGCGGCCGCGATGAACAGGCCCGCGGCGAGCATCAACTGAGTCTCGTTCTCAGCGATGCCGTCGCGAAAGAGCAAGACAAAGACACCAACCGACAGGGCGAGTCTCACCCCAACGAGGGCGTTTGGCGTGTGGAGTTTCCAGCCGGTTGCTCTTGGGGTGTGTTCGTTGGTCGGCACGGTCAGATGGTATCGGCATTGAGGGCGTCGGAAGAGCATCTCCGAGTTGATGCTAAAGCTGGTGGTTCCTATCCTCAGCACACTCGACCAGGCGGCTGTCGTCTGGTTGGATTTTTGGCACGAGCATCTTTCGTCTCGTCGCCGGCGGTCTTGGCGTACGCCCGGGCCGATCGGTGAGCGGGTCGTCCGAGCCGCCCGGAGAGGGCGCATGCGAGGGGCGTTGCAAGCGTGGAAGCCGTGATCAGCCCGATCATTCTGTATGCGATGATCGTACTTGGGGCTCTTGGTGTGCTGTTGTCGCTGCCGAGAGCCAGAGCAAACTTCGCGCTGCCGGGCTTTCTCATCGGCGCAACCGCCGGCGGGGTTGTGCTGCTGGCGCTGGCAAGCAAAGCCGTCGCCGAGGGCGGCGGTGGGCTGCCGAACCTTTACTTCTACCTGTTCGGTTTCGTAGCGCTCGCCTCGGGCCTGCGCATGATCACACACCCCAAGCCCGTGTACTCGGCGCTGTACTTCATCATGACCATCCTCGCCACGTGCGGGCTGTTCCTGATTCTGTCGGCGGTGTTCATGGCCGCGGCTCTGGTGATCATCTACGCCGGCGCGATCCTGATCACCTACCTGTTCGTCATCATGCTCGCGACGCAGTCGCCGACGGAAGAGATGGTCGAAGAGCAGCCCGTGTTCGACCGCGTGGCGCGCGAGCCGGTGCTCGCGACGATCTCTGGCTTCTTGCTGCTCGCGATGCTCTCGACGATGCTCGCCAAGGGCGTGCCCATGCTGGTGACACCCAGCGCGACAAACGCCGACGAGATCCTGGCGCAGTTCCCGCACGACATCGAGAAGGCGCTGCGTCACCGCACCACGATGGGCGACGAGGGCGGCATCCTCCCAACCGAAACGCTCGCACGCTCCGTCAACGAAGACGGCACACCCGGCGAGTTCGTGATCGACGTCGCCAACCGGACCGTGCTTGTGCAGGTTGACGCCGAGGGCGGCGCGACGCGGACCGTCGCCTGGCCCGAGGATCTCGAGCTCGGTCACGTTCAGGCGGTCGGCTACGAGCTGATCAAGGGTCACCCCGGCGCGATCGAGATCGCGGGCGTGATCCTGCTCATGGCGATGGTCGGCTCGGTTGTCTTGGCCCGCAAGCACATGCAGATCGACGAGGACGCCAAGCGAGCGCAGGCCCAGAGCCTGGCTAGCCGGGAAGGAGCTTCATCATGATGACCACGCTCGCCCAGAGCGGCTTCCCGGAAGCGATGACGACGCTCACGCTCTACCACTATCTGTTCATCTCCGCGGTTATGTTCACGCTCGGGCTCATCGGGTTCATCACCCGGCGCAACCTGATCGTGATGTTCCTCTGCACGGAGATGATGTTCCAGGCATCGGGCATCGCGCTCGTCGCGTTCAGCCGGTTCTACCTGGAGTACACCGGGCAGGTGTTCGTGATCTTCGTGCTCACGATCGCGGCTGCCGAGGCGGCGCTCGCGCTGGCGCTCGTCGTCCTGCTCTTCAAGCGTAACGAAACACTCGACGGCTCGGTCTGGTCGCTCCTTAAGGGATAAGCGGGGTTCACACGTGCTCGAATCGATGATGATCAGCCCGGCGACAAGCTTGGCATCCGGCGCAGCGGACGCCGCGGCAGCGGTCGGGGCAGCCCCGACGTGGGTGCTTGCCATTCCGTTCCTGCCGATGCTCGCCGTCGTGCTCAACACACTCTGCGCCGTGTTCGGCAACAAGACCAAGCTCCCGGCGTGGATCACCGTGGGCTGCCTCGCGGGCAGCTTCGTCGTCACCATGCTCGCCTACATGGCGCTCTCGGGTGAAACAAACACGGTCACCGCGTGGCACTGGTTCGACCTCTCATGGGGCGACGGCGTCGGGCAGTCGATGGTCGCCAACTTCGGCTTCTACATCGACAACCTCACGCTGCTCTGGATGATGTTCGTTACGGGGCTCGCGACGCTCATCGCGATCTACGCCAGTGAGTACATGGAGCACGACGTCGGCAAGGGCTACACGCGCTTCTTCGTCGCGTTCGGGCTCTTCGTGTTCAGCATGCTCTGCCTCGTGATGGGCGACAACCTGCTCATGCTCTACCTGGGCTGGGAAGGGGTGGGCCTCTGCTCGTACCTGCTCATCGGCTACTTCTATAAGAAGCCAGAAGCCGTCGCGGCTGCCAAGAAGGCGTTCATCGTCAACAGAATCGGCGACCTCGGTCTTGCGATCGGCGTGATGCTGACGTTCGTCCACTTCGGCACGCTCGAGTACGAGGTGCTGTTCAACTCGGCGCAGCTTCAGGGCTACATCTCGGCGGTGCAGGAAGGCCGAGCGGGCGATGTGCCGCTGATGGCGCAGCTCATCGCGGTGTTCCTGATGATCGGCGCGTTCGGCAAGTCGGCGCAGTTCCCGCTCTACGTCTGGCTGCCAGACGCGATGGAAGGCCCGACCCCGGTATCCGCGCTCATCCACGCGGCGACGATGGTCACCGCGGGCCTGTACCTCATTGCACGCATGCTGCCGGTCTTCCTGCTCAGCGAATGGGCGTTGCCCGTCGTCGCCTGGGTGGGCACGATCACGGCGCTGCTCGCAGCCACGATCGGCATGGCGCAGTTCGACATCAAACGCATCATGGCGTACTCGACGGTGTCGCAGCTCGGGTACATGTTCGCGGGTCTGGCGTTCCTGTCCTCGACGGGCGGCGTCTTCCACGTCGTGACCCACGCGTTCTTCAAGGCGCTCCTGTTCCTCTGCTGCGGTGCGGTCATGCACGGCTTCGCCGGTCAGCTCGATCTCCGCAAGCTCTCGGGCCTCTGGCACATGAAGGGCTGGCGGATCGTCAGCATCGGGATGTTGATCGGGTGTCTGAACCTCGCGGGTGTGCCGTTCACCGCGGGCTACTTCAGTAAGGACATGATCCTCGCCGAGGCGTTCGTGACACCGGGCTACGGGTACAGCTTCCTCGGCTGGGTGCTCCTGCTGACGGCGGGCATGACCGCGTACTACACCTTCCGCGTCTTCTTCCGCGTGTTCACCGGGCCTGTTCAGTACGAAGCCGGCGACGAGCACCACGGCTCCGACGACCACAGCCACGAACACGAAGCCGGCGACGCGCACGGGCACGACGGCCACTCGCACGAAGATCACCACGGGCACTTCCACCCGCACGCACCCGGCATGCGGATCAACGGCGTACTCGCCACGCTCTCGGTTCTTGCCATCCTTGCCGCGGGGCTGTACTTCATCTCGCCAGAGAAGCACGGCTGGATCGGCGACATGCTCGAAGAATCAACCGCGCACAACATCTACACCGCCGACCACTCGTCCGCTGCGATGTTCGTGATCGACGGCGACGCGCACGGGGCACACGGCCACGACTCGCACGGTCACGCTGGCGATCACGGCGACCACGCGCACGGCGCTCACGGCTCGATCTTGGGCTACGACCCGCACAAGGTCATGTACTACATCTCCGCGGTCTTCGGACTCACGGGCATCCTCATCGCCGCCTGGGCGCACGGCCCCAAGGGGCTCGTCAGCGGCTTCATCGGTGGGCGTGTCGAGGCGGGCAAGTGCCGGATGGACGGCGTCGCAGCCAAGCTCGGCCCGATCCCGCGCTGGGCTGAGAACAAGTGGTACGTGGACGAGTTCTACGCGTTTATCTTTGTGACACCCCTGCGTGTTGTGTCGCACATCTTCCACATGATCGACAAGCTGCTTGTTGACGGCCTTGTGAATCTCTTTGGTTACCTGCCCAGAATGCTCGGGCGGGGCGCCCAACCCGGACAGAGCGGCGTGCTCCACGGCTACGCCCTCTCGATGGCCGGCGGCGTCGGTGTGATCCTCTTCATCGTGGCATGGGTGACGCTGTAATGCTGCTACCGCTTCTCATCGTGATCCCGCTCCTCTGCGCGGGCCTGATCGTCTTCAACCCCCGCGAGCAGGCGCGGTACATCGCCGCGGGCGGCTCGCTGCTCTCGGTCGTGCTGGGCGTCGCGGCCCTCATGGCGTTCGACTGGTCAAAGGGCGGCACCGATCAGCTCAACTTCATCATGGACTGGGTCCCGTCGCTCGGGCTTCAGATGTCGCTCGGCACGGACTCGGTTTCGCTGCTGCTGATCGCGCTGACGATCCTGCTCGGCCCGATCTGCATCATCGGCTCTTTCTCAGCGATCAAGGAACACCAGAAGACTTACTACGCGTGGTTGCTCATCCTGCAGTCGGCGATGATCGGCGTCTTCTGCGCCCGCGACCTCGTCCTCTTCTACATCTGCTTCGAGTTCACGCTCGTCCCGATGTACATCCTCATCGCGATGTTCGGCTCGTCCAACCGCCGCAACGCCTCGACCAAGTTCTTCCTATACACGTTCACGGGTTCAGTCATCGCACTGGCGGGCTTCGCTTATGTCGCGTGGCAGCACTCGATGCTCGCCGGCCAGTGGTCGTTCGACATGGCAGAACTCGGCGCGACCGCCCGGAGCATGAACCTGCACCAACAGAGCTGGGTGCTCCTGGCGTTGATGGCGGGCTTCGCGGTGAAGGTGCCGCTGTTCCCGGTGCACACCTGGCTGCCCTTGGCGCACACCGAGGCCCCGACCGCGGGCTCGGTCATCCTGGCGGGCGTGCTGCTCAAGCTGGGCACCTACGGCGTGTACAAGTTTGTCCTGCCATTCGTGCCCGAGGCGATGCTCGAATACGCGCCGCTGCTCGCGGTCTTGGCGATCATCGGCATCATCTACGCGGGCCTGATCTGCTGGGTGCAGACGGACATCAAGAAGCTCGTCGCGTACTCGTCGGTCAGCCACCTCGGGTTCTGCATGCTCGGCTTGTTCGCTGTCAACTCGGTCGGCGTGACAGGCTCGGTCCTGTACATGCTCAACCACGGCCTGTCGACCGGCGCGCTCTTCCTCATGATCGGCATGATGTACGAACGCTACCACACCCGCTCCATGAAGGAAGTGGGGGGCCTCGGCTCGCACATGCCCATCTGGTCGTGCTTCATGGTCTTCTTCGTGATGGCATCCGTCGGCCTGCCGGGTCTCAACGGCTTTGTCAGCGAGATCATGTGCCTCGTCGGCACGTTCCAGTCAGGGCCTTGGACCGGTGAAGCCGGCGCAACACCCGGCGGCACGTTTGGCACGCTCGGTCCTGTCTACGCCGCCCTCGCGGGTCTCGGAATGATCGTCGCCGCGATGTACCTGTTGTACATGACCGGCAAGATCGTCTGGGGCGAGTACCGCGAACCCGAAGGCCACCACGAGCACGAGGAACTGCCGAAGGACCTCAACGCCCGCGAGATCGGCGTGCTGATCCCGCTCGCGCTCGGCTGCCTGATCTTCGGCCTCTTCCCCGCGCCGCTGATGAAGGCCATCGAGGAGCCGGTCAACGACACCATCGCCTACGTCAACGCCTACAACGTGGACGGCACAGGCCGACATACCGAGTGGGTCCACGTCGAGCACGCCAGCCACGATGACCACGCGGACGATCACGCCCATGACAACGGACACGACGACGGGCACGGCGACCACGCCGACGACTCGCACAGCGAAGAAGACGAGGGACACTGAACATGGCTGAGAGACTCGCCTATCTGTGGCCCGAGATCACGCTGTTCATAGCAACGTGCGTCGTGATGGTCATCGGCCTTTCGCCGAGCGCCGCCGTCCGCAAGCTCTGCCCGCTCATCTCGGGGCTGAGCCTCGCCGCCGCGGGCATCTTCGCGATCGGCACCACACCGACAGTCGCCGAGGGCGCACAGGGACTCATGCCCGGCATGCTCCCCTACGCCAAGGCCATCATCGCGGTCGTGGGCATCATGCTCGTCATGCTGCTTGCGGGCACGGTTGATCGCGGCGAAGAAGAAGAACTCGAAACCGGCAAACGCATCTTCGACGCGCAGCGCCTCACCGGCGGCGAGTTCTACGCATTCTTCCTCTTCAGCCTCACGGGCCTTATGCTCACCGCCAGCGCCGACAGCCTCATCTGGCTCTTCCTCGCGCTCGAGCTGACCAGCCTGCCGACCTACGTCATGGTCACCATCAGCACCGCGCGCAGCAAGGCCAAGGAAGCCGGCATCAAGTACTTCTTCCTCGGTGCGCTCGGCGCTTCGATCTTCCTCTACGGGTTCAGCCTCCTCTATGGCGGCACCGGCGCGGTCAACCTCGTCGAGATCAAGAACCAGATCGCAATCCAGCTCGCGGGCGACGGGCTCAACCCGATCACCACCGCGGGCCTCATGCTCTCGATCGTCGGCATCGGCTTCAAGATCGCCGCGGTCCCGATGCACTACTACACAGCCGACGTCTACCAGGGCGCCGCGTCGCCGGTCTCGGCGATGCTCGCGTTCGTGCCCAAGACCGCCGGCTTCCTCGCGCTGATCCTGCTCTGCGCCGCGATCGGCTGGAACTCGGGCGAGACAGGCCATGCGTTGCCCGAGACCATCCGCTTGCTGCTTTGGGTGATGGCTGTTCTCACCATGACGCTGGGCAACGTGCTCGCGCTCCTGCAGACCTCGATGAAGCGCATGCTCGCCTACTCGTCGATCGCGCACTCGGGCTACATGCTCGTGGGCCTCATCGCCGGCCCCGGCGCGACCTTCACCGAGAGCGGTATCTCCGCCATCATGTTCTACCTGCTGACCTATGGCATCATGAGCACCGGCGCGTTCGCCGTCATCGCGTCGCTCGAACGCGCACACGCGCAGCGCACGCAGACGGGCGAGCTCGCGTACGACGAAGCCGACAGTATCGAGGCCATCCGCGGCCTGGCGCGCACCAAGCCGCTGCTCGGCTGGAGCCTTGTGATCTGCGCGTTCAGCTTGCTCGGCTTCCCGCTGACGGTCGGTTTCTTCGGCAAGCTGCCGCTGTTCACCGCGGGCGTGTCGGCTGGCGAGACGCCGCTGGTCGTGATCCTCGGCATCAACTCAGCCATCGCGGCGTTCTACTACCTCCGCCTTGTTGCCTACCCGCTCTTCGATGAAGCGGGCGACGAGGCAGACGGTTTCGTGACAACGCCGATCAGAACGCGCACCGCGACCGGCGCCATCGGCGCAATCGCGGTGCTCGGGATGACCGTCTTCGCGGGCCCGATCATCGGACTCGCGCACGAATCGGTCAGCCCGACTCTCGACAGCGACACGCACACCGACGACGGCATCGCCGACGAACCAAAGCTCGAAGAACCAGAAACCATCGCCGGCCAGTAAGAACCGCGACCAATAAACCGATCCAATCCAAGCACCGCTGGCACGACCGGCGGTGCTTTGTTCTTAGGTGGCAGCCGATACAATAACACCGGCGGGTCGCGCCGGTGCTTGAACGATTACTTGGGTTGTCAGCACGCGGCTTAGTCCTCGTCGTCGTCCTCGTCATCATCGTCGCGGTCGTCGTCGTCCCGGCTCGAGCGTCTGCTCTTCTTCCGGTCGGTCAGGCCCTGCCACTGGATGAACAAGCCGGTCATCGACACCACGAGCCAGATCGCAAGCCACTCGATCGGCGTGCGTTCAAGGATCGCCTTGCCCTGCACGTTGAGTGTCTGCGACAAGAAGTAGAGCGCCGGCAGCCACATGCCCGCGCCGCTGAACGCGGTGACGAGCGCCGTGGTTTTCTTCGGCGCGAGCACGCCGAGCGCAAGCCCCGCGACGATGCCCGCAAGACCTGACGCGGTCAGCAGCGCTTTGTCGCCGCCCTCAAGCGGGTCCCAGAGCTCGGCCTTGAATCCTCGGTAGAGATCGCCCACAAACTGCCCCGGCTCGTCCGCCGCTTTCTGCGCGTTCTCAAGATTGATCTGGTCACGCCACGACGAGCTGTCCGCGTCGAGCGAGTTCTCGGGTTCGACAAGCGCCGACTCCGACGGATCGGAAGTCGGAAGCTCAGCCGCGACAGGTTCGGATGTCTGGATGAAGATCGAAGCGCCGAGCACAGCCAGCCCGCCGACGACGAACGCCGACAGCACACCGATCGCGACGCGGAAAATCAGGATCGCCGCAAGCGCGCCCATCGCGCCGCCCACCGCGGCACCCGCGAGGTTGCCCGAGACGCCAAACATATTCTCGATGCCAAGGCCCGGCACAATCGCGTGACCGAGGAACCCGCCCGCGAGCGCACCGAGCACCGCGAAGATCGGCTTGAGCACGCGTCGGCCAGAAACCCAGAGCAGCACACCCGAGATCAGCAGCGTGATCAGGCCCGCGTGGGCCCACATCGGGTGCTCTTGGATCGCCGCGACGATCTGGTTGACCTGTTCAAGCGTGTCTGAGTTCATTGGTGCTCCGGGCCAAGTCTACGACCGTTGGCCTTGTATTCATTCGGAAATCCACGCCCCCGATGTCACCCCGGCTTGATCGAACGCGCCATATCGTCGATAACTCACCCACCAGAGGGGTCACATGGCGAAGAAGCAGAGCAAAAAAAAGTCGGCGGGTTCGGCCCGCAAACCCACCAAGAATTCGGCGCCCAAGCCGACCGCGCCCAAGACCCCTGATTCGGGCACCGAGGCCGGCTCCACGCCAGCTCAGCAGGCCAAGCTGGAGAAGCTCCGCGGCTCGATCAACGAAATCGACACCCAGCTTGTCCGTCTGCTCAACGAGCGGGCCAAAACTGTGGTCCGCGTGGGCAAGCTCAAGCAGGGCTCGGGGATCCCGATCTACGCCCCGCACCGCGAGAGCATGGTGCTCGGCAAGGTCCTCAAGAGCAACAAGGGGCCGCTGCTCGATAAGACGGTCGAGGCGGTCTACCGCGAGCTGATGTCGGGGAGCTTCGCGCTCGAAAGACCGCTGCGGATCGGGTTTTTGGGGCCGAGAGGCTCGTTTAGCCATCTCGCTTCGTCCAAGCACTTCGGCCAGAGTGTCGATTTCGAGGACCTGCACACGATCGACGGCGTCTTCACCGAGGTCCGCCGGGGCCATGTGGACTACGGTCTCGTCCCGATCGAGAACTCCATCGGTGGAGGGATCGTCGAGGCGCTCGATGCGTTCACCGAGCACGCGTCGAAAGTGACGATCTACGCCGAGGCTCAGATCGCGATCCACCATGCTCTGCTGGCCAACTGTGAGCCGGGCCAGATCAGGCGGATCCACTCCAAGCCAGAGATCTTCACCCAGTGCAAGACGTGGCTTGCGACCCAGTATCCTCAGGCCGAGCTTGTGCCCGCGGCGAGCAGCAGCAAGGCCGCCATGACCGCGGCAGAAGAATTCCTCCAGGCCGAGGCCATCGGTGCCCAGCCAGTGGCGGCAGCGATCGGAAACCCTTTGGCAGGATCGATTTACGGCTTGAGTACCCTCTTCGAGAACATCGAAGACAGGCCGGGCAACGTGACCCGGTTCCTTGTTCTGGGCCGGGAGAAGGCACGCCGATCTGGTGATGACAAGACCTCGATCATGTTCAACACCGCCGACAAGCCGGGTGCGCTGGTCAGCGTGCTCTCAGTGTTCGAGTCTGCGGGCGTGAACCTGACGCACATCGATAAACGCCCAAGCCAGCAGAAAAACTGGCAGTACACGTTCTTTATCGATGCCGAGGGGCACCGTGACGACCCGGCTCTTGCGGGCGCGATCAACGAGGCTTCTGGGCACTGCAAGGACCTGAGTGTGCTGGGCAGTTACCCGCGTTCACGTCGTATTCTGTGATCCACGCCTGACTATCCGCATGTCGCAACGGCGATTCGTGGCCAAAGAGCGCGGTTGGCTGTCTGTTGCGCGGATCTAGCCGTGCAAGCCGGACGGATCTCTGAGATACTGTTGCTGTGGCAGTCTCCAGCAGGAGTTGCCGCTTGGGGGCGAGGCGAGCCTCGAGATCGCCGAGCCTTTGGCGCGGACAGTTGCACGGCTGGTGTTAGGAATGTGCAAGGTCTGCATGAGCAATAGAAACTGTTGTGCCGAGTTGAGGATCGGGCGTAGGTCCGGTAGCGTACACGGCACTTTCGCTGGGCCCTGTGTCGGACGGATACGCCACACGCCCAGACAGACAACCGACTCCCGAGTGTCATCCGAGCCGACCGCGAAGGTCCTCGTGTGATACCTGTGCCGAGACGTGGTCTCGGACGGGATCGAAGCAAGCACTGGTTGATGCGTGTCAAGGACGCGCGCATCAAGCCGGAGCTGGTCACTCCAGCGGGGACAGGAAATAGCCATGAGTCGTTCATCTAATGCGCGTCGTCCGTATGTCCGTCAGACCAAGTCGATCACTCGCAGGGCGAGTGCTGACCTGCTGAATAAAGCAGGTCTTGCCCCGATCGAACGACCACGCGTCGAGCAGCTCGAGCAGAGGAAGATGCTCTTCTCGCTGACGATCGACGGCAACAGCCAGACCGACGCCGCCGGCAACTTGTTCGAAGAGGCGTACTTCGGCTACTTCGTGCCGTACCTGCTCAGCCCTGAAGATATCGGCGACCCGGACGTCGATGATGCGCTCGAAGAAGACTTCAACGACGAAGACCTCGGCAACATCTTCCCGACGACCCAGCGTGTCCTCAATGGCTCGAACATCCTTCTCCGCAACGTCAACGCCCAGTTCCTTGCGATCGAGGCGCCGTTCGACATGGACGGCCAGCCGATTACCGAGCTGACCAATCTGCACGCGATGATGGGCATCGCGGGACAGCAATTCTTCCTCGCAACCCCTGCAGACGGCAACGCACCTAATGGTCTGAGAAACGTCTACACCAACGTTCAGGTCAACATCGGCGGCGACGGACTGCTCAACGGCGCACTCGAGGTCCAGACACTCTTCCGCGGAGAGGTCCAGAGGTCATACGACCAGGCGGATCTTGCAACGTTCGGTGCGGCCGGAACCGGGATTTTCAACTTTAACGCGCTCGGCGGCTCGGTCGGTGTGTTCGACGAGATCCGGTTCATCCAGACCGAGACGGTCGGTGCGCCCGGCGTGACGACAGCCGACTTCACCATCGACGACCTGAACTGGACGCCGCCGCCCCAGCAGTTTGCCGACATCGTCGATGCGCGCAAGTTCGGCGGGTACATCAGGATCACTGGTGACATCGGGGCCTCGGTCACAGTTCTCGACCTTTACGGCCGGGAGATGCGACAAACGCTCGAGGTGGGCATGCCTGGCGGCAACGTCAACTTTGTCGCCGGTGACTTCGACGGTAACGGCATCCCCGAATACAACGACGGCATCGGCAGCATCATCCTCTCAGGCTTCGGCGACGGCGAGGGTTCTTCGGTTTACATGACCGGCGGCGACATCATTGCGTTCGGCACCGGTACAGCTCCCGTGACCGCTGAACTGGTCGAGGCCGGCTTCGCGTGGGACTTCGGCACAGATGCGAACCTCTTCGATGCGTTCCAGGATGACGCGGGCTTTGGCTTCTTTACCGTGCCCGCACCGGAACGCGGCGCCCACGGTGTGCCGCCGCAGCAGGGCCGACTCATCATCGGTGCACCGACAGAGCGCGCGCTGTCAAACTATAACCCGGGCGGCACGCCGTTCGGGCCTTTCTTCGATCAGGACTACGCGCACAATCCTGAGCACGGCATCTTCCTGACCGATGGTTCGTCCATCGGCGACGTCGGCCTGAACGCTGCTCTCTTCGGATCGAGCCAGTTCAACGGCTCGGTTGGTGTCTTCTCGACCGGCGCTTTCTACGGCCTGATGTCGGTTGCCGGTGATCTTGAGGCGTTCGTTGTTGCGTCTGACGCGGGTGCCTTCTCGCCGGACCCTGGTGTCGTTGATGGAGTCACCGTCAACGGAAACACAACCACAAACGCAGAGCTGGTGGTCGGCAGAACCATCCGGGAGGTCGCCATCGGGGGCAAGAGCCTCATGACGGTCATTGTCGATGGCGATCTCAACTCACCCGCGACCGCTCCGCCGGATGATGTCTTGCTCTACACCGAGCGAGAGGTGGTCTATGGCTACGACCCCACGATTCAGAACACCCAGTATGTGTACAACCGCGCGGTCCGTGACGGGCAGGTCTCAGGAGGCATCCTCAGCTTCTTCAACTTCACTAGCGAGGTCTCAAGAGCGATCGCGTTTGTCGATGGCAATTTCCGGAACGACACGTTCCAGGCGGCGGAGTTCGTCAGCTCGGCTAGCACCTCCGTGGTTGTCCAGGGAAGCACGGGCGGCCAAGACACAATCTCGACCGGTGAAGACGCATCCGATGTCTTCGGCTTCGCGGTCGATGGGACTCGGGACATTGTCATCGAGAACGTCGCGCAGCTGAGCGCCTCGTTCGCCAACATCCGGATCCTCGACGGCGAGGGACGGACAGTCGCGGCGATGGTCAACTCGATCGAATCCGGTTTCGGTAACAAGCTGACCTATACACCCGAAGGACCGGGTGTCTACTACCTCGCTGTTGGTCACGCCACATCTGTGGTCGGTCCAGGAATCGATCAGGCGTACTCGATCCTGATTAGCGGTCTCGCGCCCACAACACTCGGCTCGTACCGCAGCGCCGTTGGGTTTGGTAGCTTCAACGACGGGAGGACCGTTGCAGCCGACGGCCAACTCGAGCGTCCTGTTGTTGTGCTGAACTCGGGCAGCGTCGGCTCGATCCGGGTTGGTACAGGCCACGTCGACGGCGGTGGCATGCTCGCGGTTTCCACCCCGGCGATCAATACACTCGACAACGACGACGACGTCGCCCAGATGTCCGGCTTCTCGCTCTCGACTCCGGGCAACCTCTACAACATCTCAACCGGCGGCGATATTGGTGCAAACACCAACGGCGCCGGCGCTCCCAACGACTTTACGGTCGGCGGCCACTTCGGCTCGCTGTACACCGGTCTGTCAACCGTCCTCGGTACAGACTACACCCAAGGTGACCTCGGCAACTTCACGCTGACCACCGGCGGACAGGTCGGCTACATCAACGTCTCGGGTGCGATCTCCGCAGACCAGGACAACAACACCGGCTTCCTCACCAACCTGTTTGCCCAGCCGGTCGTCATCACAACCGGTGTCGACCCTGACCTCGACGGCCATATCGGCATGATCCGCATCGGATCGCATGTCGCGGGCGATGCGCTCACAATCGACACGAGCGCGACCAACGGCTCAATCGTCGGCGGCCTGCTCATCTCGCAGGATGCGCCTGACTTCGGCAGAGACACAACCTACGGCGATGACCTCGGTATCTTCGACGGCTTCGACGGCATCAACCTCCAGCTCGGCCAAGATTCCGATATCCGCTTCGTCGACACACCCTTCATCGACCTTCAGGGCGCATCAAACGCGTTCTTGCCGATCATCACCGGCGAAACACTCACACTTGTTGATGATGCGGGCGGTCGTGTTGAGATCAGCGTGACCCAGCGCGAAGTCTTCGGCATCGAGATCGGACGCGTCTACGTTATTCCGGTTGAAGGTTCTGAAGGTGTTGCAATTGCCCGGATCGAGATCGACGATCTTTCGGGTACGGGTGTTCTTACGGGCGGCCGTGAACTCACCATCCGCGGCGAAAGCGGCCAGAGTGTCAATGATGTCATCTCGATCGGGCGGATTCTCATCCGCAACTCCGACGCGTTCAGCGATATCGTCATCGACGGGTCGGCCCAGATCGATGTCCTCCGCATCGACGCGCCGGCCGGGCTTGAGATCATCAACCAGAACACGCCAGAAGGCGACATCGTCGCCATCGATACGCAGAGCCTGGCAACGCTTCGAATCCAGCAGGGTGATCTCGGCCGGACCGAAGTCCTCGCGTGGGGCCCAAGCCAGATCGGCCCAGAACTCGGCATCAACGGCAACAACAACAACCAGAACGCATTCAACCTTGGCGCTGAACAGATCGACCCCGATTGGGCGGGTGAGGTCTTCAGGCCAACCACGAACAGCATCGCAGCCGGCGGGGACGCGTTCCTCGACGACGTCGGTTCGCCGTTCGATGTGTTCCTCAACGGGATCGTTATCCGCGCAGGCGGTATCTCCGATGTAATCGACGTCGCTGGCGGCATCGGAGATGTCATTAGCGAGGATAACACAGCCGATATCAACCTCATCCGTGCCAACGAAGACGGAATCACAGCCGACGGCGAGTTCGACGGCATTTTCGGCACCATCTTCTCGGCACGCGATATCTCGACCATCGAGATCGGTGACGGGCTCAGAGGCCCAGGCAGCTCGCCGTTCGCGCAGGCTGGCATCTTTGCCGGCGGTTCGATCGGCGTGATCAGAGAGAACGTCGACGGTGCCAACATCGAAGGTGTCATTACAACCACAAGCATTAACGGCGGCGGTGTTGTCGGGCTTACGATCGCCGGAATCAACCGGATCGAACTTACTACCGGCGGCAGCATCAATGGCGCATACATCGCCACGTCGCTCAATATGGACGAGTTCTGGAACAGCATCTTCTACGGCAACCAAGGAGTCTTCTTCGGAACTATCAACCAGATCAACGTTCGCAACGGCAACATCTTCCGCTCTGAAATCACCACGCCAACTCTAAACTCACTCGAAATCCGTGACGGTTTCTATGACGCGACAGATCTGAACGTGATCGACTCGGTCACAAACACCATCTCGGCCGACGGCTTTAGAAACTCGACAATCGGCGGCGACCCGCTCGAATTCAGAATCAGCCGGATCCTGGTCGGCGAAGACATCGAACGTCTCCGCGTCACCCAGGACGGCGACTTTGTCGATACGATCCTAAACGTCACCGGCAACATCGAGCAGAACTTCACGGCTCGCAACATCATCCGTGCGAGCATCGGTGTCAGCAACATCATCGAGTCAATCGACCTCACCGGCAGCATGCTCGCAAGCACGCTCACCGCTGGTCAGCTCGTTGCGTTCACGGCTGCCGACAGCATCAGAACCTCGACGATCAGCATCGCCGGCCCGCTCGAAGACATCACGGTCGGTAACGAGATCTCTCGCACCGACATCACCGTCAGCGGCCCCGACGGCCGGATCGACCTCATCAACGCGCTCAACTCGATCAGCGCCAACATCGTCTCGTCCGGTCCGATCGATGAGATCAGCTCAACGACAGCCGACATCTTCGGGTCGGTGTCCACGACAACCGAGGGCGGCGATATCGCGCTCATCTCGGCTGCACGTGATCTGAGCATCACCACCGACATCGGCGGCAACCTCGACATGCTCGTCGCAGGCCGAAACATCGGTGACGCAGCGAACCCAAGCGTTATCCTCGTCCGCGGTGACGTCGGCATGCTCGACGTCTCGGGCGGGCGACTCTTCTCTGACCTCCGCGTCGGAGCCAACGTCCAGAGCGTTCTGCTCGGTGGTGTAGCGAACCTGCCCGCCAACTCCAAGTCGCGCGACGGCGACATCGAGGCATTCGGCAGAATCCAGAGTGTCCAGATCACCGGCGACTACGACGGCAGCATCATCTCTGAATCGGGCGGCATCGGAAACATCACAATCACCGACGGCTCGTTCCTCGGTGAGGGCTCGATCATCGCCCGTGACGGCGGTATCGGCAGCGTCGTGATCAACGCAGGGCACCTACTCGGCAACATCTTCGCCGAACAGTCCATCGGAACCATCCGCGTCGTCGCATCCGCCGACGGCGTGTTCGGCGACGTCGGCATCAACCCGACGCTCTCTTCCGGTGTTGCGTCGAGCGACGCGAACCGCAACCAGCTGCCTCCGGGCGTCGTCGCCACGAGCGCAATCGACGGCCCGATCATCGCATCCCTGCGCGGCATCAACAACTTCATCGTCACCGGCGGCTCGATCTACGACGCGACCATCTACGCCGGCACAAACCTCGGCAACCTGAACGTCGGAGGCAACATCCAGTCCGACGGTCAGCAGGGTGATGATGACTCGGTCACAATCGCTGCGGGCGACCAGATCCAACAGATCACCGTGGCCGGCGGCGTCACCGACACGCTCTTCCTCGCAGGCCTCGTCAGCTTCGGCTCGATGCCGATCGCCGACATCGTCAGCTCGCTCTACACCGACCGCCCGGGCGGCACCGGTGCCGACGCCGACGTGATCAAGTCAGGCCGGATCCAGAACATCGACATCGGCGCAACCGCTTCCGATGTCACGTTCAGCGCCGGCATGACCGCGGGCAACGACGGCATCTACGGCACGGGCGACGAACGCCACGTCATCGGCTTCAGCTTCGTTGACGATCTGAACATCGGAGGCACGATGACCAACGTCACCGTCAGCGCCGACCGGAAGTTCTACACACTCAACGGCACAACGATCACGCCGACTATCCAGGACGCCAACGCCTCGCTCAACAACGCGGGCCGCAACGCCGCAAACGAGGGCGCGCTGCTCGAATCGCTCACCGGTGCATTCACCGGCGGCAGCGTCAACCTCTCGAACCTCGGCTCGGTCATCGACTTCGGCACCACCAGCACGTTCGCATGGAACGGCACGACGTTCACCGTCGAGGCCACTTCCACCGACGGCGGTGCCAACGCCGATCCCGCCCGCGGCATCGTCTGGGACGCCGCCCGTGGACGCCTCATCCTTGCCAACACGAGGCTCGCCGACGGTGTCATCGTCACGATCCTCGATAACGACAACAACCCGAGCACACCGCTGCCTCAGCTCATCGATTTCGATATCGTCTCCAACGACGAGGCTTCGATCGGGCTTATCCAGGTCAACGGCAACCTCCGCGGCGGTTCCGACATCATCGTCGACAACTACGCCCGCACCATCGACATCGATGACTACGAGGGCACGGGCCAGATCATCGTCGGCGTCGATGCCGGCTCGATCACCACGGGCCGATTCGCCGGCGGCAGCATCAGCGCCAACTTCGTTGATGCACTCTCCATCACCCAGAGCATCGTTGTCTTCTCGGGCAACGTGCCGACGGTCGATATCACCGGTGCACGCTCCGTCAATATCGCCGGCAACCTCACGGCGATGTTCAACATCGAACGCTCGGTCACTCAGATCTTCAACGTCGGCGGCTCGTTCGCTCAGGCGCTCGTCCGTGCCGGCGGCTCGATCACCAACATCACCGCGGGCGAGATGCTGCGTTCACGCATCAGCGTTGCCAACGTCATCGGCAGCGTGACTGTCGCGGGCGACGTCTTCGATACATCGATCGTCGCCGGCGGCGATCTCGGCAGCGATGCCCAGATCGGCACGGGCGGCGACTCGACAACCATCGACCGCGTCACCAGCGGCCGAATCGGCAACGTCACCATCGGCGGCGACTTCTTCGAATCAGACCTCATCGCCGGTTTCCTCCGCGGTTCGGACGGCTTCTTCGGAACCGATGACGACACCTCGGCCGCGGGTATCTCGACGATCGGGAACGTCACCATCGCCGGCACAGGAACCGGCTCGAACGTGAACTCCGAGTCCTACACCATCACCGCTGCAGGCTCGCTCGCGTTCGTCACCATCGGCGGCACCGAGGGCGAATCCTCGGGCAACTTCACCGTTGATCCGTTCTCCGGTGAGCCACTGCCGATCCAGGTCACCAACCTCTCGGTTACACAGGACGCGCGCAGCTACACCGCGGCGTTCTCCTTCAACCAAGACCTGCAGATCGACACCTTTGTTGATGCTCTCTCAATCAGTGAAGTGGTCACCGAGGGGAACTTCATCCCGCTCACGAAGCCGACCGCGATCCCGGGCTCAGGCGACTACACCGTTGAGTTCGATATCCCGAACCGCATGGTCTTTGTGACCGTGTCCAGAACCGTCACCGATCGCGATCTGATCGACAACGGCGACGGCACCTTCTCGCGTCCCGCCGACGCCGGTGCGGGTGTCTACCGCATCGAACTCGACTCCGACGTTCTCCGCAGCCGGGTCAGCCAGGCCCGTCTCGACGGCGACGGCGACGGATTCGCTACCGACGGCGACGACTTCTCCGTTGACGACATCATCGGCGACGCCGGCGATGCCGCAAGCCTCCGTGATCCCGAGACAGTTGATGTCAACGGCGACGGCTCACTGCTCGTCGACTACTTCGGTGCCGTCTCACTCGACCAGGTCTTTGACTCCAACAAGACACCCGACGGTGTCCCGGATACCAACGACCCGTTCGTGCTCCGCGGAGCGCTCGGCGACCACCCTGACCGCGATCTCAACGACTTCGGTTTCGGCGGCGACATCGACGTCTACAGCCTGACACTCCAGGCCGGCCAGATCCTCCAACTCGGTGAGATCAGTGGCGCCGGCTTCCAGGCTCAGCGCAGTGTCTACTTCCAGCCGGCAGGCAACAACGAGCCGACGCTCGTGTTCAGCCAGCAGGGCAGCACGTTCAACGCGAACATCTTCCTCCAGACTTTCGGGTTCGAGACAGACCAGGCCCTGCCGCTGCCGGTTCAGCCCGCAGAGGCAACCGATCGCTCAGATCCCGCAGCACTGCTGATCAAGGAATCCGGCACGTTCTACATCGTGTTGGAATCAGGCAACACGCCCTCGGCTTCGTGGTACACACCGGGCCAGGTGAACGACACCGACGTCGAGCCAAACCAGATCGGCAACTACGCATTCTCGGTCGAAGTCTTCGACGACGGCAACTCGGGCTTCTCCGCTGGCAGCGACTCCGGCAACGGCACAAACGTTGTCCACGCTCCGCCGCTCGCGCTCTTTACCGATGCGGATGACACCATCGTCATCGGCGACTACACGTTCAGCAGAGCCGCCGGCGCCGACGGCGTCTTCGGCAACGCCGATGATATCGTCACCGGTTCGACCGACGACGGCGAGCTGACCTCGACCCGCTCGGGCACGAGACTCACCAACACCATCTCCAGCTCGCTGGGTGATCCGGGTGTCACCGGTCTTCCGGGTGTTGTTGAATCCGATGTCGATGTCTGGCACCTCAACAACCGCCAGCAGATCGCACCCGGTACTGCGATGACCATCACGGTCAAGCTCGCAGAGGTCGGCGGCGATCTCGGCTCCACCATCACACAAAGCGTGTCGGACTTCACGTCGCTCTCGGACTTCACCGATCTCCGCAAGAACGTCCAGTTCGGCCTCTTCGAGACCACAAACTCGTTCGGCATCGACGACGCCAACCTCGTCTTCAGCCCGACGGACTTCGAAGCCACCGCTTCCACGCCAAACACCATCATCGCCGAGAACGGTCCGACCCGTTACGGCTTCGACGCCAACGGCGACTTCTTCATCAGCTTCATCATGCCGCCGGCACTCGGCGGTGCAGCCAACGCTGCGGGCACCTACGCGATCTACCTCCAGGGCGCGTTCCAGAGTGACTACGAGATCGAAGTCGTCACACAAGGCACAGGCATCCAGCAGCTCCGCAGCCAGAACGTGCTGATCGAAACCGCCGGTGGTGTGCTCGACTGGCTCACCGTCGAAGGCAGCCCGGTCGAGGTCGGCGGCTTCGACGCAAGGTCGCTCGGCTTCACTGGCCGGGTAAACAACGTCAATGTCAACACCTTTATCCTCAACGAACTGGTGACAAACCTCAACAACATCTACGCCGCGGCTGGCCTCGACGTGACCTTCTCGACCAACCCGGCCGACTTCGAGTTCCAGGAGTTCTCGACCGTGTTCCTCTCAAGCGACCACAACCCGGTCGGCCTGATCGTGAACTCGGACTACGGCTACTCGGAGCGTTCCGATCCGTTCAACACAGACCGCGAAGACGAAGCAGTCGTCTTCTCGCCTGACCTGTCAACGCTCGGCTACGCCCCGACCACCGAGGACCTCGACAGCTTCGTCGAATCGCTGACCGCAGCGACCGGCCGTCGGGTCGGTGAGCTTGTCGGCCTGCGTCTGACCGATCCGCAGTTCGGGCTCGGTGACCTTGATCTGTTCAACTCGTTCTCGGTCCAGTTCACACCGTTCGGCGCAACCGATGACTACGTCATCACGAGCGACTCGCGCAGCCTCGCCAACCCGCTCAGAGGCATCGACGACACCGGGTTCTACCTCGGCCAGCAGTCGTCGCTCTCGCTGCTCGACCGCATCCTGTCGAACTGATCGGCTTGCATCCAGTAATCGACCAGGCCCCGCTTCCGAGCGGGGCCTGTTTCTTTTTTCATGAGTCGTGTTCGGCTCAGGCCGCGGTCTGCTCCTGCTTCGCTTCCGGTTGAGCAGACTTCTTAGCCGCGGTCTTCTTTGCTGTTGATTTCTTCGTGGTCGCCTTCTTCGCCGCGGCTTTGCGCGTCGTGGCTTTCTTCGTGGTCGCCTTCTTCGCAGAAGTCTTCTTCTTGGCAGGGGCCTTCTTGCGGGGCGTTGTCTTGCGGACAACCGGGATCAAAGGCTCGGGCTCGATCTCCTGCTTGGCCTCGTGCTGCGCCCTGGTTAGCGACTCGACCATCTCACGAAGCGAGGCGATGTCTTTGTTCTGCGCCTCGACCACTCCCCGAAGCATCGCCTCCCGCGACTCGGCTCGCTCGACACGGTCGTTCAGAATCGTGATCTGCTCGGCCATCGCAAGCGACTGCTCCTGCATCGTGATCCGCACACGCTCGCTGACCCGCTCGTCGAGCTCGTTGCATCGCTCCTCGACCGAGAGGTTCCACCCCTCGGCTCGCGTCATCGCCTCATTCATCTGATCGAGCTGCTGCGTCGCTTCCTGCGCCACCTCGGAGGCCCGCTCGACGATCGCCGACGCCTGCCCCCGGATGTCTTCAGCGGATCGCACGAGCGACTGCCGGGCCTGCTCGTTGTCCGCCAGCACGCGTGTGCTCGCTTCTTCGAGCTTCTCGATGGAGTCCTCGGTCGCGCGCGTCGCCTTGTCACACCGCTGGGCAATCTCATCGACGCGCTTGGTGTCGATCGAGACCTCCGCGCGGGCGATCGTTTCCCGCAGGCTCTCGCCGATCCCAGCGGCCTTGCTCTGCGCCGATTCGATCTGCTTGTCGATGCTGCTCGCCACTGCATCAAGCGCGCTGCTGACACGGGCGTGGATCTCGCCGTCGGCGGAGTCGATGGTCTCGCGGTGCTCGCGGACGACTGATTCGGCTCGACGCGTCAGACGCTCAAGCGCCTGGGCCTGCTCGCCCACACCAGCCTCGGCTCGCCCGATCGCAAGCTCCGCGGCGCGTTCGATCGTGTCCCGATGCGCCGAACCCGCGGCGATCGCGTCCCGAAGCGCCCTCGCCGCCGCGTCGAGTTCCCGCTTGACACGCGAGCCTTCGTTCACGATCGCGTCGCGAAGCTCCGCTGCCTTCTCGTCGATCTGTTTGTTCGCGCTGCTCGCCTCGCTCCGGAACACGTCCCGATACGAGTCGGCTTCCTCGAGCGCATCGGTCAGCGCCTTGCCCGCGTTCTGGGCGCGGTCCTCGAGTGTCCCGACGACGGCCTCGCCTCGCTCACGGATCTGGTCGAGCCGTTCCGCCAAGTCTCGCCGCATCGAAGCCGCGTCCTTGGAGAGACTGTCGCGACTGACCTCGAACTTGTCGAGTGCATCGGACGCGAGCGTGATCAGCCGTTGCTCGAAGGCCTCGCTGCGTTCGCGGATCAGCGCCTCGATGTCACGGCTGGCCTGCTTCGCCGAGTCGGTCATCCGCGCGAGCTTGCCGAGCAGCTCACCTGTGGACTCCTGCCGATCGTCGATCGATTCGATGAGCTGGCTGGCCCGGTCAAAGACGTCGCCGTGCGAACCGACGAAGCGTTCGAGCCGTTCGAGCACGACCGCCGCGGCCTCGGCTCTTCGCGCAAGCAGGTCGCTCTCGCGGCTCGTTTCTTCGAGCGACTGTCGCAGGCTGGCCGCGTACGTCTCGAAGCTCCGGCGGTCGATGACGCGGGGCGTGAGGAAGATCTCGTCGGTGGGGGCTTTGGTTTGGCGCGGTTCTGGCTGATCCGAGAGCGGGGGCCGGTGCTGTTGGTGTGTCTGCTGCGTCACCGCTCCGAGCCTCCGCGGATGGTTTGCCCGGGCTCCGCCGGGCGTGTGGGCGTGCCGACCGCGCACGCTTTGCCAACCAAACTCATCGTCAGGAGGGGCGATTCCGGGCCACAATTGGGCCTGTCGCGTAGACTCTTGGCATGCCACGCCCGAGCCAAGACGAGATGCCCGACCGCTACGACGACAAATCCCGCGGCCCGAGGCTCCAGCGCATCCTCGCCGACGCCGGTGTCGCCGCTCGGCGCGTCTGCGAGCAGCTCATCCTCGACGGCGAGGTCGAGGTCAACGGCCGCCTCGTCGCCAAGCTCCCGGCCTTTGCCGACCCCGAGATCGACCGGATCACCGTCCAGGGCCGACCCATCAAGCGTCGCAGCCGGAAGGTGTACGTGATGCTCAACAAGCCCACGAACACCGTCACCACGACCGCCGACGAGCCGGACATGGACCGCCGGACCGTCGCCGACCTGGTCGATCACCCGACCGCCGACAGGCTCTTCCCCGTCGGCCGGCTCGATTTCGACACCACAGGCCTGCTCCTGATGACCAACGACGGCGAGCTCGCCAACAAGCTCACGCACCCAAGGTTCGGCGTCGTCAAGACCTACCACGCCGTCGTCAAGGGCAAGCTCTCTGACGAGGACGCCGACCGGATCGCCGAGGGGATCTACCTCGCCGAGCGGAAGGCCGGCCGAACCGATGGCGCCAGCAGGACCGCCCGGGTCGAAGTCAAAGTCTTCCACAGAGACCGCGACCGGACGATCCTCGAACTCCGTCTCCGCGAGGGACGCAACCGTCAGGTCCGCCGGATGCTCGCGTCGGTCGGCTGCCCGGTGAAGAAACTCGAACGCGTCGCGATGGGGCCAGTCAAGCTCAAGGGCCTGCCCCGCGGCGGGTGGCGCGAGCTGACCAAGGGCGAACTTGACGGCCTCCGCAAAGCCATAAGCAGAGGCAAGGGCGAACCCGAGGTCATCCGGAAGAAGACATCCAAAAAGACCAGCAAGGCCACCACGAAGAAGTCGTCGTCGAAGCGCACCAGGCGTGACGAAGAGGTGCAGGTCTCGATCGTGGACAAGAAGCGCATCAAGTCCGCCGTCGCCCGGTCGGGCAAGAAATCAGTGAAGCAAACCGGCGCAAGGCGCTACGACGGCGGGTCCGGACGATGAGCGCCTCAAACGAGAAAGCTCCGAAGTTCACCGACACCGTCCGCGTTGTCCGCCTCGGCATCCGCGGCATGTACCGCTCTCGCCTGCCCCAGATGTCCGCGGCTCTCGCGTTCCGCACGCTCTTTGCGATCATCCCCATGCTCGTGATTTCTGTCGCGACCATCGGCGCGTTCGCAGAGTCCGAAGATGTGCGGAAGATGGTCGATCAGGCCTACGACAAGCTCGGGTTCAACATTCTCGAGGTTCCCGGAGAGGATAACGAAGCGACCGAGACTGGTGAAACTTCTGAAGATGGCGTTGGTGCGGTTACGTCATCTGACGAATCCGCGAACGATGTCGAGACCAGCGATGCGGATCAAGCCAAAGAGAGTGAGTCGCCAAGCCGCGCCGAGGAAGTCTTTACCGAGCTGATCGAAAAGATTCTGAGCCTTCCCTTTGGCGCGATCGGTGCGATCGGCGTGCTCACTCTGATTTATGCATCCATTTCCATGCTCATCGAAATCGAGCGTGCGTTCAACAACGTGTACCGGACCCAGGTCGGAAAGAGCTGGGGCAAAAGGATCACGCAGTACTGGGCCATCATTACGCTTGTGCCCATCCTGCTCTTCGCCGCGTACTACTCATCCGAGCAGTTCCGCAGTCTCGGACAATCCCTCTCCGAATCCACGAGCGGCACAATGTTCAGCCTCGCCGGCCCGTTCGTCGGTTCGGTTGTCAGTGTTGCGATCACGTCGCTGCTGCTCTTGCTCGCGTACACGATCATCCCGAACACGCGCGTGCACATCAAAACGGGCATAGTCGGCGCGATCGTCGCGGCTGTGCTGTGGGAAGTCGCCAAGTGGGGATTTAGGCTCTACCTGTCGTACTCGGTCAGCTACGAGAAGCTCTACGGCTCGCTTGCGCTCCTGCCGCTCTTCATGCTCTGGGTCTACCTCACCTGGCTCATTATCCTCTTCGGGCTCCAGATGGCTTACGGCCTCCAGCACATCGACCTCGCAAAGAACATCGACGAGGAAGACGCCGAAGACCGACTGACCGACCCCGCCGCGGTGCTGGGTGTGCTCGCGGTCATCGCAGAGCGCTTCTCGCGTGGCAAGACCACCGGCGTCAACCACCTGACCGACGAGCTGGCGCTCTCGGCCGACGTCGTCAACACCATGGTCGGCAAGCTCACCCGTGCCTCGATCCTCCGCGACGTCGACGGCGGCGACGACCGCTACGTCCTCGCAAGACCCGCCGAGGCCATCGGGCTCGATGAAGCCATGGACGCGATGGGCGACATTACAGACGATGGCCGGGGTTCCAAATCGACGTGGGGCGGAGCCATCGATCGGCTCGAACAGGCCCGCCAAGACCTCGTGAGGGGGCAGTACGTCAAAGACTTGCTCGAGCCCAAGCAGGCCGAGGAGGACACACAATGACACGCACAGAACGCATCAGATCAACAGTCGGATCAGCCATCATCGGAACCGGGCTGCTGGCCCTCTCGGCGGGCTGCTACTCCAAAGTAGTTGACGGCAAAGGCATCGGAGCCGACTCCGGCGAACTCCGCCGAAACCACGAATTCGGCTCGGATCACCCGATCCAGGACTTGGTCACCCGCGAGAATGAGCGCCACCAGCGATAGTCTCAAGCCCGGAATCGGAACCGGGCCGACTGGCGAACTACAGTACCAAGACGGAGGGCATCAGCCATGGGCATCGAGACCGCACTACCGACCGACATCGTCCTGACCACGCAGCTCCAGCGCGTCATCAACTGGGCACGCAGAAGCTCGATCTGGCCCATCCCCTTCGCCACCGCCTGCTGCGGCATCGAGCTCATGGCAACCGCGTCCAGCCGGTACGACCTCGCCCGCTTCGGCGCGGAGGTCATGCGGTTCAGCCCCCGCCAGAGCGACCTGCTCATCGTCGCCGGCCGGGTCTCTGTGAAAATGATGCCCGTGCTCCAGCGGATCTACCAGCAGATGACCGAGCCACGCTGGGTGGTCTCGATGGGCGCCTGCGCCTCGACCGGCGGCGTGTTCGACACCTACGCCGTCGTCCAGGGCGTCGACCAATTCATCCCGGTTGATGTCTACGTCCCGGGCTGCCCGCCGAGGCCAGAGCAGCTGATCGAGGCAGTCATGGCGATCCAGCGGATCATCGACGAGGACCGCATCCCGCCGGCCGGCCCTGGCGGCAAACGCGCACCACTCGGAATCGCGATCGAACCAAGCCACGCACCCGCGGCCCAGCCCGTCGGCGTCGGTCTTCCCCGCTCGTAAGAACCCCGCTCGTAAGAACTAAGTTATTTCTGTGAAATCAGGAGCGGGAAGCACACCTGTCACCGCGAGCACCCGCAACAAAACCTGCGATCCGTACAACGCCACACCGACGGCTTTCACCGTTGGCTTATCGCAATGCGTGTTGAGCCAGTACAGCACATAGAACGGAAGAAACAGCGTCAGCAGGCCCCGGCCAACCGTCTGCTTGAACGCCTCAACGGTAATCCAGAGCCAGAGCGGCAGCGAGATCAGGACGCTAGTCAACAGAAGCGGAATGTACAACTCGGGCTTGAAACTTCCCCCAGCGCCAAGTCCCATCAGCACAGCGAACACACCGAAACCGATGTACACCGAGTTGTCCGAGGGCGCACCAGACTTGTCCTTGGGTGCCTTCTCAACGAGCGCCGTGGTTTTGAGCGACTTTCCTGACTCGAAGTTGTAGCCGCACTGCACACAGAGCGAGGTGCCCTCTTTCATGGAGTTGTTGCAGCTCGGGCAGGTCTGCGCAACTTCTTTGAGCGCGTCGCCGTAGAAGTCGGCCATGCTCGCCGATGACGCGACGGCGCTGGCCGGGTGGATCGGTGTGTTGATGTCGTCCTTGGGTTTCTTGGCGGCCTTCTGTTTCGCGCGCACGCGATCGGCGCACGTCTTGTGAAGGTACCGGCCCTTCTTGTCCTTGATCCGGGGCTGACCGGAGCAGTCCTCGCCACAGGCGCTACACAGGCGTACTTTTGCTTCGGTCGACATCCGGGGCTCCAAGAGATAGCGGGGGGTTGCTGTGCGCTCTTTGCGCAAGAAACCAGCGACCACTATACATGGTCGCTGAGTCGTTGGTCAATCATTGATTCGTTTGTGAAGCGAGCGTGAAGGGCTTACTTCATGCCGATGCGGCGGCCGATCCGGCGACGGCCGTTGATGATCTTCCGGCCGCTCTTGGTACGCATGCGGGCCCGGAACCCCATCTGGCGCTTCTTCTTGATCTTGCTGACACGCCTTGGGTAGTGAACTGCCATCGCTATAACTCCAAAAAATCACTGACCGGCTCAGTTGTCCCACCAGCTGGTCGGGCAGAGTTGTAGCGCGCAAGACCCGTTCCTTCAAGTGTCCGGGGCTATATCAGTGCCTAACAATATACAAATACATGGTTTGACTCTGGCAAGGCACCGAAGGATCCGATACAACGTACCGGTCTTGGTGTCGGCCTACCCGTGCGGGGGGCCGAATCGGCGGCGTTGTCGCCCAGCTGCTCGGACGAGGTCTGCCATCGGCGGGCCCCTCGGACACGAGCTGCCGGGCCCGGTGCCGTCGGCCAGAACTGGTACCCGGGCGGTCGCTGCCGCCCGATTTCCCAGCGGCTTACCCGAGCGGGGCGCACGACCCCTCAGGCCGCGCTGCAGAGCCGACACATGCAGGAACACGACCCCGTCCGCGAGGCCGAGCGGATCACCGGCCACACTTTCAAACAACCGGACATCATGATCCGAGCCCTCACCCATTCCTCAGTCGCAGAGGACCGGCTCAACTCGAACGAACGTCTCGAATTCTTGGGCGACTCCGTCCTTGGCCTCGTCGCGTGCCAGCGCATCTTCGACCTCTACCCCGATCTGCTCGAAGGCGAGATGACCAAGATCAAATCGGTCGCCGTGAGCCGGAAGACCTGCGCCGCCATCGCGCGCAAGGTCGGGCTCGAGGACCTGCTGATTCTGGGCAAGGGCATCCGCGGCAGAGAAGGGGGGCTGCCTCACTCGCTCGCGGCGGCGGCTCTCGAGTCAACGATCGCCGCACTCTACCTCGACGGCGGGCTCGCCCCGGTCGCGCAGTGGCTCTCACCGCTCCTCGACGAGCACATCAGCCGGGCTTACAAAAGCGGCCACCAGCAGAACTACAAGAGCGTCCTCCAGCAGCACGTCCAGCGCCGCTTCCAGGAAACGCCCGAGTACATGCTCCTCGAACAAGACGGTCCGGACCACGCCAAGACCTTCCGCGTCTCGGTCAGGATCTCCGGCACGACTTACGAACCGGGCGAGGGCGCTTCAAAGAAGCAAGCCGAGCAGACAGCCGCACTCATCGCGCTGCAAGCGCTCGAGATCGTCGAACGTCACGACGACGGCAGCGTCAAGTTCATCTGACGGCTCGCCGTTACGGTGCGCGAAGATCGACAACCAAAGGCCGGTGGTCGCTCGCCATCGCGTCGATCCGGTTGAGGTTGAGCGCTTTGAGTGATTCGTCCGAGAGCCGCGCCGGGTCAAAGACAAACGAACGCTCGAGCACCGCCGACGCGTCCGAGTACACCGCGTAGTCGAGTCGGCTCGGCAGGAACCTGCTTGTGGGCGAGGTCCATGTGTACATCGCGTTGTCGCCGAGCACGAACGGCTCCGCGACGGAGGCGCTCGTGTTGTCCACGTCGAGCGAGCTCGCCATCGAGTACAGCGGTTCCTTGCCGCCGACTAGGTTGAAATCGCCCGCGACCACGCGGACGTGAGGGCCGATGTCGCGTGTCTCGGATTCGATCAGCGTCGCGATGGCTTCCGATTCCGCGATACGCAGTCGGTCCTCGCGCGAGTCGAGGCTGCCGCAGCACTTGAGGTGAACCGACGCGACCGCCATCGTCCCGATCGGAGTTTCCGCGATCGCCGGCATCACGCGAACGGTCCGGTCCTCGCCCTCGGGCTGAATCACAAGCCCGGGAGGCCCGATCGGAGCGAGGTCGAGTCGGCTAATCACAGCGACACCCCGGCCCTCGCCGGTCACGGCGCGCCACCGGCCGCTGATCGGAAGGTGACGGTTGAACCAAGCGCCCATCTCGTCGGCGGGCGTGTCGTACCACTCCTGCACAAGCACGATGTCGGGATCGAGCGCGCGGAGCATCCGGCTAAACGGTTCCGGGTTGTCCAATGGTGCCGCGTTGAGCACGTTGTACGAAACGATCCGCACCGAACCCAGCGACTTAGAGGGCAACGACGTGCGTACGAGTTTGACGTTCGGAGCCGCCTGCGGCAGCACCGCGGAGAACTCCGGCGCCTCGGCGACGCGCTTGCCCGCGTTGTTGTACATCGCGAGTCGGCCCCTGATCTTGCCCGAGCCGAGCAGCCCGTTGACAGGCAGGATGCCGTCGCTTGTCATCTGCCTCGCGATGCGGAGCTCGAACCACTCCGACGCGTGCGAGGGCGAGATGCTGATGTCCAGAAGCGCCGGCGCGATGGTCAGCCGTTCGCCGTCGGGCGAGAACGCCGCGACCCGTGTGCCGTTGCCGGGCCTGCCGTCGTCGCGCGGCGGGCTGAACGAGATCTCAAGATCCGTCCCGTCAAGACCAGTCAGCTTCGAGTCGTCCGTATCGAGCGAGATCACAACCGATTCGTCGTTGGACTGGGGCGTGATCGAGGCGCCCGGGCTAAACCGGACGTAGAGGTAGTACTCGTCGCCGACCGCGACCTCGCCCGCGGGCCAGTCGTCGATCGAGGAGTCGAGCGTGATGGTCATCGGCGGCGCGATCGGCGCGACGGACTGCGAGGTCGATGAGGTCGTGGTGGTGCCGCCGCCGGTCGAACAGCCGGCGATGACCGCCAGCGGTGTCAGGGCAACAGAAAGCCACTTGAGAGTCTTGTTTCGCATACGCGTACTATCTCCTGTCTCGAACAAACCCGCAACCCCGCGGAGCACGCAGTTGGGCAACACGCAGAGCGATCACGATAGCAAGGGCCGGGCACCCGATCTCAGTCATGCCAATCGGCAGACTCGCCATTCCGACTGGCAAAAGCGACTCGACGAAGTCACCGAGATGATGCGCGAGATGTCCAGCCAGTCCGACCCACAGAAAATGGTCCAGCGGTACAGCGAGCGGATGCGACGGATGTTTCCCGTCCAGGCCTTCATTTCCATCAGCAGGCGGGGCATCGAAGCGCCGGGCTTCATGGTCACACGCGCTTCCGTCTGGGAAGAAGACCTCGACCCCTGGCTTAACCGCGACAAACTCCCGGTCTACGAGTCGGGCATCCTCCAGCGGCTGCTCTACGCGGGCGAACCGGCGTACATACCTAACCCGCAGTTCGACGAGAACGACCCGGCGCTCAAATACCTCGGCACCTCAAAAGTCCTGATCAGCATCCCATCCTTCGACGACGGCGAAGCGATCAACATGGTCGTGATGGGCATCGAAGACCCAGACTCGTTTGACCCCGTCGATCTGCCCGACATGGTTTGGCGCACCAACCTCTTCGGCAGGGCCACCAACACGCTCGTGCTCAAGCGCGAGCTCGATCAGGCTTATGACATCGTCGATCAGGAACTCAAAACTGTCGCGCAGATCCAGCGTTCGCTCCTGCCCGCGAAGCTGCCCGAGATCCCGACGCTCGACATCGCCGCCCACTACGAAACGTCCGCGCGGGCCGGGGGCGACTACTACGACGTCTTCCAGCTCGAAGACGGCAAGTGGGGCTTCCTCATCGCCGACGTCTGCGGTCACGGCACGCCCGCTGCCGTGCTCATGGCCATCATGCACGCGCTCGCGCACACCATACCGGGCGACGTCATCCAGCCGGGCGAACTGCTCGGCTATGTCAACGACAAGCTCGCCCAGCACTACACGTCCGACGGCAACTTCATTACCGCGTTCTACGGTATCTATGACCCGAGCAACAAATCTCTCACCTACGCCGGCGCCGGGCACAACCCGCCAAGAGTCAAACGCTGCAGCGACGGCTCAATGTTCGTGCTCGATGAGGCCCGGTCCATCCCGCTCGGCATCGTCCCCGATACCAAGTACGAGCAGCACACCGTCGAACTCGTATCAGGCGACCAGGTCATCCTCTACACCGACGGCATCACCGAGGCTTTCAACGACAACGATCAGCTCTTCGGCACCGAAAGACTCGATGCCGTTCTCGAACACTGCGGCATCGACGCGCACGCGCTCATCGAAACCGTCCTCGAATCCGTCGAACGATTCACCGAAGGCAGACCCGCGGACGACGACAGGACACTCCTCGTCCTCAAGGTGCGCTAAGAGTTTGTAAACAGTCTCAGTTCTTCTCTGCGTACGCGTCGGCGCGATCAACCGTCAGCCCGACTGTGGACGCCGGCGTCTCCTCCGGGTATGAGAAGAACTTCTCATCCGACTTGGTCAGCGGCTTGAGATCGTCGTACCACGTCGCCGTTGGGTCGTACTTCGCAAAGAACGGCTGGCGCACGAGCGATGGGTCACGCGCCTGCAGATACTCGAGCATGAACGCCTTCTGCCCGCCGACCTCGGTCACGCCGAGCACGTGGCACTTGCCGGGGAAGCAGCTCATCGAAGGCCCGCGGACCGTGCGAGCCGTTCCTGGCACGCGCTGGTACGCCTCGCGGAAAATCTCCCAGCACCTGACCAGCGGCAACTCGAAGTAACGCTGCGCGCCCGTGTCGCGCTCGACAAACATGTAGTAAGGAATGCAGCCAAGCTGCGTGCCGCGACGCCAGAGCTCAGCCCACGAGCCGGCGTCGTCGTTGATGTGGCGGATAATCGGGCTCTGCATGCGGATGTTCGCGCCCGTCGAACGGATCCGCCGAACGCACTCCTCCGCAACAGGCGTCGAGAGCTCGACCGGGTGGTTGTAGTGGCCCATGACCGCGACGTGCTTGCCGGCCTGAATGATGCGCTCAAACTGCTTCAGAATGTCGTCCGCGTCGTTGTCGGTCACAAACCGCTGAGGCCAGTACGCGACACTCTTGGTGCCGATGCGCACCGTCCGCACGGTCTCGACCTTGATGATCTCGTCCACGATCGCCGCGAAGATCTTGGCCTTCATCACCATCGGGTCGCCGCCCGTGATGAGCACGTCGGTCACCTCGGGGTGATGCTCGAGGTAACACCTAAGCTGCGACGCTTCCTTCGCCGCGAACTTCAGATCGTTCATCCCGACAAACTGCGCCCACCTGAAGCAGAACGTGCAGTACGCGTGGCACGTCTGCCCGCTGCTGGGGAAGAACAGCGTTGTCTCTCTGTACTTGTGCTGAACGCCCGGCAGTTCCTCGCCGTCGACCGTCGGCACGTTGTGCGTCATCTGACCGGCAGGGTGCGGGTTCAACTCGAGCCTGATCCGGTTCGCGGCTTCCTCGATCTCCGCTTTCTCCGCGTCTTCGCGGATGAGCCTGCGCATCGTGGTGTAGTGCTTGTCGCTGAGCATGCCGCGCTGCGGGAACGTGAGCTGGAACATCGGGTCGTCGGGTACATTCGACCAGTCGATCAGCTCATCGAGCACATACTGGTTCACACGGAAGGGCAGCACCGCGGAGACTGTCTTGACGGATTCCTGGATCTCTTCAGGCAGTCTCTGCCACTCGGGCGACTTGTCGATGTTGGCGCGGGTGAGCACCTTGAACTTCGGCGGCTGCCCTGTGGTGTTGGTGTTGTCTCTGACCATTCGCCGGGACTCCGTCTGGTTCTTCTGGCAGCGACAGCGACACGTCGCATGTCTGTGCGTTGTTCTCCATAGCGCCACGTTGCGCAAGGCTGGCATAGTGCCGGTCCGATAAGGCGAGCCGCGCCACGCACAGCCCAGACGCACACCGTCTCCGAAACAGAAACAGCACGCGAAAATCGGCGGCCCGATTATAGGCGCGTCAACCGACAGGCGGTGAAATCACAATAGTACGCCCGTATCAAGCCGCAGCGGCGATACGAGTGATCGAATAGTTCGATTGCATCCCGAAACGGATCTTATCAAACTCGTCCGCCACTCGCAGGAACGCATCCAGCAGCATCGGGTCGAACTGCGTCCCGAGGCCCTCTCTGAGCACCGCCACCGCCTCGTCGTGCGTCATCGCTTTCTTGTACACACGCACCGAGGTCAGCGCGTCGTACACATCCGCGATCGAAACGATCCGAGCTGAAAGCGGGATGTCCTCGCCCGCGAGCCCGTTCGGGTAGCCCTTGCCGTCCCAGCGTTCGTGGTGCGAGACCGCGATGTCGATGCTCATGTCGAGCAGCTCGTCGTTGCCGTAACGGTCACGGATCGACCGAAGCGTGTCGGCGCCGAACCGCGTGTGCTGCTCGATGAGCGACCGCTCGGTCGGTGTCAGCTTGCCCGGCTTGAGCAGGATCGAATCGGGGATGCCGACCTTGCCGATGTCGTGTAGCGACGACGCGAGCTTGAGCGACTCGATATAACCGTCGTTGATCTCCGCGAAGTCCTTGCGCGCCTCGTTGGCCAAGACCGCCGAGTACTCGCGGATCCGGTCGAGGTGTTCGCCCGTGTCTGTGTCCCGGTAGTCGGCGAGCTTGGCAAGCCCGACGATCATCCCCTCACGCGCCGAGAGCAGATTCTCCGTCTGGCTCTCGTACGCCTTGGACAGAATCCTGTTGGCCCTCACGAGCCGGCGTTCGTGAAGCGCCACAAGCGCGAGCGCCACAACGCCCGTCAGCATGATGATCGCGGCCCCGCCCAACAGCACACGGTGTTTGATCTCGCTCGTCGCCGCGTCGCGCGCGCTTAGCAACTGCTCGGACTCAGACCGAACCGTCAGCGTCGCGTTGAACCTGTTGAGTGGCGCCGACGCTGAGTAACTCGGCGTCGAAGATTCGAGCACGCCCGCGTGGAACAGCTCGCGCCCTTCCCTATCAGTCAATGAGATTACAGTTTGGCCCGGCAGCTCAAGCGAATCGAGAATCGCCTCCACACGCTCCCCGCCGGGTGTGCCGGGTTCGATCGAATCAACGTCAAGCTTCGCGATCGCAAGCGCCACACCGCTCGCCGTGTCCTGCGCCGCCGCCTCGACCCGGCGTGTGTACTCGTCGATCACCTCGGTCAGCACGTCCTGGCTGCCCGACCACCAGCCCATGCCGACCACGAGCGCCTGCGCGAGCAGGATCACCGCGATAATCAGGAGTCTCGCCGGGGCGGCTCCGAGCTTGGCTGGTCTTACGTTCTGCGACATTGTCAGCCACAGCATCGGCACCGCGTTCACAGGCCGCGAATACCGCTGGGCACTTCACTTGCGAGTTCGGTTCTCAGACCGGCGCAGACCGCCGGCAGGACCCTGTGTCGGGGGGCAAGCCGCACAGCCCGAAGTCTTACGCCTCGGCGGGCACGTGCGCGTCACCGACATGCTTTGGCGCCTTCCCTCGGAGCAGGTTCTGCTCGAAGTACCACGCCGCCGTCCTGCGGAAGCCCTCTTTCAGCGAAACGCTCGGCTCGAACCCGATCTCGTCTCGCGCCTTGGCGCCGCTGAACGCGCGATCTTTGATGAAGAAGTCCAACCGCCTGCGGTACAGCGGCGGCTCAATCCCGAATGGCTTGCACAGCGCCTCGCAGCACGTCGCCGCCAGCATCACGGGCCACACCGGGATCGACCCGCGCCTCGCCTGAACACCGACGCAGTCCGCGACGGTCTCGACAACTTCGGTCAGCGGGTGGTAGTTCTCACCGCACAGGATGTACGTCCCGCCGACCGCAGCCGGGTTGTCGGCGCACGTCATGAACCCCCGGCACAGATCGTCTACATACGTAAAGTGATACACGACCTTGCCCGAACCGATCATGCGGAACTTCCCGCTCTGGATCGTCGAGAATAGCTTGAGAAACCGAAGGTCGCCCGGCCCGTAGATCCCTGCCGGCCTTGCGATCACAACGGGCTGACCCTGATCGATCGCTTCCTTGGCCTTCATCTCGCCGGCGAGCTTGGTCACCTGATAGATGTCACCCGGCGCAAACGGCGCGTTCTCATCGACTGGGAGTTGTTCGACCTTGCCGTGCACACCAACCGTCGAGCAGTGAACAACGCGCTCGGTGCCGAGCGTCTTGGCCGCGTGCAGCACGTTCTCCGTGCCGCCGACATTCACATCGTGGTACACGCTGTCGGCGTGCTTGGCCGAGCGGTACAACGCCGCGATGTGGTAGATCTTCTGGCAGTCAGCCGCAGCTCTAAGCACATCCTCTTGCGAGCGGATGTCGCCCGTTACGACTTCGATGCCCGCCTCGGTGAGCTTGTCGGTCTTGGAGCCCTGGCGCGCCAGCGCGACCACCTCGTCGCCCTGCTGTTTCAGCATCTGCGCGAGCCTGCCGCCGGTAAACCCGGTCCCGCCTGTCACAAGAACCCGCATCGACGCCCCTTCGCTATCGAAGGCGACGCCGGCCGCTTCAGACCGCTTCTCTCACTGCCATCGGCGGCATCGCCGGGGGCAACGAGGGGGTCTTGGCGGGGGTGCCTTCGAGGTACCCGAATTGTCGGTACCACTCTCCTGTCTGCTTCAGCCCAGTGGCCAGATCCACGCGCGGCTCATACCCGAGCAGCCTGCGTGCCTTGCTCACATCGAATGATCGGTGCTGCTTGAACCAATCTACACGTCGCGGGAACAGGGGGGGCGTCACTTTGATGGGTTTGCAGAGCGCTTCGCACACCACAGCCGCCAGTCTCAGGGGGGCGAACGGCCAATATCGGACCTTCACCGTCTGCCCCATCGCCGAGGCGACCATGCTCACCAGCTCGTTGAGTTCGTACGAACGCTCGTCGCCGATGATGAATGCCTCGCCCGTGATGCCCTGCTTGTGGGCTGCCAGCTCGAAGGCATCGACGAGGTTCTCGATGTGCACCGGGTGGTAGTGCGTTTTGCCGTCGCCGAACATGTGGAACGTGCCGCGTTGGACGAGCTTGAAGAGGATGAGGAACCGTCCGGGGTCGCCGGGGCCGTAGATCGCGGTGGGGCGGATGATGTTGGCATCGAGCCCCTTGGCGACGAACTCCTGCACGACCTCTTCGCCGTTGTACTTGGTTTCCTGGTAGTAGTCAGCCGGCGCGATCGGGCTTTCCTCGCTGCCGATCTTCGTCTGCACGTCGCCGTGGACGCCCTGGGTCGAGCAGTACACAAGCCTGCGGACGCCGAACCTCATGCACGCGTCGCACACGTTCCGCGTGCCCTCGACGTTGACGTCCCAGTAGTGCGAGTCCGGCACATTCAGCTTGCGGAAGGCGGCAGCCGTGTGGTGCACAACGTCGCAGCCCTTGACCGCGCGGTCAACCGCTTCCTTGTCGGTCACGCTTGCGATGGTGATCTCGGCCCCGAGCTTGACGAGCTCGTCGTGGAACAGACCCGGCTGGTTGTCGAGCACACGGACTGTTTCGCCGCGTTCGATGAGTCTGCGGACGAGATGGCTACCAGTAAACCCGGTGCCCCCAGTAACAAGCGTCGGCATGGCTTGTTTCCTTCCCTGATTGGATCAGACCACGGTCTCCGCCGCAGCCCCGGGTGTGCCGCTCTACCTTCCGATCGAATCAGCGACCAAGGAGTAGAGACTCTGTACCCGTTCTTTGTGCGCATTATACGTGTGGTCCCGCTCGGCAAACGCTTTGCCCGCAAGACCGAGTGATTTTTGCATTTCTTTATCGTTCGCCAACTCAGCAATCGCCCGCCCGAACCCCTCCGGCTCTGCTGGCGCGAGTCGGCAGACCTCCTGGGTCAGAATCTGCGAGTGCGTGTGCAGGTCGGTCACCAGCACAGCCTTGCCCGTGTGAAGATAGGGGAAGACTTTCTGAGGCGTGTTGATCCCCTTCGTCCGCGGAGCCGCCAGAATGTCCGCCTCAATCAGCAGATCACCCAGCTTGTCAGCGGGCCACCGGCCGATCAGGTGCACCCTACCCCCGATGCCCAGCCCGTCCGCCTTGGCGGTGTACGCGTCGATCTGGTCCTGCTCGCCGCCGGCGATCACGACGTCAACATCCGCCCCCGAATCCAGCGCGTGCTTCATCCCGTCGATCAGCAGGTCCACGCCCTGATAGCTCTGCAGGTTGCCGCAGTAAACGATGAGCGCCGAGTCGGCCCCGATGCCGCACTTCTGTCTGAGCCAGCCCGTCGGAGCGAGCGAGTCCACATCGAGCTGCGAGATGTCGTGAAGCGTTACGAACCGCTTGGCGCCCTGCTTCTTCGCAAGGTCCGCAAGCGCGTGGCACACCGGCGCACACGCGATGGCCCCCTTGACCCCGATGCCCTCGAACGCGTGGAACAGGAACCCAAACGGCTTCAGGAAACCCATCTGCTCCGTCATCTGCTGCGCGATCGACGAGTCCATGTCGTAGACGTACGGGATCTTGCACCTTGCCTTGAACCAGCGCGCCATAAAGACCGCTTCCTCGCCCGCGTGGATCACGTCCGGCTTGATCTTCTTGATCAGCTTCTTGGCCAGCTTGTACAGCTTCAGGTCGCACTTGAGCTTCGCGCCGCTGAACCCCGGCGCTGGCATGCCCACGCCTTTGGGCGCTTCGATGCGGTGGATCGTCAACCCCTCGTACGCCCGGTCCTCGCCCGCGTGCAGCGTCGCCAGGTGGACCTCATGCCCGAGCTCGCACAGCGCCTTCACCAGAATGTCCACATCGATCGGCGTACCGCGATCGATGTAGAACGGGTGTGGTGCCAGCACGAGGATCCGCATGTGCTCTGTTCCTTAGAAGACTCGGGCGTTACCTGCCGAGCCGAAGCCGAAGCTGCGTGATGAACGACCCAACCAAGCCGTCGCGTCTTCCGATGACCGCGTCCCTTGGCAAAGGTCTTGAGAGTCTTTCTCTGAGATCGGCTGCCGGGGTCCGGGAATCAAGCCCGCCCCGGAGCCACATGCCGTATTTCCCCGCCCTTTTCTCGTGCGACGCGATCGGCAGGGGGTCCGTGCCTGGCAAGACCGGGATCCCGAGCTCGTGGGCGAGTCCGAATATCGGCCCGTCACCAAATCCGGCGGGCCTGGCGGCACTGTCACCGAGCAACGCACCCATCGGCCCAAACTCCCTCGTCAGCTCGACCATCAACGCCTTGCGTTTGCCGGTCCACTTGCCAAACCCCCACGGCAGAACAACCAGCGATTCGAGCGAGAGTGCCTGTTGCAGCGTTTCTCGGATCGGCTGGCCGTCGTCGATCCGGGTGCCGCAGGCAAGTGTGAGCACCTCCAGCCCGTCGGCGGTCGCGATCTGCTGGCCCTGTATCAGGAGCACCGACCGTTCGTCGTCCCGCTCGCACGCAAGCGCCGTCGGCTCGCCGGTCTCATTGAAGATCCATCGGCCCACCGGCTTGTCCGCCGCCGCGAGTCTCTCAAAGCCGTGCTCGTCGGCCGACTCGCTGAGCATGAGCACGCGCGAGCCTCGTTTGGCGCCGAGCCTCGCCGCGAGCGTGTCGAAGTGCGCCACCGCGCCGTCGAGCACCGCCGCCGGGTCGTGCACGTTCCTCAGGTGGACGTGCGCATCGATGAGTGTGGCTTCGTCAGGCATAGGCTCTGTGTCCGCGCCGAATACCCGCGATGTACCTCGCAACAAAGAAGACAAACGCCGCGAACACGCTCTCGGTCACGATCGTCAGAAGGTGCAGGTCGATCCGTTTCCAGTCGCTGTGCTCGACGCCCACAAAGAGCCACGCCGGGCAGGCGATGCGTTCGGGCATGATCGGCCAGAAGAGCGACACGCCGCGCGAATCATGAGTCATCAGGTCCATCAGCACATGCAGAGCGTACAGCCCCGCGCCGATCAGGAACACCTTCCTCGCGTTCGCCTCTCTCCATATCAGCTTAATAGCGCACAGAAACGCAACTCCGAAGATCGGAGCAAGCAGCAGCGAGTGCGAATAAGAACCGTGCGCGCCGAAGGCGTCGCCCGAGCGGATCAGGTTGATCGGGATGTCAAAGTCCGGCGCGACCGACGCGAAAAGCAGCATGCCCCAGATGATCGGCCCGCGTACATCGCGTGGCATCTCCTCCCCGAGCATCGCCCGGGCGAGAAAGACGGTCGATCCGTGTGCGATGGGTGAGGGCAATCCTTAGGCTCCGCGTTCTCTCTCTACTGTCGGCTCGATTCGGCCCGATGTACACCGCCCGATGTAAACCGATTGATCGCCCATCCCGCGATCATTCCCACCGCCAGACACACAACCGCGAGGGCCGCCGCCCCGATCGGCAGTGTGAGCCCCATCCACTGCGCTGTGCCAAGCGCCGCCGCGGCGGGCAAGCCGCAGGCGATCCCGCCGACAACCCCCTGCATCATCGGCGACCTTCCGATCCGCATCGCGATCAGCCCGAGCGGCGCAAACAGCACCAGACCCGCGATCCAGCTCTTGCCCGCCGACCTGATCTTGAGCCAGTCACCGAGCTGGCTGATGTGCTCCCGCTCGCCGAAGTCCTCGCCGTTGACCCAGAGCCGCGACCGCCCGCCGGTTGTCGTCACGACGATGCTCACCCTTTCGCCAGCCCTGAACACGCCGGGCCACACGGAGGGGAACGTCGAGCCGTTGGCGCCCGAGCGCGGCGTGCGCACACGGAGCACGAACGCGTCGCCCTCCTGCGCCGCGGTGATGTTGCGAACATCGAGCCCCTTGGACAACGTCAAGATCCGCGCAGGCCCAGTCTGCTCGGTCGCGGCAGGGGTGCACACGAGCTCGATCGTCGCGGCCCCGGCGTTCTGGATCGCTCCCGAGATCTCACTCGCGGGCCGAGTCCCCTGTGCGTACGTCCCCGCATCAAGATCAAGCCCCGCTTCGGAGTACACAATGTTCTTCGTGCGCAGGTCGAACCCGATCGTTCCGATCGATTCGGGTCCTTTGGAAAGGTCGTACACCATCGAGTGCGCAAACTCGCCAAGCTCGGGCCGATCTGTCGCGCCTGCGTAGATCCCGGCTCTGTGGATCACGCCCGACCAAGGCCGCTGTCCTTGGTACTCGTCGCCCAGCATGAACGGGAAGCTCTCGTCCCACCCGGCGATGTTGTGCCCGAGCTGGCCTCGCACGACGACCGATGCGCTCAGCGCCATCCAGCCGATCAGCACCAACACCCAGATGGCTCGCGCGTACCCGCCGAGCAGGCCCAGCACGCGCGCCGCGATCGGGTACGTCCAGACGCCGATCCCAAGCCCGAGCCACTGGACGAGCACATCGCCGAGCCTGGCGTGCCGATACCGAACCGCGACCTGCACGCCTTCAAGCACCAAAAGAAACGCCGCGACCCCGACGGCGACCAGAACCGTCTTCCGCTTGGGCATCGCCGCCCGCGCGAGCCAGACCGCCAGCACCGCCGGCAGCGCGTGCAGGGGCAGGAGCAGGTCAAACGGATCGCTCACCGCGTGGCCGAGCTGCTCGACAAACTTCTCCTGCGTGCGGACAAAGCCGAACGGGTAGAGCGTCACAAAGACAACGCCGACGGCAAGCAGCACAAGGGCCACCAACACGTCGGCGCGTGAGTCTCTGCTCGGGTCGGCATCGGTCATGCCTGTAGTGTTGCCGATCGGGAGCGTCCGTGCTTAGGCGCTGCCGCAGCCGCCCCCTTCGCCGCCGCAACCATTCCCTTTACCCTTTCCTTGGCCCTTGCCTTTACCACCGCCCTGACCGTTCCCGCAGCTCCCGCCACAGCCGGCCTCGGCATCACCGCCGGCGGCTCTGGTGAACGCCGGCAGGTGGCAGTTCTCAGTCGCGTTGCGGAGCATGGCGAACGTGCCGAGGATCGACTCGTCGCTCACCTGGTTCTCGATCTTGTCATAGAGAGCTGCGTTGTCCACCTCGGCGTCGATCGCCATCTGGCACGCGCCCTCGAACGTGTCGGGGATCTCAAACGACCACTCGTGCGCCTCGGGTGCCTCGATCCCAAGACGATCAAACTGCTTGAGCAGCGCGTTCTGGTGCATCCGCTCAGAGTTGACGATCATCGAGAACGGCCGGCGCTCGCCGTGAACATCCATCACCGCCATGTACATCGCCTCTGATTTCCGCTCGTCCTCGAGCGCAAGGCTGAGTGCCTCGATCGTGGCTTCAAGCTCGGGCGGGCTCATCTCCGGGATGCCTGCGGTTTCCTCGGCCGGGACCTGGCAGCACTCCTTTTCTCTTGATTGACATCCAGCCATCAGTGCGAGCGCGAGTCCGAACGTTGCGATTGCTTTCATCTGATTACCTCCCCCCGCGGCGAGTGTCGCGGATTCAATAGATAGATTTATAGATAATACGTTCGCCAACACTGCAGGTTCG
Organism: Phycisphaerae bacterium; assembly: GCA_030432905.1. GTDB lineage: Bacteria > Planctomycetota > Phycisphaerae > Phycisphaerales > UBA1924. Next base: position 209,028 of record JAUILU010000005.1, on the reverse strand, counting down.
CGCCGCCAGTCACGTACGAGCGATTTCATTCGATATACTGGATTCCCCTTAGTTCGTAAGGGCCATTGCCAAGGAGACCGCCATGACCGCCACCCGGACCAAGCTCTGCGCTTCGATCGCTCTCACGCTCGCATCCATCACACTCGTCGGCTGCCAGGCCTGCGACGCGTGCAGCACCAAGACCGACAACGGCGCCCAAGCGGTCGTCGGCAACGAATTCACCGACAAGGCTGTCCTCGGTCGGCTCTCTATGCTCGACGGCGACTGGCAGTTCATCGACGAAGCAGGCAACGACGTAGAAGGCCTGACCTGCTCCTTCGACTTCTCCAGCAACAACTCGGTTGTCCGCGAGATCATGTTCCCCGGCGGCGACGGCGAGATGACCAATCTCTACCACCTCGACGGCGAGAAAATCATCTGCACCCACTACTGCGCCGCGGGCAACCAACCCAGGATGGTCGCATCGGGAATCCAAACCGACCACAACGGCACCAGCATTGACTTCAAGCTCGAGAGCATCTCCAACCTGAGACCCGAGCACGACCACTACATGGGCGGCCTCAAACTCGTCTTCACCGACGACGACACACTCGAGCAGCACTGGACAAACCTCACACAGGACGGCGAAGTCGCCGGCGAGGTGGTCTTCATCATGAAACGAGTGCAGGTGAACTAATAAACAGCGGGGCGCCCGATCGGACGCCCCGCAAGGTTGTGTCTAACTGTTCGCTATCGCGACCTGTCGGTTATTGCATGAGAAGCAATCCGATGGTCCCAACCGCGATCACCGCCCCGGCCAGCGCCCAATGAATGGTCACACGAGCCGAAACAGTACTGCACTCGATCCTCTTGTTGCATGCCATACCCATGGTCCGCCTCCTTTCATTTGAATTGGCGACTATATTCGCTATAGTGTACATCATCGGCAGGCGATATCAATCGCTTTAGCGAATTTATTTTCTATAGGGGATTCTCTGTATGGAGTTCGGTGAGGCCGTCAAGGCCAGGCGTGAGCAGCTTGAGATGTCCCAAGCCCAGCTCTCGGAGCTCTCGGGCACCAGCAAGGCCATGATCAGCGAGATCGAATCGGGCAAAAAGAACCCCACGCTCAAGGTCGCCTGCGCCATCTCAGTCGGGCTGAGCTGCCAGATTTCCGACCTGCTCGACCTGCCCCCGGTCGTCCAGTTCGCAAAGCTCGGCACCGAAGACGGCCAGATCCTGATCGACCCGGAGACCAACGTCCGCCGGAGGCTCATCGCGCCGCACATGGTCCAGCACGCCGTTCAGGTCCTGGAGTTCACCATGCCCCCCAGCCAGGGCGTCGACTTCGGCGCCGACGGCCAGGGCGTGCTCGAACACATGACCTGCATCCGCGGCACCGTCACCGTCGAGCGCCAAGGCGACACCACCGAATCCGCCACCCTCCTCCCGGGCGAGAGCGCCAACTACGCCTCCAACGAGGTCCACCGGTTTATGAACGCATCGGATTCAGAGGAGGCCGTCATCATTCTGGTGATCGACTCGACGCGTCGTGGCGAGCCTGTGGATTTGAGTGGGTTGGTGGGGGAGTAAGGGTATGCGAAACTCAATAAAAATTACATTTATTGTTGATATCGTAAATCTTACCATCGAGTATTAGCTTGCCGTTTTCTACATTTGCATAGTACGAATCTCTTGCTTTTTCATCCATCAGCTCTATATCTGGCATAGGTGTTAATATTCTTTTGATCTTAAGAGATGATCTAAGTATTGTTGTTTCGAGCGATGAAACTGTTAGCTGAAAACGTCGTCTCGGAGAAACAAAAAGTTTCTCGCGTGCAGTCGTAGTAAATAGCTTTGGTGTGCGAAGAGCGTTGCATTGATCTTTGAGCTTGCCGCTGCTCAAGTCGGCGATTTCTGTGTCGTGTGCCACTGAGTTTCGAATGGTTCTTACACGGTGCAACTCGCCGTGTATCCCTTTGGTGATAGATCCAGTTAGTAACGCCATGTCTATCTTGGCAGAAAAAGTACCAAGCGGTTTGTTGAAATTTGTATTGCTTTTTATGATGGATTCATACTTTGCTAGTCGCAGAGATAGGAGTCTGGCTAGTGAATCATCAAGCTTGGCGATTCCTATGACTACAATTTCATGGTCGGTCGCATTGTTGAGACGGTTCCAGTACTCAATCGACTTAACAAACGGTTCAAAATCTGCTATGTTATCAGAGTTTGTCACTGTGTGTCAGCTTTGTAAAATGTGATTGTTTCACGCTCAAGCATGAGTTCTTCACCCCCACCCAAGCTGCCTGAAACTAAACCCATCATTCCAGACCTTCGTCATGTGGCTGACTTTGTCGCCGTCGAACTGCATGATGTAGACGTAGTCGGACTCGATGGATTTGCCGGTGGGGGGGACGGGGCCGCCCTCGTGGGTGTGGGTGGCTCGGAAGATGCCATAGCCGGTGACGTTGCCGCGTTCCTCGTCCACGCCGAAGGACTTGATCTCGTAGCTGGCGTCGGGCGCGAAGGTGTAGACGCCGACCATCCAGTCGGTGTACTCCTGCAAGGTCTTGGTCTCAGCCAGCGCGTCGGCCTGAGCCGAGAATGTCGCGTTCGGCGTGCAGTACTGCTTGCAAACGTCCCAGCCCTTGCCGGATTCGCAGGCGTCGAAGAGCTTGAAGGCGGTATCTTTCATTGAGGACATAGCGTGTGATCTCCCGAGCGGAATGCTCAGGGGGGATCATACACGAAAGTTCTAGTTGTTCAGCTCCGGCTATTCGTCGCCCACATCAAGCACCGCCATGAACGCTTCCTGCGGGATGCTGACGGCTCCGATGTTCTTCATCCGCGCCTTGCCCTTCTTCTGCTTCTCGAGCAGCTTGCGCTTCCGGCTGACGTCGCCGCCGTAGCACTTGGCGGTCACGTTCTTGCGGAAGCCCTTGATGGTTTCGCGGGCGATAATCTTGCCGCCGATAGCGCACTGGAGTGGGATCTCGAACTGGTGTCGCGGGATCTGCTTCTTAAGCCGGACGAGCAGGCTTCGGCCGCGCTGCTCCGACTTGTCTTTGTGGACGATGACCGAGAGCGCTTCGACGGGGTCGCCGTTGATGAGGACATCGACCTTGGCGAGCCGGTCGGGCCGGTATTCGAGGATCTCGTAGTCCATCGTGCCGTAACCGGCGGTCAGGCCCTTGAGCTTGTCGTAGAAGTCGTAGATCAACTCGGCCAGCGGGATCTCGAACGTCAGCATGTCTCGCGCGTCGGAGACGAACATCTGGTTCGTGAAGATGCCCCGGCGATCGAGCGCGAGCTTCATCACGTCGCCGATGTACTGCTTCGGGCACATGATCTCGACCTTGCTGATCGGCTCCTTGATCTGAATCACCGAGCCCATGTCGGGCAGGTCAGCGGGGTTGTGGACCTCGATCTCTTCGGTCTGGCCCTCTTTGCCGCGGATGTCGACCTTGTACGACACGGTCGGCGCGGTCTGCACGATCTCGACATCGCCCTCGCGTTCGAGTCGTTCCTGGATGATGTCCATGTGCAGGAGGCCGAGGAAGCCGCAGCGGTACCCGAAGCCGAGCGCTTCCGAGTGGACGGTCTGGAACGTGAACGACGCGTCGTTGAGGCTGAGTTTCTCCATCGCCTCGCGGAGCGTTTCGAAGTCGTTGCCCTTCTTCTCGCTGTTGGTTGCCGGGTAGAAGTCGCAGAACACCATCTGCGAAGGCGGCTCGTACCCCTCCAGCGGCTCGTCGGCGGGGGAGTGGTCGATCGTGATCGTATCGCCGACTCGCACATCGCCCAGCGTCTTGATCGCGGCAACCAGGTAGCACGTCTCACCCGGGCCGACCTCTTTGACCTTCTCGGGCTTGGGCGTGTACTTGCCGAGCTCGGTGATGCTGAACGTTCGGCCCAGCCCCATCATGCGGATCTTGTCGCCGACGGTGAGCTTGCCGTCGAACACCCTGCAGTAGACGATCACGCCCCGGTAGTCGTCGTAGACCGCATCAAAGATCAGCGCGCGTGTTTTGTCGGTCTCGGGCGCGCGCGGTGCCGGGAAGCGCTCGCAGATCGCATCGAGCAGTTCCGGGATGCCGATGCCAGATTTCGCCGAGCAGAGCACGCAGTCTTCTGCATCGAACCCGAGCACCTGCTCGACCTCCATCGCGATCTCGTCCGGCCTGGCGCCGGGCAGGTCGATCTTGTTGAGAACCGGCACAATCTCAAGGTCCTGCTCGATGGCGAGGTAGGCGTTGACCACGGTCTGCGCCTGCACGCCCTGGGCGGCATCAACAACAAGCAGCGCACCCTCACACGCCTTGAGCGCCCGGCTGACCTCGTAGCCAAAGTCCACGTGGCCCGGCGTATCGATGAAGTTGAGCATGTACCGCTCGCCGTTGTGCTCGTGCATGACGGTGACAGCGGAGGCCTTGATCGTGATGCCGCGCTCGCGTTCGAGGTCCATCGAGTCCAGGAGCTGGGCCTTGGCTTCGCGGTCGGAGACGGCCTTCGTGGCCTGAAGGAGCCGGTCGGCGAGCGTGGACTTGCCGTGGTCGATGTGAGCGATGATGGAGAAGTTGCGGATATTCAACAGAGGCTTCCGGGTGCGCGTATACAGGGCCAAACGAGCGGGCGGTCCTTTATGGAGTCTTCGCCCGACGCTCATGGTATGCGTGGTTCCGGTGGTCCGGTGCCCGGATCGACGCTATGACCTTGGGTGAACCAGCCCCGATCGGCATTCCGTATGACCCGCAAGGCCGCCGGGTCGTTCATGCCGAGCGCGATGCCGCCCTCGATCCGCCGGAACTACAGCCGCGAGCTGACCGGGACGGCTCTGTTCTCCATCGGCCGGTCCGCCTTCGACGGGGCCGTCCTTGGGATCATCGTCAAAATCGCCTTCGACGGCGTGGTCTCCGACACCATGCTCAACACCTGCGTCGCTGTCCTCAGCTCGGCGCCGGCGCTGGCCAACATCATCAACTTCATCTGGACCCGCGCCTCGCACGGCAAAAACAAGGTCCGCTTCATCGCCGGCATCCAGTCCGCGCTGCTCCTGCTCGTGCTCGCGATCGCCGCCGTGCCGAGGTCGCCCGCCGGGCTGGTCCTGCTGTGCTTCCTGATCCTCGGCGTGTGGATGTGCTGGTCGGGCTTCATCGCGATCCGCTCGACGATCTGGCGGAACAACTACCCGAGACACCTCCGGGCGCGCGTCGCGGGCAAGTTCTCGACGATGCAGACGCTCGTGCTCGCCTCGCTCGGGCTGGTCCTCGGCGCGCTCATGGGCGACAAGCTCGCGCTGATCGACCCGGGCCTCAGCCTCGAATCGCTCGGTATCGACCCGATCGGGGTTTTCCGTGTCTACATCGTCGTGTGCGTGCTGGTGGGGGCCGTGGGCGTGGCGGTGCTCTCGACCATCCGCGTGCGCCAGCACAAGAAGATGCTCCGCGACGAACGCGAGTCCATCTCCGACCGCGCGGGCCCGACGATCAACCCGCTCGGCGTGATCAGGCTGCTCTTCGAGGACCGCCGCTACGGCGCGTACCAGGTCAACCAGTTCCTGATGGGCATGGGCAACCTGATGGTGATGCCCCTTGTCCCGATCATCTTCCGCGACCGGTTCAAGATCGACTACTTCGAGGGCATCCTGCTCGCCAGCGTGATCCCGATGGCCGTCGTCCCGATGATGATCCCCGTCTGGGCGAGGCTGCTCGACCGAGTTCACGTCGTCCGCTTCCGAACCCATCACTGCTGGGCGTTCATGATCATCATCATCCTGCTCCTGCTGGCCTCGGTGTTCGGCATCAAGTGGCTGCTCTACATCACCGTCGTGCTCAAGGGTGTCGCGATGGCGGGCGGCATGCTCGCCTGGCAGCTCGGCCATCACGACTTCGCACCCAAAGAACGCGCCGGCGAATACATGGGTGTCCACGTCACGCTCACCGGTGTCCGCGGCCTGATCGGCCCGATCCTCTCCGTGCTCCTCTACAACACACTCGCCGCCCAGAACCCAGAATACGGACCGTGGGTCCTCGTCCTCTGCCTCAGCCTCGTCGTCGCCGGGGCGTTCGGATTCAACGCCATGGCGCGAAAGATGGACCTGACCCCCGCAAACGAAGACGGGCCAGCGACATCAAAGACCAAGGGGCCGGCATCAATGAGCAAGGGCGAGATGTAACAATTACTCTTGAGGCTATTTGGAGTACGTGCTAAAATTGAGTGTATGAAATTTACGCGTTACCTCTGTCTCGCAATTTTGTTTGCTTCACCTGCCTCGGGGCAGTTAACCCTGACAGACCATCAAATAGGTGGCTATTGGGAGTTTGCTGACACTGATGAGTATTTCGGCGACAACTTTTTTGAAAGCAGCGTGGCAGGGTATGAGATAAATGTGGAATCGATGCTCACCGAAGAGCTGTTTCCAGGATTTGACCAGTCGGCAACGCTCACCCAGCGTTACACCTCGGAAGCAATACAAGACGGCTTTCGCAATACCGGATACGCCTTGGCAACCAATCCGGCTGTTCCATTCTATGAACATTCTATGAATATGTTCAGCAGCGTATCGTTTTCTCTCGCTGAGCCTGTCCAGCTTCGTGTGAGCGGGTTTCTTAGGCACGATCCGCTTGTTGACGAACAGCTAGGGACTGTAGTTCTACTGAACGGTACAGACTTTAATGTTACGAGTACCGATAGCTTTGTTGGTGCCTTCAATTCCTTTAAAGGCGACGTTGCCTTTGATATTGTCGCCGATTTCGATGCCGGAGATCACGTCTTCAGTCTCGTGAACTACAGCACTTGGGTCGGTCGAGATGGCAGCGGCCTTCTGGGTGTTGACACAGCCTGGGATATCACGGTCCAGATCATCCCCGCATCCGCCACGTTCCTGCTCGCCCCGGCCGGGCTCGTGCTTGCATCACGCCGACGCAGGTGACATGTTCTCCGCGTGACACCAATCGACCTTCGCTCTGACACCGAGACCCGGCCCACGTCCTCGAGGCCATGATGGAAGCGCCGCTCGGCGACGACGTGCCCGAGGGTGGCCCGAGTGTCCGCAGTCTCAAAGGCCGAGGTTTAACAGAAAATACACTTGGGGCAGATCAGGCCTTTCTGGTACACTCAAGCCTCACGGGGGCAGTGAGAGGAGAGCCGGCTATGAAGTTTGCTGTCGTTGTTGCAGGCGCGCTGGTATCAGCGCACGCCGCGGGCCAGATCGAACTCACCGAATACAGCCTGGGTGGCTACGCGAGTGTTGGTAACGCAGTGACCGATCCCGGCGGGCAAGTCGTAGATGACTTTAACATCTCAGGAGCCGGCGGCCTCAACACAACACGCGAAATTCTCTACGAGGGCACGCCCGGTATTGTCACGAGGTTCGAGCAGTCCTACAGCACAGTGAACACCGGCGATACACTGACCTACACCGGGTCACTCACAGGCAACGAATATTTCTCGTTCTCCCCGGGTGTCGAACCGACTGAACTGATCAACCATCAATTCCACCAAATTTCTGGCACGATCCGATTCACCGTGCCCGACAACAGTCTCGTGCGTGTTACGGGCTCGTTGCACCATGATCCTGAGTTGTTCCCAGATATTGGGCCGCCGATTCTGCAGAACGGGACGGTGTTTTCAGGGCTCCCAGAACAGTTCATCGCTTCGCCGCTCCATCCCCCGTCCAGTACGGTTGCGATGATCGACACAACAACAGTAATGTCCGGGACGCGCACGATCAGCTTCCAGTCTGATCACGGCGGCGGAGCCAATTCGCCTCTCGGGCTCGCCAACACCTACTGGGAAATCCGGATCGAGATCATCCCCGCACCCGCCACGTTCCTGCTCGCCCCGGCCGGGCTCGTGCTTGCATCACGCCGGCGAAGGTGACATGATCTCCGCATGACACCAATCGACTTCCGCTCTGACACCGTGACCCAGCCCACGCCCGCGATGCGCGAGGCTATGATGGCAGCGCCGCTCGGCGACGATGTGCTCGAGGGCGACCCGAGTGTCCGCAGTCTCGAAGCCAAGGTCGCCGAACTGCTCGGCAAGGAAGCCGCGCTCTTTGTCCCGTCCGGCACCATGGCGAACCTGCTCGCCGTCCGAAGCCAGACCCAGCCCGGCGAAGAGATCATCTGCGACGAGAACTGCCACATCTACTACTACGAGGCCGCCGGGTTCGCCGCGGTCTCGGGCTGCTCGCTTCGCTTCACACGCGGCGAGCGGGGCCTGTTCACCGGCGACGACGTCGAACGGCTCGTTCGGCACGACGACGAGCACTTCCCGCGCACGAGCCTCGTCTGCGTCGAGAACACGCACAACCGCGGCGGCGGGGCCGTCTGGCCCATCGAACAACTCGCCGATGTCTACGGCAGATCAACCGAGCTCGGACTCCGCGTCCACATGGACGGCGCACGACTCTGGAACGCCTGCGCCGCGTCGGGTCTTGAACCAGCCGACTTCGCCGAGTTCACAGACACCGTCAGTGTCTGCTTCAGCAAGGGCCTCGGCTGCCCGTTCGGATCGGTGCTCATCGGTGACAAGGCAGCGATCGCCAAGGCCCGCAGGCTCCGCAAAGTCGTCGGCGGCGCGATGCGCCAGGCCGGCCTGCTAGCCGCCGCCGCATCGCATGCGCTCGATCACAATCGCCAGCGCATCGGCGACGACCACCGTCGGGCCAGTGCACTCGCCGAGGCCATCGCGGAGATCCCGGGCCTCACGGTTGACGCCTCGCGGATCGAGACCAACATGGTCTACTTCGGCGTGGACCCCTCGCTCGGGACCGCAGCCGAGTTCTGCGCGAAACTCGACGACAGCGTGCGCATGCTCGACGAAAGCCCGCAGGGCGTACGCGCAGTGATGCACCTGCACATCACCGACGACGATGTTGCCAGAGCATCAGACCTGATCGCACAGGCCGCCGGCGCTACTGGCTCGCCGGCTTGAGCGTGACGATCGCCCTGACCGGGAAGTGATCGCTCGGCCAGATCCCGTTCTCGCCGCCTCCGACCGTGATGACCTCCGCCTCGGTCGCCTCGCAGCGATCGGGGATCATGATCATGTCGATCCGGTTGCCCGGCTCACCCGTAAAGCCGTGGAACGTGCCCGCCGCGTTCTCATCATCGACCGCCGTCTTCCAGCCGTTGCCAAGAAGCACCGTCGCCGGTTCGGAGTCGGGCGTGCAGTTGAAGTCGCCAAGCACGAAGCACGGGTAGTTCTCGGCAAGCCCGTCCTGCGCGAGCAGATCCTTGACCTGCTGCATGCTCCTCAGTCGCGACTCGGCGGACTGATGATCGAGATGAACGTTGGCGACCATAAAGTGCGTCGGCTCACTCGCGTGGATCGCGCTGAAGTGCGCCCACGTGCAGATGCGTGGGATCGTGTTGCCGTAGGACGTTGAGCCCGGCTCATCCGGTGATTCGCTGAACCAGAACGTGCCCGAGTTGACGAGTTCGAGTTTGTCCGCGTTGTAGAAGATCGGCGCGTACTCGCCATTCTCTTTGCCGTCGTCGCGCCCGACACCAGTCCACTTGTACCCGGGGAGCACCGGCTCCAGATCCAGAATCTGGCTGTGCAGCGCTTCCTGGATACCAATGACGTCGGGCAGGTCGCCGCGGATCAGCGCCGAGACCGTGTTGCCCCGGTTCTGCCACGAGTTGATGCCGTCGTTGGCTGTGCCGTAACGGATGTTGAACGTCATCAGCTCGATGTTGTTGGCCTCAAACTCGCGGATGGAGTTCACAACATCACCGCTGGCGCCGTTTGGAATGGTGATGTCGAGGTGGTAGCGCGTGATCTTCCATTCGCCGTCTTCGAGCCTGCACGCGCCCGAGCCCCGGCACTGGCCGTAGGACTCGGAGTACAGCGTCTCGTCGAAGAGCGCGACGGTCTCGCCCGGCTGGACATCGATGTGCCGGTCGCGCATCTGGAACCACCAGCCGTTGCCGCCCTCCATGTAGGGTCTGTAGAGCGACTCGAATTTGTGCTTGGGCCAGCGTTCCCAGATGTCCGTGCCGAAGAACACCGCGTCCTCGGTGAACATGTCAAAGTACGCCTCATGGTCGGCGGCCTTCGTCGCCTCGTGCATCTCGTGCAGCAGCTTGTACACCTCGTGCTCCGGCTGCGCAGCCACGATCGGCGAAATCACCAGTGCCAGCAGCGCGATGACGTATCTCATGACCTGTCTCCTGATGTGTACCTGTGCGCAAGCTCGGCGAGCCGCTTGCCGAACAACTCCGCGGTCTGGCGATCGCCCGGTGGGGGGGTGATCTCGGGCGAGTCGTCGCCCGACTGCGCCATGCAGCCCATGTACGAGCCCATGCGGTTGATGTCGTTCTCGCCGTCGCCGCCGTACATCACGCCCTGGCTGACCCAGAGCATGCTGTGCTGCATGCAGAAATGGAAGATGTCCTGCAGCGTGTTGAGCTTGTCGCCCGAGGTCGCCGCGGCGTTGGTGAACCCCGCAGCCAGCTTGTCGCGCCACTTCTGTGCAAACCAGAACTTGCTCGACGCCTCGAACACGCGCTTCATTTCAGCGGTAACCGAGCCCATGTATGTCGGGCAGCCGAACACGATGCAGTCGGCGTCTTGGAGCTCGTCCCACCTGCCGCCCATCGATTCGCCTTCGGGGTCCGGCAGCTCCTCGGCAGACACCACACTCACCGCGGTGCCCCCGACCTCCTGCGCCCCGCGCGCGATGCACTCGGCGACGACCTTGGTGTGCCCGAACCCGCTGTGATAGACAATCGCGATCTTTGCCATAGAAAAAGGCTCCACGCCGAAGCGTAGAGCCTATCAGGAGGCAAGGGTATTGGCAGGAGCTCGGCTTAGCCGGCCCGCTTGCTCGGCATGCTCATGCACTCGTTCTTGCTGACCGCACGGGCCAGCTGGTTCAGCATGTTCCGCTGATCGAGCGACATGGCTGTGTACTCGACACCGACAAGCCATCTGCGGAGCCCGGTGCGCCGTGCCCACACAACCCGGCAGGGCAGCGTGGTCGGGCCGTCGAGCGTTTCCAGACGCAGGCCGATGGTCTTGTTCGAGGGCTTCATCTTCTGCTTCGTCGAGACTCGCATCCCCGAGCAAGAGATGTCCTCGATGTAACCGATCGAGCACTCGGTCTTCTGCGTGTGCAGCCGGCCGTGTCGGCGGTGGTTCTCAGGACGGTCCTGCGGCTCGCCGCAGCGTTGCATGTCAGGCAGTATGTTTCTTGATATTCTTCCCATGACAGAAACATGCGCCACCGACTTTTCAACGCAACCCAGTTGAGGGACATCCGTGTCTTCTGCGTAAGGCCTAGTCGGTCTGTGCCGGCTGTAAGCCCGCGCCACGCATACGGACGTGTTATTCAGACTCGATCACGACCTCAATATCACCCGCGGACGTCTCGAACCGACTAATCGGTCCATCGTCAGAAATCTGAACGGTTCCGCTGCTCTTGAATCCGGTGCCGATAAGGCTGACGTCGCCCGCGGTCGTGCTCGCCGAGAGCGTGCCCGCCGAGCCCTTGTTCAGGATCACGTAGATGTCGCCCGCCGAGGTCTTGACCGTCGCCGGCGCACCGACCCGGTGCAGCGAAATCTGCCCCGCGCTCGTCTCGACATCGACCGTGCCCGAAACGTCCCAGAAATCGATGTCGCCCGCCGAGCCCCGCGCTTTGACAGCACCTTCGTGGTCGTGCACCTCGATGTCACCTGCCGACGAACTGATATCCAGAAGCCCCGCCATGTCCTTGACGAACACATCGCCCGCCGAGGTGTCGATCGTGACACCCGTCATCGTCGGCAGGTACACGAGCAGGTCGCACCCCTCGCTGTTCTTGCGTTTGCCGTCGGGCCAGTTCACGGTGATCTGCAGCGTGTCGCCGTCGATCGCGGTCGAGACCGTCGTCGCGTCGGCGCGTGCCTGCGTGGTCGCCCTGACCTTGCCCACGACCTTCGGGCCGTCGTCGGTCGATTCGAGCAGCACATCACCCGCCCGCGTCACGATGCTGACCGAGTGGGCCGCGTCAACGGTCTCGCTCGGGATGAGCGCCTTGTACGTGGCGTGCTTGTTGGCGTGCTGCCAGTGCGAGGTGCAGCCGGTGACCGCAACGAGCCCGAGTGCGCCGATCGAGAGTGCTGTCTGCCGGATCATGCGATTCCCCCGTGTGTAAGCGTGTCTGTGTACCGCCGGCGCGCAACCGCCGCCCGATGCAGTGTACTTGGAGAATCATCAGTCCGATTTCAGAGCTTCGTCAGACGCCGTTGGCCTCGACCCTGTCGCGGAGCAGCCCGAGATAGGTATCGAGTTCCTGGCTGACCTCGCCCGCCGCCGCGACGCCCAGCTTCCGCGCCTCGGCCTCGAGCCAGACCCAGTGGACGCTCGTCATCTTCGAGACGTCCAGCGACTTGCCCATAAAGGGCAGCCTCGCGTCGCCGGTCTCTTTGAGATGCGACGTGATGTGCTCCAAGGGCTCGCTGTGCCCGCCGAGGTGCATGTACACCGGCATCAGCGGCAGATTCGTTTTGGGCATCGGTGCCGTGTTCCGGCCCGCGATCATGTCCGTGTACTGGCAGATCATCTGCGACGGGTGAACCATGTCCCCCTCGTCGATCGGGGCCTGCCCCGAGTTGCAAACGATCAACTGCGAGTACAAAAACGTATCGAAGTCACACGCCCGGCCGTCCAGCTTGCGGATCGTGTTAAACCCGTGGATCGGCTTCGTCTTCTCTCGCATGACCTGCGCATCGAGCACCATCTCGAACGTGGTCGTCAGCTCGTCCGTCGGCAGGATTCCGTTGCCCTTGTACCAGCGGATGCCGAAGAACGCCTTGCCGCTGTCACGCGCCAGCTCGTACCGCCGTTCGAAAAACTTCGGGTTCACGGGCATCGCATCAAGATCGTGCAGCAGCACGTGCCTGGTCTTGCTCGCACCGATCCCGATCGACCAGCTCATCCACGCGTACACCCAACCCCATTTGATGCGCTCCGCGACTGCGTGCTGTTTCTCGGAATAGTTCAGGATCGTCACGGGCATGTCGCCGCGCGCTTCCTCGATCCGTTCGACCAGCCCCTCGGGCATCTGCTCCGCCGGGCGATCGAACACAAGGATCACCTGTTTGGCGCTGGGCATCTGCATGCGGCGCATCAGGTTCAGGTTGGTCACCGCGACGTCGGGCAGAGCCGCCATGCAACCGATTACGACCGTGTAGCCCTCCTCGGGCGCGGTCATCGGTTCCCACGACACAAGGTCGCGCAGCTGCGACACCATCGGCATCCTCTTGAGCCGGGCGGCCTGATACGCGAACCAGTTTGGGTACTTGCCTTGCATGCGTGCGTGTCGTCCTCGTCCCATGTCATCGGCGGCAGCGTGCCCCGGACTCAACACTACCCCTCAGAACCGCCCGCCGAAAGAAGGTCCGAGATCTCCCTGCCACCAAGCCCCGCCCCGAGCATCGCCATCAGCATGATCCGTGCCGCAAGCCCGGACACACGTCGCCCGCCGACCGTCGCCGGGATCAGCCCCGCCTTGATCGCAGACCCGCAGAGCAGGATCGGCCCCGAACCCACACGAGTCGTCACGAGCACCACCGCGCCGCCCCGGCGCGCCGACTCGGCAGACTCGATCACACGCTCCGGCAGATTGCCAACCCCGAACGCCTCGATCACGATGCCCCTCGCGCCGCCCTGGGCCGCGCAGTCGATCAGCCTCGCGCCGCCGCCCGCGGTGAGTTTGATCAGCTCGACCGAGTCATCCAGCGTGTCCGATTTCAGCCCAAGCCTCGTCGGCGTGCGTACGAGTTCCACATCACCCGGCGCGACCAACCCGATCGGCCCGGCGTCGCCCGAGCTAAACGCATCCTTGCTAATCGTGTGCAGCTTCTGAACCTCAAACGCCGCGTGCACCCGGCTGTTCATCACCACAACCACGCCCGCCCTGCCCGCGTCATCGCTCAGCGCGTACTCGATCGCATCGGCCACATTGCCCGGCCCGTCAGCGCCGCTGTCCTTGCTGGGCACCATCGCGCCGGTCACAACAACGGGCTTACTCGGCGCGCACAGCATCTCGAGCGCAACCGCGGTTTCTTCCATCGAGTCCGTGCCGTGCGTGATGACGACCCCGAGGCAGCCATCATCCGCGAGCGATCCGTTCACTCGCTCGGCGAGCTTGCGGTGGTCATCCTGAGTCATGCAACTGCTTGGCACCGTTGCGAAATCCTCGCCCCGGATCGGCACATCCGCCGGCAGCCGGCGCGCCATCTTGATCATCGACCCGGCGCGCAGCACACCGTCAGGCCCGATCGAGATCGTGCCGCCGGTGGCGATGAGTTGGATATAGCCGCGTGCGCCGTTCACGAGCAACGGTAGGGGACCCGCTTGGCCCGGCGCTCAGGGAACCGCTTGGCTTACCCCTCGTCTTCTTTCTCAGGAGCCACGTACGAGTGCTCTTTGCCGAGCAATCGGTCAAGCGAACTCGGCTGCTGACCGACCTTCTGTGCCCGCGTAATCGCGTCAGCCTCGCTCAGCCCCTCGTACTTGATGAGGTACGCCGTCCAGATCGTCCGAGCCCTGCCGCCCGAGGCGCAGTGCAGCAGCACATCGCCCTTGGCGTTCTCGAGCACCGACGCGAGCCGATCGACGTCCTCCGGGTCATAGCCCGGCTCGTCATCAAGCCCGCCGCCGAGCGGGATGTGGACATACGAAGCGCCCGCGTCGGCAACAACGTCCGCCTCATCAAACGGCACGTACTTCTCCATCTCGACGTCCCGGCGGAAGTTGACCACCGTTGTCATCCCCTCGCCAGCGAGTTCCTTGATCGTTCCAGCGTCGGGCTGTGCGCTGAACATCAGGCGCCCCTCGCGGTGAATCGTCGGCGGATCGATCGGGTCGATGATCACAACCTCCGTCGCCGAGATTTCGTTCTGGAACTCGTGCTCGTCGTCCTCGTAGACGTTGAGGCTGATGTAACACCCGGACATGAAGAACGCCGCGCCGCCGAGTGCGATGAGTTGAGACAGTTTCATTGTGGACACTCCTGGTGATAGAAAGACCCCGCTGACCAACGGTATACGGCTTTGCGCGCCGTGCGCTTCACACGGACGCAATCAGACAATGCGGCACAACTTGTCCCAACAGCTACCTCGGCCTCGCCCGATTCCGCGGTTGAGTCCACAATCCAGCAGGCCGATAGATCCCCCGGATCTCCCACATTTGTATTGACGGCATCACCACAGCACCGTCATAATGATCCGGGGAGTTATCGAGGCACAGAATCCGCGATCTGGGCCTCTAAGAGAAGGATGCAGCCGATATGCCGCCTATTCGTTCTAAAGGTCGAGCGCTCATCGCGCCCGAATTCCTCTGGCTCGCAGGCATCGCTTTGCCCGTCGCCGGCATCGGCCTCGCTTCGTTTATGGGACCTCCGCTCCCGACCACCATCGACGACTTCTTCCAGCCCGGCACCCAGCCGCTCGGCCTGATGACTCCCATCCAGGCCTCTGACCAGTGCTCGTCCTGCCACGGCGACTTCGATGCCGAGCACGAGCCATTCCGCCCGTGGGCCGCCAGCATGATGGGCCAAGCCGCGCGCGACCCGCTTTTCCTCGCCGCGCTGACCGTCGCCAACCAGGACGCGTCCTTCGCGGGCGACATGTGCATCCGGTGCCACTCGCCCGGCGGCTGGCTCGAGGGCCGATCAACACCCACCGACGGCTCCGGTCTCATGGGCACCGATCTCGAAGGCGTCAACTGCAACTTCTGCCACCGCATGGTCGACCCGATCCATGATCCGGGCGTGGACCCCGATGTCGATTCGCTCATCCTCGGCCAACTCACCGACGTCCCGACCACGCCGCACACCGGCCAGTTCGTCGTCGATCCGAAAGACAACCGCCGCGGCCCGTACGACCTTGGCGAGTTCCCGTACCACAACTGGCTCGAAGCGCCCTTCCAGTCCTCGTCGAACATGTGCGCCACCTGCCACGACGTCTCTAACCCAGTCATGGAGAAGCAGCCCGACGGCACCTACATGCCTGGCACAATGGGCGCGCCCGCCGCGAGCCACAACCCGTACGACCAGTTCCCCATCGAGCGCACCTACTCCGAATGGTCGCAGAGCGCCTTCGCCGATGCGCCCATCGATCTCGCGGGCCGGTTCGCGCCGAACCTCTCCGCCGTCAGCTCGTGCCAAGACTGCCACATGCCGCCCGCCGAAGCGCAGGGCTGCTTCTTCGGCGACGTCAGGCCACAGCTCTCAACACACCACCTTCGCGGCGGCAACACCTGGATGCTCGACGCCATCCGCAACCTCTACCCCGACAGCGAGACCTACCTCTCCGCCGACTCCGTCGCCCTCGCCAAGCAGAAGAGTGTCGAGCTGCTCCAGGAAGCCAGCGACATGACGCTCACGCAGGTCGATGACGACCTCGTCGTGCGCATCACCAACTACTCCGCGCACAAACTCCCAACGGGCTATCCCGAGGGACGCCGGATGTGGATCAACGTCCAGTTCTTCGACGAAACCGACGCGCTCATCGCCGAGCACGGCTCGTACAACGCAACCACCGCCGAGCTGACCACCGCAGACACCAAGGTCTACGAGGCCAAGCTCGGCATCTCCGCCGCCCTCGCGCCGACCATCGGCAAGCCCGCCGGCGAGAGCTTCCACTTCGTCCTCAACAACGAATGGCTCAAGGACAACCGCATCCCGCCGATGGGCTTCAACAATGCTGACTTCGACGCAGTCCAAGCCGCACCCGTCGCCTACACCTACGCCGACGGCCAGCACTGGGACGACACCACCTACACCATCCCCGCCGGCGCCGTACGCGCCGACGTCAAGCTCAACTACCAAACCGCGAGCAAGGAATACATCGAGTTCCTCCGCGACGAGAACACCACCAACATGACCGGCCAGATCATGTACGACCAGTGGGTCTTGGCAGGCAAAGGCCCGCCCGTCGTCATGGACGACGTCTCCATCTCGTTCGAGGAGCCCTGCCTCGCTGACGTCAACGGCGACGGCGCCGTCACGCCCACCGACTTCTCAGCGTGGGTCGGCGCGTTCAACAACAACCTCCCCGGCTGCGACCAGAACGGCGACGGCGAGTGCACACCCACCGACTTCTCCGCCTGGATCGGTAACTTCAACGCCGGCTGCCCGTAAAGCCTAAACCAATCCTGATATATCTCAGGAAAATAACTGATTACCGGAACAATTATCGGAAACTGTCGTACTCCCGCTTATGCTTGGCAGCAAGCTCACATGGGAGACAAGACATGGACAAACGCATCTTCGCTATCGCGCTGGCGCTGCCAGCCTCGGCAGCAGCGCAATCTGAACCTGAGTTCTACCGGTACGAGATCGGGATCAGGGTCATCGGCAACTCCGTCGCAAGCAACGGCGTGGGCGGCGACCTCGCGACACTCAACGTCGGCACCCAGGGCACACTCACGATGGATGTGAACCCGAGCCCCGATGTGTTCCCGTCGGGTTTCCCATACACGCAGACGTACCAAGTGCTCGACGTCGGCCTAGACGTCGGCATCGTTTCCACCGCGGGCTCACCGGCGTCCTACCCGAGCACGCACGAAGTGGTCAATTCTCTTGTTCTTGCAAACGACCAAGTCATCCACAGCGGGAACACGCTGTCAGACAGCATCGGCACCTCGTTCGCGTTCGATCATCCCGAAACCGGATTCTCCGGGCTGACCATGTTCCAAAACTTTCCAGTGTCATCAGGCCTCACGCCCAAACTGCTCACATCGCTCGATGCGCCGCTGGCGATCGATCCGTCGCTCCTGACAAGCAGCAGCTTCAGCGTCTTCTCAACCCTGCCCGGCCCAAACAGCGCCGTCCGGTTCGAGTTCACAGGCGTCGAAGTCACCGTCATCCCCGCCGCCCCGTCGGCCTCACTCCTCGCCCTGTCAGGCCTTCTCGCCGCACGCCCACGCCGATAGCAGGCGCCTCGTTCCATCACCGTTTGAAATACACAAAGCCCCTCGCGCACGTGGGGGGCTTTTGCTATGGGTGGAGATTGTTGTATCAGTCGGTTGTGGCACGGGCTGCTTGCAGACAGCGGTTGGGGTTCACTGCTTGACTAAAAAGCAGTGGCATTCAGGTGTGCAGGTGGGGCACCGGGCGGTGGCTACCTCAACTTGACATCCATTTGAAATGACGGCGGCCGTTGGATACACACCATTCTCGCAATTCTTCCACGACACGAATTTCACCAATTACTTTGAGATCATGCTTGTGTATCCCATGACTTTGGCATTCGATCCTTTCACCGCATCCTGTCTTGTATAGCACATCCATCATCATCCGATCATCATCGAGTGGGTCTTGTGTGAAGTGGTATCCTCGTTCAATAAGTCCGATTGCGTGACGTGTTGACCAATATGGGTTGTCGGCGTCTTTGTCAATCTCCAAGGCTTTATAGAGCGTCGGCAGTACCGCTTTGGCATGTGGTGTGTAGATGCAGAGTGCGGTTGCCTTTCCTCGGACAATTGATGATCGATCGAGAATGAGCCGGCGCATTATATCTATCGCTTGTTCTTTGCTCAGCGCATTCACAATGCTGCAAAGAAAGATCGTGATCCAGAGTCGCCCACGGGCGTCGGCTCGGTCGAGTGTCTGTTGAAAGACCTCGGCGGGATTGTCCGACTTCGACGCGATGAGCCGCACCGCAACAGCCGCAATCTCGCGAACATACTCAGCGGGGCTGTTGAGTGCTTCGATTGCTGCGTCAAACGGTGCCGGGCGATCGGTGTGGTCGCCCCATTCGATCATTGCAGCACAGAGTGCTTCGTAGGCAGCCTGCGCCAATGGATTTTTGACCCTTGGGTGCTGCTTCAGACACGAGCGGTAATAGAACGAGATGTAGCGGGGCAGATCGTACACTCAATCAAGAGTGTACTGCTGAAGCATTTGGTTTGTTGTTGTACTTGGATAAGTACTAATCTCACCCAACCGCCTTCACAACCTTCGCAGCCGCATCCCCAAGATCACTCGCTGCCTCAAGCGTCGGCAAGTCCGCTGACGCCTGCTTCAGGATCTCCCGGCCGGCCTCGACGTTCGTGCCCTCGAGCCTGACGACCAGGGGAACCGTGAACCCGATGCTCTTGGCCGCGTTCACGATGCCCTGAGCGATCACCGCGCAGTCCATGATCCCGCCGAAGATGTTGACCATGATCCCCTTCACCGCGGGGTCGCTGAGAATGATCGAGAACGCCTCGGTGACAGCCTCTTCGGTCGCGCCGCCGCCCACATCGAGGAAGTTGGCGGGCTCGCCGCCGTGGAGCTTGATGGTGTCCATCGTCGCCATCGCCAGCCCCGCGCCGTTGACGAGGCAGCCGATGTTCCCATCGAGCGCGATGTAGCTCAGGCCCATCCGGCTCGCCCGCATCTCCGCCGGGTTCTCCTCGGTCGGGTCGAACAGCGCCTGGATGTCCTTGTGGCGGAACAGCCCGTTGTCGTCGAAGTTGAACTTCGCGTCGATCGCCAGCACCTCGCCGTCCGGGTGCGCATCGCTCGGCGGCGTCACGATCAGCGGGTTGATCTCCGCCAGCGAGCAGTCCTTCTCCTCGAACAGCTTGGCAAGGTTCATCATGACCTTGACAGCCTGCCCGACCTGCTTGCCCGTGAATCCGAGCTGGAACGCGACCTTTCGCGCCACGTGCGCCTGAAGCCCGAGCAGCGGGTGGATCTCCTGCTTGATGATCGCGTCCGGGTTCTCTTCCGCGACCTTCTCGATCTCGACGCCGCCCTCGCGCGAAGCGATGAGGATGTTTCGGCGAGTGCCGCGGTCGACGGTGATCGCCAGGTAGTACTCGTGTGCGATGTCAACGCCCGCCGCGACGAGCAGCTTCTTGACCTCGAGCCCCTCTTCGCCGGTCTGGTTGCTGACCATCCGGTTGCTGAGCATGAACCTCGCCGCCTCGGTGGCCTCGTCCGCCGAGTGGATCAGCTTCACAAATCCCGCCTTGCCCCGGCCGCCCGCGTGGACCTGAGCCTTGATGACCGCCATCGTGGTGCCGGCCTGCGAGGTCACATCCTTATACACACCAGCCGCGGCCTCGATCGACTCGAGCATCGTCCCAGCCGGGACAGGCACGCCGGCGTTCTCGAGCAGTTCGCGGGCTTGGTATTCGTGGATCTTCATAGCGTGCTCCTGGCTGGTGGCTCATGGGGTCTGGATGCGGATGTTCGAGCGATGGTACTCACTAGATATCGGCCCTGCATGGGCAATCGGGCCCGGTCAGTGCCGGGGATGTCGGTTTTTGTATGCAACCCAATCCGCGCGAAAAAATCCCACTGCGAGCGCCCTGAGCCAGATGCATCGCCTGACACCCGCCGCCGGAGTTTTCTCTTTCCCGAACCGGGGGTAGGACTGGGCAAAGTGGGGAAGGTCGCCGAAATCGGGGGCCATGAACGAGACCAACCCGCCAGCAAGCCGGGGCGCCGACCGCGCCTTCACACTCATCGAACTCCTCGTCGTCGTCGCGATCATCGGCGTCCTGATGGGCATCATCGCGCCGGTCGCCGCCAAGGCACGGTCCAGCGCCCAATCTCTCAAAAGCCTCTCCAACCTCAGGCAGATCGGTGTCGGCTTCACCATGTACGGCGACGATTTCAACCGATTCCCCTCCGCAGACAAAGGCCCCGACGCCTGGCAGCGCGCCCGCTGGGCCTTCGGCGGCGTCAACGTCACCTCAGAATCAGGCGACTCCGTCCTCGACGATCGATACACCATCGCCGAGCGCCCACTCAACGAATACCTCGGCCACGAGAACACCACCTCGACCCTTGCCGAGATCTACCACTCGCCCTCCGACGACGGGCTCTACTACTCGTCCCGCCCCGACCGCCCCGTCTGGGACGACCTCGGCAGACTCTCAAACGCATACGAGGGTGACGAGTCAGCCTTCCTCACAATGGGCACCAGCTACTTCGCCAACGAGTGGATGTACTGCATCCCCGGCTCGACCGTCGGCTTCCACGATCAGGGCGGCCCGGGCGGCGCATTCACCACCCGCCTCGGCCCGAGGAACGTCATGGCAGACCCGTGGCGATTCGTACTCGCAGGCGGCGCAGGCCAGATGGACGCGGGCCGATACAACAACGAAGAACTCCAGAACCTGCTCATCCCCGAAGGTTTCTGGTACGGCCCACGCATCGGCCATCTCGCCTTCCTCGACGGCTCCGCCCGAGCCGAGGAAATGACCGAAGGCGCCGACACCAGCGAGTACACCTTCTACGTCAACCCGAGAAAGCACAAAGACCCAAACGCCTGGCGCCGTGCCAACGGGCGGTGATCAAAGCTTTGTGAATCCAACACGATCATCTAGAATGAATGCATGAAACTCGCTTCGTTCTGTATTGGTTTCTTCGCAACGCTCGCCTCAACCGCCGCAGCCGCACAAACAGTTCGCTACGTCGATAGTGCTGCAAAACAAGGCGGAAACGGCCTTTCTTGGGAATCGGCGCTGCCGACGATCTACGAAGCCGTGAACTCAGCGGAGCCCGGCGACGAAATCTGGGTCAGGCAAGGGCTCTACAAAGTTGACAAAGGAACGATCGATCTCGGCACAGATCTTGTGCTCAGGGGTGGTTTTCTAGGTGACGAAACAGATAATTCTCAAAGAGATATCGGAGCACACCCAACGCTCATCACCGCGGATCTGCTCGGCAACGACACGGCGGACTTCGCCTCCCGAAATGACAACACGCAGGTCACGATGATCGCGGGCGGAGCGTTGCTTGATGGGCTTGTGATACGCGGCGCCGCATACCAAGCAATCGACAACGCAGGCGGGATGCAAGACTGCATCGTCGAAGACTGCCTCTTGATCGCAGGCGACGTATCCGTCGTCTACTTTGAATCAATCGGTGAGGAACGGATTAGTATTGAACGGTGTGTCTTTCAGGAGTGCGCCAGAGAATCCGGCGATATCCGCGAGGGCGTGCTTGAGATTAGAGCAACAAGCTTGTCGCCCAGCACCTTGGTGCAAGACTGCGACTTCCTGAACAACGGTCTGCTTGGGGATGGCACCGCGACCGGCCTGGTTGTGAACGCGCTCGGTGTAGCCAAGACCAATCTCAGCGAGTTCACAATCCAGCGGTGTCACTTCCAGGGGAATGTGTCCAAGACCAGGTACCCAGGTGCTATGTGGGGTGCCTTTTATGATTATAGAATAGCAGATGTGATCGATTGCCGGTTCGAGCAGAACACCACCTTCGGCTCTTCGGCTTCTGTCGAGCTCCTCATAGCAGAAGGTTCTGAGTTCACGATGTCTGATTCGGAGTTCATACGAAACTCGAGCCAGCAGGCCAGGGCGGGTGCGATCCATCTTAGAATCGGCTCAAGCCTCTCAAGCCGCGAATGCGTAGTTGAACGCTGCACGTTCGAGCAAAACTCAGGGGAGGACGCGGGGGCACTGTCCGTAGACCACAGCGGCTTCGAAGACTCCCTGCTCATCCGTGATTGCGAGTTCGTGCGAAATTCTTCTGAGTCAGCGGCCGCGGCTGAGATTTGGGCTGGCGGGTCAGGTTTCTCTGTTGAGATCCGCGACACACTCTTCGATGCGAACTATTCGATCAACCCAAACGTGTATGACAGTTCTGTTCTTTTCGCTGAAGACACCGTGCTGATCGGGTGCGAGTTCCGCAACCACACAAACGTCCCGGCTGCGTTCCGCAGCGAGGGCGGTCTCAGGGCGTTCTCGACCATCCTGCAAGATAACTCGTTCACGAGAATCGCAAGCGAATCCGGCGTTTCGCTTACACACTCGGTCGTATGGAACAGCAGCAAAGCCGACTTCGGAACAGCGTTCACCGAGGGCTGCGCCCTGCTCAATTGTGTTCTCGATGAAACACCCGAGGCCTCACAATTCACAGCCGAGCACTGCGTGTTCCCGGGTGCCGAACCCGGGCTTACGAATCTGGATCTCGATTTAGTCGGCCCGGTGTTCGTCGATGCTGACAACGGCGATTTCAGGCCCATCCCGGGATCCGCGCTCATCGACGCGGGCAGCCTCAAGTGGAGCCACCCCGAGCTGATCGAGTACACACTGGACTTATCAGATCTCGACCGTGACGGCGTCAAGCAAGAATTCCTGCCAATCGACATCGAGGGCACCGCTCGCAACCAAGACGATCCAAACACCCCCGGGGCCGGCCCGGATATTGGGCTGTACGAGCTGGGCGATGCGCTCCCCGACACGTCGCCCTGTCTACCAGACATGGACAGCAACGGCTACCTCGACCCAAGCGATTTCTACGGCTGGAAATCCGCCTATACCCACGGCTATCCGAGAGCAGATCAGAACGGTGACGGGTTCATCACCCCGACCGATTTCACGGCCTGGATCACAAACTACAACCGCGGCTGTTACTGACCCTAACGTGACCCGGGGGGGTGCCGAGAAGACTCCCAATTCCCTCGCCAAACCCTCCCGCCCGGCCTATCCTCTTTCCCCCGCCTCCGGAGTGCGGGGAATCACTCTGAAACGGAGGATCGGCCACCATGGCTGCAGGCACCAAAGGCACCGTTACCCAGGTCATCGGCTCGACTTTCGACGCCCAATTCCCTGAAGACAAACTCCCTGCTATCTACAACGCGATCGAGGTCACTCTCGAGCAGGACGGCTCTGGAATCAAGCTCTTCGGCGAGGTCCAGCAGCACCTCGGCGGCGGCGTCGTCCGGGCTGTCGCCCTCGGCTCCACCGACGGCATGCGCCGGGGCATGGAACTGACCGACACCGGGGCTCCAGTCACCGTCCCGGTCGGCGAAGAAGTCCTCGGCCGTGTCTTCAACCTCCTGGGCAACCCGATCGATAACAAGCCCGCACTCGACGGCGTGAAGCGCATGCCAATCCACCGCGCTCCACCCGAGTTCGACCAGCTCAACCCCAAGACCGAAATCCTCCCGACCGGCATCAAGGTCATCGACCTGCTCTGCCCGTTTGTCCGCGGCGGCAAGATCGGCCTCTTCGGCGGTGCGGGTGTCGGCAAGACAGTCATCATCCAGGAAATGATCGCTCGTGTCGCCCGTGAGTTCGGTGGTTACTCCGTGTTCTGCGGCGTCGGCGAGCGTACCCGCGAGGGCAACGACCTCTGGCTCGAAATGCAGGAAGCCGAGTACACCGACGAGAACGGCAACACCGCGCACGTTCTCGACAAGGTCGCCATGGTCTTCGGTCAGATGAACGAGCCCCCCGGCTCGCGTCTGCGTGTCGCTCTCTCGGGCCTCACCATGGCCGAGCAGTTCCGCGACGAATCCGGTAAAGAGACCATGATGTTCGTCGACAACATCTTCCGCTTCACCCAGGCGGGTTCGGAAGTGTCCGCGCTCCTCGGCCGTATGCCCTCCGCGGTGGGTTACCAGCCGACCCTCTCGACGGAGATGGGCGAGCTTCAGGAACGGATCACCTCGACCGCCAAGGGCGCGATCACCTCGGTGCAGGCCATTTACGTCCCCGCGGACGACCTGACCGACCCCGCACCCGCGACCGCGTTCGCTCACCTCGATGCGTTCGTGACCCTCGCCCGTGGCATCGCCGAGAAGGGCATCTTCCCCGCGGTTGACCCGCTCGCATCGACCTCGTCGATCCTCGACCCGGGCGTGCTCGGCGAGCGTCACTACGCCGTCGCAAGCAGCGTCCAGCGGATCCTCCAGCGATACAAGGACCTCCAGGACATCATCGCCATTCTCGGTGTTGACGAGCTCTCGGAAGCAGACAAGCAGACCGTGGCCCGCGCACGCCGCATCGAACGCTTCCTCTCCCAGCCCTTCTACGTCGCCGAAGTCTTCACCGGCTTCCCCGGCATCAACACCACGCTGGAAGACACCATCGACTCCTTCGAGCGCCTCGTCAACGGCGAGGGCGACGACCTCCCCGAATCCGCGTTCATGTACGTCGGCACACTCGACGACGCACGCAAGAAGGCCGAGAAAATGGCCGCCAGCGCCTAAGCCGGCAACCACACGTGAATTCACAAAGGCCCCGCTTTCGAGCGGGGCCTTTTTCATTGGCTCGCACGAATACCCGGGGGCATCGCACCGTTACGCATGGCTAGTATCCAAACACCGGAGAACACCTCATGGTCAACACGAAGCAAGCCCCAAGGCGCAAGACCGACTACCGCTCGCTCGCCGATCTCAAGGCCGACCTCGACCGGCTCGACGCCGCCAACGCGTCGGGCAACCTCGGCCATACCGGCAACTGGACGCCGGGCGAGATCCTCGAGCACACCGCCAAGTTCTGGAAGTGCTCGCTCGATGGCTTCCCCCCCGGAAAGCCGCCGCTGCCGCTGCGCATGATGGCCCAGCTTCTCTTCAAGAAGAAAGCCGTCCAACTCGGCAACCAGACTCCCCCCGGATTCAAGCTGCCAAAGAGCGTCGAGCACCTGATCCCGACCGAGGGCGTCTCATACGAACAGGGCGCCGAGCAACTCCGCGAGTGCATCGCCCGCGTCGAAGGCGGCCAGAGTCACATCCCCGAAAGCCCGCTCTTCGGCAAGCTCACAAACGAGCAGTGGACCAACATCCACCTCGGTCACTGCGGCATGCACCTGTCCTTCATCTCGATCGACGAACCGAGCCAGCCCGAATGACCGCGATCATCCTCGCCGTCCTCGCGGGTCTCTGCTGGGGCATCGGCGAGATCTTCACCAAGAGCGTCCTGCACTCAAAGCAGATCGGCCCGATCACCGCGATCGCGATCCGCTCGACCGTGGCCATCCCGGTGATGTGGGCCGTCTGGTCCGCGTTCGTCGCGGGCAAGAAGCTCGAGCCCGTCAAGTTCTGGCAGGCCGACACGCCCGTCCTTCTCAAGCTCGTCCTCGGCTCGGGCCTCATCGCCGGCGCGGGCGGCATGATCTTCTTCTACCTCGCGCTCAGTTTCGGCGAGGTCAGCCGGATCAAACCCGTCGCCTTCTCGCTCGCGCCCGCCATCGCTGTCATGCTCGGCGTGCTCGTCCTTGGCGAGTCCTTCGACTGGCGCAAGGGCCTTGGTGTCTCGCTCATCATCGCGGGCGTCATCGTGCTCGCAACGAGCAACTCGCAAAAAGGCGCGGCACCGATCAAGACCGATGCCGCGCCAATGAAGAGTGTGACCGACTAAAGAGTCCTTCTCTACCGAATCAGCGCCGACGACGCGTCAGTCCAAGCGCCGCAAGACCAGCAAGCGAGACACTCGCCGGCGCGGGCACAAGCTCGTACTCGAACGTCGCCGTGATCGTGCCCTGATGACGCATGTCGACCGCATCAACGAACACCCCGTAGAACGGATCCTGGAACGGGAAGAACGGCCCCTGTGGCGGGTTGTTCGGATCAACATCCGGGAAGCCCGGGTCGCTGTTGTACCCGCCGAAGAGTTCGAGGAATCCACCGAACACGGTCGTAAGCGTGCCCTGTCCTGTGAACACGTCGATGAACGATGGATTGTCAACCGGGTTGTAGTTCGCGGTGAAGTTGAACGCGCCGGAGCTGGTGCTCTCGACGTACGTATCCGGCCCCGAACCGTTGTACCCATCGCTCGCACCGAACGCGGGGCTGATGGTAATGAAGTGCGCGCCCGGCCCGAGGAACGGGATGCTGCTGTTGTTGTCGTCGTCATCATCGCCGCCGCCATCGTCAGCAACTCCAAGCTGATGCAGCGAGATGTAGCTCACATCAGCGAAGAACACGCCCTCTTCGATCTGGACCGGTGAGTTCTGCTCGGCTTGCACGGTAAACGAGATGGTCTGGTCATAGCTGAGCGTGACGCCGACGAGTTCGCGCGTGCCGCCCATCGTGTCGAACAGCTGAAACTCCGGGTTCGCGATGCCAACACCGGGGTCGTAGTCAAAGGGCACGATCTGCGTGCTGGTCAGGACCTGCGCCGAGGCCGAGCCGGCCAACGCGACGCACACCATTGCTGCTGCGATTCTCATGTCTGTACCTCATTCATTCGGCCGCACCGAGGCGGCTGGTCTCTGAATCCCTCGTTGGCCTTGCGGGCCCCTTCAAGCCAGAAGGTACCGTGCCCAACCCCGCGCGCCAAGAGTTTTCAGAGAATCTCTAGAGATTTTTTGGGGATTGTACACAGCCACCCAAATCGCCTGTATGATGCACCCATGGCCCGTACTCGCTCCGCTACCAAACAAACCACGTCCGAGATCGAAGGCGGCTTCGGTCTCGCCGCGGAGCAGACCATCCGTTCAGCGCAGGCCGCCTTCGCCGCCCTCATCGCAGACGCCGGCCTCGGCGGATCGCGGGCCGTCGACCTGGCGCGCATGCTCAAGCTCGACAAAACACTCGCCTGGAAACTCACCCGGTTCACCGACGTCACCGACCCGTGCTCCGCGTTCAAGCACCTGCCCGGGCAAGGCGGCGTCGAGATCGTCGTCAAAGCCGCGGGCAGCCTCGGCGTCCCAACCAAACGGCTCGAAGAAGTCCGACAAGCCGACAGCGAACTGCGAGGCTTTGTCCGCAGGCACGCCGGTGACCGCCGAACCTTCGAGGCCATGCTCGCCGGCGCCAGGCCCGACCCGCGCGCCGAGGCCGAGGAACGCAAGGCCTTCTTCAAAGCGGGCTCAGCGATCTGGGGCGTGCGCGCCAAGGCCCAGATCCTCACGCTCGCGCTCCGCCCGTCGCAAGACGACGACACCCGCCTAGACTGCGTTCAGGTCTCGGGCTTCGTCGATCTCGAAAGACTCCGCCCCGATGTCCCGTGGGTGATCCGCAGGCTCCGAGTCCACGAAGACGACGGCTCACAATCCGAACCCTTCGTCCGCGAGCCGCTCGACCCGGCAGGCGCTCCGACAATCGAAGGCGTCGATCGACCGCTGAGTCTGATGACCGAGTTCTGCACTCAGCCCCTGCCCGAGATCAACCAGCGCCTCGGCGCTTCGGGCTGGCTCTACGACGAGCTCGCGCCGGGCGATGTTGGCAGAAAGGGCGCCACGACCGTCATCGCCGGCGAACGCTACCACGGCGCCCTGCCGCGGCACCGCTCCGACGACAACACCGAGGGCCGGTACATTCTCACCATCCGTACACCCGTCGAGCACGTCCAACTCGACCTGCTCCTGCACCCGGACCTCAAGAACTTCCGCTGGCCAACCGTGCTCGTCACGGGCAACCTCGAAGAACGCATCTCAAGCGAGCGCGTCCCGGGCCGCGAGCTTTTCCCCGAGAGCCCGGCAGAATCGACCACAGCCGGCGCCGCAACCGCGTCTTCTGTCTCGATCGACTACAACAAGCTCGTCACCGATGCGTTCGCCCGCGCAGGGTGGGGCAGCCCATCGCCGTACCGCTGCTTTCGAGCCGCGATCGACCACCCGCCAGCGCCGTGCGAGATAACGCTCACGAGCGAACTCGCAGACTCCGACTAACGAGCGACCAACTGATTCAAAGCTGCCGGATGATGTTCGTCCCGGTGCCACCCGTGGCCCACTCGAACTCTTCAACGATCTCGATCCGACCCTGGTCGTTCCTTCTTATCGTGCAGTGCGAATGCCCACCAGCAAGCGTGCCGTCGGTGTGCGTCTGGCAGTACCGAAACTCGAGTGTGTCCCCGTGTACCCGGCCAACTAAAAAGCCGGCGACAAGCTTGCCGCCGGCGTAACGCGCTTCGACCACATCGTTGTGCTGAGAAAACTCGAAGACCGTATCACGATCGATCACGCCGCCCGGCGCTGTTTCCGCAGCATTCGCCCTCAGACCATCGAGATCAATTCCGGGCTTGCTCATCTAGCACATCGTCATGCCGCCGTCGACCGCGATGACCTGCCCGGTCAGGAACCCCGCGTCGTCGCTCGTGCAGTACGCGACCGCCGCAGCGATGTCCTCGCCCGTTCCAAGCCGCTTGACCTGGATTAGACTCTTGACCGAATCAAGCACGCTCTCGGGCAGGTTGCTGGTCATGTCGGTCTGGATGAAGCCCGGAGCGACGACGTTGGCGGTGATGCCCTTGCCACCGATCTCGCGCGCAACCGTCCGCGTCATGCCGACCAGCCCCGACTTGCTCGCGGCGTAGTTTGTCTGCCCCGAGTTGCCGACAAGCCCGCTCGTCGAAGCGATGTTCACGATCCGCCCGAATTTGCCCTTCATCATCGGCCTCGCCGCGGCGCGCATCGCGACAAACGCCGAGGTCAGGTTCGTCTCGATGACCGAGTCCCATTCCTCGTCGCTCATCCGAAGCAGCAGGTTGTCGCGTGTGATGCCCGCGTTGTTGACGAGAATGTCGAGCCTGCCCTGATCCTTGGCCACTCCCTCGATCGCGTCGGCGAGCGCCGCGCGGTCGGAGATGTCAACAGCGCACACACTCGCAGCACCGCCGGCCTTCTCGATCTCGGCCTTAACCTCGTTCAGCGGGCCCTCGCTCCGGCTCGCAAGCACAACGTGCCTGCCGTCGGCTGCGAGCCTCAGCGCAATCGCCTTGCCGATGCCCCGGCTGGCGCCGGTCACGAACGCGACGCGGGTTTCTGATTCGGACATAAATTAGCCTCCGGTGCGAGTTTTGATAGAAGTCGGGTTGATGCCCACGGTCTTAGAAACAGCTTCGTAGACGTCGTCGTCCGTCATGTCGATCTGCCCTTCGGTCGAGACGCGGAACATCTCCGCCTGGCTCATCGCGATATCGACGAGTTCTTTCAGCTGCGCCTCGGTGACGCTGCCGCCATCGTCGTACGTCTCGTTGCCTTCTTTGTACTTCCGGCGGATCGCGGTGCCCTCGCGCCGCTCCATCGAGTACCGCGTGTACTCAACAAGCTGCTTTCCGGTCAGCGGCTGGCCGACCGCTTCCGACACCAGATGCGCCGTGGTCTCGATAACCATGTACACCATGATCGCCGGTGCATCGTCGCTCAGTGTGAGCAAGCCGCTGCTGAGTTCTTCGACGTTCCCGGTTTCGACCGGTGCCGAGGCCGTGCTGTCGGTATCAACCTCAGGGATCTCAAGCTCAGGCTCGTCGAAGCTGACCTCAGAGAAATCGCTCGCACGGGGTCGCTCCTCAGCCGACGTGAACTCGCCGCTGAACGCGAGCGCTCCGCCCGGCCCGGGCTCAACATTCCAAGCCAGCGTGTACGCCGAGCCCGGCGCCTGCAGCGCGTAGACCACGTTGCCGCCCTGGCCCGCGCCGAACTCCGTCAACTCCGTGACAATCACAGCTTCCAGTTCGTCCGTCGCGTCGTACCAGCCGCCCGTCACGAGCAGACGATCGAGCACCGCCTGACCCGTCAGGTCGAGCATCGAGCGAGCCGCATCATCGTCGCCCCCGAGCAGCGCCTCGGCGAAACTCACAACAGCCCGGCCAAGGTCGGCATCAACAGGAGCCACGCTCTGCGGGAAGCTGATCCGCGCATCTGCGTCCATCTCCGCGAGCAGACCCTGGATATCGATCGGCTCAGGCGCAGGCGGTGGGGGAGGCGGCGGCGGTGGCGGCGGGGGCGGGGGAGGCGGCTCCTCCTTGCAACCAACAACACCAAACGCCGAAACGCCCGCAAGCGCCGCGAGTAATATCTTGCGTCCACGCATCACTAAATCTCCGGTCCATCGTGGCTCTGTACCTTCACGCCTCGGGCGATCCGCTTGGCCATCCCTGCAAGTGTCTTACCCGGCGCCATCTCGTGCACCTGAGCGTTCTCGTACTCTCCAACCATCGCCGCGAACGAATCAGCCCAACGCACGGGCGACGTCAACTGCTCAGCGAGCTTGCCGCGGATCGAGTCCGCGTCGGCATCGTGAGGATTCGCGGTCACGTTCGACCAAACCGGCGCCGAAGGCTGCGCGATCTCAACTTCCGAAAGCGCCTTGGCCAGCGCATCTGCCGCGGGCTGCATGATCGGCGAGTGGAACGCGCCAGCGACCTGCAGCGCCACCGCGCGCAGCCCCTGCTCGCCCGCGACCTCCTCCGCCCGCTTGCACGCCTCGGTATCGCCCGAAAGCACAACCTGCCCCGGTGCGTTGAAGTTCGCACACACGAGAACACCGCCCGCGCGGGCCTCGTCGCACACAGCCTGCGCCTTGTCTTCATCCGCACCAACGAGCGCGACCATGCCGCTCGCCGTCGCTTCCGCCGCCGCCTGCATCGCGCTGCCCCGAAGCGCCACGAGCCTCAGCCCGTCCGCGAAGCTAAACGCGCCGGCGATGTGCAGCGCCGAGTATTCGCCGAGGCTCAGACCCGCCGCCGCGACGATCGGAGCCTGGCCCTCTGCCAAACCCATCTGCGCCGACAACCCGCGCCAGCACGCGACCGCCGCCGTGTACAGCGCCGGCTGGCTGACGTCGGTCCGGTTCAGTGTCTCCGCCGGGCCCTCGAAACAAATCTGGCTCAGGGGCGACCCGAGCGAGTCGCCGAGAACCGCGTCCGCCTCGTCGAAGGCAGCCCGCGCCTCGCTGCTGGTCTCGGCCCAGAGCTTGCCCATCCCGACCGCCTGGGCGCCTTGTCCCGGGCACACAATGATCATGTCTTCTGCCATAGATCAGATGGTAGTGGCCCGCGCACCGATGGGCGAGCGCATGCCGCATTCCGGGCACATCGACCACCGCTCGCGGTCCACAACGCACCCAGCCATGTCCCGGCCGCACCAGATGCACTCCTGATCGCCCCAGCATCGCCTGATTTCGCGGTTGACGATCCCGTCCATGATCCACCGCTCCGCCGCGAACCACAGGCACACCCCGAGCCACGCGAACGAAACCCCGAGCAGCACCGAAGCCGACGTCGCCGGGTCCGAGGGCTTGAGCGTCAGGACCCAGTCCAGATAGAGCGAGTACAGGATCGGCCCGAAGATCGTGCTCAGCACCACGACACCGAACGCTGACATGAGCCAGAACTTGACCGCCGCCGCCATCGCCTCGCGCCGGACCAGCCTGTGTCTCGCCGTGTGCACCGCGACCGCGTACGCCTGCTTGCGTGTCAGCGAGAACTCCGTCTCGAGCAGCTGCCTCGTTTTGGGTCTGCGGAACGGGTACGTCAGCACGCCGATCATCAGCGGATCGAAAGGCGAGACCGACTCCACAACAGCGCCCACGGGCTTGACCGGCCTCGGGACCGCGCCCTTGCGTTTGGGCTGGTTCTGATTCTCTTGGATTTTGCCAGACATGCCGGGCTTAGTATCGGCGACCTGCGGTCAGATCTGCCACAGACTGGTGCCCCAGGTCAGCCCGCCGCCGAATCCGACGAACATGATCTTCTGGCCTTCCTCGATCTTGCCCGCCTCTTTGAGGTCGTTGAGCACCAGCGGCACACTCGCCGCGACCGTGTTGCCGAACCGATCAATATTCACGTGCAACTTGTCATCGCTCAGCCCGAACCGCTCGATCGCCGCGTCCAGAATCCGCCGGTTCGACTGGTGGCAGACATAGTGGTCAACGTCGTTTGCGTCCACGCCCGCGGCGTCAAGCGTCTCGCCGATCACCTTCGGGAACGTGCTCACCGCGAACCGGAATACACCCGCGCCGTTCATGTGCAGGTAGTTCAGTTGGTCGTTGGATTCCTTGTCCTCATCCGTCAGGTCATGCACCGTCTTGGGGATGTAAAGATCAGCCCAACGCTCGCCGTTGGAGTACATCGCCTGCGCCAAGAGGCGCTTCGAGGTGTCGTCGGTCTTGCGCAGAATCAGCCCCGCCGCGGCATCACCGAACAGGATCGCCCCCGCCCGGCCCCGCGTGTTGAACTCGACCGACTGGCTCAGTGTGTCGCCGCCGATGATCGCGACGTTCTTGTAGGCGCCCGTCTGCATCAGCCCGTAAGCCGTGTTCATCGAGAACACAAACCCGCAGCACGCGGCAGAAAGATCGAACGCGCCCGCGTTGCCAGCGCCAACCATGTTCACAAGACGACAAGCGGTAGGGGGGCAGGACATCTCCTGCGACATCGTCGCCAGGATCACAAGATCAAGCTCGGTCGGCTGCATCTTTGCGTCGGCCAAGGTTTTCTCAAGCGCAGCCTTGGCAAGGTACAGAACAGTCTCGCCGTTGCCCGTGTCAGCGATGTACCGCTGGCGGATGCCCGTGCGCTGCTGGATCCATTCGTCTGATGTGTCCATCACCGACTCGAGGTCTTTGTTGGTCACGAGGTTATCTGGTGTGTGTGCCGCGATGCCCGCGATCTCGATTCCGAAGCTGTTGGTAGAAGCTGCTGACATAGACAAGGCCTCATCTGTTTATGCCGAAGCCGCGTTGTCCACGAGGAGCAGACACGTCATCGACGCACACAGGCTTTCGGGTGCTCAGACGAGCGCCGTCTCAACCTCTGCGACCCGCTCAACGATGCCCTCGTTGACGCCCGTCTCGACGTACTCCCGGCAAGACCGGATCGCGTTTGCGATGGTACGCGGCTCGCTTGAGCCGTGTGCGATGAACAGGGTGCCGTTGACACCGATCAGCGGCGCCCCGCCGTATTCGTGGTAGTCGTTCTTCGACCAGATCGACTTGGCGACCGGCGCAAACCGCGACATCAGCTCCGGATCGAGCTCAAGAATCTCGTGCGTGATCGCCTTGAACAGGCTCTTGGCCATGCCCTCGGCGGTCTTGAGCACCACGTTGCCCATCAGCCCGTCGGTCACCACAACATCCGCGACACCCTCGAAGAACTCGCGTCCCTCGATGAAGCCGATGTAGTTGAGGCCGGGCGACGACTTGATCAGGTCGCGCGCTTCCTTGATCGTGCCCGTGCCCTTGGAGTCCTCAGCGCCGATGTTCATGATCGCAACACGCGGGTTCTCGATGTGCAGAAGCCGCTTGCTCACGACGTCCGCCATCACCGCGTACTGCCAAAGGTGCTGCGGCGTAGGCTCGGGGTTTGCGCCCGCATCGCAAAGCACCATCGGCCCATGAAAACTCGGCATCGCGACCGCGATACCGGGGCGGTGCACGCCCTTGAGCCTCTTCATCTGCATGATGCCCGCGGACACGCACGCGCCGGTGTTGCCCGCAGAAAGAGCCGCGTCGCAGCGGATGTCCTCGCTGACCTTGTGCGACGCGAGCTTGCACATCTGCACGATCGAGGAATCAGGCTTGCTCCGAACCGCCTTGGCGGGGGACTCAGCCATCTCGATCACTTCGGTTGTTGCATGGATGACGAGCCGGTCGTCGTTGATGCCGATCTCGCCGAGCACTTCTTCGATGTCGGTCTTGTCGCCGACGAGCACAAGCTGATCGCCGGGCGCGATGTACTCAAGCCCCGCGACACACCCGCGAAGGATGTCGTCGGGAGCGTTGTCACCGCCCATTACATCGATTGCGATCCGCATCGGGGAATCAGTCCCGCTCGACGCCGATGCCCAGCTTCTTGATCTTGATGGTCAGGCCCGGGCGAACATAGCCGGATTCGGCGCACGCTCTGTGGTTGAGCTTCGGCATGCCGCTGACGGGGCAGATCGCTGGCTTCGCGGGGGTCAGTGAATCGTGCGAACGGCGACGACGTGACCGGCCGTGACTCTGGCGTTGGGTGGGAAGCATGTCAATTCCTCAAAGACATCACGGGCACAAGTCCCGATGGGTCATAGTCCTGCCCCGGCACCTCTCAGGCCACCCGGCCGAAAGCTGCATAAGGGCTGCAACACTAGACCGACGCCCAGAATCAGTCAATCAACACCCCGCCGGATGAGGCCGATCAGGAACCCAATCAATATACAAACATCAAGGTGGCAGCCAAGTCCTCTATAAGTAGTTCACGCGAGCAAGCCAAAGCTCTAGACGACCAACCCCTGCCGGACTATCATCCCGCCGCTTGCAGCGAGGCAACCCGCTGCATGGCCTCCCTAGCTCAATCGGTAGAGCAGCTGACTCTTAATCAGCGGGTTGAAGGTTCGAGTCCTTCGGGGGGTATTGATCGGTATTCCACCGGGTCACACCCAGTACCACACCCCGCCATTTCAGCCTCTAAACGCCGTTTTTGGGATTCGGCTTGCTTGCCCGTGTCACTACTTGGGCGCGTGTGTGTTGCCGGATTTGATGCCGCCTTTTGCAAACCGGCAGCAAGATCGAAATGAGCGTCCCGGGTCTGGAGGTAGTGCTGGGCCGCGATCATCGGGCTGTGCCCGAGCCAGCTCGCGACCACGTGGGCCGGGAACCGCTCCACCCAATCCGTCGCGCACGAGGCCCGCATGTTGTGGAAGAGCCGAGGCCAGGGCTTCTCGCCCGCCTTGGCGATGATCCGCTCGAACTGCGTCCGGAGATTCGTCCCAGCATCTCTGAGCCGCGGTATGACAGCCTCCTCGCCCTCCTCGGCCCCGTCGAACAGGTCCTGCAGGATAGGACGAAGCTCGGGAGCGATCGGGACCACCCGTACCGCGTGCCCCTCGTGGTTGGCCGTCTTAGGGCTCCGGACCATCAGCCGGCCCCGCTCCCAGTTCACATCGCCCCAGCGGAGTTGCACGATTTCAGAGGGGCAGCGAAGACCCGCGTATCGGCTGAGCGCGATGATCGCCCGCCACTGATCATCCGGGCACGCCTCCAGGATCGCACGGATCGACTCGTCCCTCACGTAGAACGACCGATCGGGATTCGACTGCGATCCTGCTCGCAGGTCTTCAAAGGGGTTTGAAGGTATGAGTCCCCAGCGAACGGCTTTGCGGAACACGCCCTTTGCGATGATGACGCGCTTGGACACGGTTGCCCGTGCAGGCGCCTTGTGAGGTTTGCCGTTCTTGCCTTTGCCCGGCTTGGCTTCGGCGATCCACTTACGCCATCCATCCGCATCTGCGGGAGTGATCGATGACAGTGGGGTATTGGCGCCGAGAAACTCCTCGAGACTGTCAAGCACCTGGGCATACTTCGCGCGTGTTGACTCTTGCACAGTCAGCGAATCATCGAATCGCTCAAGCAAGCTGTCGATTGTGAACGCTTCCGCCTCTTTGGGTTGAGCTAAGCCGAGTGCGACGACGCGCGAGTAGATCTGATCATCGATGCTCTGAAGCCAACGCAGCCCATCGGGATGAAGTGTGCATCCGATTCGGTTTGCCTCAAGCACCCTCTCGAACCCAGCCAGAGCTGTCCGTGCCGCTTGGAGCGAGCACTTTCCTAGGCGGAGCGTCTTCTGCTTGCCCTCCGCATCCCGGTACGTGATCCGCTTCAGTTCGCGGTTCTTGCCTTCGCTGCTAATGCTTGCCATTGCGAAACATCCTTCTATAAAGCAGAATACCGAATCTCAATCACCGATGTACCGAAACTCGCTCGCACGGCCAGTGTGGCCTTTAGTGACACGCTCGAGAACGCTCATTTTCATAAGTAGACGGAGCCGCTTGTGCGCAGAGTCTTTGTTCGTCCCAATGGCTTCACCGGCACTGCGGCAATCTAGGAAGAATGGCTTCTCGCCCGAGCGATGCTGAAGTTCACGGCAGAGCCGAATCAGGAGCTTGGTGGGCTCGCCATCAAACTGTGCCGCGCACTCTGGATTAGGAGCCATTTTTGCTTTCTCGAGAACGACCTGCATCGACTCCCCGAAGGGAGTCCTCACGTTATCCCAGGCGTGCAGGAAATCTGACCAGGATTCATCCCAGTCCTTCGTCCCGATGATCCTGCATGCAGCCTTGAACCACCATTCCATGGCTGTACGGAGCTGAAGTCCGTCGTATCCAACGAGCTCTGGATGAGCCTTCAGTCGGCGTGCGAAGTCAAAGATCGCATCGTTACGCTTGCCGACACCTCTTGGCAGCGATGCTTGAATGGCATTGTGAACAAATTCGTCGACTTCTGTTCCATACACAAGAGGCTCAAGAGGCTCAGGATCGCCAAGACCCGCATGAGCCTCAAGCGAGCCAAGAGATTCAGGATTGCTATGTGATACAGGGAGTTCATGAGACAAAGGAGTCGCAGGAGTTTCAGGTAATTCAAGAGACTCACGCCATATGGCGTTGTGGCTCTTGTGTCTACCCGAAGAAACTTCTTCGAGAATGAGGCCTTCATCAACGATCGGAATCTCGCCATCTGGTAGCGGCACAATCCAGGTGTACTCAATTCCCGATGCGTGTATCGATGGCGGTGCGACAACGTAGGACCCCTCGGCTCGAAGCTCGCCGTCACTCAACTTGCGAGTCTTGCAACCCGGTACGCGTGCGTAAACGTGGTACCCTCGACCTGTCTGAACTGTCGGCAGGGTTGCGGCAAACTCGGGGAACTGTGCTTTCCAAGCCTCGTACGCACCGGGGTCATCGAAATCTCGGACAATCAAGCCACCTGAAACTTCGCCGAGGATGATGCCAAGGCCTACGACAGAGGCTCCATATGCGGTTGGCTTGAACCAATGATCGAAGTCGCTTTGGTTTGGCCGTTCACGCTGGAGTGGCTTCCACGTCTTGATGGCCGGCTTCTTTTTGTTGGCGATAGGAAGCACGCTCCAGCCTCGACTCAGATAGTCGTTCGCTGCAGACAGCAACCTCGAATAGTTAGGCACGCTCATGACGACACACCGCCATGACGATGAGTGTGTGTTGACAGCATCCAAACTGCCGCTTGTCTTCCACTTCGAGTACTGCGTCTGCGGCGTGAATCGACGACTAATCCCAATTTGACGAGTTCATTGCGCCTCGGTGTGTAGCTCTGCGCGCTAAGCCCGGTCGCTGCAGCGCCTTCTTCGTCGGTCAGACCATTCAAGCCAGAGTCTTTGATTGCGTCGAATACGAGTTCCCGGCGGGAACGGCTGAGCGGCTCGATCATCTTCGCCGCAACCTCTGAGGTACCTTTGGGTGCTGAGTGATGGGCTGGAGATAGCAGGGACTCTTGCTTATACTGGTGGTGAATCTTTTGGTTAGAGACGCTCGCCCTAGTTGCCGCCGGGGCCGCGTCGTAAATCGAGCCCACGGTTTCGGGCTCGAACAGGGATCTTGCATTCATTCTTGCAATTCCTTTCGTGATTCAATGAAGAGATTCAGGTCTGTTACGTCATAGAGACGGCGGGTGCCGATCTTGATGGATGGCAGTTCGCCTCGAGTACGGAGGTTGTCAATCGTGCCTGGTGAAACTCCCAGAAGATGAGCAGCTTCTTGGCGGTCTACTAGCAATGGGCCGGATTGTCTTTTGAGAGTGTCATTACTCACAGGATGCCTCCTGGGTCGTATCGCAAGATGGATGTCAGATTGGCGATTTGGGTTTCAATCGCCATGTGTGCCTGAAGGTGTAGCTCGCTGGCATCAAGCCTTGGACTCGCGCTCGATCCGTACTAGTGAGATACAAGATCTTGTGACACAGTGTTAGTTCCGACTAGTACGGTGAGATTCGGGTCTTACATCACAAGATACATGTCGCAATTGAGCTACTGAATGGGGCTAATTGTGGATCTTCTGATGTGTAAGCTAGCAACTTGTCATACTGCGCATGTCCGTTGCTCGGTTTGCACTTCGTAGCAGCCCAAAGTAATCCTCGAGACTGACATCTGTAGCTGCTAGTTATGATGAATCTCCTATGTCGCACCGGCAAAAACTTGTGCTTCGGTTTCGACGTGTAAATTGCAAAGGAACGCTCTTAACTGCGTCGAGAGTGTCTATTTTCTTCGATTCTGTACCGCGAGAGTGCGACATGTCGCACCAGGCGGCCGCAGTTGATTTGCGCACTGTCGCATGCTCAATTGAACCACGCACTGTCGCGCCTCGTGTAACGAATGGGCGCATGATGTGCGAGTCTGGTCGGCCAGTTTGAGATTGATCAGAAGCACATGGCTCAATCGGGCTGTATGTCGCTTTCCAGGATCGGAGCTCAGACTGTGTATACCGAGCCGGCCTGCCAAACCTCATCACCAGGATCGTCAAACAACCGGCATCGCTCCTGATCCTCGGTTTGTCTACTAAGTGCAGAGCAGGGGCTGCGTTGGCGCCGCTGAGTATCGGATTCGGCTCGAACGTGCTCGTGACACCGTCAGGACTAGGCTTCACGGCTCACCTCCCGCTCCTGGAGCCTGGCGAGCGCCACCTTGACGGCTTCTGGGTCGAACATCCGCACGCGACCGGCCTTGATGCAGGGCAGACGCCCAGCATCGGCCTCGCGGCGCAGCCAAGCATTCGGTAGACCTGTTTGGCGAGCTAGTTCTTTCAGTGAGATGTATTTGGTATTCATGACCGGCAGTCTGACGGGCATTTAGACATAATCAATGCTCAATGGGTCATCTGCAAGCTACTTGCGTTGTTGCGGCCTATTTGCTGGCTAGTTGCTGCTTTAAGCGGGTCCAGCCTTGCACCATATTTTGCCTATTGGGAGAGGTCGTGTACTCGTCTGCGGCAGTGATGAGCGCGTCAACCTCAGCTAGTGTGTATCTGCCGCCTCGACCACAAGGTTTGACCCCTGCTCTATCCCTGACTCGCCTGACGGTGTCGCTGCTACACTCGGCGGCCTCAATCAGATCTTGGAGAGTTGGCCCAAGGAGAGTGCTTGGATTTCGATCAATGACTCGCTGTTCATTCCATTTCTGTGACAGAGACAACAGCTCTTGGTTTGCACTCGACAGCATGTCCGGAGTCAGCGTTGCTTAGTCCGCCACGGTAGAAAGTGCACACAACTTGCCTACTAGACTATCGGGCGCACGAGTAAGTAGGTCACTCGCAGCTTTGCGATGAACTCGAACGATTGCACCAAATGCCGCGTCCAGCATCGCTCGTGACAGTGTCTCGGATGCGATTTCCACATAGCTCATATAGCGTTTGGTTTGCAGTATGTGGCGGATTACATCTGAGCGGTATGTCCAACAATCGATGGCAGAGAGACCAATGTTGGGGCGATAGCCACTTCCTGTGAGAGGAATAACGTATTGCGCTGTTGGACTGTTCCCGTGCCGCCACATGCCTGCGCGATGCTCCGCGAACGGTCCCCACGCTGATACTCCGATGATCTGCTCAACACTCTGGTCAAACTGATCATCTCGGATTGTGTATGCAACTGCTCGTTTATCGCGTTTTCTGCTTACTAAGACTACACCAGGGTACACGCCTGCACGGCATGCGAGCAACAAATCGAGTTCGCTAGAGTCTCGTGGTGAGTACTGAGAGCGATCCTCGCTCGACTGTGCGTAGGTACCCATGTCGTCCACCTCCTTGGGATCAGACTGCGCATTGTCAGCCTCAACACAGGCGAAATCCTTCCATACCCCAAAATCACGCTCATTACCCTTACAGAACGACCGAAATCGGCTGTTCCGAGCTTTAAAGGCGGTTTCGCCTCGCAGTGATGGACCATGTGAGAACAGACCTTAAGAAACCTCGAGGACGTGCTGTGGAAGGAAGAGGGCTGCAACTCGGAGCAGATCGAGCTGGGCGTGAAACGAATCTCTTCAATCCCATCGAACTTTAAGCTGAGTGACTCGCTGCAGATCAATGACACTGAGATTCTAACTGAGCTAGCTTCAATCGCATGGCCTAATGCGCATCTCGATTTCGAGACCCTCAAGACAGCTGTGCCGCCGTATCCCGAAGTCGCGCCGCACGAACAGCTCGTGCCCTATTAATCGCTTCATGTGGATGCCGCTCAAGATTCGAGCCGTCATAGTAGTACTTAGTTGACCACTCCCGATACTGTCGTGATGAACTCGCGACCAAGTAGGTCGGCGACTCTGGCACGTTACGGACCATCGTTGTCTACAGCTCTTTGGAGAAGACTTAGATCGGGGGGCACCCAAGCCTGGGCGGCACCCTTTCAATTGGTCGAGCGTGACGCTACAGGAGGCAACCGCCTCTTTGCCAAAGCAGTGCGACAAGGCGTGCCGTTGAGGCTTCAAGTGGCGTGGCTGCGGTTCTTGCCGTCGCCGACGCAAGATCGCATGAGGATTCCCCGGCCAATACGGCCTGATCCAGCTATGACTTCGCCACTCTCGATCCAACGGCTGGGAGCAGCCTTCAACTGACACCACATAGACGGCGGAGCCGTTTAGCACACCGGAGGCCTCCATGACCAACGACGGACTGACGGACATCGAAAAGGCGTGGCTAGTGTCGCTCGACGCCCTTCTCGTGCAGACCACGGTGAATGCACTCGGGGCGGCAGCCGGTCGGTTCATTGATCTTTTGGACTCCGGCGGCCAGACCTGCAGGGCCGAGCTTGCCAAGCGGGCATGGCCTGGCGGCAGCGGCATGTCAAGGTGCAACAACTCATCCTCAACAGCCATGGTGCGTGCGAGCGGCAAGTCCGGCTCATGGGCGACCCCGAGCCTCCGAAACGGAAACCACCGACGACCAAGCCGAAACGGGATCGAGTGGTGCCGAGCCGGCGGAAGCACACGCCGGTGCAGAAGATCACCGAGGGCGAGGCCGCCAAGTTCATGGCAATGCTCGATACAGAGGGCATCGCCGAGGTGTTCGACCCTGGTGTCAGCATCCTCGATGACAAGTTGTTCCGGCCGCCGCTGATCATCCTCAACAAAGTGAGCATGTTCCATGACGACATCGCACCGGCGTACGAGCGTGGTGCGATCAATCGGCGATGGGATCCTGCTGAGCGTGAACCGGCGATCGCGTTAGCGTTCGACCTCGCCCTGCTCGTGACGCTCCGGGAAGGTCGGTGGACCTGGATGATCTCCGATCGGCACTTTGGCCGACTCCCGTGGGGGCACCCATGTAAGGTCACGCCGGAGAGTCGGCCGGGCTGGAAGCTGATCACCGGGCTGCTGGATCGAGCCGGGCTCATCGAACGGCGGACCGGGCAAACCTGGCGGCTTCGCCGCGAAGCACGCCCCGTCGTCGCGGACCATCTGCTGCCCGCCTGGGTTGCTTCCGCATCAGATCAAGACTGACATACCGTTGAGTATCGATGCCGACGCGAACCGTCACGAAGCACGACTTCCTCACCGCACTCGGTTGCAAGACCCGAGCGTGGTACGGCATGCGTGATTCGGGTGGCGCGCCGACGCCGGCCGATTTGCTCCGTATGCAGGAGGGGCAAGATGTCCACCGGCGTGCCCAGAGCCTGCACCCCAACGGCGTATTCGCGGGATCGATCGAGAAGACCAAGCGACTGATCCTCGACCGTGCCGTGGAGGTCATCTTTGAGGCCGCGTTCACGGTCGATGGGTACACCGCCCGGGCGGACTGGATCCGCCGCGTCAAGGGCGGTTGGGTTATCGGTGAGAACAAGTCGAGCCTGTTCAACGAGGACGGCCCGAAGGACGAGCACCTTGAGGATCTCGCGTACACGGTGATGGTGGCTCGGCATGCCGGCTTGCCGGTCAAATGCTGCGAGCTGGTATTGATAAACCGCGACTGGCGGCTCGGGATGCCGGACCCGGATCTGTTCGTCGTCACCGATCACACTGCCGACGTGTTGCCGATCGCCGACGACTTCAATCGGCTGTGGGATCAGACCGCACCGCTGCTCCTTCGGCGCAGCAAGCCGAGTCCTCGTTGGTGTTGGGAATGCCGGAGCTGCGAGTACTTCGCGGATCGGTGCGTGGGCGTCGGGATCTCCGACCCGATCTTCCAACTTCCCTATCTCCGCGAGAAGAAGTTCACCGAGTTGACCGCGATGGGCGTGACACGGATCTCCACGATCCCGTCGGAGTTCAAGCTCAGCGACTTGCAACAGACAGCCGCGACCGCGATCCGAACCAGATCGCCGCAGATCGATGCCGCCGAGATCCGGTCGGCGTTGGACTCGCTCGAATGGCCGATCGGCTACCTCGACTTTGAGACGCTCTTGACGGCGGTGCCGTTCTATCCTGATATTGCCCCGCACGAGCAGCTCGTGACCCAATACTCGCTCCATGTCGAGACCGCGCCCAGCCGCAAGCTGGAGCATAGAGAGTACTTGGCTGACCACGCCCGGGATTGCCGCAAGGAGCTCACGGCTAGGTTGATCCGCGACACTGCCATGTGCAGGTCTGTCGTGGTCTACAGCTCGTTTGAAAAGACTCAGATCAGGG
This sequence comes from Phycisphaerae bacterium, assembly GCA_030432905.1. Classification (GTDB taxonomy): domain Bacteria; phylum Planctomycetota; class Phycisphaerae; order Phycisphaerales; family UBA1924. The sequence goes on along the minus strand of JAUILU010000005.1, from coordinate 166,245 downwards.
GGCTCGCGAGCCTCCTACATACCTACGCAACCGAACTCGCGGGCCTAGAAGCGAAGCTCTTCGACCTAGAACCGGTTGTGCGGAGAGGTCTGGTCCATCCAGAGTTCGGTGGCCGGTCGAGCATTAAGGTTGTGCTCCCGGTGCTCGCGCCCGACCTGAGCTATGCCGATCTTGACATCGGCGATGGCGGGTCTGCGGTGGCGGCCTTCGCCAAGCTCGCGTCGAGGGACGCGACCGATGAAGAGATTCAGACTGTCCGGGGTGCTCTGTTGGAGTACTGCAAGCTGGACACGATGGCGATGGTGCGGGTGCTCCGGGCACTGCATGCCATGGCGTAGTTTCTGCCTCGCCGATGGACGCCAACTGACAATAACTGATACAATCTGCTGATGCCCCGCCACAGCCAGGCCAAACCCGGTTCCGATCCACTTCCCGACGTCATGACGATCGAGCAACTTTGTTCGTACCTGCAGCTCTCGCGGTCCACGCTCTACAAGCTCGCTCAGGAAGGGAAGGTACCTGGCCAGAAGGTCGGGCGGCACTGGCGGTTCCACAAGAATGTCATTGATCGGTGGCTCGGAGAGAACGGGCCCCCTGCGGCCAAGGAAAGCTGATCGCGTCACATCCGGTGCAGAGGAACAAGATGCTGGGATTGAAGCTGAGAGAGGAGTTCAAGGGCCGTCGCCTAAAAGGCACCGCCATCGAGCTCACAAACAAGAACAACACCGGCGCGACCCAGGTCCCCGCGAGCGATTTTCTGCGCATCACCTATCCCAGCATCGACGTTTTGAAGATGCTGGAAGCCTCCGGACCAGATCAGGGTCGGCCGATTGTTCTGAAGGGAGAGCGGGGACAAGGCAAGTCGCACCTGATGGCGACGCTGTACCACGCGCTCACAAATAGTGATGCAACGACCACCTGGCTGACGCATTGGCGCGACATGCTGTCAAACGACGTTCTTGACCGGATCTCGCTTCGCCCGTCGATGCATGTTGTGAGTGAAAGCCTCCATCAACAGCATTACAAGACGCTGTGGGATCTGGTCTTTGCGAATCATCCACAAGGACAGTACAGCAAGGGCAAGTGGGAGGCTCAAGGCGACAAGAAGACAGATGTACCGAGCACCAGCATCATTATGGAGATGTTGGACCACACGCCGATGGCGCTCATCCTTGACGAGTTCCAGACATGGTTCGATGGACTAACCAACTCCAAGCAAAACCGCTGGCAGACTTGGGCGTTCAATTTCATCCAGATTCTGTCAGAGATCGCGAAGGAGCATCCCGACCGGCTGCTGCTTGTTGTGTCGGTTCGCAACGGCAAGACCGACGCGTTCCAGCAGATCCAGCGCGTCAACCCAGTGATCGTGGACTTCACCGGGATCACAGCAAAGCAGGACCGTGCCCGACTACTGCTTCATCGGCTCTTCGAGAACCGCCTGCAGGTCCCCCGATCCCAGATCGCGTCGACTATCAAACCGCACGCCGAAGAGTACTTCCGGCTTCGGAACACCCCGCCCGCCGAGCATGCTCGCCTCTCGGAGGAGTTCATCGAGATGTGGCCGTACGCCACTCACCTGATGAAGCTCCTCGAGGATCAGGTTCTCATCGCGACCAGTGCTCAAGGCACACGTGATCTGATCAGGATCCTCGCCGATCTCTTCAAGCGAGCCGGTGACCATTCAGCTGTCATCACGGCTGCCGATTTCCAGCTCGACGAAGACAAGAGCGGCATGGAGGCATTGCTCGACTCGGTCGCCAACCACCATCACGCTAAACTTCGAGAAAAGGCACTGAGAAACCTCGAAGCGGTGCGGGATGCCGTTCCGGATCACGCAATGCGTCTTCCTCGTCTTGAAGGAGTTCTTGGAGCCCTTTGGCTTCGCTCGTTGGCGGACATCAACCAGGCGGGAGCAGATCAAGCCACCCTTCAAGTCGACGTGACACGGGACCAGGCAGTCGACGACAACGCATTCCAAGTCGAGCTCTCGACCATCGTTGAGAACAGCTTCAATATCCACGAGGATGGCAACCGGTACATCTTCAAGGAGGAAGAGAATCCTCAGGCAAAGCTCATCGCTAGCGCCAGAAACGATCGCCTGTTCCAAGAGGGTCAGGACACCGAGAAACTGGCGAAAGAGACACGCTACGTCATCGGCGGATCGGAAGATACGGCAACCCGATTCCGGGTCATCGTTCTGCCCCAGGTATGGCAACGCGAGCCGTGGGCATCGATCGACGAGGCTGATCAACCGAATCAATGGGACGACCGCCTTCCGATCCTCGTGCTTCCGGAAGCACCCACGAATCCTGAGGCGGCGCTCGGCCGGTGGGTGCGCGAGTACCTCCCTAAGAATCGAAACGCAGTGCGGTTCCTTATCCCTCAGGACGGCAGCACCAACCTGTTCAACGACCGCAACCTGATCGTGCTCGCTCGATGCGTGCATCTCGCCGAGCAATGGAAAACGCAGAATCCAGAGTATGGGCGGCTGCAGTCGAAGTACCAGAAGGAACTCCGCGACATCCTCAAGGTACGGTTCGATCGCTTCGCAATTCTTGCGAACTGGAACTTCCAGCAGCCTGAGAACTGCCGCTTCCACATCGAGTCGCATCGTGCCCAAGGCACCAGCATCCCAGACTCGATCGAGAAGCTGATCGGCGAGAACCTGTTCATCCCTGAGGACTTTGAAGAGTTCATCCTCGCCGCCGCCGAGAACAACGAGGCGATCGGCAAGCTCCTACGAGAACTCCGTGAGCCCCGGCCCGGCGGCAAAGACTGCATCCCATGGCTCGGTGAGACCTTGGTCAAGGAACGCATCATCCGCCTCTGCGCGAAAGGCGAGATCGCAATCAATCTTCGAGGGCAGCGATACCTCCAGCAGGAGGATCACGAGGACGAGGATGCGGCATGGCGGCGGCTGAAGGGCCAACTCGGCACCGGTCGCCATCTTGACGAGACGCATGTCCTTCTGCCCCAGAGCGTCCCGGGCACGGGCGGCGTCCCCACGCCTCCGGGCCCTGGCGGTGGTCTCCCCGGCGGCGGAGTTCAGCCGGGCGGCGGCACATCAGGTGATGGCGGCACTGGCGGTGCAGGCGAACCGGGCGGAGGCAGCGGTCCAGGACCAACCGGAGGTGCCGGGGCAACGCCCGGCGGCATCTTCGGCGGCTCGACCACGCGCGTCCCGATCGACATCCCCGCAACCTCCTCGCTGAACCTCTTGGGCCGGATTGAATCGCAGGGCATCAGGGCCGGCACACAGATCCACAACCTTCAGCTCAAGGTCGGCAAGCTCACCGGCGCACAGCTGCAAGAGATCATTAAGAAGCTGCCCGACGGGATGACGTACGAGCTTGGGCTGGAGAAGGAGCAATCGGAATGACGCTTCCGGGTGATCTTCTTCATCAGCTCCAGAGTGCATCGCCGCCCGAGGCATGGACCGCTGTGTTTCAGCATGCCTGGGACATTTGCGCCGTACCGTTCGGTATCGCCAAGCCCAAATCCGAAATCGTTCGCCGCGATCGCGAGATCAGTGACCTCGATCATTTCCTCGCCACCGCGGGATGGGATCTCTGGGCCGAGTACGAGTCGTGCATTCCCCGCACAAGCAAGGAACTCGCCGCGTGGTGGCAGGGCCGAGGCTCCGGGCGTGCCGTGCTGATCCTCGATGCACTGTCGCTCCGCGAGGTCCCCTGGCTGCTGGCCGGTGCTGAGGACCGCGGCTTCAACATCCACGATTCGCGTACAACCGGAGCCGAGCTTCCCGCCGACACAACGCCATTCGCCAAAGCGATGGGCTTCGCGCAGCGGTCGTCGCTGGGCGCGAATCGCGCCGGCTCATCCCACCACCTACCAGGGGCTACAACCGAATGCTCAAACCTGCCATGGGAAGACTGCGCCGGCATGGTCGGCTCGCAGTCCGACTGGGTCTTCTGGCACGAGTGGCCCGACAAGGATGTCCACGACTTCGCCGACGCCGGCGAGGGGCTGCGTCCCCTGATCGCCAAGGCGGCAGATTACCTCCGGGGCGACGCCTTCTGGTCTCTCGTCAGTCGGCTCGCGGAGGGTCGACGCCTGATCATCACCTCCGATCACGGCTATGCCGCGAGCGAACTGTTCACCGACGCGGGCAACGACCACTCGGACCACCTGAAGAAGACCTTCAAGAGCGGCCGCTGGACCGCCTCCGATGCGGAGCGCGCCCCGTGGGTGCCGCCCATCGACCTTCGGCTCGATACCGACCACGGCTCCCATCTGTTCGTCAACGGTCGTCGCAAATGGAAGAGCGCCGGCGGATACCCCACACTCACTCACGGCGGGCTCTCCATCCTTGAGGTCGCGGTGCCATTCATCGAGCTCAGCAAGAAAGGCGGGGCTTGATCATGGCCACGACGACAAAGAAGCCGCAGCCATGGAAAGACGAGGGCCTCAACAAGCCCGAATGGGTCGCACGCGAGGTAGCCAAGGCCGTGAACGCGGGGAAAGCGTGGGACCTGGAGACCGTCGACTTCTCCGACCCCAACCGCCCGCTGACCTGCCTTGAGGTCGACTTCCCGATCATCCCCATCAACCAGATCGCCGCCATTGAAGGCAACGCGGGCAAGCCCATCTACCAGATGTCCAAGTGGTGGGCGCGCCGGCGTAGCAGCGTGTTCCGCTCGATGTTGCTCGCCGCCGCCATCAAGGCCCCGGACGATCCTGCCGAGGCCGCGAAGCTTGTCTGGGATGTCTACTACGGTAATCACCAGAAGAAGGGCACCTTCAAGAACCTCAAGGTCGCTGACATCTTCATGGGCGGCGGCACCACCGTCGTCGAGGGCTCGCGCCTCGGCATGCAGATGTACGGCAACGACCTCAACCCGGTCGCGTGGTTCGTCGTCAAGAACGAACTCGCCCAGGTCGACAAGGCCGAGGTCGAGAAGCTGCTTGCCGACATAGAGGCCGAGGTCAAGCCGCAGATCATGCCGTTCTACGCCTGCGATTGTCCGCGCGGGCACAAGGGCAAGTGGTACAAGATCGGCGCAGGCCCCGAGGGCGACCAGCTCATGGGCGAAGACTTCGACCCGCTCGCCCTCACGCCCGAGGAACGGATGGAGTATCGCTACGAAGGCCCCGAGGTCATCTACACCTTCTGGGCCAAGCACGGGCCGTGCCAGGTCACCGGCTGCGGCCACCGCACGCCGATCATGTCGTCTCCTGTCATGGCGGTGAAGACCATCTCCATCAAGGCGTGGAAGCGCACCTGCAAGCACTGCACCGGCAAGTACGACCTCGAAGACCGCGAGGCCCGCATGGCCCCGGGCGTCGAACTTGTCGTCGCTGACACCGAGAAGCCCTACGCCATCGCCAACCTCAACATGGCCGGCAATCCCGAATCTGCGACCTGCCCGCACTGCGGGAAGGAAGAGCGGTTCGGCTCGCTCGCCAAGCCGGGCAAGAAGAAGATCGAACTCACGCTACTCGTGCACCCGGACTGGCTCAAGGGCGAGTCGTCCGTCGATCCCGAAGGTCGGTCATATGGCGGTTGTAATCGCAGTGATCCTGAATCGACAATAAGGTGGAACGCCGTTCGCGCTAAGGCCTGCCAACTGGTCGAGCACCGTGGCGAGTTGCCCGAGACGATTGTCCTCGACGACAAAACGACTCTTCGTACAGGCAAGGAAGGCGGGACAGTCCCCGGCAACAGTCGCTTTACGTGTCAGGCCGCTACCTGCGGCACTTCTCAGCTGATCTTGAAGTCCCTGCAGCATCACAAGACAAACGCCCCTGTGGCAATGTATGCCGTACACGCCTATTGCCCCGAGTGCGACTCCGCTGGCGAGTTGTACAATGGTCGCTTCTTCGCCCCCGCGCGGTCATCGGCTAGCTTTGATGCCTCGGTACGAGAATGGGCAGTGCGTTCGAGCAATGATCTAGCCGGATACTGGCCTGACTCGGAGATTCCGTATGGCGACCGCACGCATGTGAAGGACCCTCTACCGAAGCACGGCTTCACGAGGTGGATCGACTTCTTCGGCCCGCGTCAGTCACTCGTACTGTCGTTGCTCTTAAAGGCGGTAGCCGGAAGCCCTGCACGCGAAGGCCAGAATCCTGAACGAGAGATGGTCCTCGGCTCATTTCAGCAGTATCTTCGCAATCAGAATAGCTTCTGCTTTTGGGACATCGGGTACGACAAGCTCGTGCCATTCATGAGCAATAATAACTATAACCCCAAGAACAATTTTGTAGAGAATGGCGTGTTCTCAAAGCTGGGGCGCGGCAATTGGAGCACCCAGTGCGACAACATCCGTGCCGCATTGGATTGGCTGAACGACCCAACGGAGTGCGTCCACAAAGAGCATCTTGCCAGTGTGGCCCCACTGGTTTCCAAGGAGGTTGCAGGTAAGAGCGAGAAAGTGTGCTGCGAGGATCCGGTTAGTCATCGCGAGTCCCTCGCCTGTCTTTCGGCATCCGAGCAACTTACCTGCGGAACATCAACCGAGCTCCAAACTATCTCTGAGGGGTCGTACGATGCCGTCGTGACTGATCCTCCTTTTGGTGGAATTCTGCAGTACGCTGAGCTTGCCGACTTTTTCTATGTATGGATGCGCATTCCACTGAAGTCGCAGTACCCCGAGTACTTCGGCTCGGAACACACTCCGAAAGCCCTTGAGGCAGTCGCGAATACGGCAAGGCATCCCGGTGTCGCGGGCGACACGGGAAAGACGCCAGCAGACGAGTTCTACCAGAGGCTTCTCACGGAGTGTTGGCGCGAAGCAGCCCGCATCCTAAAGCCTGGCGGTGTGCTGACCTTCACGTTTCATCACAACGAGGACAAGGCATGGGTGTCAGTGCTCGAATCGCTCTTTGACGCTGGCTATAACCTCATCGCGACATATCCGATTCGGGGCGACGAAAGCAAGGGTGATAATGCTCAGTTCGGCTCGCAGAAGATTGAGTATGACATTATTCATGTGTGTCGTAAGCGAACATTTGAGCCTCGTCCTATTTCGTGGGCGAAGCTTCGCAGACAGGTCATTCAGGACGTGCGCGATCTTCAAGTCCTTCTCGAGCACCATCAGGAGGATGGGCTGCCCGAAGCCGACCTCCAGGTGATCCGGCGCGGCAAGGCCCTGGAACACTTCTCCCGCCACTACGGCAAGGTCTACAAGGATCAGGACACGCCGATGTCCGTCCTTGAAGCCCTGCTCGGTGTAAACCAACTCCTCGACGAAGAAGCGGGTGGCGTGAAGGAGCCACCACCGCACAACGCCGAGCCTTTCACACGGATGCTGCTCCGTCTGTTCGACGGCAAGGACGAGCTTCCGCGCGACCAGATGCAGAAGTTCCTCCGCGGCACCGGCAGCTCGCCATCAGACTTTGAGAGCCGCGGCTGGGTGACCGAGAAGAAGAAGGTCTTCTATCTCGTCCCGCCGTTGGAGATCGCGCAGAGCTGGGTCGGCAAGCAGCGTCGCGGCATGACCAGTGACTACGACCAGGCCATGTTCTTCATCGGAGCCTGCTTCGAGAACAGTGGCATCAACGCGAGCGAGACGCTCAACAACGCCAACTTCCGCCCGCACCCAGCCCTCGGGTCGATCCTGACCTGGTTCAAGACGCACGGTGCTGACTCGCCCACCCGCAACGCCGCCGTGACCGCCTCGCAGCTCTACAAGGCGTGGGAGGCCAAGAACCAGCCGAAGGCCAAGGAACTGACGCTCTTCGACGAACTCGGGGAGGACGACTGATGGTCCGCACGCGATTCAATCAGAGCTGGTCGCGCAAGGGGTTCTCGTTGCTGTGGGACGCTGAGGCGATGGCGGCTATCGCCGACCCCCTTGAGGTCGTGTCGATCCGCCAGATGTTCGCGATGGTCGACGACTGGCCCGACGCCCTGCCAGTGGCCGGCGGCGACGCGATTGTCGTTGCCGGGGTCGAGGGCTGCCTCGATGTCCTCGACGGCCCGGACGCCGAACGCTGGCTGACCGAGGACCTGCGTCCCGCGATCCTCTCGTTCCAGTCGTTCTACGAGGGGCAGGCGGGGCTCGTCTTCTGGCTCCCGTCCGGCCGCAACCGGATCACCATGCGCGGCGCGAGCGAGACGTACCACTACAAGCATCGGGGCTCTGGGGAGGACGGCCTGCACATCGGGCAGTTGCTCTGGTCCGGTGCAGAGAACGAGATCGAGCGGCTCATGAACACGCAGGACTCCAACGCCGACTACGACGGCAAGCATTGGGTCGGCCTGCACCACCCGAGGATCAGCTGATATGCCGGAGGTTCTGTTCAAGCCTGGCGATCGCGTCGCGCACGCCGACTTCGGCGAGGGCGTGGTCGTCGCCATCGGCTCGGACGGCTACCTGCGGGTGTTCTTCCCGTCCGGCGAGCGCCGGGTCAACACGGCCTCGGTCAAGCCGGCCACGAGCCGCGTCGACCGGATCATCGAGAATGTCGGCGGCGATGCGGACCGGCTGCGCCGCATCTGGTTGCATGTCGAGGCTCACGCTCTCCCGCTCATGGAGAACGCCGCGGCGCTGACCGCCGCCCGGATCGACCTTCTGCCCCACCAGGTGGTGCTGACACACCGCATCGCGACAGCGTCGCCGAGGCGCTTTCTCATTGCGGACGAGGTGGGCCTCGGCAAGACGATCGAGACAGCGCTGGTCCTCCGAGAGTTGGCCAGCCGCGGCGAGTTGAACCGTGCCCTGATGATCGTCCCGGCGGGCCTCGTCAACAACTGGCACCGCGAGCTCAACGAGGTCTTCAACCTCGACTTCGAGGTCTTCGGAAGCTCAGGCGACGTGACCGACCGCAAGTCGAATGCATTCGCCAAGCATGACCGGCTGATCGCAAGCGTCGACACCCTGAAGCGCCGCACACGCGTTCGCCGTATTCTCGATGCGCCAAAATGGGACCTGGTGGTTTTCGACGAGGCCCATCACCTGTCCGCCTACAAGAGCGGCGGCAAGGTGCGGAAGACGGAGAATTACAAGCTCGCCGAGGCGATGCGCGACCACTCCCGCGACCTGCTCCTGTTGTCCGCCACGCCGCACCAGGGTGATCACTTTCGCTTCTGGATGCTGGTCCAGCTTCTGAACCCGACGCTCTTCGGCGACGCCGAAGAGATGGTCGAGGAACGGCACCGCCTCAACAGCGTGGTGTTCCGCCGGACGAAGGCGGACGCGTGCACGCCCGACGGCTCGCCGCTCTTCGCCCGGCGCGGGGTCCATACCGAATCGTTCACCATGTCGGATCCGGAGCGAGAGTTCTACGCGAAACTCCGAGAGTACCTACAAGATGGGTTCGACCTCGCGAAGAAGCAGGGCAACCAAGGCCGGGCGCTCGGATTTGTCATGACGATCTTTCAGAAGATCGCTGCATCAAGCTTCGCGGCCGTACGGAGCACGCTTCGCCGCCGTCAACTTATGCTGACCATCCACGAGGCCATCCTGAAGGATCAGGAGCTCGACATCGATGGGCACACCCGCCTGCTGGAGGAAGCGCGCCAGCTCATCCACCAGGAGACGGGGCAGCCGCAGGACCAGGCCGGGCGTGGCGAGGTGGATCGCATTCTCGCCGACCTGAAGCTCCGCCTGATCCGCAAGCTCGACGAGGACCAGCTCGCGCTCGCCGCCTCCTCGGAGAGCGAAGAGGCAACGACGGCAGAGGGCGAGGATCTGGCCGCGATCAGCGTCTCGCTTTCGTTGCCCGAGGAGCGGATGCGAATCGCCGAGCTGCTGGCGGCGTACCCCAAGGAGCGAGAAACCAAGGTCGACAAGCTGCTTCGCGGGCTCGGTGCCCTGTGGGAGCAAAACCCGGACGAGAAGGTGGTCATCTTCGCGACCTATCTCGCGACCGTTGACTTGCTGTCGCAGGAGATCGAGGCGGCATACCCCGGGCAGGGCGTGGTTGTGCTCCGTGGTGGCGACCACGGGACGAAGCTAGCCGCCGAGAAGAAGTTCCGTCGCGCTGATGGTCCTCGCGTCATGGTGTGCACCGCGGCTGGGCGCGAAGGCATCAACCTCCAGTTCGCCCGGGTGCTCTTCAACTTCGACCTGCCCTGGAACCCGATGGATGTTGAGCAACGGATCGGTCGCATCCACCGATACGGCCAGAAAGACACCGCGCAGGTCTACAACCTCGTGCTATCCGACACGATCGAGGGCAAGATCTACCTGCTATTGACGGACAAACTGCTGGAGATCGCAAAGACGCTCGGCAAGGTTGATGAGCACGGCAATGTGGCCGAGGACCTCAAGGCCCAGATCCTCGGGCAGCTATCAGACCGCCTGAGCTACGACACGCTCTACCGGGAAGCGCTGTCCGATCCCGAGCTCCGTAGGACTCGTGAAGAACTTGAAGCGGCCATGTCGAACGCCAATGAGGCCAGGCAGGTTGTCTTCGAGTTGTTCCAGGATCTCGATGGATTCAGCCTGGACGACTACCGCCCATTTGCGGACATCGATGCGGGCAAGCGTCGCATCGTGGCGTTTCTCGAAGCATCGGTCCATGCTGACGGCGGTGAGCTACGCCCCGAAGACGGCGGCACCTTCCGTATCTCGCTTCCGGATGGTGGTTTCCGTGAGCGGCTTACTCTGGACCGAGAACAGGCTCAAGAGAACGAAGCGCTGGAACTGATCGGGCTCGATCACCCGATCCTGGTACAGATGCTGAAGCGTTGGAAGACGATCAGCAGCGACGAGTTGGGTGTGTGCGTGGCGGCTGATGGAGAACTCCCATCCGGCGTTTTGACGATCTGGATCGTCGAGTCCTTCGGCGGGTCGGGCGAATCGAACGTGCATCTCGTTCCGATGGCCTTGGACACCGAGGGGCAGCGAACTCCACTCTTGGAGAAGCGATACGCGGAGGTCTTCTCGCTGCGACCGAGTCGGGCCAACTTGGACAGTCAAGACCGAGAGCGGCTGCTTGAATCATACATCGAACCTGCTCTGCAGCGAGAGTTGTCGCATCGTGGTCTGGCTGGGCAAACGGGCGGGTTGTCTACTGAGTTGCTCGCCTGGGTCGAGGTCGTCTAGAAAGAGTGACATCATCGCCGCCGCTCCTTCATCAGTTCCACGATGTACTTGTCCCGCCAGAACCGCAACGGTTTGCCCGGACGAGCACTCTTGGGGAAGTAGCCCTCCGACACCTTCCGCTTGATGGTGAATGGCGACTGCCGGGCAATGAGGGCAGCTTCTTGCAGCGTGATGATTGGCGGCAGGCCGAGCTCTTCGCCGGCGGCGCGGGCTTCCGCGAGGCTGATCTTGGGCATGCCGAGGTGTACACCACCACGGCCGCGTGTTCCACTACCGAGACTGCAACTGTTCGGTACGTTGCGGCAGCCGCGGTCTCTTGTCGCTAAGCGTTGCATCGCCTGAAGCATGGACTGCGCTGGCGACTGCCCTATTACTGCCCTAGTTCTGAGGTTCAAAGCCGGCAAAACGCGTGTTTGGGCTGGAAGAGCCACGCGCCGCTAACGCGTTTCACTGCCGAGCGTTACAGCGATTATCCGCGATTCGGGCCCATGCGCGGGACCGCCGCAGATCAGTCCCCCCCTCTCCGCTCAACTACTAGCCCACCGCGACCCGGGCAAGCCGTGTCGGCATCGGCGTCCGCAGGCGCCACACGATGCTCACCGGGCGGCTACCCTCGTGGGACACGTAGTCAGCCGGGCCGAGGAAGGCGTATGGGTAGGCGAGGCCGCCGGGGAGTGACTTCCGCTCGCGGACGAAGAGCAGGGGCGTGTAGCCCTGCTCCCGGTGGCGGATGTATCGCTGGCCGGTTGGCGAGTCGGCCGAGGTGGTGCTCTGCGACTGCCAATGGAAGAGCTGGTCGCTGATCGCGTAGTCCTCGTACATCGTGGTCGGTGAGTACGCGTCCTCGGTCTTGTGCAGCGTGACGAAGAAGGCGTCGATCTTCCGTTCCGGGATGTGGAGCACGCCTTCGCGGAAGTCGGGGCGCCGGTTGAGGCCCCAGTGGCCGAGGCCGATGAGGGCTTCGTCGCGGGTGTATTCGGCATGGAGGGCGAGCGGGCCGGCGAGGTCGGGGAGCAGGTCCGTCGGGCGGGTGCGGGTGTGGTGGAGGCGGTATTCGAGCACGGCCCGGAGATCATCGAGCGTATTCGGATTCTCGCGAAGGCGGGCATCGGCTTCGTCGGGCGACATGGAGACGCCGTCGGCGCCCCAGAGGGTGACATGCAGCATCGCGCGACGGCGCTCCTCCAGGGGATCCTGTGGTGCCCGGCCATCAAGGTGTGCAAGCAGGAATCGGAGTTGTTGCGGGTCATCGATATGGACCAGTCGGTGGATGCCTTTGGCGAGGCGGTCTTCGTCTTCGTCGGTGGGTGCGTCGGTGAGGCCCGCATCGCTCAGAAGCCGGCTCCAGAGGCCTCGCTTGAGTAGCTCATCGAGCGTGGTGTCGAGGTAGTCGAGCGTCTCACGGATGCTCGGAGCGCGGCCAAGGTGGCGGCCGAGTTTGCGGATGTCACCGACCATCTGCGGGCGCCGCAGCGTCAGTGATTGGCGCACGTTCTCCAGCACGCGTTGTTGAGCAACTCGCTCCAACCGGATGAAGCAGCCGGCAGGGAGGTGCGGGAAGCCGGACTCGATCTCGCGTTCGAGGCGGCCGGTGGGGTCGGTGCTCAGTGCTCGGAACCGAGACGCAAAACGGAACTGCCGGTGCTGAGCCCCGATGAAGTCGAGGACAGTCAGGCACTCCTTCTCGTCATGCAGGCGGAGACCACGGCCCAACTGCTGGAGATAGACAGTCAGGCTCTCCGTCGGGCGGAGGAACAAGGCCGTGTCGACCTCGGGGATGTCGACGCCTTCGTTGTAGAGATCGACGACAAAGATGAAGTTGATCTCGCGGCGGACGAGGCGTTCCTTGGCCGCACGACGCTCTTCGGCGGGCGTCTCGGCGGAGAGGGCGATCGCGGGGATGCCATGCGCGGTGAAGAACCTCGCCATGAAGTTCGCGTGGGCGACGCTGACGCAGAAGCCAAGGCCGCGGGCGTGGAGTGGGTCGAGCAAAGTCTCGTGGACCTTGTCGAGCACGAGGCCAGCGCGAACGTCGTTGCCGGTGTAGACCGCGTCGAGATCCTCGATGCGGTAGCCGCCTCGCTGCCACGTCAGGCCGTCGAGGTCGATGCTGTCGGCGACACCGAAGTATTGGAAAGGGCATAGCAAACGCCGGCTGATCGCATCGGGCAACCGGACTTCGGCGGTCGGCTCGCCGCCGAATGGAGTCAGCACGTCGAGACCGTCGGCGCGTTCGGGCGTTGCAGTGAGGCCAAGCAGCACCTTGGGCTGGGCGATATCGAGCAGGCGGCGATAGCTGGGTGCCGCGGCGTGGTGGAACTCATCAACCACGATGTAGTCAAATCGATCCGATGGGAGTTCGTGAAGCCCCCGGCTGTTGTAGCTCTGGATCGAGCAAAACAGGTGGTCGTGCTGCTCTGGGGTCGTGCCGCCGACGAGGATGTCACCGAAATTGTGATCACGGAGCACGGCCCGATACGTGCCCAGGGCCTGGCGAAGGATCTCCTCGCGGTGAGCGATGAAGAGCAACGACGGCTTGCGGGAGCCAGCCCATCGCTTGTAGTCGAACGCCGCAATCATCGTTTTGCCGGTACCGGTGGCGGCGACGACGAGATGGCGGTGTTTGTCTTGCACCTCACGCTCGGCGGCCAACGCATCGAGGATTTCCTCTTGGAATGGATAGGGCCGGAGATCGAAGGTGGGCAGTTCGCCCAGCTCGATGGTGCCGCGTGTTCGCTCGCGGCTGATCGCCTCACGCAGTCTCGGCGCCGCGTCGCCGTCAAAGTGCTCGAACTCGTCGTCGTTCCAATACGAGTCAAATGTCGCGACGATCCTCTGCCAAAGGTGGGGGAGCTCGTACTGGCTAATCTTGCTCGTCCATTCGAGTCCCTCTGAGAGCGCGGCCCGGGAAACGTTGGCGGAACCGATGTAGGCGCTCCCGAATCCCGTTGCGCGGTGGACGAGATAAGCCTTGGCGTGCAGCCGTGTACGCTCGGTGTCGTAGGAGACCTTGACCTCGGTATTGGGCAGGTCGCGCAGGGCCTCGATCGCCTTGGCGTCGGTCGCGCCCATGTAGCTCGTGGAGATGACACGGAGTCGTGGGCCGTCCAGGCGGGGCGAGGCTGTGAGCTCACGGAGCGCGTCCATCAGCAAACGGATCCCGCTCCACTTGATGAACGAGCAGAGGATGTCGACCCGGTCGGCCGCCGCGAACTCCTTGGAGAGCTGCGATGCGAGGGAAGGATCGAGCCGCGTGCCGGTGAGCAGGGCCGAGCGGGCGAGCGGCGTATCGGGGCGCGACGTTGCGGAGTCATGAGGCTCATCGTGGACCGCAAGCAGGCGACGTAACGGGCTGGTGAGATTGAAGCGGCCGGCCCAGTCGTCGCCGAGTTCGGCGACGAGTGCCTCGATCACGCGGTCAACGAGCCGGCGCTGGCGATCAGCCGACTCCCGACCACGGAGTGTGGACAGGGACTCCGCGAGCAGGCGTTCAAGGTGCTGGGCGATCGCGGCATGGGCGTCCTCGGCATCGACCTCGGCGAGTTCGGCAAGCCGGGGATCACCAACGCCGTCCAGCCTCGTCTTCAGAGCGACATCGACCAGGTGGTCATAGAGACCTCGTGGGATCTCCTGTCGTGTTTCCTCTGGGGTCTGCATCTTCTTAATGTATGCGAACACGTTCCAGCCACGCCGGGAGACCAGGATGAGGCATGATCGCCAATCACACGAACCGCTTGAAAAGTCCTCAGACCCTCGATTTCGAGCTAGTGCCACGGTCGAGTGGCAGAAGGCCTTCTACCAGAACCGGGAAATTGCGCACGTGACGGGTTTGTTATGAATGATCTACGGCTCGTCGATTCGGATCAGACCGAGTACGACGGCCGGCCAAGCGTTTGTAAGATCTATCACCTCATTATTCACTGGTGGGGTGCGTTAATCGTCGAGAGCATGTCTGTCACCGATGAGGTCCGCATGCACGACAATGGGGTGCGCTGCAACAAATGGACGCGTCGATATGGCCGGTGGGAGCATTGCTTTACTTTGCGGAGTCTATCCATACTTTCGTCAGTAAGGCGGACCTCGTCCAGACGAGGAACTGCGAGGAGAATGGGAAACATAAAGCCGAGGGTGGCCTTCTAGGTGAGTCCATGGGGGGCTCTGGTCGCCCAATATTACTGTTGCGGTTACACAGTTCATTACCTCAAAGCAGTGCTGAGCTCGTCAAAGCACTTTGGCAGTGTTTATGACGACACATTGGGGTTGCTAAGGAACCTCAGTAGGTGTTGTCTGCGACGAGAGGAGTGCTTCCGCCTCGGCCAGCAATGCCACGGCGTCCGGGTCCTGCGACCACGGCACGCCGGAGCTGTCCAGGGCAGCAGTGTCCGCCATAATGGTGCGGGCCTGAGCAACCGCTTGGGGACGCGACTGTTCACAGGCGTGAGTTCGAGATCGGCGACGGCTCAGCCGACGCCTCGTGACCTCGCATATGGAATTCGACCAGGTGTGCAATGCCGGAGGGGGGACGCGAGCATTAACTCTGTTTTCTAAATGGATACCTCTTCTCTTCAACCCGCCTTGCATGTCCAATGAGGAGGGTGAATTCTCAGATATAGCTTGTGACATTGAATAGAACGATGCCTCATTCTCGTTCAGCCAGAAGCGGACCGAGCATTTCCGTATAGATGCTGCCGCTCTCGGTGTTCGTATCGATGGATCAGAGGTCATCGTCCCAGTCCGCGGCTCATGCGATTCGCTGGCGTCATCACATCGGTGATGCCCCGAGCCTATTCCCCATTGCTTTTGATTTGGTCTTTGGTGGGCTGCTCCGCACCGACACTTGCCTTGGGCGGTATGTACTCCCATTCATGAGCAAGGGACATGAGCACCTCGCGCACACGCGGATGAACCTCAGCTCTTGCGGCTTCATCCAAGACGTCTTGCTTGTCCGTCTTACCAGCTCTGATCTGATTCATCACTTGACTGGCTCGGCCGCGCATGTCGGTGAGGCGTTCGCCGAGCATCTCCGCAGCCACGAGCTTTCGAAGCGGAGTCAGCGAATGCTCGGCGATAATCTCATCCATCAGTGCATCGGAGGAGGTTTGGCTGTTCCAGATCTCATCGAGATACTCACCCGCGGGAACCCGCTCACTCCACCGGGCTTGTATGTCATCGACCTGCTCGTCTTGAGTACGGATGTCCCAAACTCGAGGAGCAGTCTTTGCCTGTTCGATCACAAGTTGCGAACCATCGCCGGTCATGACCAGGTTCGTGATCGTCTCATCGAATCCATACGTAGAGACCTCTCGCCCGGTCGATTGATCGTAGAAACGAAGCGTGCGGCCCTGTGCTTCGATGCGTCTGGTTCCATCGGATGTCAATAGAGTCAGTCCGGTGAGCGGGTCTTGAGAAGCCGATGTAGCGATCGCATCCACATACAAGCGATAGGGCGTGTCCCCAGAGTTGCGGTAGATATCTCGTTCCGGCGTGTT
Source organism: Phycisphaerae bacterium (assembly GCA_030432905.1). GTDB lineage: Bacteria > Planctomycetota > Phycisphaerae > Phycisphaerales > UBA1924. Next base: position 149,744 of record JAUILU010000005.1, on the reverse strand, counting down.
CCACGCATTATTCGGAATTACGAGAGTGACAGGTCCGTCTTTGTCAGCGAAGCGATTCCATGCGATGAGCGAATCCCCATTCGGATGTGCAGCAATATGCCATGTGTCGTCTGAACTATTGAGGACGACATAACCTTGCGGTGTGCATGTCATGGGATCCCAAGCACAGATACCGTCCATTGAGGCTGTATAGACCGTTCTGCCGTCATTACTCCATGCAACATCGAAAACGGTCCAGTTGTGCATGCCTTCGAGTTGCCGTTCAGTCAAGTTTGAGACATCAATGATCGTTGCTGTGCGGTCACTGTGCCCGATGATCACCGCGTTGCCTTCAGGGCTCCACTGAGCGCAAAGTGCGGCAGTCGGTTGAAGATGTTGAAAGACATCAGGATCCGATCCATCTGTACTGACAAGAAGAACAGGTGCGTAAATATAGTTTGCATACGCGATGATCCGTGATCCGTCCGGGCTCCATTTCATTGACCATGCATGGGTGCCCCTTGCCGGGCAGATCGTCTTCGCTTCATGCGTGTAGGGATCGATTGTGTCGATGCGACCGTTGGAGTACTGAACGGCGACGGTGTCGTTGTGCGGATGCCAGGCCGCGTGACGGATCGTCTTCGGATCCTCGTGGAGTGTGAGCAGTTGCTTGCCCGTTCCGTCCGGCTGGCGGACATGAACGCCCTCGTTCGAGACAGTCAGAAGTCGGCTTCCGTCGCTGTTCCACTCCGCCTCACGGATATGAGCGCTGTCGCTCAGAACCCGCGGCTCGCCGGTTCCGTCGGCGTTGAAAAACTGCAGGCCTCCATCGCTTGAGATGAGCAAAATCCGCTCACCATCCGGGCTCCACCGAGCCGATTTCATGACATCCCACCGGCCTACTCGGCCTAGCACAACTGGGGTCTCGAAGTCCGTATTCTCGAACACGAGAATGTCCTGTTCACCCGCATAGATATCTGCCGAGAACGTCGCGAGACGAGAATCGGTTGGGCTGAATATCCAGTCGTTTGCGAGATTGATGCGGCTCGTCTCGGTGTTGCATCGGAGGTTGGCAAATGTCCATTCCCATCCCCGTTTCCCCTCGGGGCAATTGGCTAGTCTTTGTCGTGCCTCGGGATAGTTGCCGGCGTCCATAGCGAGCTGCGCAAGCGCAAGGTTGGCGGTATACGCGGACCATAGAGACCGATCCCTCTCCTCACGCAGCGTTTCCAGATGTGTAATGGCCATCTCGCCGAGCTGTACGAGTCCATAGCCGTCAATAGATAGTTTGTCTCCGTCTATTGATTCGTCATACGCACGCGTTGAAAGAATGACAGGAACGATGACTCGGTTTCCCATATCATCTTCCCTGACCTCGTATCTCAATGTTGCAAGTTGTCCGTCATTAGTGCGTAGATTAAATGTCTCTGTCGGGTCGGGATCTCCCCAGGTTTCTCCCATCAGTCTGGACAAATAACTATTGGCAACATCACTTCTCCATTGCAGTCGGTCTCGTTCGTCTTTGAGAGTTTCCGCCATCTGGATACCCATGCCAATCGTGGCTCCGAGCGGATCCGTCTCGAACTCCGATACGCCGGTTTCCGGATCGAGTGAATCCGGCAGGCCACCACCGAACTGCCCATCCGAGAGGATACCGAGCATCTGCCCGGCGCCTACTTGAGCCTGTTCCGCCTGAGCTTCTAGTTTCGCATTAGTGGTTTGTAGCTCGTCTATTGCAGCAGTAGCTAACTCAGCATTATGTATCGCAGCCTTTGCGTTGAAGTGGGCTACCCGCAGGGCGGCAATCGTACTGATCAAACCAATCAGAAACACACAACACACCGTTGTTGTCGCAATCACCGCCCCCTTGTTCCGCCGCACGAGCTTGCGAACCCGATAGCCCCGGCTCGGCGGCGCAGCCACCACCGCCTCACCCGCTAGGTGATTCCCGATGTCCATTGCCAGCTGCGCCGCGCTCTCGTAGCGTCGGCCCCGGTCCTTGTCGAGCGCCTTCATCACAATCCAGTCGAGCTCGCCCCGCACGACGGTGCTGAGCTTGGCGGGTTCGATCTGGCGCGCCATCGCGGTCTTCGCGAGGCTCTCGAGATTGCGTGTCAGGCGTATGCTCGGCGCGAGCGGGTCCTCTTCCTTGATGATGCGCTGCATCTCACCAAACGCTGCGGAACGCAGCCGTTTCGCATCGAACGGTGTCACACCAGTGAGCAGCTCGTAGAGCAGAACACCCAGCGCGTACACATCAGTACGCGTGTCGATGTCGGGCGATCCCTCGGCCTGCTCCGGGCTCATGTACTCGGGCGTCCCGATGAGCTGGCGGTGCTCGGTGAAGAGTGTTTTCTCGGTCAGAGGCGATGCGGTGGCCTTGGCGATCCCGAAGTCGATGACCTTGGCGTAGGGCTTGCCGTCGACCATGCTGACGAGCACGTTGGCAGGCTTGAGGTCTCGGTGGATGACGCCCTTAGTGTGCGCGTGCTGGACCGCCGAGCAGACCTGGGCAAAGAGCGCGAGCCTGTCTGGTATGCCCAGCTTGTGCGCGTCGGCGAACCTTGTGATCGCGTCGCCCACGACGTACTCCATCGCGAAGTAGGGGCGGCCCGTCTCCGTAGCGCCCGCGTCGTAGACCCGCGCGATGTGCGGGTGGTCCATCATCGCAAGCGCCTGCCGCTCGGCCTCAAACCGCGCGATCACTTGCTTCGTGTCCATGCCCAGCTTGATGATCTTGAGCGCCACCCGCCGGCGCACGGGCCGTGATTGCTCGGCCAAAAACACCGACCCGAACCCGCCCTCACCGATCAGTTGCAGCAGCTTGTACCGCCCGATGACCGAGCCCGCGGATTCGGTGATTCTTGCGTTCATTACCGTCGTGCCCGCAGTCGGGCTTGACATGAACCCCGCACGGTCGGCGCGTGACTCGGAATCGATCAAGCTAATCACGGCCTCACGCAACTCCGGGTCATCCCCCGCGAGGCGGTCCAGCTCCGCATTCATCGCCGTCTCGTCGAGCGTTGCAAGCTCGAGATAAATCTCTCGGGCACGTTTGGCGGTCCGGTCACTCATGGCTCGCTCCCTCGCCCGACTCGGTCAGGAAGTCATGGAGCCTGGCGCGGGCGAGCGACCAGAGGCGGGCGGTCGTCCGCTCGGACTTGCCGAGTGAGAGGGCCGCCTGCTCCACGCTGAGGCCCGCAAAGAAACGCAACCGAACAACGGCCGCGGCTTCGGGGTCCTCAACCTCCAAGCGAGACAGAGCCTCATCGACTGCCAGAATCGTCCCGGGTTCCTGCTGGGCGAGCGAAGTCACATCCGCAAGCCCTCGGACCGCCGTCTCACGCGCCTTTCTGGCGCCCTTAGACCTTGCATGATCAATCAGTATCTGGCGCATCGCCTGTGCCGCGGCGGCGTAGTAGTGCCCACGATTTGCCCACGGGATCTCGCGCGGGCCGGCGAGCTTCGCGTACGCCTCATGAACAAGCGCCGTCGGCTCAAGCGTGTGCCCCGGGGCTTCGCCCCGCAAGGCCTTGGCCGCCGAGCGTCTGAGTTGTTCATATACGAGGGGCAACAACTTCTCAGACTCGTTAGGTGAGATGTGTTCTTCAGCCAGAAGCCGAGTGATCGCGTCCGACGGGTTATCCATAGGCAGATCTTAACTCGGACTCCGATCAGATGAACTGAGAGTTGGCAGTTCAATCCGATCGGCCTCGCTTTCTTTCTGTGGCGGTAGTTCCTCGTGATGAAGGAGCGGAAAGGTGAACAAGAAACAGCGATCATTGACGATGAGTGCTGTACTGGCTTTGGGTGGGATGTTGCTCGCGGCAAGAGCCGAGAGCTGGTTCAGGCCAGACATGGCGGGTATGAATCAGGAACAAGTCCGTGCGGAAGTTCAGCGCACCGCGAGTCAGGCTAGGAATTCCCAATGGACGATCGGATGGGCGTACGCCATCAGGCACGCCAAGCTCTCGCGGCACCTCCGCCTCACGCAGCTTATTGATGATCTGCTCCGCCGAATGCCTGATCCGTGCCATGAATAACCGCCTTCCCAGATACGCCCATCCTGCAGCATTGTCGCACAGATAATGGACTAGGTTCTGGGGGGCAGGTTATATTGCCAGAAGTTCCGGTGACTTCATGAGGTACTTGATGCCAGTCAAGCCGGGGTTCTCTAAGACCTCCTCAATGCGCGTTGTAACTTCCTTTAACCACAACTCGAGATCGCTCTCTGGAACCGCGCCAGGGTAGTTTCGACCAATCCGGACTAAGTCTCAAATGACCATGCAGAGTCAACTGCATCGGCCACAAATTGCGAGTCTGGACTGTGGGATTCGCGTTTTAACCCTGAGTCTGAATGGTTTGCCTAAGTGGCATCTGAGCTGACGTTGCTCATGGCTTGCTGCCTTTCTTCGGGCCGAGCAGGCATGGCGAGGTGGACGGGTGTACTGTTACACTCGACCGATTGCCGTTGGTCAACCGTCTGCTTGATGAGTCATGGTACGGTTCACCAAGATACGCATAATCCCGCAAGAGATAGTACTTAGATCATTCCCGCTGGTTGAAATTATTTGGTTGCTATCGCGCAGAGCATTGAGGGTATTCTTGCCAGCTAGCTCGTTGCTTCATTCAATTGGATGATGCATCGTGCATACTTCTGCGGTGGCCAATGCCTTACTTTCGACTTTCATGCTCGATAGCCAAGTTAATACTTCGGCACGCGTAGCAAGATTCTAAGTGAATATATCAGAATCCCCAACTGCTGCCCGATTCCAAACAAAGTGCAAATATAGTGGAATAAGTAGTAACTCTCTGCTATCTGGTCGGGACATCATCGTAGTTACTTATGAAAGCATGCACATCATCCCGCCTTCATGTGTTTGCAAGACATGCAGGGCGTCAGCATGGGGGAGATTCATATGCGATGGCTAAATTCCGTAATTGGTCTGTTGTCGGTAGCTGCCACATCTTGTGTGAGTTCACAGGCTAGTGACACTGCAGGGCAAACAGCTGAGAGTTTGCTTGCCGGCGGGTTGCTTGAATTGCCAGAGCAGAGCCCCAGTCTAAATACAGAACTAGGGGCAGTGAGTCTCGGACCCCCCCCTAGCGCGAATCTGGAGGCAGGAGCGGTTGTTGTTCGTGACGGCTTTCTAGGAGTTCAAGAACAATACTTGGGACACGCTGCTATCTTCTGGTTCTACGATGCCCGCGCAAACGAGTATCGTGTACTACAAGCAAGTGGGGCAACATATCCTGTGGGGCCGCGGCGATGGGTTGGATTCCTCGATGGAAATAATCAGTATGTAGGCTCACTTGGGTTACATCCCCGCAACGTAGTCGGTCGAGACGAGCTCGTCTACAGTGCGCTGTATCATGTTGGCGCCCCTTATACGCTCAGCGCATTGCAAAGCGGATGCGGGCTCGATGTCGATGTATGCGATCTGGGTAACGAAGAGTTCCAGACTCTGCGTAATTGCATCTCATTCCCACTCTATATCCCATGCGACGGTCTGCGATGTGACGGGCTCGTCGATCTTGTGTACAGGAATAACGGTCTGCTGCTCTACACTGATTTCCTATTTCCGTTCACTCCTCTCAAGCTGCTGCAGTACGCCGACAGCGTATTCCACTTCACGGCACAATCGCCCAAGGCATTCGGGCAGTTGGTCGATCCCGCAAACGGGACTGTGAGATTCATGTTCGACGAATGGATGAGCAAGTACTCGCTTTCTGCAAACGGCATGTATGGACCGCAATCAATTACGGCTCAGGGCGACATCAGCGGATCCCTCGATGTGGAGATTGTTGAGTATGAGCACCCGCAACGGATCGGCGGCGAGATCATGGACTTTCTGTACTGGTATGATCCCAACATACCTGAAGACTGGTACGCCAACTTCGACTACAGCCAGTATTTCAATGGGCCACAATGGCCGTGTGTCTATTATCCAAATGGGACGGGGCTCTTGCCTTCTGGTGCCGCGAAGGACGACAACCGCCATGATGTATCAGCGGTTGTGGTCCGGGTACTCGGCGGCGTGCCGGGCGAAAGGGTCACCGTTTCAATCAATTCTAACGCTCGCGACCTGGGTGGTAATCAACTCCTGAACAATGCTGATGGTGCAACAGTGGAGTTCGCTGTGCCGGGAGGTGGTCCCGATGTTGATATCACCGCTCCAACTGTGCAAATACTCGATCCGTTGGATGGGGAGCGACTCAATAATGTAGGCACGACCACAATCCGTGTTTCGGCTTTCGACGACGAGACTGTTGAACGCGTTGATTTCTTTGCGGATGGGCTGTTCATCGGTGATGACAGCACCCCAAGCAATGACACTCCACCTGTCTACACACGTGCCTGGTTCCTGAATGATTTCTACGGCCAGGTCTTGCTTGAGGCCGTTGCTTACGATGTTGCCGGTAATGCGGCGTCAGATTCGATTGTTGTCACAGTCGATCGGGACGCAACCCCATGTGGGCTCGCGACTTTCGGTGAATGGGATCTCGAAGAAATTGGTGACGGAGATGGGGTGATTGAGCGAGGCGAGTCCGCTGAGCTACGCGTCCCAATCACCGCTGCCGGCGGTTTTATGAACGACGTCATCGCTGTGTTGCGTCCAAGTGTCGCAGGTTTCATTGAAGAACCGGATAATATTGACGATCTCGGCGGCTTCTTGCAAGGCCAGAGCAAGTCGGCCGGAACTTACGTATTGACCATACCATCACACCTGCCACAAAATGTTGAGTTCCGTCTGGAGCTCACATACAACGATGGGTCGGCTTCATGTCTGGATCAAGACACGCGTGTATTCTCGTTTCCGCCACAAGGGGCCCTTTCGCCCGCCTTCGCTGTGTGTCAGACATCGATTGTCGAAGACGATCCCTCTGATGCTGGCCAAAATGACGGGAACGGTCAGCTGGAGAATGGAGAAGATGCTGAGCTCCTGTTCAGTTTGCAGAACACAGGCAGTGCCGACGCTCTGAACGTGCGGGCGAGGCCGCTCGGTTTCGACAGCCCGGGCTTAGAGGTGAACACCAACTATGAAAACTTCGGCGATATCCTGCAGGGTGAGTGCCTGTCGACGTTAACGGACACGTGGGATCTCGACGCAGCCCGTGACCTGGCACCCGGAACGTATGTATCTGATATCGAAGTGACCTACGACGGCGCCCCGCAACCGGTGATCTTGAGTGGAGCGTTGCAAGTTGAAGTCGAGCCGGAAGCCTGGCTCGTGGTGTCGCCTCAATCACGAGACTTCGGTGTTGTGAGCCCGGCGGATACTGTGAGCGAGCCGTTTGCACTGGTGAACGGCGGCACAGAACCATTAACCATTACGAGTATTGTCCCCTCCACACCGGACACTTCGCTGAGTCGTGCTACCCCCTTCACGATCGCCGCTGGCGCAAGCGAAACGGTGTACATTCAGGTCGATACGAGTTCACTAAACGGCGCAATTGCAAGAGAGATGCTGTTTCAAACCGACGCTCGCGTCCGTGATCCAGGTGAAGATGATACGGCCCGCGTTAGCGGTTCGGTGTCCTCGAGTTTCCCCGTCTACTCGGTTGGTGACGTGACCGGTGCAGACGACCCCGAGGTCGGCAGCAACCTCATCGCCTGGGTGGATAGCAGAAACGGAAACAACGACATCTGGGCCTTTGACTTACAGGCTGGGCAGGATTTCCCGCTTGTGATTGCAGACGGGGATCAATACAGCCCGCGTATCGACGGCGAATGGCTATGTTGGTCGGATTCTCGAGGCGGAACCGGAACCGGTTCGGAGCGGACTTTCGATGTTCGAGCCAAGCACCTGCCCACAGGCGCTGAGATCATTGTTGCCGGAACAGCACAGGATGAGCGAATCATCGGAGTATCGGGCGATTACATCGCATTTCGGCGTGGATACGCTGATCTACTGAAAGACGATGGCACGTTCTCGCGGCGCAGCTACAACCTCTATGTGTACCGTATCTCAGACGGCACGACGATGGCGATCACGAGCTACACTCATAACGGAATTGCCGATGCGCCGACCGTCCCGAGCAACAGTGAATTCCAGGACGGATTCCTTGTCTGGGAGCAGTACAGCCATCAATATGCCAACGGCAACTGGCAGAGCATCTCGAGCTCGTCACTCCGTCGTGTAGTCATTTACCCCGGGTGCTCTGCGGTTGATCTCACACCAGATACACTTGTGTCAAACTACGACGGGGGTACCCCTTCTACATCTGAGTGCCGCATTGTCTGGGAGCAGGAAGGACCAAACGGCTGCGGCGATCAGCTCGACCAGATCACGCTGTGGCATTCTGGCATTGTTTCACAACTAACGCCCAACTTCAGCTGTGAGGACGCAGACTTCAGAGACCCCGTACTCAGCGGCGATCTCATCACGTACGAGAAACGCAACCGTGATCTGCCGGGCAACCCTCGGTACCTTGCCATGAGATCTATCATGACCAATCAGGAGACCATAATCACAACCTCGACGCCGCTTGACCCATGGCGTATGGATGGGCTGGTTGTCACATGGAGAGATGGTCCAACAAGCCGTGTCCTCTTCAGCTACCTCGGAGTCTCGGATTTCGGGATATCCGCCGACGGCATCCAAGTGCTCGGACCGCTGACAGACGGAACCCCGGTTGATGCTTCGGTCACCGTAACAAATAACACGCCGATCGATACGGGTACCGGCGCGGTTATCCGCCTGTACAACGGGGATCCGGACTCATTCGGTGTAGAGGTTGCCGCTGCAACCATACCCGCTCTCAATGCCTCCTCAACCGGCAACATACAACTCGGTCCATTCTCTCTCGACGAAAGCCCGCAGAGTCTTGTTGCAGTCATCGAGTCGACAATTCAGGAGTACGCTGGCAACAACCGGGCAGCGATCACAATTAACATAGCCGATGACGACACGTCGCCCCCTCTCATCGAGGAGATTGCGATTGCCGAGCAGGCGGGTGATGGTGACGGCACGGTCGAGCCAGGCGAGGCATTCAAGGTATCGTGGTCCGCATCAGATCCCAAATCTATCCGGAGCACGTCTGTGAGTGTTGCGGGTGTGCAGCGAGCGGGCATACACGTCGGAGGCAATCGCTACGAGGCCGTATATCCTGCACACACTGCGGGAGAGTACCTATTGGCTGTAAGCGCATGCGATGATGACAATTCCCCAAGCTGTACAACAGTCTTCGATGTGGTTGTTGTGGATGAGGTTGATCCGCCATGTGTTGCAGATACAAATGGCGACGGAGTGTTGTCACCCACAGATTTCAGCGCTTGGGTAGCAGCATTCAACTCCATGACCGCCTCATGCGACCAGAACGGCGATGGCACTTGCACACCCACAGATTTCAGCGCCTGGATCGCAAACTACAATGCGGGCTGTCCGTGAATACACGAACTAGCTGAAAGCAAGCCGCCCCACAGCAGGGGCGGCTTGCTTGTATCAAAAGCGCACCGCGGCAAGGGGCCGCGGTGCACAGAAGAGGAGGGGAGCCTCGAGGCATGTGCCGTCTTCCTGACCTGGACGGTCAGACCGCCAGCGCCAGACGGCGCAATCGCTCCCTTGGCTGGTACGAGGCCCAATCGAGCCTATAGCGGCATCGAAGAAACAAATCAGTCTGCATTCACTTCGCTGTTGGTCGGCAAGGGATCGACCTCCCTATAGCAGGGGCCCTCAACGGGCGTCATGGCCCAATCAACTATGCTCCCATCCGTCCTGACCTGCCCTGGAAGCTCGATCCACTTCTTCGCTCGCGTGCTGTCATCAATCGGGCCAAGCCTGGTACTCCCGGTGTGCGGGTTGAAGACCCAGTGCACAAACGTCGAGGCATCTTCGGTTTCACTACCCGTGTACTTCATCTTGGCGACAAGCGTCTGGCCGTCCACTTGATCGGTTAGATTCTCGAAGATGCCAGAAAACTCCCAGAGCTGACCCTGCTTCGTGGGTGTGAGCACCTCGTACCAGATCGGACCACGCGGAGCACCGCTGCCATACTCAGTGATCCAGCGGGGCCGTTCGAGATTGCCCTCGATCTGGTCGATCGCGGGCTGTACAGCAAAGATCACCGCCGGGTGCCGCCAGTTCTCGTGGGCCTCACTTACCTTTGAGTAGTCGAGCCGATTATTCTTACCTACCGCAACCAGAGAACGGCTCTCTTCGTGCCAGTAAACACTGCCTAGGTGCCCTGGGTGCCAGCACTCGTACAGAACCTGAGGAGCCTCGCCCGACAGAAGCGGCGCGAGGCTGTAGACGCGGATTGCGGTGGGAAAGTGCCTCCGGTTCGGCTCAATCGTGATCAGTTCTTCACCCGGTATCTCAGGGAATACATCTGCGACAGCGAGCTTCCGTCCAAAAAATTCGACGCGTTTGTCGGGCAGTCCTGTTTCCTCGCTGATCTCACGCTCGAGATAGTCAGGGAACTCCTCAATCGATGTGGTGCCGGGTCCGGTCCACAGATCAACTGATGGGTTTTGGAAGGAAACAATTCGCAGATTGCTCGAGTCTCGAATGCTGCCGCCGCCCATGCATAGCACAACGAACCGTTCGCTGCTCACCCCATCGGATGCCCTCACCATGACGGCTGTCTTGTTGTTGCCCCCCATACTGGCCAAACCGGTCCACTCGAAAAGCACGCGTCCGCTCAGCGAACGAATCTGTGCCGACGTGCTCGATCGGTTCACGTACAGGCTGTGCGGGTAGCTATTGACAACCTGCACGGCCACTACAGCCGTCCCAACTGAAACCAGGACCATCGCAGCGCACGCGGACGTGGTCGCTGCGATCGGGTGCCTCCCTAGCCACTGTGTAAACCCGATCCATCGCCTTGACGAGCGGGCACTCACGCGCCGACCCTTCAGCCAGCGGCCCAGATCTACGCGCAGTTCCTCGGCCGTCTGGTACCGCAGCGAGGCAGACTTCGCCAGGCATTTCACTAAAATGGCTTCCAGATCGCGATCGACACGCCTGCCGTTGGTCTTTGGTTGTGGGATCTGAGCCGAACGCACAATCTGTGTGGCTATGACAAGAGGAGTGCCGGCCGTGGAGTAAGGCGTCACACCCGTGACGAGCTTATACAGGATCAAGCCGAGCGAGTAGATGTCTGTCCTGAGATCGACGCTCGCGGGCTCACCCGAGACCTGCTCCGGGCTCATGTACTGCAACGTGCCAAGCAGCTGGCCGGGGAGAGTCTGGATGGTGTTCATCGTTGCGTCGGCGTTACTTGCGTTGGCACCGATGCCAAAGTCGACGATAACCGGATCACCGCTATGACTCACAAGAATATTGCCCGGCTTGAGATCCCGGTGAATCACACCTCGGCGATGTGCGTGATGGATCGCATCGGAGACCCGGTACATGAGGTGTATCCGGTCCCGGACCGAGCATTCAGTATCCTTGACATATGTGTCGATGGGCTTGCTCTGCTGAACAAGATCCATCGCTATAAATGGCACAACCTGGCCTTGGCCATCAATCTGCGCGTCCCCAGCCTCGTGGACCCGCGCGATACAAGGGTGATCGAGCAACTGGAGCAGATCGGCTTCTCGCTGCAATCGTCGGACGATGGGCGACCCATGCGCAAACTGCCGAACTACCTTGAGTGCGACATGCTCACCACTGGTACCGATCGCCTCGTATACCTCTGCCATCCCGCCGACCGCGATCAGCCGGTGGATGCGGTATACACCGATCTTGTTGGGAAGTGGAGCAATCTGGGCAGATTCTTGATCTACTGACGGCGTCGACTGTTCCCCATCAGCAAGGAATTTCGCCAGCGCCGCCGCCGAGTTGAAATCAAGGTCTTCGCCCATTTCGCCCCTGGAGCCTGATAGAGTTCAGACTCTTTGATACTCTACCAGACGGAGGGGGTAAGAGTGAGCTATTCGGATCGGTTTCTGACGACTGACTGGTCCATGGTCCGCAGGGCCCACGACAGTGATGCCCTCGAACGCCTCATGACCAGGTACTGGACACCGATCTACGCTTACATCAGAGCCAAGGGCAATGGACCAGATGAGGCCGCCGACCTCACGCAGAGCTTTGTGGCGGTGGTCCTGCTCGGTCGTGGACTCTTTGAAAAAGCCGACCCAGCTCAGGGCAGCTTCCGTGCCTACCTCATCGCCAGCTTGCGGAACTATTTGACCGATTCAAGCCGTCGCAACGGGCGAGATAGACGCAAGGTGAGCTCGATCGACGTGTCGAGCCTGCCTCAGATCGCTATAGGGCGCGACCCCGACGAAACATTTCACATCGAATGGGCCAGACAGATCTTGAGCGAAGCTCTCAAGCGAACCCGGCTTGAATGCCTACAAGAGAATCAAGTGGCCCATTGGGAGGCCTTTGAACTTAAAGTCTTGGTGCCCATCCGGAATAAAACACAACCCACGAATGCGTATGTGGCGACGGAAACCGGTCTCAATCCAGACACCGTTTCACAGCGTGTCCAGACCGTCAAGCGAAAGCTACAGGCGTGCATTAAAGCTGTTCTCAACGAGTCTGTGAGCAATGCGAATGAGCTCGAAGAGGAATACCTGTTAGTTCTAGAACGTCTGGTCACAGTTGGCCCCCCAAACTAGACAACGCCTGTGCCTGCGTGATCTCGGACGGCTCGAATTGCACTAGCGACATTGTGCTGGAATTTGATGGATGCCACCGATCTCTCGCCGTGTTTCATCGCGTTCATGCTCGACTGTTTCTTACCCTCAGCTGTCCTCGGCCCTGTGGACTTCTCCCATGGCTTCAGTCTTTGGGCTGAGGATCTCAGCGAGGCCATCCCTTCCGGTGTCAGCCGGTAGCGCCGAGGTTTGGTGGACGGACCTGTTGCTGGCATTGTCGGGACCTCCCAATCCTTGTTCGTTTGTCGTACTTTCTTCTTGAGATTCATGGTTCTGGACTACCTGCTGGTTCGCGATGTTGGCTTGTATTACAACGGCAAAGGTGTCACCAGTTCTTGGTGGGCGTCGATACTCCGAGAGGGTCAGCATGAGCCGGCGATAGGTGTTGCTCGCGCGGTCTGTGTACTCACTGATGATCTTGACCCCGTCGCTGGTCGTTTGCTTGCCGAGCAGGCCAGTGAGATGCATGACACGGGCATGGGTGAGAATCATCTGGGTGACCAGCATCTCTTCGACAGGGTCTCGAGGAGCCATCTTCCGGTGGGCATCTCTTGCGTAAAGCGTCGCGTCGCCATCGACGCGTCCACCGAGGAGCTTGCTGACCGTCTCGGCGTAGAGGGCACTTGGTAGGCCATGGGCGTGTATGGAATGGGCTTGCTGAGAATTGGTACCTGGTGCATGGAGCTCAGGGTGTAGTGGGTGCCTGTCGTCTTGTGAGGGGGCCTTTGGCTTTGGTCGTGGCTTCTTTGCCATGTTGTGTGGTTCCTTTGAACAGTCTGAGGAAGGAGGAGAATCAGCTCTGGGTGGCTCGGACGAGAGCAAGAACCCCAACGCGGACAGATTGCGGCAGGCTGTGCCATGCAGCTACGACGGCGTCAAGATCCGGATCTGAGGGCGCCTGTGATCGGGTGTCTGATTGTTCTGGTGGGTTGATGTTGCCGGATTTGATGCCGCTTGCATCACAGTTTGCGAAAATACCCGAGGAAACAGGACCTCGTTCGAGTCCTTCGGGGGGTACTTTCTGTTTGGCCTGTGCAAGGCTTTGCCAACAAACATCTACCGGTTAGATGATAAGTGGGCTCACCCACTTGGCCCGATGGCAAACTCCACAGCCAACAAGAACTAGTCCACGGACACCAAAACAGACTTATCAGCCTGCTCTTCCGCCCGAAGCCGCACGTCCATGAACCGCTCGATCACCGCCGCGTTCGTCTCCGCGTGCAGCGAAAGCGACTTCGTCCGGAACGCGCCCCGCCCCGCGATCGCCATCGGCAGCATCAGCTGATCCGCCAGAAACTCCCACACCGGCACGTCGCAGGACAGGTACTTCTTCGCCTCGTCGACCGTCTTGTTCGCGACCCGGTTCGCGGACACATTCTTCTCACCGAACCCCGTAAAGACCTCGACAACGTTCTCGAACTCAAGCTCAAGACTCAGCACGTTGCCCGGCCCGGTATCCTTCGGCAGCTGCTCGATCTTCAGCACATCGTCCGTCCACGACAGTTTCTTGTTCACAACCGCGAGTTCTCGAATCGCGATATCCGCCGAGAGATCCGCGATCGTTGCGACCGCCTTTCGCTTCATGATCTCGCCCCGCTCAACGACCTCGATCGGTGTCAGCGAAGCCGCCGGCTCGATGCGCACGGTGAGCTGCCCACCGCCGCCGGGGTAGAAGCCGTGCCGATCGATTTCGACTGAAACCCTCGGCCCCATCTTTTCGACGATCGGCACGAACGCGCGCTGCAGGAACCGCACCGTCGGCGCGAACGTGTTGTGCGTGCCGCCAGTAATCACAAACGTCGATGGCTCGTCCGCGATCATCAGCGCAGGCAGCACCGTCTGCAGCACAAGCGTCGTGCTGCCCGCGCTCCCTATCGCAAAGCTGTACTCCCCGCCCCGGACGCGCCCGGGTGTAAAAGCGAATGACGATGCGCCGAGCTCATCGCCCGACACATCACCGCCGCACACCGTCGCCGCAGCGCGCACCGCAGTCAGGTGCTGTCTGAGCAGCCCGGGCTTCGGCCGATTGCCTCGGATATTCTCGATCCGAAACGGCTGACCGGTCACCATCGACAGCGCCAGCGAGCTGCGCACGATCTGGCCGCCGCCCTCCCCGAATGAACCGTCGATGCTAATCATCCGCCTTGTCCCCGTCCTTGATTACAAACCGCGCCTCAAGCCGCGCAACCTCCGACGCCAGATCCGCCTTCTCGACCGACCTCAGCACCTCGTTGAAGTCCTTGTACGCCGCCGGTGCCTCGTCGACCGGGTAGTTTCTGCAGTTGGTCAGGATGTCCCGCTCGTCGAACGACTCGTTGATCGCCTTCTGATCCAGCGAACGGATCGCCGCTTTCCGGCCGAGCATCCGGCCCGCGCCGTGGTTCACACTGAAGCACGACTTCTCCGCGCCCTCGTTGGCAACCATCACCGCCGAGCCCGCCTGCGGGTTGCCGGGAAGCAGGATCGGGTGGCCCGTTTTCTCGAACGGCGTTCCTTTGAGCGCGTAGTGACCACCCGGGAACGCACGCGTCGCACCCTTGCGGTGCACCCAGTGAGGCCGGTTCTCCAGAATCTCCTGACGCGCGATGTTGTGACTAATAAAGTACACAAGGCCGCCATCAACACCGGGCAGCACCTCCTGGAACGCCTCAAGCACGAGCGCGTTGATCAGCAGATGGTTCACCGTCGCGAAGTTCGCACCCAGCGCCATGTCATCGAGGTAGCTGTTCGCCTCGTCCGTACCAAGCGGCGCGTGCACAAGCTGCCTGTCGCCGCCAGGCAGCGGAATGTTCCATGTCTCAAAGTGCCTCTGCAGCGCGTTGAACTGACCCGTTGCAAGGTCATGGCCGATACCACGCGAGCCGCAGTGCGAAAGAAACGCAACACGGCCGTCCTTCAGACCGAACACCTCGGCGGCTTCCCTCGCGCGGTCGGACTCACCCACACGCACAACCTCGCACTCACCGAAGTGGTTGCCGCCGCCGTACGAACCGAGCTGCGTCATCTTCGTCGGGAACTTCTTGAAGAACCGCTCGTCCTCCTTGAGCAGCTCAAGCCGGGCGCGCAGCGCATCACTCGAGCCGTCGTGGCCCGTGTGCGAGCTGTCCTCGCATCGCTCCGCCCACTCAGGCGGGATTCCAAGCTCCTCGCACACACCGACCGACGCGCCCTCGATCATGATGCGCGTACCCAGCGTGTGCGAGACATGCCGAGCCTTCGACACGTTCCGCTGACCCTTGCCCGCGCCGGTGGGAGTGCGGTCGCAGATTGCCTCGATCAGCGCGCGCCTCGTGCGCTTGTCAGCCACCGCCGACTCATCGACATCGATCGACAGCAGGCTCATCGAGCACTTGATGTCCACGCCAACCGGGCCGGGGTAGATGTGCGATGGGCTCGCCATCACACAACCAACCGGCGCGCCGTAGCCGACGTGCGCATCCGGGTTCAGCACAAGGTGCGTCACGCCCGGTGCCATCGCCGAGTTGATCGCCTGCCGAACGCAGCCCTCATCAAACGTCGCGCGGATCGCCTCCGTACCGATCACCGTCGCCGGCTTCTGGTCGTTCGGCAGCGGCAGGATCGCGGTCGCCTCGCCTGTCTCAATAAACGGTGTGTTCGTGTCCGGCATCGTGTAGTCCTTTGTCACTGAGAATAACAAGCCTGTGAAAGCAGCCCCGGCAGGATTCGAACCTGCGACCTCCGCATTCGTAGTGCGGCACTCTCGTTCCAACTGAGCTACGAGGCTATCTCTAACATCTCTGAATCTGGGCAAGAGGACTCGAACCTCTGACCTCGTGCTTCCAAAGCACGCGCTCTACCAAGCTGAGCTACGCCCAGGTCTGCTCAACCACGCGCCGCCGCGTGAACTGTCAATGGCCCCGGCTGGATTCGAACCAGCACCGAACGGTTTCTAAGACCGCCGCCTCTACCAATTGGGCTACGGAGCCAGGTTTCTGAAAGCGTGGCCGCCCGCTGTCACGAGCAGCCACGGGTTGAGGGTTTACGAAGCCTGCTCCTTGCGGATGAGGCTGCCGATCTGATCCGAGAGCTCACCCGTACCGAGCACGAAGGTCGCGTTCGTCCCCTTCATGATCTCCTGAAGGGCCTCGAGCTCCTTCATCCGAGCAAGCACCGGGTTGTCCGCGAGCAGCTTGGCGGTGTTCACCTGGCTGCGCGCCGCCGCGGTCTCCTCACGACGCCGGATTAGGTTCGCCTCGGCCTGCTTCTGTGCGATGATGACCTCGTTGAGGATCATCTTCATGTCGCCTGGCAGGATCACGTCCCGCAGACCAACACCAGAGACAGTCACACCGAACGCCGCGGCCTTCGGCGCGATCACGTTCGCGATCTCCGCCGAAACCTCGTCCTTGTCCGCGAGCAACCGCTCGAGCGTCCGCCCGCCGACCGCCGTCCGGAGCGCAAGCTGCGCCTCGCGGTACAGCGCCTGCGCCCAGTCCGACACCTCGGTCACCGCCTTCAGCGGATCGACCACACGGTGCGTCACGACAAGGTTCACACGCAGCGAGACCTTGTCCGCCGAGAGGATCTCCTGGCCCTGGATGTCCTCGATCTGCTCGCGCATATCGACCGACTTCCAAGTCACGTTCGACCCACCCTTCCAGCACACGAAGAGGCCCGCGCCGAGCTGCTCGACAAGCTCACCGTCGCGGAACACAAGCACGCGCTCGTGCGACTCCACACGGATACCCGTGAACATGTTCGACGAACCCGGCAGGTTCAGCACCGACTCGATCTTCGGGTGCTCGAATCGGAAGTCGTTCACGTTGAAACGCTCGACCTTCATCGAAACCCCGTCCTTCCAGTAGGCGTGGAGCCCGCCCGCAAGAACCGCGTCCAGTCGGCCGTCGATCCACACGAGCGCCCGCTCGTCGTCCTTGAGGTCGATCACCGCCAGCCGCGAAGCCAGACGCTCATCGTCCACAAGTACCCGGAGCCGATCATGCGTGAACCGAGGCTTCAGCGTGTCAACAACATCGACCTCGCTCGAACCGACCCAGAACGCGTGCCGACCGTCCTCGAGAACCTCCTCGAGCTTGTTGTCAACCCACACGAGCGCGATCTCGCGCTTGCGCAGACTCACAACATCAAGAAGACCCAGCAGCCTGATGTTCTGCACGAGCGCCTTGACCTGCTCGTGCTCGAACCGAGGCACAAGCGTGTCAACGACCTCGATCCGGTCACGCGACGACCAAGGCCAAATCGCTGGAAGCCGGCGCGTACCACCTTCCAAGACCTTGTAGAGATCGTTGTGACGGAACCAGAGACCCAGTTCGTTGCTTCTGATGCGATGTGTGGTCCACATGATTTGGCTCCTTTCGTTGAAGCTGTGAAAGAGTGGTGACCTATGAAAACGATGAAATCCAAAATGCGAGTCGAGAGGTCCGTGTGCATAAACGCCTTGTTCCCCGGCGGGGCTTGGCTTGAGATAAAGCAGTGAGCGTGCGCGCCACGCTTGGCCGATCGGTTCGGCGCCGCCAGAAGGCGACGCGTGCGTCGATCGGTTGTGCGAGGCCGCTGCGCTGTGCGATGCCGGTATCCACCAGACCGCTGGCCGCGTTCCAAGCGCCGGCCCGGCCCCGGTGCCAACGACAAGCGTCAGTACCAAGGGCCGGGCATGCCGCGTTGATGCAAATGGGTGCCCCTCGGCCCGCTGTGTGGCGCCCATAACCGAGGGCCATAGCGGGGGGATTCGAACCCCAAGTCTTTGTGAAGACATTGCCAGTCGTGTGAGGCCGGATTCGAACCGGCTACCAGCGAGTTATCAACTCGATGCTCTACCAAATGAGCTACTCGTGATGCCCAAGCCCCGCCGACAGAACCCTGAGTCGCGAGACGCGGGATGCCGATCGGCGCCGCGTCGAAGGACGACGGGGCGTGCTACAAATGGATGCCAAGGGAATCGAACCCTCAACCGGCGGGCTCTCCCCGCCGGGCCACCTGGCGGCGATCCGTGCATGAACGTGTGTCCTGGATCCGGTTGTCAAAGAAACTCAGGAGCCGTGCGGCTCGCACAGACCTATGCAGGCCGCGTGCCAAACCATCAATCAACCCAATATCACCATTCAGAGCCTTGAAACACGGTTTGTGATCCGGGCGACATTTCAATTGGCGATCAACTTGTATCGTGATTGATAAAAATATATCATCTCACTATGCCCCCGAAGCGCAAGCCAACCGTCATCATCAGCCTGCTCGGCACCACCCTCGACGAGGGCAAAGGAGCCAAGCGCTGGGAACGCTGGCGCCCAAACGTCTCACTCTGTCAGCACGAAGACTTCCTCGTTGACCGCCTCGAACTCATCCACCCGGCAAACGCCGAGGCGCTCGCAAAGCGGCTCGAGCGCGACATCGAATCAGTCTCACCCGAAACCAAGGTCGTCCTCCACACGCTCGACATGGACGACCCGTGGGACTTCGAGGAGGTCTACAGCGCGCTCCACCAGTTCGCCACCGACTACGACTTCGACACCGACCGCGAGGACTACCTCATCCACATCACCACGGGCACTCATGTCGCCCAGATCTGCAACTTCATCCTCACCGAGTCCCGCTACTTTCCCGCTAAGCTCATCCAGACCAGCCCGACGCGCAAGTCCACCGACCGTGTCGGCAACTACTCCATCATCGACCTCGACCTCTCGCGCTACGACCGGCTCGCCTCACGCTTCGAGAAAGAACACAGCGACGCAATCGTCTCGCTCAAAGGCGGCATCGAAACCCAAAGCCCTTCCTTCAACAGCCTCATCGAACAGATCGAACACGTCGCCGCCCGCACGACCGACCCCATGCTCATCACAGGCCCGACCGGCGCGGGCAAGTCGCGTCTCGCGAGCCGAATCTTCGAACTCCGCAAGCACCGCCACCTCGTCCAAGGCGAACTCGTCGAAGTCAACTGCGCCACACTCCGAGGCGACGGCGCCATGTCCACACTCTTCGGCCACAAAAAAGGCGCCTTCACCGGTGCCACAAGCGACCGCCCCGGTCTGCTCCGCGCCGCCCACAACGGGATGCTCTTCCTCGACGAAATCGGCGAACTCGGTCTCGACGAACAAGCCATGCTCCTCCGCGCGATCGAAGAGCAACGCTTCCTCCCGATGGGCTCAGACAAAGAAGTCACGAGCGACTTCCAGCTCCTCGCCGGCACAAACCAGAACCTCCCCGAGTGCGTCCGCCAGGGCGCCTTCCGCGAAGACCTCCTCGCCCGCATCAACCTCTGGTCCTTCGAGCTCCCGCCACTCAGCAAACGCCCTGAAGACATCGAGCCCAACCTCGAATACGAGCTCGAACGATTCGCGAACTCGCGCGGCCAGCTCGTCCGTTTCAGCGCCGAAGCCCGCGCCAAATTCCTCCGATTCGCACAATCACCCGACGCCACTTGGGCCGGCAACTTCCGCGATCTCGTCTCCGCGGTCACCCGCATGGCAACGCTCGCCCCCGGCGGCCGGATCACCGACGAAGTCGTCGACGCCGAGACCACAAGACTCAAACAAAGCTGGTCCGGCGCACCACAACAGCAGCAGGGGGGCCAGCTCGACTCGCTGCTTTCACCCGATCAACTCGAATCCCTCGATCTCTTCGACCGCGTCCAGCTCTCGGCGGTTGTCGAGGTGTGCCAAAGCTCGCAGTCACTCTCCCACGCCGGCCGACAGCTCTTCGCCGCCTCGCGCGCAAAGCGATCATCAGTCAACGACTCCGACCGCCTCCGCAAATACCTCGCCAAATTCAACCTCGATTGGTCCGACATCACAAGCCCGTAGCCCCGCACGCTAAACTCGTAGCCTCCGCATGACAACAACCCCGCACAACCCGACGAGCGGCACCAAACTCGGCCACGCCGACGAGCGCATCGCCAAACTCGCCGAACTCTTCCCCGGCTGCATCTCAACCACAACCGACGAACTCGGCGGCCAACGCCAAACAGTCAACCTCCAGCACATCCGCGAACTACTCGCGGGATTCGTAGCCGACGAAGCACCCGAGCGCTACCACCTCGACTGGCCCGGCAAACGCGCCTCGCTCCGGCTCGCCGACAAACCAACAGCGGCAACGTTCCGCAAATGCCCAGACGAAAGCGTCAACCACGACACAACCAACAACCTCTTCATCGAGGGCGACAACCTCGACGCGCTCAAGCTCCTGATCCCCACGCACCGCGACGCCGTCAAGCTGATCTACATCGACCCGCCCTACAACACAGGCCGCGACTTCGTCTACAGCGACACCCGCGTCGAATCCCAAGCCGACTACCTCGCCCGCACACAACAAGTCTCAGAAACCGGCGAGCCACTAGTTACCAACCCCGAATCCGCTGGCCGATTCCATGCCCAGTGGCTCTCGCTGCTCCTGCCAAGACTTGTGCTCGCACGCAAGCTGCTCCGCCACGACGGCGCGATCGCGGTCTCCGTTGACGACAACGAAGTCGGCAGACTCACCTGCCTCCTCGACGAAGTGTTCGGCAAAGACAACCGTATCGTCGATTTCGTCTGGGAAACAAAGGCCGGTGCCAAAGGCGTCCCGCCGAAGAAGATGGTCACGCAGAACCACGAGTACGTCCTCGTCTACGCCCGCGACGCCTCGGCGTTCCGATTCAAAGGCCGACCGCGCGACCTCTCTGCGTTCGCAAACCCAGACAACGATCCGCGTGGACCGTGGAAAAAAGACAACATGAAGTCCACGGTCACCACCGGCAAAGAGTTCAGCATCACCGACCCGGCGACCGACCGCTCCTTCCGCGCGCGATGGGCGTTCAACGAAGACTCGGTCGCGCAGATGATCAAGGAAGGCCGCGTTATATTCCCGGACACCGATACCGGCTGGCCGATGCAGAAATCCTATCTCAACGAGTACCAGAATAAAACAATCCCGCTCCTCTCGCTCCTTGGCTCCGGCTTCGGCGGCACCGCCGCCGGCGCCAAAGACATCGCCGCCACGCTCGGCAGCCGCGATCTCTTCTCCTACCCCAAGCCCGTCAAGCTTCTGGCCTACCTCGTCTCGCAGATCGCAACAGAACCCGGCGACCTCGTCATGGACTTCTTCGCAGGCTCCGGCACGCTGGGCGAAGCCGTCATGAACGCGTCCGCAGAAGATCAGATCGCCCGTCGATTCGTTCTGGTCCAACTGCCCGAACCGCTCGACATCAACAAGCCGATCCACGCCGCCGCCGCGAAATTCTGCGATGAACTCGGCAAACCCCGCACCATCGCCGAGATCGCCAAAGAGCGCATCCGCCGAGCGGGCGAGTCTGTTGCCCCAAACCTCGACACCGGCTTCCGCGTGCTCAAACTCACCGAAGAAACCCAAGATCAGTAGCCATTTCGCCGCCGGGTTCACCCATTCCAAGCCGGATACTATTTACACATGTCCGCCGACGACACCGCAGATCTCGACACCGGCTTGCACAACAAGCCGATCAGCGAAGTCGACACACGATCGATGGAGACCGGCGTGCGCACCGGCGACCGCCTCGGCGTCTACAAACTCCTCGAGCAGATCGGCGAAGGCGGCTTCGGTTCCGTCTACCTCGCCGAACAAACCGAGCCAGTCCGCCGACGCGTCGCGATCAAAGTCCTGAAGGTCGGCTCCGAGGCCGAGCACATCGTCGCCCGATTCGAGGCCGAGCGCCAAACACTCGCGCTGATGGACCACCCGAACATCGCGATGATCCTCGACGCAGGCCAGAGCGGCACGGGCCGACCCTACTTCGTCATGGAGTACGTCCAGGGCTCGCCAATCACATCGTACTGTGACATCACAAACCTGAATATACAAGGCCGCATCAATCTCATCCGCGGCGTCTGCCACGCGGTCCAGCACGCCCACCAGAAGGGCATCATCCACCGCGACATCAAACCGAACAACGTCCTCGTCACCATCAAAGACGATGCGCCCGTGCCGAAGGTCATCGACTTCGGCATCGCAAAGGTCTCCGCGGGCCAGTCAACCGACGACAACGTCTACACCAAAATCCACCAGATGCTCGGCACGCCCGCATACATGAGCCCCGAGCAAGCCGGCGGCGCCCCGCAAGGCGTGGACACACGCGCCGACGTCTTCTCCATCGGCGCGATGCTCTACGAACTGCTCATCGGCACAACACCGCTCGACAACGAGACAATCAGCAAACTACAAATCCTCGACCTCCACAACGCCATCGCGACGCAGGCCGCCCCCTCGCTCATCGACCGCTTCGAGGGCCTCGCAGAGCGCAAGACCGAGATCGCCGCCGCCCGCTCAACCACCGTCGCCAATCTCCGCCAAGCCGTCAAGGGCGACCTCAACTGGATCGTCCAACGCTGCCTCGAGAAAGACCCGACCCGCCGATACCCGAGCGTCGCCGCGCTCGAGGAAGACCTCCGCCGGTACCTCGAGAACGAACCCGTCAGCGCCGGAGCACCGTCTCGCCTCTACCTTGTCAAAAAGTTCGTCCGCCGCCACAGGATCGAAGTCGCAGGCGGGTGCATCCTCGCCGCGGTCCTCGCGCTCGGCTTCGTGGGCACCGTCGTGGGCTGGGCCCGCGCCGCCGACGAGTCCGCCCGCCTCCAGTTCACGCTCGAATTCTTCTCGGAATCACTCGCCGGCGCAACAGAAGCCTCCGGTCCGATCGCAAACTGGAGCGAGAATCCCGGCCTCACGCTGGGCGAAGCGCTCGCTAACTCCCAAAGCCTCATCGGCGATACCTTCACCGAAGAGCCCGAGCTCGAAGCAACCATCCGCCAGCTCATCGGCCTCGCCCAACTCCGCAGCGGCAAGTACGACGACGCACAGCTCCAACTCGCCAAGGCCTACGACATCCGCAGCCAGCGCCTCGACGCCAACAACCCCCGCACGCTCGAACTCCTGCTCCCCATCGCGGAAGCGCGAAGCAAAGCGGGCGACATCGAGGGCGCCAACCAAGCCGCAAAGAACGCCTACGAACGGCACGCCGAGGTCTTCGGCAAAGACTCCGAGATCACACGCTCCGTCGCGTTCTGGATCGCCCGTTGGTTCTCCTCGGGGTTCAAATTCACTGACGCCGACCGCTACTTCGACCTCGCCGCGCTCAAAGTCGGAGGCACATCGGACACCGTCGATTCGATCACGCTCGCATCAACCATCGAACGTGTGGCCGCAAACATCAGCAGCGGCGAACTCGCTAAGGCCGAGAACGCGCTCCGCTCCGCCGAGCCGCTCATCGGCAGACTCCCCGAATCCGAATCCACACTCCTCCAGCTCTTCACCCGCCAGATCGGGCTCGTCCTCGTCTACCAAGGTCGCGCCGAAGAAGCCATCGAGTATCTCACACCCGCAAAGTCCGAAAGCGACCAGCCTGTCGACGGCGTCCGCACACGCCTCCTCGCCTGGGCGCACGGGAAAGCAGGCGACGCCGAAAGCTCCGATCAACTCTTCCAAGATCTGCTCGAAAGCGAACACAAAAACCCCGGCTCACCGTTCAGGGAAATCTTCGCCCGCATCTTCTACGCCGACGTCCTGCTCGATCATGGCAGGTACGAAGAAGCCGCCAAGCAGGCCGACCTCGCGATCGAAAGATACGACGCGCTCGGCTTCCCAAACGACCCCGACCGGCTCTGGGGCCGAGCCATCGCCGCCTCCGCATACATCGACCTCGGCCGACTCGACGAAGCCGAGTGGGCGCTCGCCGAAGCCGCCGAGATGCTCACGCTCTTCCCCGAGCACACGCTCCACGTCCCGATGATTATCTGGGCGCAGGCGAAGCTCGCATCGCTCAAAGGCGAAACAGAATCAGCCAAAGAGCTGATCCAACAAGCCATCCAACAATCACTTGGTATCTTCGGCGCCGATCACGAATCTACAACCGCGATGCAGGCCTGGCGCGACGCCCTCTAACGGCGACGGCGTACCGCGACAGCGCCGAATCCTGCGAACAGCGCTGCGGTCGCAGGCGCCGGGATCATGAACTCGCCGTCCCATTCAAGAGTCAGCGTCGTCCCGTCGAAGCTCGTGTCAAACGTCCCGATCCCAAATTGCGGCTGCAACAGATCGTTCTGCAAACCCGAGAACACCGTCGCAAACTGCATGATCAGCGTCTCGCCGTTGGCACGGTTCAGCACCGCGGTCCCCGCCTCGAAGAACTCACCCGGCGCCGAGCTTGGCAGCCAAGTGATTGAGTAGTCCTGAATCCCGACGATGTCAGTGGGGCCGTTGTAGCTGCCCGAGATCACGCTCGTCGAGACCAGCTCGTTCTCCTGGTTAATCACGGTCGAGTCGATCGAGATGTTGCTGCCAGGAAGCCCGATCCAAGAGAACGTCCGAGCCGTCGAGTAGTTGCCGCCGCTGAGCGCAAACAGGTTGTCGGGCGAGCCGACGTCGCGGAACGCGTTGGCGCACAGATTCGAGATCATCGAAACCGTGAGCGGATCAAACGACGACGGACGTGAAGAGAACGTCACCGAAGCCGAGCTCATGCCCATCTGCCCGAGATCGATCATCCCCGAGCCCTCGGCCTCGACCGCGCCACCATTGACAGAACCAGAGAACGAGGTCTGGAAATCCATCAGCTGAGCGTGAGCAGCCGGGGTACACAGGCACACAACAGACGCAACAATGACGCGCATAAGACAAGCTCCACCAACACACAACGGGCCGAGATTCGGCCCCCACACCCACAAGAGGGCACAAGAACCAGCCCGTGCCAGCATTCTGAGCGGATAATTCCGATTGTGAGGCTTTGGGCCTTGCGAGGCCCTTAGTTATCAAGACCAAGACCGAGCGAAGCCACACTCAGGTCATCAGACAACGGCCCGTCGGCAAACCGCTTGACCGCATCAACCAGCAGCGACACGTCCTCGCCAGCACCAGTCGCAGGCTCAACCGTGGCGATCGTCCGGTCGATCCCGAACTGCTCACCCGAAGCATCCGCTTGCTCGATCACACCGTCGCTCACAAGCACCAGCCGCGTCGGCTCAGCGATCTCGATCGTCGTTGTCTCGTACCGGGTCTCGCCATCAACGCCTAAAGGCACCGACCCATCGATCCTGTGCCAAATCGGCGCACCGCCCACCGGCCGGAGCAAGCAGAACCCGTGCCCCGCGTCGCAGAGCTCAAGCGTCCGCTTCTTCGGGTCCCAGACCCCCGCGATCAGCGTTATGAACTTGCCAACATCAGACCGACTAATCAGCCCGACGTTCGTCTCGTTCATCGCCTCGGCCAGACCCACACCCCGCGAAAGCAGCGTCCGAAGCTGCGTCTGCGTGGCGACCATGTGCATCCCCGCGCCAACACCCTTGCCAGTCGCATCACCCAGGAAGAACGCCGAGCACCCCGAGTCCGTTGAAATGAAATCAAAGAGATCGCCGCCAACAAACCGGCCAGGGATCGACTCGAACACGTACTCGATCCCCTCGGCCTTGCCCGAAGCCGCCGGGAACAACAGCCGCTGCGCATGCCGCGCCGCCTTCAGATCAAGCTCGATCTGCCGACGCCGCTCCTCCATCTCCGCGCCGAGGATCCGCTCGATCGCAAGACCCGCAACACCCGCGATCGCGTGCGAAAACGAGGGCGCATCCCGCTCGATCCGGTCCTCGCCACCGCGCGAATCGATGTACAAGTAACAGTCCGGCTTGCCCGCCACGATCACCGGCGCACACAGCGCCGTCTGGATATCAAGCTCAATCAGCGAGTGCGACCGCGTGTCCGGCGCAGCGCCCGCCATCAGCTGCGCCAGCTTCCCCGCCGATGCCTCCCGGATCAGCGATAGGCTCAGCTGCAACTCGTCCACACCGCTGCTCGAGGATATTACGTCGAACTCATCCTCACCGATCTGCCGAACCACGAACGCCCGCTGACACCCGCGAAGATCGCGGATCGCCTGGATCAGCACATCCGCGACCCCGACCCGCGTGTCGGCCTCCGCGAACGAACGCGTCGCCGCGAGCAACCGATCCAGCTTGATCTGCGCCAAGCCCAGCAGCGCCGACTGCTCGATGTGCTGGATCCGGTCCGTGTTGTCGATGATCGTGTGCGCCGAGCCCGAGGTCCGCTGGCCATCGAGAATAAACCGCCACGACCCGAGCGAGACCACATCGCCCTTGCGGATCTCGACCTCTTCGCTCGTCTCCAGCTTGGTGCTGTTGACGAACGTGCCGTGCCTGCTGCCAAGGTCGCGCACATAGACCTTGCTTCCCCCCGTCCGCACAGCCGCGTGCTTGCGCGAAACCGCCGGGTCGCTGACCCTCCAGCCAGCATCCTCGCTCCTGCCCAGCACGATCGGCGATGTTGCCGTCGAGAGCCGAAGCGCCGCGAGCACACCCCCGGCCACCGGGTCCAGCGGGCGCAACTGAAGTGTGGCAAGCTCATCAGACATCGCCAAGAGTCTAGGAGATCAACGCGGGGCTCGTGCTTGCCGCCCACAACCGTCACTGGAACCGCACGCAGCACGAGCCAGACAAAAACCTACGGCGAGATCAATAGCGACGTAAGCTGCTCGCACAGCTTGTCCGTGTCTTCAGCGGAAAGCCCCGTTTCGCAATGCGGCTTCAGCGCCAGAATGATCGCCCTGATGCCGGCCTGGACATCGACCGTGGCCGCTTTGGGCGTATCCGATGATTCGAGCGCCTCGATCAGAATCTTGGCTTCCTCTCGGCGGAGCTGAATTCCGATCTCATGGATCGAGTGCGTAAAGTGCTTGCACCACCGGACGGTGCCCTCGATCGCAAACTCTGCGCCGTGAGTCGAAGGAAGTGTCAGCCAGCACTTTGTATTCGGGTGAATGAAGCAGCCGATCCAAAGGCCCGCGCCCTCGTCAGATATGTCCCGGATGATCGAGTCGGCAACAACTTTCCCGTCGCTCCGCTCAAACTCAACGATGAGACGCTTCCCAGGCTCGATGTTCTGAGACTGTGACTTCCGAACCGTTTGCCGGGCATCCTCGATCTGCTGCTTCGAGATCTGCTGCGCGATCGATTTGTTCAATCGAAGCGGGATTCTCAGTTGGTTCGTATCCGAGGTAGGCAACGGCGAACAATCCCAATCAACACTCAGCCCACTGTCCACAAACCGACAGATCCGTGGTGTGGAGGGCGGAAAGCAAATCAGGTATATTGTCAGCTTTTTGAGTATCGGAATGTTGTCATCTACGAAACTAGACCTGAATCAGACACAAATGAGATGTCACATTGCCCTAAACCGGTTGGTCATATCGAGTTATCGATCCGATCCCTTGATCGAAGCAGCAATAACCCACTTCAGCGCCGAGCCAACTCGATCCCATGCCAAGTGTCGGCGCTGAATCAGGCCGTTATCGAGACTCGATCCGAAGCCGTTTACCATTGGGCAGGGTGATGTAGTACACCTTCCCAGTCCTGGTCTCGGGCTGCTTGGTCGGCGGGATGTCGATGCTCGGCTCGTCCGACCCGTCATCCGAGCCGCGGTTCGCATCGCCGTCATCCCCATCGTCCGCGTCACCGCCATCATCATCCGGCTGTGTGAGGTCATCCGAATCGGAACCGCTGCCCTCGCTCGGCTGAGTCAGATGCCACGTCGCGTGAGCGTGCGCCGCTGCCGGGTCTTCGAGCTGCAGAAACACATTCTGAATCACCGGCGTGTACCCGTTCTTCACAAGCCTCTCGACGTCACGCTGTAGCCGCGCACCATCGATGCTCTGCGACGGATCAGCCCGAAGGATCTCCGTGTAACGCCAGAACGCCCAAGTCTCGTGGCCAGGGTTCAGATAGTCCGCAAGGTAGTGCGGCCTATCAAGCCGGTGGTAGCCCTCCTCCGACCGAGGCGTATCACCCGCCGAATACCCACGGTTCGACGACGGCGCGACCGTGTGGATTAGGTCGCTCGAAAGCTGCTCGGTCGCCAAACGAATCCCCGGATACCTGGCCCGAAGATCCTCAAGATACGGCTTCTGCTTCCAGACCGGCATGTGCCTGTGAAGAAACGCATCAAGCCCGATCGTCGTGACACCTGCCCGCTCGGCAAGATCCATCTGCTGGTACACCAACTGCATGTGTTCCGCGTTGTCCGGATCCAGCGGCACAGCCACGCCGTCGTCCCAGCTCTCCATGTGCATCGCAGCACGACCCCACCAGAGCCCAAGCTCGATTCCCGAGCGTGGAATCGCAGGGAAACCGATCTGATCCGTCGCCGTCTCAAGCCTCTCGCTGTCAAGCCATCCCGCGGTAAACAGCGACGGGTAGTTCATGTCACGGTTCCGGTAGAACAATCCGCTCGGCGCCCAGAGCATCACGTTGTCGTACGCGTAGTTGTTGTCGATCAGATAGTTCACCAGCGGCGCAAACCCGACCCGATCAGGACGAAGATCTGCAATCGTCCAGCCACGCTGATTCTGGCTGTTCGTCGTGCTCTCGTTGGCGATCTGCTTCCCGTAGATCGGCTTCGTCCGACGCTCGTACGTCACCTCACCAAACTGCGCACGGAAGTAGTCGCGGTAAGGCTCAAGCACCCGGAGCCAATTCTGCGACTCATACTTCCCCGGGAAAGCGTCCGGTCGTTTCATCGCACGGACACAGATCGTGTAGCTCTGCGTCTGCCCAGGCTCCAGCATCGCCTCGTTGTGGATCTCTGTGTAGTAGCTCGTGTTCCGCACGTTGTTCAGATCGAACGCAACCATCCAGCCCCGGCTCTCCGGCGGCCCCTTGAACACACCGCCCAGCTTCGTCACGCGCACAAGCGTGTCGTGCTGGTACTCCATCACCGGGTAGAGCAGGCTCACCCCGATCACGTGCGTGTCGTTCATCAGCACCGTAGCCGGGCTGTACGCCGTGCCCGGGTAGGTCCAGCCCATCCCGGTAAAGCTGTCGTACGAGATGTCCTTAAAGTCCGAGATCTGAGCGTGGTCATACACCGTCGCGTGCTCGCCAAGCGTGATCGCCCCCGCAAGAATCCGCCCCAGAGGCTTACTCGAAGATGTCGTGTTCGTAAACGTGTACGTAATGTCGTACGACAGCGGCCCGGACCGACTCGTCGTAATCGTCGGCACCAACGCGTCACCGTAGTGCAGCGGGCTGTGCAGCGAAAGCCCGCGCGGCTGGATGATCGGCACATCACCGTCATACATCGGATCGGCCAGCATCAGCGGATCGGTGGTGTACACCTGCGCACCGCTCGTAAGACCGACTGAAGTCACGAGGAGCGCAAACAACCTGGTAAGGGGGCGTGTCATACCAAGATCATCAGATTCAATCCGAACGCGGGCCGCTAGGGAAACCACCAACATTCACACCGCGTGACAAACCCGGCCTCGTGTAACACCTTAGAGACTCACGCGGCCTGTGCGGTCTATCGGGTCTGGAGTTGTCTAGCAGGCAAGCCGCCGCCGCCGACCTAGCCCCGGTTGATCTGGCACACCATCGTCAGGTCACAAGGGATCGCCGGGTAGTCAACGTCCATCCGGTACCCACGGAAGTTATCAAGACCACCCCAACCCGCACGCCTGACCGCATCCTCGACCATGCCCGCGTACCAGCCATGCCTCGCCGACTGCACGAGCGCGGGCGAACCTAGCTTCCGAGCGGGCTCCGGGTCATAAAGCGGCTGCGAGTGACGAGTCCCGCCCCCAGCAGTCGGCCTGCCCTCGAGCAAACCGAACGTCACCATCTCCGCATCATCAAACCGCGTCAGGTCCTTGTGCACCAGCAGGTCAAACATCGCGCTCTGCACCGGCGTCCGAACCGTCATCGAGTACCGGCCAGCCGTGTTCTCCTCGCTCCACTCAGCGGGCAACACCGCGATGTGCTTCTCACCAAGGATGCACGTCGTCGCGCCCTTCCGCCCAACCGGCCCCGGCTCTAGCTCGTCGTACACCCAGCCGTTCTCGTCCGTAAACTGACGAAGCCTTGGCGTCGGGGAAGAGCAGTAGGGCAGGAACAACGGCGCCGGGATCTCCGAAGCCAGCGACGAATCCAGAGGCTCACGCTTAATACTGTATTGATCGCTGTCGTTGTCGTTCGATGCGCGAAGCCGACGCACGATCCATGGCACCTCAGACCTCAGCCGCTCAAGCTCGACAAGCCCGCCAAGCTGCACGACATCGATCATGCCCGGCTTCGATTCCGAAGGCCGGAGCACAATCGTCAACATCTGCGTCAGCGCCCGCACACTCCAGATCGCCGAGCTCGCTCGATACAACTGCTTGCGATCCTCAACCTCAGACTGCCCCTTGGGCTGGTTCGAGTGGACCATCGCCTCAAAGGTCCGCCGATCACCCGCGTGCGCCTTGACGAACGCCCGAAGCTCCGTCACAGCCGTGCGTACCGATTGGATTTTCTCGCTGTCCCCGCCGTGCTCGCTGACCGCGTCGAACATGATCTCCACGCCCGCATCGCCCGGCAGGTGCCGAAAGGCCTTGCCCACTTCCTGCTCGCTGGCAAACCGCGAGAGCTTCCAGGCGAGCGTCTTATCAACCTTCAGCACCCGCGATACCTCGGTGGGCCTCGCACCCGAAAGCTCCACGGACGCCATCAGATCAAGCCAGGACGCCTGCACCACCCGGATCTGAGCGCCCGCCGCCTCACTAAACGGCACGGCACCGGCCCCAGGACCGCCCAAAGAAGCCGTCCCAGCCCCATTCCCAGCCCCAGATGTCTCATTTGAGCTTCTCACAGCCAGATTCTACACCCAAATCAGCCTGGGTGGAAAATATCTTACAATTTCTCCAGAGAAATCTTGAACAACAACGATCCTCCAAGTATCTTGACCTCGGGGCCAGGCCGGCACGAATTCAAGCCCCCACGAAAACCACACGGAAACACGCTCATATACACGAGCAAGACATGGAGACAGCAATGAGAGCAACACACACAGCCGGGCTCCTCGCCCTGGCGGCTGCAACAACAGCCAACGCACAAACGATCACCCAATCCGCAGACTTCTTCTTCGACGCCGTCGCACTCAACGAGCCCGTGCCGATCACATTCGACGCGTTCGACACCATGGGCGGCACGCGCACTCTCACCGGTGTCAGCTTCGCGGCTCACTCAAGTTTCTCGCTCGAGATGATCGCTGAGAACGGCGAGGACTACGCCATCGGTGCCGACGAGTGGTTCGTCGAGGCCGCGATCTTCAACAACATCACCTTCTCACCCGAACAACCAAACGAAGTCTCAATCTTCGGCCTCGGCGGCGTCGGCTACGGCCCACTCAGCGATGACCTCGCCGCCTCCGACGGCAACGAACAAGAAGGCGACGACTCCGTCCTCTTCTCGTTCAAAGACGAATACTCAGGATTCCGCGACGCACTCCCGTTCCAGATCGCAAACTTTGAAGGCTCGGGCCAGCTCGACGCCGAGATCTACCCGTTCCTCTCGCTCTCCATCCCGCCACCTCCGCCCTTCTTCGATCTCTGGATCACCAACCACCTCAACTTCGGCACCGTCGAACTCACCTACACCTACACCGAAGTCCCAGCACCGGCATCGGCTTCGCTGGTCGCCCTCGCGGGCCTCGCAGCAGCACGCCGCCGCCGCTAACACTCCTCACCCAACCACACTCCCCCTTCAGGAAAGAGGCACCCGCCATTGACCAGCGGGTGCCTCTTTCACGCGCGCACAAAAAAACCCGGGCAACGTCTCGCGTCACCCGGGCCTGTGATCAACTCAACTCGATCGAAACTCAGCAGCCTGCGTTGTAGTTGCCAACCCAAGCCGTGAAGTCAGTCGGGGTGCACATGCCGTCGCCGTTCTGATCGCACTCAGCAGCACCCGTGTTGAACGCGCCAACCCAAGCCGTAAAGTCCGTCGGCGTCACCATGCCGTCGCCGTTCACGTCGGCAAGGCAGGGCTCCTCACACGCGTCCGGGATGCCGTTCTTGTTGGCATCAACAGCGCTGTCAGAGGTGAACTTGGAGATGGTGCCCCCAAAGAGGTCCATCACGTAGATCTCGCCGTCGCTGTCCTGCGCGAACGAGCTCACGCCAAAGCCCTGGTCAGATACAGCTACAACCTGGTTCCCGTTGGACGGATCGAGCGTGTAGATATCGCCCGAGCAGTAGTCACCAAAGATGTACTTGCCCTCAAACTCCGGCACAGCGCAGCCGTAGTACATGTACCCGCCCGTGATCGAGCAACGACCGCCGCTGCGGTTGTAGTCGTGGATCGGCTCGGTAAAGCCAGTGGGGGGTGTCGGCGTGCAGCCCGGGAAGCTCGGGTTCTCAATAAACCCCTCCCGGCAGCGCCAGCCGTAGTGCTCACCGCCCGCGCTCGAAGCGGGCTGGAAGTTCACTTCCTCGCGTGTGCTCTGCCCGACGTCAGCAATCCAAAGATCGCCGGTCATCGCGTCAAAGCTCGTCCGCCAAGGGTTGCGAAGGCCATAAGCCCAGATCTCTTCCCTCGCTCCCGCAGTCCCGACAAACGGGTTATCCGCCGGGATCGTGTAGGGCACCTGGTCATCGCTGACATCGATCCGCAGCAGCTTGCCAAGCAGGTTGTTGAGCTGGCTGGCTCGGTTGCCAGGATCGTTGCCGCTGCCGCCGTCGCCCTGTGCAATGTACAGGTACCCGTCAGGACCGAAATCCATCCAGCCGCCGTTGTGGTTGCTAAAGGGCTGATCGATCGTCATGATCGTCCGCGCCGAGTTCGGGTCGGCAATGTTCGGATCAGCAGCACTCCGTGTGTACTCAACAATGTAGGTGTCGCTGCCAGCGCCGATGTAGTTC
Organism: Phycisphaerae bacterium; assembly: GCA_030432905.1. Taxonomy (GTDB): domain Bacteria; phylum Planctomycetota; class Phycisphaerae; order Phycisphaerales; family UBA1924. Next base: position 116,493 of record JAUILU010000005.1, on the reverse strand, counting down.
ACAAAGAATCGGCCGCTGGTCTCGTAGTCCGGGCTGAACGCGAGCCCGAGCATGCCCTGCTCGTTGCCGCCGCTCGTACCGCCAACAACGATCGGATCGATATCAAGAAACGGCGTAGCCAAAAGCGAGCCGTTGTCGATGATCCGGATCGCGCCCTCCTGCTCGATCACAAAGAACTTGTCGGCATCGCCCGGAGCAGCAACCATATAAACAGGCCGGTCCAGCCCGCTCACAAACAACTCAGTAGTGACCTGCCCTGAAGCAAGCCCACAGCTAGCAGCCAACCCAACAAAACCAATTTTCAACGCGGTGCGCATGTACATTCTCCACTTCCCCCTCAGGTAGTCTGACACCACACTATCCAAAGACCAGCCCGATTGAAACCCTTTGGTTTGCAAGGTTTATGTTTGTCCGGTAATCTGTCGGGTGTTGTCCAATTCTGGGCATCCTCTCTGGGAGCAACCAAATGCCAATCCTCGAACTCTGGGTACCGATAGCCGCCGTCACCGTGGCCACATTCTTCCTCAGCTTCGTCTTCTGGGCCGTCCTCCAGCACCACCGCCAAGACGTCGGCTTCACACCGAAGCAAGACGAGGTCATCTACCTCGTCAACAACTCCGGCATCGAGCCGGGCCGCTACATGTTCCCAAACTGCGCCGACCACCGCGAGTTCAAGCAGCCCGAGAAGGTCGAGATGTTCAACAAAGGCCCCTGGGGCGTCATCGACGTCTGGGCCGGCAAACCAAGCATGGGCCGCAACATGGGCCTCACCTTCTCCTACTTCCTCCTCGTCAGCATCATCGTCGCCTACCTCACAGGCCTCGCAAGGCCCGCCGGCAGCTCGTTCCTGGAAGTCTTCCAAGTCGCAACCACCGCCGCCTTCCTCGCACACGTCTTAGGCGGCGCCCCCGAGGGCATCTGGTTCGGCAAGCGTGCCCGCTTCTTCATCACCGACGCCATCGACGGCGCCGTCTACTCCGTCGCAACCGGCGCACTTTTCGCATGGCTCTGGCCCGCAGCCATCGCGACCCCTGTCACGACACCCTGAGAAATTGTCCATCACGAGCACAAACGTGAAAGCAATCCAAAAACATGCAACTAATCTGAGGCTCACCGGGAACCAAAGCGGTATCTACATCGTCTAAACACGCAGACTTAACCAAGCCCCCCTGAGCTTCGGTGTGACCTTCCGCTGAAGCACAAAACGCCCCGAGCAATCGTTCGGGGCGTTTCTATAAGCTGTTCTAAACTCAACCGCGTTTCTTCAGCGGGCTGGGCGGCAACCCAGCCTCGCCGCTCGGCCAACCCGCCACACCCGCATCGCGCAAGATCGCGCGAATCCTTTCTACATCCGCTTCCGATTCAACCCCGGCCATCGGCAGCGATCCAGAAATCATCCCATCCGTGCCAATGCACAGATGCCCATCAACAAGATCCGCGCGTTCGATTCCCCTCGTCTTCGTACTCGACGAGTTGCCGCTCGTCAGATCCTCGTACTCAACCGTGTCACCCGAAACCGTGTACCGCCACATGTGCCCCGGATTCGACCTCGGGTTCTTCGCCTCCGCCTGCGCCGTCCGTTTCAGCAGATACTTCTCCCAGAACCGCCGGTTCCGCTTCCCGTTCTGCCTGAATCGTGTAAACGCGAAATTGAACGAGCCCGCGATCACCGACGCCACGGCAACCGACACAGAAACCCCGTGTAAAAAAGCCAGCGCTACAAACACAAAGCTCGCCGTCACGAACGACCAAACCAAGTTGAAGACGAACATCTGCTTCTTGAGTAAATCCGCCATCATCGGCGAGTGGTGATACATCCACCGCGTCTGCGCCACGACATAGTCCGGCGTCGATTCATGTTCAAAGGTAACCGCGTCGGCTCGCTCGCTCATGCGAACCAGCATACCTCAGCCCACGCCGCCCCTCACCATCACAACGTGCGGCCCGATCCCCTCAATCTCAAACTCATCCCCAACCTGAACAAACCCGAGCTTGTTGTAGTACCCCGCGGCGCTCGTCCTCGCGTTGCACCACACGGGCGAAACACGCGACCCGTGCGCGTGAGCGATCCCCGCCTCAACAAGACCCGCCCCAAGACCAAGCCCCCGAAACCCCGGCAGCGTCGCCATCCCCCTGATCCGCCACGCCGGCGTGTCCGTCCCGGGCACAGGCTCGTCATAGAACGAGATAATCCCAACAAGAGCACCCTCGCCGTCGAGGGTGCCCATGTGAAACGTGTTCGGGTCATCGTCACCCGGGTAGAACAAGCACTCCGCCGGCTGACCGGGCCGCAGTATTGCGTGCCGGATCGGATGCGTCTCAGTCGGCGAAATGATCTCGACCCGCGTGCTCAAGCGTTGATCTTCGACTCGTTGAGCTTCTTGCGGATCACCGTCTGCAGGATGCCGCCGTTCTTGTAGTACTCGATCTCAACCGCGGTATCGATCCGGCTCGCGGCCTCGAACGTCACAACACTCCCGTCGGCCTTCGTCGCCTTGACGGTAATCATCGCACCCGGGTCCATCGACTCGGGAAGCTCGATGTCAAACGTCTCCGTCCCATCAAGCCCAAGGCTCGCGGCGTTCTCGCCCGCTTTGTACACCAACGGAAGCACACCCATAAACACAAGGTTGCTCCGGTGGATCCGCTCAAAGCTCTCGGCGATCACTGCCTTCACGCCAAGCAGCAGCGTCCCCTTCGCGGCCCAGTCGCGCGAGCTGCCCATGCCGTAGTCCTTGCCAGCAAGCACAACCAGAGGCGTCCCCGCGGCCTTGTAGTCCTGAGCCGCGTCGTAGATGTACTCAACCGGCGCATCCCACCCGGCGCCCTTCGTGAAGTTCCGGGTCCAGCCGCCCTCGGGGATGCTCCCGTCCTCGTTCTTGGCAAGCCCGTTGCGAACACGAACATTCGCAAACGTGCCCCGCGTCATCACCCGGTCGTTACCGCGACGCGAGCCGAAGCTGTTGAACGCGCTCTGCGCCACACCCGCGTTCAGCAGGTACTGACCCGAAGGCGTCTCAGGCTCAATCCGGCCCGCAGGCGAGATGTGGTCCGTCGTCACGCTGTCCGCAAGCACACATAGCGCACGCGCACCGTTGATCGATCCAAACCCGGGAGCCTCAGCGGTCATTCCCTCAAAGAACGGCGGGTTCTGGATGTACGTCGAATCATCGTTCCACCCGTACAGCTCACTCTTGGAAACCGGGATTTTGTTCCATGTCTCGTTGCCCGTGAACACGCTGCCGTACTTGTCAGCAAACTGCTCCGCCGAGATCGAGCTCTCGCGAAGCTCGCGGATCTCCTGCTGCGTCGGCCAAATGTCTTTCAGGAACACGTCCTTGCCGTCGGGCGTCTGCGCGATCGGCGCGTTGTGCAGGTCGATATCAACCGTGCCCGCGATCGCGTACGCCACGACCAACGGCGGGCTCGCGAGATAGTTCGCCTTCACCCGCGGGTGTACACGTCCCTCAAAGTTCCGGTTACCCGAGAGCACACTCGCCACCGCGAGGTCGCCCTCTTTAATCCCATCCTCAATCTCGGGCGGCAACGGCCCCGAGTTACCAATGCACGTCGTGCACCCGTAACCCACAGTGTGGAATCCGAGCGCTTCCAGATCATCCGCAAGCCCAGCCTTCTCGTAGTACTCCGTCACGACCTTCGAGCCCGGCGCAAGACTCGTCTTGACCCAAGGCTTGCGGGTCAGCCCGAGCGCACGCGCCTTCTTGGCAACTAGACCCGCCGCGAGCATCACGTCCGGGTTGCTCGTGTTCGTGCAGCTCGTGATCGCCGCGATCACAACATCGCCGTGCGTCAGGTTCACCTTCGTGCCCGGCTTCTCAGGATGGCACGCCTCGCTCAGCGTGACCTGCACAGACTCCGGCCCCGCGACACCGTTGGCCGCGTCAGGGTTCACCGGCGCGTTGTCCGCCTCGCCGCCCTCGCCAGCCCAGCGGTTCAGATTGACCGCCTCGCTCGGCACCTTCTTCTTGAACGTATCAACAAGCTGCCTGTGCCACTCGCTCCGCATGTTCGTCAGCTCAACGCGATCCTGCGGCCGCTTCGGACCCGCAAGGCTCGGCACAACCGTCGAAAGATCAAGCTCGAGCACTGCAGCAAACTCCGGATCGGGCTTGCTCGCGTCCCACCAGAAGTCGTTCGCCTTCGCGTACGCCTCGGTCAACGCAACCTCCTGCTCGGTGTGCGCCGTCAGACGCAGGTAACCAAGCGTGACCTCGTCAATCGGGAAGAAGCCGCACGTCGCGCCGTACTCGGGCGCCATGTTCGCGATCGTCGCCCGGTCAGGCAGACTCAGATCCGCCATGCCCGGCCCGAAGAACTCGACAAACTTCTCAACCACGCCGTGGTTGCGGAGCATCTCCGTCACGGTCAGAACCATGTCCGTCGCCGTCGCGCCCTCGGGGAGCTTGCCCGTCAGCTTGAACCCGACAACCTCCGGCGTCAGCATGTACACCGGCTGGCCCAGCATCACCGCCTCGGCCTCGATGCCGCCCACACCCCAGCCAAGAACACCAAGACCGTTAATCATCGTCGTGTGGCTGTCAGTACCGACCAGCGAGTCCGGGTAGACCTGCTGCTCGCCGTCAACGGTGCGGGTGAGAACGCCTCGCGCCAGATACTCAAGGTTCACCTGGTGCACAATCCCCGTCGCCGGCGGCACAACACGGAAACGGCTCAGACTCTCCTGTCCCCACTTGAGGAACAGGTACCGCTCGTTGTTCCGCTCGAACTCCTTCTCCGCGTTGATCGTCAGCGCCACGCGCGAAGCAAAGTCATCCACCTGCACCGAGTGGTCGATCACAAGGTCGCACACAACCTCGGGGTTGATCTGCTCCGGGTCACCGCCGAGCGCCTTCATCGCGTCACGCATCGCAGCGAGGTCAACCACACACGGCACACCCGTAAAGTCCTGAAGCACCACACGCCCGGGCATGAACGGCATCTCCGTCCGGTCAACACTCTTCGCGTTGTAACCCGCAAGCCCCGAGATGTCGTCGTTGGTCACGATGAACCCGTCAAGGTTGCGAAGCTGCGCCTCAAGCAACACACGGATCGAGTAAGGCATCGAATCGATCTTCGTCAGGCCCTTCTCCTCGAGCGTGCGAAGCTTGTAGTAGGTGTACTTCTCGCCGCCGACTTCGAGGGTCTGCTTTGCTCCGAACGCGTCGCTTGCCATGGTGATGTCCTTTCGAGTTGCTATAGCATCGGCGCAGAACGCACATAGATCAAATCAATGAAGATTGTGTGTTGTATAGATTGTATTGATATACAACTGAGACCCGTTCGCAGCTACTCCAGCGCCTCTCGCTATACTCAACCCATGCACGCACGCATCGTCACACGAGTCATCGATTCGCCCGTCGGCCCACTCCACGCCGGCGTCGCCGAGCCCGAGTCCGCCGACACCGAGCCGGGCCTCTGCCTCCTCGAGTTCGCGACCCGCCCGCGCATCAACCAAGAAAAGCACGACCTAGAACGGCTCCTCAACTGCAGACTCGAATCCCAGGGCGACTACGAAACCAACACCCCGGCGACCGACCTCCTCGACGAAACCCAGCGCCAACTCGGCGAGTACTTCGCCAGCAAACGAACCTCGTTCGATCTCCCGCTCTGCTTGCCCGGCACAGCGCACCAGCAGAAAGTCTGGCATGCGCTCACCGACATCCCCTACGGCACAACCATCAGCTACGACGAACTCGCCAAACGCGTCGGCTCATCCCCGCGCGCCGTGGGCGGCGCCAACGGCGCCAACCGCGTACCAATCGTCGTCCCGTGCCACCGCGTCATCGCGGCAAGCGGCGCACTCCAAGGCTTCGGCGGCGGCCTCGACAACAAACGACGCCTCCTCGAACTCGAGGGCGCACTCGAACCCGAACTCTTCCCCGCGCACTAAAAACGGGGGCAGCCAACGCCGCCCCTGTTCAACTCACTCAATCAATATGTCAGGTCTTTAGAACAGCACCTGCAGCTGCGAGCGCAGCACAAACTGTCCGTCCTCGCCCATCGCATCGACAAGATACCCGCGCGAGCTGTTCACGTACGTCGAGGTGATCTCCTCAAACGCATAGTTCGCATCCACGGTCAGCTTAATAACGTGGCCGCTGATGTACTTGTTGAACCCGACCGTGATCACGCTCAGTTCACCAAGGTCCGCGTCGTCATCCGCCCACGCGTACTGCGTGAAGATGTCGATGTCGTCGGTGATGAACACGCCGCCCTGCAGCGTCAAGCCGTAGCTGTTGATCTCGCTGATCCCCTGCGCATCGGTCTTCTGACCGAAGAACGCCGCGAACGCGTTCCAGCCGTCGCCCTCGACGCCCGCATCAACGGTGTAGCGGAAATCGTAGAAATCCTCATCGACCATGCCGTCGCTGTCGGCGTCCATCTGCCCGCCCGAGATGTGCAGCGCCGCACCAACCAGCGTCGCCGTCTCCTCACCCCTCCAGCCAACAAAGTCATCGAACCGCTTCCACGTGCCGCCAAACTTCCGCTCGGCGCGCACATTGATGCCAAAGTCCGAATCCATCGTGTAAGGCGTGTTCAGGTCCTTCACGCCGTCGCCAACAAAGATGTACGTCGTCCAGTCCTCGCCGCGGTTGCGGAACTCAACACCCTGCGAGCGATCGACCGTAAACGCCGCGTTGGCGACCGAGTAGTCCGAAGCCAGCCGCTTCGAGCTGCTCAGCATCTCCTCACGCGAGAACGGCGCAGGGTACTGACCCACGCGGAGCCGCTGCCCCTCGCCCGGCACATACCCGACCCACGCATCAACCAGAGTGAACCCACCCCGACGCCCGTCGCCGTACATGCTGAACGGGATCTTCCCGTTCTGCAGCGACCCCGCGAGCTTGGGCCTGATCCGCCTGTTCTCAAAGCCCGCGTCGAACTGGTCAATCCCGTCGCCGTTGCGATGGTTCATGACATGCCTGATCTGCATCTGACCCTTGAATTGCAGCTTCGCCGAGCCATCGGCGCTGACAATCTCAAGCCCGCTGCCCTTAGCCGCAGTAGCGTGCGCGGAGCTGAACAGGCTCACCCGGCCGCTCGCGTCCTCAAGAAGCGAAGCGCCCGTGTCGTCAGCCAAAGCACTCAGCGTTACAAGGCCCGCGGCTACCGCGCAAGCGCCGAGATAAGCATTCTTTCGAACGCCGCCGAAGCCGCACTCGGTACGCGATCCCGCCGGCGCACAATCGCCAGCTCCCGGAAAAGTCTTCCGTCTCTGCATCGAAGCCCCCGTTTATCCCCAAGCGCGAACCGGCTTATAAACCCGGGCCCGATCCCCGCTTCGATCATGCGCTCGATCGTCTCAGTCGACCGAACTTCCATCACCACGTTCAGCGTTACCCCCGCCGAATGACTCGCGGTGTCGATGATGTTCCGCACCGCAGAGCCATCTTCAAACAACACTAACGGATCTTCATGAATGCTTAACCAGGAGTACGTCGACCGATCGTGGAGCGGGTGCCCCTTGGGAACGATCAGCATCAGCTCATCCCGGATCGTCGCCACCGACATCAGCTCGTCCGAGCCGGGCCCCGAGATCGGCATCGTCACGATCCCAAGATCAAGCTCCCCCGAGAGCACCGCGTCCGCGACCGCCCGAGACCCCGCCTCCCGGACGTAGAACCTCAGCGCCGGGTGGGCCTTACGGAAATCCGACACCACCCTCGGCAGTAAGTGGGCCACCGCCGTCGCGCCGCCGCCGATCCTGATCGACCCGCTCTCTAAACCAATCAATTCCCTTACAGATTCGGTGGCCTTGTCCGCGTGCCTTATAGAAGCCTGCGCATGCTCTAAGAAAGCCTCGCCAGCCGCCGTCAGCGAAACGCCCCGGCCCGTCCGGTCCAGCAGCGGGGCACCAACCTCGGCCTCGAGTTTCTTCAGCATTGCGCTTAGCGCAGGCTGCGTCACCCCAAGCCGCTCGGCGGCCTTCGTGATATGCCCGATCTCAGCGATCGCGGCGAACTGTCGCAGGGAAGTCAGTTCCATCAGCCAAGCTTATAGGAACTTCCCGATCCAGCACTCCCGATGATGCCCACACCCCAACACACATTCAGGTGGGCTTCTCCCTCATCAATCGGCCAACTCAATTGCAATTGGCGTGTGCGTAAGGGTTAAACCGGATAGACAATTTACGAGTTTCAGCGCGATTTTATCACATTCACTGGTCATGCCGGATTCTTGATGTAGCTTCTCGCTTGAGAGGTAGGAGAAGCAGGTTGGCAGGTCATCGTGTGGAAGCGATTTCCTCCATCCGTAATAGTGAATCGTAACAAAGAGCCGCGGCTTCGCGTCTTGAGTTTCTGATTTGCCAGGAGAGATTGCTATGCCACGCTTGATGGCTACACCGCTAAGTGCGGCTGTTGTCGGCGTTGCAGGGGTCGCCATGTCCGTCACCGCTTTCGGTGCTTCGGCAACACCCTTGGAACCCGTCATCACGCCCAACGACAACGTGTCCTTTCTCATGTTTATGGCAAAGGACTCCGGCGAGGAACAGATCCTCAACGGAACAGAACCCGGAGTTTCGCAGAGAGGCTCACTCGGATCGCCAACAAGTGTTGGTGGGAGCCTGAACTCACCGGGAGCCGACATCTTGGTCGGTTGGGACGAGATCTTCGATACGCGACCCGGTGATGCGGGCACATTCAGCAGGATCAGACTCTCGGCTGAGACCTCCGACGGCTCACCGTTTATCAGTCCTCAAGCCGCAAGCGAGGACTACAGACTAATGCGTTGGGAAGTCGGTGACCACACCGATCCCAACCACTCACCGCTCGCTGATGCCTTCGGCTTCCGCGTAACGGTCGAGTCAATCACGTTCGTCGAAGCCACCGTCGTCTTCTTCAACGACGACGTCCAGCTCAACTCGCTGGCCTACGGCTTCACCATCGGGATCGGCTCAGAATGGGACGGCACAGACGCCCTCCCGGACAACCTGTTCACCGTCGGGTCCGATGTCAACCGCATCGAAATTACCTACGACTACGACCCGACTTACGTCCCTGCACCGGCCTCCGCCGCGCTGCTCACTGGGGCGGGGCTCCTCGGGGCCCGCAGACGCAGACGATAAACCGTCTGCAGACAACTCTTGCCCACTAACCGCCAGCGCGCTCCGGCATCGATCGGACGCGCTGGCGGCTTGCTTTTTATCCAGAAGCTATCATCAACACGTGACAACTCACAAAACAACCCGAGCACTCGTCACCGCGGTCATCGCAGCCGCCACGATCCAGACTCACGCCCAGTCTGAACGCGCCACCCTCGACCCAACCCAGGGCTGGATGCAGGAATCCGTCGTCTCCGAAGACCCGGCCCGCACCGCGCTCGACGTCGCCCGCGCCCACATCGCAAACGACCAGCCTTCCAAAGCCAAATCGATCCTCAACGACTGGCTCGACAACGACGACTTCGCCGAGAGCCCATACCGGCCCGAGGCACTCCGCCTCCGAGGCGATGCCAAATTCGCGATGGGCCGTGAGTTCAAAGCCCTCTACGACTACGAAGAGGTCATCCGCACCTACCCCGAATCCTCCGAGTTCGTCACCGCGATCGAACGCGAAGTCGAGATCGGCAAGCTCTACCTCGCAGGCCTCCGCAAACGGATGCTCGGCATCCGCATCACCTACGTTGCGCACATCGGCGAAACACTCCTGCTCCGCGCCCAAGAGCGCATGCCGGGCTCGCTCCTCGCCGAGTCAGCCGCGATTGACCTCGCGGACCACTACTTCGACAAGCGACAGCTCGAACTCGCCGCCGAGATGTACGACATCTTCCTCAAGTCCTACCCCAACTCGCCGCACCGCATGCACGCCATGCAGCGGCACGTCTACTCAAACATCGCCCGCTTCAAAGGCCCCAAGTACGACGGCTCGATCCTGCTCGACTCCCGCCTGCTCATCGAACGCTTCGCCCGCGACTACCCCGCCGAAGCCGAACGCGCTGGCCTGACCAACGCGCTCGTCGTGAGACTCGAAGAATCAGCAGCCGCCCAGCAGCTCGAAGCCGCCCAGTGGTACCTCCGCGTCGGCGACGGCCCCGCAGGACGATTCGTCCTCAACCGCCTCGTCCGCGACCACACCGGAACAGTCGCCGCGACCGAAGGACTCCAACTCCTCCAAGAAAACGGCTGGCTCGAAGACGAATCCCGAACCATCGAAGTCGAACCCATCGGTCCGGAGCCAACACCGTGACCCGACAAACACTCGCAACCCTGCTCGCTCTCGTCGTTGCCGCGCTCCTGCCAGCGTGCGCCGCCGACCCGTCAGAGGGCTACTCGTTCGCCTCCGCGCACGACACATCCATCCAGACCGTCGCCGTCCCGATCTTCCAGAACGACACGTTCCATACAGGCGTCGAGCTCACACTCACCAAAGACCTCATCCGCCAGATCCAGCAGCAGACACCCTGGCGCGTGACCTCATCCGACAAAGCCGACGCGATCCTCACAGGCTCGATCACCAACGTCGCGCTGAGAAACCTCTCCACACGCACCGGCGTCGGCTTCGTTCAGGAGATGGCGGTCCAGATGACCGTCCAGTTCGAGTTCGTTGACAACCGATCAGGCAAGACCCTGACAAGCCGAACCAACTACAGCGCCCTGGGTGCCTTCGTCCCGGCCAACCCGACCGGCGAACGGATCGACGTCGGCTACGCCGGCGCCTCCCAGACACTCGCCAAAGACCTCGTTGGCGACCTCCAAACCGCCTGGTAAGCCCGAAACCGGGCCTCGCCTGTAGTTTCCGGCCCGCAACGCCTAGCGTTATCCAGACCGAACGAGAATACGACCGAACTCCTGACGGTTCTTACTCGAATGTACTCTGAGTAAGCCGATACAAAGAGGACGGCAACACTCGCAGGAAATCCGCGAGCACAGAAGTACAAGAAAGCAATACAAAGCACTTATGAGCAACAAGAACTCGCAAAAGCCTGACAACAACGCCCCGCAAAAGCCCGGCGACAAAGGCCCCGGAAACAAGCCCGGCCAACCACCGGCCGGCGGCCGAGGCATGTTCGGCCTCTTCGCGATCATCGCCGTCGTCATCCTCCTCTTCATGCTCTTTAGCACCTCACAGCAGGGCCAACAGCTCAACTGGCAAGAGTTCGAATCCCGCTACACCCAGAACGACATCAATAAAGACACCGTCATGATCAGCGACACCGCGATCACGGCGCAATCAATCCCGACACACGAAAGCAAGGACGACCAGCCCTTCACGGTCCAGGTCAAATTCCGAGCATCCGCGAGCGAGCACTACACCAAAAAACTCGACGAACTCACCGGCGGCAACTACCAGGAAAAACCAACCCCCGGCTGGATGAACGCCATCTGGTTCTTCCTTCCATTCGTCATCATCATCATGATCTTCTGGTTCTTCCTCTCGCGAGGCATACGCTCGGCCTCGGGCGGTGGGGGGATGCTCGGCAACTTCGGCAAGTCGAAGCACCGCGTCCTCTCCAAGGAAATGACCGGCGTCACATTCAAAGACGTCGCCGGCATCGAAGAAGCCAAGGACGAAGTCGGCGAGATCATCGAGTTCCTCAAGCACCCAAAGAAGTTCACCAAGATCGGCGGCCGAATCCCGCGAGGTGTACTCCTCGTAGGCGAACCCGGCTGCGGCAAAACTCTCCTCGCCAAAGCGATCGCCGGCGAAGCCGACGTCCCGTTCTTCTCGATCTCAGGCTCTGACTTCGTCGAGATGTTCGTCGGCGTCGGCGCCAGCCGCGTCCGCGACCTCTTCAAGCAGGCCAAGGACACCGCACCCTGCATCATCTTCCTCGACGAAATCGACGCCGTAGGACGCCGCCGCGGCGGAGGCTTCACCACAGGCGGTCACGACGAACGCGAGCAAACCCTAAACGCAATCCTCGTCGAGATGGACGGCTTCGCCTCCGGCGACGGCGTCATCGTCATCGCGGCAACAAACCGCGCCGACGTCCTCGACCCCGCCCTCATCCGCCCGGGCCGATTCGACCGCCAGATCGTCGTCCCGCTTCCAGACGTCCTCGGCAGGCTCGAGATCCTCAAAGTCCACGCCAAGAAAATCAAACTCGGCCCAGACGTCGACCTCGAACGTCTCGCCCGCGTCACACCAATGTTCTCCGGCGCCGACCTCGCGGCCATCATCAACGAAGCCGCCATCAGCGCCACACTCGCAAGCAAAGACTTCGTCGAACAAGAAGACCTCGAAGAAGCCCGCGACAAAATCCGCTTCGGCCGCGCCAAGAAAAGCCGCGTCCGCGAGGTCGAGGAAAACAAACTCACCGCCTACCACGAAGCAGGCCACGCCATCCTCCAGGCCATGCTCAAAGACGCCGACCCGCTCCACAAGGTCACCATCATCCCAAGAGGCCAGTTCGGCGGCGCCACATTCAGCCTCCCCGAAAAAGACCGCATGGGCTACAACCTCAAGTGGATCAACGCCACGCTCCGCGTCGTCTGCGGCGGCCGAATCGCCGAGCAGATCGCGATGGACGACGTCTCCTCCGGCGCCTCGCAAGACATCTCCCAAGTCACCCAGATGGCACGAGCCATGATCATCGAATGGGGCATGAGCGACAAACTCGGTTTCGTCCGCTACGCAGGAAGCGACAGCAGAGAGTCCTACATCCCCGACAAGGACTACTCCGACGAAACCGCGAGCCTCATCGATTCCGAAATCAGACGAATCGTGGACGAGGCCTACTCAGACGCCGAGCAGATGCTCAAGGACAACTGGGACAAAGTCGAAGCGCTCGCCCAGGCCCTCCTCAAGCACGAAACACTCTCGGGCGACGAGGTCCACGCCATCATCCGCGGCGAAGAACTCAACAAACCCTCAGTCGCAGACCTCCTCCGCGACGAGACCTCAAAGCCCAAGAACGACCCACCCGTGGTCGGCGACGGCGAACCCGACCTCCCACCCGGAGCCTCACCAAAGCCCGCCTAAGCGTGTACGCTGGTCGGCATGACAACCGCACGCGTCATTGACTTCGCCGATCTGCCCACCGACAGCCCCATGCCGCTGATCGACCGCCAGCGGATCATCGCCGACAAAATGATGATCTCGCGCGTGCTCCTGCACAAGGGCTTCCGCGTCGAACGCCACGCCCACGAGAACGAACAAATCGCCGTCGTCCTCTCGGGCAGGGTCAACTTTCTCCTAGGCGAAGCCGGCACCGAGTCCGAGCACACCAAAACACTCACCGCGGGCCAGGCGATCGTCCTCCCACCAAACGTCCCGCACGGCGCCGAAGCACTCGAAGACACACTCATCCTCGACCTCTTCAGCCCACCATCCGAGACGACGGGAATAGATCAAAGATAGCTTCTACTCAGAAGAGCTGTTCTCGATCAGCTTGGGTTGCGCATCAACATGCTTCACCTCAGAAAGCTGCTTCGCGCTGTTCGCGCCCGCATCCTCAAACTTCCTCAGCGTCGGCACCAGCCTCGAATCGATCGACCCGACAAGCCTGTTGTACCGCTCGACGCTCTGCCTGAGCGACTTCCCGAGATCGCCCGCGTGATCAAACGCGACCGCCGCCCGCTCGTGCAGCTCCTTGCCAAGCTCCCACAACGCCTTGGCTTCCTCCGCCAGCTTGCTCTCCCGCCAGCCAACCGCCACCGCGCGAAGCAGCCCGATCAGCGTCGAAGGGCTCGCAAGGATCACCCCGCTCTGTGCCGCGATATCCAGCAAGTCCGGCTTGCGCGACAACGCCGCATCAATAAAGTGATCGCCCGGCACAAACATCACCACAAACTCGGGCGAGCCGTCAAACTGCGACCAGTACTTCTTATCAGAGAGCTTCTTCGCCTGATCCTGAACGTGCTTGGCAAACCGCTCAAGGTGCTGCTCACGGTCCTCATCGCTCTCGGCGTTCACAGCCTCGATGTACGCGTACGTGTTCGTCTTCGCATCGACCGCGATCACGCGCTCGTTGGGCAGCTTCACAACCATGTCCGGCCGGAGCAGCTTGTCCTCGCTGTCGCGCACGCTCGTCTGCTCGGTAAAGTCGCAATAGCTCGTCATCCCCGCAAGCTCCGCGACCCGCCGGAGCTGGATCTCGCCGTACTGCCCGCGGATCTCGGGCCGACTCAGCGCCCGCGTCAGCTTGTTCGTCTCCTCGCGCAGCCCCTGGCCCGCCTGCGTCACAAGCTCCATTCGCTCGTGCAGCGCCGCGAAGCTCTCCGCGCGTGATTTCTCGATTGTCTCAAGCTTCTCGCGCGTCGCCGCCAGCACCTCACCAATCGGCTTGACCAGATCGCTCTGTTCTTTCTTCGCCGCCTCAAACACCGGCTTGGCCTGCGCCAGAAACTCCGCCCGCCCGTCCTTGAGCGCCTGCGCGCTCAGCGCCCCGAACGCCTCTTTGAGCCGCTCCTCGTTCTTGTCCAGTTCCTGCTGGATCCGCGCCGCGTTCTCCAGCCGCTCGTTGAGCCGCGCGATCTCTTCCGCTTGCTGCGAGACCCGGCCGCCGCTCTCGTCCGCCTTGGCAATTGCCTCGCCCAGCTTCGCGTTCAGATCGCCCGCCGCCCGATCGTGCTCGGCTTTCTGCTCTGTCAGCACCTGCCTCGCCCCGGCAAGCTCGCCGCCGACCCGCCCTAGCCGAAGCCCGAGCCAGACCGCCAGCACCCCAAGAGCCACAACCCCGATCCCCAGCACGATGAGCGCGATTTCCATGCCACCAGTGTATACCCGTCCCGAATCCGAACACCATCCCCAGCCCCGCAAACCAGCCACTCGCTGCCAGTTTGACACCCACCCCGGCCCACCCGCGAACCGAGGCAGACAAACCAAAGCCGTGGGGCGGTTTTTCACCCCTCTCAGCCCAACAAACCCGCCCCATCTCAGGCACGGCAGTTGCCTTCCAACTGGCATGCAGATCGTGCGCGACGACTTCGGCAACGGCTCAACCGGCGGATCGGTCAACGATCACGCCGGCCAGAGCGCGCCCGGTCGACTCAACCTCCTGCTCTCCGACGCCTCCTACCGCGCCGACTCCTGGGTCAGCCGCCTGCCCACGCTCCTGGCACCCATGGGCATCAACGCCCACCACGCCGGCTCAGGCAAGCAGGCCTCAGACCTCATCCAGTCCCTCACCATCCACGTCGCGCTCGTCGACCTCGGCCTCCCCCTCGAGTGCTGCGACCCCAGCCAAGCCAAAGAAGGCGGCTACCGGCTCCTCGACGTCCTCGCCCGCCTGACCCACAGGCCCCCGACCGTCGCCATCACCAGCGCCCGCACCGAGCGAGACGAGATCCGCCAACTCAACGCCGCCCTCAAGCACGGCGCCTTCGCCGTCATCAACCGGCCCCGCAACACACGCGACGTCGAAACACTCCTCGAAGTTCTCAGAAGATGTGTCACAAGGCACTACAAGGGCCAGTGGCCCGCCTCGTAACACCCGTTTGTCACAAAGAATCACACCCTCTCATTGGAGATCAGAAAATGGCAACCAAAGCACGCGTCGGCATCAAGCCCCTCCACGACAAGCTCCTCGTCGAACGCGACGAGCCAGAACAGACCACCGCCGCAGGCATCATCCTCCCAGAGTCCGGCAAAGAGCGCCCAAAGACCGGCCTCGTCGTCGCGGTCGGTGACGGCGCACTCAACACCGAGACCGGCGAACGCATCCCTCTCTCCATCAAAGAAGGCGACCGCGTCATCTTCACCAGCTACGCCGGCACCGACGTCAAATTCGGCGACGACGAGTACCTCATCATGAACGAGGCCGACATCCTCGCAATCGTGGACTAACAAAGCCAGCGACGACCCGAGCAAGGGAGCACAAAGATGAGCGCACGCCTAACCGTCGAACGAATGTTCGCACACGCCAAAGACAAGGGCCTCCGCATCCACTTCTCGATCGGCGGCACCTGGACCTACATGACCGACATCGAGCTCGTCGCCTCCGGCGCGCCCGTCGCAGGCAGAGGCATCGGCGCTCTCACCGACGTCGACGGCATCGAGCACTACACAGACCTCACCGACGAACAGAAGGACCGCTACAAAGTCCCAGAGCTCGTCTCTTCCGACCTCTTCATCTACGGCTGGATCACCAACACCGACCTCCTCCAAGCACGGGGCAAAGCCGACGTCTACGAAATCGGCCTCCTCGTTGACACCGACCGCATCGACATCGTCGGCTTCAGCGACCCCCGCGAGGAACTCGACTAAGGACTCCTACAGCCATGAACAACGATCAACTCCGTACAGCCCTATCTGAATGCACCGGCAAACGCGACGTGCAGTTCTGCTTCCAAGGCGTGCCCGATGCAGCAGCCCTGCTCACCGTCACCGCCGCGATGCTCATCCCCGACGAGGACGACCACCTCGTCAAGCTCACCGACGGCAGATCCGAATTCGTAATCGATGCCGAACAAGTCGCCTGGCTCCGCATCGGAGCCGAACACGAAACTCTCACTCACGCATAATCAAGAACGCTTAAGTTCAAAAGGAAAGTAACAATGGCAGCCAAACAAATCGCATTCGACACCGATGCCCGCGAGCGCATCCTCCAGGGCGTCAAGAAACTCGCCAACGCCGTCAAGGTCACGCTCGGCCCATCAGGCCGGGTCGTCGTCATGGAGAAATCCTTCGGCGCTCCAAACGTCACCAAGGACGGCGTCTCCGTCGCCAAGGAAATCACCCTCGAAGACCCATTCGAAAACATGGGCGCACAGATGGTCAAGGAAGTCGCCTCAAAGTCCTCACGCGACGCAGGCGACGGCACAACAACCGCGACCGTCTACGCCGAAGCCATCTACACCGAAGGCCTCAAGAACATCACCGCCGGCGCCAACCCAAACCAAGTCAAGCTCGGCATCGACAAGGCCGTCACCGCAATCATCGACGAGCTCGGCAACATGTCCCGACCCGTCAAGTCCTCCAAGGAAATCGCCCAAGTCGGCACCTGCTCCGCAAACCAGGACGCCACCATCGGTGACATCATCGCCGAAGCCATGGACAAGGTCGGCAAAGACGGCGTCATCACCATCGAAGAAGGCCAGGGCCTCGAAACCAACGTCGACCTCCTCGAAGGCATGCAGTTCGACAAGGGCTACCTCTCCCCGCACTTCGTCACCGACGCCGCAAACATGGAGTGCGAACTCGACAAGCCCTACGTCCTCATCCACGAGAAGAAAATCTCCTCCGCCAAGGACATCCTCCCGATCCTCGGCAAGGCAGCCGAAGCCGGCGCGCCCCTGCTCATCATCGCCGAAGACATCGAAGGCGAAGCACTCGCAATGCTCGTCGTCAACAAGCTCCGCGGCGTCCTCAAGGTCGCAGCCGTCAAAGCCCCAGGCTTCGGCGACCGCCGCAAGGCCATGCTCGAAGACCTCGCGGTCCTCACCGGCGGCCAGGCCATCATGGAAGAGCTCGGCATCGACATCGAAAAGCTCGAACTCAAAGACCTCGGCCGCGCCAAGAAGGTCATCATCAACAAGGACGAAACAACAATCGTCGAAGGCGCCGGCTCAAGCAAAGACATCAAAGCACGCGTCGAAATGCTCCGCCACCAGATCGACAACACATCGTCCGACTACGACCGTGAGAAGCTCGAAGAGCGACTCGCCAAGCTCGCCGGCGGCGTCGCACAGATCAACGTCGGCGCTGCAACCGAAGTCGAAATGAAGGAGAAGAAGGACCGCGTCGAAGATGCGCTCCACTCCTGCCGCGCAGCCGCCGAAGAAGGCATCCTCCCAGGCGGCGGCGTCGCAGTCGTCCGCGCACGCAAGGTCCTCGATGGTCTCAAGAAGAAGGCCACCGGGGACCAACGCGTCGGCATCGACATCGTCTCGCGTGCTCTCACCGCACCCATCAAGCAGATCGCAACCAACTGCGGCCTCGACGGCTCCATCATCGCCTCAAAGATCGAAGAGTCAGACGACACAAACTTCGGCTACAACGCCGTCACCCACGAGTACGGCGACCTCGTCAAAATGGGCGTCATCGTCCCAACCAAGGTCGAACGCACCGCCCTCCAGAACGCCGCCTCCATCGCCAGCCTCCTCCTGACCACCGACGCAGCAATCGTCGAACTCAAGGAAAAGAAGAAGGGCGGAGCAGGGGGCATGGATGAGGACTTTGATTACTGATTGATGCGATACACATAGCTCGTTTAACGACGAGCTGTGTTGTTTAGGTAAGTGCCTCAACTAGTGTCTTTGGCAATATTATTTCGTCAGGAACTATCACAGCTGTTCCTGCGTCAGGAATTGTATTGCTTATATCTATCCAGTGTTCACTGGTTCGACGCCCGATGTGTTCGGGATAGAATTTTTGAACATCAATTGAAGCAAGATTTTCTTCGTTAAATGGAGAATCACGTAAGTATCCGATTGCTAATGATAGCGGGCTGTAAAACAGTTTATGTATTGACTCGTCGTTGTTTAGTACCGTCGCAAAGAAAGGTTCTTCACGGAGTGTAGATACTTGTTCTTGGTCCTGAAAGAACTGAAGCCGTTGTAATGAACAAGATATAAAGGAGAGCAGCGACCAACCGCCTAATACACTTGTATTTATTTTGAGTTTTTCATTAATAATACGATTTAGAAATTGTCCTGAGAATTTTGATAAGCGTCCACGAGATATTGTGCGAACAGTATCCCACAAGGCAAATGAAAACGAGGCTCGATCCACGCTTAGGGCAATAGAGAGTGCGCATGCATCCGGTAGCTCGATTATAGTCGATGCATCTTGCCGCAGTGTGGGCGCCCGGGCAATGTGATCAGCGACCAAAAATTCCTGAATTGTTTTATGAATGAATTCATATTCGTCAAAATGCACAAGCTGGATTATGCCTGTGGCCGCTTCTAAATCCTCTAGAAGTTCTCGTGGATCTGATTTTTCAATATCCCATATATCAGACATTTCCCAAAGCGCATCGCTTGCGTCAAGTATCGTAAAAGACAAGCTGCTCCCAACCCGTGCCATTTCGTAAGCAAGTTGCGACAGGAATTGCTTGCGTCTGTCTTGCGTCAGGCCAGAGAATCTGGCGAAACGGATGACGCCTCGTTGCTCGTCCCAGTCTCTTAATCTGCTGTCAATGATCATGGAGTAAATTAAAACATGTTCATTTGGAAGTGCGCCATAGCGTTCATATACGCTGCAGAGATTCGCGGCGTGAAGCGGTGTGTATAGCAATTCGGAATACGGAGATTCTGATATTGAACGAATCAGATCATTTGTTTTGTCTTCGTCTAAAAACCATTTAGATATAAAATCTACTGATTGTTGGTGAGTGAATGGCTTGAGACTGTAGACAATAGCATTCTCAATAGGTACTGTGTAGGCCCCATGTCTACATGTAGTAATTATACAAGAATTACCCATGGTTGCTGTAAGTCGGGTTAGTTCTGATACAAACCTCCTGTATTGCTCGTGCCGTACTTCGTCAAGACCATCTAATAAAATTGCTACATTCATTTCTCTCAAGTAACCGGCGCAGATATTCTCTATTACTTGCGAAACGTATGGATGATCGGATGGATTGTATGAAGAGTCGAAGCTGTCATAAAACCCTTCAATTACCACTCTTAAACCAATTGCTTGCAATATCGCTTCCGAAATACTTTGCTTTGAAGGAAGCGATCTAAGGCGAAGTACAATTGGAAATGATAGATCATCGCTTACGTGGCCGGAAGTGGCAGTGAAGAGATGGGTTGCAAGCATCTTTAGGGTTGTAGTCTTTCCTGCACCGGGCCCCCCAAGGAATACCGAGGTAGTGCCAGATATCAGGGTGTCAATTGGCGCAATATTATCAAGGTCTTCTTTGGCGCGACGTGCTTGGCCTGGTTGAGCATGCACGTCGATGGAGATTTGTTCCAGAAGCCGTTGAGTACCTTTTATCGATACGTTACTAGCCCAGTCATTAACATAGGCAAGATGATCCTGAAGATGCGTTTCGTGATGGGCAGTGTCAATTCTGACAGTCCCTTGACGTGGCTGGTCACTGGATAAGTTGGATACTAAATTACTTAGTGAGTCAACAGCACGTAGACTTGGAATAATGAAGCTTGGATCCATTCAGTTCTCCCTTGTGTGTGGAGTATAATCTGGCATGTCCTGTTTGCTTTCAAGTGTATAGAGAATCACAGAAATGTGCTATAGTATTCAACTCTCTGTGTCCGGCTTGGCGGGTCGCCCTATTTCCCTTCGCCCAGCCTGACGACCAAGCAGTGCCACATTCCGTGCGCATAATCCTCCAACTCCTACTCTCCCGCTTGCTTCCGACACAGTCCCGCCACAAAATTTAGTCTACCCCCCAAGCCATCCCCCGCAGGAGAACTTTGGGACATGCAACCCACACCCACACCCGATCAACTGAACGCGCTCTTCGAAGCGCTCCAGAATCCCGTCTACACCGTCGTCGATATCGCAGCACACATGGACCTGAGCATCCCCGAGGTCGCAGCCATCCTCGCGACCCCCGAAGCCCAATCCATCCTCGCCGCGATCGACCAGATCGCCGAAGCCCGATGCCGGCTCGAACAGGCCGAGGCCCGCCCCGCAGCCATCGCCGCACTCCGCGACCTCACCTACACAAACACCCACCCCGAAACCACACGCAAAGCCGCCACCAAACTCCTAAACCTCCCTCTCCCCTCTGGGGAGAGGGCCGGGGAGAGGGGAGCCGCGAGCACCAGCAAAACGTGCCTCTCGCATGAGCGATGTGGCCCCGCCCAGCCCAACAAACGCAACCTCAAATCAGCGAAAAATCCAACTCACGACTCTCCCGTGAAACCCGTACCCTCAAATTCCGAGCAACCGCTCGGCAGGCGGCAGGGGGATCTCTGCGCCATAGGGAGCAGGGATGAACCAACAAGCAACTACGAACCCAAGACGACACGACCTCGACGCACTGAGGTCCTTCGCGATGCTGCTGGGCATAGGCCTCCACGCAGCACTCGCCTACCTCGGAGCAGCATGGGTCATCAACGACGGCCAAGCCTCACCAACACTCGGCTTCATCGTCCCGGCGATCCACGGCTTCCGAATGCCGCTCTTCTTCCTCCTATCAGGCTTCTTCACAGCCATGCTCTGGCAAAGACGAGGAACCCACGGCCTCCTCAAACACCGAACCCTCCGAATCGTCATCCCGTTCTCAATCGCCCTCGGCACCATCCTCCCCGCCACATGGCACGCCTCCTCCTGGGCAAGCGCAACACAAGCCGCCCACATCAAAGCCAACGCCGACCAAGGCCAGCGAGCACCAACACCCGACATCTGGACCGTCACCGCATACGGCGACATGGAAGGTCTCAGCGCCTACAACGCTGACTCCGAACTCCTCAACACACCAGACCCAAAGCTCGGCGTCACCCCCCTCGGCTGGGCCGCGATCAAAGACCAGCCCGCCGCCGCCGAATACCTCCTCAGCGTCGGCGCCGACCCGAGCGCCCGCTACGCCGACCAGAACACCCCAATGCACACCGCATGCTTCTTCGGCCGCGACGAAATCGCCCGCCTCCTCATCGACGCCGGCGCCGACCTAACCCTCCAAAGCGCAGACGGCCAGCGCCCACCGGATGCTCTGGAACACACCAAGCAAATCACCGAATTCATCGCCAACCTCGTCAGCGTCCCGATCGATTTCGATGAGGTCAGCCAAGGCCGCGAGCTGATCAAAGAAATGATCGCCGAGTTCGAGCTCGCCGAAACCGCCGACGAAGCGAGTTTCATCAAGAAGCTCCAGGAATTCCCGTTCTACTACCACCTCTGGTTTCTCTGGTTCCTGCTCATCCTCATCGCCGGCTTCGCGATCACCACCTCACTGCTCAAGTTCCTCCCAACCATCCGGCTGCCCGGCGCCCTGTTCTCGGCCCCGCTCTGCTTCCTGTGGCTCGTCCCGCTGACGATGCTGCCGCAGTACCAGATGCTCTCCGGCAACACGGTCCCCGGCTTCGGCCCCGACACCTCCGCCGGCGTGATCCCGATCCCGCACGTGCTGCTGTACTACGCGATCTTCTTCGGCTTCGGTGCGCTGATGTTTGCCCACCGCGGCGCGGACAAGAAGCTCGGCGGGTTGTGGTACATCACGCTGCCGCTGGCGATCGCGGTGCTGCCGCTTGGTCTGATTCTCGGGTACGACGCCGAGAGGTCGGCCAAGCTTGTGGCGGACGAGTCGCTCCGGCGGATGCTGATGAATCTGACGCAGGTGCTCTACGCGTGGCTCATGACGTTCGGGTTGCTTGGTTTGTTCGAGGCTGTGCTCGCGAAAGAGCGGCGGTGGGTTCGGTATCTCTCTGATTCGTCGTACTGGATGTACCTGGCGCACCTGCCGTTGATCTTGGTCGGGCAGGCGCTGCTGCTGACTGTCGAGATGTCGCCGATCGTGAAGACTCTGGTGCTGACCAACGGGAGCGCGCTGGTGCTGCTTGTGACGTACGCGCTGTTCATCCGCTACACGCCGATCGGGACGCTGCTCAACGGCAAGCGGACGAGGCCCGGCAGGGCGGTGGCTAAGGATGAGGTGGTCCCGGCTGGCTGATGGGCGGGGTTGGATTGGGGCTATAAGTAAGGCATGAAAGCCGCGATCTATACACGCTACGGCCCGCCCGAGGTTCTGCAGATTGTCGAGTTGCCGAGGCCCGAGCCTGGGCCGGGCGAGGTGCAGATCCGGGTTAGCTACACGACGGCGAGCGCGGGCGATGCGCGTGTGCGCGGGTTCAATCTGCCAAGGCCGATCTTCTGGGTCCCGGGGCGGCTGATGCTCGGCGTGTTTCAGCCTCGGTATCGGCTGCTCGGTGTTGAGCTGTCGGGTGTGGTCGAGAAGATCGGCGAGGGTGTGGACAAGTTTGCTGTCGGCGATGAGGTCTTTGCGCACCCCGGATTGAAGAAGGGGCGGGGCGGGTACGCCGAGTTCATCGTGATGGGTCAGGACGAGACGGTCGCGAAGAAGCCGACGAATCTGACGCTGGAGGAGTCGGTGTGTCTGCCGTTTGGTGGGCTGACGGCCATCTACTTTCTGAAGAAGCTCGGCAAGATTACGCAGGGGCAGCGGGTGCTGGTTGTTGGCGCTTCGGGCTCGGTCGGGTCGGCGGCGGTGCAGGTCGCCAAGCACTTCGGGGCGCATGTAACGGGCGTGTGCAGCACGGCGAATGTTGAACTGGTCCGGTCGCTCGGCGCGGATGAGGTGATCGACTACAAGACTGAGAGTTACACCGAGAGCGGCGGGCCGTATGACCTTGTGTTCGATGCTGTCGGTGCGACACGGTTTGCCAGATGCAAGCGGGTGATGGCGGAGCGGGGCGTGTATCTTGCGGCTGTGATGGGGGCGGCGGAGATTTTCCAGATGCTGTGGACGCCGATCTTTGGGAAGCGGCGTGTGAAGTCGGGGGTCTCGGAGGACACGCGTGAGGATCTGCTGCTGGTGAAGGAGCTTGCCGAGTCTGGTGAGTTTGTGCCGGTGAAGGACAGCGTGTTTGGGTTTGAGCAGATTGTTGATGCGCATCGGCGGGTCGATGAGTGGCGCAAGCGTGGCAGTGTTGTGGTTCGGGTAGGTGACGCTGGTTGATGGTGAGAAAAACAGCACCGCCCGGGTGGAAGACCGGGCGGTGCGAGAAGAGCTATATAAGCAGTGTCAGCAAGGAGTATTGCTGATTAGCGTTTGCGTCGGACCATCGTGAGTGCGCCGAGAGAGAGAAGAGAAGCGGCGGCAGGTGATGGGACAGCAAAGCTAAGGTTGTCTGCGGACCAGAGTTCTTGGAACGTTGGTGCCGCGGGGTTTCCGACGATCTGGATGCTGCTGAACAGCGGACCGTCGCTGACGATTCCGACGAAGCCTTGGTCGAAGCCGCCGATCTGATCGAGGAGGATCAGTTCGCCGTCGACCATGAGTCCGATGCCATCGCCTGAGAACGGGCTGAACCAGTCAGCGCCGAAGGCGTTTGCAGAGGCACCGCCGAACATGATGTTGACGACTTCGTGCGGCTCGGCTCCGGTTTCACCCGAGAGGAACGTCGTTCCGTCGAGGTTGCCGAAGTTTGCCCCGGGTTCGATCTCGAGCAGCCCGTCGGAGCCGTTTGGCTCACCGTCGCGCATGATCTGGATCAATCCGGTATCAAGAGTTGCTCCGGGATTGATAATCCCGGGCGTTTGTGCATTGAAGTCTTCGACGAAGACCGGCCCGCCCGCTGCCTCTTCCCAGAGACTGCGGTCTGTAAAGACCGTGATATCCGCCGAAGCACTTCCTGCGCACACCGATAGCGTGCACAAGAATGCAATTCTGCGTTCCATGATTGGATCTCCCACTAAATTGTTGCGGACCCACATCCGCAGCAGCAAGGGACCGCCCCCGTACTGCACCTAGAAGATGCCCGATAAAGCGGGAGATGCCAATAAAATCTGGCTATTTAGAGAAGATGGCGTGTGAGGGGTCTGTAGGCCGTTATTTAATCCGTGCCCGGCCGACCTGGCAGATCGGTTTCTTCGCCTCGACGATAAAGTCGTGCATCTCGCGTACGGCATCGGAGTTTTCGCTCCGTTTGGCGAGCGCCTCGATGACCTCGGCCTTTGGCAGGTTCTTTCTGATTACGTTGACGAATGCTTCACGCAGGGCGTTGATTTCGTTTGCGGGCATCCCGCTGCGGCGGAGGCCTACGAGGTTGAGGCCGACCATTTCGTTTCGAGCGAGCATGGTGCAGAACGGGGGGAGATCGACGGTGAGCGAGCTGCCCCCGGAGATCATTGTGAGGCGGCCGGCCCGGCAGTTCTGGTGGACGAGTACGCCGCCCGAGAGGGTGGCTTTTTCGTGGATGATGCAGTGGCCCGCGAGTGCTGTGTTGTTGACGAGGATGACGCCGTTACCGACTTGTGTGTCGTGTCCGACGTGGCTGTTGACCATGATGAAGACGTTGTTCCCGATGCGCGTCGGGTTTTCTGTGTTGCTTGCGGCGTGGATGGTGCCGTGCTCGCGGATGATGCAGTCATTGCCGATGACGACACCCGCGGTTGGTGAGCCCGGCGCGAACTTGTAGTCCTGTGGTTCGAAGCCGATTGCGGCTTTGGGGTAGATGACGGTTCGGTCGCCGATGGTGACGTTGCCGTGGATGCATGCGTGGGCGAGGATCTGGACGCCTTGTCCGAGCTTGATGTTGCCCTGGAGGATGCAGTATGGGCCGATGGTCACGTCTTCGGCGAGGTCGATGTCGCCTTCGAGGATCGCGGTTGGGTGTATTTCTGGCATGGTTGATCTTAGGTATGCCGATCGGTGCGGGTGTGGTAGGATTTTGGCATGGCTAAGAAACCGACGAGCGTTGCTGAGTACCTGGCTGGGTTGCCTGAGGATCGCCGGGATGCGCTGGAGAAGGTGCGCCGGGTGATCAAGAAGAACCTGCCGAAGGGGTATGCGGAGGGGATTCAGTACGGGATGATCGGGTACTTCGTGCCTCACAGCCTGTACCCGGATGGGTATCACTGTGATCCGTCGCAGCCTTTGCCGTTTGCGAGTGTGGCGAGCCAGAAGAACCACATGGCGGTGTACATGTCTTGCGTGTACAGCGACGAGAAGCTTAAGGATTGGTTCGTGAAGGCTTGGAAGGCGACTGGCCACAAGCTGGACATGGGCAAGTCGTGTGTGCGGTTTAAGAAGATCGAGGATGTGCCGCTGGAAGTGATCGGCGAGGCGATTCGGCGGGTGCCGGTGAAGGCGTTTGTGGATCAGTACGAGGCTGTGATCAAGGGCGGGTCTGGCAAGCGGGCGAAGAAGAAGACTGCGAAGAAAGCCGCGAAGAAGGTGGCAAAGAAGTCGGTTTCGAAGAAGGTGGTGAAGAAGTCGACGAAGAAGGTGAGTAAGAAGAAGGTTGCAAAGCGGACGCGATGAGTGCTGAGCCGTTTAAGCTTGGTGCTGGTGATGCGGAGCGGTACTGGCGGCTTCGGCAGATGATGCTGATGGACACGCCTTGGGCGTTTGCGTCTGATCCGGAATCGGACAACGCGCGTGATTCTTCTTCGTTTATCAGCAGGTTGAGCGAGCCGTACAACGAGATACTGGCGATCGCGGCGGACTCGGGTGAGTTGGTTGCGTCGGCGGGAGTTGTGCGTCGGCCTCGGAAGAAAATCTGGCATCGTGCGGACATCTGGGGTGTGTATGTTCACCCGGAGCATCGGAGGCGTGGGCTTGGGTTTGCTGTTGTGAAGGCGGCGGTCTATGAGGCGCTCGGTTGGCCCGAGGTGGACTCGGTGTGTCTGTCGTTGAGCGAGCGGTCGGATGCCCGGGGGGTGTACGAACGGGTCGGGTTCAGGCAGTGGGGGTATGAGCCGGACTGTCTACGTCTGGATGGTGAGACGTACGACGAGATCCACATGGTGTACCGGGCGGGGGCCGAATAACCGGGGTGTTTGGGGCCGGGTTGGGCGTTTGCGGGGATAGTGCGCGGTTGCGGTCAGAGCGGTGGGTTGGTTTGCCGACGATTGTGGCATGCAGGGACTGGTGCCGACACTGGCGACGATTACGGATGGTGAGGCCGCGTGGTCGGAGTTTCTCTCCGGTGTGCAGCAGGCGTTCGCTGACAACGCGGCGGCTGTGCCGGCGTTGGTGATCGTGGTTGTGGTGTTGTTTGTTCTGTGGGCCGACTTTCGGATCGCGAAATGGATCGTTGGCCGGTCTGCGAAGAAGCAGGGGCGCCGCTCGGCGAAGCAGTAGGGCAGTTGTCTTAGGCGGCTGTGGCTTCGGCTTCGGGTGACGCGGCTTGGATGATCGTGTCCATCTGAGATCTGAACTCGGCGACGGGTTTGCCGGCAAGGTCGATGTTGTTGGCGGCATCGATGGCTGCGTAGGCGCGCTCGGCGGTTCGGCTGAGTCGCTGGAAGCCGTAGCCGCCGGCGGTGCCCATGACCGATCGGCAGACTGTTTTGGCGAGTGCGACGTCGCGTTTGGCTTTGGCGCGGGCCATGTCGTCGCGGAGTCTGGTGAG
This sequence comes from Phycisphaerae bacterium, assembly GCA_030432905.1. Taxonomy (GTDB): domain Bacteria; phylum Planctomycetota; class Phycisphaerae; order Phycisphaerales; family UBA1924. Next base: position 89,582 of record JAUILU010000005.1, on the reverse strand, counting down.
CATCGGGATGTACGACTTGGCGAAGTCCATGTCGCTCGGCGGGGCGTCGAAGGGGTCGAAGCTCTTGGTCTGCTGATCGCGGTTCTCGTCGAGGACGGCGGCGATCGCGGCGGAGAGGCGGGTGATGTCGAGGGGTTTGGTGATGACCTCGTCGGCGCCCGCGGTTTTCATCTTGACGAGCTCGGTCTCGCGGGTTTCGGCGGTCGCGAAGATCACGGGGCCGGAGTAGAGCTCGGGCTTGATCTTGTTGAGCAGGTCGATGCCGGTGGTGTCTTCGAGGTGGAAGTCGCAGACGACGACGTCGAACGTGTCGAGCTTGAGCAGGTCACAGGCACTGCCGGTGGAGTCGGCGGAGACGAGCTCGATGTGGGTGTCTTTGGTCTGGTAGGTGACAAGCTTGCGGTCGGCGTCCTGGTCGTCGATGTAGAGGACGCTGAGCGGTTGCAACTGGGCGCCGTTGGCTGATTCGGGGGCGTTGTCTGCGACGGGTTTCTTTGAGAGCGGCGTAGAGGGCGGCTTGATGAACATCGAGAGGTCGAGTTTGTTCTCGAGTTCGACGAGGCAGATGTGGAGCAGGCCGTTGTTGTGCTGGCAAACCTTGATTGTGCCTTTGACCCGCAGCGGTGCGCCGTCGAGCTTGGGCAGATCGAGAACGATCACCGATTCGTTGTGCAGGAAGGTCTGGACGACGAACGAGATTTGTGTCGGCGAGATCGTTCGTGTCTGCACCTCGAGGTTTCTGTGGGAGCCGGCGGGGTCTTTGACCGCGGCTTTGACGCGGCTGACCACGTAGTCCATCGGAGCGGATGATTCGTTGGTAGGCATATCACCTGATCGGCTAGGAGTCTCGATTGATTCACTAGCTACCCGCTTGTGTGGGGTACGAGCGGTCGATTGTGAATATGCGACCCCCTATCAGGGTGCCGGACGTAGGGTTATCGGCGCGTTGGTGGTTAGTGGCCTTCGCTGCCGTGGAAGACGCTGATGTCGCCGCCTTCCAATTCGGCTCCGCAGTGCATGCAGTTTGAGGGTGAGGCGTTGTATCTCCCTATCGGGTAGTGCCTGCCGCATTCTTGGCAGGGATAGGCGCGCATCACATCGTTCGATCCGCAGTCAGGGCAGGTTACGCCGTCGGGGAACTGGGCGATCTCACGCACAGTGAGAACAAAGTCGTGCGGCTCGTTCTCGGCTAGGCAGATCCAGTGGGTTTCCTGATTGTGCGGGCTCATTGAGTTGTTCTGTGTTGGGTTCACAGAAAGGAAGTAGGTGACCGACGCACCGATAAGCAGCACGAGCGCTACGCCTGCGATTGCGATTTGTTTCATTGCGACTCCTTGCTTTGGCTCACCACTATAGGAATAGCTAGTTGAGAGTGCATGCGGTGTGATTCAATCAAAAAACAAACAAGGCCTCCGCTGATAGTTCGTCGCGGAGGCCCTGTCGTGTTCGTTTCAGGTGAGTTTATTACCAGAGTTCCTCGTGGGCTCTGTTGTCCTTGTTCCAGCGACGGATTCGGGCTCTGACACTCGGATCGTCAGAGTTGGCGAGGGCTTGGCCGTTGATCACATAGTCCTCGACTTGGAGTGCTTCGACGTGTCCGTCGAGGAACCCGAAGTTGGCTTGGCCGCCGAAGTAGCCGCCCGGGTGCCAGTACGCACCGGCGTCAGGGTCGGAATTGTTTGAGCGCGGTGAGATCCAGGCGTCTTCCGCGACATCGACGAGCGAGTCGGCGATGGCGATCATGTCTGCGGGGCTGTGAATATCGCCGATCTTCGGGCCGTACTCAGTGACCGCCTGTCTGCGGGCTCTTCCGACTGGGTGGTTGTATGCACCGAGGATACTCGCGTGCTCGCCCATGCCGAGGTTGTAGCGTGCGCCATCCATGTTCGGATCAACGGCGCCCCTTGGGTCGGGCTCGCCGGGTGATCCGACACCGAGTTCGTTCCAGCCGAAGCTGAGCGTTTTGAATCCGACCTGGGCCGGGTCGCCAGCGGATGCGCCGGCGCGGCCGCCGGTGTGCAGCGCCACAACCTCGTTGAGTTCATAGCCCCAGTTGGTCATGTATTCATTAGCGCGTGCGCGGCTTGAATCATCGATGATCTTGTACCATTCAACTGGGTACTCATTGCCAGCGCCCGGGTTGAGGAATGTTTCCATCGCGACCGAGTCGTCATCGCCGAGCGCCGAGCGGATCTGTGCGGGCCAGGTGTACGTCCAGCCGGTCGAACCGGTGTTGTAGTGCCCGGTCGGCATGTGGCCTTCGTATTCGTCAGCGTAGAACGCGAGGCCCTGCTGGACGCCGCGGTGATTGGATTGCCCGAGTAGCTTCTTGGCGGCGAGTCTTGCCTTTGAGAGGGCGGGCAGGAGGATGCCGATCAGCAGCGCGATAATCGCAATTACAACAAGCAATTCGATCAGCGTAAATCCACGATTTCCCTTGATTTTCATATTCGTTCTTTCCGTCAAGAATTGAATGAAACCGACGACCACAGAATTGTGGTGATTGAGCGTTCAGTATATCAGAAAACGATACTGTTGGTCCAGTGAAAAAAAAGAACCGGCCCAGCGTTTGCCGGGCCGGTCAGAGAATCTAAGTGTTTTTCCTCACGACCGGTGGATTTACCAGAATTCGGTGTGGGCTTTGTTGTCAGTGTTCCAGCGGCGGATTCGTGCCTTGTCTGCGGGGTCATTCTCATCGAGTGCACCAGAGTTTCTGATGGTGTCAACGACGTAGTCTTCGACCTTCAGTGATTCGACGTGGCCGTCCATGAATGCGAAGTTGGCTTGACCACCGAAGTAGGCACCTGGGAACTGGCCGGCGTGGCGTGCACCACGGGTGTTCATCGGCGAGAGCCATGCGTCGTCCTGGACGTCAACCAGCGAGTCGGCGTGGACGATGAAGTCGCCCGGGTTCTGGATGCCGTTCATTTTCGGTCCGAACTCTGCGATCGCGGTTCTGCGAGCGGCGAGGTTGGTGACGTTGTTCATGAAGTCCTTGCCGCGGACGTGGGTGCCAGCACCGAGGACGATGTCGCCGCCGCCGTTACCGGCGAGACGGGGATCCGGCTCGAAGAGGGGCACGGCGCCGACTTCGTTCCAAGCGAAACTGAGCGTGGTGATGCCGACGTTTTCCCAGTTGGTTGAACCGGAGCCGGTTTCACGGACTGGGATCTCACCGATCTCATAGCCCGATTCCAGGAGCACGTTGTCTGTGGCTTTAACGGATGACGAGATGGACTCGTCCTTCAGAGCGAACCACTCGGTCGGGTAGTCCTGACCGGCACCCGGGTTGATGAAGATTTCCTGGTTCTTGGACTCACCACCGAGGGCCTCGCGGACCTGTGCGGGCCAGGTGTTGCCCCAGCCGTGGGTGCCGGAGAACTCGCCGTCGTGACCGGCAGGAGTGAATTCGTCGTATTGGTCGGCGTAGAAGTGGACACCCTGCTGGACGCCGCGGTGGTTGGCCTGTCCGAGCAGCTTCTGTGCTGAGAGTCTTGCTTTCGCCAGCGCCGGCAGGAGGATGCCGATGAGTAGGGCGATAATCGCGATAACGACCAACAATTCAATAAGTGTAAATGCGCGAGTACGCTTGTTCATACGAGTAACCCTCAATTGTGTGATTCCCTTGTCCGCTGCAAACCCTTTATCGGGCCGCAGGGGGCCCGACTTGGGCCGATTCGCTGCGTTACCGTGATATTACGCCGAGTCTAACTGCAAAGTTCCCCATCTGCCCGACTTATTTTGTTCGTGAAATAATAGGTCGGCGGGGCGGGTTGGTCTCGGCTAAGGTCTGGCAGCCCTGGGAAAGGGGCGAACGAGGTAAGGACTGACAAGAAGTCAGACGAAAGGAGCGTCGTCATGGGTGCGGGAACACTGACAATCACGGAAGAGAATTTCGAGAGCGAAGTCCTGAATAGCGATTCGCCGGTGCTGGTTGATTTCTGGGCCGAGTGGTGTGCGCCGTGTATCGCGCTTGGTCCTGTAATCGAGGAACTTGCCAGCGACTACGAGGGCAAGGCGAAGGTCGGCAAGCTCAACATCGACGAGGCGCAGGAGCTTTCTGTGAAGTATGGCATCCGGTCGATCCCGACGGTCGCCATCTTTAAGGGCGGCGAGATCGTGCACATGCGTGTGGGTCTTGCGAGCAAGGATGATCTTGCGGGCCAGCTCGACGAAGCGCTCGCATAAGGCGGGTTTTACAGTGTGAACTACCGAGGCCGCCCTGCTTGGAATGAGTGGGGCGGTTGTCGTTTTGCGGCTGCGGTAGAAGTGTAAAAAACTACGAATCTGAAAACGAGCAACGCCGGCCTGTTTTTGATTGAACGTGGGCCGGCGGGTGCTCATTTGGGAAACCGATGCGGGGGATCTCTCTCTCCGAAGTGGAGTCCCGCTCGGCTGGATGTTGTGTGTGGTTGGGTGTGTGGCCCGCTGCGCCGACGGGAGCGTCCTTGCGCCGTCGGCAGCGGATTTCAGAGTCAGTGTGTGATCAGTCCGTGATCGCTGCGCTCTGTTCGGGCACACTCGTTGCGTCCTGGGACGAGTTTCATGATGGATCTGAGGAGGGGGTTGTGCCCGCGACCAGTCTCGCCAGATCGTCGAATCGCTTCTGCTCGCCGGCCTGCCAGCTTGAGAGTTCGCGGACCTCGAGCCTGTTCTTGGCCCCAAGCACCGCTACGGCCGAGCCAATCCCGACCAGCTCGAGGTGTTTCTGCGGGAGCCGAACTCGGCCTCCTGAGTCCATCTCCACGCGTTCGGCAAAGCTGAAGAGGGTGGACATCAGTTGTGCCTGCTCGTCGGTCGGTGTGAGCGAGTCGTCCCATTTGTTGGCGAGCTCCATAAACGTGGGTTCGGGGTACAGCCTGAGCACCTTGCTTGGCCATGGGACGCAGTACCACGCCGTCACGCTCTGCGGGAGCAGAGAGCGATGCTTTGAAGCGATCGACAACCGTTTTTTGTCGTCGATGGTGTGTTCTGACGAACCAGTAAACAGCAAGGGTGCTGGTCTCCGTGGGCATGCGTGGGATCTTCTACCACATCGTCCCACAATGCAACACCGTTGAGGGAATTGTTGATTCAACTTGGATTTACGGTTTTGTAACCGACAATCTGGGAGGCCGATGTAATCGGGAGTTGCGATCATTCGATCGGTATATGATCGGTATGAAAAAAATCTTGCGAGCAGGATTTAGCTGGCTGCGTTAGAGTGCGGCACTCGTGAGGGGATCTTGGTCGGGCCAGCTCTGGTGCCGACAGAGGGAGTGGTTCGTGTCAGTTGAGCTCAACTCCGAGCGGGTGTCCTCGATCCTTGAGCGTGTGCCGTGGGCCACGTGGGTGATGACGTCTGCCTACGACGGGAATCGGTCTGGGATGGTGGTCCGCTGGGTTCAGCGGTGCGCGAATGAGCCGCTGCTGATTAGCCTGGCTGTGAAGAAGTGCCACTCGCTTGAGCCTTTGATCCGGGACAGCCGGGGCTTTGCGCTGAATCTGATCGATGAGTCGGATCGGTTGCTTCTGAAGAAGTTTGACAGCTTCCAGGCGCCGGACGAGATCGGCGACCCGTTTGATGCGCTCGAGGTGAGCACGTGGGCGACGGGCTCACCGATCTTGAAGCGTTCGCGGGCGGCTCTTGATTGCGAGGTTGTGCGTCACCTCGATCTTGAGGCGGACTGCGAGTTGTTCATCGGGCAGGTGCTCGAGGCGAAGATCGTCACGCCCGCCGGATGAACTCGCGGATGACCGCGCTGATCTGCTGCTGAAACTTAGCTTCGCTGAATTTGGCTGCGTGTTCTTCGCAGGCGAGCTCTGCGTGCTTCGGGCATCGCGCGATGGCTTCGAGCAGTGAGCTTGCTGTTTGTTCCTGGAAGAGTGCGCCGGTTTTGTTGTCGATGACTGTGTCTTGCGCGCCGCCTTTGGCGAACGCGACGACGGGTGTGCCGCAGGCCTGGGCTTCGACGGCGACGATGCCGAAGTCTTCGAGTTGTGGGAAGATGAGGAGCTTGGCGGCTCGGTAGGCCTCGCGAAGTTGGACGTCGGTTTTTGCTTCGACGAATGAGACGGTTGGGCCTGCGAGCGCTTGGAGGCGTGGGCGTTCGGGGCCGTCGCCGATGATGTGCAGCGGGTGGTTGGCTTTGTTCGCGGCTTCGATGGCGAGGTCGAATCGTTTGTAGGGGACGAGCGCGCCGACGGCGAGCCAGTGGTCTCGGCGGAGGGCCTGCTCGTTTCGCGTGAAAAACGAGGTGCGGACGGGTGGGAAGCAGACGTCGGAGGGTTGCGAGTAGCTCCGGCGGATCTGGGTTTGTGTGTGCGTTGAGTTTGCGAGGTAGCGATCGACGCGGCTTGCGGTCTTGCGGTCCCAGGATTTGTAGAACGGGTGGATGGCGGTCAGGCCAAGGCCCTGCAGACCCGCGGCGTAGTCTTCGGGTTGGTTCCAGATGTACCTTGCGGGTGCGTGGCAGTAGCAGATGTGCGGGACGCCCTGTGGTGCGCGGATGGCTTTGATCGCGGATGAGTGTGTCGAGATGACGAGGTCGTAGGGGCGTTCTTTGTGCTGGGCTCGGAGTTTGCGCGAGAGGTTGCGCACGGCGAGCGGGTAGAGGGGCATGGCCCAGCGGCGGAGGCTCTCTGGGAGTGAATTCAGAAAAGATGACCGGCGCTGCAGGGTATCGATGGTGGGGCCGATCGAGGCGGCGTTGTCGAACATGGTGTAGGCGACATCGAGGTCCGCATGGCGTTGTGCTTCTTGTGCGATGGCTTCGAGCACGAGTTCGCCGCCGCGTCGCGCGACGAGCCAGTCGTGGCATAAAGCGATTCGTGGCCGAGTTGTTTGGGTGTTGCTTTTGTCTACCATCGCGTGCTCAGATGGTACAGCGTTACCGGCGGGCACAAGGGGTGAGTCGATGTCAGAACCTTGGGCACAGAACACGCTCGGGCTTGATTTCCGCGCCGAGGCGGAGCTGCTTGGTGAGCCGGCGGAGCCGATCGTTGATGTTCACACGCACATCAACGGGGGTAAGGCGGCTGAGATCTGGGCGGACGCGGCGTCACGGTTTGGCGTGTCGATGACGTACACGCAGACGGTGCTCGAAGAGGCGCCGGGCGTGCGCGATGCGCTGGGCGATCGGGCGCGGTTTATCGCGATCCCGGACTACATGGCCGAGGACAAGAAGTACGCGTTCACCGAGGGGTACATCGAGCGGATCAAGATCTGGCACGGCGAGTACGGCGCGAGGATGCTCAAGTTCTGGCAGGCGCCGAGGCTTCGTGACTACATGAACGATCAGGACGCGATCGATGCGTTGGCGCTCGACGGGCCTTGGAAGCGCAAGGCAGTGGAGCTTGCCAACGAGCTTGGCATGATGATCATGACGCACATCGCGGACCCGGACACGTGGTTTGCGACGAAGTATGCGGATGCTTCGGTGTACGGCACGAAGGCGCAGCAGTACGAGCCTCTGGAGCGGATGCTGGATGCGTACCCGGAGACGCAGTGGCTGGCGGCGCACATGGGCGGATACCCGGAGAATCTGGACTTTCTGGACGGGCTGCTGGAGCGGCACGACAACCTGAGTCTCGACACGAGCGCGTGCAAGTGGCAGGTGCGTGAGCTGAGTAAGCAGCCCCGGGAGAAGATGCTGGCGTTCTTGGAGAGATGGAAGGGTCGGATCCTCTTTGGCTCGGACATCGTGGCGAGGGATGAGCATCTGGCCGAGTCGGACGAGGTGCAGTACGCGGCGGGCCAGGCCTCGGACCCGGAGCAGGCGTTTGACCTGTACGCGAGTCGGTACTGGGCGCTGCGGACGATGTTCGAGACTGACTATGACGGGCCGAGCCCGATTGCAGATCCGGATCTGATGATGGTTGAGCCTGAGAAGTACGACGCGATGAGTTCGCCGAGGCTTTCGGGCAAGTCGCTGCCTGACGATGTGATGACGGATGTGTACTCGCGAGCCGTGGGGCGAGTGGTGGCGAGGCACTACGGCGACTGAGGGCTAGTCCTCTGGCCTTGGCATCGTTTCTTCGAACCTGCGGGCCATGGTGATCGCGAGTTCGCGGTTCTCTTTGACTTTGAATGAGGCGCGGAGGCCGGTTGGGCCGAGGGCGTCGTTGAAGTTTGGGCTCGAGGCTTGGAGCCTGAGGGTGCCGGCGGTGATGCTGCCTCCGAAGGTGCCTGACTTTGCTGAGCTTGATGGGAGGAGGAATCCGCCCCCGCCGTAAAGGCCCGTGGCTCCGGGTGCGAGGATGAGGTGTCGGATCGAGCAGTTAGATGACTGGGGTTCGATAGGTGTTTTGCCGGGGCTTGGTCGGATGAACATGTGGATGTGCATCATCTGGCCTGTGGGCCAGCCGGAGGCGTTGTCGTCGAAGGGGACGGCGAGTTGGTCCTCGCTGAGGTCAGAGAGGTAGATGTCGACGGTGTTTTCGTCGCTGAAGGTGTAGGCGATGGTGGTGAGTTTGGGGCTGAGAGTGGCCCCTGAGAGTGGTGATTCGAGGTGGAGATTGGCGTAGGTGCCGCAGCCGGTGAGGGCGATGGTGATGAGTGCCAGTAGGGCGGCGGTGAGGCATGTTTTTTGGGTTGGGGTCATCGCCCGGGGTATCGGTTGATTGTGCTGTAAGTGTGGAATCTGGCGGGACTGGGGGTCTACTATCCCGTCCGCGCCGGAGAGGGCTTTGGTTCTGTCCGGATAGCGAGAGAGTTTCATAGGAACCGTTGGAACCACCGAGTAAGACGCGGCCGACAAGGCAGGCTCGCGTTTCCGCTTGTAGAGCGGCTTGCCGGTGGGAGGTGGAGAAGCATGGCCAAAAGAGAACTTATAGAAACGTTTAAGCTGATGGCCCCTGGTGGGCAGGCGACGCCTGCACCGCCTCTTGGTCCCGTTCTTGGTGCCAAGGGTGTGAACCCGGGTCAGTTCATTCAGCAGTTCAACGCGGCGACTGGTGCCCTTAACGGCAAGGTCGTTGGCGTTGTCGTTCGTGTCTTCTCGGATCGTTCGTTCGAGTTCGACGTGAAGTCGTCGCCGACGGCGGTTCTGATCAAGGAAGCCGCGGGCGTTGAGAAGGCCTCGGGCGAGCCCAACAAGAACAAGGTTGGCAACATCACCCGCGCCCAGATCGAGGCGATTGCTGAAGAGAAGAAGGAAGATCTCAATTCTGCGAGCCTCGACGCGGCTTGCCGGATTGTTGCAGGCCAAGCCCGCTCCATGGGCATTACGGTGGAGGGCTAACCGATGGCTGACGAACAGAACTTTGATGCGGTGAAAGCGGCTCCGTCTGCTGAGGAATCGAAGCGGCGTGCAGGCAAGCTCCGTCACAAGCCTTCCAAGCGTGCCAAGGGCAACCTGTCCAAGGCGAGCAAGGAGCCGATGGACGCGGCTTCGGCGATGTCCGCGGTGAAGAAGTTTGAGGGCACCAAGTTCAACGAATCGGTTGATGTGGTGTTCCACCTTGGCATTGACACCAAGCACGCGGATCAGCTCGTGCGTGGTTCGGTGAGCCTGCCCAAGGGCATCGGCAAGACCAAGCGCGTGGTCGCGTTCTGCACGACTGATGTCGAGGCGGACGCGAAGGCGGCTGGTGCTGTTGAGGCCGGCGGCGAGGAACTGGTTGCCAAGATCGAGAAGGGCTGGTTCGACTTCGACGTTGCGGTCGCGAGCCCGGACATGATGCGTGTGATCTCGAAGCTTGGCCGGGTTCTGGGTCCGAAGGGCCTGATGCCCAGCCCGAAGGCCGGGACTGTGACCAAGGACGTCGTTGAGGCGGTCAAGGACTACTCGGCTGGCAAGGTCGAGTACCGGGCCGACAAGGGCGGGAACATCCATGCCACGATCGGCAAGATGAACTTCCCCGAGGGCGACCTCTTGGCCAACTACGAGCACCTGCTTCGGACAGTCGAGCAGGCCAAGCCGGCGGCGGTCAAGGCGAACTACATCAAGTCCATTCACGTGAGCGGCACCATGACGCCTGGTATTCGGATCAAGTACAGCAGCGAAGCGGAATAAACCCCGCTCGCCTGAGAAGGAGTTTGGCATGTCCAAACCAATGAAAGAAATGATCGTCTCCGACTACCAGTCACGGCTCGGCGACGCAGAAGAAGCGATCATCATCTCCCTGCGTGGGGTTGATGCGGAGGGTACCGAGTCGGTCCGCGGCAAGATGCGGGAGGGCTCGGTGAGCGTGGCGGTTGTCAAGAACTCGCTGGCCCGCAAGGCCTTCGAGGGCACGGCGCTCGAGGCGCTCAGCCCGGTTCTGCAGGGTCAGAACGCGGTGCTTCACGGCGACCGTTCGGTCGTCGAGGTGGCGCGTGAGATCATCGATCTCGTGAAGGAGTTCCCGGAGATCGAGCTTAAGGGCGCGGTTCTCGATGGGGAGCTGTACGAGGGCGAGGCCGGCGTGACGCGATTGAGCAAGTTCCCGACTCGGGACGAGGCTCTCTCGGATGCTGTTGGTCTAATCCTCGGCCCGGGACGCAAGCTGGTCGCGCAGGTCATGGGCCCCGGCTCGAACCTCGCCGGCGTCATCAAGGCCATCACGGACAAGCTGGAGAAGGGCGAGGCGATCGCCAAGGTCAGCTGAGACAGAGTTACAGATTTAGAGTCATTGCATCAGCGCCCAACTGGCCCGGCGTATCCGGGGTAAAGAGTCGAATGGTTCGGTCCCTCTTGGGCGGGATGATTGAAAGGTTGGAAAGACAATGAGCGACGAAGCAGTGAAAGAATTCGATTCGGCGATCAAGGACCTCGGCGACAAGCTCGCTGAGCTGAGCCTGAAGCAGGCTGTTGATCTCGGCGACTACATGAAGGATGCCTACGGCATCGAAGCCGCCGCTGGCGGTGGTGTGGTCATGGCAGCGGCTGGCGGCGACGCTGGCGGCGGCGCTGAGGAGCAGTCGGAGTTCTCGGTTGTCCTGACCGGTGCCGGCGACAACAAGATCAAGGTCATCAAGCTCGTCCGCGAGGCGACCGGCCTGGGTCTGAAGGAAGCCAAGGAAGTCGTGGACAACCCCGGCAAGGCGATCAAGGAAGGCCTGAGCAAGGAAGACGCGGAAGCTCTTGCTGGCCAGTTCAAAGAGATCGGCGCCGAAGTCGAGCTCAAATAAGATCCTGTCGCCCAAGGATTTTGCAGGTTTGCAATATGTAAGGGCGACGGCAGTGCTATGCTAACAGCGTGTCTGGGCATCGAAAGGTGCCTAGACATGATTCAGAGCGGACACGGACCTCGCGTCTGGGACATTGGAGCGGCTTTCCGGGCGGGTGGATCCGGAATCGGGCTGCAGTAGAATTCCCGAATAGGCGCGAATCATTAATACCACCGGACGAAACAAAGCATTCATGGATTCACAGGAATCGCATGCAATGTTGTTGTAACGCGAACCCATCGCGAGGAATTCGATGGCCACGACTATTGTGCGCAATTACAAAAAGCGCGGCGACGCGCTCCCCGTCCCGAACCTTACCGAAGTCCAGACCGTTTCTTACGAGCGGTTCTTGCAGCTGACCAAGCCAGAAGACGGGCGTGACCCGGTCTTCGGTCTTGAGTCGTTGCTGCATGAGATCTTCCCGATCGAGAGCTACGACGGGACGATGCGTCTGGAGTACGTCTCGTACGGGCTCGACGATCCGCGGTACACATCTGACGAGTGCCGGGAGCTGAGGCTGACCTACGGCATGCCTTTCCGCATCCGCGTGAAGCTGGTGCGCGACGGCGTTGACGAGATCCCTGAAGAGGACATCTTCCTGGGTGACTTCCCGGTGATGATGGGCGGCGGCGAGTTCATCGTGAACGGTGCCGAGCGCGTCATCGTCAGCCAGCTTCACCGCTCGCCGGGTGTTGACTTCAGCATTCCTTCCAGTGAGGCGGACCGCCCGCTTCACTCGGCGCGGATCATTCCCGAGCGTGGCTCGTGGATCGAGATGTCGGTCGATAAGAAGGATCGTCTGACGATGAAGATCGATCAGTCGACCCGTCTTGCCGCGACGACGTTCCTGCGTTGCCTCGATGAGAGCGTGTCTTCGACCGAGGCGATCCTGAGCCTGTTCTACCACATCAGCGAGGTGAAGGCCTCGGCTGTGGGCGAGGGCGATTGGGCCGCTGAGTCGATCATTGATACGGAGACCGGCGAGGAGATCGTTCACGTTGGTCATCAGATCGGTGAGGCCGCGGAGGCGATCCAGGCTTCGGCGCTGAAGAAGGTCAAGGTCATCCAGAACCCGTCTGATGTTCTGATCCTCAACACGGTCGCCGAAGAGGCGCTCGATGAGGTTCAGGCCGACACGGATCACGGCCGGGCGATGCTGAAGGTGTACAGCAAGCTGCGTCCGGGCAACCCGCCGCAGGTTGAGAAGGCGAAGCAGCTCTTCTACGAGAAGTTCTACGACGACAACCGCTACCGCCTTGGCCGGGTTGGTCGTTTCCGCATCAACCGGAAGTTCAACCTTGAGACCGACGAGAACCAGCAGTTCCTGACGGGCGAGGACTTCCTGAAGGTCATCGAGTACCTGCTCGATCTTCGCTCGAACCGTATCGATCAAAAGACAGGTCGCCCTGTTGCTCAGATCGACGACATCGACCACCTCGGCAACCGTCGTCTTCGCACGCTCGATGAGCTTGCGGTTGAGGAACTCCGCAAGGGCTTCCTGAAGCTCCGCCGGACTGTGCAGGAGCGGATGAGCGTCAAGGATCCTGACGAGCTCGCGAAGATCTCGGATCTTGTGAACTCGAAGAGCATCTCGTCGGCGATCGATTTCTTCTTCGGCCGCTCGGAGCTTTCGCAGGTTGTTGACCAGACAAACCCGCTGAGTTCACTTGTTCACGAGCGTCGTCTTTCGGCTCTTGGGCCGGGCGGTCTGAACCGGAAGCGTGCTGGCTTTGAGGTTCGAGACGTTCACATTTCTCACTATGGTCGTATCTGCCCGATCGAGACGCCGGAAGGCACGAACATCGGTCTGATCGCATCGCTCGGTCTGTACGCGAAGATCGACGACTACGGCTTCCTCGAGACGCCTTACCGCGAGGTGAAGGACGGCAAGGTCACGGGCAAGACCGTGTACCTGCGTGCCGACGAGGAGATGAAGTCCGTGCTGGCGCCCGCTGACGCGTTCAACGCCGACGGCTCGGTGCGTGCGGAGTCGGTGATCGCGCGTGTTGCGGGTGAGTTGGCGCAGGTTCACTCGGAGGACGTGAACTTCGCGGACATCTCGCCCAAGCAGATCGTGGGTATCTCCGCGAGTCTGATCCCGTTCCTTGAGCACGACGACGCGAACCGGGCGCTGATGGGCTCGAACATGCAGCGTCAGGCCGTGCCGCTGATCAAGGTTGAGACGCCGCTCGTCGCGACGGGTCTTGAGCATGATGTCGGTCAGAACTCTGGCATGGTCGTCAAGGCGACGCGTGCCGGCACGGTGACCTACGCCGACAGCGAGCGGATCATCATCGATCAGTCGGACGAGTACGAGCTTCGCAAGTTCGTTGGTCTGAACGAGCGGACGTGCCTGAACCAGAGGCCGCTTGTCGAGGCGGGCGACGTTGTGAAGGAGGGCCAGGTTATTGCCGACGGCGCTTCGACGATCAACGGCGAGCTTGCGATCGGCAAGAACGTGCTCGTGGCGTTCAACACGTTCGACGGGTACAACTTCGAGGACGCGATCGTCATCAACGAGAAGATCGTGAAGGACGACGCGTTTACGAGCATCCACATCGACTCGTACGACGTTGAGGTCCGCGAGACGAAGCTCGGCCGGGAAGAATTCACTCGTGATATCCCGAACGTCAGCGAGAAGATGCTCCGCAACCTCGACGACGACGGCATCATCCGCATCGGCGCCCGCGTCGGTCCTGGTGACATCCTTGTTGGTAAGGTCTCGCCCAAGGCGAAGACCGAGCTGACCCCGGAAGAGAAGCTGCTTCACGCGATCTTCGGCCGCGCGGGCGAGGACGTGAAGAACGACTCGCTCGAGGTTCCTGCAGGTTCGTCGGGTGTTGTGATCGGTGCGAAGAAGTTCAGCCGGCGCATGCACCTCAACGAGGAGCAGAAGAAGAAGCTCGCCAAGGAGATCGAGGAGTACGAGGCGTCGCAGAACGCCGAGGCCATCAAGCGTTTCCGCGAGATGGTTGCGGGCATCAACGATGCCGTTGGCACTGAGATGGTCGACCCCATGACCCGTCAGAAGGTCGGTGTGTCGGACATCCCCGAGGTTATCTTGGAGCAGATCAACACGTTTGATCTGAAGTGGATCAAGGGCTCGAAGGAGGCTCGCGAGGAAGCCGAGAACATCTACAAGCTGCAGTGGCCTCGGATCGAGGCTGTTGAGGTCGAGAAGCAGCGTAAGGTCGCGCACATGAAGCGTGGCGATGAGCTGAACACCGGCGTGCTTGAGATGGTCAAGGTGTACATCGCGACCAAGCGTTCGCTTTCAGTCGGTGACAAGATGGCGGGCCGGCACGGTAACAAGGGTGTGATCGCCCGCATCGTTCCCGAGCAGGACATGCCGTTTATGGAAGACGGCACGTCGGTTGAGGTCATGCTCAACCCGCTCGGTGTGCCCAGCCGTATGAACGTTGGCCAGATTCTTGAGGTTCACCTTGGCTGGGCGGCGAAGCTGCTCGGGTTCCAGGCCGTGACGCCTGTGTTTGATGGCTGCACCGAGGACGAGATACACGCGGCTGTTGATGAGGCGAACCAGCACGTCGATAGCCGTTTGGCGGAGATCGAGGAGAAGGGTGTTCCTGCTGGGCCGCGTGAGCTGCTTGCTCACATGCCCCGCGGCGGCAAGATCCAGTTGTACGACGGCCGGACGGGTGATCCGTTCCACCAGAAGACGACGGTCGGCTGCATGTACATCCTGAAGCTGCACCACCTTGTGGACGACAAGATCCACGCTCGTGCGACCGGTCCTTACTCGCTCATCACCCAGCAGCCGCTCGGTGGTAAGGCGAGAACGGGTGGTCAGCGGTTCGGTGAGATGGAGGTCTGGGCGCTCGAGGCTTACGGCGCTGCGTACATCCTTCAGGAGCTGCTGACTGTGAAGTCGGACGATGTCGAGGGCCGGACGAAGATCTACGAGTCGATGGTCAAGGGCACGAACAAGCTCGAGGCGGGCATGCCCGTCGCGTTCGATGTGCTCTGCAACGAGCTCAAGGGTCTTGGCCTGAACGTCACGCTCGAGAAGCGTCGTGTTGAAGGCGGGAGTCTGCTGTAACGGCAAACTTTGTCAATCAACACTTCGTTGTAAATCAGAATACCAGAGTACGAATGAGAATTTCACACCATCACGGGGTGAGTTAAAATGGCAGAAAGCGTTTACGATCGGGTCAATGACTTCAGTGCTGTCAAGGTGACGCTTGCGTCGCCGAATGACATCCGCGCGTGGTCTTACGGCGAGGTGAAGAAGCCCGAGACCATCAACTACAGAACGTACCGGCCTGAGAAGGACGGCCTGTTCTGCGAGCGGATCTTCGGCCCTGAGCGCGACTACGAGTGCTCGTGCGGCAAGTACCGCGGGACGAAGTTCAAGGGCATCATCTGTGACCGTTGCGGCGTGAAGGTGACGCACTCGCGCGTCCGCCGGAAGCGGATGGGGCACATCAACCTCGCGTCGCCGACGGTTCATATCTGGTTCTTCAAGAGCATGCCGAGCCGTCTTGGCACGCTGCTTGGGATGAAGACGAGCGATCTTGAGAAGATCGTGTACTACCAGGACTACGTCGTTGTCGATCCGGGTGACACGGAGCTGACGTTCAAGCAGGTCCTGACCGAGGACGAGCACCGCGTCGCGGTTGAGCAGTACGGCAACGCGTTCCGCGCGCAGATGGGCGCAGAGGCTGTCCGTGAATTGCTCGAGATGCTGGACCTCGACGAAGAAGCGCGGCAGATCCGCGAGGATCTTGGTGCGACCCGTTCGCAGCAGAAGATCAAGGACCTTGCCAAGCGTCTGAAGCTGGTCGAGATCGTCCGCGAGAGCGAGAACGACCCGTCGTGGCTCGTGATGGACGTTGTGCCCGTGATCCCGCCGGACCTTCGTCCGCTGGTTCTTCTTGAGAGCGGCAACTTCGCGACGAGCGACCTGAACGATCTGTACCGCCGGATCATTAACCGCAACAACCGCCTCAAGAAGCTGATGGACCTGAACGCACCCGAGGTCATCATCCGCAACGAGAAGCGGATGCTTCAGCAGGCTGTGGATGCGCTGTTCGACAACGGCCGCTGCCGCCGCCCGGTGCTCGGTTCGAGCAATCGTGCGCTCAAGTCGCTGACGGACATGATCAAGGGCAAGCAGGGCCGGTTCCGTGAGAACCTGCTCGGTAAGCGTGTTGACTACTCGGCTCGTTCGGTGATCGTTGTTGGTCCCGAGTTGAAGCTGAACCAGTGTGGTCTTCCTAAGAAGATCGCGCTTGAGCTGTTCCAGCCGTTCATCATCCGCAAGCTCAAGGAGCACGGCCTTGCTGACACGATCAAGTCGGCCAAGCGGATGCTTGAGCGTCGCGATCCTTCGGTGTGGGACGTTCTCGAAGAGGTGATCTACCAGCATCCGGTTCTCCTGAACCGTGCACCGACGCTTCACCGGATGGGTATCCAGGCGTTCGAGCCGACACTTGTTGAAGGCAACGCGATCCGTCTGCACCCGCTTGTGTGCTCGGGCTTCAACGCTGACTTTGACGGCGACCAGATGGCGGTTCACTTGCCGCTGTCTGTAGAGGCACAGACCGAGGCGCACGTGCTGATGCTCTCGACGCACAACATCTTCAGCCCGGCGAACGGCGCACCGATTATCTCGCCTTCGCAGGACATCGTGATGGGCGTGTACTTCATCACGCTCATGCGTCACGAGGGTGAGATCGAGCCGAGCAAGCTGCGGACGTACAAGGACGCGACGGAAGCGTTGCTCGCATACGACCACGGCAAGATCGACGTCCACGAGCCGATCGTGGTTCGGGTTGATGGTTTCGACCACATCCTGACCGAGGAGCGTGGCACGCCCGAGGCGATGCCGGAGAACAACCGCATCGTGACGACCGCGGGCCGGATCCTGTTTGCGGACATCCTGAGCCCGGGCATGCCGTTCTACAACTGCACGCTCGGTAAGAAGGGTTGCGCACGCGTTATTGACGATGCGTACCTGTACTCGGGTCGTGCTGCGACGATCGACATGCTGGACAAGCTGAAGGAGATCGGCTTCAAACAGTCGACGACGGCTGGCCTCTCGTTCGGCATCACCGACCTTCGTATCCCGCTTGAGAAAGAGGGCATGCTGAAGGTTGCACAGAAGCAGGTCGATCGCGTTGAGCGTTCGTACGAGGACGGCATCATCACGCCCCGTGAGCGGTACAACCAGCTTCTTGATATCTGGTCGCACTGCCGCGAAGAGATCACCAAGACGCTGATCGAGACGCTGAAGCACGACCGCCGAGGCGAAGAGGATGCTTACGCGAGCATCGAGAACAAGGAAGGCGTTGCGTACCTGAACCCGGTCTACCTCATGATGGACTCGGGTGCTCGTGGTAACGTCAGCCAGATGCAGCAGCTTGCGGGCATGCGAGGCCTGATGGCCAAGCCCTCGGGTGAGATTATCGAGACCCCGATCCGCGCGAACTTCCGCGAGGGTCTGAACATTCTCGAGTACTTCTCGTCAACCCACGGTGCTCGTAAGGGGCTGGCGGATACCGCGCTCAAGACTGCTGACTCGGGTTACCTGACTCGTAAACTCTGCGACGTTGCTCAGTCGGTGATCATCGGCGAGCACGACTGCGGCTCGAAGCGAGGCATCGTTAAGCGTGCGATCTACAAGGGCGAGCAGATCGACGTCGCGCTCAGCGACCAGATCGTTGGCCGGGTCAGCGTGCACCAGATCGCGAACCCGGCGACGGGCGAGGTTGTGGTTGCCGCCAACGAGATGATCATGCCCGACACGGCACAGCGTGTCGAGGACCTCGGCATCGACTCGGTTGTGGTCCGCTCGGCGCTGACGAGTGAGAGCCGGACTGGTTGCTCGGCGCTCGACTACGGCATGGACATGTCCACCGGCAAGCTCGTTGAGCCGGGCATGGCGGTCGGCATCATCGCGGCTCAGTCGATCGGTGAGCCCGGTACACAGCTGACGATGCGTACGTTCCACACCGGTGGTATCGGTACTCGTACCGTCGCCGAGAGTGAGTACCGTGCGGTCGCCGCGGGCAAGATCGAGCTTCGCGACTGTAACGAAGTGAAAACCGTTGACCCTGACGGCAACGAGGTCTGGACGGTTCTGAAGCGGAACGCTGAGCTTGCGCTCGTCGATGGCGACGGCAACGAGCTCGAGAAGTCCAAGATCCCTTACGGTGCGTACATCCTTGTCGAGCCTGGCAGCACGGTGAAGGCGGGTCAGGTTCTTGTGACCTGGGACCCTCACCGTGTTCCGATTCTTGCCGAGAAGGGCGGTACGGTTCAGTACGTCGATATCGAGATGGGCGAGACCGTCCGCGAGGAAGACGCGGGTCGCGACCAGAAGGCGTTGACCGTTATCGAGCACAAGGGCGACCTGCACCCGCAGATCAACATTGTGGATGCGGACGGCGCGATTCTCGACTTCCACTACCTGCCGGCGAAGGCACGTATCGAAGTGAAGGACGGCGACGTCATCGAGGCGGGCCACATGCTCGCACGCCAGCCGCGTCTTGCTGCTGGTTCGCAGGACATCGTCGGTGGTCTGCCGCGTGTTACGGAGATCTTCGAGGCACGTAAGCCGAAGGATCCTGCTGTGATGGCTGAGATCTCGGGCCGCGTCGAGCTTCACTCCGACAAGCGCAAGGGCAAGATGACGATCCGGATCGTTTCGGAATCGGGCATCGAGAAGGACCACCACGTCCCGAACGACAAGCCGCTGCAGGTTCACACGGGTGACAGCGTTCACGCGGGTGATCCTCTGACGGAAGGCCCGCTTGTGCCGCACGATATCCTGCGGATTAAGGGTGAGGAGGCGCTGTGGGCGTACATGCTGGACGAGGTTCAGAACGTGTACCGTGCACAGGGTGTGACGATCAACGACAAGCACATCGAGCTGATTCTCTCGCAGATGCTGCGGAAGGTGAAGGTCGAGAGCCCGGGCGACACGGGCCTGCTGCCGCAGGACGTGCTCGATCGTTACCACTTCAAGCAGGCGAACCTGCGAGTTGCCAAGTCGCTGAAGATCATGGAATCGGGCGACACGGACCTTCCGGTTGGTGCGCTCGTTGACCGCGACGAGGTGAAGGAAGCCAACGCGAAGGCGGAGGCCGACGGCAAGGAGATCGCCAAGACCAAGAAGGCGCGTCCGGCGTCTGGTCGTACGCTTCTGCTTGGTATTACGAAGGCGTCGCTGCAGAGCGAGAGCTTCCTCTCGGGTGCGTCGTTCCAAGAGACCACGAAGGTGCTCACGGAGGCGTCGCTCAAGGGTGCTGTGGATACGCTGATCGGTCTGAAGGAGAACGTGCTGCTGGGTCACCTTATCCCGGCGGGTACGGGCTTTACGGATCACCAGAACCTTGGTATCCGCACGATCGGGGAACTTCCCGAGCCGGAGCAGGACGACGACATGAGCATGCTCGCCGACGCTGCCGAGGCCGCCGAGGCGTTGGGCGCCGACCGCAACGACGCGCTTGGTGTGCCGCACGTCGAGGTCCGCGATGTGACGATCGCCGAGTCGGCGGAGACAAGCACCGAGGGCTGAGTCCGGGTGTGATCTAGAAACTTACAAGAGCCGGGCTGCGAGAGCGGCCCGGTTTCTTTTTGGCTAGTCGTTTGATGAAGGGACTTCTTCGTCGGCCTCTAGGAGGCGTTGGATCTCGTCGGGGTGCATGGGCTTGATGTTGGTGTCGCCGGTTTTGAGCATGAGCCTGACGTAGGGCTCGCACAGGCCGCACTCGGTGCTACAGTCGGTTTCTTTCTGGAGCTGGTCGAAGTCGTAGTTGTTTTCGTCTGCGATTCTCTTGAGCTCAGTGAAGTAGAGCTCTTTGCAGACACATCTGTTTACACCCATGGTTCACCTGTACCCGAATCCGGCGTTTGAGTCCTTGGTGCCGTGCCAGCCGAGAAGCTTTGATTCCGGAGTGGGTTCGTAGAGGATGCTTTCTCGGGTGTAGGTCATTTTCTCGCTGACAACATGGCCGTCCAGATGCACGACATTGGCTTTGCCGCTGTGGCGGAAATGTATTGATGGGTCTGCGCGTCTGGCGAGTCCGAATTCGGGCTGGAACCGAGGCTCGGCGAAGCTGTACTCGATCAGCCCGCCAGCGGATTGGCTCCCAAAAAACGCGGAGTCTGTAAATGCTATGGTGTTGACTGGCCTGCTGAAGAGGTGTTCGGGGGAGCCGACGAGGTCATTCGCAACGGCCCATTTGTTGAGCGCTGGGGCACCGAATTGCTTTCGGAGTGTGCCGACGAATGCGTTGTTGTAACCGTATCCGCCCGCCGAGCGTTCGAAAGCGGAGGTCGATTGATCGCATGTGTCGTTGACTGCGAGCACTGGGTTGAATGTGGGGCACTCTCTGATCGCGTGCGAGGTTGAATCGCTCTCGCCGAGGTAGTCGTAAAGGGGTGCGTTTTCTGGAGTGAAGGCATGTGCTTTGGTGCTGCGCGTGCCGTGCCAGCGGGAGAGGTTCTGGATGAAATTCGACGCGCCAGGGGCGAAGCACTCTTTGTTGTCGAAGGCGTAGCTGGCGTTGGCGAGTTGGAGTTGCCTGGCATTTGAGGCGCACACGAGCCGCCGGCCCGCTTCGCGGGATTTCACAATTGTGGGTAGAAGTAGTCCGATAAGCAGCGCAATAATCGCAATCACAACCAGGAGTTCGATGAGTGTGAAAGCGTTTTTTTTCAACTGCTCGTGGTCTCGAAGTCACAGCCCGCATTGAAATTCGCGACCCATGCACTGAAGTCTGTCGGCGTGATCTGGCCGTCTCCGTTCTGGTCAGCCGCCGGGTCCTGGTTGTTGTATGCCGCTACCCAAGCGGAGTAGTCAGCTGCCGTGAGCATCCCGTCCCCGTTGACATCGGCGAGGCATTCTTGCCCGTCAGACTTGACGTCGGCAACCGCATCGATCTCCGTCGAGACCTCGCCGAAGATGCCGTTTGTGATATCGACCGCGGTGGTGATTCTGATGAAATCAAAGCCGTAGAGATTCGCTAAGTCCCCTGTGGCAGGGTTGATAGCCCACGCGATGTCGAACGCGTCGCCGCCTCCTGAACCCGGATCTACCCCCAAGAGGGCAGGATTGTCGGGCACCGTGTAGAACTCTTCGGGCGTGATGGAAGTGTCGTCTACGGTGTTATTTGCGTCGGTATCACCCAAAATTAGGGTGGGCGACATGTCTGCGTATCCCCAGTAGGACTCATTGCCGGTTCCGGCGCTCGGGTCATTGATGACGACAGGGCCGTCGAAAACGCTCGGCAGCGGTAGGGTGACGGGTGCTGAGAGAGAGGAGCCCGGGATGGTGTACCAGGTATCGTCGGCTAGGCCGTTGTTATTGACATCGAGGGAGATTTCTATGAGGCCTGCCTCGGCCCACCTGCGTTCGTCGTTGCCGCCGACGTAGAAGGCGTTGCCGAAGACGATCGCGTCCATACCGAGTGGGTTGTTTGGGTGATCGAGCACGGTGTGGTCGAATGCGAGTGTGATCGATCCTCCGAAGCCGCCGAGTGTGACGGCGGAGGTGTTGTCGGCGCTGAGCGTGCCGCCGCCGATGGGGGCACCGAGTGCCCTTGCCGGGTCGTTGAAGTTGGGATCGGACACGAACTGGCCTGGGGCCGGGCTGTAGTCGATGACCGTCGTGGCGAAGTCGTCGGCTCGCACCGCCGGGGCAGCCACCGCGCCAACCCCGGCGAGAAAGAACATGATCACTGCTTTGTTGTTGTTCTTACACATGCGAACCTCTCTCCTGGCCTTGAAGACCAAATCTCCTCTAGCGGGTACGACGCCGGTTGCAGGCAGCGAGGGCTACCAGCAGCGGCGCTGCGGTGGTGGGTGAAGGCACAGCGAACACGTACGCGGTGCCGTCGGCGGTGACGACGAGTTGCCCCGTCACGTCGTTGAAGAACGCTCCGTAGAACGTGTCAGGTCCGGCGGGTGTGAAGACCTGGCTGTCTGTGGAGAGCGCGTCGAAAATCGCTGCTGAGCCGGTGAATCCGCCCGATCCGAAGTCGAAGACGCCGCCGGCGATGATGATGTTGCCATCGGCGTCGAAGTCGATCGAGCCTGCGCTTTCGTGTGATTCGATGAAGTCGCCAGATGTGAGCGCGACGGGGTTGACCGCGGCGTCGAGCGTTGCGGCGTCGAAGCGGTAGACATCGCCCGAGTCGCCGTCGCCTGCGTAGACACCTCCGTTGTGGACCGTGACGCCGCCGCTGAAGACGCCGGCGGGGCTTAGGACTGTTGTGGATGTGCCGAGGTTCATGTCGAGTCTGTTGACGGTGGTGTCGAACGTTGTGCCGTCGGCGCCGGAGACGTAGATGGTGTCGTTGTCGCTCCAGCTCGCGGCGAAGTTTGGTGTGATGATGCTGGACATCGCGGAGGCGTTGCCGCTGGTCGCGGCAGCGGAATCGAAGAAGAGGACGGCGTTGCTCGAGTCGAACTCGTTGTTGCCGACTGCGATGGTTGCGCCGTCGGGGCTGACAGAAACAAACGCGGGGCCGAAGCCTGCGGAGTTGACCTGGCCGATGGATCCGACTGCTGAATAGGTTGAGGCGTTGATGGAGTCTTGGATTGAGACGGTGCCGTCGGCGGCGATGTCGAGGAGCCTGCCGTCGGGCATGAGGTCGTAGGTTGTGCCTGGGAGTGAGTATGTGTCAACGAGCGCGTAGGTTTGGAGGTCGGCGTGCGCGTTGAGCGCGATAGCAGCCGACGCGACGATTGATCCCATGAGTTTGGTACGAGCAGTAGCCATGTTTGTCTGTCTCTCCGAAATGCCGCCAGTGCGCGGCAAAGCTTCCAGCCAAGAATTTGGCCTTCGCGGGGGACCTAGCCGGTGGGGGCACCAAGCGCAGGAAGCATGCGCGTAGTGCAACCGCCGACGCCCGTTTCGCGAGGGCCGTCAAACGAAATCACTTCAGGCAGGTCTTCCGGCTTAGGGCTTCGCAGAGCTTGCCTTCCCGCTTTCACAGCAGTGGCACTCGTTCGCTCTGCGGAGGTCACCCATCACGGCGGCGCGTCCGCGGCGGTATTTCACCGCACTTCCCTTTTCACCCCAAACAACTCAAGTGGGGCACCTGTAGCGGGGACAGCATAACGCCTCAAACTCCTGAGTCAATAGCTTTTACATCAATTCAAGCAACATGAACAGACACCGGATGCAACCGGTAGGCGCAGCCCTGCGTACTCAGAATTGCGGCCCGATGTGTCGGGCCGCGAACCAATTTACATCGTGGGAACGGCTGGATTTCTGATCAGAGCTTGTGTGCTCTGTGTGTCTGTTTGTGTGAGAAAGCAGAAGAGGAGAGCGGGCGCTCATGGGTGTGTGAGCACTCGCGCTCGCGTGCGGGTCGGGCGGCGCTGGTGGTTGGTGGACTAGCCGAACAGCGGCACCGATTGCAGACGCCTTGGGCCTTCGTCGTCGCACACGGCGAAGGTCCCGCCCGGCCGCATGCACGCGGAACCGAACGCGCCGTCCTTTCGCATCGCGTACATCGTGACCTGGAAGTTTGGTTCGCCTTTGTCGTTGAGGAGGCGGTGCTGCTTTGTTCTGTCGGCGATTCTTTTGAGAACAGCGGTGCAGGCCTCGGTCGGGGTCATGCCCATGTCCATGAACTGGACAGCGAGGAACGAGCCGCAACTCTGGATGACGGCCTCGCCTCGTCCGGTGGCGCCGGCTGATCCGATCTGGTTGTCGGCGTACATGCCGGCGCCGATGATCGGCGAGTCGCCGACGCGGCCGGGGATTTTGTATGAGAGCCCGCTGGTTGTTGTGCAGCCGGAGAGTTCGCCCTTGTCATTGAGCGCTGAGCAGTGGATGGTGCCAGTGGTGTAGGGGATTTCTGAGGTGTCGGCTTGGGCGACTGCGGTGTGGGTGCCGTTGCCGTTTTCATCGAATTTCCAATCCATCTGTTCCGGGTTGAGCCAGTCGTCGTTTGGGCCGTGGTTCGCTTTCCAGCGGAGCCAGGCTTTGCGGGCTCGTTCGGTGAGGAGGTTTTCTTCTTTGAAGCCGAGGGCGACGGCGAATTCTGTGGCGCCCTTGCCGACGAGCATGACGTGGTCGGTTCGGCGGAGGACTTCGAGAGCAACGGACGCGGGGGTCTTTATGTTCTCGATACAGGCGACGCATCCTGCTTTGTGAGTAGGGCCGTGCATGACCGAGGAGTCGAGCTGGACGACGCCCCGTTCGTTTGGGAGGCCGCCGTAGCCGACGGACATGTCGTTTGGATCTTCTTCAACGATCTTGACGCCTAGGACGATTGCCTCGGCGGTGTCTCGGCCTTGTTTGAGCAGTTCCCAGGCTCTTTCGACGGCTTTTAGGCCGTTGCCTGATGCGATGGCCAGCGGGCCCCGGTGGTCGTCGCCGGGTTCGTGTCGCCATGTGACGGCGTTGGTTTTGCCGGCGGCTGCGGCGATCGCGGTGAGGGATGAGGCGGCGAGGAAGCGGCGGCGGTTGATGTTGTTCATGGTGAATCAGTGTACAGCGGTGTGTATGCAATCGCGCAATTGAGAACCCGGCGCATCTACTTTGTAGATAGGGGGTTCACCCGTAAACTTTTTCGATATGTGTGTCGCATTGTATTGATTGGAAGCAAATGATCGCATCCTGAAGGGGAGAGGGATGCGTTGCACGCTACTGGGGTTAGCAGGGTGCATCGCGATGAGTTCCGAAAAGGGGTTGAGGCAATGAGTGAGAGTGTTACAGAGTTGAAGATCGAGGACACCACTGTCGGCGACGGCATGGAGTGTCCTCCCGGTGCGACCGTCAAGGTTCACTACCGCGGCACGCTGATGGACGGCACCGAGTTCGACTCGTCGTACAGCAGGGGCCAGCCGATCGAGTTCCCTCTCGGGAATCTGATCAAGGGTTGGCAAGAGGGCATCCCGGGCATGAAGGTCGGCGGCAAGCGCACGCTCACCATTCCTTACGCTCTCGGTTACGGCCTGCACGGCTCACCTCCCGCGATCCCGCCGAAGGCGGACCTGATCTTCGAGATCGAGCTTCTCGACGTCCGCTAAGTCTTCGGATGTATGTGCCCGTTTCGGGGTGACATTTCAGACCTGACATCAAGATCCGTTGTTGCAATGCCGAAAGCCTTGTTATGGGGTTTAGATCCGGCAAGACATCTACGCGCATACCGATGCCGCGACGGGCGGAGCGGTTTGAGACCAACACGCTCGATTGCAAGATCGGGACGGTGCGCGATGTGTCTGAGACCGGGTTCCGGTTGTCGTCGCGGAAGAAGATGGCGCTGAGCAAGGGCGACATCCACGATCTGCAGGTTCGGACGACGGACAAGCAGCTGACGGTCAAGGCCCGTGTGCAGTGGGTGCGGCGGACGTGCTGGTTCCCTGCTGTGTATGAGGCGGGTTTCCAGATTGTCGATCAGCGGCCCGGCGTTGGGTATGCGCTTCGGCAGCTCGGTCAGTACGGCTTTGCCAACGGGAAAGCGCCGATTTCAGGCGATGAATCGCGGCCTAAACAAGAGGGCTCGGGCGCCGGTAAAACAGCGCAGCCGGACCGTCCTCAGGCGTTTATCAACTTCGAGGACTTGTACGGCGTGCTCGGTGTTGCTCCGGAAGCGGCGCACAGCGAGATCAAATCCGCGTACCGCAAGCTGGCGCAGCAGCACCACCCGGATCACAACAATGCGCCGGATGCCGCGGAGAAGTTCGACAAGATCGCCAAGGCGTACTCGGTGCTCGGTGATGCGAAGCGTCGCGACTGGTACGACAAGATGGTCGCCGGCGACGTCGCGGCTTAGGCGTTAGTTCTTCTGGATGCCTTTGACCATGTTCTCGAAGTTGGCGATGTGATCGCCGACGAGCGAGAAGGGGCCTGTCATTTTGACGAAGGTTTTGGTTGCTCCGGTGTCGATGATGGCGCCGACGAGCGAGTAGTCGCTGTAGGTGGTCGGGTTGCCGGTCATGGTGCCCTCGGTGTAGTCGCCTGTGAGATCGACCATGGTGACATCGTAGCCCGCGGCGGTGAATGTCTCGATCGATGGTTGGGCGGGTTGGCCGTTGTCGGTGACCTGGCCTGCCCATCGGGTGATGTTGGCATCTGCTGTGCCGCCGGCTTGTGAGATGGCGATGACGACTTCGCCTTGCTCGGCTTCGAACTGAGCGAGGCGCATGGAGTTTGAAGGCGTGACCTGCGTCCAAGCGGCGGGGACTGGGATTGAGAGGCCCGCGACCTGGACGGTGCCTTCGCCGCCGGCGAGTGCGCCGATGGACATGTCCCGGCCCTGGATGCTGTCGCGGAGATCCTTGCCCATCTCAACGGATTTGCCGAGTTGGCTCTGGGCACCCCCCTGATTTGGCGAACTGGAAGCGGTGGATGAGCCGGTTTCCTCGCAGCCTGTGATGGCGATGATGGCACAGGCGAAGATTGAGTGCATGAGGGGGGTGTTGCGGGGCATGTGAATGTCTCCTGTTGTGCTCTATCTTAGCGGATGACGCTGATCCCAAGCCGGTTGTGCGCCGATTGAACACTAGACGAAGGCCCTCGGGTCTAGACTGCCAAACACGCTCAGAAAGGCGACGTTTCCATGAAGGGCATCATCCTCGCAGGCGGGCTCGGGTCTCGGCTTAGGCCGCTCACGCTGGTAACCAACAAGCACCTGCTGCCGGTGTACGACCGGCCCATGATCTACTACCCGATCCAGTGCCTGCTCAACGCGGGGATCGATGAGGTCATGATCGTCACTGGTGGCGAGCACGCGGGCGACTTCTTGAAGCTCCTCAAGAACGGCAAGGATCTCGGTGTGAAGCACTTGGCCTACGCCTATCAGGAGGGCGAGGGCGGCATCGCCGATGCGCTGAAGCTCGCCGAGGACTTCGCGGATGGTGAGAAGATCTGCGTTGTTCTAGGTGACAACGTGATCGAGGGGAACATCAGGCAGGCCGCGGATGATTTCCGGGCGCAGGCGAGCGGCGCGAAGCTCTTGCTCAAGGAAGTGCCGGACCCGCACCGCTTCGGTGTTGCCGAGGTCGGCGGCGATGGCACGATCGCCTCGATCGTCGAGAAGCCCAAGGACCCCAAGAGCAACTTGGCTGTTACGGGCATCTATTTCTACGACAACGACGCGTTCAGCATCTGCCAGACGCTCAAGCCCAGCGACCGTGGCGAGCTCGAGATTACCGACGTGAACAACGAGTACATCCGGCGCGGCAACCTGACGAGTGAGGTGCTCGAAGGCTGGTGGACGGACGCGGGGACGCACGAGAGCCTGTACCGGGCGACGAAGCTCGTCGCCGAGGGCGGGGCGAACCACATGAGCCTGCCCGCGAAGGTGGGGGCGTCGTCATGAGCGTGATCGGGATCCCGGTTTGGGACGACACCGTTGAGACTGGGTACAGGCGTGCGCTTGCCGAGCAGGAGCCGGTGTTCGTGCCCGCGAGGCACTTCGCCGATGACCGGGGCTGGTCGCTTATGAACCAGCTACAGGGCGTGATGAGCCCGAAGGGGCAGGTCAACTTCAGCAACCAGTACCCGGGCGTGATCAAGGCTTGGCACAGGCATAAGAAACAGACTGATTTCTGGATTGTTCTCAAGGGGCACCTGAAGGTCGGCGTGCACCGCCAGACGGATGGTGTGTCGTGGGCGTGCGTCGCGGGCGAGAAGAGGCCCGGGACGGTGATCATCCCGCCGACCTTGTGGCACGGCGCGGCGACGGTCGGGAGCGAGTCGGCGGGCCTTCTGTACTACGTCACCGAGGCGTACGACCCGGCGAACCCAGACGAAGAACGGCTCGCGCACGACGGCGTCGACGGCTTCCCTTGGGAGGTCCAGCACGGATGAGCCTCGGGGCGTTCTATCACGGCAAGCCTGACCATCCCGGCGCTGTCGTTGTCGGTGCGCAGGGCATGCTCGGCACGCACATGCGGGAGCTGCTGACGAGGCTCGGGGTGCCGTTTGTCGCGGTGGACCGGGAGGAGTTTGACCTGTCGAGCGCCGAAGCTGTGAACGCGAGCGGGCTCGATATGTCGGCGGTCTGGTTCAACTGCGCCGCGTGGACCGATGTGGACGGCGCGGAGGAGCACGAGGACAAGGCCCTTGCGATCAACGGCGGGCCGGGCTTGCAGGCGTTGTGCGGTCGGCTGGGCGATGCGGGCGGCGTGCTTGTGCATGTCTCGACGGACTACGTGTTCGAGGGCAACTCGAGCGAGCCTTACGCGACGGATGAGCTTCGGTCGCCGATCGGTGCGTACGGCAGGACGAAGGCCGCGGGCGAGGTGATCATCGAGACGTCTGGGTGTGAGTTTGTCATCGCGCGAACGAGCTGGCTGTACTCGCATCACGCGAACAACTTCGTCAAGACGATGGCGAAGCTGACTGACGAGCGTGATGAGCTGAAGGTCGTGAGCGACCAGCGGGGCAGGCCGACGTCGGCGGAGCATCTGGCGAGGTCGCTTGTCGGGCTTGTGGATGCTGGTGCACGCGGGATGTTCCATGTGACCGACGGCGGCGAGTGCACGTGGCACGAGTTTGCCTGCGCGATCCGCGACGGGCTCGGGCATGCGTGCGAGATCGCGCCATGCTCGACGGACGAGTTCCCGAGACCCGCGAAGCGGCCCGCGTACAGCGTGCTTGATCTGAGTAAGACGGAGTCGGTGCTCGGTGCGATGCCGAGTTGGCGGGACAATCTAGAGGCTGTACTGAATCAACTTCGAGTGCAAGACAGAGCCAGGAGCGCGTGATGCACATTCTTCTGACCGGCGGCGCCGGGTTCATCGGTTCCAACTTTGTGCGTCTGGTGCTGCGTGATCGGCCCGACTACAAGATCACGAACCTCGATTCGCTGACGTACTCGGGCAACCTCGAGAACCTGGCGGAGATCGAGAACGATCCGCGGTACACGTTCGTCAAGGGCGACGTGCGCGATCCGGAGGTGCTCGACAGGGTGCTGCCGGGCGTTGATGCTGTTGTTCATATGGCGGCGGAGAGCCATGTCGATCGGTCGATCATGGACTCGGGGCCGTTCGTTGACACGAACACACGCGGGACGCAGGTACTGCTCGATGCCTGGCGGCGCGCCGGCGGCAACGACAAGCGTTTCGTGTATGTCTCGACGGATGAGGTGTACGGGTCGCTTCCGCTCGAGAACCCGGAGGTGAAGTTCACCGAGACGACGCCGCTGGATCCGAGCAGCCCGTACTCGGCGAGCAAGACTGGCGGGGATCTGCTGGTTAACGCGTACCACCACACGTTCGGGATGGATCTCGTGACGACGCGGTGCTCGAACAACTTCGGGCCTTATCAGTTCCCGGAGAAGGTGATCCCGCTGTTCGTCTCGAACCTGATGGACGGCCAGCAGGTGCCGCTGTACGGCGACGGGAAGAACGTCCGCGACTGGCTGCATGTTGATGACCACTGCGAGGCGGTGCTGACGGTGCTCGAGAAGGGCAAGCCGGGCGAGGTCTACAACATCGGCGGCAACAACGAGCGGTCGAACCTTGAGCTCACGCACTCGATCCTTGAGATCATGGGTAAGGGCGAGGAGATGATCCGCTACGTCGAGGACAGGCTGGGCCACGACAGGCGGTACGCGATCGACGCGAGCAAGATCAAGAACGAGCTAGGCTGGTCGCCGTCGCGGTCTGCTTGGCCGGGTGCGCTTGAGGAAACCGTGAAGTGGTACGTCGAGAACCGGCAGTGGTGGGAGCGTGTCAAGAGCGGGGCGTACCAGGACTACTACGAGAAGCAGTACGGCCAGCGGGCGTGAGCCGTGCGGCAGAATGATTGATCAACGGATGTAAAAGCACGGACCCGAATGGGTCCGTGCTTGTTAGTGAGAGAAGCTGCTTTGATCGAGCGGATTACATGCTCGAGCGGCGGCGGCGTCCGGTCATGAGGCCGAGGCCACCGAGGCCGGTGAGGCCGAGCATCGCTGCCTGCGGTGCGGGGACGAGTGTCAGGAGGACCGCGACGTCGTTGTAGTCCTTGTCGCTGCAGTACTTGATGTCTTCGAAGAAGAGTGCGTAACCAAAGAGGTCGCCGTTCTTGAAGAGCTTGTAACTGACCATGTGGTCGATGCTGCCGTAGTTATCCCAGTCACGCGAGGTGTAGAGGATGTCGCTGTTGCGGTGGTGTCCGCCGCGATCGGTTTCGATGGCCCAGCGGAAGTCCTCATCCATGGTGACGGTTGCTTCGGTGCCGACAGGTGTTGATGCCAGGATTGACTGGTAGTCGTTGAGGTTTCCGCCGCCGTAGGTGCCTTCGACGGCGCCGAAGGTGTGGTTGTACGCGGCTTCCTTGGCGATCATCTTGACGTGGTAGGTGCCTGCGTCCCAGTAGCGGTCGGTGCCGATGCTGCGGTGGGCCGAGTCCTTCATCCGGTCGGCGAAGATCATGCCGTTGGAGTAGTCGCGGCTGCCGGACGAGCTGAAGTTGCCGCCCAGGGCCGAGCTGAGGATTTCCGAGTGGCTTGCTTCGCCGCCCGATGGTGAGCGGACGTGTGTGTACTGAGCGGATGCTGAGGCCGCGGTGATTGTCGCTGCGGCTGCGATGGTGGCTGCGAAACGCATGGCTTGAACCCCTGGTCTTGTCTTCCAATATCCCCGGCTCACGAACTGCCGGCACCCCTATCATGGGGGTATTTCCTAGCAAAGACAAGTGCCCTAAATGATTATAAAGTCAATGTGGCAAAGGCTTAACGTCTGTACACAAAACGACAGCAGGCCCGCGAGTTTTCGCGGACCTGCTGAAGTTTACTGTGTTGTTTACGCCGGTTATCAGGCGAGGCGGCGGCGGCGGGTCATGCCGAAGCCGGCCAGCAGGGTCAGGCCGCCCATTGCAGCGGCTTGCGGAGCCGGGACTATTGAGAGCAGGACGGCGACGTCGTTGAAGTCCTTGTCGCTGAAGTGCTTCTTGTCCTCGAAGAAGAGGACGGATCCAATGATGGCGTTGGACGCGTTGTAGAGCGTGTACGAGACCATCATGTCCTTGCCGTAGTTATCGTGATCGCGCGAGGTGTATACGGAATCCCAGATGAAGCCGTCAACTTTGATGGCCCAGCGGAAGTCGTCGTCGCGTGTCGTCGAGGTTGAGCTGCCGATCTCTTCTGCGTCGAGGAGCGAGCGGAAGTGGCCGCCGTGGGTGCCGTTGACGTAGCCGAACTCGGCGTCGTTGGAACCTTGGTTGCCGATAATCTTGGCGTTGTAGGTTCCTGCGGACCAGATCTGGTCCGTGTTGTGGATGTATCCCGAGTCACGGTTGCGGATTGCGTTGATCGATCCGTTCGAGAAATCGCGGCCCGATGCTGAGAATGTCCCGCCGAGGGCGTTGGACAGGATCTGAGCATGGGTGTATTCGCCGTTGTTTGGGCTGTGAATACGGGTGTAATCGTCATTGTCTGCAACAGCGACTCCAGCGCTCATAAGCAGACCTACCACCAGTGCGTTGGAAGGGTTTTTCATCCCAACTCTCCCTTAATCTGTTTCTGAAACCACACTTGCGAGCCTCCAACTCGCGTCGCTGATAGTGTAGTAGGGTAATTGTTGGCGGTCCCCCGTTTATCAGGGGATTCACCCAATAATTATAGGGGATGCCTGATTTGAGCGTGTGAGGGGCGAAAAAAATGCAGACCTTTTTCAAGGTCTGCACTCGAAAGGATCAGAATGTGAGGCCGATTAGGCGATTGAGCGGCGCCTGCGGCTGCCCATGAGGCCCACACCGCCGAGGCCGAGCATGCCGAGCATGGCTGCCTGTGGGGTCGGTGCGAGGGTCAGGAGGACAGCGAAGTCGTTGTAGTCGTAGTCGCTGCCTTCGCCGTGCCAGTCTTCGAAGAAGAGGACGGCACCGATGAGCCTGTTGCTTTCGTCGTACATGGCGTAGCTGACCATGTGATCCTGGCCGCTGCCGTTCATGCTTTCCTGGCCGTAGTACTCGCGGTGTCCTGCGACGTCGATGGCCCACGTGAACTGTTCATTTGGGTGGATCGAGGTCATGTCGAGACCTGCGGTGCCAGCCTGAAGGATGGTCTGGAACTCGCCGCCTTCGGTCATGTAACCGAACGAGTGCTCGTTCGATGAGTAGCCGCCGATGGCTTCGGCGCGGTACGAGCCGGCACCCCAGCTGGTGTCATCGCCGCCGGCGATGTCGGTGAGGCTGATGAGGCTTGATCCGCCGAAGTCAGAGATTCGGGAGAAGGTGTACGAGCCGTTGGTGAAGCCGGTGTGCACCATGTTGGAAGTGCCGGCCTTGGCGTTGATGCCTTCAACTTGGCCGAGCGATGTGAATGTACCACCGAATGCTTCGGAGAGCATCTGCGAGTGGGTGCTCTCGCCTGCCCAAGGTGAGTTGACCACGGTCAGGTCCTGGGCTGAAGCGGCCCCTGATATCAGAGCTGCAACTGAGAGTGCAGCGAATCGTGTCGTGTCCATGACTGATCCTCAATTCTTTACTTATCGGGCTAGATCTCCGCTAGCTCTTCATATGCTAGCACGTTGAGATCGGGGCCACAATTGGCGAGACACATTGAACTTACGATAAATAATGCCTGACACGGGGGGGTGAGTCAAGCGTCTTCAATGCTACACGCATGTAAAGTTGGTATACGGACCAACATTTTCCAGATATCGGGCGGTTTGGCGCAGTTTTTGCACGCCTAGGGCGGTTTCAGCGTGAGGAAATCTAGAGAAAAACTAGTCCGGGCTAGAGTACCAGGCGATGGGCTGATTTAGCCGCCGTTTTGGATGGCCTGATTGAGCCGATCCAGGCGTGGCTGGAGGCCCGGCCGCTGTGAAATCGCCCTTCTGAGCGCCGGATCGCGGGCGATGCGGGCGGCCTCGCTTGCTTTGCCTTGTGCGAACATGGCCTCGGCGAGCCCTAAGCGTGCTGAGGTCGCCGTGTTCTGGAGCCCGAGCACACGCCTAAATGCTGATTCAGCTTCCGCGGGGTTTCCTGCTGCCATTTGGGCCTGGCCCAGGGCGTCGAGAGCGGTGGTCAACTCGAATAGGCCTTGCGGGTTCTGTTGGGCGAATTCGCTGGCTTTGGTAGCCGCCGCGACCGCTTGGGCGGCGTCGCCTCCTGATTCGACAATTGTTAGGGCGAGCATGCTCTGCGCCACGGAGTCGCCCGGCATCTGGGCGACGAGTTGGCGGGCGTGCTGGGCGGCGGAGTCCGATCGGCCGAGCAGGCGTTCGGCGGCGATGCGGAGCAGCGAGGCGCCGCGAGTGATCAGCCTCGACTGGTCGGGCATGGTGGCCAGCTTGTCGAGCGATTGGATGACGCTGAGCAGATCGGTCTCGCTGCCGGTGCGTGTTGCGATGTCGAGTCGGGCTTGGGCGATGCGGAGCGTGTCTTCAGTGTTGGCGGTCCATTCTGAGGAGACGCGGTTGAGCCAGACTGTTGCGGCGTCGGTGGAGCCGCCGCGTTCGAGGAGGTCGCGTGAGATCTCGATGGCGCTGGCGAGCCAGCGGTCGTCTTTGTTGACCCGCGCGGAGATGAGTTGCCAGGCTTCTTCGGTGTTGCCGCCGAGGATGCGGACGGTTGCGAGGAGGCGGACGAGGATCGGCGAGACGTTGTCGTCGGTCGCGATGCGGTCTGCCCAAGGTTCGAGTGCGCGAGTTGCGTTGTTGTTCGAGCCGAGCCGCGCGTGCAGGGCGGCGAGTGTTGTGTCGGCTTGGTACGACTCGGGGCGCGAGCGTCTGCTCCATTCCTGGGCTGCGGTGAGCGCCTGGCGTGGTTCGTTTGTCAGGAGCATGGCGTCGACTGCGAGCCTTGCGGGCCTTGGGTCGGAGGGGATGAGGCGCATCGCGGTCTGTGCGGACTCGGCGGCTTCCTCGAATCGGCCGGCGTTCTGGAGCTGTGTGACGAGCACAGACCAGCCGGCGTAGTAGGAGGGTGACTCGGTTGTGATGGCGCGCATGCGCTCGATGAGTGCCTGCGGGTCGCTTGTTTCGACGGAGAATCGGCGTATCGCGTCGACGACTTTGCGCGAGGCGTCGGCTTCGCCTGCGGTGAGGCTGACGCTGTTCTCGGCGCTGACGAGGTCGATGGCTTCCTGGAGGAGTTTGAGTTCTTGGTTGCCGGAGGAGATGGCGAGGCCTGCCTGGCAGACGGCTTTGGCTTCGTCGGCTTTGCCCTGTCTTGCGAGGATGCGGGCCTTGGCGGTGTAGAGCTCGACACCCGGCGAACGCGCGATGGCTTTGTCGAGGGCGGCGATGGCCTTGGCGTCCTGGCCTGTGCGCTCAAGAAGCGTGGCCTCGGCGATGTCGAAGGCTCGGCTCGGTGATTCGGAGCGGTTGCGCTCGAGGACTCTGAACGCGTCGGTGACTCGTTCCGCGTCGACGAGTGTGAGTGTCGCGGCGATGAGGACATCGTCTGGGATCTCTTCGAGCGCGATGAGTTTGTCGAGGCGGGCGTTGCTCGTATCAGCGTTGCCGAGCCGGCCGGAGAGATTGGCGGCTATGAGCAGGTCGCGTGGGTTGTCAGATTCTGCGAGCTTGTCGCCGTCGGATCGGGCGGCCTCGAAGATGCCGAGTCGGACCAACGCCGCGACGCGTTCGCGCCGGACGCGGTTGTTGACGGGTTCGACCTGCGCGAGCGTGATCGCTCGGCGGCGAGCTGCGTCGATGTCGCCCATGCTCTGGCGGATGGCGATCAGCTTCAGGACGAGCGAGGGGTTGTCGAAGCCCGCGTCGATGGCGCTCTCGAGGTAGTCGGCTGCCGAGGCGGTGTCGCCGAGAATGGTCATGGCGTCGGCGAGCACGAGCTGCGAGACGGGGTCGGGTGTTGAGGAGTTGGCGTCGTCGGAGAGCAGGTTGACGACGCTGGCGGCGCTCTGCTGGGTTGGGTCGAAGGTGAGCATCCGGCGCGCTTCGTGGATGCGCCAGCCGGAGGATGCGTCGCCGGTGATTGACTTGAGGCGTGAGACCGATTCCGAGATCAGCTGCGGGTTTGACCATGCCGACTGTGATTCGAGGACGAGTGTCTGGATCGAGGCGCTCTGCGGGTACTTGGATGCGAGTTCTTGGAGTGTGGATGCGGCGCTCGTGTCTGCGGTTCTGTCGAGGTAGGCGGCCCGCGCCATTTCCATGGTGAGGCCGGCTTGCGGGCTTGCGCTCTGCATTTCTTCGAGTTTGCGGTTGAGGAGGGCGAGACCTTGTTCGGCTCTGCCGTCGTCGGCCATCGCGGTGGCGCGTTCGAGCAGGACGAACGGGTCAACGCGTGTGGAGCTGTCGATGAGGTTGAAGATCTGCTGCGCTCTTGGGTGGTCGTTGTCGCTGAGTGTGTTGCCCAGTGAGAGCAGGGCGCGGAGATCTAGTGAGTCGGGGTCGGCCTCGGCGATGCGGTTTAGGACTGCGTTGAGCTTCGGCTGGTTGTCGTTGGCGACGAGCATGCGCGCCAACGGGATCGTGGCGGGGGTGAGCGTGGTCGCGTCTTCTTCGAGAGCTTCGGCGACGCGGATGCCGCCGCGAATTTCTTCGGGGAGTGCGACGCCGCTGGAAGCCATGTCAGCGACAGCGAGTACGTGCGCGAGGAGGAGGGCGCCGTTGTTGCGGTCTATCTGGAGGCCTTCGCGGACGGCGGCGTCGGCTTCGACGGGGCTGCCGCGGTTGAGGAGCGATTCGATGTAGGAGAGGCGGACGGTCGTGAACTCGGGCGTTCTGCGGAGGACTTCCTTGCGTTCGCGGGCGGCGTCTTTCCAGGCGCCGATGCGGTCCTGCGCATCGGCGAGCAGGGCGCCGGCGAGCGGGTCGTCGCGGCGCATGGTTTTGGCGCGCGAGAACGACTCGAGGGCGGCGAGGGGGTCGCCGGACTGGATCGCGGCGAAGCCATCGACGAGCGCTTGCTGGAACGCGGTGGACTTCTCGGAATGGTCGAAGAGGAGTTTGATCTGCTCTTGGCTGAGGTCGACGCCGCAGGCGAGCGCCCACGGGACGATGTCCATGGGCGGCATCGGGTCCGAGTTGAGCGAGAGCTCAGCGATCTGGCGTGCTTGGCTGATGTTGCCGCGCATGAACGCGCGCTTGACTGAGAGGAGCGACGTGGTTTGGAAGAGCTCGGGCCGCTCTGCGTGGCGCGCGAGGAGCGCGTCGCACTCGTCGCGCATGCCGAGCAGGTCGAGTGCTCGCATGGCTTCTTCGAGTGTTTCTTCGTCGAGCTCGGCGCTGGTCAGTGAGGTGGCGATCTTGCGGGCCTCGTCGTACGAGCCCATGAGCGCCGAGGCGTGGACACGGAGGACGACGAAGCGGGGGTCGTTTGGGTGTTCTTTGCCGATTTTCTCGGCGTACTCGGCCATTTTCTGTCTGCCGACGGCGGCGTCTTCGCGCGCGAGGATCGCGAAGACGAGCTTGTGCGATTCGGGATCGTCGGGGTTGATCTCTGCGAGCTGTTGGGCTGTCTGGAGCGCCTCGTTCCGCTTGCCGAGCGCGACCTCGGCCATGGCCTTTGCGGTGAGGGCGGCTGTGTTGTTCTCTTCGAGCTTGAGGAGTCTGAGCGCGACGTTGAGCCGTTCTGTTTGCTGGTTGAGTTCGCCGTGGAGGTCGAGGAGGAGTTCGAGCGGTTCGGTGCGCGTGGGCGCGAGCTCGGCGGCGGTTCTTGCGAGGGAGACGGCTTTGCGGAGGCCGTTGCCGCCCTGCGAGGGCAGGCGTCGGCTCGCGTCGGCGAGCTTGTAGGCGACGTCGGGGTCGTCGTTGATCGTTGAGTTGTAGTAGCCGAGTTTTTCGACGGCTTCCTCAAAATTGCCCGCTTCGTAGGCTGCGAATCCTGCTTCGTAGTGCTCGCGGAGGAGGCGCTCTTTGCCCTTGTTGCGCGCGATGTGCAGCGCGACGCCGGCCACGAGCACGATGCTTGCGAGCGTGCCGAGGATGAAGAGTCGCTTGAGGATTCGTTTGTTTTTGTTTCGCATGGTGTGTCGGTCCGTGACTGCGAGCTTTGCCGCCGGTTACGAGCGGAAGAGTATCTTTTTGACGGTTTCGATCATGATCCAGATGTCGAGTCGCCACGAGTTGTTCTGGACGTACTCGAGGTCGTATCGGATCCATTCCTGGAAGTCGGTCTGTGGTTC
Source organism: Phycisphaerae bacterium (assembly GCA_030432905.1). Lineage (GTDB taxonomy): Bacteria > Planctomycetota > Phycisphaerae > Phycisphaerales > UBA1924. The sequence continues at coordinate 52,439 of JAUILU010000005.1, read as the reverse complement.
GCGTTCGCTCTTGACCTGCCAGAGGCCTGTGATGCCGGGGCGGACGCTGAGGCGTGCCTCGCGCCAGGCGGGGCAGTACTGGTTCTCGCGGTCGGGGCTTGGTCTTGGCCCGACGATGGACATGTGCCCGACGAGGACGTTGAAGAACTGCGGGAGTTCGTCGATCTTGAACTTTCGGATGGGCTTGCCGATCTTGAGCAGACGGGGGTCGTTTTCCATGTGGAACTGCGGGCCGTCGGATTTGTTCTGCTCTTGGAGCTGCGCCTTGATTTCCTCGGCGTTTCGGAGCATGGAGCGGAACTTGAGGCAGGGGAAGGGGCGGCCTCCGAAGCGCTGTCGGCGGTGCTTGAAGAAGAAGGGCCTGCCGTCTTCGATGTAGATGGCGGCCATGATGAAGGGGTAGATCGGGAGCGTGCAGATGATGGCGATGAGCGCGACGACGATGTCGAAGGTTCGCTTTGTGATCGCGCGTGTCGGGCGTTTGTGCAGGGTTGGGATGAGGCGCCACGCGGAGTGGGTCACGGCGTACCAGTCGACCTGCCCGGCGTTGGTCGCGATGCCCGGCTTGTCGGGGACGATGGCGGGGCCGACGAGCGTTTCGCCCGACTTGAGTTCGTGCCCGGCGCCGATCCAGACGGGGCCGATGATGCGGGCGGTTGGGTCAACCTTGACCGTTTCGTGGAGCCAGACGCCCGGGCTTGGCTGGTAGACGCCCTCGATGACGCCGCTGGGCGAGGCCCAGGCTTTGAGGATCCAGCGTCGGTAGCTCTCGGAGCCGTCGAGGTCGTCTTTGAAGATCCTGCCCGGCACGCGGAGGGCGACGCGTTTGTCGGTGGGGATGGTGTTTGCGAGCAGGCGCGAGCCAACTTTGCCCGACGCGGAAGCGTTCCAGGCCTTGGCGTACTCGATCTTTGGTGTGACCCAGAGCTGGGCAGAGTGTGTTTGTTTGGCGTCGTAGTTTCGGATGAACTTTATGAACCTGCCGTCGTCGTCGGTGGCGACGCTCTCGCGGTAGGGGGAGAGCTCTGTTTCGACGAGGCGTACGCGGATGGCGCGCGGCTGCATCCAGGGCATGATGCGGAGGATTTTGCGCACACCGAAGCCGACGAGCAGGTCGGCGTCGAGGAGGACATAGAGCTCGGGCCCGCTTGGGTCTGGTGCGGGGCCTCCGGGTCTGACGATCTGGAAGCCGCGGCTCGCCCAGTACCTGTCGTGGATCTCTTTGAGTTCGAGTCCCCAGAGCGATGTCGTCTGGCTGCTAGCGAAGCCGGTGAGCTGTTCGAGTTCTTGGCTTAGCAGCGCGTTCACGTCCCGGTCTCGTCCTCGGCCTTGAGTGAACCGACGCGTTCATCGCGCGACTGCGGGATGCTGCCGACGATGGATCGGTCCATGTCCAGTGATTGCTCGCCCGATCTGCGTGGGATCTGGTGCATGCTCGGTGCGCCGACGGAAGCGGCGCTGAGGCTCTTGCGGAGATCTTCCGGGTCGGCGCGGTTGAAGACGATGCCGGTGCTGCGGACACCGAGGCGTTCGAGCCTGCCGACGGCGGCCTGAACGATGTTGTCGGATTGGCCGCGTGCGACGACGAGGAGTACCTGATCGGCGGCTGCGGTGACGATGCCTGCTTCGAGGCTTCCCAGCACCGGGCCGGTGTCGATGAGGATGACGTCGAAGCGCTCGCGGAGCCAGTCGATGACCTGCTGGATGGGCCGGTTTGCGAGCTGTTCCGGCTTGCACTTGCTGGTGTCGCCGATGGGCATGGCGTAGAGCTTGTCGGTGGCGGTGTGCTTGATGCACTTTGTTGGTTCGAGGCCTGTGAGCAGGTCCGCTATGCCGCGGCGGCCCGAGAGGCCGAGGCGTGCGCTCATGCCGCCGCCGATGAGGTCGAGGTCAACGAGGATGGTTCGGAGACCGGTGAGCGCGTAGGAGGCGCCCAGCGACTGGATGAGTGTCGTTTTGCCGTCGCCTGGTTCGGCGCTGGTGCAGGCGATGACGACTGAGTTGTTGTCCCCGAAGCCCTGGATCGCTTGCATGGTGTTGCGGAGGTTGTGGACGCTGACGGCGGCGATGCGCTCGTTGTCAGGGTCGTGTTTCTCGAGTTCGGGGAGCGTGCCGAGCAGCGGTGGGAGCGAGGCGATGCTCTCGAGATCGTCCACATAGCGGAACGATCGCTTGAGCGACCCCTGCGCGATGATGGCGGCGACGCCCATAAAGAAGCCTGCGATGAAGCCGAGGCCTGCCAGCAGCGGGCGCTTGTCTTTGGCTTGCTTCGGCGCGGTCGGCGGGCTGAGCAGCTCGACTTGGCCTTCTTGGAAGCGCTGCTGGTTAAGGCGGAGCTTGTCGAGTTCGCCGTTGAGTGTGGCTTTGTTGCGCTGGAAGCGAGCGAGGTCTTCGAGATCCTCGGCGATGCTTTCCTGGGCGGCGTTGTACTCGCGGAGGCGTTCGTCGATGAACGACTGGCGTTGGAGTCGGGCATCGAGCGTTGCGCGCATAGTCTGGAGATTCATCTCACCGATGTCTACGTCGCCGCTGCCGTTGCGGACGATCTCGCGGACGTAGTCGGCTCTGGCTTTGATCTGAGATTGCAGCTGCCTGAGCTCGGCGCGACGGATCTCGACTTCGGGATACCTCGCACCTTTATCTTCGATGAGGTAGTCGATGGTCGCTTGGATCTGGTCTCGTTGCGCGATCAGGGAAGAGAGCTCGCGGTCGCTTGGTGCGAGCGCTTCAGGTGAAAGCTCGTCGGGGTCTTCGTCCTTGGACTCGGCGTCGGCTTCGTTCTGGCTGACCTGGATCGCGATTCGGAGTTCTTCGATCGTGGACTGGAGCTGGTTGCGCTCGTATTCGAGCTGCTCGATGCGTGGTTGGAGGTCCGAGGTGCCGTACTCAGCGGTTGCCGCGGCTATGCCGGACTTGATGACGTCGATGTTGCTTTCGAGGTCTCGGATTTGTGTGGTCAGTTCGTTCTCGCGTGCGGCGATGCCGTTCTTCTCGGCTTCGTAGCGGAGGAACGCGTCTGAGACTGCTTTGAGCGCGACCTGTGCGGTGTCGGGGCTTGTGGTTTTGCAGATCGCGGTGAAGTAGGCCTTGCGTCGTCCGCTGTCGGTTCTGATGGCGCTCTTGAGCATCGCGGCGCCGCGTTCGGAGCTGGGCCAGCCTACTGCTTGAAGTGCCGGGTCGTCTGCCGCGAGCATCAGCACGTCAGGGGACTCGAACTCAAACTTTTTCTGGTCGACGATGTCTTCGCGTCTTGCGTCGGAGTCGAGGCGTTGGCCGTCCATTATGCTGATGATGGACTTGATGTTGAACGTGACGGCGCTCTCGTATTCGAGGCTAGAACGTGAGTAGCCGAGGACCGCGAAGAGCACGCCGAGGCTGAGCGCGACGATGAGTGTCAGGGGCACCCGGCCTCTGATCGAGCGCTTGGCGAGCGTGACCAGATCGAAGGCCTGGTCTTCAACGTCGTTGTGCAGAAACTCGTCGGGCGTCTGCTTGTGCACTGGGCTGCCGGTTTCACCAAATGGATTGCTCAACTGAGTCCCTCCGCGACGGTCTGGATGACCGGGTCGAGCGCTGGTGCGAATTGCTCCAGCACTCTGATGACATCTTCGTTCGGCTTGTCGCTGTCGAAGATGATCTGAAGCTGGGCCGAGCCCAGCAGGTTTCGTCTACGGTTTGCCGATGCGTTTCGTACGCCGTCCAGATCAGCGTAGATCGCCTGGGCTGGCTGCGGCTTGCCGGTTGTGGGCAAAGCGAAGAAAACAGCCACTGTCATTTTGATGTGTTCGCCGAAGTCGCCGAGCTGCTCGAATCGGTAGACGGTGACGTCGTGATCGGCGCCGGCGAAATGGGCGGTGATGGTCTCGTGGTTCGATTCGGTCCAGCCCGTCGCCGGGTAGCACCTTGCGGGGTAGTGGCCCTGCATGTCCCGCACGTCGGGGCAGTGGACGACGACGACGCGGAACCGGTCCTGCTGGGCGGTGTAGCCCCGGTGGAGGACGCGGGTGGGCTTGAGTGTTTCGAGGACCTGCGGCGGTGCGGTGTTGAGATCGGTGCCGATCCACTTGTCGACGCGGTAGGGCATTTTGTCGATCGTGCGTGCGACGGTCTCGAAGTAGACATCGACGCCCTGGGGCGGCGACGGGTTGAGTGTGCCGAGCGCGAGCAGGACGGACAGCAGCGAGGCCGAGACGAGCGGCACAGCAACACGGAACGCGGGATGGATCTGTTTGCGTGACATGTGTTATTCGCGCATGGCTCCGTAGTTGAGGACGGGCAGCTCCATCCAGCGCAGCAGGCGCATGATCGACCAGAGCACGCCGAGCGCGACGACCATCATGAACCAGCCCGAGAGATCGTGGAATGTTTTGGCGGTGTCCTTGCTTGCGTAGCCGTAGAAAAGGACGGTCGGCATGAGCCTTGAGATGTTGACGATGACCGCGAGGAGCGGGCTCGTGACGAGCAGGAGGACGCGGACCATCGGCCTTGCGGGGATGGAGAAGGCGAAGGTGTAGGCGACGACGCCGAGGGCGGCGACCATGCGCATGCCGTTGCATGCTTCTGCGACGATGACGTTCTCGCCGTTGATGACGAGGCCGTTACCGGTGCGCATGACGGGAACGCCCGCGATGTCGAGGAGATACTGCGAGCTGCTCGCGCTGACTTTCTGCAGCGGGGCGGCGATGGCGAGCCTGATGTCCGCGGGGATCGGCATGAGCGCCAGAAGCGCGCACGCGGGGACCGCCATTTTGAGGATGGGTTTGTAACCGGCGACGGAGACGACCGCGCCCGCGACGAGCATGAGCGCGGAGAAGTGCCAGTAGAGGTCGATGGAGTTCTGCAGGCCGTACTCACCGAGGAGCCAGGCGCCGAGGACGATGATGGGGCCGAGGACCGAGGGTTCGGGCCGGCATCGGATGAGCCGGCCCCGGCGGAGCCAGGCGAGCCAGAGCGCGACGGGGATCGCCAGAAGCACGTGCGACTGTTCGGCGTCCTGCCAGCCGACGGTGTAGAAGATGTCGTACCAGGCTTTCCATGAGGCTGCGATCGCGGCGCACACGAGTACGGCGAGGGCGATCAGATCAAACTGTTTCCAGTTGCGAATCAGCGGCATGGCTCTGTCCGTACGACTCCTTCAAACTCAGTTGGCGGCAACAACGCCGTCAACGACAACAGCGCCCGCGGGCACGATGGCTCCCGGGCAGACCAGCGACCGCACGACGATCGCGCCGGGCCCGACTTTGGCTCCGGGCATGACTACTGCATCGGCGACCACAGCGTCTCTCGCCACCTTGGCATCGTCGGCGATGCGGGATTTGTCTTCGGTCTTGGTCACCGGGCGTAGCGGTCCGAGAACCGGGATGGTCGAGCTGATCGGGCATGGTTTGCCGGAAGCGACCGCCGATGCGGCGAGGAACTGATCGAGCGTGCGGAGCGGGAAGGGCATGAAGTTCCTGGTCGATGAGGTCCAGATCTTCATGCCTTCATCTATACACCTTGGGAGCCATTGCTCTTTGATGTCCATAAACCCTGTGTCAGGCACGAGTTTGAGCGCCGAGGCTTTCAGGAGTGTGATGCCGGCGGGGGTGCCGTCGGGGGTCTTGGCTACGAGGACATCGGGCTTGTGCTCGGACCAGTCCTGGAGGAGCTGGCAGACGGTGCCCGCGATGTAGCGGGCGGCCTCGGCGACGAGGATCACCGAATCCGGCGGGTCGTCTTTAGTAATGTCGCGCAGGACGCCGGCTGGGCCTCGGAACTCATCGGGCTCAGCCATGGTTCGGACGTCGAAGCGCGGGTCGGTGAGTTCGTGCGTGGGTTCGTTTGGTGGGCCGCTGTGAACTACCCGGATACTGGGGTGATCGATGCCCGCGCCGACGGCGAGGTGGTCGAGCACATCGCACCAGCGTCTGAAGACGGTTTCCTTGGCGCTGAGCCAGAGTTCGAGTGTCAGGCGATGTGTGAGCTTTGCTAGCGGGGAGGGGACGAGGCCGCCGGCGAGGAGGATACATGAATCCAGACGGGGCAAGTCTTTACGACTCGGTTCCCGCGGATCGCCATCGCTCGTTGGAGCCTGCCTGATCATCCCGAACCAACCCCCAGAGATCAGCAACTGAGTATGGGGCACATCCCCGATAGTTCATCGCCAAGATCGCAGAACAACTGAGTTTATCCACGCCGGCAGATGTACCACGCATCAGGTATGGGCAGGTTTTCCCCTAAACCGGGCGGTTAGTGATGCAGTCAGTACTTTGATGCCGAATGGAATCCCGATGACGAGATAGCGATGTGCGAGTCGCTTTGGTTCTTGCAGGAGTCTGTGGGCCCATTCGAGGCCGAGCTTTCGGCACCACGCGGGTGCGCGCTGGACGTCGCCTGTGACGAAGCTGAGGCTGATGCCGATGCCGAGGAACCAGGTGCTGGGGAATCTGGTTCTGAGTTTGTCGATGAGCCGTTCTTGTTTCGGGCAGCCGAGCGCGACGAGCACGATGTCGGGCATTGCATCTTCGAGCGACTTGAAGATCGTGTTCATTTCTTCGTCGCTGTTCTCGAATCCGAACGGCGGGCAGTGTGTGCCGGCGACTCGGAGTCCTTCGTACTTTGTTTCGAGGACGGCCTTTGCTTTCTCGGCGATGCCTTCGTCGCCACCGAGGAGGTAGACGGATCGGTTGTCTGTTGCGGCGCGCTGGCAGATGTTCCAGACGAGGTCGGAGCCTGCGACGCGTTCGGGCAGGGGTGTGCCCGCGAGTTTGCTTGCCCAGACGAGGGGCATGCCGTCGGCAAGGCGGAGTGTCGAGGGTTCGACGAGCTTTGCGAACTCGGGGTCGTGCGTGAGTTTGTGGAGGATGTCGAGGTTTGGTGTGACGACCCAGCCTCCGGCGCCGGCTTCGAGTGAGCGCGCGATGTGATCGACGGCCTGCTGCATGGTGGTGCGGTGCACCCAGGCGCCGACGATGTTGACGCGTTCGGGTTCGGCGATGGTGTGTTGTTGTGTCATGCCGCGCTCTGGTGTGAGGCGTCCCACTCGCGCATGGTTCGTTCGTTTGCTTCGCGCGCTGCTGCGGACTTACCGATGACGAGCGAGCGGTGCTCGAATTTGCGGAGGAACTTGCGGAATTCCGGCGTGCCGTGGCGTGGGTAGCCGGTGAGCATGGATTTGATGTAGCCGACGAGGATGCCGATTCCGCCGATGAAAACGGGTCGTTCTTTCATGCGGTACGCGGTGACGGCGAGCATGTAGAGCGGGCCGGTGCCCATGTACCACTTGGCTCGTCCCCAGCGCTGTCGGCCGTGGAAGATGCCTTTATAAGAGGAGCCCATGAGCCTGCGATGGATGATGCGGAGCTCGGGGTGCTCCTCGCTCTGTGCGATCCAGCCCTTCATGCGGCACATGTGCCCGTCGATGCCGTCCCAGCCGACTTCCTCGGCGAAGCGCCCGATATCTTCGAAGGCTTCGACGCGGAAGAACTTGGCGTTGCCGACGGCGTTCTCGTCGCCGGTGGGTTCGGGTTCGAGTTCGCCCGATGGGAGGCGGAAGTAGAGCTTGCCCGAGTAGTTGCCGTAACGCGGGTGCGAGTTCATCTTGTCCATGACAAGCTCGAAGTAGCGGGGCGGGAATTCGAGGTCGGCGTCGATCTTGCAGACGAAGTCGAAGTCGTCTTTGTTGATGGACTCATAACCCTCGTTAAAGGCGGCGATGACGCCCGGGCCGACGCGGCGCTCGCCGGTGTTCTTGCGGTGGTGGACCTTGAACCACGGGTACTTGGCTTCGGCTTCTGCGAGGATGCGCGGTGTGTCATCGGTTGAGCCGTCGTCTACGAAGAGGCAGAGGGTGGGCGGCTCGGACTGCGCCGCGAGGGAGTCGATGGTCGCCTGGGCGTGCTCGGCTTCGTCCTTGCACGGGCAGATGAGCGCGTACCGCCGACCCGGCGCGGGAGGGGAGTTGTTCTGGGACGGCTCGGGCATCGGCTGCGGTTTCCTTCTCTCGCTCGCTATCTGTAGTTAACGGTATCGGCGCATCGGCTCGGCGTCATTGCTTTGAACTTGAGCCTGCGCGGAGTTGTGCAGGGCCGAGAACCCGAAGAAAGTTTGGCAACGTCTGAGATAACCAGAGTGCGATGGATTGCGTGATGATCGGACGGTGTATCGCTGGTTCGCTGATGGAGTGGGGATTTAGAGCAGCGTGCGGGGCTGGCGCGGAAAGCTGTAGGGTTTGGGATGCCGGCATCGAATGCAGCCCCTGTGCAGGGGATGCGGCCTCGGGATTTGGGTGAAGGCTTCAGCGGCTCACGACGAGTGTATTGGCTGACGATCTTTGAGCTAAGCCCTGAATTGACAGGGTGTTCTGGAGGTCGGAAATGAACCTGACAAGCATGTGCAAGAGTGCAGCGCTCGCACTGGTCATTAGTTCTGGAGCCACTACGGCTCCCGCGGCGGCTCAATCGGCGGGGGACGGCGTCGAAATGGAGCGCATCGTGATCGCGATGCCAAACGGGAAGCGGATCATCCGCTACGTGCCACGGACGACCAAAACCGGAGGAAGCAACACAGGATCGAACAACGACAGCAACCCCGGCGTGAGGCCGCCTTCGGATGACGATGGCGGCGGCGGTGACGATTCGGGGGATGGTCTCTTTACGCCCACTGATGTCCCTGACGACCTTGCCAGGCAGGTGGCGCGCTGGCTCGACCTGTACCGCAGCGGGAGCATGGAAGCCGACATCAACGGTGACGGCCAACTCACCCCGACGGACTACACCGCGCTTCTCTCGTATCTCCGAGGTAACGGCAACACAGGCGCCGGCGGGGGTGGGGCTGGTGTTGGTAACGATGACGGCGGAGACGATGGGGGCGATGACAGCGGGGACGACGGCGACAACGGGGGCGGTGACGACGACGACGACGACGGCACCAACAACTCGACCGAGGGCTGGACTGAATTGTCGCCCGTGTCGGGAAGTCGGGTCATTTATGTTTCAAGCTCAGAGGGCGACGACTCAAACGACGGGTTGTCAGCGGCTACGCCGGTGCGGTCTCTTTCGAGGGGCATGAGCAAGCTGCGTGACGGCCAGCCGGACTGGCTGCTGTTCAAACGCGGTGATACGTTCAGCGGCTCGTTCGGGAGGTTTGAGTTCAGCGGCCAGAGCGCTGATGCGCCGATGGTCATCTCGGCTTACGGTGAGGGCGAGCGTCCCAAGATCCGCACCGGGACCAGCCCCGCGTTCAACTTGACGGGCAACACCGAGCGCAAGCACATCGCGATCATGAGTCTTGATATGCAGCCTGGGAGTGGTCACCCGGCCGGCGGCATCCGTGTCGTCACGGGCGCCGTGGAGGATCTTCTCATCGAGGACTGCTACCTCAAGGAGTACGCGGTGAACATCCTCGTCCAGGCTGACCGGGACGACACGATGGAGAACATCCGCATCCGCAGGAACATTCTTCTTGATGCGATGGGCCTGACCCACTCGCAGGCGATCTACGCCTCGCACATCGAGGGCCTGACAATCGAGGGCAACATCATCGACCGCAACGGCTGGGACCACAGGGTCGGCCGGAGCGACGCGACGATCTTCGCTCACAACTGCTACATCCAGCGTTCGGTGTTCGGGCTTGTCTTCAAGGACAACGTCGTGATGCGTGCCTCGTCGCACGGCCTTCAGGCCCGCATGGGCGGCATCATCGAGGGCAACGTCTTCTACCAGAACCCGATGTCGATCATGTTCGGCAACGAGGGTGTCAAGGACAACGAGTACGCGGTCGAGGGCCGGATCAAGCACAACGTGATTCTTGAGGGTGTCGATATCAACTCGAGCCTTGTCCGCGGCGACGGCATCGTGATCCAGCACACCGCTTCGGTCGAAGTCACCGACAACATCCTCAGCAAGAACCTCAACGATCCCGGCAGCGCCTACGGCATCTCGATCGACGGCCCCGACACGGCACCCGTCCGCAACGCGCTCATCTCCAATAACATCATCCACGACTGGGACCTCGCGTTCCGCGTCCACGACTACAACGCGGTTGACGTGACGTTCAGGGACAACGTGCTCTACCACTCGGATGACGACAAGCCCCTCATCAAGCACCGCCGGCGCCAGACGGTTGGCAACGTCGAGTACCTGAACAACCACTACCTCCGTGGCGGCGACCAAGATTGGTTCCAGCTCGGTTCGAGCGAGATCGACCTGCCCGAGTGGCGGACCGACTACGCCCGGCACGCCCAGCAGCTCGATAGCCCGTTCTTTGACGGCTCTCGGACGCTGGACACCTACGCCCGCTCGATCGGTCTGAGTGGTGTGGATGCCCTGATCGCCGAGATGCGCGACATGCGCAAGGGTGATTGGGATGAACGCTTTACACCCGAGGCCATCAGCGCGTACTTCCGCGAGGGCTTTATGGTTGTCGGCGTGACGAACTGATCAGACACCCGGGTTTGGCCGGGAGGAGAGAGAGCCCGGCCGCGCGGGAAACCGCGCGGCCGAGGATTACACAGGGTGGGCGGGGGCCTGCCCGCAGGCGACTACCGGCGGCTTTGTGCCGGGCTATGCTGGGCAAGAACGATGCGCATCGGTTACGTCATCCCGGAGTTTCCATCGCAGACCCACGTGTGGATCTGGCGGGAGATTCTGCATGTCCGCGAGTGGGGCATGCCTTTGACGATTTTCTCGACGAGCAAGCCGAACGAGAAGGACCGCGCCCGTCACGCGTTCGCCGAGGAAGCCGAGCGGGAATCGGTGTACATGTGGCCGAGGACCAAGACGGAAGCGGTCGGCGCGGTGTTGCGCGAGATGTTCACGCACCCGGTCGGGTTTCTGTCGTGCATTAAGCTCGCGCTGACGCTCGAGAAGACCAAGAACAGGGGGAAGGTCAGGCCTTTGCTGCCTCTGGTGCTTCCGGCGTGCATCATGGCGGGCGAGGTGCGACGGGCGAAGATCGACAAGCTTCACTCGCACAGCGTGGCCAGGAGCGCGGTGCTGTGCATGATGGTGAAGAGGCTGACCGGTGTGCCGTATTCGCTGACGTTGAACGCGGATCTTTCGTGGTGGGGCGGCAGCGTCGGGCAAAAGATTGACGAGTCGGCGTTCACGATTTCGATTACGCAGGGTTTGCTTGACGAGCTTCGTGAGAAGTTCTCGTCGGTGCCGCGCGAGCGGACGCTGCTCGGGCGGATCGGTGTTGACACCCGGCGTTGGTCGAGGCCGATCGATCGACCCTTGCCTGCCGAGGGGGCGCGCCGGCTTCGGATCGTGAGCGTGGGGCGGATGCACCACAACAAGGCGTTCGATGTGCTGATGAAGGCGGCCAAGCAGCTGAGCGACAAGGGCTACGAGATCGAGGTCCGGATCATCGGCGACGGCAAGGAGCGCGGCGGGCTGGAGGCGATGCGCCGTGATCTGAAGCTCGAGGGCATCGTGTCGTTCCTTGGTTCGATGTCAGAGGATCAGATCATCGACGAGCTGCTCTCGGCGGACGTGTTCAGCGCGGTCAGTCGTCATGAGCCGCTGGGTGTGGTGTACATGGAGGCGATGTCGCTCGGTGTGCCGACGCTCGGGACGACCTCGGGCGGCGTGACCGAGATCATCGATGACGGCGAGAGCGGAATCCTCGTTGAGCCCAACGACCCGGACAAGCTGGCAAAGGCGCTTGAGAAACTACTTGGCGACCCGGAGCTTCGGAAGCGGATGGGCGAGGCGGGCCGACGGGCGATCGTTGAGAAGTTCGACAGCAGGATCGGGGCGGCGACGATCTACGAGAAGCTCATGGGCGAGCCCGCGCCGGAGCGTGAGCTTCCAAGAGCGGCGGCCAGCGCGTGAGCATGCAGGACAAGCCACTTCAGGCGCCATCGCTGAAATCCACGACCATCAACGCGTCGCTCTGGTCGATGGGCGGCTTTGCTGTTGGCAACTTCTTTCGGCTCGTTTCCAACGTCATCCTCGCGTACCTGCTGACCGACAACATCGATGCGCTGGGTTTGATGGCGCTCGTGACGACTTTCTTGCAGGGTCTTCGCATGTTCAGCGACATGGGGCTGAACCTGGGTGTGATCCAGCACAAAGACGGCGACAACGCCTCGTTTGTCAAGACCGCGTGGACGCTTCAGGCTATCCGTGGTGTGGTGTTGTACGCGGCGTGCTGGGCGTTCGCGGTGCCTTTCGCGACGGCGTACAACGAGCCGGAGCTTGCGAGTCTGATTCTGTGGACGGGCGTGGTCACGATCTTTAACGGGCTGGCTTCGTCAGGGCTGATCCTTGCCAAGCGCAATCTGGACGTGAAGAAGCTGACGTTCATTGAGGTCGGCTCGCAGGTTGCGGGGCTGGCTGTGCTTCTGGTTTGGGCGTTCCAGTCGCCGAGCGTGTGGGCCTTGGTGGCGGGGAACATCGCGGGCGCGGTGGTTCGGACCGTTGCCTCGCACATCGTGTTCGCGGAGAAGAGCGTGTGGTTCGGCTGGGACAGGGCGGCGGTCTCGGCGCTCTTGCGGTTCGGGGGCTGGATCTTTGTCGCGACGGTCCTGACGTTTGCCTCGTCGCAGATCGACAAGCTCGCGTTCGGTAAGGTGTTCAACACGTGGTCGTTGGGTATTTTCGGCGTGGCGGCGACGTTCTCGATGGTGCCCATGCAGGCGGTGATGCGGCTCGGGAATCAGGTTGTGTTCCCGGTGTACGCGAAGGTCGTCAACCGGGGCGATGATCTCTCGACGGTGTTGGATCGTGTGCGCAACCCGGTCTTGGTGACGACGGGCTTGGCGGCCAGCGGGATGTTCGCGGGCGGGCCTTGGCTGGTGAAAGCGATATATCCGCCGCAGTTCGTGGCGGCGGGGTGGATGCTGCAGCTGTTGTCGGTGGGGTTGCTGCTGCGGGTGATGAGCGAGACGTCGAAGGCGGCGCTGATGGCGATCGGCCAGCCCAAGGCGGTGGCGATCGGTCAGGCGATGAAGCTTGTGTGTTTCGCGGCGCTCGCGCCGATCGGGTACATCTACCTCGGGAAGCTCGGTGTTGGGATGATGGGGTTCGTCGCGGCGATCTCGTTGTCCGAGTGCGGTCGGTACGCGTCGATGCTCGTGTTGGCGATGCGGAAGGGGCTGAATGTACTACCCCGAGATGCGGCGACGTGCTGGATGACGGTCTGGGCGTCTGCCGGCGGGATGGTTGTGGGCGATGCGGTGGCCGGGCTGTTTGATCCGGGCAGGCTGCAGTCGGCGGCGGGGCTGATCGCGGCGAGCGGCGTTGTGGGCGTGGTTTGGCTGAGGCCCATGCTCGGGAGCGTCCGAGAACTCAAATCGAAGCGATAGAGGCTGCCTGCGGGTCTTTTCTTATGGTTGGGGCTGGTCGTGCCGACTGACTGTTAGGGAAGTGCGGTGCGCGGTGGGTCCGAGAATTGGGCCGACTAGGATCACTGGCACTGATTCGGAGCCTTCAGAACCGTCATGACACCGCTGGTTCAAATCGCGATGCTCGGGTGGTTCTTCGTCGCGGTGCCCGCGATGTTTCTGCTCCTGCCGAAACGGACCGCGGCGTTCTGCGGGCTGATCTTCGGTTGGCTCTTTCTGCCCTGGGCGGCGAAGTACCCGCTCATCGGTCCGATCGACATCACGCGCGACTCGGCGGTCACGCTCAGCGTGCTCGGGTGCATGATGGTTTTCGACCCGGGAGTGCTGCTGCGGCTTCGGCCGTCGTGGATGGACCTGCCCGTGGTGGTGTGGTGTTTCTCGCCGTTCTTTACGTCGATCTCGAACGGGCTTGGTGCTTACGACGGCAGCGCTTCGATTCTGAGTCAGTTCTGGACATGGGGCATCCCGTATCTGATCGGGCGTGCGTATGTGACCAACGCGGCGGCGCTGAAGCATCTTGTGATGATTCTGATCGTGGGCGCGGTTATCTATGTGCCGTTCATCATGTGGGAGATCCGGTTCAGCCCGCAGCTTCACAAGCGGGTCTACGGGTACGTGACGTACGACCACGGCGGCACGGCGCTGCGCCGGCTCGGCGGGTACAGGCCGCTGGTGTTCCTCCGGCATGGTTTGATGCTGGGTGTGTTCATGGCGGTGACGTCGCTCCTGGCGCTCTGGTTTTGGCACACGAAGGCGGTAGACAAGCTGCCGATGATGCCGCCCGGCATGCGGGGCAAGGAAGCGGTCCAGCGCCCGGATGGCCGGGGGAAGAAGTTTATTGATGCGCTCGGGCCAGCGGTTGTGTTCTGGCCTGTTGCGTTCGGCTTGGTGATGGTCGCGGTGCTCTGCCGGGCGCTCAACGGGTTGATCCTGCTGAGCTTTGGTCTGGCGGCGCTCTGGGCGCTGCGGTACGTAAAGTCGCGTGTGCCGCTTGCGCTCTTTGCGGCTATCCCGTTCGCGTTCGCTGGTCTTCGGATGAGCGAATCGATGACGGGGTTCGTGATGGACGAGCCGATTCTGAATGTGCTCTCGAAGATCTCTGCCGAGCGAGCGGAGTCGGTTGAGTACCGGTTCAAGAACGAGCACCTGCTGACGGAGAAGGCGCTGCAGAGGCCGATGCTCGGGTGGGGCGGCTGGAGCCGGAACCGCGTGTACGACGAAGACGGCAACGACATGACGGTGACGGACGGCTACTGGATTATTACGCTCGGGCAGTCGGGCATCATCGGGATGACGGGGATGTTCCTGACGCTGCTGATGCCGGTGTTTTTGCTGCTAAGGCGGTTTGATGCGCGGACGTTGTGTACGCCAGAGCTCGCGGCGGCGAGCGGGCTTGCGGTTGTGTTGTGCATGTACGCGATGGACTGTTTGCCGAACGCGATGCTGAATCCGATGTACGTCATGGCTGCCGGTGGGTTGACGGGATTGCTGTACGCCGCGCGCTCGCGGAAGCAGACGCGCAACCGGAACAGGTCGCTGCCAAAGATGAATGCGAGAAGCGTACAGAGCGCGTAGCACGGAGTGAGTTGAGAGTTGAGCAGTACGTTAGACATCCCGCCGAAGCGGCTTGCCGTGGTTGTTCTGAACTACAAGACGCCCGATCTTGTCGCGGATTGTCTGGCGACGCTCGAGACGGAGCTGGATCACGAGCTTGATGTTTGCGTTGTCGTGGACAACTGCTCGGGCGATGGCTCCGATGATGTGATCGAGAAGACGATCAACGAGAAGAAGTGGTCGGGGTGGGCGAAGCTCGTGCGGAGTCCGTCAAACGATGGTTTCAGTTCCGGCAACAACGTCGGGATGAACGCGGTCGAGGCGGAGTTCTATCTTCTGCTCAACAGCGACACGCTGGTGCAGGAGGGCGCGATGAGCGAGCTGCTGCGCGCAGCGCACGAGGAGCCGGCGGCGGGGCTTTTCGGGCCTCGGCTGCAGTGGCCAGACGGTGAGCCGCAGAACAGCTGCTTCCGGGACATGTCGATCTGGAGCGAGCTGATCGCGGGCGCGCAGAGCGGGCCGGTGACGAAGCTGTTCGGCGACCGCGATGTTTCGATGGGTGTGTTCGACGAGCCGACGCGGGCGGACTGGGTGAGTTTCGCGTGCGTGTTCGTGCGCAGATCGGTTGTTGAGAAAGTCGGTCCAATGGACGAGGGGTACTTCATGTACTTCGAGGACGCGGACTACTGCCGGAAGGCGCGGCGCGCGGGGTTCAAGGTGATGTACTGGCCCAAGTCTCGCGTGGTGCATCTGCGGGGCGGGTCGGCGCCGGTGAAAAGCGCGGCGGCGGCGAGGAAGCGGTTGCCGCCTTACTACTACGCGTCGCGCACGCGGTACTTCGCGAACGCTGGCGGCAGGCTCAGCGTTGTCGCGGCGAATCTGGCGTGGACTTTGGGGTGGTCGATCGCGCTTGTGCGCCGGGTTTTCCAGGGCCGGAGGATCGGCACGCCAGAGCGGGCGCTGCGTGACAACTGGACGTCGTTCATGTCGCCCAAGCGGGTGTGGCGTCCGGGCGGTGCGCGATGAGGCTGCCGGACTTTGTCGTGATCGGCGCGATGAAGTGCGCCACGACCACGCTCGCGACCCAGCTCGCGGCGCTGGACGGGGTGTTTGTTTCTGATCCGAAAGAGCCGAACTTCTTCAGCGATGACGATGTGTACGCCCGGGGCGAGGGCTGGTACTCGTCTCTGTATGCGGATGCGGCGGCGGGTGATCTTGTCGGCGAGGCGAGCACGCACTACACGAAGCTGCCGACGTACCCGCAAACGGTGGAGCGGTTCCGCGGGTTGCTCAAGGACGTGAAGCTTGTGTACGTGATGCGGCATCCGATCGATCGGCTTGTATCGCAGTACGTGCACGAGTGGACGCAGCGGGTTGTGACGGGTTCGATCGAGGAAGAGCTCGAGCGGAACCCGTGGATGATCGACTACGGCAGGTACTCGATGCAGCTTGAGCCTTGGCTTGAGGCGTTCGGCGCGGATCGGATCTTGCCAGTGTTCAACGAGAGGCTGCGCAGCCAGCCGCAGCAGGAACTCGAGCGGGTGTGCGCGTTTCTTGGGTACACGGGTGTGCCTGCTTGGGTTGATGCGGGTGACCAGAACGTATCGGCGCAGAGGCTGAAGAAGAGCCCTGTGCGGGACGCGGTGCTCAACGCGCCGGGATTGAAACAGATCAGGCGTGGGCTTGTGCCGCAGGGCGTCAGGGATTGGGCCAAGGGGTTCTGGCAGATGACCAGCAGGCCCGAGCTTTCGGATGCGACGAGGCAGAGGCTCGAGTCGTTGTACAACGAGGATCTTGAGCGGCTCGGTGCGCTGCTCGGGCACGGGCTGACGTGCGAGAACTTCAAGTCGGTGGTTGAGAGCACGCCGATGACGTTCTCTAGTGCGAGGGAGCGTGTGTGAGCGGCAGCGTTGGCGCCATCGCGATCGGACGCAACGAGGGCGAACGCCTCGGCGTGTGCCTGCGCTCGCTGGTCGGCGCGGCTGACCGGGTGGTGTATGTGGATTCGGGTTCGACGGATGGCAGCCGGGAGCTTGCGGAGTCGCTCGGGGTTGAGGTGGTTGAGCTTGATTTGTCGCAGCCTTTCACCGCGGCCAGGGCGCGCAACGCTGGGCTTGCGAGGCTGATCGAGATCTGCGAGGACGTTGAGTTTGCGCAGTTTGTCGATGGCGACTGCGAGCTGCGCGCGGATTGGATCGAGAAGGCGAAGACGTCGCTTCGGACAGACGGCAGGCTGGCGGCGGTGTGCGGGCGTCGGCGCGAGCGGTTTCCGAACGCGTCGGTGTACAACAAACTGACGGACATGGAGTGGGACACGCCGATCGGCAACGCGCAGAGCTGCGGCGGTGATGTGCTGTTCCGTGTGAGTGCGCTGCAGCAGGCGGGCGGTTACGACCCGTCGGTGATCGCGGGCGAGGAACCCGAGCTGTGCTTTAGGCTCCGACGCGACGGCTGGCGGATCCGGCGGCTTGACGCGGAGATGACGCTGCACGACGCGGCGATGGATTCGTTCGATCAGTGGTGGAAGCGCGCGGTGCGCGCCGGGCACGCGGCGGCTGAGGGCGCGTGGATGCACGGCAGGTCACCCGAGCGGTTCAACGTCAGGCGCGTGATGAGGCCGGTCTTCTGGGCCTGTGTGCTGCCGATCCTGGCGAGCGTCGCGGCGTACTGGACGTTTGGGCTGAGTCTTGTCCTGCTGATTGCTGTGTACTTTGTGCAGCGGTACCGCATGTACATGCGGGCGAGGATGCAGGGCAAGAGCCGCGAGGACGCGAGGGTGCTTGCGACCTTCACGCTTGTGGGCCAACTGGCGATGTTCATCGGGGTTGTGACGTTCGCGTTCAACCGGATTCGCGGGAAGCGGACGAAGATCATCGAGTACAAGGGCGACTCCGATGGCTGAGCCAGGGCCGATTCTGTACATCGCGGGTCAGCTGCCGAAGCTTTCGGAGACGTTCGTGTACCGAGAGGTTCTCGCGCTCCGGTCGGCGGGTGTCGATGTGCGGGTTGCCAGCGTGCACACGCCGGGCGAGAAGTTTGAGCGTGAAGAGCTGAGGCGGCTGCAGAATGATGCGGTTGTTGTGTACGAGCCGGGCGTTGTCGGCATGGTTGCGCACACGGCGCTTGAGCTGCTTTCGCACCCTATCAGAACGATCAGGACGATGACGCGCGGCAAGCTCGATGCGGTTGGATCGGACGTTCGGCTTGGGAATCGGCCCAAGGTTGTGGTGCAGTGCATGGCGGGCGTTTCGCTGGCAAGGCGAGTTCGGGGGCTTGGCATCGGGCACATCCACGCGCACTTTGCGCACGTGCCGACGACGGTCGCGATGTACGCGGCGAAGCAGCTCGGGATCGGGTTCAGCTTCACGGGACACGCGAACGATCTGTTTCAGAACCGGACGCTGCTGGCGAAGAAGCTGGCGCGCGCGGAGTTTGTTTCGTGTATTAGCGAATGGCACCGGGGCTGGTACGCGGAGATTGAGGCCGGGGAAGAATCGAAGCGGCCGGTGATCCGCTGCGGCGTGGACACGGACGACTTTGCGCCGAGCGAGCAGACCGACGGGCTGATCGTGTGCGTGGCGAGGCTGGTCGAGAAGAAGGGCATCGACACGCTGATCGAGGCGTGCGGATTGCTGAAAGAGCGAGGCTGTGAGTTTGCGTGCCGAATCGGTGGCGACGGGCCGATGAGGGATCGGCTTGCCTCGATGATCGAAGCGGGGGGGCTCGGCGGGAGTGTCGAGCTTCTTGGTTCGATGCCGAACGACGAGGTGCGGAGTCTCGTAGGGAGTTCGGTGGTGTTCTGCCTGCCTTGCCGGGACGACAGCTCGGGCGACCGCGACGGGATCCCGGTGGCGCTGATGGAATCGATGGCCAGCGGCGTGGCGACGGTGTCCGGTGATCTGCCCGCGATCCGTGAGCTGATCGAGGATGGCGTGAGCGGCAGGCTTGTGCCGGGCGGGGACGCTGCGGCGCTGGCGGATGTGCTCGAGGGGCTGCTGAATAATCGGGAGCTTCGGGCGAGGCTCGGGCAGGGTGGCAGGCAGCGCGTGATCGACGAGTTCTCGATGGGCATCAACGCGGCAAGGCTTATCAACGCCTTCGAATCGGCACAGCACTAGGATCAAGGCGTGAACGAAGCACTCAGCAAACTCGAAGCTCTGATCGATTCCCGTGATGTTGTCGTTGGGGTGATCGGTCTTGGGTATGTGGGGTTGCCTCTGGCCTCGGCGCTGCACGGCGGCGGGGCGCGCGTGATCGGGTTCGATGTTGACCCGGCGAAGATCAAAGCGCTCACCGAGGGCACGACGTATCTCGCGCACCTCGGCGAGGACATGGTGACGACGCTCGCGGGCAGCGAGCGGTTCGATGTGACCTCTGACTTTGGTCGGCTTGGCGAGGCGGACGTTGTGCTGGTGTGCGTGCCGACGCCGCTGCGCGAGGGGCGCGTGCCGGATTTGTCGTACGTGGTTGATACTGGCCGGGCGATCGGCAAGACGCTGCGCGCGGGGCAGTTGTTGGTGCTCGAATCGACGACGTACCCGGGGACGACCCGCCGGGAGTTTCTTGGTGCGGTTATGGAAGGCGCGGAGGAAGCGGGGCGGTCGCTTGCTGTCGGCGAGGACTTCCTTGTCGCGTTCAGCCCCGAGCGTGAGGACCCGGGCCGAAAGAGTCACGAGACGACGACAATCCCGAAGCTGGTCGGCGGGCTCGACGAGCGTTCGACGCGGATCGCTTCGGAGTTGTACCGGATCGGGATCAAAGAGGTTGTGCCGGTTTCGTCGGCGGAGGTCGCCGAGGCGGCGAAGATTCTGGAGAACGTGTACCGCGCGGTGAACATCGCGATGGTCAACGAGATGAAGGTGATCCTCGCGGACATGGGCATCGACATGTTCGAGGTTGTGCGCGCGGCGGCGACGAAGCCATTCGGGTTTCAGGCGTTCTATCCGGGGCCGGGCCTTGGCGGGCACTGCATCCCGATCGATCCGTTTTACCTGAGCTGGCGAGCGAAGGAGATCGGTCACGAGGCGAGGTTTATCGAGCTCGCGGGCGAGGTGAACCACGACATGCCGATCTATGTCGTGAAAAAAACCGCCAGTGCGCTCGAAGAGCGCGGTCTGGCGGCGAAGAGGGCCCGGGTGCTCGTGCTCGGTCTCGCGTACAAGCCCGACGTCGATGACGTCCGCGAGAGCCCGAGCTTCGAGATCATCGAGTTGTTGCGGGCCGAGGGCGCCCACGTTGACTACAGCGACCCGTACATCAAGGCCACCTGGAAGATGCGCCGCTACGACCTTGGGCTGACGAGTGTTGAACTCACGCCCGAGAGTCTGGCGTCGTACGACGCGGTCGTGATCTCCACGAATCACTCGGCGTTCGACTATGGGATGATCGCCGAGCATTCGAAACTGGTTGTCGATACACGCGACGCGATGCGGCCGTATGTATCAGAGATGGGAACTCGCCTCGTTCGAGCGTGAGGCTTTGGAACTTACGGATTGCAGATCGGGCCGTTGATGCCCTGGTTGAACGCACCGACCCACGCGGTGAAGTCGGTGGGTGTGACTGCGTTGTCTTGGTTTACGTCGGCGATGGGATCGTTCGCGTTGAAGTTTGCGATCCACGCGGTGAAATCGGTGGGCAGCAGGAGGCCGTCGTTGTTCTGATCGGCGCAGAGTCGGCCCGTGGGGCAGGTGCCGTACAAGGCGAACGAGGGCATCAGCAGGTCCGGGCAGGGTACGAGGCCAACCAGCGACTCGAACACGAACGTGTATGGATCGGGCGAGGTGCTCGGTTCGTCAAGGCACACGTCGTACCCGAGCGCCCACACGTTCCCGGAGCTGGAGTTGGCCGGTCCTGTGAACGGGCAGCCCGGGACTGAATTGGTCGGTCCCCAGAGCAGCGGGCTTGCTAGCTCAAACGGCTCTGGTGATTCGGGGATGGTGTCCCCATCCTGATCGCTGAACCCGCTGATGTACATGATGCGCACAGCGCCCACGCCGTCGGCGGGGAGTTCGATCTCAAACGATTCAAGTCCGGACGCGAGGAAGAGTGAGTAGCCGCCAGCAAAGTCTGGGACAGGGCTATACGAAAGAACTACGCCGCCCAGAAAGGCATCGGGAACACCGTTGCCGTCGAGGTCATCGGGCGGAAACGGCGAGTCTGCGATGGTGTCGCCGTCGGTGTCGTAGCCAGCGCCTGTTGTGTCGATGTCGTCGTAGACCGAAACGAAGATCTGAAATTGTTCGGCCTGCGAGCCGTCACACCGGCCGATGACGCCTGGGACGGTTAGCTCTGAGAGCAGTCTGCCCGGCGCGGGGCTTGTGGTGAAATCGACCGCAAACCCTTGGAAAGGTGTTGCCCCGCCGTAGTTCCACCTTGAGGATGGTGAAGTCAGACCGCAGACGTCGCCGCAGACCGGATCGGAGTAGTGTCCATCGCCGTCGGTGTCGGCAAGCCCGATCGAGTCGAAGACAGGCAGGCCTTCTTCGCACATGCCGCGCTCGGCGTTGCCGTCGAGTTGGATGGTCTCACCCCAACTGATGACCCTGCCATGCGCATCAACCTGTACGGGGGTGGCCGATGATGCGTGGACCGTTGCTCCATGTGTGACCGGTTGGAGTGTTGGCTCGATACCAAGTGCGGTTCCGGCCAAAGCGATAACGGCGGCTGAGGACAGCATAGAGATCTCCTTCACTAAAGGATCATCTAATTCACATTCGAGATTCTGACACGGCGAGAGTACGCCAAAGGACCGTTCGTGCGGGATCCGGGTGTGTTCCAAAGAAGTCCGAAAAATCTTTCGATTGTGAAACCGCGTGATTCAGAACCGACAGGGAGGCACTTGTGCATCACTTCGGGTGGAGAACTCCCCCGTTGAGGCGGATTCGGATCTGTTGTGGAAAGAAACAACGCCCCGTTTCCGAGGCGTTGCTGAGTGGTTTGCGTTGAAGTTGTTTGCGCAGGGCGGGTTAGCCGCCGTTGTTTGAGGGGATCTCGATCGGGTCGAGTTCCGGTGGCGAGTCCTTGCTCTCTGCGGGGGTCATCTCCGAGGGGAGCATGTTGCCCGAGCCGGTGGGGGGAGGGTCGGAGGGTGTGGTCGGTGCGACGAACGCGCCGCTGGTCTCGAACTCGGGGACGTCGCGCATGGTGACGTCGATCCGGCGTGAGTGGGCGAGCGGGACGGCGATCTCGTTGGAGAGCTTGCCGGTGCTCTTGTCGGTGCTGGTCAGGTCCCAGCGCATCATGGCGACGCGGTTGCCCGAGGCGTCGTCGGGCTTGCGGTCGTCGTAGAAGCGGATCTTGAGCTTCCTGTTGACGGGGACATCGAGGGCCCAGAGGGACTCGCCGGTGGTTGAATCGACGACCGTCACGGTCATCGGGAGCATCGGGGTGCTCTCGTAGACGTGCGCATCCTGGGAGGAGTGGCACCCGGTCAGCAGGGCCGACATCAGGCCCAGGCAGGCGGTGAGTAGGAATGGCGAGCGGCTGGTCATCGGTCTGGTCTCCGTACAGATCTGTCCCTTGCGCGGGATCAGCACAGTCTATCGACGTCTTGAGCCTCAGTCGTCCACCCAGAACCGGCCCTATGGCACCTTTCCGCCGATGGGGCGGCCCGGGTGGGTAGAGTTGGCCATGGATCAGCCCCGCAAAGCCCCCCCCGCACCGGCATTCCGCGTCGGCCACGGCTATGACCTTCACCGGCTTGAGCCCTTGCCGCCCGCCGGCGAGGGCAGGCCGCTGGTGCTCGGCGGCGTCACGCTCGACCACGACATGGGGCCGGTGAGCCATTCCGACGGCGACGCGGCCCTGCACGCCGTCACGGACGCGGTCCTCGGGGCACTCGGGGAGCCCGACATCGGGCAGCTCTTTGCCAACACGGATCCGAGGTGGGAGAGCAGCTCATCAGATGTGTTCCTGATTGAGGCGGTCGATCGGATGCGGAACGCCGGCTACAGCGTCTCGAATCTTGATCTGACGATCATCCTGGAGCGTCCCAAGCTCTCGCCTGTGAACGGTGAGATGCGGTCACGGATCGCGGGGCTGCTCGGCGTTGACGAGTCGGCGGTGAACGTGAAGGGCAAGACACACGAGAAGGTGGACGCGGTGGGCGAGGGCAGAGCCGTCGAGGCGCACGCGGTGGTGCTGCTTGTGCGCAGCTAGCGGCCCTTCGCTCGCCTGCCGATCAGGACTTTGTTGGTGAGCCTTGGCAGTTGGGCCGCGATGAGCAGCCCTCGGCGCGCCGGCTCGTGCATCCAGACCTCGGGCTTTGGTTTTTGAAGTGCGCGGATCACACGGGCGGCGACCTTTTCGGGCGGTTGGCCCGGTCGGTCTTTGGGGTTGGTGACGCCCTGACGCTCTTGCATGGTCTCGAAGAACTCGGTTCTGGTGCGGACGGGGTGGACGGTGGTGACGTGGACGTTTGACGGTGCAAGCTCGACGCCGAGCGCTCGGCCTATGTGGTGCTGAGCGGATTTGGTGGCGGAGTAGATGCTGTAACCCGGGGAGGGCAGCGCGGAGAGGCAGCTTGTGCAGATCAGCACATGGCCTGTGCGTTGTTGTTTCATGATCTGGGCGGCGGGTTTGATGGTGTTGATGGTGCCGAAGAAGTTTGTCTCGAACATCTCGCGGAGTGTTGCTTCGGGTGTGTCGAGCAGGTCGTGTTTCTCGCCGAAACCGGCGTTGGCGAAGACGCTGTAGATCGAGCCGAAGTTTGTGACGGTTTCGTCGATGAGTCTTTGGCAGTCTTCGGGCTTGGTGACGTCGCACCGGACGGCGATGGCCTTGCCCCCGGCGTCGGTGATGGCTTTGGTGATGGATTCGAGCGCTTCGAGTCTGCGGGCGGCGAGCGCGACGGGCATGCCCGCGCGGGCGCAGGCGACGGCGGTCGCGGCGCCGATGCCGCTGGAGGCGCCGGTGATGGCGATCGGTTTGCCTGTCAGGTCGATCTTTGCCAACTAGGTTCCCTTTATGAGCCAGCGGAGCTCGGGCACTCGCAGCCCGGCGGCCATCACAAGATACACAGCGATGCCGATGCCGACAGCCGCGGTGAGCCGAACGGCGCTGGCCGACCAAGTTTGTGCCTCGGGCATGACGGCGAGCGTGCCCCAGACCGAGGCTGACATTACGAGGCTAAGCAGCAGTGTTTTGCCCACGCCGGGCAGCAGCTTCGTGCCCGGCTCCATGTGTTTGCGGAGCAGGAACGCGAGGCAGAGCGTTTGGCCAAGCGCAGAGATCGCGGTCGCCCAGGCGAGCCCGGCTTCGCGGAATGACCAGATGAGTGTGAGGTTGCACGCCATGTTGACGGCGACCATCGCGATTCCGACACGCATGGGTGTGGTTGTGTCGTCGAGCGCGTAGAACGATCGGCTGAGGACGTGGTTGAGCGAGTACGCGAAGACGCCCACGGCGTAGCCCGCGAGGACTGCTGAGGCGCGTGTGAGCCCGTCGCTGCTGAACCCGCCGCCGCCGGAGAACATGACGCTGACGAGGTCGTCGCGCACGAGGAAGAGTCCGGCGGACGCTGGCAGCCCGATGAAGAGCGAGAGCCTGAGACCGTGCGAGACGGTTTCGCCGAAGCGTTTGGGGTCGGCGGCGGCTCGCGAGAGCGCGGGGAAGGCGGCGGTCGCGACGGCGATGCCGAACACGCCGAGCGGGAATTGGTAGAGCCTCTGTGTGTAGCCGAGGATGGCGTTGGAGGCTTCGTTCATTGGGACCGCTTTGCCGAAGAGTGTTGGGCCGACCCAGGTTGGCCACATCGCGATGACGGTGTCGGCGAGTGTGTTGAGCTGAAGTGTGCCGAGCCCGATGAGGACGGGGAGGAACTTCTTGAGGGTTTTGCTCGCTTCCGTGCGTGCGGGTTCGAGGTCGAGTCTCCAGCGGGTGTGCTTGCGGAGTTCGACGAGCGCCCAGGCGAGTTGCAAGACGCCCGCGACGAGTGTCGAGAGCCCGATCCAGACCGCGGCCCGTTCGGGTTCGAGGTCGATCAGCATCGCGGCGACTGTGGCGGCGATGATGCAGACGTTGAGGATGATGGGGGCGGCGGCCATGGGCAGGAATCTGCCGTGAACCTGGAGCATGCCGCCGAGGATCGCGGTGATGCAGACAAGCGGCATGTAAGGCAGCAGCAGTGATATCAGCTTGAAGCTCAGCACGCGGGCGGGGTCGGTGGCGGTGAACCAGAGGCCGATTGCGATCAATTCGCCGATGACGAGCAGGGCGCTGGTGACAAGGACCAGAGCCGCGATCATGAGCGAGGCGTAGCGCTCGGCGAGGTCTTGGTCGGATTCGGTGAGCCGTGTGTAGCGGGGGATGAACGCGGCGGAGAGGGCGCCCTCGCCGAGCATCCGGCGGAAGAGATTCGGGATGGCGAAGGCGGCTGCGAACGCGGAGCCGATGAGCGTGTCGCCGAAGAGCCTGACGGTGACGAGGTCTCGGCCCAGCCCGAAGACGCGCGACAGGAGCGTGAGCGACGCGACGGTGCGTGTGTCCCTGGCGATCGAGTTGGTCGGTGTTGCGTCCGCCACGTCTTGGGTGAGCCTATCGCAACGGGCGAGGCTCGGGCTTGGTGTGCACGAGCAGCGAAAGCCCGGAACCGATGGCTAGGCCTAGGGCGTTGAAGAGATAGTCGTCCATCGCCGCGTATCTGCCGAGCGAGGGGATCATCTGCGTCGATTCATCGATCGCGGCGTAGACCAGACCGACGGCGAAACACTTCAGTGTTGTCGAGAGTCGGCCCGGTTCGCCGAGCAGGCCCGAGACGCAGAGCAGCAGGGCCCACATGCCGAAGACGACGAGATGGATGACGAGGTCGGGCCTCGGGATCGGGCCTTCGATGCGCAGCTTGGGCCAGTGCGTGCCGACGAAAAGCAGCACGGCGAACCCCGCGAACGCAGCGATGCGGAGCCAGCGCGGAAAGGGGACGGTGATCACCCGCGGAAGTCCGGGTAGGGGTTGCCGTAGGGCGAGTTGGTGTCGGTCTGAGTTGGCGTCGGCTCTTGCTGGGCGGGCTTGTGCTCGACCTGTGCCTGCGGTTCGGGGGTCGATTCGGGTTGGGGTGTGGCTTGCTCTTGCTGAGCAGGAGCGGGCTCGGCTTGCTTGGGTGATTCGCCGAGGACGGTGCCTGCGAGATCGGTGTAGTCCTGTGCGCCGGCTGCGGTAGGGGCGTACTCGAAAATAGTTTGGCCGAAGCTGGGGCACTCGGCGAGTTTGATGTTCCTACGGATCGGCGGCGTGAGCACGACCGCGTTGGCCCATGCGACGTCGGTTCCCTTCGCAGAGGCGAAGAAGTCTTCGAGGTCGGCGACGACTTCCTGCGCGAGGGTCGTCTGGTTTTCGTGCATGCACAGGACAACGCCGAGCACACCGAGTTTGCTGTTGAGCGACTGGCGGACGAGGGTGACGGTTTCCAGCAGCTTGCTGACGCCCTGGAGCGCGAGGAAGTGCGCCTGCATGGGGATCAGGACCTCGCCCGCGGACGCCAGCGCGTTGAGGGTCAGCAGCCCGAGCGCCGGTGGGCAGTCGAGCAGGACGGTGTCGAAGCGGTCGGCGACGGACGCGATCGCTTTGGTCAGGCGCTGGTTCCGGTCGGGGGCGTCTTTGAGCTCGTTCTCGACCGCGGCGAGGTCGGTCTCGGCGGGGAGCACCCAGAGGTTCTCGCGGGTCTGCCTGAGTGCGCCCGCGGTTTCTGTTTCGGGTTCGAGCAGGACGTCGTAGACCGAGCTTTCGAGCGAGGACGGGTCGACCCCGAGGTGGAGGGTGGCGTGCGCCTGGGGATCGAGGTCGATTACGAGTGTGCGCTTTCCGAGCTTGGCGAGAGCGGCGGCGAGGTTGACGGTGGTTGTGGTTTTGCCCACGCCGCCTTTTTGGTTCATCAGTGCGATGACGCGCGGCGGGGTGTTAGTCGGTGTGTTGTCGGTGGTAGCGGTCATGGACCGAGTATAGAGGCTCGAAACTACTTAGCGGCAGCGGAGTTGGAGTCTTTGACGCTCGGGGTGCTCGTGGCGGCGCTGTCGGTTGCGCCGGAGCTGCCGTTGATCTTGCCGATGATCTCGGCCTCGATGATGTTGCGTCGCGCGATCTTGATGGCAGTGACACCGATGAAGCTCGAAAGCACGAGGATGATCGCGTAGACGAGGCGTGCTCTGCCGAAGCTGGCGGCGATGCCGAGGAGTGCGAAGGCGGCGCCGATGCCGTAGAGCGTGAAGACGGCTCCCTTGACACCGAGCGATCGTTTGAGCATGTGGTGGAGGTGGTTGGAGTCGGCGTCGCTCATTTTTTGACCCGACAGTTTACGTCGGATGATCGCCAGCGTGGTGTCGATGATCGGGATGGCGTAGATGACGAGTCCGGCGACGACGAGGTGGGTCTTGCCCGTGTCGCCGAGCATGAGGATCAGGACGACCATGCAGTAGCCGAGCAGCAGGGATCCGGAGTCGCCTAGGAAGATGCTCGCCGGGTTGAAGTTGTGGGGCAGGAACCCGACGCAGGCACCGAGGATTGCGAGCGCGAGGATGATCCGCTGGGTGTCTCTTGGGCCGTCGTCGAGGAGCGCGAGTGTTAGTGCGATGACGAGGATGCCCGTGGTTGCGATTGCTGTGGTGCCGCTGAGCAGGCCGTCGAGCCCGTCGATGAGGTTGGCCGCGTTGCACCCGCCGAGGACGAAGACCGCGATGACGGCGGCCCCGGTCCAGTAGACGAGGTCGAAGCCGAAGCCGGCGACCGCGAATCCGATGGTTTCTTGGCCGTTGATGATGATGGGGTCGATGCCGAGCGCTTTTGCGGTCGGGAGGATGAGTCCCGCGGCGACCTGGATGCCGACGGCGTCGAGCGCGAGCGCCGCGGCTGCGAAGAGCTGGCCCGAGATTTTGAGCCTCGGGCTGATGCCGACGATGTCATCGAAGAGCCCGACGAGCATGATGACGGTCATGCCGACCATGATCGAGAACGGGACGATGAACGAGCTTGTGCGGAGGTTGTGCTCGGTCTCGTGGTAGTTGATGAGGCCGGGGACCTGCGTTGCGACGATCGCGAAGATCATGGCCGCCATGAGTCCGAGGTAGACCGCGACGCCGCCGAGGTAGGCGGTGGGCTGCTTGTGGACCTTGCGAGGGTCTGAGGGCATGTCCACGATTTTGTTTGCGACCGCGAGTCGTCGCATGATCGGTGTCGCGAACAGCGTGACAAGGAACGCGGCGATGAAGACGCCGATGTAGCCCTGGAAGATGCTGGTGCGCGTGACCAACTCAACGGCGGCCTCGCCCTCGGGGGTCACAGGGTCCGCGGCGAAACCGGGCAGCCAGTTTGAATCTTGCAGCATGCTCAGCATCACAGCACCCGCTCGGCTTGGATGGTCTCGACGAGATCGGTGATGGTTTTCTCCAGCGGCACGCGTGCTTCGAAGCCGACTGCGGCGCGAAGGCGGGTCAGGTCCGGACGTCTGCGGCGGAGGTCTTCAAACCCGACGGGGTATGCCGAGGAATAGGGCACATGCTCGATACTCGAAGACGAGCCGGTCGTCTGCGTGACAGCCTGCGCAAGCTCGTTGATTGTGATCGGCTGGTCGGAGCCGACGTTGAAGACTCGGCCGGCGCACTCGTTGCGGGCCATTAGCTCGGGGAGCACGGCGACCACATCGCGGACGTCGCAGAAGCAGCGGGACTGGGTGCCGTCACCGAAGACGGTGATGGTCTCGTTTGCGAGTGCGGCTTCGACGAAGCGGGGCAGGACCATGCCGTACTTGCCGACTTGTCGTGGTCCGACCGTATTGAAGAACCGCACGATCACCGCGGGCAGGCTCGACTGGCGGTGGTGCGCGAGCGCGAGGTGCTCGTCGAGTGCTTTGCTGGCGGCGTACGACCAACGCGTGACGGTGGTGGGGCCGTAGACGACGTCGTCTTCTTCGCTGAAGACTTCGCCGACACCTTTGCCGTAGACCTCGGAGCTTGATGCGACGAGGATTTTGCTCGGGTTCCCGTTCGGGCCTGAGTGCAGCGCGGCGGTCAGCAGGTCGGCGGTGAGTGAGACGTTGGTCTCGATGGCTTCGGCGGGCTTGTCCATGACGAGCTTGACACCGACCGCCGCGGCGAGGTGGTAGATCTCGTCGAACGCGCCGAGCTGACCGGTTTGCCCGATCTCGCTCACGACGTCAGCGAGGTCGGCCTCGATGAACGTGAGCCGGTCGTGCGACTCGGGCAGGTTGCCGCGCCGGCCCGTTGAGAGGTTGTCAACGACGACAACGTCGCGGCCCGCGGCGAGCAGATTCTCGGTGAGATGCGAGCCGATGAAGCCCGACCCGCCCGTGACGAGCGTGCGCATGGGCACCGGGTTGGACGTGCTTGGAGTAGTCACGGCTGATTGTTGGCTCCGGCTCAGGCCTCGGCGGACTTGTGGCCGCGCTGCTGGTAGGCGTGGGCCGTCTTGTAGTTCTTACGGAGGTATCCGCCGGCCGACGGCTTGACAGCATTAATGAGAACTCCAAGGAACTCGGCGCGTGTATCGGACAGCTCTGACTTGAGCCTTGCGATGGTGCCTCGTTTCTCGGTCATCGCGCGGGCGACGAGCATGGTGGAGCCGCAGAGCTGCGCGAGGCCGACGGCGTCACCGGCGACGATCGCCGGGGCGGTGTCGATGAGGACGACGTCGTAACGCGCTTCGAGTTTGGTCAGCAACTCGCTCATTGGCGAGGTGACGATGCGCTCGAACATGCGGTGCTCGCCCGAGCCGACGGTCAGCACGTCGAGGTTCGGGGTGTCGGTGCTGCAGATCGCGTCGTCGATGGTCGAGACGCCCGCGAGGATGTCCACGAGGCCCGGGTTGGCTTCGAGGTTGAAGAGGCCGTGGATGCGGGGCCTGCGGAGGTTCGCGTCGATGACGAGCGTTTTGAGGTCTGCTCTGGCGCACGCCTCGGAGAGGTTGGTCACGAGCGTGGTCGCGCCTGACTGTGGCGTCGCGGGCACGACGAGCAGCGAGCGGTGGCCCGCCTGCTGCATCTTCTTGACGATGCCCACGCGGAGCTGGCGGATGCTCTCTGCCATGATGCCCGTGGGTCTGTCGTGGAAGGCGGTTTCTGGGCGCTCTGGGCGCGAGGGGTCCTCGCTTGCGATCGGGACGATGCCGAGGATCGGTGTCCGGGGGATCATGGCGACGTCAGCCGGTCCCTTGATGCGTTGGTCGAGCATCTCGCGGAGCACGATGAGGCCCGCGGTCAGGCCCACGAAGAGGAGGAAGCCTGCGGGGATGATGAGCTTCGGATCTGGGAAGGCCATCTTGTCCGGGATCTTGGCGCTTTGGTAGACGAGGATCCGGTCGGAGGTTTTCATCTGCGAGATCGCGACAATCTCGTCGAGGTCGGCCTGCTTCTGATCGCGGCGTTCGCTGAGGTTCTCGATTTTGCGGTCGAGTTCTCTGATCTGCTGCTGGAGCTTGGCGAGTTCGTTGAGCTTCGCTTTGTCCTCGTCGATGTCAGCAAGAAGGCTCGCTTCTTGGGCACGCATCTGGAGCAGGCCTCTGCGGATGCTGTCGAGCATGCTGTTGAAGTTCTTGGCCATGATCGATTCGCGGGTGAGCTCGAGCTCTTCCTTCATGCCGTCGATGCGGGCCTGAAGTGAGACCATTGCGGGGTGCTTGGAGCCGAGTCCTTCTTTCTCAGCAGCCCGGTAGCCTGCCTGGAGTGATTGGATGGCCGAGAGCGACTGCTGCACAAGCGGGTTGGACTCGGCGGCAGCGCGGATGTCTTCTGGGTAGATGACGCCGCCGGTGCTTCCGAGGATGCGTTCGTACTCTTCTTGCTGAGAGATGAGCGATGTGATCTGGTTCTGAACGAGGCCCAGCGTGTCAACGTTGTTCTCCATCGCCATGGAGGCCTCGGTCAGTCGTGTGTCGAGCGCTTCGAGTTGGTTCAGAGTGATGATTCGGTCGCGGGCCCGCTCGTTGAGCGCGATGTCATCTGCGAGGTCGGTCAGGGTCTGGGTCAGGGTTTCGCGCAGGTCGTCTTGCAGGCTGTCGGTGTCGCTTGCGAGCTCGGCCATGTACGCCTGAGTGATTTTCTGCGCGACGAACGCGGCGTCGCCGGCCTTGGAGAAGCTCACGCTGAGCACGATGAACTGTGACTTGGGCAGAGGCCTCGCGTTGACGGTTTCCTGCAGCTCGCGGACGGCGTCGGAAGTCGCGACGGCGCCTCGGTCATCGGTGAACTGCGCGATCCACTCCGATGCGTTCTGTTGGTAGCCCGGGTAGCCGAGCGCCTTGGTGAGCACCTTGTCCGAGACCATAATCTGGGCCTGAGTAGACATGAAGCGTTCGAGCGGTTCTTTGGGTGTGTTCTCGCCTGTGGCGATCTCGGAAGATGTGGTGGTCGGGGGGAGGACCTTGAAGGTCACGACTGAGTCGTAGCGTGGGAGGAACTTACGCAGCGCGAGGTATGAGCCGACACCGACGGCGATGCCTACGAGTCCCGCGACCATCAGCAGCCAGAAGTACTTCTTCAGCAGCTTGACCGGGTCGATGGTCTGCACAGGCTTGGCGCCGGCAGGACCCGAAGCGGCTGCCCGCGGAGACTGTGGTGTGATGGGTCTTGATGTTGGTGCTGCGGTACTCATATCTGCTTTCTCATAGACTCGACGGTCTGCATCTACTTACTGGGTCCGGATCTTATCGAGGATCTGTTCCAACTCATCCTGAATCTCGTCGCTGAATGCCTCGGTATCGCCGAGGATGATGCTCCGAGCTTCTTGTGCCGATTCCTGCGCCCCACCCGTATTACCGGACTCGAACCTGGCCATCGCGAGATGGACAAGCACAGGTGCTCTATCGGCGTCAGATTGTGACAGGCTGAGCGCCTGTTCGAGTGCATCGATAGACTCTTGGGTGTTGCCGGCTTTGAGGTGGGCAAGTCCGAGAGTGTCGTACGCGGCGCGCATATTCGGATCGATTTCGATCGCGCGTTTCGCATGGGTGATAGCGTCGGCTGCCTTGTTCAGGTGGAGCGCCAGCGTGTAGGCGAGGTTGTTGTGCAGCTCTGGGTCGGCGGGCGCGATCTCGAGCGCCTTCTTCATGTCGTCGGCGGCGTTCTGGTAGTCGCCCTCGCCGTAGCTGTGCATGGCGCGGACCTTGAGAGCCATGTGGACGAGCGGGGCGTTTTGGGCGCTGTTGATGAGGCTTGTGATCTTGGAGATCGCCTCGGTTTCGCGGCCTTCGATGCGGAGCATGGTCTCGGCGTAGAAGAGCGACGCCCAGGGCGAGAGTGAGCGGTCGGCGTCGAGGGCCGCCATGTAGGAGACCGCGGCTTCTTCGGATTCGAGCAGCGTGATCACGTTGCGCGTCCACGCGGCGAGGCGTTGTGGGTTTTCCTTGATGAGTTCGTAGGCGAGGCTGAGGTTTGCCGTGATGCCGTTGCGGTCGTTGGAAGCCCCGGCGATTCGGGCGCGGATGATGTAGATCGTCGGATCTTCTTCATCTGTCATGTTCTGATTCTGGGCGATCTGTGTCGCTCTGCGGACGTCGGGGCGTGGCTGGTCGAGCAGGCACGCGACGAGCCGTCGGCCGACAGGGATGGTCTTGGATTGTTCCCACGCGCGTTCGTAGTAGCGGAGCGCGGTGCGGTGTTCGCCCGCGCCGGTGAAGATGTCGCCGGCGGAGATCATGAGGCTGATGTCCGTCGGTCGGCGCACAAGCGCCCGGTCAACAAGGTCGGATGCCATCTCGATTCTTTCGAGTTGGATGAGCCGCTGGATCGCGCCGAGGCGGAGCTGGATGTTGTCGGGGGCCGCTTCTGCCGAGGCGGCGATGTCCTTGGCGGCGTCAGATTTGCGTTCCATCGCTGAGTAGGCAATCGAGCGGAGTCGGAACGCGTTGGAGTTAGACGGGTCGAGCTCGATCGCTCTGGTCAGATCCTCGACGGCGTCTGCCATGCGGTTGGGGTTTGCCATCAGCTTCGCCGCACGCTTCATGTAAGGGAGCGGGTCGTTCGGGTATTCCGCGATGGCTTTGTCTACGAGGCTCTCGGATTCGAGCTCGTTGCCTTGCAGGTTGGCAACATCAGAACGCAGGAGCATCATGTTCAGCGTGGATTGCTCTTCGGTGCTGAACGTGTCGATCATCTCTTGCGCTTCTGCGGGCATGCGGAGGCGTGTGTAGCACTCGACGAGTCGGCTTCGTGCGAGAGATGCTTGGAAGTCCGCCGCGATGAGGTTCTTCAGAACCGGGATCGCCTGCTCGAACTGATCGATCTTGAACAGCTCGTCGGCAAGGACGGCGTCGGCGACCGGGTTCTCCGGGTCTTGGACCAAGCGTGCCTGGCGGATGGTGGTCAGGCCCTGCGAGACCGAGCCGCGGTCCATAAGGAATCTGCCGAAGGTGAGGTAGGCCTGCGGGTTGTTGACGTCGTTGGCTTCGGAGGCGATGAAGTCGGAGAACACCTGTGACGCGGTTGTGAGGTCGCCCTTGTCGGCGTGCCAGCGCGCATCAAGTGAGGCGAGCATGAGCGAGTCCTGCTCGGCTCGTGCCTCGTCGATCCGCTGGCGGGCTTCATCGAAGAGCCGGAGATCGAGCGAGAGGCCGATCAGGAGTGTCGAGTTGCGCAAGTCGTTCGGGTTGTTCTTGGCGATCTCGATCCGGCGGTCGTAGGCGAGCTGCTTGTCGCCGACGCGGCCTTCGAGGAGGAGCCAGAGTTCTCTGAATTGCTCATCGCGTTCTGCGATACCGAGGGCCGAGCGTGCGGTGTCGAGCGCTTCTTCGTTCCTGCCCAGCCTGCTGAGGACGGAGATGTAGCCCTTGAGCAGGTCGAGGTCGGTTGGGCGGATGGCGATGGCTTCTCGGTAACGCTCGAGAGCGTTGAAGGTGTCGCCCATGTCCATGAGGACGTCGGCAAGGAGCCTGAGCGTTGTCGCGTTGACGCTGCCAAGATCGACGGCGCTCTGGAGTGTCCGTCGAGCGGATTCTTTGTCACCCTCGGCGAGCTCGACGCGGGCACGCAGGGCCAGCCCGTCGGCGCCGTCGATGTCGCGGTCCTTGTTCGCCTCGTAGATCCGGCGGGCTTCGGCTGCATCGCGGGCGCGGATGGCCTCGTCGAAGCGGAAGATCACGACCTGCTTGTGTGTCGGGTCGATGGCTTCGGCGGCGTCGAGTGCCGCGGCTGCGGAGACCTCGTCGTCGTTCTGCGTGTACAGACGGTAGAGGCGGAGCTGTTTCTCGATCTCTGGGATGTCTTGCTCGGAGACGACGTCGATGATTTTGTTCAGGTCGCCCGCGATGTCGGCGACGGCCTGCAGCGCCTCGAGCCTTGAGTTACCCGGTGATTTGACGAGGCCGTCGGAGATGACCTGCCTTGCTTCTTCCCATTCTTCGTGATCGATCAGCAGCTGAGCGAAGGACGTGATCATGCGGATGTCGTCGGGGTGCTCGGCGATGCCGTCGCGGATGAGCTGCGATGCGACGTTTGTTGAGCCGCTGTCTTGTGCGCGCTGCGCCTGGGCGAGGATCTTGAGCACCGGGTCGTCGGAGTTGTCCGAGTTGAGCATCGCTCTGACGATCTGGATCTGGTTGTTGATTGCGTCGAGATCCGGCCTGCGGTCGTAGGCGGCAGTGAGCAGGCGTTCGGCTCGCTCGTAGTCGCGGAACTCATTGGTGTAAACATTGGCCAGGCGGATGAGCGTGCGCACGTCTTCTGGGTCGAGTTCGCGGGCGCGTTCGAGCAGGTCGCGCTCGAGGCCCGGGTTGCCGAGCTTGTTGGCGACCTCGGCGGCGAGTTTCTGGCCCGAGACGTTTGTGTCGTTGGTGGCGGCGTTAAACTCGCGGAGCAGCTTGTCCGCCGTGTTCATGTTGCCGTCGGCCATCGCGAGACGCGCGTCGATGTGGAGCATCATCGGGTGGTCGTCTGCAATCTCGTTGGCAAGACGCGACCTGTACTCGCGGACCTTGGTGAGCCATTCGGGCTGGCTCTGGGGTTGGCTTGCGAGTTGGTTCCACTTCTCCATCGCGGCGTCGGCCATCTGATAGAGCGCCTGGTTTCGGTCGCTGAAGCGGAGATAGCCCTCGCTCGTGACCGGGACGTTGGGCAGATCCGCGATGTACTCGATGACGTCGATGGCTCTTTCGTACTGGCCGATCCGCTTGAGGAACATGCCGTAGGCGAAGTGGAGTCTCCGGTCGTCTTCGTTCTGTTCCGAAGCCTTGGCCCAGATATCCGCGAGGATGTCCTGCGCTTGCTCTGGGATGACCGACGCGAGCACATAGGTGATCTGTGACAGCGAGCGCACGTCGAATCCGGTCAGGTCGGCTTCGAGAGTTTGATTTGCGATCTCGTTTGCTCGGTCGGTGAACCGTGTGTGCATCTGCCTCTTGGCGCGTGTGAGATCGGGACCGAAGAGTTCGAGCTTGTCGACATCGCGTAGCCCCTCGGCGATCTCGGAGCCGAGCAGGATGTACTTGGCTTCGATGTCGTCCGGGTTTGCTGCGATGAAGCTCTGGATCGCGGCGCGGGCTTGGTTGGTTGCATCGTCGGCTTCGGATTGCCGGCCGCTCAGTCTGGCGCGCGACGCCTTGGCCGCGTAGATCGCGTTGAGCGAGCGGAGGATTTTGACATCGCCGGGGCGGACGGCCTGCGCGGCTTCGAGATCCGCGATGCCGTTGTCGAGGAATTCTGCCTCAAGATCGGTCGCGATCTGCGAGATGATCGCGACAGATTCGCCGCGGTACCGGCGGAGGTTGCTCCAGAGTTCGTTCTCGGGGTCGGCCTGGATCTCGGTGTACAGCAGGTTTTCGAGCCTGTTGACTTCTTCGATCAGTGACTCGAAGCTGGCCCGGTTCGGCGCGCCCGAGGTCATGAGCAGCAGGTTCTCGTCGAAGTAGCGTTCGTGAGCGGCGAGATCGGTCTTCATCGTCGTCGCGATGCTGCCAAGCGCCGCGAGGTACTTCCGGAATTGTGTTTCGTATTGGAGTTGGGTTGATGTGGGCTTGTGCTGGACAGCGTTGAGGTATTCGTTGAGATATTCGAGGTTGGTCGGTTCTTCGTTGACCGCCATGCCCCAGTATTCCTGGGCTTTGACAAGGTCGCCATCGGCCTGCGCCTGGCGCGCGTTGTTGGCGTGGTCTTCACCGGATTTGAGGATGATCGTCGCGGCGCCGTAGATCGCAGCACCGGCGACGCCGATGAGCACAACGGTCAGGATCACAACGAACTTTACATTCACGCGGCCGGACATGTTCTTCGGTCCTTTCACACGGGGGCGTCTTTAGCCCCCAGCCCCTGTGTTGGATGATTCGTTATCGCTCGGGTACCGACCGGCCTGCACCTCGACCCAATCGGGGGCGCAGAGCATGATGTCGGCGAGCACTTCACTGAGCAGCTCTGACGAGACCGCGACAAACTGCTCTCGGTTGTTGGCGGTCGCGGTTGTGAACTGCACCTTCATGTAGAAGGCGTAGTCGTTCTCGAGGTTGAACGCGAGCATGCGGACCTGCTCGGCGCTGGAAGCGACGCCGCCGTTGGCGATGAAGAAGTAGCCCGCGTAGAGCTCC
Organism: Phycisphaerae bacterium; assembly: GCA_030432905.1. Taxonomy (GTDB): domain Bacteria; phylum Planctomycetota; class Phycisphaerae; order Phycisphaerales; family UBA1924. The sequence goes on along the minus strand of JAUILU010000005.1, from coordinate 16,048 downwards.
TGGTCGCCCGGGTTGAGGTAGGTGCTGGCGCGCAGCTTGGCGTTCTCGATGCCCGCGGGAAGCCGGACGCGTTTGCCTCTGCCGTCGGACCAGCGGGTGCTGGTGCGGTCGGTGTAGATCGTGATATTGTCTGTTGAGGCTTCTTGGTCGATCGCCCACTTGTCCTGATTGAGGTTGAGAGGGATCTCGACGCTGCCGCCCGACTGGACCATGCCGCCGCCGGTGAAGCAGCGCTCGGGCACGTGGGGGACGGTGTCGATCTGGTCGGTGTAGTACGCGGCGTGCAGCTCGATGTACTGCGGGTCCTCGCCCGGCGCTGGGTTCTTTTGTTTGTAGGTGCGGGTGACGTAGTTCGAGGTGCCGAGCTCTTCGAGCACCTCGGCGCTGACGATCTTATCGGTGCCGACCTGCACCCAGCTGTCGGTCTCGACAGGGAGCGTTGCTACGGCGCGTTTGTCCGGTGCGTAAATGGGGAGCTTGTCGAGGTGGAATTGGTAGTACTTGATGGCCCAGCCCATGCCGATCGCCGAGCCGAAGAGGACGACGAGCAGCACAGCGGTCGCTGGCTTCTTGAGTTCGAGTTGCATCGGCTCGGGCTTGGTCTTGGGCTTCTCCGGTTTGACCGCGGGCGCGATTTTCTCGAGCGCCCAGCCGACCAGCAGGAACAGGCCGAGGCCCGGCACGAGCAGCAGTGTGCCGATGAGCGTGTGCGCTTCGCCCTGCGCGAGGTCGGCGTCGCCGAGTGTTGCCAGTCCGAGCACCGCCACGCGGACGATGTTCATGAGCAGCGCGACCGGGATGCTCAGAGCCAGGAGTGTGATCCGTTTCCACCACTCGTTCGCCGAGAGGAGGGCGACGGCTCCGGCGAGCGCGATGAACGCGACGATCATGCGCATGCCGCTGCACGCTTCTGCGACATTGAGCGGGAAGGCTTCGCCTTGGCTGTTAATGACGGTGAGGATGTTGCCGTCAACGCTGACGGTGAAGTCGGTGACCATGCCGATGAGCCCGAGCATGATGTAGGCACCCTGACTCGCTAAGAGTTGCAGGGGCCACGTGATCTTGAGCATCACGCCCTCGGCGACGGTGATCATGAAGACGAGGTACGCGGCGGGCATCATGAGCCAGCGCACGACCTCGGGCCCGAGAAGCATCAGCGCCACACCCCAGATCGTGAGGATGACAAAGAGCCCCTGCCCCATGTGCACGCCCGGGATCGGGCCTATGGAGAAGGTGAGGTACCCGAGGATGCCAGTGAGCACGGCGAGCATGCCGGGCCAGAAAATCCTGGGCGTTGCCTTGGCGATCTCGTGGCGTCGCTGCCAGACCAGGTAGCCGGTGATCAGCGGCACAAAGAACGCGTGCCCCCAGTCTTCGACCTGGTGCATGCTGAACTGCGATTGTTTCATAAACCAGCGAAAGAACAAGCCAAGCAGGGCGAGTGCTGTCAGGCCGATGAAGACGAGGTTGTGGGTCTGATTCCATGCACCCGGCGCGCGGTCGTTGCTTTCTTTAGAAAGCAAGCTGTCTGGCGCGGCGGCTCTGGACATCTGGACACTCCGCGGCATAAACCCGGCGCGGGTATGCCATCACCAATACCGGGGGCATGTTTGCCCCGGTTCATATAGCCGTTGATCGGCCCGCAGGACGGGGTTCCTAACGACGGTTCGAGGATCAGGCCAAAAGCCGCGCCTCTTTCATCGCACCCGAGTTATGCCCTGCGGGATCGGTGATACGTCCATGCCCGAGCCGCGGTTCAAACGAGACCCCCAAGATCCGTACATGGGGGCCGATAGTCTCTGATTGTTGCAGGCAAAGGGCGCAATGAACAGCCCAGAGGGAGTTCAGTTCTCCCTCTGGGCTGTAATTTGGTCGGTGGGTTGTGGTTAGCAGATTCTGGTTAGAACCTGTTGTTTGAGGGGGGTGCCCCGAAGACGTCGTTGCCGAAGTTCCTGTCGAGCAGGAAGCCGAAGCCGTAGGAGGCCCGGAAGCCGCCGCGGACGACCGCAAGGGGGAAGGCCCAGAAGTTGGTGCCGACGATGACGCGGTCGTTGGGCTTGATGAAGATGTCTGGCTGTGACTGCTCTGCGATGGCTCGGTAGTTGACCCGGATGGTGGCCTGACGGTCGGTGCCGACCATCCGGACGATGTCCACGCGTTCTGGGATTGCCAGCCCGCCGAGGCCGCCGGCGGAGTCGATGAGGCGGGTGAGTGTGAGCTGAGGCACGACGTCGAAGGCGCCCGGCCGGTTGACCTGGCCGCTGAGGTACACGGTGCCGCCGGAGGGCGTAGGGACCCGGATGATGTCACCCGGCCTGATGACCACGTTCTGGCGGGCATCGCCGCTCATGAGGGGCTCGGTTGGGATTTTGATAATCCGTTGCGTGACAAGGTTTTCCATCGAAATGGCGTCGTCGGCACGCTCACGGAGGCCCGAGGCGAGGTTCGCCGAGCGGTCCTTGATCTGGACCCACCTGCCGTCGATGAAGATCCACTGGCTGGAGGTGCGGTCGAACGGGCTGAGCTGCTGATCGCCGTCGTCGCCGGGCTGAACGAGGTCAACCTCGGGCTCGCGGGCATCGTCTTCGGGCTGGTTCCAGGCGATGGCCCTGTTCTGCGGTGCCCGGATCGCGGGCGAGGCGGGCTCGCTGAGTTCGTCGATGAGATCGAGGAGGCGGTCGCTGCTCTCTTGGTCTTGGCCGTTGTTGTTGCGGATTTCGCCGGTGTTTGGGTCGATCGGGGCGGCTCCGCCCGGTGCTCCGATGTCGGAGTACTCATCCGAGAGCGGGATCTGCCTGATGATGAACAGCTCGGCGACGCGTGAGTCTGCTAGGCCGCCCGAGGCCGCCAGGGCGTCGAGGAGTCTGTAAGAGGGTTGGGGGATGTAGTACGGCCCGGGTGCCCGGACCGAGCCCATGATGCTGAACTGCTGCTCGCTTCGGCCTGTGATGAGGACGGAAAGCTCGGGTCGGCGGATGAGGTCCTGCTTGATCAGGCCGTCGGCGACGATGCTTTTGACCTCGTCGCTGGTGGCCCCGAGGATGAAGAACTTGCCGATGGTCTGGAGCTCGACGGTGCCGTTGTTCTCGACACGGAGCTGGTAGGGCGTGGCCTGACCCTGAACCGGGTAGTTGTAGATGGTGATCTCAAGGGTGTCGCCGGGGACGAGCCTGTACTCGGTGACCAGCGGCCTGAGGTCCTCGGGCTGGACTTCGGTGACCTGGACGAACTCGCTGTCGTCGGGCTCGATCGCTGAGATCTTGCTCAGGATCGGCATGATGGTTGGTGTGTGCTCGAACCGGCCGACCATGGATGGATCGAAGTAGCCGTCCACTTCACAGCCGGTAGAAGCCATTCCGAGGGCAACGAGAGATGCCGTCGCTGCAACCGGGAGTACGCGCCGAAGGATGCCGTTGGTCTTCACGTCGTTGATCATGTCTTGTGGATCCGGGGGGCTCGGATTATTCGTCTTCGGCTCGCCATCCGTTGGCGAGCATCACACTCTATCGGACCTATCGGCCCAATGCAGCGAGTCTAGCGAGCATTTCGGCCCGTCGCCTCACCCCATTGAGTTTCGTTTTTATCGACCACCGGGGTGTCTGACTCGCGTTTGATTGGGATTGAACTGGGCATTTCCCCGACCTGCGCGATAGATGCGCTCTGCGCCCCGATTCTCAGCCGTTTAGAGGTGTGTGCCGACTAGAGTTAGACGATGACAGACAAAGTCCCCACATCGTCGGTCCCAACCAGGACCACCGCGACCGAGCGGACACTGGCCCGCCACCCGAGGCCTCTGGGCGGCGACCCCATGAAACGGGCCGCCAAGCCTCTTGTCAGTCTGTCGGGCATGGTCCTCAATAATCAGGACGAATCTCCCCAGCAGCTCTCGACCAAACGCAAGCCCAAGTGGCTCAAAGCCAAGATGCCCGGGGGCGAGGGGTACGACCGACTCAAGGACATTCTGCAGGAACACAAACTCTTCACGGTGTGCGAAGAAGCCGGCTGCCCCAATATGGGCGAGTGCTGGGCGCGGGGTGTGGCGACGATCATGATCCTCGGCGACACCTGCACGCGCTCGTGCGGGTTCTGCAACGTAAAAACGGGCAAGCCTCCGTTTCTCGATAAGGACGAGCCGAGACGCGTCGCCGAGAGCCTGGCGCTGATGAAACTCAAGCACGTTGTGGTGACCAGCGTGAACCGCGACGAGTTGCCCGACGGTGGGGCGGGCATCTGGGCCGAGATGATCATGCGCACGAAGGAAACGTGCCCGACGATGTCGATCGAGGTGCTGATCCCGGACTTCATGGGCGACGCGGCGGCGCTGCAGATGGTGATCGACGCCGAGCCGCACATCATCAACCACAACCTTGAGACCGTTCAGCGGATGTACCCGGCGGTTCGTCCGAGCGCGAAGCTCGATCGTTCGATCGAGGTGCTCCGCCGGATCAAGGAGCAGGGCCGCGTCGCCAAGACGGGCATCATGGTCGGCATCGGTGAGAAGGACGATGAGGTTCTGGAGCTGATGGACCAGATCGTCGAGGAAACCAGCAAGCACAACGGCCCGAACCCCGGCGATCCGTGCGACGTGCTGACGATCGGCCAGTACCTCCAGCCGACACGCAACCACCTTCCGATCGACCGGTGGGTGCACCCGGACACGTTCGAGATGTTCCACGAAGAGGGCATCAAGCGCGGGCTGAAGGTTGTCGAGTCCGGCCCGATGGTGCGTTCGAGCTACCACGCGGACCATCAGGCGGACATCCTGAGCACGATCGAGGCCGAGCGCAAGGCGCGGCTCGGCGGGTAAGCTCAGCGCATGAGCGCAAACGACATTCACATCGTCAAACCGGGCAGCAAGGCACGTCTTGGTGACACCGATCCCTCGAAGACGCCCGGGCTGAGCGGGCCGAAGGATCTTGAGAAAGCCGCGGCGATCCGCGAGCTTGCGCAGAACGCCGAGGCGATGAAACTACTACAGCGCCGGCTGTACGCGGAGTCGAAGCGGTCGCTTCTGATTGTGCTGCAGGGCATGGACTGCGGCGGCAAGGACGGGACGATCCGCCACGTGCTCGGGCCGCTGAATCCGCAGGGCATTCGGGTTGCGAGCTTCAAGAAGCCAACCGACGAAGAGCTCTCGCACGACTTTCTCTGGCGCATCCACCGGCAGACGCCCGCCAAGGGCGAGATCGGTGTGTTCAACCGTTCGCACTACGAGGATGTGCTTGTTGTGCGTGTGCTGAATCTGGTGCCGAGGGCGCAGTGGCGTGAGCGGTACGACCGGATCAACGAGTTCGAGCGGGCGCTGGCGGACTCGGGCACGCGGATTCTAAAGTTCATGCTGCACATCTCGAAGGACGAGCAGAAGCAACGGCTCGAGGCGCGGCTTGCCGACCCGGACAAGGCGTGGAAGTTCAACCTGGGCGATCTCGACACGCGGAGCCGGTGGGACGAGTACATGGAGGCGTACACCGACGCGATCGAGAAGTGCTCGACCGACTATGCGCCGTGGTTTGTCATTCCTGCTGACCGGAAGTGGTACCGCAATTGGGCGATCTCTTCGATAGTGCGGAGGGAGCTTGAGTCGATGGACCCGAAGCCGCCGGCGAAACCGGAGGAGCTTGAGGGTGTGACGATCGAGTAGGTGCTCTAGAGGTCCGCCATCTTGCGGAGGATCTTGTCGAGCTTGGCAGGGACGGGCATGACGCTGAGTCTTGATTCGCGCACGAGCGCGTAGTCGTCGAACCTGCCGTCGGCTTTGACCGCGGCGAGTGTGCAGCCCTCGCCCGCGGCTTTGACTGGGGCCACGTCGAACAGCACAAACTTCGGCTCGCCGGATTTGAGGAGCGCGGGTTTGTCGGGATCGGGGTAGGCGCCGCGGACGACCTTGCCGAGCCCGGCGACTCGACGTTCTTTACCGGTGTGGTACACGAGTACTTCGTCGCCTTTTTTGATGGCGCGCATGTGCATCTGGGCAGCGGGGTTTGTGACGCCGTCCCAGGGCTCGCGTTTGTCGCGGATGAGGTCGTCGTACGAGTACGCGTCGGGTTCGGTTTTGATGAGCCATGTTGCCATGGTCGGAGTGTAGTTTCAAAAAAGAAGCACGCCCCGTTTCCGGAGCGTGCTTGGATGAATCGGTTTGGTGAACGGTATTAGCCGTTGCCGTTGTCCGAGGTCTCGGCGTCGGTCAGCTCGATGGCTTCGCCGGTGATGGGGCAGACCTTGCCTTCGCAGTCGGTCTTCTCTTCGCACTCGGTCTCTGCGTCGCAATCGGTCTTGCCTTCGCAGTCCTTGGCGGCGTCGCATGCTTCGCCTTCAAGAGCGACGGTCTGTGCTTCGCCAGCGACGTCCTTGCAGCAGTCGCCGCCTTCGATCTTGGTGGCCTGTGCTTCTTCGCTGCAGCATGACTCGCCCTCGTTGGCGACGGTCTCGACGAGTGCTTCGCCTTCAACGGCGCAGCAGCTGTCGGCCTTCTCAGTCGCGACGGGGGTCGCGGCGGCAGCGGTTGCGGTCTCGGTCTCGCAGCTCGAACAGCCGCCGAGCACGAAGTAGCCGCCGACGCCGACGCCGACAGCAGCGGCCACGGCGAGAACGACAGACGTCAGGCTAGATCCACGGTTCATCATCTCGAAATTCCTTCGTTTAAGGGGCGACGTCTGCCGCCGGTTACTGGATATATCGTACCAAACACCACGCCAAGAAGCGAGAATCTCCTCAATACATACAGCCAAGATCCACCGCGGCGTGCAGGGAGAACCCCTAGATCTGCCAGATTGTTCCAAAGGGCGGTTGAGTCGCCCATATTTTGGGTCGATAACCCGATTCGAGCCATGCGGCTGTTGGCGATAGGAGCGTCGCCGGCGGCTGGGTGTGGAGGAATCGCGGAAAATGGCAGACACCGACCACAACCCCATCTTCGAGGATCGTTCGTCACAGGATGAGCAGATCGACATGTCTGATATCGGCGGGATCGCCGACATCGAGGCGCGGTGCCGGGCCTTGCTGCGCGCCGAGCGAGTGATCGCCGAGCGCGAGCAGGAATTCAACGAGATGAGCTCCAAGATGGCTCACGATCTCCGCGAGGCCGCCGAGGCGATCAAGGCCCGCGAGAGCGAGCTAGCCGAGGCGGGCGGGGTGCCGGAGTATCTGGTCAACCGCCGGGATCGGCTGCACAGGCTTCGTCGCGCGGTTCGTGACCGGTTTGCCAGGCTTGAGCGCACGGAGGCCGTGCTCGAGGAACGCGCTCGCGAGGCGGATCAGGTGCTCGCGAATCGGCGTGAGCTCTCGAAGCAGGCCGCGGCTCTTGCCAAGCGCGAAGAGCGCGTCCGGGCGCTGCTGAGCAGGAACAAAGCGATTACGACGATGTTCTACACGGTTGCGTCGCTGGGCATCATCGCGGTGCTGAGCTGGGCGCTTGCGGATCAGGTGGCGCCGGCTCGGTACGCCGTGACTGCTGAGATTCGAGCTGACGGTCGCGGGCGGACGCTCTCTGCCGACGAGCTCGCCGAGTGGCAGCGCTATCACGAATCGATCCTTACAGATCCGTCGCTGATGGAAATCGCGTCGGAGCGCCTCGGCAAGCGGGGCATCCTTGAGCTTTCAAAGCCGGGCGATGTGTCGGCGAAGGTCAAAGCTGATCTTTCTAGCGAGTCGCCCGAGGACGGCAGGCTCGTGATCGAACTCCGCGGCGACGGCGCGGGCATCACCAAGCGGACGCTGGATACCTATGTCGTGTCGATCGTGTCGCTGGCCAACGGCACCAAGGACCAGCGCGTCGGCGGGGCCGGGACGAAGGTCGCGGTCGATGCGGTTGTCAGCGAGGACCCGCTTGTTGATGAGCGTCCGGTGTACGCTGCTGCGATCGGCGGCGGCGGGGCGCTGGTGTTCGGTCTGGGCGGCTTCGGGTTGTACCGCAGACTCCGCGCACAGCACGCCGCCTACGAGCAGGGGCTCATCGGCGGCTGAGTGTCTGTCTGAAATTGTCTGACTACGTCTGTCTTAAGCGGCAACCATGACGAGCTTGAGCCCGCCGGTGGCGGTTCGGGCGGCGATGCCGATGGTGCCCCGGAGTGCCGCGTCGAACGCGAACTCGTGGCCGTCGGTTTCACCGTTTGAGTTGAATGTAGCGACAGTCTCGAGGATCTCGTTGTTGTCGTCGAGCGTGACGATGGCGTAGTCGCCTTCCTCGAGAACGGGCAGGCGTTTGAAGAGCAGGAAGCTCTTGCCGGAGACCTCGTTTGCGTAGAGGGCGGCCTGTGTTTCGCTTGTCTCGTCGACGTTGACGAACGCAACGCGGTGCGAGTGCTCGGAGAGGACCGCGTTCTGCAGGCCGGGGAGTTCGCCGAAGCGGAGGAAGAAGTCGGCGGATGTGTTGGTCGAGAGCTGGGCGCCCATGGTGTCGATCTGGTTCTTGTACTCGAGTGAGACGACCGCGCCGAACGCGGTGGTGACGGCGAACACGATCGCAGCGGCGCGCCAGAGCGGGAACACCCTGCGTTGGTGCATGTCGGCGGGGGTGGGGCCGCCGGTCGAGCGGACGAACTCTTCGATCGAGAGTGTCTGTGCGGTGGCCTGGCCCGCGGCTTCGCGGATGGCGTCGATCACGAGTCGGCGGAGTTCGGGTCTTGGCTCAACGTTTGGCAGAAGCTGGGTCTGGTCTGCAAACCGGGACTGCTCGCGGCGGATCTGTGCTTTGACAGATTCGGGTGCTTCGGCAAAGGCGGCTTCGAATGCTTCGAGCTCGTCGGCCTCCAAGACTCCGCAGGAGTCGAGCAGCGCTAGTTCTAGGAGTTGCTGGGCGTTCATGACACGGATTCCTCTACGCCGTTGCGTTCTCGCAAACGTACGAGCGCCCTGCTGAGCGCTGATTTCACAGTTCCAATGGGTGTATCGAGTTCTTCGCCGATCTGCCGGAGCGTCTGGCCTCCGAGGTAGGCCCGCATCACGACGGTGCGCTGGAGCTCGGGGAGCGAGGCGACCTTCTCCATGAGCGAGGCGAAGCGTTCTTCTTGTTCGAGGTCCTCGCCGTCAACCGGGACTGCCACGGGCGGCTGGAACTCTTCGTTCATCTTGACCGGCTTGATACGCGACTGGGCGCGGCGCAGGCGGTCAACCAGGTGACGACGCGTGATGAGCAAGACCCAGGTCACAAGGGCCGCCCGGGCTGGGTCATAACGATCGGCGGTCTTCCAGAGGCGGACAAAGACCTCTTGAACCGCGTCCTCGGCCTCGTCCCGCGTGGGCATGGACTGGTAGGCCAGGCGGTACACGAGCGAACCGAAGCGGTCGTACAGCTCCACAACGGCGGATTCCTCGCCCGCGGCGATCCGCTGCATCAGTGCCAAATCAGCTTGTTTGTTTGATTTGTTCTGCATTCGTTCGGCCATAGCTACTCGTGCTGGGCGTTTTGCCCGATTCAGCATACCGATACGCACATGCAAGGTGCGGGATCCGTACCACAAGAAAGAATGGTGTGAGTTTGGGTATCCGGACCCCCAAAACGGTGCTCCAATACGGTTGGAGGTTGTGAAAAGGGACAGAATCACCTAAACTATGGAATCTGTGGAACCGCTCAGGCGATTTCATAGTGTCAGGGGAGAAATCGTGGCTCCAGCTCTTGGGGACATTCAGAACACCTTCAGAAGGCAACACGCTTCACGGCGGGGCTTCACGTTGATCGACGTGATGGTCTCGATGGTCGTGATCGCGGTGCTTATCGGCATCATGCTGCCGTCGTTTGCCAAGGTGAAAGAAACGACCCAGCGTGTGGTGTGCAGCTCGAACGTTCGCCAGCTTGGGCTTGGCATCACGATGTTCTCCGACCACAACGACGGCTTCCTCCCTCAAACGACATTCGTCAATCTTCGTTACGGCAGGATCCCCGCGGAAACCACGCGTCTGCGCATCGGTTCGAACTCGGCATTCTCGGCTCGGGTGCGGGGCAGCGACAGCGAGAACATCGGGATTTGGGATGGTCTAGGCCGACTTTACGAGGAGGAATACCTCGAAACACGCGGTATTTTCTACTGCCCCTCGCATAAAGGCGACCACGGTCTCGAGAATCAGCACGAGAAGTGGAACGCCGCCGATGGTGACATCACGGGGAACTATCAGTACCGAGGCGAAGGCGCGAACGGTAACAGGCGTCTGTTCCAGATTGTGCCTCGTCGGACTTCGATTGTTTCCGACTCGATCCGCTCAGAGCGAGACCTGAACCACGAGAGCGGGATGAACGTTCTCCGCGCTGATCTTGCTGTGTTCTGGTTCAGCGATCTCGACGACTCGGTGAGACTGCTTCTTCGCTCGACGACGAATGATTCGACTGATCAGCTCTGGAACCGCCTTGACGGCTTCGTGAGCTCCGATCCGCGGTAACGCAACTTTCCCGTCACTCAACTCAATATCCTCATGACTCGGCGGGCCTGCTCGGTTGTGCGCTGGCCTGCTATGGTTCTGGTGCCCGGGCAGGACACGGGCGGACCAATGGAGTTTTGACGATGGCCAAGCTGAATCGCTCTCTTCTTGCAATCGCTACAGCAGTGTCCGGGATGCTCGCTTCCGCCGCGGGTGCCCAACTCGCCCCGGAGCGGACGTACTACGGCCTTGACCGCGCGTTCCCGATCGAGGTCACCTCGCCCGGCACCGAGAACCCGCTCAGCATCAAGCTGATGGACTCGGCGAACGCTGTGCTTGCGACCAAGGAAGCGGTTGAACCCGGGGTTGTTGATCTCAGCACGTTGTTCCCGTCGCTCTGGGAATCCGAGGGTGATCGCGGTGTGCTGTACGCGCAGCTTTTCGAGGGTGACAACCCGGTCGGGCCGGCGGTCGTGCTCCAGCCGATGGTTTCGCCGTCGTATGCCGCACGCACGAGTCAACGCACAGGAAAGCCAGAGTGGACTCCGAGCCCGCGCATCTTTAGCGGCTACAGGGCGTACGTAGACAAAGACGTGCTGATGTCCACGACCGAGGGAGACATCCTGTTCCGCATGCGTCCGGACGAGGCGCCGAACACGGTTTGGAATTTCATGTCGCTCGCTGAGGGTGGTTTCTACATCGATATCGCGTTCCACCGCATCATCTCGGAGTTCGTGATCCAGGCCGGCGATCCGCGCGGTCAGGGCAACGGCGGTCCGGGGTACTTTCTCGATCTCGAAGACTCGAAGCTGCCGCACGATTTCGGTGTGCTGTCGATGGCTCGCTCTGCCGACCCGAACTCGAACGGCTCTCAGGTGTTCGTGTGCCTGAGCAGGGAACGGACGCAAGGTTTGGATTCTCGCTACACCGGGTTTGGTCAGGCGATCTCTGGCGCGAACGTGATTATGAAGATCGCGAGCACGCCGCTGCAACCCGCGCCGAACAACGAGTCCCCGGTCGATCCGCCGTTGATTACTTCGGTGAGCCTTGTCGACGCCGCCCCCCGCGGCACGGGCGAGGCTCCTGTGACCAAGCCGAAGCAGGGCACCTCTGCGGGCAGCCGGTAAACTAGCTGGACTCTGAGTCGGACTTGTTAGAAGCGGAACTCGCCCGCGACCCCGAATACAAAGGTCGGGTCGATGTTGGCGTCGCTGACCGAGTTGCCGCTGCTGTTGCGGAGCTGGAGTTCGCGGTAGGCGGTCGCGCCGATCATGCCGCTGATCGAGAAGTTCGGTTCGGGTGCGTAGGTCACCAAGAACATGACCGGCACCGCGAAGTCCTCGAAGACGCCATCGGGGAGACCGATGTTGTCGTCTTTGAGTCTGAACTGCTTGTGATCGACGGTGACACTGGCGCCGATGTCCCAGTGGTCGTTGAGCTCGTGCGTGATCTCGATGCCCGGGTTGCCGGTTGTTGTTGAGCCGCCTGCGTTGAGTGTCCAGTAGTCGTCGATGTTCCACCTGACGGTCGGCAGTGGGGCGATTGTTGCGTCGTCTTCCAGGCGGGTGAACGCCGCGATGGCGATGCCGACGGAGAGGTCTTCGTGGATGTGGTGCATGATGCCGAAGAACCCGCCGAAGGTGAGTGTGTCCTCGAAGTCGGCGCCGATCTCCATGTTGCTGTTGACGCTGGCGCCGCCGAAGAGTGTCCATTCGCGATCAAGCGAGTGGGTCGCCGAGGCGCTGACCCCGGTTTGCAGGCCGTAGTCGAGCGGGTCACGGCGGGCAACACCGAAGGAATCGAAGCTTGAGAAGTCGTACGCGGTCGAGTCTTGGCCGACGGTGACGGTCAGGTCGGTGGCGTCGTCGATCGGGATGGCGGCTGTGATGCTGGTGTCGATGGAGTAGGTCGAGACGGACCCGCCCTGCCTGCTGGAGGTCCTGCCGTCGAAGCTGAAGCTGGAGTGGCCGTTGGCGAAGAAGCTGATCTTTTTAGCAGGCGCGATCTGGATGCCGGCGTCGGCATCGTCGCCGAAGGCCTGAGCCGCGCAGGGGGCGGCCAGCCCGGAAAGCAGAAGAACGGATAGCAATTTAACTGACATTCTGATCCTCCGGGAGGGAGCCAACTCGGCTTTGTGAGTCGAGTATAGGTCTCTGCAGGAGCTTCATCGGCCAGAGCCTGCCCGTTGGGCGAAACTGGGCCTGCGCGTCTGAATAGCTCTGGATATGGCACATCGTCATCTTGGGCGGTGGGTTTGAGGGGATCTGAAGTGATGTTCAGCGGTAGGTGCGCCTGATTTGGGTTGATCGGGCGTTTCGGGCCGAGAGTCGGGCGTATTTCTGTATAATCGGGGTTCGCCGGCCCGTTTTGTGCGTGCGCCGATTCGGTTGACACCCAGAGGCTGTATGTATGAGATCGGTTACGAGCCGCGCTTTTTCGCTCATCGAACTGTTGGTGGTGATCGCGATTATCGCGCTGCTGATCGGGATTTTGCTGCCGGCGCTGGCCAAGGCGAGGCTCTCGGCTCAAAAGCTGCTCGGGCAGGCGAACCACCGGAGCGTTATGCAGGGCGTGCACCTGTACTCGGATCAGTTCGACGGGCACATGCCCGCGGGACACGACACCGCTAGGAGCGTCTGGACCTACACCTGGCCCGCGATGGTGCGTCAGGCGATGGGCAACGACGACAAGGCGATGGAAGTCTTTTTGAACCCGGGCGTCGGAAGCGAATTCCCAATCGAGTGGCGCAAGGTAATCGATGAGAGCGGGAGGGCCGCGTGCATCGAGGGCAACCATACTCGTTGGGGCTACGAGGCCGGCGAGATCATGGTCAAGCACTCCAACGGGGGCAGCACCAGGGATCTCTCTCGGAACGGGTTTCTCGCGTTTAGCATGGGCTGGAATGAGTGCGGCACCGCGGACGTCTACGCAGCGAGCCCGCAGAACTACTCGGCGTTCTGGATGCTCGGCGCTGGCATGCACGCTCCAGAAACCGAAGCAGACGGAGCGCAGCTCTCGCAGACCCGTGTGATCAGCGAGTTCGGGCCGAAGATCTACAACGTGAAGAGTCAGGCGGATTTCATCGTCGTGACGGACTCGTTTGTGAATGTGAATCAGGACGCGTGGGTGTCGCCTTTGCAGAAGAACGGGCTCCAGAACATGGGCGGCTACTTCAACGGCCAAGGCAACGCTTCGTTCCTCGATGGGCACGTCGAGGCGTTGAAGGTTGACGAGTACAACATCACCGAGGAGACGCTCCTGAAGAAGGACGACCCGGCGACCCGCGCGAGGATCCGCCGATGGAACAACGACAACATGGCCCACACCGGCACATGGGACAACGGCGGGGTGTAGTCCGGGCTGGTGTGGTTGGTATGCGTGTTAAGAAAATGACTGGCAGGCCTGTGAGAGTGTGCCGGTTGTGATTGCCGGGCTGGGACGAAAAAACAGGTTTCCGCAGCCGTGTGGAGGCATTCGGCGTTCGGGTGGCTAAACTACAGCCACAACACGGGGTGGTAACTCAATTGGTAGAGTGCCAGCTTTGCAAGCTGGAAGTTGAGGGTTCAAGTCCCTTCCGCTCCATTTCACGCCGGGAGACCGGTACACAGCTCAAACGGCCCGAGAGGGCCTCAGGCGACGCTCCTTGCCCGGAGCGTTTTTTCATGGGCTCGTCGGGCGGTTTGTTGGGGAAATGGCGCATGAAAAAACCGCCCACTCGGGTGAGTAGGCGGTCTTTCAAGTGACCCCGGCGGGATTCGAACCCGCGTTACCAGGATGAAAACCTGGTGTCCTGGGCCAGGCTAGACGACGGGGCCAGCTGGCGGGCAGACTGTAGCCTCAAAACCCCCGTTGGTCACGGCGTAGGCTTGCAGAATGCTACCAGGCCCGATTACCCCGTTTCCAGAGCTCCGTCAGACCGGCCCGGTTTTGCTGGTGGGTGGGACCTTTGACCCGCCGCACTTGGCCCATACCCGGCTCGCTTGCTCGGCGAGGGATTCGGTCGCCTCGGGGGCTCAGATGTACTTCGTGCCGGCGGCCCGGTCGCCCCACAAGGACACGGGGCCCGAGGCCAGCGACGAGCAGCGGGTCGAGATGCTCGGGCTCGCGATCGCGGGGATCGAGGATGCGTTCGTCTGGACGGACGAGATCGACCGCGCAGAGGTAGGGGAGCCGAGCTACTGGGTGACCACGCTCGAGCGTGCTCGGCGACTCGTGGGCGGGGAGCGGCGGCTGCTGTTTCTGATCGGATCGGACCAGGCGGCGGGCTTTGATCGTTGGTACGAGCCGGCGCGGATTCTCGAGCTTGCCGACGTGGTTGTGATCAACCGGGGCGAGGTGCGTACGAAAGAAGAACTCGCCCGGGTTCTTGCGGGGACGACGTTCGAGCGTGAGCTACTCGATGCGTGGTGCGATGTGCCGAGCATGGACATCAGCGCGACGGACATCAGGCGGGCGTTGTCGGCGCAAAAAAAGAGCGACCTCGCCGATGTACTCCACAGCGAGGTCGCTTCGTTTATCAGACAGCACAATCTGTACACTGAGCAACCAGCTCCTTGAGCTTGGCGGCTTTGTCGGTCTTCTCCCAGGTGAAGGTCTCGAAGCTCTTCTTGCCCTGCTTGGTTTCGACCTCGACGGTGCCGGGTTCGCGGCCGAAGTGGCCGTGGTAGGCGGTGTGCGAGTAGATCGGTGCATGGAGCTGGAGCGAGTCGATGATGCCACGCGGCGTGAGGCTGAAGGTCTTGCGGATGGCGTCGGAGATGTTGGCTGGTGTTGCGGTCTCGGTGCCGAAGGTGTTGACGTGGACGCTGGTTGGCTCGGGGACGCCGATGGCGTAGGAGAGCTGGATCTCGCACTGGTCGGCGAGTCCGGCGGCTACGACGTTCTTGGCGATGTAGCGCGCCATGTAGGCGGCTGAGCGGTCGACCTTGGTGGGGTCTTTGCCGGAGAAAGCGCCGCCGCCGTGGCGTCCGCGGCCGCCGTAGGTATCGACGATGATCTTGCGACCGGTGAGGCCGACGTCGCCGTGGGGGCCGCCGATCTCGAACTTGCCGGTTGGGTTGATGTGCACGGTGATGCCGTCGTGCCAGTGCTCGCCGAGGACGGGCTTGATGATGTGCTCGATGACCGCTTCGGCGAGGCCCTTCTGGTTGTCGTTCCACATCGGAGCGTGCTGGGTCGAGAGGACGACGGTGTCGACCTTGGTCGGGTTGTTGCTGTCGTCGTACTCGACCGTGACCTGGCTCTTGGCGTCGGGGCGGAGGCCCTCGACGGTGTTGGCTCGGCGGACCTCGGCGTGCTTCTCGACGAGCCGGTGGCTGAGCTGG
Organism: Phycisphaerae bacterium; assembly: GCA_030432905.1. Classification (GTDB taxonomy): domain Bacteria; phylum Planctomycetota; class Phycisphaerae; order Phycisphaerales; family UBA1924. The sequence continues at coordinate 374 of JAUILU010000005.1, read as the reverse complement.
ATGGGCAGTGGCATGAGCTCGGGGGTTTCGGTGCAGGCGAAGCCGAACATCATGCCTTGGTCGCCCGCGCCCTCTTCGCCCTTGTCGCCCGAGTCCACGCCCTGAGCGATGTCCACCGACTGGGCCTTGATGGAGCTGAGGACGGCACAGGAGACGTGGTCGAAGGCCATGTCGCCCGAGGTGTAGCCGATCCGCTGGATGGTGCTTCGGACGATGTCGGGGATCTCGACGTAGGCGTCGGTGCGGACTTCGCCGGCGACGATGGCCATGCCGGTGGAGACCATGGTCTCACAGGCGACGCGTGAGGACGGGTCCTGTGCGAGCATCGCGTCGAGGACGGCATCCGAGATCTGGTCGGCGACCTTGTCCGGGTG
>JAUILU010000004.1 GCA_030432905.1 Phycisphaerae bacterium | reverse complement strand
GCCGCCCAGCAGCTTCTTGGCCGTGCCCATGACGCGGGACTTGATCGTGTCGGACTGGCCCTCGAACGCCGGCGCGAGCCTCACCGCGCGCCCGACCGGTAGCCCGGGCTCGCCTCTGACAATCACAGGCCCGATCAACGCGTGCGCATCGCCGGCAGCAGCGGGGGCGGCCGGTTCGTTGGTGTCGGTCACGACCTCGGGCACCACCACACCCTTGCCGCCCGCGGCACAGATCGCCGCGGCGAGCTTCCACGCGTCGCCCGTCTCGAACCTGTCGCCCTTATGCGCGGGCACAAAGTCGACCACCTCTGGCTTCTCGAGCCACTGCCTTCGAACGATCATCGGCCCGATCTTGCGAGGCCCCGCGAGCATGCCCGCGTAGCTCGGCGAGCTGTGCGCAAAGATCCGGCCTTTGGATTCGGGCCAGCCGTGTGCAAACGCCGCGCCAGAGTTTGTGACCGCGTCGCAGAGCTGCTTGAGTTTGTCTTCGTCAACACCTGTCGTGTTGACCGCGACGCATTCCGGGTCGCTCAGAATGTCGCGCCAGTGCTCAACACCCTTGGCGTGCACTCGGCGTGCAGAGACAACCGACGCGGCGCTGCACATGGAATCGATCCGCTCGCAGGCCTTCTCGCCCATCGCGATGCGTGCTTGCTCGGGCATGTCCAGCGCCCGGCGGAGCGTGATCGCCAGCGACTCGCAGCTTCCCGACTCGAACAGCAGCCCGCTGACACCGTCTTCGATCAGTTCCGAGGCGCCACCCACGTCGGACGCAACAACAACCCGGCCCGCGGCCATCGCCTCGACGCAGGTGTATGGCAGATTGTCCACGGGTGATGGCACAACCACAACACTCGCGCCGCTCTGAAGAGTGTGCACGCCCGCGGGCGACATCGAGCCGTGCTCGACAACGAGCAGCGACGCCTCTCTCGGCATCTCGCTCAGCAAACGCTCGCCGATCGGCACGCCCGTCCGCTGGTCTGGCACGTCCTGGCCTACGAGGTGCAGCCGATGGTCTTCTTCTTTCAGTTTCGACCAAGCCCTGCAGAGCGTGTCGATACCCTTGCGGTACTCGAGCCGACCGACGAACAAGACGCCGTCTTCTTCCGCGTCCTCGTCGTGCGGCACGCGCGCCGGCAGCGGGTTCCGCATCACCTCGGCCCGGATGCCCCAGTTCTCGCCAACCCAGTCGGCCATGTACTGCGAGGGCGTAATGACCGCGTCCGACCACTTCGCCTGCTCGTGCTCCATCCGCTGGAGCTCGTGCATCTGCCGGCCCGGCTCGCACCGACGGTTGTGCTCCTCGATCCACGCGCTCGGCGAGTGCACGTTCGTCAGCATCCGAACGTCGCCGAACGCACCAAGGTTCCGCCTCCTGTTGAGCGCGAACCAGCCCGCGGCTCCGGTGTCGGCGAACTCAACCAAATCCACGCCGTGTCGCGCGATCACGTCTTCAAGCACATCCGCGACCAGCATCGAGAACACCGAGTGCGGCCCGAGCGCGTTCCAAGCCGCGATGGTCTCGGGCGAACGCGCGTTCGGGTGCGGCGCCGACCAGTCATCGCCCTCGACGAGCGGGAGCCTGATCACAACGACGCCGTCTTCGACCGCCTCACTCCGCAGGCCATCGCCGACGGTGATCACAACCGGTTTCTCGCCCGCCATGACGAGAGACTGTGTCATGGCCCGGGCGTAGGTCCCGATGCCGCCGCCTGAGAATGGCGGGAACTCTCTGCTGACAAAGCACCAGCTCATCGCCCGCCGCTCCATGTGCGCCAGAGCTGTCTGGCTTCACTGGCGCCGATGCTCTCGGCGGGCAGGAGTTTCGTCGCGAAGTTCACAAGCCACGCGCGTCCCTCTGGGCGCAGCTCGTCGGCGTCGTGCGGGTCGCGCCTGGCGCGCCTCGGGTGGTAGCTCTCGCAGCAGGCGACCTCGCCGCCCGCGCCGGCGCACAGCACACACATCAGCCAGCTCGCCGCGTGATCGAGCACCGGGTCGCGGAGCAGCTTGCGCACATCCAGCGGCATCTCGGGCCAGCGGTCGGCGCGGATCGCGATCGGTCCGAGCAGCCTCGGCCTTGCGAGCAAACCCGTGAGTGTGCAGTCTTCGTGCAGCCTGCCGTGGCCGACCATCACCGAGGCGGTCGGGTGATCGCGCGCCGCCTTGGCGAGATCAACAAGCTTGTCGTCGCTCCACGAGTCGTGCCGAACCAGCACAAGCCGCGGCCCCTTCTTCAGCGCAGCGACCACCGCGACGACGCCTGTGACTGCTGGGTTGACCGCGATCGCGCTCTCCACGAGGAAGACCTCCGAGTGGGCAAGGGACCTAGCCCTTGATTGCATAGCTTACATTGAAACCGATTTGCATACCCCGAATCCCGCTTCGCTCGGCTTCTGGGGGCCTTGGCGACGCGAAACGAGCGACCAAACCGGCACGATTCCCTGTCCCGACCTACTCGTCGTCCGCCTCGGGCAGGCTCAGGCTCTTGTCGTACATCCCTGTCCTATCGAAGCAGCAAGGCCTGCGCTTGCCCTTGGAGAGCATGTCGCACGCCGTTGCGATCCGCTTGATCCGGGTCTCGGCTCGCTTGCCCGATGTGACCCACTGGATCCAGTCCCGACGCGCCAAGGGCGTGATGTCAGACCAGACCGCCTTGGCATCGGGCTCGCTCGCGAGCGCCTTGCGCAGATCCGTCGGCACCTTCGGCTCCGGCTCCTCTGACATCGGTTCGATCGAGAGCGTCACCTTGTCGCCCGCTTCCGCGCCGGCTTCGAGCCTGAGTTTCTTGCTGACCTTGAGCCAGTGCCCGCCCTGACCGTCGGGCTGGAGCGTCTCCCAGAACGGCGTGCCGTTGAACGTGCCCTCGACAGACACCATGCTGCGCGCGGGGAGCTTGTCGCTGGCCTTCTGGGGCAGCGCAAGAAACGTCCACGCCGCGGCCCGTTCGCCCTTAACACGTTTCGGCTTGCACAGCTTCGCAGAGAATCGGATCATCCACGGATCATAACAACCCGACGCGGCGATCCGATCCCCTGCATCGCCTCGATTGGTGCGTTACCGCGACTCGAAGTACTCAGCGATCAGGCGCGCGCCGAAGCCGGTCGGGCCGGGGTTGAAGATGCCCTTGGGGCTGTCGGTCGCGTGCGTGCCGGCGATGTCGATGTGCGCCCACGGGATGCCTTCTTCGACGAAGTAGCTCAGGAACGCCGCGCCCTGGATCGGGTGCGCCTCGCGGACCGGGGCGCTGTTGACGATGTCGGCGACCGGGCTCTTCATCATCTCGCGGTACTGCTCGTCGTGCGGCAAGCGCCAGACGCGCTCGCCGGTTGCCTCGCCGGCCTCTTCGAGAGCCGAGCGGAGCTTGTCGTCGTCGCACCAGATGCCCGCGAACGCGGAGCCGAGCGCGACGACCACGCCGCCGGTGAGCGTCGCCATGTCGATGATCGCTTCCGGGTTCTCTTTGCTGCACGCGTGGACGAGGCCGTCGGCGAGCACGAGCCGGCCCTCGGCGTCGGTGTTGGTCACCTCGACCGTGACGCCGTTGCCGAAGGTGATGACGTCATCCGGGCGGTAGGCCTCGTCGCTGACCGAGTTCTCGGCGCACATGAGCAGCGCGACGACCCTGCAGTTGGGCTTGATGACGGTCGCGATGGCGTGCATCGCGCCAAAGATGGCGCAGCCGCCGTCCTTGTCGCGCTTCATGCCCTTCATGCTGCCGCCGACTTTGAGCGAGAGCCCGCCCGAGTCGTAAACAATGGTCTTGCCCACGAGGACGGTCGGCTTGCTGCGCTTGCCGCCCCGCGCCGGGGTGTACTCGAGCCGGATCATGCAGGGCGGGTGCTCGCTGGCCGCGCCAACAACCTGACACCCGGTCAGGCCCATCTGCTCCAGTTGCGCTCCCTTGTAGACGGTGCACTTGAGGCCCGCCTGACGCGCCATCTTCTTTGCTTCGCTTGCCATGTACGTCGTCGTCGCGATGTTCGGCGGCGTCTGGCTCAGATCACGCGTGATGTTCGCGCTCGTCGCAAGACCAAGACCGCGGTCCATGCCCTTGCTAAACGACTTTGAGTCTGACTGGAGCGAGACCTTGGTGCGGTCGGCCTTGGTTGTCGCCGAGCCGCGGAGCGAGTCGTACGTCCAGCTCACGATGCCAAAGCCCTCGGCGAACGCGCTGCCGCATGCGGCCTCATCGAGCTTGGCGTCCTTGATCGGTCCCGAGAAGTCGATCTTCAGCGCGGTCGCTTTGAATTTCGACGCCTGACGCGCAACCGCGGCGCCCAGCTCACGGAAGCAGCCAACGGTCAGCTTCTTCTGCTCACCAAGGCCGGCGACGAGCACACGCGAAGCCGACTTCGACTTGCCCGTGCCCTTCGGGAACGCTTCGACGATGCTGCTGTACGCGCCGGAGGCCTCGGGCCGCTTGAGCGCCTCGGCGACCGAGCCGTCGGTGTCGATCGCCTTGTTCGAGGCGTGCAGGCCTTTGCCCTTGAAATTGCCAACAACAACCGCCGAGGGGGTGCCCCGGCCACCGACTGAGATCGAATCGAACATTGTGAAGAACTCCGTTTCAGTACTTAAGGAAGGAAACGGAGTCTAGCGGTGTATACACCAGCGGGCAGGCCTTACGCCGCCTCGGACTGACAGCCCAGCTCCGGCTGCAGGATTTCGGCGATCCAGCGGAGCACATCGACCGTGGTCACGATGCCTACGGGCCGGCCCTTTTGATCCAGAATCGGCAGGCACGAGATCCGGTTGGCGGCCATCAGCAGCGCGGCCTCGGTGATCGGCGTGTCCTTGTCCGCCCACACGATCGACCGCGACATCACCTGATGCACGCGCTTATCGAGCGTCCACGTGTCCCGGCTCTTCTCGCTGAGTGTGCCGACGAACGGGCTGAGGTTCTTGAGCAGATCGCGGTGGCTGATGACCCCCATCGCCTTGCCGCCCTCGGCGACGATCAGGTGGTGGAAGCTGTGCTCATCGAAGAGCCTGCGGACCACCTGCAGCGAATCGTCCGGCGCGATCGTCACGATCTTCTTCGACATGATCGCGGATACCGGCGTCGTGGAATCGATCTCGACTTGGCACATGGCAGCGCTCCTTCTACGTCTGGATATCGGCGCGATCCCCGCCCGGGTTTGGCAGCCCGCGTCCCGACGTACACTTGGTGCATGTCAACCAAGCCGGACAACCCGCACAACCCGAACCCGCAAGGCCGGACCGGGCCGTCCCAGCTCGACGCGCCGTGGAGGCTGAAATACATCGAGGCCCTCGGCAGCGTCAGCGATGAACAAGAGGCCCGCAAAGCCAAGCAGCAAGCCGCGCCCAACACCGGCTGCTTCATCCGCGACTACTGGCTGACTCCGGAAGACGACCACCAGAACCACGTCATCGAGCGCTCCGACCTCGGCATGATCTTTCTCAACCGGTACCCGTACGCCAACGGGCACCTGCTCGTTGCGCTAGGCACAAGCCGGTCTCGGCTGCTCGACTACACCGAGGAAGAACGGGCAGAACTCTGGAAGCTCGTTGACCGCGCGACCGATCTCATGGAGCGCACGCTCGAACCCCACGGCATCAACACGGGCATCAACCAAGGCCGAGCCGCCGGCGCGGGCGTGCCGCAACACCTGCACGTGCACCTCGTCCCGCGGTGGGAGGGCGACGTGAACTTCAGCACAACCATCGGCGATATACGCGTGATCCCCGGATCGCTCGACGCGATGGCCAAGCGATACCGGGGATCGGCGTCAGAAGAGTGAGCTGCTCGTTCGGTCAGTTCCCGCAGGGCATGCTGTAGTAGTTGATCCAGCTCGAGAAGTCGGCCTGCGTCAGGTTGCCGTCCTCGTTCACGTCCGCGAGGTCGCTGTTGTTCTGGTACGCACCGATCCAGGCGGCGAAGTCGGTCGGCTCGATCGAGCCGTTGCGGTTCACGTCGGCTTTGCAGTACAGCGCCACATCGACCCGGTCATCGAGGTAGATCATCTCGGGGATCGGGCTGATCCTCATCGCGGGACCGGAACGCCTCAGCTCGATCGTCTCGAATTGTCCCGACACCGCTTGGCCCTGCCCGTTGCTTAAAACACGCAGGATGGTAAACGTGTTCAGGTCCCAGTCGCCGTTCCCGTTGACACGGACCAGCGCTTTGCCGCCGAGTTCGGCGTTGTTTCTATCGACGATGACCATGTCGCCCGTGCGTGAGTTGTCGTGGTTTAAGATGGTCAGGTCGAGCACACCGGTCGATTCCTGAACGAACGGCCCGATGATCCTGAGTGTGTAGCTTTCAGCACCGTTGCCGCGGATGTTCAGCTCACCGAGATTGGTCAGCCCCGTTTCAAACGTGCCTCGAACGGAGAGCGTGTGCTCGGAGTCGTTGGTGAGAACCACATCCGAACCACCAGCAACCCGTCTCTGTGGCTCTGTTCGCCACATATCGAAGCCGCCTGTACCCGTCAGTGTTGTGTCTTCGTCAATCGCCAGCAGGCCTTTGGAGGTCATTGTGTTGAACGCGTTGTTCACAAGCTCGCCGCCTCTGAGTTCGAGGTAGCCGTCGATCGATAGACCCGCGTCAAGCACCAGCCCGTCAAAGGCGCAGTCCCCCGTAACAACACCTCCTGCTCGGCCTTCGTTCCGAAAGATGCCGTCGTTGACGATGCTGTTTCGAAAGTGCACGGTGCCAGAGGTAACAATCTCGCCGTCGCTTGGGTGGATGATCTCGGCATCAACAAACTCGATCGTGCTCCCGCTGCCGGCCCGGACTACGCCGTGGTTGTTGATGAACTCGCAATCGAGTGTCAGCACATCACCGAACCCGTCATCGCGTGATTCGACGAGCCCGCCGTTGCTGATTTGTCCTTCGATTCGGCCCTGCCCGACCACCATCGAATCCTCGTCGATGACCACCGCGTGCTCAAACGACCTGAGCACCGAGTTGCTGTCCGCGCCACCAAGCGCAACCGTGCTGTTGCGGATCGACGTTCGGCCCAGGGTGAACTCAAGCTCCGCGACCGCGCCCGATGTTGAGTCATCGCCGACGAGCACACGCAGGTGCCCGTCCACGCCGAGAAGACCGAGCGCCGTCTTGAGCGAGTTGCCCGCGGGGATCAATACATCGACCGTCCCGTTGCCAAGCACCCGGTGAACCTCGAAGTGGCCATCGACCGAAACCGTCGGCGTCGCGCCGAACTCCCGGCTCGAACTCGGGCTGAGCCTTGCCTGCTCCATGAGCGTGTTGGGTACGTCGCCGTCGGACCATCTCGATGCATCGGACCATGCTCCGCTCTCAAGCGTCAGCCAGTCCCGGGTGTCAACCTGAGACCTTGCCTGGCCCGCGAACATCAGGACAGCGGACAGTGCGCAAACCGCAGGCGCAGAAACGCCTCCAAAAGAGTTCGTCTTCATCGTGTATTCCTATTTCCCCGCGTGACGCAGTATGGCGCCGAGTGTCAGCCCACGAGTATGGAGCACGGAAGGAACTACGACACCGGTATCCCCAAAGTTCGGCACCCCGGGCGACTTCACGGAAAAACTACAATGGTTGAACTTTGGTCGGTCAGATCGCGACGCGTTTGAGCTTGGCGTGCCTGAGCTCCAGCATCGCCTTCTGGGCGATCTCGGAAAGCTGGATGCGGTTCTTCACACCCAGCTTGCGAGAGATTGCGCTGCGGTGCGCCTCGACCGTCTTTGGCGAACGCTTGAGCTGCTCGGCGATCTCGACCGTGGTAAGGCCGTGACTGATCAGCGCGAGCACCTCGAGTTCGCGGCCCGAGAGCTTGTCCAGCGGGCCGAGATTCACAAGCTCGGTCTCGAACCGGATGTAGTCCTCGGTGATCTTGAGCTGCTCGTCGTCGCTGGCCTCGCCCGCCATCACAAGCACGGTCTTGGGCTCGCCCTCTGTCTCGGGCAGCTTGTTGTACGTGGTCACGATCGACTTGCCCAGGCGGATGTGTCTCAGGTACGCGGGCCGACCCATGTCGCAGACCTCGCGGATCAAACGGAGCCTCTCCTCGGCCATGATGGGCGGGAAGTAGTCAGCGATCGTCTTGCCCGCGTAGTCGAGCGTCGAATCGTTGAAGTACATCTGCTTCCCGCGGGCGTTGCCCCAGAGGATGTTGCCGTCGTAGTCGACGACACCAGCACCTAAAAACGGGTGGTGCTTGAAGATATGACAAATCGCATCGACGCAAGGGTTCATATCACAGGCGATAGTGGATTCGTTTTGGAGTTGCTGCATACGCCCCGATGCTAGATGGTTGTGAATCTGGGAAGTCAATATCTTGGCTTAAAACCGGCGCAACCCCTGTAGAATAAGGGGATTGCCTTAAGGTGGATACACGAAAACGCGGGGCTTACTGGCAATACAGATATTTGTGTAGACAATTTACTCGGGTCCAATTGCGAAGATTTCGCAATGGCTGCCTTGCCGTTTAGAGTCTTACGGCTCTTCGCTGACACGTTTCATGTCGGCGTGCTGGATGTCCAGTGCCGCCTTCCGCGCGATGTCTGCCAGCTGTACCCGGTTCTTCATGCCGAGCTTGCGGGCGATGGAGCTTCGGTGGGCTTCGATCGTCTTGGGCGATCGGCTGAGTTCCTTGGCGATCTCTTCCGTGGTTTTGCCCTGGCTGATCAGCGCCAGCACCTCGATCTCCCGGCGTGACAGCTTGTCCAGCGGGCCGAGGTCGATCAGGCCCGTCTCGAACTGGTGGTAGTTCTCTGGCACCGGGATCTCGTCGTTGTCCTCCGCCTCCGCGATCAGGATCAGATACCGCTGGGCCTCGCCCTCTGGCGTGTCCATCTGGTTGTACGTCACCATCAGCGATCGGCCTCGGCGGATGTGCCGGAGAATGCCGGGCTGGCCTGTCTCGTTGAGCTTTCGCATGAGGTTGACGCGCTCGTCGCACCATTCCTTCGGGAACAGGTCGTAGAGCGTCTTGCCAACAACCGTCGCATTCGCATCACCGAGGTACAGCAGCTTCGACCGGGTGTTGGCCCAGAAGAACTTGCCATCGGAGTTAATGAGCGAAGCTCCGATGAACGGGTGTTCCTGAATCGCGCTGCAGAGAATGTCTTTCTCTACAGCAGAGGGGTGGAACTGGTCTTGAGTGTGTACAGAGCCAGACTCATCATGTGCCATGAGCGCTGCCTTTCCCTTGAGTCATCAAGTATAGCAGCACTTCAGGGTTTTTGCTTAGGTGTTTCTGTTGGATTTGAGGCTCTCGGCGAGCAGGAACGCCAACTCGAGGCTCTGGGCGTAGTTCAGCCTCGGATCCAGGGCCGAGGAGTAGTTCTGGTCGAGATCGACCTCAGATACCCCCGAGGCCCCGCCGACGCATTCGGTGACGTCCTCGCCGGTCAGCTCGAAGTGGACCCCTCCAAGGTGGGTGCCGCACCGGCTGTGGACCTCGGCGGAGACCTTGAGCTCTTCGTAGATGTCATCGACGCTGCGGGTTTTGCGTCCGCCGGCGGCGCTGCGGGTGTTGCCGTGCATCGGGTCGCAGATCCAGAGCACGGGCGAGCCCGTCTCGTCGATCCGCCGAACCAACGGCTCGAGGTTCGTCCCGACGTGGGCCGCCCCCATCCGCACGATCAGCACCATCCGGCCCGGCTCGTCGTTCGGGTTGAGCGTCTTGATCAGCTTGGCGATCTCGTCCGGGTCCGCCGTCGGCCCGACCTTCACGCCGATCGGGTTCTGAATCCCTCGGAAGAACTCCACGTGCGCGCCGTCGAGGTCCCTCGTCCGCTCGCCGATCCACGGCATGTGCGTCGTCAGGTCGTAGTGACCCGAACGCCTCGGCACCTCGCGCGTCTGCGCGGACTCGTATAAAAGATTCAGCCCCTCGTGGCTCGTGAAGAAATCGACCCGGGTCAGGTCGTCGACCGTCTTCTCGCCCAGGTTCTCCATGAACCGCAGCGCCCCGGCCAGCTCGTCTGACATGGCCTTGTACGACCGGCGTGCCTGCTCTGAAAGGCTGGCGGCTCCGAAGAAGCTCAGGTCCCAGTACTCCGGGTGGTGCAGGTCAGCGAACCCGCCGTCGATCAGAGCGCGGACGAAGTTGAGCGTCATCGCCGCGTGCTGGTAGCCGCGGACCATCAGGTGCGGGTCCGGCTCGCGGGTCGCGGGCTCGAAGGATTCGCCGTTGACGAGATCGCCGAAGTAGCTCGGCAGCGTCAGCTCTTTGCCGTCGACCGTGCGGGTTTCCGTGAGGCTCGACCTCGGCTTGGCGTACTGCCCCGCGAATCGGCCGACGCGGATGACCGGCTTCTGCATGCCGTGGACCAGGACGAGCGACATCTGCAGGAGGATCTTGAGCCTGTTGGTGATGTTCTCAGGCCTGCAGTCGTCGAGCCGCTCGGCGCAGTCGCCGCCCTGGAGCAGGAACCTCTTGCCTACCTGGGCCTCTGCGATCTGCTCTTTGAGCTTCTGGATCTCCCAGCTTGTCACCAAAGGGGGGAGTGACCGCAATTTCGTGACGGCTTTATCGACGTCGGCCCGGTTCTGGTAGACGACCTGCTGCGGGTCGAGCTTCTCTTTCCAACTCGTGACGGACCAATCGGCTAGATGGCCCATGTCATGCGTGTTCTGTTCGATGCTGGTCACGTCGGAGTCCTTTGTAGTCACCGATAGATCGTTACCACGTTCGGCGCGCCGTGCCATCAAGATCGCGCGGAGTCTGCGCTAGGCCCCAGAAAAACCGTTATGTGGTCCGAAAAAACGCAAGTGGACCCCAGAAGTGTCCGATTCTGCCGACCAGAACGCGGTGTGCGTGTTGCACGCCGCATGTCGGGGCCGCCGGTGTTTCCGGGGCCGTGTTCGATTGCCCGGGTCTTTGTTGCAAACCCCTGGGCGCACAACCCACCCGCCGGAGCGTTCAAATCCCGCGGGGCAATGGAGACAGTCATGGCTTCGAAGAAGACCACCACCTCACGACGAACCACCACAAAACGCACCAAGACCAACTCGGCCGCCAAACGCAAGTCGCCGACCTCGGGCCGCAAGACCACCGCCCGCAAGACCACCAAGCCCGCTGCCAAGAAGAGCACCACCCGCAAGCCGGCCGCCAAGAAGACCACCAAGCCAGCAGCCAAGCGCACCACCGCGAAGAAGTCTGCTCCCAAGACTGCCGCCAAGCGCACCCCTGCCAAGAAGACCGCAACCAAGACCACCGCCAAGCGGACCACCACAGCCCGCAAGTCGGCTCCGAAGACGACCGCTCGCAAGACGGCAACCAAGACCGCAGGCCGCAAGCCAGCCGCACGCAAGACCGCGACCAAGACCACGGCTCGCAAGTCGACCGCTCGTAAGACCACGGCTCGCACCACCGCCAAGCGGACCCCGGCCAAGCGCACCGCGACCAAGCGGACCTCGACCGCACGCAAGTCGGCACCGAAGACCACCGCCCGCAAGACCTCGACCTCGGGCCGCAAGACCACGGCTCGTAAGTCGACCGCTCGTAAGACGGCAACCAAGACCGCTAGCCGCAAGCCCGCCGCTCGCAAGACCGGCACCCGCACCGCAGCCAAGCGCACCACCACCAAGCGTGCAACCACCGGCCGTAAGACCACGGCTCGCAAGCCAGCCGCGCGTAAGACCGCAACCTCGGGTCGCAAGACCGCTGCACGCAAGTCGCCGGCACGTAAGACCGCGACCCGCACCGCAGCCAAGCGTTCGACCGCTCGCAAGAGCACCGCACGCAAGACCACGACTCGCGCAACCGCAAAGCGGACCGCGACCAAGCGTCCCGCTGCTAAGCGCACCTCGACCAAGCGCGCCACCACCGGCCGCAAGACCACGGCTCGCAAGCCAGCCGCTCGCAAGAGCCCGGCCCGCAAGTCGGTCGTAGGCCGCATCGGCCCGCGGAAGTCGAACACCAAGCGCACCACGCGCCGCCGCGCTGCCTAATCAGGGCGAAGCGGAACAGACCAAACCAGAATCTCTCTCTTTCTCCTCTATAGCACGAACGCCGCGGCACACACAGCCGCGGCGTTCTCTATAGGTGGAATGTGATCTATCAGCTTACGAGCTGGGCACAGCCGAGGGGATCGTGCCGCCCTCGATGGGCTTGACACCGATGCCGGCGAGGTGCTTGTGCCAGGCTTGCTTGTGCACTTCCCAGAAGTGATCGAACGAATCGCCGAGCGTCATCGTCTGCATCGAGGCGTGCGCCGCCTCGCCCATCCGGTTCCGCAGGTCACCGTCGGCGATCAGCATCTCGAGCTTGTCCACCCACTCGGCGACGTTGTCGCTCGGGAGCACAAAGCCCGACTTGCCGTGCTTGACGACTTCCTTCGGCCCGCCCTTGTCGGTCACGAGCACCGTCTGGCCCGAGGCCTGCGCTTCCATCACCACCTGCCCGAGCGTGTCGGTCGTTGAGGTGAACGCGAAGATGTCGCACGAGGCGTAGATCGTGCTGAGTTCCTCGCCGTGGCGGAAGCCGAGGAACCGCGTGCTGGTCTTCTTGAGTTCCTTGGACATCTCCTTGCGGTAAGGCCCGTCGCCGACGATGACCAGTTCCGCGTCGAGGCCCCGCGCCTTGCAGCGCTTGTCCACTTCTTTCCACACTTTGACCAGCATCGGCAGGTTCTTCTCAACGCTCACACGCCCGACGAACAGCACGCGGACGGTCTCGGCCTTGGTGGTCTCGTTTGAGAGCGAGCCCTCGGCGCCAAGGCGCTGGAAGTAGCCGCGGTCTTCGAATCCGGTGTTGAACAGCTCGGTGTCCACGCCCGGCTGGAGGCTCAGGCAGTTCTCACGCTTGAGATCGAGATCGACGAGCGACTCGATGTAGTCGTCGGACCGCGTGAAGATCGCGCTGAACGGCTTGTAGAACCAGTGCATGAACTTCTTCGTGCCCCAGGTGAAGCCCGCGTCATCGAAGAGGTTGTCAACGTACGCCGGGAAGTCGGTGTGGTAGACACCCAGCACCGGGACCTTGAGCATTTTGGCGGCGATGAACCCGACCATGCCGACCGGGCCGGGCGTCGAGATGTGGATCACGTCGGGCTGGTGCCTGTCCACGTGGCGGAGCATCTTGACCAAAGGCGGCAAGACGACCTGAAGGTTTTCGTACTTCGGAATGCTGGTCGCAAAGCTCGGCTCGAAGTTGTGGATGTTGTCCCAGTCGGGCACATCGAACGTGGTGCTCGTGATGACCTCGAGGTCGCGCCCGGTTTGGTTGGCGTGCTCGGCCGCGTTCTGGATGAATCGGCAGACGCCGTTGACGTCGCCGAGCGTGTCGGTGAAGAGGCTGATCTTCATCGGGCGTTCCAGCGCGCTGGCCCCCGAGCCGGGCTCGGCGAGGCTGTGGTTCATCTGTTCCACCAGCTCACGCTCCTTGTTCTGATAGAAGAGGCTAAAGACGTACGGCGCCTGCGAGGCGAGCAGGATCGTGTAGCTGATCAGGTGATCGACGATCCCGTTCTTGTCCTTCTTGCGTGCCGCGTCGAGCGCGCCCGAGGCCATGGCCTTCGAGAGCGCCGCGGTCAGGTCGTCCGCGAACTCGGCCATCCGGTCGTGCTCGCTGAGCGCCGAGCCATTGACCCACTGATCCGGGCTGAATTTCTCGCGCAGGTCCGGGTACTCGGCGAGCACTGGCCCGATCGTGTCGCGCAGCGCCTTGGTGATCGGCAGGCTCCGGCTCTTTCTCTTGCCCAGCAGCAGCTTCCGCTTGGCCATGTGCCAGGCGAGCCTCGGCTTGCTCGGCGTGTCCGTCGGCACGCCCGCGAACCGGAGCAGCTTGCTGGCGAGGTACTTCTGCCCGGCGTCCATATCTGGTTCGAGCTTGCGCGCGGTGTAGTGGCTTGCGACCGTGGTCAGCTGGTGCGCCAGCAGCGAGGCGTGCCCAGCGTCGCCGCCGGATTTGCTGCAGCCCTGCATCGCCATATCGAAGAACGCGCGGGGGTCGGTGATCTTGTTGTGCGAGCCTGTTATGATCGCGGTGAACGTGCGTCCGATGTTCAGGAGGCCGTGGTCGTCGGAGCCGCCAGTCTTGCCCTTGATCCAGGGCTGGTCGAACACGGGTTCGAGCTCGTGCTTGATCGAGAACGCGCGGATACGTTCCGGGTCCAGCCAGTGCAGCAGGCGCTCGATGCTCTCGCGGTGCGTGCCGGAGTGGGCGCCGTTGTGGATCTCGAAGCCTCTGAACAGCAGGCAGCAGCGTTCGAGATGCCACATGCTGAGCTTGCCGTTCTGGATGTACACAGGGTGCGCCAGCGAGTGGGGGAGCGCCCGTTCTTTGAGCCACTGGCAGAACTGGTAGACGTCCTCGCGCAGGCCGAGGGTCTGGATCTCTTCGTGGAGTTCGGGCGTGAGCCCCCAGACGAGCACGTGCAGCTTGCATCGGTCTTCCGGGAAGTAGACGGTGACCTCTTCGCCGACGATGAAGTCCTGGAAGCCGCGTTCTTTGAGTGTGAGCGCGCCCTTGATGGTGTCGTGGTCGGTGATGGTGACGAGGTCCATGCCCCGCGCTTTGGCCTGGTCGTAGACGGCCTCGGGTTCCGAGTAGCACTCGGGGATGCCGATGACGCCGAGCGCTCGCAGCGCCGGCCCGTCGGACGCCGTCGAGTGGCAGTGCGTGTCGATGCGTGTCCAGTGCGCCCAAGGCGACTGGTCGTCCTGACTCGGGTTCAGAATGTCGCTTGGCAGGCGCTTCATGGGTATCCCTTGAGCTGTGTGGGAGAGACGGACTCGCGATTTCGCGCTTGACCCCGGCTCCACCTCACCCGGGGCACCCTATCTCAGCCCGCACGGACATCCGATTCTAGGTGCCTATAACCACGATCGGACGAAATCGGCGTTTCAAGCCACGCGGGGGGCTAGGGTTTGAGCGACTTCACGAGAAATTCGAACAATCGGGCATACTTTCGAACAAGGTGGTGTTGGTGACCGGCCAGCACATACTCGTTGAGCCAAGTATGCCAAACGAGAAAAGAAACAAGGAGCAGTGAAATGGCACGTCTGAACGTTGTAGATCCAGCAGCAGCCACCGGCGACGTCAAAGAGATCTTCGACGGCCCGCTCAAGGGCAAGCACCTGAACATCTTCAAGGGCATGGGCAACTCGGCAGCCGCCCTCAACTTCTATCTCAACGGCTCGGGCGCACTCGGCAAGGCCTCGCTCTCAGCCAAAGAGCAGGAAGTCGTCCAGCTCGTCTTCGCGCAGGGCAACAACTGCGACTACTGCCAGGCCGCCCACACACACATCGGCAAAAACGCGGGTCTGACCGAGGATCAGACCATCGCCGCCCGCACGAACGGGGACCTCGGCGACACCAAGCTGACCGCGATCAGAACTTTCGCCTCGGCTCTGCACGAGAAACGCGGTTTCGTCTCGGATGACGACATCGCCGCGTTCAAGGGCGCCGGCTACGACGACGGCGCGATCGCAGAGGTCGTCGCGGTCTCGGCGCTGGCCACCTACACCAACTACTTCAACCACGTCAACGAGACCGAAGTCGATCTCCCGATCCCGCAGTCGGTCTGAGCCGACAGCAAGATTCCTTCGGATTGCACCAATACCGACGTCGGCCCCGGCTCAGCCCCGGGGCCGATTGTCTTTGATACGATCTTCACATGGCTAAGAACCGAACCCACCTCTGCGTCTTCCCCGGCTCGTTCGACCCGGTGACCTTCGGCCACCTCGACGTGATCGCCCGGGGCCGACGTTTGTTCGACGAGGTCGTCGTCGCGGTGGGGCGGAACCCGGGCAAGGACGAGCTTTTCTCGGCCAACGAGAGAGTGGAACTCGTCGAGATCCTGATCGACGAGATGCGCGACAGCGAGCCCGACCTTGGCCTTGTCCGCGTCGAAGCGTTCACGGGCCTGACCGTGGACTTCGCCCGGTCGATCGGCGCGTCG
This sequence comes from Phycisphaerae bacterium, assembly GCA_030432905.1. Lineage (GTDB taxonomy): Bacteria > Planctomycetota > Phycisphaerae > Phycisphaerales > UBA1924. The sequence continues at coordinate 270,536 of JAUILU010000004.1, read as the reverse complement.
GCGCTGCTCCGGGGCATCCGGAATCTTTCTGATTTGCAGTACGAGGTCCAGTTCGCCGTGACCAACCGTGAGGTCGCGGGCATCGAGACCGCGTTCGTCGTCGCGGGCCAGAGCTTCGCCTACACCAGCTCGAGCCTCATCAAACAGATCGCGGCGATGGGCGACGAGCTGGACAAAGCTCTCAGCTCGATGTGCCCGCCCGCGGTGATCGATGCCATCAAGGCCAAGAAAGCCGAGGGCCACCCGGCGCTGGTGAAGCTGACCGAGGGCGACGCGGGCAACGGCGACTGACGCATAGCCTTTGGGCATGCAAGACAGGATCATCTCTATCGGCTCGCTCGCGAGGCACCCGCTCTGGCCCATGGACGCGATGCGCGAGCCCAGGCCCTCGCACGCGACGACGACGCTCATCCTCGACAACGACGCGGCGATCCTCGTCGATCCGGGATTGCCGGGCCAGATCATCACCAGCCGACTGCTCGAACGCTCGGGGCTGGCGCCCGCGGACATCACGCATGTTTTCCTGACGAGCTTCAAGGCCGACACGTGCAGGGGTCTGCCGACGTTCGAGGAAGCGCAGTGGCTGGTCGGCGAGGTCGAGCGAGAAGCGGTCGGCACGCCGCTGGCGATGACGCTCAAGCGCGCGCTCGATGAAGAGGGCCAGGGCTCGCCCATAGTCAAAGAGCTCGAGATGCAAGTCGCGATGCTCTCGCGATGCGAGGTCGCGCCCGACAAGCTGACCAAGACCGTGGGCCTGTTCCCCCTGCCAGGCATGACCCCGGGCATGTGCGGCCTGCTGCTCGCATACCCCACGCGCACAACGCTCATCACGGGCGACGCGATCGCGACGACCGAGCACCTCGACCAGGGCAAGATCCTCGACGATGCGCACGACATCGAGCAGGCCAAGGAGAGCTTCGCCGAGGCGATCGAGGTCGCCGATGTGATCATCCCGGGCAGGGACAACGTGCTGTTGAACCCGACCAAGCGGCCCTTCTAGTCATGGCCAAGAAGATCGACCCAAACCGCAAGGGCGCCAGCAGCCCAAAGAACGTGCCAACGGATGTGCTCCGCGCGCTCAACAAGGGCGAGATCCCAACCGTGAACCTCGGCGAAGGGCTCGCGATCAACACCGCGGAGTTGCTGCTCAACGCTGCACCCGAGCTCGGCAAGAAGGGCATCAGGCCACTGACCGACGACCCGAAGATGGGACTCATGGATCGCTGGCGCACATCCGCGCGGATCCTGCACGAGCACTTCGGCGATGAAGCGATCGACCGGTTCGCGGCTCACCCGTCCGACACCGTCCGGGGCTGGTGCTGCATGGTCATCGGGCTGACCGAAAACAAGGGCTGGACGCTCAAGAAGCGGATCGCGCGCATCAAGCCGTTTGCCGACGATGAGCACTTCGGCGTCCGCGAATCCGCCTGGCTCGGCGTGCGCGACCGGATCATCGAGGATGTCGATCAGTCGATCACGCTGCTCACGCCCTGGACCAAGGCCAAAAGCGCGAACGTGCGCCGGTTCGCAACGGAAGCGACCCGCCCCCGCGGCGTATGGTGCGCGCACATCACGAGCCTCAAACAAGACCCGTCGCCCGCGCTGCCGTTGTTGGAACCGTTGCGGTCTGATAGCAGCAAGTACGTACAGGACTCGGTCGCCAACTGGCTCAACGACGCGGGCAAGACTACGCCCGAGTTTGTGATCGAGCTGACGGATCGATGGCTGAAAGAATCGAAGACACCCGAGACCGAGCGGATCGTTAAACGAGCCCGGCGGAACTTGTCCTAATGCTCTTGTGGCGGAGGCTTCCAGCCTCCGTGGTCTTGATTCTCAGCTCGAACAAGAGGAACGGAGGCTGGAAGCCTCCGCCACAAGTGAGTGGTCTGGCTTTTAGTCAGCCAACGCCTGCTCGAGATCCTCAATCAGGTCCTCAACATTCTCGATGCCGACGGAGAGGCGGACGAGCGAGTCGCTGATGCCGAGCTTGGCGCGCTGCTCCGGCGGGACCGACGCGTGGGTCATGATCGCCGGGTGCTCGATGAGCGACTCGACGCCGCCGAGCGACTCGGCGAGCCCGAAGAGGTGGACGCGTTCGAGCATGGAGCGTGCTTTCTCGATGTCGCCCTTGAGATAGATCGTCACCATGCCGCCGAAGTCGCTCATCTGCTTCTTGGCAATCTCGTGCTGGGGGTGGCTCTCAAGCCCCGGGTAGATGACACTCTCGACCGCGTTGTGCTCGTTCAGGTAGCCCGCGATGCGTCTGGCATTGGCGCAGTGGCGTTCCATGCGGATGTGAAGGGTCTTCGTCGAACGCAGCAGCAGGAAGCACTCCATGATGCCGGGCACCGCGCCCTCGGAGAGCTGGATGAACTTGAGCTGCTTGTGCAGTTCTTCGTCGTTGGTGATCAGCGCGCCGCCGATCGCGTCGGAGTGGCCCCCGATGTATTTCGTCGTCGAGTGGCACACCACATCCGCGCCCAGCGCCAGCGGGTTCTGCAGGTAAGGCGTGGCGAACGTGTTGTCCACGGCGACCTTGGCCCCCTTGGCGTGCGCGATCTTGCTGACTTCTTCGATGTCGATGCACTTGAGCGTCGGGTTCGTCGGCGTCTCGATCCAGACGAGCTTCGTGTTGGGCTTAAAGGCGTCCTCGAGCTTGTTGAGGTCGGTCATGTCCACGAGCGTGGTCTGCACGCCGAGCTGCGCGAAGACGCGGTGGAAGAGGCGGTTTGTCCCGCCGTACACGTCATCGCAGAGCAGGACGTTGTCGCCCGCGCTCAGTGTGTGCAGGACCGCGCCGGTCGCGGCGACACCCGACGAGTAGCACAGCCCGAACTTGCCGCCTTCGAGCGCCGCGAGGTTGGCCTCGATCGCGGTCCGGGTTGGGTTGGCGGCGCGCGAGTAGTCGTACTCGCCCACGATCTTGCCAGGGCTCTGCTGGACGAAGGTGGAGGTCTGGTAGATGGGCGTCATGATGGCGCCGGTGGAGGGGTCCGGGCGCTGGCCCGCGTGGATGGCCTTGGTGCCGAACCCGTGCTTGTGATCGTGTGTCATGTGTGTGCCTTCAAAGAGCCGTGTGCGTGAGCACGCGGGAGTTGTGTCGATCGAGAGTTGCCCGTGCTTGTGTGTACTCGTGCACACGGCCCGTTATTTCTGTTTACTTGCGAGGTACTCGATGAGATCGATCTGGCTGAGCACGCCGACGACCTTGTTGTTGTCGATGACGATGGCGGCCTGGTCGGCTCCGAAGATGCCGTAGAGCTCCTCGACGCGCGCCTTGGGGTGCAGGAGCCCGCCGATGGGCGCTTCGATGCCCTTGATGGGCGAGCTTGTCGTAATCTCGCCGCGCTGTAGCCCGCGGAGCACATCGACCTCGTGAACGATGCCGATGGGCTTGCTCGAGCCCGCGGTGACGGGGACCTGCGAGATGCCCTTGTCTTTCATGAGTTCGATGAGGCTGGTGACGGTGTCGGTCTCGCTCGCGGTGATAACCTCGCGTGAGGTGTCGAGCATGTCCTCGATGTAGCCGAGGCCCTTGTCGGGCTCGAGGAAGCCGTGCATCTTCATCCACTCGTCGGAGAGGTACTTGGTGACGTATCGCGTGCCCGAGTCGGGTAGGACGCAGACGATCTTCTTGCCGGGGCCCATTTTCTTGGCGAGTTCGCACGCGATGTGCGCCATGCCGCCCGAGCTTCCGCCGCAGAACAGGCCCTCTTCGCGGATGAGCCTGCGCGCCATCGTGAAGCACTCGTAGTCGTTGACCTGGTACATCTCATCGACGACGGACGGGTCGAACGCCTTGCAGACGATGTCCTCGCCCAGCCCCTCGACCTTGTAGACGTAGGGCGTGGACATGGTGCCCGTCTTGAAGATCTGGTAGTGGACCGAGCCCAGCGGGTCGACGCCGATGATCTGGGTTGGCGAGTTCTTCTTCTTAAAGAAGCGTCCGATGCCGCTGGCGGTGCCGCCCGTGCCAGTGCCCACGACGACGGCGTCGATCTGTCCGCCGTCGGTCTGGTCCCAGATCTCCTGACCGGTCAGGACTTCGTGCGCCTCGATGTTCCACTGCGAGTGGTACTGGTCGAGGTAGAACGAGCCGGGCGTTTCCTCGGCTACGCGCTTTGCGACGTTGACGTAGTGGTCGGGCGAGTCGCCCGGGACATCGGTGGGGGTGATGATGACCTCGGCCCCGAACGCGCGGAGTCCGTCGATCTTCTCCTGGCTCATCTTGTCGGGCATCGTGAACACGCACCTGTAGCCCTTGGCAGCCGCGGTCATCGCGGCACCCATGCCGGTGTTGCCCGAGGTGTTCTCGACGATCGTGCCGCCGGGCTTGAGGAGCCCTTCCTGCTCGGCCTTCTCGATGATGTAGCAGGCCATCCGGTCCTTGATGGAGCCGGCGGGGTTCATGAACTCGCACTTGACGAACACGTCCGCCGAGCCCGGCTCGACGACCTTGTTGAGTTTGACCAGCGGCGTGTTCCCGATGGCTTCGAGGATGTTGTTCTTGGTCTGCACAGGAGAACTCCGTCAGAGGCGAGAAAGAAGAATCGATCGGTTGTATACAGGGTAGGGCGAATCTCGGCGAAAGCGAGCCAAGCCGCGGCTCCCTAAAGTACGCCGAGCGCTCGACCAATCGACCACGCAGGAACCGAACCCTTGGCGAAAAAGCCCTCCCTCCAACAGATCGCTCAGCTGGCTCAGCAGGCCGACGCGCTCTTTCGGTCGGGCCAGCCCCACAGGGCCGTCGCCATGCTCGACCCGGTGATGCCACACGCCAGCAAGTCGCCCGATGCCCTGCTCACCTTCGCCCGGTCTCTGGCGGCGTTGGGTCAGCACGAGAACAGCGTGATCTATTTCAGGAGAGCCGTGAAGCTCGAGCCCTCGCGCCACGAGCTCCGGACGGATCTGGCGCTGGCTCTCAAACGCGCGGGCGACTACAACTCGGCGCTCGAGCAGGTCCGCCGGGCTCGGGAGTCGGATCAGTGGCACCCGAAAGCCGTCATCGTCGAGGCCGAGCTCCAGATGGACGCAGGCAACTATCAGGATGCCATCGACCTGCTCGACGCGTTCGAGCAGAACGCCAGCGACGAGCAGAAGTCGCCGATCAACATGGCGCACCTCTTTACAACGCGCACGCGGATGGTCCCAAAGCACATCCCCGCCGAGCAGCTGATCGAGGGTGCGCACGCGTACGCCGAGCACGAAAGCATCCCGGTGCGACAGCGTGCCCTGGTCTGGTTCTGCATCGGCTCGATCCTCGACAAGCTGGGCCGGTACGACGAGGCGATGGAAGCGTTGGCGACCTCGAAGAAACTCCAAGGCGTGCCCTGGGACGCGGCCGAACACACGAATCGCATCGATGCCTGCGCCCAGGCGTGGACGTCGCCCGACGCAGCGAAGATCCGCCCCGCGAACATTGATGGCTCGAGCGTTGTGTTTATCCTCGGCATGCCCCGCAGCGGGTCCTCGCTGCTGGAACAGATGCTCTCTCGGCACCCGGAGATCCACGCACTCGGCGAGCGCAACGACCTGATCTCCGCCGCCGGCGCGATCCAGCCGCCCGCGCCGGGTCAGCTTCCAATCGTGACGGATCTCTCGAAGCTCACGCCCGATCTGTGCCGGCGCGCCGCGGCTCACACGCTGCAGGCGCTCAACGCGAGCAGGCCCGCCGGCGTTCGGTACGTCATCGACAAGCAGCCGTTTAACTTTGTGTACGTCCCGCTGATGGCGAGGCTGCTGCCCGGGTGCAGGGTGCTGCACACGCTCCGCGACCCGAGAGACAACGCGGTCTCGTACTACATGCAGTGGTTCAGCGGCCACCACGGGCAAGCCAACTCTTTCGACACGATCGGCAGGTACTACCGCGACTACCGCCGGTTCATTGACGCGTGCGCCCGGTTGCAGCCGCCGGAGCTTCGACCTGAGATGCTCGACGTGCGCTACGAGCACGTTGTCACCGAGCCCGAGCGGGTCATGCGCGAGGTGCACGACTTCCTCGGTCTGGAATACGACCCCGCGGTGCTCGACCACACAGGCACCTCGCGGATTGTTTCGACCGCCAGCCGGGATCAGGTCAAGAGCGCGCTGTACACCACGAGCGTCGAGCGATGGAAGCGGTACGAGAAGCACCTCGGCCCGATCGCCGAGCACGCAGGTGAGTACATCGAGTCCTAGCGGTCGAGAGTTCTCGGTTTGTCGCGGGCGTAGAAGCCGCTAGGCTACTTGTGCAGCATGAACTTAGATCGGGATCCACACTTGGCCAAGGCACCAGTAAATCAACCAACAGCACAAGAGATGGCAACGCTGACCCAGCGCGCGATGGGCATGATGAAATCGGGCAAGCCGCAGCAGGCCGTCGCGCTGCTGAACCCGGTGATGCCGTATGCGTCGAGATTCCTGCCGACTCTGGTCACGTACGCACGCGGGCTCGGCATGATCGGGCAGCACGCACGGAGCGCCGAGGTCTACGCCGTCATCGTCGAGCGAGCACCCGAAAAAATCGACCTGCGTACCGAGTACTCGATCGTGCTCAAACGATCGGGCCACTACGAAAGATCGCTCGAGAATATCAGGCACGTACGAACGATCCACAAGTGGTTCAGCCAGGCCGTGTTCATCGAGGCCGATTTGCTGATGGACATGAGCCGGCACGAAGAAGCCGCCGAGCTGCTGAATGAGTACGTGCTGAACGCGCCAAAGTCCGAGCAAACACCCCAGAACGCGGCTCAGCTCTGCTCCACCCGTGTCAGGCTTGTGCCCAAGCTCATCAGCGCCGAATCGTTTATCGATGAGGTCCTGGAGCACTCGGCCAACGAGCAGGTCTCGAAGAACCTGCGGTCCGTTCTGTGCGCGCGGGCGGCGAACATGCTGGACATGCTCGACCGGTGCGATGAGGCGGTCGAGGTCCAGCTTCGCTCCAAGGGACTCCGCGGCCTGAAGTGGGATGCCGAGGCGCACACGCAGCGCATTGAAGCAGGCATCAAGGCGTGGACGTCCGAAGAAGCAAAGAACCTGCCTGTATCAAACATTGACGGCTCCGGACATCTATTCATTGTCGGCATGCCGCGAAGCGGGACCTCGCTTCTTGAGCAGATGCTTTCGAGGCACCCCAAGATCCAGCCGCTGGGCGAGCGCAACGACATGACCATCGTCGCCGGCGCCACGACTACCGCGCCGCCGGGTAGGCTCCCGATTGTGACAGATTTCTCGAAGTGGACGCCCGAGCACTGCCAGAAGATTTCAGACTTTACCAAGAACGCGATCGACAAACTGCGCAAACCGGGTGCGCGGTATGTGGTGGACAAGCAGCCGTTCAACTACGCGCAGGTGCCGCTGATGTCGCGCGTCTTGCCGGGCTGCAAGGTGATCCACATTCTCCGCGACCCGCGCGACACGTGCATCTCGTATTTCATGCAGTGGTTCAACGGCCCTCACGGCCAGGCCGACTCGTTCGACAACCTTGGCCGTTACTACCGCGACTACCGCAAGATGATGGCCGCGTGGGAATCGCTCGAGCCGCCCGCGCTTCGGCCCGAGATGATGCAGGTGCACTACGAGGATCTGGTCACTGATCCGGAGCCAGTCGTCCGGCAGATCATGGAATTCCTCGGGATGGAGTTCGACCCTGCTGTGCTCGACCACACCTCGAACACGCGGATCGTCTCGACCGCGAGCCGGGACCAGGTCAAGAACAAGCTCTACACCTCGAGTGTCCAGCGGTGGAAGCGGTTCGAGAAGCACCTCGGCCCGCTTGAAGAGCACGCCGGTCAATACTTCCGCGATTGATCCGAGGCTGCCCTTGCGCGGATACGCTCCGGCATGCGAATCCTCCTCACCAATGACGACGGCATCAACGCACCGGGCTTGCTCGCGCTGCACAAGGCGATCGCTGAGATCGACCCGCTCGGCGAGGTCTTTACTGTCGCGCCCAAAACAGTCCAGAGCGCCACAAGCCACGGCGTCACCTTCCACACACCGCTCGTCGTTGAACGCGTCTCCCACATCGACGGGTTCGCGGTTGACGGCAGGCCCGCAGATTGCGTGAAAATCGCGCTCAGCACACTCTGGCCCGAGCGATTCGGCGAAGGCTCAAGACCGGACCTCGTGATCTCGGGCATGAACGCCGGCGCCAACTGCGGCGTGAACGTCATCTACTCGGGCACGGTCGCCGCCGCGATCGAGGCCTCGTTCCTCGGTCCGCCCGCGATCGCGGTGAGCATGCACCTCGGACGGGGCCGACCGCTTTTCCAGGCCGGCGCGATGCACGCGAGGCGCGCGATCGACGCGATCCTTCAAAGCGGCGTGCCCGATCAGCACGAGTGCATAAGCATCAACGTCCCGAGGTGCGAGGAGCTGCTCCCGGACACACCCGAGGGCCGCGAAGAGCTGCTCCGCGCGCGATCCGAGTCGGGCTCGCCCGGCATGCCGATCTCATCAGGCCCGGCGCAGGCGTACGAGTTCGGCCCCGACGTCGATGCCCCGCACGACCCGCTCGCCGAGATGCCCATCACCGTCTGCCCCATGAACACGCACGGCCTCATCGACCGCTTCGAGAAACGCACCAGCCCGGGCGGGCAGACCTACTACTGGTCAGCAGCCGGCGGGCTCGACTTCCACGACACCGAGCCGGGCACCGACGTCGATCTGCTCTTCAAGCGACACATCACCGTCACGCCACTCAGTTTCGATCTGACGGCTCACGACAGCTTGCGAAGCTGGGAAAAGAAGCTGGGCCGCTAAACAAACAGCCGCGCCCGAGTTGGACGCGGCTGCTTCGATGTTCGATGTGTTTGGAGTGCTCTTAGCCGAGCAGGTCGGCGGTGTTCTCGAGCATGCCCGGGAACTCCTCGCGGACCTCGTCGAGCACTGCCTGAGTCAGGCCGAGCTTCTCCATCGCGGCCTTGCTGATCGTGGTGTCGGGCAGATCGAGGCGGAAGCCGCAGCCCTGGTCGGCGGCGATACGCTCGGCGACGTGCACGAGGTAGACCAGCGTGCGGTGCTCCTCGGGAGCCTCGGCCGGGTTGTGGTGGAAGCGGGTCACGCTGATCAGCGTCTTGGGGAACTTCCAGCGTTCGCAGAGCGCCGAGCCGAAGTCCTGGTGGTTCACACCGAAGACCTCGTCTTCCTTGTCGAGCAGGTTACCCGTGGGGACGCCGTCCTCGCCGGGCTTGACGCTGTCGAGGATGTCGATGAGCTTGTTGCGGTCGTACTGCATCTCGACCATCATGCCGATGTCGTGGATGAGTCCCGCGAGGAACGCCTCGTCGGTCAGGCCGAAGCCCAGCTTCTCGGCGAGCATCTTGGTCGCCGCAGCGCAGCCGATTGAGTGATCCCAGAGATCGCGAGCCGCGAAGTAAGGCGTGATCTGACCGCCGCGGAAGAGTTTTGCGAGGCTCGCGGCGATGGCGATGTTCTTGACGGCGTTGAGGCCGAGCATCACGATCGCGCGGTTGATCGCGGCGATCTGACCGGGCAACCCGTAGAACGAGCTGTTGACGACCTTCAGAACACGCGAGCAGAGCGCCGGGTCGATCGAGATCAGCTTGTGCAGATCTTGTGCGGTCGATGACGGGTCTTCGACGAGTTCGATTATCTTGAGTGTGATCTCGGGCAGCGTGGCGATGTGGTTGATCTCGCCGATCGCTTCCTTCAGAATCTGCTCTTGCTGAACATCGGTGGCCATGCCCTGTGCTCCTTAGTCGGGTGTCCGCATGCGTCATCGGACCAAACGACCAGCGACTTTGGGCACACACAGAGAATCCGCACAGCCGCTACGGATTGTCACAGACAGACCGATAATCACGCCCCGGCGAAGTGCTTCCGCAGCAGGGCCGGGTCGGCGAGATTCAGTCCCGCAAGCGCCTCGGCGATCCGTGTCCCCGCGTCACCATCCCCAAACGGGTGCGTAAACGAGGCCCGATCCAGCTTGAGCGCCTTGTCGATCGCAGCCGCGATCGCGCCCGCGTTCTCGCCCTCGGCGTCAACAACGTTCGTGCCTCGTTCCCGGCCCGACTGCCGAGACCCGATGTTCACCACAGGCACACCCAGCGCGCCCGCCTCGATCATCCCCGCCGAGCTGTTGCCCACGAGCACGCCGCCGGCTGAGGCGAGCCGTTTGAGCAGCGACACGAACAGCTCGCGTTTGAGGTGATCGCGTTTGGTCATGTGGTCCGCTTCGCACGCCGAGTCGATCGCGCGCACGATCCCGGTTCTGCCCGGGTCGAGGTTCGGGAGCAGGCAGAGTGTGCGCCGATCGCCGATCGCTTCGAGCGCCGCCGCCGCGACCGCTTCTTCTTGTTCGTCGGGCCGACCGATCGGGTGCATCATGAACACAGCCTGCGGGTCTCCGAGCGCCTGCGCATCCTCGTCGTTCATCGCGTCGAACGAATCCAGCCCGTCGATGGCGGGCGAGCCGGCGACGTGGATGCTCTTGGTCGGCTCGCCCATGCGCTCGATGCGTGCCGCGGAGGTTTCGGTTGCGGGGAAGTGGATGTGCGCGAGCTTGGTGATCGCGTGGCGCATCGCCTCGTCGGCGACGCCCTCGGCGAGGTCTCCGCCGTGGATGTGCGCGATGGGGACGCCCCCGATGCACGCCGCGCTCGCCGCCGCGAACGCCTCGATCCGGTCGCCCAGCACGACGATGATGTCAGGGCGGAGCCTCTCGAAGCTCCTGCCGAACCTGCCGATGCCCTTGCCGACGCTCTCGACATCCGCCCACCTGCCGACCCTGCCGACGGTCTGCATCGGGATCGAGTCGATGACATGGAACTCTTGCTTGATCTCGCGGTACGTCAGCGCGGGCTGGACCAGGTGCGAGCCCGCCGCGATGACCATAAGTTCGAGGTCCGCGCGCTTGGCGACGGCGTACATGACCGGTTTCAGCAGCCCAAACTCGGCGCGTGTGCCCGTGACGATCGCGATCTTGCGCAAGCCGTTGCCTCCCTCTGCCCGCGGTCTGCTTCTGTCCTCTGCCCAGCCCGGCCCGATCATGCCAAATCCTCTACGACCAGCGGCACATCCATCTCAACATCACGCGACAGAGTCCGGCCGATCAGATTGTTAAACATGTAAGGCGGCAAACTTGTGCCGGGGCGTTTGATGGTGAGATCGTCGCGCGTAATTGTGTGCCCTGTGCTGAGTGCTTTCGTTGTGACGAGCGATTGACGCGAGACCTCTCGTACATCGCGTTCGCATTGAAGAACTACTTTCTTCGGCTCGACCGAAAGTTCGATAGCACCCGGTTCAACAATACTCGGAAGATGGGATACATATTCTCGAAATGCTTCAGGCTCCAGTGACGCGGCGTGGTCGGGGCCCGCTGCGGCCTGCGAGTACGTCAGGTGTTTCTCGAGTATCTCGGCACCCATCTCAACCGCGAGTCGGCCTGTATCAGTACCCGGTGTGTGATCGCTGTACCCAATCCAGCATTCCGATGCTTGATACACCGAACGCATCATTTCAATCTCCGGCTGAGGAGCCGGATAACAGCTCACACACTGAAGAAATGCAAGCCTCTTCAACCGGATGTTGTCTAGCCATCGGCTTGCTTGCGATACCTCAGCCCACGTGCTCGCCCCCGTGCTCACGATCAGCGGCTTGTCCGTCGCTGCCATCGCTTCGAGCAGCGGCCTGTTGATGATGTCCGGGCTCGCGCTCTTATACGCGTCCCAAGGCAACTGCTCGGCGACTTTGACCAGTTCAACACTGAACACCGTCACAATCGCGTGGATGCCGAGTTCGTGCGCACGGTCGACAACCTTCGCCATCTCGTCGATCGAGAGTTCGAGCCTGCGGAGCATCGCCAACGGGTCTGTCTCGCCCGCATTTTTCTGGTACGCCGCGAGCTTGGCGGCCTTGCTCATCAGGCGATCGGTCTCGAACAACTGCAGCTTCACCGCGTCCGCGCCGGCTTCTTCCGCAGCATCTGTCAGCTCGAGGGCGCGCGACACCTCGCCGTCGTGGTTCACGCCGATCTCAGCGATCACATAAGGCTGATGCCCCGGTCCGATCTCTTGCTCGCCGATCTTCAAGTGACCTTCTCGCTCACCCGTTGACCCGCTAGCAGCGCCTCGGCGCGCACGAAGTCGGCTTCCTCATCGATATCTACAACCGTGCCCGGCTCGCTGACGATGCCGCGTCTGTCCGCGCCGAAGAACGCGTGCGGCCCGGGCTCGACACCATCAATCTCAAGCATCAGTGCGCGCCGGGTTACCGCGATCACGCCGCCGTCGGGCAGGTACGCCGGCGGCAGGTCCTGCCTACGGTGCACGCCGTGGTTCAGCACCTCGCCCTCCCAAGGCGTCAGGCACCCGGCTTCCTCGTCGAGCCTGACCATCCACCACGGGTGGTGCTTGCCGACGCGCTCGTAGCTCTGGACCGAGTCGCACTGCGACTCGCCGAGCCTTGCCAGCGCGCGCTCACACAGGTCCGTCGGCCTCACCGGCACGTTCGCGTACAGCACAAGCACCGGCGTGTCGGCGTCCGCGGTCCACGGGTGTTCGTCTTTGATCGCACGCAACGCGTGGCGGGCGGCGTCGTCAACCGTCGCCGAGTCGTTCGCCAGTTCAGCCGGCCGATCAACGACGTGCGCGCCCAGCGCCGAGGCCATCGTCTGAAGCTGGGGCGAATCGGTCGAGACCGCAACGAGCCGAACGCCCGCGGTCTGCATCGCGTGCTCGATCGTCCACGCGGCGCAGGGCTTGCCCGCGAGCATCCGCGTGTTCTTGCCCGGCACGCCCTTGCTCCCGGCCCGTCCGAGCACGATCGCCACCGAGTCACGCCCCATCAAGCAGATCCTACCGCTGCGGTTTGTTTGTGCTCGACGAGTTCCGACGTGCGCGACTGGGCGATCGTTTCGAGCCGGCGCTGCCAGCAGCCCGCGATGCCGTCGCGCGCGTGGTTGCCCTCGGGTGTTGTGCGGTCGGCCCTGATCGTCAGCGTCGTGATCTCGGCGATTCGCTTGGCGAGCTTGGGCAGCTCGAACGGCTCGATGCGCTCGCCAGCGACCGGCTCCGGCAGCGGATCAAGAACCGCGGCTCCCGATGCCATCGTCCACCGGTCATACAGCGGCTCGACCTCGTCATAGATCGCGTCGCGCCGCGTGAACCTCGTCACAACCCACGGGCTGTGCACATCGTCGAGTCTGGGCCGATCATTGCGCTCGTCGATCAATCGAGTGATCGCGGCGTGCGCGACGTCGAAACCCTTCCTGCCGGTCAGCAGCTCGCACGTCGAGTGCTTGTCAGAGATGTAGTCGAAGCTGATCGTGTCCACGCCGAGCTCTGGCAGTTCCAGCAGCGACTCCTCGCCGGCCAGCCCCGCGGTCCGCACATGCACCGCGAGCACGCCCGCGCCCTTGGCGGCGCCGATGATCTTGCCGACCTCCGGGTGGTCCAAGACCTCCGCGAGATCCTGCGACGTGCGCTCGGCGCTCAGCGTCACCGCGACGTCCTCACGCAGCGACTGCGCCTGGCGGATGAGCGTGATTGCTGTATCCGTGCTCATTGTCGAGCCGTCGATGCCGACGAGTTCGAGCTCTAGATGTTCCGGCCCCGCGGGCGTTTCGATCGTTTCGCCGAGGCGGTCGGCGATGTCAGCCGACGTCAGCTCCGCGAGCTTCTTTTCGTCCGCGAACGTCTCGGCGAAGAGCGCGCGCCGGGCCGCGGAGTCCAGCGTCACACGCAAGCCGATGTCGCGGACCTTCGATTCGACCAGCACACACCCCGTGTGCGCGATCGGGTCGCTTGCAGGCTGGACCGGGAGGTAGCCCATCATCGCGCCGAGCGACGCGAACGAACCCGCCTCGGCTTTCTTCTTGTTGATCGATTCGACGACGTCTTTGCCCACAAGGCAAGGCCCGAGCCCGACCGCGGCCTGGCTGAACACGAGCTTGTGCGTCTTGGCAAACTTCTTGAACCGTGTCGAGGCCTCGTCGCAGATCGCCGGGTCAATAAACGACCAGTCCGCGCCGATCAGGAGCGCCGCGTCCGCGCCGGTTTCGTTCAGTGCTTCGAGCGTGGCCTCGGGGTAGAAGACCTCGTCGAACGCGGTCCAGCCCGCGACGCCGCCGCGCCAGGAGCGCTGCGAGAACGCGCGAGCGCCGGCGATGGCGCGCTGGCGTTCGTGCATCGTGTCCGCATTGCATTCGATGAAACGCACCGTGAGCTTGCCGACCTTGCCACCGCTCGGGTCCATGCCCGCGGCCCGTGCGGTGTCGCCCACGTTGTGCGTGACAATCGCGATCCCGTCGAGTTCCTTCGTCTTTGCCAGCCGGTCGAGCGTGAGCCTGAGCGCCGAGTGGTCGTTGATGACCGGAGCCGCCAGGTCTCTGGGAACTCCGAGGTCCGAGCGCCACGGGTCCGCCGGGATCACGGCCCAGACCTTCTGCTTCTTGGTGCTCGCCTCGTCCTCAGGATCGACCGCCGGATCTTCGCGTGTGACCTTGGCCGCCTTGCCGTCGTGCGCACGGATGGCTTGGTCCATCATCTCACCGAGCAAATCCGCGGCCTCGCCCAGCCACTTCGCGTTCTCCGCGTCGCGCAGGATCTGAGCCTTCTGCTGCTCGAGGTCCGACTGGTCAGCGAGGTGGATCTTCCGGTCCGCCTTGGCGCGCTTGAGCGTGCCCGCCTGGTTGAGGTCCTGCACAAGCGTGTACGCCGGCTCGAGTTTCAGGATCTCGTCGCGCTGCTTGTACACGTCTTTGATGATCTTGTTCACGCGGGCCTGGTCCGAGTGGTGCTCGGCCATCTCGTCGAGCAGCGACTTGGTCTTCCGGCAGATCTCTGACACCTTCCACACGTCGGACCGCACGCTCCGCAGCTGCGCCTTGGCGTCGCGCACCGGCTTGGCATCGCTCCGCGCCGGCGTTTCGGGCAGCGAGATGTCCGGGTCGTCTTTGTGCAGGTCGAGCACCTCGGCGAGCGTCATCACGCGCACGCCCTGTTTCTCTACCCCGCCCTCTGTCGCGTCGATGATCGTCTGCCCCCAGCCGGCGCTCTCGGCGAAGTCGCGTTCGAACTGCGTCAGATAGGTGTGCATCTGCTCGTCTGTGTACACGCCACGCCCGAGGTGGTCCCGAGCGGGGATGAGCCTGCTGCGCATCCGCGCGATGCGTTGCCATTCGAGCGATTCGATCGTGCAGAACGGGCCAAGCTCGCTCGCCCAGACGTCGTGGATCGCGGCACCCGACGCGTAGTACTGCCCGTCGGTGAACGCGAGGTCCTGACCGATGAGCGTGATTGGGTCGCAGCCGAGATGGCGCGCGACGTAAAACGCGAGGTGCGCGACGGTCGCGCCGGGCTTGATGTCGCACCTGCCGTCGTCGAGTTCGTCGAGCAGCTTCGACAGGCACGAGTCCTTCGGGCTGCGCAGCGCGCCGGGCCAAGTGTCGAGAATCGCGGGGTTGCCCTTGGCTTCGGCGATGAGCGTGATGCCCTCGACGTCCGCCGCGGTCAGGCCCTCGTAGAAACGCTTGCTGATCTCGTGGTAGTCCAGCGCTGTCACGAAGTGCGGCTTGATCCCTCTTGCGAGCATGGGCTTGAGTACGGTCTGCACCGCGACGATCACAAACTTCTGCCGGACCCAGGGCTGCTCAAGCAGGTGTAGGTTTCGCCGCAAGCTCGGCCCCGCGGAGACAACGATCGCGGGCCGACCTTCGCACGTGCCGGCAAGGTCGTCGATGCCGGACGCCGAGACGTACGAATCCAGATTCATCATCTGGTTGCGCATCGTGACGTCCGACTGCACAAGCGTGGTGATGACGTTGGTGCGCACAGCGCGGACCACTCCGGCGACCTTCGCCTCGAACCGGTCAACGTCTTCTGCGAGCCGCTTGGTGCTGGGCGGGTGCTCGACGAACTTCACGCCGAGCGAGACAAGGCCCTCGCTGCCGGTCATGACCTCGCTGATCTCAGCGGCGTCGTCCGGGTCGGTGATGACCGCGATCAGCGGGTCCCGCAGCCAGCCCGAGTGGTCCTGTCTTCCGAGCACCGCGCGCATCAGTGCGACGTCCGGCTCGTAGACGATGATGAGCGACGACGACTTGCCGCGCTCAAGGATCGATCTGACGTGGTGCCCGCACGCGAAGCCCTTGACGATGATCACGCCGGCGTTGTCGATATCGACGCGCTCGGCGAGCCGATCCGCTTCCTGACCCGGCCGCTTCTTGCTCGCAAGGGCGGTCTTTCGGCCCCAGCTGTCGGTCATCGAGCACGAGACCAGCCCGTCGTCGCCGAGCGTCCATTCGAGATCAGTCCGGCTCTGGGCCTGAGCGATCGCAGCCGCCGCCTTGGCGTTGACCGCCCCGAGCGCCGCGAGGTTTTTCTCGAGCGTCTGGTCAGAGACAGCCAGCGACGCTTGGCCGGGCGGCGAGATCGTGCGATGTGTTCCTGCCATGGGGCGTCTCCAACGCCGAAGCTCTATCCGGACGCACCTCCCGCGCCATGGGTTTGCATCGGCCATCCGGGCGGTTACGCTCCACTTGATGCAGATACTCGGCCCAGACGAAGGCGCCCTCCCGGCGCTGCCCGAAACACCCATCCTCGAGCGCTACCTCTACGAGGCGCCGATGGTCCCAGTCGCACTGCTGGTCGTCATCGCGCTCATCGCGCTCCTTGTCGGCCTGCGCAGCAGCAAGCCCAAGGGGCCAGTTATCTCGGCACTGGTCATGCTCGTGCTCGCCGCGGGGGTGTACATCACCGCCGGCCAAGTCACGACCGACCGCGAGGTCATCACGGTGCGGACCGCCGAATTGATCGGCGCGATCGCCGAGTCGGACGTTCAGGCGATGCGTTCGACAATGGCAGAATCGGTCAGGCTCGGGCATTCAGACAACGCGTCCAGCGTAGCCACCCGTGTCCCTCGCCTGACCGGCAGGGACCGGATCGAGAGCACCGTCAACACGGTGCTCGGCGAACAGGGCTCGCCGCAACGGCTCGTCGGCTCGCACCAAATACTCGAAACCCGCGCTGGGCTCGACGGCAAGAACACCGGCAGAACGCTCGTCCGTGTCCGAGTCCGGGGTCCGGGCGACGCCTTCGTCAACCACTCGTGGTGGGAAGTCACCTGGAAACGCATCGACTCGGTCTGGCAAGCCACGCGCGTCGAGGCGATCTGGATTCAGGGCTAAACACTGAATTAGCAGTCGTTTACTGCTGCGGGATGAGCACCGGGAAGCTCTCTTGCATGATCTTCTGCCGCGACCCGTCGCTCATGACGACGGTCTGGCTCACGCCCTTGCCGTTATAGAGGTTGTGCGGGAACCTCTGCATGAGGTTCCGAATCTCGTAGCTGAGCGACTCCTGC
This sequence comes from Phycisphaerae bacterium, assembly GCA_030432905.1. Taxonomy (GTDB): domain Bacteria; phylum Planctomycetota; class Phycisphaerae; order Phycisphaerales; family UBA1924. The sequence continues at coordinate 253,232 of JAUILU010000004.1, read as the reverse complement.
TGGATATCGCTGTGGCTAAAGACGCCGACCGTGACCATGCTCATCGAGGGGCCATGGTAGTAGAACGCGAGCTCGCCCTGTCGCCTCAGCTCATCGACGGCTTCCTCTGCTTTCTCTCTCGCGTCTTGGATGTCTCGTTCGGTGGGTGCCTTGCCGTCGGCTCGGCCGTAGGCGGCGACCTGGAGCGTGTATACGGCGGTCGGCCCGAACACCCGCGGAGCCGACCTCAGATCAAGGTTCGACTGCGCCTCGCCCGTGGGGGGGATGTAGAACGCGCGCGCAAACGGCGTCTGGCCGTTGATCTTCGCCTTGCGGACCCTCTCAAGCAGCGCGATGGCCTCCTTGCTGCTCGGGCTGTTCTCTTTGCCGATGCAGATCACCGCGCGGTTGACCCACTCCGACTGCTGGGCGGCGGACGAGCTGGGCTTCTCGCGTTCCATAATGAAAAGCTCTTCGAGCCCGCGGACCCTGCTGAACTCCGCAAGCTCGGCCTCGGCGCGCTGCCTCGCGTCGTCGCCGGCAAAAGTCTTGAGCGCGATGGTCCAGAAATTGAGATTGTCACTCGTTGCGCTTCCGTCCCCGCCGAACAGCTTTTTTCCCTCGGAAGTGGGGGGGTCAAAATCGGGCGTCGAGGCACAACCGACGAGCACGGGCATTAAAAATAGATACCCGATTCTTTTCCAAACCTGCCAAAATCCGCTTGTGGTGCGGGAACCAGCTTTTTGCGCCTTGTGTGCGGGAGTCGGGCAGAAAAAAATCTCTCGGGTCCGAATCATCGTTATTGCTCCAAGCGTATGAAAGACAATAGCTTATGTTCTTGTGGTTCTCTCAAGCCTTGTTTGTAGCATTCGCCGTCACGCCGACGATACATAACTACGAAGGGCAGCAGTCATCCGCAAGATGTTGTCCTTCATGGGTGCCAGATTGTAGGTCTGGTGGTGGAATACCCGGTTCGCAGATTCGTTGGTTGGATGGGGTCCGGTGGGAATTGCGCAGTCGGCAAGGATTGCGCTTCGGCCTCGAGATTGAGTAGTAATGGAGTGGCTCACATGACAGAGGTAGGACGCATCCCGGGTGGAAACGAGGTCCTTCGTACTCAGCCCGTCGGCCGAAACGCCGGCCGCAGCGACGGACAGGGCCGAGAAGGCGCACCCGCGGGCATCGAACGCGGTCAGGACACCGTCGATGTCTCCGATGTGGCCCGCGCCGCCGCGGCAAGGCTCGCTGGCGACGACGCCGACATCAGGCAGGACCTCGTCGACCGTGTCCGAAGCGAGATTCAGAACGGCGAATACGAGACCCCGGTCCGAATCGCCGGAGCCGTGGACAACATCCTCGACTCGCTCTCGTAAACGGTTCTCAGAAGAGTAACTAGATCGATTTCCACGCCCGCCCGCGCCTGATTGGCAAGGCGGGTTTTTCATGCGCCGCCGTCGTCCGCGCGCTCGGCTGCCAGCAGCGCCGCGCCGATCAGGCCCGCGTTCGCGCCAAGCTTCGTGGGCACGACCTCGATGTTGCGGAGCGACTCGGGCCAGCACGCGGCGCGGACCGCCTGCTCGATCGGAGCAACGATCGAAAGCCCAGCGTCCTCGACAAGCCCGCCCCCGACCACGACCCTGCCGAGCGAGAGCAGCGTCACGATCGAACCAACGACGCTGCCGATCTTGCCGCAGGCCTCGTGCACGACACGCCTGGTCAACTCGTCGCCGTCTGCCAGTGCTTTGGCGATCTCGGCGGAGGGGATCGGGCCGCCCTTGTCGGCGAATGCTTTGAGCGACGAGGCCTGGCCCTCGTTGATCGCGTCGGCGATGTCGCGCGCGATGGCGGTGCGTGAGCACTGGTGCTCGAGCTCGCGCCGGCGCAGCGGGTTGTGCGGGTCGATGATCACGTGCCCGATCTCGCCCGCGGTCTGGCGCTGGCCGTGGTAGACCGAGCCGTTGAGGATCAGCCCGCCCCCGATGCCCGTGCCGATCCAGATGCCGAGCAGGTTGTCGTGACCGCGCCCGGCGCCCAGTCGCTGCTCGGCGTAGACCGCGGCGTTCACATCGTTATCCAGCAGGACCGGCGCGCCGAGCCGTTCTTCCAGAAGGTGAGCCGCGGGCAGGTCTTCCCAGTCGAGGTTCGGCGCATCGATCACGATGCCCTGCTCGTGGTCCACCGCGCCCGGGGCGGCCAGCCCGATCGCGCGGACCTTGGACACACCCGCCTCGTGCATCGCTGCCCTGATATGCGTCGCGACCTCGTCGAGTACCGCGTCCGACCCTCGTTCGGCGTGCGTCTTGCCCGAGCTGCGACCGATGACGCTGCGCGAATCGTCCAGCACGCCGATCTGCATGTGCGTGCCGCCTAGATCAACCCCAACCGTGATGCTCATCTCTTCTCCGCGCCTGTCAGCGTCTTGGTCACAACGCACCGGACGCCCGGCACACGCGACTGGATCTCCCGGGCGAGCGTATCGGCCGAGTTCTCGACTATAAACAGCGAAGAACCCGAACCCGAGACATGCACGGGCTTGCCCGCGAGCCGCTCGATCCGGCCCATCAGCGAACCAAGCTCGGGTCGGCTCCGCTGCGCGGGCAGCGCGAGATCGTTGAACAGCTCGTCGGCGACGACTTCGCCCCGGTTCGCCATGTCGATCACTCGGTCGGCGTCGAGGGTCAGTGGCGACTGGTCGTACTCGCGGTACACGTCCGCTGTGTGGCACCCAAAGCTCGGCACGATCAGCAGCAGCTCGGTCGGTGCTAGCTCAACTCTTTGGATCAGCTCACCGAACCGCATCACCAGCGCGGGCCTCGGGATGGGGTTGTCGTGGTTGTCGTCGATGAAGAACGGGATATCCGAGCCGAGCGTCCTGCCGATGTCCGCCAGTTGTGTTGGTGAAAGCCCGAGCTCAAAGAGCGAGTTGGCGGCTCGCAGGCACGCGGCGGCGTCGCTTGATCCGCCGCCTAAACCGCCACCGACTGGGATGCGCTTGGCCAGCGTGATCTTCGCCGAGAGCTTCTTGCCCGCCGCGTCACCAATCGCAGCGAGCGCCCGGACGGTCAGGTCGTCGCTGTGGAGCCAGCCGATGGGCGTCGGTGCGGGTGCGCCGTTGGCCCAGCTCACGTCGAGGCTGGTCTGGTCGGCGGCTTCGAGGGTCAGCTCGTCGAACAGGTCGATGGGCGCCATCCACGACGCGATCGGGTGCATCCCGGCGTCTGGTGTTTCCGCGGGCTCGGGCGGCCCGACCGAGAGCGAGAGGTTGACCTTCGCGGGTGTCGAGATGGTTATGGACGTCGGCATCTACCGCGAGGGTATCACCCGCGAAGCCTTGCCGCATATTCGCGTGTCCCGCTGCTTAGCATTGCCCAGCGGAGGTGACGAATGGACCGTGCATCGCTGTTTGTTGAACTCGAGAAGATCGCCCCTCTTTCGCTCGCCGAGAGCTGGGACAACGTCGGGCTGCTCGTCGGTGAATCCGCGGGCCAGATGCAGGGCCCGGTGCTGCTGACGATCGACCTGACCGACGAGGTCATGGACGAGGCCGAGGCGATGGGCTGCTCGGTCATCGTCGCCTACCACCCGCCGATCTTTGTGCCGATGAAGCGCGTCGTGTGCTCGGACACGAAGCAGCGACTCGTTCACCGGGCGATCAAGGCGGGGATCTCGGTCTACTCGCCGCACACCGCGCTCGATGCCGCGGAGAACGGGCTCAATGACTGGCTCATCAGCGGCTTCGGCGCGGGCGACACCCGCTCACTCAAGAACCACACCGGGCGTGGCGATCTCCGCAAGGTCGCCACGTACCTGCCCGCGCGAGATGTCGAGAAGGTCCGCAACGCGATGGCCTCGTCCGGGGCCGGGAAGATCGGCGCGTACGACCTCTGCTCCTTCAGCGCCAAGGGCATCGGCACCTTCCGAGGCGACGACTCGACCAACCCCGCGGTCGGGAACGCGGGCGAGCTGACCAGCGCCGAGGAGATCAAGCTCGAGATGATCTGCCCGGAGAGCGCGGTCTCTCTCGTGGTCGAGGCGCTCCGCACCTTCCACCCCTACGAAGAACCCGCGATCGACGTCTACGCGCTCGAGCCGATGCCCGATCGGCACGCGGGGCACGGCCGGCGGATCGTGCTGGACCGAGCGATGACCACCGCAGAAGTCGGCGACAAGCTCAAAGCGCACCTTGGCATTGAGAGGCTCAAGCTCTCGCCCCCCGGAGGCGACCACAGCCGCAAAGTCTCGCACATCGGTGTCTGCGCCGGCGCGGGCGCCTCGCTCGCAGACGTCGCGGCACAAAACGAAGTCGAGCTCTACATCACGGGCGAGATGACTCACCACGAGGTGCTCGCGCTGCAAGACAAGGGCCTGGGCCTGATCCTTGCGGGCCACACCAACACCGAGCGGGGCTACCTGCCCGTGCTTGCGAACCGACTCAAGAAGGCGCTCAAGGGTCTTGATGTGCGTGTGGCGTCGTCGGACCGCTCGCCGCTGACGTGGGTGTGAGCAGACTCAGGGCGCGGGTGTGGTTTCCAGCGGCTGACCATCGGAGAAATCGAGCGAGCCACTGTGCCTGAACTTGGCCTTGGGTCGGCGCACACCCGCGTCGAACAGAAGCTCTGCAAGCTCGCCCGGCGTGACGTACACAACCGAACCCGAGAGCTCGTAGTCCACCTCGCCGGTGGGGACGTTGTACTTCGAGAGATCGATCGCCGCGGGCAGCGTGATCTGCTGGGTGCCGAGCCTGCGGACGGTCGCCTCCGCCGAGCGCGTGCCTGAGAAGACACGCTGGCCGTCGAGCCTGAGTGTGTAGCTGACGCGTTCAAGCGGGAGCTCGAACTCGTTCGAGTTGGAGGCGTCCACGCCGAACTCGATGACCATGCCCGCGTCGGTTTCCTGGGTGATGCGTGCGCTCTCGACACTGAGCGTCGGCGCGTCGTACGCCGAGCAGCCGGTCAGGGCAGCGCTAGCCAGAGTCGAAAGTGCCAGAAGAGCGGTGCGTGTTCGTGTCATCATGCCGACATGAGGGTATCGCCCCCGGATGGTGCGCGTCATCGTCGGCGCGTTCGCAGGTTTCGCGGACAGATTCCGGCCTTCGGGGCAACGCCGGCGAGTGCGGGTTGTAGAACGCTGGTTCCTAGAGCAGTTCCAAGCCTCGGCGTTCGACCGAGTCAAAGCCAATCGAAAGACGGGGGATCCGGTTTGAGATGTGACAGAATCGGTAGGGGGGTTCGAACTGTTCTTGTTGCGGCTGTGCTGGGTGGGGGCGCGACGTCGGGCGGAATGGTGTGTGCCCAACAGCTCAACAGACCCGGCGACGCCTCGGTCCAGCTCGCGCAGTACCCCGGCGCGCCGCTGGAAGACCGCGACGGCAACCTGTGGTTCAGCACCGTGCGCCAAGGGCTCATCAGGTACAACGGCAACGAGTTCCATTCGTTCACAACCGACGACGGTCTACCGAGCAACATGATCCGCGGCATGTTCCAGCGGGACGACGGTACCCTGCTCGTTGCAACAAACGACGGGCTGGTCCGCTACGACGGCAACGCGTTCACAGCGATGACCGACTACCAGCCGCTCAAGGTCACGCGCGGTTTCTCGGAGCACGGCAACCACCGCTCACTCTGGAACGTCCTCGTCGACAGCAAGGGCACACTCTGGATCACCACGATGGACGGCGTCTTCCGCCACGACGGCGATCAATTCACGCGGTTCACACTCCCCGCTGTTGCGCCGAGAGACAAAGCCGAGTTTGCGCCCAAGATGGTCTACTGCGTCTACGAAGACCGACAGGGCAACCTCTGGTTCGGCACCGACGGCGCGGGGGCCGTCCGCTACGACGGTGATTCGATGGTCGTCTTCACAGAGAAAGACCACGGCCTTTGCAGCGACAACGTCTGCGCGATCCTGCAGGACTCAAAGGGCAACGTGTGGTTCGGCACGTCCGGCGGGGGTGTCAGCAAGTACGACGGCGATTCCTTCACCACGCACCTGCGAACCAAAGAATTCTCTGTCCACACCGGATGGGGCAGGTACATGTCGATCATCGAAGACCAAGCGGGCAATGTCTGGCTCGGTGCGTCCCACGCGGGCGGCGGCGTCTACCGCTACGACGGGAATGACTTCGAATACCTCTCGCAAGAACACGGCCTTGGAACCGGGGGCGTGCCCAGCATCCGGCTCGACCGCCGGGGCAACGTCTGGCTCGGCACGACCGAGGGTGTCTATCACTACGACGGCACCAAGTTCATCAACTTCACGCTGGACAACCCGCAGCTGCCCAAGCGAGTCGTATCGATCGATGGCTGGATACCCGAGACTTTCGAGTTGCCATCGGGCTTTGCGCCCGACCTGCCGAAGGGCAAAGAAACGCTTCTTTTCTCGCCCGGCTGGCGTGACCCGAGCTCCGAGGGGTTCTGGTCGTACGCATTCGTGATGTGGATCGACGAGAGCGAGCCCGACGCGGATCGGCTCACGGAACTTCTCGACACCTACTACACCGGGCTCATGTCGGCGTTCGGCGTCGGCCGTGACGAAGATGCCCCGGCAAACAACGTGCAAGTCGAGCTGAAGCCGACCGGCGATGCCAGCTACGAAGCCGCCATGAACCTTATCGATGGGTTCAAAACGTTCGAGCCGATCGAGATCCGCGTGCTGATCGAGACGAGGGAAGTCACCGAGGATCAATCAGCCGTGAGCATCCGCGTCAGCCCTCAGCCACAAGAGCATGAGATCTGGCAATCGCTCGAAGCCGCGATCAAAGACATCCGGTCGCAGGCCGAGTAACGAGAGCGGGGAGTTTGCTTAGTAGTCCAGCGTCGCCCACATGCCGTCGCACTGGGTTGGGTCGACAGACGCTAGAGCAATCGCGTAGGTCATGTTCGACGTGCCGGCGATGTAGTCGAACCAGTGCAGCGTGAGCCGTGCTAGCACGATGACCGCGATCCACGCGCCGATCTCGCTCTGCCAGCTGTGCCGTTTCCAGAACAGGATCGACGAGCTGACGACCATGGTCACGAGCTTGAATCCGGACACGATGTAGGGCGATCCGGTCGCGATGATCCATCTTGCCAGCGGGTTGCCCTCGAACATGCCGATGTTCATGAGGTAGGTCAGCGTCATCGCGAGGTCGGTGACGCCGAGTACCCAGGCGATCGAGAGCAGGAGGATGACCCGAAACGGGCGGTCCTGCATCATCAGGAGCAGCTTTGCCGGGATTGACCGCTCGACGGGCTCGAGCGCACGGGGATCAAGTGTCATCGCCATGGCTCTTAAGATCGGGGGGGCCGGTCGTCGGCATAAGCAACCGGCGGGCCCGGGATTCCATAGACTCGTCTGAGAGCGTTTGAGTAAGCCGGGTGCGCCGGGTCGGCTATCGGTGCTGGTTGTGCCGAGCCCCATAAGGAGCAGGGATGGTCCGATTAGCGTTCATCACAGCAGCGATAACGGTCGCCGCCGCCGCTGCGTCATCTCTCGCTCAGGACACGAGCCCGGTTTACGTGGACGACTCGCCGACCGCCGAGCAGGTCTTGGACCAATTGCCGCGACTCGTCGCGCAGGAGAACCTGAGCGAGGCGATCTCGGTGGTGCAGAAGCTGCTCGACGAGGAGCCATACCGGCTGGTCGTTGACGAGCACGACGACTCGCTCTTCCACTCGGTGCGCGCCCGGTTGCACCGCTCGCTCCTTGAGAGCCCGGATTTGCTCGAGCGGTACCGACTTGTGCAGGAGCCGCTGGCGCGCAGGCTACTCGGCGAGGGCGAATCGGCACGAGTGGCGCGTGCGCTGCTGCTGACAACGAGCGGCGCGGAGGCCTCGCTCGATCTTGCGCAGCGGCACTACGAGTCGGCAAGGTTCGATGCCGCGGTCGCAGCGGTCGCCGAGCTCGATTCTCACCCGGACAGAACGCCCGGTTCAGAACTAGCGGCCCGGTCGGCGAGGCTGCTTGCCGCGATTGCGCCGCTGGTCGATCAGAAATCAGTGCGTGCGCTCGCACTCCGCTACGCCGATGAGGCCGGACTTGCCGACGAGATCGACGCACCAACAGTCGCACCGATCGAGCTCCCCGCGTCGGCTCGGGTTGTCAGCGCCGATCTGAGCGCAGCGGGCGCCGAGTTCACGCCGGGCGAACTGCTGCCGAGGCCCCTGCGTTCGTCGCAGATCTCGGGCACCAGCGCGGGCGGGCTCTCGGAGGCCTCGCTCCTTCGGGGCCAGCGTTTGTCGGCGGGCGAGCCTCTGCCTTGGATCATGCCTGTGCTCGCGGGCGACCTCGTGTTCGTGAACAACATGAACCAGATCAGCGCGTGGGACCGCGTCACGCTCGAACGCGTCTGGTCCTACGCACCCAAGACCGAGAGCGACCTGCTCGGCATCACCGCCAACACATTCCGGCGATCGATCGAATCGAGCGTCGAAGACTCGACACCCGTTGTCGTCGGCGGCGGCGTCGCGCTCGGCATCACCCACGACAGGTCTGACCGCAACCGCCCGAGCGCGCCGAAACTCAACGCGCTGGCTGTCGATACGGGTGAGCTGCTCTGGTCTATCCAGCCCTCGCAGCTCAAACAGGAATGGCACGAGTCGATCTACAGCTGCCCGCCGGTGATCGTCGGCGATACCGCCGTGTGCAGTTTGTTCCAGTTCTCGCCGCTGCGCCGAGTGATGGCGATCCACACCATCGGCCTTGACCTGTACACGGGCGAGCTGCGCTGGTCGCGCCTCGTCGGGACGGCCGGCGTCGCGCCGAGCCAGCGGCTCGAACGCATCGCGCACCTGGCGCTCAGCGACAAGGGCGTGGTCTACCGCACCGACCCGCTGGGCGTCGTCTCGGCGATCGACGCGTACACGGGCGAACCGATCTGGATCCGCAAGCTCGACGGTGAACAGGGTTTCTCCGGGTCAGGCCGAAAGCACTGGCAGCAGCCCGCGCCGATCATCCACGACGGCTCGCTCATCGTGCTCACACCCGACGAGCTCCGCCTGCTGGTGCTCGATGCCGAGACAGGCGAAGTGATTGCAGACCGCAGCGCCTCGTCGATCGGCTACCCAGAGTACCTGCTCCGCACACGCGACATGCTCGTCGGTGTCGGGTCGGGGATCTCTGCGGTGATAATCGACGACCTCGTAAGCGGTGAGGCGATCCACTTCGGGAACCTGAGCGAGCGCGCACCGGGCAGGGTCCGCGTCGCCGGCGAAGAGCTGCTTATCCCGACTAACTCGGGCGCGCTGCTCATCGACCCGCACGACCCGGAGAACAGCAGAAGATCCGTCACGCTCGACTACCCCGGCGCACCGATCGTGATCGGCGACCAGCTCATCGTCGCCGACAGCTCGTTCGTGCATACGTATCTCCCATGGCCGACCGCAGAAGAAACGCTCAAGTCGCGTCTGGCGCAGTCGCCCGACGACCCCGACATCGCGTTGACGTACACGGAGCTTGCGTACCGCGCGGGCGCGATCGACCGAGTCGCGTTCGCAGCGAGCGCGGCACTCGCGGCCGCCGACCGACTCGGCAACGCGGAGCGCGCACTCACCGCGCGCGATCGGCTCTACGACTCGCTGCTGGCCATGCTCACCGCGGATAGGATCAGGGGCGGCTCGCTCGTCGCGGCGCAGAACATCACCATCAAACAACGCGGCGAGCTTGTTGATCGGCTAGGCGAGGCGGCGCGCGGGCCTTCGAGGCGTGTCGGGTACCTCATGGAAGTGGGCCGGCTCGCCGAGCTGCAAAGCGAGTGGACCGACGCCGCCAACGCGTACCAGTCGATCCTGCTCGACGACAGCCTGACCGCGACGCACCACACGCAGGGTCGGCGCAGGCAGCGCGCGCAGCTCGCCGCCGCCGACGCGGTCAGCAAGCTCGTTCGCGACCACCCCCGCGCGTACCGCGCGTTCGACGAGCAGGCCAAGGAACTGCTCAAGTCGCTCGCCAACCCCGAGAGCCCGGCAAGCCCGCGAGAGTACGAAAGACTCGCAAGCCGATACCCGGTCTCGCGGTCGGCGCCCGAGGCGCTGCTGGCCGCCAGCGATCTGCACATCGCCGAGGGTCGGCTCGACCGCTCGATCCAGGCGCTCGAGCGCGCGGTCGATGCGCTCTCGGCGTTGTCCGATCGGCGCGAACCGAGCAAAGCCGTCGTGGGCGAGATCGCGGGCCGACTGATCCGCTCGCTCGCCGACGCGGATCGCTTGTTCGCAGCAAGCCAGACGCTCGAACGCATCCGCGCCGACAAGCCCGGTCTCTTGCTGACGTACATGGGCGAAGCGATCGATACCGAGGCGCTGGCCAACGAACTGGCGGGCAAACTCGCGAGCCTGTCGCGTCTGCCACGCGTTGGCCACAAGCCTCTGCGGATGTCGCAGGCGGTGCTCGGCTGGAGTGTGGTCAAACCGATCAGCACCCGAGGCCCGGTCCCGCGCGATCACCTGCTCATGTACTCGCGCGACATGGGCACGCTCGCGCTCTTTGGAATCAACAGCGAGGCCACCGACAACCTCGGCTTCAACCCGGAGGATCTGGAAGGCGGCGGCTCGGGCGTGCTCAGTCCGATCTGGTCGCGTCTCGCGCAGCAAGGCTCGAGCGCCTCGCTCGTCAGGCTCGAGCCCTCCAACGCGATCCTGCTCTGGGGCGGCGGCAACACCGCGAGCATCGAACTCATCGACACCGTCAACGGCAACACACGCTGGCGCACGCTCCCCTTCGGCGATCTGTTCGAGGAAGAGCCGAGCCGGCGCCGGACGGGCCTCGTCGAAACTCCGCTCGACGGGCCGAGCAGGCTCAGCGACATCATGGTCGTGATCGGCGACCAGCACATCGCGCTCGTCGAGCGCACAGGCCGGGCCGCGGTATTCAATCTCGCGACCGGTGAAACGGTTTGGAGCGCGATGTTCGATGTGCCCGTGGTGTACGAGGCCGCGATGGCGGGCGGCGTGCTCGTCATCGGTGGGGAGCGTCCCGCCGACGTCCGCGCGGGCGAGCCCGCGGGCGTCATCCCCGTCGTCGCGTCGTACGATATCGCCACCCGCGAGGTCCTCGACATCGACGACAGCCTCCGGAGCCTCTTCCGCTGGGTGCGCATCGACCGAGCCGGGCGCGTCCTCGTCGGGCACGACGGCGGCGTCGTCTGCACCGACCCCAAACGCAAGACCCAGCTCTGGGCCATCGACGACCCTGCGGTCAGACTCACAGGTGACGCCTGGCTCGTCCGCGAACGCGCGATCGTCCTCGGGCCGGACCGGCAGATCTGGCAGATCGAGATGGCGACCGGCGAACTCCGCGATGCGCCGCTCGAAGACCTCACACGCGTTGGCAGCTCGTCGCTCATCGACATCGTCGAGGGACAGAACAGCGAGGTCGTCTTCACGACCGACCGCGGCATGATCGTCTTCGACCGCGCGGGCTCGCTCATCGGGGGCGACGCGGGCACGGGCAACGCGAGAGTCCTGCCACCCGTCGCCGGCGAGGGCGTGTTCGCGATGCTCGCAAGCGACGGCGCGCCACACTTTGAGTCGGGCTCGGTCTTCAGGCTCTCGATGCTCGATGCGAACTCGGGCAAACTGCTCGGGCAGGCGGACATCCGTTTGCCCTACGACCCGGACTCGCTGGTTCTGCTCGACGACCACATCATCGTCAGCGCGGGCAACTCCACGCTCGTCTACGACGCACCGGTTGATACGACTGAATAAGAGTGTTCCGCGTTACGAGGTGACCGACGAGGGCTCGGCGCCGGCTTCGATCGCGTTGATCTTCGAGATGCGCCTCGCGTGGCGGCCGCCCTCGAACTCGTCGCGCAGGAAGACCTCGACGATCTTCTCCATCGCGCGCTCGCCGAGCAGGTCAGCAGACAAGCAGACGACGTTGGCGTCGTTGTGACCACGCGCCAGGTGTGCGGTCAGCTCGTCTTGCACGACAGCGGCCCGGATGCCCGCGATCTTGTTCGCCGCGATCGACATGCCGATGCCGGTGCCGCAGACGAGGATGCCCCGGTCGGCCTTGCCCGAGGCGACCTCGGAGCCGACCTGGAACGCGGCTTCCGGGTAGTCGCAGGGCTCGCCGTCGGTCGAGCCGTGACGCGAGACCGTGTGCCCGAGTTCGGTCAGGAAGTGGGTGAGCCGGAGTGTGACGTCAGAGCCACGGTGGTCGGCTCCGATAGAGATGTTCATGGCCCGGCTTCCTTCCCTGCTTGGTTGGCCCGCGAACCGCTGTTGGCGAGCCTTTGCTCGATGAGCTTCTCGAGCGTCTGGCACGTCTGATTGTATACAGCTGCCGGGGCTCCAATCGGGTCCGGGACGTCATTGCCGTCGGGATCGAGCAGCGTGACCTTCCAGGCCGAGCCGGGGAAGGCCTGGCGGAGGGCGCTGACGTGCGAGGCGGTCAGGCCGAAGATCTCGTCGGCCGCGCTCACGTCGGCCTGGCTGACCTGTCGGGATCGGTGGTTGTGCGGCTCGTAGCCCAGCGTTCGCAGCGCGTCGGCTGCCTCGGGCGTCATCGGCATCCCCTCGCCGGCCATGATCCCCGCCGAGCTGACCGACACCAGACCCTCGGGCGAGGCGGTGATCTTCCTCGCGATCGACTCCGCCATCGGGCTTCGGCACGTGTTGCCTGTGCAGACGAACAGCACCCGCCGGCGCAGGCGTTCGTTGATGTACCGCTCGCCGACCGGGCCTTCGCGGGTGATCTCGTACGAGCCGCCCGGTGTCAGGCGGATGATGGTCGAGGGTGTGCCGAGCGCTGTCTTGCCTCCGTCGATGACGACCCGCACGCCGGCGTCTTCGAGCTTTGCGCGGACGTCTTCGTCCTCGATCGCGGGCATCACTTCCTCGCTCGTGGCAAAGGGCGGGCCGGTCATACCGACTCCGATGATGTCATCCATGCCCGCGTCGTATGCGGTTTGCAGCACCGCCAGAGCAGCGGCGTTGTCGGGCACTCGGACCGAGCCGCCGGATTCGAAGATGATCCCGACCGGCCCGGGCAGGAGCCTTTCGAGGAGCCGCTGATGGGTCGGGTGATCCGCGTTGGCGCGTTCGAGGGCGATCTCGGCACTGGGCGCGTGCCAACCCGCGGAGGATGTGGGCCGCTCGCCGAAGAGCTTGGTCAGGCCTTCGATCACCGGTTTCTGTGATTCGGAGCCGAAAACGCCATAGATCGTCTCGGTCGGGAGGATGACCAGATGGCCCTCTTTCAGGGCGATCGCAGCCGCCTTGTACGCGGCTTCTGACGGCTTGAAAACGCTGATCTGACCCGGATCGGTCATTTGAACCCCATTTCCCGCCTCTCTGAGCGGTTGAGACGGGATTCTATCGGATTTGCGGTATACTCGGACAGGCAGCCGGAGTGTCGCGACACCAAGACCCATTCGCGACCGCCGCAGAACACCCGGACGTTTATGTACGAATAGTGTTCCGAGGCAGGCAGCCCCCTTGGTACCGGTGCCAATTGCCGGGAAGACATCAGCAGGAGTCAGGCATGATCCGTAAGCCGACAACGAATCCGTCCGCGACCGCTCTTCGTGCGCGTGCCTTCACGCTCATCGAGCTGCTTGTTGTGATCGCGATCGTCGCGTTGATCGTCGGCATCACTGTGCCGGCGCTCTCGTCGGCCCGAAATCTTGCTAAAGAATCGGCAACCAACTCGACCATCAACAGTCTGAACATGTCGATCAGCCAGTTCGAGGCCGCCGAGCAGCGCATGCCGGGCTATTTCTCGCCTGAGCAGATGGGCGACACTGAAAATGCGTCACGCGGCCTCTCTGCTATGCAGAACATATTGCTCGACCTCGTCGGCGGACCGGTCCCCGACGACGGCTCGCCGATCTCCTCCGATGCGATTGTCGTCGGCCCGACCACCAACGATCAGGTTGAGGTCGATCTCAATCTCATCAACCTCGGCGAGGGCGGCAACAACTACTTCGTGCCGAAGGAAAGTTCGTTCGGCGTTGTGCAGGGCGGCGTTACCGATGCGGACCACGCCAAGCTGCCCGACCTCGTTGACGCGTGGGGCATGCCGATCCTTGCCTGGGCAGAGAACGACCTCGCGGGTCCGATGAACGATGATTCTGACGTTGTAGAGTTCGCCGATCTTGTTGCAGGCGGCACAAACCCGGCTCACTACTACTGGGCTCAGAATGCTGTGTATCTGAACTCGTCCGGACTTGGTCTGAGGCAGATTGCTCAGAGGAAGCCTGCAACTGATTCCAGTGAGCCTTACAGCCTCATCGGCTTTGGTGGAGTGACGGAAGAACGGCTCGCCGCTCTGCTGGGCAGCCCGTCAGCACCGCTCAACCCGCAGGCATCCGCCGCCAGCATCTTGCCCCGCAGCGGCCGCGGCGCGATCGTGTTGCAGTCCGCCGGCCGCGACCTTGTTTACCTGTCGAACAAAGACAAGGGGTATAAAGAAATCGGCGGCGAGTTCTTCTACGGCAGGAACCTCACGCCCGGCTCAAACGTCAACTCGGGCCAATACCCAAGAGACGACGGCACGACGGGCTCGATCGACATCGTCGACGGCTTCGACGACATCGTCACTTCCAGCGGCAACTGATTCCTAACAAGCACAAGATCAGAACTTGACGCGGCGCGCCCGATCGGCGACGCTTGCCGGCTGTGCTCACGCGTACACGCATCCCGTCGCCCGCGCAGCTGGCGGCCAGGCGGACCGCCATGACCTGCGCCGCCGCCTACGCCGTGGGCGTCGTCATCGCGGTCAACACGCTCGGCGTAAACCCTGCGCTCTGGTTCGGCCTGGCATGTGTCGCCGCGTGCGTATCGGTCGTGACGAAGAACACCCCAGGGCGAGTTGCATTGGCGGCGGCGGTCGTGCTGGTCGGTGCCGGGCTTTCGTCTCGCAGCCTCGGGCCCTGGCCCGCCGATTCGCTGGCTCAAGACCTGCCATTCGGCGCCGCCCCGAGAGTGCTCGTTGAAGTCGAGGGGCTCGCGACCGAGACACCGGAAATCTACACGCCGCCCGAGGGCGCGCTCAGCGGGTTCGTGCCCGAGTTCATGCGGCGGGGAGAGCAGCAGCGTTTCGCGCTCAGTGTCCGCAGGGTCAAAGCCGGTGAGCAGTGGCAACCGGCGTCGGGCGAGTTGACGGTCTGGATTAACAACGAACGCGGGCGCAACGAATCTGTCACGGGAGGCAGGTTCGTGCGCGTGATCGGCGAAGCGTCAGGCGGCAGGCCTCCGACAAACCCGGGCGAGCGCGACTACGGGCTCCAGAACCGCGACCGTCACCACGTCGGGATGATCTGGACGTCGCCCGATCTTGTCACGCTGGCCGACCCGACGTCGCTGGGCGAACGAACTGAGGCGATGCTCGTCGGCCTGCGAAGCAGGGTGCAGTCGCGAGCCTCGGCGATCATCAAAGATGCGGTCGAAGGCGACGAACGCGCGGGGCCGATCGTGCGGGGGCTTCTGCTCGGCAAACGCGGCACCGACAACGAAGACGTCTCGGGCGCGTTCCGCCGCGTCGGGCTGGTGCACCTGCTCGCGGTCAGCGGGTTCCATGTCGCGGTGGCGGCGGGCCTGGCGCTGCTGACGATCCGGCTCTCGGGCGACCGGGGCTGGATCGAGCCGGTGGTCGTGTGCCTCGCGCTCGGGCTTTACGTCATGATCGTGCCCATGCGCGCGCCGATCTTTCGCGCGGCTCTGCTTGTGCTCGTTGTTCTCGTGTGTGACGCGATCGGTCGGCGCCACGACCGGATCTCCGTCGTGTCGTGGCTCGCGATCATCTGGCTCGTTTTCCGCCCGAGCGATCTTTTCCAGATCGGGTTCCAGCTGAGTTTCGGCATGACGTGGTGGCTGATGCTGCTCTCGGAGCCGACTCGGCAGGAGACGCCCGAGCTTGATGCGCCGACGCGCGCCGATCTCGTGAAGTGTTTTCTGCTGCGCCCGATCCACACCTCCGCGGCGTGCTGGTCGCTCGCGATCCCGACGGTGGTCTACCACATCGGTATCGTCAGCCCGCTGGCGGTCCTCGCGACGGTTGTGACGGTGCCGTTGATCATCCTGACGATGTGGGTCGGGTTTGTGCTGCTGGTGCTCGGGGTGCTTGTGCCGCCCTTTGCGCCGTTCGCCGCGGCTGCGTTGCGCGTTGTGTCAGGAGCCGCCGCGGACACGGCTCTCTGGTTCGATTCGCTCTCGCTCGCGACGGTGCACCTGCACCAGGTCTCGGACGCGTGGTCGGCTGCTGCGACACTGGGCGTGATCTGGCTCTGGCGCCGGGCGACATTGCAAGACAAGTCATGGATCGCGGTGGTGCTCGTGCTCCTGGTGTGGCTCGCAGCCGAGCAGTGGGCGGCAAGGCGCGCCATCGACGAGGGCACGCGGGTCCACATGCTTGACGTCGGCAACGCCTCGGCGTTCGTCGTGCAGTCGGGCGGCGAAACCCTGCTCTGGGACTGCGGCTCATGGGATGGTGATGTCGGACGCAAACTCATCCCCGATGCCTGCATCGAACTCGGGTCAAAGACCGTCGAGACGATCGTCATCACGCACGCCAACATCGACCACTACATGGGCGTCATCGACGCGGCTGAACTGCTCAATGTTAAACGCGTTGTCACGGGCGAGAGTTTCAGAGCCGCGGCGCTGCGCGATCCGGACAGCGCGCCGGGGTTCATACTCGCTGAACTCGAACGGCTCGGCATCGAGCACATCGTCGCGGTCCGTGGCGACGAGATCAGAGTCGGCAGAAACGCGCTACGCGTGATTCACCCGCCCGCGGGCTTCTCGCCGCGCGCCGAGAACGATTCCTCGCTTGTCGCGATGCTCGAACCCGAAGGCACCGGCGCCCGGGTCATGCTCACGGGTGATATCCAGCAGGAAGCGATGGCGATCCTGATGGAGTCGGGCGAGGATCTGAACGCCGATGTGCTCGAGCTCCCGCACCACGGCAGCGCGCACGAAGCCGCCTACGCGTTCACGTTGCATGTCGATCCGAAAGTCGTCTTGCAGTCAACGGGCATAATCAGACTCAACGACCCGAGATGGGACCACGTCCGTGCGGGCCGGGCTTGGTACACATCGCTTATAACGGGCTGTGCGTCGGTGCAGATCACTGAGACAGGCGAGATCCACGTGAGCGCATTCCGTTAGTGCTTGGCGGCGCGGATCTTGGTCGCCTTGTTCTGATCGTTGAGCGAAGCCGCGACGCGTTCGAGCACAGCGTTGCGTCCGGCGACGCCCTGCGTTGCTTCGACCGAGCCGGCGAGCCTGATCGCGTCACGGACCGTTCGGCTACCGCGGAGCGAACGCTCGAGGGCGGCTGCCATTTCGGGCGAGACGCCGGTGCGCAGGTCGGACTCGGCCGCGTGCCAGAGCGCATCGCCGATGCCGGACGAATCGACAATGTCGGTATCGAGCTTGAGCACGCACGCGACCATCAGATCTTTGTTGTGCCCGCGGAACGCCGGCATGCCGACGATCTCGGCCATCGCCGCGTCGAATGATTCTGGCTGTTCTTTGCGTAGCGCATCTGCGAGTCTTGTTGCGTCGCTGTCCCTGCCAAGCAGGACCATCGTGCGGACCGCGTTGTTGAATTGCTCTGCTTTCACAAGCTCGGCGACCGTTGGTTCGATCGGGTCAGCGCCCTCGATCTCGATGAGATCGGTCCGGGGTCTTTCACTGCCGACCGCAAGCAACGGGTCGCCCAGCACCGTGACCTTCCAGATCGGGCTCAGCCCGTCGGATCGCACCGCAGCTCCCCAAGGCAGCCCACCCATCAGCCGGAGCGCGAGGATCGGCGAAGGGATAAACGCCTGCAGGTAAGGCTCGTGCACCGAACCGACGTACATGAACGCGCCGCGGTCGAGCCAAACTCCGGCGATCGTGTTCGAGTCGTTGGGTCTGACCGCCGACCAGCTGTGCACGAAGCTCGCTGCGACGGGTCTGTCGAGCACGGGCACATCCTGCGCGTGTGCGCGTCCGGGTTCGAGGTCGAAGTAGCTGGCCATGCCCTTGGTTGTGACAAAGACGAGGTCCGCGTCGAGCGGGCGCGTTGTCGCGCTGCGCCACGAATCGAGCCCTTGGTTCGGCGTGTCGAGCAGTGTCGCCGGCAGATTGGCCTTGGCAAGGTTGGCGACCACGCCCGCGCCGTCGTAGGCGTTCCAGGGCTCGCGGTTCGGGTAGCCGTCGAACACCCACGCGTTGGTCGGCTGGAGGAACAGACCGCACATCGCGCGGTACGCGGCGACGGATTCGTTTCCAAAGAGCTGCCCCGACCACGCCCACCGCTGAAGCCTTGTGCCCCGGGGCGAGCTGAGCGCCTTGTGCTTGCCGAGCACATCGGTCAGCGCGAAGAACTCGTTGGCGTTCTCGCGGATCGAAGGCAGCTTGCACCGCACGGGTATGTTCATGCTGATCGTGATCGCGTCGATCGTGTCGCCCAGCCCCTGCCAGGTCATGCCGGTGGCTTCGAGTTCGGTCTCGATGAACTCGATCAACTCGCCCGTCAGACCCTCGCCGACCTGGCTGTCGACGGTCCCTGAGATAGTGCTCCGGTCGAACCAGAGGATCGGCTGCGCGTGGCCCGCTGCTAGCGCTAGTGCGCCGGTCCACGCGGGGTCGATCGGGTCGGCAACGACCACGCCGGGCGGCGCGTGCACCGCGAACTGCCAGTGGCTAATGAGCCGACCCATCAGGTCCTCGTCGTCGGCGATGTCCCAGATCGAGCCGAGCGTGTTCTCGATGAGCTTCCGCCGATCGTGCCAGCCGGACGGCATCGGCTCGTCCTGCCCAAGCCGAACGATCTGCTCTGGCTTGAACGCGCGGGCGAACCTGGCGATGTCCTCGGCTGCGCGCTGCGAGCCGTCGTCGATCAGCACCGGGAACATCGTGCTCGGTGTCCACTGCCCGATCGCGTTGATGTACGAAGCCGCGTCCTCGGCGATCACGAGCACCGGCGAAGCGCTGCGCGTCGAGCGGTGCGTCAGCACACGCACCCCGAGCCGAAACGTCGGCGGGGCCTCGCGCATGTCAAGCTGGCGGGGCTGAGCCTCGGCTTCCTGCCCGCGTGCAAAGGGGGCAAGAGCGAGAACAGCAAGCAAGAGAATCACGTTGATTGGGCGTGTCATACCTTAGAGCGTATCCCCGGACGCTAGGATGGCTGCGTGCCAAGTCTCACTCTTGAACAATTCACCACACTGGCGGCCAAGAACCGCGAGAAATCGCCGACAAAGTCGCTCGCGATCCCGCTCGGCGTGCGCCTGCTCGAAGACCAGCTCACGCCCGTGCTCGCATACCGGAGGCTCGTGTCCGCCGACGAACGCACCGCGCCGTCGTTCCTGCTCGAATCCGTCGAAGGCGGTCAGCGGCAGGGCCGACACTCTATCCTGAGCGCCCACCCCACCCGGCAGGTTATCGCACAGGGCCACGACGTCACGACCATCGACCCCGACGGCGCGACCAAGAACTTCACCAGAGACAACCCGCTGCACGTGCCGCGCGAGCTGATCGAGAACATCGAGTTCATCGAGCCCGCGTCGGACCGCGCCTCGGCGGGCCTGCCCGAGTGCTTCATCGGAGGCTGGGTCGGCTATGCGGGCTACGACACCGTCCGTTACTCAGAACCCGAGAAACTCGCGTCCACACCGAAGGACGACCGGGGCCTGCCCGACCTGCACATGGCGATGCACGAGCAGGTCGTCGTGTTCGATCACGTCGAGAAACTCGTGCACGTTGTCGGGCTCGCGATGCTCGCGCCGGGTGATGAAGTAGAAGCAGTCTACAAGAACACACTCGCGAAGCTCGAAGAGATCAGCGACGAGATCCAGACGCACTCCAAGCCATTGTCTGCGGGCCGAGTCGAGCGCGAGCGGCGGATGCCCGTGCTCAAGAGCAACACGACCCAGCACGAATACGAATCAGCGGTCGAGCGGGCACAGGAATACATCCGCGCCGGCGACATCTTCCAGGTCGTGCTGGGCCAGCGGTTCGAGCGAACATCCAAGGCGGACCCGTTCGATGTGTACCGCGCACTCCGCGCGGTCAACCCGAGTCCTTACATGGTCTACATGCAGTCGCCGGGCTGCATCCTCGTCGCCGCCAGCCCGGAGATTCTCTGCCGGGTGCGCAAGAGCGAGACCGGCGAACTGGTCGTCACCAATCGCCCGCTCGCGGGAACACGCAGACGTGGCAAGGACGACGCGGAAGACCAGAGACTCGAACAGGAGCTGCTCGCCGACGAGAAAGAATGCGCCGAGCACGCGATGCTCGTCGATCTCGCGCGAAACGACGTGGGCCAGGTCGCCTCGCCCGGCTCGATCAAGTGCGACCCCGTCATGGTCGTCGAACGCTACAGCCACGTCATGCACATCAGCTCGACCGTGACCGGCGTTGTCCGCGAAGGGCTCGACGCGTGGGATGCTTTGCACGCGGCGCTACCCGTTGGCACAGTCAGCGGTGCGCCCAAGATCCGCGCGATGCAGATCATCGACGAGCTCGAACCGGTCAAACGCGGGCCCTACGGCGGCGGGCTCGGATACATCGGTCTCGACGGCAACATGGACATCGCGCTGGCGCTCCGCACCATCGTCGTCCCGACCAAAGACTGGGACCCCGCCGCGACCGAGCACGAGTGGCACTACCACGTGCAGGCCGCCGCGGGCGTTGTTCTCGATTCCGTGCCCGAGGCCGAGTTCAAAGAGACGATCGCCAAAGCCGGCGCACTCGCGCAGGCGATCGAGCTCGCGGACGCGGCGTTTGTTCCTTCAGTTGCCGAGCGCTCTGAGTAGGAACACCGTGCTCACGGTCGAGAGAAAGAGCATAAAGCAGAGCCAGAGCAGACCGATCACGTTGTAGATACGAACAGCGAGGATGGGTGGCTCGTGTCTTGAGTATGACACCGAAGCGCAGGCATCGAGCGCAGCGGCTCCCCAAGACGCAATGAGTAGAAAGAGCGGGATGATCGTGTTCAGCCCATCGAACGGGTCCGGCGGGTAGTTGCTGATCTGGAGTTCGAGCACCATCGTGGCCCAGAAGTACAGCGGGATTACGGCGAGCGCGATGGTCAGAAGCCAGCGGGGGTGCCAGGAAACTCTGCCGTGAAGGATCCGGATGCTGGTCGAGCCGCACTCTGGACAGGGCGCCGACAGGAAGAGTCCCGCCCTGTCGTACTTGCAATGCCGACACACCACCGGGTAGCCCTTGTCGCCCATGGCTATATGTTAGTGTTTGCTATCAATTTGTCAAGCGGTACGGGCGCAAACAAACAGCCCCGACCGTCATGCTGCTCGGATCGGGGCTGTGTCGTTGTCCGCGTGCCCGGCCAGGAGAGTGCCGGCCCGCGATTCGCATTCGGCCCGGAGCCTCGCAGCTTTCGCTCCGAGGTCCCTCGGGCCCGTGTTCTGGGTTAGATGGCGTCTTTGAGCGCCTGAGCGGGCTTGAAGCCGCAGGTTGTGGAGGCGGCGATCATCATCGGCTGCTTGGTCGCCGGGTTGACGCCCTTGCGCTCGGCGCGCTCCTTGCGAACGAACGTGCCAAAGCCCGAGATCGCGACCTTCTGGTCGTTCTGGATGCCGTTGGTGATTGACGCGATTACTGCGTCTACAGCCTTGCTTGCGTCGGTTTTCGAGCCGTTGAGCTGGCTGGCGACGGCTTCGATCAGTTCACCCTTGTTCATGTCTGTGCTCCTGGAAACCGGGAATCGGCTTGCGATCGGCCACACCCGGTTCTGTTCATTTTCGACTGACTCCGGTATCGACAGCCGACCGCCGATTTCGCCAGAATCTGGGCCTCCAACCCGCGTACAATGGCCCTATGAGCCAGTTTGACGACAACATGCCGTGGAACGACGACCAACTCTCGTTCGATTCCCCAGAACTGGGCGATGGTGGGGTCGCGGCGACGAAAGTCCGCCCCAAGCCAGAGGTTAGCGAAGACGAGGGCCTGCTCACGCCGTGGAACGTGATCCTGCTCGACGACGACCACCACACGTACGAGTACGTCATGCGGATGGTCAGCAAAGTCTTCGGCCACAACGTCGCGGGCGCGTTCGAGATCGCCAAGACCGTGGACACGCAGGGCCGGGCGATCTGCCTGACAACGCACAAAGAGCTCGCCGAGCTCAAGGTCGAGCAGGTGCACAGCTTCGGGCCGGACCCGCTGATGTCCGAGAGTGTCGGCTCGATGAGCGCCGTGATGGAGCCGGCCGAGGCGGGCGACGACGACGGCAGCGACCACACCAACACCGGCGGCGACAACCTTCAGTGAGTAACCAGCCGTGAGCGAGAAGCCGCTGGTGATCCAGGCCGAGGATCTCGACGAAGAGTGCGCCGCCTGGCTCGCCGAGCGCTGCGAGTTGATCCGCTGCAAATCCGACGACCCAAACTTCCGCGCGCACCTTGCCGTGGCGGAGGGTCTGGTTGTCCGGTCGTACACGCCTGTTGATGAGTTGTTGCTCGATGCCGCCAAGAAACTCCGCGTGGTCGGTCGCGCGGGGGTTGGGCTGGACACGATCGACCTGCCCGCGTGCAAGCAGCGGGGGGTTCGCGTCGTGCACACGCCCGGCGCGAACACACAGGCCGTGGTCGAGCTGGTCTTCGCGATGCTGCTCGATGCTGTTCGGCCTCGGGTGTTCCTGTGCAAGCCGATCGTCGATCTCGCCGCGTGGAAGCAGGCGCGCAAGAACCTGACGGGTGAGCGAGAGCTCGGGTCGATGACGCTCGGCATCCTTGGGCTCGGCAGGATCGGCTCACGCGTCGCGCAGGTCGCGGCAGCGCTCGGCATGCGGGTGATCTACCACGACCTAGAACAGATCCCAGAAAGCAAACGCTTCGGCGCAACGCCCGTCGGCATGGACGAGCTGCTGACCAAGAGCGATGCGCTGACCGTGCATGTCGATGGGTCGCCGAGGAACCGGAGCATCATCACCGCCGACGAGTTTGCGAAGATGAAGGACGACATCGTGTTCATCAACGCGAGCCGGGGCTTTGTGGTCGACCCGTTCGCGTGCGCCTCGTTCATGATCGCGCACCCGGCGGCCTGCGCGCTGCTGGATGTGCACGACCCCGAGCCCTTCGACGCGACGTACCCGCTTTTGGAGATCAAGAACGTGCACCTGACGCCGCACATCGGCGGGGCGACGGCGAGCGCGAGCAAGGCGATGAGCTGGGTCGTGCGCGACGTCTGGGCGGTTCTGGCGGGCCAGGAGCCTGAATTCGAGGCCGACTACTCCGCGTAGGAGCCGGGCTTAGGATTGTTCATGATCCAGCTCGGCGTCAACATCGATCACGTGGCCACACTCCGCCAAGCCCGGTACAAGGGCATGGACCCGCACGCCGGCGAGCCGGACCCGGTGCGCGCGGCTCACGAAGCGGAACTCGGCGGCGCCGACGGCATCACGGTCCACCTCCGCGAAGACCGCAGACATATCCAGGACCGCGACGTCGAGCTGCTGCGATCGCTCGTGAAGGTAAAGCTGAACCTCGAGATGGCCGCGACCGAGGAGATGGTCTCGATCGCCGAACGCCTGAAGCCTCACACCGTGATGCTCGTGCCCGAGGGACGTCAAGAAGTGACGACCGAGGGCGGCCTCGACGTCGCGGGGCAGACCGCGGAGATGCGCGAGACGGTCGAGCGGCTGCACGCGGCGGGCTTGCTGGTCAGCGCGTTCATTGATGCGGATAGCGCGCAGGTCGATGCGTGCCGACTTGTCGGGTTCGATGTGTGCGAGGTACACACCGGGCCTTACGCGCACGCGTTCTCCGCCGAGGGCGGCGACTTCCGCAAGAAGCCGCTCTCCGACGAGCTGTCTCGTGTCGCCGAGGCGGGCGAGCGCATCCGAGCCGCGGGCATGCGCTTCAACGCGGGCCACGCGCTCAACTACCACAACGTCCAGCCGATCGCGGCGCTGGCTGGCATCGAAGAGCTTCACATCGGCCACGCGATCGTCAGCCGATCCGTGTACACCGGTCTCAAGAACGCCGTTGCCGAGATGAAGCGGCTTATGACTGAAGCGCACCGCGCGTGAATACGGATCCACCCACACCGGTGACAGATAACCGGGGGCAGACCACGGACCTGTGGATTGTTTGTCAGTTGACTGTTGATTGATGTCGGTGTTTGTGCATTAGTTGACACCTGTTCATATTTACATCGCGTAACTTCTGTTGGAACAAGAGCCGGTGCGGTGTACAGTGGGGCCGGATGCCGACCAAGCGCAAATCACAACCGAGCAAGGCCAAGACATCGGCCGAGTGCGACAGCCTCGCCGAGTTGAAGCCGATGCGCACCTTTACCCAGGCCTCGCTCGCGCTTGAGGCGCTTCCCAACATGGAGAAGCAGCGCCCGGGCCAGCCCGTGTCCGAGCATCTGAAGCTAGACCGGATGCGCGCGCTCATGGCAGAGCTGGGCAACCCGCAGCAAGGCCAGACCTTCATCCATATCGCCGGGAGCAAGGGCAAAGGCTCGACCGTCGAGATGCTCGCCGCGTGTCTGACCGGGTGCGGCTACGGCGTTGGGGTCTACACCTCGCCCCACCTCGTCGACGTCCGCGAACGCATCCGCATCGCCGGCGTGCCCATCTCCGAAGACGACTTCATGGAGCACTTCAACTCGGTCATCGCCGCGGCCGGCAAGATCGAAGCCGAGTTCGGGTCCGCGACCTACTTCGAGGTCATGACCGCGATGGCGTTCGTCTACTTCGCGGCGCAAGCGGTCGATCTCTCGGTTATCGAGGTCGGCCTCGGCGGCAGACTCGACGCGACGAACATCATCACGCCCGCGCTCACCTGCATCACCGAGATCCAGCTCGAGCACACGCACGTGCTCGGCTCGACGCTCCCCGAGGTCGCCGGCGAGAAGGCGGGCATCTTCAAGCCCGACGTGCCCGCGATCACCGTGCCACAAGACGAAGAGGTCATCGCGGCTCTACGCGCCCGCGCCGAAGAGGTCGGCGCGCCGCTGGCGGTGCTGGGTGTGGACATCGAGTTCAACCAGCGTTTCGAGGCGGACGGCAGCAACGGGCCGCAGATGCGCGTGGGCCTGATGACCGAACGCGGCGAGTACGAGCACATGGTCGTCCCGCTGCCCGGCGAGCACCAGGCGCTCAACTGCGGCCTCGCGCTCGCGGCGCTCGACCGCCTCAAAGTCCTCGGCTTTGAGACGCCCGAGGTCCGCGTCGCCGAGGGGCTGGCGGGCACGCTCCGCATGGGTCGGAGCGAGGTAATCTGGCAGCAGCCGAGGATCATCGTTGACGGCGCGCACACGAAAGAATCGATCGGCGCTCTCGTCCGCGCGATCGGTGCGCACACACGCTACGACTCGATGGTCGTCGTCTTCGGCTGCTCGGTGGACAAGGACATCGATGGTTTGCTCGAAGAGATCTCCCGCGGCGCGGACAAGGTCATCTTCACCAAGGCCGCCGACAACCCGAGAGCCGCCGACCCGGAGATGCTCCGCAGGAAGTACATCGAGCTGTCTGGCAAGATGGCGCAGGTCGAGCCGAGCGTGAAGGAAGCCATCAACACCGCCGCCCGTGCTGTCGGCAAGAGCGACCTGATCTGCGTGACGGGGAGCTTCTACGTCGCGGGCGAGGCGAAGCGGTTGTTTGTTGAGAAAGAAACAGCTAGCGCTGCAACTTAAATATTCAGTCTTTGCGATACGGCAATTCGTAGTTGTTGGCTTTAAGAGTAGTTTCATACTCGGTAAGCAAGTGTTCAAGGTCATCAGCGATCAATTGCAATGCTGATCGAGGTTCACTCTGTTTATCCAGAGAATAAAGCACGCTCCTGATTTGCGTCAATAATCCATGTAGCGTATCGCCTTGCATCGTAACTGAGGGAAACCGGCGCAGTGGCAACTTCACAACCACTGAGTTGCCGATGACTTGCAAGACTTGCACTTGTTCTACTGGGTCTTGGTCAGTCATTGCATGATCTCGCTCAGTGTTCGCTCGATATCGCGCACAAACCCACCCTTACCAAAGTACTCTCGCAGCACTTCGCGTCCGTTGCGGATGATCCGCTTGACTTCCTTCGGGTCGTTCAGGTATTTCTCGCACACCTCCGCCGCCCCGGCAAAGTCCCACGGGATCGGGACGTACGTCTCGCCGGGGATGTAGATGTCGGGGCTGGTTTCCAGGTGCGACATGTCGGGCTTGACGAGCAGCGAGCCGCAGACGATCGCTTCGTAGTCGCGGAAGCAGACCTCGCCCCAGCCAAACGGGCTGAGCGTGAGCTTGCTGAGCCCGAGCTCGGCGAAGTACCGCTTCGCGCTGGATCTGCCCGTGCCCGTCATCCGGCGTTTGCCTTCGAGCGTCTGGATCTCGTCGAGCAGCTTGCCCCTGCTGAACTGGTACCACTCTTGCCGGCCTGCCCGGTTGATCGAGCCGACGCGCCGGTTGATCTCGATGGGCCGAAGCGACCAGGGCAGCGGCGCGAGCGAGGTTAGTTTCAGGAGCTTGCGGTTGCGGTAGCACACGCCGAGGTTCCAGCCCGACACGAGCTTGTGCATGTGCGCCGGGTCGGGCGTGCTGCCGAACTGCCAGTCTTTCAGATCGAAGCCGAACCGGTCGCTGACATAGTCGCTGTAGATGAACCCGCCCGCGAATTCGCGCTGGTACAGCTCCCGATCGCGAAGCGTCTGGCGTTTGATGTACAGATCAACGTAAGGCAGCACCCCGAAGTGCGGCGAGCACGTCGGCGCGTAGTAGTCCAGCATCGCCAGCTTCGGCCGCTGCTCTTTCGAGGCGAACTCCGCGAAGATCTCGACAAGCTCTTCTACAGGGTCCGACCAGTTGGGCATGACCATGACCATGTCGAACTCGCCCGGCGTCGCCGCCATGGACCCGAGCCCGGCCCGGATTTCGTCCAGGGTCTCGATGTGCCGCATCTCGAACGTGAACCCGAGCGATCTGCGGAGGTCGCTCTCGAACATGCGAAAGCCCTGGACCTGGTGTCCGGTGGGGCTTGCGGTCCGTTCGCCGCGGGCAAGGATGAGCGCGTGTGTGGGCATGGGTTCTCTCGGCGTGCACAGTTGCATCGGCAGGGTAGGGCGCGTGTGTTGAGACGAATCCCGAGGATGGGTGGCGGGGTCTGGCGCGTTCATTGTGGAAAAAGGCGATATGTGTTAGGATCGTGGCATGAATGCGAAGCTTGTCATCGCTGTTCTGGTCGCGGTTGTGGGTGTCGGGCTCGCGGTCAAGACGCTATGGCCCGCGTCCAAGCCGACCACTCAGGTTGTTGTTGAGGACCCGGCTCCAAAATCGAGCAAAGCCGAGGCGCTGCTGGTGGGCTCGTTCGATACCGAGCCGACCGAGGAAACGGTCGAGGGCGACATCGATCGTCTGACGAACCTCGTTCGTCGGCAGGTGGACAGCGCCCGTTCGCCGAGCCTGATGAGCGCACGCAAAGCCGACCTCGTCGTGGCGTTCGAGGAACGCATACAGGCGCTCATCAACCCAGACTACATCCGCGACGCAAGGGCCCGCGCAGCGCGCGGCAAGCTGGGCGAGAACTTCGAGCCCAACGAGGAAACTCTCGAAAGTGCCAAGAAATGGGAATCGTACTACGCGCTGCTCCCGATGGATATGCAGAGTGTCGAGCTTCGCGAGCTATTCCGTGACGGCATCTTCGTCGCGGAGAGCGCAATGGACGAGGGCCTCGGGATGGGCACGACCAAGATGAGCGGCGAAGCCGCCTTCCCGCTTGCAGACGCGGACCCCGTGGAAGATCGGCTGGACATCTTCGAGTTTCGGTTGCCCATGCACTTCCCCGCGCCGGGCGAGGGCGGCGAGATCGCACGGCAACGCCGACTCGTCGGGTTCCAGTTTGTCTGGAGCGATGAAAGGAACCAGTGGATCCCATGGCAGAACGTGCAGTACTCCGCCGACTCGGGCGGAGCCATGTACATCCCGTTCTAAAGCCGAGCACAAGCCGCGGCGCGTTCACGATCATCGAAGTGCTGGTCGCGATCGGGATTATCGGTGTGCTGATCGCGCTCATCGTGCCGGCGCTGTCGAAGACCCGCGCGAGGGCTCTCGATACGTTGACGCGCGCGAATCTCCGCACGAGCTACACCGCGTTCGCGACGTACACATCGATCTACGACGAGACTTACCCGTGGCGGCCGCAGAGCGGGCCGTTGATTCCGTTGAACCCCGAAGGCACGGCCGCAATTGGACCGGGGCATTTCGATGTCTCTCGTTACTGGCCCGGGCTCATGATTGAGATCATGCCTTGGGAGGAGCACTTCAAATCGTGGCTCGGCGGTGGGGCGAGCTACGACGAACACCCGTGGCTTATCCATAATGGCAACTTCATGACCTTTCGCGCACCCTCGTTCTCTCTCAGTCACTCCTTCCTTGCAAGACCCAGACTCTGGTCGCCGGGCGAGACCGACACCGAGCAGAATCTCCGCCCCGTGCGCGAGAACGATGTGTTGTTCCCGTCATCGAAGGTGCTGCTGTTCGACCGGGAGAAGACGCACCTGCGCAGCGACCCAGAGGCCGACCGCGACCCGACGCTCATGCTCTTCGTGGACGGCCACGTCGGGGAGAACAGGGTGAGCGAGGCTCGGATTCTGGAAGACCGACCCTGGCGCGGGCCGACGCCGCTGCACGACACACCCGACGGAGCGCGCGGCCGGGACTACTGATTTCCTGTATACGGCGACCGATTGCGCGAATCGGCTAGGATTGGCCAATCATGGCCGACCACGCAAACAGTACCGACAACACGCCCAAACACCGCTACACAGCCGAGCTGGCCGGGCTTATCGAGCCCAAGTGGCAGGCGTGGTGGGACGAGCACGACACCTACCGCACGCTCAACCCGGGCGACGAAGGTTTCGACGCGAGCAAGCCCAAGTTCTACGCGCTGGACATGTTCCCGTACCCATCCGGCGCGGGCCTGCATGTGGGCCACCCCGAGGGCTACACCGCGACCGACATCATCAGCCGCTACAAGAAGATGAAGGGCTTCAACGTCCTCCACCCGATGGGCTTCGACGCGTTCGGCCTGCCCGCCGAGCAGCACGCCATCAACACGGGTGAGCACCCATCGACCTTCACGCGCAAGACGATCGACAACTTCCGTAGGCAACTCAAAAGGTTCGGCTTCTGCTACGACTGGTCCCGCGAGATCGCGACGATCGACGAGGACTACTACCGCTGGACGCAGTGGATCTTCATACAGATCTACAACAGCTGGTTCGACGAGGAGCTCGGCAAGTGCCGACCGATCGACGAGTTGGTCAAGCTGCTCGAGTCGGGCACGGGCCGGGTCTCGATCGAGGGCGAGCTGGTCCGCATCACCAAGGGCGAGAAGGCGACCGAAGCGCTCGGGGGTGAGCCCGTCGGTGTCCGCCAGTGGCACGAACTCGACGCCGATGAGCAGCGCACGTTCATCGATAACCAGCGACTGGCGTTCGTCGGCGAGCAGACCGTCAACTGGTGCCCGGCGCTGGGCACAGTGCTCGCGAACGAAGAGGTCATCGACGGCAGAAGCGAGCGGGGCGGGCATCCTGTCCTGCGCAAGCCGCTCAAGCAGTGGCTCTTCCGCATCACCGCGCTCGCGGATCGGCTCCTGACCGGGCTCGACGAGCTCGACTGGCCCGAGAGCACCAAGACACAGCAGCGCGAATGGATCGGCAAGAGCGAGGGCGCCGAGGTCGATTTCGAGCTGGACCTCGACCTCGACAACCCGGACACCGACACCCAGTACCCGCCGGCGATGCGCATCTTCACGACGCGTCCCGACACGATCTTCGGCGCGACGTACATGGTGCTCGCGCCCGAACACGACATCGTGACCGCGGTGCTGGCAAGCCCGCGCGCCGAGACGCCGGTGCGGGAGCTGAGCGAGTACGTCGAAGCCGCCAAGAACCGCTCGGACAAGGAACGGCTCGAGAACAAGGACAAGACGGGCTGCTTCACCGGGCTGTACGCGATCAACCCCGCCACCGGCGAGAAGATCCCGGTCTGGACGAGCGACTACGTGCTCGCGGGCTACGGCTTCGGCGCGATCATGGCGGTCCCGGCGCACGACAAACGCGACTACGAGTTCGCCGAGATGTTCGACCTGCCGATCCGCGACGTCGTGTACCCGCGCACGATGCTGGCGATGGCGTACTTCACCAAGAACGCTACCGATGAGGAGATGAACTCCGACCGCTGGAAGCATGTTCTTGCGGACTTCCTCGGGCTGGTGACGACGTCGAGTCTGCCGCCCGAGGTCTACCCCGAGGTGCTCGAAGCGATCCGCACAAGACGGGCCGAGGACACCGGGCCGCACTTCGGCACCGACGGCCGGGGCACGATCCGTCAGGAGTACGAATCATCGCTCGAAGACCTGGGTGTCGAGAGCTTCCATGAGTTGCAGGCGATTTTCATTGAGGGTCGTTTCTACAAGCACACCGGAGCCGCGTACGCGGGTGTCGGGTTTGCCGCCAATTCTGCCAACGACAAGGTCTCGCTGAACGACCTCGACCGCGACGCCGCGATCTCGGCGACGATCGCGTGGCTCGAAGAGACCGGCATCGGCCGCAAGCGCGTGAACTACAGGCTCCGCGACTGGCTGTTCAGTCGTCAGCGGTACTGGGGCGAGCCCTTCCCGATCGTGTTCGACGAGGCCGGCAACCACCACGCGGTCGGCGAGGACAAGCTGCCGGTCGTGCTGCCCGCGCTCGACGACTACAAGCCAGCCGAGAGCGAGGACCCGCAGCCGCTCTTGGGCAAGGTGACGGACTGGATCAACACAACCGCGGGCGAGGCGGGCGTCGATGGGCTCGACCCGGATGCGCCGGTCCGCCGAGAGGCCAACACGATGCCGGGCTGGGCGGGCTCGTGCTGGTACCACATCAGCTACCTCGACAAGAACAACCACGACGAGATGATCTCGGACGAGGTGGATGGCTACTGGCTGGGCGAGGGCGGCGTGGACCTGTACATGGGCGGCGCCGAGCACGCGGTGCTGCACCTGCTCTACGCGCGCTTCTGGCACATGATCCTGCACGATCTCGGGCACATCAGAAGCCCGGAGCCATACCGGAAGCTGTTCCACCAGGGCATGATCACCAGCCACGCGTTCCAGCGCAGCGACAAGAGCCTTGTCGCCGTGGACTTGATCGACGAGCGCGACGGCAAGCTCTACGAGCGCGGCACGGACACCGAGGTCACCCGCACGATCGCCAAGATGTCCAAGTCCCTCAAGAACGTCATCAACCCCGATGACATCATCAAGGAATTCGGCGCCGACACGTTCCGGATCTACGAGATGTACATGGGGCCTTTAGAGGCGAGCAAGCCTTGGAACACCGACGACACGGTCGGGCTGTACCGATTCTTGCAACGTGCCTGGCGGATGTGCATCGACGAGTCAACGGGCGAGGTCCGGTTCAACGACTCGACCGACCCGGCGATCGAGAAGCTGCTGCACCGCACAATCGCCAAGGTCGGCGACGACATCGACCGGGTCTCGCTCAACACAGCGATCGCGGCGATGATCGAGTTCGTCAACCTCGCGCTCAAGCCCGGGCTGACGCGGGATCAGATGGACCGTTTCGTGCGCGTGCTCGCGCCGTTTGCGCCGCACATCGCCGAGGAGATCTGGCACAAGCTGGGCCACGAGACCTCGGTCGCGCACGCGGACTGGCCCATGTTCGAGGAATCGATGCTCGTCGACGACGAGGTCGAGATCGCGATCCAGGTGCTCGGCAAGGTCAAGGCCAAGCTGAGCGTGCCGACGGGCGCCAGCGAGGACGAGTTGAAAGAGCTCGCGCTCAACAACGAGACCATCGCGGGCCTGATCGAGGGCAAGACGGTGCGCAAGGTCGTCGTTGTGCCGGGCCGACTGGTGAACATCGTCGCGAACTAGTTTGAAGCGGTTGCGGGTTTACTGGATCGATTCGATCACAACCGGCACGGTGATGCGCGGCTTCCACGTCGTCGGGCTTTCGCTCAATCCCGAGAGATCCGCCGCCGAGCCGGGCGTGGTGACCGGGTCGGTCGCCCCGATGAGCTCGACGGTCGCGCCGTCGTAGTTGCGGAGCTTGGCGATCAGCATCGTAAAGGCGCGCTCGGTCGGCTCGACACGGAGCATGTATGCGCCCTCGCTCTCGCGGGTTGTGACCGGGCGGGCGTTTTGGCGGGGTTCGTCGGCGCTGGCGATGATGGGCTCTTCGAACCGGGGCAACGCGCCAGCGAACGTCTGCGACTCGGCGCTGCTGGCGTGGCCCTCGACCGCGGCGAACCGCATCAGGTCGCTGCCCGAGGTCAATTGCGTCGCCAGTGTCTGGGTTGTCGAGTCGCGGTAGCTGGTGATCCGGACGATCAGCCGACCCTCGCGAGCGAGCTTGAGCGCCTCGTCGGCGGTCGCAACGACGATCGGGCGTTCCTCGGGCCGGTAGACCCTGCGGGGTTCTTCGATCAGATCGTCGCCACCGGCCAGAGTCGCGTCATTCGAGGCGTCGGCGAGCTGCGCGTCGGTCGTGCCCATGATCGGGGTTTCGGTGTCGTTGTTCGCCAGAGGCTGGTGGTTGGTGTTGTTGGTCGCGCCGAAGTTCATGTTGGGCAGCGCGATGCTGACGATCAGCACAAGCACCGCAGCCGCGGCGAGCGAGCCGACGATCCGCTGCGCTCGGCTTGGGAACTTGAACGAGTGACTGCGGGCCTTGCGGACCTTTACTTGCTTGTGTTTGGGCGGGGCGACCTGCGTTGCAGCCGCGGCGTCGTTCTCAACCAGCGTGCGAAGCTTGTTCGCGTCGATCTCGCTTGAGACCTCCTGATCCAGAACAGAGGCGACCATCGCGTGCGTCGATGCCGGGACGGGTGTTGCGGCGGCGTCGGTCCCGATCGCGTCGCGGTCGGCGCGCATCTGCCAGACAAGCTCGGCAAGGTGAGCGTCGCCCGCCAGCGCCTCGACCACGCCCGCGGCCTCGGTTGTCTCGCCCTCGACGAACGACAGCACAGCGGACTCGTCCAACCCCGCGTCGATCAGTGCGATGAAGATGTCACGTTCACGCTGCGTCATTCGCTTTGCTCGTCGTCCTCGTTGCTGGCCGACTCGTTCGGCCCCAGCCTGCCTGCTCTGACTCGTTCCACCGCCTGCCGAAGGGCAAGCCTCGCCCGGAAAATCCGGCTCTTGATCGTTCCCACCCGGACCTCGAGAAGCTCGGCGATCTGGGCATAGTCCAAACTCTGGGCATCCCGGAGAAGCAGAACACTCCTCAGATCCGGGTCCAGATGACCGAGAGCC
The DNA here is from genome assembly GCA_030432905.1 of Phycisphaerae bacterium. Classification (GTDB taxonomy): domain Bacteria; phylum Planctomycetota; class Phycisphaerae; order Phycisphaerales; family UBA1924. The sequence continues at coordinate 220,075 of JAUILU010000004.1, read as the reverse complement.
TCGATCACGAGAGCCCGCTGGTCACTTTGTTCGACACTCCCGGCGGCGCTTGGTTCCCGAGATTGTGGCAATAAATCCGAAAGGGACGCTCCGGACCCGCCAGACCCCGGTTTGGGCCTGTTCAGGGTGCTTTCGGAGACCACACGGGCCTTCCGGCGGGTGTCCTTGCGGAGTCTGGATAAGCAGCAATTCATCGTCACCCGGTAGATCCAGGTCGAGACCTTGGCCTTGTCGTCGAACGTGTGGAACCCCCGCATGACCCGGACCATCGCATCGTGGCACGCGTCCTCGGTCTGGCCCGACTGGCCCAGCATCTGCCGGCAGAGGCTGTGCATCATCGGCTGGTACCGGATCAGGAGCGGCTCCCACGCGGCGCGGATCTCGTCAGGCGTCTCGGCGGCGCGGATCGCGGCCACGATCTCGTCGTCGCTCGGCTCGCGCAGCTCGCCGTTCAGGTTGGCCGAGGGATCACTCACAGCACGATGGTACCCCAGATCGTGTTGGCTTAGTTCGTGACCGAAATCTGGGGCATGTGCTCGATGTCGCAGCGCAGCGAGCGGGCGATGAAGCACATCCTCGCCGCGTCGTCGTGCAGCATCCGCGCCAGCCTCTCGTCCGAGCCCGCGGCGATCTCGATCACAGGCTTGAGTGTGATCGACTGGAACTCGCCCGAGCCGTTGGGGTGCATGCGGAGCTTGCCCTCTGCTTTGTCCGTGTACGAGGTGACCACGACTCGGTTTTCTGAGCAGAAGTGCAGGTACCACAGCATGTGGCACGCGCTGACCGCGCCGAGCAGCATCTCTTCCGGGTTGTACCTGTTCGCGTCGCCTCGGTAGGCGGGCGATGACGAGCCGGGGATGGTCGGCTTGCCCGGCGCACCAAACTCGTGCGACCGCTCGTACGCGTCGTACGAAGCGGTGCCCGAGCCTGTGTTGCCGGTCCACGTGGTGGTGATCGAGTAGCCGTGGCTTTTCATGGCCGGTGGTTGCCTTTGCTCAGAGCGAGCCGGGCGGGTCGAAGGTGCCTTCTTCAAACTCGACACCGAACTCGATGGTCTCGAACTGGATGACCTGCTCGGCGCCCATCATCGCAGCCGTTGTAATGGCCATCCTGAAGGGCCGCTTAATGCCGTCAGCGTCGCGGAAGTCGCTGTAGGTGATCTCGTTGGTGAAGACGTCGGTTTCGGTTGATTCGCGCGTCGAGACCTTGCGGTGCAGGCCCGACTCGACCTCGAAGAGGCAGACCTGGTGCTCGCCCCAGCTCGTGACCACGTTGACCTTGTAGCACTCGACGCCTGCGAAGGTCACGGTGCCGACGGTCTCGGCGCTGGTGTAGGTTTTGCGTGGCTCAACGATGGCGTAGAAGTTCGCCTCGTTGATCATCTTGTCGGCTTCAGCTCCCTCGAGCTTGGTCATGGGCCTGTCGGGGCTGGCTCCCCAGGCCTCTTCGCCGTTGGTGCCCTGGATGACCTCGCCGAATGGCGGGACCTGGATGTTGATGAGTGTCTTGGTCGTCGCGGCACGCTTGATGACGATCGGGCCCTGGATGCCCATCGCGGGCATGCTGTACTGGCCGGTCATCTGCTCGGTCTTGTGCTTGCGGTACGCCTCTTCACCGCCGATGGCTTCGACGTATCGGTCGAGGACCTCGAAGCCGTCGGGCAGCGTTGCCGATGCAGTCGCGGCACCCGAGCTGGTCGCTGTGCTGTCCTGAGCGGAGGCGTGCCCGGCGAGCAGAGCCGAGGCCAGAGCGAGCGTGGTTGTACACAGAATCTTTTTGGGCATGACGTTGTCTCTCTTTGGTTCCAGCCTACGCGAAAAAAATGGACCCGCTCGGGTCCATGGTACAGCGTATGCACGCCGATGAAAGTGCGTTCGTCCGAGTTCGATCAGAACGAGCCGGGGGGGTCGAACAGGCCCTTCTCAAACTCGGGGTTGAGTTCGACGGTGTCGAAGGTCATCTCCTGCTCGAAGCCGTTGTTCTTCAGTTTGAGCGTGCGGGCGTGCTTGATGCCCTCGATCTCTTTGTAGTCGCTGAACGCGGTCTCGTTGGTGTAGACATCCGACTCCGCGTCGGCCCGGACCGACATCTTGCGGAGCAGCCCGGTCTCGACGCTGTACAGCCCGACCTGGTGCTCGCCCCAAGAGGTCACAAGGTTGAGCTTGTAGCACTTGGTGCCGTCGTGATCGACGATGGATACGGTCTCGGCCTCTGTGTATGTCTTGCGGGGTTCGACCGAGGCGTAGAACTGCGACTGGTTCTTGAGCTGCTCTGCATCCGGGCCTTCGATGATCTGCATTGGTTGGCCGGGCTGTCTCGCCCACGCGACGATGCCGTTGGTGCCCTGCTCGACGCTGCCCATCGCGCCCAGGTCGACCTTGATGACGGCACTGCTTGGCGCTTTGTTGTTCACCTCGATCGTGCCCTCGACATTCATCGCGGGCATTTTGAACGTGCCCGACATGCGGATGGACTTGAACTTCTTGTTTTTCTCGTAGCCCCCGACGGCCTCGACGTGCTTGTCGAGCACCTCGAACCCGTCCGGGAGGCTGGCTTGGGCGACGCTCTCGCTCGTGGATTTCTTGTCTTCTTCCTGAGCCGCCGAGTGCCCGGCGAGCAGCGCCGACGCGAGTGCGAGGGTGAGTTTGAGTCTGTGGTTGGTCATCTGATGGGTGCTCCTCTTATCTGCGATCGATCGGCGCATCTGCCGCGCCCATGTGTAGGTATTCCGATTGTGTGAGTCGGGGTTTCAGCGGCCGTCGATTGGGCCGGGCAGAGTGGCCCTATCCTCGTCCATGACGACCACCAGCCCCCACGACACGTACACCAGCCCCCTCGCCGCCCGCAACGCCAGCCCGGAGATGTGCCGGATCTGGTCGCCCAGGCACAAGTTCCAGACCTGGCGGAAGATATGGCTCGCCGTCGCTGAGGCGCAATACGAAGTCACCAAGGATTGGGACAAGCCGCTCGTGACGATGGAGCAGATCGAGGAGCTCCGGGCAAATTTGGAAGTGACCGACGAGGATCTGGCGCTGGCGGCCAAGTACGAGTCCGAGCTTCGGCATGATGTGATGGCGCACGTGCATGCGTGGGGGGACAAGTGCCCCAACGCGAGGCCCATCATTCATCTCGGGATGACGAGTCAGGATGTGGTGTGTAATGCGGATCTTCTGAATATCTCAGATGCGCTGCAATTGACTCTTGTGAAGGTGAGCAGATGCATGCGATCACTTGGTGAATTCGCATCTTCATATGCGTCGCTGCCAACTCTCGGGTTTACACACTACCAATCGGCGCAGCCTGTAACGGTTGGACGTCGAGCTGCCGGTTGGTCGTATGACCTTTCCCAGTGTCAGGAGCGAGCCGAGAACACGTTTGATCAGATGCGTTTCCGCGGTATTCGCGGTGCTACCGGGACACAGGCGTCGTTTTTGAATCTTCTGGGAGGAGATACAAAGGCAATCGATCGGCTTGAGCGGCTGTTTACGACAGTCGGGGGAGAGAGCGATAACGAGGAGGCCTTTATTCCTTACATGCTGACCGGCCAAACCTACCCACGCGTTGTTGATACGTTTGTACTCACCGACCTTGCCTCGACAGCATCAGTCCTCCACAAGATCGCCACCGACATCCGCCTGCTTTCCAACCGGAAGGAGATCGACGAGCCGTTCGGCAAGAACCAGATCGGCTCGTCGGCCATGCCCTACAAGCGGAACCCGATGAAGTGCGAGCGGATCTGCGGCCTGACTCGCTTCGTCATGAACCTCGTGGGCAACGCCTACGACACCGCCGCCACGCAGTGGCTCGAACGCACGCTCGACGACTCGTCGAACCGCAGACTCTCGCTGCCCGAGGCGTTCCTCGCGCTTGACGGCGCGCTGGACCTCATGCACCAAGTCGCGTCGGGGCTTGTTGTGAACGAGGCGATGGTCCGCAAGAACCTGATGGCCGAATTGCCGTTTTTGGCGACGGAGAACATCATGATGGAAGCCGTCAAAGCGGGCGGCGACCGTCAGGACCTGCACGAGAAGATCCGCGTACACGCTCAGGAAGCCGGCTACCGCGTGAAGCAGGAAGGCCTCGACAACGACCTCATCGAGCGGCTTCGCAGCGACGACGCGTTCAAGAGCGTGCACCATCTGCTGACCGAGGATCAGCTGCTCGACCCGATGAAGTACGTCGGCCGGAGCGTCGAGCAGACCGAGCGGTTCCTGAAGGATGTCGTCGAACCACTCCGCGAGCGTTACGGCGACGAGCTTGCAAACCTCGGCAGCAGCGACCGGGGTGTGTAGCTGGACATCTTGTATTGTCTCAAAAATAAAAATAGCCGGCTTGGCGAACCGCGGGCTAGATCTCACGAATCGGAGGGTTCTTTGGCGATCCGATTCCGGGTTGTCCGCATTGGAGATAGCTATGAATCGTACACACGCAATCGCGTCGTTGTTCTGTGTCTGTGCCTTTTCTGCAGCAGCTCAGCCGGTTGTCTATTCGTTGACTGGCATTGGCACGGGTCACCTCGACGGGACTCAGTTCGCCGACGCGGAATTTGAAATCGTGTTTTCCGGAGATTTAACCGAGATCGGCGTCTCGCCGGGTGGCAACCCCCAGTTTCTAGACATCGACGCCACGATCGCCATCGACGGGATCTCGGCAGGGTCAACGTTCCTGCACGAGATGAGCCTTGTCTCGAATCAGAGTACCAGCAGGCTCGTTTTCGGTGACCAGACCATCAACAGCGCCCTTGCGATCATGGATGGCAACGCGTTCGTTGGCTACCAACTGGGTGCAGACTTTGGCCCGGTCTCCGACGACTCGATCGACGCAGTTTACAACTTCTCCGCGCAGCCCACGAGCGACGGCCCTCTCGGATTCAGTGTCATTTCCTCGATGACGTTCACGGCGACGCTCGTTCCTGCGCCTGCCTCGGCAGCAATGCTCGGCATGGTCGGTCTTTGCGCCGTACGCAGGCGACGCTGAGCATGCCGCGTTTATACACCTTTGAGCAGTGAGGCCGCCTCTTTGACTTTCTGCTCGCTCTCGATCGCCATCGCGACCAGTGCGGTGTCGTGCCCGTGTAGCATCTCTGGTCTGAGCAGCTTCGTTCGCCCCTCGATCTTGCCAGCGGAAGTTGTTTTCGATGTGCTGACCGTTGGGTCATCCGGCGCGGTTGGCTGATCTTGTCCGCACGAAAGGGACGATGCACACATGGCAAGCAGACCGAGCGGAACAACAGTCTTTAGCATTGAGGCGGTTGACATGAGAGGCTCCAGCGGATGAATCAGAATCCGCTGGATTGGACTCAGACAAACCTCACTCGGTTCACATATCTTCATCGCTGTCGTTGTTGTCGTCGGACTCATCGCCGTTTGTAAAGCTGCCGAGCCAGGGCACCCAGAGTGCGCAGACGACGACGCCGAAGAGGACGCCGGCGATGCGGTAGAGCCCGAGCCCGCTGGCGGCTCCGATGCCCGCCGAGGCCCAGATCGCCGATGCCGTGGTCAGGCCCGAGATACCTCGCTTGGAGTGCAGGATCGCGCCCGCTCCGAGGAAGCCGACGCCGGAGATGATGTACGAAACGATGCGTGTCGGGTCGAGCTGGACACCGGTGCCGGGCGAGACCTCCTCGGCGAGCACCTGCCCCATGAGCGTAAAGCTGGCGGCCCCCGCGGCGATCAGGGCCATCGTCCTCGCCCCGGCGGGCTTCTCGGCGAACTTCCGCTCGAAGCCCACGACCATGCCCATGCCCGCGGCGACCCCGATCCGCAGAAGGATCGACCAGATGCTGATGTGTTCGGGTTGAAGGTCGGTTTGCAGGAGCAGGGCGGTCAACGGACAGGGCCTCGTTCGGGTTGTTTGTTCAGATGGTGTAAAGAGAGATCCTAAGCCATCGGTCGCGAGTGTGCAGCGATGGGCGGCAGGTCGGGGCCGGATCGGCGGCGCAACTTGAGAAAGAGCATGGAGTTTGGTCTTTGCAAGGCGTCCGGGGCTTGACGTAGGGGGGGGAAGCCGCGAAACTCGCATAGCGGGTGTCGGCCGAGCGATTCGGTCGGGACCGGAGGCGGCGCCTCGGCGCGGGTGAAGGATCGCCCGACAACAGGTGGCATGCCCCGGGCGGTGTGCCCGAAGCTGGCAGGAATATGAGTTTTCGCCCAGTTCGCGTTGGAGCGCGGCGCTCGGGCATCTTGCAAATCGGCGTGCATCGCCGACTGGAGTGAAGTGTCATGGCGGCAAGGACCAGTATCAGTCCGGGGCTCGGGATCACCATCGGCTTACTCGGCGCGATCTCGCTCGGCCTCTTCGTCGTCACCATCATTCTTTACGGCGACAACATCAAGTACGTGAAGCAGATCGACGAAGCCGACCAGAACAACCGCGACTTCGTACGCGAAGTGGACCGCGCCGACCCGGCGATCCAGGGCGACCTCCGCAACGCACGCAGCGCCGGTGTCAGCCTTGTTCGCTACCTCAGCGACTCGCTCAACGACACCTTCAAGAAGGTCACGGGCAACGAGAACGACCGCCTCGCTGAGCTTGAAACCAAGACCCAGAGCATCGATGGCGCATCGACCAACTCGATGCTCGGCCTCGTGCAGAGGCAGCTCAACCAAATCACCACGCTTGAGCGTCAGCTCGCCGATGCCGAAGCCGCTCGCCTCGCCGCACAGACAAACCTGCAGCGTGAAGCCGACCGCGTGACCGCGCTCCAGGCGCAGCAGACCGAAACCGTCAACGGCCTGCAGGCAACCATCGCCGAGCTTCAGGACGCGGTCGACGGCTACCGCGCGGGCTTCCAGAGCACCGAGCAGCAGTACATTGCAACGATCAACCAGCTCCGCGCCGACCTCGAAGCGAGTGAGCAGAATTCCCGCACGCAGATCCGTGAACTCCAGCAGCAGAAACTCCTGCTTGAAGACCAGGTCAGCGCTCTCCAACTCGCGGGCCGGGGCGAATCGCTCAAGCCCAAGGACGAGCACTCGCTTGTTGACGGCACAGTGGCCAACACCAACCCGAACGAGAGCGAGGTCTACGTCTCGATCGGCCGCAGGGACAAGGTGGTCCTCGGGATGACCTTCGCGATCTACGGCGATTCGACCCAGATCCGCCCCGACGAGGACGGCAACTACCCGCAGGGCAAGGGCGCTGTTGAGGTCATCAACGTCGGCGAGACCTCCAGCCGCTGCCGCGTGCTGTTCGAGCGTGCGGGCAACCCGATCGTTCCGGGTGACGTGATCGCCAACGCCGCGTACGACCCCAACAAGGTCTACAAGTTCCTGATCGCTGGTAACTTTGATACCAACGGTGACGGTCGCCGCACGCCGGGCGAGCGCACCGAGATCACCGCGTTTGTTGAGGAGTGGGGCGGCACCACGACCGAGGAGCTCGAGGGCGACGTTGACTTCGTCGTGCTCGGCGAGCCTCCGATCCTGCCGCCGCAGCCCAACATCAACTCCCCGATCGAGATCGTCGAGATCTACATCCGCCGGGAGAACGAGCTGAACCGGTACAACGACCTGCTCGACAAGGCCCAGCGGACGTCGATCCCTGTGCTCAACGAGAACAGGCTCTACACCCTCATCGGCCGGGTTCGCTCGCGGACACGCTGATCCCAGGGAACAACGTGGCGACAAAGAAAAAGAAACGGCTCGTCAACCGACTTCCGGAGTGGTCGCACACACCCGCGACGATGGCGCTCCGCACCGTCATGACCGCGGCTCAGGTCTTCGGGCTCGAGGCGACGCTCGACGAGATGGACCGCTTGGGCCGGGGCTTTGCCAAGGCGCCTTGGAACAAACGCGCGCTTGAACGCTGCAAGAACCGCGTCGCGTTCGCGTTCCCCGAGTGGGACAAGGACCGGGTCGAGGACGTCGCGACCGGCGTGTGGGGGCACCTGTTCCAACTGGGCGCGGAGACGCTCTACACGCCGAGGTTTCTTTCGCACGACAGCTGGGTGCGGCACGCGTGCTTCGGCAAGGCGTCGCAGGCGTTCAGCGAGATCCTGACCAACCAACCCGTGATCCTCGTGACGGGGCACTTTGGCAACTGGGAGTTGTCGGGCTACGCGATGGCGGTACTCGGCGTGCCCGTGCACGCGGTCTACCGGCCCTTCGATCTCAAGCCGATGGACAACTGGATGAAGGACGTCCGCGGCAGGCGGGGGATGCAGCTCGTCGATAAGTTCGGCGCGGTCCGCGAGCTGCCCCACGCGCTGGACAACGGCGGGATGCCCGCGTTTGTCGCCGACCAGAACGCGGGCGACAGAGGTCTGTTTGTCCCGTTCTTCGGAAGACTCACGAGCACGTACAAATCTGTCGGCATGTTAGCGATGCAGAAGAACGCGTCGATCATTTGCGGCGGCGGCGTCCGAAGTCCGGACCGGGGTCCCGACGGCGTCGATGAGCTGCACGACCACGCGACCGGTCGTTGGCAGAACACGATGGGCTACCGCTTCGACATCCACGACGTCATCAAACCCGAGGACTGGAAGGATCAGCCCGACCCGCTCTTTTACATCACCGCGCGATACCGCAGGGCGATCGAGAGCATGGTCCGCACCGCGCCCGAGCAGTACTTCTGGATGCACAGCGTGTGGAAGAGTCGGCCAAAGCACGAGCGGCTCCGCCGAGAGTTCCCGGACGCGCTCAAGCGCAAGCTGCTGGATCTGCCCTGGATGGACGAGGCCGAGGTCGAGCGGCTCGTGGACCAGAGCGGGCGTGATATCGCGGAACTGGACCGCCTGAACACGAACAGATTGCGGTAGATGGTGGTTATCTGGAAGTAGGCGTGCCCTGATTTGGGCCGAATCCGAACCGAACACGGGATCACTGCGAATGTGAATGGTCAGTACTCTCTATTGCTCGCGGATCGATCCGGGGGCATACTTGGTGCTGACGCAACGAAAAGGGGCCACGTGATGAGCGCAGAAACTCTCGTAGGCAAGCTCGAAGACGTCCAGATTCTGGTTGTTGATGACGACCCGGATATCCGTGAATCCATCGAGGCGGCGATGCTCGCCGAGGGTGCGATCACCGAGACCGCGCCCGACGGCAACACCGCGGTGCAGTACTGCAACGAAGACCCGCCCGAGCTGGTCATTCTCGACATGATGCTCCCCGGCCGAAGCGGGTTCCTTGTGCTCGAGAAGATCAAGGGCCGCGAGGACAGCCCACTCGTGATTATGGTGACCGCCAACGAGGGCAAGCGTCATCAGGAGTACGCCGAGGCGATCGGTGTCGATGCGTACATGATCAAGCCTGTGCCGCTGGCGAGTCTTGTGAACCAGGCCGCCGAGTTGATCGCCGAGCGTCGCAAGAACGCCTGAACTGACCCATATCGCATGTTTAGCCAATCGGACGAGAATCCCGGCATTTGCTGGTTTCTTGGCCGTGCGCGGCGAATCATGGGGTGTGGCAAGCCGACAGATCATCTTGTTCCAGCCCAGCGACCCGGACGACGCGGCCGCGGGCATGGCAGAGCTCGGCTCGCCCGGCACGCTCGCAAGCAGGCTCAGGCCCTACAACATCGCACCAGACGGCGCCAAGGGCGCTATGGGCACGACCTCGTACTACGGCCCGGGCCTGGTGATCGAGGTGCCTTCTGCCGCAGATCAGATCAACCAGCTCATGGCTTCGGTCGATGATGAGGAGACAGCCTGGCCCGTCTTGGCTCGGCTCTGCAGGGAGCAGGGCTGGAAGCTGATGGACCCCGAGTCGGGCCGAACGTTCATGTGATCGGAAAACGCGATGCCCACGTACGACTATGAAATCCTGGATGACAAAGGCGAGCCGACCGGCGAACGCTTCGAGTGGATCCAGTCGATGAAGAGCAAGCCGCTTGAGAAGCACCCGGAGACGGGCGAGCCCTGCCGACGCGCGATCAGCGCTCCGAGCATCGCCGGCACCTGGTCGCCTCTCAAAGAGAAATCGCAGCTCTCGAACAAGAACCTCGAACGCCTCGGGTTCACCAAGTACGAGAAGCGCGGCGACGGCGTCATGGAACGCACCGCAGGCAAAGAAGGCCCGCGGATCCTCAAAGACGAGTAGTGTGAAGAATCGGATCGCGATAATCTTGGCTGTTGGTCTGCTCGCCGGATGCGACGGCGGTCTGGCCGACAATCCCACGCGCGTCCACGTCACACGCGTCATCACACAAGCCGGCGACCGCGTGGTCAGCTACACAGCCATGTACGACGACGGCATCGAGACCTACATCGACTTCAACCCACAAGGCGACGTGGACATGATCACAGTCGAACGCGAATCAGCGCGCGACGGCTCCATGTTCAGGCTCGTCCGCGAGGGCTTCACGCCCAAGGGCGAACCCGCCGACGGGCCCAAGGCCGAGGCGATCACCGAGGAATGGGCCAAACGCTTCACGCAGATCGATCGGCTCGTCGATGTCGATCTCGTGCAGTGGAGCGATGCGCACGGCATCATGACACCCGATCAGTTCGATCAGGTCGGCGGTCAGTAAGGGTTCGAGGGTTTCTGCGCGAGCGCGACGAACGTGCACAGCACCGCTGCGGTCTGTGTGTGCAGGTGGTACGTCGCGAACACACCAACGATCATGACTGAGGCGATCGCCATGAACAGGCCGGCTTGGTAGCTCGTTGTGTCCTGTGCGCCCGGGGCGGCCCCTACGAGCACCGCGGTCATGAGCAAACCGAAGAGTGCCAGTCCGACGAGGCCTTGCGTGGAGGCGATGTGTACGTACGCGCCGTGCGCGTTGCGTTCGATGGGCTCGCGTGAATGGTCGATGCCCTGCTCGGTTTGCCGGGCCTCGACCCAGGCCTCGTAGCCCCCGGTGCCGACGCCGAGGATCGGGTGCTCGGCGAACGCTCGGCTGGCCCAGATCCACATGTTGACGCGGGCGCCCATGCTCGTCGCAAAGTCCTTGTCGTCGATGGTTCTTCTGAGTTCGGTTTGCGCTTCGACAACGCGGCTCTCGATCTTGCCTCCAAGTGTGAGCCACACAACCGGAAGCACAACCGCGGCGATGACAGCCGCGATGACGATCGTGCGTGCGCGGTGCGCCGATCGCCAGACGGTTATGCCCAACGCGAGCGTGATGACCGCGGCTCCCGCAATCCACGCGCCGCGTGTGCCGGTGGCGATGACCGCGACGAGCGAGACGACCGCCAGCACCCGCGCGGGCCATCGGAGGCTGTGCTTGTTGTTGAGCGCGATGGGCAGGTGCAACCCGAACGAGGCGAGCAGGATCGAGCCGCCCGAGGCGGGCATGAACCACGCGCTGATGCGGTCGGGGTACGCGTCGAAGTCGAGGTTCTCCCAGCCGAATTCAAGCGCGAAGTACTGGATGACCTGCGCAACGTTGACCGCGAGATAGCTGAGCACAACGCAGAGGATGAACCAGCGCCGAAGGTGACGCAGCGGCCAGAGCGCCGCGACGATCAGGAACCACCGCGTGACGTCGGCTTCATCGATGCCGTAGGCCTTGTTGGGTGACCACGTGACCCCGACGAACAGGTACGCGGCGTAGAGAACGGCGCACCAGACGATCGGGAGTTTGAGCAGCGCCGGGTAGAGTCGCCACGTCGCGTAGAGCCTCGCGATCGAGATTCCGAGGAGGATGCCGCCCGAGATCTCGAAGAAGCTTTGGTGCTGCGCGATGGTGAGGCAGAACGCACACGCGGCAGCGACATGGAGCTTGTGCCCCCAGCTGATGACGCGGTTGGCCTGCCGATTGAGCGTCCAGAGCCGGTCGTGATCGACCGTGGAGTTCCGGAGCCAGCCCGCGATGTCCATCTGCGTGATCGCCATGAGCAGGCAGCCTAGCCGGGCCGGGTTCGCCGGTCACAGGGAATGAATCGGCAAGATCAGGTGTTTGTTTGTAGACGGTGACGTGAATCGTGTAGAATGAACGCAACGCGAGTCGGGTTCAATCCGAACCATACAGTGCCGGGCGGTGTCTATGAGATAGAGCCGACGCCCGGCGACCTAGGAGTGGCACACCAGTGGACATCATCAACCGCCTTCTCAAACGCGCGTGGTACCGGCTGGTGCTGATCGACCTGATCCGCACGTTCGCGGTCACGCTGACGGTTGTCGCCGGTGCGCTGATTCTCTGGCGACTGCTCGAGAGTGTGGTCTCGGTGCCGATGCGTTGGGGTCCGCTTGCCGGTGTCGGCGCGGGCGTGGCGCTGGTGTCGGCGTTCATCTGGACGGTGGTCCGCACCAAGCAGGGCGGCTCGGTCGCTCGCCAGGTCGATGAACGCGCCGGGCTGCGAGAAACCATCTCGACGGCTCTCTGTGTGCAGAACGAAGAAGACGCGTGGTCCCGCGCTACGGTCGAGATGGCCAGCAAGAGGGCCGGCGCTGTCAACCTGAAAGAAGCGATCCCCGTCGAGACGCCTCGCTACTGGCCCGCGCCGATTGCGGCGATGGCGTTGCTTGCGATCGCGCTGATGGTGCCCGTGCTGAACCTGCCCGCGCTGTTCGGCAGCGAGCCGACGATGCCGCAAGATCAGCAGGACGCGATGCAGGCGAGCATCGAGGTCGAGCAGATGAAGCAGGAGCTCGAAGCCGAAGCCAAGCGGCTCGGTGTCGAGTTCGATCTCAACGATGAGGCTGCGGAGAACGCGCTCCTGCCCGAGAGCATGACGCCCGAAGAAATCCAGGCCGCGGCTGTAAAACAGCTGACGCAGCTGACGGACAAGCTCGAGGCCAAGATGCAGGAGCAGGGCGCCGACAGACTCGAAGCGATCGAGAAGCAGCTCCAGAAACTCCGCCAGCCCGGTCCCGGCCCGGCTCAGGAACTCGCACGCGCGATGGCGCGGGGCAACTTCGACAAGGCACGCGAAGAACTCTCCAAGCTCGCCGAGCAGATGCGGTCGGGCGACATGAGCGACGAGCAGAGCGAGCAGCTCGCCAAGCAGATGGAGAACCTCGCCCAGCAGATGGAGCAGCTCTCGCAGGAACGCAAAGAGACTGAGCGGGCGCTGCGCGAGGCCGGCATGAGCGCCGAGGAAGCCAAGCAGCTCGCGATGGACCCCGAGGCTCTGCAGGAAGCACTCGACAAGCTGGAGAGCATGTCAGACGAGCAGAAGCAGCAGCTGATGGAGCAGGCCATGTCGCAGGCTCAGGCGTGCGAGAACTGCTCGGGCATGGGGCAGGCGATGTCCCAGATGGCGCAGGCGATGCAGAACCAATCCGGTCAGCCAGGCCAGCAGGGCATGAACAGCCAGACGCAGGCCGCGATGGATCAGCTCGGCGACATGCTCAGCGAGATGGAGCAGATGCAGGGCGACATGCAATCCATGCAGGCGATGATGAACGCGGCTCAGTCCCAGATGGACAAGATGGGACAGGGCTTCTGTGAGAACCCGGGCTCGGGCGGTCTGGGTGACTGGGCCGAGGGCGACACAAGCCGACCGGGCAACGGCTCGGGCGGCCCGGGTCAGGGCGACGGCGTCAGCCCGGACGCGAAAGAAACAAGCATCACGTTCAACGACTCGAAGGCGAACGTCAACACGCAGCAGGGCCCGATCATCGGCTCGCGGCTGGTCTACGAGGGCCAGATCCGCGGTGAGTCGCGCACCGAGTTTGCGATGGGCGCCAAGTCCGCGGCTCACAACGCGTCCGACGCGATCGAGTCAATGCTCGTGCCACGCGAGTTCGAGGGCCCCGTCATGAAGTACTTCGGCGCGCTAGAGAAACGCGCAGAAACTGCAGAGGACGCCGGCGGCGGTTCCGATTCATCGGGTGAATAAACCCGTTTCGCCGCGCTGAACACGGATCCGTGAAACCGGCGCGGTACCATCTCGCAATAAGTACGCAGGTCGAAAGGTGGAACCGATGCGCACCCGCTCGTGGATGACTCTCACGCTCTCGCTCGCCGCGATTTCAGGTTGCGGCAAACCGGCCGAGGAGCCGGTCGCCGAGAACAACACTTCCGAAGACGGCCCCCGGGTCGTGCTCTACACAAGCGCCGACGACTACCTGCTCAAGGAAGTCATCGCAGAGTTCGAGGAACGGACCGGCATCGACGTGCTCGAAGTCGGCGATACGGAAGCAACGAAAACGGTCGGGCTCTACGCGAGGCTCGGCGACGAGAAAGACGACCCGCGCGCCGACGTGTGGTGGTCCAGCGAGCCGTTCTACACGATCAGGCTCGCCAACGAGGGCGTGCTTGAGCCGTACACCTCAGAGGCCGGCGAGCAGTCGGTCCCGGGCGGCTGGCCCGAGGCGTACCGGGGCGCGGGCGAGATGTGGTACGGCTTTGCCAACCGCGCCCGCGTGATCGTCTACGACACACGCAAGCTCTCTGCAGAACAGGTCCCGGGCGCGCTGCGCGACCTGGCCGAGCCCGAGTGGCAGGGCAAGGTTGGGATGGCTAGGCCGCTCTTTGGCACGACGGTCGGGCACGTCGCGGCGCTGGTGCATCTCTGGGGCGAAGAACCGACGAGGCAGTGGCTCCAGGCGATGGAGTCCAACGGGCTTCGGCTCTACGACGGCAACTCGTCGGTCGTCCGCGCGGTCGCCAACGGCGAGATCGAACTCGGGCTGACCGACACCGACGACGTCTGGGCGGCGCAGGCCGAGGGCATGCCGGTCGGGCTGGTCTACGAGGTCAGCGAACTCGACACCGGCTCGGCGGTCACGCCCGACACCGTGTTCCCGATGATGAGCTTCGGGGCGCTGACGATCCCGAACACGGTCGCCCGAGTGGCGGGCGGGCCGAACCCGGACGAGGCGGCCAAGCTCATCGACTTCCTCATCTCCGAGGCGGGCGAGAGGCTGATCATGGCGAGCGACTCGCGGAACGTCCCGATCCGAAGCGGCGCCGCCGAGGACCTGCACACGATGCACCCCGAGACGGTCATCACGACCAAGGCGGACGTGGATCTGGATCTGGTCGCTCAGGAGATCGAAACCGCGCGTCGGCTCGTCAAAGATGTCTTTGGGCTCTGATCGCCGATAGGATTGTCTATGAAGACCGCAACTGCAGCAGGCGTCAAGGATTGCATCAAGGCCGAGCTCGATGACCTGATCGAGATCCGCCACGACCTGCACGCGCACCCCGAGCTGATGTGGCAGGAAGAACGCACCAGCTCCGTCGTCCAGCGCGAGCTGACCAAGCTCGGCATCGAGTTCAAGGCCGGCCTCGCCGGGGGCACGGGCGTGGTGGGGCACCTGCCCGCGACGACCGGCGACACAAGCAAGCCCGCGGTCGCGCTCCGTGCCGACATGGACGCCCTGCCGATCACCGAAGAAACCGGGCTGAGCTACTCAAGCACACGCGACGGGCTCATGCACGCCTGCGGCCACGACGGGCACACCACCATCCTGCTCGGCGCAGCGCGCGTTCTCGCGCAGACTGAGCACAGGCCAAACCCCGTCACGTTCGTCTTCCAGCCAGCAGAAGAAGGCGGCGGCGGCGGGCAGCGCTTCTGCATGGAGGGCATGCTCGACGGCAGCGGCGCCGACGGCAAGGGCGGCGGGCTCGGCCCGAGAGTCGGGAGCATCTACGGCTTGCACGGCTGGCCCAACCAGAAACTCGGCACCGTCAAAACACGGCCCGGGCCGCTCATGGCTTCCACCGATGAGTTCCTCATCACTGTCCGAGGCAAGGGTGGGCACGCGGCCTGGCCTCACCTGACCAACGACCCGGTCGTCGCCGCGTGTGCGATCGTCACAAGCATGCAGACCATCGTCAGCCGATCAACGAGCCCTGTGGACTCCGCGGTCTGCACGATCGGGCGCATCGCAGGCGGCACGGTGGACAACGTCATCCCCGAAGCCGTCGAGATCGAGGGGACCACCCGCGCGCTCACGCCCGAGATGCGCAAGCTCGCCGAGGAACGCGTCCGCGAGATCTCGCTGCACGTTGCCAAGGCGCACGGCTGCACGATCGACATCCACTGGAACGTCGGCTATCCGGTCGTGAAGAACGACCCGAAGATGGTCGAGCGTTTCGTGCCGCTGGCTGAGCAGGTTCTGGGCAAAGAGAACGTGCTGCACGCCGAGACCCCGGTCATGGGCGGCGAGGACTTCGCGTACTACGCCGAGCACGTCCCCGCGTGTTTCTACTTTCTCGGGCTGTGCCCGGAGGGGCAGGAGCATTTCCCAGAGCTGCACACGCCGAGGTTCGACTTCAACGACAAGGCGATCCCGGTCGGCGTCGAGATGATGACGCGCGTCGCGCTCGATGAGAGCTAAAGCGATTTCTGTTTGCTGCTAGAACTGATCTGATTTAGAAGGGCATCTGGAAGGTTAGTCGGCCGCCGTGCGCGTCGTAGTCGTCGCCGAAGTCGCCCTCGTACCCGATGGACAGGTTGGCGCCGTTCTTGAGCTGCCACATGACGCCAGCGACGGGTGTGACGTAGTCATCGATCGCCGCGTCTTCGAGGAAGTCTGTCCATGTGCCCCCGACGTAGACCGCGGCTCCGTCGGTGAAGCGGTAGAGCGCTTTGCCGCCGAGCTTGAGGATCTGCTGCTCGATGCCCGGGTCGATCTTGTATTCGTCAACATCGAGCTCGGTTGATTCGTGGATGGTGATCTGCTGGGCGGCGATGAAGGTGAACCGGTCGTAGTCGTAGCGGAAGGCGTTGGTGACGCCGAGCGAGTAGAGCGTGCCGCCCGCGGCGAAGTCGTACGACACAACGCCCTCGGCGGAAACGCCCGGCGTGAGCGTCCAGCTGAATCCCTGCTTGGCGTCCTCTTCGATGAGCATGATGTTAATCGGCAGGTTGACGTGGAGGCCGATGTTGAAAACGTCGGCGCCCTCGATGGTGTGGTATCCGATGGGGACACCGAACGCGAGCGAGACGCGTTCGTTCAGGCGTGCCTCGGTGCTGAAGTTGACGTCGAAGGACGAGCCATCGAAGTCGCCGGCGGACACGGTCTGCCCGGTGAAGTCGATGCGCGAGAGGAAGCCGCCGTGGTCGATCATCGCCGAGCCAAGCTGCATCCTGGGCACATCGTCTTCTGCCGATTCCGCGTCGCCCTCAAGACCCGGATCGACGCGGTCAACGAACATGCGGTTGATCTGGTTGCTGGCGGGGCTGGCGTCGGCGAACAGGCCGAAGCGGTTGAAGCGGAAGTTGGCGCTCCGGGCGGTCGAGGCGAGCGGGTTGCCGTCGGTAATCGAAACGGGCGACGTCTCTGCGATCGCCGAGAGGAAGTCCTTGATGATGTCGGGGTTGTCCTTGAGGAAGAAGTCCTGGAGCTGGTCGCCGAGGTCGCCGTCGGCTTCGTCGAGCACGATCGGCGGGCCGTCGTAGCCCTCGATGTTGTTGATCGTCAGGACCGCGCCGCCCATCGAACCGCCCGAGGGGTCGTAGTTGATGTCGATCGCGCCGTCCACACCCGCGTAGCGGAGCATCGCGTCGAACTGCAGCCCGTCGAAGCTTGCAAAGTCACCCTCGGTGTCGGCGAGGTCTTCCGCCAGATCGGGCAGGGTTGAGCCGCCCACGATCAGCGAGTTGCTCATGTTCCCGGTTTCGGTCAGCTCGAAGACAAACAGGTCATCGGCCTGAGCGAGCGCGATGCCCGGGACTGCGGAGAATGCGAGTGCGATCAGGGTCCGTGCGGTCATGTCAAGACTCCGTAAACGTGTGAATTCGTGTGTTATACGGGTTTCGACTAGAAACGGATGGTTGCGCCAAATTTGAGGATCGCCTCGCGGGCTGTCGAGTTGAAGCTGTCGTCGGCGTCGTAGCTCTCGTTGTAGACGACATAGATTTCCTGCCCTGGCCAGGGCTCCCAGCGCAGCCTTGTGTTGAGGCCCGCCTGGTCCGAGACGCTGTCCCACTGGACGATGGCGTCGAGCGTGAGATCGGGCGAGAACTGGACCGTGCCGCGAGTGCGGAGGATCTCGACCTCGAAATCGCCCTCGGGCAGGTTGATGTCCTGATAGATGAACTCCGCCGAGCCGCTGAACCGGGAGTTGGGCCTGAAGTTGAGTTCTGCCATGTAGTCGTAGCGTGTGCCGCTGTAGAACTCGCCGAACCTGACACCCGCGTGAACAGCGAGTGTTTGCGACGGGTCGGTGCCGGCGTCGAGCGTGCCGTAGAGCGTGTGGTACGTGTCAACGGGCAGCACCACGCCGTCGCTGATCTCGAATGTCTCGGTGAGCCGGTCTCGGTCGAAGCGGAAGTCTGCGGTCACGTAGTTCTGGTCGTTGGTGTTGAGTGTCGAGCTGAGGATCGAGGCGCTGATGGTGTTGACGGTGTCGCCCTCGTCGGTGTAGAGATCGCCGCCGGTGGTGAATGAGACGGTCCGGATGTGCTCGTGCTCTGGGCGGAAGGTGCGTGTGGCGCGGGCGATGTGCTCGCGCTCGCCCGGGCGAGAGACGAACCCGAGCGCCGGCCTGAACTCGTCATCGACGTGTGCGACGAAACCGAAAAGGTTCCAGTCGTCGGTTTGGAATTCTGCCCGTCCGCCGACGGTGTAGCCAAACTCCTCGTTGCCGCCTGCGGGGTCATCGCGTGTGCCCTGCGCGAAGACGCCTGCTCTTAGGCTGGCGTCACCCATAAAGCTCGAGTTGACGTAGCTGAAATCGCCGCCGATGAGCGAGTTCTCGCCGCGTTCGCCCGGGTTGCCGTTGGTGGCGATGACACCGACGGAAGATTCGTCGAGCACATTGATGATCGCGCGCCCGACAGTAAGGTTCTTGGTGCCGAGCTCGTCGTCGTCTTTCATGACTACGTTCATGAGCCCGAACCGCACGTCGCCGCTGCGCCCGGTGATGCGCGCGCCGGCGAGGATCGACTTCTCCTCGCCCGCGACGATGCCGATGCGCCTGCTGAAAAACGGCCGGGGGCTTTGCCTGATGTTTCCGAACTCGAAAACGCCTGCTTCTTCGAGGAAAAAATCGCGTTTTTCCTCGAAGAAAAGCGGGAATCGCGAGAGGTTGACGCGCCGCTGATCAACCTCGGCCTCTGCGAAATCGGTGTTGATCGTGATCGCCGCGGTGATCTCGGGTGTGATCTTGTAGAAGACATCGAGCCCCGCGTCGAGCTCGGGCCAGCCGTCGTCGATCTCGCTGGTCAGCACGCCGAATGGTTTGAGCGTGAGCCCCATGCCCTGGTGCAGGTTGCCCTCGAAGCCCTCGATGGTGCCCGCGCCCGCGAGGTTGGCGATGTCGATCTCGCGCTGCGCGCCGGACCATCTTGTGGTCTCGCTGTTTCGGCGCAGCACGCGCTGCACATTGATCGACCACTCGGTGCGCGCCGGATCGAACGAGAGCGTTTTGTACGGGATCGCCATCTCGGCAACCCAGCCCTCGCCGTCGATCGAGACCTTGTTCTGCCAGATCCCGTCCCACGCGATGCGCCACTGGCCGCCTTCGATGAGCGCGTCGATCTTCAGCCCCGCCGGGCCCGCGGCGAAGAGGTACCCGTCGCGCTGCGAACCGAACGGGTCGATCACCACGATCACATGGTCGTCGGTGTTCCTCGGCCCGTCGCGGCGCATCTCGGACGCCCGGATCTGATCGGGCTGGCTGTCGAAACACCGGATGCCGATGTAGAGGTTGTCGTCGTCGAAGAGCACGCGGACTTCGGTTGGCTCGGTTGGCGCAGCGCCCTCGTTCGGATCGACCTGCACGAAGCTGTCGAGCGCCGCGGCTTCTTTCCAGACTTCGTCGTCCAGCTTCCCGTCGATCGTGGGAGCCGTCGGCGCGCGTCTGACGATCTGGCTGGGCTTGGTTTCGGGCTGGGCTGTGGCGCACACGGACAGCACAGACAGACAGCCCGCAGCACCAACATTCAGACCATGCTTCATCAACACCCCGCAGATTCGGTCAGGTCGGAGATGGTACCGCAAACCCGCTGCTGTGGTGCAATTCTCTGTGGAATCTCCGACCGGGTTTGCACCGTACGATTGTGCGTGTCAGACGTGCCAGATGAAATCAGTGCCGCTCCGAGCGAAGAGGATGGTCAGCTGAGCGATCGCCTGCGCGAGCTCGGCAAGAAGGCCCGTGCTCTGCCCGCCGTGCCGGGCGTATACCTCATGAAGGACAGCGCTGGCGTGGTGATCTACGTCGGCAAGGCCAAGAGCCTGCCGCACCGTGTCAGCAGCTACTTCCTCCCCTCGACCGACCTTGGCCCCGCGAAGCAGCCGATGCTCGATATTGTCGTCGATTTCGATACGATCGAGTGTGACACAGAGGTCAGTGCGCTGCTGACCGAGGCGAGGCTCATCAAAGACATCAAGCCGCAGTTCAACGTGCGGATGACCGACGACAAGAGCTTCCCGTACCTTGTCATCAGCCAGCGCGAGGACTACCCGCGCGTGTTCATTACGCGCAACCCATCGGGCATCGACGACCGCACGGGCCAGATCGCTCCGGAGTTCAAGGGCGCCAAGATCCTCGGCCCGTTCATCGACTCGGGCGCGCTCCGCGAGTCGCTCAAGATCACGCAGAAGATCTTCAAGTTCCGCACGTGCAGCCTCGACATTATCGAGAACGACCCGAAGAACAAGCACTTCCGCCCGTGCCTGCTGCACCCGATCGGCCAGTGCACCGCGCCGTGTGCCGATCGGATCTCCAGCGAGCAGTACAAGGACGACATCAAACGCTTCACACGGTTCATCGGGTCGAAGCGTTCGGTCGTGCTCCGCGAGATGCGCGAGCAGATGGCGGAGGCGGCAAAGGACATGCGGTTCGAGGACGCCGCGATCCTGCGTGATCAGATCAAAGCCATAGAAAAGCTTGACCACCGCGCCGACAAGAGCGACCAGTGGCAGCCCGAGACCGAGATCGGCTACGTCGATCCGATGAAGGGACTCGCGAGCCTCCAGCGCACGCTTGGTTTGGCGGAGCCGATCCGCTGCGTCGAGGGCTTCGACATCGCGCACCTGCAGGGCAACGAGACTGTCGGCAGCAAAGTCTGCTTCGTTGACGGCAGGCCGTTCAAAAACGAGTACCGCAGGTACAAAGTCAAAAGCGTCAACAACGACGACTACAAGGCGCTGCAGGAAGTCGTCAGTAGGCGCTACCGCGAGGCGGGCAAGGGCTGGGAGCTGTACCCCGAGGTGATCCTGATCGACGGCGGGCTGGGCCAGCTCCACGCCGCGATGGAAGTCTTCGACTCGCTCGACGTCCCGCCACCGATGGTCGTGAGCCTAGCCAAGAAAGAAGAACTGATCTACGTCCAGCAGAAGAGCGCCCCGATCAAGCTCGGGCGCGAGAACCTCGGACTCAAGCTGCTCCAGCAGGTCCGCGACGAAGCGCACCGTTTCGCGCAGCACTATCATCACATTCTCAGGCGAAAGCGCACACTCGGGGAGTAGAGCCCATGCCGATCATCGAGGATTCCGAATCAGCATGGGAGGTGAGGAACACGCGTCGAAACAAGATCCTCATTGGGATGGCGATCTACGGGCTGAGCCCGATGGTAACCGTTCTGTCGGTGTTACTGTTTAATGCCGGCGAGCCGCGGTTCACTGAGGATAGCACGATTCTCTGTGATGTAATTGTCGGGCTTGCGGGGTTGCACATCTTCACCGCATTTCTGGCATTCCCGATCCTGTTGATATTGATACCCGCACCGTATCGCGTCAGATTCCACGAGAAGGGTATCACCACATACACGGGGTTTGGGAAGAAACAACATATAGCCGCTGAGGATATCTCTGGAATCTACACGGGTCCTGATAGAACGAAGCAGAGTAGGTGCTCGAGAGATTATCTGACTGTTGTCATGAACGACGGCTTTGTTAGAAGGCCGTTTGAAACAGGCTGGTTCGGCGTCTCAGCAGAGAAGCTGCATGAAGTGGCGGTGAATCGGATCGGGTGGGCCACTCGCAAGCCTCATTCGCAGTTCGGTTCATCTTACTTCGAGTTTTTCGAACGATATGACTGGTTTGCGGTTCCAAGTACGGGCACGCTTTTATGGAATGCCAAGCGTCGGCCAAGCCTCTGGTCGGAAATCGTATGGGTTCTTGGGGGCGTGCTCGTGATTGCGTTGTCCATCGTTGTTATCAGAGCAATCATGGGTGGTGATTCTGAAACCGACTACGAGTTTCTTGCCCGGGTATGCCTGGGAATTATCTTTGTTGGCAGCGCAGTCTTAGTGAAAGCAATGTTCAGCATTGGTGATTTCATCGCAGGCGGCGGACCGGTGAGTCTCGCTGTTTCAGATGATCAGGTTGTTATTCGCCGGACATGGCGCAACGTCACGGTTCCGCGCGATGATCTCAGTGGAATCCGGTTGTACCCATCCAACGGCCGAGTTTCACTGCTGATGAGAAAAAGCAGTCACCGAAATCACTGGTTGCGCCAATTGCGACGACAGACTGGCAGAATGAGAATCACTGAGAACCGCTTCAGATGCAAGCCCCTCGAGATCTCCTCAGCACTTCTTGTTCGGTTTGGTGAGCAATCCTCGGCTTTGTGCATTGAAGAAGCGAAACAATGGCGTGCAGCAAAGAAAGCCGAGCGAGGGAAAATTGTAACGACCGCTGAGACCGAGTCTGACTAGCGGTCAAAATCGACGGCGCTCAGCTCTCCCCGGCGATCAGTTGCCAGAGCCACTTCGGGCATGAAAGCTCTGTGTTCGACCTGTCCGAGTCGATCAAGACCGTGTGCGGCAGCCATCGCCCGCGCGCGGCGCCCTTCGTGCCGAACCGATCAATCGGGATGCTCATGCTCGGCATGCCCGACCACTTGATGTATGGCTCGGGCGAGAGGTGAACGTGCGCGTCGTCAACGCGGACCCTGACCGCGAACCCGAAATTCAGCAGCCCCATCGAGAAGCTCTGGCGTTTGCGCTCGGTATGGACGTCGCCAGGCTCGACCTTGGGAAACTCGTCGGCGAGCGAGCCGAACGCGGACGAGGTCATCGCCCGCACGATGAATACCGCCAGTGCGAGATCAAAGACAACGAAGCAGACTATCGCCCACGCGAAGGGTGTCATAGTGGTCTATTGAGAAAGCCGAGGCTCGGGTTTCACTACTCAACACGCAAAAAGAAAGCCGTGTACCCGGTCTCGTCTTTCTCGACTACCAGCGGCACATCGCTCGACGTCGAGCGTCGGCGTGAGGCTCTGCGGTTTTCGCCGGTGGAGTCCTCGTAGGTGATGTAGTCGGTCGTGTCCGACCAGACGGTGTGGGTCACGATGGTCTCGGCCTTGCCGAGGTAGCGGTTGGCCCAGACGGCGTAGTGCGCGCCGCGGCTCTTGGCGAACGATTCCAGCTCGCCGTCCCAGGGTCTGACCTTGTCAGTCGTGCGGAACGAGCTGACACCGACGATGCGGACGTTGCGAGGGTCATCGCTGATCTGCAGAGCCTTGAGCAGCTTGCCGTTGGCTTCGAGCCGCTGCTCGTCGGTCCACTCCTGCCAGTGGATGTCGCTTGAGGACGCGATGTCTTTCTGTTCCTGCAGGGCGGCTTGCATCCGCTGCCAAGGGATCTCACGGACCGTGACCTGCTCGCCGCTGCGCAGGGCGGGGGCGGTCAGGTAGGGCTGGTAGCTCTGGTCCCAGACGCTCGTGCAACCTGTCAGCAGGGCGAGCACAGCGGCGGTCAGAATGGCGGCGGGTGCGTTTCTCATATGCAGTATCGTACCGGCTAGTGCTCTTCGAGTGCTTTGCGGTAGCGACTCATGACCTTGCCGCGGGTAATAAGGCCGATCGGACGCGGGTTGGCGCCCCCGGTGACGAGGCACAAACTAGAGACATCGTGCTCCGCAAAGTGGTCCACGACCGCGTCGAGCATCTCGTCTGGACGGATGACCGGCAGGTCGGTCCGCAGGAGTTCCGCGACCAGGAGCAAGGGGATCGCTTCGCGGTCGATGAGCGCCGTCCGCATGTCGTGGCCCGTGACCATGCCGATGTAGCTGCCGTCTTGCTCAACCACGACGAAGTCGGGCACGTGGTAGTTGGCGTGAAGCGAAACCAGCTTGCCCAGCGGGTCTGAGGCGAACACCGCATCGCCCGGCAGCGGCTCGATGGGCACGCTCGTTACCGGGATCTTCCGCAGGAGCGAGATGTCACGCGAAGCCCCGAGCAGCACGCCCTCCCGGCGGAGCTTGAACGAGTAGATCGAGTCGCGCTCGATAATGGTCGCCAGGATCGTCGCAACGGTCGCGGCGAGCATAATCGGCAAGAGCACGTACACGTCGCGAGTCAGCTCGAAGAGGATCAGGATCGAAGTCAGCGTGGCGTGCGTCGAGCCGGCGACGACCGCCGCCATCCCGACCAACGCGTACGCCGCGGGTGAGCCGCCCTCTGGCATGAGGCCGACGCGCTCAAGCAGCAACCCGAACGCGGCCCCGCCTGTCGCGCCCAGAAACAGGCTCGGCGCGAACACGCCGCCCGAGCCGCCCGACGCGAGTGTCAGCGTCGTCGCGACCATCTTGAGCACAACAAGCACCGCGAGCACGCCGAACGAGTGGGTCAGGAGCGAACCGCTCTCGTACGCGCTGGGCGTGAGCAGGCCTGTGATGGTCTCGTACCCGTTGCCGAAGAACGCGGGGACCTGGCTTGTTTCTTCAGTCGAGATGGCCTTCATCGCGTAGACCGCGCCGATGCCGAGCGCGCCGAGGATCAAAGCCCCGACGATCGGCTTGAGCAGCGCGTGGATCTTCCAGCCGTCGAAGAGATCCTCGCCCTTGTGCAGGATCTTGTTGAACGCGACGGCGATCACGCCGCAGAGAAGACCGAGGACGATGTAGCTCGGGAGTTCTGCGATGGTAAAGACATAGCCGTGGAGCTGCTCGGGTGTCGCGAAGATGGCTTCGTTGTTGCCGAGGATGGCCTGCGTTACCGCGGCGCTGAACACGCTGGCGACGACGATCGGCGCGAAGGCCTTGACCGAGAAATCGCGGAGCAGGATCTCGAGCACAAAGAACACGCCCGCGATGGGCGCGTTGAAGATCGAGCTGATGCCCGCCGCGGCTCCGCACCCGACGAGTGTGGGCAGGTGCTCGCGCGTGAACGGGAACCACCGCCCGATGACCGAGCCGAGCGTCGCGCCGATCTGCACGACCGGGCCTTCCGTGCCCGCCGACCCGCCCGAGCCGACGGTCAGGATCGACGCGGCGACCTTGGTCGCGCCGATGGGCCATTTGATTTTGCTCTTGCCTTTGACGATCGCCTTGATGACCTGCGGCACGCCGTGGCCCTTGGCCTCCGACGCGAACGCCTTGACCAGCAGCCCTGTCAGCCCCATGCCCACGACCGGTCCCGCGACGAGCATCCAGATGTGCTCGTTCTGGGCGTGGTGGACGCGTACTTCGACCATGTGCAGCAGCTTGACGAATCCGATCGCCGCCAGCGCGGTCATCGCGCCGATCGCCGCCCCGATCGCCACGAGCGTCCAATCGCCCGCGCCTGCGCCCGGAGAAAGCCGGGAAAGCCCCTGTCGATTGAGTCTTGCTTCACGCTTCGCCACGGTCAGACTGTAGCCGACCACGAGCCGTCGGCATCGCGGGGATGCGTGCTAAGATCCCTCCAACTCTCGGGAAAGGGGACTATCCATGCCAACCAAGGCCAAGCAGGACGCGCTCACGCCCGAGCTGGTGCTCGCGGAACTCAAAGCCGGCAACGAGCGGTTCATCAAAGAAGAGTCCATCAAGCAGGACTGGAAAGCGCTGGCCAAGACCACCGCCAAGGCCCAGTACCCCAAGGCCGTCGTGCTGGGCTGCATCGACTCGCGCGTCCCCGTTGAGATCGTGTTCGACCAGTTCATCGGCGACGTCTTCGTTGCGCGCGTCGCGGGCAACATCGTCAACGACGACATCCTCGGCTCGATGGAATTCGGCACCACGGTCGCAGGCTCTAAGCTCGTCGTTGTGCTCGGGCACACCTCCTGCGGCGCGGTCATGGGCGCACTCGACGGCGCCAAACTTGGGTACTTGACCGGTCTGCTAGAGAAAGTCCGGCCCGCTATCGATGCCTCCGTCGAGGGCGACGAAGAGATCGCCTCAACGAACGAGTCACTGCTTGATCGTGTGACCGCGGAGAACGTCAGGCTGAACGTCAAGAAAGTCGTCGAGCAGAGCAGCGTGATGGCCGAGGCGATCGAGCGAGGCGACCTCAAAGTCGTCGGCGCGATCTACAACCTCGAGACCGGCCGGGTGACCTGGCTCGATGACTAAGCGGCTCGTGTCTTAGGCGGATGCCGCGGTGCCCATCAGGCGTTCGAGTTCTTCTTCCGAATCGATCAGAAGATCCGCGACCTTCGGTGCGCCCGAGAGAGGCTTGCCCTTCTCGTCGGTCAGCGCCTCGCCGTCGAGCGTGTGCAGGATCGGCACCGGGTTGTCCTTGAGGTGGTTCTTGAGCGCCAGCTCGAGCTTCTTCTGCTGGTCTTCGTCGAGCTCAGACCATTTGCCTCGGCCCCGGCATTTCGGGAACCTGCTGCACCCGAGCCACGGGCCGCGTGCGCCGTCGCGCAGGTTGAGCGGGCTCTCGCACGTCGGGCAGGGCATGTCCGTTTCCAAGGGCGGCGGCGCCTTGGGCGCTGCAAACCCCTTCTTGTCGATGTTCACGATCACGCCGACCTCGCCCGCGACCTCGCCCTCTTCCAGCGGCGTCGCGAGGAAGTCGCCGAACCGGCCAGACTTCTTGATCAGCGGGCGACCCGTCACCGGGCAGGCGATGTTGACGTACTCGGCGAACTTCGGCCGACCCTCGCGGTCGCAGGGCACCGCGAACTTGCAGTCCGGGTACGTCGAGCAGCTGAGGAACCTGCCGTTCTTCCCGAAGCGGTACACGAGCGACGAGCCGCACGTTTCGCAGCGGTACTCTTCGGGCGCGGGGACAATCTCGGCCTTGGCGTGCTTGAGTTCTTCGTGCGCCCTTTCGAGAGCCTCGGCGAACGGGCCGTAGAAGCGCTCGAGCATCTCGATCCAGTCGAGGTGTTCTTCTTCGATCTGGTCGAGCTGGTGCTCCATCTCGCGCGTGTAGCCGAGTTCAAGGATGGTCGGGAAAGCTTCGATGAGCTTCGCGGTGACCACCTCGCCGAGGTCGGTGGCGTGGAATCGGCGCTGGATCTGCTCGACGTAGTTGCGGTCCTGGATGACGCTGATGATCGACGCGTACGTCGAGGGCCTGCCGATGCCCTCGGATTCGAGCGTTTTAATCAGGCTCGCCTCGGTGTACCTCGGCGGCGGGCTGCTGAATTTCTGGACCGGATCGATCGCGAACGCGCTGGCGTTCTGGCCCTCTTTGAGCTGGGGCAGCGTCTGCTCGTCGCTGGAAGTCGGTACACCGGTGACGCGGTAGAACCCGTCGAAGACGAGGATTCGGCCGCCGGCTTTGAACGTGACGGGGCGCGAGCTGTCGGTGCCGCCTTTGATGAAGACTGAAGTCGCGTCCCACTGCGCTGGGGTCATCTGGCTCGACACGAATCGTTCCCAGATGAGCTTGTAAACCTTGAATTGGTCCTCGGTCAGCGACTTCTTGACCATGTCCGGCGTGCGCATCGGGTCCGTCGGGCGGATCGCCTCGTGCGCTTCCTGCGCGCCCTTGTTGCTCGTGGTGTAGTAGTTCGGTTTCTCGGGGAGGTAGTCGTCGCCGAAGGTCTTGTCGATGTACGAGCGGACCGAGTTGATCGCTTCGGGCGCGATGAACGTCGAGTCGGTACGCATGTAGGTGATCAGACCAACCGGGCCCTCGCCCGGGATGTTGACACCCTCGTAGAGACCCTGAGCCGCGCCCATGGTGCGTTTGGCGCCGAACCCGATGCGGTTGGACGCCTGCTGCTGGAGCGTCGAGGTGATAAACGGCGCCGAGGGGCGTGACTTGGTCCGCTTGGTTTCGATCTTGTCGATCGAGTAGCTGACCGATGTGTCCGCGACACCGGTGATCGTGCGCTTCCACTTGGCCGGGCCTTTGGCACGTTCGTCGAAAGTGACATCGGATTCGACTTTCGTCAGACCCGCGAGCTTGATGATCTCTTCGACCTTGCCCGTCAGGTCCTCGGCATCGCCCTCTGCCTTGCCCGGCGCGGAGATGTCGAACTTCTTGCCCTCGAACTCGACCAGCTCGGCTTTGATCGCGTCGTTGCTTGCGAGCCATTCGTTCTGGCGTTTGATGGTCGGGCCGTTGTTTTTGGAGTCGCGTTCTGCGAGCAGTTCGGCCCATTGTGCGCCGAGCTTCTTCGCCGCGGCTTCATCGAGCGAGAAGCACCCGGTGACCTGCCAGTTCTCGTCGGGGATGAACGCGTCGATCGCCTGCTCGCGCTCGACGACGAGCCGAACCGCGACCGACTGCACGCGCCCGGCGCTCAGCCCCCGCGCGACCTTCTTCCAGAGCAGCGGCGACACCTGGTAGCCCACGATCCGGTCGAGGATCCGGCGGGCCTGCTGCGCGTTGACGCGGTCGATGTCGATCGCGTGCGGGTTCTTGAACGCCTCGTTGATGGAGGCCTTGGTGATCGAGCCGAAGATCACGCGCTTGGCGGTCTTGGTGTCAACGCCGAGTTCTTCCGCGAGGTGCCACGCGATGGCTTCCCCCTCGCGGTCGAGGTCGGTCGCGAACCAGATCTCGCCGCCGGTGCTTATCGCGTCCTTGGCGGCCTTCTTCAGATCCGTGACCACCGCCTCCTTGCCAGAGAGCACCTCGTACGAGGGTTGGAAACGCTTTTCGAGATCCACTCCCGGCACGGGCTGCTTCTGACCCTTGGGCGCCTTGCTCGGCAGATCGCGGACGTGGCCCACGCTCGCCAGCACGACGTACTCCGGCCCGAGGTACTTATTAATGGTTTTGGCCTTGGCGGGGGATTCGACGATCACCAGGCTCTTGCCCGAGGCGTCGCCCTTCTTGTACCCGAGGCCCTTGCCCCGGCCCGCGGGCTTGCGGCCCGAAACCTTTTTAGAGGTCTTCTTGGCGGTCTTCTTGGTCGTCGATTTCTTCGTGGTCTTTTTGGCCATGCAGGTAAACCAAATCTCCGCCGGCGGCTCTTAGGGACTGGGGTCATCGGGTGCGGGCCAACAAGCCCTCGTGTACCCGATCGGTCTGACGAAACCGGCTTCGCCAGCCCGAGTCAAGCCTTTGTGCGACCCGAATATTTCCCAACAGCCACAAGAAGCGGTTGGTTATTGAGTTGTAAACATTGAATCAATAACGATTTGTGTCATTTTGCCCGGGTCCGATTCAGCAGGCGAGAGGGCCACGCTTCCCGGCGTCGATTGCAGCCGACGGAGCCAGGTTCTTTGGTTTTTGGCAAATCGTCGGGTCTCGATTTTGATCTGCTCGATCGCCTCGTCCTCGGTGCATCGGCCGGCAAAGTGAGCGAGAAGCTGCTTGTACCCGAGCGCTTCGCGGGCGGTGGGGCCGAGCCGACCCGCGTCGTGCAGCGCCCGAACCTCGGCGATCAGGCCCTGGGCTTTCATCTCTCTGACCCGCGCGTTGATCCGCGTGTTGATCGCCGCGGCTTCCCAGTTGAGCACCACCAGGAACCTGCCCGGATCGCGGGGGTGCTCGGCGTCCCACTGGGTCTGCAAGCTGCTGATCGTCTGGCCCGTCTGCCGGAAGACTTCCAGTGCCCGGATCGTCCGCCGCTCGTCGTTGGGATGGATGCGTGCCGCGGCTTCGGGATCGACCCGCTCCAGCTCGGCGCGAAGCTCAGCCGTCGGCAGAGCTCGGAGTGCTTCGCGGATCGCGGGGTCGGGTTCTGGGCCTTGGAACAGGCCGTCCATGAGCGACTTGATGTAGAGGTGAGTGCCGCCGACCACGATGGGCACCGCGCCCCGATTCTTGATGTCGTCGATCGCGGCCTCGGCTCGTTCGAGCCACTGCGCTAGCGTGAAAGGTTCCTCGGGTTCGACCGCGTCGATCAGGTGGTGGGGGAACTCGGCAAGCTCGGCCGGCTCAGGCTTTGCGGTCCCGATGTCCATGTGCTGGTACACCTGATACGCGTCGGCGGAGACCAGTTCAGCGTCGTGGCCCATCTCTTTGAGCCGGCGCGCGACACCCATCGCGAGAGAAGACTTCCCCCCGGCGGTCGGGCCGCAGATGACTGGGTACTTCGTCGGCATCAGGGCGAACGCTCCACGGTCACAACCGCGTCCTCCGGGTGCAACTCGGTGCGTGATGCGGGGAACTCGGTCTCGATCGAGAAGACTGCGTCGAACTGATCGGGCCAGATGGCGGACATCGGCTCGTTGCCGAGCGGCGCCATGACCGTTTCTGACCGGAGCCAGTGTTTGTCCGGCAGCCCACGCAGATCAAGGAACAGGAACGGGTGCTCGATCTCACCGAGCAGGTGCTCGTACGAGCCGGCGGGCTTGGGCGGGAGCACTCTGCGCGACCTGCCGAATACGTTGCCTACCGTCCCGTTCTCCGCCGCGAACGCGATGTGGTACAGATCGTCGCCCAATTCGCGGTGCGCTGTCATGCCCGCGGCGTAAATCGTTGCGTACATGCCGGGCTGAGAGTTGTAGGTGATTTCGGGGAGGTCGTAGATGCCGTGAAACGTCGCGGCCCAGATCAGCTTCCGATCGGGGTACACCTTGTTGGCGAGGAAGACGATGTTGTCTCCCATGCGTCGATCCCGATCGTTGAGCAGGTCTGGATCGATCCCCATCGCGTTGCCGTTGTTGGCGATCACCGCGCGTCGTGCTCGAATGAAAGAGATCGCATCGCCGATCGCGCGTTCGACAAACTCGATCCGCCACGACTCGTGGTGCGCTTCAAGAAGTTTTTTGTCGGTTTCGATGAGGCTTTGTGTGTGTTGCAGATCGTCGATGAGCGAGTCGGCTGATTCGATCGTCTGGGTTGTCCAGAAAACCCTCTTCGATGTTTCAAAGCCGAGCACGTCTGCGGGCATCGAGTCCGTTGGCGCGTACAGATCTTCGACGAGCCGTTCGAGTGCACGGCCTCCACGCATGCCGGTGAGCTGCGCATCCATGCCCGCGCTGGTGATCGGCGAGTCGCTGGTCTGGCTCGCTTTGACGTAATCGAGCGTCGGGTGCACCTGAACTGCGAGCGACCAGATCGGAAACACGCTCTGCTCGGCGGCCTCGAACGCCGTGAGCTGCGGGTCCTTCATCGCCTCGTCCACGAGCGGAGCGCTGGCAAGTCCGGCTTCCCACACAAGGACATCGAAGCCCATCTCTTCGTGGAGAAATCTGACAAGACGACCCTTTGCGAGGAACGCCGCGCCCTCGCCGTGGCTCTGCTCGCCGAGCCAGACAACCCGCGCTTCGCCGATGGCTTCTTTGAGCGGCATCAGGTCGGCGAAGTCGTCGCCGTCGAGCGTCGGATCGATCGACATCACCCGGACCGCCCGCTCGGCAACGTCCTTGGCGAGGTCGTCTGGCTGCATCGCTTCCAGGGGCGGGGCCAGCAACGACTGGGCGATGAGCGAGGAAATGATGAGTCGTAGGGTCATCTCTGGATAGTACAGGCCTCGGGCCACACCTACCATTGGTTATGTCCCTGCCACGCATCGCCATCGTCGGCCGACCCAACGTCGGCAAAAGCTCTCTCGTCAACCTGTTGGCCCGGGAGAAGGTGTCGATCGTGGACGACATGCCGGGCGTCACCCGCGACCGGGTCAGCGTCATCGTCAAGCTCGAAGCGCCCGACGGCGACGGCCCCGAACGCGAGGCCGAGATCATCGACACGGGCGGCTTCGGCGTATACGTCGCGGACGGGCAACGCTTCGACGACGCGGGCAAGGACCTGACCCAGCTCACCGAGCAGATCGAGTGGCAGATCGGCCAGGCCGTGGCGACCGCGGACCTTGTGCTGTTCGCGATCGACGCGCAGGTCGGCATCACGCCGCGCGACGAAGAGATCGCCAAGATGCTCCGCGAACAGAAATTCGGCAGAGAGCAGGGCGACGGCAAGAAGCCCGTCCCCGTGGTCATGGTCGCCACAAAGATCGACGGGCCGAAGTGGGAAGCGCACGGCTACGAGCTTTCGGGCCTCGGCTTCGGTGAGCCGCTCATGATCGGCTCGCTCAACAACTACCTCCGCCGGGACCTGCTCGATCGACTGTACGGGCTCATCAAAGACTTCGAGAACACGCCCGAGCTGCCGACCGATCTCAAGCTCGCCATCGTCGGCAAGCGCAACGCGGGTAAGAGCACGCTCATTAATCATCTTGCGGGCGAGCCGCGTGTGATCGTCAGCGAGATCGCCGGCACAACGCGCGACGCGGTTGATGTTCGCTTCGAGTACGACGGCAAATCCGTCACCGCGATCGACACCGCTGGACTTCGGAAAAAGAGCTCGTTCTCGGGGCGCGTCGAGTGGTTTGCGCTCGATCGGCTGGAACGCTCGCTCCGCCGGGCGCACGCGGCTCTGTTCATGGTTGATGCGACCGAACGCCTGAGTCACGTGGACAACCAGCTTGCCAGCATGATCATCGAGCAGGGCACGCCCGTGGTGATCGTCATAAACAAGTGGGACGCGGTCGAGGGAACGATCGGACGCAAGGGCACGCCCGTCGGGACCGCCGACTACGAGGCGTACCTGCGGACGGCTCTCAAGGGCCTGAGCTTCGCGCCCGTCGCGTTCATGAGCGCAACACAGGGCACGAACGTGCGCGAAGTCATCGAGCTTGCGGGCGAACTCGCCGAGCAGTCACGCCAGCGCGTCGGCACTGGCGAGCTCAACCGCTTCTTCGAGAAGCTGGTGCACGAGCGTGGCCCGTCGAGCAAGCTTGGCGCGGTCGCCAAGATCTACTACGCCGCACAGACCGGGACGCTCCCGCCGACGATCACGCTTGTCGTGAACAAGCCCGACCTGTTCAGCCCGATGTATCAGCGATTCCTGATGAACCGCATCCGCGAGGAACTCCCGTTCGGGGAAGTACCCATCCGTCTTCGCATCAAAGCGCGGAGCCGGAAGGCCGGCAAGGCGCAGGGCTACGACACGCAGTCGGACGAGCGGATGCTGCCCGCCAAGCAGGGCGCGATCGAGATCGATCTTGCGACCGACGACACGCCGCTGTTCAACGACATGGACTGGGCCGAGGCGTCGGGCGAGATGAACGCGGACGATTTCTTCGAGGATTGAATCGGTAAGTTACGCCGCGATGTCTGCGAGGGCGTCGGCGATCGCGCGCGCGCGCCGGGCCAGGCCGTAAAGATTCGCGGGCGGGCGCGTGTCGAGCAGATCGACCCGCACAAGCTCGGCGTCCTGAAGCTGAACAAGCGATTGCGAGAGTGCGCGGTCGGTGATCGGGCGTGCCAGGCCTGTGATCTCGCCGAACCGCAGCGGCTCATGGTTCAGTGTCCAGAGAATCGGGAGCGTCCACTTCCTGCCGACGAGGCCCCCAAGCCCGAGCCGATCGCTTGAGCTCTGGATGCGTGCGCACGCGTCGGCGACGGCTTTGCCCTCTTCGGTCAGGATGTACTCGGGGCGGAGCGGGTGCCCGTAGCCCGGGTTCGGGGTTGCGAGATTCATCGAGATCAGGTGGTCGAGCGTCTGCCGGACCGCTGCGGGGCTTGCGCCGAGCGTGTTCTGCAGGACAACCACCCGCGATCCACCGCCTCGTGAAAGCTCGGCGAGCATCGGCACCGACCACTTGCGGTGGAAGAGCCTGATCAGCTTGTCTGCGGTCGGAGTGCTCATGGGCTTGCGGGGCAGGAATATAGAAAGTATAGTAGCTATACAATTCGTTTCAACCCCTCGCACCAAGGAGCACACACCATGTCCTCAATCCAGTACGCCGGCGACGTCACCGTCGCGATCCAGGTCTCCAACATCGATGCGTCCATCGCCTGGTATCAGGACGTTCTGGGTTTGGATCTTCTCTACAAGGTCGACGAGATCGGCTGGTGCGAGCTTGCGACCAAGACCGAGGGCCTGCAGATCGGCCTGAGCCAGGTCGAGAACGCCAAGGGCTCGGCGGGCTGCGTGCCGACGTTCGGGGTTGTGGACATCGACGCCGCCCGGTCGCTCATGGAATCGAAGGACGTCCGGTTCGACGGCCCGACACAAACGATCG
This sequence comes from Phycisphaerae bacterium, assembly GCA_030432905.1. Lineage (GTDB taxonomy): Bacteria > Planctomycetota > Phycisphaerae > Phycisphaerales > UBA1924. The sequence continues at coordinate 186,208 of JAUILU010000004.1, read as the reverse complement.
ACGGCCTTGTGAAGCTGGCAACGTTCTTTGATCCCGACAGCAACCCGTTTATGCTGGCGCAGTCGCTGCAAACCGGCGGCTGCTGAACTCACGACGAGAAAGGTGTTGACATGCTCTTTGCTGTTTCGCTCGCAGTTGCTTCGTACCTCGGCGGGCCCCAGACCGAGGCTGTCCAGGCCGACGATCTCGCGTTCCTTACCGGCAGCTGGCGCGGCGAGGTAGGTGGCTCGGTGATCGAAGAAACGTGGCTCGAGCCCGTCGCCGGCAACCTCACAGGTGTCTTTCGCATGACGGGCAAGGACAAGGTCGATCTGGTCGAGATCATGACGTTGACCGAGACCGACGAAGGCCTGATGTACAGGCTCCGCCACTTCGACACCGCGCTCGTCCCGTGGAAGTCGGAGGCCGACGGCCCAATCGAAGCCAAGGCCGTGCTCGTCGATTCTGACAGCGTGCGCTTCGAATTCGACGAGAGCGACGATCTTGAAGCGATCGCCTACGACCGAGATGACGACTTGCTCACCGCGCGTGTCATCTTCCGCGCCGAGGGGCGAGACCCGTTTGTGCTGGTGTTCGAGAAAGCCGAATAAAAACCCGCGATCGCTCGCGGGTGTGTGGTGATGAGGTTGTGTGCCGGTGACTACGCCTTGTCCGAGTCAGAATCCGATTCGGTCGGCGCTGCCGGCTTTGGCTTGGGTGTGTCGGCGACCTTGCCGAGGAAGCCCGGCAGCTCGACACCCGCTTGTTCCGCGAGTTCGTGAACAGGTGGGAGCGCGCCGATCATGCCGCTGAGAAAGTTGGCGGTTGAGCCGCCGCCTTTGCCCTCGATGACCGAGTTGCCCTGCCCCGAGTCCCAGACGGTGATCTTGTCGATCTTGAGGTTCTGGATCGCCTTGACCTGCTCGCGGACGAGTTCGGGAAGCTGCTCGATCATGAGCAGTGTCGGCGCGACGTTCGGGTTGTTCGCCGCGGCTTCCATGAGTCTGCGGTAACCCTCGGCCTTCGCTTCGAGCACCTTCTGGACACCCGCCGCCTCTGCTTCGTACTTGAGCAGGATCGCGTCGGCTTCACCCTTGGCCTCGCGCCGGCGCTTCTCGGCCTCGGCTTCCGCCGCGATCTCGATGCGCTGCTTCTCGATTTCCTGGGGTGCCAGCTCTTCCTTGCCGAGCCTCGCGATCTCCTGTTCGCGTTCGGCTTTGAGGATCGCCTCGTACGCCTCGGCCGCGGCGACGTCTGCGCGACGCTTGGCCTCGGCGCGGATCTCGGCGAGCTTCGCGTTCGATTCCGCGATCTCGGCGCGGCTTGTGTTCTCACCGTCAACCGCGCGGGCCTCGGCCTCGGCGACCTGCACACGCTGGCTCTGCTCGGCTCGCTTCGAGGCGGCCGCTGTTTCAGCGTTCCGCTCGGCGATCGCGATGTCCTGATTCCGCTTCGACTCGACTTCGCCCGTGATCGCCTTGGCTTCGAGGTCTGCGACCGCGACGCGCTGCATCTGCTCGGCCGCCTTCTCGCCTTCGGTCGATGCCGCAATTTCCTTGGCGACACTCACCGTCTGTTCGCGCTGCGCCACGGCTTCACCCGTCGCACCGTCGCGGTTGGCCTGCGCCACTTCGACCTTGGCCTTGTTGATCGCCTCGGCCGCGGCTCGCTGACCGATCGCCTGGATGTAGCCCGATTCATCGGTGATGTCTCGGATATTCACGTTGATCAGCTCAAGACCGATCTTGTTGATTTCCTGGGTCACGTTCTCGTTGACCAGACCCATGAACTTCTCGCGGTCCTTGTTGATCTCTTCAATTGAGAGCGTCGCGATCACGAGACGGAGCTGGCCGAGGATGATGTCCTGCGCCTGCTCACGCACCGCTTGCGGCGGCAGACCCAGCAGACGCTCGGCGGCGTTGGCCATCATCACAGAGTCGGTCGAGATACCGACCGTAAACGTACTCGGCACGTTCACGCGGATGTTGTTGAGCGACAGCGCGCCCTCGAGCGGGATGTCGATGACGAGCGGCTCGAGTGTCATGTAGGCGAAGTCTTCGATGACGGGCCAGACGAACTGACCGCCGCCGTGGTAGCAGCGCGCCGACTGCTTGCCGCCCCCGCGACCCCAGATGACGAGCACGCGGTTAGACGGGCATCGCTTGTATCGGGTTGCCAGGAAGACAATCAGGAACAGCAGCAGGACAAGCCCGACGCCGATGCCGACGAGCAGCATCGGTCCGATGCCGTCACCCGACGATTGTGCGAGTGTGAGAGATTCGATCATGTTTCCTCCCGCGATCATGATGACCGCTCAACTGTAAGTGTGTTTGTTGTCGTGTTGGCGTCGGTCACCTTCACACTCGTGTGCGACGGGATCGGCTCGGAGCCGCCCTGGACCGCGTTGAATTCTCTTTGGCGTGTACCGAGGACGACGGTCACGCGCCCCGTGCCCTCGCCCTCGGGCGGGATCTGAACGTACACATCGCCAGACAAACCGACTGTGTCGGCGATCGAGACGTTGCCAGAGTTCTGGAGCTTCAGCATCGAACGCATGACCCGCATGATAAGCCAGCCGAAGAACACGCCCGAGATGATGGCGATCCCGACGGCTCCGGACATGCCCACGTCGAGCAGCTTCAAGGCCGCGAAGCCCATCCAGCCCGATCCCATGAAGAACGCGCTCAGGGTTTGGGCGCTGAGGATCCCGAACTCGACGCCCGGCGCGTCGCCCGCGCCGATATCGCCGTCGAAATCGAGATCGACGTCAAGCCCGGCGTCGCCGCCGATGCCGCCCATGAATATCTGAACAAAGAAGTAGAGCGTCCCGATGATGGCCGGGATCGAGAACCAGATCCCGCCGCCGCTGAACAGGCTGTCGAGCATGACACACCAAAACCTTTCCCGGCCCGACAATGGGGCAGTGCTGGCCGTGATGCAATTCTATCCGGTTTAGGGATGCTGCCCCCGCTGGCAGGTTCTTGGGGAAACCGGGGCTTGAATTTCGTGCAAAAACGAAACGACCCCTGCTGATATTGCAGGGGTCGCGGGTGCGTTGGGTTCAGTCTGTTTAAGCCGCCAGATCGATATCGTCCGGCCCATCATCGAAGTCGTAGTTCTCAGGCCCATCGCCCAGTGCGCCCCATTGGTGCTTGGGCAGATGGCGGTGGTGCACATGGATGATCCGTGCGAGCTGGCGCGAGAAGAGTGCGCTAATGGTCTCAAGGATCTGCACGATCTCAGAGCTGAACGGCTCGTGGTCGTCGCGGAAGAGCGTCACGACCGCGAGGCACTCGTCGTCGTGGTGGCAGGGGAACGCGAGCAGGGTCTGCTCGGGCAGCCAGTGCGCATCGACTCCCAGCAAGCGGTTGACCTCGCGGCGGGTGTCGTACTGATGCACGCCCGGGCGGTGCTCGAAGCGCGGCGCCAGCACCTCGGCGAGGTGGTCAAGCAGCGCATCGACGCTCGACTTCGGGATGTCGGCGTTGACGTACGCGCCGAGGCTGTACTCGCTGCCCGAGGCGGGCAGGAAGATCGCTGCGTTGGTCGGGCCGCTCTTTGCGAGGATGAATTCGAGCACGACACGCAGGAGCGATTCGATCTCGAGTTCCTGGCGGATGATGCCGTTGAATTCGCCGCAGACCGACAGCTTGTCGATCTCGCCCGATAGTTCGCGGTAGGCATCGACGAGGTCGTTGCACATGTCTGAGACCTGGTTTGTGACTTCGTGGCGGGCGCTGTTGAGCTTCCGGCACACGGTGCGGAGCCGTTCCGTGCGGTCCTCGCGGTGGCGTGCGATGCGTGCGCGCTCAAGGGCGGCGTGGATCGCGGGCCTGGCGTTGTCTTCGCCGTCGGCGGCGTTGATGAGATCGACCGCGCCGCAGCGCATCGCGTCGATCGCCTCGTCGAGCGTGGCCTTCTGGCTGACCATCACAAACGCGATCGCCGGGTGTTCGAGCGAGATCTGCTTCGCGAACTCCTCGGCGCCCTCGGCAATGTTGTCAATCACGAGAAGATCGATCCGGGGCTTGTCGTTCTGTCCGAGGCGGATGCGGGCGTCGTCGACGCAGGTCTCGCACTCAAGCGGGATCTCGAGTTCGCCCAGCGTCGGGCCGACGAGCATCGCCGTGGTGTCGGATTCAGAAACAACGAGCGCCCGCGCCTTGGCGTGGCGTTCTGTCGGCGTCGGCTCGATGGCCTGCCGTGAGCGTGCGCGGGTCCGGCTCCTGCCGGTCGGTTCTTCGCTGTGGTTGTTTCTCCGCATCATGCTCATTCTCTCGCCTTCCGGAGCCCGGCCGCTACGCGGCCTTGCTGATATCTCTGTCCTTCTCCGTGACGCGCCAGCTCGGCAGCGTCACCAGTACCCGTGTCCCGATCGTCTCCTTTGATGAGATCGAGATCGTGCCGCCCATGATTTCGACCACGCGCCTCGCCCTGCACAGGCCGAGCCCGGTCTGCCGACCCGCCGGCTTCTCGCTGAAGAACGGGTCGAACGCGTGCTCCACGGTCTTTGCGGACATCCCGCAGCCGTGGTCTTTCACCATGATGAGCAGTCGGTCGTCGAGTTGATCGATTTGAACACGTATCTCGATGATTTCGTCAGATCCCGATTCCGCGGCGTTCGAGATCAGCTCAACCAACGCCTGGCTAAGCAGTTGCGGGTCGAGCATCGCCACGGGCAAATGTGAGGGCACCGACACGCGTGAGGCGCAGTTCATGCGCGTGCGCTCGCGTGCTTCCATCACACACTTGTTGATAAGTCCCTGGATCGACGTCTTCTCGGGCTTGGGTTCGGGCGGGTCGGCGATCAGGTTCATGCTCGTGATCAGGTCGCTGATCTCCTGCGCCGAGTGCCCGACCTTCTCGGCGAGTTTGCGGAGCTCGGTGTCAACGATCTTCGTACGCAGCACCTGCGCGTAGCCTTTGATGACCGTCAGCGGGTTGTTCATCTCGTGCGCAGCGCCCGCGGTCATCACGCCGAGCCTTGCCATCGACTGGGTCTCGGCGAGCTTGGCCTGCGTCGAGGACAGGTCGCGGTGCCGATCGGCGAGTTCGTCAGCGAGTCGCCTGCTGTGCTCGTGCCGGAGGGCCGAAGCGACCGCGGCACCCCACACCGAGAGCAACGCCTTGCGCTGCGTCGCGCTCTTGACGGACGTTTCAAACTCGCTCTCGACGAGCAGGATCGCAGCCTGGCCGTTGCGCTCGATCGATTCATCACCCGAAAGCAGAGGCAGGATGCGGATGTCGTCGGTTTCCACGGTCTCTGCTGCGTACTGGCTCAGCCACGGGATTACGTTCGCCGCCGCCGCCCTCGATTGGTGCGGGTCGGCGAGCATCGCAACCGTCGCGCGCTCCTCGGGGCCGATCAACGGGGGCTCAAGGATCTCGGAACGGATCAGCTGACCGTCGGGTGTGAACCGAAACAGCCGCCAGTGCTGGTCGCGGTCGGCCTGCGTGATGATCGTGAACAGCTCGCCCTCGATGAGTTCGGCGGCTGAGCTTGCGATGTGCGACATCGCGTTGGCAAGGCCGTTGCCCTGGTGGCTCTCGGTGCAGAATGAGCCGATCGCGTCGAGGACTTTCTTCTGCTGTGTGCCGTGGCTGCTGCGCGCGGTGAGTGCGCGGTTCATCGCCGCCAGTCGTGCGTTGGCGCGTGTGACGGACTGGATCAGGATCTCCGCCGGCGAGATCTCTTCCATCCCGAAAGCCGAGCACCGCTCCGACAGCCGTTCGTGGATGCTCAATGAGATCTCTTCGACGTTGTCAACGCTCAGCCCGAACTTGGGCGCGATCGCGGCGATGTCTTTGGGTTGGCCGAAGTCGCCGAACCAGCCCATGTTGAGCCTTCGGCACAGCGCCCTCGCGGTCGCGACGATGCCGATCAGCGTGCGGTGGTCCGATGTCGGGATGCTCTCTGCCTGGAGGTCGTAGAGCCATGCGATGTCCTGCAGAACCTGCGGCAAACCCCAGTGCTCAGCAAGTCTTCGCCCCGCGGCGTGGTGGTCGATACCGATCAGCTCACGCTCAAGCCCCGCCGAATCCTCGCCGCGTTGTTCGGCGACGCGGAGAACTTTGCCGTAGGACTCGGGGAGTGACATGTTCAGCGCAGACCGCCCGAGCCCGTGCAGCAGACCCGCGGTGAACGCGGTCTCGGGCCTGACGCTGCAATTCGGATGAGCAGAGGCGATCAGCTCGCACGCGCACGCGACCGACATGCACCCCTGCCAGTGGCCTTTGCTGTCGAACGCGTTCTGCTTCTGCTCGACAGATTCCGAGTTGAGCAGCTCGTAGACCTCAACGCTGAGCACCGCGGCCCGGATTGCTTCCAGGCCGACGAGCGTGATCGCGTGCATCACGTCGGTGATGCTATCACCGAGCCCGCGGTCGCTGCGCCTGCAGAGCGAGAGCACCTTGCCGGTGAGCGAGGGGTCGGACTCGATGAGCGCCGCGAGTTCATTGATATCGACGTCGTCGTTGGAGGCCGCGTCGAGGAGTTTCTGCGCGATGGGCGACAGCGTCGGGAGCTGATCGATTCTTTCGAGGATCAGCTCGACGCGTTGCTTGTCGGCGGGTTGGGATGAGCCGTGCGTCATTCGTGTCCCGCGCAGTTAGATGTTTCTGGCCGAGCCGTTGCCGCCGGTTTGTGCATCGATGTTGAGCTTGCTCTCGATGGTTGACATCAACTCATCGATATCGAACGGCTTTTTCAGGAACGCGTCGGCGCCGGCGCCGATGAGCTGGTCGGCTTCCTCGCGGTCGATCACGCCCGAGATGAAAACAACTTTGATGTTGGACAGCTCGTCCGTCGAGCGGATGCGTTTGCAGACCTCGTTGCCGTTGATGTCGGGCAGCTTGTAGTCGAGCAGCATCAGGTGCGGCTTGAAGCTGGCGGTGAGAAGCCCCGCGTCGTAGCCCGTGCCGCAGGTCTCAACGATGAACCTGCTGTCTCCGCCGAGCAGGTCCTCGAAGAGCTCGATGATCTGCGGGTCGTCATCGACACAGAGGATGCGCCGCGTGCCGCCCTCGATGAGATCGAGCGGGATGTCGTTGGTGTTCATGAAGCGGATGAGTTCTTCGCGCGGGATCCTCCTGAACTTGGATCCGGGCACACGGAAACCCGTGAGCCGACCCGAGTCGAAGCAGCGGATGATGGTCTGCTGGCTGACCTTGCAGACCTGCGCAGCTTCGCCGGTGGTGAAAATCTTTTTCCGACCGAAGTCGGTAGAGGCAGATTCTGCCATGGGGGAACCCTCGCACGATCAATCGCCGGCGGCATCCGTGCGGCCAGCGTCATAACCGTTCGTCGGTTCCCAAGTTGCCCAACTTCACGGCGATGTGAAGCTGAGTGTCGAAACAAGGTTAAGTCCCTTTTTTAGGGTGAAGCTGTCGCCACTTCGTGACAGCTTCCGCCTCCCTCCCATAGAGCGGAGACAGGCGTCCTACGGGATACTCCTCGGCTCTCGGTGACAGCCCAAGACACACCTTGGCACTGAAATCGGGGGGTTGAATTTCGACGCCGGCGGACTCGCACGCCGAGCGGATCGACTCGGGCAGGTACTTGTCGCCGAGCAGGGCGGCGACCCCGAGCGATGCGATCTCGTCAGGGCCGGCGATCGAGCCTTCGCCGGTGGGGGTGCCGTCGGCGTTGAATCTGGTCAGAAAGCACGTGTCGGCCTTGCTGGCAAGGGCGACGGCGAAAGGTGTGCTGAAATCAGCCCCAGCCGCGGCGACCCACGCGGAGGGCACGCCGAAAAGACGGGCGCCGGCGGTCAGCGCGATCATGTTCGCCGCCGCGGTCGCGATGCGGAGGCCCGTGTACCCGCCCGGGCCGATCGAGCAGACGACCCTGTCGAGCGATCCGGGTTGCTTGCCGACCCGCTTCATGAGCCGCTCGATCGCGGGCATGAGCAGGTCATCGTGGCGCTGGCCCGTGCCCAGCGGCTCGGAATCGAGCAATTCGACCGAGTCCCCAGTGACCAGGCCGACCGCCACACCCGGCGTGCCGCCGGAGGAGGGGTTGCTGGATTCGATGGCGAGCGTGAGGTCACTCATCGTGATTGGGCCTTCTCCGGGCCTTCCGGTCGGACTGGATGCGTTTGGCCTTGAGTCGCCGCTCGACAGCGCCGCGAGAGGGCTTTGTGGGTTTGCGTGGCTTCGGAGCGACCATCGATTTGGCGACCAGCTCTTTGAGCCGATCGAGGCATTCGTCTTTGTTGGCCCGCTGACTCCGGCTTGTGTCGCAGGTGATGATCAGGTCGCCGGCGTCGGTGATCTGGCTGGCCGCGATGGTCCTGAGTCTGCGGGCGGCTGAGGGTCGCAGGGGCAGGTCATCGAGGCTGAGCCGGAGCCTGACCTTGGTGGAACGCCTGTTGACGTTCTGTCCGCCCGGGCCCGAGCTGCTGGAGAACGTGAACTCGAGCAGGTTCTCCGGGATGGACACGCCGACGCCAAGGCGGATCTCGCCCTGTGGGGTCTGGCCTTGGGCTTCTTGCTTTGGATTCTTCTCAGGCGGGGTCATCGCACGGGCTCCGTGGGCACGGTACGCTTGCCGGTCCGTGTTGGTCATTGCCAGGAGAGCAATCGGTGCCTCGATTCGTCGCTGTGGTGTTTTTGGCGTGCTCGGCTCTGGGGGCGCAGGCTCAGGAAGCCGCGACCGAGGCCGCCCCTGAGCCCCGGGATGACGGGCTTGGTTTCTTCAGCGGCGACTACGAGCTCGCCGAACCCGAGGGCTACAGCGTCAAATTCGAGCCGTTTGTTTGGTATGTCTCGCCCGGCGGTGATGTCGGGTTCGGCGGCGACACGCCGTTGGTGGACACGAGTGATTTGTCGCTGGACAACCCCTGGGTCTCAGGCGGTGCTGAATTGCACCTCGGCAAAGACAAATGGCGGCTGAGCCTGCTCGGCGCACACTCGCAGCAAAATGGCGACTCTGTCGCGAACTCTGCTTTGATGCTCAACACGCTTCCGGTCGCGGCGGGTGATACAATCCACGCAGAATTCGACATGACCGTCGCGTCGGTCAGGGCGGGCTACGAGGTCTGGTCGTTTGCCGCCGAGCCGAACAACGAGGGCATCCCGAGGATCAGCTCAGCGCTCGAGGTGGTCGGCGGTCTTCGAGCATTCGATTACAGTCTTGAGAGTGAAATCAACGGCGGCGGCCCCGGCATGCGCGTCAAGGGTGACATGTTCCACGTCGAACCGATTGTCGGTATGAAGTGGGAGATCGAATTTGAGCGCAAGTTCGCCATCGACTTTTCGTCGAACTTCGGCTACCTTCCAAAGCTCGACGATCAGTCGTCCTCTTCGCTCGATCTCACAGCGGGGTTCCGATACCGGCCGTCACCGAATCTCGGTGTCCAGATCGGCTACCGCTTGTTGGTCTTCGATCTTGAAGACGACGACGTCGAGGCAGAGGGCGCACTGGCGGGTTTGTACGGCGGAATCTCGATTCGATTTTGAATCACGCTCGACATTCCCAAATCTGTTGGCCTACGGTCAACACGCACACTTTCGCGACCAGGGATGAGTCGCTAAACTGCTCTAGGGTCTCTGTTTAGAGAGGCTCTAAAGCGACGGCACGGATGAGGAATCGCGGCTACATTTTCGGCTCTGACAGGCGTCCTCGCTTGTTGCAGCGGGACACAGTTGGGGGACCGATGGCTACACAAACCGAGACCAAAGTCAGAACCGTCACCAAGAAAGAGCTGATCGACCGCATCGCGGATCAGACCGGCGAGAAGCGCGTCGTTGTCAAACGAATCGTGCAGTCATTTCTTGATGAGGTTGTGAGCGATCTCGGCGAGGGCAAGCGCCTCGAGTTCCGCGACTTCGGCGTCTTCGAGGTCCGCGAGCGCAAAGCACGCATCGCCCAGAACCCAAAGACCCTCGAACGCGTCGAGGTCCCAAGCAAGTGGTCCGTCAAGTTCAAGGCTGGCCGGCTCATGCGGATCGCAACCGAGAAGCTCAGCGGCAAGAGCGGCGCTTCGGCTCAGATCGAGTCCAAGCCGGATCCTCGCGTCGCGGCGTTCACCGAAGCCAAGCCCAACGTCGGCGCACGCTCGAACGTCGGCTCGTAAACCACAATCAACTTAGAGCAACCGAACAGAGATTCAGGCCGGCGCCGGCGCGGTCAGCTTCAGCATGCGCCCAAGCGAGATTAGCGCGTCGCGTTTGATCTCGGGCGCGACCTTGATCTGGTTCGGGATCACCGGCTCGCGTTCTTTGCCGCTCGGTGAGATGCCGCAGAGCATGTCGAGCGTCCACAGCAGGTGAGGCTCGTCGATGCGGTACATCGTCGTGCACAGGCACTGGCAGTCGCTCAAGATCCGCACCGTCACGCCCCGCTCGGCGGCCTGGTTCTTCAGGCGGTTGACGAGGTTGTGCTCGGTACCCACGGCCCAGCGCGTCCCGGCCTTGGCGCTGCCGATCGTGTTCAGGATGAACTCGGTCGAGCCCGAAAGGTCGGCCTTATCGACGACTTCCTTGCTGCACTCGGGGTGCACGATCACGTTCCAGGGCTCAAGGTCCGACTCGACCTCGCTGAGCACGCGGATCTCGTCGACGTGCTCGGGGCGGAAGAGTTTGTGCACCGAGCAGTGGCCTGCCCAGAGGATGACCTTGGCGTCGCGGAGCTGATCGGGGGTCATGCCTCCGAGGCGTTCGCCCTGGTTGGTTCGCTTGGGGTCGTAGAGCGCAGCGTGCTTTGCGACGTCGATGCCGAACTTGTGCGCGGTATTCCGCCCGAGGTGCTGGTCGGGGAGGAAGAGGATTTTGACGTCGTCGTTCTCGTCGCCGTCACCGCCTCGGGCGGCCCATTCGAAGACGGTGTCGGCGTTGGAGCTTGTGCAGCACGAGCCGCCGTGCGCGCCGACAAAGGCTTTGATCGCCGCGGAGGAGTTGACGTAGGTAATCGGGATGACCCGGCCCGCAAAGCCCTGGGCTTTGAGTTCTTCGTGAATCGTTTCCCACGCGTGGACGCAGTCGTCGTACTGCGCCATGTCCGCCATCGAGCAGCCCGCGGAAAGGTCTGGCAGACTGACGCTGACGTGGTCGGGGCTGAGGATGTCGGCGGACTCTGCCATGAAATGCACGCCGCAGAAAACAAGATGCTCGACCGGCTTCTCGTCGCAGACCTTGGCTGCGAGTTGGCTGAGCTTGAGGCTGTCACCGGTCAGGTCGGCGTGTCGGACGACCGCGTCGGTCTGGTAGTGGTGGCCCAGGATGACAAGCCTGTCGCCGAGGCGCTGGCGCCTGTCGGAGATGTCTCGTTGCAGGTCGGCGGTGTCGGCCTTTGTGTACCGCTCGGGGAGCGATGGTTGCCAGAGCATGGGTGCCCCTTTCGCGACTGGGCGCAGCCGTGCGCGCGTGCGAAATTGTAGTCACCCTGCACGTTGAACTCGGTGCTTCTTCGCTGCGTACTCCGGATAACAGCGTCGTCTTAGGCAGCCGGATCGAGCACAGAAGCGTCGATGCTCATCGGGTGCTCGAACTGGACAGCGATGGTCTGCCCGGACTCGGCGTGCGCCGTGCGCACAATTTTGCCGACGATCAGCGCGTCCTGGCTGACGACGGTCTCGTCCGACCAGGCGACGGCCAACTCCACACGATCACCCACGGCGTACTTCTTCTGGCCCGCAGTCACGAGCCGAGCGCCGCCCGGCGAAACGTCGCGTGTGCGGGCGGCCTCGAACGCGATGCTCGAAGCCCGACGGAGCTTGCACGCACGGACCAACGCCCAACGCGTGTGCCGACGGCGATCCTTCTCAGGACCCTTCAAAGGCAGCGGCTCGATGATGCGGTTCTTGTCGATCATGGTGCACTCCGTGTCTTAACGTGTACTGCTGGCATTCACCTATCGGATAACCAACGACCGGTATTAGCGCCGCTTTACAACTTCACAGCAAAGGTCCGCGCCGTTCTTGGCCGATAACTTCTGCGTGGACCTGACAGTCGCCATCCCGAGCTGCGGCAGGAGCGAGAAACTCGCGAGGCTTCTTGATTCGCTGAGCACACAGACACTCGCTCGTAACCGGTTCGAGGTGATCGTCGGATTCGACGGCAGATCCTGCCCAGTCGATCACGAAGCCGTGCGTGTGCTCAAACTTCCAAAGGCGGGACCGGCCGCCACGCGTAACGCGATCATCGAACAGGCCCGAGGCAGCGTGCTTTTGTTGCTCAACGACGATGTCGCCGCAAAGCCCGATCTGCTGGAACATCACCTCGCGGCGCACGACGAGGCGGGGCTGAGCGCGGGCGAGGACCTTGTGCTCGGGAGCGCGCCCTGGGTGGTGCCCGCCGACGACACGCTCTTTGACCGGATGGTCCGCGAGACCTCGATGGTGTTCTTTTACAACACGATGAACGACGCGAGCCGGCAGCGCGACTGGGGCTTCCGCCACGCGTGGACGCTGAACCTGTCGCTGCGGACCAAGCTCGCACGAGAGTTCCCGTTTGGGGAAGGACTCACACGCGCGATGTTCGAGGATCTTGAGTGGGCGTACAGGCTTGCCGGTGCACGGAGCAGCCGGGTGCTCTACAGGCCCGAGGCGGTGGTCGAGCATGACCACCGGTACACGCCCGAGGGCTACCTCGAACGCGAGCGGGCGCTCGGGGCGCAGGCGCTCGAGCTTGCACGCGTGAACCCCGAGTGCGCACAAGAGATCTTCAGGACTGATGTGACCAGCCGAGAGTTTGTGCGGGCGTGCGCCGAATCGATCGAGTCACAGCACTACTGCTGCGCCGAGCTTGAGCGCGAGTTTCTCGAACTGCCATTGCGGTCGCCGGGCTCGTGTTCGGATATCGAAGCGCTCTACGAGCTGTTCCGCCCGCTCAAGAAACACCACTGGCATCAGGGGCTTGTCGCGGCGTCGGCTGCTCTGGGGATCGCGGCGGCGTAGAGCCGGTGCACACGCAGGCCCTGTTCGAGATACACATCTCGCCGGTTCCAGATCGCTTCTTCGTGCATGGCGGAGCTGATGACAACGTCGGTCGCGCCGGTCGAGGCGGCGCTCTCCGGGTCGATGATGCGCCAGCCGAGCAGCTTCTCGCCGAACCGCGCGGGGTCGTCGTCGGCGACGGCTCGCACGTCCGCGTCCGCGAGCAGCGGGGCGAGTGTGAGCGTGTGCTGGCCTGAGCCGTGGATGATGATGGGCCTGCCCGAGAGCTCGCTGAGCTTCATCCGCATGTTCGATGCGCCGGCAGCGGGCACCGAACCCGACTGGCCGGCCCTGCCCGTAAACGCGCTCGGCCGGGTCGCGGGCCACCAGCGCGCAGGCCGCGAGGCGGCCGTTGCAAGAAGTTTCGACCACGCGGTTATGTGCGATTCCAGCGAGAAGCGTTCTTTGGCGCTCTGCGCCGCGTTCGACGCGATCTCGTGCGCATCGCGCTTGAGCAGCAGCTTGATGCACGCGGCCAGCCCGTTGGCGGCTGCCAGTTCATCGGCATCGGGCAAGACGTCGGCGATCATGCCGGTGAGGCCGTGTGTGATGGCTTGTTCTGTGCCCGATTCCGAGCGCGTGACGATCGGAATGCAGCCAAGCGCAAGCGCTTCGAGCATGGAGATGCTCAGCCCCTCGTACCGCGACGGCAGCACCATCGCGTCGTGGGTTGCGAGCTGCTGCTTGAGCTCTTGCTGCGTCATCGCAGGCAGGATGGTGATGTTTGCGAACGATCCGCAGGCGTGCTCGAGGTCTTGCTTTGCCGGGCCTTCACCGATGATCGTGAGTGTGTAGTCGATGCCGATCATCTCGAGCAGGCGGGCGAGTTCGGGCAGCGCCATGATGCGTTTCTGCCTGTGCTCGAACCGTCCTGAGTAGAGCAGCTTGATCGGTCGCTCGGCAAGCGGCGGTCTTTGCGGGGTATGTTGCGGTATCGGCACGCCGTAGGGAATGTTCGCGATGTCCCACGCCCGGCTCGGCAGCGCAGACTTTGCTTTGCTTGTGAGCGTGTCGCTGACGCAGACCATCTGGGCGAGCATCGGCTCGTAGTGCTCCAGCAGCCGGAGGTCGTAGGCGTTGTCCGAGTGCGCTGTGCCGATCACACGGACCGCGTCGCCCCGGCTTGTCGCGATGCTGGCGGCGAGCCCGTAGCAGTCGCCGTGCTGGTTGGGTAGGAGCGAGACAACGCCCGACGCACCGAGCCGATCAAGCTCTGCGTTGATCGCGGGCAGGTACGCCGAGAGTTCGCCCTGGCACGATTCGATCGGCGCCAGGTGCGCAAGATCGACGATGCCGACCCGCGGGTCGATCGGGATGTTCAGCGGCTTCTGATCGGGCTGGCTCGCAAAGAGCACGAGCGAGACCGGCGTGCCCGACTCAACCAGCGACGATGCGAGCCGGACGGCCCACATCGCGACCCCGCTGACACACAGGCCGCCGGGCAGGAGGATCATCGTCGGAGGGGCGGCATCGCGCGTCGTCGGCATGCACCAAGGATCGGCCAAACAGATCCGCCGGCTTGCGAATCTACCCCCGCCCGGTTCTGGCCTGCAAAGCGGGAACGAGCCGATCTTTACCTCCGATGGCAAGCCCACCCAAGAGCCCGGCCCCCGACGTGCACATCGTGCAGGTCAGCAGCGAAGTCGATCACCTGCATGGGGTCGAGCTCGAGCTGTCAGCGCGGGGCCTCTCCGTCAGCAGGCAGGACGAGACCTACCGCCCTCCGAGGGTCCGCAAGGGCACGCGCGTGGTTGTCGTCACCGATCTGTTCGACCCCAGGTGCGTTCGGGCGCTGCGGATGGCAAGACGCGTAGGCGCCAAGTCGGTCCTGATGATGGACGGCCTGACCGATTGGCGCAACACATTCACTAACCCGCGCGCCGGCGACGGCTTCCTCCGGCCTGCGCCCGTCGATCTCGTCTGCTGCAGCGGCATGATCGATTGCCACGTCCTCCGATCGTTCGGCAACAGCGCGGTCGCGACGGGTCTTCCAAGGATCGATGCGCAGTTTGGCGACGGTGCGCCCGTGCACGTGCCCGGCCCGGTGCTGGTGGCGACCGCGAACAACCCGACGTTTAACGCCGACGAGCGAGCGAGGCTGCTCGTGGCGCTCCGCGAGCTCAAACAAGCCAGCCGATGGGCACGGAGCCGACTCCTCTGGAGACTGACCGACGGGCTTGACGACGAGCTCGGCGTCAAAAACCAGCAAGGCCCTCTCCCGCGAGTGCTCGACAACTGCGGCTCGGTCATCACAACCGCCTCAACACTCCAGATCGAAGCGATGCGTGCCGGCAAGCCAACCGCGATCCTCCATCCGCACAACACACCCCTCTGGCAGCCCGCCACGTTCGTCTGGCAACCGATCGATTCGCACACGGAGCACGACACCAGCGGTGTTTCACCCATGGTCAAGGGCCTGACGCGTTGGGTTGATTCGCCAGAACGGCTCCTCAAACAACTCGCAAGACCGACACAAGAACAGATGCAGCGCCAAGGCGAGTGCCTCCGGCTAATCGACGCGTCCTCCGGCGAGGCGAGCGCGGCAGAGCTTGTCGCCGAGGCGATCGCGGAACTTTCGCACTCGAACAAGCCGCCGAGCATCAACGTCCCTCTGCGCCCGATCGCGAGGCTGCCCTCGCACAAGCCAAAGCGCACTGCGCGCCGGCGCATCGTGAGCATCGTGCCGTTCGATGATTCTCCGATCGGCGGCGTCACGACCTGGTCCCGCCGGCTCTCGGACGCGTTCGAGCAATCGCCCTCGCTCGGCTACGACCTGCACACGCTCCTCGTCGCGACGAACCCGCGATCGGCACACCGGGCGGAGGGGATGCTGGGCGAGCGGACGTCGCTGTGTGTGATTGATCCGATGGACGACCACTTTGTGACGCTCTCGAATCTCCGCCGCGCGGTTGAGAACCTCGAACCCGAAGTTGTTGCGCCGAACTACAGCGACCTTGCGCACGCGGTCGCGACGCAGCTCCGCTACACGGGTGTCCGCACGCTCGCGATCGCGCACACGGACCACGCGTACTACTCGAAGCTGCTGGCCGAGTACCCGCAGTGGGACGCGGCGGTCGCAGTCAGCAGCTCGATCCAACGGTGGCTCGCGCCGCTTGCGGGACAGAAACCACGCGAAACAATAGTGTACGGCGTGCCGACTTCCGTAAACCCGAGAATCCCAAAGCAGCAAGGCCCGATCAAACTCGCGTACGTCGGCAGGATCGCGCGTGTGCAGAAGCGAGTGATGGACCTTGTGCCGATGGTCAATACGCTCGCGGCGATCGGTGTCGAGGCAGAACTGCACGTCGTCGGCGACGGGCCCGACCGCCGGCTGTTGGCGCAGAAACTCAAAGCTACGGGCAGCGTGCGGGTTGTCCACCACGGCGGGCAATCGCCCGAATGGGTCGAGGCATTCTGGCCAACGGTCGATGTCGCGGTGCTCGTCAGCGAGTACGAGGGCACAAGCATCACGATGCTCGAGGCGATGGGCCAGGGCGTTGTGCCCGCGGTCACGCGTGTCGAAAGCGGCGTCAACGAATGGGTCCGCGACGACATCTCGGGCATCACCGCGCCGGTCGGTCAGCCGGAACTACTAGCGAAAAAGATCGCCGAGCTGAGCTCGGACCGGGCGAAGCTCGCAGCACTCGGCAGCAACGCGTGGAATGCGGTCTCGGTGCATCTCGGGATCGGTGCGATGGCAAGCCAGTATGCAGAAGTCCTCGATGCGATGAGTCAGCACGAGATCTGCACCCGCCCGAGCATTGCCGGCGTCACGATCGGTACGAGCGAGCATTGGTTCAAGCGCCACACCGAGGACGCCGACGGCGAGGTGAAGTGGCTCGTCAAACGCCTGACTGAAGCGGGCTACCGATCGGTTGCGGTGGGGGAGCCGGGCGAATCGAGCGACGCGGTGATTATCCCTGCGGGCGACGCCGGGCCCGATGAACAGACCGCATCGGCATGGAATAATCGCGGCATCGACATCGTCTGGAGCGCGCTCATGCCCGATGGCGGTTTCTTCGCGAGGCAGCTGCGCCGCATGGTCGACGCGGGCTGCAAACGCATCGCTGTTTATGGCATCGGTCAGCACTCGCAGCGCTACGCCGACACGATCGAGTCGGGCGACTTCCCGGTTGTCGGGTTCATCGACGACAAGCCGCCCGCAACCAAGCACGCTTTCGGACTGCCCGTTGAAACGCCGGCGAACGCCGCTGAATCGCTCGCACCCGACGGCGTGCTGCTCTCGAGCGACACGTGGGAAGAGTCGCTGTGGAACAACACTCGGCACCTGCGCGAAGCGGGGATTCTGGTCCGCGCGATCTACGGCAGCTACCAAGACGCTCCCACAAACGAGCCAGTATCGGTCTAGGACGCGCGCTCGCGCAGCTTGTCGATCAAACGCTTGGCCAGCGCGTCGTGCGTGAAGTGATTGTGCGACCGGTTCGCAACGCCCAGACCCGCGCTCGTGCGCCACTCTGGGAAGTTTGCTGATCTCTCGATGACCGCAGCGAGCTTGTCCTTGCTGTCGAAGCTCATGTCATCGAAGTCGCCGAGGATCCATTGCGGGTCGGCCTCGGGCTGGATCGGCTGGTTCATGTCGCGGGCGCTCCGGGGCGAGATGCGGATGCGTGCAGTGAGTTCTTCGCCGAGCCTCTGCTGAAGAAGCGTGTACCTCGCGGTGTCGCTCGAACGGAACCGGTCGTACCAGTACACCTGGTCCTCGCTTCCAGCGGAGCCTGTGATCTCGTCGGGTTCGAGATTGTTCAGGATGCGAAGGCGTGTGAGTTCGAGTGAGCGCGGGTCGTAGGTACGGAACATGCGGACGATCGGGCAGCCGCCCGAGAGAGCGCACTCGAAGATGCGCTGGTGGAGCAGGTTGAACGCGCTGACGTGCAGCGTAATGCCCGCGGCTGCGTACGCGGCGCAGAGCGCATCGTTGTGCGGCAACTCACCACCCGCGTGTTCGGCGAGTGTCGGGTGGTTCTGCCAGCCCTTGCCGAAAATTCGGAACGCGAGGTTGCGTTCGTTGCAGATCTCCGACGCCCATGCCGCGGTCTGGTGGCGGAGTGTGCGGTCGATCAGCCTGAGCACAAAACACTGCAAAAGCAGCTCTTTCGCCTGCATGTCGAGCTGTTCTTGCTGCCCGACAAGAATACGCGCGGCCTTGTGCGAACCGGGGAATTCGTTGGTCGTGCGGATGATGTGCTCGATGCCGGGCAGCATCGACTCCGCGGCTCTGCGCAGGTTCGGCGATGACTCAAGCTCGCCGAGCAACCGATCGCGCAGCGACTCGGGCGTTTCGCTGTGGTGCGTCATCATCGCGACATCGCAGGCGTAGCGGTCGTCCATGCCAGCCTTCGCGCTTTGAGTGTTGAACCGGCGCTGGCTCGCGACGAGCTGCGCGGGGACGACCGAGTCGCTCGGGAAACCAAAGTCTGCGACCATGCTTCGGCCGACGTACCCCGCGGTGACGTCCAGTGGGCCGATCGCCGCGCCCGCCTCGGTCGAAAGCAGGTGTGGCATCGCGTCCTGAATCCAGACCACAAACGGCACCCCCGTCGGGAGCACGCGCGTCTCGGGCGGCGGGGCGTAGCTGCCGGTGATGCCGAACTCGAGATCACGCCGAGTGTAGTTGGGCGCGAGGATGACGTCGGGGTCGAACCGGTCGAGCGCTTCCGAGTACGCGAGTGGGCTGAGCCTGCGGTGCAAGCCGGGGTCGGTCAGCAGCTCGACCTCGCAGCCCCGGCTGCGCAGGCTCTCGGCGAGATCGACGCACATCGAATGCAGCACCGTCGTGAATCGGCACGTTGTGATAAGCACGCGCAGAGGCTCGGCCTTACCCGAAGTCGCGTCGAGTAGGCGCTTGCGCCACCACGATTCATCCCGCTCGGCGTCGCGTTTGTGGATCGTCTTCAGGTGCCCGCTGTGCTCTGCATCCTGCTGGGCGATCGCAGAGCGCATCAAATCCGTGGTCGAGGGCGCGATCGGCGTGCGGAGCGAACGCAGCGGCATGTAGGGCCCCGAGATCGGAGTCCCCGCGTCGCGCGCGAGCGAAGCCTTGAGCTGCTCAGCCGCGGCGGCACCAATGAAGAGTTCGACGCGTTCTTGAGACAGGATCTGCGAGATATCCGCCATCGAGCAGCCGTCGAGAAATTCCTGCACGTCGGATTGGATGATTCTGATGCCCGGCTGGTAGCCGGAGTCGCCAATCGGGGTCTGCTTGTCGAGTTCGATGAGCAGCCAGGGCGGATCGACGCCCTCGATGGTGAACGGCGCGTGCGACTGGGCGACCTTGGCGATGTTCTGCTCGCCGATGTCACGGGCGGCTCCGAGCTGGTCGCCGAAGTGGAGGAGTTGTTCGCCCGCGAGCCGGACGATGTTGCCGTCAGCCGCGCGGAACGACTCGACGCCGGCTTGGTTCTGTTTCCAAGTCTCCAAGTCCTGCAAGAGATCGATGCCACGTGCGAGCAGGGTTTGGGCCGACCGCTCGGCATTGGCAATGAGCTCGGCTTGTTGGATCCGGTCGTCGGGGAGTTGGTCGATCCGCTCGCGGAGGTCCGTGACCATCGGGGTGGTCGCCGCCGAGGGCCGGCGCTGACAGAGCGCCTCGAGCTGGGCGGCGGCGATGGTCTTCAATCCGAGCGAGGCCAGATTCTCGGCCAGCAGGAACCAGAGCTCGGGGTCATACCCGGATTGGGCGATGGCGGAGTGCGCCATCGGCGCGAAGACCCACGGCTTGTCCTGTTTGCCCATCTCGATGAACTGGCGCAGCGACATCGTTGTTCGTGCTGGTGATGCGGGTGCGCTCATGCAGGTGGGATCGTCACACCCGGCTCGATCGGGCCAAAATCTGCTGCTGATGGGCGTTTTGGGCCGATGGTGTGGCGAGATGACCCCCGCCGGCGGACCGAGCCATCCCGGCCAGAAGATCCTCGCGATGGACGAGCTTCTTGCCGTGCGCCAGCGGCTCCGCGAGCAGGGCCGATCGCTGGTCGTGTGCCACGGCTGTTTCGACATCGTCCACCCGGGCCACATCCGCCACCTCCGACAAGCCAAGACGATGGGCGATGTCCTGCTCGTTTCGCTGACGGGCGATGCGTTAATCACCAAGGGCGCTGGTCGGCCTCTGATTCCGGAAGAACTCCGCGCCGAGAACCTCGCCGAGCTCGATCTTGTGGATCTGGTGTATATCGATCAGAACTCGACGGCGCTGTCGATGCTCGAATCGGTCCGGCCCGACGTGTACATCAAGGGCCGAGAGTACGAGAGCAACAACGACCCGCGCTTCCACGCCGAGCGCAAAGCGGTCGAGGACGGCGGCGGCCGGGTTATCTTCAGCTCGGGCGACATCGTCTTCAGTTCGACCGCGCTCATCGACTCGCTAGGCCAATCGATGGACCCGTTCCATTCGAGGCTGATGACGTTGCTCGAGAACCCGGAACTCTCGTCGGACCGGCTCGGAGAGATTGTCGCCGGCTTCCGCGGCAAGAGCATGATCGTCGTGGGCGAGACCATCCGCGACACCTACGTCCTCTGCGATCGGCCCGACGTCGCGGGCGAGGGGCCGATGCTCACGCTCCGACCGCTCGAGACGCGCTGCTACGAGGGCGGCGCCGCGATCATCGCAAGGCACGCCGCCGCGATGGGCGCCAGGCCCGTGCTGGTCACCGCGCTGCCCGACGATGAAGAGGGCGCCGCGTTCGAGCGCCGGCTTACAGCGGAAGGCGTCGAGGTCCGGGCGCTCCGTTTGCCCGGGCCTATCCCGGAAAAACAGCGGTTTGTCGTCGGCACCCAGAAGGTCGTAAAGGTCGATCTGGTCAGGCCCTACGTCCTCGACGCGAAACAGCAGGATCGGTTGGTCGAGTTCGTCGCCGACGCGCGTGATTCTGATGTCGGCATCGTCGCGGACTTTGGCCTCGGGCTGATGTCGCCGAACACGGTCAGGCGTGTGTGCACGACGCTGCGTTCGCGG
Organism: Phycisphaerae bacterium; assembly: GCA_030432905.1. Taxonomy (GTDB): domain Bacteria; phylum Planctomycetota; class Phycisphaerae; order Phycisphaerales; family UBA1924. The sequence goes on along the minus strand of JAUILU010000004.1, from coordinate 165,322 downwards.
TGCTCGTTCACAGCAGGCGACGTCAGCGGCAGCCGGGCGAATCTGCTGGAGATGCAGGGGCTCGACCTGATCACACCGAGCGAGAGCGAGCTCCGCGGCTCGATGCGTACGTTCGACGAAGCGCTCCCGGCCGCGACGTGGAGGCTGCTCGACGCGACCGGCGTGCGCGAGGCGATCGTCACGATGGGCCCCGAGGGACTCATCAGCTTTGATCCGATGAATGAAACAGCAGCGGCCGCGGGCGGTTCGTTCGGGACGCGGCTCAAGGCCGAGCATGTCCCGGCGATGATCGGGGCCGCGGTGGATCCCTTGGGCTGCGGCGACGCGCTGCTGGCGTCAGCCTCGCTCGCAAGAGCATCGGGCGGCTCGGCGCTCGCGTCTGCGTTCATCGGCGCCGCCGCCTCGTGCGTGCAGGCCGGGCGGATGGGCAACCTGCCCGTATCCGCGACCGACCTGCGCCGCCTGATCAGCAGGCTCCACGCGACCAACCTCACGTTCGCGTCGGCGGACGTGGTCGATGCCGCGGCTCAGACAAGGCGCGTCTCATGACTCACCAACATGACCGCCCGATCAGGTTCGTCATCGTTGCAAGCCCGAAGAGCGGCACGACGTGGATGCAGAAACTCATCGGCGCCCACCGTGACATGCACTGCGGCGAGTCGCGGCTCTTCGGCCGATACTTCGATCCGAGCAACCCGACCGGGCCGCACATCACCATCGAGCAAACCGCTCGGCACATGAGTCGGCACCTCGGGCTCGATCATGCGGACGACGGGTTCTGCAAGCAGCTGGCGTTCGATCTGGCCGACGCCGTCGCGGTGCGATGCGCCTCGCACGCTGGCGTCTCTCTGTACGGCGAAAAATTCACGCCCTACCCCGGAACCGCCGAGCACGCGGCCGACATGATCGCGGAGTACGACCCGGGCATCAGGCTAGTCCACCTCGTGCGCGACGGGCGTGACGTCATCGTCAGCGGCGCAGCGCACAGGCTCAACATCGCACGCCAGCGATGGGCCAGCGGCAAGCCCGGCGCGGGCGCCGACGATCTCGAAGCCGCGCAGCAGCTCGAAGACAAGGTCATCCCGGACGTCTGGTTCCAGCACTTCCTTGAGAACTGGATCGACGTGAACACCGCGATGCTCGAAGCGGTGCCGATGTTCAGGTCGGTGCTTCGGTTGCAGTACGAAGAGCTGCTGACCGACACGGAAGCGCAGGCGACGAAGCTCTTGCGGCACATCGCCGAGGGCAGCGGGGTGAGCGTGACCCCGGGCCAGGCCAAGGCGTGTGTCGAGGCCGCGTCGTTTCGGAACCTGACCGGCGGGCGCGAGCCGGGCGAGGAAGACCGCGAGAGTTTCTTCCGCAAGGGCGCAGCGGGCGATTGGAAAGAGTGGTTCACCATCGACCAGATGCACGAGTTCGACGAGCGCGCCGGCGAGCTGCTCGAAGCGCTCGGCTACGACAGAGGCATCGCGGAGCAGGCGGCATGATCAGCTACATCATCCCAACCAAAGATCGGCACGACGAACTCATGCGCACGCTGGGCGAGATCAACCGCCTCGGCAGGCAGATCGGCATGGGCGGCGCGGAAGTCATCGTCGCAGACAACGCATCACAAACCCCGGTTGAGCTTCCCGACCAACTCCCGTGCGGCACAGCGGTCCGCACGATCAGGCTCGAACAGAACACCGGAGCCGCGGCTCGGAACATCGCGGCCAAGCACGCCGACGAACGCTGCGACTGGCTCATCATGCTCGACGACGACTCGGCGCCGCTCGACTCCGGGTTCGAGGTCGCGATCCGCCGGGCGTCACCGGACGTCGCCGCGATCTCAGCCGACGTGTTCCTGGGCCAGACCGAAGACACGATCGTCCGGCGCGAGGACGGGGGCCTGCCAGAGGTCTTCGTCGGCTGCGGCGTCGCGATCCGGCGCAGCGCGTTCATCGACGCGGGCGGCTACGACGAGAACTTCGGCTTCTACGCCGAGGAATACGACCTATCGGCGAAGCTTCTGCTCGCGGGCAAACGCATCGAGTTCAGCCCGATCTTCCGGGTGCTCCACCGCAAGGTCAGCTCGGGCCGGGACATGCACCTGATCGTCGAACGGCTCGTCCGCAACAACGGCTGGACAATCCAGCGCTACGCACCGCTGGGTGTGCTCGCCGAGGAACTCGAACGAAGTAGAGAACGCTGCCGATTCATCGCGGAAAAAGAGAACGCGATCGCTGGGTACGAAGCGGGTTTGGCGCAGCTCGAGCAGACGATCGGCTCGCAGCGCCGCACGCCGATGGACGACGCGATGTGGGAGCGTTTCATCGGGCTGGCCGCGGCTCGCGAGGCGATCAAGTCGCGCCTGCCCCGCGGCGCGACGAGCGCCGAGGTCATCGCCGAGGGCAAGAACGCGCACGTCGTCCGTCGGGCGATGCGGGACTTGGGTGTTACCGAGGTGAAGTCGGGCGGCCAAGCCCAGATCATCGGAACGATGTCGCCCGGCCCGATGCTCGATGCGCTCGAGAGCACTCGCCAGGGTGCGCCGGTTGTGGCGCCATGGCTTGCCGCCAAGCGTCAGTCAATCTTCGGTGATGTCTCGACCGGGTTCGCCGCCTGATTTACACAGATCGAGAAACGGCTTCGCCTTGTCGAGCGTTTCCTGCCATTCGCCTGCCGGATCAGAGTCCGCGACGATGCCCGCGCCGACCGGGTAGTGGGCGGCTCCCGATTCAACATTCCCCGTGCCGGCTGATAGGCCCGTGATGATCGCGGTGCGGATGGCGACGTTGAGCGATGCGGAGCCGCCGTCACCGATGAACCCGCATGCGCCGCAGTAGGGGCCTCGACGCGGGAACGAGCTATCGAAGCCGAGCGATGGTTCGAGTTCGTCGATGATCTGCATCGCGCGGACCTTTGGCGCACCGGTCACCGAGCCGGGCGGGAAACACGCGGCGAGCAGGTCGCGCACATCGAGCCCGTCGCGCAGGGTTCCTTCCACGGTAGCAACGCCCTGCCAGAGCGAGGGTGTGGTCGAGGTTCCGCCGTGCGGCTCGATGGTTCTGTTCTGTGTGACCTTCACCGATCCGAACCTGCATACCCGGCCGAGGTCGTTCCGCATCAGGTCAACGATCATCGCGAGCTCGGCTTTGTCCTTGTCCGCGAGTTCGAGCTCGGCGGCTGGCGTCTTGCCCGGGCGCGTGCCCTTCATGGGGCGCGTGCGGACCAAACCGTCGGGAGCGAGATCGAGAAAGAGTTCCGGGCTGAGCGAGCAGATCGCGGCGATCTCGGTTTGCGATGCGGATGGGGTCTCGAGATAAAACCCGTGCCATGGCCTCAGCGTTTCGGCGAGGGACGCCATGAGCGCCCGAGCCGAGCCAGCGAACGCCGCGTGAAGCCGATGGGTGAGATTGACCTGGAACACATCCCCCGCGCGGATCAGCTCGACCGCCTTGCCGACAGCGTTTGTATACAGAGCCTCGCGTTCGAGTCCCTGCGCACTCCCGAGTGAGAACGCCCGGCCGTGGTCAGATTTTTCTAAGAGCCGAGGCGGCGCGCCGAATGTGGTTGTCTCGCCGGTTTGGTTGTTGACGATGTAGCCCGATTCGATCCTTGCGAGCGTTGCGAACGGGCCTTGGTTCGCGGTGGGCGCAGCCGAGGCGCTGGGTTCGATCTGGTGACCCGCGTTGTAGTTGATCGAAACGAGCCAGCCGGGTCCGAAAGTGGGGGTGGGCTGTATACAGCTCTGTGATGATCTGATGAGCGAAGCAAGCTCGTCGAGTGTCGCGGGGTGCTCGATGGATTCGGGGCGCGCATACAGCGAAAAACCCGGCTTTCTCTGCGGATCGCCCGCGATGTGGGCGCCAAGCGGTTCGTCCAATGGCCAGCGTGCGAGCAGCCCGCCCGCCTGATTGGCGGTTGTGTCGAGCCGGGGTGTGTGGGCGGTGGTCACAGTTGATGGTATGACGCTGCGAACTGCGGATATTCGCGCGGTTCCTACCTAGAATCGGCTCGTTTGCGCGATTTGGCCCGTGGGCCGATCCGGCAAGCCCACGACGAGAGATAGAGCCCCAAACCTAGATGAGGATTCCTCCCGATGGCCAAGAAGCCCGCTTCCAAGAAGACAACCAAGAAAGCCGCGAAGAAGTCGGCTAAGAAGAAGGTTGCTCGGAAAACAACGAAGAAATCAGCAGTCAAGAAATCAGCCGCAAAGAAGAAGGGCAAGGCAACCAAGAAGAGCGCGGGCCGGGTGCTCCGCGCCAGCGGGCGGAAGGTTGTTCCGAAGCCGGCGCGCTCGGGCAAAATGGTCTACTCCTTCGGCGCCACCAAGACCGACGGCGACGGCACCATGAAACAACTCCTCGGCGGCAAGGGCGCCAACCTCGCCGAGATGACCGCCATCGGGCTGCCCGTGCCCCCGGGCATGACCATCACCACCGACACCTGCGCGAAGTACTACGAGAACGGCTCACGCCTCCCGCACGGCCTGATGAACGAGGTCACCAAGGGCATGGCTGTGCTCGAGAAAGAGCTCGGCAAAAAGTTTGGTGATGCCACCAACCCGCTGCTCGTTTCCGTCCGCTCGGGCGCGATGGTCTCCATGCCGGGCATGATGGACACGATCCTGAACCTCGGTCTGACCGACGAATCCGTTGAAGCGCTCGCCGAGCGCACCGGCAACGACCGCTTCGCCTACGACGCCTACCGCCGACTCATCAACATGTTCGGCGACGTCGTCATGGGCGTTCACCACGAGAAGTTCGAGGACGCGTTCGCCGAGATCAAGGCGAAGTACCACGTCGAGCTCGACACCGAAGTCCCCGCCGAGGGCCTGAAGGAACTCTGCAAGGCATACAAAGAGGTCTACCGCAAGCAGGTCGGCGACGCGTTCCCGCAGAACCCGTTCAAGCAGCTCGAACTCGCGGTCGAAGCGGTCTTCAAGAGCTGGAACGCCGACAAAGCCATCAGCTACCGCCGCATCGAGGGCATCCACGGCCTCAACGGCACCGCGGTCAACATCCAGGCGATGGTCTACGGCAACATGGGAGAAACCTCGGGCACCGGCGTCGCCTTCACACGCGACCCGTCAACCGGTGACAGCGCGTTCTACGGCGAGTTCCTCATCAACGCACAAGGCGAAGACGTCGTCGCGGGCATCCGCACGCCGCTGCCCGTGAGCGAGATGAAGAAGTGGAACAAGAAGGTCTACGACCAGCTCATCAAGAACAAGACCAAGCTCGAGAAGCACTACAAGGACATGCAGGACATCGAGTTCACCATCGAGGACAAGAAGCTGTTCATGCTTCAGACCCGTAACGGCAAACGCACCGGCGCCGCCGCGGTGAAGATCGCCTGCGACATGGTCAAAGAGAAACTAATCGACGAGCGCGAGGCACTGCTCCGCATCCCCGCGGGCGATCTTGTTCAGCTCCTCTTGCCCAGCTTCGACCCGAAGAAGAAGGCGATCGCGAAGATGCTGACCCGGGGCCTGCCGGCTTCACCCGGCGCATCGGTCGGCAAGCCCGCGTTCACCGCCGACGAAGCCGTCGAGCGGGCGCACGCGGGTGAGAAGATCATCCTCGTCCGCAAGGAAACCTCGCCCGAAGATGTGGACGGCATGCACTCGGCGGTCGGCATCCTCACCTCCACCGGCGGCATGACCAGCCACGCGGCGGTCGTCGCCCGAGGCTGGGGCAAGTGCTGCGTCGCCGGCGCGGGTGAGATCCAGATCGACGCCGCCAAGGGCACCTTCACCGTCAACGGCAAGAAGTTCGGCCGGGACGACACCATCTCCATCGACGGCGGCACTGGCGAGGTCTTCGCCGGCGCCCTCTCAACCATTACCCCCGAGCTCTCTGGCGACTTCGCCAAGGTCATGCGCTGGGCCGACAAGCACGCGACGATGGCGGTCCGCACCAACGCCGACGCACCCGCCGACGCAGCCCGCGCACGCGAGTTCGGCGCCAAAGGCATCGGCCTGACCCGCACCGAGCACATGTTCTTCGAGGGGCCGCGCATCAAGGCGATGCGTGAGATGATTCTCGCCGAGACCGTCGAGGACCGGGAAGCGGCGCTCGACAAGCTGCTGCCTTACCAGCGCGACGACTTCGTGGGCATCTTCCGCGCGATGAACGGCCTGCCCGTGACCATCCGCCTGCTCGACCCGCCTCTGCACGAGTTCCTGCCCCACGAGTCGGCGCAGCAGAAGGAGCTGGCGACCTCGATGAAGGTGCCGCTGCCCAAGGTGAAGCAGCGCGTCGCGATGCTGCACGAGCTGAACCCGATGCTGGGCCACCGCGGCTGCCGGCTCGCGGTGACGTACCCCGAGATCCTCCGCATGCAGGTCCGCGCGATCGTCGAAGCCGCGATCGAGTGCGTCGGCGAGAAGGTCAAGGCGATGCCCGAGATCATGATCCCGCTCGTCGGCACGGTTCAGGAACTCCGCCTGCTCCGCAGCGAGGCCGAGGACGTCATCGCAACGGTCAAGAAGGAGATGGGCTTCAAGAAGCGCCTCGACATCAAGATCGGCACGATGATCGAGATCCCACGCGCGGCTCTCACCGCCGAGGAAATCGCGCACGAAGCCGATTTCTTCAGCTTCGGCACCAACGACCTCACGCAGCTGACCTTCGGCTACTCGCGTGACGACGTGAACACGTTCCTGCCCGACTACATCGGACAGGGCATCCTGCCCGTTGACCCGTTCCAGAGCCTCGACCAGACCGGCGTGGGCCAGCTGGTGCAGATGGGCATCGAGGGCGGCAAGGCAGGCAACCCCGATCTGAAGATCGGCATCTGCGGCGAGCACGGCGGCGACCCCGAGAGCGTCGACTTCTGCCACAGAGCGGGCCTGGCCTACGTCAGCTGCTCACCGTTCCGCGTGCCGATCGCAAGGCTCGCAGCCGCTCAGGCCGCGATCCGTCACGGCTAGTGAAACGGTTCGACACCCTGTGATATAAACAACGGCCGGTCCTTTCGAAGGGACCGGCCGTTTCATTTTTTGAGTTTGATCTGTGTTCGAGAACTAACGCAGCTCGTCGAGCTTTGCTTTGATCTCGTTGATCGTGTCCTCGATGACGTAGTTCTCGGTGCGGTACGCGATCCTGCCGTCGGAATCGAGGATGACGATCGCGGGCATCTTGGCGATGTTGTACACGTTGCCGGCCCGGCCGCCCGAGGTCAGCACGACCACGTCCTCGCGGTCTTCTTCGAGCATGAGGTTCACCGCGGCTTCCGGTGTCCGCTCACGCAAAGCGAACGAGAGAAGCTGGCCGTCGTCGCCGAGGTAGTCGTTGAGTTCGATGATCTCGCTGGCGACAATCGAGGTGCTCGGCACCCAGCTCGCCCAGAAGAACAGCAGGACCGGCTTGCCGGCGTAGTCCTTGAGGTCGTACTCCTCGCCGAAGATATTGCTCGCGGTGAAGGGTGCACCGAGGTCGCCGATCTCGACGCCGTACTGACCCATCGAGTCGTCGGTGTTCGTGACGGCGGTCTGCTCGGGGGTCGCCGCGTTCTGTGCGGCCTGGCGGTCCGGGAGGTTCTTCTCGACGTAGTTCGCGGGCACCTTGATGGCGAATCGCGCATCGTCGATGCCGCTGTCGATCTCAACGTCGGTGAAGTCGTAGGTGCGGGTCGCGCCCTCCATGAGTTCTTCGACGATCTTGCGGGGGAAGCCGTCGGTGGTGCTGATGTACCAGCGGCGGGGCAGCTCCCGGCCCGAGTACTCAACACGCACGATGTTGCACAGCGTGTTGTCCACGGCTTCCGTGCCCAGCACCTCGAGCTTGGCGGCGCGAAGCTCACGGGCGTACGGCTTAACTTGGAACAGGTAGTGCAGGCCGAGCAGGTCGGCGTTGCTGTAGTACTTGCCCTTTGCGTACCGGCCGATGGCGTGGATGACTTCCTGATTCTCAGGGTCGATCCATGAGGCCTTGTTGTCCGACTTCACGACGGTGAACGCGAGCTGTTCGTTCGAGCCGATCTCATCGGAATGGCCGATCATCGAGCGCGTCCAGAGGCCGCCTTCTTCCTGGCGGATCCACGCGTTGCCGTCGGCGCCGAGCTTGAACGCTGCCAGCGGGCCGGACTCGGCCTGGATCTCGGAGCGGATCGTGACCGCGATGTCCTTGGTCTCTACGAGGGCTTCCTGAGCCGCGAGGAAGATGCCGACGGCTCGCTCGTCAAGGCCGTTGCGCTCGGCGGTGCTCGGGCGATCGGGCTGCGCGGGCGGCGGCATCGATTCCTGAGACTGGGCAGCCCCAGCAACAAAGGTGAGCGAGAGGGCGAGCGTTGCGACGTTGCGTCGTCGGGTCATTGCGAAAGTCTCCTGCCTTCCGGGGCGGCGTGTTCGGGGCCGATCCCCGTGTCATTTATGCTAGCGGGCCTAAGCAGCCACTGAAAGACCCGCAGGCTCAGTTGCCAAGCAGCGTTTCCAGCGCCCTGCCCGGGTCTGGCTGGGCCATGAGGTGCTCACCCACCAACGCGATCCGGACACCCGAATCTGCAAGCCGATCGAGATCATCGGCTGTCTTGATGCCCGATTCGCTGACCAGCATCCCGGCGTCGGGCACTTTGCTCGAAAGCCGGGTTGTGTGGCCAAGGTCCACCTTCATGACCCTCAGGTCACGGTTGTTGATACCGATGAGCACTTGTTTCGGGTGCGTCTGGCCCGCAAGCCGGGTCGAGCGGACGAGGTTGGCCTCGTCGTGAGACTCCAGCAGAACGCCCATCCCGAGCTCAACGGCGGCCTCGATCATCTCGGTGATCTCGCTGTCACTGAGGCACTCGGCGATCAGCAGAATCGCGTCCGCGCCGGCGGCCCGGCTCTCGAAGACCTGCCAGACATCCACCATGAAGTCCTTGCGGAGCACCGGCATCGGGACCGCGGCGCGGACCCGCTGGAGATAGTCGAGCCTGCCGCCGAAGTATGGCCCGTCGGTCAGGCAGCTGATCGCCCGCGCCCCGGCTCGGTGATACCGTCTAGCGATGTCCTCCGGCGCGAACCCATCTTCCGAACCGCTCGGCTCGTACTCGGGCCTGATCCAGCCCGCCGACGGGCTCTTGCGTTTGATCTCGCTGATGATCGCCGCCCGGAGCCCGTTGAGCGGCGCGGTCAGCTCGCCGACGAAGTCTCTCGCCGGCGCCTCGGCCCGCGCGGCGCGCTCGATGTTCGCCATCGGGGTCGCGGCCTTGCGCTCGGCGACCTCGGCTCTCTTTGCTTCGACGATCTCATCAAGGATGGTGGCCATGGGTCTCATTGTTGCAGCCCCGGGCATCGCCAGCGCACAAGAAGCCGCCGCCGGTCAGGAATCGCAGATCGCCGGGATCGTGCTCACGGTGCTGATCTACCTCGTCGCGATCGGGGCTCTGGCTTGGTTCTGGAAGAAAGATCACATCCGCCCGGGCTCGTTCAGCCGGAAGGAGCCCGCCGAGGCACCGCCCATCGAGGCAGGCCCGGCTCTGTTTGCGATCATGATCGGGTGCTTCGTGCTCTCGAGCATCGCCGCGATTGTTGTCTCGGATACCCAGGGCATCAACGTGGGCGAGGCTCGGACATTCGAGCAGCAGGGGGTCTTCAACCTCGTTGTAGGAGCCGCGGGCATCGTGGCGAGCGTGCTAGGACTCTTGCTCGCCAAGCGGTTCTGGAACATCGGGCGTTTCCGCATCGGGCGCGCGGGCTGGATTGCCGGGGTTGTGCTCGGCGTGTTGGTGTACCCGATCACCGCCGCGGTCGGTCAGCTGAGTCTGTTTCTGTTTACGGTCTTCAGCGATTCGCCGCCCGATGCGATCGGTCACGACACGCTCGACTCGATCGTGTCCCCCGAGGCCGGCGTGTGGCGGTGGGCGTTCATCGCCGGCGCGGTGGTGGCGACGCCGATTTTCGAGGAGGTCCTGTTCCGGGGTCTGCTCCAGAGCGCGGTGCTCTCGATCGTGCGGAAGCCCTGGCTCGCGATCCTGATCGCTTCGTCGCTGTTTACCGCGATGCACATCAGCTCGGGGATCGAGCCGCACACGCTCCCCGCGATCGGCACGCTCGGGCTTGCGATGGGCATCGCCTACGAACGCACGGGCAAGATCTCGGTCCCGATCGCGATGCACGCTGTGTTCAACGCATTCAATGTGGGGCTGTCGTTCGTGCTTGCGTGATCGAGTCCCTAGACTTGCCCCCATGAGCCAGAATCACACATCATCGGGCAAGAACCGCGTCCTCACCGGCGACACGCCGACGGGGAGGCTGCACCTGGGCCACTGGGTCGGCAGCGTCGAGCAGAGGGTCAAGATGCAGGACGACTACGACTGCTTCTTCTTGCTGGCCAACATGCACGCCTACACAACCCGGGCCGACCAGCCCAAAGAGATCCGGCAGGACACGATCGAGATCGTCAAGGACTGGCTCGCTGCGGGCATCGACCCGTCGCGTTCGACGATCGTGCTCCAGACCGAGATCCCCACGATCGCCGAGCTGAGCTGGTACTTCGCGATGCTGATCCCGTTCAACCGCGTGATGCGGAATCCGACCCTGAAAACGGAGATCGAGACAAAGGGGCTGGGCGACAAGTACAGCTTCGGCTTCCCGATGTACGCCGTCGGTCAGTGCGCCGACATTCTCGCGTTCAGGCCCGAGTATGTGCCGGTGGGGGAGGACCAGGTCGCGCACATCGAGATGTGCCGAGAGGTCGCGCGCCGGTTCGATCAGATCTACTGCGGCATCGACTCGCACGCCGAGGACGAGACCTACGAAACCGAGGGCGCCACGTTCCCGATCCCGAAGGCGCTCGTCGGCAAGGTCGGCAGGCTCATCGGCACCGACGGCAAGAACAAAATGTCGAAGAGCCTCGGCAACTCGGTGTTCCTCTCCGATACGCCAAAGCAGGTCAAGAAGAAGATCAACGGCATGTACCCGGGCCAGAGCCGCGAGCCGGACGAGCCGGGCAACCCGGAGATCAACCCGGTCTTCCAGTACGCGGACGTGTTCATCAAGGACGAGGCGTTCGTCGCCGAGCTCCGCGAGCGGTACACCAAGGGCGACAACCTCGGCGACGGCCACGTCAAGGCACACGTCATCGAAGCCATCAACGAGATGCTCGAACCGATGCGCGCCCGGCGCGCCGAATTCGAGGGCCCGGGCGGCGACGACGCGGTCATCGACATCATCCGTGACGGCACCGCCAAGGCCAACGAGACCGCAGAGGCCACGCTCTACGCAGCCAAAGAAGCCATGAAGCTCGGCTTCGGCGAGCGTCTGATCCGCTGGAAGTAAAGTCGTTAGTTCGAGTCCCGCTCGATTGCTTCGAGTGTCCGTAGCGCGCGCCATTTCAGATGCGCCCGGAGTTCCTGCGTGCGCGTTTCTGACTCGTCGGGGTCGTTCGCGTTCTGGCGCGACAGCTCGGCGGTGTACCAGCAAACGTCGGCGATCGCGTCGCGGTGGGACGCCATCCACGATTCACGCACGGGCGGCCCGAACCCGAGCTCGGCGATCGGGCCAGCGAGCGTGAGGCCTTCTTCGGATGCCAGTCGCGCGAGTCGGCCTGCCAGCAGCGCCGGGCCGTGCGTGCCTCGGAGGCTGGTCAGTGTGCTGAAGGTGCGTCTGCGTGAGATCTCACTCGGGCCTCGGATGAGTTCGCTGACGAGCCCATCGACTTCGCCTGTGATGTTGCTGGTGACGAGGCGCCTCGACGAGGGCGACATCTCGAAGCCGGGCCAGCTGTTGATGGTGGCAAGGTCGGTAAACGCGTTGACGTCTGCCAGAGTTCGGAGCACATCGCGCGTCAGGCGCAGATCCTCGGCGACGCCCTCGCCCGCGCCGCGTCCGCCGGGCGTTCCCCAGCCGGCGAGCCACTGGTTGTTCAGGTTCTGGAGCCTGAGTGTCAGGTCGTCGCGCCGGTCGCCGATGACGCGGTCCGCCGGGTCGCGCAGGCTCCGGATCTCGTCCCAAAGATCGAGCTGGTCGTTGAGCTCGCGGAACAGTTCGAGGCTCAGAGGCCTGAGCGATTCGTCGTCCATGTCCTGCCCGAGCGCCAGAAGCCGATCCGCGATCGCGGTGTTGGCCTTGTCTTTGCTTTCGGTGCCCGGCGCGAATCGCTCGGAGAACCGTCGCAGGCTCGCGAAGTCGTCGTTGAGCGTGCGGAGAGCCGCGATCGCCGAGAGCTCGCTCGGGTTGCTGATGTTCGTCGGATCGACGAGCAGGTTCACCGCGGCGTCGCGCGCGTTGACGTTCACGTTGCGCACGTCGGGGATCAGCGAACGCCACGCGATGCGGATCTGACGCAGCAGCGTGTCGTCGCGCTGGATGTCACTGAGCCTCGCGGAGATGTCGAGCGTTTCGACGGCCAGTTCGGTGGCGCTCAGCGCACCTTCCGCATCAACAGAACGGTCGGCGATCGCGCCCGCGGCTCGGCTCCGGAGTCGATCGGCCTGACGCCCCGTGCCCATCTCCGTGAGCTGGTCGATGACCCGGCCCTGCGCGATCAGAAGCATCAGCTCCGCGTCGCGGCTGGCGGGGTTCTCGGTGTCCATAGCTGCGGCGAAGTCGTCGGCGAGCCGCTTCCGCGTCGGGGCGGGGAGCCACACCGGGGTCTCGCTGATCGCGTCGGCGGCCTGAACGATCAGCGTCCTCCGCGTCGCCGACTCCCGCGCATACCCGGGCCAGCGCGTCATCAGCTCAAGCCGATCGCCGAGTTCGCTGAGTTTCGTCAGGTCCGCGTCGCCCACGCCCGCTTCTGCCAGCGGCGCGAGGACGTCCTGCAGCGACGACTCGGTTGGAGTTGAGCCGAGCACCGCCCAGCCGACCGTGCCAACCCGGCTCTGCGAATCGATCGCCAGCTGTGCAAACGCGAACCGAAGATCGCGGTCGAGCCGATCGGGGTCGATGCTCTGGCCCCGGCCCCAGTCGATGCGCAGCGTCTCGAGATCCTTCGCCAAGGCGAGCAGCATCGCGCGGTCACGCGACTGCTTGAGCAGGTCGTCGAGTTCTTCGAGCCGGCGGTCGAGCGTCATCGCCGCGAGGATCAGGTGGGAGCCGTCGGTGCCCGCGTTGTTGCCAACTTCTGCGAGCGTAGCGATCGCGAGCCGGAGCTCCTGCTGCGCCGCTTCGAGCGCCTGCTTGTCCGGGTCGTTCTGCCAGGCCTGCGGGTCGAGCCGGTCGGCCTGTCGCGTCATGCTCTGCGAGATCTCGAGCGCGACGAGGCTGGTCCCGGGCTCGGGCGCTTCCGGGCCGTCGAGGTTGAGCCGCTGCGCGTCAGCGTTCGTCGCCAGCGCACCCGCCGCCAGCAGCGAGCACCAACGCATCGCGATACACGTCTTCCAATCGCCGGACCATGGTCTCGGCCGCGAACTCGTCTTTGCACCACGCGTGTCCATGTGCTGCAAGTCTAGTGCGCAGCTCTGGATCGTCGTAGAGACGACACACGGATTCACGTAAACCGGCGATATCGCCCTTGGAAACCAGCAAACCGGTCTCCTCGTGTCGGCACGCCTCCTTCGTGCCGTCAACGTCGTACGCCACAGGGCACACGCCCGACAGCAGCGCCTGGGGCACCGTCCTGGGCAAGCCCTCGCGCCAGCTCGGGTGCGCCAGCACATCCATCGCTCGGATCAACCCCGGCACCCGCTCGGGCGGCACAAGCCCGGTCGTGATCAGTTGCTCCCTCACACCCAAAGACTCTGCCTTGGTCATGAGCCGGTCTTTCCACCAGCCGTCGCCGACCCAGAGCAGCTTCCAGTTTGGATTCGTCTTGAGATCGTCCGCGAGAGCATCGAGCAGGTCGTCGTGGCCCTTGTGCTGCGCGAGCCGGGCGACGGTGCCGACGACGAAATCGCTCTCACCGATCCCGAGGCTCTGGCGCATCTCGTCACGAGACTCTCCCGCAGCGGGGTGCAGGTAAGGCTGAGTTTCCATCCCGCTCCGCACGGTGATGTACTGGTTTGGCTCACCGATACCGCGCGCCAGGAACTGCTCGGTCATCGCGTCGGCGACGGAAACAATCGTGTGGCACCTTTTGGCCGCGACTTTCTCGGCGACCTCGTAGAGCTTGTTCTTGGCCTTGATCTTCGTGCGCGAGATCGCGCCGCCCTCGATCGGCATGAACGGCGGGCCGTGAATGGTGTGGACGATCGCGGGCCGCTTGCCGTTGTTTGCGCCGAACTTCCAAGCCGCCCACCGCCCGAGCACGCCGGCTTTCGACGAGTGCGTGTGCACCACGTCGGGCTGCAGCTCGCGGATCAGCCGCTTCAGCTCATGGTGGAAGCAGAAGTGATCCTTGAACGGGTTCACCTCACGCACCATGTTCGGCAGCTCGTGCGTCGTGATGCCTCTGCCGTCGTCGGTGCGGAAGTTCTGCACACGTTCGAGCATCGAGCCCTCGGGTCCAAATATCGGGCCGAACGCGAGGTGCACATCGTGCCCGAGCCGCGCCTGGCCCTCGCAGGAGAGGACCGTGTTCTCCTGGCTGCCGCCGAGGATGAGCCGGGTCGAGATGTGCAGGATCTTCAGTGGCATGTCAGATCATTGGGGCCGACGCAGGCGGAAGTGGGAGAGTTCCTCGTCGTAGTACGCCCCGGTCGTGCCGAGGTTCTCGAACCCGAGCTTGGTCAGCACCCGTTGCGACGCGTGGTTCTGCAGATCGGTCACGCCGAGCAGTTCGTTGATCTCAGTATCACGCCACCCCGCGTCGATCACGGCCCGGCCCGCCTCGCTCGCGTACCCATTGCCCCACGCAGTCTGGCGAAACCTGTACGCGAGCTCGATCTCCGGTCCTTCCCAGTTGTAAGGGAAGATGCCGCAGTCACCGATGACCTCGCCCGTTTCTTGCAAGGCAACCGTGAACAGCGTCGTGCCGGTCTCAGCGAAGTACGCGATGCGTTTGCGGATCGACTGCCGAACCGTGTCGAGATCCCGCGGCGCGCCGTTGCCGATGTACCGCATCGCGACCGGGTCGCTGAACATCGGCATCAGAAGCTCGGCATCACCGATGCGCGGCTCGCGGATGATCAGTCGTTGGGTGGTGAGTTTGTACTCTTTCAATACCGAATCCACTCCAGCCTCAACCCTTGCGGCGGGAGCGTCGGCCCGGCTCGTGTGCGATCGCAACTCGCGATGATCTCTGAGACATCCTCCGGCGCAAACTTCCCTCGCCCGACCTCCATCAGTGTTCCCGCGATGATGCGGACCATGTTGTAGAGGAAGCCGTTGCCCGAGACGCGGATGACGAAGCGGGCGCCGTCGGTCGCGGATTCGGCTCGCTCAACCGTGCAACCGAAGATCGTGCGGACCGTTGTGGTCCTGCCGTGGTTGATCTGCGCAAACGCCGCGAAATCGTGCTCGCCGACCATCGCCGCCGCGGCTTGCTGCATTTTCGACAGATCAAGCTCGTACCACGTGTGGAACACATACCGCCGGTCCCACAGCGGGCGGATCGGGCCGCACTCGATCGTGTACGTGTACTCTTTCTCCGCGGCCCCGCCGATCGGGTTGAAGTCATGCGGCACAACCTCGGCGCTCCGCACAAGCACATCCCGGGGCAGCTTGCTGTTAAGCGCCTTGACGAGCGACTCCGTGCCGCGCGACTCTGGCCAGCCGATACCCTTGTCCTCGATGGGCTCACTTGTAAACGCCGCGACCTGACCGAGCGCGTGCACGCCCGAGTCGGTTCGGCTGGCGCCCATGACGATCACCTTCTCGCGCAGCACGTCCTGCACGGTTTCCTCGACCACACCCTGCGCAGTGCGCAGCGTGATGCGTTTGGTCGCGTCGTCGGGGTCGGGCGGTTCTTGTTTCTGCCAGCCGCAGAAGTCGGTGCCGTCGTAGGCGATGGTGAGCTTGTAGCGTGGCACGCTACTGCCCGCCGCCGGTGTCGTGCGAGTCGAGCTTGATCACCTTCACGTTCTTGCTCTTTGGCTTTGGCTTCTCGACAAAGCGCTTCTCTCGCCCGACCGCGTTCTTGTCGGACCAGCGCAGCCAGTAGTAGGTGAACGGCACCCCGAAGATGATGCCGGCGACGATACAGATAACGGTTGGCCAGAGCACGACAAAGCTCTCCCGTTCTAAGGCGGAGCGACTAAAGCTCCACCATCTCCACGTCCGGCGCCTGCGCGGTTTCGACAACCGGCATCGAGACGTCGCTCACGAACACGCCGAGCGAGCCGCTGATCTGGGCCATTTCTCGGCGGGTGTCGGCCGCGTTGTAGAGCCGCGCCGACTGCAGGCGTGTCTCGACCGCGGTGGGCACCTGACCCGGCGCTTCGTCGACGCGTGAAACGGTGCGGTGGACCGGGCCGAGCGATTCGCCCGAGAGCAGGCTCAGCATGTCGATCGCGATCTGCGCCTCGGCCTTGCACTGCTCCATCGTCGGGATCGCTTGCTCGAACGCCTGGATCACGTTGTTCACGTTCTCAAACGTTCCGGCCTTCTCGGCCCACGTCGCGCCGGTCAGCACGATGTCAGCCTTGTCCATCGCGCGCCTGCGGTGCGTGTCGATCAGCACCGTGAACACGCTGTCGAGCGAGTTGGCAAAGTCGGCCTCGGCCCACTCGCCCGGGTAGTTGCCCGTCAGGATCGCGCTGCCGAACTCGCCAGACTTGAGCTTGCTCGCCGCGGCATCAAAGTCATGGACGGTCTTGTTGAACGATTCGAGCACACGACGCACGCCGCGGGCGTTGGGCGCTTTCTCGGCGTACATGACAAACGAGCCCTCGTCGCCCGGCTTCTTGCCCGCGGGGAACGCCTTGTCTTCGCCCCGGAACGGCACGTGACCCACAGCAAACTCGGCGCTCGGGTCGATCGCGTCGGCGAGCTTGGCAAGCTGGTACGCGTCCTCGCAGCTGAGCATCGGGCTGACCATGAGCAGGAGCTTCTTGCCGTCGTTCTTGGCCTGTTGCAAGCCGTCAATCGCTTCGTCGTAGGCCTGCGCAAAGCCGCACTCATCGAGTGCGCCAAAGCGACGACGCATCGGCGTGGTCAGGCGGTCTTTGGTGATGTGCTTCCAGCCGTAGCGGACCTCGTCGGTGATCCACCATTTGTTGACCGCCATGTTCGTGCGTGGCTTGAGCCGGTAGAGCTTGCCCTCGTTGTGCTCGAACTGGATGTTGTCGCCCGAGGCGGTGATGCCGTCGATCGAAGGCGTGCTCTTGAGGAACCACACACGCTGCGAGAACATGAAGTCCTTGTCGAGCAGCGCACCCACCGGGCACAGGTCGATCACGTTGGCGCTGATCTCGTTGTCCAGCGGCACACCCGGGAAGACATCGATCTCGCTCCCGTTGCCGCGCCCGTGGATCGAAAGCTCCGCAGTCCCCGCGACCTCGCGCGTGAAGCGCACGCAGCGGGTGCACATAATGCACCGGTCTGAGTAGATGTACACGTTCGGGCCAAGGTCCTTCTTAGGCTGCTTGACCTTCGTCTCCTGGAATCGCGACACGCCGCGCCCGTACTCGAAGCTGTAGTCCTGAAGCTCGCACTCGCCCGCCTGGTCGCACACCGGGCAGTCCAGCGGGTGGTTGATCAGCAGGTACTCCATGACGGCCTTCTGGTTTGCCACGGCTCTGGGGTTGTCGGTGTAGACCACCATCCCGTCGGCGGCTTCCGTCGAACAGGTGGGCTGGAGCTTGCCGCCCATCTGCGGCTCGAGCTTGCCCTCGTTGCGAGGGTTGGGTGCCCAGATCTCGCCCAGACAGATTCGGCACTGAGCCGGCACCGACAGCGAGTCGTGGTAGCAGTAGTACGGGATCTTGACGGAGCTCTTGTTGGCGACCTCGAGGATCTTCTGACCCTGCTCGAACTCGCACTCGACGCCGTTAATGGTGATTTTGGGCATAGCTCGTGATCGTAGCAGGCAGCGGGCCTGTTTGCGTCTCCAAACAAAAACCGCGAGGGCAGCTTTTGGCCGCCCCCGCGGGAGGGTTTTGGTCTTGCTGGGCGTCTTATTCGCTGAGCGCGGTCTGGATGTCGTTGTAGCTGTAGTTGTCGAAGGTGAAGTACGCGCCGAGGCCGCCGCCGGAGCGGGGGTCGCTGACGAATTCGTGGTCCTCGGTGAGCGAGGTCTGGCCGCTGGCCGCGAGGCCGAGGATGCCGATGCCGGTCTCGCCGCCGACGGACCAGCCGCCTTCCTTGAACGAATCCATCGAGGCCTGGTCTGGGAAGAAGATCACGTGGTCGCTGTACTGACCGAAGATCCCGATGCCGAGATTGATGCGGGCGTGGCGGCTGTAGCCCACGACATCGCCCGACTGATCGAAGACGAGCCCATCGCTGCCCGCGCCGCCGAGGAACCAGTCGATGCCCGAGAACTCACCCGGGAAAACGGCGTAGCCGACGCTCTGGGACATGAGGCCGTCGAACTCGGGCTCGGTGTTGGACAGGTGAGCCACGGTCGCGGCGCACTCGGCCTGGGTGATCTCGTAGGCCTCCGGGGTCAGGCCGGTCGCGGCGCAGCCGCCGAGACCCGCTGCCAGAACCGATACGCCAAGAACTGCTGTCATTTGTTGTTTCATCTATCGATCTCCTTTGGGTGTCTTTGAAAGAACACGATTCCGCCCCAATGCCATCGCGAGTCTAGTGATTACAAACATAAAGTCCAGCAGAGGCGGTTAAAACACCGTCAAGGCGCACCAAAAAACCGGTCCCCGGCCCTCGTTTGGTGGAGAGCTCGGAGACCGGCGAGTCTCAGGTGTGACCGCGAGCGCGGAGTTAGCGGCGGCGCCTGCGGGTCATCACCAGCCCCCCCAAGCCCGCCAGTGCCGCGGTCGAAGGCGCGGGTACGACCTCAAACGAGATCCGGTACACCGCGTCGTCGCCGCCGAATTGACGGTCGAACGTGTAGCCCGCCGCGGTCGTTAGCCCGTTGAACACGTCGAGGTCTTCGAAGTCGAATTCGACGACGCCGTTCTCGTCGATGCGGTCCGCGTTCGTCGATCCATCAAGGAACGCGGCTCCGAACGCGCCGTCAACCTCGGAACCCGCGTCCCAGATGTCGTCGCCCGTCTGCGTGATCGACGAGATCTGCAGGTTGCCCTTCGTGTCGAAAAGCTGGTACTGCGTGGGCGAGTCGTTGCCGATGAAGTAGTCGTTACTCGGGACGACCATCGAAGCGAAGGTGAAGTAGGGGTTGATCGAAGGATCAACACTGAAGACCGCGGTCCCCGTCGCGCCGGGCAGAAGCGGGCCGGCCGGGTCCGGGAAGACCGAGCCGAGCGTCGCCGACGGATCGGCGGCCTCAAACGCCGGGAACCAGTCGCTGCCCGAGCCGCCCTCGGCGATCGAGATGATCGGTGCCGTCGCAGCAGTTCCGTTGTCGAACGCGTCGTATGTGCCGTTGTGGAAACCCACGCGCAGCGGCGCAAACGCGACGCTGTTCGTCGGCGCCAGGTTCTCGACCGTCACGCGGACCTCGACCGCCTGACCGGCAGCGCCAAACGCCGGAAGTGCAGCACCAACAAGGGCAAGAAGGGGCATCGTTGCTTTCGTTCTCATATCAACTCCGTATCTCTAAGACTGACTGACACGAGCGCACCACCCCCAAAGCTGCGCACGAAGACCGCGCATCGGCACGCGCCGATGTCAAACGCACAGGTCTTGTTTCCAAAGGAACCGCCGCTGCTCTGCTCTCGCAGAACAGCGCGAGGAGGAGATCGATCAGGCCTGGCCGCCCTTGCCCTCTTCATGCGCAAGGACAGCCCAGACCGAATCGGAAATGTGGTCCGTGTACGCCATCGCGGGTGAGGCCAGCGCGCCGGCCCTCACCTGCTCTGGCACGCTCAGCAGTAGGCCAACAAACATCGTCGCGGCAAGATCGAGCGGGATGTCACGCAGCGAGCCCTCCGCCTGCCACTGCCCGAGCATCTCCATCAGCAACCCGCGCTGCCGACCCGCGATGTGCGTGTACTGCGCGGGTAGGTTGTGGCTCGTCAGGAAGACGTACGCGAAGCCGTCCGGGTCGCGGTCGAACCGGTCGTAGGTGCTGCGGACCCACTCGCGGAGCTTGTCGCGGATCGGCGCGCGCATCGCGACGAGTCCTTCCTTGTGCGCGATCATCGGCTCGATCTGCTCTGCGAACACCGCACCGAGCAGCTCTTCCCGGCTCGAGTAGTAGCGGTACAGCGCGCCCTGGCTCATGCCCGCCTCCCGCGCGATCGCTCGCACGGAGGCGTCGGGCTGGTCCTGGACTGTGAGCCGAAGAGCCGCGCTGTGAAGCCTGGTCCTGGCGTCGCTCGTGCTCGGCTTCGATTGGCTCATGGGCTGCTCCGTCTGGTGCTAGGTCGCGCTCGGTCGTTTGTTGAGCGGGACTGTGAACGTTCGTTCACACAGAGTAATCATTCGTTTCGGATCCGTATTCCGACGCTCCGAGCTTTTTCTCCGGTTGGCCTACGAGCCGTCATGATGATCGTGTTGTGTTTGGGTGCGTGACCGCTTCCAAGGCTCGGGTGCGGGGTACGCTGTTATCCAGTACCGGTGCGTGCACCGAAACCGCGAGACCCACCAGCCAGAGGCCCCGTTCCGATGTCGAAGACCGGCAGCAACAAGATCCCGCCGCCCAAGGGCACAAGAGACCTCTACCCGCAGGACCTGCTCCGCCAGCGGTACATCACCGAGGCGTGGCGCCGGGTCTCGATCCGTCACGGCTTCGAGGAGATCGCGGGCCCGACCTTCGAGATGCTCGACCTCTACAAAAAGAAATCCGGCGAGGGCATCGTCAGCGAGCTCTTCAGCTTCACCCGCGCCGGCGGCGACGACGACTACGCCCTCCGCCCCGAGTTCACCCCGACGCTGGCGCGCATGTACGCCGAGCACGCCAAGCAGCTGCCGAGTCCCTGCAAGTGGTTCACCGCCGGTCCTTACTTCCGCGCGGAGAAGCCGCAGCGCGGGAGGTTGAGGGAGTTCTTGCAGTGGAACTGTGATGTGATGGGCATGGAGTCCTGTATTGCAGACGCTGAAATTTTAGTAGTAATTGAGGACTTAGTAGGGCACTTGGGCTTGCCAGAAGATTCATTGGGGTTCCGCATCAGTGATCGCAATGTAGTCGAGCGAATGCTGATCGAATCAGGTGTTGCTAGCAACGATGTTCCAAAAGCATTCGCATTCTTGGATAAAATGTGGAAAATGCCGGAGCAGGAATGGGCGAAGTCATTATCTGATGCCGGATTGCCGGAGGCGATTTCAGAATCAGTAAAGAACTGGGCTACGGCAATGATTCTCATTGGTGGCCCAAGGGTAAAGAATCCAGTTGAACCACCTGGTCAACCATTTGTACCCGACTCAATACAAGATATTGCAAACCTATTGGCTTCCAAAGGATCGGCGGAGTTTTATTCGATTGATCTTACGATTGTTCGCGGCCTCGCCTACTACACCGGCACCGTCTTCGAACTCATCGCCGACGGCGAGCGAGCTGTCGCCGGTGGCGGGCGGTACGACAACCTCATCGAGCTGTTCGGCGGGCCGCCCACGCCCGCGGTCGGGTTCGGGATGGGCGATGTCGTGCTGGGCCTGCTGCTCGAGGACAAGGGCCTGATGCCCGAGGGGCCCGAGCTCATGGATGCGCTCAGCCAGAAGCCCGCGAGCATCAGACCCGAAGCGTTCGTCATCGCAAACGAAGAAGGCGAACAGCACATCGAGCCCCTGCTCGCGCAGCTCCGCCGGGGCACGGAGCGCGACGGGTTCGACGGCAAGCCCTGGGACCCGGCGCGATACGAAACCCAGCCCATGCACGCGAGGCGGACGTACAAGTCCACGAAGAACATCGGCAAGCTCCTCGCCGACGCGCGCAAGCAGCACGCGAAGTTCGCGGTCATCATCGAGAACACAAGCGACGCGAAGATCGAGAACCTCGACACCCGCGAAGAGGTCGGCGTGTTCCCGATCGATGAGGTCGCGGGTGCATTGGCGACGCAGATCGGCGGTTAGAGCGGTTCTCGGAGCTTGGTTTCCCGCACTTTGCGTCTCAGCCGAAACCCACGGCGGCGGATCTGATATGGTTGTTTGAAAGCACCCGATCGGAAACGAAAGGTCAGAAGCATGATCTGTATCAAAAGCCTGATGATCGCCGCGGCTCTCGCTGGTCAGCCGGCAGACGACACAAATCTGCTCGTCAACGGCTCGTTCGAACAGCCCATCGCCGAGCGTCCAGCGACTGTCGATCCGCACGTGCTGGGTGAGTGGTGGAGCTTCGCGGGCCCGAGCAAGCCCTACTGGCGGCACTTCGAGATCGACGACGAGCTCGCTTACGATGGCGACAAGTCCGTCAAGCTCACGCTCGACTCCGATGGATTTGATGGAAAGACGCTCATCGTCGGTGCGACGCAGAACGTCGTGACCGATTCCATGCCGACCGAGCTGTCGGGCGCAGTCCGAGTTGACGACTGGAAGCGTGGCACGCGCCGGCAGTACGTCCAGATCGTGGTCATCGTCTGGAACGTGACCGACAACATGCCCGAGGGGCAAGACGCCAAAAACTACCAGATCGCGTACACGTTCGCCGGCATCGAGAACCCGCCGTTCCGGATCAAAAACCGCAAGTTCCTTTTCCCGCGCGGCGAGCTCGTGAGCCTGCAGGGCCAAGACGGCAACCCGCGAACGGGCGAGTGGAAAGAGTTCCACTTCAACCCGCTCGAAGACTTCAAAGAACACTGGGGCGTCGAGCCGAGCGACTTTGAGTACATCCGTGTGCTCTATGAGGTCCGCTACGACGGCAGGAACGCGTTACGCGAGCCGCCCGCCGGCGCAGTCGTGCGCTGGGACGATCTCTACTTCGGTCCAGCGCGCTCCGATGCAGAGAGCGAAGTCGAAGCCGTCGCCGAGGAAACCGAAACCAAGTAGCTAGTGGATCGCCCTGACCCGTCCGAGGTCGGGCACGGGGATCGCGCCGTCGCGGTTGATGCTCGGGAAGTAGACCATGAACGCTCGCCCGATGATCAGCTCTTCGGGCACGACGCCCGTCTCCGAGGTCGCGGGGAAGTTCTGCATCACAAGCGGGTGAGGCTCGGGCCAGACCCGGCTGTCGGCGCTGCGCGGCGAGTTGTCGCCGAGCGCGAAGTACTGCCCTTTCCCGAGCGCCGCCGTAGAAAGCGGGTGCGTGCCCATGGGGGGTGTGCCGCTGCGCATGCTCGATGTTGTCTGGTAAGGGTGGTAGTAGAGGTCGCGCTCGACGCGGAGCCTGTGCAGCGCGGCGTTGCCGCCGGCGACAGCGATCCTGATCTCGGGCTTGGTGTACTGCTCGGTGGATGACAGCAGGTTCATGCCCCGCGACAAAGGCAAAATCGAATCGACCGACCCGCTGCGGAGTGAATGATCAAGGCGCTCGTGGATCGACCAGTCATAGCTGGATCGGCAGACGAGCCGGTCGTTGACGAAGAGCCAGAGCGACTGGTCCGCGTGCCAGAACTCGACGAGCGAGGCCTTGCCGATCTTGAGCGCACTTGGCAGCTCTGCCGACTCGAGCGTGTCCCACTCGGTCGCCTCCGTGCTATCGGGCTTGCTGCTGAGCGTGACCTTGTTGCCTTGCAGTTCAGCGCGAAAAATCGTTTTGCGCGCCGCCAGTTCGATCGTCAGCGCATCGCTCTCGGCGCTCGGCTCGAAACCCATCGACACCGCGAGGTCCGACACCGGGTAGTTCGCCGGCAGCCAGTTCTTAGCACGCCCGGGCCCGAAGCGGGGGTCGCGGTACAGGTCGAGATCGTTGTACGCGAGCCGATCGCGGATGTCCCACGCGGTGTTGTCCCAGACGAGCTGCGCCTCGCCCTCGCCGGATTTCTTGAGTGTTGTGCCGCTGAGTGACCAGTCGTCGCTCGGCTTGAAGGGCCACGCACCGGGGACCGGCCCGCCCCGCGGGAGTCTGGCGGCGTCGAAGACGGGCAGCCACACCTCGCGCTGCTCGCGTTCGGGCTTGCGCGCGATGGTCCAGCCGGGCAGGTTCCAGGTGTCGAGCGAGTTCGGCGCCGGGTCCGCGTCGCTTCGGACGAAGACGTCGCCGTCAACAAGCGCGATCTGTTCGCCGGGCATGCCGATGATGCGCTTGATGAGATTCTCGTTCGGGTCGGCGGGGTTTCGGAAGACCGCGACCTCGTAGCGTTTGATAGATGGTGAGAAGGGCGTGCGTTTGAGGACGAGGATGCGGTCGCCGCTGCGCTCGCGCAGGCCGCCGGCCTCGAACTCGGTGGTCGTGTAGGGGTCGCGCACGAGCGCGCCGTCGCCGGCGTCGGCGAGCTGCCGATCGACCGGCCAGTTGGTGCCCGATTCTTCGGAGACCGCGCGGTAGTGCGCGCCGAGCAGTGTCGGCGCCATCGAGCCGGTCGGGATCACAAAGGGTTCGAGCACGTACGCCCTGCCGATGAACGCGAGCGCGAACGCGATGATCACGGAGATCAGCGTGTCGGGCACGGTCGGGTTCGTAAACCCCTTGGGTTCATCCTGGATGGGTCGTGGGTCGATGGGCATAGGTTGGCTATCGGCGGCCTACCGCCGGATCGGTCAGCCTTGGTCGCCGCTGGAGCCGCCACCCGAACTCGGCGAGCCGCCGTCGCCGGATGGCCCAGAGCCGCCCGCGCCACCGGAACCACCGCTACCACCGGACCTTCGGCGCCGCCTCCGGCGTTTCTTGGCGGGCTGGCCCTCGCCGCCCTCTTGGCCCCCGGCTTGGTGCGATTTGGTCTCGTCCTGCTGGCCTGCGCTGTCACCGCCGGCGGGTTTGGAGCCCGACCTTCTTCGGCGGCGCTTGGGTTTGGGCTTGCTTTGCGTGTCGTCGTTGGCGGAGTCCTTGTCGCCGGCTGGCTTTCGGCGCCTGCCGATGCTTGGTGCGCTGTCACCCGTTGGCGTCGATGAGTCGCCCTCGCCTGATGTTTGTGGCGCGTCGCCCGCTGGCTTCTTCCGGCGGCGGCGCTTCCGCTTGCTCGGAGCCGCGGTGGATTCCGCCCCGGCATCGTCGGTCTTCTCTTCCCTCGGCTTGCGGTCGCGCGGCTTCGAGGGCGCCCGGGATTCGGGCGCTGCCTCGGGCTTGGGCGACTCGCCGGCCTTGAGCAGTTCCTCGACAGGCACCGCGACGTTCTTGCCCTCGTCGAGCCTCACGAGCACGAGCTGCGTCAGGATCTGCGAGTCGAGCACGATTCCGTCGCCGTGCGGCGTGCCGACGCGCGTCTTGCGGTGGGGGAGGTTCTTCTTCAGGTCGCTGTACGTTTTGTCCTCGTAGCGCAGGCAGCACATGAGTCTGCCGCACCGCCCTGAGATTTTCAGCGGGTCCAGCGTCGCCTTCTGCACCTTCGCGCTCCGCATGCTGACCGGCTTGAGGACCTTCAGGAAGTTCTTGCAGCAGCAGTACTGCCCGCAGCGCTCGTAGTCGGCAGTGATCCGCGCCTCGTCGCGTGCGCCGATCTGTTTCAGCTCAACCTTCACGTCGGCGTACTCGGCCTTGAGCGCCGAGAGCAGCGGGCCAAAGTCCACGCGCTCCTCCGAGAGGTAGTAAACCGTGAGCATCTCGCCGCCCAGGATCTGCTCGGCCTCGACGATCTTCACGTTCACGCCGGTCGAGTTGGAGAGCTCCTGCGCCCGCTTGCGGATGACCTTGCCCGAGTCGCCGAACCCGCTGTGCTTTGCCAGGTCCTCGGCGGTCGCGATGCGGAGCGCCCGCCCGACGACGCCGTACTTGTTGTGCTTGGAGTCGAGGAAGGGGTAGTCGTTGCCGCCGGAGTTCTCGATGTACTCGAGCATCTCTTTACGTGTGACGCTCTTTGAACAGCCCGCGTTCTCGCAGGTGCTGGTGAGCATCTCGCCGAGCTCGGTGCCCCGGTGCGTGCGGACAACGATCTTGGAGCCGCAGCCGGGTTTCGAGTCGCCGTCGTAGGGGAACTCGCCGACCATGCGCATGACGCCGAACCGCACGACCATCGTGGTCGGCGGCTTCAGGTGCGCGTACGCCTCGCGGTCTTCCTTCTCGCGCAGGTACTCGGCCAGGTCTTCTTCGAATTGTGGGAGCGGGAGGATGGACATAGGTGTTGGGCTGACCCGGCGCGTTTACCGGCCGCCGAGCTTGCTGCGGGCGCTTGAGAACACGTTGTCGAGTTCTTCGCGTGCCAGCAACATGAGCGCTTTCTGTTGATCGACTTTGTAGACGAGCAGCTGCTCGTTTCGGTTGTCCAGGACGAAGAGGAGTTCCTCGTTGCCCCCGTTGGTGGTCATGATGCTGTAGTCGCCGACGGACGCGACCATCTCGGCCAGCGCCTGCTGCTCAAACGGCGACGAGCCGGACTTGCGCCCGAGCTGAACGACGGTCAGCGCCGCGATGATGACCGCGGTGACCCAGAGGACGTTCGGGTTGAGCCTGTTGGTGTGGTCTTTCATCGGCCCGTCCTTTCCTGTGAGTCCTTGTTGAGGTCACGGAAGCCGATTCCGTCGAGCACCTTGCGTGAGGTGTCCCATTTGACGGCGATGAGTTCCTGGTTGGACGCGTCGAGGATGTAGACGGCGTTGCCGCCGCCGCCACCGAGGATCTCGCCCCCGACCATGGCGTAGTCGCCGCGGGCGCGGTTGCCGGGCTGGGCCGTCGCGATGGAGACCGCGCCCAGAATGACGAGCAGGGCCGCGTTGATCGCGATCAGCGGGTTGACTTTCAGACCGGCGGCGCGACCGCCACGCACGGATTGATTCTCGTTCATGTCACGACTCCGGCGGCGCTCTTGGCCGCGGTTAGTCCTGGTGACCCCGCTTAGACGGGATTCCGTTTGCAACCAGCATCAGGATCAGGATGACGAACACCGTGAAGTACATGCGGAACTTCGGGGGCTCGTCCGTGGTCCCGCCGGAGGTCGGCGGACGCAGGATCGTCGGCGCCGCGGGCTGGTTCTGGTTCTGAGGCTGAGCCGATGCCCCGCTCGAAACAACAAGCATGGTCCCAAGGGCCAACGGGAGCAACGCACGGCGGCATAAACGGTCAACTCTCATAGCACCAGCTTATCGAGCCGCCAGCGTCGGGGCAAAGCGCTCGCTCGCTTCTTTGAGACCCAACCCCGCGTCAGACCCGAACCCGGACCGCCCGCCGGGCAGCTCCGCCGAGGGGCTCGCGGTCAGGGGCGACGAGATCTCCTCGAACCGGGCCGTCGGCACGCAGACCGTCCGCCAGCGTTTGCTCCTTGGGACCATCTCCCGGCGGTAGTCGCCCAGAAGCACAGATCTGACCGCGTACCAGCGGCCGTTGTGCTCGAAAATCTCCTGAAACAGCGCGTCCGGCGGCTGGTCCTCGCACCAGTACACGAACACGAACGCCGCCCTGAATCCCTCACCGAACAGGGTTTCCCACTTTCGGAGCGCCCCGACGTCATCCTCGGTGACCCAGGATTCCAGCCGACCGACCGTCGCGGCGCTCTTGGCCGATTTCACCTTCCGGCCCTTGATGTCGACGAGCAGATTCGTCGGCTCGCCGTAGATCACGTGGTCGAATGACTTGAGGTTGGATGGCCGCCGGCCCTCTGGCCCCGGCTGGCTGACGGTCAGCTCCGCCTTGGCCGGCAGCAGCGTCCGCCGGGCCTCGTTGACCGAGATGAACGGGATCCGCCGGTCACGCAGGTGCGACTCGATCGCGCTCTCGTAGTGGTGCCGACTCTGACCCATTACAGAAGTCTAGCAAAATCCGTCCAAACCCGCCCGGGCCGCAGCTACTTACCGGCGGCTTCCCTGTCGGATTCGAGCCGATCGAGCACGACATCGATCGCCGGCGGCGGGTTTTTCCCCCGAATCGGGCAGGGCTTGTCGGTCACCATCGACCGGTGCGTTGCTTTGACGAAGACGATGTCCTCGGTCCACGGGTTGGTGGCGCTCTTCGTGGTGACCACGCCGTCGCCGATCGTGGAGGTGGCCCGCCTGAACAGCCCGGCGGCCCAGTTGCCAAAGTCCGACGCCAAGACAACCGCAGCCTCGTCGTCGCTGATCTGCTTGGGCAGGTTCGACAGGATCTGGTCGCGGAACTCGTTGCCGGTGACCGTATCGAGCTTGCCCACGACGGCGGTGATGCTCACCTCTGGGGCGCTGCGGCTGTTGAGATCGGTCAGAAAGTCTGACCCGGGTGTCAGGTCGGTGCCCGCCTGGCCCTGACCGTCGCCCTCGATGCGGGCGAGGTCGTCCAGCCCGATCGCGCCGTCGTCGAAAACGCGCATCGCGTGCTCGCGGATCTCGGCGACCGCTCGCAGCGGCGCCAGCGCCGAGCCCTGTGTCGGTGTGCCGAGCGTGACGAGTCTTCGGACCCTCGGCCAGTTCAACCGGTTCAAGTCAGGCCTCGTCAGCGCGTCGAGGCTGACCAAGCCGCCCATCGAGTGCGCCACGAGCGTGATGTCGCTCACGCCCGAGTTGCCGAGCGCCGTCAGCGACTGCGCCAGCGCATCGGCGGAGTCGGCGATCGCCTGGTCGTTCGGGTACTCGAACCGGACCGCGGTGTACCCGTGCTCGCAGAGCGCGGGCGCCATGTTGTCCCAGATGCTGCCCGGCTCGTCGAGGCCGTGAATCAGTAGAACGAGCCCTTTGCTCTGGTTGAGATTCTGGTCGTGCAGCGTCTGCCAGCCCTTGCTCGGTTTCTCGGCGGTGCTCTCGAAGTACTCGAGCCTCGCCAGCCGAGTGACGGGCTCGGGCTGGGGCAGGAGTGCGTCGATCGGTTTCGCCGGCGCGAGGACCGCGGCGCAGACCGCAGCCGCGACGAAGAAGCGTGTGGAGATCAGACGTGGCAAGAGACGCATGGATTGACCCGATCCGGCGAGGAAACAGCTGCTAGCCGCCCGGATCCGAGTTTACTCGAACATCTGCTCGAGCAGCCGGGCTTCTGCTTCTTTGTAGCGGTCCAGCGCGGATTTCACATCGTCGCTGAGCTGCCTGACGAGCTGTTCGTCCATGCTGCCGGGCTTGGCCAGAGCGGCCTCGAGCGAGGCCCCCGCGTCCTGAAGGTCGCTTGCGACCAGGGCGTACGCGCGGGCGGCGTCGTAGAACAGCTCCTCTTTCAACTCCTTCTTGTCGGGCTGGCCGAGCAGCTTCCACGGGTTCCGCCGGATCTCGATCATCGCCAGACGCAGCTGATCGCTTGCAAGGCGAGCGTTGGCGAGCGTGCGTTTGATCGCGGGGGTCTCGGTCGCCAGCATCTGCGACGATTGCTCGGCGACCTCGGCGAGGTTGTCCGCCGCCTCGCTCGTTTTCTCGATCGTCTCAAGCAGCGCCGTGGCGTGCTCGTTCTCGAACCGCGCCATCGTGCGCTGGGCCGAGCTCATCACGTCATCGACCCGCGGCCGGTTCGCACGCAGCAGGTCGCGCGACTCCTCGACGAGCGCCCGGAACTCGGCGACCGCGTCGCCCGTGCTCGTTGCGATCGCGTCGGTCTCGATCGATGTCAGATTCTCGGTGAACTCGTTGAGGTTCGCCAGCACGCTCTCGAGGTCGTCCTCAAGCTCGGCGGTGACCTGATCTGTGCGAGCGATGATGTCTCTGGTGTCGCTGATGATCGACTGCATCTGCTCGATCTGCTCGGCGCCGAACCCAGCGGCGGCGAGGAAGGTCGGGACCGCAAGCCCCGCGGTCACGGTCGAGCCCGGTTCGAGCAGGCCCGAGGCCGCGGTGCCGCCGTCGATGATGTTGACAGAAGAACTCACGCCGATGAGCGGTCGTTCGAGCACGAAAACCGTGTCCTTGAAAAGCACCTGCCCCGAGTTGATCTTGACCGCGACATTTACACCGACGGTCTCGTCGCCCTCAGAGAGGAAATCAACCTTCGAAACCCGGCCCACGGGCTGGCCGCCCATGAGAACCGTCGCGCCGGGCTTGAGGCCCGCAGTGTTCTGGTTGAGCGAGAAGCGGACGTTGTAGGTCTCGGTCGGGTGCAGCCTGCCGATCGCGCCCGAGACGATCGCGCTGATGACCACAAAGCCGATCAGCCCGAAAATCAGGAACGAACCGGCGATGAGGCTCGACTTGGAACGGTTACTTTTGGCCATGGCTCTCGTGCTCCAAGCGGGTCAGCCGCGCGTCGAAACTACGCTGGGGATTGTTTCCCGTGGCATCGGCGAACCCAGCAGGTCCTCGGCATAGTTTGTCGCGGCTTTGCGGTCGGTGATCGGCCCCTCGGCGTCGCCGCGCAGGAACTGGCGGATGAGCCGCTCTTTCTCGCTCAGCTTCTCGGCGGCCTCGCCCTCGGTGTCGCGGACACGCTCGAACCACGCCCGCTCCTCAACGATCAGCATCTCGCCCTTGTCAAGCATCGCCATCCGGTCGGCGATCGCGAACGCCGAGTCCATCTCGTGCGTGATCACGATGCTCGTCACGCCGAGCTTCTTGGACAGGTCGATGATCAGCCGGTCGATCTCCGCGCTGGTCACCGGGTCCAGGCCCGCGCTGGGTTCGTCGTAGAAAAGAATCTGCGGGTCGAGCGCCAGCGCGCGTGCGAGCCCGGCGCGCTTCTTCATGCCTCCCGAGATCTCGGACGGGTACTTGTCGGCGTGCTCGCGGAGCCCGACGAGCTCGAGCTTGATCTTGACCTGGATGTCGATGATCTCGCGGTCGAGCGTTGTGTGCTCGATCAGCGGCAGCGCCACGTTCTCGGCGAGCGTCATCGAGTTAAACAGCGCGCCCGACTGGAACAGCACGCCCAGCTTGAGACGGACAGCGTTGAGTTCTTCTTCGTTGGCGTGCACGATGTCCGTGCCGCAGATCCGGATCGCGCCCTCGTCGGCTTCGATCGATCCGATCATGAGCCTCAGCGTGGTGGACTTGCCCGAGCCCGAGCCGCCCATGACGACGATGGTCTCGCCGCGCTGGATATCGAGTGTCAGCCCGTCGATGACGCGTTTGCCGTCGAAGGCTTTGACCACGCCTTTGAGCTGGATAATCGGGTCACCGGTCTGGGTCGTTCCAGCTTCGCTCACGTTCGGTTTTAGCCTTCGCCTTCGGGGTCAGCTTCCTCGCCCGCTGACTCGTCATCGGCAGGGTCGGTGTCGCCTTGTGGGAGCACCGAGGGTGTGCCGCTGAAGACAAGCGCGGGATCGACAAGCCAGATGATGCTTCCGTCTGAAGCCCACACGCCCACGTTGTCCAGTGCGCGGAAGGTGCCGGCGTCGTTGCTCTCGCCCGAGTTGATCCCGATGATGATCCAGCGTGGGCCGTTTGCGAACTTGCCCGAGATCGGCGCTTGTTGGTTGCCGTAGGGGCGTTCCGGGATTGTGTTCGGGTCCTGCGCCTGCCCGAGTTCGCCGAACGTCATGAGCAGTTCCCAAAGACCTTCCGGCATACCGGTGAACGCGCCGGCATCTGCCGTGTACGCGGCTTTGAACTCTTCAAACGCCTCGTCGGTTGCGAACGGACGGGTCGCGCTCGAAAGCTGGCCCCGTGCCGAGTCGTACGAACCAGAGTCGATGTCGGGCATGATCTGCGCCATGTTGACGTAGCCCTTGCTGACCTGCTGCAGCGCCACCGCGCCACCGATCCAGAGCAGCGACACAAGCACACCGATCACGATGCCCGCGATCGCCAGGCCAGAGCCCTTGATCTTGCCGTTGGAAGTCGAGATGCGGATCAGCCCGAACACACCGAGCAGCGAGCCGATGGCGGACAGACCAGGGATGAAGCAGATCAGGCTGCACACCAGCGAGAGGATCGCAAGCACACTGGTCTTGGGCGGGCCGTCTTCGTGGTAGTCCTGGAAATCCGTCGCGGCTGCGTAAGGGTCGTTACTCATAGCCAAGGCTATCGGGGCTTTACACCCAAAACCACCAATTCAGCAACCGAAACAAGGCGTTGCATACACGCCCAAAGCTCAGACTGGCACAGTCCCCGAAAGCTGGTGGACGCAGGCGGCGACCGTCTGGGCGGCCTCCTCCAAACAGCCCGGATCCGTGTCCCGGCAGATGCTGAAGCGAAGCGAACCGTGCGCCAGCTTGGGGTCGATGCCCATCGCAAGCAGCACGGGCGAGGGTTCGAGGCTCCCGCTCGAACACGCCGAGCCCGCCGAGGCGCAGACGCCGCGCTCAGAGAGCATCAAGAGCAGAAGCTCGGCCTCGAGCTTCGGGAACGCGATGTTCGACGTGTTCCACACCCGGTGCGACGGGTCGGCGGGGGCGTTGACGACCGCGGTCGGCACAAGCTCAAGGACGCGGTTCTCGAACCGGTCGCGGTGTGTCCGCATCTCGTCCATCATCGTCGGGTGGTTGAGGAACTCCATCGCGCCGTCGGCGGCCGCCGCCATCCCGAGGATGCCGGGCACGTTCTCTGTGCCACCGCGCCTGCCGAGCTCCTGCGCGCCGGGCGAGCTGGGCGCAAACGGCGTGCCCCTGCGGATCCACAACGCGCCGATGCCCTTTGGTCCGTGGAACTTGTGCGCCGAGAAACTCAGCAGGTCGATGTACTGACCCGCGTCGTCCATGTTCATCGGCAGGATCTCGTCGGGTGTGCCGGTGCCGACGTTGGTTGGCATCTTGCCGACCCACTGAACGCCGTCGACGTGGAAGGTGACCTTCTTCTCTCTGCAGACCTTGCCGAGCTCGGCGACGGGGTGGATGACGCCGGTCTCGTTGTTGGCCCACTGAGCGCTGACGAGGATCGTGTTGTCGTCGATCAGATCAGCGAGCGCATCTGGGTTGATCCTGCCGCCCTCGCCGGTCGGGAGCCAGCGGGTCTCGATCTCGAATCGTTCGTTGAACTGCATCGACATCGCGCGGACGGCGGGGTGCTCGATGCGTGTGGAGATGATGTTGGGTTTCTCGATGTGCTTGTGCGTGGCGACGATGCCGGCCATCGCGGTGTGGATGCTGCACGTGCCGCAGCCGCAGAAGACGATCTCTTTGGGTTGGCCGTTGATGAGCTTTGCGATCTGGGCTCTTGCCAGTTCGACGGCTCGCTTGGTGGCCTGTCCTGCCCGGTAGGTGCTCGACGGGTTGTGCCACAGTTCGTCGAGGGCGCTGAGCATCGCGTCGCGAGCCGCGGCCGACGGTCTGGTGGTGGCGTTGTTGTCGAGGTAAATCATGCCCCGATTATTGTTCAGAACCCCTGCTCGGTGCCCTGTTTGGGAGCAAGATTTCTCCGATTATTTCAGACAGGGGCTGACCATTTGAGGAACGGTTCGTGTCCCGTACGCCCATCGCCTGCATCACGCCGTAGCCGAGCGCCACGTCCACGAGCATCCACGCGATCATCTCGGCCGGGAATCTGGTCCTGACCTCGCCCGCGTCCTGGGCGTTCTTGACCTCGGCGGTCAGGAAGTCGTGCAGCGCGTGGAAGTGTTCGTTGACCGCTTTGTGGATGACCGAATCGTCGACCTCGGTGATCGACTGGATGATGACCCGGTACGCGTTGGCTTCCTCGTCGCCCAGAGCGATCATCGGGTTCTGGCGGAGCAGGATCTCGAGCCGATCCGCGGGGTCTTTCGCGGTTTGGAGGCTCTCCTGCCAGATTTTGAGCGTGGTGCTGCCCGTCTCTTCGACAAGCGCGACGAACAGGTCGCGCTTGGAAGCGAAATGCCTGTAGATGATCGGCTCGGTCACGCCCGCCTGCTGGGCGAGCTGTGCGGTGGTCGTTCTGGCGTAGCCCTGCTCGGCGAACAGCTTCGACGCGGTCTGCAGCAACTGGCGACGGCGCTCGGCTGCCGGGAGGCGTTTGGATGGTTTGGGCTCTGCCATAAGGAAGCTAGTTTACACTCACTGACTTCGCTGTGTCGGGTCATCTGGTGCCCGGTGCGAGCACGCCGGCGGCACCGGGTCGTAGCCGCCCTTTGCGAACGGGTTGCAACGTCCGATACGTTTGATCGTCATGATCGAGCCGCGGATCGCGCCGTACTCGCGGAGCGCGTCGATGGCGTAGGCGCTGCACGTCGGGTGGTATCGGCACTGCCCACCGAGCAGCGGGCTGAGCGTGATCTGGTACAGACGCACGAGCAGAACCAGCGGCAAGATCGTGACCGAGCGCATGGTCATCCCGATGCCCGGTCTCTGCTCTGTTTGCTAAGCGTTGTGTTGAGGCGCGTGATCGCGGACTCGATCAGTCCCATGTACGCCGACGCGGTGCGCACGTCGTGGGGGCGCACGACGATGACGAGGTCGAGCCCTTGCTGGTTCGCTGGCCACTGCGCAGCGATGTGCCTGAACGCGTCGCGGAGCCGGCGTTTGATCGCGTTGCGTTTGACGGCGTTGCCCACGCGCCTGCCGACGGAGAGCCCGAGCCTCGGGTGACCGAGCGTGTTTGGGAGCGCGAAGACGATGATCGGTCCAGCGGGCTTCTTGAGCCTGGCGTTGTAGACGGCGCTGAACTCGTTGTTGTGCGTGAGCCGGTGCTTCGGGCGGTAGGTCGGTCGCCGAGCCGGTAGATCTGGTGTTGTGCCCGGCGATGGGTTCATGCCTAGACGGTAGCTGGCTTAGCCTCGGCGCTGCGGGGTCTCTTGGGCAAACGCCGGCGCGTGGCGGGGGGGAGCACGCCGATGAGCACCGCGACCGCACCGCCGGCGAGCATCCAGAGTCGCGAGGGCTGGCCCGTGGCGAGCTTGGCAAGGTATGACCGGTCGCTCCGGTGCGCGGGCTCGGCGGGCATCTCGGGCAGCGGGGGCTCGAGCTTCTCGAA
This sequence comes from Phycisphaerae bacterium, assembly GCA_030432905.1. Classification (GTDB taxonomy): domain Bacteria; phylum Planctomycetota; class Phycisphaerae; order Phycisphaerales; family UBA1924. The sequence continues at coordinate 130,788 of JAUILU010000004.1, read as the reverse complement.
GATCGAGGCGCTGGCAAGTGCCGGGTCCTCGGTGATCTCGCCCAGGGGCCTCATGCCCTCGGGGTACTGGTTGAGCTGGATCGCGCGGAGGTGCCCGATGAGCGCCGGGTCGCGTTCGTCCAGAGCCTCGATGACGGCCTCATACCGGGCGATCCTGTCGAGCCTGAACTGCTCGCTGACCAGCGCCCGGTCGCGGGCGTAACGGGCCTCGTCGAGCGCTTCTGCCGCGGGGATCAGGACGGCCGACCCAAGGATCGCAAGACCCGCGATCAGGAAGAGCCACCCCGGACTAGGGAGGATGCTCGGATTGTGTCCAGACCGGTTGCGCATCAGTGGTAGGTATCGGCCCGGGCGCGGGCTGCGGTCCAATCGGAACAGACGTGCGTGTCCGCCCGGTTGGGTGCGTAGAGTTGGATCTACTATGCGACCCCGCTGCGTCATTACAGGAATCGGAGCAGTCTCGGCTGTCGGTGTCGGCATCGACGAGGTCTGGGAATCGCTCTGCGCCGGCAAGTCGGGCATCGCGTCCGTGACCTCGTTCGACACCTCCGAGTTCCAGTGCTCGTTCGGCGGCGAGGCGATCTCGGGCGACAAGCTCGTCTCCGCCAAGGACTACGTCCCCAAGAGCTACCGCAAGGCGACCAAGGTGATGGCCCGCGACACCGAACTTGCGGTCGTGGCGGCCTCGCTGGCGGCCAAAGACGCGGGGCTGGTCACACGCGAAGCGGGCGATGATGCCGAAACAACGATCCCGTCCGGAAGGGTGGGCTGCCACATCGGCGCGGGGTTCATCGCGGCGGAAACGGACGAGTTGACCTCGGCGCTCGTGACCGCCAAGGACGACCAGGGCGAGTTCTCACTCAACATGTGGGGCGAGTCTGGCATCGGGAATCTGCAGCCGTTGTGGCTGCTCAAGTACCTGCCCAACATGCTCGCGTGCCACGTCACGATCATCCACGGCTGCGAAGGCCCGTCCAACACGATCACCTGCACCGAGGCCAGCGGGCTGCTCTCGCTGGGTGAATCGCTCCGCGTCATCGAGCGCGGCGACGCGACGGCGTGCTTCTCGGGCGGCATCGAAAGCAAGATCAACCCGATGGGCATCGCGAGGATGTCGATGGTCGGCCGATTCGCTGAGATCCCCGCCGACGAGCAGGAACCCTGGCGCCACGTCAGGCCTTACGAGGCGGATTCGCCGGGCGGCGTGCCGGGCGAGGGCGGCGGGATCGTGATCCTCGAAGAGAAAGACTCGGCAACATCACGCGGTGCGCGCGCGTATGCGGAGCTGCTCGGGATCGGCAGTGCCCAGTCCCAGGCCGGCGCGATCGGGGTGTGCCATCAGGTTGATAATTGCGGTGGTCCTGCCGAGGGCGCCGACGAGGGGCTCGCCGACGCGATCAACGCGGCGCTGCGTGACGCGGGCATCGACGCCTCGCAGATCGACGCGATCGTGCCCGCGGCGAGCGGCGCGGCGCCGATGGACTGTGCTGAACTCGGCGGGTTGGAGTTGGTCTTCGGTGAAGCGTTGAACACGATCCCGCTCGTGACGCTCACACCCTTTGTGGGGCAGCTGTTCTCGGGAGCCGGCGCGTTCGCGCTGGCGGTTGGGGCCAAGGCGATCGCGGAGCAGACGCTGCCGGCGAGGCTGCACGGGGGAAGCCCCGATGCCAGGGCCAACGCGGGGGCGTCGGAGTCGGTTCAGACGAAACTGGACCGCGTGCTCGTGTGTACGGGTTCGCTCTCCGGGCAGGCGGCAGCGGTGGTGCTCGGAAGGCTCGACTAAGACCAGTCGTTAATAGTAAGATAGAGTCAAGAAGAGATCGTGAGCACGGGCGTGCCCGCTGCTTTCTGACAACACGGAACAACTACTTCCCAAAGGAATTCTCGCATGGACCACGATCAAGGAAACAGACGGCGCGGCTTGCCGCTCTCAGAACTCGACCCGGCGCTGACCGAAAAGAGCCGAAAGGTCATCGGCGGCGCGATCGAAGTGCACAAAGCGCTCGGCCCGGGCTTTAGCCGAGACATCTACATGAATGCGCTCAAGATCGAGCTCGAGGCCGCGGGTCTTGAGTTCGAGATGGACGCGGAGTTCGAGGTTGTGTACAAGGACAACGACCTCGGTGGCGTCGCGATCGACTGCTTCGTCGAAGAGCGCTTCGCGGTCGAGATCCTCGCAAGGCCCGGGCAGATCGGCTCGCTCGAGAGGCTCGCGCTGCGTTCGAAGCTCCGCGCCGCGGACGTCGAGCTGGGCTTGATCATCAACTTCTCAGAGCGACGTTTGAAGGACGGCTTGGTCCGCGTGCTCAACCCCGACAAACTCAACCTGAACCGCCCCGAGGACGAGGGCGAAGATGATGACTACGAGGAAAGTGACGACGAGTGAGCTCGGGCCGGGTCGTCATAACGGGCGCGGGCTGGGTCACGCCGCTTGGGCATGAACTCGACGCGGTGTGGCAGAGGCTCGTCGCCGGCGAGTGCGCGATCGGTCCGGTCGAGCACTTCGACGCGAGCACTTTCGCTACCACGTTCGCCTCTCAGGTCAAAGGCTTCAAGCTCTCAGACCATCTCGGCGACCGCGCCGAGTGTCACGAGTGCGCCAGTCTTGCGACGAAGTACGCGCTCGCGGCTGCCGTCAGCGCGTGGCACAACGCGGGCTTCGGTCCGACGATGGCGGCCGCAGGCGGTTCGCGTTCGAGCGAGCATGTCGATCCGAAACGCTTTGGGATCTACCTCGGCTCGGGCGAGGGGCGGATGGACCTCGACAACTTCGTCCGCACCAACTACGCGGGCTGGGACGACGATGCACGCCGGATCGACTACAAGAAGTGGGCCAAGGCTGCGCCAAAGAACCTCGTCGCGGCGAGGGAGCTCGAGCAGGAGCCTTCGATGTGCATCGCGCACGTCTCGGCTGAGCTCGGCTGCCGGGGGCCGGTGTCCAACTGCATGACCGCGTGTGCCGCGAGCACGCAGGCGGTGGGCGAGGCGTACGAGCTGATCAGGCGGGGCGACGCGGACGTCATGCTCGCCGGCGGTTCGCACTCGATGATCCACCCGCTCGGGATGACGGGCTTTATCCGTCTGACCGCGATGAGCACGCGCAACGAAGACCCGAGCACCGCGAGCAGGCCTTTCGACTCGACACGCAACGGCTTTGTCATGGGCGAGGGCGCGGGCATGGTCATGCTCGAATCGCTCGAGCACGCGCAGAAACGCGGCGCACCGATCATCGCCGAGGTCGCGGGCTTCGGGTCCAGCGCTGACGCGTACCGCATCACGGACATCCACCCGCAGGGGCTGGGCGCGGCGGCTGCGATGGCGCGGGCGCTCAAGCAAGCCGGGATCGACCCCAACGCGATGGACGACTCGGGCCGACCGTTGGTTCACTGGATCAACGCGCACGGCACGGGCACGAAAGAGAACGACAAGACCGAGACCGCGGGCGTGAAAGCGGTGTTCGGCGAGTCGGCGTACAAGGTGCCATTCTCGAGCGTTAAGAGCATGCTGGGCCATCTGATCCAGGCCGCCGGCGCGGTTGAGCTGATCACGTGCCTGCAGGCGATCAAGACAGGCGTGATCCCGCCGACGACGAACCTGAACAGCCCCGATCCTCAGTGCGATCTGGACCACGTGCCGAACGAGCCCCGTGACTGCAACCCGATGGGCGGCGTCGATGTCTGCCTGTCCAACAGCTTCGGCTTCGGCGGACAGAACAACACGATCTGCGTCAGGAAGTTCGCGGGGTAGCGTTTGCGGCTCGTAAACAGGGCGGCCCACACGAGTTCTTGCTCGATAAGCATGCCGATGAGCTCGGAGCGCCGATAGGTGCTTACCTATGGCCGAGAAAAAGATCAGCCTGAATCCCTTCCGATGGCTCGCTCGCGGGCTGACCGCTGTGGTTGTCGTCGCGGCGGGGCTGTTCGGGTACAGCCTGCTCCGGGCGGATCTGGCGGCGGACGTGTATCTCGACAGGCTCCAGACGCTCGCGGGCGACTACGAGAACCTCCGCGGCACGTTCAACGAGGCCATCAGCAAAACCGCGGTCACCGAGCTGGTCGTCGAGGAAGGCAAGCTCTTCGTGCATATCCGCGACGCGTCGGGCAAGGTGCAGAAACTCGAAACACCCTACGACCCCGCGGGCGAGATCTACGTGGACTTCGTGGTGGTTGAGGGTCGGCTTCTGATCCGCCGGCTCTTTGATGAATCGACGAGGCCCGCCGATGCGATGGTGATCGACGAGCAACTCGCGGACATCGACTGGGAGCATGAGGGCTCGCGGCTTGGCAAGGCCGTGTACCGGGCGCTCGGGGAGGGACGCTGGGTGATCACGGTCACGGCCAACGGCTCGCTCGATCTTGTCAGTGCGCCCGAGGGCGAGAGCTTCGAGCTGGTCGCTGCCCCGCCGGTGCGCGACTACGAGCAGATCCAGGAAGAAGCCGAGCACGAGATCGACGAGATCGGGCCGGGCGACGTGATGCGCCGGGTGTTCTACGGCAAGCCCTCCTCGGGCGGCAAAGACGCCGACTAGCCCGCCAATAGGGCGTTTCAAAGAAAAATCATTTCTCCGTGTCGTGGTGCAGGCGTGCGCTGCGGATGTATCTGTGGCCGGGCAAGTCGAACCGGCAAGCAACGAAAAACACAAACGCCAAGGACAGCAAGCGGGGGGAGTCCCGGGTTGCTCCGGCGATCACCGCAGACACACAGGAGCACAGAAATGAACACCACGACACGCACCGCACTGACACTCGCACTCTTTACCGCAGCCGGCACCGCATCTGCTGATCTCGTTGATGGCACCTACTTCGACATGCCCGGTTGCGACAACCACGGGCCGCAGACCTTCTACGAAGAATTCGGTGACCCAACCGTCTTCGCACCCGAAGAGCACATCGACCACGCCTCGACCTTCACCAACCTGTCGGCGTGCACCATGACCGACAGCCCGGACATCCCCAACGCACTCGTTCAGATCACCAACCTCACGGGCCGCTACCTTCAGGATCTCTACTACGTCGCCGACGAGGGCACGACCTTCAGCAACATCGATGGCGGTGCGTTCGGCGCCGGCTCACCCACCGTCCGCACACCGGCTTTCCGCATCGACGAGCTCGGCGCGAACCAGAACCTCGTCTTTGAGAGCATGAGCTTCGACGGCATCCTCGAACCGGGCGAGACCTGGCAGTTCATCGTGCAGGACTACGGCAACGCCGCCGGCCTCTCACCTGACGCCTTCTTCAGCGTCGGACTCGCGGGCGACTCGCCCAACTTCGGTGCTCAGGATTCATCCGCCAGCATCGTCACGACTCAGGTTCCCGCGCCGGCCTCGGCTGTGCTCGGGTTGTCAGGCCTCGCTCTGATGCGTCGCCGCCGCTAACCACGCCCAATACACGCTCCGGCTCGCGGGGAAACTCGCGGGCCGGGATTCGCAAAGCATTCTGATCTCTCCTCTCTCACATCGACCGGCCCGGGTGCGCTTCTCTCTCCAGCGTTTCCGGGCCGGCCGTGTCTTTACTCGGTGATGGCGCTTTCGATCGAATCGGCTTCGTTGTTTCTGTCGGCGGCTCTGAGCGCCGCGACGAACCGGGTGAGTTTGTCGTGCGCGAGTTCCGATTCATGCTGCGCGACTCTCGCCGGGGCCGCGTCGCTGGCCGGGTCGCCGGTGGGCTTGCCCCGGTGCCTTGCCAGCCAGCGGTTCCACATGGGTTCGGTTGCGACACGACCGGCGTCCGCGAGCCGGTCCTGCTCGATGAGCCTCTCGAAGACTCGCTCGTCGCCCCGCACGATCTCGGGCGCGTCTTTGAGTGAGGCGTCGATCCAGTTGTCGAGTGTGTCCGTGTCGCCGAGGGCTTGGGTCAGCACGACCCAATCTCGCACGAGCGCGGGGTTGGTGCTTTCGTCAGGCCCGTCGGCGTCGAAGCCGGCGAGGAGGCTTTGGATCGTTCGGCGCGCTTCGTCGTCCTTGCAGATCTCTTTGAGCATCGATGGGTAGCGGTCGCGCCGAAGCCATTGCAGGGTCGGGCTGACACCGGGCTCGGAGGCGGCGCGTGTCCAGAAGACCGCCATCGCCTCGGCTGCGCCCGCGGGATCATGCGAGAGCATCCGGTCGATCGCCAGGTCGTGGACGTCCCCGACCGGCGCCTCGCGGAGATCGCGGCTTCGGATCTGCGAGCCGGGCTCGGTGAGCCACGCGTCGATCTGCTCCGGCTCCCAGTACCCGGTGAGCAGGATCGGCTCCTTGCCGGGCTTGCACAGGGCGAGCGTCGGGAAGCCTCGCACGCCGAACTGTTCCATCAGCTCGGGCAGGGCGGAGCTCGGCGGGCGGACGGGGATCGTCTCCTCGCTGATCCTCTTTGCGAGGTCGGCGTCGGCGAGCGTGGAGTTGTCCATCCTGTGGCTCGCGAGGCAGAAGGGCGAGGCGAAAGAGATGAGCATGGGTTTGCCGGTCTCTTCAGAGAGCCGGGCGGCTTCTTCGACGCCGATCTCCCGCCAGTAGGTATCGGGGTCGGTCTGTTCTTGGGCGGCTAAGCAGAGAAGAGTCAGAGCGAGTGTCAGGATCGCGGCCTGCATACAGAGGTCCTCCGGGTTCGGGTGAGGGTTCGGGTTGCTTGTGTATGCAGGATGCGCCGGCGAGCCAGAGTCGTCGGCGTCCTAGACTCCGCACAGCATCTGAGTTGGAATTTTCGAGAGAGGGAGCCGCCCATCATGTCAGACGTCAGTACTACCAAATCGATGGACGACATCATGTCGCTCTGCAAACGCAGAGGCTTTATCTATCAGGCCTCCGAGATCTACGGCGGCGTCAACGGTTTCTGGGACTACGGGCCGCTGGGCGCCCAGCTCAAGAAAAACCTCCGCGACGCGTGGTGGCAGGACATCGTCATGAACCCCTGCCAGGGCAAGCCGGGCCCCAAGGGCGACCCGGTGAGCATCGTGCCCGTGGACACGTGCATCATCCAGAACCCGAAGGTCTGGGAGGCGAGCGGGCACGTGGGCGGGTTCAACGACCCGATGGTGGATTGCCGGGAAACCAAGAGCCGGTACCGCGCGGATCACCTGTTCTGCATGGGCGAGAAGGGTGACAAGTCGGGCCAGATCTACGCGTTCGTCGAGAACAACGACGCGTCGTTCGACGCTGCGCTCAAAAAGCTCGGCAAGTACAAGAAGAAAGAGCTGACCAAGGACGACATCGACATCTGCCCGCTGACCGATCTTTCGGTCGACGAGCTTGCGATCACGGTCGGCCCCGACGCGAAGGAAGTCGGCACCTTGACCGAGCCCCGCGCGTTCAACCTCATGTTCAAGACTTACCTCGGCGCGACCGCGACCGAGGACGACATCGCCTACCTCCGCCCCGAGACGGCGCAGGGCATCTTCATCAACTTCAAGAACGTCGTGGACACGACGCGGGTGTCGGTGCCGTTTGGTATCGCGCAGACGGGCAAGGCGTTTCGAAACGAGGTTACACCCCGGAACTTCACATTCCGCAGCCGCGAGTTCGAGCAGATGGAGATCGAGTTCTTCTGCCACGCGGAGGAGGCCAACGACTGGTACGCGTTCTGGCGCGACTGGCGCATGCAGTGGTGGCAGGAGATCGGGCTTGCCGGCGAGAATCTGATCCTGCGCGAGCACGACAAGGACGAGCTGGCGCACTACGCAAAAGAGGGCGCGGGCACGAGCGACATCGAGTACCGCTTCCCGTTCACCGCGCCGGGGTACGGCGAGCTCGAGGGCATCGCGCACCGGTCCAACTACGACCTCAATGCGCACCAGAACCACCCCGACAGCAACACCAAGCTCGAGTACCTCGACACAACCCGCGGCGAGCTTGCCAAGAACGGCCAGCCCAAAGGCGAGCGGTACCTGCCCGACGTCATCGAGCCGAGCGCCGGCCTTGACCGGGGTGTGCTGGCGATCCTGTGCGAGGCGTACACGCCCGACCCCGAGCGACCGAGCAAGGTGTTCATGAAGTTCCACCCGAGGGTCGCCCCGATCAAGGCTGCGGTCTTCCCGCTGGTGAATAAGGACGGCATGCCCGAGAAGGCCGCCGAGCTTCACCAGTTGCTGGTCAAGAAGTTCGGTCATCTGGGCAAGATCGAGACGGACCCGAAGCAGTCGATCGGCAAGCGGTACGCCCGGATGGACGAGGCGGGCTGCCCGTTCTGCTTCACCATCGACGGCGACACCCTGACCGACGGGACGGTGACCGTCCGCGACCGAGATACGGCCGAGCAGAAACGGATCCCATTTGATGACGTTGTACAGTTTGTTGCAACCGGATTGGGTCTGACCTGAAAATCCTACCGGTGAGATCCGAATGAGTGAACCTTGGAGCACTCTCGGGCGACCGCTGGTAGGGGGGAATTCAACATGAAGAAGGTGATCGTGGCCGTCCTGACCGGCCTTGTTCTGTTGATCGTCGCCGGCCTGATCGCGGTCCCGATGCTCGCGCAAACGGGGCTGGCCGAGAAGTTTAAGAACAACGGCAAGGACGACGGGACCAAGGTCCGGGTTGTTGAACTCGTCCGCGGCGACCTCACCCGAACCATCAACGCACCCGGCACGATCGAGCCCGACCGCAAGGTCGAGATCAGCGCCCAGGTCTCGGCACGAATCGTGGCCCTGCCCTTCGAAGAGGGCGACCCGGTCCGCGAGGGCGATGTGATTGTGCGGCTGGATGACCGCGACCTCGCGGCGGCGCTCGACGCGGCTGAGGCTCGGGCGCGGTCGGAAGAAGCGAGGCTCTCGGGTGTCGAGGCGGATCTCGCGGAAGCCCGGGCCGAGATGACGAGGCAGCGCGGGCTGTACGAGACACGCGATGTCTCGCTCGCGGCGGTTGAAGCCGCGGAAGCCAGGTTCAAGAGAGCCGAGAGCAATCTCGAACAGGTCCGGCACGCGATCGAGATCGCCAAAGCACAGATCCGCCAAGCCGAGAAAGACAAGGACAGTACCGTCATCACCAGCCCGATCGACGGCGTCGTGACGCAGCTCAACGCCGAGGTCGGCGAGCTTGTCGTGATCGGCACGCTCAACAACCCGGGCTCGGTCATCATGCAGATCGCTGATCTCTCGCGCATGCTCGTCCGCACGCGGGTGGACGAGAGCAACGTCGCGCTCGTGAGCGAGGGGCAGGACGCGATGGCGTACCTCAACGCTTATGGAGATAAAGGGTTCGCGGGCAAGGTTCAGTTCATGAAGCTGCAGCGCGAGCTGTGGCGCGACGGCTCGGGCTACGTCGAGGCCGAGGTGATGCTCGACGAGGTCGAGGACGAACGGCTGTACAACGGGCTGACCGCCAATGTTGACATCAGCGTGCAGAAGTTGGAGAACGTGCTGAAGGTGCCGAGCCAGTCGGTGCTCGACCGCCGAATCGAGGACATGCCCGACGAGGTCATCCGCGACAACCCGAACGTGGACGAGGCCAAGACATTCATGCGTGTCGTCTTCGTGTTCGAGGGCGGCAAGGCGATCGCCAAGCCGGTCACGATCGGTTCGAGCGACCTGACGGACACGGTGATTCTGAGCGGGCTCGACGAGGGCGATCGTGTGATCGCCGGGCCTTACAGCGTGCTGCGTGAGCTGAAGCACGAGGCGGACGTGGTTGACCGCGACATCGCCGACGCCGAGGAGAAGGCGAAAGAGGCCGAGGATTCTGGCGACGGCGACACGGACGTAGCGGCGGGCGGCGAGTGACCATCTCGATCAGAAATCTTGAGAAGGTCTACAAGCTCGGCACCGAGAAGGGCAAGGCGCTCGAGGTTCGCGCGCTCGACGGTGTCACGCTCGACATCGAGCAGAACGAGTACGTCGCGATCATGGGAACCTCCGGCTCGGGCAAGAGCACGCTCATGAACATCCTCGGCTGTCTCGACAAGCCGACGGGCGGGCAGTATTCGCTGAGCGGCATCCCGGTTCACAAAATGAGCAGCGCGGCGCTGGCTCGTGTGCGCAACGAGCAGATCGGGTTCGTGTTCCAGAGCTTCGAGCTGCTCGCCAAACAGACGGCTCTGAAGAACGTCACCTTGCCGATGGTGTATTCGCGGACGAACTGGATCGGCGCCCGCAAGCGCGCCAAGGTCGCGCTCGAGCGCGTGGGGCTGGGCGAGCGACTGACGCACAGGCCCAACCAGCTCTCGGGTGGTCAGCGGCAGCGCGTCGCGGTCGCAAGGGCGTTGGTCAACAACCCGAGCATCCTGCTCGCCGACGAGCCGACGGGGAACCTCGACTCGACCACGACCGAGGAGATCATCGCGCTCTTTCAGGAGCTGCACGATGCGGGCCAGACGATCGTGATTGTCACGCACGAAGAGGAAGTCGCGGGACAGGCCAAGCGGATTGTTCGGCTGCGTGACGGCAAGGTCATGAGCGACTTCCCGACCGAGGAAGACCCGATCCATCAGGAATTCCTGCGGGCCAAGGCGGCGACCGCGATGCGGCTGGCCGAGGAGGTGGCGACATGATCCTCCTTTCGCCCGTGATGATGATCCTGCGCGTGCTGAGTCAGACCGTGGTGCTCGCGCTGGCGCAGATCTACAACAACAAGATCCGCACGATGCTGACGACGCTCGGCATCGTGGTCGCGGTCGGCTCGATCATCCTGATCATGGGCTCGCTCTCGGGCATGCAGCGGGGCGTGCTCTCGGAGTTCGAGCAGTTCGGCGCCAAGCGTGTGTTCATGGACGGTACCTTGCCGCCCAGCTGGCGGGGCAAGCTCAACTGGCGCGAGGTGCAGCTCCAGCAAGAAGAAGTCGATGCGATCCGCGAGCACGTGACGAGCCTCGACAAGCTCTGCGCGATGTACTTCGGCGCGTACGACATCCAGTACGAAGAGATCATCCTCGAAAGCGTGCGGACCACCGGCATCGAGCCGAGCTGGCACGACATCGAGAACCGCGAGATCATGGAAGGCCGACGCTTTAGCTCGATCGACATCGAGCAGGCCAGCAACGTCTGCGTGATTAACGAAAAAGCGATCGAGGAGCTGAACCTGCCCAAGGACGCGGTCGGTGAGTTCATCCTGCTCTCGGGTCGGCGGTTCATTATCGTGGGCATCGTCGAGACGATCGAACGCTCGGCGATGTTCGGCGGGGGCGACACGCAGACCGAGATGTACATTCCGATCTCTACCGCGATGAACCTCAACCCCGACGGCTGGATCAACTACGCACAGGGCGAGATGAAGAACCCGGATGATGCGGACAACGTCGTCGCCGAGATCTCGTTCGTGCTCCGCAAGATGCGCGGCATCGAGCCCGACCAGGATGACACATTCGATGTTCAGGTTATGCAGAACATCATCGACGACTTCAACAAGATCGCCTTTGTCATGACGCTCATCACCGGGTTGGTCGTGCTCGTGAGCCTGATTGTGGGCGGCATCGGGATCATGAACATCATGCTCGTGTCCGTTAGTGAGCGGACCCGTGAGATCGGTCTGCGCAAGGCGATGGGCGCGCACCCGATCGTGATCCTGATGCAGTTCCTGGTCGAGGCGGTCGTGCTCTGTCTCGCGGGAGCCGCGGTCGGCATCGCGGTGGGGCAGCTTTGCCTGATGGGCGTGCGGAACATGCCGATCGAGATGCTCAAAGACGCGGCAGCGCCGTTCTGGGCGATCGCGCTGAGCGCTGGCTTGAGCGCCGCGGCGGGCATCGGGTTCGGTATGTTCCCGGCGATTCGCGCTTCGCTGCTCAACCCGATCGATGCGCTCAGGCACGAATAGACAACCTCTGGCTTTCTCTGGGGAACCCATGAACGCAACACACACAACGCTGCGGCTCGCACTCTTTGCCGGCTCTGTCGCGGGGCTGCTGGCTACCGGCTGCTCCGCGAACCCGTTCGCGCCGGTTGAGTCTGACTACGAACGCATCTCGGTCGAGCGGACGCGTGACGTTGAGAGTCTTGATCTCTCTGGGTTTGTCGCCGAGGTTCAGCCCGATCTCGAAGCGGGCAAGATGGATCTTGACCGCCCGGTGTCGCAGTTTGAGGGGCTGGAAAACCTGGAGCTCACGATCGCCGAGGCGCGGGCGGCGACGCTGGCCAACAACCTCGACATCCAGGTGGCGCTCGTGAACCCCGCGATCGACGATCAGAGCGTGAGCGAGGCGGAGGCGGCGTTCAACTCCGCGTTCACCTTGCGTGGGCTCTGGGTGCAGACGGACACGCCGACGAGTTCGACACTGAGCGATGCGCAGGCGGAGCAGCAGTTGCTGACGCCCGGCGTGCGCGTGCCGCTGCTCTCGGGCGGCACCGCGAGCGTGAGCCTGCCGATGCGCCGGAGCGAGACGAACAACACATTCTCGACACTCAACCCGGCGTACACGAGCGATCTGCAGTTCAGTTTGAGTCAGCCGCTCTTGCGTGGCGCGGGTCGGCGCTCGACAACGCACGCACTCAGGGTCGCGGCGATCGGGCGGAGCGTGAGCGAGACGCGCACCAAGGCGACGCTGATCAATCAACTGACCGCCGCCGAACGTTCGTACTGGCTGCTCTACGCGGCTCGTGAAGAGCTGGCGCTCCGGCAAGAAGAATTCGAGGTCGCACGCGAGGTGCTCGATCAGGCGCAGCGGCTTCTTGATGCGGGTTCTGTCGCAGAGATCGAGCTCATCCGCGCCGAGTCGGGTGTCGCGGATCGTCTTGATTCGATCCTCCGAGCCGAGCAGAACGTGCTCGTCCAGCAGCGCAGCCTCAAGCGCGTCATGAACATCGCGGGTCTCGATGTGGACAGTGAGACCGTCATCTTGCCGGTGAGCCCACCCGACCCGGTGCTGTACGAGATCGACCCCGCGGCTCTTGCCGAGCTAGCGATCGGTTCGCGGATGGACCTGCTCGAACTCGAACTCCAACTGCTCGCCGACGCGAGCCAGATCGACTTCGATCGCAACCAGACGCTGCCGACGCTGAACATCGACGCGTCGTACACGATCAACGGCCTCGGCGACAGCCTGAGCGATTCGTTCGACACGACCCGTGACAACGATTTCGAGGACTGGTCGCTCGGCTTCACGGGCGAGATCCCGATCGGGAATCAGGCCGCCGAGAGCAGGCTCCGCCGGAGCGTGCTGACTCGTCTGCAGCGGATCGCGAACAAGGCGAGCCGAGAGCAGACGATCCGGCAGGAGGTCTACGACGCGGCCGACCGGCTCCGCGCCGACTGGCAGCGGATCCTGGCGGCGAGGCAGGCGGTCATCCTCAACACCCGCACGCTCTCTGCGGAGCGCCGACAGTTCGAGCTGGGCGGATCGACGTCGACCGATGTGCTCAACGCGGCGTCTCGGCTCGTCAGCGCCCGGTCCGACGAGATCCGCGCGGTCGTGGACTATCAGATCGCCCAGCTCAACCTCGCCCAGTCCACCGGGATGGTGCTCGGGGCGGCCAAAGTGCGGTGGGAGCCGTTTGATGCGGATTCCGAGCAGGTGCGTGAGGCCCAGTCAGGTCGGCTCTGGTAGCGCAAGAACTGCGGTCTCGGTGTCGCATCAAAAAATTGTTCGGTAGCCGGAACTAATCGCCGCCGGAGGTGTCCAACAAGGTGGCAGAAACACTCCTCTTCTTGCCCCGTTGGCTTCGGCGAGCCGGCGGGGCTTTTTCGTGCGCCAAGATCGGCTACGGCTTCCACCTGAGCAGCCGAAGCGCGTTGAGCACCACTACGATCGTTGATCCCTCATGGAGCAGGACCGCGATACCGAGCTCGGCGAAGCCCATCGCGCCCAGCGGCGCGACGATCAGGATCACCCCGAGCGCGATGACGAGGTTCTGCTTGACGATGGTGCGTGTTCGGCGCGCCAGGAGCACGCCGTCGGCGATCCGCCCGAGGTCGGTGCCCATGAGCGCGACGTCGGCGGTCTCCATCGCGATGTCGGTGCCCGCGGCTCCCATCGCGACGCCGAGGTCCGCACGCGCCAGCGCCGGCGCGTCGTTGACGCCGTCACCGACCATGACAACCGCGGTCGCGTTCTCGCGCAGGCGGTCGATCTGCGTGAGTTTCTCGTCGGGCAGGAGATCCGCGTGGACATCGTCGATGCCGAGTTTCGCGGCGACCGCGTTGGCGGCTGCTCCGTGGTCGCCCGTCAAGAGCGACACGGACTTCACGCCGACCTCTCGCAGGCGGGCGACCGCGCGCTGGCTTGAGTCGCGGATGGCGTCGGAGATCTCGACAAACCCGATCGGTGTGCCGTCTTGCAGGACCCAGACGACCGTTGCGCCTGTGTCGGCTGCTTCGGTCGCGGCGTGCGCAAGGGCGGCGTCGGTTTCTGCGTCTTGCTTTTTGCCGACCCGGATGCGTCTGCCCTCGACACTCGCCTCGGCTCCGACGGCGACGATCTGCTTCGCGTCTGAAACCTTCGGCAGCTCAAGCTCTCGGAAATCGGCGGCTCTGACGATCGCTTCTGCCAGCGGGTGCGACGCCTCGGCCTCGACCGCGGCTGCGAGCCGGAGCACCTCGTTCTCGTCGCCCCCGGCGAGCGCGTAAACGTTCTGGACGCTCGGCTTGCCCGCGGTGAGCGTGCCTGTTTTGTCGAACGCGAATGTGTCGGCCTTGGCGAGCGTTTCGAGGTGCGCGCCGCCCTTGATAAGCACGCCGAGCCGGGCGGACTTTGCCATCGCGCACAGCATCGCCGCGGGTGTTCCGATCGCAAGCGCACAGGGCGAGCCCGCGACGAGAAACGCCATCGCTCTGTAGAACGAATCACCCCAGTCAAGTTCACTGACCAGAGGCGGCAACACCGCGAGCACGGGCGTCGCTACGAGCACCAGCGGAACATAGAAACGCTCGATCTTTGCGGTGAACAACTCGGTCGGAGACTTCTCGGCCTGAGCCCCTTCGACCATCCGCATGATTTTGGCGAGCGTGCTCTCGCCCGCGGGCTTGGTTGTTCTGAGCACAAGCGGGCGGTCGCCGTTGATCGATCCCGCGAGCACCGTGTCGCCCGGCCCGCATTCGACTGGTATGGGTTCACCGGTGACGAGCGACTGATCGATGGGCGATGTGCCGTGGACAATGACGGCGTCGAGCGGCACACGCTCAAAGGGTCTGAGCGAGACATGCGAACCGATCGTGACGTCTTCAAGCTTGATCCGGGATTCGTTGCCGTCTTCGTCAATGACACGCGCCGAGTCTGGAGTGAGCTCGGCCAGCGCATCGACAGCGCTCTTGGCGCGGCCGAGCGCGGCGTCCTCGCCCGCAGCGCCGAGCCCGAAGAGAAACAGCAGGAATGCGCCGTCTTCGTAGTGCCCGATGATGGCGGCGCCGATTGCCGCGACGAACATGAGCACCTCGACGTTGACACGCAGTTTCTTGATCTCTGACAATGCCTCCGGCGCGGTATCGGTGCTAGATAGGATCGCGCTCAGGGCATAGAGCGCGATCCAGACCGCGGCGGGGCCACCGGTCCACTGAGTGATCGCCCCGGCGACAAGCAGCACGCCCGAGATGGCGATCAAGAGCATGTTCCGCTCGCTCGCGATGTACGCAAGCACGGACTCGATGCGAGAGAGAACCCGGTGGGCGCGACCGATACCTGTCATGTCGGTGCGGGGTTCGATGCGCGCGCTCTCAAGATCGAGCCTGAATCCCGTGCCTTCGAGCGCGGTGGTTGCTTCGTGCAGCGGGCACTTGTTTCTCGCGAAGTTGAGCCTGAGTTCTTTCGTGGCAAGGCTCGCGTCGGCGTCCAGCCTGTGCTTGTGCAGTCGGCGGTTGATCCGCCGCGCCCCGGCTTCGCTGGCGAGGTTCTTGATCGGGATCACGAGCGTCGCGTGTTCCCCGATCGCCCGGCCCTGCTCGCTCTCGCTTCGGCGTTCGATGAAACGCATCACGCACCGCTCGCACTCTTGAGAGTCGGGGCCGCACGCGCTCGGGAGCTGGACCTTGAGCACGGGCAGTTTCAGTGGCTCTTCGGTGCCGGGTGCTGGTGGGATGGTGCTCATGCGGGTCTGTGCCTTTGGATAACTCTAACCACACCGATCGGCGATTAGAAAACCAAGAGGCAGCCCAGTGTCCAAATGAGACCGAAGATCATCACGATCGCTGTATAACCCACGATCTCGCGCGCTTTGGCGCCGGTGATCGCGAGCAGCGGCAAGGCCCAGAAGGGTTGGAGCATGTTGGTCAACTGGTCGCCGTAGGCCAGCGCCATGACGGCCTTGGGCAACGGCACGCCCGCGGCGATCGCGCTCTCGACGACGATCGGACCCTGGACTCCCCATTGACCGCCGCCCGAGGGGACGAAGAGGTTGACGATGCCGGCGCTGATGCACGTCAGCGGCGCGAGCGTCGTGGAGTTCGCGGTGCTGCCGATGGCTTCTGCGATCTGCGCGGTCAGCCCGCTTGTGTGCATCATGCCCATGATGCCCGCGTAGAGAGGGAACTGGATGATGATGCCCGCGCATCCGCGTGCGCCGTCTTCGACCGCGACGATGAACGAGCGGGGCGAGCCGTGCAGCACAAGCCCGAGCATGAGCATGGTGAGGTTGACCTCGTTGGGTGAGAGCCGTGTGATGCCGCTGTCGCCAGACTTTGGGAAGTAGAACCCGATCGCCCACACCGCGATCAGCCCGGCGAGCAAGATGTTGATGATCGGCGTGTCCTCGAGCAAGCGGGGCAGCATCGGTTTGGGTGTGGAATCGTTCTCGGCTTTGCTTGGTTCGGTTGGCTCGGGCGCGCGCTGGCCGCCGGACTTGGGCATCATGAGCGCCATGACGATCGGTGCGAGCACAAGCAGCCCGCCCGTGACGACGATGTTCATCGGGCTGAGCACGGTGTCGTAGATCGAAATGGGCTCCATCACGGTGCCATCGGGGAGCACGTCGGCTATGGCTGTGGCGGTCGAGACTTTGAGCGGCGCTGTACCACTGAACCCGCCGTGCCAGACCATGAGCCCGAGATAGCCCGCCGCGACGAGCACTGGGTAGTGGTGCTCGATGTTGCGTCTTGTGAGTGAGCGTCCGGCGTCGCGCGCGATGATGGCGCCCGCGATGAGCCCGAGCCCCCAGTTGATCGCGCCCAGTGAAGCCGCGGTGATGCCAACAAGCGCCGCGGCCTGTGCGCCCGTTCGGGGTACGTCGGCGAGCTTGCGCAGACCCGCGGCGACTGGTTTCGATGCCGCCAGCGCGTGACCGGTGACGAGGATGAGGCACATCTGCATCGCGAAGCCGAGGAACTTCCACACGCCGCTGTCCGGGCTGGCCCAGGCGCTGACGAGCTCTCGCGCGGGCATGTCGGTGCGCAGGAGCGCGAGCAGGAATGTCAGGCCGGTCAGCAGGACGGCGATGACGAACGGGTCTGGGGCGGTCGCCCTGAAGCCGGCGGAGATACGGTCACCAAGTCGTGCGAGCATGGGGGGCAATATAGCCAATGGCGAGAGTGATTTTGTTAGCGGAGAATAACTTGATTTGATGGGTGGTTCCTGGTCTGGATGGGCAGCGTGCCCTGAGTTCAAGGAGCCAGCAATGGAAACCATCGAAGCTTTCAAAGAAGCGTTTCATCACGAACACGACGAACAGAAACACCCGTCCGAGCAAGGATTCGCGGCCCCTCTCGTGATCGGAATTGTCAGCTATGCGGGGGCGCTCTCGCTTGTCTTGACCTGCGCGGCTCTGTTTTCCACGGTCGTCTAACAACCGTGCAAAGCTTCGCCAGCAGCGCTACAACATGCGTATGGACCGACTCGGCGACTTGGTACTGAACGACATGCTCGATCGGCTCGGCTCGAAAGAGCCAGTGCCCGGCGGCGGGGCGGCGGCGGGAATCGTCGGCGCGCTCTCGGCGGCGCTGGCCTCAATGGTCGTTGCCTACTCGCTGGGCCGAAAGTCGCTGGCTGCTCATCAGGACCGGCTCGAAGCGATCGACGCGACTCTCAAAGAACTCCGTGCGGTTCTGCTTGAGTCCGCGGACAAGGACGCCGAGGCGTACGCCGGTCTGAACGAACTCTGGGGCCTGCCCAAGGACGACCCGGTTCGCGCCGAGCGGTGGGGCGGTGCGCTTCAGAAGGCGATCAACGTGCCAACGTCGATCATGAAAGCCGCAGAAAGTTTGTTGCTTGAGTACCGCGGGCTTGCGCCGATCTGCAATCAGAATCTGACGAGCGATCTGGCGGGGGCGGCGGCGCTCGCCGAGGCGTGCGTGAAGTCGGCGGGCCAGAACGTGCGCGTCAACGCGGGCATGCTCGAAGACGAGGGCGAGAAGGTACGCATCCTCGATGATCTCGCCTCGCGTCGAGCCCGGGCGCGTGAGCTGTGCCAAGAGATCGAGAAAGCCTGCGGCTCGTGAGCGGCGCACACGACACAGAATGGTTCGACCACAAAGGTGCACGCGGCGGCTCGCGCGATGCCAAAGACACCGACAAAGGCCTGCGCTTCGAGTGCACGCTCTGCGGCGAGTGCTGCACCGGGGCCGAGGGCTTCGTGAACTTCACCGACGAAGAAGCCAAAGCGATGGCGGCAGACGTCGGTGTCTCGCTCGAAGAGTTCCTCAAGACCTACACGCACGACACGCGCGCCGGTCGCTCGCTGACCGAACGCAAAACCGAGTTCGGCTACGACTGTGTATTTCTCGATCGAGAGAAGATCCCCGGCAAAGCGGTCTGCGGCGTGTACAAATCGCGGCCTATGCAGTGCAGGACCTGGCCCTTCTGGACCTCAAACCTGTCGAGCGAGCACGCGTGGCGAGCCGCGGGTGTCGGCTGCCCGGGCATCGACCGGGGCAAGCAGGTCATCCACCCGACACAGATCCGCATCCAGCGCGCCAAGGTGCCGATGTGAACACGGACGCACAGCTGTGCGCCGCGTGGCTGGAACACGCGAGAACGGGCGAGGTCCGCAAGGCGCTGCTCAATCTGCACGCCGAGCTTGCCAGCCGAGTCGAGAGCAAGGACCCGGTGTGCACGGCATCGGGCCGGTGCTGCAATTTCGAGCGGTTCGGGCATCGGCTTTACACAACCGGTCTCGAGGTTGCGCTCACGCTGGATTTGCTGCCGACTGAGCGAACGCTGAAGCCGGGCGATGTTGACGATGCACTTGGCCGGGGGACGTGCCCGTTTGTGGTCGATCGGTTGTGCGGCGTGCACCCGGTTAGGCCCGCGGGGTGCCGGGTGTATTTCTGCGACACGTCCGCGCAGCTGTGGGTGAACGAGCTCGCCGAGTTCGCGGCGGACGAGATCAAGCGGATCCACGACACGTACAACATCGACTACCGCTACGCGGAGTGGCGGGCGCTGCTCATGATGTTTCAGGAAGCGGGCATTGCTACCAAGCCGTCGCGCCCGGCAACGTTCGCGCCGAGCGATCCGTTCGTGCAGATCAGCGTAGACCGAGCTTGAGTCTGATCAGCCTCGACAGCGGCTTGCCGTCGGGTTTGACGGCTTTCTCGAGTTTGGGCGCGAGAGTAAACACGCCGGCGAGCATGCCGCGCAGAGCCGCGAAGTGCTTGCTCGGTGCGATGCCCGCGAGTTTGTGCGCCCAGAGCCAGCCCATGAGGATCGCACAGATTCCCGACCCCCGCTTGCCGTGACGCTTTGAGAGCCAGACCCAGTTGCGGGTCGAGCGGAAGAGCCATTTTGCGGTCTTTGTTTTGGCGATGGGTGAATCGTGCCAAACTTTGTAGTCAGGTGTGAACACAACCTCGTGCCCGGCGGCGAGCAGCTTGAGCGCCAGATCCGTGTCGTTGCGGTAGAGGAAGTAGCCCTGCTCGTAGCCGCCCACCTCGTCCCATGCGCTCCGGCGGATGACGTTGCCCGAGCCCATGTCGGGCCAGCGCGGCGTGCGGGTCGCGATGTTTGCAAAGGGCCACTCGTACTCGCTCGTTCGCGGGTGCTGGCGGTGCATCATGATGCCCGCGACGTCGGGCCGGCGCGCCAGCGTATCGATCACGCCGGCCAGCGCGCCCGCGTCGGGCCACGCGTCGTCGTCGAGGATGAGCACCGCGTCGCCAGTCGAGGCCTGCACGCCTCGGTTGAAGCCCTCGACGCCGAGGTTGGCGCCGGTCGGGACAACGACGACATCGGGGAACTCGCGCTGGATGCGTGTTGGTGTGCCGTCGGTTGAGGCGTTGTCGACGACGACGATCTCGCAGTCCTTGCCGACGTCGTCCTCGCGGAGCATCTTGAGTGTGTGCAACAGTTGATCGATGCGGTCGCGCGTGAGGATGATCACCGACAGGCTGGGGCGGGGCGAGGCAACCGGCAGCGCGATCGGCTCGCTCGGCGGCGGCTCGGGCGGCGAAAGAGTCAGCATCACAAGCGGGCGGATGCTGGAAACAAGAACGCCCATGAGAGCCGCGATGCGTTCGAGCGTGCGAAGCCGGTGGATCCTGTAGCCCTGTGGCGAAACGACCACCAAGAGCCGGCCCGCCGCCCACGAGTGCGGGTGCGCCCTCGCGTGCACGAACGCGATGGCGTTTGAGGGTGTGACGAGCAGCCGGATGAACCCGCGGAGTGCCTGCTTGAGCGAGCGCGCCGGGTCGGGCGGGCGCTGTTTGAGATCGAGCCCGACGTCGCGGAGCAGCTTGCCGATCGCGGGGCGCTGGCTGCGCGGGACGGGCGCGTCGCTGTGCATCTCTGCGACACCTGCCGCGTTGCTCGAGGCGCTCGGCATAATCGCGCGGAGCGCCGGGTCGAGCGAATGCCAGGGCCAGAATCGTTTGCACGCGGTCCGGTTCGGCGCTGGCCTGCCGACGAGTTGGCCCGCGGCCGCGTCTTTGAGCCCGTTGATGTGCAGGCGGGCGAGGTCGTCGCTACCAACGATGGTCTGCTCGACCGCGAGCGCGATCTCGCGGAAGGCGCGCTTGAACCTGCCGATGGGGCCGACCTTGGCGAGCCTTGCCATGCCGATCCAGTTGCGGGCTTCGTAGTAGCGCGCCCATGTTTTGAACCGGTCGAACCGCGGGTGTGCGCAGCGGGCCTCGGGGACGACACCGATCGACCCGCCGGTCGCTTGTGCCAGGCGGAGGCACCACATCACATCGTCGGAGTGGATGAACGTGTCGGGCAGCAGCCCGGCTTTCTTGATGGCGTCGGCGCGGACGAGAGCGCAGCAGGCGGCGAGGTAGTCGATCGGCCCGCCGTCGTCGTTTGGCATCGCGGCGACGAGCCTCGCGGACTTGCGGTCGATCCTGCCGCCGGCTTCGAAAATCTTGCCCGTTTCGGGGTCCGCGATCGAGGGGCCGACCGCGACCAGGTCCGGCTTGTCGCTCATCGCCTTTAGAATGTGGGTGAGCACCGATTTCTCTAAGCGGACGTCGCTATCAACGAGCCAGACGTAGTCGGGGTCGGAGCGGGTGACGGCTTGCTCGATGCCGATGTTGAACCCGCCGCTTCCGCCACGGTTGGTTTCGAGCTGGTGGAAGGTGATCCGCTGGCCCGATTGCTCGGCTGCTTGCCTCACTTGGGGCACGTTAGCCAAGGGAATATCGGACCCGTTGTCCACGATGAGGATCCGCAGGTCCGCGGCTGAGGTGTCGAGGTCTCTGAAATCGCCCAGCAGGGCCTCAAGGTCACCCGGACGGTTCCAAGCGGGTATGACCGCTTCGATGATCGGCAGCCGATCGGTGCCTGGAGTGGGTTGTGGGGGCTGGGGTGAAGTCATCGGGGCTTGACGGGTATCCTTAGAGTAATGGATGGGTGGGGCGTGTCGCGCAGCTTAGTCGCCGCGACGGCTCCGAGCCTGTCTGATGGGAGCACGACCTGATGAATCCGTTCCGCAAGGCTGTCAGCAGCGCCAAGAAGGCCCCCGCCTACGACCCCAACTATTTCGCAGAGCTCGAGTCTCGGGTGCTGCTCTCGACGCTCTTCGGAGCCGAGCTTCCCGACTTCAACGACCTTGAGAATGTTGACAACGTCATCGTGCGTTTCAACACCAACGTTGTTGGCAGTGACGGGATGGGCCACTTCGATTTAGAGCTGTTCGTCTCCGATTCGGGCGACCCGGTCGGCACGGTCGAGAACTTTCTGACGTACATCCGCGATGGCCAATATGACGGCGTGTTCTTCCAGCGGGCGGCGGCTCTTAGCTCTGACCCGGATGCGCCGCCGGAAATCCTCCAGGGAGGTCGGAACCGCCTCGACAACGAGACAGGCGAGATCACGGTCAACGCAACAAGAGATTCCATCGACGACGAGGTCGGCAGGGAAAACGACGCCCGCACCATCGCGATGGCCAAGACCAACAGCCCCAACAGCGCAACCTCGCAGTTCTACTTCAACCTCGACGACAACGAGGACGTGCTCGGTCCCGACGTCCAATCCAACGGCGGGTTCACCGTCTTCGGACGTGTGCTCGACGACCGCTCGTGGGACGTCATCACCACCATCGCAGCACTCGATATCGAGGATCTGTCGAGCCGGCTTACTGACCCGACCTTCGGCGGCGGTTCATTCGTAACCACACCCGTGACCGACGCCTTCGATTCCGACGCCGAGGCGCAGATCACCGACGACATGCTCGTCACGATTCTCGATATCGAGATCATCAAGCCCGAGGGCGTGCGTGCGTACTTCGACCAGTCGGTGTACATCTCCGAGGGCTACAAGAACTTCCGCTCCGACGAGGTGCTGACGGTCGTCAACTCGAATGACGAGGAAGCCGATTTCCAGGTTGTGCTGCGTTACGCGACCGGCGAGGACCGCGACCTTGTTGTTGACTTCGGCACACTCGAAGCTGGCGAGCGTCGCGAGATCCAGCTCAGCGGCGTCGGCGGCGACGAACGCGTGATCGGCTTCGTGCCCTACGCGATCGAGGTCCAGACCGCCAGCGAAGACGCGACGAGCATCCCCGTCACCGCGACGCTCACGCGGAGCGACTACGAGGGCATGGCCGAGACATCGGACACGGTCGCCGGCGAAGCGCTGTACAACCCGGAAGCAATCGCCGAGGCCGACCGCGAGACCACGCTTACAACGTGGACCTTCGCCGACGGCGTGCGCGACGACGCGAACAACGACACGTTCATCACGTGGGTCAACCTGACCGACCAAGAGGGCGAGATCACGATCGAGTTCTTCTTCGACGATCGCGAATCGACCCAGACCGTCAACACCCGGACGATCGGCGCATACCGTCGCGGCGGTGTGAACATCGAGGGCATCGGCGAGAGCGTTCTGCCCCAGGGCGCGTTCAGCGCTCGGGTGACCTCGACCGTCCCGATCGTCGCCTCGATGACCACGTTCAGCCTCGATGAGGACAACACCGTCACCAGCGGCGCCTCGCTGGCCGTCGGTCTCCCGGGCACGACGGGCACGACCGGTGCGCTCGCCGATACCCGCAGGTCGGACGATGGCTCGGGTCAGATCGCGGTCGTGAATCTCGGGTCGATTGAGGCGATCGTTCGGTTCGACTTCATCGACAACTCGGGCACCGTGCGCACAAGCATCTTCAACCGCATCGACGCGGGCCGGCGCATGACGTACGACATCGACGCGATCCCGGGTACCTCGCTCATCGCGGATCGCGCGTACAGCGTGCTTGTCACGACGCAGGATGGCGGGCCGGCCATCGCGGCGCAGTTCACGTCGTCGGGCCCTGGTGCTGGCAGCGGCGCGGCGGTCTCAAGCTCCGGTGGCACGAGCCACGTCTTCTCCGACGCGAGATTCAGCGACGATGCCGGGTACATCGAATCGATCAGCATCTTCAACCCGACTGAGACTGATATCACCTTTAACTACATCGCCCAGTTCAGCGACGGCGAACGCTTTACGGTGACGCGCACGCTCGCCGCGGGCCGCAGGACCGCGATCGACGTTTCCAACGACGGCCAGAACGATCTCAGCGATATCCAGGACAAGATCGCGGATGCTGAAGAATTCCAGAACTTCGGTGTCACGATCACCTCGTCCGGTCTGACGGTGACCTCGATGACACGCTTTGATGCCGACGGACAGCAGTTCACCGCGATCGGCACGATCATGGCAGGGCTGGCACCGCTTGGCTAGTGACGCACGCACGGACGCGAGGGCACGTCGATGAACACGTTCTGGCGATTCGCCAGAGAGATGCTGGTTGACCGCTGGACGCTGGCGATGGCGCTGACGCTCTCGTTGGTCGCCAGCGCAGGGCTTGGCGTGGGACTTGCCGGCATCGCGCCGATCCTTAAGACGATGCTGCCCACGTACACCGTGGTCGAGGGCCAGCGGGTCGCCGAGCCTGCGCCGGGTTTGCAAGATCGGGTGGCAGACCTCAACACCGATCTCGCGGAATGGCCCGTCGCGGTGCAGATCCCGGACAGCCTGATTAGCCGCCTTCCAACCGACCCGTACCAGAGCATCGTGTTCATCATGATCGGCGTCGCGGTCCTCAACGTGTTCGCGCTGACGGCGATGTTCTTCCACCAGTTCATCGCGCTCACGGTCGTGTACCGCGCGTCGCAGAGAATACGTGACCGCGCGTTCTCGCATGTGCTGAGTCTGCCGCTGAGCGCGGTGGTGATGGGCGATTCGTCCGACATCTCGCGCCGGGTCGTCGATGAGACCGAGCGACTTGCCGAGGGGTTCACAGCGGTCGTGTCCAAGGCCGCGGCTCAGATCGGCAAGGGCTTCGCGGCTCTGTTGGTCGCGATCTACTTCGAGTGGCGCATCACGATCGTGTCGCTCGTCATCGCCCCGATCCTCTGGCTGGTGATCCGCACGCTGAGCCGAAAGGTCCGCAAGGCACGCAAGCGCGCGTTCAGGGGGCAGGCGGCGCTGCTGAGCAGAGCGGGCAACGCGCTTCGGGGCCTGCGCGTCGTGAAGGTGCAGACCGCCGAGGAGCACGAGCAGAGGCTCTTCGCCGAGACGAACGAGCAGGTGATCCGCCAGATGTTCAAGGCGCGCACGGCGCGTGCGCTCTCGAGCCCGATCTCGGAACTCGTCGCGCTGAGCGTGATCGCGGTGCTTGCAGCGTTCGCGGCAAAGGCGATCATCCAGCAGCAGCTCGATCCGACGAACTTCCTGATTGTCATCATCGCCCTGGGCGTGGCGGCGGCATCGCTCCGCCCGCTGACGGGCATCATCAACGAGATCCAGGCCGCGGCTGCCGCTTCGGATCGGCTCGCGGAGCTGATGGACCTCGAGCCCGAAACCGGTCTCGACCCGCGTCTGCCCGAGCTGCCGAGGCACAAGTCGAGTATCGCGTTCGAGGGCGTGACGTTTACGTATCCGAGCGCCGACCGGCCAGCGCTGATCGATGTCTCGCTCGAAGTCGCCCACGGCGAGCGCGTCGCATTCGTCGGCCCGAACGGCTCCGGAAAAACGACGATCCTCTCGCTTGTGCCGAGGCTCTTGGAGCCGAACTCCGGGCGCGTGCTTGTTGATGGTCAGGACATCACCGAGTTCGGCGTCGAGAGTCTGCGCAGGCAGATCGGCGCGGTGACGCAGGAAACCGTGATCTTCCCCGGTTCAATCCGCTCAAACCTGGTTTACGGCTCGGTCGGCAAGACCGACGACGAGATCGAGAGCGCCGCCAAACGTGCGCACGCGGACGAGTTCATCGACAGGCTCGATCAGGGGCTCGACACACCCGTCGGCGAGCAGGGCCTGACTTTGTCGGGCGGCCAGCGTCAGCGGCTCTCGATCGCGCGCGTCATCCTGCGCGACCCGGCGATCCTGATCCTCGACGAGGCGACGAGCATGATCGACGCGGACTCCGAGTCCAAGATCGGCGATGCGCTCGAGCAGTTCAGCAAGGGCCGAACCACGCTTGTTGTCGCGCACCGTCTGAGCACCGTGGTCAACTCTGACCGCATCGTTGTGATGGAAGCGGGGCGGATTATCGATCAGGGCACGCACAGAGAGCTGCTCGAACGATGCGAGACCTACCGTACACTCGCACGCACGCAGCTCGTCGGATCGGGCTGAGCCGAATCGAAACGGAGTTCATCGATGGCAAAGGGTCAGCACCTGTCGGGCTATCAGCAAGGCATCGTCAAACGCTACTACAACAACCTCGACAACATCACCATGACCAAGCTCCAGGAGCTGGTGTCGGATCTGTATCTTGCCGAGGGCAAGAAGGCCGAGAACCTCTGGAAGAAGGCCGAGACGTTGCTCGCCAAGACCGATGCGCGCGGCGCCGAGGTGCGGGCGCTGATCGAGAAGCGCGACATCAAGAAGCTCGCCGAGGTTGTCAGCGGCGCAAACTTCAAGCAGCAGAAGCGCTGATCCCGCGGGCGGCGTCTAGTCCGTCAGCATGTTCGCAACGATCGGGATGAGCGCCGCGGTGGGGGGGATGGTCTGTTCCTGCTCGCCGAAGGCGACGAGCTCGCTCGCGGGGACCCATCGCGTCTCGGTGTATTCCCAGTTGCTCGTGCTCTGGACAAGTTCATCGACGTTCCGCTGGAGATCGAGCCGGACGACGATGTCTGTGCTCATGGCGAGGTGGTCGTCGATCAGCCCGAGCACGGCGTGCGAGGTGAACACGCCCGCGATGCCGAGTTCGTCCTGGCATTCGAGCTGGAGCTGGCGGATGACCGCGAACTGATCGAGCGATGAGATGTGGTGCGCCGGCGGGTCGATGCCGCCCGAGGGCCCGAGCTCCCAGAGCGAGCCGTAGATCCGCGTGTCCTCGGAGCGCCTGCCCATCAGGACGTGCGGCGTGCCCTTTTTGTCCTTGGCAACGAGCACGCCGGTCACCGAGAGCTGCATGACCGGGCGTTCGAGGAGGGATCGGTCCTCGACCTGCACCGCGAGGTGCTTGTAGGTTTCCCGTGCGGCTCGGATCGTGCCGGCCTCTTCGCCCAGGAAGCTGAGGATGCCCCCGTCAAAGAGGCGCGGGCTCTGGGCGCGCATGCGGTCCCAGCACGCGTCGATCTCGGTCGAGTCGTGGATCGGTTCGTGGGGTGCGATGCTGATGCGCACCCCGCTCATGGGTTTGAACGTGCTGGCGAGCGTCATCCAAGCAGCTTGCCGATCGGGCCGAGCCCGCCTCCGCCGCCGGCGGGGATCAGGTCTTCGAGTCCGAGTCTTCTGACCTCGGCTTCGACCATCTCCTTGATTCTGTTCTGGCAGTTCTCGAGCGCATCGTTGGTGGCTTCGGTGATCAGCCGCTGCGCCTGGACGCGCGAGTCTTCTGATGCGCCAAGCCCGGCGCAGACCGCGGGGTCGAGATCGATGCGCTCGACGCGCTGCTTGCCCGAGACAACGACCCGGCACGCGCCGCCACCGGCCTGGCCCTCGATGCGGAGGTCGGCGATCTTGAGACCGAGATCCTCGGCCGCGGCTTTGAGTTCGTCCTTCCGGCCCATCAGCGACGCGATCGCGCCCATGTTCTTGAGTCCAAACACCTAGCTCTCCTCTTCTGCGGACCTTGGCAGGGGCTTCACCTCGATGATCCTGCCGTTGAATATTTCTATCGCGTGCCTGACGACCGGGTCGTCGATCTCGACCGTGTCGCCGCCGGCGGTTGTCTCTTCGGCGGGTTGGGCGCTCCGGTTCGGGACGACGTTCGATTCCGCCAGCACACACCGCACATCGGACCCCGCGAGCGAGGACATGAGCTGGCCCAGTTCGCCCAGCTTCTTCTCGGCGGTCGTGCGGACCCGCTCGTCGCAGGCCAGCGTCGCCACGCCCGATTTCAGGCTGACGATCGACATGTCGGCGAGGATCGCACGGACGACCAGCGGGGCGTTCTTGCGGAGCCTCTCCCAAAGCTCGAGCGCCGAGCCGACCGGGGCGACGGCCTGCACGGGCTTCGGCGCCGGGGATTCGTCCGCGGGTGCGGGCTGTTCGGGTTTTTCTGGCGGCGACGGGGGAGGCTTGCTCGCGGCAGGCTTCCCCGCCGCCTTCAGGCTTTTCCCGCGCCGGCGCCCTGAAGCTGCGCGACTAGCGTCGTCACGTCGGCGAGCTTCTCGCTCATGGCGAGGCGAACGATCAGGGCGTCCATCAGCGCCCTCGGGTTCGGGCTGCTCTTGGCGGCCCGCTGCGCGTTCTCGCACAGGGCGATCATGTGCACGATGCCCGCGGCATCGAACCCTTTGGCGCGTTCGATCTCGTCGTTGCGCGCATCGCCCGTCAACTCAACAAGCGTCGTCTCCGGCCCGCACGCCGAGAGCACCATGAGATCGCGGAGCCGTTCGATGAGCGACTCGAACACCTGGTCTGGCCCGGTGCCGGTGGCGATGAGTTTGCCCGCGGCGTCGAGCGCCGGGCTCGGGTCGCCGTCGGCGAACGCATCGATGAGCGTGCCGACCAGCTCGCGCGGCGCCAGGCCCATGAGTCCCTCAAGCAGCTCGACCGTCAGCTTCTTCTCGCCCGACGCCATGAGTCGGTCCATGATCGAGAGCGCATCGCGCATCGAGCCGTTGCCAAGACGCGCGACCATTGAGAGCAACTCTGGCTCGGCCTTGAGCTTCTCGTTCTTCACGACAAAGCCGAGTCGGTCGGCGATGACCGGCATCGGGATCGCTCGGAAGTCGTAGCGTTGGCATCGGCTCTGGATCGTCGCGGGGAGTTTGTGCGACTCGGTTGTGCACAGGATGAACTTGACGTGCTCGGGCGGCTCTTCCATGGTCTTGAGCAGCGCGTTGAACGCCGCGGTCGAGAGCATGTGGACCTCGTCGATAATGTAGATCTTGTACGGGCCCTTCATGGGTCGGTAGACGGAGTTGGCGATCAGCTCGCGGGCGTCGTCGACGGAGTTGTTGGAAGCGCCGTCGATCTCGATGACGTCGGTGTCCTGGCCCGACATGATCGCCTGCTCGATCTCGGGCGTGGTGTCGTTGAGGGCCTTGGCGAAGACGCGGGCCATGGTGGTCTTGCCCACGCCCCGGGTGCCGGTGAAGAGGTAGGCGTGCGCGACCCGGTCGGCCTTGATGGCGGCCTGGAGGGTCTTGGCGATCGGCTCCTGCCCGACGATGTCGTCAAAGCCGGTGGAGCGGTACCTGCGAGCGAGTGCGGTGTATGACATGCCCAGAGTGTAGTGCCGGCTGACCGGGAACCGTCGGCTGGTTCTGGGCATGATTCGTGGATTTGAGGCCTTGGTCTGGGTCTATGCTTGGCGTTGCTCTTTAGGGAGGGATCTCGAATGCACAAAGTCCTGTCGGTATTCGTGGCTTTGGTCGCAGCTGTGCTGCTCATTGGTTGTGGTGGAGGTGGGTCTTCCGATGGAAAGAACTCGGCATTCGTCGGTCAGTGGACCGTAGATAAGCAAGCGATGAAGGTGCTGGCGGAGGCATCTCTCAAAGAACAACTCAAAGGCTTGAAAGAAGAGCTTGTGACCCAGCAGATCGAGGCGACCAAGCGGGCGATCGACCAGACGCAGACGTCGCTGCGGATCAACAATGGCGGCACGTTCTCACTTGTCAGTTCGTCCGGCATGCAGGCCAGCACAAGCAACGGCACGTGGGCGAAGTCTGGGCGTTCGATCATGCTCAGTTCGCAGGGGCAGCCCGAGGTGAAAGCCGAGATAAAGAACGGCAAGCTTCACATCGAAAACAAAACAGGTGAAGGCCCGACACACACAGTTCTTGTTCGCGTCACAGAATGACCGCGTGAGATAGCAGACTCAGCGATCGTCGTTGTGTTTGTCAACCGATCCCAGAATCTTGGGCCAGACAAACCCGCCGATAAGACCCGTGACGATCAGGCACACCCACATCGCAAAGACGCCGAGCGAGGCGGGCTTGAGCGAGTTGTCGCGGTCGAAGGCCAGGTAGAGCGTGATCGGCAGGCTGAGCAGGATCATGACGAGCGCGACGCCGAGGCCTATGAGCATGGTCTGCCAGGGTTTCAAGGCCAGTTCCCTTTCCGGTGTGATTGCTTGATGCTATCTCGGACAAAGCCGCGTCGGCGGTGTCTCCGGTTTGGCTGGGCCAGCTACACAAGGAGAACGCCATGAGAAACAGGCTGAGTCGGATCTGGGTCGCAGCGGGTCTTGTTGGAGTTGCGGGCTGTGCTTCAGACGCGGGCAACGAGCAATCACGATTCGTAGGCGAGTGGGAGTACGACAAGGTTTCGCTCCGGGAGCAAGCCCTGGCCAGCGCGATCGAATCCGTCAGCGCCGGCGAGCCTGATTCGCTCTCAGACCAGGAACGCGACGAGGTGCGCACGTGGGTCTACGAACAGCACGAGGGCTGGAACAAGTCGGTCAGGATCCACGCCGACAAGACGTACGAGTTTGAATCCAGAACCGGCGAATCATCGCCCGAGATCACGCGCGGCAGCTGGCAGTGGTCAAAGAGCGGGATCGTGCTCAGCGACGACGCCGGGCAGAGGCTCGCAACCGCCGAATTGGTGGGGGGATCGCTCGTGCTGAAGCTCGTCGATGAGGGCGACGCGGCGGCTGAGATGGTGATGAACCCGGCGGGCAACTAGCCTGCCGGTGCGCGGGGCCGTATGCTGAGGCTTCACAAGGAGCATCATCGAATGAAGAAACTCATCGCAATCACCTCGGCGACCCTGCTGGCACTCTCACTCACCGCGTGCGGCGGGGGCGACTCGGCGGACACGGGTTCATCTAGCACCGCAAGCAACACCACAGGCAACAACGACAGCGCACCCAAGGCTGCAGCCAAGTCCAAGGCTTCGGACTTCGCCGGCACCTGGCAGGTCGATAAGGAATCAATGAAGTCGATCATGATGGACGCCATGATGGCAGAGATGCCGGCTGACGCGCCGCAAGAGCAGAAGGACATGATGATCGGCATGGCTGAGTCGATGCTCGAGGGCATGACCGTCACGCTCGCTGTCAACGAGGACAAGACCTTTAACGTCTCAATGCAGATGATGGGTAACGCAGAAGATGCCAACGGCACTTGGTCTGTCGCCGACGGCGTCATCACCATGACCGAAGACGGCGAGGAAGGCCCGCCAGCGACCGGCAAGATCGAAGACGGCAAGCTCGTGCTCGACTTCCCCGCTGAAGACGGTGGCCCTCAGCAGATGATCATGATCCGCGGCTGAGCAACGACCCGATAACTCATTGCGCCACGCCGACGGCCCTATTCCGAGGGGATCGGCTGGAGCGGACGAAAAAATGACCCGAGTGTCTGGCTGTTTGCCGATACTCGGGTTTTTCATTGTCCCTTCCAGTCAACGTATTTCGGAGTCACGCCATGTTCCGCAACTGTATTCTCGCCGCCGTTTCCGCTTCGGTTCTTCTTGGGGTCGGCTGCGGCTCATCGAGCAATACGGTTGATTCGGAGCAGGTTCAGGCTCTGAGCGTGTCCGAAGTTGTGCTCGGCGAGTGGGCGCTCGATCCGAACTACCTCAAGGACATGATCGAGGCCGAGCTCGAAAAGGGCGGGATCGATGTCTCGGTGATCCCGGAAGCCGACTACAACGACATCATCCAGCAGGCTTCGGACGCGGTGAAAATCAGCATGACCTTCAGCGCCGACGGCACAGTGACCGCGGTCAGCACGATCGAGGACGTCACCGATACGTTCAGCTCAACGTGGGCGGCCGACGGCGACACCATCCAGCTCTTTGACCCCGAGACCGAAGAGACTCTGACCGGCACGATCGTTGACGGCTTGCTCGAGATCCAGATGCCGGTCGGCACAGAGGGTGTCCAGTCGCTCCGTATGACCAAGGTCAGCGAATAAACGGAAAGGGGCGAGCCTGGCGACGTCGGTTCTGTCGGCGGCCAGGACACCGATGCCCCGGACGACGCCGCTTATGGCTGCTGCGGTCAAGCCCTGACCAGGTTCACGGGCCGGCCGTGCACTGGGCCCGACCGCCGACAGAACCGACGAGGGGCATGGTAGGCCCGGTTTCAGGCCGGGTTGGGTGCAACCGGAGTGGGGCTGTTTCTCGTACACTTGTCTGACATGCGCGGTAAAAAGCAAAATCCCGATCTGCACCCGTACCAGCGGGTCGAGCGGCAGAAAGCGGCCCTGCTCAAGCTGATCCGCGCGAGCTTTATCATTGTCTTTTTCACGGTCGCCGCGCTCGCGTTGCTCGATACCGCCGAGGGTGAGCCGAACCGCGTCAATCTGTTTGGTATCGCGTTCAAGGGGACGTGGCAGGTCGTGCTGACGATGGCGCTGTTCATCGGAGCCGTGGCGCTGGCGACGGACATCCTGACGCCGAACAAGAAAATCTCGACGCTCGTCAGTATCTTCTTCGGGCTCGTCGTCGCGATGTTCTCGACCTACGCGTTCGGGGTCATCCTCGATCTGATGGTCGAGCTCTACGGCCTGAGCACGCTGCGCGACCCGGTCATCCTGACGACCAAGGTCTTCATCGGCATCGGCATGACGTACATCTGTATCGCGACTGTGCTGCAGACGCAGGACGATTTCAGGCTGGTGATCCCCTACGTCGAATTCGCCAAGCAGATCCGTGGTGTGCGCCCGCTCATGATCGATTCGTCGGTGCTCATCGACGGCAGGATCGTCGAGATCGCGCACACGGGTGTCTTTCAAGCGCCGATCATGATCCCGAGGTTCATCGTCAACGAGCTTCAACTCCTGTCGGACCAGTCGGATTCGATCCGCAGGGCGCGCGGCAGGCGCGGGCTCGACGCGATCGGCCAGCTCCAGCGTGAGCCGCTGCTCGATGTCACGATCGACGAGACCGTGATTACCGCTAAGAGCGTCGATCAGATGTTGCTCGAGCTTGCGAGCCGGACAGGGTCGGTTATCGTGACCACTGACTCGGGACTGGTGAGCGTGTCCGGGATCCACGATGTGCCGGTGTTGAACATCCACAAACTCGCCGACGCGTGCAAGCCGATCGCCGGCTCAGGCGAGCAGTTCAAACTGGAACTGGTCAAGCCGGGTGAGCAAGAGGGACAGGCCGTCGGCTATCTCGAAGACGGGACGATGGTTGTTGTGAACGACGCGGCCCACATGGTCGGTCATGAAGTCGAGGCGGACGTGGAGTCGGTCATCCAGACCGCCGCGGGCAGGATGATCTTTGCCAAGCTCGGCTACAACTCGGCGGGCCAGCAGCCTGCACAGCCCGAGAATGAGCTTCCTGACACTGAAACTACTGAGCGGACAGAGCCGAGTGAGAGTGTGCAGGGCGAAGAGCTTCGGCAGCCTGCCGAGCCAGCGGGCGAGAACAGCGAAGGTCCGATCAAACCAGACTCCAAAGGCCCGTTCCCAACCAAGCCTCACCAGTTCAAGGCCAAAGCCGCGGCTCGGCGCAACCCGAGGCGGTGATTCTCGGTCCGATTCCATCTGCGGGCTTTGTGACGGCATTACGGGTGCGTCAATGCTGACCGTTTGCGGTGAGTTTGCGGGCCTGAATCGGATCACATTCTGAATTCAGTATCGCTTGCGACGCGTGTCAATCCGATCTTTCTATCTGTAGGCCGGTGATTCAGTCTTCCGGCCGCAGGAGTCATGCGATGACACGCACGCCAGGGCAACCCGTACTCGCTAGGGCATTCACGCTTGTTGAGATTCTGATTGTTGTTGTGATTCTCGGCATTCTCGCCGCGGTGGTCGTGCCGAGCTTTGCCAACGCGACCGAGCCTTCGCGGCAGACGGCGTTCATTACCAACATGAAGAGCTTCGCCGACGCAGCCCAGCTCGTGCGGATCCGCAACGGGACCTACCCGCCGGATGGTTCTTCGGGCGTCATGCCGGATGAACTCATCGGGTACATCGCCGAGGAAGATTGGAACAACGGCACACCCATCGGCGGCGTCTGGGATTCCGAGGACACGGATCTTGGCTACGGCATCGGGATCCACTTCGACGGCACAGGCGAGACCCGCGACGAAATCTATATGGCGCAGATCGACGAGATCTTCGACGACGGCGACCTCGAAGCCGGTGCTTTCCAGAACACTGGCGACGGCCGCTACTACCTCATCATCGAAGCCAACTGATTTCGACTCATTGCGAGTGATTAGGTGTTGGCGCTCGGCCCCTCTAGCATGTGGGCATGAGTGACCATATTAACGGCAGACGCAGGCGCGCCGAGATGGCGTTGGCCACCGATCACATCGTGCTCATCGGCGCCGGTTCGCACATCGCGGTCCCCGGCGGCATGGACCGGATCTACCCCTTCAAGCCCCACCCGCATCACTACTGGCTCACGGGCCACCGCACGCCCGGTGCGGTGCTCGCGTACGACTCCAACGAGGGTTGGCGTGACTTCACGCCCGACCTGACCGAGGACGATCGTGTCTGGGAGGGCATCACCGAGCGCGAGGGCGAGCCGATCTCCGGGCTGCAGGCATGGCTCGATGACAGAGCCGACCGGCCCAAAGTCGTGCTCGGTGTCGGCGGCGGGCCGCTGGCTGATATCCGCTCTGACCGATCCGCCGAGCACCAGTTCGAGATCCAGCTTCTGCACGCTCGCCGACCCAAAGACGGCTTCGAGGTCGAGCTCATGAAACGCGCCTGCAACGCGACGGGCGAAGGCTTCGCGCGGGCTCGCGAGTTTGCCAAGCCGGGTGTCACCGAGAGAGCGATCCAGATCGAACTCGAGGCCGAGTGCTACCGCCACGGCGGGCAAGCGATGGGCTACGACGCGATCGTCGGCTCGGGCACAAACGCCGCGGTCCTGCACTTTGCACCCAGCCAGCGCACCGTCGGAGAGAACGAGTTCGTCCTCATCGACGCGGGCTGTGAGATCGACGGCTATACAGCCGACGTCACGCGCACGTTCGTTGTTGGTAGCGCCAGCACCCAGCAGACGGAACTCCACGGCATCGTCAAAGACGCGCTCGAATTCGGCAACGCAAACTGCAAGCCTGGCAAGGAATGGCGCGAGCTGCACCTTGAGTGCGCGACGCTGATGACAAAGGGGCTGGTCAGTCTTGGGATTCTCAAGGGTGAGCCGCAGGGCCTGGTCGAGCGGGACGTGCACGCGTTGTTCTTCCCGCACGGGCTGGGTCACCTTGTCGGCCTCGGCGTCCGGGACGCCAGCGGCTACCTGCCCGGCCGGGAGCGGTCCGACCGCTTTGGGCTCGCGTTCCTCCGGATGGACCTGCCGCTGGAAAGCGGTTACATCACGACGGTCGAGCCCGGGTTGTACTTCATCGAGCCCCTGCTGACAGACCCGCACAGACGCGAGCGGTTCGCCGACTGCGTGAACTGGGACGAGGTCGATCGCTGGATCGGCATCGGCGGCGTCCGGCTCGAAGACAACCTTCTTGTTACCGACGACGAGCCCATCAACCTGACGAGCCACATCCCGCTCACGATCTAGCGGGGTTGCCTAGGTGTGAATCTGGGTAGTTTGCGGCAGGTGCTCTACACGCTTTCGTGACGCCGAAACAAGCATCTAGGGATATCGATGCCACAAATCAGAATTTTGGTGGCCGATTTTTACCTGTGATGTACGTTTCTTATGCGTAGTTATTGGGCGTCATGGAAACCCGTTCTGGGTTGAAGGCGGTTGCATATGAAGACATCGCGATTTATCGCATTGGCGATCGGAACGTCGCTTGCTGTCTCGGCGAGCGGTCAAGTTTACGATTTTAACGACCTCGTTCACGGCGAGATCATCACCGATCAATACGAGCCGGCTCTGTCGATCACGGGAACGAACCCGAATCGGCCCTTCGACATCGTCGCGGGCTTCGACACGCAGCACCTCGGCCCGACGGCTGACCCGGATCTCCAAGGCCCGCCGTGGTCTGGTGGCAACCTCGCGGTCTCCGCCGACGCGGTCCAGATTGGCACCGCGCTGATCATCGCGCAGAATGACCGCGATATCGACAACGACGGCGTCCTCGACGCGCCAAACGACGAGGGTTCAAACCCCTCGGGCACCATCGATCTCGCGTTCGCCGACCCCATCCCGGCGTTCGGCCTCGACATCGTCGATATCGACGGCACGGTCAGCGAGACCTCAAGCCTCGACTTCTACATCAACGGGTTCCTGCTCGGTTCGGTGAACTTTGCTGAGTTTGCAGACAGCAACTCGGATTTCTACGACCCGACCGTCGTCTTCGGCGATCACCACGCCAACCGCATCCAGCCGATCGTCGCGTCGCGGTACTTCATGGCCGACAGATTCGACCGCATCGTGATCAACATCGGCGGCTCGTCCGCGTACGACACCTTCGTCACCGTCCCAGCGCCGGCGTCGGGTGTGATATTCATCGCGGGCTCGGCTCTCGCAGTCCGCAGACGGCGGTAAGCCGAAGCAATTTCTGAAACACATCAATGGGGGCGTTGACTGAAGAGTCGCGCCTCGTTATTTTGCGCACTGATGACCGCTATTGCCTGATCATGTGAAGCCTTCCGCCAACCCCGGCGCCACGAGTGCGCGCTGATTTCTACACGCGGAATCCACCTGACAGGCACTCAAACCGCTATCAAAGTTCCCGCGTGCACAGGCGACGCCTGCGTGCGCTCTCGATGAGTCATCTTCAACATGTCAAACAGCAACCACCGCCGCCAGAGGCGAAACGAGGCCGATGGCTTCACGTGCATCAACTGCAAACTCAAGGTCCCGGGCGAGAGCTGGGGCACCAAACACCGCAACCACTGCCCCGCGTGCCTCTACAGCCGCCACGTCGACGAGCGCCCGGGCGACCGCGCCTCGCCGTGCCGAAGCCCGATGGAGCCCATCGCCATCGAAGCCAAAGACTCCGGCGAGTGGGCCATCGTCCACCGCTGCAAAGGCTGCGGCGAGATCAAAGTGAACCGCATCGCGGGCGATGATTCGGAACGTGTGCTGCTGGGATTGGCGCTCAGGCCGATTTCGAGGCCGGCGTTTCCGTTGGATGATGCGAGGTGAAAGCACAGGTGACAAAGGCGATGGCCTTCCTCCCTCTCCCCTCTGGGGAGAGGGCCGGGGAGAGGGGCTACAAGTCTTCATTCTTCTCCATCGCCTCAATCCTCTCTTCAGCCACCCGCCGAATCGTCGATAACACACCGTCCATAGTCTTGGCTACATCCCCAGCAAAAATCCGCATTACAAAGTAACCGCGTTCGGTGAGCTCGGCATCCCGTTTGTGATCCTGCTTTTGCTTTCCAGCGTGATAGATCGAATCAATTTCAACGACCAGCATTGCTTCCGTGCAGCAGAAATCCACAACATACGACCCGATTGGGTGCTGCCGACGAAACTTGATGCCAGCCAACCGCTTGGCGCACAGTTTTGACCAAAGCACGCCCTCGGGCGGCGTCTGATCCCGCCGGAGTTTGCGGGCTCGGTCAGTGTTGTAGGGTTCCTTGCGGGCCACGATGAGAGGATAGCGAGAGTCGGAGCCCCTCTCCCCAGCCCTCTCCCCAGCGGGGAGAGGGAGCAGGACGGCGTAGCTTTACAACTTTTTCAAAGCCTCAACCAACTCATCAATATGCGAAGTCTCATGCGCCGCTGACATCTGGATGCGCAGCCGCGCCGTGCCCTCGGGGACGACTGGGAAGCCGAAGCCGATGACGAAAACGCCCAGCTCCATGAGGCGTTTGCTCATGCTGATCGCCTTGGCGGTGTCGCCCACGATGATCGGGCAGATGGCGGTGGGGGATTCGATGACGTCGAAGCCCGCGGCGGTGATCTGCTTCCGCGCGTAGGCCGTGTTGTCGCGGAGTTTCTGCACGCGTTCTGGCTCGGCCATGAGGATCTCGATGGCTTTGTTCGCGCTGGCGGCGACGGTGACCGGCAGTGCGTTTGAGAAGAGCGTGGGCCTGCCGCGCTGGATGACGAGTTCGGTGCCGCGCTTGGGGCCCGCGATGAACCCGCCCGCGCCGCCGCCGAGGGCCTTGCCGAGCGTGCCGGTGAAGTAGTCGACCTTTGCGGTGCCGTCGCTGTTGACGAGTCCGCAGAACTCGTGCGTGCCTCGGCCTGTGTCGCCCATGACGCCGTGGCCGTGCGAGTCGTCGACGACGAGCTTGGCGTCGAACTCGTTGCAGAGCGAGCGGATGAGCGCGAGCTTGGCGATGTCGCCCTCCATGCTGAAGACGCCGTCGGTGATGACCCAGATCTGCCCGGTGATCTCCGGGTCGCGTTCGCACTCGGCGAGCTTCTCGCGGAGGCTGTCCATGTCGGAGTGCTTGTAGACCTTCTTCTTGACGCCCTTCTTGATGACGGGGGTGAGCCGCATCGCGTCGATGATGCACGCGTGGTTGAGCTCGTCGGAGACGATCACATCGCCCGCCTCGCAGAACGTGGGGAAGAGCGCCTCGGTCGCGTTCCAGCACGACACGAACGTATAGCTCGACTCGGTGCCCATGTACTTGGCGATGGTCTGCTCGAGCTGTTCGTGCGGTGTGAACGTGCCGCAGATGAATCGGACCGAGGCGGTGCCCGCGCCGTAGTCGCGGAGCGCCTTGATACCGGCCTCGACGACCTCGGGGTGGTTGGCCAAACCCAGGTAGTTGTTGGAGCAGAAGCAGAGCGTGTCGCGGAACGAGCCGTCGGGCTGGCGCATCTTGACGACCGCGTCCATGGGCGAGTCGAGCATCTGCAGGTGCTTGTACTGCCCCTCGGCGTCGAGCTGCTGGAGTGTGTTGTCGGTGCGCTGGTCGAACGTGCTCATGTGGGTGGTCTCCGCTGGTTTGCGGAGTTTAGGCGCCGGCCTCTGCGTTCCCGGTTCCGCCCGAATCACCCCGTTCGCACCCGTCGCCAGTGATGAGCCTGGCGCCCCGGCCGAAGGTGATGTACATGTAGATCCACTCGATCATCGTGACGATCTTGTTGCGGAAACCGATCAGGAACGCGATGTGGACGAACGCCCACATGAGCCACGCGGGCAGGCCCGCGATCTTGAGCCAGCCGAAATCAGCGACTGCGCGCCGGCGTCCGATTGTCGCCATGTTCCCCTTGTCGCGGTACCGGAACACCGGACGCTCGGCGAGTTCTGAGCGCTTCCCGGATTCGATCTCTTTGGCGATGATCGAGGCCGCGTGCTTGCCCATCTGGATCGCGCCCTGCGCGACGCCCGGCGTCTCGTTGCCCGCTTCGTCAACGAACTTGGCGATGTCGCCAACCGCGAACACGTTGGGGTGCCCGGGCACGCTCAGGTCTTGCCCGACGACGATCCGCCCCGACCGATCCGTTTCGCTCCCGACCGACCCGGCGATGTCCTCCGCCCTCACGCCCGCGGCCCAGTACACCGCGCCCGCGTCGATGCGTTCGGTTGCCTCGCCCGATTTCACCTCGACACCCTTCGCGTCGATCGTTTGGGCGGCTGTGTTCAACCGGACTTCAACACCCATCGAAACAAGGTCCTTGCGTGCACGCTCGGACTGGTCCTCGTCGAACGCGGTCAGCAGCCGCTCGCCCGCTTCGACGAGCACGATGCGCGTTTTGGAGGTGTCGATGTTCCGAAAGTCCGGCGGCAGGCTCTTCGTCGCGATCTCCGCGAGCGAGCCCGCCAGTTCCACACCCGTCGGCCCACCACCGATCACGACGAACGTCATCAGCGCCCGCTGGCGTTCGGTGTTTTCTTCGAGTTCGGCTTGCTCGTAACTGGCGAGAAAGCGTCTGCGGATCTCCAGCGCATCCTCGATCGACTTGAGCCCGATCGCGTGCCGACTCCAGTCGTCGTGACCGAAGTACGAATGCGTCGAACCCGCGGCGATGACGAGATAGTCGTAGCGTTCTTCGCCTCGCGTTGTGCGCACGATGTTGGCATCAAGGTCTAGGCCGATGACCTCTTCCATCCGCACCGCGACGTTCGTCTTGCGCGAGAACAGGTTGCGGATCGGGACCGCGATCTGCGACGGGCTGAGCCCCGCGGTCGCGACCTGATAGAGAAGAGGCTGGAAGAGATGGTGGTTGCGCCGGTCGAAGAGGACAACGTCGGCGTTGGTCTTTTTCAGCCTGCGACCCGCGGCAAGCCCGCCGAACCCGCCGCCGATGATGATGACCCGAGGTCTTGCCAATCGGCACCTCCCGGAGACTCACCGCTCTTTGTGCGCGGCCTCCGGGTAAAGGGTACGCGGCGCGCGCGTCCCGGTCGGCAGGGGCTTGCCGTCGGTGAACCACAATTCCGCGACCGCCCCCCGCATCGTCGGGGGCAAGAGCGCCCGCACACCCAGCCTCGCGATCGGACGGCCGAAGACAAGCCCGAGCGTCGAGGCGACTATCCACAACACGCCCGTGACCATAAAGCCCGACCAGAGCATCCCGCTCTCGGCGGCCGTGGACGCGAAAATCCCGCCGGAGGTGGCGGCATAGTCGCCCGCAAAGAGCCAAGCGAAGAAAACGGTCACCGCGACGGGCACGAATCCGAGACACGCGAGCACGCGCCTGCGCGTGGCGATGAGCAACACCGCCCAGGACACCCCAAGCGAGAACGCCACGAGCAGGTCAAAGACAACCATGTCCCGGCTTATATCGAGTGCAC
Source organism: Phycisphaerae bacterium (assembly GCA_030432905.1). Taxonomy (GTDB): domain Bacteria; phylum Planctomycetota; class Phycisphaerae; order Phycisphaerales; family UBA1924. Next base: position 90,636 of record JAUILU010000004.1, on the reverse strand, counting down.
GCCTGATGCGTTTGGACATCGGCCACATCACCTCGTCCCGGCCCGTGTCTTCCCACCACGTAGGCCCGATTATGGTCCAGTAGTCACCCTGAATGATTCGGCCATCGTTGTCAATGAGTCGGCCTTCGTCGTCGCGTGAGATGTAGCGCACCCACGGTGATATCCCGTTGGCAGCGATTGCGTCGCGCCCTGCCTGATGCTCGGCAAACTCGTAGTCCAGCCAAGCCTCGGCGATCTCTTCAGCCAGCTCCGCGGTCGCGGACTCGGGCGTTGCCGACGAAAGCCCGGCGAACGCGATGCATGTTCCTACGAGAACAACAAGCAGCGTGGATATGTAGCACAGCGCCAGCAGAACCCTGATGCGTCCGGGCCATCGACCGAGCATCGGGTACTCCTGGATCGCGGCGGGTGTGCCGCACTCGGGGCATCGCGCGATGAACAGGCCGTAGTGCTCTTCTTTCTGCACGGGCTGGCCGCGCAGGTTATAGGCGCAGCTCACGCAGAGCCGGTCGCCTTGGATGGTTGAGATCGGTCGCTGTGGCTGCTCGCTGCTCATCCGACGCGTCTCCTGCGGATCTGTTTGCGTGCCCATCTGAGCGATCTTCGCACCCTTCGGTTCGCCGCCAGCTTGCGCTCGTCTGCCGATACCTTGCCCATCGCGAGCCCCGCGAGTGTCACTATCCAGAGTACCACAAGAATCTGAAGACGATTGGCTAGGTCGTGTCGGAGATCGAGCGTCAGGCTTCCGCGAGTGGGAAACACGAAGTGGTACAGCGTCGGCAAGAACGCCATCACCACAAGCATGCCGAGCCACGCGAGCGCGAGCTGTTTCGTTTTCCAGTGCCAGAGCAGCCTGCTGAGGATGATGCCCGAGGAAAGCTGAGTCGTGGCCACGATCAGGTTGATTAGCGCGATCGAGAACAACTCGGCTTTGTCGGCTGTGCGGATCGGATAGATCAGCGCCGACCACGCGCTTAGGTCGTAGTCTCTCGCCCTGTATGCCGCGACCATCGCGATCAGCAGCGCCGAGCCTGCGAAGACGGCGATCGCAAAGAGAGACAGCGCCATCCGGTTGAACGCGCGGTCGAGGCGTTTGAAAGCGACCGGCTGCGTCCGGGTGCGGTGCTTGCGTCGAACGACCGACGTGCCGCAGCTCGGGCAGGTGCAGACGGGCAGGCCGTAGACGGGATCTGGTGGCGCCGGGATTCTGCAGAGTTCGCAGCCGCAACCGGTACAGAGGTGAGATCCAAGCACAGCACGATGATACGGAAATTCGTGCGCATACGGAATTGGCGGTCGGTGTGTGTTTGGAGACGCCGTGGTCGGCACGGGTACACTACCTCACGATGTGGAACCCGCTGTCGAAGCTCACACTCAAGGACCACGGCCGGATCGCGCGGCAAACGCATGAACGCTGGCTGGCAAAGGCTTTACGTTCTGGCAAGCCAAGCACACGCATCCCCACGCGCGAGACCAGGCTCGGCGGGTTCGACCACCTCATGCGGACACCGGGCGGGCGGATGTGGGCGGATAAGTGGTGGTCGGATACCTTCAACTCTCCCGAATCCGACTGATTCGAGGCATCCCAATCGGCCGACATACACAACAGTCGGCAAACTCTCTAGTAGGACCAACGGAGCACCACCGAAATGAGCGATACGGCCCAGGAAACCAAGCCAAACGAAACGCTTGAGACAAACCTCGCCAGAAGGTGGGTTATCAAGATGGTCGTCTTCCTGATCGTGTCGGTCGGGTTCGGTCTCTACGGCCTCTACGACGCGACCATCGCCTACCCGAGTCGCGGCGAAAAGTCCGCCTCTTGGCACCTGTACACCTACCTCGACCGTGCCGACAAAGCGAGGATTCTTGAGAACGACCTGACCGTGCCCGACGGCATGACCGCGGCCGAGCAGTACTCCGTTCTCGACAGCCGATTGAACGACCTGACGCAATCCGCCGAGGGCACCTCGATGCGCGCTCTTGCCGATGCCGCCGAGATCGCGCGGTACCACTGGTTCAAGTCGCTCAGCGTGCTGGGTGATCTGACCAACGAGCGCATCGCAGCCGACCTCAGCGGCAGGCCGCGTGACACGCTTGCAACGCTCAAGCAGCGATGGGGAAGTTCTGACCGACCCAAGCCGCTGGCGAGTTACGACATCCCCGTCCAGTGGCTCTTCACGTTCATCGGCCTCGGCGGCGGCGCGTTCATGCTTATCCACATGATCCGTGTCGCAAGCAAGAAGTACACGTGGAACCCGGAAGAGCTTCGGCTCGGTCTCCCGGGCGGCGCGTCGCTTGTGCCGTCCGATATCGAGGTCTTCGACCGCCGGAAATGGGACAAGTTCATCATCTTCTTGAAGGTCAACGCCGACCACAAAGAGCTCGGGGGCAGAGAACTCAAGCTCGATCTCTACCAGTACCAGCCGCTTGAGGACTGGTACGTCAAGATGCACAAGCACGCCCGGCCCGAGGACTTCGAGGAAGACGAAGCCGAGGATTCGGCACAAGAGCAACCCGCCGACGAGGATTCCCAAGAAGAGAAGCAGCCCACCAACGAGGGCTGATCTGGGAGTCCAAGCGTGATCTGGGTCACCGCATCACTCATCACAATCTGTTCGCTCGTGGGGATCGTCCTGACGATTATCAGCCTGCCGGGCACATGGTTCATGCTGCTCACGGTTGTCGTCGCGAAGCTGGCGGTCCCGGACATCATGTCGTGGTGGGTGGTCGGCGCCGCGGTCGGTTTCGTGCTCGCGGCTGAGCTCGCGGACCTGGTCAGCTCCGCCGCCGGAGCAAGGATGGGCGGCGCGAGCAAGAAGGGCATGACCGGCGCGCTCGTCGGCAGTCTCTTGGGCGCGATCGCGGGCACCGTGTTCATCCCGATTCCGGTGCTCGGTACGATCATCGGCGGCGTCGTCGGCGCGGGTCTGGGCGCGATTCTTATCGAGCGCAGCACCGAGCAAAAAACTTGGCGTGAATCGGGCAAGGCCGGCGCCGGAGCCGCGGTGGGGCGGTTCGCCGCGACGTTCATCAAGGCCGGCATCGCGATCGCGATGGGGCTGGTCATCACGTTTGCCGCGTTCTGGCCCTATTCCGCGCCCGATCGCACGCTCGGGAGTCAGAGCGGCCAGCCCTCCGGTATGATCCAGCCAGAGTAGGCCTACCTGACACCCCGCCGAATTCTGTCGGCGGCCACTGGGGACCAGTGGTACATGGAGCGATGGATCGCATGCCCGAATCAGCACCCGACGCAGCCGCGCACAAGGACGCGCCCAAGGAAGCCAAGCCCGAGATCTACAACACCGGGGCAAAGCACTTCGTCCTTGATACCAACGTCCTCCTGCACAACCCGAACGCGCTCTTTGTGTTCGAAGAGAACCACGTTGTCATCCCCTACCCGGTGATCGAAGAGCTCGACAACATGAAGCGCCGCGAGGACGACATCGGGCGTGCTGCGCGGCAGTGCATCCGCCACCTCGACCGCTTGCGCTCGCTCGGCAAGCTCACCGACGGCGTCAGCTGGGGCAACCTCGCGGTCTCGCAAGAGTTCAACCCGTCGTCCTACCTCGCCGACGGCAAGTCGGGCACGATCCGCATCGATGTGACCGACCCCGCAAGGCCCGCGGCGATCAGCAAGGACATGCCGGACAACCACATCATCGCGGTTGCCTATGCGCTCAAGCTCGCCGGCGAGCCCGCGGTGTTCGTCTCGAAGGACCTGAGCGCCCGCATCAAGAGCGATGCACTCGGCATCAGAACCGAAGACTTCGAGAACCAGAAGGTCGATGCTGAGCGCCTCTACTCGGGCTACTTCGATCTGACCGTGCCGGGCAAGCTGATCGACGATCTATACCACGACAAGCAGCTCGATATCCAGAAACTCGAGCCGTACCTGACCGTCGAGAACCCGGACGGCTCAACCTTCACCCGCGAGATCAAGACCAACCAGTTCGTCGTGCTCCATGATGAATCCGACCCGAACCACACGGGCCTGTCTCGTCGTCTCGCGGGTCGTCTCGCCGAGACCGATTCGATCATCCCGGTCACCGGGCCTCGCAAGCCCGTGTACGGGATCATGGCGCGCAACGTCCAGCAGACCATGGCGATGGACCTGCTGCTCGACGATGAGATCAGGCTCGTCACGCTTCTCGGCGCCGCGGGCACTGGCAAAACGCTGCTGGCGATCGCCGCGGGCATGGCCAAGGTGTTCCTCGACGAACGCTACGAGAAACTGTTGGTGGCACGACCGATCATGCCAATGGGCCGGGACATCGGCTACCTGCCGGGCGACAAGGACGAGAAGCTCTTCGCGTGGATGCAGCCGATCTTTGACAATCTCAGCTACCTGCTCTCGACCCGCGGCGGCCAGCACGAGGTCGCCGACAGCCACTCGACCGAGCAACGCATCGAGCAGCTCATGGCCGGCGGCCAGCTCGTGCTCGAACCGCTGACCTATATCCGAGGCCGATCCATCCCGCACCAGTTCATGATTGTTGACGAGGCGCAGAACCTGACGCCGCACGAGGTCAAGACGATCATCAGCCGCGTCGGCGAGGACACCAAGATTGTGCTCACGGGCGACATCGGGCAGATCGACAACCCGTATCTCGACCGCGCGAGCAACGGCTTGAGCTACGCCGTCGAGCAGATGAAGTCGCTAGGAATCGTCGGCCACGTCACGCTGGCCAGCTCCGTGCGATCAGAACTCGCCAGCCTCGCGTCTGAGTTGCTGTAAAGCCCGTCAGATCCCATTGCTCTGTTGTGCGATCAGAGCTGAGTATGTATGGTTGTGCCTACTCGGCTTTGAAAGGGCGGCGATGTCAGAGAGAATGATGTACAGGCTCGGCACGATTGCGCTCGTTCTAGTGCTGGTGTCGCTGCTGAAATCGTGTAACGAGATCGTGTACATGATGAACGGCGAGCAGACTCAGGCGAGGTTGCTGAGCATGAAGCAGATCGAGACACGGACTCAGAGCCGACGAAGCAGCGGAACCAGAGAGGTGCTCGAAGTGAAGTACACCTTTGAAGATGAGCACGTTGACAGGCCAAGGACAGAGGCAGACCGTGTGCCGCTCAATTTCGAGCCTGAGATTAGTTTGAACGAGCAGGGCAACGACTTGGTTGCGATTGAGTTCATGCCCGGTCAGAGGATGATCTCACGCCTTAAGGGGCACGACTCGAAGATCTGGATGTACATCTTCTTCGGTTCGCTGGGTACCGGAGCCGTAGTCGCTGGTATCGCTTGCTACCGGTTTTACAAGAGCTAGCCGGAGAAAAACAAAGCCGGCCATTCAGACTCTGAACGGCCGGCTGGTGTTGTTGCGCTTTGTATTGAGCGGCTTTACCCTTCGTAGTCGAGCGCTTGCTCGACCCGGCTGCGTTCGCGGTCGAAGAACCGGAGCCACGCCTCGTCGGACTCGATGAGCCACGCCCTCTTGAGCATCTCGGCGTACTCGGGAGTGGCGCGTGAGAGCTGGTGGTACGCGGCTGACTTGCCGCGGATGGCCGGGAGCCATTGCTTGTCGATCGCCAGCGCCTCGTCGAAATGCTTGATCGAATCCTCGGCGTACTGCGCCTCGAGCCAGAGCCTGCCGAGGCTGGTGTATGGCTCGGGCCTGCCCGGTTCGAGCTCGATCGCGCGGTTGAACGCGGCCTGCGCATCGACGTAGTTCTGCTGAGCCATCAGCACGTTGCCGAGGTTGTTCCACGCGCCGGTCTGCGACGGGAAGATCTCCAGCGATTCGCGGTAGAGCTTGTCGGCCTTGTCGAAGTCGCGCTTGCGGAAGGCGTCGTCGGCCTGGGCGGTCAGCGCGCGGGCCCGGTTGATGTCGCCGCTGGCAGAGACCGGCAGGTTCGACTGGCCACGCGTTGAGGAACCCGTGTTCTGGCAGCCAACTCCGACGAGCGTTGTCGCGGCGATGGCCGAGGTCACGATGAGTCGTTGTCCGATTCGCTTGCTGCTCACTGCTTCTTCTCCAATCGAGAGAAACTGATGTTGACTGTCCAGCCTCGCTTGTCGCTGTTCACGGAAAGCTCAAGGCTATGAACACGCATCCCCTCGATGTCCTGCTCCACCAGGCCCGCCCAGCGGATCACCTCGCTGACATCAGCGACCGTGAACTGCCTGAAGATAAAGATTCTTCGGTGCACTACGCCGTTGTCTGATTCGGACCTTTCCATTTCGAACTGCGGAAAGTCAATCTCTGCCTTTTCTGCGCTTTGTTCCAGCAGCGAGAGCGGGTTGATCATCCGATCGCGGATTACAGGACCAAGACGGTCCGTCTCCGGGTTGCGGAGCCGGCGGAGCTCCTCGAGCTGAGACTGCACGTTCTGCTGGGTCAGCTGGGCCGAGCTGAGAGATTTGATCGATGCGTTCCGCTTGGTGAAGCCGAGACCCGCGTAGACGCCGGCGACGATGAGCACGACCACCGCGAACGCGATCAGCGCACGGGGGCTGTTGCGGCGTTCGGCAGTCGCGGCCTGCCTCTGCATCATCAGCCGGTCTTGATCGCTAAGGGGGGTCACTGGCCGCCCTCCTCTTGGCTTTCACGCCAGAATCCGGTGAAGCTGATGCGTGTTGCGTTTGCTGTTGTGCGAATAACGCCGTCGTCCCAGTTGATGAGTTCCGCGTTCTTGAGCATATCTGGGGCCGCTTCAGCGGACGCGGTACTGTCGGCTTCGAGTTTCAAGACATTGGCGGTTTGGTCGAGCAGCAAACTGTCGAGCTCGACGCCGCTCATGTTGGCCAGCCAGAATGAAACATCGTCGATCGCTTGCAGCACGGGCCAGGCTTGCCTGACGTCGGTGTTCTGGCCCTCGGCGCGCAGCCGATCCAGCTCGGCCTGAAGCGAGATCACCGCGAATCCCGGGTCGGCGTTCTCGCCCAGTTCGCTGAGTATGAGCGAGTTCGTCGTGGCGGCGATCGTCGCGGCTTCTTTTGCGGCTTCTTCGCCAGATGCGCGTGCTTTGTAACCCAGCACACCCAGCCCGATCGCGCCGATCATGATGGCCCCGGCTATCCAGCGGTACATGCCACGGTGCGCCCGGCCCGGACGCTTTGCGAGTGAGCTGATCTGCTGAGATCCTGCGACTTGGCGCTTCGGCTTGCCCCCGGGCGTGCGTTCCTGGAGTCTGAGGAACGTCGTGACGATCGGGTCATCGACCGGAACGAGATCGACCGCAGCACTTGGCCAGATGTTGCTGATCGCTTGGCCGAACTCACCAGAACCGCCGGCCGAGCCGTGGTCGGTGTCGATCAGGCAGAAAACGCGCCGCGGGGATCGGCCGAGCTGCGCAGTCCACGCGAGCCAGTCCATCGCGAGCCTGCCCGAGCCGAACGTTCGCGCGTTCGCATCACCTGTAAACGCGTCCTGTTCGACCATCGCCGAGCCGGACGCGACGAGTTTGCCAGTGTCGGACCACGCCCATTGGACCCGGCCCGTGGCTTCGATCAGCACAATCGCGGTGTCGACCGCGGCTGCGCCGGAGGCGAGCGGGTCGGCGTTGTCTTTGGCCTCGGCAGCAGGGTCCCACGCGGACGCCATCGCGTGCCACAGGCTTGTGACCTGCCCGACCTCGATCTTCATCTCGTCGAGCGCATCGATCATGAGCCGCACCGGCAGGTCACCTACAGCCAGGATCGCGGCCCGGCGGTGCACGTTCGATGCGTCGGCCTTGCTCTTGAGCACCAACCCCTGGCCGCTCGGCTTGGCGGGCTTGTCGCCGAGCGGCTCAAGACTCGAAGCGCCGACGGGGACGAGCGACTCGACCGATTCGCTGCCGGCCATCGCGGGCATGCTCGACCAGTCACCCCACGCTCCGGATGGCTTCTGCCTGACAGCGGCTTTAATGACCGACTCTTCGCTGCTGGGCACATCGAGCCACGAGCACACCGCGCCGCGGGGGTCGAGGCACAGCATGCCGATCCCGCCTCCCGACTTGGCGTCGATGCGCGTGCGGATCCATTCCGCGCCGAAGCGGATCGCCTCGATCGGTGTGGCGTCCTCGGGAACGCTGTAGCGCTCTTCTTCCTGATCACCGATCAGCCTGATCCCGATCAGTCGCTGGCCGCTGGGATCGCGTTCGAGATAAACGGTCGGTCCTCTCAACGGTCAATGCCTATCAGTCTGTTCTCGCGTTCGCGTTTCCGGCGCTCGAACTCGGCAGCGCGCTTGTCAGCGTCGGTGCCGAGTGTCTGGCGTTCCCTCGCGGAGAGATAGTCCCTCTCGGCCTGCTGGCCAGGCGCGATAATGGTTGCTTTGGCACCTTGCTCGGAAGCGTCGCTCACCGAGACAAGCGCACCGTTGGACTTGGCGAGTGTGATCTGCTCGCGTTTGCCGTTGCGGTTGATCTCGATTTTGCCTTCTTCGACAGAGATGACCTCGGCGTTGAGGTCGGCGAGCTTCATGCCTTCTTTGAGCATGCGCTGGCTGCCATTTATCTCGACGAGCGCAAAGTTGATGCTCGGTTCGAACACGCCGCCGAGGTATTTCCAGCCGTCAGCCTCGGCGATCACAGTTTTCGGTTCTTCAGGATCGTCTGGTCTTGGTTTGGGCGTGATGACTGTGGGTTTCTCGACCTTGGAGACTGACTGAAAGATGTCGCCGATGCGTGAAGCCTCGTCGGAGTCCATGGCATATCGCTCTTGTTTCGGCTTCGACTGGTTGGCTTGCTCGCCGTTTGGGTCGATGCCATAGAAACCGTCCGGCTGCTGGCTCTGGGCCTTGGGCAGCTCGGGCGTGTAGATAACAGCGCCGGCGGTCAGCGCGATCAGCGCCAGCCCCGCGACCTGTGCGACTCTTGTTTTTTTGATCGCTCCGGATCTGTTGACACCGCTCACCCTCGACCTCCTTGGTTTGAGTTTGCGCTCCCTACGGGAGTGTAGCCGACACCCTCGTCCAGACGGTTCCATTCAAGGTACCACGAATTGGAATGCTCGCTGCCGCTCATCAGGGAGCTGGTGCCGTCTTCGCGTGGAATGAAGACCAGCGCCTCGTATCGGCCGATCGATTTCTCCCTTCCGGCGCCGTCCGGCCCGGTCAACTCGGCACGGATTCGCCACAGCGTCGCTTGCGTAGTCCAGACCGCGGCCAGGATCGGCTGCACATCATCGGACACGCCGGCATCGCGGGCCATGTCCAGCAGTTGGAGCCTCTCAAGCTCGCTGCCCGAGTCGCGTTCACGCACTAAGTCACGAGCGAATGCCTGCGCGATAGCAAGGTCTCCGACAACACCGGTCGCCAGCGCCTCGATGACCGCCGGCGGCGCGGTCAGCGCGTTGACCGCCAGCGGTCCTGCCTGCCTGCCGAGGTTCGCAACATACGACGGGTTCATGCTTTGCAGCGCCAGACGTGTGGCTTCGGCAATGTCGCGCTGCTGGCGAAGTCCAATGGCCGTCACGTCGGGCTGTAGCGGCCCGAGGCCTGATGGGTTCACCAGCGCGGTTGTCTGGGCCTCGTAGAGCCAGACCGTCAGCGTTCGCCCGCCCGAGAAGTCGAGGGTGAAAGTGAGGCCGTCGTCGGCGATGATATCTTCGATGCTCTGCCTGCCGGTGTACTGGAGCCAGGTCGAGATGACCTCGCGGATGCCGCGCTGGCGGTGGTCCTCAACGTAGGTCTGCAGTTCTTCCTCCACGCTGCTGGCGCGTAGCGAGTTGCGGTTCAGGACAACCGTGACGGTCAGGCTCGCGACCAGCGCGAGCAGAATCACCACAGGCATGACGAACGCCCGCCTCATGCCCCGTCTCCGAATCGGTCGTCAGGAATGATGTCCTCGGGTTCGTCCTCTTCGATCTCGACGTTCACGCCGACCTCGGGGCCGGGCGTCCAGCCGAGCTCGAACATCCAGCTGTTGTAGAGCCCGCCCGTGGTAGTCAGCTCCAATTCGACGTACGCGGGGAACTGCTGGGACTCGATCGCTCGGACGCGGTCGATTCTGCTGCTCTTGATGAACGCTGTCCATGTAAGCGATTCGACGTGGCTGCACAGGAGCGTCGGCTCGGGCAGTGTGGCTTCGTCGAACCAGGCGCCATCGGGCATGTCCCTTGGAGGCAGCGGCTTCCACCAAAGCAGATACGCTTTTTCATCTGGTGCCAGTTCAAGCTCGAACGCGCCGCGGAAGCCATCGAGGTCTGCGAACGTGATGCGTGTGCCGGCTTGCTGATCGCTTTCTTCGTCGCTGCCGGACTCGATCGCGCCGATCGGGACCCGGTCGCTGACGAGTTCGAGCCGGGCGGTGCCGATGGAGGTGTCGAGCTGGAATCTGTAAGGCGCGCCGTCAATCGGTTCTGCATAGGGTGTGGCGTAGTACGCTTTGATAGCGTCTTCCGATGCGTCGCTTCCAAGAAAGTCACGAACGATGTTGTTCCTCGCCGGTCTGAGGTTGGTCAGCGCCCGGTTAATCGCGACGCGAGTAGTCGCGACCTCGTGCTGTTCGAGTGCACGCTGCGCGAGGTCGCGATCGGTCCTAGTGACGGCGAGAATGACCGCGAGCGCCGTAGCCAAGACAAGCATGCCGACGACCATCGACAGCATCATCTCAAGGAGTGTGAAGCCTCGGCGGGTCATGGGTTTGGCCCCTGCGGCCCGTCTTCTGGATCCGGCTCCTCGTACTCGGAGATGTGTTTCAGAAGCTCGGTGATTCGCTCCGGGCTTTCGAGGATGCGTTCGGTCGAGTCGGCGCCGCGGTAGCCGAACGGGTTGATGAGCCGGTTGAGCCGAACGCCCGGAGTCGCGCCGGGTTGGCGGGACTCGATGGTGCCGTCGTCTTGCCAAACGGTGACTCTAACTTCTTTGAGCCGGACCAGTGCGGTCGGCACCGCGCCGCTTTTGCCAGAGGTCACTCGGTTCTGCCGGTTCGGTTCTTCGATCCGGACGTAGTCGTCATCGAGATCCCAGCGGAATGTATTGCCGCCGTAGTCGATGGTGTCGGGTAGCTTTCTGATGCTGGTCGAGTCGTCGATGTAGCTGATGAGCACACGGTTTGCGACTTCCGCGGCTCCGAGTCTGGCGGTGTCGGTCCGGTCAGAAGCCATCGCGTAGCCGAGCACCGTGAAGATCGAGGAGGCGATGATCGCGAGCAAGGCCGCGGCGAGGACTGCTTCGAGGAAGCTGAACCCTCTTCGTGTTGCACGGAAAGCAGGTTGTTGTGTAACGGTGTGCATAGGTCGAGCGCTCCGCGCTACCCCACGAGAGTCTGACGAGTCGTGTCGCCGCTCAGTTTGCCGCCTGGCGAGCCAGTACGATCCAGATGTCCATGTCGTCGGCTGTGCCCGCAACGCCGTCGGGGCCTCGGCTGATGAGCGTGAACCCTTCGCTCTTCGGGGCGTTCGGCTTGCCGTTCGGCTGGTAGTAGAACGTGTTGTCCCACGCGTCGAGGTCGGCGCCCTGCTGGAGCTGCGAAGGGATCAGCGTCTGCAATGAGGGCGGGAATGAGTTGTTTCGAACCTGGTATGTCTGCATCGCGTTTTTGATTGTTTGCATGCTTGCCTTGGTCGCCTGGATCTTGGCATCATCGGCGCCGCCGATCAGGTTCCATGCCGCGACGGCCATCAGGACGCCCATGATGGCGATGACGAGCGAGAGCTCGAGCAGCGAGAAGCCGCGGGCGTGAGTTCTTGTTTGCGTTGTGGGCTGCATGTTTCCGTTCCTTCAGTTCTTTCGCCGGTGTTCTGACCGGGCCTTATGAGTCGGCTACCAAGTTGCATCTGAGCCGTTGCAGACAAAATGGCAAGCCGATCCAAGCAAAGTCTATGCGAAGTTCCGAGCCGCCCTCGCGCCAGACGGAACGGGTGCTCTATCGGGCCAGAACCGGTGGTCAGAGAGCCGAAGCCCCGGTCCGAGAAGGGGGGATGCTTAGGCGAACGCGTTCCGCGAGAGCGAGAGCATGGGGGCCATGATCGCCAAGATCATGCCGCCGATGATGATGAAGATCGCCACGATCAGCAGCGGTTCAAGCACCGCCAGCAGCCGGCTCGATAGCCGTTCGACCTGCTCTGTGTGATCCTCGGCGAGCGACTCGAACGCGGCGTCAAGATTCCCCGCCCGGTCGGCCGCGATCAGGAGCCTGCGGGTCCCGATCGGGAACGCCTCGATCCGGTCGATGAGCACACGGAGCACGCCGCCGTCGATGAGCGACTGGCGGAGGTCGTCGAGCTGCTTGCGGAGCTTGGTGTGGTGGATGGTGCTGTTGGCCACGCCCAGCGCCTCGGCGAGCGGCACGCCGCCCGTTGACAGAGCCGCCATCACGCTGAAGAAACGCGCCGACTCCTGCGCCAGCGTCACGTCCTTAAGCACCGGGATGATGTGCGAGAGTTTCAGCACCGCCCCGGCGATGAACTTCCGTGCGAGCACTATGCCGGTGATGACCACAAGTATGCCACCAAAGATCAGCAGCGGGTTCGAGCGGATGAAGATGCCGACCGAAGCGAGCGTGCTCGTCGCCCAGGGCAAATCGCGGTCTGGACCCATTGCGCTCTTCATCGCCTCGGCGACCTGCGGCACCACGAAAACGAGCATAAACACGCCCACCATCATGCTGATCGTCAGCACGATCAGCGGGTAGAACATCAGCGTCTGCGCGGTTTCCTTGATCTTGATCCGGCGTTTGGCGTTCTTGGCGAGCTGGTCCGCCGAGCCTGCCAGGTCGCCCGTTTTCTCCGACGCCCGGAAGACCGCGGCGGTCGCGTTGTCGAATGTCTTGGTCTCAAGAGCCGCATCTGAGAACGACTTGCCCTGCCGGACGAGTTCCCTGACCTGCTCAACCCTGGGCTTGGATTTGCTGGAGACCGCTTCCGCCGTGACTTCGAGGGTTTCAACCAGAGGCACGCCGCGCGAGAGAAGCTGGGAGAGTTGGACCGTCAGCTCGGCCTGATCTTTGAGCGACAAGGGCTTGTCCGACTGCCCCGCGAGCCAACCCGGCACACGCCACGATCGGATCAGCACCATCTTCTGCTTAGAGAGTTCGCGGGCCAGCAGGCCCTCGTCCAGAGCCGAACGCATGCCGAGCGTCTTTTTCCCGTCCACCTTGGCGGCAATAAAGAGGAACGACTCGGGTTGTGCGGCTGATGGTTGCATGGTTCGGAGCAGAGTCTATCGCAATCGGGCACTGATTCCCTGCTTGCGGGTCCTGTTCATTGATCCCGCGGGCTTTGGGAGGGACAATCAACGTCGTATACAGGCTTTGCAGAGCCACGCCGCAACCACGAGGAGAAACGATCCTTGCTCCAGACCGAAACCAAAGACGAGCCCGCCACCGCCACCGGCAACATGCGCTGCCTCATCAAGCACCACGCCGGCACGGAACTCGAATATCGGTCCGACCGAGCCATCCCCGAGCCCGGGCCGCGCGACGTCAGGATCAAGGTGAGCAAGGCGGGCATCTGCGGCACGGACCGTCATATCTGGGAATGGGACGAATGGGCCGCCAGCCGAATCCCTGTCGGGATCGTCACAGGTCACGAGTTCGTGGGCATCATCGACAAAGTGGGCTCGGCGGTCACGAAGTACGAGCCGGGCCTGCGAGTCAGCGCCGAGGGTCACACCACCAAGGGTCTCGACTACAACTCGCGCACGGGCAACGCGCACATCGCGACCGACACCAAGATCTTCGGCATCGACCGCGACGGCTGCTTCGCCGAGTACATCGTCGTCCCCGAAGAGAATGTCTGGCCCGTGCACCCGAGCATCCCCGACAAAGTCGCGGCGGTGATGGACCCTTTGGGCAACGCTGTCCACACCGTCATGGCGGCCGACGTGAGCGCCAAGACGGTGCTCGTGTCGGGCACTGGGATCATCGGATTGATGGCGGTGACGGTCGCCAAGGCCGCCGGCGCGAGCCGGATCTTCGCGACGGACATCAACCCGCCGAGGCTTGCGCTTGCTAAGAAGCTCGGCGCAGTAGAGTCCTACGACGCGCGCGAGGGCACCGACTGGATCAAGGACATCAAGAAGCAGACACGGGGCGAGGGCGTCGATGTGGTGCTCGAGATGTCGGGCGCTTCGGTCGCGATCGACCAGTCTTTCCGCGCTCTCCGCGCGGGCGGCACCGCAGCGCTTCTAGGACTTCCCGCAAAGCCCGTGACGTTCGACTTCAACGAGAACATCATCTTCAAGGGCTGCACCGTCTTCGGCATCAACGGCCGCCGTATGTTCGAGACGTGGTACCAGATGGAAGAACTCCTGCTCTCGGGCCGACTCGAACTGAACGACATCATCACCCACGAGTTCCCGCTTGAGAAGTACAAAGAAGCCTTTGAGACCATGATCTCGGGCGAGGGTATCAAGGTCGTGCTTGATATTGCTTAGGCGATGATTCGCGGTAGACTTGATTCATGAGAATCATTGCCGCGGTAGCAGTTCTGTTTGTGCTGTGTCTTTCGTCACTTGCTCATGGTCAGAGCCGGATGCAAGCATTTTCTGATGGCCAGCGTGACTGGGACTACAGCAATTTGCTGGTTGCGTGGGAAAACGACCCAGGACGGGTGGCGTCGATAGATGAGAATGTGCTCGGGTTGCTCGAGGCGTCCGCGGCATTCTGGGCGGGGTCAGACTGGGCAAGTCAAAGAAAGCCGAGCACCGCAGATCGACTGAAAGGCGCCGAAGCCTTGCTTGAGAGAGCACCCGAATCGGTCGTGCTCCGACTACTCCGGGCAGAGATTCGGTCGTTCGACGATATTGACCGTTACTATCCCGAACTACTGGCCGCGCACAACTCGGCGAAAGACTTTCGCTACTTACCGATTCGGCGGATGTACGTCGCGGCGCAAGTGCACTCGCACGCCACGGCTATTGGCGACGCTGTTGTGGCGAATGACGCAAGCGACAATGCCAACAAGACGCTTCGAGGGGTGCTCGTGGATCCACCGAAGGATCACATGGATCAGCGATACTTGCTCGCGCAACTCAAAGGTGTGTACAAATGGGCCCGTGAGGATTTCGATTTATCTCTGCCGGCATCCGAGGCAGCTAGCGCCGCCCGTGATCCTTGGGTTGCTCTCATGGTCGAAGGATTGGCGCACGACCGGGTTGCCTGGAGTGTGAGAGGACGTGGAGGTGCGCACACCGTAACACGTCAAATGCAGGCGAAGTTCAGCCAGCGGATGAAGAAGGCTTCGAAGCCGCTTACCAGAGCGTACGACATGCGGAGCGAGTCGCCCGAAGCCGCGGCTGCCATGATCGATGTCACAAAGGCTATCGCAGACAGCCCGGACGAAATCGCTATGTGGTTTCGTCGGATGATTACCGCACAAACAGATTGGATGCCGGGTGTCCATGAGTACATATGGGCGATTAGGCCGAGGTGGCGTGGCTCGATCGGGCACATGACTCGGTTGGCTGCTTGGATCGCGGTCGAATCACTCAACAGCAAAGACCTGCAGGACTACTTCTTTCGAGCGATCGAGATGATCGGGGAAGATGCCGGGTCACACAGGTATATATGGCTTGACGACGATCTCGCCGAGGCGGCGCGGGCGCTGCTTCACATGCAGATCCGGCTCGACGATAAACCCGACGTTGCTCGGCAGAGGCTGCTCGGCATCGCATGGGCTCGGCGTGATTGGGCAGAGGCGGCAAGCATCGCCGCGGAGATTGACAACCCGTCATCCTGGTCGCCGCTTCAGCACTTTCGCGTCCACTACGAGCGAGTCCTAGATGATGTCGTGCTCGGTAACGCGACGGAATCCCGTGTGATCCAGACCGCCCTTGATGAAGAATTCAAGGGCAACTTTGAACGTGCCGCGGAGTTGTTCGGCGTTGCCAATGAGTCAAAGGGCTTTGGGCCTTATGTTGCACAGGCAGTCCGCCGTCGCGCGGTTTCAAGCAACTGGATACTCGACTTCAGCGAGGGCCGGCGGGCTTCGCTCATCGCCGAGCCAGGGTTGCCCGGCTGGAGGCTATGGAAGGGCGACGCCGCTGAAGATGACGGTGCGATCCTGCTCGGAGGCGAAGGTGGATCCGCATGGCTCGCACCAGGCCTGAACCCAGGTCCTCGCTACGAGATGACGCTGACATGCAGGATGCCACCGGGCGCGGGGAAGGCTTGGTCGAGGGTGCTCATCGGGCACAACTGGCGAACCGAGCACGAGCAGTGGCACACCGTCTCACTCCGCTGGCACGACGCTAAGGCTCGGATGCGATTCAGGTTCGAGAGCGTGTACAGCGCAGCCGTCAGCAAGCCACTCGAAGACGGTGTGGTCGATCTGCGAATCGTCTGCTACGACGGCTCGCTCCTCGTACAAGCAGATGGCGAACTGCTCTATCGTGGACCGCTGACAATGGGACTCGACTACACCCCCGGCACAGGGATCGCACTCTCAACATGGGTTGACGGCAAGGGGCGGCCGTCTGCTTTCGAGCAAATCACGATTCGAGAGCTGGACGAGAGACCCGAAGAACTTGATGGCAAGCTCGTGAAGATCTTCGACGAGAGATGACGCGGGGCTACTCACCGGTAGTCTGCGTGGCAGGCCTTGCATGACTGGTTGAGTTCGCCGAGCGTCTGGATGGCGTCAGCGTTTTTGCCTGTCTCGATCTGTAGTTCGAGCAGCGCTGATTGTGTCGATGCGAGCTTCATCAGCGCCTCGTACTGCGGGTCGGGCGATTCGATGGCCTTGTCCGAGAGCACCATGCGGAACAAGTCGGTGAGCTGACCTGATTCCGAGGTCGCCGAGAGATCGGGGTGGTGCGCCGGTGCCTGCCACTGGATCGCTGACATGAGTTTCAGGTTGTCGAAGACGCGGTCCATCTCCGCCATCGCGCCGGGCAGTCCCTCGACGCGGGCCATCTCGACGAGCAGCGGGGCGGCGGTCGCCAGCACCGAGTCGTCGAGCTCGTTTGCTCCGGCCACATCGTTCCACAGACCGGTGTAGCTCTCGCTCGTGCCGGCGTGTTCCATGAGCGAGCGCCCGTCATCTGGGCCGCAGGCGCCCATGCCGACCAACCCGATCGCCGCCGCCGCGGGACCGCGGTGTTTGCCGTGGTGGCAGTGAACGTAGATCGGCCCGTCCGAGTCTTTGAGCGCCAGCGCCAGTGCCGTGCGCTGCTCGGTGGTGATGCCCGAGTATTTGATCGGGATGTGGATGTAGCGCATGCCGCGCTCTTTGGCGAGTTCGAGATCGGGCATCGCCGCGTCAACACTGATGACAGTTCTGACGCCGAGGTCCTTGAGCGAATCGAACCCGGCCTCGTGCTCGGGCAGTGAACCCGAGAGCACAACGCGCTCATCGTCAGCATAGAAAAGCCTGACGTTGTGCACGCCGGCCTCGGTTGAATCGATGATCAACTCGCCCGGATCAACCTTCAGCCAGGGCTCGTCGGTTTTGGTCGTTTCCGGCTGACCGAGAACGATGGCCAAAGCAAACACACACGCGGCGGCAACATTCATTAATCAACCTTCCAAACATAGATTCAGATTCTGACTCAGACTGTACCATACATCCGGTCGCCCGCGTCGCCAAGGCCGGGGCAGATGTACCCGCGTTCGTCGAGTTGGCGATCGACCGCCGCCGAGTACACGGTGACGTCCGGGTGATCCTTCGACATGCGCGACAGCCCCTCGGGGGACGCGACGAGGCAGATCATCCTTAGATCGTCCACACCCGCGGCCTTGAGTATCGCAGCAGCTTCCGAAGCCGACCCGCCCGTTGCGAGCATCGGGTCTACGAGGATCACGGGCCCCGCGTTCAGATCGACTGGGAGTTTCTGCAGATACACCGCGGGCTCGAGTGTTTCCTCGTCGCGCGCCATGCCGAGATGTCCGACTCGTGCTTCGGGCATGACCTCAAGTATCCCCTCTGCCATCCCGAGCCCCGCGCGGAGCACGGGGACGACCGTCACCCGGCCCGCGAGCTTCTGGCCCACCGCCTTCTCGACCGGCGTCTGCACAGACACCTCCTTGGTCGGGAATGACCTCGTAACCTCAAACACCATGAGACCCGCGATTTGCGAGATCAGCGCCCGAAAGGGCCTGTAGCTCGTCGTCTCGTCGCGCATCCACGTCAGCTTGTGCTGGATGAGCGGGTGATCGAAAATGACAGCGTTCGTAAACTCGGGGTGCTTTGTTCCCATACGCTGGAGCATACCGCGAGCACCGGAGGCAGACATGAGCATGACCCGCGAAGCGATGGACCACGCCGCACTGGACGCAGCCGTCGAGCAGGCGCGAAAGAGCCTCGCCGAGGGCGGCATCCCGATCGGGGCCGCGCTCATGAACGAGGAGGGCGTCATCGTCGCGCTCGGGCATAACCAGCGTGTCCAATCAGGCGACCCGACGGCCCACGCCGAGTCGGTGTGCATCCGAAACGCGGGCCGACGCCGAGACTGGCACACCCTGACGATGGCGACGACGCTCAGCCCCTGCGCTATGTGCTCGGGGACGGCGGTCTTGCACCGGATCCCCCGCATCGTGATCGGCGAGAACATGACCTTTACGGGCCGGGAGGACTGGCTCAAAGGCGAGGGCGCCGAGGTGGTGGTGGTTCACGATCTCCGCTGCACGTCGATGATGGAGAGCTTCATCACGGCGAGGCCCGATCTGTGGGATGAGGACATAGGGGTGCCGCCGACGGATTGAGCGAAGCTGTATAGTCCGCTTATGGACGAGCTGATCGGCAAATTCACACTTCTCTTTACGATCATCGATCCGATCGGCTCGGTGCCTGTGTTCATCGCGGTGACCGCCGGGGTGGATTCGTCTATCCGCAGGCGTGTGGCGCTGCGTGCGTGCGCGATCTCGGCGGGCGTGCTGCTCGCTTTCGTCATCGGCGGGCAGTTCCTGCTCGACGCGATCGGCATCCAGCTCTCAGCCTTCCGGGTCGCGGGCAGCATCATCCTCTTCCTCTTTGCGCTCGACATGATCTTCGGCCAGAGCAAGCCCGAGTCGGAGGTGCACGACGCGGAACTCGCACGCGAACGCGCGCTCGATCTCGCGGTCTACCCGATGGCGATCCCGTCCATCGCCGGCCCGGGCAGCATCCTCGCGGCGATGGTGCTCACCGACAACTCGACGTCCTCGATCGCGAGCCAGGCGACCACCGCGATCATGATGGTTGTGGTGATCGGGATCGTGTTCTGCTGCATGCTGCTGGCCGACCGGATCCAGAACCTGATCAAAGACGTCGGCGCGAGCATCGTCAGCAGGGTGATGGGGCTGATCACCGCTGCGATCGCCGCCGACGGTGTGCTCGGCGGCATCCGTGAGTACTACCAGATCGGCGCAACGCCCTAGTCCTCTTTCAGACTCTCCGCGATCCCGATCTCCTGAAGCCTCACGCTCGCCTCGTCGAGTGATTGCTTGGTCTTGTAGAACTCATCCGCGTTCACCGATTGCCAGTCGGCTTCGGCATTGGCAATAAACTTGCCGAGCTTCGTGAGCAGGCCTTCGAGCGTTGCGCGGTCGTCGGGTTCCAGCTTGTCGCCGAACTTCGCGAGCCGCTCGCCGATCCACTTCACATCCAGTTTCGAGTTCACAACAAGGTCCACCACGCGGTGTCTGGTCATGTCCTCGCGTGCGTGTTTGAAGCTGTCCGCCTCGATCGCGTCGATCTCGTCGCGCGACAGGCCGTGGTTCGGGATGACCTGGAGCGATGCGCGTTTTCCCGAGCGCTTCTCGTGCGCGCTGACGGCGAGCACGCCCGAGGCATCCACAAGAAATTCGACCTGAAGCTGCGGGATCCCCGCGGGCATGGGCGGCAAACCCGACAGGTGAAACTCGCCCAGCGCCCGGCAGTGCTCCGCCATCTCGCGTTCGCCCTGGAGGATGTTGATCTTGATCGAGGTCTGCCCGTCCACGCTCGTCGAGAACATCTCCGTCGCGCGCGCGGGGACCGTGCTGTTGGCGGTGATGAGCTTGGCCACCGCGCCGCCCTGTGTCTCGATGCCCAGCGACAGCGGGATGACATCAAGCAGCAGCATCCCCTTCGCCCCGCCCGACATAATCCCCGCCTGCACCGCGGCCCCGAGCGCAACAACCCTGTCGGGGTCCAGAGCCGTGTAGGGCTCGAGCCCGAAGAACTCCGCGACGCGTTTCCTCACGAGCGGCACACGGGTCGAACCGCCCACGAGAATGACCGAGTCGATCGCGAGCGATTCCCCGCCGCCCGGCGCGCGCTTGGCGCTTGCGATCGCCCGCTCGCACGCGGCGATCGTCCGATCGACCCAAGGCGTCATCAGAGTCTCGAGCTCGTCGCGCGACACGCTCCGCTCGTACGCCCGGCCCTGCCCGAGATCGATCCGGATCGATGCGCTGTCTTCGGTCGAGAGTTTCATCTTTACTGACTCGGCGAACCCGATGAGCGCCCGGCGGGTCTCTGGGCCGAACGCGTCGAGGTCGGCGACCGATGCGTCGAGTCCCAGCGTCTCGCGGATCTCATCGAGGAAGAGCCGCACGAGCCTCTGGTCGATGTCGTCGCCCCCGAGGTGCGTGTCGCCGGCGGTGGCGATGACCTGAAAGAAGCTCGTCTGTCCTTCCTGCGCAGCCGGGGTGAGCCTCAAGATGGAGATGTCAAAGGTGCCCCCGCCGAGGTCGTAGATCGCGACGGTTTTGGCTTCGGTTTCTTTGCCCGTGCCGAGCCCGTAGGCGAGAGCCGCGGCGGTGGGTTCGTTGACGATGCGGACGACATCGAGCCCGGCGAGCCTTCCCGCGTCGCGCGTGGCTTGCCGCTGCGCATCATCGAAATACGCGGGCACGGTCACGACGGCTTTGGACACCTCTCTCCCGAGCGCAGACGAGGCCTTGTCGCGGAGTGCTTTGAGGATCTCCGCCGATACTTCCTGAGGACTGACGGCCTTGCCGCTCGGGAGCACCGCGCGGGCGGTGTTGTTCTGGCCCTCGGCGATGTCGTAGCTCAGGTACGCCGCGTCGTCCTGTGCGTCGGCGAGCGAGCGGCCCATGAGGCGTTTGATGCTCGTGATGGTCTGCTTTGGGAATTCAACCGCGCGGTCGCGTGCGTCCCGGCCCACAACAACACGCTCGTCCTCGTATCGCACAACCGATGGCGTGATCTGCTCGTCTTCACTGCCTAGCACGATCGGTTTGTTGTCAACGAACGCGGCGACAAGGCTGTTCGTCGTGCCGAGGTCTATCCCGACGATGAGGTCGTGCGTGTCCGGTTGCGTGGTCGTGCCCATGATTGACGATAGGGCCGGGCAGTCGGGGCTTGTTGGCTACTCGATCCGGGCGAGCTGTCGCAGCGTGGTGACCAGCGATCGGGCGCCGTCGTGCTCGGCCAGGTCGTACGCGCTGACCTTGCGGGTGTCGTGGGCGGTGAACTCGACGATCAGGATGCCCGCGTCCTCGGCGACCGTGGGCTGCTGGCCCGGGGTGTAGGGCAGGCCGCCGATGCCCCGATCAAGCCCTTTGCGGACAGCCTGCGTGTAGACCATCGAGAGCTGGCTCTGGTTCAGGTTCCGAGTTCGGGGCGGCAAGACGTCCATCGAGACACCAGCACCCCGGGCGGCTCTCAGCACGCCGTCGGGCTGGATTACGAAGCGGATCGGCTCAAGGTCACCGGGTGCGTTTTCGCCAGTGAAGAGGGTCGCCGCCAGCGCGAAATCGCTCGGCGTCCGGTTCTCTCCCGACGGGATCGCGGGCCTGGCTGGGTCATGAGCAGGCGTACCCGAGCAGCCGGGCAGGAGCGTGAGGACGAGCAGGACAGCAGCGGCGTGTGTAAAGGTGCGCACGGCCGGAGTGTACCGCCGCTCGCCGCTCCGGTCCCCTAGGCTTGGGTCGTATGAATATCAGCCTGAACTGGATGAACCGCTACCTGTCACCCGGCGACGTGACCGCGTCCGAGGCCGCGCACGTGCTCACCTTCGCGGGCTACCCCGTCGAGGGCATCGACGAGCTGCCCTCGGGCGACACCATGCTCGACGTCGAGCTGACATCGAACCGCGGCGACCTGCTCTCGCACCTCGGCTGCGCCCGCGAGATCGTGGCCGCGACTTCTTCAGCAAAGCCCCGCACACTCGTCCAGCCCGAGTTCACACTCCCCGCAACAGGGAACCCGATCGGCGATGACCTGAAGCTGACCAACAGCGAGCCGACGATGTGCCCGCTCTTTACCGCGAGGCTCATCCGGGGCGTCAAGGTCGGCCCCAGCCCGAAGTGGCTCAGCGATTTCCTCGAAGCCGTGGGCCAGCGCTCGATCAACAACCTCGTCGATATCACCAACTTCATCACGCTCGAGCTTGGCAACCCTTGCCACGTCTTCGATCTCAAGAAGCTCGACGGCGGCGAGCTGAACATCCGCTACGCCAAAGCGGGCGAGCAGCTCACAACACTCGACGGCAAGACGCACAAGCTCGTCGAGACCGATCTCGTCGTCGCCGACGCGAACAAGCCGACGTCGCTCGCGGGTGTCATGGGCGGGCAGGCGTCGGAGGTTGACGAATCAACAACAGACGTCGTGTTCGAGATGGCAACGTGGGACCCGGTCGTGGTCCGCACCGCCGCCAGGCGTCTTGCGATCCGCACCGACGCGAGCCACCGGTTTGAGCGCATCGTTGACCCGCGCACGATCCAATTCGCCGTGGACAGGGCAGCCGCCATGATCTGCGAGCTTGCCGGGGGTGAACTCGCGGACGGCGTGCTGAGCGAGGGTGTTGATCTGCCCACGACCGAACCCATTACCGTGCGGGTCGATCGGTGCAGGACAATGCTGGGTATCGATGTGACGCAGGACGAAGCCGCGGCTTACCTGTCGTCGCACGAGGTTGAGGTCGAGAAGGTCGGGCAGGGCGAACTCCGCTGCGTGCCGCCGGCGTTTCGGCCCGATCTTGAGCGTGAGATCGATCTGATCGAAGAGGTCGCGCGGACCGCGGGCTACAGCACGATCCCGGAGCGCGACACGATCGACGTGCGCGTGCGGCACCCGCAAGAATCCGAGCGAGCCAGGCGCGAGCTGCACCGTGTGCTGACCGGGCTCGGGTTCTACGAGACCGTAACGTTCAGTTTCGTTTCGCCCGCAGCCGCGACGCCTTGGGTTGAGCAAAGTCTGGAAACGGTGGGGGTGGACGACGATCGCCGGGGGTCGGAGCCGATCCTGCGTCCGAGCGTGATCCCGAGTCTGCTGACGTGCCGAAAGGCCAACGCGGCGGGTCAGGTTCAGGTGCCGGGCGGTGTTCGCCTTTATGAGATGTCCGCCGTATTCTCGCAGACCGCGAAGAAGGAAACGGTCGAGCGCCGCAAGCTGACGCTTATGCTCGACGCCGAGGGCGTCATGCCCGGCAAGCAGGCCAAGCCCGAGCAATTGCAGTCGGCGATCCGTGCTGTCCGCGGCGCGGTCGAGCACATCGCGCGGGTGCTGGCGGGTGTGGATGCGAAGGTCGTGGTCAACGCGATCGATCCGACATGCGACGGCTGGCAGGCCGGCGCGTTCGGTGAGGTCCTGATCGACGCGACGCGTGTCGGCGTGCTGGGTCTTGTTTCGGGCGATGTGCTCAAGTCGGCGGACGTGGACATCCCCGTCGCCGCGGCTGAGCTGGACCTCGATCAGCTCATCGCGATGTACCCGCCCAAGACGTCGGTCAGCAAGCTTCCCGCTTTCCCGGCGATCGAACGCGACCTGTCGCTGATCCT
The DNA here is from genome assembly GCA_030432905.1 of Phycisphaerae bacterium. Lineage (GTDB taxonomy): Bacteria > Planctomycetota > Phycisphaerae > Phycisphaerales > UBA1924. Next base: position 67,062 of record JAUILU010000004.1, on the reverse strand, counting down.
CGATGAGGCCACGCCTTGGGCCGAGGTGGACGGCCTGATCCGCGGCTCGTCGCTCGAGCATTTCGAGTCGCTGGACTACGTCGGCGCGTTCCGGGGCAAGCAGGTCGGGTCCGGTAAAAAATCCGTGACGCTCCGGATGCGATTCCGTCACCCGTCCAGCACGCTTCGGCACGAAGACGTGGACCCTCAGATGAGCCGGATTATCGACCGAGCAACGAAGGATCTCGGCGCAGAAATCCGAACCTAGCGTCCGTTCGCAGCGTATTCACGACAATTCACTGCATATTCGCGGATGTTTGCATAATGTCTAATTGCCGCCCAATCGGCTTGTGTTGGTATACAATGATGCGTTCCGGTGGACTCGGCAAGAGGCCGATGCTCGGAGTTGAAGGAGTCTGATTGATGTCAAACGTTGTGACTGATCCAAAGACCGATGTCGCCAAGACTGCCTCCAACGATCTCCCGATGGTCTACGTCAACGGCGAGATGCTGCCAAAGAGCCAGGCATCGGTCAACGTGTTCGATCACGGCCTGCTTTACGGCGACGGCGTGTTCGAGGGCATCCGCGTCTACAAGGGCAAGATCTTCAAATCAGACCAGCACATGGACAGGCTCTACGCCTGCGCCAATGCCATCCGTATCGATCTCGAGAAGTTCGTCTCACGCGAGGAGATGGTCAAGATCCAGCGCGACTGCATCGAGGCCAACAACCTAGTTGACGGCTACATCCGCCTCGTTGTCACACGCGGCGTCGGCACGCTTGGGCTGCACCCGTTCAAGTGCCCAGAGCCCGGCATCATCTGCATCGCCGACCAGATCCAGCTCTTCCCCGCTGAACTCTACGAGCAGGGCATGCGCGTCGTCGTCGCTGAGCGTCCGCGCATCCCGATCGAGTGCCTCGACCCGCGCGTCAAGAGCCTCAACTACCTCAACAACATCATGGCCAAGGTCGAAGCGATCGACGCCGGCTGCCTCGAGTGCATCATGCTCAACACCGAGGGCTTCATCGCCGAGGGCTCGGGCGACAACATCTTCATCGTCAAAGACGGCGAGATCTTCACGCCGCCGAGCGAGGCGGGCATCCTTGAGGGGATCACACGCAAGTTCGTGATCAACGAATTGGCGCCGCTGGTGGGTGTCGAGGTGACCGAGAAGAACATGCGGATTGAAGAGGCTTTCGAGGCCGATGAGATCTTCCTGACGGGAAGCGCCGCCGAGGTCATCGCGGTGACCCGCATCGGTCACACGGAAGACGACGCGCACGTTCTCGGCAACGGCAGCGAAGGCCCCATCACCAAGGCACTCCGGACCAAGTTCCGCCAGATCGTCACCAGCGACAACGTGCCCGAAGACTAAGCCGGCGAGCTGGATATTCGGTAGGCTCCGTCCATGGCAGACCCGCGCGGGCCGATGAAACTCAGATTGCCGTGCATCGTTGCTGGGCCGATTCTGGCTCTGTGTATGTATGCGCTGCTCGGGCAGTCGGGTCTTGAGCACGATGCGAGAGCCGTCGCGGGCATCGGCGTGTGGATGGCGTTCTGGTGGATGACCGAGGCGATCCCGCTGGCGGCGACCAGCCTGATCCCGCTGGCGCTGTTCCCGGCGACAGGCGTGATGCAGATCGAGTCGCTCGCCGATTCGTATGCGCACTATCTCGTGGTGCTGTTCTTCGCGGGGTTTGTGCTGGGGCTGAGCGTCGAGAAGTGGGGGCTGCACAAGAGAGTCGCGCTCAAAACGGTGCTCGTGGTCGGCACGAAACCGACCCGGCTTGTCGCGGGGTTCATGCTTGCCTCGGCGCTCCTGAGCATGTTCATCAGCAACACGGCGACCGCGATCATGATGCTGCCCATCGCGGTGAGCGTGATCGCCCTGCTCGATCGGCTTCAGGAATGCGAGCAAGCCGGCGGCAAGGGGCTCGGGCTCAACTTCCCCGCAGCGCTCTTGCTTGGCATCGCCTACGCCAGCTCAATCGGAGGCGTGACCACGATCACGGGCACACAACCAAACTTGCTGCTGATCGGGTTTCTCAAATCCGACGCGGGTATTGAGATCACATGGGCAGGGTGGCTGCCGCTTGGTCTCGCGCTGCTCGTGTGCATGCTCCCCTTGGCGTGGCTGATCCTGACGAGGGTCGCGCTTCCGATCCGGGTTGACTCGGTGCCGGGAGCCGCGTCGTTTCTCCGCGATGAGTACAGATCGCTCGGGAGACTGTCGCGGGGTGAGAAGATCGTCATCATCGTGTTTTCGTTTGTGGCGCTCGGCTGGATCTCGCGCGGCCCGCTTGTCAAATGGTTGACCGCCACAGACCACCAGTGGATCGCCGATCGGCTGGTACTGCTCAAAGACTCGGGCATCGCGATGATCGGCGCGATCGCGCTCTTTCTGATCCCCGTCAAGCCATCGCAGCGCGAGTTCGCGATGGACTGGGCCACGATGCGGAAGATGCCCTGGGACGTGCTCCTGCTCTTTGGGGGCGGCTTGGCGTTGGCCTCGGCGATGAAGTCGAGCGGGCTTGATGCGTCGATCGGAAACTCGCTCTCTGGGCTTCGGGGTGTGCCGCCGGTGGTGCTGGTCCTGATTGTTTCTCTGACCGTGATCTTTCTGACGGAGCTGACGAGCAACACCGCGACGACCGCGGCGTTCGTTCCGATACTTGGTTCGGCGGCGCCCGCTCTAGGGATTCACCCTGTGCTGCTTATGGTGCCCGCGGGTGTCGTCGCGAGCTACGCCTTCATGCTGCCCGTCGCCACCCCGCCAAACGCCATCGTGTTCGGCTCGGGCCGGCTCACGATCCCGCAGATGGCCCGCGCCGGGGTGCTTCTGAACATTGCCGGGGTGATCGTGACCACGCTGATCGTGTCCCAGTTTGGAGCGATTCTTCTTGGCATAGATTTGAACCTGCCTTCGGCGACGGGCGACTAATTCTGCCTACCCTCATTCGGATACACCAGGCGCGGCACGCGGCCCGCGCCGAGCAAAGCTGTGCCCGATCACCGGGCAGTCCGCTAGCCGCTCCAAGAAGGACGTGGTCGGCTCTATGAATGCCAAACGTTCACGCATTCTCTCCATCGTCTCGATCGTTGTTCGTGTTGTCATTGTTCTGGTGATCGTCGGCGTGGGCTTCGGTCTGTTCACGGCGCTCAAGGCGATGAAGGTCGAACCCGAACGCATCCACACCGAGGCCAAGGGCGTCCCGGTCCGCGCGATTACGACCACGACCGTCGCGGTCCCCCGCGTCTGGGAGGGGTATGGCACGGCGCGCGCGATGAACTCAGCAACAGTCTCTGCGCAGGTCCTCGCCCGGGTCGTCAACCGGCCGGAAGAGATCGAAGCGGGTATGCGTGTTGAGCAGGGCGCGTTGATCGTGCGGCTTGATACCGCCGACACGATCAGCAACGTGGAGGCCGCCGAGTCGAGCGTGGCTTCGTACGCCGCCCAGCTTGAGAGTGTCGAGGCGCAGGACAAGCGCCTCCGCGAGCAGATCGCGTTTGCCGAGGAAGAACGCGAGATCGAGCAGCGCAACCTCGATCGGGTCCGGAATGCGGTCCGCGACGGCGCGGGCACCGAGACCGACATCGACAACGCGCTCGCAGCGATCCGCAGAAGCGAGCGCACGCTCGCCACGCTCCAGCAGCAGCTCGACGTGCTGCCCGCACGGCGCGACGAGATCAACTCGCTCAAAGCGTCGGCGGTCGCGCAGCTCGCGCTGGCGCAGGAGAACCTTGACCGCACGACGATCGTTTCGCCCATCGCGGGCACGCTTCAGGATGTGTACGTCGAAGAGGGCGAGCTGCTGAGCATCGGCCAGCAGGTCGCGCGAGTTGTTGACATGACGAGGCTCGAGATCCCGCTGCGCATGCCGATCTCCGCGGCCTCGACCGTCCGCATCGGTGACAATGTCGAACTCCGCGCCGACGGACCGACCGCAAGCTCGTGGGAGGGCGGCGTTTCGCGTATTGCCCCCGAGGCCGACGCCGCGAGCAGGACCATGACCGTGTTCGTTGAGGTCATCCAAGACCCATCGGTGACCGGCATCGGCGAGGCGATGCTCCTGCCCGGGCAGTTCGTGCTGGGCCGGGTTCTGACGAGCGACGAATCCCAGCGGGTGCTCGTCCCGAGGCGAGCCGTTTCGGGTGACCGCGTCATGGTCGCCAAACGCGAAGAGACCACGGGCGTTGATCGCGTCATGCCAGTCGATGTCAAAGTCAGCCACCACATCCGCGGCAGCTTCCCGCAGATCGACCCCGACGAAACCGAGTGGGCTGTCATCGAATTCGGCCTCGAGACGGGCGAGCTTGTGATCATCTCGAACCTCGATGTGCTCGTTGGGGGCATGACCGTCGAACCGACTGACGTCGCGCGTGCGTCGGCTAACTCCGGCGCAAACAGCGATGGGGGTGGCTCATGAACCTGCCTTGGTTCGGGGTGCACAGGCCGGTCGTTGCGAACCTTGTCATGTTCGCGATCATCGCGGCGGGGATCATCTTCGGCGTTCAGCTCCGCCGAGAGTTCTTCCCGGAGGTCAACCCGAACCTGGTCGTGGTGAGCGCGCCCTACCCCGGGGCCAGCCCCGACGAAGTAGAGGATGCGCTGGCGACCAAGATCGAGGACGTCGTCGATGACATCGATGATGTGAAGGAGATCAACACGACCGTCGCCGAGGGCGTGGCGTCGGTCACGATCGAGTTCGAAGAGGGCGTTGACGTCGATAAGAAAGTCACCGACGTCAAACGCGAGATCGATGCGCTGCAGGACCTGCCCGAGGAATCGGACCGGATCCGTGTCGAGAAGATCGAGCCAAACCTGCCGACGATCAACGTGTCGCTGTTCGGCGAGACCGACGAGCGCACGATGAAGCTGGCGATCAAGGCGATCCGCGACGACCTCGAGAGCGTGCCCGGCATGGGCGACATCACGATCTCGGGCATCCGCGCCGACGAGATCCTGGTCGAGGTTCGGCCCGAGTCGCTCATCCGTCACAAGCTGAGCCTGCCGATCATCGCCGACCGCGTCCGCGCCGAGATGCAAGAACTCCCGGGCGGTACGGTCAAATCCAGCACGACCAACATCGCCATCCGAACACTCGGCGCAGAAGAACGCGCCGAGCAAGTCCGCAGGATCGTGGTCAAGGCGGGAAGCGACGGTCAGGTCGTTCGGCTTGCGGACATCGCCGACATCACCGAGGGCTTTGTCGATGTCGACAAACGCTCGCGGCTCAACGGCGTGCCCGCGTACTCGCTCACCGTTTTCAAGGTCGGGAATCAGGACGCGGTCGAGATCGCCGAGCTTGTGAAGGCTTACGTCGCCGGCGCGCGAGGCGAGGAGCTCGATCTCACCGTCGGCGAGCGTTTCAGCATGTTCATGGGCAAGATGATGCTCGAGGACAAGCACAAGAAGGCCGTCAAAAAAGCAGAAGAAGCGGGGCTGCCCGCGCCGGTCAAGCCCGAGCCAGAGGCCGCGACGAACCGGATCCTCGCGTACCAGCTCGGCGCCCAGCGCGCCGCGGCAGGCGGGATCCCGGCGGGCTCCGAGATCGCCTACACCACCGACCTCGCCAAGTTCATCGTCGGCCGACTCGACCTGCTCACGCGGAACGCGCTCTGGGGCGGCATCCTTGTGTTCGCGACGCTGGTGCTCCTTCTGAACTGGCGCGTTTCGTTCTGGGTCGCGATGGGTCTGATCGTGTCGCTGCTCGGCACGCTCGTCGTGATGTACTTCCTTGGCATCACACTCAACCTGCTGACGATGTTCGGCCTGATCGTTGTGCTGGGTTTGCTCGTTGACGACGCGATCGTCGTCGCCGAGAACATCACCGCGCGCAACGAGAACGGTGAACCGGCGCTCGAAGCCGCCGTCGGTGGCACGACACAGGTCGGCTGGCCCGTGGTCGCGACGGTGCTCACGACGATCTGCGCGTTCCTCCCGCTGGCGCTCATCCAGGGACAGATCGGCGACTTCCTCGAAGTCTTCCCGATCGTCGTCGCCTGTGCGCTCGGCGTGTCGCTGATCGAGTGCTTGTTCATTCTGCCCTCGCACATGGCGCACAGCCTGCACAAGGCCGAGCGCGTCCGCAAGAACGGCGGCAACAAGCTCTCACGCCTCGAAGCGCGGTTCGACAAGGCCCGTGACAAGTTCTTCAACACGCTGCTCATCCCGAACTATCTCAAACTGCTCAAGACTTCAATAAAGCACCGCTATGTCTCGGTTGCGCTGGCAATCGCGATCATGGTCGGCACAATGGGCCTCGTCGCCGGCGGCGTCGTCGAGTTCATCTTCATGGAAACCGACGACTCCGAAACAGTCAACGGCGAACTCCGCATGCCGATCGGGACGCCGACCGCGATCACGGATTCGTACCTGCGAAGGATTGAGGAAGTCTGCCTAGATCAGCCCGAAGTCGTCGATTGCTGGGCGGTGGCGGGCGAGTTCGAGTCGCTCGACGGCGGCGGCGCCGGCGGCCAGCAGTCGCACCTTGGACAGATCATCCTTGAGATCATGCCGGTCGAGCAGCGCGAGGCGTTCAACAAGAAGCACGCGGACGAGCCGCCCATGCGCGCGTCGCCCGTACTGATCGAAGACATCATGGCCGAGCTCGGTGATATGTCCGGCGTCAAGAGCTTCAGGCTCGAGGGCGTTTCGGGCGGCCCAGAAGGGCCCGCTATCTCGCTCACGGTTGTGGGCGATTCCGAAGACCAGATCGCGCGCGTGGTTGAGGAGGTCAAATCGACCATCTCCGAGTACCCGGGCGTGCGGAACGTGATCGACGATTCGGACCGAGGCCAGCGTGAGCTTCGGCTCGAACTTCGCGACGGCGCCAGCGAGCTCGGCTTCACGACCGCGATCGTCGCACAGCAGGTGCGAGGCGCGGTGTTCGGGCTCGAGCCTTACAACTTCGCTGGCGACAACGAAACAATCGACGTCCGCGTCACGCTTCCACGCGAGATCCGCAACAGCCTCGCATCGGTCGAGAGCATGTTCCTGATCTCGCCCTCTGGCGAGGCGGTCCCGCTGCCCGAGATCGTCCGGGTCGAAGAGGTCGAGGGCTACGCGACGGTGCGCAGGCTCGACCGCAAGCGGGCTGTCACGATCTCTGCTGATGTTGATCGCCAGTCGGGCGCAAACCCTGAAGAGATCACCGCCGCGTTCATGCCCGACTTGACGGAGATCGAGCTCCGGAACCCGGGCGTTCAGATTCTCAAGCGGGGTAGGCAGCAAGACGTGGCCGACTCGTTCGCGACGCTCCCGCTGGGCATGCTTGTCGCGGCTGGTCTGATCTTCGTGATCCTGGCGTGGCTGTTCTCGAGCTACGTGCAGCCCTTGATCGTGATGTCGGCGATCCCGTTCGCCACGATCGGCATGATCCTGGGCCACCTCGTGCTCGGGTACAGCATGACGTTCCTGTCCGTCATCGGATTCATCGCGCTGGCGGGTGTTGTGGTCAACGACTCGCTGATCTTCATGCAGTTCTTCAACGAGCGTCGCGCATCGGGGATGGGCGTGTCGGACGCCTGTCTCGCCGCGGGCAAGGCGCGTGTCCGGGCGATCATGCTCACGACAGTAACAACCGTGCTCGGCCTCAGCCCGCTCATGCTCGAGCAGAGCTTCCAGGCGCAGTTCCTGATCCCGATGGCGATCACGATCAGTTGCGGCCTGATCTCCGCGACGGTCATCATCCTGGTTGTTCTGCCATGTTTGCTGATGATCTTCGACGATATCGGCATGCTCATCCGCACGCTCTGGACGGGCAAGATTGCTGAGTCGCATGAAGAAGTCGGCATGGTCGGCGATGCGCTGGCAAGCCAGTCTCACGACTGATGTGAGATTCTTTTAGCGGTACGGGTAGACGGTTGTGCGTCCGAGCCTGTTGCCGCGGATGATGTCGAGCCGGACGCCGCCGTTGCGTTCGGGTGTGTTGAGCTGTTGCTCCAACTCTTCGGCTTCTTCGACGACCTTGCTGTTGGCTTTGGAGATCAGGTCACGTGCCCGGATGCCTGCGCGCTGCGCCGGCGATCCCGGCTCGACGCTGTAAACGAGGATGCCCTCGGTGTCGGTCGCGATGTCGAGATAGTCGTTGATCTCGGGCCGGAGCTCGATGACCGCCAGCCCGCCGGTGATGGGTTCGACGCCGAGCATGTCGCGTTCGTAGGTCGCGTACTCCATGAGCTTGGCTGTGGTCTTGAGGAGTTCATCGCCGCGGAGGTACTCAAGCTCGGCGGGCCGATCGATGCCGGTCAGCGCGATCGAGTTGCGAAGCCGGTTGACCGAGTACGTCTGTCTTCCGTCGAAGGAAACGATGATGTCGCCCTCTTGCAACCCCGCGCGCTCGGCGGGCGAGCCTGGCAGGACCGCGGAGATGAACACGCCTTCGGAATCGCCGAACAACGCGCGGTCCTCAATGGTTAGGTCTTCCATCGTGACTCCAAGCCAGCCCCGCTCGACGCTGCCCGATTCGACGATCGAGCGGAACACGCGCTCGGCGATCGACGAGGGGATGGCAAAGCTCAGCCCGATCGACCCGCCGCCGGATTTGCTGTAGATCGCGGTGTTGATGCCGACGACTTCGCCGTCGAGATTGACCATCGGCCCGCCAGAGTTGCCCGGGTTGATCGCGGCATCGGTCTGGATGAACTCCTCGTACAACACGCGCTGCTGCTCGGGTGTGTTCTGGGGCCTGTTGAGCACGCCCTGCCGACCCATCGCGCTGACGATACCCGCGGTCACCGTGTTGCTCAGCCCGAAGGGCGAACCAACCGCGAGCACCCAGTCGCCCACCTGCAGGTCGTCCGACTCGCCGAAGTCAGCTGCGTCAAGGTCCTCCGCGTCGATTTGCAGCACCGCGACGTCGGTCGCTGGGTCGGTGCCGATGATCTCTGCGAAATAGCTCCGCCCGTCGCGGAGCTGGACCTCGAGCTGCTCGGCGCCGGCGATCACGTGGTTGTTCGTAAGAATGTATCCGTCATCGGAAACAATCACGCCCGAGCCGAGGCCCGAGTCCTGATAGGTCGCTTTGCCCCTGCTGATGACCCTGCCGAAAATGTCCCGGCGGACGGGGGTGATCAGGTCTTTACGCTGGATGAACACGACACTCGGTCCCACGGTCTCGGACGCGTGGTTGAACGCCAGCGAGAGACTCCGCGCCTGCGACTGGCTCTCGTGGAGTCGGCTGTCTTCTGGCTGGGCGAGCGTCGGTTGTGAAACGAGAAGAGCGAGGCACACAGCGGCTAGCTTTGACATATTGCACTCCCAAACGGCGCAGGAAGGCAACCTGCCTGCGCGGCGGTTCCACAGGTGAAGATGCGCAAGCCCGATCGGCCCGTCACGTCCCCCTGCGATCGCCGAACAATTCTATATGCAGCCGGTTGCAGTACCGCCAGCCGCTCTCAAGGCACGCCCGGACGATCCAATCCGTCGAGCCCGGCTCGGGCGTGCTCGTCCCCTCGGGCATGAGCATCACATCACCCGGCTCGTATCCGCGCAGATCGGCGAGTACTGACCGGATCTCGCCCAGATCGCCCTCGTCCGCGACAACAAATTTGAGCTGGCGATCCGCGAAGCCCGTGATGAGCCGATTCAGGACCGCCGTATCCAGTCGGCGTGCTTCGTGCTTGTCATGCCAAACGCCGAGCGGGTCCCGGCTGTCGTCCTTGGCGGGTGTCGAGTTGGCCAGCTTCGGGCTGATCGACATCAGGTCGCACGCAAGGTCGCTCCAATCCTCCGGAAAGACCGTGCCCGCGGTTTCGATGGTGATGTGCATCCCGATCTCGCGGAGCTTGGCGCACAGCTCGGTCAGTTCTTTGAAGATCATCGGCTCGCCGCCCGTGACGACCGCATGCGACAGGCCCGATTCTCGCGCATCCTGCACAAGGCTATCGATCGTGCGTTTGTCGCCCTCCGGGTTCCAACTCGCGTAGGGCGTGTCGCACCACGTGCACCGCAGGTTGCACCCGCTGAGCCGCAAGAACCACGAGGGCACGCCGGTCAGTTTCCCCTCGCCCTGGATGGAGCTGAATATCTCGGAAACGAGCACGCTCATGCGTACCTCGTCGGGTCCGGCACGCCGGCTTGCTCGAAGCCTCGCCTGCGAAGTTGGCACGAATCGCACGCGCCGCACGCAAGGCCTTCATCGCTCGGGTCGTAGCAGGAAACGGTCAGCCCGTAGTCCACGCCGAGCTCTGTGCCCAGCCTGATGATCTCGGCCTTGGTCAGGTCAATCAGCGGCGTCTGCACGCGGAGCGCCGTGCCCTCGACTCCCGCCTTGGTCGCGAGGTTCGCCGCTGCGCCGAACGACTCGATGAACTCGCGCCGGCAGTCCGGGTAGCCCGAGTAGTCGAGCTGGTTCACACCGATGTACAGGTCCTGCGCACCGAGCACCTCGGCCTGCGCGACCGCGAGCGAGAGGAACACGAGGTTCCGAGCCGGGACGTAGGTCACCGGGATCTCGCTGGTGATCGCGGATTCATCCCGGTGTTTGGGGACGTCGATGTCCTGGGTCAGGGCGCTGCCTCCGAACGCGCGGAGATCGACGCTCACGATTCGCAGCTCCGCATTGAACGCCGCCGCGATGTTCTTGGCGGATTCGAGCTCGCACCGGTGGCGCTGGCCGTAGTCAACCGCGATGCAGGTCGGGCTGAACCCGTCGCGCTTGGCGATCGCCAGGCAGGTGGCGCTGTCAAGCCCGCCCGAGAGCAGCACGACCGCCGGCATCTGCATCTAGCCGGCCCCGTTGAGCTTGGCGCACGCGGTGACTGTGCGTTCGATGAGCGTGTCGAGCATCGCGCGGGTGCGATCGTTGGTGAGGTTGCCGTCGTCACCGAAAGCCTCGTGGATCGAACCGACCGAGACCATGCCCGGCACGATGTAGCACTGGATGTTGCTGAGGATCTCGCGGACGTGGTCGAGCCCGCGGATGCCGCCGAGCCCGCCCGGCGAGGCGGCGGTGAGCGCGACGATCTTGCCGGCAAAGCACTCGAGCGGCTTCTCGTCGGCGTAAGGCCTGCTCGCCCAGTCGATCGCGTTCTTGAGAGCGGCGCTCATCGAGCCGTTGTACTCGGGGCAGCCGATGATGAACCCGTCGCTCTCTTTCATAAGCTTGCGGAACTTCAGCGCGCCGTCCGGCAGGCCCGAGGCGTCCTCGTCGTCCTGGTTGTAGATGGGCATGTCGAAGCTGGTCAGGCTGACGACGTTGACCGTTGCGCCCCGGCTCCGCGCCAGGTCGGCTGCGTGCTCGATGAGCTTGTGGTTGAACGATGCCTTGCGGAGACTGCCAGAGAACGCCAGTAGTTTGACTGCCATGTCGTGATTCCTCGGCTAAAGGGTGTGAGTTTGGAAGATGGTACCACGGGCGCATAAAGAAGTCCCCGGGAGGGAATCCCGGGGACTTAGAGGAGATTCTACAAGATCAGCCTGTCTGCTTATCGCCGGCGGCGAGCAGCAGCGATGCCGCCGAGGCCGAGCAGAGCAGCCGAAGCCGGTGCCGGGACGGGGCGGAACAGGAAGTTGGGGCCGAAGCGACCGCCAGAGGACGAGGCGCTGTCTTCGGTCGGGAAGGCGAAGCCGAGGTTCTCGACCGACGGGAAGACACTGTTGAGCCAGTTGACGTCAGCGTCACTTGTGATGCCGGTGGCCGAGCTGATGTAGCTGTCGCCGTCGGGCACGCCGCCGGCGTCGTAGAGAGCGCCGATGGTGTACGTGGTGCCGGTGTTGAGCTGCGTCGGTGCGACGGACTCGTAGGTCCAGTCGCCGACAGCCGAGCCGCCGGGGCCAGCCGAACCGGAGACAACGAGGTTGCCGCCAGCGTCCCAGATGCCGACCATGTGATCGCTGGTCAGGCCTTCGAGGCCGATCTGGGTGTCGGCGTTCCAGACACCGAGGTCGGTGACGATGACGTCGTTGTTGAGCGTGAAGCGGAAGCCGACGACGTCGCCGTCCACCAAGCCGCCCCAATACGAGCCGAACTGAGCGCCGCCGGAGAAGCCAGTGATGGCTTGGCCGGTAGCCGTGCCCGCCAGAGCGAGCGCTACTACTGCTGTAACTTTCTGAATCATTCTTTCCTCCACTATCCGCAATACCGAGAGCCCAGAACTCTGGCCCACACCAGAGCACAGCGATAACCGCCGACGAACTCAGTCGGTTTACACCACCTTGCCGACGCTTTGCGGGCGCAGGCTCAATGTGTAAAGAATCCCACTTGTCTGCCCCGCGTCCGAGCGGACGCCCACAAGGGCACGATAACCACACCGCAAAGCTACTACAGCTTGCCGGGCTTGCCAGAAAAATCGGGGGTAATCCTGTGAATTGACTGGCAAACCGCAAAATGGCGCTATGGGGTCGGTTTCTGAAGAACAGTCGAGTGGAAGTTCCGCCCTTCTTTACGGAATTTACGCTCGAAGTTCGTACCCACGAGCTCGCCGTCGCCCGCGGATTCGGGTTTCAGGAATGGCTTCTCGCTGAAGGCCGGGATCGGGCCGGGCTTGCCCGCGATTTCATGGCCCGGGCAGGGGCCCTTGCCGCACCAGCGTTCGAAGTGCTCTTGGTCCCACGCCCAGAGATCGTCGTGGTCGGTCACGACCCGCAGCTCCCCGCCCGGCTTAAGTACCCGCCACACGTCGGCGAGGAACCGATCCTGCACCACGCGCTTCTTGTGGTGCCGGGTCTTGGGCCAGGGGTCGGAGAAGTAAAGATGGACAACATCCACGATCCGGTCAGGGACACGCCAGCGGAGCAGCTCCGTCGCGTCCGTCCTGAGCATCCGCACGTTCTGAAGCTGAGCCCGGCGGACCCGGTCCGCGGCGTACACACAGAACTCGCCGGCCCACTCGATGCCGAGGTAGTCGGTCTCGGGTGTCGTCGGCGCGTGCTGGAGCAGGAACGTGCCCTTGCCCGAGCCGATCTCGATCTCGAAACGCCGATCGCTATTCTCGTCCTTGCGGAGCGGGAACCACGCGCGGGGATCAAGCCGACCCGCCTCGGGGTTGCTGATCACATCGTCCGGCAGCGGCCCGAGCTCCTCGTCGGAGATCATCACCACACCCGGCGCCACATCGAGCTGTTTGCCTCGTGAGAGTCCGAATGACATGCAGCTAGTTTAGGAGGCCACGGGCGGTCGGCAAACTGGTGTTATTGGCAAATGCACTCTTTAAAAGAGCCAAATCAATCAAGGCCAATAAACGATGCGAGGTAGTTGTTGTGTATGAACAAAAATCGACCGTCGGTTGATACGAGTGTTTCTATCCGGTTGTAGCGGTCAATGTCGTAGTCGGGGATTGTGAACCTGCGGGTGGTTGTCGGGCCGCCGGGGGGCGTCTTTGTAACAACTATCGTTGGCGGGCAACATTCAGTTGGTTCGTACGGCATTCTGATCAAACGCACGCCGGCCTTGCCCATGAATGGCGCGACGAGTCTGCCCAGTGTTTGTCGGGTCCAGGCTTCAACTTCAAGCCAAGGCGAGTAGTTGTACCTTTCAATGGTGACCTTTACGTTTGACCTCGCGTACACCTCGGACTCGTTGGTGAAGTGGGTGTACGTCTCGTACTTGCGAAACTTACTTTCTGGCGAGTTTCGCCGCATGTCGCGGTACGGCAGTGTCTCGATGATGCCGCCGGACTCATCTATTACGTACTGCACCGGTGCGCGGCGATCGTCGTGTGCATCATTGAAAGCGATATAGCGATTCTCTTGGCTGGTTTCCATGACCGCGAGTCTGTGCGTGGGTGGACCGAACGTGCCACCCAGCTCGGTCTCCCACGCAAACATCTGGAGCTCTTCCGCCTCGGGCAGATTCGAGTGATTGACGGCGCAATAGATCGGCACGCAGCCTTGCTGACAGACTGCCGCGGCAACGAGAAAGCCGGCGATTATCAGCCGATTCAAAGCATGGAGTTTGTCCATGCCGAGATGGTACATGAACGCGAGCTTGCCTGAATCTAAAGTTGAATCAAGCTGAACGGGTCCGGCTAGCCGCCGAACTCGAACGCGATGCAGTAGCCCGTGCGCCAGATCGGGTACTCGGTGTCGCACCGGAAGCCCACGTAGTCGTTCGGGTCGTAGCCCTTGGTCGCAAAGAGTTCCGCGAGAAGCTCGGTGTACCGGTTCCACGCCGAGGTCTGGGCTCGCTCAAGGCCCGGCGACAGCAGCTGCAGGCTCGGCGGGCGGTGGAAGCGGGTCTGCCAGCGTTCGCCGACGTGCTGCGCAAAGTCCGGCCTCCAGAGGTGGACATCCAGCCCCGGCACGCACTGCCGCGCGAGGTCCTTGTGCATGAACACATCCAGAAGCAGTCGGCGCACCGGGAAGTTGACGAGCGCCCAGACTTCTTCGGTGTTGGTCTCCCGCGTCGATGGGTGTGTCATCCCGCCGTCCATCGCGAACATGAGGTCGATCGGCGCCGACTCTGGTTGGTCGGGGCTCGGCTCGATCGTCTGCACAATAAACTCATCCGGGTGCGACGAGTGCACGACAGGCACCGGGTTCGTGGAGTAGTCGGTCAGCAGCTCGCTCGGCACGCCGTCTTGTTTGGACGGGAAGAGCGCCCGGAATTGCAGTTCGTCATCGCCTGTGAACCGATCGGGTGTGCCGCTGAACACATGAAACGTCAACGGCACCGCGTCGGTTTCCGCGTGGTGTCCGATCAGGCCGTGCGTCCGGGTCTGGTGCACGATGTCGGCCCGGTCAGGGTGGGGGGTGTAGATGTGCGCCGCGAGCCAGGCGTTGGAGTACCGCCCGGTCAGGGCAGCCGAAGATTCGAAGAGTGCTTGTTTGTGCGTGAGTTCTGCCTCGTCGGATCTTGGTGAGCCGGGCTTGCTGTTGCTCGCGAGCGTGCGTTCGATTCTTTTTAGCAGCCGAGACCTGCTGCCACCCAGCTTGCGGGTCGCGTCTTCGTACGCCGACATGGCCTTGTCGAGTTTTTGGGCGCTCTCGGCCTCAAGCGTGAGGTCGTTCTTGCTCGCGGCTTCGATGATGAGCCTGATGCCCTTAGTACCCGGAAGCTGGCTTGCGAGCGAAACCCCCGGGTATGGGGCGGTCACGGCGGAGACCATTCTCTGGCAGGTGGTCCGCTCAACGCCGAGGAGCCTCGAAAGGCCGCTGGCGTTCTGGGCCGAGACGGGCATCGCGGTCAAAAAAGCCAGCAGCTCGCTTCTGATGGCCTTAAGCGAGCGGTCGAGTTCCTGGATTTCCTCTGCTTTGAGCGGTGCGGAGGTTCGGCTTGCCGTGAGAGACGCAGTCATCGCTGCGGGCATGGTACGGATTTCCGGCGGCTGGTGTCCGGGAGCCCGCAGGGTGGCCGGTTTCGGGGCTTTGTTGTCAGCTTTTGATATTTGACTTGACACGGGGCCATCATACCCTCAGACTGTGCTCAGCACAAGCTGAGCGTAGTGGTTTCTGGAGCGAAGTTCCGTGTCACCACGCCGATTGAGGTCAGAATCGAGATACACGAAAGGCAGAACCATGAATAACCGCGTACGAGCATTGGTGGGCATCGGGGCAGCCGCGGTCGCCTCGGCCTCGGCAGCACAGGTCACCACGACCTTCGACAACGGAACCGAGGGCTGGTCCGTCAGCGGACGCACCGACATCTCGCAGGACGGCAACCCGGGTGCGAACCTCGACGTCCTCCTGCTCGATGTCTTCGGCGCCAGCGTCCGCAACACCACCAACGCCGACTTCCTCGGCGACTACACCACAAGCGACTCGTTCGAGATGAGCATCGATGTCCGCACGCACAACATCGATTTCTTCGGGCAGCAGGTTGTGCGCGACTTCATCATCGAACTCCGCGACGACACCAACGACCAGGGCTACCCGTACACGAGTGTTTGGCTGAACCTCGGCCTGCTCGACGCGTCGGCGAAGGGCGACAACGGCGACGGCTGGGTCACCTACACCTTCACGGTCGAGAACACGCACGCGCAGGACCTGCCCGAGGGCTGGGGTGGTTACGGCTACGAGGATCCCAAGACCTTCGAGCCCATGCTTCCCCCGGGCCGAACCTTTGAGAGCGTGCTGGCGAGTGTGGACGAGATCACCTTTACGACGTTCGTGCCCGGCTATTTCTTTGGCTTCACGAACTTCGAGCTTCAGGTGGACAACATCACGCTGACACCTCTTGACAGCGACTGTGTCGCGGATGTCAACGGTGACGGCAGCCTGACGCCGACCGATTTCACCGCCTGGGTCAGCGCGTTCAACAACAACCAGCCCGAATGCGATCAGAACGGCGACGGCTCGTGCACTCCGACCGACTTCACCGCTTGGGTCACGAACTACAACGCCGGCTGCTAACCCCTCCCTGGCTGGCTGACAACACACGCAACCAGACGCCGACACCTCTGTTTACGCGGGGGTGTCGGCCTTTTTGGAGGGGTTACAGCTCTTTGGCAAGGATCTGGCTCACGTAGTTCGTGTAGGGCCATTGCCAGTCCTGCACGTGCTCGTAGCCCCGGCGTTTGTAGTACCGAAAGAGCGCGACATCGGGCTTGGCCATGCTCAGTGAGAGGTGCGTTGCGCCGATCTCGAGGGTTCGTTTCTCGCAGACATCAAGCAGCTGCGCCCCGATGCCCGCGGCCTGGGCGAGCGGGTCGACCGCGAACATCGCAAAGTGCGCAACGCCGACCTTGAGGAAGTACTCGGGAAACGTGGCGCGTTCGTGCTCGTTGAAAAGGATGACGCCGACGATCTGGGTCTGCGCTTCGTCGGCGAACGCGAGGTAGGACTCGCTGTTGAGGATGCGGTCGAGCGTGCGTGCGTTGTCCTGTCGGCCCGCCAGTGGGGCGAGGCCCGCCTCGATCTGGCGGGCGTAGGCGCGGTGCAGCATCGCGGTGATGTCGTCGATCGAGTCGCCCGTCATGAACCGGCGGATCGAGACCGTGGCGTGCTTGTCCGTGTCGGCGGTCTGTATGTCCCGGTTCGCAGGCATGACTGGAACGATAGACTACCGGCAGATGAATAGAACAGATGAATATCAGCCCGCCCAGCCCCCCGCGCCGGCGTATCAGATCCCGACCGCTGGTGCGATCAGTGTCCGCGTGAGGTACGCCGAGTGCGACCCGATGAACGTGGCGCACCACGCGAGCTACGCGCCGTGGCTCGAGATGGGCCGGACCGAACTGCTCCGCGAGGGTGGCGTCAGCTACGCCGAGCTCGAGAAGGCCGGCGTGTTCCTCGTCGTCACCAAGCTTGAGATCAAGTACCGCAGGCCGATCCAGTACGACGACGTGATCGAGGTGCGGACGAGGGCGCACGAATCGGGCAGGATCAAGATCCGACACACGTACGAGCTTGTGCTCACAGAGCGGCTCGGCGCAGCACCCGACATCTCAACGGACCCGCGGGTGCCGATCGACGGCGTGTGCGCGGTGGCTTCCTCGGAGCTTGCGTGTGTCAACAGCCAGGGCCGACCCGTGCCCCTGCCCGACTGGTTGGTTCCGGGGGAATAGGTTGGCGATGATGGGTTCCAAATCGCATACTCTTTCTTACCCGCTGCGGCCCGATGTGTCAGCGAGCGGTACCACTGTGCGGATCACGGTGCGTAGGACCGAGTCGAGCCAGCGGAGCGGCCGATGACGAGCACACAAGGCCCAAAGCCATGCCACCCGATACGTCGGCGGTTTGTGTGCAAGGAGATGGGCCGTCGGCGGATCTTCTGGCTGCGTTTGTGCCTGATTGTGCCGCTGCTTCTGATTCTCGCGGTTGTTTTCATCGCCAAGTCGGGCGTCGCGGGCTCGCTCATCTTGCCCTCGATCAGCAAAGAACTCGGCGTTGACATCCAGGCGGGCTCGGTCTCGATCGACAACTCTGGTTTCTTGGTGCTCGACAACGTGGTCATCCGCGCCCCCGGAATCGACGGCCCCGGCGGCGAACTCGTCAAGGTCCGACGGATCGTCGCCGACGTCGATTGGTCCAAGACCGTGTCCGGCTCGGTCGCGGTCAGCTCGTTCACGCTCCGCTCGCCGAACGTGCGCATCAGCGAGAACGTCAAAACGGGACAGGTGAACTTTGCTTCGTTCAAGCTGCCAGAGACCGGCAAGGTCGGCGGGCCTGTGTCGCTGCCCAGCGTGACCATCGTCGGCGGCAGTGTCGAGATCTGCGAGCACCAGGGCGAGGCGATCCGCGTGCTCAAAAGGCTCAACATCGACGGCGAACTCAAGCCCGACGGCGACGACGCGTACCAGATCGATATGACCCAGACCGGCACCCGGAGCGGGCTTCAGCTGGCTGGCACCATCGACAGGCTCGGTGTTGAGGTTTCGATGACAGGCCTGACACTCGATGAGTGGGGGCCATCGAGTGTGCCGGGCCGGCTTCGCCCGTTTGTCGAGATGCTCGACGTCCGCGGCGAGATTAGCAACACGATCTTCGAGATGAGTTCAACCGGTTTGGTGAACGCCAGTGTGCATCTCAACGGCGTGGGGATCACCCTACCAATCGACATGAACGAAGAGTCCGGCGTCGGCAGGATGCGCATGAGTGATGTGTCTGGCGTGGTCTCGCTCCGTGACGAAAGGTTCAGCGCAGAGATTGGTGGTCTGCTCGAAGACGTGCCGTACGAAGTGGGTCTATTTTATGAAGGTTTGGGTTCGGAATCTGCCTTCAGTGGTACCTTCAAGGTTCGCGGCTACAACATGGCCCAGAACCCGGACATCCTGCCCTTCCTGCCCAAGGAAGTCGGCGAGCGTCTGCAACAGTTCGCCGGCTCGTCGCTCATGGTCGACGACGAGAACAACCAGCCCATGAGCCCGACCGCGATTGTTGACGCAAGCGTCACGCTGATGCGCGGCGAGCCCGGTCCCGACGGGCCCGCGGACCTGGACTTTCGGGGCAACCTCGCCTTCACCAACGGCACCGCGGCATACGAGATCTTCCCGTACCCGTTCCAGGACATGTCCGGCAGCATCCAGTTCGACAACGAACGCATCCGCATCGAAGAGATCCGAGGCACCTCGTACACCGGCGCCACGATCAGCGCCTCGGGTTTGATCGAACCGATCGGCTCGACCGCTGGTGTGAACCTGCAGATCGATACGGTGAACGTGCCGCTGGACGACGAGCTCGAACGTGCGCTGGGATCGGCGCGCGGCGGGATCATCGACGAGCTCTTTGACGACAGCAAATACCACGAGATGCTCGAACGCGGGCTTGTGCTGACACCCGCGCAGGCCGAGTCGCTGATCGAGTCGCGCGACGCTCTGGAAGTTGATCTCGCTAGGGCGCGCCGCGACGGCAAGCCGGGGGCTCAGCTCGCGGCGATCAGGCGAGAACTCGACGCGACGAAAGCCCTGCTTCGCACGCCTGTGTTCGAGTACAGAGGTCGGGCCGACCTTGGCATCAGACTTCGCCGGGAGATAGGCGAGGTGTCTGTGTGGACGCGCAACATCGAGGTGCGTCTGCCCGAGGCCGGTCTGGTGCTCGAAGACTTCCCCCTGCCGATCCACGCGCGCGATGTTGTGGTCGTGCTCGATGAACAAGACGCGACGCTGATGCGTGGTGCGTTCTTGCCGGTCGCCGGGGGTTCCGTCTCGCTCTCGGGCGGTGCCGATCTCCGGACGCCCGAAGGCGAGACCACGTTCCGTCCGACTGTTCGCGTGATCGCGAACCAGCTCCCCGTTGACGGGCTGCTGAAGTTCGCGGTGGCGCCGCCGTTTGCCGAAGGCGACAACAAGAGCATCGTGGAATCCCGCCAGGCCGCGGTCGATGTGCTCGATCGTCTGGGTATCACCGGCAAGTTTGACGTCGATGGCTTGCTGCTGACAAGGCCGGACGGCGAACTCGGGTTTGACTTTGAGATCGGTCTCTCCGACACGATCCTTGTTGCCGAGGCCTTGTCTGATCGGCCCCCGATGCTTGTCAACGAGCTTGACGGCGAGCTGCGTCTGACCGAGCAGGGCATGAGTCTGAGCGCGGTCAGCCGGGCGATCGGCGTGAGCGACGACGAGTCGGTCGAGGACCCGATCGAGGTGCGCACGCAGGCGGATCTCGATTGGTCGGGCAATCAACCGCTCCGGTACAACGCGCACGTCGAGGCGGACGGCGCGTTTTTGTCGCTGCCGTTGGAGCAGATCGTCGCGTCGATCTCGTCCGCCGGCGGGGACTCGCTCGTTTGGCTCCGCGACACGTTCGCCCCGACGGGGAAGGCAGACATCCGCGCGGACCTGAACTCCGACGGCATCGATCCTGTTTCTGACATCACCGTGACGAACATCGAGCGGGCCGAGGCCGACTACCTCGGCGGCAGGCTCGGGATGCAGGACGTCAAGGGCGAGGCGCGTGTGCTGCTCGCCGACACGCGCACGATACAGACCACCGGCATGACGGGCGAACTGCTCTTCGACAGCGCGCCGATGGGCGAGGCGCACGTCTCGGGCACGCTCGGTATCGATGAATCCGGGGGCGACCCGAGCCGGGAGCTGACGGTCGAGCTCAAAGACGGCCGGTTCGACTCGTCGCTCGCCGAGCGGATCGTCAAGGAACTCGTTTCGGGCTCCATCTCTAAGGAGTACCTCGAGCACGGCGTGCGCGGCGAGTTCGATGCAGTTGTTTCGATGACCGCGCCGCGAAAGCCCATCGGGAACACAGAGAACGTCGGGATCGCGCGGATCGCGTTTGTCGAGACCGCGATCGAGCCGAAGTGGGCCGAGATGACGAGGCTCGGCGCAACGGTCAGGCTCGAGGAGATGTCGGGTCGGCTTGTCGCCAGCAAGCTCGGCGCACGGATCGAATCGATCAAGGGGTCGTCCGAGGCGTTGAGCGCGACGATATCCGGGGCCGCCACGCCTGACGGGTTCGGGGGGACGGTGTCCTCGGTTACGTTCGACATGGATGCGCCCTCGCTCAACGCCGAGGTGCGTGCGCTGCTGCCTATCCCACTCATCGAGATCATCGACGCGGGCGACATGAAGACGGACGGCAAGATCAGCACCCGGGGTTCCATGCTCCGCACCCACACCGTGCCCGGCGTCGAGGGTGTCAAAGTCGATTTCGAGGGCCGACTCCGTTTCGTGGATGCTGCGATGACAGCGGGGCTGCGTGTCGAAGAAGCCAGCGGCATCGCGGACATCGTGTTCCACAAAGAAGCCGACGGCTTGCCCGAGTATCAGGTCGGTGTCGTTGCAAACTCGGCCCGTGCGATGGGCCTTCCTCTGACCAACGCGAGGGTCGCGATCGAATCGACCGGTCTGCCGCGCGGCTTGGTTGTGCCGATGATCTTCGCCGAGTCGTGCGACGGAGTGATCTCCGGCAAGGCGGGCGTGTACCCCGCGATGGACTGGGCCGGTCCGGGCGAGCGGTCGTATGAGACGTCGCTGATCTTCAGCGGGCTGAAACTCAACGAAGCGCTCGACGGGTTCGCGTCGGCAAGACCGGATGCCAAGCCACGCGATCCGCGAGAAGACACCGGCGCCAGGCTTGAGGGCCAACTCACCCTCGGCGGGCTGGTCGGCAACGAAGACTCACGCCGCGGCAGCCTTTCGATCCAGATCGCCGGCGGCGACGTCATCGCGGTCCCGGGCGCGATGCGGCTCGTTGAAGCGGGCAATCTGCAGTTCCCCGTTTCTGAAGGCATCGACTACGCGAGCGTCGAAGCGGTCTTCGACGGCACGCTGATCTCTGTCGAGGGCATCTCGCTGATCAGCAAGAGCGTCGAACTGCTGGGTTTTGGCACCGCGACGTGGCCCGATCTTGAGCTCGATCTTCGGCTCCGGTCCAAGGCAACCCGCCGGATTCCGGTGCTCAGCGAGCTTCTGGAGACCATCCGGGACGAGTTCGTGACGATCGCCGTCACAGGAACCGCCGCGGCTCCGAGTGTCAGCGTAGAATCCCTACCCCAGACGCGCCGGGTCATCGGCCGGGTCCTTGGGTTCGAGGAGTCCGCCAACCAGCGCCGGCTCAACGATCTCAGCGAGCGGGCCAGCAGGCAGCGTCGGCTCAGCAAAAACCGATAAGCAAGACGAACAAGAAACGTCAACCAGCTTCTTTATCCACCAAGCGGAACAACAGACGAATTGGAGAAACGAATATGACAAACGAAGAACACCTCAGACAAGAACTCGACCAGCCGACCGTCGCGCCGCAGGACGAAACCGCGGTCCCGCCGGAGCAGTCGCGCCACCTTAAGGTGCAGGACCCAGACGTCCAGCGCAAGCTCAGCCAGATGATCACCGACATCTCGGGCGTTGACGAGAAGCAGTACGAGCACCGGCTTGTCCAGGACCTGATGTCCGCGGCCCTCAAGCTCCTGCCCGACGGCAGGGACACCGGCGAGTTGAAACTCATGACCGCCGCGGTCAAGGAACTGCGCTACGCGTACCGCGTGTTCGGTCAGTACCCCAACATTCGCAAGGTGACGATCTTCGGCTCGGCGCGCACGCCCGAGACGCACCCGGACTACGCGGCCGCGGTCGATTTCAGCCGGATCATGGCCGGGCGCAAATGGATGGCGATCACCGGCGCGGGCGACGGCATCATGAAAGCCGGGCACGAGGGCCCCGGACGCGAAGCCAGCTTCGGTGTTGCGATCCGCCTGCCCTTTGAGACCAGCGCCAACACCGTCATCGCCGGCGATGAGAAGCTCATCAACTTCCGCTACTTCTTCACCCGCAAACTCATGTTCCTCAGCCAGTGCGACGCGGTCGCGGTCTACCCGGGCGGATTCGGCACGATGGACGAGGTCTACGAAGTGCTCACGCTCGTGCAGACCGGTAAGAGCTCGATGATCCCGATCGTCCTTCTTGAGGGCGAGGGCATCAACTACTGGGACGAGTGGCATGAGTTTGTGACCGAGAAGTTGCTCGGCCACGGCATGATCAACGACGAGGACCGCTGCCTCTACAAAATCTGCCGGACCGCCGAGGAGGGCGTCGAGGAGATCGAGCGTTTCTATCGCAACTACCACAGCTCGCGTTATGTCCGCGACGACTACATCATCCGCATGAACTACGCGATCAGCGAGGAAGACCTCGCGGAGATCAACGAGGAGTTCGCGCCGCTGGTCAAGACTGGCAAGATCGTTCAGTGCGGCCCGTACCCGGAAGAGAGCGACCACCTCGACATGCCGCGCCTCGCGTTCACGCACACGCGGTACCACTACGCGGTTGTGCGCAAGCTAATCGACCGGATCAACAAGTGTGAGCCGAGAGCGACGAAGTGAGACTCGCCGCTGCGATCATCTTGATTGCAGCGTTCTGCGCCGGATGCAGTGGGGGCGGCCCCTCCGGCGTGCCCGATGGCCCCGCGCCGTGGGAGCGGCCGGACGTCGAACGCCCGGTCGTTGACGGCGAGCAGCAGGGGCTCGAGCTCCGCATCTGGGCGATCGAAGACCAAGACCGGCTCGTCGCGGAGCTGATCGACACCTACCAGGGTCGGCCCACGCCGATGCTCGACTCGGACCGCTTTGCGTGGCGGTCGAGCGGGCTGATGCCGATCATGGTCCCGATCGACGAACTGAACCTCGCGCGTGGCCGGATGAAACTGATCGGCACCGAGCAGCAGGACTGGTTCGGTGTGCTCGCCAATTGGCGTGAAACCGTGCCGGGCCGGCGCGTCGCCGAGGGTTCGCTGATCTCGCTCCCCGACGGCCAGATGCGCACGCCCGCGGGTCGGCTCCGCATGCTGACGCGCTGCTGGGTCGAACCAAGCTCGGGCGGTCCTGCGATGCACATCGAGCTCGCGGTCCAGTTGCAGGAAAACCAGCGCCGCACGACGGCTGCGGATCTCGCGATCCACGGCGCAACGCTGCCGGAAGACCAGGGGATTATCTTCCCTGAGCTCACCACGCAGTTCGAGATGCGAAAGGACGAGGCGCTGGTGATCGTCCCGGTCTCGCCCGGCTTCGACCCGGGTGCGATTCTGGTCGAACATGACGGAGCGGCGGAAGACCGCGAGGAAGGCCCGCCCGTGTCCGCGGTGCCAACTGTCGGCGAGGCGATGCTCAGCTCCGTTGAAATCGGCGGCGTCGCGCCCGTCCGCAGGCGCGCCATCATCGTTCTCATTGCTAGGCTTCCAGACGAGTACCGTTTGTTGTCCGGCTTTGAGGAACGCCCGTGATCCAACTTCTCCCGATCTTTCAGCTGGTCGCAGGGCTGGCGATGCTCATCATCGGCGCCGAGCTTGTTGTGCGCGGCGCCTCGCGCATCGCAACCGCCGCGGGCATCAGCTCGTTCGTGGTCGGGCTGACCGTTGTCGCGTTCGGGACCAGCGCACCTGAGCTCGGCGGCTCGCTCGGCGCCGCGATCAAGGGCAACTCGGAACTCGCGATCAGCACCATCGTCGGGTCCAACATCGCCAACATACTCCTGATCCTCGGTATGACGGCCCTGTTCTGCCCGATCGTCGTGAAGTTCAAGGTTGTCCGACGAGAGGTCATCCAGATGATCGCGGTGACCGTCATCGCGATGGCGCTGATGATCGGCGACACCATCCCGAGGTTCGGTGGCGTGCTGCTCTTTCTCGGGCTACTCGGGTTTGTTGTCCGCAGCTACATCAACGGCAAAAGCGACCCCGAGCACGCCAAGGAGATGGAAGCCGCCGCCAAGGAACTCGTCGCCGAGGTCACCGACGGCGGCAAGCCTCCGCTGCTTGTCAACATCGTAATGGTCATCGTCGGCATCGGTATGCTTGTGTACGGCGCGAACCTGCTGGTCGGCGGGGCGACGGCGGTCGCCCAGATGTTCGGCGTCTCCGACGCGGTCATCGGTCTCACTCTCGTTGCATTCGGGACGAGCGTGCCCGAGCTCTCGCTCTCGGTCGTCGCGGCTCTGCGCAAAGAGTCGGACATCGCCATCGGCAACATCCTCGGCTCGAACATCTTTAACATCCTCTGCGTGCTCGGCATCACCGCGATGGTCTCGCCTTCGCTGCTCGAGGTGCCAGAGGGCATGTGGTCGCGTGATCTCTGGGTCATGCTCGGCGCGAGCCTGGCGTGTTTGCCGCTCTTTCTTGTGGGCGGGAAGATCACGCGAGCCGAGGGCTTTCTGCTTCTCGGACTCTACTGCGTCTATATGGGCGTGGTTTTCGTTATGGGCGGGCGCTAGAACAGGGCTTTCCCGGGGTCGAGTGACAGTCCGACAACCAACGGGCCGATGCTCAAGGCGGAGGCTCTCTATACGTGTTGCGCGTGACGACCATCTCGGCCAGGCCCGGCATGAAGCTCGCTTCGCCGGTGTTTCACCCTGAAGCGCCAAACCGGGTCTTGCTGCGCACCGGCTATGAGCTGGACAGCCGAACCATTGTGCGTTTGCGTGAGCTGCGCGTGCGGACGGTCTGGATCTCCTACCCGCCGCTGGATTTCCTGTTGAAGCACACCTCGCCCGAGGTGATCCGCCACCGCGCATCGATTGCTGGTCAGGTGTACGACCTCTACGACAGGCTGAGCGCCGGCTCGCCCGCAGATCTGGACTACATCGCTTACGCGAGGACGATCTCGTCGCTCTCAGAATCGCTGATCTCGAACCCTGACACGATGGTCTTTCTTGACGACGTCGCGTCGATCGGCGACGAGGAACTTGAGCACTCGTGCGCGGTCAGCTTCATCTCGATTCTGATGGGACTGAAGATGAGCACGTACCTGGAGCACCAGCGGTCGCGTGTTTCCGCGGCGGTCGCGCGCGACGTCACGCCGCTGGGTGTTGCGGGCATGCTCCACGACATCGGTGTCACCCAGCTCTCCGACGAGGTCAGGGAACGCCACAGAAAGACACACGACACGCACGACCCGGATTGGCAGCAGCACGCGATGCTCGGGTTCCAGATGGTCCACGGCCGGATCCCTCCGTCCGCGGCCGCCGCCATTTTGAACCACCACCAGGCCTACGACGGCTCCGGATTCCCTGCGCGCAAACGCGCCGACGGCGGGCACGAAGTGCTCAGCGGGAACCAGATCCATATCCATGCGCGCACCATCGCCGTGGCTGACATGTTCGACCGTTTGTCGCGCCGGTTCGATGAGAAGGGCAACCCTGTGCCGCGTGTGCGAGTGCTGGCGAGCATGCTCCGCGGCCCGCACGCCAAGAAGCTCGACCCGATGGTGATGAAGGGCCTGCTCGCGGTCTGCCCACCGTACCCGCCGGGTTCGATCGTCAAGCTGTCCGACGGCACCGACTGCGTAGTCGTCGGCTGGGAGCCTGCGGATCCGTGCAGGCCGCGCGTGATGGTGCTGGATCCGAACCTGCCCGAGACGAACGAGCGAGGCGAGTTCATCGACCTGAGCAAGTCAACCGGGCTGTGCATCAGTGTGGCAGACGGCCAGAACGTCGGCCGAGACAACTTCTACCCGGTACACCCGACGGACTTCTGTCTGGAAACCGCGTCGAAGCAACTGCACAACGCCGCCGAGATCGAGCGTAAGCGTTCGACAGATGAAGGCTTCGAACGTAAATCGGCTTAGGCGAGTTAGCCGCCCTGCTGGAACGACGTCTGCTGCGCTGCTCCCGGGCCACCGGCGGGTGGAGCCATTCGGGTCGGGTCGCCGTTCTCGTCGAGCGTGAGACCAACGAGTTCGAGTTGAGCCTGTTCCCAGGGCTCGTTGACAATCTCGCCCGCGTTGGGTTCGCGGAGCAGGACTGACTGGCCAGCTTCAAGACCGGCCAGGATCTCGGCGTCGGTATCGCTGAACCTGCCGGTCTTGACAGGGATGCGGACAAAGTTGCCGTTGCGTGGGCTGTAGACGAAGCGGACCGGGCCTTCGTTGAAGACCGCGGCGACGGGGATCGAGAGCGCATCGTCTACATTGTCAAGAAGCAACTCGGCCTCGCACCGCATCGATGGCTTGAGTGATCCCTCGTAGCCCTTGCCATCAAGAAGGATCTTGACGGTGTACTCGCGCAGGTTCGGGTCGCGCCACCCGCCTGACTCTGCGAGCACGCCGATCTCGGTGACGGTGCCGTTGAGCACTGCTCCGGGCAGCGCGTCGATTTTCACGCGTGCTTTGATGCCCTTGCTGATCTTGCCAGCCAGGCTTTCGTGGACTCTGACCTCGGCGACCAGCTTCGAAGTATCCGGCAAGCCAAACAGCAACTGGTTCGGGTAGACGCTCTGCCCGATCTGCAGCGGGCCGTTGGAGTTCCACATGTTCCGCGATGATTGGATGGTTGTGCCGTAGATCGCCATGCCGTCGGACGGGGCCTTGATCGTGGAGGCCTCGATCTGCTGGCGGATCTTGTCTACACGGGATTGGTCGCGAACGACCCGGCGGTTCTGCTGCGCACGGTCGGCGGCCTTGTCGGCGAGCTTGATCTCGTTCTGAGCCTTCACGTTCTCAAGCTGCGACTCGGCCTGCTGGACGTCACTCTCCATCTGCTCACGGTCTTTCTTCTGCTCGAAATCGATGTAGGACTTCTTCTGCAGCTTCACAGTCTCGACACGCGCACGTGCCTTGACGAGTTGCAGTTCGTCTTGGTCGTACTGGTCCTTGCTGATAAAGCCCTCTGCGAGCAGGTCGATGTTCTTCTCGTGCTTGGCTTCCAGTCGCGCCAGCTCCCGGTTTGCCTCATCGATGTTCAGATCGAGCTCTTGGAGTTTCATCACTCGATCGCCGGATTCCCATTGCTCGAGCGTGAGCTTGGCGAGCCGAAGCTTCAGCTCAGCGTCACGAATGGCGCTCTCGTTCTCGGTCACCTGGATCTGGTACGCGTTTTCAGCCGCGAACAGCGCGGCTTGGGATGACTCAAGGTCGGCTTCTTCCGTGTCCAGCTCGGACTCGAGGTTGTCCGTGTTGAACTTGCAGAGCACTTCGCCCTCTTTCACGGTCGTGCCTTCGTCGATGATCTCGACAAGCGTCGCCTGTTCCTCGATCGGCGAGCGGACCTCGATCTGCTTCAGTGCTTGCAATTCGCCGGACGCCGTGGTCGAAACAACGAAGCTCGTGATCGACGCCTTTGTGATGTCCCGTGTCTGCAGGGCATCGCTTGATTCGTCGCTGGCCTTCTGGTTCATCATGTACCACGTGGTCCCGCCAGCACCGGCGAGCAGCACGAGCGCCAGCGCCGCGGTCTTGGCGAATCCCCTTGAGGTCGGACGGGCGGCGAGGACGGGTGCGTGATGAGTCACTTGGATGCTCCTAACAGACAACGAGCCGATGCCGCCGCCCCTGGTGATGGATCCTGCCACTTTGTACCGGTTCGGATCAAGCCGGTTCAGGCCGCGACGGATCGATCTGATAGGATCGGCAGATGCCTGATTGTATCGAGACACTTCTGGTCGTCGCTGCCGAGAATGAAGTCACCGCCGTCGGTGCGTTGTTCGATGCGGGCGACGCGCAAGATGCGTCAGACGGATCACTCTATCGGATTTCCAACTCTGTTTGGGTCCTGCAAACCGGGATCGGCAAAGCCAACGCCGCGGCTCGGGTCGCGCGGGTGCTCGCGCGCAATACAGTCAAACGTGTCGTTAATCTCGGCATCGCCGGGGCGTTCCCCGGCAGCGGCCTCGAACTCGGTCAGACCGTCCTCGCCTCGAAGTCTGTCTTTGCCGACGAGGGCGTCGAAACCACCAACGGCTTTCTCGA
The DNA here is from genome assembly GCA_030432905.1 of Phycisphaerae bacterium. Classification (GTDB taxonomy): domain Bacteria; phylum Planctomycetota; class Phycisphaerae; order Phycisphaerales; family UBA1924. Next base: position 38,576 of record JAUILU010000004.1, on the reverse strand, counting down.
CTGCCGAGCGATGGGCTTTCCTCTATACAAAGGCGACGACAGCACAGGCCTGTCCCCAAGCCAGCACCTCCGGGACCGGCTTCTCGGGCTGGTCTCGGCCGAGGTGGTTATCGCGACGGTCTCGACGTGTTCAGGGCGTGATGACCTAGCGACCCGGATCCGTCGGCGAACCGGGGGTGGAGCGGAGTGCATGGAGGGGGCCGCGGTCATGCTCGCGTGCCGACACGCGAATGTGCCGGCAGCCGAGATCCGGGTCATCAGCAACACCACGGGCGACCGCGAGTCGCAGCAGTGGGCTATCGGACCGGCGATGACGAGGCTGGGCGAGATCGCCAAGCAGATATCGGACATCGACTTCGGCTGATCGGACGTTCCATATATCCACAGTTCCGTTTGGCGCGGCCCGGCAGTGCAGGGAATCTGCCGCCGATCCGTGCTCACCTCAACAGGGCTATCCCCTGCGCCGATAAGCGCTCTGAGTGAATTGACGTCATAGCCCCGGTGCGTGCCGGGCTTTCGATGTCACAGAATGGTCGGGGATGTCGATGCCCAGAGCGTCGTTTTCAGCCTTGAAACAGAAGCGTGGGCGATCCAGTGCGCCTTCGCTCTCGCGCCAGCCGCGACCGATCGCGGTGGACTTCGGCACAAGCGCACTGAAGGTGCTTCAGGTGACCGGCGCCGACAAGCCGGGCCTGATCGCAGCCGCGGCGCTCGATACTCCGGATGAACTCTTCGACGACCCGGCCGCACGCCTCAGCTACCAGACCGAGCAGCTGCCCGCTCTTATCCGCGGCGCCGGCTTCAAGGGCAAGCGCGCCGTCTGCCTGCTCCCGGTCTCGTTCACGTTCTGCAAGCACCTACAGGTGTCAAAGGGCAACCCTGCCTCGATCGAGTCGGCAACCAAGATCACGCTCGCGTCGCAGCTCGGCTGCGATCCGAACATGCTGGTGCTCCGCCACATCGCGGTGGGGCCAGTCGGCGCGGACCAAGGCAAGATCGAAGTCATCGGCATGGCCACCGCCCGGTCCACTGTTGATGTCCTGATGCGTTCGCTCCACGCGAGCAAGCTCGAGCCCGTGGGTGTTCAGCCAGAATCGCTCGCCTCGCTCGCCGGCTTCAATGCGGTGGGGGCGGCACCAGAGAACGCAACTACTCTGTACCTCGATCTCGGTTTCGGATCGACCAAAGCAACAATCGGTCGGGGCGGCAGGCTCATGTTCGCCCGCACGTTCGACTACGGCGGCCGGGCGCTCGACAAGTCGCTCGCGAGCAAGTGGAAGGTCAGCATCGCGCGGGCGCACGAGGCGCGACGCAACGACGCGGAGTTCACGGGTGTCAATCGTGCCCCGGTGATGTCGCTCGGCTCGCTCAACTCGAAAGCAGAATCAGCAGTCAGCAGCCACAAGACTCCGAGCGTCATGCCGGATCTTGACGAGGCGTTCGAGATTCTCTCGGACGAGGTTGCGCTGTGCATCCGTTACCACCGCAACCTGTTCCCGAACCAACCGGTCGAGCGTGCGGTATTCACGGGCGGCGAATCAACAAATCTCGGACTGTGCCGGCGCCTGGCGAGCACGGTCCGTGTCGCGGTTCAAACAGGCGACCCGCTCGGCGCGATCAGCAAGAGCGGGAAAGAGCCATCTAAAGGTGTCGAGATCAACGCACCGCTGCCCGGCTGGGCCGCAGCGCTTGGGCTCTCGGTGTGTCCAACGGATCTGTAGGAAGTGAAAGGTGCGGGCGCGAAACGCCCGGGGGAAGCTCATGAGCGAGAGCGATGTAACAAAGCCGCTAGACGCGTGGAATCAGGACAGCTTTCTGCCTGAAGACTACGTGAAGTCCAAGGGCGAACGCCGTGCAAACATGCTGAGTCTCACACTGTTCGGTGTGATGATGCTCGCCGTGGTTGCAGCCTTCTTCGCGACCAACCGCCGCTGGATGGGCGTCCGTGACGAGCAGCGCTCGATCAACGCGATGTATGTCCGCGAGGCGGAGAAGATCGAAGAGCTCAAGGAGCTCGAGAAGCAGCGCGCCGAGATGGTGACCAAGGCCGAGGTGACCGCCGCTCTGGTCGAGCGCGTGCCGAGGTCGGTGCTGTTTGCCGAGCTTGTCAGCCGCATGCCAAAGGACGTCACGCTCACCCAGTTCTCGCTGGATAGCCAGGAGATCAAGGCGTCCCGCAAGTCGAGCCGCTCCAGCGGCGTCCGCACGCTCACGGGCAGCTCCAAGAGCAAGTCCAAGAAGGGCAAGAAGGACGCAGAGGAAGCCGAGAGCTCGATCTATATCCCGAAGTACAACCAGTCGCTCAAGATTATCGGTGTCGGCCTCAGCAACGACGACATCGCCGACTACATCGAGAACCTGCGCCAGTGCGAGCTTCTTGATAACGTCGAGCTGAAGTTCATTAAGGAAGCCAAGATCGACGGCGTGCTCCTGCGTAGCTTCGAGTTGAGCTCGACCATCCGCACCGACGCCGACGCCCGCGGCCTGGTCGAGAAGCCCGCTCCGGTTGAGATGCCGGACGTCCGCTCCCCGGATCGCCTCGTTCCCAAGATGCCTCTGCTGCTCCCGCCGAGCGTGGAAGGTGAAGAGACCGAGAACGATGCTGGCACCGAGGAGTTCGATTCATCGCTCGAATCGGACGACGCGGAAGGCGTGTTCGAGTTCAATGAATTCGGTGGCGACGCCGAGGAATTCGAGGCCGAGGAGGGCGACGTTGTCTTCACCGTGCCCAGCATGCCCTCGATGCCGACGTTCGGCAGCAGCGAATCCAAGTGGTCATCACCCTCGGGTCTGTTCGACCTGATGGGTTCAGCCGCCCGGACCGCCGAGCGTGTCCGCTCGGAGAAGGCCGCCCAGGAACTTCTTGAGAACCCGGTTTCCGAGGAGCCCGAGTTCGAGGCCGAGGAAGTCGTCGAGGAGGCTGTCGAAGAGGCGGTTGATCAGGCCGACACCGGAGCGCAAGAGGAAACTCCCGCAGCCGAGGGTGAAGAGAAGCCGGTCAAGCTCTGGTTCTCTGATCCCGAAGCCGACACCGACTCGGACGACGACAGCGAGCCTGTTGTCGAGACCGACGCGGATGAAGAGACAGAAGACCCCGCGACCGGCGACGCCGACGAGGGTGACGAAGACAAGGAGGACGAGTAATGCGATTTGGAATTCGTGAGTTTGTCCTTCTGGGCATCCTGCTAGCGATGCCCCTGTCCAGCTACTGGCTGGTGTTCCGCCCGCAGAATCAGGAGATCGAGCAGGCCGAGCGCGAGATCGAACACAAGCGCGCCATGCTCGAGAAGCTTCAGGTCGCCACGAGCCGAAACGACACGCTCGAGGGTGCCAATGAAGAGATCCGCCAGGGCATCGCTGCGATCGAGGAGCGTCTGCCGACCGGCAAAGAGATTGACACCATCGTCCGCGAGGTTTCTCGTCTGGCGATCGAGTCCGGTCTCGAACAGCCCGGCATGACCTCGGGCACACCGATCCGCGGCTCGCTGTACTGGGAGCAGCCGATCGACATGACGCTCAAGGGCGAGTTCGACGGCTTCTACCAGTTCCTGCTGGCGCTCGAGCAGATGCCCCGGATCACGCGCATCCCGGACATGGAAATCATCAGGTCACGCGACCGTGACGGTCACCTCGAGGCCGAGTTCACGCTCAGCATCTACTTCGAAGGCGAGGGCGAATCATCATGATGCCTACAGACATTGAACCAACAAACTTTGCCGACGATCCGATGGACTCGGGCGAGCACCAGATGCTCTCGCCGACGTTCAAGCAGATCCAGGTTGATTCTGGTGCGGGCGGTTTCGACGGCTCGGCCTCCGATAGCCACTCGCCGTCGAAGCAGTACATCATCGTTGGCTTCGTGCTCGCGGTGAGCGCCGGACTTCTCTGGTTCATGCGTGACCAGGGCCTCGGCGTCGGCTTCGCCTCGGGAGATGAGGTCAAGATCGACTACGAAGTCGACGAGAAGGCCGCCCAGACCGACACGGAGCACCAGCGCAAGCTGCTGTTCGACCTGGAACTCTCGGACAACCCGAACCAGGTCCCGGTCGAGGATCTACAGAAGAACCCGTTCGAGATGGCGATCCTCGTCAAGGGCGATGAGCCCGAAGACGTCGCGATGACAACTCCCAAGCAGGAAGAACCCAAGGGGCCGACCCCCGAGGAGATCCGTGCTCGTGAGCTGCAGCGCACCGTCGATGGTCTCCAGCTCAACACGGTCCTTCGCGGTCGGGTCTCGCTCGCTCGCATCGACGGCAAGACGTACCGCGTCGGCGATGTGGTCGAGTCGGAGTTCCTCGTGCTCTCGATCGAGGATCGATCGGTCACGCTCGGCGCCGACGGCAAGACGTACGTCATCGAACTCGATTCTAAGTAATGGTCCCATTGGCTCTTGGCAGGGCGCAGTCTCGCGGGTGGTAGGAGTGAATCAGTGTCCCACGGCAGCATCGACGACATCCTCGCCCGCATCAACCGGCTCGAGCAGAGCACTTCGTCCAAACCGGACGAGAGCGACGCGCCGCCCGTAGACCCTGGCCGCGCAGAGCCCGCGGATCATGGCCCTGTAAACTCCAAGCCGGCGCAAGACCCGGTTGGGTTCCAGACGATCGAGCCCGACGACACCTACGAGCAAGAGCCTGCAGAGTCACCCGTCGATGAGGTAGAAACCGGATCAGACGAGAGTGAGGACATTCTGAGTTCGGAAACCTTCCGCGACGAAGAAGGCGAAAGCTTCGAGGCGGATGCGGCGTTCACCGAGGACGATGAGCCGATCTCTGGGTTCGAGATCCAGTCTGACCCAGAGCCCGCACATGCGCCGCAAGCCGAGGACGAGGGCGATCTGCACGCACCCGTGTTCAAGATCGGCAAGCAGGGCTTTGAAGAGGTCAACGTTGCAAGGCCGCTGACCAGCGATTCGAGCCAGGATCTCACGCCGGCAGAGGCTGAGTCTTTTGAGCCGGAGAACGCCGGTCCGGATTCTGCTGAACCAGAACAAGCCGAGCCTGTTCAAAGCGAGCCAGCGCCCGCTGAGTCTCAGGCACTGACCGATCTCACGCCTGCGGAAGAACCCAAAGCCGAGCAAAGCCGCGGCGGTGACGGCGTCATCAACGTCGGCACGGGATACGCGAGCAACAACGGCTTGAGCGATCTGTTCGTCCCCGACGACAAAACGCTCGGCCACGTCAACAAGAGCTTCGGTGATGTTCTCGCCGAGCACGGCGCCGCGAGCAAGGAACAGATCCTCGCCGCCGAGAACGTCATGGCGCAGACCCCGGGCAAGACGCTCGCGGAGATCCTGATCGAACAGGGCGTGGATGAAACGGTTGTGCAGGCCGCCTGCGCCGACTACCAGGGCCTCGCCTTCGAGCGGATCAACCTCGACGCCGGTTTCGACGGTGGCTTCGATGGCAAACTCCTCCAGCGCCTCGGCGTCGGCTACTGCGCCGAGCACAGCGTGCTCCCGATCCGCACCGAGGGCACGCGCGTGGTCATCGCCGCGACGAGGCCCGATGCCGCGTTCGATCTCGACGAGATCAAGCAAAAGCTCGGCTGCTCGACTCCCAAGCTCGTGCTCACCACGATGCACGACATCAAGGCCGCCCTTGAAATCGCGGGTGCCGGTGCCGAAGAGAAGCAGAACCAGGAAGTCGATCTCAACGATATCCTTGAGGACGTCGAAGAGACGGACGTCGAGGTTGTGCAGGCCGCCGAGCAGACGGTTGACCTCGAGCAGCAGGCCGGCGAGAGCCCGGTCATCCGCTATGTGAACTACATCATCCAGTCCGCGGTCCGCGAGGGCGCCAGTGATATCCACATCGAACCCAGCGAGAAGAAGCTCAAGGTTCGTCTGCGTGTTGACGGCGTGCTCTTTGAGAGCATGAACCCGCCCGCGTCGATGGCCGCCGCGATCACAAGCCGCATCAAGATCATGGCGAACCTCGACATCTCCGAGCGCCGCCTGCCTCAAGACGGCCGGATCCGCTGCACCGTGCAGGGCCGAAAGCTCGACCTTCGTGTTTCGACACTCCCCGCCGCCGTCGGCGAGAAGATCGTGATGCGTATCCTCGATACCAAGTCGATCAACGTGAAACTCGAAGACCTCGGTTTCGAGGAATCCACGCTCGAAATCTGGAAGAACCAGGTCAAGCAGGCGCACGGCATCGTGCTCGTCACAGGCCCGACCGGTTCAGGTAAAACCACAACGCTCTACTCGTCGATCCGTCAGCTCGACAAGAACAAGCTGAACATCTCGACCTGTGAAGACCCGATCGAATACCACCTCGACGGCATCACGCAGACCCAGACGCACGAGAAGATCGGCATGACCTTCTCGAAGGTGCTCCGCGCTCTCTTGCGTCAGGACCCCGACGTCATCATGGTCGGTGAGATCCGCGACCAAGAAACCGCGCATATTGCGATCCAGGCCGCGCTGACCGGTCACTTGGTGCTCTCGACGTTGCACACGAACGACGCGCCCAGCTCGCTGACGCGTCTTGTGAACATCGGTCTTGAGCCGTTCCTCGTCGGTGCCGCGGTCAACGCCGTGCTCGCGCAGCGTCTTGTCCGCAAGCTCTGCGTGCACTGCAAGGATCTCCGCGACCCTCCGCCGGAGCAGGTCGAGTTCCTTGAGCTGTCGGGCATTATTGGTCAGCAGATCTACCAGCCCGTCGGCTGCGACAAATGCCGCCAGATCGGCTACTCGGGCCGAGTCGGTATCTACGAGCTGCTCTCAATCGACGACCAGATGCGCGACATCATCGCGCGGAACCCGAACGTCGCCGAGTTCCGCCAGCTCTGCCTCGAACGCGGCATGGCCAGCCTCCGCCAGGACGGCATGAACAAAGTCGCCGAGGGCGTGACAACCGTCGCCGAAGTCCTGCGCGTGACCGCAGAGCACTAAGCCAACCCACGATTTTCAACAAAGGCCGGCCGCCCTATGGCGTGTCGGCCTTTTCATTTATACTGCTCCGACACTCTCGCACAGCGGGGATACAGGAGCAACGCAGTGAGCACGTCCGACGGCAACATCGAGTCCATCCTTCACGAAGATCGTTCATTCGATCCCATGCCGTCCAAGGGTGCGCCGTGGCACATCGGCTCGCTCGATGAATACAAAGAGCTCTACGCACGCTCGATCGAAGACCCGGCCGCGTACTGGTCGCAAGCCGCCGAGCAGATGCACTGGTACAACCACTGGCGATCTGTCGTCTCGTACGAAGCGCCCGACGCCAAGTGGTTCGTTGGGGGCACAACAAACCTCTGCTACAACTGCGTGGACCGCCACGTCAAAGACGGTTTCGGCGATCAGGTCGGCATCGTCTGGGAAGGCGAGCCCGTCGGAGACAACGGGCCGGAGATTCTTCGGCTCACCTACGCCGACCTGCAGCGCGAGACCGCGAAGTTCGCTAACGTCCTTCTCGCCCACGGCGTCCGACGGGGTGACGTCGTCACCATCTATATGGGCATGATCCCGGAGCTTGCAATCGCGGTGCTCGCGTGCGCACGCATCGGTGCCGTCCACAGCGTGATCTTCGGCGGGTTCAGCGCCCAGGCCATCGCCGACCGGATCGAGGATGCCAATAGCAAGATCGTCATCACCTGCGACGGCGCCTGGCGCCGCGGCTCGGTCGTCCCCCTCAAGGACAACGTGGACGAAGCGCTCGAACTCGTCGGCGAGGGCAAAGTTAAAACCGTCATCGCGAGACAACGCTGCATGAACGGCATCGGCTGGACCGAAGGCCGGGACCACTGGTGGCACGACGTCATGCAAGACGCGATCGAAGACTGCCCGTGCGTGCCGCTGGATTCGGAGGAGATGAGCTTCCTGCTCTACACCTCCGGTTCGACCGGCAAACCAAAGGGCATCCAGCACACCGTCGGCGGCTACATGGTCTACACCGCCACGACCTCGAAGTTCGCGTTCAACCTTGTCCCCGACGCCGACCAGATGTACTGGTGCACCGCCGACATCGGCTGGATCACCGGGCACTCCTACATTCTCTACGGCATCATGCCAAACCGCGTGCCCACACTCATGTACGAGGGCGCACCCAACCATCCCGAACCCGACCGCTTCTGGGACATCGTCGAACGCCACAAGATCACGCAGTTCTACACCGCACCAACCGCGATCCGCGCGTTCATGAAATGGGGCGACGAGCACCCGAAGAAGCACGACCTTTCGAGCCTGCAAGTGCTCGGCACCGTCGGCGAGCCGATCAACCCCGAGGCGTGGATGTGGTACCACAACGTCATCGGCGGCGGCGAGTGCCCGATCGTTGACACCTACTGGCAGACCGAGACCGGCGGCCACATGATCACGCCCCTGCCCGGCGCCACGCCTACCAAGCCCGGCTCGTGCACGCAGCCTTTCTTCGGGATCGACGCGGCTGTCGTTGACGCCGATGGCAACGAGGTCGGCGCGAATGAGGGCGGCCTGCTCGTCGTCCGCAAGCCCTGGCCCGGCATGCTCCGCGGGGTCTACGGCGACCGCGACCGGTTCGTCGACACCTACTGGTCAACCGTCAAAATCGACGGCAAACCCGTCTACACCGCCGGCGACGGCGCACGACGCGACGACGACGGCTACTTCTGGATCATGGGCCGAATCGATGACGTCATCAATGTCTCGGGCCACCGGCTGGGCACAATGGAAGTCGAGAGCGCGATGGTCGCGCACGCGTCGATCGTCGAGGCCGCGGTCGTCGGCATGCCCCACGAGATCAAGGGCACCGGCATCGCGGTGTTCTGCTCGCTAGCGACGGGGTTCACCGCCAGCGACGACCTCCGCTCCGAGCTCCGCGAGCACATCGCTAAGGAGATCGGCGCGATCGCCAAGCCGGACATGATCCGCTTCACCGACGCCCTGCCCAAGACCCGCTCGGGCAAAATCATGCGTCGATTGCTGCGTTCGATCGCCGCGGGCGAGCTTGAGGTCAATCAGGACACTTCTACGCTCGAGGATTTCTCGGTGGTCGCCAAGCTGCAGGAGTCCGGCGAATCTTGACGATGCATACTGCTGGAGGATTCCAGATGCGTTTGACCGGATTGTCAGCCAAGTTCGTTCTCGTTCCAGTCGTCTGTGCCGCGATGTGCGCCCCCGCGGGGTGTGCTCTGGTCGCGGTGGGGGCCGTCGGCGCCGCCGGCGGGGTGACGTACCAAGAGGGCCGGGAGCGTCGTCTCTTCGCGGTGAACATGGACACCGCTTGGGAAGCGATGAAGGCAGCCGTCGAAGAGCGCGGCGTCGAGATCACCAGCGAAAAGCGCACCCCCGGCTCTGGTGAGATCATCGGGCGGTGGGGGACCAAACGCCAGTCGGTGCGCATCTTTGCCAAGTTTGTCGGCTCAGGCTCGACCATGATCGGCACGCGCGTCGGCATCGCAGACCAATCGGGCAACCTCGAGATCATGCGATACATCGAGTACAACATGCCGCCCGGCACACCACCCAGCACGGACTACGACCAGTAGCCTCGCTTACAGGTTCCGGTTCGGTTGCTCGTAGTCGAAATCGTTCCAAGTGTTGGGATCTTCGAGTTCGTCTTGCTGGATGCCTTCGACGTGCCCATCGAGGAACAACGCGTTGGCGCCGTTGCCGTGACGGTCCGGCTGCAAGCGGTACTTGGCCAGAGCGCCGCCACGCCCCGAGTCGGATAGGTGTGATGCTTGGAACGCGTCGTAGAAGATAGCGACATCGCTTGTGAAGTTGCCGCGCGCGTACCAGTCCCGGGTCTGGATGCCGTCATCGTCGTCGGCGAAGTCTGTCAGATAGAGCGTTTTCGACGGATAGGCCAGCCTGTAGAGCTTATTCGCTTTCTTGCGGGTTGCTGATATTCGCGGGTCGTTCCCTCCGGTGGGTCGGAGAAAGCTGAAACCGTTGTTGACGTAGTGCACGTTGTGGCCGTCTTCGATTCTCCGGCTCGGGCACTGGTAGTACTCGCCAGAAGCGAACCTGTCACCCCGCGAATCGTTCCCGAGCGATGGGTCGTCGACGCCTTCCATGCCGCCTTTGGCGTCGTCGACCGTTGCCCGGTCGTCGAGGAACGGGCGCAAAGCAAACGGCCAGGCGGGATTCCAAGTGTCCGTAAGCGGATCGGGGCTGTTGATGTTCCACGCCGCCTCTCGCGGGATGTACTGCTCCCATTCTTCGGCATAGAAGAAGAGCGCATACCCGATGTCGCGTTGACGCGTCAGGCACACAGTCCGCTGGGCGGTTTCGCGTGCCTTCCCGAGCGCCGGCAGCAGGATGCCGATGAGAAGAGCGATGATCGCGATCACGACGAGCAGCTCGATCAGTGTGAAGGCGTGTGTGTGCTGCTTATCTTGGCGCATGAACTGCTCCTGCGATGCGTTTTTGTTACTCAGCAAACCCGGCTCGTATTACTCGGTCCTGTAGCGACCCGGTTGCAAGGTCATCCGTGTCCGCTCGATAAACCCATGTACCCGTAAGTTTGACACCGGGTGCGGTTGACCGGTACACAACCACCGCCACCGAGCGATGCGTTGTTTCATGGACAAAGCTATCTTCGCGGATTAGCGCGGTTGTTGCAACACCGAATCGCTCCGCGACGGCTGATTTCGGGAGCTTTGCGTCGCTCTCGATCGTCGGAACCTCCCATAAACCGCCCCATAAGCCGCCCTTTGGTCGTTGTGAAATCAGCAGGCGAGATTTCGCATCACGCACGATTAGGCACGCCATATAGAGGGGCTTCTTCGCCTTCCGCGTCTTGGGCAGGGGGATCGAGTCCTGCGCACTCTCCCGATACGCCGCGCACGATCCGTGGAGCGGGCATGCCTCGCAGCTGGGCGACTTGGGCGTGCAGACGAGCGCGCCGAGCTCCATTAAGCCCTCGTTGAACGTCGCTGGGTCGACACCCGCTGACTTCGAGCTCTTCGCTTTGTTGACCAGTTCTTCCGCGCGTTCCCAGCACCAGTTCTTGGTCTGGGTCTCGCCGACGCGCATGGGTTTGCCTTCAAGACGAAGGAGCACGCGTTCGACGTTGCCGTCCACGATCGGCTCGGCGTGGTTGTGCACGATGGACGCGATCGCGCCGGCGGTGTACCTGCCGATGCCCTTGAGTGATTCGAGGTCGGCCGCCGACTCGGGCAGCCCGCCGAACACGTCACGCGCCTGCCGAACGCACGCGTGCAGACTCCTTGCTCGCCTGTAGTAGCCAAGCCCGGACCACATCGCCAGCACCTCGTCCTCGTCGGCGTCCGCCAGCGCTTCGAGCGTCGGGAACGCCTCAAGGAAAGGCTCAAACTTCTCAAGCACCCGCGAGACCTGCGTCTGCTGGAGCATGATCTCTGACACCAGCGACCTGTACGGGTCCCGCGTGCCGGCCTTGGTCACCCTGCGCCAGGGCAGATCGCGAGCGTTCGCGCGAAACCACGCGCAGAGCGACCGCACGATCGCGCTGTCGCGCCTCGGGTTGGCCTCGTCAGACGTCGGCAAGGACCCGCTCGACGATCGGCTTGATGTCTTTCCAGTCCGCGCCCGGCTCTTTGTTGATCGAGATCCAGTCGGTGTTGATCAGAACCGCCCGGAGTTTTGCGCCCGCGAACATCGGCCCGGCGATCGGGTCGCCCTCGGCCTGCTCGGCGCCGATGAACGACCGGGGCCGATCGCTGATCGGTGCATCCAGCAGACACTTGAGCGCGTCGGGGTTCGGGGTGGACTCGTACTTGCAGACCTTGGCCATGAAGCATTCTAAGGCTGCGCCGAACCAGCGAGAAGCACGCCGACGACGTAGACTCACCCCATGGATCTGCTGAGCAGGGTATCTGGACTCCTTGAACGGCTCGGCACCTACCCGTGGTGGGAGGTGCTGATCGAGGTCGCCATCATCTGGCTGGTGGTCTACTTCGTGTTCCGCTTCGTTCAGGGCACCCGGGCCGCCGGTGCGCTCAAGGGCATCCTTGTCCTCTTTGTCGTCGTCACGCTCATCGCCAGGATCCTCTCGGGCGACTCGTTCGGCAGGATCGCGTTCCTTTATGACCGCCTGCTGGGTGTCGTCGCGATCGCACTCGTCGTGATTTTCCAGCCCGAGCTTCGCCGTGCTGTCATCAGGTTGGGCGAGACACCCTTCTTCCGCCAGACACCAAAGGACATCAACCACGTCATCGACCACATGACCGAGGCCTGCGCGTACCTCGCCAAGGCCAAGTTCGGCGCGATCATCGTCCTCGAACGGCAGGTCGGTCTCGAAGCCCTCACCGAGGGCGGCACAGTTCTCAAAGCCGAGCTCAGCGCCAGGCTCCTGCAGACCATCTTCCATCCGGGCACCGCGCTGCACGACCTCGCGGTCATCGTCCGGGGCCGGGTCGTGCACTCAGCCGGTGTACAACTGCCACTTGCCGATCCCGAGGACATGTCCGACCCGGGCCTCGGTTCGCGTCACCGCGCGGCGGTCGGCATCACGAAGGAATGCGATGCGCTCGTCATCGTCGTCAGCGAAGAGACCGGTCTGATCCGCATCGGTGAACGCGGCAAACTCAGCCCGGGCTTCCCCGCCGGCGCGTTCCGGGCGCAGCTCCGTGCGCGCCTTGAGCGCAACCCAGAGCTTCCGATCGAAGAGTCGGCAGAGGACGAGGCCGAGCAATCGGAAACACTCAAGGGCACGATCGCCGACGACCCCGAGACGCAGACCGCCGACGAGCCGATCGAGCCAACCTCCGCGGGTGAGGAGGACCGATCATGAGCGTCGAACCCGTCAACAAGATCAGCCTGCTCGCGGTGCTGCGGACCGTGGTCGTTGTCTCGCTGGTGAGCGTGCTGATCTGGATCGTCGCCGAGGGCGAGAGCCTGAGCACCGAGCGCGTCGAGGTCGTGGTTCGGCTCGTTTCCGATTCGTCCGACACCGCCATGCGCCCAACCGCGGATAACGGCTGGACGGGCCGAGTCGTGCTCGAACTCGAGGGCTCGACCGCCGAGGTGTCGCGCCTCCGCGAGTTGCTGCGCGATCCGATCGGACTGAATCCGGGCGACCCGGGCGTTCCTGTCGAGCCGGGTCAGCACACGCTTGATATCGCCGACGTCCTGAGGCAGAGCGAGGTCTTCGAGGGCTCCGGTGTGTCGCTCAGTTCGGTCGAACCAGAGACCGCCGACGTGCTCATCGACCGTGTGCAGTGGCGGCAATTCGAGGTCGCGGTCAACGTACCCGATCTCGCGTCCGCTTCGTCGCCCGTCGCCGACCCGCGCCAGGTGCGCGTGCTCGTGCCCTCGTTGGTGGCCGGCCAGATCAGCAACCTCCGCTCGCTCACAGCGAGCCTGACTTCCGATCAGGTCGCAGGCCTCAAGGTCGGCGAGCGAAACGTAATCTCCAACGTGCCGATCGATCTGCCCGAAGCGCTTGCGAACCACCCCTTCGTCCGCTCCACGCCCGATCGGGTCAGCGTGACCGTGACGCTCGAAAACCGCGAGGACTCGATCACGCTCAACAACGTCCCGGTGCAGATCCGCCGACCTGCATTCGAGGCCGAGCGGTGGACCGTGCAGGTTGATCCACAGGATCACCTTCTTCAGAACGTGACGGTGACCGGACCGAGCGACCTGATCGAGCAGATCCGGAATCAGCAGCTGACGATCTTCGCCTCGGTCGTGCTCACGCTCGATGACCGCGACGCGGGCATCACGCAGAAAGAGGCGACCTTCTCCGACCTGCCGACGCCGCTGAGTTTCAGTGCGCCCAGCACCACGGTCAGGCTGACGATCCGCCCTGTCGATCCCGCGCCGGCTCAGTGATTCGGCGAATCAAGTTCTAGCGACACCGCCCCGTGCAATGCGGGGCGGTTTTTGTTTTTCATGTCGTGCTCCGCAGGCCGCCTCCGGATGTTGCTGTGTCGGGCCAAGGAAGCCCAGAAGACAAGACACAAGCACGCGACGGCCGCACAACGCCGCGACAGAAACAAGGTGGAATGAAATGAAAAAGCAAGCACTGACCGCACTCGCACTGATGATCGCCTCGGGCGCCTCAGCACAGACCTTCAGCCTCGATGACCTCCCGACAGCGCCGCTCACGTCGGCCTTCTACCCGGGGCTCTTCAGCGCCGAGGACCCCTTCGGGCTTGGGCTGCCTCCGGTTGGCGCCGGTCGCATCGGGCCTTCCCCGACACTGATCACCGCTTCGGGTATCGCATACGTCGACGGCGATCTGCTCACAGTGGATCCGGCCCTGCCGGGCGAGCCCATCCTCGACATCATCACCCCGTTGGGCTCATACCTCGACGCGGTCAGCCAAGACCATGAGATCTTCCACGCCGAGGTCTCGCCCGAGATGAATATCCGTTTCAGCGTCGATCGCGCAACAACGGGCCTGCCCGGTTCGCCTCTCGCGTCTGAGTTCGGCTTCAACCAGCAGCCGGGCGACATCTACATCTCAGAGCGGCTCTTCCCGAACCCGGGCATCTTCGTCGGCACGCTCGGCGCAGGTCCGTTCGGTGGCGTCCTTCCCACCGCCGCGGCAGTCCCAGGCATGCATATGCTCGAAATCGACGAAAGCAAGCTCTTCCTCACCGCCGGACTCGGCGCCGGCACGTTTATCCCCGCTGGTGTTCCTGCGCCTCCGATCGGTCGCGGCACGCACGACAACGTCGACGCCTACAACGTCCTGCCGAACATGACGATGGACCTCGACGGCGACGCGATCTGCGACATCGACAGCTTCCTCAGCATCAACCCGGGCGACGCTGCCGCGTTCGGCGTCGGGGCCGCCGACATCTTCGCGCTGCCAAAGGGCGCACCCGGCGTGATCCCGCCTCCCTACGCACCGGCACCGATGATGGGTCTCGATATGCTCGGCACCCCTCCCAACCCGGAACTCCAAGGTCAGAAGGACGACATCGACGGCCTCGTGGTCTGGGACTTCGGTGAGCTGCACCCCAACGGCGACAACCGCGCCGAACCCAACCGTGACTACGCCATCTTCTCGCTCAGCGAGCGTTCCGCTTCACTGGCAGCACTCAGAGCCGCCGGCTTCCCGGTGGACGGCTCGACCATCTTCTTCACCGACTTCACCGGCAGTTTCGCGATCTACCTCTTCGGCTCGCAGGTCGGCATCGCGGACTTCAGCTTCGGCGACCAGCAGTTCTCGAACCTCGACGCCCTCGAGATCTGCGCCGAGGTCACCCAGCCCTGCGACCCGTGCGTGCTCGCCGACGTGAACATGGACGGCGCTGTGACCGCGACCGACTTCACCGCCTGGATCACCGCGTTCAACAACAACGCTCCGGAATGCGACCAGAACTGCGACGGCGTCTGCTCGCCGACCGACTTCACGGCCTGGGTCACCAACTACAACGCCTGCACTCCCTGATCGAGAATCCTCAGCCTCGATCCAAGAGTGAGCAACGCCCCCGGGACCACGCGGTCTCGGGGGCATTCATTTGCGTGAGGCGCATTGATTAAGATTGTCACTTAACTTCAAGACAGTTGCATGAGTATTCGCTGCGAAGTAGCATCCTGATCACATGAGTTCATCGGCAAAGCTCTGCATCATCTGCGGCCAGGACTGCGCCGGGAAGCCACGCGTCCGAAACGCATCAGGTAAGTACGCGTGCAGGAGCTGTGCCGAAAGGCGTAAGAACGCCCGCAAACGCAGCGCTGCTCCGACAATCGCACCCGTCGCCCATGATGAACCCGATGCCCTTGAACTCATGCTCGAGGACGTTCAGCAGCCAGAAGAGACGGGCCAGGTGTGCGAAGGTTGCGGCATGCGCATGCCACAGGGCCACGTCGTCTGCATGCGTTGCGGGACCAACTCTCAGACCGGCGCTTCGGCGGCGATCAACGTCAAGGTCAACAAGCCAAGACTCGCAAAGGCGACCGGGACGCAGATCGGGATCGGTGCCGCGACCTCGGCAGCAGGGGGCCTGCTCGGGCTCGGACTGTGGATCGCGGTTTCCTCGGCAGCGGATTCCCCCGCGTTCGTAATGGCCGCGGGTGTCGGGCTCCTTGCCGGCGTCGGCATGCTGATCCCGACCCGGGGCGTCGGAAGGCCGATCACGGGCCTCATCGCCTGCGGCATAGCGCTCGTCTTCTGCATCGCGGGCCTCGCGCTCCGTATGCCGCCCGAGCCGCCCGAGTTGTTCCACTACCCGGTGTACGTCTTTACGGAAACGGGCTACAGAGAAGTCGAAACCGAGGTCGCAAACTTCGGTGACGACGAGCACAGCATCGCGGGCGCGCTCTGGCTCGCGCTCGCATGCTGCACCGCGTTCGCCTTCGGCGGCTCAAACCCTGATCCCTACGCCGACGGAGACGACGAGTGATCCTCCCATACACAGTCGATGTGCCGATGGAGCGCTGGCCGATCTCGAACTGGGTCCTGATCGTCGCGACCTGCCTTGTCAGCTTCTACGCCTTCGGCGCCATGCTCGGCGACGAAGACATAGTAGCTGGATGATGTTCGGCAGCGGCTACTGGAACTCAGACCTCGGTCTGCTCGGCTCGGTCATGACACACGCCGACATCATGCACCTTGTCGGCAACATGATCTTTCTGTTTGTCTTCGGCAATGCCGTGAGCGCCAAACTCGGGCACACGATGTTCCTCTCGCTCTACTTCATCGTCGGGGCGGTCTCAGGGCTGGCCTCGTCCATGTTCAGCGATGTGCCAGGCCTCGGTGCCAGCGGTGCGATCTCGGGCGTCACCGGCATGTTCATCGTCCTCTTTCCAAGAAACAACGTCTCGGTGTTCTACTGGTTCGGCATCAGATTCCACGGCGTATGGGTCGTCTCGTCGTGGGTCGCCATCGGGTTCTATTTCGCGAAAGACGTCCTCTTCTACATCATCGAGCAGAGCTCCGGTGCTTCGTTCGGCATCGGATTCATCGCCCACATCTCAGGCACGCTGACCGGTGCCGTCCTCGCCACGATTCTGTTGCTCACCGACCGCATCAGGCCGAGCCGGGGCGAGCAGACACTCGTTGATCTTTGGGGCAGCAAAGCCTGAAATTCATTGGGTTTAGCCTGATCAGCAGTAGTCCAGAAAAGCCATCTCCGCGATGTGCAATCGTGACGGATCTGGCATTCTGCTCAGCCCGGGCAAAAACACGAATCCGGTGCCCCGATTCAACACCCAAATGTCTCGCCATCGCCGGCCGGCGGTCCTATGTTTCTGTCCCTCCAGAGGCCGGGGTTGAACCCGGATGGAGGCTTATCCCGACGGATGCCCTATCGGAGCCCGAACGTGAAGATCAAGACCGACGAAATCGCAAGCATCATTAAGCAGGAAATCGACCAGTACTCGGCTGACCTCGAGGTCTCCGAAGTCGGCCGCGTTGTTGAGATCGGCGACGGTATCGCACGCGTCTACGGCCTGGCCAACGCCATGGCCGGTGAGCTTGTCGAGTTCCAGACCGACTCGGGCACCGTCATGGGCCAGGTCATGAACCTCGAAACCGACACCGTCGGTACCGTCATCTACGGCGACGCCCTCGCCGTGAAAGAAGGCGATATCTGCAAGAGCACCAACCGCCTTCTCGAAGTGCCCGTTGGTGAGGCCATGCTCGGCCGAGTCGTCGACCCCCTCGGCCGCCCGCTCGACGGCGGCGCCGCGATCAACGCAACCGAGCACCAGAAGGTCGACATCATCGCCCCCGGCATCGCCGACCGTCAGCCCGTGACCGAGCCGATGCAGACCGGTATCAAGGCGATCGACGCCATGATCCCCGTCGGCCGCGGCCAGCGCGAACTCATCATCGGCGACCGTAAGACCGGTAAGACCGCCGTCGCTGTTGACACCATCATCAACCAGAAGCAGTACTGGGGCACCGACGAAGCCGTCGTCTGCATCTACGTCGCGGTCGGCCAGAAGGAATCGACCGTCGCTGGTGTCGTCGAGACGCTCAAGGAATCCGGCGCGATGGACTACACCATCGTCGTCTCCGCGGGCAGCTCCGACTCGGCACCCATGCAGTACGTCGCGCCCTACTCCGGCTGCGCGATGGGCGAGTACTTCATGTGGTCCGGCAAGGACGGCGGCAAGACCATGTCCGACGGCAAGCCCATGCCCAAGCACGCGCTGCTCGTTTACGATGACCTCAGCAAGCAGGCCGTCGCCTACCGCCAGCTCTCGCTTCTGCTCCGCCGCCCTCCGGGCCGTGAGGCATACCCCGGCGACGTGTTCTACCTCCATAGCCGCCTCCTCGAGCGCGCCACCAAGCTCTCCGACGAGAACGGCGGCGGCTCGCTCACCGCGCTGCCCGTCATCGAAACACAAGAAGGCGACGTGTCTGCGTACATCCCGACCAACGTGATCTCGATCACCGACGGCCAGATCTACCTCGAACCGGAACTCTTCTTCTCGGGTGTTCGCCCCGCGATTAACGTCGGTATCTCGGTGTCCCGCGTGGGCGGTAACGCACAGATCAAGGCGATGAAGAAGATCGCGGGCTCGCTGCGACTCGACCTTGCTGCGTACCGCGAACTCGAAGCGTTCGCCCAGCTCGGCACCGACCTCGACAAGGCCACCCAGGCCCAGCTCGACCGCGGTGCCCGCATGGTTGAACTGCTGAAACAGCCCCAGTACGTGCCGCAGACCGTGACCGATCAGGTCATCTCGATCTACGCCGGCACCAAGGGCTACCTCGACAAAGTCGCCATCGACAAGGTGCCCGAGTTCGAGAAAGCCATGCTCGAGTACTTCCAGACCTCGGCCCGTGATGTCCACGCCGAGATCGCCGAGAAGAAGGCGCTCGACGACGAGCTGACCGGCAAGCTCGAGAAAGCCCTCGACGCGTTCAAGAGCACCTGGAACGGGTAAACCGATTCAGAAAGTTAACAATCTTCAAGGCCCGTCTCGATCTGAGGCGGGCCTTGTTTGTTCAGTTGTAACGTCAGTCTTGCGGCACACACCCGTTTCGTGATAGTCAGAATCTGCTGGCGGTCCTGCGACAAGGGGCAGTAATGAAACGATCACGGGTGATCTGGGCGTGTGTGCTGGGTGGGGTTGGTGCTGCTTCAACGAACGCGCAGCAGCAGCTGCCCATCATCAATCCCGGGTTCGAGCAGAACAACGACGGCGTGTGCATGCCGACTATTTTCTCTGCTTGGATCACGAACTTCAACGCGGGTTGCTAGTTACGCAGCGGAAGGTTTCAAGCCGCGGCTTTGGTGCTTCGCAGCGATTCGACCTCGCTCGGCTCACCAGCGATGATGAGCACATCGCCCTCGCTGAGCACCTGGTCCCCGCCCGGCCTGAGCATGACATCGCCGGCCTGATTCCTCGCAGCGATAAAGACGAGTCTCGGGTGCCTTGCTCCGAGTTCGGCGATCGTCTCACTCTTCCGGTCGACAATGAACTCGACAAAGCTGAGACCCGCGTCCGGCCCCTGAAGCCCGGGCATGAGGCTCGCGACCTTGGGGTGAAGGATCTGCTGGGCAATGCCGTCGCCGCCGTAGCTCGACGGGCTGAGCACCTCGTTCGCGCCGGCTCTCTTGAGCTTGCTAATCGAAGACTCGTCCTCGGCTCGCGCGATGATGTTGAGTTCGGGAGCGAGCGCGTGCGCCGACAAACAGATCATCGCGTTGACCGCATCGCTCGAGGTAACAGCAGCGAGCGAAGACGCTCTCATCAGGCCCGCATCCAGGAGTGCTTCATCCGAAGTCGCGTCGCCGGTGATGGCAACGCAGCCCCTTTTGCGAGCGTTCTGTACGAGCCGCTCGTTGTTGTCGATCACCGCGACCTGCTGACCCGCGGCGATCATCCGCTCGATCACGCGGCCGCCAGTCCTGCCGAGCCCGCACACGATGACATGGTCTTGCATTTTCTTTATCTGTTCGATCATCCGAAGCTCCGGCTGAGTCATCTTGGACATGATCCGCTGCAGGATCTGGCCGATCGTAATTGAGACAGTGCCGATCCCGCCTACTAGCAGAACCGCCGTGAACCGCTCGCCGCCCTCGGTCAGCCCGTAGTCGCCGTAGCCCACGGTCGAGAGCGTCACGAGCGTGAAGAAGAGCGACTTCCACAGCGACCAGCCCTCGATCCATGTGTAGCCCGCGGTGCCGATGAGCACGACGGTGCAGGCGATCATCAACGACCTGATGATGATCGCGTCCCAGTGCTTGGGATGCAGAAGATGTTTCATCGACGGCGTGTGCACACCAAAGAATCGGGTGTTATGGGCCTCTGGTTGAGTTCTTCCTATAACTGCGTAGGCGAATCTACGTCCGAATAAGGCCACGAACAGCACTCGTTGTGCCGTGACTATTGCCCTGCAATAAAGCCCTCGATCTGGGTCGCCAGCGAAGTCGCCGCGTTGTCCATGTTGGCCATCACCACGACCGTGTAGCCGGCTTCGGGATAGATCCGCAGTTCCGCGTTAGTGTCTCGGCAAACGCCAGGAGGTCGGGCGCCGTGCTGAAACCGCCGCCCGCGGCCAGGCTTTGAATGCGTGGGTGTATAAATTGGTCATCCAGACTCGGCTTCCTAGCCAACACACTCAAAGTAAAAGGGCCACCCCGAATTGGGATGGCCCTTATGCATAGCTGAAAGACTTGTGCTTACTGAGGCAGCATCTGGGTAACGACCTTGCCGATGCGTTCCTCGATGAGCGGGAGCGCTTCTTCCTCAGACATGTTCATCTGGTTGGCCCACGACGAGAGTCGGATGCCGTGCGGGAAGTAGTTGCTCTTGGTGGTGATGCTCGCCGAGGAGCTGTTGCCAGTGTTGCTGCTGCCCGAGTCGGACATGCGGCTGTTGCCGGCGCCGCCGCCGGTGTTGCCAGCGGTGCTGCTGTCGGTGAACTTCTCGAACTCGACCTCGGTCGCGCTGTATTCCTCAAGCACGAAGTCGATGATCGCGGCCCACTCACGCGGGGTCGAAGCATTGGCGATGCCGATGCCGGCAAGACCGCCAGCGCCAGCACCCGCGGCTGCGCCGTATGCCCAGCTGTCTGTCGCGTCGGCGACAAGAGCACCGGTGCCGATGCCGGTCGCGGCACCAGCAATCCAGCCCATCTTGTTGGCGATGTTCCGGCCGCCGGATTCAGGCTCGACTTCGCCGAAGAAGCGAAGCCTCGAGCGGAGGCGGTAGGTCGCCTGGGTCGGGTCGGTGACAACGGTCCAGCCCTGATCGACCGCGGCCTGACGGAGCTGACCCGTCAGGTTGATGTCCGATGCGTCGCTGATGTTGCTGAATGAGATGTAAACGGTCCGCTTGTCGGGTGCGGGCGGTTCAAGCTGGGGCGGCGGAACGGTCCAGACGGTGCCGCTGCGGGGCTTGGCGTACTTGTTGGCGGTGATGCTGCCCAGGCCGCGCGAAACGGTGGTGCAACCCGTGGTCACAGCAACGAACGCACCCAGAGCAATGACGGTCAGAAGACGCGATTTCACTGGCTTTTCCTCCGAAAGAATGGACCTCGGGTGGGACTCACAACAAGGTCAAAAAGGGCTTTCTCAGCAGGTCTATAGGGAGTATACCCATGCCCACATTTCTTATGGGGCGATGCCGGAAGTTGTCCCCGTCTTTTCAGAGTCCCTGACAGGCATTTTGCAGTTTCTTTGCCACCCCTGAGCGATCGGCCGCGTACTTCCTGTATAAGCTACGGCGGAGGATGAGCATGTCAAAAACACGTCTAACTGTTTTGCTGTTAGCAGTTTGTGGGTCAGCTTCGGCAGCCGTGGCAGACCCGCCCGCCGGCTACTACGACTCGATCACGGGTACCGACGGCGCCACGCTCACGTCCCAGCTTGGAACTCTTCTGAACAGCGCCATCACAAGAAGCTACGGCGACGCACGGACCCTGCTTCAGGATGTGGACGAAGATCCAAACAACCTCAGCAACATCATCCTCATCTACAACGGGGCTTCGGTCGTTTCAACCTGGAACAGCGGCAGCACATGGAACCGCGAACACACCTGGCCAAGAAGCCTCGGCGTCGGCGACAGCGGCTCAGACTACAGCGACCTCCACCAACTCCACCCCTGCAACCCGAGCATCAACTCATCTCGCGGTAACAAGCAATTCGGAACGCTGCCCGGGCAGTTCGATCCGAACCAGTACGGCCAGAACTACCGCGGACGTATGGCACGCATGGCCTTCTACATGAAGACCCGCTACTCGTACCTCAACATCCCAACACTCGGCTCGCAGTCGCTCTTCATCGACTGGCACGTCCAGAACATGCCGGGCGAAGTCGAGAACAACCGCAACGACCGTGTCTACACCTACCAGCAGAACCGAAACGCGTTCGCCGACCACCCAGAGTGGGTCTGGGCCATCTTCGGCACCGGTCCGAGTGACGCGCAGATCGTCATCGCAGGCGAAACACCGACCGCTGGCGCGACGACACAGACCATCGATCTCGGTCCTGTGATCGGTGACATCTCGTCGCTCCCGCCCGTCACGATCAACCTCGACAAAACCGGCGCCGCCCCGACGACCTACAGCGTCGAAACATCGGGCGACGTCGAAGAAGTCAGCAGCTACCAGTTCGGCATTGAGCGTAACTCCCGCTCCGTATCTCACGACGTCACACTGACCGGTACCGGCTTCGGGCCGTACTCCGGCACCGTCACCATCAACAATACCGAGGTCACATCCGCCGGCGCGGGCCAAGGCTCCGCCGACGGCGACGACGTCATCACGATTATGGCCACCTCCGTGGGCGAATCGCTCGCGTCGTTCGATGCCAACACAGAAGTCGCCGCCCTCACGCTCGACTTTGGCACCATCTTGGCCGGCTCCGACCCTGCCGCGATGAACTTCGACATCCACAACATCGCGCCCGCGGGCGTCTCCGCCGATCTCGACATCGACAGCGTGTTCATCACAGGCAGCGCCGGCTCGTTCACCACCGACCTTGTCGCCACGCCCGGCATCCCTGCCGGCGACAGCGCCTCGTTCATGGTCGATGTTCTCGAAACAGACCCCGGCGTCTGGCAGGCCACGGCGATCATCGACGTCAGCGACGAGGACCTCCCTGGCGAAGGCCCGGGCTCGGTCATCGTTCTGACCATGCAGGTCGAGGTTGTTTCTGAGTGCCTCGCCGACGTCAACGGCGACGGCATGGTCACGCCGACCGACTTCACTGCTTGGGTCGGCGCGTACAACTCGAACGCCCCCGAGTGCGACCAGAACGGCGACGGCGTCTGCACCCCAACCGACTTCTCGGCCTGGATCGGCAACTACAACGCCGGCTGCTGAGCCCGAATAAACGCCTACAACATGCCCGATATCGGGGCATCTTTGTGGGCGTTTTCTCAAGGTTGAATGAAGCGCTGGCATGCTCGCGTGCTTTGCGTCATGATTGAGACACAACCGCTAGCGCATTCTGTGCGTATGGGCGTGTATACACCGGCCGCTCGCGATCGCGTGTGGTTATTCAAACGAGTTCTGTTTCACACCGGCGTCGGGCTGAAGGGGAGTCTGTCGCGCATCAGGGGAGTTCGAAAAGGATGGATATGAA
Organism: Phycisphaerae bacterium; assembly: GCA_030432905.1. Taxonomy (GTDB): domain Bacteria; phylum Planctomycetota; class Phycisphaerae; order Phycisphaerales; family UBA1924. The sequence goes on along the minus strand of JAUILU010000004.1, from coordinate 15,167 downwards.
GAAGAGGATGCCGCTGGCGGCTCTGCTGTCAGTCACCGCGGGTGTTGCGCTCGCGAACGAACCAAACGTCACCATCTCAGAAAAAGCATCGGTCGTCGAGCGCTACGCCGACGGCTCAGTCGCATCGCTGCCGACCGAAACTGTCTGGCGCTACATGTGCGGCTCGGACACGACCGGCCTGACCGGCGACGACCTGATCGAAGTCGCCGCACATCACGAGGCCCTTGTCGCGCAGGGTGTCACCACCATCGACAACACCTCTGGCCGCGGCGGCATCAACGTCATTTTCAATACATCGGGCAGCCTGCCAAGCGGCGCAGCCAGCGCGCTCTCGCTCGCCGAGGCGGTCATCGAGAGCACCTTCGATGACCCGACCACCGTCATCGTCAGCCTCTCGTTCGCGAACATGGGCTCGGGTGTGCTCGGAGCGACCGGGTCGCAATACGTCCAGGACAGCTGGTCCGACTCACGCGCCGGCCTCATTAACGGCATGGACGGCGACGACTCCATCCAGTCCTTCCTCCCGACCGGGACAACCATCCCCGTCCGCTACAACGCGAGCTCATCGACCGTAACCAACGAGACCCGGATCTTCTGGACCCGCGCCAACTACAAGGCCGCGGTCGGAAGCTCCGGCGGCACCGACGCCACCATGACCTACAACACCCAGTTCAACTGGGACTACAACCCAGCCAACGGCATCGGGAACAGTTCGCATTCGTTTGTAGATGTCGTCATCCATGAAGTCGGGCACGCCATGGGCTTCACCTCAGGTGTTGACTTCCGCACGAACGACATCGAGGCGCTCGACATCTACCGCTTCCAGCGCGGCGACGGCGGCAACGACTATAACCCGGACACAACCGCCGAGTTCCAGACCACACCAAGACTCGCCGACTTCAACAACCCAACAGGCGACGATGTCAACAGCGACATCATCAGCGCCGAGTACCGCATGTCCGATGGCAGCCCGTGGCAGGCGAGCCACTTCCGAGAGCAAGGCAACTGCAGCCCAACCACAAACATCGGCATCATGGACCCGGCGTTCAACAGCGGGTGCACCTTCCTCGGCCGCGGCTACTACACCGACGGCGACAAGGACATGTTCGACGCCATCGGTTACGACTATGTCGTCGGCAACCCGCCGGTCATTACAGTCCAGCCGGGCACCGACGACGTCTGTGTCGGCGAAACAGCCCAGCTCTCGGTCGTCGCAACGGGTGATGCACCGCTCACCTACCAGTGGTACGACATCTTCCTGCTTCCCGTCCCGGGCGCTACGAGTTCGACACTGACCATCAGCAACGCGCAGGTCGGCGACGAGGGGCTCTACCTCTGCACCGTCACCAACGGAGTCGGCTCAACCGACTCCGGCTTCGGTCAGATCACCATCCAGGAAGGCGTGTCGATCACAAGCCAGCCCGCATCGCAGACCGTCGATGAGGGCGACAACGTCACCTTCACCGTCACCGCGACCGGCGACGGCTCGCTCAGCTACCAGTGGCGTAAGGACGGCTCCAACATCGGCGGCGCCACCTCCGACAGCTACACCATCACCGGCGCAACACCCGCTGACGACGGCGACTACGACGTCCGCGTCACCAACGATTGCGGCAACGTCATCAGCAACGATGCAACGCTCACCGTCAACCCCGACACCGGCGATTGCCCCGCAGACGTCAACGGTGACGGCGCCGTCACCCCGACGGACTTCACCGCATGGGTCGGCGCGTACAACGCCGGCGCACCAGAGTGCGACCAGAACGGCGACGGCGCCTGCACCCCGACCGACTTCACTGCCTGGGTCGGAAACTACAACGCCGGCTGCCCGTAACACCGGCGGCACGCAACTGATTTGATACAAACGATCCCCCGGGGCCAACGCTCCGGGGGATTCTTCAAGACGCCGGGCTCTTCGTTTGGCATCATCTCACCCGCCAACGTAGGATCACACCGATGGAGATGCCCAAAGAGAGCTTCGAGCAGATCAAGGCCATGTACGCGGGCAAGCGCGTCTGCGTCACCGGCGGCGCGGGCTTCATCGGCGGGCACATCATCGACACACTCGTCGCCTCGGGCGCCAGCCTCAACATCATCGACGACCTCTCGAACTCAACACTCGACCACATCACCGAGCACGTCGAACTCCAGCCCGATTCCGTCCGCTTCATCTACGGCTCAATCCTCGATGATCGCGCCGTGCAAGAAGCCGTCGAAGACTGCGACGTCGTGATCCACCTCGCGGCGATGGGCTCGGTGCCGAGGTCAATGAAAGAACCGGCGCGCACGTTCGAGGTCAACGCCTCGGGCACACTCCGCGTGCTCGACGCCGCGCACAAAGCCGGCGCCAAGCGCGTCGTGCTCGCGGCATCAAGCTCCGCCTACGGCGACCCCGACACGCTCCCTTGCATCGAGTCTCTGCCGACGCGACCGGCGAGCCCCTACGCCGCGAGCAAGATCGCCGCGGAACAGCTGGCCAACTCGTGGAGCACCGCGTTCGGGCTAAGCACCGTGAGCCTGCGCTACTTCAACATCTTCGGCCCGCGCCAGCGCGCCGATTCTGCCTACGCCGCCGTCGTCGCGTCCTTCGCCACCAAGCTGCTCAGCGGCGACCAGCCGGTCATCTTCGGCGACGGCATGCAGAGCCGGGACTTCACCTTCATCTCAAACGCTGTCCACGCGACACTCCTCGCCGGCGGCACCGACCGACCCCTCGCGGGCGAAGTCATGAACATCGGAACGGGCCACTCCGTCAACCTCATCGAGCTCGCCAAGCAGATGTCTGAGATCATCGCGGGCGAGGTCATCGAGCCAATCTTCGAGCCGGCCCGCGAGGGCGACGTTCGCGACAGCCTCGCCGACATCACCAGAGCCGGGGAGTTGATCGGGTACAAACCCATCGCCAACCTCGCCGACGGCCTGAGCCAGACCTGCAGGTGGTACCGATCGACGGTCGGGGTTGACGGCTAAATGAAACCGCTCCTGTCGCTCATCGAGACCGCTCAGGGCTGCTGGCAGCTGCTGAGATTGCTCATATTGAGCCGATTCAGACTTAAAGGCAGGTACTGGACGTGGCGCGACGAAACCGCGTTTGGGCGCGGCAAGCCCGCAATGCGTTCAGAATACGTCAAAGCAACCCTCGACTATGGCCGATGGATGGCACGTATGCGAAAAGTCGGACGCTCAAGATACTGAGATTCCCCCGCGGAGCTCTTATAGTTCACCAAGTCCAACACACTCGGCACTCACACAGGGAGTCCAATCATGTCCGAGCAATCTGCCCCTTCCAGCGGCTTCGTCAAGGCTTTCATCCCCGGACTCGTCGTGGGCTTTGTGGTCGGTGCCGCCGTCGGTGTCATCGTCGCTACGACCGGCGGCAACATCAGCAAGCTCAACACCAACAACACACCCGTTGACCGCCCGGCGCAGACCGACGCCGATCGCGACGGCTACCCCGATGAGATCATCGACGAAGCCCAGCAAGCCGGCGAAGAGATAATCGAAGAGACACAAGACGCTGTCGAAGACGCGGCTGACGATCTCCAAGAGACCATCGAAGACCAACTCCCCGAGACCGAAGGCGAAGGTTGAGCCAGCAGCTCGACGCACAACACGCAAGAAGAGTCGTCGCCCAGCACGCCAAGACCTCGGCGTTGTTTGGTGTTGACTTCGTGCCCGTCAAAGGCTCGCTCGAACCACGCGCCGGCGCCAACAGCAGCGGGGCGGCCAAAGCACTGAAATCGCTCCGGGCACGCTACGAAAAAGAAGAGCCGCACAAGCCCTACTTCACGGACTACACCAACATCGTCTGGGACGACGGCGACCCGTGCGCCCGGCTCATGTTCGTCGGTGAAGCGCCCGGCGCCGACGAGGACGCCAGCGGCAAACCATTCGTGGGTCGAGCGGGTCAGCTCCTCAACAAAATGATCTCCGCGATGGGCCTCAGCCGCGAGGGCGTGTACATCGCCAACGTCATCAAGGTCCGCCCGCCCGGCAACGCGACGCCGACCGCCGAGGAGATCGCGGCGAGCAAGCCCTTCCTCATGGAGCAGATCAAGATCGTCCGCCCCGACGTCATCGTCGCGCTCGGCCTGCCCGCGTCACAGTGCCTGCTCGAGAAGAAAGACGCGATGGGCAAGATGCGGAACCAGTTCCACGACCTCGAGATCGAGCCGGGTCTGGTCATCCCCGTCATGCCGACCTACCACCCGGCCTACCTGCTCCGGTCCTACACCCCTGAGAACCGCAAGAAGGTCTGGGAAGACCTCCAGATGGTCCTGACCAAGCTCGGGCAGTAGCAGGGGCCTGACTCAACGTTCTGCTGTGGCAGCCCTTAGGTGGATTCACAAAAATTTTGGAACCATGTATGCAACCGCCGGCACGCCCGCTGCGGATCTCTTGGTGTGCTCGCAAGGGCACGAAAACACGACCCCCACGAGACCTGGCGTTTGGCAATGTTGTCGACGCCGGGTTTTTTTGTGCGCCTAAACGGGTTTCGATTCAGGGTTTACCCGCGGTCTGTAAAAACAACAAACCGCCCCGGATCGGAGCGGCTTGAAGGGTACGTTACGAATCGATCTGGATCAGACAGTTTCGACCGAGATGTAGTCGCTGATGGCGGCCATGTCGTTGCCGACCTGCGGGGTGAAGGTCATCTCCCAGCTGTTGCCCTCGACGACGCGGACGATCTTGGCGCACTTGGCCCGGGCGCCCCAGATGCGGTTGCCGCGGATGTAGAAGTTGTTCTTGGTTTCGCGGGCCTTCTGGCTGCTGCGGAGAGCCTTGGCGTTCGCCGGGTCCTGACGCATCATGCGCTCGATGGTTTCGACCGTGCCGGCGGCGCGGGGCACCTTGTTGATGGTGCAGCGGATCTTGGTGCCGGGTGCGTGCATGGTTGCGTTGGACATGACTCGTACTCCCCGAGCCAACGGCCCGGATATCTCAAAAGGCGTGTGTCTGACTGTCTCGAACACGGCATCGCCCACCGACGACCAGCCGAGACGGCAAGTGTAGACACCAACGCCCGCAAGTCCAGCATTCAGGGCCGCAGACAGGGCATCAAAGCCCCTACGCGCTACACTCAGAACACCGTCCGTGACACCCCGGGGAACCACCAATGGATCAGCCTTCGCTTCCTACATTCGACGCAAGCTCCGAGCACCAGCAGAAGCCCCGTCTCCGCCCCATAAGGGGGTTTGTCGCCCCAGCGAAGGCACCCGACGGCAAACAGGTCCAGATGCTCGGCCTCGCCGACGCGAAGCAGATCTCGCCCAAGGTCGTCTTTACCCAGCCTGCCATGCAGGGCATCCTCCCCCTCTTCGACGGCGAGCACTCACTCGACGAGGTCGTCGAGCAGGTCGGTAAGGGCTTGACCCGCGAGATCCTCGAGCCGTTCGTCGCCCAGCTCTACGACGCGGGCCTGATCGAGGGCGACGTCTTCGATGACATGTGGGCCAAGATGAAGGCCGACTTCGACTCGACCGACATCCTCCCCCCGGCCCAGACCGGTGCGATGGCGGACGCCATTGTGGAGCAGCATGTCCAAAAAGACCACCAGCGGGCCGCTACGGATGAAGAGAAGGACCAACTCGGCGGCGAGAAGCTCAGAGAGCAGATGACCGCCATGATGAATCAGGCCCTCGCCGAGGCCGAGGACCCCAGCTTCGACAGCCTGCCCAAGGCCATCGTCGCGCCGTATGTCCCGTATTCACAAGCATTTCAGATGTACGGCTCGGTCTACGGCAGGCTCCGGGTCGTCGACAAACCCGCCCGGATCGTCGTCCTCGGCACCAACCACTTCGGCGAGGACACCGGCGTCTGCGGCTGCGACAAGGGCTTCAAAACCCCGCTCGGCACCAGCCCCGCCGACTCCGAGATGATCGACGCGATGCGGGCCAAGCTGGGCGATGACCTGTTCGCGCACCGCTACGACCACGAGCGGGAGCACTCGATCGAGCTCCAGGCCGCCTGGCTCCAGCACGTCTTCGGCGATGAGGATGGCAACTCGCCGCCCGTCTTCGCGGCTCTCGTCCACGACCCGGTCGTCAAAAACGGCGAGTCCTACGACGGCAAGGGCATCGCCCTCGAACCCTTTGTCGAGGCCCTGAAGGAGGCCATCGATAGCCTCGAAGGGCCGACGCTGGTCGTCGGATCGATCGAGCTGAGCCACGTTGGGCCGAGCTACGGCGACCAGACCCAGCTCGCCGGCAACAGCCCCGAGGCCGACGCCAACCGGAAAAAGGTGGTCGAGCAGGACCAGTCACTCCTGAAGATGGTCACCGAGAACAAGCCCGAGGACCTGGTTTCAAGCCTCGCCTGGCAGCAGAACCCGACCCGCTGGAGCTCGACCGGGGCACTCGTCGCCACCCTGCAGGCGGCAAGGCCCAGCGAGGTCAGGCTCCTGCAATACGGCGGGACGATGGACCCACAGGGAGCCGCGATGATCAGCTCGGCTTCGCTGGTGATGTTCTAGTTGTACTAGGTCTGTCTCGCTGGGGCGTGTTCCGAGGGCATGCCAAGACAAGCGGAACTGAATGTGTTAGATTGCGTACCCCTCATGGATGGGGGCAAGCAGCCGAGTGCTGCTCTTCGCCGGGTGCCTGTGCCGAGAACGAGTGCGCGTGTACCATCAGAGCAGCAGGCCCACGGGGCTTAGGCAGCAAGAATCGTTGATCGGCGCGAACCGATCGACGTTTGGGCGGGTCGGAAGAACGAGAACGCCGACGTTGGACGCTCGGGATCTGGAGATCCGAGCGGGCGCGTTGGCCGACCAGAAGGAAGGACGTCTTTATGGCATCCGAGAGTATGTGCTGGGGAGTCGAGCTCGGGGCGAGCGCCATCAAGGCGCTCAAGCTGGGTGCCACGAGCGACGGCAGCGTTGAGGTCATCGACTTCGCTGTCATTCCTCACAAGAAGGTTCTGTCCACGCCGGGCCTCGACGCCGACGACGCGATGCGCGTTGCGATCGGCCAGCTCGCAAGCCAGTACGACCTTGAGAACACGCCGATCGCGGTCAGTGTTCCCGGGCACCAGGCGTTCGCACGCTTTGCCAAGCTGCCCCCGGTTGAACCCAAGAAGGTTCCCGACATCGTCAAGTTCGAGGCGGTCCAGCAGATCCCGTTCGATCTCGAAGAAGTCGAGTGGGACTACCAGACATTCATGAGCCCGGACTCGCCCGACATCGAGGTCGGCATCTTCGCGATCACCAAGGACCGCATCGAGCGCGAGCTCACGCTGCTCCGCGATGTTGGTCTTTCGCCCGACGCGGTCAACGTCGCGCCGGTCTCGGCGTACAACGCGATGGCGTACGACCTGCAGTTCACCGAGAAAACGCCGGGAACCGTCATCATGGACGTCGGCACCACGTCGACCGACCTGATCGTCGCGGACGCGGGCCGGGTCTGGATGCGGACCTTCCCGATCGGCGGCCACCACTTCACCGAGGCGCTCGTCGACAAGTTCAAACTAAGCTACGCCAAGGCCGAGCGGCTCAAGCGTGAAGCCGAACGCTCGAAGCACTCGCGCCACGTCTTCCAGGCGATGAAGGGCGTGTTCGCGGATCTCGCGCAGGAAACGCAGCGTTCGCTCGGCTACCACAGCAGCCTGCACCCCGAAGCCGACCTGAAGCGCATCATCGGCGTGGGCTCGACGTTCAAGCTGCCGGGTCTGCGCCGCTTCCTGAAGCAGCAGCTCCAGCTCGACGTCTACCGGATGGACGAGTTCAAGCGTCTCTCGCTCGACGGCCCACGCGCCGGCGAGTTCGGCGCTGTCACGCTTGAGATGAGCGTCGCCTACGGCCTTGCGCTGCAGGGCCTCGGCATGCCGACGATCGACGCCAATCTCATGCCCGTCGCGATCATGCGTGACGGGATGTGGGGCCGCAAGACCAAGTGGTTCGGCATGGCCGCGGGTCTGTCGATCGCCGCGAGCGCCGCGATGTTCATTAACTGGATGATGAACAACAACGCGGTGTCGAACAACGGCGCACCACCCTCGATTCGCAACGTCGTGAACCAGGCCAACAGCCTCCGCAACGAGGCGAGCGAAGCCGGCGTAACGGGCGAGTCGTCAACCGACGCCGAGGCGCAGCAGCTTCTCGATCTTCCAAACGGCCGGGAGCTGATGTCATACGTGGTGGCCGACCTTGGCCAGCTGATGTCATGGTCGGACGCACAGGTCGCCGACTGGCAAGCCACCAACGGCGGCGGGCCGGACAACGCGTTCGAGGTGCTCAGCTACACCATGGCCTACAGCAAGGCCGGCGGCGCGGGCGGTGGAGACATTGGCGGCGGTCGTCGGTCGGTCGCCCCGGTTGTCTCCCAAGAGCAATATCCAGACAAGGCCAAAATCAAGGTCGTTCTTGACGTCCAGACAAGCCAGCGCAACGCGCAGCGGTTCCTGTTCTCGACCGTGCTCCCATGGCTCCAGGCCAATGTGGAACGCGAGGGCGTGCCCTACGTCATTCTACAGACTGACGAGTTGAACTACCGCTCGCTTGGCGCGGTCACACGCGGCGGATCGGATCGTGAGAACCGCTCGCGGGATGTCTCGCGTGAGATCGGCTTCGAGGAGACGTACGACGAGTTCGACCGCGGCGCCATCGAGGCTCGCCGTCGTGCAGAGGCGAGTGGCGGCGGCGGAGCGACGCTCGGTTCGCAGCGGACTCGCTCAAACGCGGGCCAGCCCGTGATCACGGGTGACATCGACGATCTCGCTCCGCTTCCGATTCCTGAGAACGACGAGCCCGGCCAGGAAACATCGCGGTTTACGATCGAGTGGACACTGGCAATCGTGCCGCCGGAAGAGCGCGAAGGTGCTCAGGAAAATGCTGAAGAGGGAGGCACGGAATGAGCGGCTTGCTGTCCTGGTTGAAATCGAACATAGTGATCGTTCTTCTGGCGATCCTGACTGTTGTGCCGTTGCCCGTCGCGTGGTACTTCTCGAGCGGCATGAACAAGGAACTCCGCGACGAGCGGCAGAGTGAGGCGCAGAAAGCGCTCCGCGATGTCACGTCCGCGAAAGTAACTTACTCGCTGCCGCCTCTCTCGCAGACCGAAGAGCCGATCGAGATCAACACGCCGCCCAACGCGGTGACGACCGAGTTCTTCAAGGCCGAGCGCGAGAAGCGAGAATCCATTGTCGCGCGTGTCAAAGATCGCGCGGTCGAGTTCAACTCCAAGAACCGCGGCGTGCTACTCGATGGTCTGTTCCCGGAGCCGAGTAGCGGGCCAAGCGGCCAGATTCTTAGACCACAGTTCGCACAAATGGTTGTCGCGACCGGCGGCGACGACTTTGAGTCGGCGTACGACAAGCTCTTCGATCGGCTCCGCATCCGGACACCGGTCGATAGCGAGCTTCTCCGCGAGCAGCTCGCGGCACGCAAGGCGTCGCTCATGAGTCAGCTGGCTCCGGGTACGCCCGAAAGCGAGATGGACGAGGCGACCCGCGATCAGATCAAGCAGCAACTCGTCGAGCAAAGGCTCGGCGCGTACGAGACTCACGCACGCGACACGTCGTTCTACGCGGACGAGTCGATCTTGCCCCAGTCGGTCCCTCGTACGGTTTCGCCCGTCGATCCTTCGATGACAGCATGCTTCAGCTGGCAGGCTGACTACTGGCTGATCGATGACATCCTCACGGCGCTCGCCGCGGCTAACGACGAGTTTGATACCCAAGGTGTCGGCGGCAATGTTCTCGACGGCGTCGTCAAGCGGGTTGAGTCGATCACATTCGAACCTCTCGTGACCGCTTCGGCAACCCAGACTAGCGCGAACGATCAATACGAGATGCCGCTGTCTGGTGACGACATCAGGCGTCAAGCCAGGCGTGAGCGGGACGCCAGAGAAGGCCGGGGTCTGCCCGGTGCCCAGGCCGCAGGTTTCGTTGCCGCGGGTACGTTTACTGGTCGCGGCGACGAGCCGAGCGATCTGTACGATGTTCGCACTGTGAAAGTTTCACTGATCGCTTCGTACGAGAAGCTCCCGGCGCTGATCAATTCGATCTCGTCGTACAACTTCATGACCGTGCTCGACGCGGATATCTACTCCGTCGATCAGTGGCAGCAAATCGAGAACGGCTTCTACGCCGGCTCAGACTTCACGGTCCGGGTCGAGCTGGAAATCGAAACGCTCTGGCTGCGAAGCTGGACGAAACAGTTCATGCCCGCGGATGTTCGTGACCAACTCGGCATCGAGCCGGATCAACCAATCGACAGCCCGGCCTAAGCAGCCGACACACGATAGATAAAGAGGATTGACCAATGGGTGTCAAAGGAATCTCTTGGATCGAAGCCAACTTCGAGAAACTGATCGTCGCGGTCATGCTTCTCGCGTTTCTTGCGGTCCTGACCTTTCAGTTCGTGCTGCAGTCGAACACAGTCGAGGTAGGCGGCAAGGACGTCTCGCTCGCCGATGCGTTCGAGCCCGCTGAGCGCGCCGCCGAGCTTCTGAAGGCGGATCTCGACAACACAAACCCGACTCTGCCGACGGACGTTGAGACGCAGAATCTGGGCGATGTGTTCGAGGACGCGATCTCGGGTGGTGTGGTCAAGACCGATCGCTTCCTCTCGCTCGGCAAGCCGCTCTCGATCGATGTGAACATCGGCGAAGCTCACCTTGCCGCGGGCGAGTACGCGCCGTTCGTGCCGCCGGTTCCTGCTGCGCCAAGAGCCGCCAGCTACCGCGCGACGCTTGACCCATACGCGGTCAACGAAATCGAAGGCCTCGCCGAGTTCCTGCCCTCAGAACAGCCCTTCGACACGCCTTGGGTTTCGGTTCAATCCCACTTCGACGGCAAAGAACTGCATCAGGCCTACATGGACGATCCCGACGGCCCCGGCGGCGTCATCTCCGCTCTCCCGGGCAGCTGGTGGAATCAAGGCACAGGCGTGCTCGAGGTCGAGGTCGAGCGTCAGAAGCGCGACATCGACGGCCAGTGGGGGCCCGCAGAACCCGTCACGCGCATGCCGGGCATCACGAGCGTCCTCGATGATCTCGACGAGACCGCGACCAACTACAAACAGCTCCAGCAGGTCGGCATCCAAGCCGCCAACATGGAGCAGCCGATCCTTCGGCCAGAGTTTGTGCCCCTGCTTGAGGGCGAGCCTTGGGTCCCGCCGGCAGAAGTCCCGGACCCAGAGGACATCGGCGAGATCCAGGGACAGATCCGCCTTCTCGAGCGCAGACTCGCAAGTATCGACAAGAACATCGAGCAGAAGAACAGAGCGCTTTCGGGGCCGGTCAACACTACGACCCGCAACGAGAACCGCGGCGACGGCCGGGGTGATGGCAGGGGCGACGGTCGCGGTGACGGCCGACAGCAGCCACAGGATCGAAACGATCGCAACCAAGACAGCGGCGAGAGCGATGTCCGCACACGCAACATCGAGCGTCAGATCGAGCAGCTCAACACGCAACGCGAAGGCGTGGTCGCGGAACTCGAGGGACTCGGCTGGCAGCAGCCCGACAGCTTCGACTCCGCAGAAGCCTTCGATCGCGAGAAGTACATGCACGATGGAGATCTTCTCGAGGCCGACAAGGTCCACTTCTGGACGCACGACTTCGACGTCGAACCGGGCACTACGTACCGCTATCGCGTGCGACTTGTGTTCGTGAACCCGATGTTCGGCCGGAAGAGCTCGCTCGACGAGAGCCTGCACGAACTCGCCGACGCGAAGCTGACCCGATCGGAGTGGACCGAGTGGGGCTCGCCCGTCAGCGTCAGCTGGGACGAGTACTACTTCATCTCAGGCGCCAGCCCGGACACCGGTGCGCTCGGCACCGCCTCGGCGACCGCTGAGCTGTACCGGTTCTACTACGGCTACTGGCGCAAGAGCGAGGTCGGACTCCAGCCCGGCGACCGCTTCGTCTCCGAGATCACGCTCCCCGAAGGCCTCCAGCGTTGGGACGTCGAACGCACCGCAGACGAGCAGGCGTGGCGTCCAACCGAGGAGGGATCGGAAAACGAGGTCGAGCAGGCCGAGGGCGTCGAAGAATTGCTGCTGCCTACCGAGCTCGTGATCGAGGCCGACTCGTGGCTGCTCGATGTGGTCCAATCTCCGATGGTGACCGCCGGCATCGGCGGGCAGGCCCAGGCAGTCTTCGAGGCGCTCGTGCGTGGCCCCGACGGCCAGATCTCGAGCCGGTCCCATAGGGTGGACCAGAGCCTGCCGCTGTATTCGATCATCAAGGCGTCCGCAGAAATCGGTGAGGAGCAGCTCCCCCGGATTCCGGGCCAGACTCAGAGCCGTGTTACCGGCGAAAACCGCGAGTTTATCGACGGAAGGGTCGATGGGCGGGGTGACGGCCGGGGCCGAATCGAGGCCGAGCGGAACCGCCAGAACCGCTCGCGCGACGGCGGGGGGAGCACCGGCGGGGGCTGATTAATCAAAATGATCTTGGTAGAAGCTTGACGATCTTCGATTGCTGCCTACCATCGTCTCCTGCCGATCGAGGACTTCTCGAAAGGCAGCCGCCCGGCTCGGTGGGAGCCCGGCAAACTTGAGAATCGGTTGATCCGTGCCTCTCGTAGCTTGTTTGACAACCGCAGACAGATGGCAATTGACTGTCAAAAGTACCATGATCTGGGCAACCAGAAACGGGTGCGATTGACAGCACAATACCTAATGAAAGAGAAAGTAAAGCCGAGACATAGTCCATGTCTGTATGAATGGATTGTGTTTCACTTGAGCGCAATGGCGGCTTGAGGCATCGGCCCGGTTTCGTGACGAGTAGTTTGTCGCGGCGTCTGGTTGGTGTGATCAAGCGATCAAGGGCGTATGGTGGATGTCTTGGCGTTGAGAGGCGATGAAGGACGTGGTAACCTGCGATAAGCTTCGGGAAGCTGGTAAACGAGCTGTGAACCGAAGATCTCCGAATGGGGCAACCCGGCCCGTATGGGTCACCCAGTACTGAATGCATAGGTGCTGGGAGCAAACCTGGGGAACTGAAACATCTAAGTACCCAGAGGAAAGGAAAGCAACTGCGACTCCGTAAGTAGCGGCGAGCGAAAGCGGATAAGAGATAACGTGAGCGGCCTGGAATGGTCGGCCAAAGAAGGTGAAAGCCCTGTAGTGTTATCGTTAGAGTCTTCAAGTAGGTTCGGGCTCGTGAAACCCGGACTGAACATGGGGGGTCCACCCTCCAAGACTAAGTACTACTCAACGACCGATAGTGCATCAGTAAGGTGACTGAATGATGAAAAGTACCGCGATGAGCGGGGTGAAAGAGTACCTGAAACCATGCGCCTACAAGCGGTGGGAGCCCTCCGGGGTGACCGCGTGCTTTTTGCATAATGAGCCCACGAGTTAGTCTCTGCAGCGAGCCTAAGACCTACCGGGTCGGAGGCGAAGGGAAACCGAGTCTGAATAGGGCGCTTAGTTGTAGGGGCTAGACGCGAAACCCGTGTGATCTACCCATGGCCAGGGTGAAGTTGGGGTAAGACCCAATGGAGGCCCGAACCCGTACTCGTTGAAAAGAGTTGGGATGAGCTGTGGGGAGGAGTAAAAGTCTAATCAAACCGGGAGATAGCTCGTTCTCTCCGAAATAACTTTAGGGTTAGCCTCAGATAGCAACAGTTGGGGGTAGAGCTACTGGATGAGTGGCGGGCCCTACCCAGGGTACCCCATTCAACCAAACTCCGAATACCAACTGCCAAGGTCTGGGAGATAGACTGCGAGTGACAATATCCGTAGTCAAAAGGAGAAAAATCCAGACCGCCAGTTAAGGCCCCAAATCTCTGCTCAGTTCTTAAGGAAGTCGGATTGCAATGACAACCAGGATGTTGGCTTAGAAGCAGCCACCATTTAAAGAGTGCGTAACAGCTCACTGGTCGAGGAGTCCGGCGCCGATAATGATCGGGAATAAGCAGAGAGCCGAAACTGCGGACTTCGTAAGAAGTGGTAGGAGAGCGTTCCTGTCAGCAGTGAAGTGATTCCGGAAGGATTCATGGAGCGTCAGGAAGTGAATATGTGGGCTTGAGTAACGATAATGTGGGTGAGAATCCCACACGCCGTAAGCCTAAGGTTTCCTGGGGAAGGTACATCCGCCCAGGGTTAGGCGGGACCTAAGACGAGGCCGAAGGGCGTAGTCGATGGACAGCTGGTTAATATTCCAGCCCTCTTGTGGGTTAGCCGTCGGTGCGAATCTTTGAGCTATGCAGGGCGACCAGTGGTGCCCAGGCCTTCGGGCCGTCGCATAGGGATAGGGTTCCTAGAAAAGCCGGCGGTATCACGAAGCAAGACCCGTACCAAAACTGACACAGGTGGGCGAGGCGAATAGCCTCAGGCGCTCGAGAGAATGGTCGTGAAGGAATTAGGCAAATTAACTCCGTACGTTCGCAATAAGGAGGCCCTTCGGGGCGCAGAGAAAAGGTCCTGGCAACTGTTTATCAAAAACACAGCACTGTGCTAAGTCGCAAGACGCCGTATACAGTGTGACGCTTGCCCAATGCTCGAATGTCACGGAAGTGGGTTCACGCTCACAACCTAAGCACGAGTCAATGGCGGCCGTAACTATGACGGTCCTAAGGTAGCGAAGTTCCTTGTCGGGTAAGTTCCGACGCGCATGAATAGTGTAATGACTGGGACACTGTCTCCACGACCAACTCGGTGAAATAGTAGTGGCGGTGAAGATGCCGCCTACCCGCAGCAAGACGGAAAGACCCCGTGAACCTTTACTACAGGCTTTTATTGGTCGTGAGCATAAATTGCGTAGGATAAGTGGGAGGCGTTGATCCGGACCTTTTGGGGTTCGTGGAGCCGTTGGTGAAATACCACTCTGTTTACGTTTACGGCCTAACCCCGATTCCCATGAAACTGGGCGGGGGACCATGAGTGCTGGGTAGTTTGACTGGGGCGGTCTCCTCCAAAAGAGTAACGGAGGAGCACAAAGGTTGGTTCAGCGCGGATGGAAACCGCGCGTCGAGTGTAAGAGCACAAGCCAGCTTTACTGCGAGTCTGACAGGACGAGCAGTTACGAAAGTAGGTTCTAGTGATCCTGCGATCCCGTGTGGAAGGGTCGTAGCTCATCGGATAAAAGGTACTCCGGGGATAACAGGCTTATCGCTCCCGAGCGTCCATAGCGGCGGAGCGGTTTGGCACCTCGATGTCGGCTCATCGCATCCTGGGGCTGTAGGCGGTCCCAAGGGTTAGGCTGTTCGCCTATTAAAGC
>JAUILU010000009.1 GCA_030432905.1 Phycisphaerae bacterium | reverse complement strand
GGCGTCGGGACGCAGGTACTTGATCTTGCCCGTCTTGCGCAGCTGCGCGTGCTTGGCCACGAGCTTGTGCGAGAGGTCGATGGCCAGCGGCATGAGACCGGGGGTCTCGCGGCAGGCGTAGCCGAACATCATGCCCTGGTCGCCGGCGCCCTGCTCCTTGTGCAGGCCGTCGCCCGCCGTGACGCCCTGCGAGATGTCGGGCGACTGCGTGTCGAGCGTGACCATCACGGCGCAGGTGTCGCCGTTGATGCCGAAGGCGTCGTCGGTGTAGCCGATGCGCTTGATGGTCTCGCGCGCGATGTCCGCGAACGGCACCTGCGTGCGGGTGGTGATCTCGCCGCTCACGACGCACAGCCCCGTGGTGACGAGCGTCTCGCAGGCCACGCGCGAGTTCGGGTCGCCCTTGAGGCAGGCGTCGAGGATCGCGTCGCTGACCTTGTCGGCGACCTTGTCCGGGTGGCCCATCGAGACGGATTCTGAAGTGAACTGGTAGCTCATGCGGTTCTCCTGGTGGCGCGTGGCCTTGGTCAAGCGTAACTGTAGAGAGCGGCTTGGCGCGGAGCCACTTTCAGGGGTGGTCTGAACGGGCTATCTGACAGGTGCGGCGTGACTGCTCTCGCTATTGTTTGGGACATGGCAAAGCGACCCACTCAAAAGCCCGACCGCGGTCTCACCTACGCCGACGCCGGCGTGGACCTGAAGACCTACGACTCGTTCATCTCGGGCCTGGGCTCGATGGTCCGCCGGACGCACGGGCCGAGGGTCATCCAGAACCCCGGCGGGTTCGCTGGCCTGTTCAGGCTCGACTACAACCAGAAGCTGTTCAAGCAGAACTACGTGGACCCGGTGCTGGTCGCCTGTTGCGACGGCGTGGGGACGAAGCTGAAGCTGGCGACCGAGTGCCGGGACTACTCGACGGTCGGGATCGATCTGGTCGGGATGAGCGTGAACGACCTGATTGTGCAGGGCGCTGAGCCGCTTTTCTTTCTTGACTACATCGCGGTGCCCAAGGTCATCCCCGAGATGCTCGAGCAGATGGTCCGTGGCGTGTCGTCGGCGTGCAAGGACTCGGACTGCTCGCTCATCGGCGGCGAGACTGCGGAGATGCCCGACGTGTACGCCGAGGGCGAGTTCGACATGGCGGGGTTTGCGGTGGGGGTGGTCGAGCTCAAGAAGGCGACCGATCCGCTGCGCGTCGCGCCGGGCGATGTTGTGCTCGGCCTCGCGTCCGACGGCGTGCACTCCAACGGGTTCAGTCTTGTGCGAAAGGTCGTCGATACGCGCAAGCTGAAGCTCGACAAGATCCACAAAGATCTCGACGAGAGCCGGACTCTGGGCGAGGTTTTGCTGACACCGACCCGGCTGTATGCCAACCCGATTGTGAAATTGCTGAGGGCGTACAAGGTGAAGAAGGTCGTCAGCGGGATGGCGCACATCACGGGGGGCGGGTTGGCGCAGAACCTTGAGCGTGTGATGAACCCGACGGTGGACGCGGTGCTCAGCCGAAACGCGTGGGAGGTGCCGCCGGTGTTCCGGTTCTTGCAGGATCAGGGCAACATCGCGGGCGACGAGATGGACCGTGTGTTCAACATGGGCGTGGGGTACGTGCTGATCGTGCGTCCGACGTTTGCTGATGCCGTGAAGCGGAAGCTGGAAAAGTTCGGCGAGACCGTATACGAGCTTGGCGAGATCCGCAAGGGGACCGGGAAGGTCAAACTCAAGTAAGGCGGGCGCATCATGGCCGACGAGGGACGCAAGAAGGACGAGATGGATGCGCTGGTGAGCCGGGGCGGGCTGATCGGTGCGTACCGGCTCGACGGCTCGGGCGGCGGCGCGGACATGGACTGGGCCGCGATCGAAGACGACCCGATGGGCGACAAGATCGATGGCGACATCTGGGTCCACCTCGACCGCACGGGCACCCGCGCCAAGCAGTGGATCGAGGACGGCGCGAGACTGCCGGCGTCGGCGTCGCGCGTGATGCTTGAGGCGGACCCGAGGCCGAGGTTTTCGTTCTACCCTGCGACGAGCGAATCGCCCGAGGGCATGCTTTTCGTGCTGCGCGGCATGAACTTCAACAAGAACGCGGACGCGGAGGACATGGTCTCGGTTCGGCTCTGGATCGACCAGGACCGCGTGATTACTTCCAGGCACCGACGACTCATGTCGATAGACGACCGCAGGCAGGCCCTGCTTCGTGGCAACGGCCCGATGGAGTCGGTCGATGTGCTGGTTGGGATTAGTGAGTCGCTGCTGCACAAGATCGAGCCCGAGCTTGCGAGCATGGACGACGAGCTTTCGTCGTACGAAGAGGACGAGAACACGATCGATCGCAAGGAAATCCGCGAGCACATCGCGGATATGAGGCGGAAGATCGTGATTATCCGCCGGTATCTGTCGCCGCAGCGCGATGCGCTGATGCACGCTGAGCGTGACATGCCACAGTGGGTCGGGCATGAGGTTCGGCATTCGATCCATGACTCGGAGGTCGGTCTTGCGCGCTGTATCGATCACCTCGACGAGATGCGCGAGCGTGCCAAGGCGATCCAGGACGAGCTGACTCTGATCGAGAACGAACGCTCGGCGCGGATCAGCATGCGGCTGACCGTGATCGCGGCGATCTTCCTGCCCGCGAACATGATCGCGGCGATCTGGGGGATGAACACGGGCGGCATGCCGTTCTTGCTGCACCCGCAGGGATTCTGGATTGTTCTCGGAATTCTGGTCGTGCTCGCGGGCGCCGGCACCTACATGGCGCGTGGCTTGCTGCGTTAACTTAGGGAATACCGGATCAATCGCTACGCTTCTATGCGGGTAATCGGACGCAATCATGCGCATTCTTTGCACACTCGGTTCGCCTTTCAGAATATATTGGCCCGGCGGGCTGGACACCGCTTGCCAGAGGATCGAGAAGAAAGGTGCGCCATGCAATCAAGGGTTGGTTTAATGTCTGCCGCAGCTTTGCTTGCGGCGGTGTCGATCGTCGGCAGTTCGGCTGCCCAAGTGGACGACGACAGACTGTGCGCCGATCAGAACGCCGACGGTCTGGTCACACCTACTGACTTCTCGGCTTGGATTAACAACTTCAATCAGAACAGCCCGGTCGCCGACGTCAACGGCGACGGCATGGTTTCACCAACGGATTTCACCGCGTGGATTCAGGCGTTCAATGCCGGTACCGGCGGTCCGACATGTGACGTTGTGCTGACCGACGCTTCACGCGTTGTATCGGCGATCGATTTCGACGGAGATGTCGATGTCTATCGCTTGTTTGCGGAGGCCGGCGACGACTTGCTGGTTGCGGCGGGCGAAGACACCACGCAGTTTGCGGTACGGGTGTCGCTCCGTTCGCCATCTGACGTCGAACTCGATGCTGGTCAGAGCAATGACGGATTCAAGGTAGAGGCAAGCGATGTGCCGGAGACGGGGTACTACTCGCTCGTTGTCTCCGGCACGCCTGCGCGCACGGGCCTGTATGCCCTCACGGCGGTCCGCATCGGGGACACCCTTCCGGCAGGCGTCGCGTTGCAGCCTGGCGTTCCGATCACATCAGAAATCGAGTTCGGTGACATCGACGTGTTTCGCGTGATTGTCCCCCCCGGGGATTCGTTGACCGTGGCTGTCACCGAAGATGATGGCGGATTTGCGACCGAGGCTCGGTTGTACGCACCGGATGGTGAACTGATCGATGCGGCCTCTTCCGATTTGCTGTCGGAGGTCTCGACGCCCAGCCCCGCCGTCGGCGGCACCTACGTTGTCCTCGTCTCTAGCACGAACGGCGACACCGTCGGAACGTACACAGTCAATGCGACGATTACCCCTTGATCGCAGGGATCAACCTTCCCGCGCAAGGCCCGCGAAGATGGCTTGGGCGTGGCGTGGTCCTTGCCCTCGATTTAGGCGAGTTGGGGCATGAACGCCAGGGGGGTGTCTTCTTATTGATCACCCACAGATTAGGATCGTCATGTTGATCTTGGTCGTGTTAGCCGGTCTGGGCATCTCTATGGCGCGCGGTCTGCAAAAGTAGCAGCTGTTATTTCTTGACCGATATGCCCCGGAACGTCGGATGAGGCGTGCCCGAGCCCTGATGATCGATCTCGCGCAGCTTGTTCAGGTACTCGCTCACAGCGATCATGACCGTAGCGTGGCTCCACGTCAGCGGGCTGACCGAGAGCGGCTCGCCGGTGTACGGGTGGAACTGCTCGGCGAGGACGCCCGACTCGAGCTGGCGGAACGTGCACCAGTTGATTAGGTCCATCGCCTCTGACAGATCGGCCTTGGTCTTGGCTTTGGCGATGATGTACTGCGCCTGCCAGAGCGTGCAGATGACCCAGGGGTTGCCGGGGACGATGTCGGTTTTGTCCGACTCGATCTGGTGGTAGTAGTCGTTCTGGTAGCGGGCCATGCCGCCGACCTCGGTGCGGACCGAGAGGAGTTCGCGGATGGCTTTCTGGTCCGACGCGATCTTCTCGTGCTCCGGGTCGAGTTCTGCGATCGCGTACAGCGCGTAGTTCGACGCGTCGGCGTTGAGATCGAGGCGGTAGGAGCCGTCTTCTTGGGGCACGACTCGGCGGGCGAAGCGTCCCTCGGATTCGTGCCAGAAGTGCTTCATGAACGCCTGCGTCATGCGCTCGGCGGTCTCCGAGTACGTCGCGGCGCGGTCGGGTTCGCCGAAGTCTCGGCAGAACGCGGCGGCGGCCTTGAGCGCGCCGATCGTGCTTGCGACCGTGAACGTGTGCACGCCTCGGCGTTCTTCCCAGAGGTCCCACGACTGCTTAGGCAAGCCGTTGGCGTCGCGGTAGTCGACGATCCAGTCTGCGGGCTTGACGACGAGTTCTTCGTAGACACTCTTGACGAACTCGACGTCGCGGTAGGTCTCGAAGTGCTTGCGGAGCGCCCAGAGCACGAGCGAGGTTTCGTCCTGCTGGATGGGCAGGATCTTCTGGCCGTCGAGTGTCCATGGGTGCCAGCTCGATGCGAGCGAGCCGGACGGGTTGTACTTGTGGAGGAAGTAGCCCTCGTCTTCGATGACGCTCGCGGAGAAGCGGAAGAAGCGTCGGCTCAGTTCGCTCTGGCCGGTGAGGATGAGCGAGTAGGCGCAGAGCGCGCCGTCGCGGGGCCAGCAGTAGGAGTAGTGGTCGCCGCCGAATTGGGCGATGTCGGTGTCGTTGGCCGCGATGATCGCGCCGCCGTTGTCAACCTGTGTGCGGAGGATGAGCGCCGAGCGGTAGAACATGTCGCTGACGGGCTCGGGCAGCGCGCTGGTGTCGATGTTCTCTTTGTACGCCCAGGTCTTCCAGTAGGCCTCGGTCTGGAAGATCATGCGCTCGGCACCGGTGTCCCAGATGCGGCGGTTGAGGTGCTTGACGTCGTTGTAGCTCCGGCCGCAGGCGAACCAGTTCGTGACGTGGCTCTCGCCGCCGGCGGGGACGTGGAGGTTGTACCCGATGGTTGCGTCAACGGAGCCCTGCGCGATGGTGTTGCGTCCGAGGTGGCCGTCTTCGGCGTCGCGCCACGTACCCTCGGCACCGCCGACGCGCTTGGTGCCGATGGCCCAGTGGTCGATGCCGCACTTGTGCTGGTCGCAGGCGTTGACGAGGAAGTAGAAGCCGTCTTTGTAGAAGACAACGGAGTTGGTGGTTGGGTCGTAGTTTGCGGTGTCGCCGACCGGGTTGCCACCGATTGAGAGGTCGTAGTGGAAGAAGATGCGGACGTCGCGGTCGCGTCCGAGCTTGTCCCGGACGACGGTTTTACGGAAGTAGATCGGCTCGGTTTGGTCGACCGCGTCGTTGCAAGTCAGCTCGATGCCGAACTCTTTGTGTGTGAGCACGACCTCGGTGACGAGTGTGTCTGGCTTGTAGCGGAGCGAGCGGTGCCAGCCTTTGTCTTCGATCCAGGCGAAGTTGCCGTCGACCCAGACACCGAAGCGTTGGATGTGGCCCTGCGTGTGGTTGGGCTGGCCCACGCAAGGGAAATAGATGTCGCGGATGCGGTAGGCATCGTCGAAGTTGATGAGGAGTGATCCGTTGCCGACTGGGATGTCGCGTGGCATTGTGTGAGTCCTTGCGGTCTTTGAGGTCGGTGCGGGCCCTTTAGAGGCCTATCTCCCACGGTATCGGTCCGTGCGCGGGGCCAGTTGTGCCTAATCGGGGGTTAGCCGGCCAAGAACTGCTCTGCGAGCGCTGCTGCCTCGTCTTCGTCGATTTCGCCCGATTCGGACTGGGTTGCCGCGATTGTGGGTTCGCCGCCCATCGCCTCAATTCTGGCCCGAACGTCCCCGATAAAGGAGATGGAAATCCCGAAGTTTTCGCCGACCTTGACCGCCATGCCCTGGCCTATTGGGACGTTGCTGACGAGCAGGTCCAGTTCTTCGTCTGCGGGCTTTGACAGCTCGATGATCATGCCCGGGCAGATATCGGTGATGTCCTTCACCTTGAGCTTCTTCTGCCCAATGCGGACGATGATTGGCACTTCGAGCTTCAGGATGGAATCGAGCTTGGTGGACATACCACAGGAGTATCGGCAGACTCGGCGGGCGTTCTGCGGGATTTCCGTGAATCAGCCGTCGTATCGAGCCACGATCAGGGTGACGTTGTGCCCGCCGAAGCCGAACGTGTTGTTCATGGCGTATTTGACTGGCTTTTCGCGTGCCTCGTTCGGGACGAGGTCCATGTCGTAGGGGACGACAGAGCCGTCTTCTTGGCGAGTGCCCGGGTTGTGGAGGTTGATGGTGGGGGCGATGATGCCGTCGCGGACCGCGTGGAGGCAGGCGATGGTTTCGACCGCGCCGGATGCGCCGAGCGTGTGCCCGTGCATGGACTTGGTCGAGCTCATGACCAGCCCGCCGTTGGCTGACTTGCGGGCGTGGTCCCCGAAGACGGAGATGGCCGCCGCGATTTCCGCCGAGTCACCAAGCGGCGTGGATGTGCCGTGGGCGTTGACGTAGTCGATCTGGTCGGTGTTGAGCCCCGCGTCGCGGAGCGCCCAGGACATCGAGCGTGAAGCGCCGAGGCCCTCTTCGTTCGGAGCCGTGATGTGGCTCGCGTCGCAGGAGTTTCCGAACCCAACAAGCTCGCCGAGGATGTTGGCACCGCGAGCCTTTGCGTGCTCCTCGCTTTCGAGGACACAGATCGCGGCACCTTCTGAGAGGATGAACCCGTCGCGGTCGGCGTCGAACGGGCGGCTGGCGCCCTCCGGGTCGTCGTTGCGTGTGCTCAGGGCCTTCATAGTCATGAACGCACCGAGGCAGAGCG
Source organism: Phycisphaerae bacterium (assembly GCA_030432905.1). Lineage (GTDB taxonomy): Bacteria > Planctomycetota > Phycisphaerae > Phycisphaerales > UBA1924. The sequence goes on along the minus strand of JAUILU010000009.1, from coordinate 61,534 downwards.
GCGTGCAGGCCGCTTCGGAGCCGCCGGCGATCATCACGTCGGTCATGCCCGACTGGATGTACCGCATGGCGTCGCCCATGGCGTGGCCCGAGCTTGCGCAGGCGGTTGCGTGCGCCGAGGCGGGGCCTTGCAGGTTGTGCTTGATCGAGATGTTGCCAGCCACGGCGTTGACCATGAGGCGAGGGACCGTGAACGGGTTGATGCGGTCCGGTCCCTTTTTGGTCAGCGTGATGACGTTCTGCTCGATGGTCGAGATGCCGCCCACGCCCGACCCGACGACGACGCCGCACATGGTGGGGTCTTCTTTGGACATGTCCAGACCGGAGTGGTCGATGGCTTGCTGCGCCGCGACGAGCCCGAGCTGCGTGCAGCGGTCGAGCCTACGGGCTTCGCGTTTGTCGATGTGATCGGCTGGGTCCCAGTCTTTGAGGGCACCGGCGATTTTCACCGTCCATTTGTCGTAGAGATCGAATTCGGGATCGATGATCTTCGAGATCCCGCTCTTGCCGTCGCGCATCGCCGCCCAGGTGGTCGGGGCATCGTGACCGAGGTTGGTCACCGCACCGACACCGGTGATCACTACTCTGCGTTTCTGACTCATCTACGGCTGCTCCGGTCTGAACCTGTTGGACAGATATCAGAAAAAGGCGGCTCCCAAGCCGCCTTAGAAGGGTCTGTGGGTAGGCGAATGGCGGTGCCGATCAGTCGGTGCCCTGGGCGCCTTTGATGAACTCGATCGCCTGTCCAACGGTCTTGATTTTCTCGGCCTGGTCATCCGGGATTGAAGTCTCGAAGGCGTCCTCAAACTCCATGACCAGCTCGACGGTGTCGAGGCTGTCCGCGTTGAGATCGTCTACGAAGCTGGTTTCCCGCGAGATCTTGCCTTTGTCAGCACCGAGTTGCTCGGCGACGATGTCGATTACTTTGGCTTCGATGTCCTGCTCGGTCACGTTGGTTCTCCGATGCACAGCCGCCCGGGGCGAGACCACCCCGCGGCCCGGTGTGCAAGACGAGATTCTAGCCAAATCGGACCATGCAGCAAGCCCGCAGGCAACATGGCCCCGTAACTGCGGATCTGGACGTTGCGAGTGTGCAATCCGTTGATTGAACAACGTTTACAGCTGGTTTCGGAGGTGTAACGGCTGGGATGGCTCGATGGCTAGGGAAGATCCTGTGAAGAAACCACCTGTTTGGGTGTGCAAGAACTGGGCCTGTGCGCTCAGGCGATGGGCTGGGTGGTCGATGAGTCGGCAGTCTGGAGAGTGAGAGTGTTGGAGCCTGCGTGTGCGGGTCTTCACATGGGATGAGGGATAGACACCATGGCTCAGATGCCCCGTGAAATGAGTGCCTTTGCCGAGCAGGTCGCCGACATGCTGCGACAGATCCAGCCCGGCTATGCCGTCAAATTGATCGGCACAACTGAGCTTTTGGTCGACGGCCGGCGTCTGGACCTCGACAACCTCTACCGCATGGTCTCGCACGACGAGGTCCGGGGGCAGGAGATCGTCGAGCACTATCTCGATCAGCTGTTTAGCGATGATTCGATCGATCAGTCGGATATGAGTTTCGAGCTCGTCCGTTCGCGGATCATGCCTCGCATCCAGCCCGAATCGATCTTCGAGCACCTCTCGCGGGAGCTGGTGGCGCACGTTCCGTTCGTCAACGGCACGGTGATTGTCTTTGTGACAGACCTGCCGAACATGACGATCAGCATCACCACCGAGCAGATGATCCGCTGGGGCATCACGTGCGAGGAGCTGGAGCAGATCGCTCGCGAGAATCTCGACCACTACACGCCCGAGTTGGACATGCAGTTTGTCGAATCGAAAGAGGGCGGCCACGCCGCGATCATCGGCGAGCAGGACGGCTACGACGCCGCCAGAGTGCTGATGGGCGGGCTGTACAACACGCTCGTTGACCGCCTCGGGCCTGACTTCCTCGTCGCGATCCCGGCGAGGGATATGTTCGTCGCGCTCTCGGCTGGCCCTACGCCTTTCCTTCAGAGGCTCCACCGCCGGGTTGTGCAGGACTACAACCGCCTGCCTTACCCGATCACGGACGACCTGTTCCTGGTCACCCGCGACGGTGTTGCGGGGACGGTGCTGGACGACTACGGCATCCAGAAGCTCGAGGGCATCGGTCCGGACGCGTTCGGGGATGAACTCGACGAGGATCGCGACGTCGCCTGATGGGCGTACCATGTCCGCGTGATCCTGCTCATAGACAACTACGACAGCTTCACCTGGAACCTCGTGCAGAGGCTGGGCGAGCTTGACCCATCGCTGGACCCCGATCGGGACCTGCTTGTGGTGCGCAACGACAAGATCACGCCCGCCGAGGCCGAGGGGCTCGGCGGTGGGGCGGGGCCGACGCACATTGTCATTTCGCCCGGACCTTGCACGCCGAACGAGGCTGGGGTGTCGAGCGAGATCATCGAGCATTTCGCGGGGCGGGTTCCGATTCTGGGCGTGTGCCTCGGGCACCAGTGCATGGGCGCGCTGCACGGCATGACCGTGGGCCGACACCACGTCGCGGTTCACGGCAAGACCAGCCCGGTGCACCACGACGGCAAGGGGCTGTTCGCGGGGATCGATTCGCCGACCGAGGCGATGCGGTACCACTCGCTGGTGATTACGCCCGAGAGCATCCCGGCCGAGCCCGACGCCGACGGCAACGGCTGGTCTGTCAGCGCGTGGACCGACGAAGACGACGGTAAGGGCGGCTCGCGCCGGGTTGTGATGGGGCTTCGGCGGGTCTGGGCGGATGGATCGAAGCAGCCTTTGGAGGGGTTGCAGTTTCACCCGGAGAGCTTCATGACCGAGGCCGGGCCCGCGATGCTGGCTAATTTCCTGGCGATGGGCAGCGACTCCTAGTCCAAGCCTGGCAACTCCCTCCTTCTCCCCGCCGGGGAGAAGGTGTCTGCGTAGCAGACGGATGAGGGGTCTTTGACTATTAACCTGAGCATCGAACGCTCGGCGGAAGAACCCTCTCCCCATCCCTCTTCCTAGCAGGGAGAGGGAGCAAGTTCCTTGCTATCCTCTGGGCATGCTTCACCCCGCACCGACGAACAAGATCGACCCGAAACTCGCCCGCGGCACGCTCGTTGAAACCATCGACGCGACGGCCACCAAGCCCGCGTTCGCGGTGATCAGTTTCCACAACTCGCACTACAAGACCCACCTCGAGCCGAGCGGGGAGATCACGACCAAGCCCGGCAAGACCATCACCGGCACCATCCGCGCCAGGGCCAAGCGGATCGACGTCTGCAACACCGGCGGTCGATTCGTTGACCCGGTCATGGGCAGACCCCGCCGGGTCCAGGGCTCGATCGTCGCGATCGAAGACGGCTTCATCGTGGTCAGCGCGGGCATGCCGATCTACTGCCAGCCGGTTGCGCCGGGACAGTCGGCGGACGACTTCGAGGTGGGGCAGTTCGTGAGCTTCAGCGTTGAGCGCGGGGCGAGCTTTGAGGAAGTGTCGGCTTAGAGTCGAACTCTGCTCAGTCGGCCAGCTAGTTCTGCAGTCTCAAACACAATCTGGTACACAGATTTGTGTCGCTACACCCACGTAGCTCGTACTTTAATGATCTGAATATTGCGTTATATTGTCCCCTACAACTAACCACTAGGGGAAAGCAATGGCGATCTTCCGTGTTCGATACATCAAGCCCGACGGCGCAGAAACTGAGCGATTGCTCGAGGCAGACTGGCAAACACACGTCGAGCAAGAGCTCGTCTCGCGAGGGTGTCAGCTTCTGTCTATCCAGCAAGTGCACACAAGCACTTCACCAGGAGTGACGCGAAGCCGGAGAAACGCAACAACGGAAGGTGGTTTCTGGACCTTCCGTCGCTTCGTTACGCCGAGCTGGGTCTGCTTTGTCTTTGGTTCTAATGTCGTTCTGGTAGCATTGTTGGCGACGTATGCGATCTACGAAGACATAAATGCACTAGTGAATGGATCACGCTTCGGGAGCAGCGACATTGTCCACATCGCAGGGATTGTGGTCGCAATAATTGGTGCGTTCCTTTACCTGTTTGTTGTGCGGATTGCGCTTGAGGGTATGGTGGTACTCTTTCGTATCTACGACGAACTGCGCGCAATCCGTCGTGATCTACAAGAGCGGCCTCGGATCTGACAACTAGCTAATCCTCGGATCAACCCACTTGTACAGCACATCAACCGCGAGGTTAAACAGCACCAGCATCGACGCGAAGATCAGCACGACGCCCATGATGAGGAAGAGGTCCTTGTTGAGGACGGCGTTGACGAAGTGCTGGCCGAGGCCCGGGATCGAGAAGACTTTTTCGATGACGAAGCTGCCGGTCATTGCGTAGGCGGTCGCCGGGCCGAGGTAGCTGAGCACGGGCAGGAACGCGTTTTTGAGCGCGTGCTTGAGCAGGACTTTCATTTCGGAGAGTCCCTTGGCGCGTGCGGTGCGGATGTAGTCGGCGTCGAGCGATTCGATCATGCCCATGCGAGTGAGGCGGGCGATGTACGCCGCGAAGGGGAGGCTGAGCGTTGTCGCGGGGAGGACGAGGCCGGTGAGCTTGCCCCAGCCGCCGACGGGGAAGACCGGGAAGACGACCGCGAAGACGAGCAGGAGCATCGTGCCGACGACGAAGCTGGGCAGGCTGATGCCGATGAGCGCGACCATGAGCGTTGTCAGGTCGGCGATCGAATTCGGTTTGACCGCGCCGATGACGCCGGCGGTTATGCCGATGATGAGCGCGATGACGATGGCGGTCAGGCCCAGCACGACCGAGACGGGCAGCGCGCCGGCGATGATCTGGTTCACGTTCCAGTCGTTGTACTGAAGCGACGGGCCGAGGTTGAAGATGTAAGAGGTGGGGGCCGCGACGCCGGCGGCCTCGGCTTGCTCGCGCACTCGCTTGCGTTCACCGCTGAGCCCGTCCTTGATGTAGTCGATGCCGGTGGCGCTGGTGAGGTACGAGGTGTAGAACGCCGGGAAGCTGTCGAGCTTGTACTGGCGTTTCATGGCCTCGATGACCTCGGCGCTCGGCTGTCGGCCTTCGGGTTTTTCGAGCGGGTTGCCCGGGATGGCCCAGCTGAGTGTGAGCGTGATGGTGTAGATCACCAGGATGATGATCGGCAGCTGGATCAGTCTTCGCAGGATGAGTCCGAGCATTAGTTCTGGTCCTTGCCGTAGATGTTCTTGACCTGGTCACGTCCTTTGCCGTCACCGAGGACGTCGATGTTGAAGAGGTCCTGCTGGAGCCTCGGGTGCAGGCTGATGCCGGTGATCTCGTCGGGGTCGAAGAGATAGATGTTCACGTAGTAGAACAGCGGCACGAGCGGCATGTCCTCTTCCATGATCAGGCGTTCGGCCTCTGCGAGGATCTTCATGCGTTTCTCGGGGTCGGTTTCGAGCTTTGCCTCGTCGAGCAGGCCGTCGTAGCGGGCGCTTGAGTAGGCGCGGTCGTTGTTGCCGTCTTCGGTGCGGTTGAGATCGAGGAAGGTGGTGGGGTCGGCGTAGTCTGCGAACCAGCCGGCGCGTCCGGTCATGAAGTTGTGCTTCTTGAGGTCGTCCTTGTAGACCTTGATCTCTTTCTGTGCGAGGAAGGTGCGGACGCCGAGGAATTCTTCCCAGTCTTTGGCGAGCTGCTGGGCGATGATGCCGTGGCCGCCGTCGGTGTTGAAGAGCAGCTCGATGCGTGGCATCTCGGCGGGGTTCGGGTAGCCTGCCTCGGCGAGCAGGGCCTTGGCCTTGTCGATGATGGCCTGCTTCTCGGCCTCGTTCTTCGCGTCAGAGATGCAGTCGAGGCCCGCGGGCGATTCGTACCCCGCGATCGCGCCGGGCGGGAACATGTTTCGCGCGGGGATGTTGCCGATCCGCATGACGTCGTCGCAGATGCGCTGCTTGTCGATGCACATCGCGAACGCCCTGCGGACGCGGGCGTCGTGGAACGGGTTCTCACGACCATCGGCGAGCGTGGGTAGGCAGTTGAAGTTGTACCAGTACGTCCCGAACGCCGAGAGCGCGTGGATGTTCTTGCGGGGGTCGTCGGGGAGGGCGGCATCAATCGCGAACGCGTCCAGCCCCTGCGCTTTGAGCTGTTCGTACTGCTCGCGGTTCTCGTCGTAGAACGCCTGCTTGTCGGCGAGCATCTGGATGCGGTAGTCGGCGTTGACGTCGCTGACCCATTGGACGGAGCCCGACTCGAAGGCGAGGACCTGCGAGTTGCCGTCTTCGACGGACGGGATGGCGATGGTCTCGATGTCGAGCGAGTCCTTGGCCCACCAATCGGGGTTGGCGCGGAGGAAGAGGCTCCGCTTGAAGCGCCAGTTCTCGAGGACGAACGGGCCGTTGCCGATCAGCAGCGGGGGTTTGGTCCAGCCGAGCTTGAGTTTGACGAGGCCCGTGTCGGGGTCGATCTGTTCGTACTGGCTGACCAGCGGCTCGTAGACGGGGGCGAACACGACGAACGCGCAGAGATCGAGCCAGTAGGGCGTTGAGGCGGTCAGGCGCATTGTCAGCGTTTTGTCATCGACGGCTTTGAGTGCGACGTTCTCATCGAAGTACGCGAGCGCTTCGTCCCAGAGTTTCTGCGACTCGACGAGCCGTTCTTCGTTGGACAGGTCGCGTGCGCGGACAGCGTACTGCTTGGTCTGTTCGCTGCGCCACTCGAAGAAGTCTGTCGCGCCCTCGATGGCTTGGAACAGGGCCGTGTAGTCGGCGGCTGTCTCGGGCAGCAGCGCCCGGCGCCAGGAGTACACGAACTGCTGCGCGGTGACGGGCTCGCCGTTGGACCACTTCGCGTCGTCACGGATGTGGAAGGTGTAGTCGCGGAAGTCCTCGCTGACCTCCCAGCGTTCGGCGACACCCGGGACGATCTCGTAGTCCTTGGTCATGACGTCGAGCCTGACCAGCGGCTCGAAGAGCAGGCGCGCGACGCGGAGGTCCTGCATCCAACTCATCCGCTGCGGGTCGAGCGTGGTGACGTCGCCTCGGTTGATGAAGGTGAAGTCCGCGGGCGGGTCTGGCTTGTCAGACGCGACCACCGCGAAAATGGCGGCGAACAGGATGACAAACGGAGCGATCAGCTTGAGCATGACTACAGGATACCGTCATCGGCGGCCCGCGCCTGCTCAGCCGCCCGAAGCGACAAACCGGTCCGCTTGGAGCGAGAACGGGGCGCGAGTCAGGACGCCCGAGCCACCGATCAGCGTGAGGATGCCTCGGTTGAAATCGCGGTCGTTGCCGCTCTCGAAGGCCTGACGCAGAGCCGCGGGGCTCGCGGTTTCGCCGAGTTCGGACTGCGCCGAGTACACGAGGTTCTCCGCCGCGCCGACGAGCTGGGCGAGCATCGCGGTCTCGGACTGGTCCATCGAGCCGATCTCGCGGTTGGCCGACTGGAAACGGTTGTAGACGAACGCCAGCGAATCGCCCGCAAGGCCCGCGGCTTGGCGGACGGCTTCGCGGCCCGGCTTGTTGGTGCCTGACTGGAGCACGCGACCAAGCTCAAACGTTGAGAGCATCGCAATTCGCAGCACACCCTCTTTACGCTCGGCGGCGACGTCGTCGATGGTCGAGAGGCGGTGCGCCGAGGCTTCGGCGAGCGCCCTGAACGCGCGTTCGGCTTCACCGGCGAGCTTGCTGTCGCGCATCTTCGCGGCGGCGATCAGAGCGCGAGCCGCGCCCTCGGCGACGAAGTTGTCCGGGTCGTTCTTCACCAACTCAGCCGCGGCCTGAATTTGGATCGCGATCTCGTTGTTCTCGAGCGAGTGCGTCCGTTGGGTGCTGAGGATCTCGAACGTCGAGCGGAGTGCCTTCATGCCCGCGTACCGGACGCCCGGCTTGTCGCTTGCGTAAGTCGGCTCGATCAGCGCGATTGATTCTGGCGTGACGATGTAGCCTGCGACCATAAGGCCGTTGACGACGCGGATCTCGTCGTCGGATTCGATCATGGCTTTGAGCGGGTCGATCAGCTGGCTTGACGCGTCGAACCGAGCGCCTGTCGCCATTTTGGGGTCGTCGATGGCGTCGATGATCTCGCCGCGAGCTTTCTTGACGTCCTCGAGGCTGTCGGAGCCGAGGCGGGTCAGGTCTGTCTCTGAGATCGGCTGGGCGTTGGCAGCGAGGCTTGAGCCAAGCAGAGCGAGAGCCGTGATACAAATCGTTCGCGTCGGGCGGTTCATCATCATCGTCCTTGGCCTTTGGGGCGGTCTCTAGCTTGCAAGTGGGCCTGCGTGTGGCTTCTCACACTATAGGGGGGACGCCGCTCGCGGTCATACGGTTCGCTAGTAGACCTCGAGGAAGACCCGGCGGGTGGGTTTGAGCTTCCGGTGGAGCATCTTCCGTGACCAGTTGTCGATTTCGCCGGCTTCTGGGTCCACGCGCAGGTACTGGCTGAGGATCTCGGGAGGCAGGATCCTTGCCATCCGTTTGAAAATCCCCATCTCCATGCCCACAAGCCCGCAGATGTAGATCAGGGTTGTGGGTTTGCTGAGCAGTTCGGTCATCTGCTCGCGGTGGGTCGAGAGCCGGTGCTGGACGTACAGGCCCTCTTCGCAGTCGCTCTGGCGTTCTCGGCTGAGCGCGGTGAGGTAGTTGAAGCTTGGGTGGTCCTGCTGCATCGCGAGGAAGTGGTCGTGATACATCAGCTCCGTGGCGTAGGGCGAGCCCATGACCAGGGTTGCTGAACGCGGGGACGACTGGTAGTAGAGATCGCCGAGCATGCCGCGGAACGGGGCGATGCCGGTGCCGGTGGCGAAGAAGAGGTAGTCGTGGTCGGCGTGGTTCTTCGGCAGCACGAACCGCTTGCCGGCGGGGCCGAGCAGCTTGGCGGTTTCGCCGACTTGCAGGTCGCAGAGGTAGTTGCTCGCGACGCCGAGGAAGAGTTTCTTGGTGTCCCAATGCTCGTCGATGACGCGTTTGACGGTGGTAGAGATGATGTTGCCCTTGCCCTGCTCGCCGCGGGTGGGGGAGGCGATCGAGTAGAGCCTCTGGCTGTGGGGTCGGCCCTTGTCGTCCACGCCGGGCGGGAGTACGCCGAAGGCCTGGCCTGTGCGGAAGTTTCCCGCGAGGCGTGAGCCCGAGACATCGAACTCGATGTGTCTGACGAATCCCGCGGCTTTCTTCTGCGTGCAGACCTCGTTGCGAACGACAACACCGGTCGCCGGCTCGTCCTGTCGGTGCAGGTGCATCTGCACTTCGGGGAGCTCGGGTCCGTCGCTCGGCGGTCTGTCAGGCATTTAGGGTTGGTCCTAGCGGTTAGCCGTTGCCGTCGTCTTCCATCGGCTCGTCTTTTTCGAGCTGGCCTTCGTCATCGAGTTGTTCGTCGATCGCGTCGCCGGTCTCGCTATCGAAGCTGTCGTCGAACGACTGCTCAGGCTCGGCGCTCGGGCCGCCGAGGGATTCGATGACGCGGTTAAGCTCGGCGATGACTGAGTCGATGCGGTCGGACGCTTCGCCGCGGAGCGAGGCGCTCTGGAAGGCGTCGCGAGCTTCGGTGAACTTCTCAAGAGCGTTGGCCTTGTAGGTGTCGGCGTCGGCCTGAACAGCGTTGGTTGCGGAGACCACGGCGCTCGCGTTTGGAAGCGGCGTGCGCGTCTCGGCGACCTGGTTCAGGATCGAGGCAACGAACTCCAGCGACGAGGCGTGCGCGCCGATGAGGTTGGCCTGTGACTGGCGGATCTCACCTTTGGCGAGGTTGGCACCGTTGCGGTTGCCCGAGCTTGCTCTGCTCGCGGAGGAAGCCGCGGTGTCGAAGGCCTGGTTCATCTCGTCGAGCGCGGTCTTGGCCTCGCCCGTGCGGAGCGATTGGATCTCGCCGATGATGCGGTCGATTTCCTGAGCCGTCTGGGAGGCTTGGTCGCGCAGTTTCTTCGCCTCGTCGCGGCCCTCAACAGCCTTGGCTGCGACAGCCTGCGAGTTGGACACAAGCAGATCTCGCTGGCCGGTCAGGCGGTTGATCTCAACCTCGTGGTCGTTGATCTCGGGGCGGATGGTGTCGGCCTTGGCCATGTGCAGCTCGGCGGTCACCTCGAAGGCGTCGGCCTCGCGGCGGAGAGCCGCGGCTTCTTCGTGCAGAGGCAGGCCTTCTTGTGCAGAAAGTCTGGACGCTTCGTTGCGCTTCTGTTCTTCCTGCTGGCGGAGCGCGGAGGCCGACTCCATCGCCTGCTCGGCGAGCTGCTCGAGCTCGGCGACGCTCACGCGCACGGCTTCAACGGCCTTCTGCTGCTCGGCGATCGCGGCTTCGCGCTGCTGGATCTTCTCGTTGATCGCGGCCTGCTCTTCTGACGGATCAAACGACTCGGCGGTCTCGGCGAGACTGCTGAGCATCGCCCACTCGGCGTGCTCGGTGCGCAGCGCGGTTGCCGCGTCGTAGAGCCTCTGGTTGACCTCGTTGAGCGCGACCGCGGTGGGCTCTGCGAGGCCGACCTGGGCGCGGGCGATCATGAGCGCGGCTTCAGCGTTCTGGACCTTGGTCCCCGCGTTCGAGACTTTGTTGAGAGTCGCGATCGCCGCGCGGTACTCGCCGAGGCGGAACTCGTCGCCGGGCACGCTGCTTCCCGGTGCGCCGAGTGCTTCGAGCTGCAACGCGGCGGCTTCGAGTGCGGGCGTGACTTCGTCTTCTTCGAGGCAGCCCGTGCCAAAGGCAAGGCCGCAGGCGATCAGAACCGCGGAGACGGCATGTTGTGCGTGTCGTTTGTGCGAGAAGTTGCGAGACATAAAGCTCTCTCCGGGCGGGTCGTGTGCGTTTCGCGGTCGTGTCAGCCGGTGATCAGCCCGCATCCCCGGTGGGGATCGGTTGAGCCTGAATCAGCGGCCACCTTCGTTCGCCTGAGCCGGGGGCTCCATGGCGGTCGGTGGATCATAGTCGATGTTGTAGTCCGGACGGGGGGTCCACATGGCATCGATCCACTCGGCAGCCCTGCGGTAGTTGCGATCCTCGGTGGTCTTGAAGACGGCACGCCAGCCCGGGACCTCGGGGTGGGGGGTGTCGGTCTGGCTTCTGGGCAGCGCCATTTTGAGCAGCAGGCTCTCGGCTGGGTCTTGGAAATTGAGGATCGCCTGGCCTTCATTCGTCCGATAACGCTCCAGAATCAGCATGTTGGTGTAGTAGACCTCGGGTTTGGTTGCCGTGGCGCGGACGAGGGTGAGTCGGCCCGCCTCGACTCCGCCGTGGCACTTGGTCGTGGCACAGGCGTTGCGGAGCCATGTCCTGTGGACGCTGTCGCGGAACATGCGGATCGATTCCGGGTCTTCGAGGACCTGAATCTCGTGGTAGAAATCTCTGGCCGGGATCGAGAAAAGGAAGCGGAGCTGTTCCTGCTGAGAAGCGGCGAGGATCGCGTCCCGGCCCGCGGCGGTCTCGGGGACCTTCGGGTGCTCGTTGTACGCCTCGAACACAGCTTCAAGGGTCTCGCGTTTGATCCGCATCTTGGGCGGGTCTTTTTCGTCGATTTCCCATACCCGGATCAGGTTGATCTGCTCGTCGGTGAGCAGCGGGAAATCGGGGATCGCCATGTTTGCGCGGCGGCGCTGCTTGGCGGGTTCATTCTCAACCGGGTCTTTCGGTTCGTTGCGGGCGGCTTGGAGTTTGAGGTTCTGCTCGGCGACCGTCTTCAGGTTCACGGCCTCCTTGTTGAACGGTTCGAGCTTCAGGATGCCCTTGAGTTCTTCGAGTGCGAGGTCGCTGCGTTCTTTGTCGATCAGCCAGCGGACGATCTGAAGCAGACGCTCGGTGTCGTCGTCTTCGATGGTGGCCCGCATCGTTCTGTAGCGGTCTTCAACAGGGGGCTGGATGTAGGACTCGCGGATTTTGCTGTGCTCGATGGTCGATCGGATGCCGTTGATCATTAGGGTGATCGAGTTGTCCGATTCTGAGACGAGGGTGCCGGTCATGACTTGGCCGTCGTGGAGGACCACGGTTGCCACGCGTCCCTCTTCTTCGGGCTGGGAGGATTCCTGGGCGGCTCCGAGCATGCAGCAGCCGATCGCGGCGATGGCGAGGCACGAACGGATACGGCTCGGGATGGATCGGGGCTGGCTGGTCACCTGCTAGATTGTGCGGCAACCAGGGGCAAATGTCCAGCGGCCTGTCTTAGGCGGCGCTTCGGAGTTCCTCGGGCAGGTCGCCGTGCGTAAACGAGCTGGGCGTCTTGGAAATCGTGGCGAACTGGTTTGCCGGGACCGTTTCGCCCGTGGTGATGTCTTTGCACAAGATTTCGTTCTCGTCGTTCCAGATCTCGATCGGCCCCGGGACGTCTTGCGTGACGACGGCGGTAAGGCCGCCGATACGAAGCTCGGAGTTCTGGCAGAGGACATCGTGGACGATGAGCTTTGGGGTGTCTGAGGTAGCCGAAGCAAGGGCCTCGCGGACACAGTCCATCAGCGGTTTGATCTTGCCCTCGTGCTCGGCTTCCTCGAACTGGAGTTGGGTGAGCATCTCGGCTTTGGCTGGGGAGAGGTCGGGGTCTGCGTTGAGCTCCGCGACTTTGTTTCGGCACTCCTGCGCCTTGGACCGGCATTCCTCGACGATCTCGAGCGCGTGGTTGATCATCCGGTCGATGTCCGGCACGCGGCCGAGTGTCAGGATTGTCTTTGTCCCTGCATCGGTTCCGACCTGCTTGAGCTGGCAGTCTTTGAGAGACGACAGCTCGCCGCCCATGAGTGTCGCGGTGGGGGACTTGGTTTCGTGTGAGACGATGATCCGGCAGTCGCAGATGTCGTTCTCGACGATGAGATCCCGTCCCACTTCGCAGCTGCATTTGTCGAGGTACGTCGCGGTGAGATCGCGTGCGGCGAAGATAGAACCTTTGTCTCTGCCGGACATGCCGACCTTGAGGATGACGTCGCGCGACGAGGTGAGCGTCGCTGCTTCGACCAGCCCGTTGGCGGAGATGGTCTTGCCCGACTGGACCTCGAACCCGTCCTTGATGCCCCCGGCGATCACGATGTTGCCCGGGAAATCGATGTTGCCTGTTGAATAGTCAACGGCGCCGTTGATGGTGAGTGTCGGGCTGATCGATAGCAGTTTGCCATCGATGGCGACCCTGCCCGCGACCTTGGCGTAGACAGCCCCGTCGTTGTGGCACGAGACTGAATTCTGATCGAGTGAGACAGCGCCGGACTTCCCGGGTTTGGCGGGGACGTTGTTGCCGCAGACGTCTACGCCGTCGGAGCCGGGTGTCGGGTGAGTCACCTGCCCGATTTTCTGCCCGGCCTTGACGATCATGAACGCGGTTCGCTCGCGGTGATCGAGTGCTTCCGGCTCACCTTCTGCGGCGTCTTCGGCTTCAGGAATTTCAGGTGGATCGGTAAGCTTTGTCTTTGCTTGGTCGTGGATGAGTTGCAGTTCTGGGGAGAGCTGGAAGGCCTGATTTTTGCCGTGATACGGCGGGGTGCCCTCGGCGATCAGGAATCTGAAGGCTTTACCTTTCGAGAAATCGAATGCGCGGTACGCCTCGACGGCTTCCTCGGCTCTCTGGTTGAGTGACTGCGAATGCTGGATGGCCTGTGCGAGCGCCTGGGCGATGATCGACTCGGTCGCAAGCGACTCAGAGTTGAAGCTCTGGTCGAGTTGCAAGGTAGCTTGCATCTTGTCGGATGAGATCAGGATCGTGATCTTGGTTTCGTCTTGGCTCATGGGTGGCCGTCCGGGCTGGGGATCGTGTCAGGCGGCTTTCTTGGTCAGCGTTTCGGTGATGCGCTGGCTGAGCGAATCCGGTGTGAAAGGCTTGACGACGTAGTTATTGACACCCGCCTTGATCGCCTCGATCACGCGTGATTTCTCGCTCTCGGTGGTGACCATGATGATGGGTGTTGTTTTGTCGTTCTGTCGGACGTTTCTGACGAAGGTGATGCCGTCCATGATGGGCATGTTCCAGTCGACGAGCATGAGATCTGGCTGGAAGGCACCGACTTTGCTCATGGCGTCTTGCCCGTCGCAGGCTTCTTCGATCTGTGTGAAGCCGAGTTGGCTCAGCACGGACTTCTGGATCGAACGCATGGTCTTCGAGTCGTCAACGAGAAGAATTTTCATTGTGTGATTTCCTTACTATTCTCGTGCTTGGTGAATCAGGCGGCCTTCTGACTCGAGGTGTCGGCTTCGCGGATCGCGATTTCGATGGTCAGGTCGCCGCACTGGGTCGAGCACGGGATGCTGATGCAGGGTGTGTCGCTTCGTGTGTTGATCTGGTGTCCGGGGCCGATGACAACGCTCGGGCAACTGATCGAGACGTCCTTGTCGACGAACATGCCCTTGGCCGAGCCTGAGACCATGTTGACGAGTTCACCGACGGCGTCGGCGAAGTCCGCGGAGTCGGCGGCGAGCTCCATGCCGCAGAACGCGGTGACGAGTTTCTTCGCGGTATCGGTTGAGAAGCTAAGGACCACAGAGCCGATGACGTCGCCCGACATCCCGATGATGCCCGAGACGTCGTACGTTGCTGAAGATGTTGTTTTGATGGACGGTTCGTTGATCGTGACCGGCATGTTGAGCATGGTCGAGAACACGTTCGTGATGCTCTTGATGAAGGGGGTGATGTACTGCGGGTCCATCCTGATCCTTTCTTATGCCGTGGCAAGTGGTTGTCACTGCACCGGTTGGGTGCATTGGCATAATCGAGCGAACATGGAGGTCACTTGAACGCGATCGGGCATCGGACGCATCTACTCGTGAAACGAGGCTGGGTGAGCGATGGGATCGCGCACGAGCGCAGGTCGGGGCTAGACAGAGATTTGTGGATTTTGCGAGATCGGCTTGAAGCTCGAAGCCTCGTAGAAGAGAAGAAATGCCCAGGAGAGGGCTCGAACCTCCACCCTGTTTCCAGGACTACCACCTCAAGGTAGCGCGTCTGCCAATTCCGCCACCTGGGCAATGGTGATGGGGGCCTAGGGCCTCCAGCGGGCCGAAGTATACGCGCTTGTTGGAGCAAATCGACTCGGCAGAGATGAGAACGCGCTCCTAGAGTCTGTCCAGGTCCGATAGAGGGCCTGTTTGTTGAGCAAGGAGCGAGCGATATGGGTGCCGCAGGGACCGATCTGGGCCAGATAATCGAGTTTGCCAAGACCGAGGCAGAGCGTGCCGGGGTCTTCGACGGCGTGTCCGTCCAAGACGGCGTGCTCGTGTGTAAGGCCGACGGGTCTGCCGAGGATGCCTTCTACAAGCTCCAAGCCAAAGACGACGGCCTCTTTGTCTCGCTCGAGATGGAAGACCGCTGGCAGAGCGAGTCGATCGAGTCCACGCTCATGCACTCGGGCGATCCGCTCGAAGAGCTACTCGATGAGGAGCTCGCAGAGCTCGGCTACACGGGCGATCAGCCCAAATACCAGCATTTCCGCGACGATCACATGATGTTTGTGTTCCAGACCAAGGTGCCTCTCGACGGGCTGGGCCCGGATGATGCGGCGAAGACCGCGGCGATGTTTCTGCTCGGTTACGAGGCCTGCTTCCGTCAGCTCGGCGACATGGACGAGGACGGCGGCGAGGACTGATTCTGATATGCGCCATTCTGCACACCCCATCTGATACGAAGGACGGGTCGACACAATGCGGATTCTGATGCTGGGCTGGGAATTTCCTCCCTTTATCGCCGGCGGTCTCGGGACCGCTTGCAATGGGCTGACCCGCGCACTGGATCGACTGGGCCACGAGGTGTTGTTTGTGCTGCCCCGCGAAGCCGACGGCAACGTCACGGAGAAGGTCCGCATCGTCGGGCCGAATACTGAGAAGAAGAACTCACAGGCACCAAAGGCGTCGGGCGGGGCTGGCCAGGGTGGGGTGCAGCCCGATTTGGAATCGGTGGAAGAGGGCGGGGCGATCCGTTCAGCCATGCCTGACGAGTCGGCTAACTTCCGCAACGCGCGGTTTCTGTCTGTACCCGCGGGCCGGAGCAGCCCGTACAACGCGTTCACGCCCGGCGAGCCCGGTTCGCTGGAAGCACTCGAATCGGGCGGGCATGTTGTCGTGACGCCGACTGGTGCGCAGGCTCTTCCGAAGGGTGTGACGCCGAAGCAGTTCGAGGCCTTGGCGGCGGCGGGGGTGGCACCGACGAATGAGTCGTACGAGGGGCGCTCGGGCGATCACTACGGCGGCGACATGATCGGTGACACCGCTCGGTACGCGAGGTTTGTCGCGACGATCGCGGAGAAGGAAGACTTTGATGTCATCCACGCGCACGACTGGATGACGTACGCCGCGGGTGTAGCGGCGGCGAAGATCAGCGGCAAGCCGCTCGTGGTTCACGTTCACTCGACGGAGTTTGACCGCTCGGGCGAGTCGGTGAATCAGCAACTCTATGACCTTGAACGCATGGGCATGCACGCGGCGGACCGGATCATCTGCGTGAGCAGGCTGACCAAGACGATCTGCACGCGGCGCTACGGCGTTGACGGCGCGAAAATCGAGGTCGTGTACAACGGGATCGACGACGACCGGATGCAGCCCAACCCGGGCCAGGGGATTGCCAGCACGGACAAGATCGTGCTTTTCCTTGGGCGGATCACGATGCAGAAGGGGCCGGAGTACTTTGTCCGCGCCGCCAAGCGGGTGCTTGAGAAGTACGAGGATGTGAAGTTTGTGGTCGCGGGCGCTGGTGATATGGCGGTGCGGATGATCGAGGAAGCCGCGCATCTGGGTATCGGGCACAAGGTATTGTTCACGGGTTTCCTGCGTGGCAAGGACGTGGACCGTGTGTTCCAGATGGCTGACTGCTACGTGATGCCGAGCGTGTCTGAGCCGTTCGGGATCGCGCCGCTTGAGGCGATGAAGAACGACGTGCCGGTGATCATCAGCAAGCAGTCGGGCGTGAGTGAAGTTCTCACGCACGCGCTGAAAGTTGATTTCTGGGATGTTGACGAGATGGCCAACAAAGTCATCGCGGTGCTCAGGCACCCGCCCTTGAGCCAGACGCTGCGTCAGCACGGGCCGATGGAGCTTCGCGGACTAACATGGGACGGCGCAGCAAAGCGGACGGCCGATGTGTATCAGGCCGTCCGCGACGTGGTGCTTATATAGGTTGTACAGCGACAGATCGCAGCGGGTTGACTAGGCGCCGCCGATTTGGTCTTCGGCCACAGGTGGGGTTTTGGCCTCGTTCTCAACCTCTTGTCTGATTTCTTCAGGTGCGTCATCGACCGCGCTGGTCGGCTTGTTGTTGCCCCCGCCGCTGAACAGGTTGGCGTAGGCGAAGTATCCCGCCGCGGCCAAGATTACGACCGCTAGAACTATTTTGATGGTGTTGCCCGAGCCGCCCGATGCGGGAGCTTCTGATGATCCGTCGTCTGACATAGCCTTCTCCTTTGCCCTTCATACGCCAAGACGAACGCCCGGCGATGCAATCCCCATCGGACCGATCGGTCCGTCGTGTGCATTCTACGCGGGTCAACTCGTTGTCAGTGAATCGCTTAGCCGACGTCGCGGCGCTGGAAGAGGATCACGGCCAGCGAGAGGAACGCACCGATCTGGAGCACGCTGTAGATCGCGAGCTTGGTGATGTGCGAGCTCGGGATCTCGCGGTTCTGTGTGACCGCGTCGAGCAGCCAGAAGAAGTGCATGTTGGGGACCGCGGCCCAAGCGCCCAGCGCGACGACGTTCACCCGCGTTGGTTTGGTGAAGACGTAGTCACCCTCAGTGGGGGGGCGGGTCACGGCGAGTGATTGGGCACCGATGTTCTGGATGGTCATCGATTTGCGGTCGGAGTTTTTCACGATGACTGCGGAGGGTGTGTCGTCTGCGAAGAGGCGCGACTCGTCGGCCGGGTCACCTTCGTAGGGCTTGAAGTCGGGGACCGCCATGCCGAGGCCTTGGGGGCTTGGGCCGTAGTAGATCGATGTGCCCGGTGAGAGTGTTTCTTCGGGGAAGTTCTTGAGCGTGATGTCGTAGCGCGCGCCGCGGGCTCGGAAGTCCTCGAACTCGAGCCGTTGTGGCTCGGCTGTTTCGATGATCGCGGCGAAGTCGTTGACAAACGCGCGCTTGCCGATGAGGTGGTTCGAGAGCAGGCCCAGCACGAAAACACCGACGCAGACCACGAGCGTCATGACCTGGCTGAGTCGCGTTGAGGCGGCGACGGCGATCGCGGTCATCACCATGACCGCGAGCGTGAGCGCCAGACACGCGAGCATGACCTGCGGCTTGAAGTTGTGCCCGATTTCCTGGAGTTCCCAGCTCGGGCTGATGAGCAGCGTGACGACGTAGCTGCCCGGGACAAGGGCGGTCATGAGCAGGACCGCGACTTGCGGGAACGACCAGCCATAGAAGAAGTTGGTCCAGCCCGCGATGAACATAGAGAAGATGACGGCTGAGAGGCTGAATATGACGACGGGCATGTCCACCATGTCCGAGGCCTTGGACATGACCTCGTGCCGGACGCCGAAGAGCAGGAACGAGACCATGATGAGCGTCGCCATGAAGATGGCGCCGGTCACACCTAGATATTTCCCGAACACAACGGTTGGTCTGCCGATCGGTTTGGAAACGATGGTGAGGATGGTCTTGTCCTCAATCTCGCGGCTGATGACGGCGGTCGCTTGGAACGCGGCGAGGATCATGCCCGTGACGAAAACGGTTGCCATACCCACATCGAGGAGCATTTTGTTGTCGCCGTGGACCTCGGCGCTGGTTGTGTAGCCCATCGAGAACCCGCTGGCGGCGGTGTTGAGTGCCTGCAGCAGCCCCGAGATGACGATCAGCACGAAGAAAATCGGCTGGCGCAGGCTCTCGGTGAGCGTGTTTCGGGCGATGATGAGTGTCTGGAAGAGCATGGTGTGTCTGGGTTTCCCGTCGTCAGATCGTGCCCGGGGTGTCGGTTGCCCGGCTAGGCATACGGCCCGGCGAGGCCAAAGTTCGCGGGTTGCTGAACATAGTGCCGTCTGGATCGTAGTTCAACGGCAGCAGGCTTGCGCCTCTCAGGACGGCTTCCGAGTGGACAGTTGTTCCAAGAGCGCTGAGAATGCTGCCCGGCGAGTCCGGTCTGTATCTGGTGCGACGGAGTCGTACCGGGCCGCCTAGGCGGTGTTCGGAAGGAGCCAGGGCGTCTGCCTCGGTTTTCGGGCTGGGTATTCACGACAGTTACGTCCTCACACAGGAAGCAACCATGCGGGCTGATCACCTGTCCTACAAGCGGGCCACCAGCGTTTCGATGCTCGGCGTCGTCATCCAGATCGCTCTGGGTGTCTTGCTGCTCATCTACGGCTTGCTCATGAATGACAGTGCCGGCGTCACCGGCTCTCTGCTCATTCTCCTCGGCACCGGCGTCTGGATTGCGCTTGCGATCGTGTTCGACCAGCACCGCCGGGAGCGGATCGAGGCGGTCGAGTACGAGAACTTTGCCGAGCAGGATCTTGCGAGCGCGAGCGTGTTCGACGAGGCCGCCGGTGAGCTTCGGGTCGCCGCCAAGCGGCTCGATTGGCTTTACAAGTTCATGCTGCCCGGCATCAGCATCATCATGGGCATCGCCCTGGTGTGGATCGGCTGGGCGAGGCTGGACTCAGGCCCCGAGAGCATGGTCGAGATCGCTAACCGGGGCATCACGTCCGATTCGCAGATCGGGCACCACGGCTGGGCGATCGCGATCGGTATCGGTATCGCGGTCATCGGCTTTGTCTTCGCACGCTTCACCTCGGGCATGGCCAGGGCCAAGGTCTGGGAAAGCCTCCGGGGCGGCTCGGTCTACTCCGTAGGCTCGGCGCTCTTTGGTCTTGCGATCGCGATCGGTCACTTTGCCGATCTCGCCGGCCTGCCGAGCGTGCTGACGAGCATGAACACGGTGCTCTCGATCACGATGATCGTGCTCGGCGCCGAGATCTTCTTGAACTTCGTGCTGGACATCTACCGCCCGCGCCCCGCTGGCGAGTACCCGAGGCCCGCGTTCGATTCGCGACTGCTCGGGTTCGTCGCGGCTCCGGACAGGATCGCCGAGTCGATCAACGACGCGATCAACTACCAGTTTGGCTATGAGGTCACCTCGAGCTGGTTCTACAGGCTGCTGAGCCGGTCGTTCATCTGGCTGTTCTTGGGCGGCGGCGTGGCGATTTGGCTGATGACCTCGTTCGCGGTGATCGAGCCGCACCAGCGTGGCATTTATGTCGTCAACGGCAAGGTCGCCGAGGAGTTTGGCCCCGGTCTGCATGTAAAGGCGCCTTGGCCGTTTGGTCGCGTGATTGTTCCCGAGTTTGTCCGCACGGAGCGTGTGGGCGAGGGCCGGGACATGACCGAGCGCGAGATTGTCGAGATGACCGCGACGGGCGTCCGGATTCTCGATCTCGCGGCGGACGCGTTGACCGAGGACGAGGCCAAGTCTGTCAGGCTCTGGACCAACGAGAGTCTTGCAGAGACGCTGCTTGTTGTTCAGGCCTCACAAGAAACGGGCAGCGGCAGGATCGACCGTGCGTTGTCTTTGATCAACGTTCGCGTGCCGGTGTACTACAGCATCAAGCCGGGCGGCGTCGAGGCGTACCTGCGGCTCGGCACCGATGCGGAGACGCGCGACACGATCCTGCGGATGGTCGCGCAGCGCGAGCTGATGCGCGAGCTTGCCAGCCGAACGATCGACGAGGTCATCGGTTCGGGTCGTAACGAGATCCGTCACTCACTTAAGAACAGGCTGACTGCCGCGTTCGACAATCTCAACCCGGGCGACGACGGCACGCCGATCGGCGCGGGCGTCGAGATTCTGTTCGTTGGCCTTGAAGACGCGAGCCCGCCGAAGGACACAGCCAAGGCGTTCGAGCTTGTGCTTGAGGCGGCGCAGAAGAGCGAGACCTCGATCATCCAGGCACGCCAGTCGCGAGCCGAGACCCTCGCCAAGGCGATCGGCTCGGTTGATGTGGCATCGGAGATCGTCGGGGCTATCGCTGAGTACGACCGGCTCCGCGCTTCGGGCGACACGCAGGCAACCGCGGAGAAGGAACTCGAGGTCCGCGAGATGATCGAGACCGCCGGCGGTGAAGCGGGCGACACGATCATGGCGGCCCGGGCCGACCGGTGGGATTTGCACATGAACGCGAGATCGCTCGCGGTTGAATACGAAGGCAAGCTGGCGGCATACCAGGCGGCGCCGGAGATCTACGAGAGCCGGATGCGCTTCGCGGCGATTCAGGACGCGATCAAAGATCTTCGCCTTTACATCGTTGACGAAGCGGTCAAGAGCCACATCCGTCTGGATCTGTTGGATAAGTACTTGGGATCGAGCATGTTCGATCCGCAGAATGAAGGTGACATGTGAGCAGCATGATGCAGACACTCAGAAAGCCCGTGTTTCTCTTTATGGTGATCCTCGTCGTTGCGGCGTTGGTGCTGTTTAGCTTCGCCTTTACGGTGAGGTACAACGAGAAGGCCGTCGTGACGTCGTTCGGCTCGGCGAGCGATGCCGACCTGAAGACCGAGGCGGGTCTGAAGTTCAAGTGGCCCTACCCGTTCCAGTCGGTGACGAGCTACGACACGCGCTTGCAGATCGTTGACGCGGTCGGCACGCAGCAGCAGACCGCCGACGACAAGCAGATCGTGGTCGAGGCGTACGCCGTGTGGCGCGTGCACGACCCGCTCGATTTCTACACGAAGTTCTCCAACTCCGGCTCGGATGCGCGTGATCACTACGCCCAGGCCGAGCGGACCGTGCGTTCGAGCCTGAACTCGGCGATCTCGGAGACGAGCAAGTACCGAATGGATCAGCTCTTCTCGCAGAGCGCTGGCTCTTCGAAGCTCGCGGATCTCGAGGCGGACATCTTGCGCGTGGTTCAACGCGACGCGGGCGACCCGGACGCGGACGGCTTTGGCATCAAGATCGTTGATGTGGGCATCAACCGCATCCGCTTGAGCGATCAGAACTCGAAGGACGTCATCGAGCGCATGAAGGCCGACCGTGTGCGTCTGGCGCAGGAGACCATCGACGAGGGGGCCGCGAACGCCCAGTCGATCCGTTCCCGCGCTGAGAAGGACGCCCAGCGGATTCTGTCGTTCGCGAACCTGCAGGCCAAGCAACTCAAGGCCGCGGGCGATCTTGAGGCTGGCGAGTACATCGCCGCGATGCAGGCGAGCCCCGAGCTTGCGACGCTGCTCGCGGAGCTTCAGTTCCTGCGTGATGCGTACTCGAAGCAGATCACGCTTGTTGTTTCCGGTGCACCGGGTTTCCGGATGCTCCAGCCATCGGCGCTTGAGACCCTGCGCGGCGAGGACGACGAGGAGAGCGGCCGGTGAGCGACGAACACAACGACCCAATCGGGCCGCCCGGCAAGGGCGATGAGTCCCGCGGGGCCGCCTCGGTCACGCTGAGGACGAGCGAGCAGGACGGCGACGCCGGTGCGCTGCTCGACCGCGCCAACAAGTCCGCGCTCGATGCGCTGCGCATCGCCTACACCATCATGACATGGATCATGATCGGTCTGGTTGTGCTTTTCGTGCTCAGCGGCTTCCAGTCAGTGACCGAGAGCGAAAAAGCGGTTCGGCTGCGCTTCGGCAAGATCGACAACTCGAACCTCGGCGCGGGCTTCCAGTTCGCCTTCCCGCCGCCGATTGGAGAGTTGGTCAAGATCCAGATCGGCCAGCAGACGCTGCGCATCGACGATGCGTTCTACCCGAAGCTGACCGAGCAGGAGAAGAGCCAGACCGTGGCGCAGCTCGCCAGCCGAGGCTCGTTCCGCAGCTACAACCCGGCAGAGGATGGGTCGCTAATTACCGCCGACCAAAACCTGGCGCACGCGAAGTGGCAGGTGCTCTACGAGCGTGCCAACCCGACGATGTGGCTGACCAACATCGACAAAGAGGCCGAGGAGGAATTGGTTCGTCTCACGGTTGAGCGCGCGGTTGTGCGCGCGATGGCCGAGATCACAGTTGATGATCTCGTCAAGCAGTCGGCGGGTTCAGAGGGATCGGTCGCGCGCCGGGCGGAGCAGTACTCGCAGGAGTCGCTCGATCGGCTCGACTCCGGGATTCAGATCGTTCGGCTGGACATGATCGATCCGGGGCCGCCGATTAATCTTGTGCCCGACTTTGCGAAGGTCAACAGCGCCGAGACCGGCGCGAACACCGAGCGTGAGCGAGCGCTGCAGGATGCGCGGACGCAGCTGAACTCGGTCGCGGGCGGCGCGGCTTCTGATCTGATCGAGCTGATCAATCGGTACGAGCGGGCCGTGGACCTTGGGCAGTCCGAGCAGGCTGACACTCTGCTGGCCTCGATTCAGTCGGTGCTGGTGGGCGAGGCCGTGACGGTCGCGCCGATGAGCGAGGACGAGACCGAGATCACGGTCGCCGAGGGCAGTGTGTCCGGTCAGGTGACCGAGTTGATCTCAGACGCCGAGACGTACCGCAGGCAGGTTCGCGACGAGGCGCAGGCCGATCTTGCGAGGTTCCACTCGAAGCTCGAGCAGTACAACCAGAGTCGGGACGTTCTTGTATCGCGTGAGTGGGCCGACGCGGTGGGGGAGTTCCTCGCCAAAGACACCGTTCAGGCGATGTTCCTGCCGACCGGCACAGACGTGCTTGAGCTGCTGCTCAACCGCGACCCGCAGATTCTGCGAGATCAGGAGAAGGCGGACAACCGTCAGCGTCTGATCGAAGCGAATGAGAAGCGTCTCGAAGAGCTCGAGAAGCAGAAGCTCAGCGACGTGGACCAGAACAGCAGCGGTTGATTGGAGATTGAGATTGGCCGAGAGCTCTACACAATCTGGTCAGAAGCCTGTCGTCGCGTGCCAGCGGCTTTCGAAGGTCTTTAAAGACTTCTGGATGCGGCCCCGGGTCCGCGCGGTCGAGGATCTCTCGCTTGAGATCATGCCGCACGAGATCTTCGGTTTGCTTGGCCCGAACGGTTCCGGCAAGAGCACCACGATCAAGATGATCCTTGGTTTGCTCACGCCTTCCAAGGGCCGGCTCGCTGTGTTTGGCAAGTCGCCTTCGGATGTTGCGACGAAGAAGCGGATCGGCTACCTGCCCGAAGAAAGCTACCTCTATCCGTTCCTCAACGCGCGTGAGACTCTCGAGTACTACGCCAAGCTGTTCGAGCTCGACGTCAAGACACGCAACAGCCGGATCGACGAGCTGCTTGACATGGTCGGGCTGACAGCGGCTCAGCACCGGCCGGTGCGTGAGTACTCGAAGGGCATGCAGCGCCGGATCGGTTTGGCGCAGGCGCTCATCAACGATCCGGACTTCTTGATACTCGACGAGCCGACCACGGGCCTCGATCCGATCGGTACGCGACAGGTCAAGGATTTGATTATCGAGCTCGGTCGACGCGGCAAAACCGTCCTGCTGTCGAGCCACTTGCTCTCGGATGTAGAAGATGTTGTTGACCGCATGGTCATCCTCTACGGCGGCAAGATCCGCGACGAGGGCACCATCGACTCGATGCTGACCAAGCACTCGAAGACGACCATTGAGGCCGACGTGCTCGACGACGAGACGCTGGCGGAGATCGACGAGGTCATCCGTAGGAGGTCCGGCGGAGCCAAGTCGGTGCTCGCGGTGACGCACCCGCGTCAGAAGCTCGAAGAGAAGTTCCTCGACATCGTGGAGAAGGCCAAGCTGGAGCGCGTCGAGACATCTGGCGCTGCGGGCGACGGCGCAACCGCGGCGTTCCTCGCGTCTGGCGCGGCTTCGCAGGCAGGCCCTGTTGTGTCGGGCGATGAGCTGATCGACAAGCTGGTGACGTCCGAGCCCGAAGAGGCGGCTGAGACCAAGGCCGAGGCGAAGCCGGTTGAGACCGGCCCGACAGAAGAAGAGCAAGCCAAGAGCGTGCTCGAAGAGCTGACCGCGGCCGAGGAGCCGGCGGCAGAACCAGAGCCCCCGGCAGCCAAGCCTGAGCAGAGCTCTGCGGCCAAGCCTCAGGCACCCAAGCCTGCAAAGGACAAACCCGCAGCCGACGCTGGTGATGTCGATCTCGATGTGATTGGTTCGCTGCTCGATGATGACGATGCGGGCGACGATGCGGAGCGTTCGACGTGAAACTCAACGAGCTGAAAGCTCGCGCAGACCGTATCCAGCAGCTCCGTGGCTTCAAGCTGATCGCCTCGGCGGTGATCGTGTTGATCGCGGTGATCGTTTCGGTTTCGTCGCTGGTGGCGTCGGCTTCGCCTGTGCTTCAGCAGGCGGCACAGCCGAACGCCGAGGTTGGGCCCGAGTCTTCGATCACGAACACGGACGCGGCGCAGCTCATGCTCGAGACGGTGCTCCAGGGCGCACGCGGGCCCACGGGGACCGTGATCGCATCGGGCATCGTCGCCGGCGCGGCACTTGTTGTTGTCTGGCTCGGGCTCGGGCTGACGTACCTGATGCTGGGCGTTGTGCTCGCGGTGTTTGCGGGTCCGCTCTGGCTCTTTGAGGAGACACGCGGGCTCTCGAAGCTGATCGTCGGCGTGGTCGTGCTTGCGGCGTCGTTCTCGGCACTCATGCAGGGGCTGCGGCTGATCCTGGGCGGCAAGGGCCCGATCCGCGCGATCGCCCGCAACGTGCTCGCTGAGGCGGTCCGGCTCAGGCTCTCGATCATCTTCATCGTGCTCTTGATCTTTGGTCTTGCGGCACTGCCGGGCATGCTCAACGCGGAGCAGCCTCTGCGGTACCGCGTCCAGTCGTTTATGCAGTTCGGCACGGGCGGCTCGTTCTGGCTCATCGCGATGCTGACGGTGTTCTTCAGCGTCAGCACCGTTGCGACCGAGCAGCGCGACAAGATCATCTGGCAGACCATGACCAAGCCGGTCGCGGCGTGGCAGTACATTTTCGGCAAGTGGCTCGGGATTTCGGGCCTGGCTGCGGTGCTGCTCGCGGTGAGCAGTTCGGGTGTGTTCCTGTTCGTTGAGTACCTGCGGAACCAGCCGGCGATCGGCGAGAAAGAGGCGTACATCGCCTACGCCGACTCGGGTTTGAGCGAGGATCGGCTCGTGCTTGAGACGCAGATCTTGAGCGCCCAGCGGACGATCCCGGCCGAAGAGCCGCCGATGGATCAGGACAAGATCGAGACGATCATCGAGCAGACGATCAAGGCGCTGCGAGATGAAGATCCCGACTATGTCGTGACGCAAGAGATCCGCGACCAGA
This sequence comes from Phycisphaerae bacterium, assembly GCA_030432905.1. Taxonomy (GTDB): domain Bacteria; phylum Planctomycetota; class Phycisphaerae; order Phycisphaerales; family UBA1924. Next base: position 35,540 of record JAUILU010000009.1, on the reverse strand, counting down.
TGCTTGAGGAGCTTTACGAACGCGGAAGGCTGATGTACTTCTCGATCCCGCCCGGCGGCACGCAGACGTACGTGTTCAAGGACATCAAGCTCGGCGCGACAGAAGACGTGCCGATGGTGATCAAGTACCGTGTCGATGCGAGCGCGAACGAGCCCGATCTGCAGTTCAAGATCTCGATCGGTCTGCTGGGCATGGCTCCGGTGGTCCGCGACACAGGGCTCGGGCACACGCACACGCTCCCGATCGCGCCGATCATCGTCATCCCGCCCGTGCCGAGCGACCCGGCGCCGCGCGTGATCCTGCCGGACGAAGCGTCGTTTACGAGGGCGCTGCAGGCGATCGAGCGCGGCGAGCTTCCGGGGGCGAGGTATGTGACGGCCGGCGAGATGATCGCTGACGGCGATCTTGTGATCGAGATCTCCAACGGCGAATTCGCGTACACGGTCGAGGGCCGACAGATCGTTGGCACGGGGACGATCCCCAACAGCGCGGGCATGCGTATCCCGACGGGCGGGCTGAGTCTTTCCTACAACGCTGGCAGCTACCACGCCAACTACGCAAGGACGATGGGCGTGCTCTGGCTCAAGCTGTCGTTCTTGGCGATGCTGGGGATCTTCTGCTCGACGTTCCTGAGCTTCCCGGTTGCGAGCATGGTGACGTTTGGTGTGTTCCTGATGGCCGAGAGCTCGGGTTATCTGAGGCTGGCCATCGACAACTACGCCACGCTCAACGCCCAGGGCCAGCTGAACTTTGTGAAGCTGATTATCTCGGCGATCACGTTTAGCGTTTCCTGGATCTTCAAGACGTACGCGGAGCTGTCGCCTGTTGAGCGGCTGGTGAACGGGCAGGTGGTCGGCGGCGTAACAGTTCTAAAGGGCGTCGGGATCATCGGGCTCTGGTGTGCTCTGCTCTTTGCGGCGAGCGTGCACATCTTCCGTAAACGCGATCTGGCGATCTATTCGGGGCAGTAGGCCCCGCCGAGGAGCTTTGGCGTTATGACGCACGACAAGCTGATCCAGATCATCGCGGGCTCGATTATGCTCGTGTTTCTCGGCGCTTCGGGCGTGGTTGGGACGTCGATCACCGAGTCCAGCGGCAGACACCAGCTTGTCTACGCCGACAGCGCGGGCGAGAATGACCGGCCGGAGGTAGCCGTCGGCATCGCGATGGGCGCGTTCCGCGGCGTGTTTGTGAACATGCTCTGGATCCGTGCCAACCGGCTCCAGGAAGACGGCAAGTACTACGAGGCGATCGAGCTCGCCGAGACGATCACCAAGCTCCAGCCGAGGTTCCCTCGCGTGTGGGTGTTCCATGCGTGGAACCTGTCTTACAACATTTCAGTCGCGACGCAGACACCCGAGGAGCGTTGGCAGTGGGTGGACGCGGGTGTGCGTTTGCTTCGCAACGAGGCCGCGCGCCAGAACCCGAACGACATGCTCATCCACAAGGAGCTTGCTTGGATCTTCATCCACAAGATCCAGGGCGTGACGGATGACGTGAACCAGTACTACAAGCGGAAGGTCGCCGAGGAGTGGACGGTTGTGCTGGGTCCGCCGCCGCCGCCCGGCCCTGAGATGCGCTCGACGCTTCACGCGACGGAGGTGTACGCGGAGTGGATCGACAAGGTCGCCATGGCGCCCGACACCATCTCCGGCGCGGTCAAACGCGAGCCGATGGTGCAGGATCTGCAGGATGCGCTCGCCGACCTGTTCGGCACCGAGAACCCGCTCGACACGCTCCGCCGGTACGCGGTCCACGAAGAGTTGCACCGCAAGAACCTGAGCGATGATCGGCTCGGTGAGATCCTCGGTGTGACCGACACGGAAGAACTCGACCGGATCAAGACGCTCTCGCGGCTCATGCACGAGCCGGCGTTCGAGAACGCATGGGACGTGTACATCTCGTATCTGCGCAAGCGTGTGCTGCTTGATGAGTACAACATGGACCCGGCGCGGATGGCGAGGTTTACGAGACTCTTTGGGCCGCTGGATTGGCGTCACCCCGCGGCGCACTCGCTCTACTGGGCGCACACCGGTGTTGAGCGAGGACTTGGCAGGGCCGAGGAACGCAACAAGAAGGACTACGACTTCATCAACACCGACCGCATCGTGATGCAGTCGATCCAGGAGCTGTTCCGCTCGAGTGAGGTGTACTTCGATTTCCTCGAATTCGAGCAGGGCGAGTATGCATACTACCTCGGCGTGCCCAACACGCACTTCATCGACACCTACGAGAAGCAGATGGCCGAAGTCGCAACGCGTGGCGGCATCGCGACGTCGATGAAGAAGGCGTACACCAGCTATGCCGCGGGTTACCAGAACTTTATCGAGGACGCGATTCTGCACTACTACAGGCGTGGTCAGGTCGGCAAGGCCGAGGAGTACCGCCAGAAGCTGATCGCGTGGGAAGGCCGAAACCAGAACGACCAGTATAAGGACGAGCGTCTGACCTGGCCGATCGAAGAGTTCGTCGAGTGGGAGATGATGGGGCGTTACGAGTCGCCCTCTGTCTACGTCAACCAGATCACCGCGGCGCTGCAGGGCGCATACATCAGCGGTTTGCTTGCCGGCGACGAGGAGCTGTTCCGCAACCAGTTCTCATGGGCCAAGCAGTTCCACCAGCACTTCATCCGCAAGCAGAACAGCGATACGCTGCTTGCCAATCCGGGCGTGGGGCGTATGGAGAACCTGCCCAAGGACTTCCGCGTGCTCTCGGGTGGGCTGTTTACCAACCTGCTCGAATCGCTCAACATGAGCGAACGCGAAGCGCTCTACCTCGCGGCTCCGAACGAGCTGCGGCTGTTCAGCTACATGCGGCTTGAGCAGGGGCTCTCGGAATCCATGAACGAGCTCGCGGAGAACGGCGAAGGTCGGCCGTTCAACGACGTCTTCCCGAAGCCCATCGGGTACGACGAGTTCTTGGTGCAGTACGAGGCCCAGCGCGCCGAGCTTCAGCGGAACTTCAATGTCCAGGTGAAATAGAACGTCCGGGGTCGGTGCGTTACTTGGTCAGCTTCTCGATCACTTCTTCGTAGCGTTTGATCGTGCCCGCGATGACTGCTTCGGGCAGCTCGGGACCCGGGGCGGCTTTGTCCCACGCGCCGGATTCGACGAGCGATTCGAGATACTCACGCACGAACTGCTTGTCGTAGCTTGGCTGGGTTTTGCCGGGCTCGTACTGGTCGGCGGGCCAGAACCTGCTGCTGTCGGGCGTGAGAGCTTCGTCGATGAGGATGGGCGGGCTGTCGGGGTCTGCGGGGTCGATGCCGAACTCGAACTTGGTGTCAGCGATGATGATACCCCTCGCCGCGGCGTATTCGCTCGCCTTGGTGTAGATCTCCATCGACATCGCGCGGACCTGCTCGAAGTGTTCCTTGCCGATGATCTCGGCGGCTCGTTCTTCAGAGATGTTCTCGTCGTGCGCGCCCTGCTCTGCCTTGGTCGCGGGTGTGAAGATCGGCTCGGGGAGTTTGGCGCAGCGGGGGAGTCCGGCGGGCAACGCGTGGCCGCAGATCGTGCCAGTCTGCTGGTAGTCCTTCCAGCCCGATCCCTCGATGTACCCCCTGACAACGCACTCGACCGGGAGGACGCTGCACCGCTTGCCGATGGTGATCCGGCCCGCGAGTTCGTCGCGGGTTGTGCCGCCGGGTGTGAAGAGCGAATCGGGCAGGTCGTCGGCGTCGGTTGAGATCAGGTGCGTCTTGCAGATGCCCTGGCTCTGGATCCACCTGAGCCAGAACGCGGCGATCCCTGTCAGGAGTTGGCCCTTGCCCGGCACCGGGGTGGGCAGGACCACGTCGAAGGCCGAGAGGCGGTCTGAGGCGACCATGAGCAGCCTGTCGGTGCCCGTGTCGTCCGGGCCGAGTTCGTAGACGTCGCGGACCTTGCCCCGGATGGCGGGGATGGTGAGGCTGGTCTGAAAGATCGTGCTCATGATTCCCAGCGAGTCCTTATGATGACGAGGTTCAAGAGCCAGTATCGTACGAATGGTGAAACCGAGCCTGCCGGGGCCCGTCGCGGGCCGCTTGGCGGGGCAATGATATCTCGGAGGACGAAAAGGGCGATGCTGAGCTTTGCAGTCTTTGACAGTACGGGTCCCGCGACTGAGTGGTCCACAGGTGAGTCCCATGTCTTCGGTCAGGACGAGGTCCCCGTGCCCGCCGAGGTCCGAGCCGAATCGGGCCGGATCGTGTGCGAGAAGCACTCGGCCGAGGCCGCCGGGCTTGCGACTGTCTTCCCGCCCGTTGACGAGGCGACCGGCTGCCCGCTGTTTCTTCAGACGTGCCTGCTGCCCGAGCGTGACGAGCCGTACCTGCTGAGCCTCGAGCTGGCTCGCCAGCGGATCATGACGCTGTTCAACAAACTCGAAGACTGGTCGCTGACAGATCTTGCGGAGGACCACCCGGCGATGCTCGCGATCGACGCGGCTCGCCTCGCGTTCACCAAGGCGCTCGTGAGCCATCGGCTCAACCGGGGCAGCGACGGGTCGTACACGCAGGAAGCCGACCGGCTCTCGCGCGAGGCGCTCGGGCTCGCGATCGAGGCGAGCGATGCGCTCGTCGCGGCTCAAACCAATCGGGCGCTGCCTGACCGCGTGACCGGCGCGACGTACGCCAACGCGGTCGGCAGGGATCTCTCAAACGGCCCACTGACCGGCCCCGCGGTTAAGAGCCCGAACGACACCGGGCTGGTCCTACCGACGAAGCCCGCGATCTCCATCGGGCTCAACCCGGTGCAGTTCTCCGACACGCTCCAGAAGATGGTGACCGACGGCTGCGACTTTGTCGCGCTGCCGACACGCTGGCGCGACATGGAACCCGACGAGGGCAAGTACTCGTTCGGCCCGACCGATCGCTGGATCGAATGGGCGGTGCGTCAGGCGAAGGTGCCTGTCTCTGCTGGGCCCGTTGTTGATCTTGGCCGATCGAACGTGCCCGACTGGCTATACATCTGGGAGCACGACTACGAGACGCTCCGCGAGGTGGTGTACGAGCACGTGAAGAACGTGATCACGCGTTACCGCAGAACGGTGCCGAGGTGGACGGTGCTTAGCGGGCTCAACCGCAACGAGAACTTCCAGCTCAGCTTCGAGCAGATGATGGACCTGACTCGGATGACGATGCTGCTGGCGCGCAAGCTGCACCCGCAGGGCAAGATGCAGATCGAGGTCCTGCACCCGTTCAGCTCGGAGCCGGGGCACAGGCCTCGCTCGCTGCCCGGTGCGCTCTACGCGGAGATGGTCCAGCAGGCCGGCATCGGCGTCGATGCCTGGGCGGTTCGGTTCGAGCTTGACAGGCCAAAGCCCGGGATGGTCCGCCGTGACCTGATGGCGCTCTCGGCGGCGATCGACCGGTACGCACTGCTCGACAGGCCGCTGGCGATTACCGCGGTCAGCAAGGCGCAGGAGCCGGGCGAGCCGGATACGCAAGAAGAAGACGCGATCTGGCTCAGGCAGGCGATGGAACTGATCGTGAGCAAGCCGAGCGTCGTGAGCTTTGTGTGGCAGGAGCAGGAACTCCCGCCCGGCGCAAAGGGACCAATGCCCGGCAGCCTGATCGGCGCGACCGGCAAGCCCAAGCCCGCGATCCGTCACGCGATTGAACTCCGCAAGGCGATCCAGTCAGGGACCGCGGCCGCGACGAATTCGGCATCGGCGGCGACCGCGTGAGCGATACCAGCCCAACCGGCGACATCAGCGGCCCCGTTAAATGGGTCTGCGCGATGACGCTGGGTGCGGTGGGGGTGCTCGGCATCGGGCAGGGGCTTCTGAGCGACAGGCCCGATACACAAACGACCACGCCCAAACTTGAAACGGTCATTGCTCCAGATGACGCAGATGCTGATTCAGTACCGGTCGTCGAGCACTCAGGCGAACCGACGCGGGAATCAGAGCCCGGCATCCAGAAGCTGATCAACGTCAACACGGCGTCGGCGGCCGAGCTAGAGCTTCTGCCCCGCATCGGGCCGGTGATGGCCCAGCGGATCATCGAGGACCGCCTGGCCAACGGGCCTTACGAGAGCGATTCTGACCTCGACCGGGTTTCGGGCATCGGCCCGAAGACGCTCGAGAAGCTGTCGCCGCTTATCCGCTTCGACTGAGATAGCATGTCTCAACATGACACACTCAGCAGGGCCCGGATCGGACCGGGGCCTGTGCACGCGCGTGCGCGCAGAGAGAAACGCAGAGTTGGCCAACGATTCCCCGCTCAAACCGATGCTCGATTCCGACGCGGTCCGCGCGCTCGCGGGGGCGCTCGGGGATGGTTCCCGGTGCGTCGCCGCCGGCGCGGTGGGGTCGTCGAGCGTGGTGCTCGCGTCGTGTCTTGCGAGGCTGACTGGTCGGCCTGTGCTGCTGGTGATGGCGCATCTCGATGAGGCGGAGCACGCGGTCGAAGAACTCGCGTACGTCGGGACCGACGCGATCAGGCTACCCGCGCTCGAGGTCCTGCCCGGCGAGAGCGGGGCGGCCGCGGATCTGCTCGCCGAGCGTGTGTCGGCGGTGCGCAAGACACTGGCGGTGTCGCCCAAGGATGCGCCGGTCATCGTGGCGCCCGTGCACGCGTTGATGCAGGCTGTGCCGAGGTACGAGCAGATCGCGGCACTGAGCCGGCGCTTCAAGGCAGGCGACCAGGTCAAACCCGAAGAGTTGATCGAGTGGCTCGCAGACGCGGGCTACACGCGGCGCGAGACCATCGAGGACCCGGGCGAGTTCGCGGTGCGGGGCGGGATCATCGATGTCTTCCCCGCGGGCGGTTCGAGCGTCGAGCCGGTGCGTCTTGATTTCTTCGGCGACGAGATCGACCGCATTACCGAGATCGATCTCGAAACGATGGGCTCGGACCGGCGTGTGCCCGAGGTGGAGTTTGTTGCCGCGACGTTCGATCCGAACATCGCCGACGAGGGGACGAGCTTTCTCAACGTTGTTCCCGACCGGGCGATCGCTGTGCTGTGCGAGACGCTCGAGGTCACCGAGCAGGCGCGTGGCTATTTCGAGCGGCTGACCGACTCGCGTGGTGTGTTCGGCCCGCCCGCGGTGCTCAAGCTCATGCAGGACCGGTTCCACGCGTTCTGCGAGGTGAACCAGTTCTCGACCGCCGCGAGCTCAGCGGATGTTGTGGTCGAGCTTCCGATCGAGCCGCTGCCCCCGTTTAGCCGGGAGATCGGCGACGCGATTACCGAGTTCGCGGAACTGCTCGCGGACAAGAACCGCTCGGTGCTTGTGCCCTGCGAAAAGCCAGCCGAGGAGCAGAGGCTTGGTGAGCTTCTCGCGGAGAAGGCGCCCAAGGTCGCCAAGAAACCGGTCGCCAAAGTTGGTTATGTGCACCGGGGTTTCTCGTTCGAGCCCGAGAAGGGCAAGAAGCTCTCGGTTGTGCCGTACCACGAGTTGGTGCACCGGTTCCACGCTCGGCGTGGCATGAGGAAGCTCCGCGCCGGCCGGGCGATGGACACGTTCCTCGAGATCGACAAGGGCGACTACGTAGTTCACACCGAGCACGGCATTGCGCGGTTCGAGGGGCTCCGGCTCATGAACCCCGACCGGCTCGGCAAGTCGCGCAAGCTCGGGCCGCCGACGAAATCGAAGAAGGAAGACGAGAGCGAGCTGCAGGAGTTCCTGACGCTCGAGTTCGCCAACGGCTCGCAGCTGCACGTGCCGGCGCTCAAGATCGATCTCGTGCAGAAGTACATCGGCGGATTCAACGGCAAGCCGCCGCTGTCGATGCTGGGCGGGCAGCGGTGGAAGAAGCAGAAAGAGAAGGTTGTCGAGTCGGTCCGCGATCTTGCGTCGGAGCTGCTCCGTGTGCGCGCGGCGCGCGAGAGCCTGCCCGGCGTTCGGTTCCCGGGCGACACGGCCTGGCAGAAAGAGTTCGAGGCCGAGTTCCCGTACCAGGAAACCGACGACCAGCTCGCGGCGATCGGGTCCATCAAGAAAGACATGCAGTCGGACCGCCCGATGGATCGGCTGCTCTGCGGCGACGTCGGGTTCGGCAAGACCGAGCTTGCGATCCGGGCGGCGTTTAAGGTGTGTGAGGCGGGCAAGCAAGTCGCGGTGCTCGTTCCGACGACGGTGCTAGCCGAGCAGCACGAACGCACGTTTAAGGATCGTTTCGCGGGCTACCCGTTCAAGATCGAATCGCTGAGCAGGCTCAAATCGACCAAGCAGTCGAACGCGATCCTTGCTTCGCTCCGCAAGGGGCAGATCGACGTGCTCGTCGGCACGCACCGCATTCTGTCAAAGGATGTGAAGTTCGCGGACCTCGGGCTGGTGGTTGTGGATGAAGAGCAACGCTTCGGCGTCGAGCACAAGGAGCAGTTGCTCAGGCTTCGGCTCGCGGCGGACGTGCTGACACTCAGCGCTACGCCGATCCCGCGGACGCTGCACATGTCGATGCTGGGTATCCGCGATATCTCGTCGCTAGCGACTCCACCAGCGGATCGGCAGAGCATCGTGACCGAGGTCACGCCCTTCAACCGCAAACGCGCCAAGCAGGCGATCGATCGCGAACTGAGCAGGCAGGGCCAGGTCTTCTGGGTGCACAACCGCGTTCACGACATCATCTCGGCGGCGTCAGAGGTGCAGGCGCTGGCGCCGGGGGCGCGCGTGATCTACGGGCACGGCCAGATGCAGCCGGCCGAGCTTGAGAAGGTCATGCTCAAGTTCATTCGGCACGAGGCGGACATCCTCGTCTCGACCACGATCATCGAATCCGGCATCGACATCCCGAACGCGAACACGATGATCATCGAGGACGCGGACCGGTTCGGGCTGAGCGAACTGCACCAGCTTCGGGGCCGGGTGGGGCGGTCAAAGCACCGCGCGTACTGCTATCTCATGCTCCCCGAGACCCGCAAAGTTACCGAGATCGCCCGCAAGCGGCTCAAGGCGCTAGAGCAGTACACGATGCTCGGCGCGGGCTTCAAGATCGCGATGCGCGACCTCGAGATCCGCGGCGCGGGCAACATACTCGGGTCGGAGCAGTCGGGGCACATCGCGGCGGTGGGGTACGAGATGTACTGCCAGCTTCTTGAGCAGCAGGTGCGCGATCTTCGGCACGAGGCACCGCCGCCCTCGGCGAGCCGGGCGAGTCTTGAGATCGGCGTCTGGGGGCACATCCCGAAGCCGTACATCCCGTCGGACGTGCGGAGGCTCGAGGCATACCGGCGTATGGCGGTCGCGTCGTCGCGAGAGGAACTGGAGAAGCTTCGCGAAGATCTGACCGCGGCGTACGGCTCGCCGCCGGAGCAGGTCGATCGGATTCTCAGGCTCGCCGAGATCCGGGTCGCGTGCTCGGCGCTCGGGGTCAGGTCGGTCGTGCTGCGCGAGCCCGACATTATTTTCAAGGCACGAAAGCCCGCGAAGATCAGGGCGGCGCTCGAAGGTGCGCAGGGGAGCGTCAACAAGCTCCCGCCGAAATCGGGCGAGAAACTGAGCGAGGTGTACTGGCGTCCCCCGGCCGGTTATCTCGACCCGCAGAGCCTGCCGACCGTTCTGCTGGCAAGGCTTACAGCGCAGGCGGTGAGCGCGTGATGTGACTTTTGCTTGACTTTCGAGTAGGATTCTGTTTGACGAACTCAGAACCAAAGGCACGTTTGGACCGATAGACACCTAATGGCAGACCCCTTCAACGACATTGCAACACGGAAGAATGAGCCGACGGGCTCGTCAACACTCGATCAGATCGCGGGCCTGAAGCGGCGGATGATCCGCCAGGGCACGGTCGCCATCGGCATGCTCGAGGCTTCTCTCGATGCGCTCTGGTCGATCGACGCCGAGGTCGCGCTGCATGTGCGTGAGCAGGACAACGCGGTCGATACCGAAGAGGTCCGCATCGAAGAGGCGTGCTACCAGATCCTGGCCCTGCAGCAGCCGGTCGCTAAGGACTTCCGCATCCTGGCATTTGTCTTGAAGGTGAACCACGACATCGAACGGGTCGCCGACCACGCGAGCTCGATTTCCAAGGTTGCGATGAAGCTGAGCGAGCTGCCCGTGGTGCCGAAGTTCCCGACCGGGCTGCGTGAGCTGGGTGACCGTGTCCCCGCGGCTTGCCACAAGCTGCTGCGTGCGATGCTCGACGAGGACGTCGAAGTCGCCCGCCAGATCGTGCTCGACGACAAGCTCATCGACGACCTCGACAAGGGCTCGTACAAGGAACTGGTGTCGCAGCTTGTGAACAAACAAGAAGACGACATCGCGGCGGGCCTACTGCTCTACCGCGTCGGCCGCGAGCTAGAGCGCGTGGGTGACCTGATGAAGAACATCGCCGAGGACGTGGTGTATTTGGGTACCGGCGAGATTGTTCGGCACTCGAAGAAGTAGACGTTCCGTGACGGCGTAATTCTAGAACTCGTTATACTTTCAACATGTTTATGTTTGTTATCGCCGTGATCTTGGTCTTGGCGGGTATCGCTGCGATATTTATGAGCGGTATCAAGCGCGTCGGTACAGCGGCGCACTGCGCCGGATGCACGTTCGAGTTGACAGGTATACCTGACGCAGACTGCTGCCCGGAGTGCGGTCGCAGCTTGGTTCCGCCAGCCGCTCGGGTGGTCGGAAGGCGAAATCAGAAGGTATTCAGACTCGGGCTGATTCTGATCTTGATTTCGCTGCCGTTTTTCATGCTGCGGTATTCGCAGGTGAAATCGACGAGCGACCAGCACAAGCCGTTGTGGTGGCTTCGTGCAGAGTATGCGTTTGTACATCAGGATGACTGGCGGTATTTCGGAGAACTCAGACGCCGGCTCGACACTGCTGCCCAAACAACCAATCGTGAACAACGGCTCGCAAAACTCGTGCTCGACCAGGCAGATGCACTAGGCGGACAGCCAAACATCCGTGATGCCGTGATCTCGGCGTACCAGCATGCGACTCCTGCAGAGCGTAGCAAGCACATCCGCAAGATGGTTCAGCAGTGGGTAGATGACGGGTTGAACAAACAGACTCTTGGATTCATGTACCTGCCTACATATCTGCAGTATTCGACAAATCAGATCGATATCGAGCCGCTTGTTCTGCACCTAGAGAAGCGAAGGGCCTCACTCAGCCAGGAATCGACCCGCTTCGACATCCGGCAGGCCGTCGATTTCGATATCGTTGGGCTCTTGGATGTTTGGTGGTCGGGAAACGGGCCTGGAGTCTCGGACGAGTATAAGGATCGGATTCGCGGAGATTCAATCGGCGTCTACGCTGTTGCGCCAACCGTCTTGTGCGAAGGCGAGATGTTCACGTTTCGTGTCGCGCCAAAGTTTGCAGGATTGGTATTTGACACACCAGGCTGGTCGCATGCACGTATCAAAGACATCCGGATAAACAGCGGACGTCTCGTACAGGACTACCCGATCGAGTTCACATCTAAACTGTCAAACCCGGTCGGCGCTCGGTCGTACCAACTGGATCTGGGCGAGTTTGGCGCCGGTTCTTTCGAGATGGAGATGGACATTCAAGTGTTCGGTTCAGCCAGTGCGAGCACGAGCGAACTCGAGTGGAGCAAGGCCGACTACACAACAATCAAACATCCAATTAGAATCATGTCGTCCGAGGAAGATGTGGATTCATACTGGGCATCCGAAGAAACTCGGCAGGCGGCCCACGAGGCAATCCGAGTCCACAGGCTCGACATCGTCTCCGTGCAATACGGTAACGATGTGTACGACGTCTGGGACCTTGGCCTAGGAATCGCAGACAGCCCTGTACACTTCAGGCACGATGTCTACATCGAGCAGGGTGACCAGACCTGGTCAATATATGTAGGGTGTGCCAGCGCTGTGGGGCGATCGGAATTTTCCCAGTCTCATAGCCAGTACGAAGCCCTACGGCTCTCAAGCTTGGAGCACCGGTCCGGCTCCACCGAAATCAGGACGCCGGTCCCGGGCCAGCCTGCGATGATTCGGATTGTGCCATCACAGCGTGATACGTTCTCTTCTCATGACCCGGTCTGGCCTTACGAGATTCTGCTTGGTCCGTTTGTTCCCGAACGAAAAACTGATGGTGATAACTAACTGATTCGCGTTGAACTTGGTTATGCAGTCAGCACCGCTCACATTCCATACTCGCGGTCAACTTGATGGTACAGACAGGATCAGAGCAGATGGGTTGTAAAAAAGACAACGCCCACCTCCGAGGAGATGGGCGTTGAAGTAGTGGTCGTTGCCCGTTCATCTGCAGTTACCTGCAGGTTGTCTGTCTGGGTCTCTCAGAGTTCTTATTGCTAAGAACGGTGGGGGACCCGGGATTGTGACAGACGAGAATGTGCTGACAGGCTCGCTGTGGATCGCTCCACACGATACTCCGATGAACACATCCAACGATCGTGTCGGATGAGGCCCGAGGGCTTCGGATAAATCTGGCGAGTCTAAGGAAATCCCTTAGAAAGGAGGTGATCCAGCCGCAGGTTCTCCTACGGCTACCTTGTTACGACTTAGTCCCAGTCACCGAACTTGCCGTAGGCACGCTTGAAATAACGTGACTTTGGGCACTCCCGGCTTCCATGACTTGACGGGCGGTGTGTACAAGGCTCAGGAACACATTCACCGCGGCGTAGCTGATCCGCGATTACTAGCGATTCCAACTTCAAGCAGGCGAATTGCAGCCTGCTATCCGAACTGGGGCACGGTTTTTGCGATTTGCTCCCCCTTGCGGGATCGCCTCGCTCTGTCCGTACCATTGTAGCACGTTTGCAGCCCTAGGCATAAGGGCCATGAGGACCTGACGTCATCCCCACCTTCCTCCGGTTTGACACCGGCAGTCTCGCTAGAGTACTCAACATAACTTGTTAGCAACTAACGACAGGGGTTGCGCTCGTTAAGGGACTTAACCCGACACTTCACAGCACGAGCTGACGACGGCCATGCAGCACCTGTGTATGTTCCACCCAAGGGCGTCACTGAAGTTTCCAACAGCTAATCCATACATTTCAAGCCTAGGATAAGGTTCTTCGCGTTGCCTCGAATTAAGCAACATGCTCCACCGCTTGTGTGAGCCCCCGTCAATTCCTTTGAGTTTTAGCCTTGCGACCGTACTCCCCAGGCGGTGCACTTAATAGTTTTCCTTCGGCCGTGACAACGTCAGAGTTGCCACGACCTAGTGCACATCGTTTACGGCGTGGACTACCAGGGTATCTAATCCTGTTTGCTCCCCACGCTTTCGTGCATGAGCGTCAGAAAAGGCCCAGCTGATCGGCTTCCCCATCGGCGTTCCCATGAATATCTACGCATTTCACCGCTCCACTCATGGTTCCATCAGCCCCTACCTTTCTCAAGTCCAGCAGTTCACCCCGCAGTTCCCCGGTTGAGCCGAGGGATTTCACGGGATGCTTGCTGGACAGCCTGCGCACGCTTTAAGCCCAGTGATTCTGATTAACGCTCGGGCCTTCTGTATTACCGCGGCTGCTGGCACAGAATTAGCCGGCCCTTCCTTTGAATCTGGTCAGTGTTCCTAGATTCTGACAGTGGTTTACACATCGAAGATGCTTCATCCCACACGCGGCATTGCTCCGTCAGGCTTTCGCCCATTGCGGAAGATTCGTCGCTGCAGCCTCCCGTAGGAGTCCGGACAGTGTCTCAGTTCCGATGCGGCGGGTCATGCTCTCACACCCGCTACCCGTCTTCGGCTTGGTGAGCCGTTACCTCACCAACTACCTGATAGGACGATCGCCGCTCCCGAGGCGCCAAAGCTTTCCTCCGAAGAGCACATGGAGTATTACCGCCGATTTCTCGACACTATCCTCCACCTTGGGGTACGTTCGATCGTATTACTCGCCCTTTCGCCACTTTCACCCCGAAGGGCTTTCGTTCGACTTGCATGCATTAACCATGCCGCCAGCGTTCAATCTGAGCCAGGATCAAACTCTTCAATTGATTGCCTAAGCATCCGGTGACAAGCACCGGTCAATCTCGATATTTGAAACTGTATCTAACAACCCTGCTAAGCAGGGTGGTCGTCTTATCAATGATCACTCATTGACACCTCCGGGTGGCAACCACAGAGGATTTGTTCTCCCTGATGCTCCGGACGGGGCCGGATGAACACTCATCAGGGAAAGTAAACTGCTGTGAAACAGCTTACTTGGCTTTGCAAAAATGTTAGTCACATATCGACCCTCCCGGGTCACGCTGTTCGGCGCTTGATATGCTCCTCACATTCTCGCGGGCATTGACCACAACATGTCAAAGAGGTGGAATGCAGAGGACCATCTGGCCGATACATTCCTGTGCCCGTGTTGGGCAGGAGACGAGTGTAGCGCACAGCAAACGATGGTCAAGCTTTCACGTTAAAATCTGTGCGTGACCGGCGATTTCTCTCGCTGCTCACGGCGACCACACCCGCCCAGATCCGCGTCCCGCGACCCTCAAAAACGCCCCGGATGGCCTTTGAACAGGCCCTTAGCGTCGCTCCGGTCGTCTTCACGTCATCAACAAGAATCACCAGATCGGGCTTCATCTGTGCTGTGCGATTTGTCCTGATTTTATTCCGCAGGTTCCCCGCTCTTAGGCTTGGCGCGACGTTGACCTGCGGCTTGCCACCGGATCTGGACAGAAGCCGGACCAATCGGACCCCGCTAGACGCCGAGACACCCCGCGCAAGAACCATGCTGTGGTCGATGCCCCGGCTGATCCGCCTGATCGGGGGCATGGGCACCGGAACGAGCATGGCCGATTCGAGGGGGATGCCTTCGGCTGCGATCGCGTCGGTGAGCCGGTATCCGAGGAGTCGGCCTAGTTTGGTCCCTTGGGCGCGCCAAGCCTCGTACTTCGTGGCGTGGATGGCCTCGCGGAGCTCGCCGCCGAATTCGCCCAGGCGGATGAGTCTGTCCCAGCCGAGTCGTTCAGGTCTGCAGTCGGTGCATCTGCCGTCGTCGGGCGAGACCTCGCCCTGCCCGACGCTCCTGCCGCACCTCGGGCACGCCGACTCGATCGGTTCTGGAACCCACCGCGAGTCACGCCCGGTCAGCAGTTTCGATCGCGTGCCGAGCAGGGCCGACTCGAGCTGCTCGAGCAGGCTTGGCTGGGATGGCTTTGGCAGGTCGAACTGTGGTCGAGACGGGGGCCTTTTCGGCTTGGCTTCGATCATGGAACCAGGCAGCGTCGGCTCGGATGCTTCAGGGGCGGCGGGGGGCCAGATGAACTTCTGGGCGGTCTCCGTCGCGCCTTGGTCCGAACTGTCAGACATTAACTACTCACCCGATAGTCTCTCGCATGAGCGTCGCACGTGCGGTCTTGCGCTCACTCGTGGGCAGCATCCGGCCCGCGGCGTACTGGAGATGGGCCGGGTGTACCAAAAGCAGCAGCTTGTTGATCGTCTCAATCTTGGGCGTATCTAAAAGCCCGAGCGAAGCGCCGAGGCGGATCTCGCTGAGCCTTGTCATCGCTTCAGGGGCCGCGAGCCTGCGGGCGTGGGTGAGCACGCCGAGCGAGCGGTAGACCAGGTCTTCGATGAAGAGCCGGCGCTTATTGAGCAGTTTTTCCCGTGCCTTTCGCTCGAATTCGATCACCCTCGGCACGATCGAGCCCTGCAACTCGCTGAGCAGGATCTCCTCGCTCTTGCCGAGCGTGGTCTGGTTTGAGAGCTGGTAGAAGTCGCCGTCGGCCTCGGATCCCTCGCCCCAGAAGCCCCGCAGCGCGAGCGACATGTCTGACGCGGCTCGCTTTACTTTTTCGATTTCACCCAGAATCCGAAGTGCGGGCAGGTGCATCATCACCGAGACCCGCAGGCCCGTGCCGACGTTGGTGGGGCAGGCGGTCAGGTAGCCGAACCGAGAGTTGAACGCGTACTCGAGTACCCGCTCGATCTGATCGTCAACATTCGAGATCTCGTCGAGGGCTTCTTCGAGCATGAGCCCGGGCTGGATCGAGTGCATCCGCAGGTGGTCTTCCTCGTTGACCATGATCGAGACCCGCTCGCCCGGCCTGAACACGATGACGGCTCGCGGGTCTTTGTCGCCCTGCGCCTCGGGCGTTCGGTGACCCTTTGCCAGCTGTCTCGAGATGATCTGGCGTTCGGTGAGCGCTTCGCGCGAGTAGCTGTCGAGGTCGGCGACGTTCAGCCAGCACGAGCCGCTGCCGTCTTCGCTGACGACGCCCGACTTGGTCAGGTTCTTGCGGACAAGGTTGAGGACCGCGCTGCGTTCCTGCAGGTCGGACCGGCCGACGAAGTTGAAGCCCGCGATGTTCCTCGCGAGCCTGACTCGGCTTGAGAGGACGACGTCTGGGTGCTCGCCGCCGCCCGAAAGCCAGGCCGGGGCGCCGGCGAGGATGTCGCGGATGGGGCCTTCTCGGCGGATGGGGGTCGGGTCCTCGGGGATCACGACTGGTCTCCCATCGGCATGGATTCGTCGCCCTGCCCGCCGCCGAAGAGGGATTGGAGCTGTTCGATCTGGTCTCGGATGAGGGCTGCCTGCTCGTAGCGTTCGCTGGAGAGCGCCGAGCGGAGCTGGTCACGGAGCGAGGCGACCTTGCGGGCGCGTTCCTCGGCGAGCCCGAGCACGTCCTTGAGGGAGCGTTCGCCGAGTTCGCCCTTGCCGCCGCCCGAGGCGCAGCTGAGCGCCCGCTTTGGGAGCTTGCCGACGTGGTGGGTGGCGCCTTCCTGTGCTCGGGAGATCATCGGGCCGATGGCCTGCTCGAAATGGCTGTAGCACGAGGGGCAGCCGAGCCTGCCGGTTTCGCGGAACCGGGCGAAGGTCATGCCGCAGCTTGTACACGGGCCGAGGCCGGCGGCCGAGACGCGGACGACGGCGACGTTGTGGGGGGGCTTCTCGGCCTTTTCTGGGTGGCCTATCAGGCCCTGGGCCTTGGGGCAGTTGGCGCAGAAGTGGTGCTCCGTGAATTCGCCGGTCACCGGATCCTTGAAGACCTCATGCGTGACCGGGTCTTCGCCGCAACCCTCACAGTAGTTCCCCATCGCGTCCTGCTCCGCGGCCACACCGATGGCCTGACCCCCATTGTAAACAAACCGCCGAGTTCATCGGCGGTTTGCGGTGGTTTTGGGTTTTTTCGGGCAGATTCTTGGGAATCGCGGGCGATTAGTTCTCGCCGGCGGCTTCCTTCTGCTGGCGGGTGTAGCCGTACTTCCGCTTGAGCGGACGCTCGACGAGGCCCATCCGGACAGCCTTGGCCGAGACGACGATGCGTTGGGGCTTGCCGTCAACCATCGCGGTCATCTTGTGCAGGTTGGGGCGGAAGGTGCGACGGCTGATACCCGTCGTTTTCAGGCCGAAACCGCCCTTGGTGATCTTCTGACCCGAGTACGCACGCTTCTTGCCAAAGGTGGTCTTCTTGCCGGTGTAGTGGCATTCGTAAGGCATAACAGCGCTCCGGGCTTCCGATGTTCGGTTGAAATTCGCCTAATCCAAGGCCGATCCGAGACAGACCCACTGCCGATCTCGGGCAGCAAGTGTAGCGCTGACAGCCCCCGATTCAACCGCAACGTCTTGCTGATCTGAGGCTCTAGGTCCTGCGGAGGTTCTGCCTGCTGATCATGACCTCGAGAGTCTGGCAGATCAGGTCCACCTCCTGCTCGGTCATGTCGTTGAAGAAGGGGAGGGCGATCGTGCGGTTGCTGACGCTCTCGGCGATCGGGAAGTCGCCCTCTTTGAAGCCGAATTTCTCGCGGTAGGGCGGCTGGAGATGGATGCACGGGAAGTACGTCGCGCTGCCGATGTCGTGCAAGCGGAGGCCCTCGACGATGCGGTCGCGGTCGTCAACGGTGTAGTCGGTCGTGAGCCGGACGACGAAGACGAACCAGGTCATTTCTGATTCGGGCTCGATGGTCGGCAGGACGAGCGACTCGGTGCCCGCGAGCCGGTGCATGTAGAGACGGGCGACGCGTTCGCGGTTGGCCATCATCTCGTCGAATCGGCGCATCTGGCCGCAGCCCATGGCGGCTGCCATCTCGCCCATCCGGTAGTTGTAGCCGATCCTCGGGTGCTGGAGCCAGGCTCCGAGTTTTTGCCCTTCGCTGGCGCTGTCGGGAAAGACGTCCCGGCCCTGGTTTCGGAGGGACTTGCAGATGTCGGCGAGGTGGGTGTCGTCGGTGACGATCATGCCGCCCTCGCCGGTGGTGATCTGCTTGTTCGGGTAGAAGCCGAAGACTCCCGCTCTGCCGAAGCTGCCGCAGGGTCGACCCTTGTGTGTTGTGCCGAGCGCTTCGCAGGAGTCTTCGATGAGCGGGATCTCGTGCTTTGCGGCGATACGTGCGTACTCGTCCATGTACGCAGGGTTACCGAACGCTTCGACCGCGACGATCGCCTTTGTCCTTGGCGAGATCGCGGCCTCGATTTTCTTGGGGTCCATGTTGAGCGTCTTGGGACAGATGTCCACGAAGACAGGACGCGCGCCGACGTAGACGATCGGGTTCGCCGAGGCGATGAAGCTCAGCGGCGTGGTGATGACCTCGTCGCCGATGCCGATGTCCATGGCTTGCATGAGCAGGTGAAGACCGGCGGTGCCGGAGCTGACGGCGACGCCGTTGTGGCACCCGGCCTTGCTGGCGACCAGCCGCTCGAACCGCTCGGTCATCGGCCCGATGGCGAGCCTGCCGCTGCGGATGACCTCTTGGACCAGCTCCATCTCGAGCGGTCCGACGTCGGGTTTACTCAGGGGTATTGCATCTGGGCCCATTGCAGTGGGCTATCGGCATGCTCGCCCTCTGGGCTCAAGTCGCTGGGCAGGGAGTTCTGGCGTCTTGGCAGGTGGGCCATGGCTTCCGAGGTCTGGTCGCGGAGGACCATGGCAAGCCAGGCCGCCTCGGCGCGGATCGGGAACGCGAACCCACTGTCTTCGGCTGCGATCTGCGCCATCTCGTCGGCGAGGTCAGCGCGGTGCTCGCTGCGTGGGCCCTCGACCAGTTGCTCGGCCTCGACGAGTGACCTCATCAGGTGAAGCCGCTGGCTCTGTGCTGCCGTTTCCGACCACACCCCTGCGAGCACGAACGCGATCGCCAGGTCCTCGCTTTCGGATTCGCAGGCCGAGGCCAGAAGCGAAGCCGCGGCGGCGGGGTCGATCTGCGCGAGTTCATCGGCGGCCGACCTGACAAGCCAGGCATCGAGTTTGTTCTCGTTCGCGTTCGTGAGCAGCGAAACAAGAGCCGGTGCACGGGTCTCGCTCGGGAGCGACGTGAGCATCATGAACGAATGCGCGCGGACACGGATGCCGCCGGCTTCGATGATCGCCACGAGTTGCTCGGCTCCGAGGACTTGGCCCATCGACAAGTCTTCGAGACAGTCGGCGATGAGCGAGAGCAGGTCGCCGTCGCCTGTGCTCGTGCCGCGGATCGATTGGACGAGCCACGCTGGGGTTTGGATGCTGTGATCTTCTCTAGAGCAGGCGGCCTCGAACGCCCAGAACGCGAGCGTGGTCGCGTCGCCGGGTGAGGACTCGGCTTGGCTCCACGCCCGGTTCCACTGCAACTGGAGGCCCGCCTTGTTCGGATCGACGGCGAGCAGCGTGCGCATAGCTTCACGCCAGACCAATCGCTGCTCAGGGGTGTCGAGCTCCTTGCACGCGTTCATGAGGGCGCTCGCCCAGTCGGCCAGCGGCTCGGTCGGTGCGCGCCGGGCGGCTTGCAGTGTGTCGATGACGGTTGAGATCTTGCCGCCGGACGCATCGACGACGCCTTGGCGCAGGAGCGATATCGCGTGGTCCTGCGCGAGCGCGACCGAACGCGATTCGGGCTCGGTTGTGACGACCGCGAGCGCCGCGATCAGGCGGGTGCGATCGTCGTCCACGCCGAGCAGGGGCACCCATGCTTCTTTTGTGACTTCTGCGTTGAGTCGCGTGAGTTCCTGCAACGCCTGGGCGCGTTCGATGCCCGATGCGCTGCTGTCCGACGCGATCGAACGGAGCGAGACCTCGTCGATCTGCCCCTCGTCGGCGGCTCGTCTGATCAGCTCCGCACGCTCGGGCGGCTCGATGTTGCGCATCTGGAACGCGTCGAGCCGGTACTCGGGGGCGATCTCGGAAAGACCGAGCATCGCCTCGGCGCGGACGATCTCAGTAGGGTCGTTCTTTGCTCGATAAAGAACCTGGAACGCGGCGGGGGTGGTCCGCTCACGGAGCCATGAGATCGACCGGGCGCGCATTAGGTCATCCGGCGAGCAGTACGAGTCCTTTAGAACCCGGACCATCGGCTCGCACGATGGAACAAACACGACGTCCTGCGCGTGCGCACTCAGAGCCGACGCGGCGCACGCTGCTGTCAGAATGTATCTACGGATCCCCACATTGCAGGATCTCACAAACAGCGGTGCAGGGGGCCAGCGAAACGAGGTCTAGCGGGCACACAAGTCTTGTGATCGGACCTTACAGCCGGTACCGGTGGGGGAGTTGACGCGGTCCGGGTCCGCGAACTTATGCCATCGGCTGGCGGACGCGGCGCTCGATGCTGTCGGCGAGCTGCTGGATGGACATGCCATCGACCATGAGCCCGAGGCTGACGGTGTCGCCGAGCTGCTTCTCGATGCGCTGGTGGGCGGTGATGACCGTCGAGTGGTTGGTCTTGCCCATCTTTCGTGCGATCTCGGGGTAGCTGAGCGTGGTTGTTTTCTTGCAGAGCAGCGTGATGATGGCGCGGGCCATGACGACGCGTTTGTGCCTGCCGCTGGCGCCAAGGTCCTTGTGCTCGACTTCGAGAGTCTGGCAGACGCAGTCGCGGACGTTCTCGAAGCGGATCGCGCGGACCGGGTTGGCGTTGGCCTTGCCCAGTGCGCTGAGCGCCCGGTCGATGACGTGCGCCGGGATCTTGCCCTCGGGTGTGCGGTCGCTGATGACGCCCGCAGCCGCGGCGATCCGGGTCAGTGCGCCCTCGAGCTCGCGGACGGTCCAGGTGCCGTGCTCCGGGTCTTCGACCAGGCGCATCGCGGAAGCTTCGTCGAGGCGCAGCCCGCGCCGGGTGGCGAACTCGCAGACAAGGCGTTTGCGGAGCGCCGCGTTGGGCGTATGGACCTGAACAACGAGTCCCGAGAGGAAGCGGTTGACGAGTCCCTTCGAGAGCGACTCGATCTGCGACGGGTGGCCATCGGACGCGAGGACGAGGCGCGAGCCGCCGAGGTCGATGGCGTCGAAGGTGTGCAGCAGCTCGACCTGCGTCGCGTTCTTGCGCGAGAGGAAGTGGATGTCGTCGAGGCAGAGGAGGTCGAGCCCGCGGTAACGCTTGCGGAACGAATCGACATTGCCGGCCTGGACCGAGGCGATGTACTCGTTGGTGAATGCTTCCGCGGGGACGTAGCGGACGCGGGCGGTTGGGTTCTGCGCGAGGACCTTGCGTGCGATGCCGCGGAGCAGGTGCGTCTTGCCGAGGCCGCACTCGCTGTGCAGGAAGAGGCGAGAAAATGCGGGGTTGCCCGAGAGGTCAGCGATCTGGCACGCCGCGTCGAACGCGATCTCGTTCGATTCGCCGACGACGTAGCGGTCGAGGTCGTTGCGTTCGTCGAAGACGTTGCGCGCCGAGCGCGAGCGGGCGAGGCTCTGCGAGGGCTTGGCCTTGGCGGGTTTTTGCTGGGGTACCAGGTCCGGGTCGTCGAGGCCCGGGAACTGGAGCGGGTCGATTCGGAACTCGACGGCCGGCGTGCGGTCCGGTGCGATGTCGCACAGGATGTCGCGGAGCTTCTTGCCGAATCGGCGTTCGAGCAGATCGGCGTGGAATGAGGTAGGGACCGCGATGTCGAGCTTGTCGCCGACGAGTTGGACGCGGGCTTTCTCGTTGAAGTAGCGGTGGACGCGTTCTTCGCCGAACTCGGCACAGAGCTGTTCAAGCAGAGTGGTGACGAACGGCGAAGCATTCGCGGTCGAGGCGACAGTGTTCGGGGTGACAACCTTGATGGCCTTGGCGCGGCGAGCCTTGGGTGCGCCGCCGAGCGGTTTGGCCTTGCCGATCGGTTCCTGGCGTCCCGGCTTGTTGTTGGTTTTGCTGGTTGCCGACTCTCTGTTTGAGGTTGTGCTCGAAGCTGTGCGTGCCGTGGACTCCACCAAGTCCGTCCCCTCTCCCGGCCCGAATGGGGCCGACGCGTGTGCGGTTCCAGTGAATGTGCGCTCTGATCGCCCGGAGCAGGAGGGAGGTCCCTTTTGCTCTTAGCCGCACATATGTTTCGTGATGAGGTTGCTATCCATGCCCCAGGAGTGGCCCTGAGTATCGGGCCCGTCGCGCTCCGTGCAACGGCCCACAGCCTAGGGCATGTTCTTTGTTACAGCAAACACTCTGATCGCTCAAAACCCGCTTGGTAAGCCGCTGATCTGCTGCGCATAAGAACTTGCGCGCCGAAAAGTCTTTATCCACGCTTTACACAGATCGCGTGTACATCCCGTGGACGAAACTACTTGTTCGGTTTGACCCACGCATCGCGCGCCGAGAACTCGGTGAACCCGAACGCGTTATACAGCGCGAGCGCGGGCGCGTTTCTGCGGTCCACGGCGCACACCATCTTCTCCGCGCCGAGCCTCGAAAAATCGGCGATTTCCCGCTGTAAAAGCGACTTGGCGAGGCCCATCCCCCGGCCCTCTGGCGCCAGCCCGATGTACACAAGCTCGGCGGTGTTGTTCTCGGGGATCATGCTGACCAGCGCGCAGCCGATGGGCTGCTGATCTTTGAACGCCAGTAGCCAGCGTTGCTGGTCAAAGTCACCCGTTGCGCGGTGACTCTCAATGACGTCGTCGGTGTCGCGCAGGCCGCAGAGCTCGGGGCAGTCGAGGGTGTCCTGGTAAGACGCGTCGAGGACCCGCTTGAGCCGGGTGTGGTCTGGGCTTCCGGGCAGGAGATCGTCCTGTATGGGCCGGACGAGCACGCCGGGGGGCCAGTTGATGGTCGCCGAGTTCTGGTTCTTTCGGCTTTGGAGCTTGGTTTCCAGATACGCAAGCTCGCCGACGTGCGTGAAACCGGCGTCGCGGAAGGCGTCGATGGCCCAGAACTCGTAAGGCTCAGGCAGGGCCTGGCAGATCGAGACGAGGTCTGGGTTTAGGTTGGCCGCGGCGGCGACGATGCTGGCGGCGCGGTCCTGGCGGGCCTGTGAATCGCCCGAGCCAGTGGAGTCTGGGGCGGGATTGGAGGCGAAGAGCATCGCGGTTCGGCCCGGGCCAGCGATGGCCATGCAGACTTCTCGGACCGTGGCGGGATCCTCGGCTCGGTCGATCACGCCCCAGAGGTTCCCCAGGTCGTAACCCGACGCCTTGGCCCCGGCGAGGAAGCGGCGGGCGACGATTTCACGCTCGTGCGGGGCCGCGGGGATGAGCCTCATGGCGGCTTGGAGCAGGAGGTCTTCTGGGATTTGTTCCGGTTGAATGGAGGTCGTGTTGGTTTGGGGGTGTCTGGCCATGGCTTTGGCCGTAGACTACGCTGGTGACTGAGTGAAATGGAGCCTTTCCCGGTGGATGGAACCGTTCGCTCGTCAGTTTCGGAGATTCGGCCATGCGTATGACCCGCTCGCGGTTTGCAGCCGCGGCTGCATGTGTGCTCACTGTCCTGACCGCGACCGCTCTCGGTTGGACCCGTCCGCCTGAGCCGGACCCGCTGCCCAAGCGCTGGCAGCTCGATCTTGACGTCGGCCCGCTCCGCGTGGCGACGGTCGAGACCGAGGCGACCGGCTCGCGCATGTACTACTACCTCACGTACCGGGTCACGAACAACTCGGGCGAGGATCAGGCGTTTGCACCAGTCTTTGAGCTTGGCACAGACGAGGGCGAGTTGTTCCGGGCCGGCAAGGACGTGCCCCGCGCTGTGAAGCAGGAGATGCTCGACCGCCTCGACAACCCATTCCTTGAGGGCCAGATCGCGATTCTGGGCACTCTGCTTCAGGGCAAAGAGAACGCCAAGGACGGGCTGGTCATCTGGCCGGTGGGCGATCTGGACATCGATGAGATATCGATCTATGCGGCCGGTTTCAGCGGCGAGACGACCAAAATCGAGTTCGAGAACCCGGAGACGGGCGAGACCACTGAGGTCACGCTCCGCAAGACCATGATGGTCCAGTACGACATGCCCGGCTCGCTTGAGCTGCGGGGGTCCGAACCCATCAAGCCCAAGGCCCAGCGCTGGATTATGCGGTAGGGCAGCCGATCAACTGGAAGAATCAGAGGTAGGGGTCTACGATCCTGTTCCGCTCAGGTGGGCAGGAAACGAGTCAGCAGCACAAAGGGCTTCGTCAATGGCACATAAGAAAGGCCAGGGTTCAACCCGCAACGGTCGTGAATCAAACCCGCAGTACCGCGGTGTGAAGCTTTACGGCGGCGAAACTGCCAAGCCGGGCGCGATCATCATCCGCCAGTGCGGCACCAAGTTCCAACCCGGTTTCTTGGTCCGTCGCGGCAACGATGACACGCTGTACTCCACGGGTCTTGGCAAGGTGGTCTTCCAGGGCCGCCGGGTTCATGTTGATCCGTACGACAAGGACATCGCCACTCCCAAGAGCCTCCGCGAGTACGTCGCGAGCAAGTCGTCCAACTGAGGACGCACCGGCAGTTAGGCGGGAGAGAGAGCAGCCTCGGTTCGAGCCAAGGTTGACGAGAGAGACGAACGAGCCGGCCCGGTTGGGTCGGCTTTTTCTTTTGGTTGATTGAAGTTGTGAGTGAGATTTAGCTCAGCGCGGCACGTAGCTTGGCGCAGTCCTTGATAATCACCGCTGCGACTTCGAGCGGGAGGACGGTCGCGCCGTCGGACTTGGCGTTGCTCGGGTCGGGGTGTGCTTCGATGAAGAGCGCGTGGACGCCGGCGGCGGTGGCGGCGCGGGCGAGCAGGGGGGCGCGTTCGGGTCGGCCTCCGGTTTGTGTGCCGGAGCCCGGGAGCTGGGTCGAGTGGGTGACGTCGAAGCAGACTGGCGGCGGGCCGCCGGCGGCGCTGAGTTCCATGAGATCGCCGAGCCCGGTGAAGTCATTGACGAGGCGGTGGTAGCCGAAGAACGTGCCTCGCTCGGTGAGCATCTGGTTGTCGAGGCCGGCTTCGGTGAGTTTGGCGACGGGGCCGACCATCTCGGCGGGCGAGAGGAACTGGCCCTTCTTGGTGTTGATCGCCCTGCCGAATTCCTTGGCGGCTTGCCCGGCGGCGAGAAGCAGGTCGGTCTGTCGGCAGAGGAAGGCGGGGATCTGGATCAGGTCGATGGCCTCGGCGATGGGCTTGGCCTGGCTCGGTTCGTGGATGTCGGTGGTGGTCGGGACGCCGAGTTCTTTGCCGATGGCGGCGATCCACTCGATGCCTTGCTGTATACCGGCGCCGCGGTAGCTCGTGATGCTGCTCCGGTTGGCCTTGTCGAACGAGGCCTTGAAGATGTAGGGCAGGCCCGCGTCGTCGCAGGCTTCTTTCATCGCGGTGCCGATCTGTAGGCCCTGTTCGTAGGACTCAAGCACGCACGGGCCAGAGATGATCGCCAGCGGCGACCCCTGGGCGATAGTGATGTCGGCGACGGTGCACAATCGTTGTGGGGTTGGCATGGGCAAGCCTAGGTTGGGTTGAAGGGAGAAAAGGGTCGATGTTCGGGGCCGATCGTGCCGATCCTACCTTTGCGGAGCGAGTAGACGTTGTAAGACCCGGACGGACCCAGACCTCATGGCACCACGCAATCGGCTGATCATCGTTGCCAACCGTTTGCCGGTGAACCGTGTGAAGCGGAAGGGCCGGATGGTCTGGGAGACGAGCCCTGGGGGGTTGGTCAGCGCGCTCAAGCCTCTGGTGACCGAGGCGGGGGGCTCGTGGGTCGGCTGGAGCGGTTCCCCGGGCAAGGCGCCGCCGGCGTTTGAGCACGAGAACATCCAGGTGCGACCGGTTTCGGTGACCGCGGAGCAGGTGGAGAAGTTCTACGCGGGGTTCAGCAACGCGACGCTCTGGCCTCTTTACCACGACTGTGTTCGGACGCCGCAGTTTCACCGCCGATGGTGGTGGCCCTATGTTGATGTGAACCGGCAGTTCGCCGAGGCGACCGCGGCGGAGACGAAGCCGGGCGATACGGTCTGGGTTCACGACTATCAGTTGCAGTTGGTGCCTGCGATGCTGCGCGAGATGGTGCCCGATGTGAAGATCGGCTTCTTCTTGCACATCCCATTCCCGCCGCTTGAGTTGTTCGCGCAGCTTCCGTGGCGGCGGGAGATCCTCGCGGGCTTGATGGGCGCTGACTTGGTTGGGTTCCAGACACCGCAGGGTGCGAAGAACTTTGCCGCGGCTTGCAAGCGGTACTCGGATGCGCGCGGCGGGGACACGAAGCTCGAGCACCGCGGGCGGACGGTGGTGGTCAAGCCGTTCCCCATCTCGATCGACATCGAGCACATGGAGGAGACCGCGACGAGCGAGAGCGTGCAGGCACGCGCGGTCGAGCTTCGCAAGGACTTGGCGTCGTCGCGTCACGGCGAGCGGAAGATCCTGCTCGGCGTGGACCGGCTCGACTACACCAAGGGCATCGAGATCAGGCTTCGGGCGTATGAGGAACTGCTCCGGCGCGGGACGCACACGGTCGATGATTGCGTGTTGGTGCAGGTCGCGGTGCCCAGCCGGGAGTCGGTGGGGGAGTACGCGGAGCTTCGCGCGTTTGTTGAACGGCTGACGGGTCGGATCAACGGCGAGTACGGCGAGGCGGGTCGCGCTGCGGTGCACTATCTTCGGCGGAATCTGAACTTTGAGGAACTCGTCGCGTTCTACAGGGCCGCGGACGTGATGCTCGTGACGCCCCTGCGCGACGGGATGAACCTGGTCGCGAAGGAATACGTCATCGCCAAGACGGACGACGACCGGGGCGGGACGCTTGTGCTGAGTGAGTTTGCCGGTGCTGCCAACGAGCTTGGCGCGGGGTCGCTGCTCGTGAACCCGCACGACGTGGACGGGTTGGCTGCGACGATGGATGTCTCGCTGACACTGCCCGAGGCCGAGGTGGATCGGCGGATGGGGCTTTTGCAGCGCGCGGTGCGGAAGAATGATGTTTTCGGATGGGCCGGTTCGTTTTTGGAGGCGCTTCGATCGTGATGGATCTCTCGGATCAACTTGAACAAACCGCGCGGCAAGCCAGCCTGCTTGTCGCGTGCGACTACGACGGCACACTAGCGCCGATTGTCAGCAACCCGAGCGACGCGCGGGCCGACCGTGAATCGCTTGTCGCGCTGCGCGCTCTGGCGCAGATGCCCGGCACACACGTTGCGGTGGTCTCGGGGCGCTCGCTCGGTGATCTCTCGGCGATGATCGGCGAGATCGAGGGTGTGCATCTGGTCGGCTCGCACGGCAGCGAGTTCGACGTGGGATTTGCCGACGAGATCAGCAAGGACGCAATCGAGCTGCGCAAGCGCGTCGAGGCCGAGCTTTCACGGATCGCCGGGCGCGACAGCGGGTTCGGGATCGAGACCAAGCCCGCGAGCGTGGCGTTCCACTACCGGAACGCGGACGAGAAGCTCGCCGAGGACGCGGTGAAGGAGATCGAGGTCGGCTGCGCGAGCTGGGAAGGCGTGCACGTCAAACGCGGCAAGATGGTGATCGAACTTGGCGTGGTGAATACGAACAAGGGCATGGCGCTCGAAGTGCTGCGCAAGCGTCTCGGTGTGACCGCGTGCATGTTCATGGGTGATGATGTCACGGATGAGGACGCGTTTGCGACGCTGACCGGGCCTGATCTCGGGATCAAGGTCGGCGCTGGTGCTTCGGCGGCGAGCTATCGCGTGGGCGATACGCACGACATCGCAAAGCTGCTTGCGAGACTGACGCAGCTCCGGCAGGAGTGGGCGGCCGGCGCTGATGCGACGCCGATCGAAGAGCACGCGATGCTCAGCGATCTGCGGACCGTGGCGCTGATGACGGGCGGCGCGAGGATCACGTGGCTGTGCGCGCCGCGCGCGGATTCGCCCGCGGTGTTCGCGGAGCTCGTGGGTGGTCCGAGCGCCGGGTATTTTTCGGTCGAGCCGGCGGAGAGTGTTGCCGAGGCCGGCCAGCGGTACCTTCGCGAGACGAACACGGTCGAGACGCGGTGGGGCGGGCTGACGCTGACGGACTATCTTGATTGTTCGGGAACAAGGCCCAATCAGCGTGCGGGGCGGACAGATCTTGTGCGCGTGATCAGCGGCACCGGAAAGGCGAGAATCGAGTTCGCGCCGAGGCTCGACTTTGGACGCGTGGCGACTCAGATCTCGATCCGCGATGACGGCTTGGTTGTCGAGGGATTGCCCGATCCGATCGTGCTCAGGTCGCCCGGTGTGACGTGGCGGATCGAGAAAAACGGCGTCAACGATACCGCGATCGGAGAGGTCGAGGCGCTCGGCAAGCCGGTTGTGCTCGAGCTGCGGTTCGGGACGGGTGACCTCACCAACTCGAAACTCGGCGAGGAGCAGCGGCGCAAGGAAACGAGCAAGTTCTGGTCGAAGTGGCTCGCGCAGCTCTCGGTGCCTGACGTGATGCCTGACCTTGTGCAGAGGAGCGCGCTGGCGCTGCGGGGTTTGGTACACGGGCCCACGGGCGGCGTGCTTGCTGCCGCGACGACGAGCCTGCCCGAAGATCCGGGCGGCGTGCGGAACTGGGACTACCGATACTGCTGGCTGCGCGACGGCGCGATCACCTGCGAAGCGCTCGTCAGGCTCGGGAGCAATGCGGAGGCGATCGGGTTTCTCGATTGGCTGCTCGGCGTGCTGGACAAGACCGCCGCACCTGAAAGGCTTGCGCCGGTGTATACGATCACCGGCCATGAGCTTGGTCCTGAGGCGGAGCTTGCGGAGCTGTCGGGCTACATGGGTTCGCGTCCGGTGCGCGTCGGCAATGGTGCCAGCACGCAGTTGCAGCTCGACGTGTTCGGGCCTGTGGTTGAGCTGATATGGCAGCTTGTTGAGAACGGCGCGCCGGTGACGTTCGAGCACTGGCAGCTTGTCGAGCAGATGGTTCATGCTGTCGAACGGCGGTGGGCCGAGCCTGACCACGGCATCTGGGAGGTGCGCGTCGAGCGCCGGCACTGGGTGCACTCGAAGGTGATGTGCTGGGTGACGATCGACCGCGCGATCAAGATCGGCAAGGCGTACCTCGGCAAGGTGCGCACCGATTGGGAAGAACTCGCCGAGACGATCCGGCAAGACGTGATCGGCAACGGGTACAACCAAGAGGTCCGCGCGTTCACGGCCTGGTACGGCTCGGACGAGCTCGACGCCTCGGTGCTGCTTGCGGGCACGATGGGCATGATCGATCCGATGGATGACCGGTTTGTCAGCACGGTCGAGCGGATCGAGAGCGAGCTGCGCGAGGGGCCGACGGTGTACCGGTACAAGTACGACGACGGTCTGCCCGGCCACGAGGGCGGGTTTAACTTCTGCACGAACTGGCTGATCGATTCGTACATCGCGACTGGGCGGGTGGACGACGCCTGGGCGCTGTTCCGCGACTTTACTCTGCTTGCCGGCCCGACCGGGCTGATCCCCGAGGAATACGACACGAAGACGGGCAAGGGGCTGGGTAATCACCCGCAGGCGTATTCACATGCCGGGTTGATAATGAATGCGTTGAAATTAGCAGCACATTCACGTGGCTAAACGCGTTTGCGCGGCTAGAGTGTTTCATGCTTTCTGATGTCGTCGTTGTGAAAATCGGGAGCGCGGTGCTCGCGCCCGGCGGTGTGATGGATGCGTCCAGGCTGGATTCGCTGGCGCACCAGATCGCGGCTGTTCGGCGCGAGGGGTGCCAGGTTGTTGTGGTGTCGTCAGGTGCGGTCGCCGCGGGTTTGGCGGACCTCGGGCTGGACCGGATGCCCGATTCGATCGTGAAAAAGCAGGCCGCGGCGGCAGGTCAGACGAGGCTTATGACCGCTTGGGCGACGGCTATGGATGCGCGAGGGATGCACCCCGCGCAGGTGCTTTTGACCGCGGATGACCTCGATCATCGGAGCCGGTTCCTGAGCGCTCGGCACACGCTGACGGCGCTTCTAGAGGCCGGGCTCGTGCCTGTGGTCAACGAGAACGACTCCATCAGCCACGACGACATCCGGTTCGGCGACAACGATCGGCTCAGCGCACTCGTGGCGAGTCTGCTGGATGCGGAGCGGCTCATTCTGCTGACGGTGGTGGAGGGCTTGCTCGATTCTGCAGGTGAACTCGTTGACGAAGTCACGGATATCGATCACGGCTTGAGTCTGGTCCACGCAGACCGTTCATCGACGGGTGTCGGCGGGATGGCGTCGAAGTTGGAAGCGGCGGATATCGCTGCACGCGCAGGCGTGGATGTGCATATCGCGTCAGGTTTACGGCAGTGCGTCTTGCTGGACATCATCATGGGCAAGCGGGTCGGGACGTGCTTTCGGAGCCGGGAGGCGTCGGGGGCGCGCAAACGCTGGATCGGTCACGCCAGGCCGGCGCGGGGGTTGATCGTTGTTGACGCCGGCGCGCACCGGGCGATTGTTGAGCAGGGCGCGAGCCTGCTCCCCGCGGGTGTGGTGCGGATCGAGGGCGAGTTCGGCGTCGGCGCTGCGGTCGATGTTCAACTCGACGGCGGCAGCACGTTTGCACGCGGGCTTGCGTCGTTTAGCTCGGTGGATGCAGTCAAGATTATTGGATTGAAAACGGATCAGATACAGGATCGGTTGGGCGATGTGGACGTCGACGTCTTGGTCCACCGCGACGATCTTCATCTTCACTAAGTATAAGGAATGAAATGACAGCTATACGTGAATCGGCAGAGCGGGCCGCCAATGCGTCGCGCGTGGTGCGCGGCCTTGAGGGCTCGAAGAAAGACGCGGTCTTGAACAGGCTCGCGGCTCTCATCGGCGAGCATGAGGAGTCGATCCTTGCCGCCAACGCCGAGGACATGAGCGCCGCCCGGGATGCCGGGCTTGACGGCCCGAAGCTGGCGCGACTCGAGCTGACGAGAGCCGGATTGGAAACGATGCGGCAGGGGCTTCGTCAGATCGCGGAGATGACCGATCCGGTCGGCGATGTGGCGTCGGAGTGGACCGTCGAGAACGGGTTGAACGTCCAGAAGGTGCGCACGCCGCTGGGTGTGGTGGCGATGATCTACGAGGCCAGGCCCGGCGTGACGATCGACGCGTTTTCGCTGTGTTTCAAGGCCGGAAACGCCTGCCTGCTCAAGGGCGGCAAGGAGGCGGCGCGGTCGAACGCTCGGCTCGTTGAGCTTGCCAAGCAGGCTCTCGCAGAAGAGGGTGTGCCTGAGAGCATGATCGAGCTCGTGACGACCTCGGACCGCGAAGAGATCAAGGAGATGCTCAAGCTCGTTGGCTTGATCGATCTTGTGATCCCCCGGGGCGGCACGTCGCTTATTCAGTTCGTGCACGAGCACTCACGCGTTCCGACAGTTCAGCACTTCAAGGGTGTGTGCCACGCGTTTGTGCATGAGGCAGCGGATCTGGAGAAGGCGCTTTCGATCTGCACAACGGGCACGACCAGTGCGCCGGCGACGTGCAACTCGCTTGAATGCGTGCTTGTCGATGCGAAGGTCGCGGAGAAGTTCGTGCCGATGCTCGACGCCGAGTGCAAGAAGCTCGGGATCGAGCTGCGTTGCGATGAACGGTCTGCCGGGCTGGCGCCGTCGGGCGTCGCGGCGGGGGACGACGACTGGGGGTACGAATATCTCGACAAGGTCATCGCGTGCCGGGTTGTGGACGGGCTGGATGGCGCGGTCGAGCACATCCAGAGGTTTGGCTCGGACCACACGGACTGCATCGTGACCGAGGACAAGGACGCGAGCGAGCGTTTCTGTACACGGGTGACGAGTTCGTGCGTGCTGGTCAACGCCTCGACTCGCTTCAACGACGGCTTCCAGCTCGGCCTCGGCGCGGAGATTGGCATCTCGACGAGCCGGATCCATGCCTACGGGGTCATGGGCCTA
Organism: Phycisphaerae bacterium; assembly: GCA_030432905.1. Lineage (GTDB taxonomy): Bacteria > Planctomycetota > Phycisphaerae > Phycisphaerales > UBA1924. Next base: position 3,785 of record JAUILU010000009.1, on the reverse strand, counting down.
CAGGAACTCACAATCCAGCGGTACGTCGTGCGCGGCAGCGGACAGGTGCGGTAGCCGGGTCTATTGTCCCGTGCTCGGGCGAGTAGCTCAGTTGGCTAGAGCAACCGCCTTACAAGCGGTAGGTCCGGGGTTCGAGTCCCCGCTTGCCCATTTGGCCCACAAACGCTGAGCCGACCCCAGACAGACGGGTCGGCTCGTTTGTTAGAAAGGGCTGTAGTCGTTCGTGAGCGCGAGCGAATAGATCCGCAAAAAGAGGGGTTGGTATACTCCAGACGGAGGACGCCTTTGGGTAAGCCGATGGACATCTGCAACGTGCACTCGACAGCCTGCAAGATCAGGCTGATGTCGCGTGAGATCGGCGGGTTCATCTCGAGGCTGCTCGAACCGATGGGGGTCACCGCGAGTCAGGCGGATTTCCTGCATTTCCTGCTCCAGGGCGAGACACAGCCCTCGGTCATCGCCCAGCACATCGGCATCGACGCTTCGAACCTGTCCCGGATGACTCGGCAATTCGAGGAGCAGGGACTGGTCGAACGCCGGGTCGATGAGAGCAACCGGACCCGTGTCGAACTCGTGCTGACCGAGAAGGGCCGCGAGTTTGCAGAACGGGTCGGCGAGCACGCTGCGGTCGTTCATGAGACACTCAACTCCGAATTGAGCCCAGAGGATCTCCAGAAGTTGGATGATCTGCTCGGCAAAATCGCGGGTTCTGTGGCCCGGGGACCGGTCCGGGAGTGGCCCACAACCAGCGCCGACTGATTTTTTCAATCAAATATTGCGTCTACCAGAATAGTGATAGCAATAGTTGTGTTCTCTGGTCTGTGTCTAACAGGAGGAACACACCATGTCAGGCAGATTGCAGTCAAAGAACGTGCTGGTCACCGGCGGGAACAGCGGCATCGGACGCTCGATCGTCGAGACTTTCGTGGGGCAGGGAGCGACGGTCTCGTTCACAGGGCGGGATCAGGCCACGATCGATGAGGTCGCGGCGGCGGTAGGCGAACAGGGGCAGGGCATCCGGGCGGATGTCTCCGACATCGCGTCACACAAAGCGGTGGTCGACCAAGCGGTTGACAGATTCGGCAAGCTGGATGTCTTTGTTGCCAACGCTGGCATCGCCGAGATTCGCCCGTTCGTTGAGACCGATGAGGCGCTGTACGACCGGCTCATGGACATCAACGTCAAGGGCTTATTCTTCGGCGTCCAGTCGGCGGTCAAGCAGATGAACGACGGCGGGTCAATCGTGCTGGTTGGTTCGGTTGTTTCCGTCAAGGGGTTCCCGGGCTACTCCGCGTACAGTGCGACCAAGGGAGCCGTGCGCACGCTCGCGCGCGTGCTGGCAGCGGAGCTCGCCGAGCGGAACATCCGGGTCAACGTGCTCTCACCCGGCCCGATCGACACGCCGATCATCGGCAGACAGGGCCTCGATCGCGGCGTCATGGAAGAGAACTTCGTGCCGATGGTCCCGCTCAAGAGGCTCGGCCGCGCAGAAGAGATGGCGAACCTCGCGCTCTTCCTTGCGTCTGACGAGTCGTCCTACATCACCGGCGCGGATCTGCACGCCGACGGGGGCATCGGTCAGGTCTAGTTCGTTTGTTTATTCCAGATCATCTCGAACAGCAGCGGGGTCGTGCAACTTTGCCGACCCCGCTGTTGGTTTAGAACGGGTTTATGTGCGCTGTTTCTTCTTCCATTCGAGCACGGTCGCGGCTGACGAGGTCGCCAGTGCGACGAGCGCCATGATGAAGACGCCCAGGAAGTCGCCGTCGAAACCGACTGGGCCGAGGTGGCTCGCGATCGCGCCGATCATGGTGAGCACCGCAAGCGCGGAACCGATGAGCGAGGTCTTTGGGTTGAGGATGAGCAGGATCACAACGAATTCGATCGCGGCGATGGCATAGACCGCGTTCTGGCCTCCGGGCACGCGTTCTGCGAGCGGGCCAGCGTTGCCGGTGACCTTGGGGAGCCAGCCCACGACCGTAAAGATGCCGATGGTCGCGAGCTTCGCGGTCCAGCGGGTTGCTAGGATCGCCTTGGTTTCGTGAGTTGATTCCATCGTGGTGCCCCTTTTCAGCTGTTGTGTGCAGGCACGAACCGCTCGCGGGCGGGGCAGTATTCCAAGGCTGAAGAACCGCGGTTATCGGGAGCACTACGATAGAGTTCTTGTCAGAGCACGGAGCGCATGAGCTTGAACCCGATCGACGCCGCTTACTTTCTGATTGCAGCCGCCGCGTCGCCGACGCTTGTGCGTAAGTCGCGTGGCGGTTGGTCGGAGCGGCTGGGGATCGCGCTCCCCGCTGAGCCAGAGCGCACGGGCCGGAAGCGTGTGCTGCTGCACGCGGTGTCGGTGGGGGAAGTCAACGCGCTCCGGACGCTCGTTCCGATTCTGGCCGACCAGGCCGACGTCTTTGTGTGCACGACGACGGACACGGGGCTTGCTCGCGCGAGGGAGCTTTACACGGACGACGCGACCGTGTGCCGGATGCCGATGGATTTTTCCTGGGGTGTGAGCCGGATTCTCGATCGGGTCCGGCCTGATGTGGTCGGGCTGGTCGAACTCGAACTCTGGCCCAACATGCTCTCGGTGTGCGGCAGGCGCGATATCCCTGTCGCGGTGATCAACGGCAGGCTGAGCGCGCGGTCGTTCGAGGGCTACTCAAGAGCGAGGCCGATCATCAGCGGGATGTTCGCGTCGCTGGCGGTGGCGGCTGTGCAGGACGAGTCGTACGCCGAGCGGTTCCGGGCGATGGGGGCGCGGCGCGTCGAGGTCACCGGGTCGATGAAGTGGGACGCGGCGAACCTGTCGCGCGACTCACAGAAGGCGGACGAACTCGCCGAGCAACTCGGGATTGATCGATCCAAGAAGCTGATCGTCGCGGGCAGCACCGGGCCGGGCGAGGAGGAACTGCTACACGCGGCGTGCCCCTCGGGTGTTCAGCTCTTGTGCGCGCCGCGCAAGCCGGAGCGGTTTGACGGTGCGGCGTTGGCGCTCGGTGAGTGCGTCCGGAGATCGATCGGCGAGAAACGCGACGGCGCGACGAGGTTCCTGCTCGACACGATCGGGGAACTTCGGCTCGCGTATGAGCTCGCGGATCTGGTGGTGATGGGGCGGTCGTTCGGCGAGCAGTTCGGTTCTGACCCGACCGAACCGGCGGCTCTTGGCAAGGCGACCATGATCGGGCCGAGCGTGGGCGATTTCACGGCGATTGTTGCGGAAATGGAGAAGGCGGGCGGCCTGGCCCGGACGACCCGGCGTTCGCTCGGGGCGGATCTTGAGAGGCTGATCCGGGATGACCAGTCGCGCCAGAAGCTCGCGGAGGCAGCCGAGCGGTGCGTGCTGGCGAACCGCGGATCGAGCGCTCGGCACGCGGAGTTGCTGCTCGCGTTATCTGATCTGACAAAACGCCGCCGCGGGCCCCGGGTAGGGGGCTAGTATCTGCTCTTCCCGAGGCCGAGGGTCTCAAGGGGACGTAGCTCAGTTGGTAGAGCATCGGACTTTTAATCCGCTGGTCCAGGGTTCGAGTCCCTGCGTCCCCATTCTTTGACTCGACTAGCCCTCTGCTTCGCAGGCACGGGCGAGGTCGTCGAAGTCCTTGTTGATCATCTTCTTCATCGTGCCCTTCATGAACAGGCCCATGACCGGGCTCATGATCTTGGACGAGAGCTTGTAGGGCTTGCTGCTCATTTCCATGCGGAGCGTTGTGCCGCCGTTTTCTGGGATGAGGGTGTGGGTCGATTCGTAGTGCACGCCGCAGGAATCGCAGACAAGCGTGTAGCTTTTGTTG
>JAUILU010000008.1 GCA_030432905.1 Phycisphaerae bacterium | reverse complement strand
AATTGTAATTCCCAGCAGGAGACCGCCGGATGCCACGCACAGGATCGTTAGCCAAAAAAGCAGGGATCGGGCTGTTCTTGTTCTTCCTGATCAAGGGTCTGGCTTGGCTCGTCGTCTTCGGCGTCGCAGCGTTCGGGGTCACGAAGCTCTGATCTGCTGGACCCGTTCCCTTTTACTCACCCAGTCAATTGAGCAACGCCGAGCCCACACGAGGCTCGGCGTTGTCGTAGAAAGGGAGTCGGGTTTGAGAGCACGCTCAGGCGCAGCCGGCGTTGAAGTTGGCGATCCACGCGGTGAAGTCGGTCGGCGTGCAGGCGCCGTCGCTGTTCTGGTCGCACTCGGGCGCGCTCGCGTTGAACGCGGCGATCCACGCCGTGAAGTCGGTGGGCGTGACCATCCCGTCGCCGTTGACGTCGGCCAGGCAGTCCGCGGGCGTGACGAGGTGCACGTCGGTTGAGCCTTGCGTGACACTGGGGATCAGCTCGAACGTGTCGAGCAGGGCGCCGGTGTTGATGTCGAAACGTTTCAAGTTGCCTTGGCCGGCGTTTGCAACCACGAGCGAGCCGTCGGGCGCGAACTCGAGCCCCTCGGGAAATGTGAGCTGCCCCGTCCCGATCGTGTTCAAGAGCGCTCTTGTCTGCATGTCGTACGCCGTGACCCGGCCGCTGGCGTTGTTCGAGACGTACAGCGTCTGCTTGTCCTCGGTCAGCAGCATGTCCAGCGGCCTGCTGATCCCGTCGCGGTTGGTCAGGAAGTTGCTGTCGAACGTGCCGTCGAGGTTGAACTTGAACACGCGGTTGGCGCCGTAGTCCGAGACGAGGTAGCCATCGTCGATCGCGATGATCTCGTGCGGGTTGATGAGGTTCGCTGAGTCGAAGAACGCGCCGAGGGGCGCGAGGGTGTCGAGGTCGTACTCGTACACGTTTCCCCCGACGAAGTCCGAGACGAGCATCGTGCCCGCGTGGCTGTAGGCGATGACGGAAGGGCCCGCGATGGGCCCGCCATCGTGGAGATTGCCGAGGTAGGTGCCGTCGTTGGCGTCGAAGATCGAGACGTTCGAGGCGGCCTGGAAGGTTCCGATGTAGAGCGTGGAGCCGTCGGGCGAGAGGGCCATCTGGCTGGCGCTCGTAAGGTCGCTCCCAGAGGGGATCAGGTCGCCTAGGTAGTTGCCGTCGAGGTCGTAGCGCTGGATGGAGTCGGATGCGGCGACCAGGTAGAACGGCTCGTCAGATAGGGCCGCCCCTGCGGGCAGGCAGGCCAGTGCGGTCATGATTCCGATTCGGCGCGTCAGCATGGGTGCCCCTTTCGCGTTGGGTGCGGCTGTGTTCCGGCCCGCCGGGGGCCCTGCCGAGATCTATACCACCCAATACATTTGTGTGTTGCAAAAAACACAAAAGTATTTTGATGATCTAGGCTAGGCCATGGCAAAGACCAAGTTACCGGCTGTGTACGTGGCCTCTGAACTCGACCAGCTCGCGGCTCTCAAGTCCCGGCTCCGGGGCAGGATCTGCGACGTCGTCTACAACATGGGTTCGGCGACCGTCCACGAGATCGCCGACCAGCTCGGCGTGCCCGTCTCGACGCTCTACAGCCACCTCGAGCTGCTCGTCGGTGTCGGGCTTCTCCACGAGGGCGAGCCCGTGCGGACGACCAAGAACTTCGCGAGGACTTTCAACGCCCCGGCCCGCAAGCTTCGGGTGACGCACCAGACCGACGACGAAGATGTGCGCGAGGCGATCGCTGACGTGGTTGCGTCGCAGCTGCGGTTCGCGGAGAAGGAGTTCCGCAAGGCCGCCCACTCGGAGGAGTTCGATTCCGCGGGCAAGCCGGAAAGCCGGGTGCGATCGGGTTCGGTCGTGGGCTGGCTCGGTGCGAAAGACGTGCGCGAGCTCAACAGGCTCATGGGCGAGGTGTTCGCGCTCTTCGAGGGCACAAGCCCGGGCCCGGGTCGTCGGCTTCAGGGCATGACGTTCGTCTCAAGGCCCATCGAGACTGAGCCGAAAGACTAGTCGCGATTAGAAAACGCGCCCGGAGCTGTTTCCAGATCCGGGCGCTGATCTTGTTTCTTATATGAGCTCGTGCTTAGCGTCTGCGTCGTGCCGCAAAGACCCCACCAGCGGCCAGCGCGGCGAGCGATGCAGGCGCTGGGACAACAGAGATCTGCCCCCGTACCTCGCCCGACGGGAACTGGTCTGTGTGGAAGTTCGCGTAGACGTTGCCCGCAAAGAGCTCGTTGACCTGCCCCGCGGTCAGGCCGGTCCAAACGTCGGCGCCGTCGAGCGCCCATGTGCCGTCGGGCTCGTTGAATGCAAAGACGATCGGGCCCGCGACGCCGGACGGCGCGTTGTGCAGGTGAGCACCCGGGCTCGAGGGCACGCCGATCAGGTTGTCGGAGATGCTCCAGCTGAAGCTAAACGAGTTCGCGTCGCTGTCGTACTCGCCCACGAGCGTGCCGACCGCGGGCGAGCCGCTGGGTGTGCTCTGCTGCGGCCCGGACGAAATAACCGCGGAGAACTGTGTTATGTCGGCTTGTGCCGAGCCGGTTAAAAGGCATACCGATAGCGCTGCCGCTGCTTTGAGCGTCATGATGAATCTCCAAGAAAGTGATGTAAACGGATGCGAAAGGCGCCGGTCGGATTTCTCCGACCGGTGCCGATAGAAAATCGGTCAGCGTCTGCGCCGGCCGGCGATCGGGAGACCCGCCGCGAGCAGGAGAGCGCCCCCGGGGGAGGGGACCACGGCCATCGCGGTGATGAGCGCGCCGCCGCCGATATCACCGATCGTGAACGACTGACCGGTGGTGAGATCAACTGACCAGAAGACAGACTTGGACTGGTCGGCCGCCTGGACGGTGCCGTACGCCATGCCGGTGACACCCGAGATGTCGAACGACGCGGTGTCGTTGAGATCGACCCCGAGCGCGCCGACGGTGCCGAGCGTGCCGGCGCTGTTGGCCTGGGTGACAAGGATGTCGAGCCCGGTGTCGATGCCGTAGAGCTGCGTCGATGTGGCGCCGCCGAAGCTGTTGGTGTAAGCGGAGCTGACGACGTTGGGGTCGGTGCCCTCGTTCGCGTCGCCCGGCCCGTAGAACAGATCGGTGACCTGCGTCGATGTGCCGTCGTTCGGGTTCAGGACGAGGTTCTGGTTGACCTCGCTGACGAGGCGGATGCGGTCGATGACGGGGTTGAAGTCAAAGCCGAACGACGAGCCGTTCATACCGGGCGAGAACGAGCCCGCGCCGACGAGGGTCGCGGCGCCCGTGTTCTGATTCAGCGTGTACAGGTTGTTGAAGCTTCCCAGCGCGAAGAGTTCGCCTGTTGCAGGCCTGAAGTCGATGCCCCGGATGGTCTCGTTGGACGCGAGACCGGAGATGGCCGCCCCTGAGTTCAAGTTGTTCGGCGAAGACGAATCCCACGTCACGAGTGTTTGATTCGCGGTGACCGCGAAAATTGTTTCCTGTGCCGAGGCGGTCGCGGCGAACGTCATTCCCGCCCCAAGTGCGCACAGAGATAGCGCTACAGATTTCATGATCATCTCTCCTGTTCCCGCAGGGGCGTTTTTACGATTGCCCTTGCGGGGAGTCAGTGACTCTCCTCACCCGGCTTTCGGAGCTCGGGGGGCAGGGGTTTTTGTGTACCGACAGAATCTCGTTATACTTGTTGGAACGAACCCCTAGGGGTCCTGAAGGGGTTTCTTGCTTGTCCACGCGGCTCGAAAGAATTGCAAACGGCGACGAGTCGGCGGTCAGCGAGATCCTCGACGAGTACAGCGGCCTCGTCTGGAGGCTCGCCAACCGTTACCTCGACCGGGCCAAGGGTGAGATTGACGACGCGATTCAAGATGTCTTTGTTGAGATCTGGCTCTCCGCCAAACGCTACGACAGAACAAAGGGGTCGGAAGCCGCGTTCATCGCGACGGTCGCGCACCGCAGGCTGATCGACCATCAACGCCGCGTCGTGTCGCGCCGGAAGGTAAGCCGCGCACAAGAGGTGCAGGCGAAGATCAGCGACAGCCCGATCACGCCGATCCGGGCCGCGGTGCACAGGCAGGTGGCGATCGAGATCGCGGGCAAATTCGACGAGCTTCCCGACGAGGAGCGCCAGGCGCTCTGGCTCGCGGTGCACCGGGGCATGACGCACCGGCAGATCAGCGACGTCACCGAAAGCCCGATCGGGACCGTAAAGTCACGCCTGCGACGGGGGCTTATTAAACTCGCACGCAAGGCCGGCGACGAAACACTAGAAACAGGCGAGAGCTCGAAGGGGGGTGTCGCGTGAACGAAACCAACCCTCATGACAGACTCGCTCAGCTTGTCGCCGACGAACTGCTCGGCCAGCTCTCGCCAGAAGACCGCGCAGAGCTCGAAGCGCTCCGCGCCGAGCACGGCGACACTGGCTCCGCGGACGACTACCTCGTCGGTGAGATGCTCCTTGCCTTCGATGAAGCGTCCGACGACAACGACGAGATGCCGACCGATCTCAAGGAACAGCTCGAATTCACGGGCCGGGGCGTGGTCGGCGGTCGTGGAACAGCGGGGCAGATCAAGCCGAGGAAGGCCGCACTGCCTTGGGCGCTCGCAGCCGCGAGCATCGCGCTCGTCGGCGTGGTCTCGTACTTCTCGGTCAACGCGGTGAACCAGCGCGACCAGGACCTTAAGCTCTCGCAAGACCAGCTCGCGAGCCTGCAGCAGCAGATCGAGACAAACCGCACGACGCTCGCCGACGCGAGATTGGCGCAGAGTCGGCTCCAGATCGAGCTCGCCGAGGCGGCGCAGCAGTCGATCGATCTTGCCGACCGTTTGGCGCAGGTGACGTCTGATCTCGACGACGCGCAGCTCGAGATCGCACGGTACGAAGCGCCCGTCGATCCGGAAGAGATGAAGGCCAACCGCAGGCGCTTGCTCGAGGTGCCCGACACGATCCGCGTTGCGTGGCAGCCGTTCGATCTGCCTGATGCGCCGGCCGAGCAGCCGGGCGTGCAGGGCGATGTTGTCTGGAACAACGAACGCCAGCAGGGCTTCCTCCGCTTCCAGGGCCTCGCGGTCAACGACCCCGACGTCGAGCAGTATCAGGTCTGGGTCATCGACGAACGCGGCATGGAACAGAAAGTCAGCGGCGGCGTCTTCAACGCGACCGCCGACGGCGAACTCATCGTCCCCATCGAACCCGGCATCGACGTCGGCAAGGTCGCGGTCTTCGCGATCACTGTCGAGAACCCGGGCGGTACCTGGGTGCCAGACCTGCAGCGCCGCGTCGTGATCGCGCCGACCAGCGACGGCTAAGCCGACGGCTTACAGAAAGTCCGCGATCAGTTTCTTGTGCTGCGCAAGGCTGAGTGTGCCCATCGCCCGGGCCGCGATTGTCAGGTCTGGGCCGACGACGTAAGAAACACGCTTGATAAACCCGAACAGTCCGAGCGCGCCGTAGCTCCGCGCGATCGACTTGTCCCGGTCCGCCACGAGCAGCTGGGGCAGGTCCTTCGAGTTGCGGAACTTTGCGTGGACGCTGTCTGACTGGGGGCTGACCCCGATGATCAGGGGCGGGTTATCGTCGTCGGCGCTGTTGTGCAGGTCGCGGACCATGCAGGCCTGCGCCGAGCAGACGGGGGAGAAATCCATCGGGTAGAAGTAGACGACCGCGGCGGCTTGGTTTGTGCTGATCAGGCCGTGGAGCGTGGACTTGTCGTTTGGGTCGATGACGAAATCCGGTGCCGGGTCGCCGATTTGAAGTGGGTTCATCAAACTCTCCCGGTCGCGCTGAATCCAAGACGGTATGCCCCGGCGAAACCACTTGGGCGAGGAAGTCTGCGCCGGAGGTTTGCGATGACGCCGCAGGGGATGCTCATGGCACGAAAGCCCGTATCGATGCTTCTTCTCTCGCTTTCGAGCGTGGGTCTTGTTGGATTCATGCTCGCGTCGCACGCGTGCAGCTCTCGCGCGTTTGCGGTGTACGAAGCGAAGGACACGTCAGCTGAATTGCTCAGCGAGCGTGAGAGCGGTCTTCGGGTCGGCACTCTGCTAGAAGAGGGGCAGATCGGTCCAGGCAGCTTCTGGGCGTCGACTGGACGGGTCGACGCCTTCCTTCGCTTCACCTCAGGCTCCAAAGACCCGGAGCCGGTCACACGCACGCTGACCCCCGGCCCCGACGGCACACTTGTCGTCGAGATCGCATCCGAGGCCAAGTCCGCCGCGACAGGCCGGAACGTGCTCGCGAGGAACAGCGAAGGCGACATCACCATCGTTTCCAACATCGCCAACGGCATTGAGAGCGAGTTTGAACCAAGGGCGCTGTTCATGCCGAGCACGCTCTCGGCGGGCCAAGAGATCGTCCGCGAGATCAAAGTGAACGCCACCGGCCCGATGTTCGGGTCGGGCAAGGGCGATGGCACATCGACCATCCGAGGCATCGGCACGCAGACCATCGAAGTCCCCGCGGGCGTCTTCGATGCGTTCGTGCTCGAATCCGAGCTCTCGTTCACCGTCGGCCCCGCGCTCATCGTGCTCGGTCAGCGCGCGTGGGTTGCTCAGGATGCGGGCACCGTCGGCATCGTCGCCGAGGAGGGACGCGAACTCGTCAAAGTGTTCGGAATCTCGGTGCACAGCCAGACGCGGGTCAGCGTGCTCAGCGAGCAGTCTTCTGAATCGCACTAGCCGCGGTTTGGTACTCCGAAAGCTCCGCGAGCGCGATCGGGAACCACGGCGTGAACTTCTCGGGCTGGCTTTGCACCTGCATCGCGAGCGAGCTGAGCTCGACCCATCTCCAATCAGAGGCCTCGTCGGGGTTCGGGGTTGGGGTGGAATCGAAGCGTCCGACGAAGACGTGGTCGATCTCGTGCTCGGTCAGCCCCGACGCGTCATCGGTTGCGCGGTACTCGAATGTGCCGCGGTGCGCCAGCTGCGTGGTAAAGCCCATCTCTTCGTACAGCCTTCTGCGGGCGGCTTCCATCGGTTCTTCGCCCGGTCTTGGGTGGCCGCAGCACGTGTTGGTCCAGAGGCCTCCGAAGTGATACTTGGAATCGGCACGTTGCTGGAGCATGAGCCGATCGTCTTTGTCGAGGATGAACACCGAGAACGCGCGGTGGAGCGTGCCGCCTTCGGTGTGCGCCGCGATCTTCTCGCTCGTTCCGACTTCGCGGTCCTGTGAATCGACGAGAACAACCTGTTCCTGGAATGGGCCTTGTGTGCTTTGATCGGTTGCCATGGTTCTTCCCTTCCACGATCGACGCGACCGCAGCTGAAGTACGAACGAGTGCCACTGAACGCCGGTCAGCAGCAGAGCGGACACCGGGTGCATGAGTGCAAGCGTAACCGGGTGTTCGAAGCGATTGGTCAGTGCGATCCTTTGCAGCATCTGCAGCGCGATCGCCAGCCCGCAAAGCACGATCAGGGCCGCATCGGCACCGGTGAGCGCCAAGATCGGCAGCAGCACCCACGGCACAACATGCACAGCAAGGTGCAACGCCGTCAGGAACACCAACAGGCCGACCGAGCCGAGCCCCTCGTAGGCGTTTTTCGCAAAGCCCTTCCATGTGTCGCCAAAGCCGGTGTACATGCGGACGCGTGAGAGGTGCGTGCCGTCGAAGATGTCGGTCTTGAAGCCTTGCCTGCGGAACGCGCGGGGCAGCTTGATGCCGTCGTGCATCGAGTCCTTGACTGCCGCGTGGCCTCCGACTTTTTCGTACGCGGCTCGGCGTGCAAGGATGAACTGCCCGCACCCAGCGCTGGCGGCCGGCGACGTTGTTCGGCGCATGCTTCTAAACGGCAGATAGCCGAGCAGCAGGTAGAACATCATCGGCACAATCAACCGTTCGCCGAGCGTGCCGGTGATCTGTTTCGGGAATGTGGAAACAAGGGCAGCGCCCGACTTGTGCGCAAAGCCGAGTGCGCAGCCGATGGCGTCTGGTTCGAGCCTCACGTCCGCGTCGATGAAGAGAAGCCAGTCGCCCTCTGCTTTCTCGGCGAGTCTGTGGCAGGCGTGCTGCTTGCCGCACCAGCCCTCGGGCAGCGGGTGCGCGGGGACAACGCGAACCTCCGGGTAAGCCGCCGAGAGCTCGGCGGCAAGCCGACCCGTCGCGTCGGTGGAGTCGTCGTTGTAGAGCAGGATCTCGATGGGCATGTGCCGAGACTTCAGAACACAGCCAACAACCTTGGCGATGTTCCTCTCCTCGTTCCGGCACGGGATGCAGACACTGACAAGCTGGTCGCTCGGCGTCCCGGGCTGATCAGGCTTTCGGAACAGACGCAGGTTGCGCAGCGTCAACGCGAGCGTAAAGAGCGACACCGCGGCGCAGCAGGCAAGATAGATCTCGAAGCCGGTCATGAAGAAGCCTCGGTACGGCTTTGGTTTCGCGGGGTGACAGCCGCCGATTGGCCCCGGGCCCTCTGCGCCAGATCGAACGCGGGGTTGATGGTCGATCCCTTCCGAACCAAGATCGGCTTCAGGCAGCCTGCATCGCGCGCGACGGACAGTTCCGTGAGTCGGCCCGCGTTCCGCTGCATGCAGTCGCGGGCGGCGCGAACCCAGTTGGCCGTGGTCTGCTGCTCCGGCGGCGTGCATCGCTCGGCTCTGAGCAGCAGCTCCGGACGCTGGTCGTGCCAGAACGCGATCTCGATCGAGAGCGAGAGCACAGCCGGGTCGCTAAGAGACATCGCAGCCGACGCGATGCCGGGGCGGACAACGATCGGTGCGCGCACATCGCTGAACTGACCCTGGGGCGTGATGAAGAGCGCAAGCTCGGGGTTCTTCTGGGAGCAGCCTCGGATGTAGTCGAGCATCGCCTGGCCCGCGTCCGGGTGGTCGAGGTCGATGCCGAAGAGGCCAAGCCGTTTCATGAACCCGAACCGTTCGTACATGGCCATGTCGATCGGCGAGATGGCGAACCGCCCGCGCATGTAGAGGTGCTTGATCGCGACGCCGACGATCGGGTCCCACCAGCTCGGATGGTTCATCGCGACGACCACGGGCCGATCGGTTTCCGCTGATTCACGGATGAGCGCATCGGTGTTGTCCGCGAATCTGACCGAGGCGAACCGCTTGCGCAGAAGCCTGCACGAGTACCACCCGAATAGGCGCAGGAACCGGTCGGAGTGTCGGGCTGGGGCTATGGCGGGTGTCATGTCGCCGCCACGGCGTGCGGGCTTGCGATCTCGACGGCGGTGGGGGCGTGGCTCGTTTCTGCGAGGTCGGCAACCTCAAGACCGAGGTGCGCCGAGGCGGCCTGCGCCGCGGTCACGCCGCTCATGAGCACCATCGGCACGCCCGGCCCCGGGTTGGCGCTGCCGCCGGCGACAAACAGCCCGTCGATCGGTGAGGTATTGCGTGGTTTGAAACCGCCGCCGAGCTTGCCGTGCGAGGCGAGCCCGTAGATCGCGCCGCCCTCGGCGTTGTACATGCTCTCGATGCCCGTAGGAGTGAGCGACCGCTCGACGACGATGTGGTCCTCGATGTCTTCCATCCCGAATCGGCGGAGCTTGTCCATGATGACGGGGCGGTAGTTCTCGAGCATGCCGCCCGGCTTGTTCCATTCCTGGCCCGGCCTGATGTAAGGCGTGTGGACGAGGATGTAGAGCGCTTCGCCGCCCGGGGGTGCCTGGTCTGGGTCGGTGCGCGACGGAGCCGCGATGTAGAGCGTCGGGTCGCGCGCCGGGATGCCCCTGCGGTAGATATCCCCGAACTCGTCCTCGGAGTTTGCGCTGAAGAGGAAGTTGTGGTGCAGCAAGTGCTCGTACTGGCGGTTCAGCCCGAGGTACAGGACCACGCCGCTGCACGCGGGTGTGTGGTTCCGGGCGATCTTTGTTTGTGTGCGCAAGGCCTGGGGCGTGCCGAGCAGGTCCCGGTAGGTCCGCTGGACGTCGCAGTTGGAGACAACCGCGTCGCACTCGATGGTCTGCCCGCTGTCGGTGCGGACACCGGTGACGCGTCCGTTGTCGGTGAGAATCTGCTCAACACGGGTGCCGGTGAGAGCTTCGACCCCGAGCCGATCGGCGAGCGTGGTCAGCGTGCGCGCGACCATGCGTGTGCCGCCCATCGAGTACCAGCATCCCTGATCGACCTGCGCCGAGGCGATCATCGTGAGGATCGCGGGCGCAAGGAACGGGCTCGAGCCGACATACTGGAGGAAGTGCTCCATGATCTGCGCAACGTGCGGCTCTCTGACGTGCTTTGCGATGGTCGCGCCGACGGTCGAGTGGAGCCTCATCGCCATCGCGTCTGACATGATCTGCTTGTCCATCGCGGGCGTCGAGCGCATGACGTCGCGTATGCCTCCGACGTCTTTGTAGAAGAAGACGGATCGGCTGAGTCTGTTCATGCGTCTGCTGTAGTCGATGAACGAGCGGTAGCCGCTGGCCGCGTCCGTGCCGGGCAGCTGTGTTTCGAGATAGCCGGCCATCTCGTCGACGTTCTGGTGCAGGTCGAGCACGGTCTTGTCTTCAAAGTGGCACCGCCACTGGGGGTCGAGGCGGACGAGTTCGATGAGGTCCGGCACGCTGCTGCCTGTTCTGCGGATGATGCCGCAGAGAACCTCGGGGAGTGTGAGGATGGTCGGGCCCATGTCGAAGGTGAAGCCGTCTTCGCTGAGCACATTCATCTTGCCGCCCAGGTGCTCGTTCGTTTCGATGACGGTGACCCGTGCGCCCCGCCCTTGCAGCTCGACCGCCGAGGCCAGGCCTGCAAGGCCTCCGCCGATGACGACGACACGCTTTGGGTTGCTGCTTAGTGCCATGTGACTACTCCAGTCTTGCTATCGGCCGTACCACCACCGGACGAATCTGTTCATGTTCTTCTGTACGCGTTGGCTGGGCGGCTTGGTCGGGACGCGGAAACGCGAGCTTGTTTTCGACACAAACTGAGGCCTCGTCATCGCGAGTAGCCCGAGCTCGCCCTGGGACACGCCCCAGCCGCTCAAGCCCCGGCCACCGATGCTCACGCCCGGGTGAGCCGTGGGGAGCATGCAGTCGTTGATCGTGACGAATCCCGCGTCGAGGTCTTGTGTCAGCGCGCGCGCCTGGCTCGGGCTCTTCGTGAATACGGAGACCGTGAGCGATTTCATCGACGCCTGCGCGAGCGTTTTGGTTTGGGCGCGGCTCTCGGATTTGAGCACAGCGATCGCGGGCGCAAAATGCTCGCCCGAGGCAAGCTCGGAATCCGGCGGGCACTCGAGCGCCGCCGCCGGCGCAACGGTCGCGCCAGAGCTGGGCATCTCGCCCACCGAGACAACTGAGCCCTGTGATGAAGCCTGCTGGAGCATCGCGCGGAGCCGGTCCGCTTCTCGCTCGTCGACCCTGCGCTGCTGGTACGACTGATTCACAAGAGGGCTGAGCGCCGCGACGAACCTGTCGTACACGCCGGCCTCGACGATCACCCGCCTTGGCGCCATGCAGCTCTGGCCCGCGTTCATCGAGAAGGCGAAGTACACGGACTCAGCAGCGAGCCTGACATCCGCGTCTTCGAGCACGATCGCCGAGTCCGCGCCGGAGAGTTCGAGCGTGCTCGGCGTCAGCGACTGAGCGAGCGTTGTTGCGATCGAGCGCCCGACGTTCGTTGATCCGGTGAAGAGCACGTGATCGAACTGGCCGAACTCGAGCAGGTGCCTGCCCGCGTCGCGTGTCGGCTCGGTGGCCATGAGTCGGTTCTCGTCGAGACCCGCTTCTCGTGCGAGCGAGAGCAGTGCGCCGTGTGCCAGCGGTGAGCGTTCGCTGGGTTTGGCCGTGACTCGGTTCCCCGCGGCGATGGCCTGCACAAGCTGTGTCCCGAGCAGGTTGTACGGGTAGTTCCACGTCGCGATGATCGCCACGTGCCCGAGGGGTCGGCGAGTGAGCGTGTGATGCTGGCCCAGGCGCCAGATTCCGCCGTGTTTGATCCGCTTTGGTTTCAGAGCACCGCGTGCGTGCTTCTCGTGCCATCGGCAGGCGTCGAGCAGGGGCACGATGTCGGACATAAGGGTTTCGAACTCGGGTCGATCGAGCTCGGCGCGGCAGATCTGCTGAAGCCGGGGGATATCCCGGACAATCGATAGGCGGAAACGCCTGATCCAGGCGAGATCTTCTCGGGTCGGCAGCATCTGGATTCCATTCGCCGAACCGGCAGATTGCAGATTCGCGCGTCTGGTGTGAATCTGATATTTCTGGGTGCTCGAAACCGGTGTTACGTTTGGAGTTCACCGCATGAATCGACCCCAGATTGCTGTTGTTGGCGCCGGCCCGGGGGGGCTTGCTGCTGCGGTGCTGCTGGCCTCGAAGGGTCTGGACGTGACCGTCTACGAAGCCCAGCCCGAGATAGGGGGTCGGACGAGCAGCATCGAGCTGGGCGAGTTCACGTTCGACCGGGGGCCGACGTTCTTCCTGATGCCCTATGTGCTTCAGGAGATCTTCACCGCCGCGGGCCGGGACATGAACGACTACGCGGACCTTGTTCGGCTCGACCCGATGTATCGGCTGGTGATCGGCCAGCAGGGCAAGCCCGACGTCACGATCGACGCGACGCAAGACCTCGACGAGATGGCGCGCCAGCTCTCCTCCCTGCACCCGGAAGACGGCAAGGCGTTCGAGTCGTTTGTTGCGCACAACCGTCGGAAGCTGAATGCCGCCGAGCCGATCCTGCGCCGGCCCATCCGTTCGTTCGTCGATCTCATCCGCGCCGACGCGGCCAAGGTGCTTCCGGTTCTCAAGCCGACCGAGACCGTGGACTCTCTCAGCTCGAAGTACTTCACGCACCCCGCATCAAAGATCGCGGTCGGATTCCAGAGCAAGTACCTCGGCATGAGCCCTTACGATTGCCCGAGCCTGTTCACGATTCTGCCGTTTATCGAATACGAATACGGCGTCTGGCACCCGCGGGGCGGATGCAATGCGCTCATGCACGCGCTGGCCGACGTCTTCGTTGAGCTCGGCGGCAAGATCCGCACAAACATGCCGGTCAAGCGCGTCATGACCGAGCGGGGCAAGGTCGTTGGTCTTCAGTTCGAAAGCGAGACCGTCGCGTGCGACCACGCGGTGATCAACGCCGACGCGACGTGGGCGATCAAGAACCTGTTCCCGGAATCCGTGCGCGGCAAGACCACCGACGAGTCGCTCGACAAGAAGAAGTACTCCTGCTCGACCTACATGATGTACCTGGGTGTCGAGGGCGAGGTGGATTTGCCGCACCACACCATCCGCACGGCTCCAGACTACTCAGGCAACCTCGCCGACATCGGGCGCGACGAAGGCTGGGCGGGTTCGCTGACCGACGATCCGAGTTTCTACGTCTGCAACCCGAGCGTCACTGACCCGTCGCTCGCGCCGGCGGGGTGCAGTTCGCTGTACGTCCTGATGCCCACGCCCAACACACGCGCACCGATCGACTGGGAGAAGGAGTCGGCCGGGTGCAGGGCGCTGCTGCTCGAGCGGATGAGGTCGGTCCTCGGCGTTGATCTGACGGGGCGGATCCGCGAAGAAATGATCCTGACGCCCGAAGACTGGGCAAGCCAGAACATCAACTTCGGAGCCACGTTTAACCTGGCGCACTCGCTGGATCAGATGCTGCACAAGCGGCCGCAGCACAAAGTCCCGTTCGCCGACGGCGCTTGGCTCGTCGGCGGCGGCACGCACCCCGGCTCCGGCTTGCCCGTAATCTTCCTTTCGTCGCAGATCACTGCTGGGCTTGTGCTCAAAGAGCTCGGCATCGACACGCGCCGCAGAGCAGCTCGCGCAGGCGAAACCGCGCTCGCGGGGGCGGCGTCATGAGCAGCATGCCCGAACTCCTCGAGAAAACGAGCAGGACCTTTGCTCTGTCGATCCCGTTCCTGCCCGCCATGCTCCAGCGGTCGGTGACCGTCGCGTACCTCATTTTCCGAATAGTTGACACGATCGAGGACGAGTTTGAAGGAAGCCCAGAGCTGCGAGCCGCGGCTCTCAATGTCATCTCGTCCGACTTCTCGCTTACGAGCGACGTCGTAACGGATGAAGTCGCAAGCCTGCTCTCGGCGATGCCAGCGCCAAGTGACCCCGGCTACGTCGAGCTGCTCCAAAGCGCACCCGCGGTGCTCGAAGAGTTCCGCAGCCTAGACGAGGATGCCAAGCGGATCATCGCGGAGCACCTTGCGCGAACAGCGCGGGGCATGGCGCAGTTCCTTGGCCGAGACCTTTCCGGCGGACGGGTGCATGATCTCAGGTCGTACTGCTACATCGTCGCGGGCATCGTCGGCGAGATGTGCTCGTCGCTCTTCGTCGCACACCAGCCTGAGCTGGCACCGATCGAGAAGGACTTGCAGCGCGACTCGGCCGCGTTCGGCGAGGGGCTCCAGCTTGTCAACATCATCCGCGACGCGGAGAACGACCTGCACGCGGGCCGGTGCTACTTGCCAAGATGCGTCGGACGCGACGAACTCATGGTGCTCGCGCGTGAGGACCTTCGCGTCGCTCACCGGTACATCACCGCTTTGGAGCGAGCCTCGGCGCAGCCGGGCATCGTCGCGTTCAACGCCTTCAACGCGGCTCTCGCGGTCATGACTCTCGACGCCATCGAGCGCGAAGGCGTCGGCGCCAAGGTCTCGCGCGAGCAGGTCGCGGGATTGCACAACACGATCGCCAAGCACGCGCGCGAGGGCCTGCCCATCGCGGAGCTCGCGTCGGTCGATCGGGCCGAGGTCGGGGCGCGTGCGCGATGACCGAGCAAACGGCACAGAACGAGCCGGTCGATCGGTTCACGCTGTTCATCGACGGCAAATGCCCGTTGTGCGCGCGAGAGGCGGCGTGGATGCAGCGCCGCGACAAGTCGAACAGGCTCGGCTTTGTCGACATCGCGGCAGCCGAATTCAACCCGGGCCTCTACGGCAAAACGCACACCGATTTCATGGGCACAATCCATGGCCTAACCACCGAGGGCGACATGGTCACCGGTGTCGAGGTCTTCCGCAGAGCGTACAGCACGATGGGGCTCGGCTGGCTCGTTGCGCCGACTCGTTGGCCGATTCTGAAACAGATCAGTGAAGGGATGTACAAGGTTTTCGCGAAGCTGCGGCCGTATCTTCAGCGTAAGGACAGCTGCAGCTCCGGCGCGTGCAGGGTCAAATGAGATTGTGCGTTGCTTGCTAGTTGGCCGCCTGCTTCGCGATGCCTTTGAGCATCCCTCGGAAGACAAACCCGTGCAGGGGCAAGACGGAGTACCAGTACGCGATGCCCAGCAGGCCTCGCGGCCGGAAGCGTGCGGTCATGCGGAGGCGCGTGTCATCGGTGTTTTCGGGATTCGGATCGACATCGAAGCTCAGGGTCGCAGTGCCCGGCAGCTTCATCTCAGCCGTGAGTTCGAGATGTTCGTTCGGGCGGATCGCGGTGACTCGCCAGAAGTCGAGGGCATCTCCGTACTGGATCCGGTGCGTGCTCCGCCTGCCGCGCCGAAGCCCGGGTCCTCCGACGCACCGGTCCATGACGCCCCGCAGCCGCCAGAGCCAGTCCACGCCGTAGTAGCCCCGCTCGCCGCCGATCTCGCAGACCGATTTCCACACGGCCTCGGCGGGTGCATCGATTTGAATCTCGCGCTCGTCAACAAACTCTGTCCCGCCGGCCCACGACGGATCGCCGGGGATCACGCCCGCGTCGGACCATGCGGTCTCGACATCGCCGGAACGCGCCTTGGTCACCGCGGCTTCCATCGCATCACGGATCGAAAAGCAGTCGTGAGGCATGACCCGGTGTAACTCGTCGTCTCGGCACACAACGCGGTTGCGCAGGCCCTCGGCTAGCGGTCGAGCGATCTCTTTGTTGAGCGGGGTGACCAGGTGAATCCAGAGCGAACTGAGCCTGGGTGTCAGCACCGGGACAGGGATCACGAGCCGGCGCCGGAGCTTGAGCACGTCCGCCATCTCCTGCATGATCTTGTCGTACGACCACACATCGGGCCCGCCGATGTCGAGCGTGGCGTCGAGTGCCTCGGGTGTCCTGATCGCGGCGGTCAGGTAGTAGAGCACATCGCGGACGGCGATCGGCTGCGATTCGGTGCTCACCCAGCGAGGCGTGATCATGATCGGGAGCCGTTCCACCAGATACCGCAGGATCTCGAACGACGCCGAGCCGGACCCGATGATCATCGCCGCCCTGAGCACGGTGACCGGCACGCCGCCCC
This sequence comes from Phycisphaerae bacterium, assembly GCA_030432905.1. Taxonomy (GTDB): domain Bacteria; phylum Planctomycetota; class Phycisphaerae; order Phycisphaerales; family UBA1924. Next base: position 66,938 of record JAUILU010000008.1, on the reverse strand, counting down.
GCCGAAGCGCGGCTTCGACTTCTCGACGCGACGAAAGATGCTCGCTCAATCCCTCACCGAGTTCGCCAAGACCCCCGAGGTAGACGATCTGCTCGACGCCGGCCTTCTTCGCAGCCCTGCCGAACCCCTCGGCGATCTCAAGGTCCTTCTTGCGGTACGAGTCGCTCGAAGTGTCCATCGAATGGATCAGAAAGTACGCCGCCTTGCAGCCCCGCATCGCTTCAGTCAATAGGCCCTCGTCTGAGGCATCGCCCTCGACGGTTTCCGCGCGCGGGTTGTCCGCCCATGTGCGCGCCCGCAGCTTGCCCGCACTCCGGCACAGACACCGGACGGCATGGCCCTCATCCAAAAGCCTGGGCGCGAGCCGACCGCCGATGTACCCGGTCGCCCCGGTCAGAAAGATCGTGCTCGGTTCGACTTGGTCCATGGTTTGCCGATGCTACCACGACGCGTGGCGGCCCAATCCGTTGCTCCGAGTTGGGTTCGACATCGCAAGCGATGGAGATGTGCGCCGAGCGCACAAAAAACGCCCCCGGCACATGCCAGAGGCGTCATCTGAAAGTGGAGACGAGCGGGGTCGAACCGCCGACCTCTTGCACGCCATGCAAGCGCACAGACCTCATTGCTAGTCTTACAAGGCTGCTACTGAGGAAGTGAAGAGACTGGGATGGACTCGTAGCGGATCATCACAAGTCAAAGCTATCAGTGGGTTCACCGGAGTTGATACGCTGCTTTGCATCGCTGAGTCGCCATGCTGCAACCTCTAGATCGGATACTTCGAACTCATCTCGCCACGCAACCTGCTGAACAACAGGTTCCATAGAGGTAGCTTAAGCATCATGCTTTGCTAGTCGCATGAGTCCTGCTTGTAATTCTCCGCTGCACTGCATCCGTTTGGCGATTCGCAAGAAGTCTCCTTGGCAATCTTCGGCCATCTGGCGGAACCGAACCGAGTCGAATCCGTTCCATCGGTCTGGAGAATCATCCTGATCTGAGGCATTTGGGTTATGAATGGAGATTCGTTCATTGGCATCAGTACCGCCTCCATTTCGTCGCTTGAGTTGGCAGTCGTCCTATTGGCCATGAAATATTAAAAATCAATGACACAAAACTGTGTTACTGAGCTCAGAAAGTTTCTCTGAAATAGAATCGGTTATTGCTGCTTGCATGTGGCCCTGCTACACAGCATTTCATGGCCCGACAGGTTAACGACTAGGCACTATGCGTGTGAAGGTCCGTGCTCAGCACCGCTCAACCTGTATGATTATTTCCATATAATTATGGCAAAACAAATATGTTCTGGATCAGCTTGCGGTGACATGAATTGCACCCGCGAAAGCTTTCGGATACGTTCAGAAATCCTTGATTCAAGTTGATAGGTGGATAATACAGGAGACTGAGATGAGGTTGTTTTTGTTTGTTGTGATCAGAGCACTCACAGCGTGCCTTCTGGGGTCTTCTGCTGCTGCCCAACCTTTGACCCATCAGGACGACCTGAACATCGATGACATTCCTGATCGGCTCGAATTCGAGCTTGTTGAGAATCCGGATGGGATGGACTCCCAGAGGGTCAAGGTCGTTGACGGCGACACCAATGAATTGATCTACATTTTCGAGCCACCGGTTCTGCATGGCGATGGTTTTGGAGCAGACGCCAGGATCGGTGCCGACTGGACCGGCGATGGTATCGCTGAGATCTATATCTCAGTCCCGCTTGTTGAGCGATGGGGTGGCTACGGCGTAGTCTGGGTCTACGACGGAGTGGGCTTTGATCGCGTGCTCAAGTTTGACGGCAATGTCTCGGATATCTTCGGCCTAGAGATCAACGAGATCCCGGACACCGATGGCGACGGCTGGGACGAGTTGGTTTTCTCTAGCCATTTCATCGACACCGATCTCGATGTCTGGCAGGAATGGCTTGAATTGCCAAAGGGCGATCTTGGTGTCAACCCGATTGCCGAGGATGATCCCACGCTCTTTCTCAGAGGGGCAGATGTAGACGAGAATGGCATTGTCGATCTTGAAGACCTCGCCGATATTTCATCACAAGTTGGCTCCGATGATCCCGCTTTGGATCTCGATACCGATGGCACCGTCGATGCCGCAGATGTCACGGTCGCAGCCGGTGCGTGGCAGGGCGGAACCCCGGTTGTTCCTAATGGCAGACTGCTTTTCTGGGCACCGGATGCTGATACTGGGGTTGGTACCACCGGAGAAATCATCCTCAAACGTTCCACTGATGGCGGTCTTGGTGGCGGCGGCTCCGGGGGTGGGGGCGGCGGAACCAATGGTGGCGGCGGCGGCGGAGGAGGTGGGGGCGGTGATGACGACGATGACGATGGCGGCGGTGGTGGAGGCGGCGGTGGTGGAGGTGATGACGACGACGACGACGATGGTGATGACGATGATGAAGATGAAGACGAGACCAAGCCACGGTGCCTGTTTGATAATCCGGAAAACTGGATTGACCGAGAATCCACAACGAATGAAAACTGCGTCCTTGTATTGATCGGCCAGGCGCTCGGCAAATATTCGGCAATCTTTCCTGGTAATGGGCCAACACGATTGACGTTTGGTGCTGTCACATCGGAATTGGGTTCAGCGATTAGTTGGTCGGTAAGCGGAGCAACTGTAGAAGGTATTTCCTTTGCGGATAACTACGGGTTTAGCCGCTGCACAATCCTGATCGAGAACCCAGGGACGGTCACTATCTCAGCCAACGTGGCCTCTCCGTGTGGCGGGTTGTATGTTCATGGCAAGACCAGGGTGATAGAACTTGATCTCGATGTCGATAGCGATAACGACGATTCGCTCGATAGTCCAGAGCGAGATGAGGATGAGGAACTGGCTGAATTTGCGCATTGGCCGACTGATGACACACCCGGCAAAGTTGCGCTGACCAATATATTTGATTATGACGGCGATGGTCTACCAGGGTACATCGACGGTATCAACATGTTCGATACCGTTGACATCACTGATGACGACGAGGGCGGCGAGGAGATGCTCGTGCCGTTAGTTTTTGATGTTGATGGGCCGGTCTGTGAAGAGGCGGCGGTACGGTTTTTCTATCAGGCAGCAAAGCCACCAATCGGAACATCTGATAGCCTGTTTGGCTACGAGCGTGCATACGAAGATGGTGAACGAGTCAGGCTTTGGGCCAACAGGGGGCCGTCAAGAGACCCGAGAACGATCAACGATGGCGGTGACTACATCCCCCCGGGCGTATGGATCCCGCTAAGTGAATTTGGTATGGTCCAGATCGATAGCTCTGGAATCGCGAGTGTGGCCGAGAGTGTTACGCTTTGGGTTGAACTAGTAATGCCAAGCGTCTTCACGGGTGACGCCATTATTAAAGCCGAACTAGCTCCGGGAGTTGAAGGCTCAACGTGGCCGCGCGATGCCGTTAGGTTTACAGCGACCGAAGTAGTCCTGTTGGGCGTCAATGCATCAGAAGAGGAACATGAAACCGCGGTTCTTGTGCGAAGTGTTATCCCAGATTCAGGTATTCCTAGTTTTGAAGCGCAAGGCACGGGGCCATGGATGTCTCACCGTGTACGAATTCTCGATCCGAGACCGTCAGCCTACATATCCAATCTGAGTATGGAGTCTCACGAATTACCACTTCACCCTGTCGATGATGGTGTTTATGAAACAGAGGATTTTGTTATCCCGGACTATCGGCGTCAGGTGACTCAGCCGCCGCTGCAGCAGATGCTTGGTTTGCCAAATGGAGTCCGGAATGTAGATCTGTATTACAATCCAAGTTGGTCGTGGGGGCTTGTTGAAGAACCAGATCCGCCGGCGTTAGGACCACCAGACGATTTGCTTGAAGATCTCCAGCGCAATGCAGATGGCGTTTCTCTCGAAATGAAAAACGAAGGGTGGGCACCTAGGAATGTAAACAACGGTGGAAGTGAGTTTGGTATAGAAGTAGATCGACGTCTAGCGCTTAGGTATCAGGGGCATGCCAATATACGTTACGGGATGCTTGTGGATCCAGAAACAGGCATTGTACGTCAACTCGATGGAGCTACTGGTAGTGTTCCTGGAAGAGTACAGTTAGATGCAGTTATATGTAAACCCGGGTACACACCTCAGATTGGGCAACCGTTAGACGTAACAAAATGTTGGTATGCCGATGTAAAAATATCTGCAGGTGGATCAAGGCTGGTTGGTGATCAGGCAAGAAGGATACGAGATATATTTCCAAACGAGCGAGTAATGCTTGTTCGTCCGAAGTGGAGATGGGATCAGAGGATGCAGAATTGGATCATTAATCCTAAATGGAAAGCCGTTGCAAGGGTGCTCGGATTTCTTGGATTTGGGTCTGCAGTACTTGCGACGATTCATCCGCATTCCGGAGATGCATTGCTCGAAGACTGGGTTGCTCTTCATGAAGGCATTTTAGCTGCGGGCAATGATCAGGCCGAATTGACCTTAGCCATGCAAGATATTGGGCCAGTGATTATACGTTGGTTTGATACTTTTACAGGTGGGGGGATTGGCGCGGCGTTTCTATACCCGAAGTTGATTGACATGTATTCTGGGCAAAGCGATGAAGAGTGAGTATGGCAATGCATATATATTCATACCAGTTGTTGTTTTGGTCGAGTAAGAACTATGATGAATCAACCTGTCGAGAAGTCCTTTCTGTCTGTGAAATAGAATCCGCTTCGTTGATCGAAAGGGAGCCGTCTGACGATTCAACAGACCCCGGCGGCATCGTGTCATTGGCAGATATGGGCTATAAGACTATCGCTCGAAACGTAAATGTTAATGATATTTATTCTCATCTGCGTCCAGAGTATCCATATTGCTACGCCGTTTATAGTAAGGCGAACCGTTGGGCGCAAGAGTTACATACGATACTGTTTTCAAAAATGGAATATTTGTCAATGGACACGCTTTGTGTCCGCTTCGGCGTGCACGACCCCTTCGATGAGCATAGCCGTGATCGTATTCGACAAAGCCCGCTGTGTGGAATTGAGTTAAAGCAGTATCCGTATTCAATTGAGTTGTCTGGTGAGGGAAGCCTCGGCGAAAACGGTGTTGTGGAGGTAATAACGGAGAGCCGGTTCATTGACAAACTGGAGGCGGCATTGGAGTCAGTGCTTGGTATGACGGAGTCAGGTCTATTTGTTCGATTGTAAGTACTGACCTGTCCACCCAAGCCGATTCCAGCTTTATGCCAATAACGTTGCATGGACTCATTTATAGATGCACAGGTTGTAATGCTATCGCTTGGCTACTCATTCAGAAAGCAATCATCTCGCTTGCGGCAGCCTGCTCAGATTGCTCTCGTTAAACATTCCTCCGTGAAGTCTCCAAGCTTTCATGTTCAAGCGACGCCGCCAAAGAAGCCAAGTCGTTCTGTGACTCTTCAAGAAATCGTTTGACACAGAGCGTGAGGGTGCAGAGGGGTGGGCCAAGCCGTGGAAGAATTTAATGATTCCACATGATGTGATAGATGAAGCGAAGACGCTTCATGGTTTGGTTGAGACCTATCAAGTCGAGTTAGACGCAAACTAGCCGTTCTGTGGGCAATCCTTAGACTTAGCGGGTCAGCAAACGGGTCAGAGCGGATCAACCCCAGAATCAGCAACTCTCATATCTATCAAAAAAACGCCCCCGGCATAAGCCAGAGGCGTCATCTGAAAGTGGAGACGAGCGGGGTCGAACCGCCGACCTCTTGCATGCCATGCAAGCGCTCTACCAACTGAGCTACGTCCCCGTGATGTCGATCGGGCTCGGCTCGTTGCCGGCGTCCGGTCAGGGGCAATGGTACGGATCGCCCGCCCCGGGTCAACCTTTATACACACGCAACGTGCGATTCCAACCCAACCAGCCCACCCGATAAGCCCGCAAACCGGCTAGGCACGCAGCTCGGCTACCTCGGCGAGCAGCCTGTCCACCGACCGGACCACCGTCTCAAGCTCGATCCGGTCCACCCGGCACCGCTCTGGGTGGTCGTTTGCGGACTCGCTCAGGGGCAGCTCCGGGTCGGCCAGCAGCACGGTCTCCGGGCCGCTCGGCCTCGTTGGGATCGTCGTCCACCGGTGATCCGTCGGCCCGAAGAGCGTCACCATCGGCACGCCCATAGCCGCGGCGATGTGCCTTGGCCCGGTGTCGTTGGTCACCAGAACCGACGACCGGCCCACGATCGACTTGAGTGAGCCGAGCGTTGTCCCGAGCTCGGGCAGGACCGCGGGGTTGGTCGTGGCAGCGTTGGCGATCGAGCGCGCAAGCTCAACTTCCGCGGGGCCGCCGTTGATCAGAACGCGAAGCCTGTGCGTGTTCTCGAGGTGGTCTGCGAGCGCCGCGAACCGCTCGGCGGGCCATCGCTTGGCCGGGTTGTTCCCGCCCGGGTTGATGACCGCGTAGGGTCGATCGAACGCGTCGGCTTTCTGAAGCACCGCGTCCGCTTCTTCTCTGTCCTTGTCCGTCGGGGTCAGCTGCATGTACGTCGCGGGCGGCAGGCGGTGCGCGCCGAGCTCGTTGGCTGGCTCAAGATCGTCCAGCGGCTTCTCCGTCCCGACCTGCACAAGCGCGGTCGCGGCGTGCCAGTAGTAGTCAACCGCGGGCACGATCGCCCACTTCCCATCGTCGGCCTTTGGCGCGATGAGCCGGTGCGTCAGAAGCAGGTGCCTCGCGTCGCGGTCGTAGCCCATGCGTCTCGGCACGCCCGCCATGCGGATGACGAGCGCCGACGAGAACGAGTTGGTCAGCAGGAGCGCGGTGTCGAAGTTGCGCTGGCGGACTTTGGTCGCGGTGTGCTTGTGGCCCATGACGCCACCCGGGTGCATGGTGATGAGCTCGTCGTAGAGGTCGAGCCCGTCGAGCATCGGGGCCGCCCCGGGCTTGGCCAGCAGCGAGAGCGTCGCGCCCGGGAGTGTGTCGCGGATGAGCCGAAGCGCCGGCGTCGCCATCACGACATCGCCCACCCAGCTCGGGCAGACAACAACGATGCGCAAGGGTGTGCCGGGCGGTGGGGGCATGGCTTAAGGATAGCGATTCACGCGGACCGTTCGACAACGTGCCTCGCCGCGGCCAGAACATCGGCGAATGCGCCGGCCTCGCCGATCAGCAGGCACCGATCCGCATCCAGACCAGCGTTAACGCCCGATTCGCAGTCCCTCGGCGCATCGCCGATCAGCCATGACAGGTCCATGTCGAGGTCAAGATCGCGCTTGGCCGCCAGCAGCATCCCCGGCGCCGGCTTGCGCAGCTCGTGCTCCCGCGTGTACTCGGGCACGTTCCCCTGTGGGTGGTAGGGGCAGTAGTAGAACCGGTCGATCAGCGGGCCGCCCGCGTCGTCGTCGAGCAGCTCCCCGACGCGGGTGTTGACGGCTTCGACGTCCGCGATCGTCGCCGACCCTCTCGCGACGCAGCCCTGGTTCGTGATGATCACAAGCGCAAACCCCGCGCCCCGAAGCAGCCGACATGCGTCTAAGGCCCCCGGGAGCAGTTCCACGCGCGACGGATCGGACAGATCCCCCGGTTTCCATGCCGGGTGCGGGTTTGCAGGGGGCGGGAGCGTGTTGTTGCGGATCAGCGTGTCATCGCGATCCAGAAAGACGCAGGGCTTCATGTTACCAGCCTAGCTCGCCGATACTCTCTGCACCATGCGCATACTCATCTTCGAACCAGACTCCGGCGGCCACCGCTACACGTACATCAGACACCTGCTCACGGGGCTCAAGCCGCTCGACGGCATCGACAGCATCACGCTCGTCACCTCGAAGTCGGGCTACGAATCCGATGCGTACCAAGCGCAGCTCAAGCCCATCGAAGAGGGCGTCAACGTCGCCGCCGAGATCGACATCCCGGCAGGCTCGCAGCTCGACGTCGCGAAGCTGCGCTACAACGCGCTCGAAGAAACACTCAAGCGCCACGAAGCCGATCACCTGTACGTCCCGTCCGCAGATGGTTTGACGCAGGTGCTCGGCGCACGCGCACTCCTGCCGGGCGGCAAGATCATCCCGCCCAGCATGACGACCGAGGCCGCGATGCACCGCGGCAGCTTCGCCTACCCGGCGTCGGGCTTCCAGCAGAAAGCCAAGGTCGCACTCGGGCTTAAGACCATCGAACGCTCGCCCTGGACGCGCATCCACTTCGTCGATCCGCTGGGCTACGAGGCGGCCAAGGTCATCAGCCCGAAGCTCGCCACGCGCAGCGTCGTGCTGGCTGACCCGGTCGATGCGGTGCAGGAGATCAACAAGAAGCAGGCCCGCAAAAATCTTGGCATCGAGCAGGGCGGCCGATGGCTGGGCGTTTCGGGCGCGATCGATGCGCGCAAGGGGTGCGACAAGCTCCTCGCCGCGTTCGACATGGCCAAGCTGGGCGACAACGACCGCCTGCTTCTGGCGGGCCGGGCGCACGACGACATCCGCGCACTCGTCAAGGACAAGTACCAACACCACATCGACTCGGGCCGACTCGTCATGATCGACCGGTACCTTTCTGACGACGAGCTTGGCTGGTCACTCTCGGGCATGGACGTCGTGTGCACCGCGCACCCGTCGCACGTCGGGCTCTCGAACATCGCTCTGCGGGCGCTGGCGGCGAACCGCCTGGTGCTCGGCTCGAGCTTCGGCTGGCTCGGCCGGGTCGTGCCGGCGTTCGAGATGGGCGTGGTCTGCAACGTGTCCAGCGCCGCCGAGTTCGCGGGCGCGATCGAGCAATCACTCGACGCCGCCCAGTGGTACAAGCGGACCCCCGCCGGCAAGCGTCTGCTTGAGTTCCACTCGCAGGCGAACCACATCGCCGGCTGGACCACGCTCATCCGCGAGAAACTCGGCCTGCCCGCGCCGGATGTGAAGACGTGGGAGTGGGCGACCGAGGGCGTAAGGCAAACGTCATAAATCATCAGACGATTTGTGATATGCTCGGCCCATGCAGGACTGGACATTCCACTGGGGCGGGTACCTGGTCGCGGTCATCGCGGGGCTGCTGATGCTCTTGGCTTTGTTCCGCGATCGTGCACGCGGGCGGAGCCGATGCCGAAAGTGCTGGTACGACCTCAAGGAAATCGGCGGCCTCCCGATCACTTGTCCCGAGTGCGGCAAAGTACACACCAAACCCGAACACCTAAGCAAGACCCGCAGACACAAGCGTCTCGCGTTTGTGTGGCTGCTCGTGATGGTTGTAGGTGGGTACGGAATGTGGGTCGTGCCAAGGGTGCAAGACGAGGGCCGCCACGGCCTCGTGCCGAATTTTCTGCTTGCGCACTATGTGCCGCACCTTAGCTTGCGCACAGCAAACAACTTTGACCGCCTCGATAGTAAGAATAAAGAGCTTTTCGACAAGTGGAACACGCCCGAGGGATACCAGAGTCTGCGACGGAACATGAGAATCTGGCTCGCACTGGGGCTGGTTGATCCGAGCGGGTTCTACGGCGACCCGAATATCAAGAACTATGACGATCTCAGCAAGAACATCGGGACATGGACCGGCGCGGGCGGCGCGTTCCAGGAATTCATGAAAATGGAAGACCTGCCGGCGTGGGCCAGGCACACGTCCATGATCACGCAGATCAACGCCGTTTACGTCTGGGTCAAGCCCGCTGATGAGGAGGGCGATCTGGCGGTAGCCCGGCTAATCGGCAACCGGCACTGGGACATTCAGATCGGAGACATGCTCATCGCCATCACCCCGAGGGATGGACTGTCGACGTGTGGGGTCACGGTCATCGGCCGAAAGGAACTGACCGAGAAAGCGGATGCAAGCACGCTGCTATTCGACGATGGAGAAATCGACATGCTCACGCCCGCCGTCATCGCAGCAGATGAGGATGGGCTGTACCGCGCATCGGTCAGGATCGTGGAGCAGGGCGAACTCGTCGGTGAGTTTGATATCGACTTTGCTCTTAGGCCTTACGACTGGCGTAGACCGGATGCGCGAGTGATAAAGGCTGTAAAAACAGTCCGGCGAGATCAATAGGGCCTTAGAATATCCCCATGCTCCTGCTCACCATCGTCCAGGGCCCCGACAAGGGCAAGGCCTTCAACATCCCGCCGAACGAGCCTCAGCTCATCGGCAGGTCATCAGAAGCCCTGCGCATCACCGACTACACAGTTAGCCGCCGGCACGCCGAGCTGACGCCCGACGGCGGGCAGTGGTACATCCGCGACCTCAAGTCCCACAACGGCACCTACGTCAACGGCGTCCGCATCAGCGCGCGAACACGCCTTAAGATCGGCGACGAGATTCGCGCGGGCTCGACCGTCTTCGCGTTCGGCGGCGTTCAGTCCAACCCCGAGACCGACATCGTCGAGATCCTCCGTCCCGAAGAGATCGACGCCGAGATCGAACGCACGCTCGCCAGCAACGAAGACTCGGTCCTCATGGCAGAGCCCGAGCCGCGGATGGCCGCGAACGAGCACCTCCGCCTGCTCATGAAAGCAAGCGAGATCGCGACCGACTCGATCGACCAGCAAGAACTCCTGGCGGCGATCCTCGAGCTGGTCTTCGATCAGTTCGAGCCCGAGCGGGGCGTCATCCTCATCGCGCCCGACAAGTACCACTCGCCGAGGCCCACGGTGGTTAAGTACATGACCCCGCCCAAGGACGCCGAGGCCGCCAAGATCCAGCTCTCGCAGACGATTCTTCAGCACGCGATGCTCAAACGCGAGTCCGTGCTCAGCTCCAACGCGATGGCGGACCCTCGCTTCAAGGCGGGCGACTCGATCCAGCGCCTGGGCATCCGAAGCGCGATGTGCGCGCCGATCCTATTCCGCGACCGTGTCTTCGGCGCGATCTACATCGACAGCTCCATCGTCAACTACACCTTCACCGCCGACCAACTCGCGCTGCTCAACGCGGTCGGCCAGCAGACAGGCCTTGCGATGGCGAACCTCGAACTCGTCAGCGACCAGATCCACACCGAGCGCCTCGCGGTCATCGGTGAAACCGTCGCCAGTCTCTCGCACTCGATCAAGAACATCCTCCAGGGCATCCGCGGCGGCGCGGACGTCGTCGAGATGGGACTCAAGAAAGACGACCTCAAAATCGCCAAGGGCGGCTGGGGCATTCTCAAGCGCAACATCGACCGCATCATGAGCCTCACGCTCAACATGCTCGCGTTCAGCAGGCAGCAGAACATCGAGATCGAACTCACCAAGCTCGGCCCGCTGATCGAAGAGTGCTCCGAGCTGCTCGAAGGTTTGTGCACGACAAGGCAGGTGCCGCTGATCGTTGATGTTGATTCGGACATCCCGCCCGTTCCCGTCGATCCGAACCTGATACACCAGGCGATGATGAACCTGATGTCCAACGCTGTCGAAGCGGTTGAGCCGAAGACGGGTGTCGTCACGGTGCGTGTTGACTACCACCCCAAGGGTCTGCCGAACGACGACGGCACACGGACTCGCTCCAAGGGTTCCAGCGGCGCAGAGGTCGAGATCTCGATCATCGACAACGGGCCGGGCATCCCCGAGGATCGCCGCGCCTGGGTGTTCGAGCCGTTCAACACGACCAAGGGCATGCGCGGCACGGGCCTCGGGCTCGCGGTGACGAAGCGCATCATCGAAGACCACCAGGGCAGTCTGTCGGCGCACGAAACCGCGGGCGGGGGCGCCACGCTCCGCGTGATCCTGCCCGCCGACCCGGCGCAGCTCATCGACCCGTCGGCGACCGCCGCGACACGGAACGTCACAGCGGCTCCCAAATTCTCGCGCAAATAACCCGAGAAATCGGCACCTGATCGACGCCGCTACCCTTTGGCATGAGTGAGTTTCAGCGAACAATCCGCGCCGCCGCCGAGAAACACGAGCCGTCGGTCGTCATCGGTGCGCGCATCGGCAAGCCCGGCGAAGAACCCCAGAGCCTGCGCGACAAGATGGACCCGTGGTCCATGTGGACCGAGCAGGCCGCCCAGTCCACGGGCGTCAACATCGAGATCGCCTTCAGCCAGCGGCTCGGCGAGGAGGGCAACGAGGACGCGGTCGTCGTGCTCGCAAGCCTGCGCATGCTGTACATGAAGCTCGTCGCCGACGTCGCCGACGGGATGAACATCCCCGAGGGCGAGCTGCACAACCGTGTCAACGAAACACTCAACAACGCACGCGTCGACGACTCGCTCGATGACTACCGCAGCGACGACGATAACCCGATGTTCGACCGGTGAACCAAGGCCGTTTCATCCTCCACGCAGACCTCGACGCCTTCTTCGCGTCCGTCGAACAGCTCGATAACCCCGACCTCCGCGGCAAGCCTGTGCTCGTCGGGGGCACGGGCAAGCGCGCCGTCGTCGCGGCTGCGTCGTACGAAGCTCGCGCGTTCGGCTGTCACAGCGCGATGCCGACCGCGCAGGCGTTGAGGCTCTGCCCGCAGGCGATCGTCGTCCGCGGCCGGGGCAAGCGTTACCGCGAACTCAGCCGGCAGGTGTTCGAGATCTTCGAGTCGGTCACGCCGCTGGTCGAGCCGCTCTCTGTTGACGAGGCGTTCCTCGACATCACCGGCTCGATCCGTTTGCTCGGCAAGCCCGAAGACATCGCACAATCGATCCGCACGCGGGTCAATCAAACTACCGGCCTGACCATCTCGGTCGGCCTCGCCCCCAACAAGTTCCTCGCCAAGCTCGCAAGCGAGATCAACAAGCCCGACGGCATGGCGGTCATCACACCCGAAACCATCCACTCGACACTCGACCCGATGCCCGTCACCGCGATCTTCGGCATCGGCAAGTCAGCCAAAGAACGCTTCGCAAGACTCGGCATCCACACGATCGGCCAGCTCCGCGCAGCGCCGGACGAACTGATCGAGGCCAGGCTCGGCTCGTTCGGCCCGCACGCGAAGTTGCTCGCGCAGGGCATCGACGATCGGCCTGTCGTCCCAGACCGCATCGCAAAGAGTGTCGGCCACGAGCAAACATTCGGCGATGACCTGACTGATAAAGACCAGATTCGTGCTGTACTCCTAGGTCAGGTCGAGCAGGTCGCGCGTCGGCTGCGCAGCAAACAGCGCACCGCCAAAACGGTCACGCTCAAGCTCCGCTTCGGCGACTTCGAGACCATCACACGCGCGCACACGCTCGAAACAGAAACCGACCGAACAGAGGACATCTGGCAGGCCGCCGAGCAGATATTTGAAAGCTGGATGCGCACTTCATTTCGCCCGGTCAGACTCATCGGGGTCTCCGCGAGTCAGCTTTCAAACACTGAAGATGCGCAGCTTCAACTCTTCGGCGAAGGCGAACGCAAGAAATTGTCAGGAATCGATAAAGCATCCGACGAGATCGCCAAGCGTTTCGGTGCTGATTTCATCGGGCGCGCTGGGTCGCTGCTGGGCAAAACACCCCCGCCAAAGCCTACAAACAAGGATCAATCTGGCGGTTAGGTGTTGGTTCTCGGTCCTGCTCGAAAAGTGTGCCGGTTGAGTGCCGGATTGGGTGCAACTCGTCGCCGAGGGTCGCCGTATAAGTGGCTACTCGTGGGGACGAGGACGACCCAACCATGGACCAATCCGTTCGTCGGTTCAAATCTCTCGCGGGGATCTGTAAAGCCATCACTGATGGCGATATCTCTAAAGCTACCAAGATCATCGATTCAGAGGGGCCGAAAGGGCTCGAGGGTATCGCGTCGGATCGCATCGGCGAGAGCCCGGTCATGCTCGCGTTGTCTACCGGTCATCCTCGCTTGGCGCGGCGGATCATCGCCGCCGGCTATCGGCCCGACATCTGGGAATCGGCGGCTCTGAATCTCGCCGGCGAGCTGCATTCCGTCGCGGTCTCTTCCCCCGATCGTCTCGACATCTGCAACGCCGAGGGCTGGGCGCCGATGCACCTGGCCTGCTACGCCCACGCCCACGATGCTCTGGCTGTGCTCTGCGAGTTCGCCTCGGACCCGAACGTGCTGGCGTGCAACAGCGCGATGGAGACGCCGCTGCACTCGGCTGTCCGTGTGGACGACGCTCGCCTGGTCGAGACTCTGCTAGCCGCCGGCGCGGATCCCCGGTTCACCGACGCCGCCGGCCGGACCCCGATGCAACTGGCCATCGAGCTCGCCTCGGTCGCCGCATGCAGCGTGCTGGCCTCGATCGAAGACTGACAATTCATCCGGCAAGCACACATCAAGTGTTTTAACAACTAATTTGTTGTCAAAACAACAAACACATGCAGTGGGCTGTAACCATCTGACAACTTGGTGTTTAGTTGTCTTGATCTCGTGTGCGTTCAAGCAGAGCGCTGAGTTTGCGTAGATCGGCTTCTGCCATATGGCCAAGCCGACCCTGGAGCCCATTGCGGACCGGCTCGTCGAGGCCGTTGACCACATCGAGGCCCTTCTTGGTGATCCTGATGTAGACCTTCCGCCGATCGGTTACGCTCCGCTGGCGTTCGCAGTGGCCCGATTTTTCGAGCCGATCGATCAGTCTCGTCACATCAGGCACGGGCACAACGAGGTCTTGGCGGATCTCGCCCCAGCAGCGGCCGTCCTCGCCCGCAGCCCGGAGAATCCGGAGCACGTTGTACGTCGCCTCGCTCAGCCCGGCCTTGCGGAAGAGCCTGCCGAAGTACGACTCGAGAGTCGCCGCCGTCCGGCGCACGTTGAGATACGCCTCCTCCTCGGCGAGGTCGAACGGCTGCTTCTTCCCGATTTCATCCTGCAAGTTAGGCATCTGTGTAAACAAGTATATAGAGAACCTCCCCGCGCTTCAATCTACAGGCACCGGGGAGATATCCGTGAAACGCATCCGATTTACGACAGGTCGAACACCAGAATCTCGGCGGTTGTGTCGGCGACGATCTCGACCGAGTCGACATCGCTCACCGCAGCACCGTCACCCTCGGCGAGTTTGTCGCCATTGATGGTGATGTCCCCTCTTACGACCTGCACGAACGTGTGCCGACCGATCTCTGGCCGGTGCGCCACGCGGGCGCCGGGGTCGAGCTTGCCGACCATGATCCGCGCGTCGGCGCCGATGCGCATCGAGCCGTCTTGCCCGTCGGGCGAGGCCGCGACCACGAGCGTGTTCGGCTCGGCTACCGGTGACGCGAGCTCGGCGTAGCTGGGCTTGGTGTCCAAAGCTGCCGGGCGAATCCAAATCTGAATCAGCCGTGTCCACTCGTCATCCGACGGGTTGTACTCGCTGTGTGTAATACCGGAGCCGGCGCTGGTCAGCTGGAAGCCGCCTTCTCGGATCTGTTCGATCGTGCCCATCGAGTCCTTGTGCTCGAGGACGCCGTCAACGATGTAGCTGACGATCTCCATGTTGTCGTGCGGGTGCGTGTCGAACCCCCGGCTTGGCGCGACCCGGTCGTCGTTGATGACACGGAGGCCCCGAAAGCCCATCGGGTCCGGGCCTGAGCCACGCGGGATGCCCCGCGCAAACGCGAACGTGTGCTTGCTGTCGAGCCAGCCGAGGTCAGTCTTGCCCCGATCGTCGGCCCGTCTGATGCTGATCACTGTGCACCTTCCTTTCTTCTACAGAAGCATCGCATGACGAACCCGCAAAGCGGACACGCTATTCCAAATTGCCGACCCGCGTTTCGTGTAGCATGGGGCACAAACGGAGATCACTATGCTGACGCGAATCGTCTTAGCCGCACTCTGCTCGCTCGCTCTTGCCGCCCAGGCGCAGACCGGCGCAACCATCCTTCATTGCGGCAGCCTTCTCGATGAACCGGGCAAGCCGCCCCGCACCGAGTGCACCGTCGTCATCGAAGACGGCATGGTCACCCAGGTCTTCGACGGCTATGTCTTTATCGACGCGGCGCCCAACAACGAGCCCAACCGGCACATCGACCTGATGGACAAGTTTGTTCTTCCCGGACTGATCGATTGCCACACGCATCTGACGTTTGAGTTGCCGCCGATGCAGATGCGTCTGCGCCGCACACTCGTGGAAGACGAAACCCACCAAGCCATCGACGGCACACTCTTCGCCGAGCGCACACTCATGGCAGGTTTTACAACTGTGCGCAATGTCGGCTCCGGTGGCAGCGCGATCTATGCACTGCGTGACCGGATCGCGCAGGGCGCAGTGCCCGGGCCGCGCATTCTCGCCGCGGGCAAAACGATCAGCGTCACCGGCGGTCACGGCGACCCGACCAACGGCATCAACCCGACGCTCTCGCCTGCGCTCACCGCGACCGACGGCATCGCCAACGGCGCCGACGAGATGCGCAACGCCGTCCGCGAACGAGTCAAACGAGGATCGGACCTCATCAAGATCACCTCGACCGGCGGCGTCCTGAGCAACACAGCCGCGGGTGTGAACCAGCAGATGTTCGACGACGAGATCGAAGCCGTTGTCAAAACGGCGCACATGATGGGCCGGAAGGTTGCCTGTCACGCGCACGGGACCGACGGCATCAACGCCGCCCTCCGCGCTGGCGTCGACTCGATCGAGCACGGCACCTACCTCGACGACTCGACCATCGAACTCTTCCTCGAAACCGGCGCGTACCTCGTGCCGACCATACACGCAGGCAAGTTTGTCGCCGAGAAAGCGCAGGACGCCGAGTGGTTCAACCCCGCGATCAGGGCCAAAGCCGAGGCGGTCGGCCCGGTGATCCAGGGCGCCTTCGGCCGCGCGTACGAGGCGGGCGTGAACATCGCGTTCGGCACAGACGTCGGGGTCGGTGCGCACGGCACCAACGCGCTCGAGTTCGTGTACATGACCGAGGCCGGCATGCCCGCAAACGAAGCGATCAAGTCCGCGACGATCAACGCCGCCGAGCTGCTCGGCATCTCGGAAACAGTGGGGCAGATCAAGCCCGGGTTCGCGGCGGACATCATCGCCGTTGACAGCAACCCTATAGAAGACGTCGCGGCCCTGCAGGACGTCACGTTCGTGATGGCCGGCGGCAAAGTCTTCAAACACGAAACAACCCAAGAGGACTGACGCGATGAAGATCGCAACGTACTGGGCCAGACGAAGCTGCACGGCGGACGACCCCGACGGCTACCCAGTGACGCGCACCGTCCTGCGCGGCTCGGACATCAGCCTCGCAGACGCCGAGCACCAGGCCAAAGTCGCGTGCGATCAGATTTGCCAGAACATCCGCGCCGGGTTTGAACCCGATTGGTATGAGTACGAAAGGCAGAGTAAGCCTGAGCCAATCGATCGTGAGTGGCTTGGTGATCAAGGCAGCCGTTCTGCGGCGATTACGATTAACCGATTTGGTTTACTTGTACTCAATACTGCTGAACTTGTCATCGTTGATGTTGATGTGCATGGCCCGTCAGACCCCATTCATGTCATCCGAGGCGTTCGGCAAAGCATTTTGTCTCGTTTCTTAGGAAGGAAAGTGGGTAACGCAGTTGAGATAGTTGTACAGACTGAAGAAGACTTTCTTAGTCTGCTTCGCGTATGGGTCGCAGAGAATGAGACTCGCTCGGCTCGCGTTTATCGAACGGCGCATGGTCTGCGATATATTCTGCCTGGTTCTCCGCTTGCTCCTGACTCAACTGATGCGCAGTCACTCATGGTCCGATTGGGGGCAGATCCCTTGTATGCCAGGCTATGTGAACAGCAGCGTTCCTACAGGGCACGGCTGGCTCCGAAGCCGTGGCGTATAGGTTGCAAAGCTGTTCGCAGAGATGCCCTGAATGACGACGTGTCCTACAAGGAAGATGCAGAATTTCAAAAATTCATCGAGGTCTCGAAGAGCTTTGCCGTGTGCGAGCTGATCGAAGAGCTCGGCCCATCGGCGCGCGATGCGCAGGTCGCGGATCTGATCCGTGTCCATGACGAGATGTGCAAAGTAGGCTCTGGTTTGCCGCTGGCGTGAGGTTTGCACTTCGCGCTTTGAGCGCAGAATCGCGTACACACAGCGCGTTTATGCGCACAATTGCAGCGATAGGCGTTCGTGCAAGCAAATTGCGATGACCTTGTGATTCAATTCCGCACACACCAGTGGGGGATTCATCATGAAATCAGCAGTCGTTCTTGTTCTTTCCGTTCTCTGCACCGCCTGCGCTTCGGAGCGTGATCTCTGGCAGGCGCAAGAGAACATCATCGCCAACGACAACCGGCTCGCCGAGTCGCTCGCGGATCAGCACCGCGAGATCGCCGAGGGGGATGCGGACTCGGTTTCGCTGCAGCTGCAAGCGCTCGCGCAGGAGAACGCGGAGGTGCGCCGGCGTGCGCAGGAGATCGCGGCTCAGGCGACCAGCGCGCAGACGATCGCCGCCGATGCGCTGCGCGGCGTGGAGACCTATCTCGGATCGCTCGGCGGTCCGCTCGGGGGTGTCATCGGTGAAACACTCAGCAGCATCGGCCAAGGCATCCGCGATCAGGACAAACGGCTCATCGCGGTCGAAACCCAGACGGACGCGAGTATCAAGAAAGTAGAGTCCATCGAGCAGTCGCTCGACGAGCGCATCGAGTCGCAACTCCTGGCCCACGGCATGACGGGCGAGCAGGTCAACGAGTTACAGAGCAAGCTATCCACGGCGCAGCTCGTCGCGCTGCTGGCGGTCATTGGCGCGGGCACCGGAGGCGGGGCGTTCGCCTCGAAGCTCGGCAAAAGCAGGAGCGCACCGGAACTCGAAGAAGTGAAGCGCCGGCTTTCAAATGTCGAACGGAATGGGCTGGTTTAGGCGCTGGCAACTTCTGCGGTGACGCCCATGGCGGCGGCCATCGCCTTGCCCATGTCGGCCGGGCTGTCGGCGACCTCGATGCCGGCGGCCCGCATCGCGGCGATCTTGCCCTCGGCGGTGCCGCTGCCGTCGGCTTCGATGATCGCGCCGGCGTGACCCATCCGCTTGCCCGCTGGCGCAGTGGCGCCCGCGATGAAGCCCGCGACCGGCTTAGTCACGTGCTCCTTGACGTAGGCGGCAGCGGCTTCCTCGTCGGAGCCGCCGATCTCGCCGATCATCATGATGCCGTCGGTTTCCGGGTCGTTCTGGAAGAGCTCGATGGCGTCGATGTGGCTCATGCCCCGGACGGGGTCGCCGCCGATGCCGATGCAGGTCGACTGCGCGAACCCGAGGTTCGAGGTCTGCCAGACTGCTTCGTAAGTGAGCGTGCCGGATCGGCTGACGATGCCGATCGACTTGCCGTTCTTCGACTCGCTGAGGTGCGTGTTGATGTAGCCGGGCATGATGCCGATCTTGCAGCCGGCGTTGGTGTACGGGTCGCTGCCCGATGTGCCGCTGCCTGTCTTGGGGCCGGGGGTGATGATGCCCGGGCAGTTCGGCCCGATGAGCGTGATCTTGTCCGCGGCGCTGCGCTCGGCGTTCATGTTGTCGAGCACCGCGCGAACCTTGATCATGTCCTGCACAGGAACACCCTCGGTGATCGCGCAGATCAGCTTCAGCCCCGCATCGGCGGCTTCAAGGATCGCGTCACCGGCAAACGGCGGCGGGACGAAGATCATCGTCGCGGTCGCGCCCGCGAGGCGGACCGCTTCCTCGACCGTGTTGAAGATCGGAAGGCCGTTGGCGTCCTGCTGGCCGCCCTTGCCCGGGGTCACGCCGCCGACGACGTTGGTGCCGTAGTGGTGGCAGCCCTTGGTGTGGACCGCACCGAACGATCCGGTGATGCCCTGACAGATGACGCGGGTTTCGGCGTTGACGAGGACGGCCATGGGGTCGGCTCCGGTGGCAGAGGGTCTCAAGATCGAGCCGGACCCGGTTCGGTCGGCTCTCGCCTCTGAGCATAGGCCAAAGCACCCAAACCTGCACCTATCTATAGAAAACGCCGACCCATCTGCGGGGTCGGCGGCGGTGTATGTCCGGGGAGTGTCAGCGGCGATCAGCCCTCGACGCGCTCGTAGACGATCTCCATGACCTTGAACTCGTCGCCGTAGAGGATCTCCCACATCTCCAGAACGTGCGTGTCCTCATCGACGAGGCGGAAGACCTGCTTGTAGGCCTTGCCCAGCTCGCCCGTGGTCGGCTCGTCCATCTCACCGATGAAGGTGATCGCGGTGCCCGACTCGTCGAGGTTGCCCTTCGCGATCCCGAAGCCGGTGGTCATGCTGTCGATCCACATGTTGACGAACAGGCCGCGGTTGTTGTCGTAGCCCATGAGCCCCTTGCCCGTGAACGGGAAGCCCATCATGTCCCCGGTGAACTCGGTCTCGAGGAATCGGCCGCCCATGATCATGGTGTTGACGGACTTGGCCTTCGATTCCATCGGCGGCTGTGACGGGTTCATCCACATGCGCGTCGTGGCGTTGAACTCGCCCGCGAACAGGGCGATCAGCTCGTGCGCCACGCCCGGCTCGCCCGCTTTCATGTACGCGGCCATCATGTCCGGGTTGGTCGCCTTGGCTTTGAACTCCGCGACGTAGCGTTTGCCCGGGTGGTCGTCCTCGGGCTGGAACGCGGCCGAGGCGCCCCAAGCGCCGGCACCGGCCGCCGCGAGAACAAGAACACCCGTACCGATCAGCTTCTTCGATTTCATGATTATCTCCAGTTGGGCGGCCCGCAGCCGAGCCGGTGTATCTCCAGCCGGGTAGTGTGGCACAAACCGCGCCGAAATGGAAATCGTCCACCTGTTTTCCAGAGAGAGCCGAACTTTGGCGCTGTTACCTGCAGCCCGCGTTGAAGTTCGAGACCCAGGCGCTGAAGTCGGTCGGGGTGATGAAGCCGTCGCCGTTCTGGTCTGCCAGCGGGCTCTGAGCGTTGTACGCATCAACCCAGGCGGAGAAGTCGGTCGCGCTGAGCATGTCGTCGTCGTTGACATCGGCGATGTTCGGGCACGGGTCGCAGCTGTTGGCGATCAGCTCGGGCCTGAAGTTGATCAGCGCCGAGTACGCACGCGCGAACTGCTCGGGCGTGAACTCGTCCCGGCACGAGCTTGTCGCGTAGCACAGCACGTTGCGGACCGGCGGGTCGAACGGCGCTTCGCCGCAGTCGGGAGCCGCGGCCCCGTTCCACACGCAATCGCTCGGCGAGACCTCGCCCCTTACGTTCGGGTCGGCGGGTGTGTCGCAGACGAGGTCGCCCGCGATGTCGCAGTTGGTGCCGTCGGTACATTCGTCGCCGAACGCGAACTCGTGCGTGTGGTACAGGTCGAAGTAGTGCCCGAGCTCATGCGCGAACGTCGAGGGGTTGCCCGCGTGCGGCAGGCACGATGTGCTGATCGCGACGCCCTGAACATCGCTTGTTGTGAACGAGCTGATGCCGCAGAGACTGCCAAGCTCGTTGCGCAGGTTGTTGACGAAGTAGACGTTGATCGTGTCCGGGACTTGCCCGAGCTGGCGGAGCGCATCGATCTCGGCCATTGTGTCGGTGTTGTTGTACAGATCATCGTCGTCGTGGTAGACGATGTCGCCCGGCGTGCAGAACTGGATGCCGCTGCCTACCCAGAGCGAGTTCGCGACATCGACGGCAAGCTCGGAGCGAGCCTGGGTCAGTCCGCCCGTGCCGTCGGATCGGCGGATGATGTGGATCGTCATCGGGATGAGCACGTCGGGCATGCCCCGGCGGTTGACCGCGTCGTAGAGACCGATCGCCATGCGGTGGCGCACGGTTTCTACCTCGGCCTGGCTCGGGGACATCGGGCAGGGCTGCGCAGCGTCGGCTTGTGCGAGCGCGGAGACGGGTGCGATTGCGGATAGAGATGTCCCGGCGAGCAAGACTCGGAGTGCGTTACGCATCGTCGGTACGTTCCCATGACAGAAGCCGCGCCCGCCACGCGGGCCTTGGCGGCCCGCTCCCCCGTGGCGATCGGCGGCGGATAGCGTGTGTTGACCCTGACCGGGAGATGCTAACGTAACGTGTTGAATTGGTAAAGGTTTAGATCCGAGAAAGACACGATATCGGGCCTGTGCCTACAGGAATCGGCCCTCCTACGATTCGCGTCGAACAGAAACCGGAAGGAAAGTTGTCATGCGAGTCATTCTCACGGGTCAGGTCGGTATGGACAAAAAGGACTTCCTCGACGAGGTCGCCCAGTTTGCCGGCCAGCAGGGCGAGCCGATCCAGATCTTCAACATCGGCGACCAGATGTACGCCGAGGCCTCCGACATCAAGCCCGGCCGCATCCTCGACCTCCCGCTTTCCAGGCTCAACTCGCTCCGCCGGGCCGCGTTCAAGGACACCATCGCCGAGAGCAAGGACCAGCCAAACGTCATCGTCAACACGCACGCGACGTTCCGCTGGCGTCACGGCCTGTTCAGCGCGTTCGACTTCGACCAGATCAAAGCGTTCAAGCCGGACCTGTTTGTCTGCCTCGTTGACAACATCGAGGTCGTCCACCAGCGCCTGCACAAAGAGCACGTTGTCGATGCGACGCTCAAGGACCTGATGGTCTGGCGCGAAGAGGAGATCCTCGCGACGGAGCTGATGAGCCAGGCGGTCCCCGGTTCGGACTTCGTGATCCTGAGTCGGGGCCGGTACGAGTCGATGCACAAGACCATGTTCCGTCTGACGACCCGCCCGGAGATGATCAAGGTCTACCCGAGCTTCCCGATGAGCCATGTCGTCGGCATGCCCGACGTGCAGGCCGAGATCGACAAGTTCCGCGAGATCCTCGCCGAGCACTTCATTACGTTCGACCCGGGCGATGTGGACGAGAAGCTCCTGCTCGACAACGCGGTCGACGCGGCCAAGGCGGGCGAAGACTTCTTCGAGCACAAGCCTTACGCGCTCGGCGGCGAGGCGGGCACGAAGGCAGCCGCGGGCGCCAAAGCGATCACGATGAAGACCCGCGAGGTGCTCGATATCGCCGGCGATATCGACGGCCAGATCTACATGCGCGACTTCAAGCTCATCGATCAGTCCGACATGATCGTGTCGCTCGTCCCGGAGCTCCCGGGCGGCATCCCGGGCCTGTCCTCGGGCGTCGAGCGCGAGCTCCAGCACGCCTTCGAGCACGGCAAAGACGTGTACGTCGTCTGGAAGCCGGAGAAAAACCCGAGCCCGTTCATCACCGAGACCGCCAACGGCGTGTTCAAGTCGGTCGATGAAGCGATCGAGTTCTTCGAGAAGAAGGGCATGTTCGGCCAGACGAACCTGTTTGGGCATTAAGCCGTGCTGAAACTAGGCACAAACTCTCAGCGGCTGTTCTACCGCGAGTTGATCACCAGCTTCGTCCGCTTCGTAGCGGTGTGGTTCTTTGTTGTTGGCTTTGTGAATCTATTGAATGGGCTGGCCTTACACCTTGAGAGCGGCCTGGTATTCGGCCGTTCCAGTATTCGCGAGCTGGCCGTTGTGTTCGGCATGGATTCAGCATTGCCGATCTTGCTCTGGGTGGTTGGCCCATTTGTGGTGCGAAGGGCTGTTCCTCTGGATCTGGAGGGGTACGTTGCGGCGCATTGATGAGAACATCTGCAAGATCAGGATCTGGTCGGTTGTCGGCATCAGGCTGGTTGCGGTCTATATCGCGGCCAGCTTCTTTATATCGGTCTCGGCGAGTGTCGTAATGTCCTTGCTCGATCCGTGGCAACCAACCGGTGGTGGAATGGTGTTTCAGCTTGTGGTCACGTGCGTATCAACCGTGGGTACGGCGATTGGGGTTTGGTTTCTCGCGCCTTGGATCGCGGACAAACTTGTTTCGGACTATTCTCAAAGCTGCCCCAAATGCCGGTTCAGTCTTGAATACTTCCGCGCCGACCGCTGCCCCGAGTGCGGCCTCTTCCTCGGCGAAGACTTCCACGCCCCGCCTAAAGCCGGCGAATCGAAACCCGCCGATTCGTGAACCAACTTGTGCTCGGTGTGGTCTTTGGAGATCATGGGGGGCAGATGATCCAGCACGATCTCAAGACCGTTGTCCGCTACCGCCTCGCGATCACCGCGGTGGTTCGGCTGCTCGGGCTCTGGCTGCTCATCACGCGGCCTTTCCAGGTCATCAATCAAGCGATCGTCATTCTGTGGCAGACGTACATCGTCCCGGTCACCGGCGTGCGATCCGGGTTTGTCTACGAGCAGCCTTGGATGATCGTGAATCTGATTCAGGGCGCTTTGTATCTGGTCGTCGGGGTCTGGATGCTGGTTAAGGCCCGCCGGATCGCGGCCTGGATGGTCCCGATCCCCAAACCAAGCTGCCCCGGCTGCCGGTACGACCTGGCCGGGTCGAACGCCCGTGCCTGCCCCGAATGCGGGCTTGATCTCTCAACCCTGCAATCGCCGACGCCCGATTCCGAATCAAAGCCGGAGTGACCTTTTCTAGAGGTGGGGGCAGTCAGTGAACGAGTCGAATCCCAAGAACCCGGGCCCCGCAGAGGGCTACAGCGTCGATCCCAGCAGCGGGCTGCTGTATGCGACTGGGCTGAGCGACGGCTTTCGGAGCTACGCGGCGTGGTGCCACTTTGCGCCCCTGATCGCGGCTATCTCGGTGATCTTCAGTTCTGGGGCGACCTTCGTGATCCCGCCGCTGGTGGCGCTGGCGATGTGGCAGATCAAGAACGACGAGTCCGCGTTCATTGATGACCAGGGCAAGGAATCGCTCAACTTCCAGATCAGCCTCATCTTTCTTTCGCTGATCTGCATCCCGCTCATCTTTGTTTGCGGCCTCGGGATCCCGCTGCTGATCTTCGGCGTTCCCGCGTTGGCCATCGTCGGTGGCATCATGGGCGGTGTGGCCGCGTCGAAGGGCAAGTACTTCCGCTACCCGATGTGCTTCAGGGTCGTCTAGGCGAGGAGGCGCGATGAACTCGAATACCACGCCGACACCCGGGGCCTACGTCGATCAGTCTGTCACGAGCGACGACAAGAACTACGCGGTGCTGATGCACCTCTCGATCTTGGCGCACCTCGTCTTCCCGTATCTGGCTGTTGTGATCCCGATCATCATGTGGATGAACAAGCGCGAGGGCTCGGCGTTCATCGATGACCACGGCCGGGAGGCGGTCAACTTCCACATCTCGATCTCGATCTACTCGTTTGTGCTCCCGATCATCGGGGTCATCTTCGCGATCCTGACGCTCGGGCTGGGGATCATCATCCTGATCCCGCTCATCTTCTTGCCATACGTGCTCTCGATCGTCGGGATGATCATGGCGATCATGAGCACGAACAGGGGCGAGTATTTCCGCTACCCGATGACGATCCGGTTTATCCAGCCTCAAACGTAGGGATTCGGGGCTCGAACGGGACCCCGCTGAGCGGATACACTTCTGACCAGTGGCACTGCTCCAGACGCACCAGCTTGAGAAGTCGTACCACGACCGCAGGGTCGTCGAGGGGGTTTCGTTCTCGGTCGGCAGCGCGGAGATCGTGGGCCTGCTCGGGCGCAACGGCGCGGGCAAGACCACCAGCTTCCGCATGACCATTGGCATGATCGAGGCCGACGGCGGCAAGGTCGTCTTCGACGGCCACGACGTTACCGACCTGCCCATGTTCAAGCGCGCACGCCTCGGCATGGGCTACCTCTCGCAGGAACCCAGCGTCTTCCAGAGGCTGACCTGCGAGCAGAACCTGATGGCGATCCTTGAGACTTTGCCGCTGGGCAGGCGCGAGCGTAAACGCCGGGCCTCGGAGCTTCTGGCGCAGTTCGGGTTGACCCACAAGGCCAAGGAGCAGGCCCGCACCTGCTCGGGCGGCGAGCGGCGCAAGCTCGAGATCGCGCGGTCTCTGGTGACCCAGCCCAAGCTTATCCTGCTCGACGAGCCATTCAGCGGCGTCGACCCCATCGCGGTCGAGCAGCTCCAGGCCGAGATCAAGAAACTCGCGCAGCAGGGCATCGCGTTTCTCATCACGGATCACAACGTGCAGCAGACGCTCCGCGTGTGCGATAGGGCGTACATCATCGACGAGGGCAAGGCGTTCGCCGAGGGCACGCCGAAAGAACTCATCAACGACGATCTCGTCAAGCGTGTGTACCTTGGTTCGCTCTTCCGAGGCGACGAGTTCGACGAGGACTACAAGCCCGCCGAGACACGGTCCGGCAACCGTTCGAGCCGACCGACCGACGCCAAGCCTCTCGATTCAAAGCCGGGCAAGCCCGGCCCGTCGAAAGCGGATCGCCCCGGTCAGGACCGCCCGAGACAGGCGACGCGCCGATGAAACGAGCCGCGGCCTTGTTGCTGACTGTTCCCGTGCTCGGCGGTTGTCTCGAGCGGACCGTGACGATCACATCCGAGCCGCCCGGCGCGCTGGTGATCCTCAACGACGAAGAGATCGGCAGGACGCCGGTGGAGACCGGGTTCAAGCACTTCGGCGTGTACGACGTGCGACTGCAGCGCGAGGGCTTCGAGCCGATCGCGACCGAGCGAGAAGCGGTCGCGCCGTTCTGGGAGTACCCCGTGATCGACCTGTTCGCGATCGCGGCCCCGTGGCGTATCAAAACCAAGCTCGACTGGCACTTCGACATGACCGAGCTCCCCCAGCCCGGCACCGCCGAATCGATGGAAGCCGAGAGCGAGCTGTTCGACCGCGCACGCTCGCTGCGCGACGCCAGCCGGGGCCAGTAGCGTATAAAATGCATGTAAATAGAAAACCTGCGTAGGCGGTTCTCGTCTGCCTTGGTACTCTGCCGTTTACATGGGAGGAGCAAGGTATGAGAAGGCAGGTCGTAGCCGCTGGTGTTGTGTTGTGTACGGGATCTGCGTTTGCCCAGACAAGGCTGGTGATCGCGTCGTACCCAGATCGCAATACCGCTGGTCTTGGAGATGTTGTTACGTGGTCGGTTGTTGCCGAGTTGCTAGACCCTGATCCGACCAAAACCATTTTGGCAACGGTGAGCGGTGTTGGGTTTGATATTGGCCACCAGGGCGATTCTGGAATCCAAGTCTTTAACAACTCGTTTCAACCGGCATTTGATAATCAGTTCACCGGCCCGGCAGACGATGGAGTCGTTGTTGGTAGCTCAATAGTTGGTGCTGAGGGTGAGAATCGGTTGCCGCCGCTCAACAACAACGGAGGCCCGGATCGCAGCAATCCATTGCTCGTTTACACATATCAGATACTCATCACAGAGGACACTCCAAGAACTCTATTCGGTGAGTTGACTATTAACGGTCAGTTCACGGGTGCTTACTCGGGCTCTCCGTTTCCAGAGATTCTGTGGTATCAGAATTCGGACGGATCGCCTGGTGATACACCGTACGGCTATCCGCCGCTGCTTCATATGCCCTTTTTGACCATCGTGCCCGCGCCGATGAGCGCCTCGCTGCTCGTTCTGGCTGGGGCAGGTGCGGCCCGCCGCAGACGCTGAGTCACGGCAGCGAGTTTAATCGGTAGAGCTAAGCTGGGCGCCTTCTGCGTGTGAGGAGTCCTGCGCCGAGCAGCAAGCCTGCCGACGCAGGCGCCGGGACGAACGTGAGTGAGTAGTCGAAGCTCGCCGAGGCGCTGCGGTAGCCGAATTCTTCCAGCGCGGCCAGTTGGCCGGCTGCGCGGAATTCGTAGTCACCGGGTTGAAGCAGGACACTTCCGCTGAACGACTGGTCCACGCCGCTGGCAAGATAGTCGAAGCCGGTGGTCAGCAGTGCCAAGCCGTCTTGGCTGATCGATGCAGAGAACCCATCGAGGATGATCGGATCGAACGGCTGGTTGAGGTCCGTGCGGAACGCCGCGTCGAGTTCTACGGCTGTGGGCTCGTCAAGTGTGAATGATACATTGACAAATGTCATGGCGACTGAGCCTGAAACGATGTTGGGGTCGCCGATGTTTGTCCCGAGGTCGAGTGTGTCCGGGTACTCGACCGAGTACGAGGCAAAGCCGGTCCAGACGTCGCCGATGGTTTCGACCTGGCCCTGGTTGCTCGCCCTGTGGAAGCTCGGCGGGGCGAAGGGGGGCCTGATCGGTTCTTCGATCTCAACAAACATGTCATACACGACAAGGCCAGCCGATGGGTCGGCGCTGATGAACCAGTCATCGTTGCCGTTCCCTACCGAGTCGATTGAGTAGTTCAAAATCGTTGCAGACGCGTCGGTAACAGTCTGCGAGAGTGCCGAGCCCGCGATCGTGGGGCACAGCAGCAGATGGATCGCTGCGGCGTATCTGTTCATTGTCGTGTCTCCCTTGGAGATTCCTACGAGGTCGAGCAGCCTGTGGTTCAGCCTGTTCTCGATCTTCTAAATAAGAAACCCGCAGCGAGAAGCGTGGCCGCGGACGCGGGTGCCGGCACGAAAGTGACGCTGTACTCGTAGCTCGCCGAGGCGTTGCGGTAGCCGAAGTTTTCCTTTGCGCGGAGCGCGCCGACTGCCCACATTACATAGTCCCCCGGCTCTAAGAGCAGACTCCCGCTATAAGTTTGATCCACACCGCTTGCATACGCATCGAATCCGGTTGAAAACAGCAGGTCGGTCTTCTGGTAAATCGATATATCAAAGCCCTCAAGATTACCGATTCCATATGGCTCAATCAGATCGGTGCGAAACGTCGCATCGACCTCAACCTCCATGGGATGATCAAGCGTGAACCAGACGTAGTGGTTTGTCTGGGCAACCGGTCCGGTGTGCACATCGGGGTCGGTTACGTCGGCCCCGACTTCCAGAGAGTCTGGGTACTCGACCCAGTACGAGTTGGAGCCTGTCCAAACACTCCCGATTGATTCGACTTGTCCCCGATTGCCTGCCCTGTGATACGCCTGCGCTCCGCCTGGGCCTTGGATTGGTTCGATGAGTTCAACGAACATGTCATACGAATGCGGCGCTATTCCCGGATCGCCTGCGATAACCCAGTCGTCATTCGTATAGCCCTGAGAGTCTGTGGCATAACAAAAGTTCCGCACGGTTGACATGGTTACGGTCTGCGAAAGGGCCGAGCCTGTTGCCAGCGGGAACAGCAAGATATAAGTCGAGCGGATCAAGTTGTTCATCGTTATGTCTCCGGTTGAATCAGATGTACGGTTGGCTGAAGCAGTTCAATTCTTCGAGTTCGATGTATGAGACGTACCCGAGCGGCACTTGCGGAACCCCGTTGATGAAGTTCTAACCGATCGTTTGATTGTCACTTACGCCCGTCCCGGCAGAATCGGTCGAATCTATCAGGATTCTCGTGTCGGCCTGATACATGTTCATCTAAGAAGACGCGACTCCGGCGAGCGATACGCCGAGCAGAGAACCCGCACATCCGGTTATCAGTCGATTCATAGCTGAAGTCTCCCCAGCCCACGAAAATCGAGGGTACAGCAGAACTCTTTTCGGCTCAATGATTCTGAAGACTCTTTACCAGACACCAACAGCCGTGGCGCCGTCGGGCAGGTCTTTCAGGACGACCGTCCCGGCTCCGACGGTGCAGCCACGCCCGATCGAAACGCCCGGCAGGACGCGGGAGCCGAGACCCACCAGCGTGTCGTTGCCGACTTTGACGTTGCCGCCCAGTACCGCGCCCGGGGCGATGTGGGCGTTCTCGGCGATGAGGCAGTCGTGCTCAACGATCGCCCCCGAGTTGATGATCGCGTGATCGAGCACTCTGGCCCTCGCGTTGATGACCGCGCCCGGGCCAACGAATACGCCGCCCGCGATGACCGCCTGCTCGCTGACGATCGCATTCGGATGGACGACGCTCGCCGCATCTTCCTCGGCGGCGTACAGCCGATCGATCAAGCCGCGCCGAAGCTTCAGATCTCCGAGGCACACAAGCCAAGGCTTACCAGCGAGCGACCTTGCGGTCAGGCTTTCGAGATCACCGAGCTTCGAGGGCACACATTGGCCCGATAACCCCGGTGTCCCGATCGCCGCATCGTCGGCATCATCGAAGAACCCGGCGACCGATCGGCCCGCTGAGAGCAGCGAATCGGCGACAACCAGAGCGTGACCCCCGCCGCCTAAGAGAGAGATCCCGGTGTCGCATTGGTTTAGGGCATCAGAAGGGGTCATCTCAGAGTCCTATCGGTTCATCGGCCCCGGTACACTGACAGGCGATGGAAACACTGCGGATCGGCTGCGTCAACTACCTGAACACTGTCCCGCTGATCGAGGGTCTGGACGATCTTCGGGAGGCGGAGCTTGTCAAAGCGGTACCCTCGAACCTGATCCCTCTGCTCGAGAACGACGAGGTGGACGTGGCTCTGGTCTCGCTCGTCGATGCCGCCAAGTCCGCTGTACCCATGTCCATCCTGCCCTGCGGGATGATCGGCTCCGACGGCCCGACGCTGACCGTCCGCCTGTACAGCCAGGTCCCGATTGACCAGATCACCTCGGTCCACGCCGACACCGACAGCCATACATCGGTCGTTCTCTGCCGACTTCTCCTCGCTGAGATGTACGGTCTCGAACCAAGGATCATCGACTACGACGCACGCGAACAGATCCCGATCGCACAGGGCGCCCCCGCGGACGATCCGACGGGCGGCC
The DNA here is from genome assembly GCA_030432905.1 of Phycisphaerae bacterium. Classification (GTDB taxonomy): domain Bacteria; phylum Planctomycetota; class Phycisphaerae; order Phycisphaerales; family UBA1924. The sequence goes on along the minus strand of JAUILU010000008.1, from coordinate 36,802 downwards.
AGTGGCCCGAGACGATGCTGCTGATCGGGGACAAGGTGGTGACCGGCTCGCCCCCGGCTGTCCGATACCCGCACCAGCTCGATCTTGGCGAGGCGTGGAAGGAACTGACCGGGCTGCCCTTCGTATATGCCGTGTGGATGTGCCGGTCTGATCGGGCGAGTGACCCGAAGATCGCCGCCGCCACGGTCCTGCTCGACCGCCAGCGTCGGCACAACCGGACCCGGATCGACGCCATCGTCTCGGCTCAAGCGCCGACGCACCGATGGCCGGTCGACCTCGCAAGAAAGTACATCGGCTCCTGTCTCCTGTACGACTACAACGATCGTGCGCAGGAAGCAGCAACAAGGTTCATCGAGATGTGCGCCGCGCGCAGCTTCGTTGAACGGGCCGGGCTTGTGCATGTCAGCGACGCGCTGGCCGCAGGCTAAGTTGAGGGGGAAAAACAAGAGTGCCGCCCCTGCCAAGGCTCACCGTCGAGGCCATCGAGGACCTCGCTAAACAGCTGCGCTTCGCTCCGAAGCACGCGCTGCTGAGGGACCTTGCGCGCACCGAATCGCTCGTCGATGACATCGACCCCGAGCAGGACTACCCCGAGGACTTCGTTGTCTTCCGCGTCACCGGCTACCGCAAGGACCTCTCGGGATCGGCGATGATCTCCGGGCAGGATCTTCTGGGCGAGCTCGCGGCGCTCGCCGAGCATCTTTCCGCAGCCGCGAAAATCTCAATACACGACGTCGCCGGTGCGCTCGCGCCGGAGGACCTGTGCTCGCGTTGGAGCGTGAGCCGGAAAACGCTCGAGCGCTACCGGAAAAAAGGCCTGCTCTCTCGGCGGGTGATCGGGCCTTCTGGCAGACCCCGGGTTGTGTTCACGACGGACGCGGTCAAGAGCTTCGAGAGTCGGCACCCTGACGTGCTGCGATCTGCGTCGAGTTTCACACGCCTCGACGACGACACGCGCGAGAAGGTCATCGAGCTTGCACGCGAGGTCGCCAGCACGGGCAAAACGCTCAATCAGGCGGCGCTCAAGGTTTCCGAAGAGATCGGGCGGGGCCACGAAACAGTCCGGCAGATCCTCCGCAAACACGACCAGGAGAGCGACGACCCGATCTTCGAGGAGTCAGGCCCGCTGACCCCGAAGCAGCGCCGCTTCGCGTACCGCGCCTGGCGCCGATCCATCGAGCCGGGCGAGATCGCAGAACGGCTCGGCAAACCGAGGCCCGCGGTCCAGCGCGTGACCGCCGATGAACGAGCCGCGGTGCTGCGCGAACTCCTGCCCGCGATCCGTGACGGCCTCGACACCGCGCCAGACGAGGTCGGCGTCGAGTCGCAGTTTGCGCGCGAGGGCATCGGGCACCCTGGGCCGACGGGGCTAGCGGATCTGCTCGCACTCTCTCGCGCGGTGACGGTGATGCCACCCGTCGAAGAGAAGGCGAGGGCGAAGATCTACGTCGCGCTCCGCGCCCGGTCCGCGTCGGCGATCGAGGGACTCGAGGCGCACGGCGTGCACGCGCCGGACGTTGATCGCATCGAGACCGATCTGCGCTGGGCGGCGCGCATCAAGGCCGAGCTTGTGCGTTCGCAGCTTCCCAACATCCTACGCACGATCGAGTCGCGGCTCGGGCACGAGGCCGAGGCGGTGGGGGGCAGCAAGCTGCGCGCGATGATGGGCTCGCTCATGCGGGCGACGTGCACCGCGATCGACCGACACCACCCGTCCACCGGCGGCCGGCTCGCGGCGCCGGTCTCGCTCGCGTGTGACAAAGCCATGCGCGACATGATGCAGCGCCTCTCGATCAAGCCCATGAGTCAGGCCCAGCCCGGCCGGGCCCGGCGAGTGATCGGTTCGAGCGAGCGCATCGCCGACTTCACGCAGCGGATCTGCACCTGGCAGCCGACGATCGAGCCCGATATTCGCTTGCGCCGGGGCCTGGATTCACTGAGTGAGGATCACGCGGAGCTGCTGCGGCTGCGGTTCGGGCTCGCGCCGACCGCCGCGGGTCACCCGCTGACGCTCGCCGAGCTTGCGCACCGGCTCGGGTCTCGGCCTCTGCACGTGGCAAGAAGCGAGCGCGCCGCGATCCGCAACGCGATCGCCGCCGTCCGCCAACCGAGCCAGTAACGACGCGGTACGATCCGGGCGTGACACGCTCGATCAAAGACATTCAGGCCGTCCACCCGATCATCGGCATGGAGATCCATGTCCAGCTGGCGACGCAGACGAAGCTACTGTCTCGCGCACCGAGCACCGCCAGGCCCGGCGCGGACGAGGCCGACCCAAACACGATGACCGACCGCGTGGTGCTCGCGCTGCCGGGGGCGCTGCCGGTCATGAACCGCAGGGCGGTCGAGCTGTCGATGCTCGTCGGCATGGCGCTCGGCTGCCGACTGAACCAGCGGACGACGTGGGACCGCAAGAGTTACTTCTACCCGGATCTGCCCAAGGCGTACCAGACGAGTCAGTTCGGCTTGCCGGTGTGCGCCGAGGGCGTGGTCGAAGTGCCGACGATGGACGAGAGCGGGTTCATCGACTTTGCGGCACCGACGAACCGCGTCCGGCTCATGCGCGCACACCTCGAAGAAGACGCGGGCAAGCTCGTGCACGACGACGGCGACCACTCGCTGGTCGATCTCAACCGCGCGGGCACGCCTCTGCTTGAGATCGTCTCCGAGCCCGACATGCACTCGCCCGAGGAAGCCGTCGCGTACGGCAGGTACATCCGCATGGTCTGCAAAGCCATCGGCGCCACCGGCGGCGTGATGATGCGGGGACACATGCGGTTCGAGCCCAACATCAACTGCAAGCTCACACTGATCGACGGCAGCGAGGTGTTCACACCTGTCGCCGAGGTGAAGAACCTCAACTCGTTCCGCTCGCTCGCCGGCGCGGTGGCGTACGAGATCGCCGAGCAGCCGAGGCGGTGGGTCGAAACCGGCGAAACTCACGGCCCCGGCATGAAAGCGACCTACGGCTTCGACGACGAGAAACAAATCACAGTCCTCCAGCGCAGCAAAGAAGATGCGCTCGACTACCGCTTCTTCCCGGAGCCGGACCTGGCGCCCGTTGTGATCGACGACAAGTGGATGAGCGATGTCCGCTCAAGACTGCCCGAGCTGCCGATGGCGATGATGCGGCGGTACATCGACAAGCATGGCCTGAGCGAACGCGATGCGCAGCAGATCGCCGAGAGCAAGTCGGCCTCGGGTTTGTTCGACGGCGCCCGCACGCTCGCCGCGGAATCTGGCGTCCCCGAGAGCGACGCGGATCGGCAGGCGTCGATCTTGATGATCCGCTCGGTCGCCAAGGCCGCCAACGACCGGGGCGTGCCGATCGGCAAGCTCAATCTTGACAGTAAGCGGCTCGCCGAGCTTGTCGTGATGCGCCACGAGGGCATGGTCGGTGCGCAGAGCGCTGACCAGATCGTCTCGATGATGTGCTTCTGCCAGGACACGCCCGGCACGATCGCCGAGCGCGAGGGGCTGGTCATGATCTCCGACACGGGCCAGCTCGAGGCGTGGTGCGACGAGGTCATCGCCGAGCAGCAGGGCATGGTCGAACAGATCCGGGGCGGCAAAGCCTCGGCCATCGGCCGGCTCATCGGCGAGGTGAAGAAGAAGTCGGGCGGGTCGGCGGACGCGCGGCTGGTGAAAGAGATTCTGACGAAGAAGATCGGGTAGACACCTATCTATTCGAAGAATGCATCGCCGCACTCGGGGCAGATGTTGGCCTGCAGGCCGACTCTTGAGTACCCGCAGTTCACGCAGCTGTGGGTGATGGCTGGTCGGGGTGTGTGCGAGCTGGCGGCCTGGCTTGCGATAAATCCGTACGCGAGCAGCCAGAACACCGGTTCGAGAAAGAACATGTCTTGCCCGGTTCCGATGATTGGTGAGCCGAACGCCCTCGGATCGAGCACAATGCTCATCACTGCGACGAGCACCGTGACGAAACCGAGCCTTACAGCGTGTTTCGCGCTTTCCCATTGCCACGCCATGATGGCGCAGCTGATCACACCAGGTAACAAGACGACGAGCAGCGCGTGTTTAAGGGGCAGATGCGACGTGTGGATCACCGCCCACGGCGCTGCGATGAAGAACAGAAGCGCGAAGAGCGCGTTGGCATGATCGGGCACGCCGACTTTGCGTTTAGCCTGCTTGCGAGCAGTCCTTGAGAAGAACAGGTAGACGCCGACGCACAGCAATGGTGCGCCGTAGAGCACCACGGCTAGGAACACCGCCTCGACCATCGAGAGAGGATCTGAACTGCCAAACAGCATCGGTGTGCCTCCGCCGGGGTAGTCCGGGCTGACAGATAGTTAGGAAACACTAGTATGATGTTTCAGTGCCCGGGAACGCCGTTTAACTGTGATCTGGGACCATACTGGTCGAGGGTTCCTCGGCCGGGTGTATGGAGTTCTCGAGTTCAGCGAGCAGTTCCTCGGCTCGATCGATCCGCCGAGATCCGCGGATGATCGGGATCGATCCCAGCGGTCGAGTAGCTTTGTCCCTAAGAAGTATCTTCTTCAGCTTGCCATGGGAGCGGACCGCTTTGACCGACCCGATTGACTCGAGCGGGATGCGTTTCGTTCGTGCCCAAATTGCTACCGAAACGTGACAGTCACCGATTTCAACATTGAGAAGGGTTGCAACGTAAGCGTACATCAGATACGCACATAGCACCAAGAGGTAGTAAGGGGCAATGTGAGAAGTCGTTCCGCGAGTCCTCTCAACTAGATCTGGCAAGGCAACCAGAGTGCAGCCCCAGACAACCAAAAGGGCCGAGACCCACAGCAGGCGACGGAGTTTGTGCTTGCCGGTGAGCGCAGGAACAGCTGGGTATGTACTCACACGGATGCTCCGCTTATTTCAGCGCCGTCACCGTCTGCTTCTCGTACTCAGCCAGCCTCGCCTGCACGTTGTCGAGCACGTTCATGAAGTTGATGTACGCGTCGTAGGGCGAGTCGTAGGGGCTGAAGTACTTGTGGACGTCGCCGTCGGCCCAGTACTTGGTGCACATGTAGTAGAAGTGGTCGCTCGTGGTTAGCTTGCGCCAGTCCTCGAGGAGGTGGGCCGCGTTCTTCTGCTGCTCGGCGGAGAGGGTCTTGTCCTCGTAGATCTTGCGGACGTCGCTCTCGATGCGGTACGTCTCGTGCAGGGCGTTGGCCTGCATCGCGTTGCCGAGCCACGCCGAGAGGTCGCGTTCGGTGTCGGCCCAGCTGAGGTAGTTGGGCACGTCGTACTCGCCGACGGGCGTGAACTCATCGAGCGCCATCGAGGGCGTGATGAAATGGTTCTGCCCGGGGTTGGAGTCGAAGACCGCTTTGGGCAAGGCGCGCATGAAGTCGAAGATGCCCGTGTCGGCCCACTGGTGCTCGCCGAAGGTCTCGTAGTCCATGAATAGGTTGACGAGGAAGCCGTCGCCGTTGACGTTGTTGACCCAGTCGGCGAACTTCTCGGCTGACAGGGGCCACTCGGTCCAGCCGCGGTTGCTGAAGCGGAACGCGACGTCGTCACTCAGACGGTAGTTTTTGAGCAGGAGTCCAAGAGGCTTGTTGCCCGCGCCGATCGGTGCGCCCGGGGGCGTGTAGACGTAGCTGGGCTTGCGGAACCCGAGGTAGTGGTCCCACCCCTCGCAGCAGACGCCCTTGAATCGCGGCTTGCCGTCTTTGTCCAGAATCTGGCTCACGGCGTGGCCGACCTCGTTGGAGTACACAAGCTCGGTGTTGCGGAACACGGTCGGCGTCTGCCCGAAGTGCTCTTCCATCTTGGCGGTGTGAGCCGCGACCTGACGCTCGAACTCCTTGCGCGAGTACAGGAAGCTCAGCGAGTGGTGCGAGGTCTCGGCGAGGAACTCGACGCAGCCGGTCTCTGCCAGCTGCTTGAACTGGTCGAGCACGTCGGGCGCGTAGGTCTCGAACTGCTCGATCGCGACGCCCGAGATGGAGAAGCTGCACCGGAAGTTGCCGTCGTTCTCCTTGATGAGATCGAGCAGCACGCGGTTCATCGGGCGGTAGCACTTGTCGGCGACCTTCTGGCAGATCGCGTTGTTCTTGTCGGTGTCGAAGTAGAAGGGGTGGTCATCGAAAACCGAGTACGGCTTGAGCCTGAACGGCTGATGCACCTGAAAGTAAAAAACGACCGAAGCCATGGCGTGCCCTTTCACCGACCCAGAACCAGGCCGCGTCTGTAAGAGTGTATCCGACAGGCGGGCCGGCGCGTAGCTTCACGGCGAAGATGAACTATGTATACAAGCTTTGCCCGGCGAGCGTCAGGTCTTGGGGCTCATCGCGACGGCGATCGCAAGCGGCAAAAGCACGATCACAGGGATGAATACAGAGACAATCGGCGAGACACCCGCGACCGGAGCCGTCGCGCCGACGGTGCCCCCGATCAGAGCGATCATCGCGATCGGTGCGCCCTTGATCGACTGCGATGCCATGTTGCTCGGGACGCGGACGATGAAGAACGGCATCACCAGAACGAGCGATATGAGGTTGGTCATCGCGATCGAGATCCGCCCGAAGCGTGTCCTCTGGAGTCTGTCTCGGACGTTCTTGTCGCCGCCCTCGGTCTTGGTCAGGAGCTGGCCGAGCTGCCGCCAGCTGAGGTACTGGCTGTAGCTTGTGAACTGGCGGACGTTGAGTGAGATCGGGTCGAGGTCGGTTTCGAACCGGACGGGCACGCCGGTCTGTGTGGCGCCGCCGCCGGTCAGTGGCACGATCGTTGCGTTCTGGCAGACCCACGCCGAGCCGTCCCACGACGCCGAGGCGCCGTGTGTTCTCTTGACCGCGAGGCCGACCGGGTCGCGTTCGATCAGCTCGAAGTCGGTCAGCGTGTTGTCGCCCGGGTCGAAGATCCTCGCGTAGAGAAGCCGGCCCTGGTTGTCGCGGACCATCGAGACGTTGGTCTTGTCCACGTTCCTTTTGCCCGCCTCGTCGTGCTCGCGCGCGAGCAGCGGGGCGATCCGCGGCAGGACGGTTTCCTGGTTCACCGCAGCCACGACTGTAAACAGCAGAGCGACGAACAGGATCGGCCTGCCGACGCGGCGCAGGCTCTGGCCCGAGGCGAGGACCGCGACAAACTCGCGGTGGCGGACCATCTGCGTGCACGTGAACCCCATCGCGCCCGCCAGCACGAGCCCGAGCATGATGTTGAAGAGCTGCAAGAGCTTGGGCCACCAGTAGTCGGCGATCAGCAACGCGGTGACCACGGCCTGCCTGATTACGCCGGGCTCGCCGTCGGGTGCCTCCCGCCGGCCCGCGATGCGCCAGAGCCAGTCGATGTTGACCGCCACGTCGATCGTCACGATGAACGCGAACAGGATCAGGTACAGGATGATCACGTTGAGCAGGTACTGCCTCGCGATGTACCGGTCGAGCAGATTCATCGCAGAGCCACCTGCTTGTACGTCACACCCGCGTAGACGAGCAGCCCCGCGACCGAGCCCCACATCAGAAGCAGCCCGGGCCAGCCGACCTGCTGGGCGAACTGCTCGCCCGTGCTGATCACAAGAATCGACGACAGCGCGGGGATGAACGCCCACAGGTACACGGTCAGCGGCAACGCGTCTCGGAGCTTCATCGCCATCGTCGCACCGATCAGCACCATCACGAAGCACGCCGCGCTCATCGCCAGGCGCTGATGCGTCTTGGAGACGATCTCACGCTGGAGTTCTCGTTCTTTTTTGTCGGCGGTCCACTGCGCTTCACCGAGGGCCCGTCCGACGCCGGTCTCGAAACCGGTCTCGGTCAGCAGCTCGGCGAGGCTCATCCGCTCGTACGCACCGACGAGATCCATGCCCTCGGACGCCAGCACGCCGGTGATTGTCTGCATCCGCCTCCGACCGGTGACCTCTTCGCCTTCGCCGCTTTGGATACTGCCCGTGGTGACCTCCTCAAGAACGATCTTCGCGGTGACGTGCTCGGCGGCTACTTCCTCCGACTCGGCCTTGTCCGCGTTGAAGACGGCGCTCTGGGCCACAAACCGCGAGACGCGGCCGTCATCTGAGTAGCGCTCGACCACGATCGGCTCGCCCTGCCGCCTTGGGAGGATGGGCCTGCTGAGCCATTCGAGGGCGCCGAGCTTGCCACCATGGATGACGATCCGCCCGCCGTCGGCAAGCGGGAGTTCGGCCGAGCCGTTGGACTGCAGGTTCCGGTGGAGGTCCTGCAACATCGCCAGCGTCGCCGCCCGGTACGCGGTTTTCTTGTGCCACTCCCAGACCTGCGCGAGCAGCTTGGGGTTCTTCTTGAGTTCTTTCAGCTCGCCGAACGACCAGTACTTCGGATCGTCACGGAACGCGCCGGGCACCGCGAAGTCGTAGCGGAGACGATCCGAGCTCTCGAAGTTGTACCCGTCGCCCCAGCTGTTGTAGTTCTCGGCAACAAGCGTGACGATCGAGCCGGACCCCCGGTTCGAATCGCTGGCCTGCCTGATGACGATGTAGGCATCCTCGGACGAGAAGCCCGCCTTCATCCGTTTGTCGTTGTCGAGGCTGGCAAACGCCGCGCGATGCAGCCTGAACCCGTCTTTGGCGTCGGTGATCGACTTGAGCTTCGTCGGATCAAACCACTGAACGGTGTCGGCGTAGATCGAGTTGCCGCCGAACTCGATGGTCTCGCCCCGCTCGAGCCGGCTGATCATGAGCTTGGCGACGTCCTCGGTGATCAGCAATTCCATGTTCCGGAGGAACCGGGGGATGATCTGGTCGGACATGAACCCGACGATGACCGAGAGCACGAGACCCGTGACGACCGCGGGCACCAGGATTCGGCCGTGGCTCACGCCGCCCGCGTGCGCCGCGAGCAGCTCGTTGTCCTGTGACATTCTGTGGAAGATCAGTGTCGCCGCGAACCCGGCGGCAAACGGCAGCGCGTACGCCAGCATCGGGACCGCGGCGAAGAGCATGAACCGGATCGCGTCGATCGGCGCCAGCTCGCCGTCGGACAGGGGCCCGATCGTGACCGCGAAGGAGATCACCCCGACCAGCACCGCCGACGTCAGGATCAGCAGCTTCCAGAGGTCGATCGTGACCAGCTTCCAGATTGTCAGAGGCAGTCCGGGCATCAAGCCATAGGGTACGCGAACCGGAGCGCGCGGGTCGGCGTCGGCGGGTCCGCTGGCGTGCATTGAGCGGGGGTTACTTCCGCGAAACCTCGACCTTGCCGCCGGCGACGTCCTTGATGACGAATCCTCTGGCTGCCAGCTCGTCGCGGATCTCGTCGCTCTTGGCAAAGTCCTTGGCCTTGCGCGCCTCGGCGCGGCTTGCCAGCAAACTCTCCACCTCAGAGTCGGGGCTCAGCCCATCAAGAAACACACCGATCTCGGTCTCGGTTGACTTGGCCTGCTCAAGCCCGAGCAGCCCGAGCACCGCGTCGATCTGCAGCAGCGCATCCGCATCGCCCGAGGTCGGCTTTTCGATCTTGTTGCGCCACGCGCCGAGCACACCGATCGCCTCGGCGATGTTCAGGTCGTCGTGCATCGCCGCCGCGAACGCTTCAACAACCGATGGGTCGCTCGCCTCGCCCGGGTTGCTCTTGCCCTCTTCGACGATCTTGCGAAGCCGCGCGACGGTCCGGGCCGAGTCCTTGAGGCCCTGCTGCGTGAAGTTCGCGTTTGTGCGGTAGTGCGTTTTGATCAGCTCAAGACGAACAGCCGCAGGCTCGTGGCCCTGCGCGAACAGGTCGCGTGGCGTGAAGAAGTTGCCCTTGCTCTTGGACATTTTCTCGCCCTCGACCTGCAGGAATCGGCCGTGGAACCAGTGCCTCGCAAAGGTGTCGCTGCCCGTAGCGCAGCAGCTCTGCGCTCGTTCGCACTCGTGGTGTGGGAAGATGTTGTCCTCGCCGCCCGAGTGCAGGTCGATCTCATCGCCGAGCGCCTCGCGCGCCATGACCGAGCACTCGATGTGCCAGCCCGGGTAGCCCTCGCCCATCTGCTGGCCGTCGATCGTCGGGCCGGGCCAGCGGACGATGTGCGACTCGTCGGCTTTCCAGAGCAGGAAGTCGGCGGGGGATCTTTTCTCAGCGGTGTGCGATTCATCGACGCGCCCGCCCGCGCCGCCGCGGAGTTTCTCGAGCGTGTTGCCCGAGAGCTCGCCGTAGCGGTCGTACTTCTGCACATCGAAGTAGACCGCGTCGCCCGCGCGGTAGGCGTAGCCCTTGGCCGCGAGGTCTTCGATCATCGCACGCATGCCGTCGATCGACTCGGTCGCCCTCGGCATCAGCTCTTGGCGCTTTGCTTCGGACTCGTTGGCCTCGATCGCGACCTTCAGCCCGAGCGCCCGCGCATCTTCGAGGAAGCGTTCGGTGTAGAACGAGGCGATCGCGCGCGGGTCGTGCGGGTCCACGTCCGCCGCGGCGTGCGCAGAGCCCGACTTCTTCTGTTCGAGCAGCCTCTTCGTCGCGGCCTGCATCTTGTCCTCGCCGCCACCGTCGGCGAGGTCGTCGTCGGTCATGTGCCCGACGTCGGTGATGTTCATGATGTGCCGGACCTTGCGCGGGCCCTGGTGCACTGAGCCGTCACTTGTCTGGAGCTGGCAGAGCGGGCTCTCGATCCATCGGCGGAGCAGGTCCGCGGCGAGGAACGACCGGAAGTTGCCGATGTGCGCGTCGTCGTAGACGGTCGGGCCGCAGGTGTAGAACGTGACCAGCGACGGGTCGGCAGGGATCAGCGGCTCGCGCGAACGGGTCAGTGTGTTGTTGAGTTGCATCGGCATGGACCATCGTAGCGGGACGCTACTGGCTGGTTGAGGCCGGGTTTGGCTCGGTCTCGTCCGTGTCCTCGTCCACGGGCGCAGCGACCGGGGCCTCGTCCTTGGCCTCGAACCGCACACGGAGCACACGCGTCGGCCCGGACTCGATCACTCGAACCACGGCGCCCTCGAGCGGGATCGTCTCGCCCGCCTCGGGGATGTGCCCGAGTGTCGTCACCACGAAGCCGCCGATCGTGTCGTACTCGTCGCTCTCGGGGATCTCGACGCCGAGCGCTTCGAGTTCGTCGTTGGCGTCATCGACACGCAGCGCCGCATCCGCGTCGGCGGATCGGCTCACGGCGTCGGTCGAGATCGAGGGCTCGTCCTCGTCTTCCGTGTCGTACTCGTCGCGGATCTCGCCGAACACCTCTTCGATGATGTCCTCGATCGTCACAAGACCGCTCGTCCCGCCGTACTCGTCGGCGACCATCGCGAGGTGAACCTTGTTGGCGATCAGCTCCGTCAGCAGTTCGAGCACCGCTTTCTGCTCGGGCACGAACAGCGCCTTGCGGACAACTTTCTCGAGCTTGAACGTCGTGTTCGGGCGAGACTCGCCCAGCCAGTGCAGCAGGTCCTTGGCGTAGAGAACGCCGACCACATCGTCCATGCTCTCGCGGTAGACGGGGATCCGGCTGTGGCCGCACTCCTGAACGAGCGCGCGGACCTTGTCGAGGTCGTCGGTCAGCTCGATCGCCTCGACCTCGGTGCGAGGCGTCATGATGCGCTCGACCGATGTCGTGCGGAAACTCACCACGCCCTCGATCATGTCGCGCTCGGCCTCGTTGAGCTGGCCCTCGGCCTTGCCGATGTCCGCCATGCTCAGAAGCTCGGCGCTGATCGCCTCCTGCGCGTTGGATTCCTCGGCCCCCGCGAGCCTGCGGATGGCCTCGTCGATGACCATCAGAAGCCGACGCAGCGGTGCGGTCGCCACGTGCATCAACCGGATCGCGAGCGAGAACCACACGACCATCCGCTCGCCGGTGTGCGTCGAGATCGACAGCGGCAGGACGTAGCCGATGAGCCAGAGCAGCGGGGTGGCGATGAGCGCCGCGATGAAGACGTCGCCGAACGTGAACCCGGTCGATTGCGGGTGCTCACGGATCAGGTTGACCCACGTGAGCGTGCCGAGCACGACGACGATGTTGAAGAAAACGCGGGGCAGCGCGATCGAGGATGCGTGGCCCGTCCTGTCTTCGAGGATCTTGGCGGCACGCGCCTGCAAACCCGCCGACCCGCCTTCGACCATGAAGTCGAAACGCGACCGCGAGAGCCCGCGCAGCGACAGGTGCAGCGTCGAGCACACAGCCCCACCCAGCAGAGCCGCGGCCGAGATCCCCAGCGCGAGCCCGGCGCTCATGATCCGCTCTCCGTGTGGTAGACCGTGCCGAGACCGATCGCCGTGAGGATCTCGTCCTCACGGCTGTGCATCTCGGTCGCGCCGAGCGCGCCGTCGTGCGTGTCGTCGTAGCCCGTGCAGTGCAGCAGCGCGTGCACGATGTAGAGCATCAACTCGCTGACAAGGTCATGGCCTCGCTCGCTGGCTTGGCGAGCCGCCTCGTCGGCGCAGATCAGGACGTCCGCGTCGAGCAGCGTGTCGTTGTCCGGCGCCAGATCGAATGTGAGCACGTCAGTCGTTCCCGGCGTGTTCTTGTGGGTCTCGTGCATCGCGCTCATGCGGTCGTCGTTGACGATCTCGATGCGCGCTTCGCCAGTCACGCCGGCGCTCGCGAAGACGCGCATCGCCGAGTCTGCGTGGGTGCGCAGGGCATCAAGCTGCGTTTTGCTGAGCAGCGAGCCGGGGTCTATGAGATCGATTGCTGGGGCGTCCGCGCAAGCAGCGCCGGGCATAGATCGGCCCGGACTGTCGTCTTCGGCGGGAGGCTCTGGCTTCTTGTCCATCGGTCGACGGATCCGGGCGGGTCGGTTCGGTGCCGAGCCGCTCAGGCAAATCGCCGACCCAACGCGGTGCCGGCTGCTGCACTGTACGCGATGTCGGCCTGTTCGGGGGCAATCTTGGCAAGATCGGGGTCGAACTGTGCCGGTTTGGGTCCGATTCTGCTCGCTCGGACAGTGTCCGAGAACCGCAAGAGCCGCCCGGCGTCACTCGGCGGCGGGTTTGACCAGAAGCGTGTACGCGGAGGTCATCTGCGGCACGCCCTCGCGGTTGAGCATGGGCTTGTCGAAGTCGTCGATCGCCCGGGATGCGTAGAGGACCGACTGTGAGTCGTCCATATCGAGCGCGACGATCTCTAGGCCGCTTTCCTCAAGAGCCTCGTAGCTGAACGGCATGCGCACGTTGGCTGTCGGGGGCGAGTGTGCCGGCGCGCGAGGCTGCATCGGGCCGTAGGCGTAGACAATGAACCGGCCGCCCGGCGCGAGCCGCTCTGCGAAGCCGGCCAGCAGTTCGTCTGGCGTGGACTCTGTGGCTCGCATGGGCCTGGCGGCTCTGTTCCATCTCGGCGGAGACTCGGAAGAGAGGCTCAGCCCGCGCGAGAGCCAGTTCGAAACGATAATCAGGTCGAAGTCCTCGCCCAACTCTTCAGAATCCTCGCTCGGCCAGTCTTTGTAGATGAGTTTGAGCGAGCCGTCTGGGAATCCCTCGGCGCCCTCGGCCGTGCCGACGTCGCCTGGCTGCGAGTAAACCTCTTTCAAGCGAACCTGCGTGTGCAGGACCGTGACCTCGGCACCGAGGCTCGCGAGCAGCCGGCCCTGTGTAATCACACGCGGGTTGTACAGCAGGATTTTTTTGCCGGCGAGCGCTGCGGGGTCGGCAAGCTCGGTGCCGTGCACAGCAAGATCCAATGGCAGCACATCAAGCAGCGGGCGTTCTTCGGTGGCCATGTAGTAAGCGAGTTCGGTCACCGGTCTGAATCTGAGGCTTCTTTTCCTCGCGTCTTCGAGATCGGCGTAGCTCGCCTCGGTGTACGCGACGTTGAACAGCCGATCGACCCACAGGTACCGCCGAAGCTGCTTGGGAAGGTGCTCGGTTGCGTTCAGGTACGCCTTGCCGGTCTCTGTTCTTGCAAAGGGCAGAAGGTCCTGCGACTGTTCGATGAGGTATTCGAGATCAGGGACTTTCTGATCGTCATCGATCATGCCGCCCGCCATCGGCTGCGCCGAGACAGAGGCACTGAAGGCCAGCATCAGTGAACAGGCAACGCGGCGTGTGAGCTTCATACGCAACTCCCTCGTGTCTACTTTCTATCGGCAGGACTGGGTCGGCGTTGCACCTTAGCCCTTGGCCGAGGCACCGATCGAGACCGTGACGGGCACGTGCGACGGGCGTACGCGGGCCTCGAACTCGGACCGGAACTTGTTCATGATCGTGCGGAGCGACCAGTTGTTCCCGTCCGCCAGGCCGCAGATCGTGGTGCCCGGCATCGAGCCCATGCTCGTTCCAATCTCAAGGGCCAGATCGAGATCCTTGGTCTGTGCATCGCCCTCTTCGATTCGGCACATGAGCTGGTAGAGCCAGCCCGAGCCCTCTCGGCAGGGCGTGCACTGGCCGCACGACTCGTGCTTGAAGAACCGCGCGACGTTCCGCGCGACAGCGACCATGTCGGTGTCCTCGTCGAACACCGTCGGGCACGCGGTGCCGAGACCCAGCACGTTGTGCTTGCGTCCGATGTCAAAGTCGAGCTCGGCTTCGTACTGGTCGGTCCCGAGGATGCCCATCGACACGCCGCCGGGGATCGCAGCCTTGAACTTCTTCCCGCCGCGCATGCCGCCGCAGTAGTCCTCGACGAATGTGCGGAGCGGGATGCCCAGCTCGAACTCGTACACGCCCGGTCTTTCGACGTGGCCCGACATGCCCATGAGCTTGGTGCCGAAGCTGGGCGGGCCGCCGATGGTGCTCTCGACGCCTTGGTTCATGAACCACTTTGCGCCGTTCTCAAGAATGGTCGGCAGGTGCGCCAGCGTCTCGACGTTGTTGATGATTGTGGGCTTGCCGAACAGGCCCTTGAGCGCGGGGAAGGGGGGCTTGATCCGGGGCCAGCCGCGCTTGCCTTCGAGCGCTTCGAGCAGCGCGGTCTCTTCGCCGCAGATGTACGCGCCCGCGCCGCGGTGGACGTGGCAGTCGACCTTGAACTTCATGCCGCCCGTGTTCTCGGCGGAGTTGACGAGGCCCTTCTCGCCGAAGATGCCGTTGTCGTACGCCTCTTTGATGGCGTTCTCGAGGACCTTGGCCTGGTGGTGGTACTCGCCGCGGATGAAGATGTACGCGCGGTTGAGGCCGCAGGCGTAGCAGCAAATCGCGATGCCCTCGAGCACCGAGTGCGGGTCGAAGTCCATCAGGAGCCGGTCCTTGAAGGTGCCGGGCTCTGATTCGTCGGCGTTGATGGCGAGGTAGCGTTCGGCGCCCTCTTCGCCGGGCGTTTTGCCGTCTGGGATGGGGGGCAGGAAGGTCCACTTCAGGCCCGTCGGGAAGCCCGCGCCGCCCCGGCCCCGGAGCATGGAGGTCTTGACCTCGGCGGTAACGTCCTCGGGCTTCATGGTCAGGGCCTTGCGTAAGCCCTGGTAGCCGCCGGTTTTGACGTATTCGTCGTAGGACACGATGTGGCGGTCGGCAAAGTCGCCGTAGGGAGGGGTGGGGATCCTCTTGCAGAGGACGTGTTCGTTGAGTTTGGGTTGCCAGGCCATGCGCACAGCTCCGCCCCGGAGGGGATATTGGACTCGTTCTGAGGCTGATAGTAGCGACCAAGAGCCGGTGGGATGGTTCCCGGTGAACGGGGGCCGCTCAGTAGGCCGGCAACGTCCGGAATGGGCAGAATCCCCCAGTTTGGAAAGAAACTGCCCGCTTGTGGCAATTTGGCTGGCCAACGGATGTTCGTGTGGTTTATTGAAGGGACGCGGGGCCAAAGGCTCGGGTTTTGGGTGCGCCCATAACGATTTAGCAGGGATCCAGATATGACAAATCGCATGTGTTTCGTGATCGTCGCCGCCGGTCTTGCTGTGTCTGCGGGGGGGCAGGAGTACCGCTCCATCGACGGCACCGGCAACCACCTGAGCGACAACACACTCGGCTCCGTGGGCACGATGCTCGTCCGCGAAGGTTCGGGTGCGATGTACCTCGACGGTCTCGGCAGCATGATGCCACGCCCGTCGGCACGCGAGATCTCCAACGCGGTCGGCACCCAGAGCGTCGGCAACGGCAACGCGACCGGCCTGTCCAGCATGTTCTGGCAGTGGGGCCAGTTCATCGACCACGACTTTGCGCTCGTGGGTACGAACGCCGCCGACCCCGTCAACATCGCCGTCCCCGCGGGCGACCCGTGGTTCGATCCGATGAACACCGGCGCACAGTCGATCCACTTCAACCGCTCGGCGAGCGTGGGCGGCGTCGTGGATGCACGCCAGCACGCGAACGAGATCACCCACTACCTCGACGGCTCGATGGTCTACGGCTCAGACACCACCCGCGCCGCAGCACTCCGCGATTTCAGCGGGGGGCGCCTGACCATGACCGGTGATGGCTTCATGCCCCGCAACACCTTCGGCCTGCCGAACGCCAACGACACCGGAGCGCCCGACGATTCGCTCTTCCTGGGCGGCGACATCCGCTCCAACGAACAGGTCGGCCTGACCGCCATGCACACGCTCTTTGTCCGCGAGCACAACCGCTGGGCCGACACGCTCAGCGCCCAGAACCCCGGCTGGAACGACGAGACCATCTACCAGACCGCGCGCAAAATCGTCGGCGCCGAGATCCAGAAGATCACCTACGAGGACTGGCTGCCCTCGATGATGGGCAGCAAGCTCGACGCGTACACGGGTTACGACGACACCGTCAACCCGTCGATGTCCAGCGCGTTCAGCACCGCGGCGTACCGCTTCGGGCACACGATGCTCAACGAGCAGCTCCTGCTCACCGGGCCGCAGGGCCAAGACAACGGGTCGTACAACCTGTTCGAGTCGTTCTTCAACCCGGACCTGATCACACCCGCGGGCAAGATGGACGACCTGCTCCGGGGCCTCGCCTGGCAGGAAGCAAACGAGGTCGATACGCAGGTCGTCAACGACGTCCGCAACATGCTCTTCGGGCCTCCCGGCTCGGGCGGGCTGGATCTGCTGGCGATCAACCTGCAGCGCGGCCGGGACCACGGCATCGTCGACTACAACACCATGCGCGAAGACTTCGGGCTCGCCCCGGTCGACAGCTTCGACGACATCACCAGCGACTCCGATCTCGCCGACGCGATCGCGGCTGTTTATGACGACAACATCGACAACATCGACGCTTGGGTCGGGCTGATGGCCGAGGACCACGTCGCGGGCGCCGCCATCGGCGAGACGCTCATGGCGATCTTCGACGACCAGTTCTCGCGCCTCCGCGACGGCGACCGCTTCTTCTACCAGAACGACGCGGACCTGCTGCCCTGGCTTTCGGAGATCGAGAGCCTGTCGCTGGCCGACATTGTCTCGCTCAACTCGGGCGCGGACATCAACGGCAACATCTTCTTCGTTCCTGCGCCGGCGAGCTTCGCCCTGCTCGGGTTGGCGGGTGTTGGTGTGGCACGTCGCCGACGCGCCTGACATACAGCAGTCTCGTTTCCAAAGAACTTCCCGTACGATGGTCTGTACACAGACGCATCGACGGGAGTTTTTCTATGGCAACAGACATCATCGACTACAAAATCATCGGCAACGACATGCAGGCCGTCATCATCACGCTCGATCCGCAGGAGGCCGTCGTCGCGGAGGCGGGGGCGATGATGTACATCGACCCTGATGTGGAGATGGCGACCTCGCTCTCGATGAAGGGCGGCGGGGGAGGCGTGTTCGGCAAGCTCTTCGAGGCCGGCAAACGCATGGTGACCGGCGAGTCGTTCTTCATCACCTACTTCGCCAACCAGGGCAGCGTTCGGCGCGACTGCGCCTTCGCGGCTCCGTACCCGGGGCACGTTATCCCGATCGAACTCGCCGACCACGGCGGGGAGCTGACCTGTCAGAAGGACTCGTTCCTCTGCGCCGCGCGCGGTGTTGAGATCGGGATCGCGTTTCAGAAGAAGCTGGGTGTGGGTCTCTTCGGCGGCGAGGGGTTCATCCTGCAGAGGCTCTCGAGCGAATCGGGCAACGGGCAGGCGTTCCTGCACGCGGGCGGCACGATCATCGAGCGCGACCTCGCTCCGGGCGAGCAACTACGCGTGGACACGGGCTGCCTCGTCGCGTTCGAGAAGTCGGTCGGGTACGACATCCAGTTCGTCAAGGGCATCAAAAACAAGCTGTTCGGCGGCGAGGGGCTGTTCTACGCCGTCATGACCGGCCCGGGGAAGGTCTGGCTCCAGACGCTGCCCTTTAGCCGGTTCGCCGACCGTGTGATCCTGGCAAGCCGGGGCAACAAGGGCGAGGGCTCTGTGCTCGGCGGCGTGTTCGACATGATCGACGGGTCATAACGCGACGAGTGCCAAGACAACCGTTTACGGGCAGCCCGCGTTGTAGTTCCCGATCCACGCGGTGAAGTCGGTCGGGCTGAGCATGCCGTCGAAGTTCTGATCCGCGGGACAGTCCGGCAAGCCGTCACCGCGGACAGCAAGGATCGCTGTGTTGCTGGTCTGCATCTCGCCCGCGCTGTTGGTGACCATGCACGAGTACTCGGCTGTGTCGCCCGGCTCTGCGGGTATGAACGTAATCTTGCTCGTGGTTGTGCCGCCCACTCTGCCGTCGTCTGCGATCGGGGTGCCGTCCTTGAGCCACTGGTAGACGGACTGGTCGTCGAGCGAGCCGACTTCGAGCACGGCGGTGTCGCCTTCACTCACGATCAGTGTTTCCGGGTGCGACACGACCGGGTCGATGAAATACTCGATGTCCATCGTTGACAGCCCGTTGGGTCTTGTTTCGTACGTGCCCGTGGTGGTGTCGTAGACGCGAGTCTCGACGCTTGATGTGTTGACCGCGTCCTGCCTGACCACCATGACCGTGGTGCCGATGACACCAACCCCGACGAACCGATCGAGGTACTCGATCGATTGTGTGATGTTGCCGATGATCGCTTCTGCGCTGCCGAAGGAGTTCGAAGAACGGACAACGACGGATATGAAACCCGAAGTACCTGTTCCGTATTCGGTCCAGACGAAGTCGCCAGTCGCGGGGTCGATGGCGATATCCCACACGTTCGCAGCCAGCACATCAAAGGTGGTCGGGGTGCCAGCGGGATCGAGCGGCCCTGAGAACAGCTCGTTCTGGAAGAAGTTGAATCCGAGATACACGCCTCGTTCAAAGTCGATCTCGAGTGCTCCGGGCTCGGGGACGTTGTCGGCGACGACGGTTGCGGTCCCGCCGCCCTGTGGGCCAACGCCTTTGATCTGCCCGCCTTCCCACCAGTAGATCTCGCCCGTCTCCGGATCGACATCGACCTGCGACGCGTCGGCGCCGAGCCCGGTGAGGAGCACGCTGGTGCTTCCGGGGTCGAATGTCTCATCGACCGAACCGAGGCTCCGATCGCCGTTGACGTCGGCGATGAACACAACTCGCTGTCTTGGGATGTCCCACTCGACGCCGTGGAACCCATTGAAGTTGGGGTTGTCGAGCTCGAACACCGCGAACGTGCCGTCGGTTTCCAGTGAAGCCAGGAAAGGCGTCGTCGTGAATGCAGAAAGCGTTCCGTACGCCCGGCCCGCGTGGTAAGGCGATTGGGCGTGCCCTGGAACATGCGTCAGCACAACGGCTAGTGAAATAAGAATGAATCGCAGCATGCCTTCTATCCTCCCCTGGCCAATCCAGCCTATCGGAGACACCGGCATGTTGGAACCGATTCCTCACAAGAACCAAGCCCAATAACCCATGCGGACGGGATGTTTGGCCGATAGCCTCTGTGTGACCCTGCCCTCGCGGGTCGATCGATGCAGTCCGACGGAGCTACAGATGCGCGCCCTAGTCCTTGCCGACAGTTGCAACCCGGAATGGCCGAGCCTCCCGATCGTCGGGTACAAGGCCGCGATCGCGCTGGCGGAGGTCTGCGACGTCACGCTCGCTACGCACGTCCGCAACCGCGAGAACATCGAGAAGCACGGCAAGGGCAAGTGTGAGGTCGTCTACCTCGACAACGAGTACATCGCAAAGCCCATGTACAAGGCCAGCACCATCATCCGCGGCGGCAAGAACGTCGCGTGGACCGCGGGCATCGCGATGAGCTACCTGCCCTACATCGCCTTCGAGCGGCAGGCGTGGAAGCACCTCGGCAAACGCATCCGCGACAAAGAGTTCGACGTGGTGCACCGCATCACACCCATGTCCCCGACACTGCCGAGCTGGATCGCCGGGCGCGGGAACGTGCCGTTTGTGCTCGGGCCGCTCAACGGCGGGTTGAAGTGGCCCCCGGAGTTCAAGGCCGAGCTGGCGCGCGAGCGCGAGTGGCTCACCTACGTCCGCGGCGCGTACCGGCATCTGCCCTATCTCAAACGCACCTACCGCGAGAGCTCGTGCATCCTCGCCGGCTTCAAGCACACGATGGCCGATGTGCCAGAGTCCTGCCACGACCGGGTCGTGCTCCTGCCCGAGGTCGGCGTCGATCCGGCCGTGTTCAAAGAGCGCATCCCCAACGAGTCGGATCGGCTGACGTTCGTGTTCGTGGGCCGGCTTGTGCCATACAAGTGCGCCGATGTTGTGATCCGCGCGTTCGCCAAGAGCGATACGCTCCGCAAGCACAGGCTCCTGATGATCGGTGACGGCCCCGACCGCCCGATGCTCGAAGGGCTGATCAAGGAACACAAACTCGAAGACTGCGTCGAGCTCTCGGGCTGGGTCGATCAGGGCGAGGTCGGCAACCTGCTCAGAAGCGCCGACGTCTTCGCGTTCCCGTCGATCCGCGAACTCGGCGCGGGCGTCGTGGTCGAGGCGATGGCGGCCGGGCTGCCCAGCGTTGTCGTGGACTACGGCGGGCCGGGCGGGCTCATCACAAACGAGTGTGGCCGGAAGATCGACCTCGGCGACAAAGAACACATCGCCACCGAGATGTGCAAGCACCTCGAGGAACTCGCCGCCGACAAGGCCCTGCGCGAATCACTCGGAGCCGCGGCGAGGCAGCGCGTCGAGGACCACCTGACCTGGAAAGCCAAGGCCGAGCAGACGCTCGAGGTGTACAAGTGGGTGACGGGTCAGCGTGAGGGCAAGCCGGAGTTTGAGGTGCAGTAGGTTGCATCTATTTTCTAGTGGAACTGGCACGCAATGAACAGATTCGAAAGAAAGATGTTCGCAGCGCATCTCTCCGGTGAGAAAATTGTCTGCCCTAGTTGTGGTTGCAATTTGCGTGGGAATTCCGGCAAATCGTGCCCCAATTGCGATCTCTATCTACCGGATTCTTCGTTGTTTGGTACAGAGAGCCTGGCCAAATGGTTTATCACCCGTCTACTAGTTGTGATCGTAGTTGTTGGGGTGATATTGTTTTCTATCTTTGCGTTGCTTGAAATGAATTATGGGATGGCTACGCCAATGTAGGATTGGCTAGTTGTCTGTCTCGACTTCGATCTCTTCGATCGTAGTCCGGCGGAGTGTGACCTTGCCCTTGTCGGTCTGCCGCTCTTCGGTCTCGACGGTCCGGCGAACCTCGTGCGTCTCTTTCGATGACGTCGGCACGGGCGACTTGATCGCGCGCCAGATCTCACCGGTGAACTTGCCGATGTTGCGCACGATGTTGTCTTTGGACTCAGGCATCAATCAGGTCAGTGACCGGAGTTCTTCGCGGCTTCGTCGATCAGGCCTGCGATCTGCTCGGGCTTGATGACCTCATGCAGCGTCTCGTCGATCAGCGCCGCGGGGGCCGTCCCGCAGGAGCCGAGGCATTCGAGCTCGATGAGCGTGAATTTGCCGTCCTCGGTGGTCTCGCCCACATCGATGCCCAGCTTGTCCTTGCACGCCTGGGTGACCTCGCCCTGGCCGCAGAACTCGCAGGCGATGGATCGGCACACGGCGACGACGTGCTCGCCCTTGGGGTGGGTCCAGTATTCCTCGTAGAACGTGACGGTGTCGATGACGTCGCTGGGCGCGATGCTGAGGAACTCGGCGATCTCTTTCATGGCCTGCGGCGGGATCCAGCCGTAGGTGTGCTGGATCTCGTGCAGCGTGGGCAGCAGCGCCGCCAGCGTGGTCTCGTAGCGAGGGAGGATCTCCGCGGAGAGATGCTTGCGCATGTCGTCGGTGAGGTAGGGCTCGCTCCGCGTCTCGATCGTCGCGCCAGCGCTGTTCTTGGTGATCCAAGCCATGCTTCTTTGCTCCCAGCCGGTTCAGGGGTGCTGTTGGGTTCGGTTCAATGTTAGCGGCCTTGATCTTCGCCGGTCATCTTCGCCGAGATCGGGTGCTCGCCGGGGCTGAACTTCCGCCCGTCGAGCGCCGAATGTCCAACGATCGGCCCGCCGACAAGGTATCGGCACATGCTCCCGTCGCCGCCGTCAACAGGCTGTTCTTTGATCAGCCCCTCGCCAGTGGGCAGCTTCTCCTTGAAGGATCCCCAGCTGACAACGTGGATCGGCTTGCCCTCGGGGTCCGAGAGCAGCACCCAGTCGCCCTTGTTCGAGAACCCCGCGAACTGGCCTGAGTTCTCCATGACGAAGACCCACGCGCCGAACGCCTCGTCCTGCTCGTCCGCCTGCGCCTGCTCGGTGCCGACGTGCGTGGCGAACTTCTCGCCGTTGCCGTTGAAGACGACCACGACCTCGCCCGGCTTGAGCGTCATGGACGGGAAGGTGAACTCGACCGCGCCCTGCCCGCCCGCGTTCCGGTCGCTCAGTGTGTAGCCGCCCAGCTCGATGTCCTCGTCGTGCGGGTTCATGAGCTCGACGAACTCGTCGGTGCTGGCGTCGCGTTTGCCGTCTTTGTTGGCGTCGCCGCCGTCGCCCTTGGGCACGACCGCGAGGATCTCGGTGATGAGCGGGTGCGGGAACTCGACCTTGGGCGTGTTGTCGTCCTGCTCTGGTTGCGTCAGGCCGATGGTCGCCGCGATCGCCAGTGAAGTGATGAGCATGTCGTGCCTTTCGCGTGTGTGTTATTCGCGGTCGGATTCGATGATCCGCCATTCGACGCCGGGGATGCCCCGGTCGAGGAAGACGCCGATGACGTGCGCGGTGGTCTCGCCGCTGGAGATGTTGACCGAGGATCGCGGCGCCGCGATGCCCTCCGGGTACGCTTCCAGCCGCGCGCCGGACGCGGGTGCATCGATCGGGCCGAGCCTCGCCGCGTCGCCCGGCGCGACGCGTTCGGTGAGCAGGACCTTCTTGCCGCCGTACCACTTGGTGTACGTCATGTTCACGGTGACCGGGTGCGGCGACTGGTTGGCGACGTTGGCCTGGAACGTCCCGCTGCAGCCGGCAAGCGCCGCCAGAAGAACCGCGAATGTCGAGGCCGAGATCGCTTTGGTGAGTGGTTGCATGGTTGCCGATTCCTTAACAGGGCGTGCGGCTGCCAGTGTCTCAGGCCTCGCGTGTGCGCGTCAAGCCGAAACTCAGGGATCGCGCCGGATCGAGAGCGTGAGCGAGGCCCCGCCGAACTCGTCGCCCCCGACGTCGATGAAGGTGGTGCCGCCCTCGAGCCTGCGCCGCTCGCTGTACCCGCCCGAGCCAGTCACGGGCGTCACGCTGATGCGCACCCGATCGGTCACCGGCGCACTGACCGGCCCGAGCTTGCGGTACTCACCCGGCGACAGCACCGCCTTGGCCAGCACCTGCTGCCCCGACCCCAGACTCTCGATCTCAAGCTGCGCCGAGATGGTCGTCCGCGTGGAGTTGGTGATGTCCGCGGTGTAGGTGGAGTTGCAGCCGACAACAAGAGCCGCGAACGACGTCAGAAGCACGCATGGAAACACGCGGCGGGATTGGTGGGTGAGGTTCATGGACAATTGTAGGAGTGCGCCCGGAAGCGGGGTTTGGGGCGGGTTCAGGCTGGAAAACAGGGCTTTGGGTCACTGTTCATCTGTGGGCGGTTTCGTGATAGACTTGGCATAGACGAAGTTTGGTGGAGGTGGTGATGGCTGACTCGGGGTACAACATAAGCAATGTTCCTAGCGTTGAAAGTTTGGAGCAGTTGCCCAGATGGGCAGTTGTTGCGTTTGCAGGAAGATGTGCTTCAAGAGTGGAGCCACTACTCAGGCAAGCGTGGTCTGACGAACATGACAAGCAGATTGACGTTCTTGTAGGTTCCAATGCACTAGTGAGGGCTGTTGCTGCAGATCCAAAGAATAAACGCATTAATATACAATCTAGTATCAAACAAGCAAGAATTGCATATTCGACATTGTCTGATACAAAATTAAATAGTAAGAGTAAACGAGCAAACGATATCGAGTTTGGTGGTCACAATGCGGCGTCTTCGGCAGTATTAGCTGCGTTAACCCTCGAAACGTCGCGTGCTATTTATGAGTATGCGGGCAATTCGGCTGACGATTCAGCATATGCAATTCGTAGTATGAATCACTCAGATATCAGCTGCATACATAGAGACTACGAATTGCTTCTTGCAGCGTCTAAGAGAGAGAGGTGGAATGATGAAACATCCGTTCCACAGGATTTTTTTGGGCCTTTGTGGCCCAACGGTGAGCCGAAGTGGTGGCCAAGTGATGAAACGCACAATGATCAACCCATAGTTCTGAAGCTTGAACTTGTCGTCCCCGACAACATGGGCGACAAACAAGCTCAGGAGTATGACACGCGTGTCGCTGCATTCCTCTCAGAAATGAGCGCGTTACACGCGGCGATGGGCGGCAACGGCCTGCGGATTCTCGACCACGATTCCTGCAGTCCTGAGTTTGCTGTTCAGGAGGATCCAGAGCGATATCCTGTGGTGGTTGGGGGTGCGTCGTGAGCGATGAGCTCTTCCCGGCGAAGCCGCCGCCAAAGTCGGATATTGCGAATCAGGAGCATGTTGAACTTGCACTGACGGCAAAGTCCGATGCCGAGGGCAATGAACCGAAGTACGACACGAACGAATTGCAGCGGATTCAAACCGAGGCGTACTTGATTAAAGAACTTGCCCAGAAGCACGGGATCGAAGTTGTCGATGTTGGATTACAGCATGCAGGACCAGTTGAGAAAACTGAGCGTTCTGAGGCGATTAGGTCCAAGGCCGAGCCTCAAATGGATAAGGCGGCTGCGGACATAGTCTTGCGACGAGAAACAACGAAACTGAAGTCGCCGTCGGGTTGGTCAATGGAGCAAACGACTACAGAGTTGAGTGCGCGAGCTGCACTTGAAAATGCCATCGCCGCACTAGCCTCACCGTTTAAGCTTGGTGGCAAGATAGCTGTCAAAGCCGGACGATGGTTCAAGGTAACCGCCAAGGGTGACGCAAAGGGATAGTGGTCGGCCCGCACTCAGAAATAATCGGCTTTACTTGACACCCATCCAATCAAACATATACTGGCATCATGGCGTCAGTATACAAACAATCACCCGCGTCTCCGAAGCAGGCCGCTCGTCGGCGGGCGCCCGTGGACAAGCTCATGGAGCCAGTGTTGTTCAAGGCGCTGGCCGAGCCCACGCGGGCGAAGCTGCTCGGGTGTCTCATCAAGTGCAGCAGGCCCTGCTCGGTCACGGAGATCGCCGAGTGCTGCGAGATCGATTTCTCGGTCGTGGCTCGGCACCTCTCGATGATGGCGCGCTCGGGCCTGCTCGATGCGCAGAAAGAAGGCCGAACCGTGTGGTACACCGCGCGGTCGGCGGAGCTTGCCGAGCGTTTCCGCGCGATCGCGGCCGCCATCGAGGAATGGAAATCGAGCGACTGCTGCGACGACGACTCGTGCTGCGGGGACAACTGCTGTGGCTGACAAACCGCGGGTGCTGTTCCTGTGCACGGGCAACTCGTGCCGCAGCCAGATGGCCGAGGGCTGGGCGAGGCACCTGCACGCGGACACGATCGACGCGTGCAGCGCGGGCACCGACCCGCACGGGTTGAACCCGCTCGCTGTCAAAGCGATGGCAGAAGTCGGCGTGGATATCTCGTCGCACACTTCCAAGAAAGTCGAGGCGTGTGACCCGGACACGCTCGACCTCGTCGTCACCGTCTGCGGCCACGCGAACGAGAACTGCCCCGTTTTCATTGGAAAAACACGCGTCGTCCACCAGGGTTTCGATGATCCGCCCAAGCTCGCCGAGCACGCGAAAGACGAAGACGAAGCATTGACTCACTACCGGCGTGTGCGCGACGAGATCAGAGCGTTTATCGCGGCGCTTCCGGGACTTCTGACACAGCACGAGCAGGGAGCCAAGCCGTGACTATTGCACCCGCCTGCCCGCGCAAGCGACTCGCGTTTCTTGATCGCTTTCTGACGCTCTGGATCTTCCTCGCCATGGCGATCGGCGTCGCTATCGGGTACTTCATCCCGGGTGTCAGCGGCGCGCTCGACAGCGTTTCCGTCGGCACCACCAACATCCCGATCGCCATCGGTCTGATTCTGATGATGTACCCGCCGCTGGCGAAGGTGCGGTACGAGAAACTGCCCGAGGTCTTCCGCGATTGGAAGATCCTCGCGCTCTCGCTCATACAGAACTGGGTCGTGGGGCCCGTGCTCATGTTCGCGCTCGCGGTGCTGTTTCTCCGCGACTACCCGGAGTACATGGTCGGTCTAATCCTCGTGGGTTTGGCGCGCTGCATCGCGATGGTGCTCGTCTGGAACGATCTCGCCCGGGGGTCGAACGACTACTGCGCGGGCCTCGTCGCGTTCAACAGCATCTTCCAGATCCTCTTCTTCGGCGCCTACGCATGGGTGTTCATCACCTGGCTCCCGGCAAAGATGGGCCTCGAGGGTGCCGTCGTCGATGTGACGATCGCCGAGGTCTTTGTCAGCGTGCTGATCTACCTCGGTATCCCGTTCTTTGCGGGCATGGTGACGCGGCTCGTGCTGCGCTCGGCCAAGGGCGACGAGTGGTACACGCAGACCTTCCTCCCCCGCATCTCGCCGATCACGCTCATCGCGCTGCTCGCGACCATCGTCGTGATGTTCAGTCTCAAGGGCGAGAAGATCGTCGCGCTGCCCTTGGACATCGTGCGTATCGCGATCCCGCTTGCGATCTACTTCGTTGCGATGTTCTTCGTCAGCTTCCTTATGGCACGCAAGGTCGGCGCGGACTACGAGCGGGCCGCCACGCTCGCGTTCACGGCCTCGGGTAACAACTTCGAGCTCGCCATCGCCGTCGCGATCGCGGTCTTCGGGATCGGCTCTGGCGTCGCGTTCGCCGCGGTCGTCGGCCCGCTCGTCGAAGTGCCCGTGCTCATCGGCCTCGTCAGTGTCTCGCTCTGGCTCGGGCGCAGGCTCTACTCGAACAACGAGCCGAGCGCGCCAGATCAAAGTCTCGAAGGAGAAACAGCATGACCAACGAATCCCCAAACCAAACCAACTCCGCCTGCTGCGGCCCGGACTGTTGCAGCGAACCCACATCGAACACAAGCGCAACCGCAGTCCACGACAAAGTCCGAGAGGGCTACGCCGAGATCGCGCGCTCGGGTCAGTGGTCGGGCGTGACAGCCGAGCCGCAGAGCGATGGCTGCTGCGCGCCCAGCGGCGAAAGCGGGGGCGGCTGCTGCGGCCCGACAACACTGACCGCCGCCGACGTCGCACGCGCCGTCGGCTACGCGGAGTCCGACCTCACCGTCTTGCCGGGCGGCGCGAACATGGGCCTCTCCTGCGGCAACCCAAACGCGCTGGCAGCGCTCAAAGAAGGCGAGACCGTCATCGACCTCGGCTCGGGCGGCGGGTTCGACTGCTTCATCGCCGGTCCCAAGGTCGGCGCGGCCGGCACTGTCATCGGTGTGGACATGACACCCGAGATGCTCAGCAAGGCACGCACGAACATCGCCAAGTACCAGCAGCGCTCCGGCCTCTCCAACGTCGAGTTCAGGCTGGGCGAGATCGAGAACATCCCCGTCCCTGATGCGAGCGCCGACGTTGTGATCTCCAACTGCGTGATTAATCTCTCGCCCGACAAGGACCGTGTCTGGCGCGAGATCGCGCGTGTGCTCAGGCCCGGCGGGCGTGCCGCGATCTCTGACCTCGCGCTGCTCAAGCCTTTGCCCGAGTCGATCGCGTCCGATGTCGAGGCGCTCGTGGGCTGTGTCGCCGGGGCGCAGCTTGTCGATGAAGTCCGCGCGTCGGTCGCGCAGTCGGGGCTTACTGACCTGAACATGACCGCCAAGCCTCAGTACATCGAAGCGATGACCAATGCCGAGGACCCGCTCTACCAGAAGATCGCGGCGGCCCTGCCCGAGGGCGAGTCGATGAGCGACTACGTGGTCAGTCTTGATATCGAGGCGAAGAAGGCGTGAACGTCAGCGGTTCGCGGGTGTCAGCGTAAGGACGGGTTCGCCCGATTCTGCGAGAACAACCGAGCCGCCCGTGTGCATGACCGTGTCCGCGCTCTGGAGCGCCGACAGGATCTTCTGCTCGAGCGCCATCATGCCCGGCTCGCCCGCCATCCGTGTCGTCGCCATCGATGAGGCAACCCATTCGCCACGCGCCAGCATCTCGGCATCTACCGATCCGTTCACACGGTTCACGCCCGCGAATCCGGCGATCGTGCCGTCGGCGTTGATGGTGATCGCGGGTGTTCGGCCGCCGTCTTGAAGCAGCGGCGCCACCTCTTCGCCGTAGACGCTCGCGATGTACCAATCGCCCGCGAGCGATTCCGCGTTGATCGGTTCTGCCGGCAGGTGGCAGACGGTGCTCTTGCACGCGGGCAGCGCAATGGGCACGATCGCGACCAGGGCGGCGCACGCGAGTGCGCGCATAAACGCGGACGAGCCCGAGAGCCCGCCCGCTGTGAGTGTCATTCTTGAATCGGTGTCGTTGTGCATCAGCACATGGTAACAGCGTTTGCTCAGCGTCTGCGTCGCATGACCGCGAGCCCCATCGCCGCGAGCACGCCCGCCGAACCGGGCGCCGGGATCGCGTCGTAGCTCAGGCGGAAGGCGAGGAAGTCGTCTGGCTGATCGACGAAGAAGTTGACCGCTGTTGCGTTGGTGAGCGTGAGCGTAAACGAACCGTCAGCGGTGATCGCCGCCATGTCTCCGAACGAGACCGCCCAAGTCTGCGAGACATCGTTCTGGAACAGATCGATGTTGTTCGGATCTTCGAACGCCTCTTCATTGAACCCGATGTCTGTTGCGATGCCGTCCATGTCCCACGTCATCGTTTCCGAGCTTGGTGGGACGATGCTGTAGTCCCCGAGCCCGAAGACAGTGAGCGTGCCGCCGCTGAGTGCGAGCGGGACGTTGTTGAACGTGTACACGAACTCCTGCCCGCTCTCGGTGATACTCGCGCTGTCGTTGTACACCACGATATCGCCGGCCGCGCTGCACGCTAGAAGCGCACCTATCGCGCAGGCTGTTCCGTTAATCAGTTTCATACCTGACTCCAGTCTTGTGAATCGGGCTTTGCGCCACCGCGATCAGGAACCGCTCCCACGCGACAAGCAGACTGGCCCACCAACCTAAGCACAGCCCCGGCTTCGCACACCGGGAGCCGACAGGGGAACCCCTGTACTTTCAAGCTACATCTGATCTGTCAAAGGTCCAAGAATCCGCGGAGAAATCGGGCGGCACCCACGATTGCACGCTGATACCTGTCATCTGTCGCGTAAAATCTCACCACAGCGAGTGCGGGTTTCGCGGCGACGCTAGCCGCCGACGGCTTCCTCGAGCGCCGCGATGTCGATCTTCGTCATCTGGAACATCGCCTCGGCCGCCTTCTTCGCCACACCGGCGTCCTCGTGCGACATGAGCTGCATCAGACGCTTCGGCGTGACCTGCCAGTGCAGCCCGAACCGGTCTTTCACCCAGCCGCAGGGCAGCGCCTCGCCGCCGCCCGAGAGCCCGTCGTAGTACCGGTCGATCTCGTCCTGCGTGTTCGCCTCGACCATGAGGCTGATGCTCATGTTGAAGGGCTGCCCGGGCCCGCCGTTCATCGCGTGCAGCGTCTGTCCGTTCAGCTCGAACGTGATCGACAGCACACTCCCCGGCTCGTTCGGCCCCGCCTCGCCCTGCCGCATCACGCTCACGACGCGCGAGTTCGGGAACACCGACGTGTACAGCTCAACCGCTTCCTCGGCGTTGCCGTCGTACCAGAGAAACGGGGTGATGGACTGCATGGCGGTTCTCCAATTCAGACGCTGGGCGCAGTCTAACACATACCCGCGTCACTTCTCGGATTGGCGTTTGCGGTACTCGGTCGTCAGCACACCGTCGAAGCCCCAGTTCTCGTCGGCGACCTCGTCGATCACGATGTGGGTCGTCGCCGGGTTCTTGTCAAGCACGCGGACAAGAGTGTCCGTGAATTCCCGCACGATCTGGGCCTTCTGCTCGGGTGTGGGCTTGCCGGTGACTTTGAGATTGATAAATGGCATGCCCGAGTTTAGCCGCGCCCGTTTCGGCTACACGGATTCCCGCGGGAACTCGGTCCCCTTGGGCATCACAAGCCCGAACACGTCCGCGAGGATCGTCAAGAGCCGGCCGTTCGACTCGATCGGCTCGGTGGTGAGCGTTTCACCGCCCCGTCGGTGCGAGTAGCCGGTCGCCGAGAGCGAGTGCCGCGTACCGTCGCGTTCGGCTCGTGCAGCCATCAGGTGCGTGCGGAACTTCGAGTCAGGGCTCGTGCTCGTCCACCAGTTGGCGACCTCGCGATCGACCATCGGCATCGTCTCGCCCGTGAAGTCGCAGACGTCGATCCACTCGCTGTCGTGCTTCACCTGGTGGAACATGCGCGCGATGCCCGTGTCGGTCGAGGGGTCGTCGTCGGGCACGATCCGCCTCGTGTCGTGCGGCGTGTCCTGCACATCGCTCGTGTCCATCCGCACGGGCGCCGTCGCCGACTGGCTGCCCACGCCCACATCAACGAGCCAGGGCACTTCGTCGATCGTGACCCGGCAGAAGAGGTGCGTCCGCGTGGGCGTAAACGCGCGCCCCGCCGACACCCGCACCCGCGCCGAGAGCCCGGCGACCTCAAACCCCATCGCCGACAGCGCCGCCTCCATCAGCGTCCCCTGCTCGAAGCAGTACCCACCCCGGCGAGCCGCGACGAGTTTCCGCTGAACACTCTCGATGTCGAGCACGATCGGTGCGCCCAGCAGCACATCCAGATTCTCAAACGGGATCGAGCACGCGTGGCTGAGTTGGATCTGCTTCAGGGTGTCCAGTGTCGGCGCAGCACCGGCAAGATGTTCGCAGCCGATGCGGGTGAGGTAGGCGGGGAGGTTGAAGTTAGTGAATGACATGGCCTGAGTGGAGCGGACTCAATCAGCGATCGAGCTCAGCCGCCACCACATTAATCGACCCGAGCACCGCCACGATATCTGCGAGCATGTGGCCCTCGATCATCTTGCTCATCGTCGAGTAGTTGATGAAGCTCGGCGGCCTCGTCTTCACGCGCCACGGGCGGTTGGTGCCGTCACTGACGATGTAGTAGCCCATCTCGCCGTTGGCGGTCTCGTTGCAGCCGTAGCACTCGGCGACGGGCGGCTTCCAGCCCCGGTTGCTCATCACCAGCTCGAAGTGCTGGATCAGGCCCTCGATCGAGCCGTACACGTCGGCCTTGTCGGGCTTGACCATCTTCGAGTCGGCGAACGTGTCCACCGAGCCGCCCGGGATGTCGTTGATGAGCTGGTTGATGATGCCGCGGGCCTGCTTGATCTCTTCGATGCGGACGAGGAAGCGGTTGTACACGTCACCATCACTGGCCAGCGGCACGCTGAACTTGACAGCCTCGGCGCCCTGTCCGTCCCAGTTGTCCTCGTAGCAGAGGTATGGCTCGTCCTTGCGGATGTCCCGGCGCACACCCGACGCGCGGGCGATGGGGCCTGACAGCGACCAGTTGATCGCGTCTTCCTTGCTGATGATGCCGACGCCCTGCGTGCGGTCCATGAAGATGCGGTTGCGCTCGACGAGCTTCTCGAGGTCGCCGATGGCTTTGACTAGGTCGTCGTTGATGAACTCCTTGACCATGAGCTTGAAGACGTCCTCGTCGGGCAGGTCCTGCATCAGGCCGCCGACGCGGGTCCAGTCTGGGTGGAAGCGCTGGCCGGCGATGTAGTCGCAGATGTCGTAGATCTTCTCGCGCGGGTTGAAGGCGTAGAGGAAGCCCGTGAATGCGCCGAGGTCGAGCGCAGCCGCGCCGACACAGAGCAGGTGGTCCTGAATCCGAGCGAGCTCGGCCATGATCGTGCGCAGGACCTTGGCCCTCGGGGTCAGGTCGATGCTAAAGAGCTTCTCGACCGTGTGGTGCCAGGCCATGTTGTTCGAGAGCGGGCTGAGGTAGTTGGTCCGGCTCGTGATGGTGACGTACTGGTTGTAGTCCATGACCTCGGCGAGCTTCTCGAAGCCCGAGTGCAGGTAGCCGATATGCGGCGTGCAGCGTGCGACCCGCTCGCCGTCGAGCTGGAGGACGAGGCGGAGCGTGGTGTGGGTCGCCGGGTGCTGGGGGCCGAAGTTGAGCGTCCAGCGGTCGCCGGTATCGACCATGCTGTCGAGGTAGGGCGTGGTCTCGGCGTCAACATCGAGGCCTTGGTCTGGTTTGAGCGTGTAGGGCATGATTCCGGCTCCTTCGTGCTTGGGAGTGTAGGGGGCATCTTCGCGGCTCTCTCGACCCAAATAGGGCCATCGATGCAGGCAATCGGGGGTGCTGTCCGCAATGATGCTGGATGCACCTCGCCCTTTCCGAGCCCGCTGCCAGCGCTGTCCTGCTTCTGGTCTTTGGTCTGCTGATGGCCTTTAGCGTGTTTTTCACCCGCACGCTCGATCGGCTGGGCGTGCCGGTGGTGCTGCTGTTCCTCGGGCTCGGGATGCTGGGCGGCTCCGAGGCCCTGGGCGGGGTCAGCTTCGACAACCACGCCTTCGCCTACCGCATCGGCACCATCGCCCTCATCCTGATCCTTTTCGACGGCGGGTTCAACACCAGCTACCGCGCGATCCGAGAGAGCGCCCTGCCCTCGGGTCTGCTGGCAACCCTCGGCGTGCTGTTGACCGCCGGGCTGATGGCGGGCGTCGCGAGGCTTCTTGGCATGAACTGGCCCGAGGCGCTCCTGCTTGGCGCGATTGTGTCCTCGACCGACGCCGCGGCTGTGTTCGCGGTGCTCCGCGGTGGGGGCCTGCAGATCAATAAACGACCCAGGCGCATCCTCGAAGTCGAGAGCTGTATCAACGACCCAATGGCGGTCATCCTGACGGTCGCCATGATCGAGGTCGTCGGCGGTGGCAACGTGTCGCCTCTTATGCTCGTCGCGCTGGTGCCGCTGGAACTCGTCGTCGGGGCAGCGATCGGCATCGGCATTGGGTTGGCGGGACGATGGCTTCTGGCAAGGCTGCGCATCCGTTCCAGCGGGCTCTTCCCGGTTGCAACGCTCGCCTGCGGTTTCGTGGCGTACGGCCTGGCGACGCTTTTCTGGGGAAGCGGGTTCCTTGCCGTCTTCGCCGCGGGCACAGTGCTGGGCAACGGCAGCCTTCCTTATAAAGCCGGCCTCGCGCGTGTCCACGACGCCATCGCGTGGCTCAGCCAGGTCACGATGTTCCTCATGCTCGGGCTGCTTGTGTTCCCGTCGAAGCTGCTGCCCGTTGCGGGACAGGGCCTCGTGCTCGGGCTGGCGCTGGCGCTGGTTGCAAGGCCCCTTGCGACGTGGCTTTGTCTGCTGCCCATGCGGCTGCCGGCAAACGAGGTCAAGTACATCTGCTGGGTCGGCCTGCGAGGCGCGGTCCCGATCATCCTCGCCATGTTCCCCGTCATGGCGGACATCCCGGGCGCCGACCGCATCTTCCACATCGTCTTCTTTATTGTGGTTGTCTCCGCGATCGTGCCCGGAGCGAGCATCGTCCCATCGACACGCTGGCTCGGCGTCGGCGACCGAGAAGCCCCATCACCCTCGGCCGCGATCGAGATGCACTCGCTCCAGAACCTCGACGGCGAGATCCGCGTCTACCACATCGAATCAACCGTCGCCGCCTGCGGCGCCACGTTCGCCGAGATCCAGTTCCCCGAGCACGCCTCGGCGATACTGGTCGTCCGGGGCACCGAGCTCATCGCCGCGCGCGGCAAGACCCGCATCCAAGAAAACGACCACGTCTACATCTTCCTCAAACCACAAGACGAGCCGTACATCGGCCTGCTCTTCGGCAACCACACCGAATGACCCCGCGCCCGATCGCTGATCGGCTTCAGCAGCCGATCGTGTAGTTGCTGATCCAAGCCGAGAAGTCGGTGGGGGTGCACTGCCCGTCGCCGTTCTGGTCGCACCCGGGCGCGTTGGCGTTGAACGCCGAGAGCCACGCCGTAAAGTCGGTCGGCGTCGCCTGTCCGTCGCCGTTGACATCGGCAAGACACCCGTCGGCGTAGCTCGCGAGAACAATCGCGGAGGTGTCATCCGTGAACCGGACTAAGAGTGCGACCTGCTCCGCATCGTTGGTGCTGCCTCGGAGTCTGAATGAAGACCGCGAGATTGTTCTGAGCTCAGGGTTGTTCGGGTCGTTGCTGACGTCAAGCTGTGCGCCCTGGGGGGCGATCAGACGCAGTTCGTTCACCTCATCGGTCATGAAATGAACCCGTGGCAAGCTGCCGGGCAGTGCCGACGGATAGGTGAGCTGGCCCACAAATAGAAGCCTGCCCTGGTCGGTGAACACCGGGTCCTCGGGATTCGGGGGTGCACCAAAGTCGGTGTACCAAAAATCATCGAGTGTGTATTCGTTTGTGTATCCCGGAACATTCTGGCCGGTGCGAGCGACTGGGTTGAGCCCTTGCGAGCCATCATCGGCCCAGAAGTACGTCTCGTCTTCAAAGGGCATCGTGGGCCCGACAACATCGCTGAAGAATCCGATCTGACTCCTGTTGTTAAAGTAGACATTTTTGATCTTGGAGATCTTTACCCCGGGTGTCAGCCCGGGTGCCTGGATTCCTTCGCGGTACACATGCTCGAACCCGTTGCCTCCTCTATCAGAGATCAGGATCTGGTTCGCGTCGTCTGTGATACCGGGACCCTGGATCAAACCCCATATCAGCGTGTGCCCTAGATCGTTTATGCGTGCACTTGGACTTTCTCGAAAGGTCACCGTCGGCGGGAATCCGGGGACCGGGTCTCCCTCTCTGACAATAGTGGAGAGGCCGGTTGATTCGTTCCACGCGAACACGGCGCTGTTGTTTTCAGGTGTTACTGTTCCTCTGGAAAGGGTGCCGCTGAAAACCACAGTTCCAGAGCTGTTTACGTTGATGTCGTTGCTGACGCTAATCCATTGGCTTGAGTCGTTTGGGTTCGGGTTGTTTGACAGAATAACAAGCTGCATGTTCTGTCCGTTATTGTCCGTCACCCAGATGCCTCTTGCATTTCTGTTGTGTACATTGGGGCCGCAGAGATTTGAGTAGATCGCAAGGTGTCCGGCAGTACTGAAACTTGTTCTGACTGTGTAGTGACTGAGAATACAAAAGAGAGCACCAGATCCTGGCGCGGTTCCGCCACCAAGGCCAGAAACACCAAATCCGGATAACGCGTCTGTATAGGTCCCGTAGCCGTAGAGTGTGGGGGCAGGGGTTGAATCTAAAAAGTTTATCTGTGAAAATATTAGGATATCGCCGTCTCTGCTGATGTCTTCGGCCCACAGTGTTGTGCCAATGCGTGCGTTGGGGCCAAGGTCAACGGGTGAATCTCCCGCACGCAGAATAAGAGGGGGTTCGCTGCCTGGTATGCGGTGCAGGTATGAGGTGACATTGCCAAAGTAACTCCGAAATGTCACGCGGCCTGATTCATCGATGAACGGGGCATCCAGCCCGTTATAGTTTATTCCTGTGCCCAAACCTATTGCCTGCCGATCGCTGACCGCAAGGATTTTGTATTCAACGGGTTGTCCGTACGCTGAGGCCGTTGAGAAGACAGCCAGGATGGTCGGAAGCAGGCGTTTAGAGTTCATTTTCGAGCAACCTCCTTGGCAATCACAGTGTACCGCAAGCAGTGGCTAGTGCTTCAATCGAAACTACGAAATCCACGTGTCGTATGCGGCTGAACCTGGATCTGTACATCCCATGCCCTGGAGTGCTGCCAAGGGCCTGATAACCACTTCTTAGGGGTGACTACGCCCACTTCCATAGCTAGGGGCAACTCCGACGCTATCGTTTACGGTATCTGATCGCGGTTTCAGAGGGGTCTATGAAGGTCTGCATCGTTTCCAGGGAGTTCGCGCCGTACTTCGGCGCCGGCATCGGCACCTACGCCGCCAACTGGGCACGCGCGCTGACCGACGCCGGCCACGACGTCCACGTCCTCACACGCAACCACGAGGGCGTCCTCGAACGGGGCCATTCCGAGTTCCCGGGCGTCACCTTCCACGTCATCGACCCGGTCGACGGCCCGCCCCGGCTCGACCACAACTACCCCTACGCACGCCACAGCATGGCCGTCCTTAAAACGATCCGCAGGCTCCACGAACGCTTCGGCTTCGACGTCATCGAGTACCCCGACTACTGGGCCGAGGGCCACGCGCTCAGCCAGGCCAAAAGGACAACCCGCGAGTTCGACAATGTCGCGCTCGTCTGCAGGCTGCACACCAGTTCCGATCTCTGCCGAACCCTCGACAACGACTCGACCTACCCGCACTACGCGGCGTACCTCGACATCATGGAGCACGAATCGATCGCGCACGCCGACCTCGTGCTCAGCCCCTCGACCGACCTGCTCGCGATCACCTCCGACTACATCGGCAAGCACAACCTCGGCAACATCAAGTCGGGCCACGTGCTCCGCTACCCGTTCGATCTCGATTCCATCACCGACCTCCGCCAGCCCGCCGGCGCACAAGACGAAGCCCCTGCGGATCGCACACCCGATCCCGTCGTGCTCTACTTCGGACGCATGGAGCAGCGCAAAGGCGTGGACATCCTGGCACGGGCCGGGCAGTTGCTGCTCGAACGCGGCGTCCGCGCCTCGTTCACCTTCGTCGGCGGCGACACCGGCTCTGGCCCCTTCGGCAGGTCCATGCGCAAGCACGTGCAGAAGCTGATCGATCCGAAGTGGGAAAGCAAGTTCCGGTTCCTGCCGCCGGTGCCCCGCAAAGAGCTAGGCGCGATGATCGACAACGCCGCCCTTTGCTGCTTCCCCGCCCGCTGGGACAACTTCC
>JAUILU010000007.1 GCA_030432905.1 Phycisphaerae bacterium | reverse complement strand
CCGACTGGCTCACGTCGATCAGCTTCATCGATGCGCTCCGCGACATTGGCAAGTTCTTCAGCGTCAACGTGATGATGCAAAAAGACAGCGTCCGCACCCGACTCGAAGACCGCGAGCAGGGCATCACCTACACCGAGTTCAGCTACATGATCCTGCAGGCGTGCGACTTTGCGCACCTCTACCTCAACGACCGTGTCACCGTCCAGTGCGGGGGCAGCGATCAGTACGGCAACATCATCGCAGGCGCCGACCTCATCCGCAGAAAGCTCGCGCTCGCCTTTAGCGCTTCGGCGATGCAAGACCCGCAGAACCCAGACGTCGATCAGCTCAAGACCGCCGTCGAGATCAACAACAAAACGCTCAAGTCGGTCTTCGGCTTCACAGCGCCGCTCGTGACCAAAGCCGACGGCACGAAGTTCGGCAAAACCGAATCCGGTGCGATCTGGCTCACGCCGGAACGCACAAGCCCGTACGCGTACTACCAGTTCTGGCTCAACGCTTCGGATGCCGATGTCGGCAGGTTCCTTCGCACGTTCACACTCTTGGACCGCGCCGAGATCGAACGGCTAGAAGGCGAAGTCGTCACCAACCCTGCGGCCCGTGAAGCACAGAAAGCACTCGCGTACGAGGCGACGAGCATTTTGCACGGCCAAGCCGAGGCCGACGCCGCGATCAACGCGTCCAAGGCGCTCTTCGCCGACAACATCGCGAGTCTGCCCGAGGAAACGTTGCGCCAGGTGCTCGCCGATGTCCCGACGAGTCGGCACGAGGTCGGCATGCTTGACGAGGGCGTCGCGATGATCGATCTGCTGGTCGAAACCGGGCTGGCGTCGAGCAAGCGTCAGGCGAAGGAGTTTCTCAGCAACGGCTCGGTCAACGTCAACGGCACCAAAGCCGATCTCGACAAATCGCTTTCACGCGAAGACCTGCTGCACAACTCACTCATCGCCATCCGCCGGGGCAAGAAGAATCGGCACCTGACGATCTGGGAGTAGCCTCAGGCTCGGCTGAGCATGTCGAGGATCGTGCCGGGCGATTCGGGGTGGCCCGTGCGCGAGCTGAGCACCGCGGCCTGGGCCATCGCGAGTGTCGCGTTCATGTCGATCGGTGCCTGCCGAAACGCGGGAGTCATCGAGGCGACAATCGAATCCGCGATCAGCGATGTTTCGAGGTTCTCGCTGTCGTGCGAGTCCGACATCTCGGCCTCGTCAACGATCGTGCCGTCGGGGCGTGTCCAGCGGATGCGGTGGTCGTTCGCGTCGATCAACCCGCCCGGCCCGATCAGCGTGATCGAACGCGACCAGCCCGAGGATGAATCGCTGATAAAGAGCGACGCGCACCGGCCGCCCGAGAACCGCACGTTCGCGGTCATGTGCCCGGTGAGCCCGCTGAGTGTGTCGGGTGTCGGCTGGTCGGAGACATGCGCCGCATCGACCGACTCCGGTGTGCCGAGCAGCGTGAGCAGCGTTTCGCATGCTCCGAAGAGCCGGGCGCCGAGCGACCCGAGCACGGGGTTGCACAGTGCACGGATGCCGACCGATTCAATCGGCCCGAACTGTTCGAGTATCTCGCTCGCGCCGGCGAATGCGGAGCTACGCCTTGCCAGCGGCACAAAGGAAACACGCTCGCGGACCGCGTCGTGCGCGTTGCGCCACGCGGGGCTGCTGAGCTGCAAAGCCGCGGCGGGGATCGGCTCGAGTGTCAGAATCTGCACGCCCCGCTCGGCGGCTTCGACAACCGCCGAGAGCCCCGACGCGTCCTCGCCCTCCATCAACCCCGCAGCGTCTGCGATCAGAACGATTCCCGCGGTTGTGCTTGCGAGCATCGCGCGGAGGTCGTCGACCGGCGTTGCCTCAAGAGCCGTCGCGATGATCGACCCTTCAGGACCGCCGGCGGCGACGATCTCAAGCCCGACTTGCTGTGCGACACCACGAACGAGATCGATCTGATCCGCTCGAAGCCAACACGCACACAGGTTCTCTGTTTCGCTCAGCACGTGCCGGATCATAACGCAATCGCCCGTATACGCAAGGCGGCCGGTGATTCACCGCGGCCCGGTTCATCCAACCATTAAGATTCGTTGTATCGCAGGATCTGGCACGCCCACGTCAGGCCGGCACCGAATGCGACGAGCATGATGAGATCGCCGTCCTTGAACGCGCCGGCTTGGCGGGCGCGGTCCATGGCGATCGGGACACTGGCAGCCGAAGTGTTCCCCGTCTCGGCGATGTCGTTGACCACCTGAGGCACCGCGATGCCGACGATCTCCGCCACCGCGGACATGATCCGCTCGTTGGCCTGGTGGGGGATCAGCCACGACACGTCCGACGCTTGCAGGCCCGTCGCTTCGAGCGCGGTGTTGGCGGCTTCAGACATACGCCTGACTGCTTGTTTGAACACCCGCTTGCCGTCGAGTTGCAGGAAGTGCTGATGAGCGGCAACGGTGTCCGCGCTCGCAGGGGATCGGCTCCCGCCGGCCTGGATCTGGATCAGTTCTGTATGCGAGCCATCAGATCCAACGCCCGAGTACAGGACGTCCATCTGCCCTTTGTTCGAGACAACGCACGCGCCGGCGCCATCGCCGAACAGGATGCACGTCTGCCGGTCGGAGTAGTCGGTCACACGCGTCAGCGTTTCCGCGCCGATGAGCAGGACGTTCTGCGAGTAGCCTGAGCGAACGAACGCTCCCGCGGTGTGCAAGCCGTACAGAAAGCCCGAACAGCCCGCGTTGAGGTCCATCGCCCCAGCGCCGTGTGCGCCCAGTGCTTCTTGCACTAGGCTCGCTGTGGCGGGGACGGGAGTGTCAGGCGTCGCGGTGGCGAGCAGAATCAGATCGATGTCTTCAACGGCAAGGTTGGCCTCGGCGAGTGCTCCGTGGGCGGCTTCGACTGCAAGGTCGCTCGTTGCCTGTAAAGCACCGGCGCGGCGTCGGCTTTTGATGCCCGTCCGGCTCGAGATCCATTCGTCGCTCGTGTCCACAATCTTGCCCAGGTCATGGTTGGTGATCGTGGTGGGTGGCAGGTAGTGGCCAAGGCCAGACAGGGATGGTCCCATCCATGTGGTGTTGAGCGGGGCCTTGGTTACGCGGTCCGTCAGTGTATTCATGGCAGCTCAGTGTATTGTCTCGGGTATTCGGCGGCCCGAGCCGCGTATAACTCTAGAGTCGCGGTGCACCGGTTTCGCTCCGGTTGTCCGAAACTTATTGCGAGATTCGGGAATGGGATTGCGATCGGCCCGTATGGCGCTCTCAGGGTGTCAATTGATTTCACCGAGCGGGTATACACCTAGTGAATACCGCCCACCGTGGCGTGCTAAACTCCGGGCGGATCAGGTGGTGCAAGGCAGCCGCGGAAGATGCTTCGTGCGTGTTCTGAGGAAAGTCCGAGCACGGCAGGACACGGTGGTGGGTAACGCCCACCCGCCCTTTGATTCGATTCGCGTCTCGGGGGCGAGGGAAAGTGCCGCAGAAAGCAAACCGCCGATGGCGACGCTCGCGTCGCACAGGTAAGGGTGAAAGGGTGCGGTAAGAGCGCACCGCCCGGCTGGTGACAGTCGGGGCACGGCAAACCCCACCGCGTGCAAGATCAAACAGCTCCCTCCCGCCTCGGCGGGCTGGCCTGTCCGGTCAGATAGGGGGCGGGTAGATCGCTCGGGCCGGTCGCATGGTCGGTCCGCACCGCGTCGGCAACGGCGCGGGCAGAGAAATGGCTGCCCATGCCGACTGCTTCGGTCGTCGGCGGGACAGAACTCGGCTTATCAGCGCCACCCGATACGCGAACGCGGGCCCCTGAGAGATCAGGGGCCCGCGGCCATTAGGACTGGTTATCGAATCCGAGGATCAGTCGGCGAGCGACGAAACAACCGGGAGCTTCGCGGGCTTGAGGACGAAGTTCGTCTCAATCCGGAAGTTGCTCTCGCTCGTGTGACGCTCGGCGAAGAAGAGCTTGAGCTGGTAGTCCTGCCCGGGCTCGATGCCGAGGCGCTCGGCCTCTTCGTCGAGATTCACCGAGTCGGACTGCTGGCTGTGCACACCACCGAGGTCAACGCAGAGCTTGCCGTTGATGTACACCCACACGTCGTCGTCACCGGTGAAACGGAAGACGAAGTCGTTGTCACGATCGGCCGGGTCGGTGTAGGTAAACCGAGTCTCGAGCTCGTACGTGAAGTGGAAGTTGTGAACACCGGGCGATGCCCAGCGGAGGCCGCTCATCGAGAGGCCGTAACCGGCTTCGTCGATCGGGAAGAAGTAGTCGGGACGCTCCTTTGCAAAGACGTACACGTCCTGCCCGTTGCGGTCTTCAAGTGAGAGCTCGATCGCAAAAGGAATCGAGGTGTTCTCGCCGGGGACGTCGCGGAACCACTGGTTGAATGATTCCTCGCTGGTCACCTGCGAGTTGCTGCCCCAGCCGAGCGAAGCGCAGCGGTCAACATTGAGGACCGGCTTGCCATCGGCGCCGAGGTCTTCCATAACCATGTTCTTGGTACCGCTGCCCGGGTACGTTTCAAAGTCAGGGTGCGTGACCTTAAAGTCACGGATCACGCCTGTCAGAGTCAGTGATGCCGGTGCGGCTCCGTCACCGGGTTCGCCAGGA
Organism: Phycisphaerae bacterium; assembly: GCA_030432905.1. Classification (GTDB taxonomy): domain Bacteria; phylum Planctomycetota; class Phycisphaerae; order Phycisphaerales; family UBA1924. The sequence continues at coordinate 81,977 of JAUILU010000007.1, read as the reverse complement.
CCCATCCCGACGAGCGCGGCTGCGATTAGAATACTTGGTGTCATTGCGTACACTCCCGTTCAAGGTGAATTACTTACGAACACTTGAATAGTGAGAAGTACCACACCTCTGTGCCAGCAATGTCTACAAGAAGAACCGGAGGCGCCGCGTCACATCTGGCGCAACCCGCACAGCCGTTAAGGCTTCGCAGTCCTGCCGGCGACGCACACGATGAAGCTGTCCCCGAGCCAATCCGGATCCGTAATAGGCTCCGCGTACGCGTTACCCTCGTCGTCAACCGCATCGGGCAGGCTCGAATAGATATCGGTCGCAACAAACCCGACCTGCAGCATCGCGTCGCGGAGCTCGGGCAAGGACCACAGCCTCCATCTATAGATGAATGCGTCGGGCATGTCCGCGATCGCTTCGTCGCCGTCGAACACGCGGAAGTGGATCGCGTTCGTGACCATGCCGGTTATAGGGTCGGCCTCTCGCTGCTCCCAGAGGTACTTGCACACCAGCCCGTTGCCAAGCTTCACGTCACGGGCCGAGTTCCCCCGGATGAACGCGGTCTCGCCGCCGTAGGTGTCGCAGACAAAGACGCCGTTTTTGTTGAGCCGCTGTCTCGCGTGGCTGAGGTACCCGATGAGTTCGTCCCTGCTGTGCAGGTACCCGATCGAGAAGTTCCCAACGAACAGGCAATCAACTTTGTCAGCGACTTTGTGCACATCGCCGACCACGGTCCGCAAACTCTGGTGTGCGCCCGCTACCTCTAGTGTCTCGGCATCGATATCCACAGCAACCGCTTCACCGCCCTCGACGTTTGCGATCCAGTGCCGACTCAGTGCGGCCGTCCCCGCGAAGTCCTCGCCAAGCAGCTTTGGATCCTCGCCGTGGATCGCACGGAGCATGAGTGTCATCTCGGGCGGCGACTGCACACAGGCTTCGTAGAGCGTGTGCCGATCAGGGACCAAGGGCGGCTCCACCGATTGCAAGCACGACAACCGCAATCCAGAACAAGAAATAGAGCCCGCCAAGGCAAGTGCCGACGATGCCGCAGATCTTTCCTGCCGTCGCCATGCCCTGAGAACTCGGGTTGGCCCTGCCCTCACGGATAAGCCGAGCGGCTTGCATTCCAAAGAAAATAGCAAGCGGCCCGCAAATCAATGACGGGACACCATACAGCAGACAACTCGGGATCGAGATGATTCCCAACACGAGCGATGCAATTGCGTGACCGCTACCGAGTGAACCTTGAATCGGATGGCTCGACATCACATTGCCGCATTCCGGGCATGCCTGACCGAGTGTTGTTCCGGCTAGGTTGTAGCCACAGAACGCACACGGATAACTCGCACCCGTTTGCGGCTGTGATGACGAGTACGGCGTCTCGTACGGCTGTTCGTCGTTCGGTTCGTAACTCACGCCATCCGAATCCATTTGATGAGCGTCTTGAGATTCGGCGGCTTGCCGTACATCAGCAGCCCGACTCTGAACACCTTCGCTGCGCCGCGCAGGATGACATACGACGAAACCACCGAGATCGCGAGCGAGACCAAGATCTCCCAGATCTCCGGCGGCTCGGTCGAAGCGATCCGCACGATCATCATGAACGAGTTCACAGGGGGCAGGAAGCTGCACACCACCGCGAACGTACCGCTCGGGTTCATCGCGACAGGCATCCATAGCAGGTAGGGGATCATGATGACAGCCATCACCGGCGTCATCAGGCTCTGCGCCTCGCGCATCTCGTTCACAGCCGAGCCGATCGCTGCCATCATCGAAGCGATCTGCACATACGCCAGGAAGAAGAACGCGAGCGTCCAGATGATGATCATGGGATCGATAAGGTCAGCCATCGCGGCGAACACAAGGCCTGTCATACCAACACCGCCGTACACGATCATGATCAGCAGCCCGACCATGAGCTGACCGAGGATCTTGCCGGTCATAAGCTGCATCGGCGAGACTGCCGAGAGCAGAACCTCAACAACCCGGCTGGACTTCTCCTCGACGGTCGTCGTCAGGAGGTACTGACCACCGATCATCACCGCCATCATCATCAGGATCATGAACCCGCCGGGCAGGAGCATGTTCAGCCCCTCGACCGCATTGCGTTCGCCCTCTTCGGTCACTTCCTTCGACCGCTCGGCGTTGACCTTGGTCAGCGAGTTGATCATGTCCGGGCTGAGGCCAGCCTGCTCCAGTCTCGCCTCGCGGATCGAGTCCGAGATTGACCGCCGGATGGTCGAGTGGACCTTGTCCTTGAGTCTCGGCTTCACAAACAGCTTGAACGCGCCGAACTTCGGCACGTCGTTGCTGTCCACCTCGGTTGTTGAGACCGCGTTCTCGTCGATGACCGCGAGTGCCAGCAGCCCGCCGTCGTCGGCGGTGCCTTCGAGCAGCAGCTTCTTGGCCTCTTCTACGTCAGTCTCGACATCGAGCGAGTTGACGGTCAAATCGGGCACGGCGCTCGGGAGCGCTCCTGAGAGCACTGCCGCCATCTCGTCGGCTTCTGGCGGGTTCTCGGGGTCGATCTCTGGCATCGCGACCGAGCCCGACTCTGCTTCGAGCGTTTCCTTGCTCAGCCGGCGGGTGATATCGTCGGCGAGCACGCCTGACTTGTCGATCAGCGAAACCTCGCCGCTGATCGCGGGGCCTTCGTCTTTGAGCAGGATCGGGAGCAGCGTGATCATGACCACAAGGATCACCGCAGGCACAACAAACCCACCGATGATGAAGCCCTTGGTCAGCGCCGTCGATGCAAACTCCCGCCACGCGATCTGCAACATCCTGATCATGACGCGGCTCCCATCGTCTCGGCGAGCTCGCCCGCATCGAAGTCGTCCTCAACGATCTGCACGAAGATGTCTTCGAGCGAGGGGCGCTTCACCTCAACACGCACCGCGTCGATCTGGCTCGACAGCTTCGAGATCGCTTCCGAAGGCTCGAGGCCGTCGGTCAGCCTGATCTCCCAGCCCGCGTCGGTGCGGTCGGCAGATTCGATGCCCTGTACGGCGAGAAAACGCTGAGCATCGACCGTGCTGTCCCTCGGCTCAAACAGCAACGCCCGCGGATCGAACCTGCTCCGGATCTGATCGAGCGGGTCGTCGAGCACCTTCTGGCCGTTGTGAATCATGACGATGTTGTCGCACAGCTGCTCGGCCTGTGTCATCACGTGGGTCGAGAAGATAATCGTCGTGCCGGAATCGCTGATCTCGCGGATCAGATCACGCAGTAGCCGCATGTTGACCGGGTCCAGTCCGCTGAACGGCTCGTCGAGAATCAACAGCTCTGGCTCATGGATCACCGAGGCCACGAACTGTACCTTCTGCTGCATGCCCTTTGAGAGCTCTTCGCACTTCTTCTGCGCGACGTCCGACAGCCCGACCCGCTCAAGCCAGCCCATCGCCCGCTTGTGGACCGCCGAGTCGCTCACGCCTTTGAGCTTGGCGATGTACTTGATGAAGGCGAGCACCTTCATCTTCTTGTACACGCCGCGTTCCTCGGGGAGGTAGCCGATCTTGTCTTTGCTGTCGATCGCCGAGGGCTTGCCCAGCACCGACAGCTCGCCGCGATCCGGAAAGATGATCGACATGATCATTCGGATGGTCGTGGTCTTGCCGGCGCCGTTCGGCCCGATGAACCCGTGCAGCGACCCGCGTGGGACGACCAGGTCCATCCCTCGCACCGCCTGCTTCTCGCCGAAGCTCTTGTGTAGATCCCCGATTCGTATCGCGTCAGTCAAAGGTTACCCCCGAGGCAGACAAGCCCATTTCCCGCGTGCACTTGCCGGGATCATACGCAGACACCCCGTGATCGGCGTATTGTGGGTGTATGGGCCAAGCCGCAGCAGAATTTCAGTCGCTCCTCCCCGACGCCGTCGTTGACAAGCTCGGCGAAATGGACACCCAGTACGACGACCTCGAGAAACAGCTCGGCGACCCCGCGGTCATGGCAGACCACAACGCGGTCCGGGATCTCTCGATCAAACGCTCCGCCCTCGGCACAGTTGTCGGGGCCTGGCGCGAGTACATCAGGCTGCGCGAAGAAGCCGAGGAACTCGAGGCCGCGATCGAAGGCGACGACGCCGAGCTTGCAGAACTCGCGAAGGAAGAACTGCCCGGGATTCTCAGCCAGGCCCGCGAGCTCGCTGAGAACGTCAAGGCCTCGCTCGTCACCGCCGACGACCGCAAGCACAGCTCGGTCATCCTCGAACTCCGTGCCGGCACGGGCGGCGACGAGGCCGGGCTCTGGTGCAGAGACCTCCTCGACATGTACAGCAAGTACGCCGCCAAGAAGGGCTGGTCGTTCGACGAGATGGACCTGACCGCTGACTCTGGCGTGGGCGGCGTCCGCCACGCGGTCATCTCCGTCAAAGGCGAGGGCGTCTTTGTCGAACTCGGCTTCGAGGCCGGCGTCCACTCCGTCAAACGAGTGCCCGCGACAGAAACCCAGGGCCGGATCCACACCTCAACCGCCACCGTCGCGGCCCTCCCCGAACCAGAAGACGTCGATGTGGACATCGACTGGGCCAACGACGTCGAAGAGCACGTCACTACTGCACAGGGGCCGGGCGGTCAAAACGTCAACAAGGTCGCCACAGCCGTCCACATGATCCACAAGCCGACCGGCGTCGAGGTCCGCATGCAGGAATCAAAGAGTCAGGCCCAGAACCGCGAGAAGGCCAAGCGTCTGCTCCGAGCTCGGCTCTTTGAGATCGAGCGGGACCGCGTCAACGCCGAGCGAGCCGCGGAGCGCAAGGGCCAGATCGGCACCGGCGGCCGAAGCGAGAAGATCCGCGTCTACCGCTACCAGGACAACATCGTCGCCGATCAGCGGCTCGACATGAAATTCCAGACCACCAAGATCGTACAAGAAGCAGATCTCCAGCCCATGTTCGATGCGCTGGTGGAACAGGAAACCGCGCGCAGGCTGGCCGAGCTGTAAGATCGGAAGCCGCTGGGGGGCGTGTCGATGATTGCCAAGCCGGTGCAGGAATCCAATCGCGTCCATTCACTCGACGTCGCCCGCGGGTTCGCGCTGCTCGGCATTTTCCTCGTCAACATCGCACTCATGGCGGCACCGCTCGGCGAGCTTGTCAAGAACGCACCAATGCCCGGCGAGAGCGTCTTCTCCCAGACCATCTACTACACAACCAAGACGCTTTTCGAGGGCAAAACGTACCCGCTCTTCTCCATGCTCTTTGGCATCGGTCTCGCCATGCAGCTCGGCAGAACGAAACGCGACTCGACGAACTCCAGCACGGCGCCGTACTACTGGCGAATTGTCAGAAGACAGCTCGCTCTCATCGTGGTCGGGTTCCTCCACGTCGCATTGCTCTGGTACGGCGACATCCTCTTCATCTACGGCTTCGTCGGGCTCGCAGCTCTCCTCGTGATTCACCTCCGCGCCCGATGGCTCGTGCTCATCGCATCGCTGTGCATCGCGGTCTCTGTGCTCTCTGGCGCCGGCATGGGCGCACTCAGTGTCAGCATGGAGCAACAACTCGAAGCCGATCGGCAATCGCAAGCAATCACCGAATCACAGTCTGCAACAGAAACTTCCGAAACCGATCCGGCCGCCACTCCAATCGAACGCCTCTTAGCCGGGTTCCAGGACCAGAGCATCCAAGATCCGAGTTCACCGGGCTGGATCGACGCAGAAATCGAGGTCACAACGGAAGGGCCATTCCTGCAAGCCGCGCTGTTCAGGCTGTTCAACTGGGCGAGCTTCCTCGTGTTTGGGATGGTTCTCTCGGGCGGCGGCCTGCACATCGTGGCGATGTTCCTGCTCGGAGCCGCCATCTGGAAGGCCGACTTGCTCGGCCCGGGGAAAGAGAGCCTCCGCAGAAAGCTCGCGATCGGCTTTGGTCTCGTCGGCGTGCCTGTCAGCGCGTATATCGCCCTCGTTGGTGCGATCCACCCGAACGGATCGCCGTACCTTGTCGCACTGATGACACCCGCTAACTACATCTTCGGCCCCATGATCAGCCTGATGTACCTCTTCGGTTTCGCTTGGCTCGTTGACTCGGGCAAGCTCAGGCCCGTAACGAACGCACTGGCAAACGCTGGCCGGCTCGCGCTGACCAACTACCTCAGCCAGACCATGCTCGCCAGCATCCTCTTCGCGTTCTGGGGTTTCGGTCTATTCAACACCGTTGACCGCCCGACGCGAGTTGTCATCGTCCTCTCGATCTTCGCTGCTCAGCTTGTCTTCAGCGCGCTCTGGCTCAAGGCGTTCAAGATCGGCCCGCTCGAATGGTTCCTGCGGAGCATCACGTACCTCCACCTGCCCAAGCTGCGGCGCGGGCCGGTTCAGAGCGACTAGACTGGCTGCGTGAACACTCTCGTATGCGTACCCATCCAGGTCGATGACATCGAGCTCGCCCTCGCAGACGCGAACCAGGCGAAGCTGCTCGGCTCGGATCTCGTCGAACTCCGGATCGACAGCTATTTCCCCGGCTCCGAGGGCGACGAGGAAGACGCGTTCAGGCTCGAGAAACTCCGAAGCCTGATCGCCGACTGCCCGCTGCCCGTCATCCTCACCTGCCGGAGCGCCGAAGAGGGCGGCGACTACGACGGCGACGAAGCCGATCGGGTCAGCATGCTCGAGAAGCTGTGCGTCAACACCGACCACCCGCCCGCGTACCTCGACTTCGAGCTCGCAAGCTACCGCAAGTCGGCCAACATCCGCCAGAAGATCAACCTCTGCGTCGATCACCCGAAACAAGAACGCGAGGTCCGCACACGCCTCATCCTCTCGATGCACGACTTCGACGGCAGGCCGAAGGACCTCATGCGCCGCCTCGCCGACGCATGGTCTGAGCCTGCGGCGAGCGTCGTCAAGTTCGCCTTCCGTGCGCGAAGCATCCGTGACAACCTCGAGATTTTCGAGATCCTGAAGGACGCCCCGAAGCCAACCATCGGCCTCGGCATGGGCGAGTTCGGACTCATGAGCAGGGTGCTCGCACCGAAGTTCGGCGGGTTCCTGACGTTCGCAAGCCTGCGCGACGAGGCCGCCACCGCGCCCGGGCAACCGACCATCGCCGACCTGCTCGGCATGTATAGATTCCGCTCGATCGGCAAAGACACCAAGCTCTACGGCGTCATCGGCTGGCCCGTCTCGCAATCGATGAGCCCGCTGATTCACAACGCCGGGTTTGAGGCGCGAGGTGTGGATGCGGTTTATCTGCCTATGCCGGTGGCCGCAGATGATGATGCAGAAGTTTCTTACACAAGCTTTAAGACAAGCATCCTTGCAATTTGGGATTCGCAACATCTACATGCTGCCGGAGGCTCAGTTACGCTGCCGCATAAGCGTAATCTCGTAAGGCTGTGCGAGGAGTGGCAGGGACGTATTGATGATTCTTCTGCAATGTCTGGCGCTGCAAATACAATCTACCCCGATATGAACTACAGCATCGGAACTCAGGAAGGTGGTGTAGTGGGGCCGTCATGTTTAAATAGTGATTCGGCTGCAATTCGCGCGTGCATACTCGAAAAGATTCCTCTGTTATCTGGCAAGAGTGCAGCCATCTTTGGTACAGGTGGTGTTGCGAGAGCAGCCATTGGCGGCCTCGCAACTCATCATATGAAGCTAATGCTCTTCTCTAGGAAGAGAGAGAATGCCGAGCACGTCATTGAAGCAATAACAGATAGACTTACAAACATGAATTGCCGTTTCCGGTTAAAATGCCAACTCGGTGAACGGAGCAAGCTAACCGATCAGCCGTCGGACATCTATATCAACTGCACCCCAGTCGGCATGACCGGAGGCCCAGACCCAGAAGGCCTCTCTATCCCCGTTCACGAACTCGCCGGCAAGCTCCCGCCCGAAACTGTCTTCTTCGACACCGTCTACAACCCCATCGAAACACCGATGCTCAAAGCCGCCAAGTCCTACGGCTTCCGCACGATCGACGGTGTTGAAATGTTCGTCAAGCAAGCCGCGGCTCAGTTCGAGCTCTGGACCGGTGAACAAGCGCCGGTCCAACTCTTCGACCGCCTTGTGCGCGAACGGCTCAGTCAGTAAACCTGCCGCTTCATGTGGAGGAGGCTTCCAGCCTCAGTTCCTGCCTACTGAAATCTTGGAGTCGTTTGGAACAGCCGATCGCTTTCGGAGGTATCTCTCTGTTGGATCGTGGGCACGATCGGCGGAAGGAGGCACGCATGCTCCGTCACAAGGTGTTGTACCCAGAGCTTGAGAAGACCCTGCTGTTCCTGGCGGCGATGGACGTCATGCTCACCCACACCATCCTCAATCTCGGCGGTGTTGAGGCCAACCCGCTCGCGGCGCGCGTCTTCGAGCAGGGCGGCACGCTCGCGATGTCCATCTACAAGTTCTCGCTCATCGCGATCTTCGTGATCATTCTCGAGTTTGTCGGTGCGCGACAGATCCAGTCCGGCCGTCGGCTTGCCAACGCGGGCATCGCCATCAGCATGCTCCCGATCGTGGTAGGGCTGATGGTGCTCCCGCCGCTTGTTCACATGTACTGGCACGCGTAGGCGTTTACTTTGGGTAGTCGATGCCGCTGGAATCCAGCAGCGTCTTGAACGCATCGCCGAACACGAAGTTGTGCTCGGGGAATTCGATGCCCGAGCGGTTGTTGTCGATGTGCGAGAACATGAGATCGACCGCGCCGATCTGCCGGTAGCCGACCTCGGCGTCCGCGTGGTCGAGCAGCTCGATGGTGCCCTTGGTCGCGGCGCCCTTCTCGTCGATCTGTGTGATCTCGGCGGTGTACCGGATCGTCATGCCCGGGCCCGCGTCCTCGTCGATCGTCGCGTCACTCACCTTGGCGAGGATGACCTTCTCTTTGAACCCCTCTGCGTGCCCGACCAGCACACCCGCGGTCTGGGCCATGCCCTCGATCATGAGCGAGGCGGGCATCACCGGCGCCGCGGTCAGCGTGTCCGTTGCAGGGAAGTGGTCGTGCAGGTGTTCCTCTGCGAGCGTGATGTTTTTGACCGCCACCATCTTCTGGCGCGGCACAAGCTCGATCACTCTGTCGATCCACATCCAACGCACGAGCCGATCCCTCTTTACGAACCGAGCTTGCGTTCGACGAACTTGACGAGCGCATCAACCGTGAAGATCTCGCCGACCTTGTTCACGTCAGGGTTGGCGTCGAGCTTCGAGAAATCCGCGTGCGGCAGGCGTTCTTTCAGAGCGGCCATGCCCGCGTCGGTGACCTTGCCGTCTTGGACGTACTCCGGGTCCTGCATCACGTTGTCGGGGAAGAGCTCGCCCTGCTCGATCTTGAAGCCGAAAACCTGCTCGATCTTGAACACGATATCGAGAAAGTCGATCGACTCAGCGCCGAGATCGCTCGTCAGCGTGGCCTCGGGCTGGACCTCGTCGTCATCGACCGCGAGCGCATCAACCAGCACGTCCCGGACCTTCTCGAAAACCTCGTCATGTGTCATATGCAAAGAGCCTCGTTGTCTGTGTGTCTGTTATGGAGCCTAGCTCGGCGGCGACGCTCAGGAAGCCGCCAGGCTGGTGTCGGCTGTCTTCTCATCTGATCGGCCCAATCGTACTGGCCTGAGCAAAAACCTGCCCGAGCATGCCGTGGCTGGCTCCTCAGAACCCGATGCGCAACCGACAGTTGCCTTGCCTTTGAGATCGAGGCTCCCGTCTTCGAGTCGGCTAAGCAGCTTCACCTCACAGGTCAGCACATCGCCCGGGCGAACGAACGAGCCGTATTTGAGCGCCCTGACCCGCCCGAGCACGAGTCTTGTCCCCGGGTCGGCCAGTTCCCGTCCGGTCTGGACCATCGCCTCGAGCATGAAAACGCCGGGCAGAACGGGGAACGTCGGGAAGTGATCTTGTAGATATTCCTCAGCGGACGACACGACCTTGATCGCGGTCACGTGGCTTTCGGAGCGTTCGAGAACGCGGTCAATCAGTCGAAAGTGCATCTGGCATCGGCTCCCGGGCGTTCGGTCGTGAATAGGGTAGTCTCGCGTGGACACCGAGGTCGACATCGCGATCTGTCTCAGGCAGTGGGACTACTCAGAAACGAGCCAGACCGCGGCTCTCTTGACCCGCAGGCTCGGCGTTGTCCGCGTTCTCGGCAAGGGAACCAAGCGAGCTGACCCGCGGTTCAGCGGCGGGCTCGAAATCGGTACACTCGGCGAAGCGGTCATCGTCCCCAAAGCCAACTCTGGACTGGCCACCCTCGCCGGTTGGGACCTTCGCGAGACCTACCGGACAAGCCGATCGAGTTTGCAGTGCTACTACGCGTCGATGTTCGCGTTGGAGGTTGCGATCAATCTGCTGCCCGAGGGTGAGCCTCACCCGGTTTCGTTCGAGGCGCTCGCAGACCTGCTCGCCGGTCTTCAATTGGATAACTGGCAGACACAGGTCGTGGACTTTCTCTGGAAGATCCTGAGCGATGCCGGTTTCAGGCCGAGCATCGACGAGGGGCTTGACGCTCCGATCGTGTTCTTGCCGGCTCTGGGCAGACTCGCCCGCGATGACGACGCAAACCCGTCCTCAACAAGGTGGCAGGTTCTCGAATCCACCGCCAAGGCCTTGGTCCTTTTAAGCAAGACCGACAGCGCCGAAACGCTCGGGACTGAGGACGCCGAACGCGTCGGCAGGTTCTTAGCGTGGTATGTCCGAGAACTCATAGAGCGAGAACTCAGCACGCTTCGGCCCCTGTTCGGACCCGCAGCCCCGATATCACCGTAAGTCCCGCGCAGACACGCTTCAGTGGCCAAAGTTTACTGAAGAGCAACAGGTCGTTTGTCGACACTCGATCCAGGTAAAAGAAGAGCCGAATTGGGAGCCGATGCCGGAAACGGGGTCTGGACTGCGCGATGGATCATGATCTGCTAGAAGAAGTTCTGAGTTGCCCGACGCTGCCCAGCCTGCCTGCGGTAGCGATCGAGGTCATCGAGTTGACGCGCGACGTCAACGTCGAGATGGACAAGCTCGCGGCCACGATCCAGAACGATCAGGGCCTGAGCGCCAAAGTCCTTAAAACAGTCAACTCAAGCTACTACGGCCTGCGAAAGAAGTGCGGCACGATCCGTCAGGCGATCGTCGTGCTCGGCCTGTCGGCTGTGAAAAGCCTGACGCTTGGATTCTCGCTCGTTTCGAGCATCGATCTCAAAGATAAGCACGGCTTCGACCACAACGAGTACTGGCGTCGCGGCCTGTTTACCGCGGTCGCCGCTCGCTCGATCGCTGTGGCGGCAAAGTCTGAGTTCCAAGACGAGGCGTTCCTCGGTGGACTGCTCCAGGACGTCGGCATGGTCGCGCTCTATGAAACTCTCGGTGAGCGTTATGTGCGGATTCTCGAACAGACCGGCGGCGACCACAGCAAGCTCTCGGGTTTCGAGATCGCTGAATTCGAGCTCCAGCACCCCGACATCGGCGCGATGATGGCGACCCGCTGGAAACTCCCTGAAGAACTCATCCAACCTGTCAAGTATCACGAGCGCCCGAGCGCTGGTCCGAGCGGTGAAGTTGGCATGCTCATCAAAGCGGTCGGCCTTGGGAACATTATCGCCGAGGCGCTGACTAGCGACGACCCGCAAGTGGCGCTCCGCCGGTACTACAAGCGGGCCAAGGAGTGGTTCAACTTCACAGAAACTCAGGCCGACGAGATATTCAAAGAAGTAACCGCCGGCACCAAAGAAATGGCCAAGCTCTTTGACGTCGATGCGGGCAAACTGCCAGACACCGACGAACTTGTCAAGGAAGCCCGAGAGCAGGCCATGTGCCTCTCGATCGAAACCACAGCCCCGACACTCGGTTTCGATGTCGAAGACACGCTGATGCTCGATTCGCCAAAGTTCGACCAGGAAACCGGGCTGCTCAATGCCGAGACGTTTGATGCCGTGCTCAAAAACTCATTCGATCAGGCCCTCAACACCGGCGATTCACTCACGGTCGTGCGTGTGAGTTTCGATCGTGAGGACACCGAGGCTCCTAGGAGGCCGCTCGAGTTGCGCAAGCTTGTTTCGGGTGTCGCCACCGTTCTTCGCAAGCACTTCATCGACAGCGGCGGCGTCATCGGCAGGCTTGAATCCGAGTCGTTCTGTGTGCTCGTCCCGAGCAGTTCGCGCGTCGTCGTTGCCCGCACCGCCGAGGCGTTCAGAGTCGAATTCGCACAAGCCTGCGACGAGTGGGGCGTGTCGGGGCGGGTGCATGTCGGCATCGCCTACACGGACCACACGACAGCCGGCGTGTACAGCAGGGTCGAACAGCTTACAACCGCCGCTGCCCGCGCCATGCAGGCTTCGGCGCAGCTCGGCGGCAACAGCATCAAGGTCTTCACGCCTAAGAAGAAGGCGGCCTGAGAATACCAACAGTCTTAGGCTCGAACGGGAATGCCTCGTAGACGGCTCGGACGTCGTCCAGAGTCACACTCCGGATCATCTCAAGCTCTTCTTCGAGCGAGCGGTACTCACCCAGTAGCGACCATCGTCTTCCCAGCCGCTGCATCCTGTCCGCGGGTCGCTCTGCTCCGACTGTAAAGCTGGTCGCGAACTTGCTCTTGAGCCGATCGAGGTCGTCTTGTGCAAGCGAGTCCACAAGACCAGCGATCTCACGCTGCGCAATCTGTTCGATCTCTTCGATTCGGTCAGGGTCGCCCGAGGCGTAGACGAAGAACTCGCCCACCCCGTCGTGAGGGTCGAAGTCGGCCTGGGCTTCCTCGGCGAGCCCGTTCTCGATCAGCGCCCAATGCAGTCTGGAGTTGTCGGGTGCTCCGAGGATCTGCGCAAGCAGCGCCGCCGCGTACCGCCGATCGTCCTGAGCAGCCGGCCCCGGTGTGAGCATGAGCATGTACGCCCGGCCGAATCGGTCGTCGTCCATATTGATCCGCGTGCTCTGGACCGCTGGCGCTTGATTGTCCCGTGTGACCCCGGTCGCGGCCCACGAGCCGCAGTATCGCTCGATCAGATCGCACGAACGCTCGAAGTCGATGTTGCCACCGAGTGAGACAACCGTGTTGTCCGCCGAGTATCGGCTGTCGAAGTAGCCCTGCATCGCGTCGCGTTGCATGTCGTTGATGGTCTCGTTTGTCCCCAGCACCCGGTGCCCGAGCGGGTGGTCGCCGAACCGCTTGGACGCGACCTCTTCGTACAGGACCCAGAACGGGTTGTCCTTGTACATCGCGATCTCTTCGAGGATCACACCCTTCTCGGTGTCGAAGTCTTCCTGACGGAGCGCCGGGCGGAGCATGTCGCCGATCAGTTCGGTCGCCTTGTCCGCATGCTCAGGGAGTGTGTGCGCGTAGAAGCAGGTGATCTCATGCGAGGTGTACGCGTTGTTGCGCGCGCCGATATCGTCGAACGCCTGGTTGAGTTCAGCGGCGGACCGGTTCGCTGTGCCCTTGAACATCATGTGCTCAAGGAAATGGCTCACACCCATCAGCGGCGTCGGCTCGTCGCGGGCGCCGGTCTTGACGAAGTAGCCCACCGCCGCGCTGTGAGCCTTCGGGTCGGGCTCGGCGATCACAGTCAGTCCGTTGGAGAGTGTGCGTTGCTGAAACATGGCAGCATGCTACTCCCTCGCAGCGTCGGCCGCCGGGCTGTTGATGGCTTCGACGATTTCACGAGTTGCATGCTCAGGGTTCACAGCCCCGCAGATCGCGCCCGAAACCGCGACACCCGCGCAGCCGACACACGCCAGTTCCCCAGCCCGCTCGGCGTTTATCCCGCTGATCGCAAGGTAGGGCTTGTTGCTCAGATCCTCGTCGCAGCTAAGCCGTTCGATCGTCTCGATCCCAATCAAACTCGGCTTGGGCTTCGTGCCGCTGGCGTAGACCGGGCCGATGCCAACCATGTCGGCACCCTCCGCAAACGCCGCCTTAGCCTCGTCGAGTGATGAGGTCGTTACGCCAACCAGGGCGTGATGCCCGACGATCTTCCTCGCGTCGATGACGGCAAGGTCGGTCTGCCCGAGGTGCACACCGTCCGCGTCGGCAAGCGCCGCGATGTCGGGCCGATCGTTGACAATGACACGCACGCCGTCTGCCCGAGATTGCGAGACCAGCCAACGGGCCCGTTCGAGAAGCTCGCGATCGGTCAGCGATTTCTCTCTGAGCTGGATGCCGTCCACGCCTCCCGCGATTGCCGTACTCGCGACGTCCTTCCAAGAGTGATGAGAGCAGAGCGACTCGGTGAGCAGCAGGCACACCCGCATGTGCGGATCGGGCTTGGCGAGTCTCGGCAGGAGCAGCTTCTCGATCTCGTACGCCTCGTACCGAAGCTGCTCGATCAGCGCCGACGCCGAGGGCGAGTCGATCTTGAGGCATTCTTCGATGGCGCGCAGCGCCTCGGTCAGCCGAGAACCCGCGGCCTCCGCAAGCTGCAGAGCCGAACTCCGGTTCGATTCCGCATCAACCGTGATCGATGTCCCCACATCGCCCGGCGTGTCCCGTTCTGCGATCAGCGTTTGCTTGCTACCGAACTGCTGCACGAGCACCTGTGTCAGTGAATGCCGAACCGACTTGATGCGCGAGCTGAGTGCTGGGTCATCGAGCAGGAATCTCGCCGAGTCTTCGAGCAGCCTGAGCGCTTCTCTGGCTCGGTTGGCGTTGGCATCAACGATCCGGCGGTGGCTTCTCATCGCGTGATCGTATGGCGATCGCCCGGCTCGGCTGGCAATGAGGCTGCAAGTACGCCACAATGAGACCATGTCAGAGATCTACGAGCTCGAGCCAGAACTCCCCACGCCCGACCTGCCCGGGTACGTCGTGGTCCAGCCATCAGAAGGCGAGGTCGCCGATGTGATCGCTTCTGACCTCTTCTTGCACGCGATGAATTGCGTCCGCGCCCACGGCGATTTCCACATGGCCCTGCCCAGCGGCGTCTCGCCGCTCAAGCTTTACACCACGCTCATGATCGATCCTGCCTATCGCGAGATGCCTTGGAAACGCACGCACCTCTGGATGGTCAGCGCCGACTCAAGCGACGAGGAGTCGGTCGAAGCCATCCGTGAAACCATCGTCCTCCACGGCGACATCCCCCGCGACCAGTTCCACCCGATCGACCTCAGCCAACCAAACGCCGCCAAGCGCTACAGCAGCGCACTCAAAGAACACCTGGGCTGGCGCGAGAAGGGGCACGACCGGCTCGACTACGTCCTGCTCGGCGTCGGGCCCGACGGCTCGACCGCCGGCTACAAAGTCCCGTGCCGGGCTTCCGATGGCGAAGATCACCTCGTCTACGAATCGAGCGACGAGAACAACCAGACACTCTCTCTTTCACTCCGGATGATCAACGCTTCGCGTTTCGTGGCTATCGTCGCTACCGGGGAACACAAGCAGCCGGGCATCAGGCAGGTGGTCGGACGCGGGGAAGACTCGCTCCCGATCACGCGGATCAAGCCTGTGGGCGGCGTGCTCAAGTGGTACCTCGATCAAGCCGCGTGCCCGCCCGCGGGGGAGACGCAATGAGCCTGTCCATTGAACCAAACGAACGCGTGAGTTTCAGTGTCCACTACGAGGACGAGCACCTAGCCATCCTCGAGAAACCGGCGGGGCTCGTCACCACGCCCGGCAAGGGCCACGAGTACGACACACTCCAGAACGGGCTCTTCGCCAAGTACGGCCACAAACTTCAGAACATCGGCGCCGAACGCGACTACGGGCTACTCCAACGCCTCGACCGACACGCCAGCGGGGTCATCCTCCTCGCACTCACGCCCAGCGCATGGGAAGCGATGAGAGACTCATTCAGACAGAAAGAAGTCCGCAAGTTCTACTGGGCCATCTGCAGGTCTACACCCAACCAGCCCAAGGGCGTCATCCGCAGAGCCATCGAAGAGAAGATGTCTAAACGCGACGATGTGTGGGAGAACAACACCCAGCGGTCGAAGTTCGACAAGGTCAAGCTGGGCCGGGTGACCGCCAAGGGCAAGCCCGCGATCACCGCATACCGCGTGCTCCAGCACACCGCCGCGGGGGCGCTGCTGGAATGCCGAGCTGTGACAGGTCGGCTCCATCAGGTCCGTGTTCACCTCGATTCGATCGGTTGCTCGATCCTCGGCGATCGCTTTTACGGCCCGCGCGCATCGCGCACCGCCGCGACGAGGCTCATGCTCCATGCCCACCGGATCGTTCTGCCTCATCCGGTGACGGGCGAAACCGTCGATGTGAAATCCAAGTGCCCCAAGGACCTTGGCAGGGTGCTCAGGCAACTCGGCATGTCAAAGCCCGGCGTCTTCGATTCCAACCGCGAACCGCTAACCGATGGCGGCCATGATGCTCCCGGCGATGCCGTCGGCCATGAGTAAACCCGGCTCGGTGAGTTTCCATACCCCGGCCTCACGCCGAAGCTGACCCAGATTCTCCGCGGCGATCACTTCATCCAGCACACGTTCAACCGCACCGGGTTTCAGCAACCGAAGCTCGTCCAGAATCGAGTCGCCCTCGATGCCGGCCGTCAGCCGAAGCCCGGTCATGATGCGTTCCTGAATTAGACGCAGCGCATCCGGCGGCTCGTGGTCCACGATCGGTGAGAAACCGTCATCGCTCACGATGAGATAGCTCTCAAGCCTCGGGACGTTCTTGTACCGATGCCCCGCGACATGCGCCGACGCAGACGGACCCGCCGCGAGCCAGCTCTGTTGCTGCCAGTACATCAGGTTGTGGACACACTCAGCGCCTGGCTTTGCGTAGTTGCTCACCTCGTACCGACCGAACCCGCTGTTCTGCAGTTTCTGGCTGACCAACTCGAACATCTCGATCTCAAGCTCTTCTGGCGATCGCTCGAACTCGCCGCGTTCGAGGCGTTTGGTCATCGCGGTGTTCGGCTCGTAGGTCAGCTCGTAGCAGGAGATGTGCTCGATCGGGAGCGAGAGCGCGGAGTTTAGGTCGTTCTCAAGCTCGGCGAGCGTCTGGCCCGGGATGGCGAAGATCAGATCGATCGAAACGCGATCGATCCCGGCCGAGTTTGCGTGCTCGATCGCGATCGGGATCCGTTCCGGGTTGTGAAGTCTTTCCAATGTGGCGAGATGGCCGGTGTTGAAGCTCTGGGCGCCCATGCTCATGCGGTTGACGCCGCCGGCCTTGAGCGCGTGCATCAGCTCGGGCGAGACGCTCTCAGGGTTGCACTCGACCGTGAACTCGGCGAGGCCTGACAAATCAAACAAGCCGCCAATCGAGGCCAGCAGCTTCTGCCAGAGGTCAACCCGGAGCAGGCTTGGCGTGCCGCCGCCTACGAAGATGGTGTGGAGTGGACCAGCCGCCGGTGAGATGGCTCGGAGTTCCTCAACCAGACGCAACACGAACGCCTCTTGCCGATCTCGCGAATCAACGAAGCTGTAGAAGTCGCAGTAGTGGCATTTGTGTGAGCAGAAAGGGATGTGGATATAGAGAGACCGGGGCTTTGGGTGGTCTTGGCTCGCGATCGCGTCGGCGATCGGGGCCTTTGCCGATTGGGTCGGGCATTGCCGGGGAAGCGGGAATGAGGTATTGTCAGTCAACTCGGTCACGCTCAGCGGGGGGCGGTCAGGCGTGAGAGGCTCGCGTTTCCCCCCGTAGCTCGCCGTGTCATGAAGGATACACCGGCTGTGGAAGCGACCTTACTTATCGTGAAAGAAAACGGAAACTCGCAGGAGATCGTGCTCCGCAAGCCCCGCGTCGTGGTCGGCAGAGAGCCCGGCTGTGAGCTCCGCATCCCGCTTCCAAGTGTCTCCCGCCAGCATTGCGAATTCATCATCGAAGACGGCAGCATCACCGTCCGCGACATGGGCTCGAGCAACGGCACCTACATCAACAAAGAACGCATCGAGGAAGCCGAGCTGACCCCCGGGGATCTCGTCGCTGTCGGGCCTGCGGTGTTCGCGCTCGTCATCGACGGCGAGCCGAGCGGTCTCGACGCTGAGGACGTTTACGCCCGTGGTGGTGTGGTCGTGAAACCGAAGAAGCACGCTGGTCTCACCGGCAACGCAGCCGAGGCCGCCGCCAAGCTCGCGGGCGGCGTGCTCGACGACTCAGACATCGACATGAGCGCTCCCGCCGCCGACTCTGACGACAGCAGCATGCTCGATTTCGACTTCGATTTCGATGATGACGACGATGAAGACGATCAGCCGAGTCTCTAGCAGGAGTCCCCGCTAGATCGGCGGCCTCAGCCCGCCTTGGCCTGGTCGGAAGACTGGCCCTGGGGCGCTTCTGGAACGCGGATCGCGGTGTGACACGCCTTGCATCGAACGGTCTTTGTCCGTGCTGATTCTGGGACCGCGAGCAGCTTCTTGCACTGCAGGTTCGGGCACATAATGCGAACGGTGTCTGGCATACTCGGGTCTCCGGTTTCGGTATCGGACAGCCCCGGTTGCCGCTTCACTGCCCTCCTGCACGAGACCCGAACTTGGGCACATTGATGAAGTTCTCGGACCGGTCTGGTCTGGCGGTTTCCGGGGCCAACAATCGACGGTGAACACACCACAGAACGAATCGGATTCTCTGGCCGTCGTTGGGCTGCAGTGGGGCGATGAGGGCAAGGGCAAGATCGTCGATCTGCTCGCGCCGGACTTTGCCGCCATCGTCCGATACAACGGCGGTGCCAACGCGGGCCACTCCGTTGTCGTCGGGGGCAAGCGTTTCGCGTTGCACCTGGTCCCGTCGGGAGTCCTCAGGCCCAGCTGCGACTCGATCATCGGCAACGGCGTCGTCGTGGACCCCGAGCAACTGCTCAAAGAACTCGACGGGCTGACCGAGCAGGGCATCGACTGCTCGCGTGTAGTCGTATCGAGCCGGGCTCATGTCGTGATGCCCTACCACAAGGCAGAGGATGCAGCCCGTGAGAAGGCGCTCGCGGAGAGTCTGGGTATCAAGGCCGTCGGCACCACAGGCCGGGGCATCGGGCCTGCGTACGCCGAGAAAGTCCAGCGCAGCTCAGCTGTGCGTGTGGGCGACCTGCTCAGGCCCGATTGGCTCCGCGAACGCATCCGGGCCGCCCTTGCGTTCAAACGACCCGTGCTCGAACGCTGGGCTCCGGACGAAACCGATGCGATCGACGAAGACAAGCTCTTCGAGCTCGCGATCAGCTGGGGCGAGCGACTGAAAGACCGAATCACCGACACCACCATCCTGCTGCACGATCATCTCGACTCAGGACGTAGGCTGCTCTTCGAGGGCGCCAACGCGACACTGCTCGATGTAGACCACGGCACCTACCCGTTTGTCACTAGCTCCAACGCCTGCGCGCTCGGCATCCCGTCCGGTTCGGGCGTGCCGGCGGACGTAGTCGGGCGAATCGTCGGCATCGCGAAGGCCTACCAGACACGAGTCGGCGCTGGCCCGATGCCAACTGAGCTGACCGACAGCATCGGCGACGCGATCCGCGAGCGGGGGCGAGAGTTCGGCACGACCACAGGCAGGCCTCGCCGAATCGGATGGCTCGACCTCGTCGCCCTGCGGTACTCCGCGAGGCTCAACGGCGTCACAGAGATCGTGCTGACTCTGCTCGATGTGCTCGCCGGCTTCGATGAGATCAAGCTCTGCACCGCGTACGAGATCGACGGCAAGCAGACCACGCACTTCACACCCGACGCCTGCACGCTCGAATCCGTCAAGCCGATCTACGACACGCTCCCGGGGTTCGACGACGAGATCACCGAAGCCCGCTCGATGGAGAGCCTTCCCGCCAACGCACGTACACTGATTGAGCGGATCGAGAACTACGTCGGCGTGCCGATCTCGATGGTCGGTGTAGGACCGGACCGCGAACAGACGATCATGGTCCAGAGTCGAGCGGGGGCGGGCACAGTTGACTGAATCTACCAAGAGCGAGGCCGACGTCGCGGCAAACGCCGCGCTGGCACGGATCCGCAAGGCCTTGCCGGACGCCGATCCGCAGAAGCACCTGCCCGATGTATCGCCTGAACGGATCCCGAGGCACATCGCCGTCATCATGGACGGCAACGGCAGGTGGGCTGTCAAGCAAGGCAAGCCCCGCCAGTTCGGGCATCAGCACGGCGCCGAGACCGTCCGAAGAGTCGTCGCCGAGGCGGGCCGACTCGGCATCGAGTACGTCACGCTGTACTCCTTCAGCACCGAGAACTGGAAGCGGCCCGAAGACGAGATCCGCGACCTCATGGCCCTCTGCGAGCTGTACTGCAAGAGCCAACTCGAAGAGCTGGTCGAGAACAGCATCCGGGTCCGAGTGATCGGCAGACGCGAGGGGCTGCCCGAAACAGTGCTCGCGGCCCTCGACAACCTCGTCGAAGTGACGCACGCCAAGAGCCCGACAGGCCCAACGCTCTGCCTCGCGATTAACTACGGCTCTCGAGAAGAGATCCTCGACGCAACGAAATCCATCGCCAAGAAAGCCGCGGCCGGCGAACTGACCCCCGACGAAATCACATCAGACGTCATGGGCGAGCATCTCTACACCGCGGGCATGCCCGATCCGGATCTGCTGATCCGCACCGCCGGCGAGATGCGTCTGAGCAACTATCTGCTGTGGCAGATCAGCTACGCGGAGATCTACGTCACCGAAACGCTCTGGCCCGATTTCTACGAGCAGGACCTGCACAACGCGGTAAGGGCCTACGCCAAACGCGACCGACGCTTCGGCGGGCTGAGCAAGGGGTCATAGTGCTCAAGCAACGACTCATCCTCGGCCCGCTCATGATCGTCATAGCCGTCCTCATGGTCTGGCTCGACGACTACATGCACACGCTTACCGATCTCAAAGGTATCGCGTTCGGTGTCGGCATTTCGGTCGTCATCATGATGACCGCTCTCGAGCTCGCCAAGATCCTCCGGGCCAACAACGTCCACGTCGCCACGCCCGTGTGTCTGATTTCAGGCTTAGTCGGCTTGCTCGGGACCACGCTCTGGACCAACGAACCCCGCGCGCTCGGCACGCTCGCCGTGATGGTAATGATCCTCGCCCTGCTCTCGCACGTTCGGCACAGAACGATCGAGGGCGTCGTCGCCGCGGCGGGCGGGGTGATGCTTGTGTTTGTGTACCTCGGTGTCCAAGGCTCGTTCTGGCTGACGCTCTGCATCGCCAAATCACCATGGATCGTGCTCTGGCTAGTTCTTGTGACGAAATCGTGCGACATCGGCGCCTACTTCACGGGTCGGGCGATGGGCAAGCGAAAGCTCGTGCCGTGGCTGAGTCCGGGCAAAACCTGGGAAGGTCTGATCGGTGGTGTAGTCACGTCTGCCTGCATCTGCATGCTCGGTGTCTACCTGCTCGGGCTCGGCGATCTTCGGCCAGACATTGGGTATCCCCTGGCCGCGGCAATGGGTGCGTTGATCGGTGTGCTGGGCCAACTCGGCGATCTGACGGCGAGCCTGTTCAAACGCGACGCGGGCACCAAGGACTCCAGCTCATCGATCCCCGGCTTCGGAGGCTGGCTCGATGTCATCGATTCGCTGCTTCTGGTCGGGCCGTTCGCGTACTGGATGCTGTGGATGATCGGTAGTTCTGGAGCTGTTTAGCGTAAATGCGTGACGCGCGGGCACCAAATGTGCTAGACTAACAAGCGGCGATGCCGCTCGGGAGGACCAGGCGGGCATGAACGAAACCAAGAAGCTGTTAGCCGTATTCCAGACAGAGCAGAAGCTCCGTGGACTTCAATCACGACTGGGGGCAGCAGAACGTTTCCTCAACGAGCAAGAGCGGCAGCTCAACGCGCTCGGTGAACAGCACGGTTCATTCGAATCTCAGCTCCGCCAGATTCAGTCCTCAACCAAAGAAAACGAAGACGAGATGGCACGCATCGACGAGCGCATGGAGAAGCTGCGCGAGGAGATGAACAACGCCCGCACCAACAAGGAATACCAGGCGTTCCTCGTCGAGGTCAACGGCCTCAAGATAGAGCGAGGCAGAGTCGAGGAAGAAGTCCTTGGTCTGCTAGAGCAAGCCGACGCGATCAAGACCGAACTCGAGCAGTCGGTCGCCAGCCAGGAAGAACGCACCAAGGTTCGCGATGTCGCCAAGCAGGACCGCGACACCCGGCACAGCGAGATCAAAGACCGCGTCAAAGAACTCGAAGCCGAGCGTGATCAGCTCGCGGGCGAGGTCAACCCCAAGATCCTCTCCGAACTCCAGAGGCTCCTCGACGAGCGTGACGAGGACGCGATGGCGGGCATCGAGATCATCGACAAGAAACGCCACGAGATCAGCTGCGCGAGCTGCATGATGACGCTCCCGATCGAGCTTCTCAGCAGGCTCCTCTCGGGCGACCTGACCAGCTGCTCCAACTGCGGCTGTTTCCTGTACCTCGATGAAGACACCGCCGCCGCGCTCCAGCCGACCGCCAAGCGCTAGTCACTGGTCGCTCATCTCTCTTGAAATCGAATACCGATGCCCTACTCGAACAACGCGTCGTCGTTGATCGAAGGGGTTTTGACGCCGAGATGATCCGCGGCCGCCTTGGTCAGCATCCGGCCCCGTTTCGTGCGTGCCAGGAATCCGGTCTGCAGCAGGAACGGCTCGACCACGTCTTCGAGCGTGCCGACGTCCTGGTTCATGGTCGCCGCCACCGCTTCGAGCCCGACCGGACCGCCCGAGTAGATCTCTGCGATCGTGTCGAGGTATGACCGGTCGAGTTCGTCCATCCCGAGCTCGTCGATGCCCTCAAGGCTCAGGGCCTGTTCCACGACCGCCGTCGAGACCCGGCCCGCGGCTTTGACGTCCGCATAGTCACGGACCCGGCGCAGCAGTCTGTTTGCGATCCTGGGCGTTCCTCGGCTGCGGCCCGCGATAAGCGACATCGAATCCTCGGGCGGTGACTCCATCCCAAGAATCCCACTCGAACGCATCAGGATCCGCAGCAGATCCTCGTCCTCGTAGTACCGCAAATGATGCACGAGCCCGAACCGTGAGCGGAGCGGCGCGCTCAGCAGGCCCGCTCGGGTCGTTGCGCCGATCAGTGTGAACGGCTTGCACTTGATCTGCACCGTCTGCGCGTGAAGTCCCGAGTCGATCGTCACATCGATCCGGAAATCCTCCATCGCCGGGTAGATGAACTCCTCGACCGCGACGGGCAGGCGGTGGATCTCGTCGATGAACAGAACGTCGTTGGCCTCAAGCCGGGTCAGTGTTGCGACAAGGTCGGTGCCTCGCGCAAGCGCCGGCCCCGAGGTCGCGTGGACCTTCGAGCCCATCTCGTTGGCGATGACATGCGCAAGCGTCGTCTTGCCGAGCCCGGGCGGCCCGTGCAGCAGCACGTGCTCCATCGGCTCGGCCCGCTTCTGGCCCGCCTCGATCGCGATCGACAGCCGCTCGATCAGCTCGCGCTGACCGATGTACTCCCCGATCCGTGTCGGTCGAAGGACGTTGCCGGCCTGTTCGATCTCGGCGGGCAGCGTGTCCGGGCTCATGAGGCGTTCCGTCGCCATGCGGTGAGTGTACCTGCCTTACTCGCCCGCCTCTGCAACCTGATCAGAATCTGCGGATCTTGGCAGCAGCGACGGGGCGCACGCGAGGTTGTACGCGGTCAGTGCCACGTTCGTGCTCGACTGGACGAGGTACTCCTCGATCGCGAGATCGAGCTTGTCGTTCTGGGTGTGCCAGCCGTAGCGGTAGTTGGCCCGGCCGATCTCGTCCCAGTAGAAGCCCGGGATGCCGACCCTGTTGAACGATGCGTGGTCCGATCCGCCGCCCTGGGGCATGGCTTCGACGGTCCGCAGGTTGACATCCATCCAGCCGGCCCGCTCGTCGTTGTCGGGGTTGTCGTCCGACAGCAGACGCTCGGCGTCGACCTCGCTGAAGAACTGGCCGTTGGTGTTGGCGGTCGCGGCCGCGAGGTAGTCAAACATCCAAGGCGAGCAGACGAGCCCGCCCTCGTAGTTGGTGCCGCCGTCGTCAACGAACACGCATGAGATCTTGGCGCGTTCCTCTTCGCTCAGGCTGTCAACGTAGGCCCGCGAGCCGAGCAGGCCCTGCTCCTCGCCGGTCCACAGGATGAAGCGGATCGTGCGCTTGGGCTTGGCGCCGACCGCAGCCAAGATCCGAGCGGCTTCGAGCGTGACCGATGTGCCGGTGCCGTTGTCCACAACGCCCTGACTGCCGGGGCCGTTCCACGAGTCCATGTGCGCCGACACGATCACGACCTCGTCCGGGTACTCGGTGCCCGGGATCTCGGCGATCGTGTTGTACAGATCGAACGGGCCCTCGGTGAGCGTGTGATCAAGATCGAACTCGATGTACACGTCCTGCCCGTCGGCGATGTCCGAGTTGATGTAGCGGTAGTCCGAATCTCGGATGCTGACCTCGGTGTCTTGGCCGATGTCGTCCCACGACAGGTTGAACAGATCCAGGCCCCGCTTGATCGAAGTGGTCCAGACGCGTTCGTCTTTCGAGCTCGACATGAAGCCCGCGGGGTTGGCAGCGAGAACTTGGTGGATGATGTAGCCGTCGGCGTCGAATTCGACCTCTTCCATTTCTTCGCGTTCGAGGTGGATGACGTACTTGCCGTCTTCCGCGTCGAAGTCCAGATCGATCGTGTCGCCTTGCGGGGCGAGCGTCATGGGCCTCGGGCCCTGTGGCGTGGTCCAGACGAACGAAAGGATGCCGTCGTCGAAGCTCGGCTCGCCCATGGCGTTGTTGAAGTTGAATGCGGGCAGGGCGATCACACCGTTGGGTGTGCCGTCCTCACCGAGAACGACGTCCATTGCCAGTTCGGTCGAGCCGCCGGGGATCGCTGGGCCTGTGATCGTTCCCTCCCACAGGCCGCTGATCGGGTCGTCCGGGTACGCGGAGTCCTGCGGCAACTGGGGCACCTGCCCGGCGGCGATCGCGACGCGGGTCTCGATGCGTTGGACGTGCCGGGCAGCCATCGAAGCGCCCACGCCGCGGATGCCCTGCCTGCCGCCCTGGTATTGCGAGTGAAGAATCCAAGCTCCCTCGAGATCGTCACGCACCGCCTCGAGTTCTTCGAGTGTGGTCGGCATGAGAACCGCCTTGCCCCGGACAGGCCCGTCGGTGCCGGGTGCCCAGCTAAGCGTTGTGAACTCGATCTCGCGCTCGACCTCGTAGGTCTCGTCGTTCTCGTCGGATCGGCTGACGACGGCGCCGGTTGATGGGCCTCGGTCGAACCTGATGGTCGCCGAACCCCACGGCCTGTTCTCGACGTTGCTCAGTCCCCAAGTCTCGAACTGTTCAGCGGTCCACACGTTTGCCTGTTCGAGCGCCGAAGAAGCGGTCAGTCGCGGGCCGATGACACCGCAGAGATGGTTGAGATGGTCCATGACGCGGTTGTGGTACTTGCCCTCGTTGAGGATCGCGTCGAGTGTTTTCTTGTCGCCAAGCTTGAGCGTCGGGGCATCAACACGCTTGCCGTCGAGCACTGCGTACGCCGAGGTCTGTTTCTTGGCGACGGCTGCGGGGGCCTTCGGGCCTGACGAGGAGCAGCCTGCAGCGACAAGAAGCAGGGCGGCTGCGGAAAGACGGAACATCGGGACGGTTTGCGTGGTCATTCTTGTGTACTCCGAGAACAGTTCGAGTGCTGTGCGGATACTAACCTATGGAGTGCCGGCCTGCCGGTTGCTGCGGAAGGAGCCAAAGAAGTGGATGCGTTCGTGAGCTTTGCCGAGGCGCTCGCCGGGATCTTCGCCGAAGCCGGGCTGTGGCTTGTGGTCGGATTCATGGTCGCCGGGCTGCTCCACGCGTTTGTCAGCAAAGAGCTTCTGGTCAGGCACCTCGGCAAGCGGGGCATCGGGTCGGTGCTCAAGGCGACGCTGATCGGCGTGCCCTTGCCGTTGTGCTCGTGCAGCGTG
Source organism: Phycisphaerae bacterium (assembly GCA_030432905.1). Classification (GTDB taxonomy): domain Bacteria; phylum Planctomycetota; class Phycisphaerae; order Phycisphaerales; family UBA1924. The sequence goes on along the minus strand of JAUILU010000007.1, from coordinate 56,293 downwards.
ATCCCCGCCGCGGCTTCGCTCCGTCAGGGCGGCGCATCGAAGGGTGCTTCGACGGCCTTTGCGGTATCAACACCTGAGATCGACGTGCCCGCCGCGAGCCTGACTTGGGCGATGCTCGGGCCGGTGATGGCGGTCGCCCGTGTGATCGCGGCGGCAATCTCGGCCATCGTCGCGGGTGTTCTGATTGACGCGACAGACAGGTCCAAAGAGAACGATCAGGTCGCACCCACCGAGAGCCCTGACGCCGACATGAGTGGGGGGGATTGCTGCTCGAAGCCGAGCCAGCCCAAATTGCAGAACTTCGCCAGCCGGCTCAAGACAGCGGTCAAGTACGCGTTCGTCACGCTTCCTGCTGACCTCGTCAACTGGCTCCTGATTGGTTTCATCGTCTCGGCTGCGGTCGCTGCATTCGTGCCAGAGTCGTGGTTCAGCGGCACGCTCGGCAGCGGCATCTTCGCGATCGCTGTCGCCATGGCGTTCGGCTTGGTTGTGTATGTCTGCGCGACCGGTTCGACACCCATGGCCGCCGCTCTTGTTGCCAAGGGGCTCGGCCCGGGTGCAGCGCTCGCGTTCCTGCTTGCCGGGCCCGCGACCAACCCCGCGACGATGGCGTGGATCCTCAAGGACCTCGGAGGCAAAGCGTTAGCTGTCTACATCACGAGCATCGCCGGCGTCGCGATGGCGAGCGGACTCGCGCTCGAGTGGCTCCTAACCGGCTCGGCCTTTGACATTGCTAGCCCTGCCTCGCACGCGATGGACAGCACTTCGGCGCTCTCGCGTATCGGCGGCGCCCTGCTCATGGCGATGCTGGCCTACGCGATCATCCGCAAACTTCAGCAGCGCCTGGCAACCAAGAAGCCGGCAGAAGGTTCGTGCTGCACGTCGGCACCAGTTCAGCTGAACACGTGCTGCAGCGAGAAGAAGACCGAACCGAAGCAGACGGGCTGCTGCGGCTAGTCCATCGGCAGGTCGTTCTCACGCCAGATCCGGGTCAGATCGTTGATGGTTGTCGCAACCCAGCGTCGGCCGCCTGGCAGAACCTCGCGGACGATCTTGCCGTCGGCATCCACGTATTTCGTGATCTGCGGGCTGTCGTGCTTCACACTTGAGCGGTGGATCCACTGCCCCTCGTTGTCCGTGTCTCGGCGGATCGAGTCATGACGGAACGCGACCGCCGAGGCGTCAGAGCGGTAGGTGTAGAACGCGAGATCACCCGTTGCCTCGGTGTCGGTCAGGATCGCGGGCAGGATCAGCGATGTCGCCAGGGGGAGGTACCCGACTTCCTTGATCGCGTGCTTCTTCGTGTCGCCCCGGCCTGACGGGTCCGTCGTCACGACCATGAGCTCCTCGAACCCCTCGCGGGCTCCGACCTCGGAGAAGGTCGTCGACTGCCTGCCCTGTTTCACCACGACGATGAGGTTCCACGTCTCGGTGTTGAAGTCTTCACTGACGAAGTAGGTGCCCTTCGTGTCGTAGATCATGCGCTCTGGGCCGACCGGGTTCTCTTCGAGCAGGCGGGCCTGCACCTCAACGATGTAGCCGCGTTCGCCCATGTTGCCCTGCTTGACGCCTCCGAGATCGCCCCGCGTGCCGGTACGGGCGGTGATTCGTTTGTACCCGATTTCTGATTCATTGCCCTGGCTGTCTTCGCGGTAGTACCTGTACCAGCGTTCGCCGTAGTTGTCGAAGATGCTCCGCATCTGGTCGGCGGGGATGTCGCGGACGAGCCTCTGGCCCGTTTTGAGCGCGATCTCTCGCTCGAGCGGTGCCAGCGGGGCGTTGGTCGTGGTGATGGCGGCGAGCGTCGCGTCGAGTGCCTGCTTGGCGAGGGCGTAGTTCTCTTCGCGGGCCGCCATGTCCCAGACAAGCATCTGGCCAGGGCCGGTTTTGATGACCGCGACGCCCCGGACAGTGTCCGGCTGGTCTGGTTTGGATGCCGGCTGGAGCAAGAAGAAGCGGTAGGCCTCGCCGCCGGCGAACTTGACAGGTTCGATCGGTGCGAGTTCGCGGGCAAACGTCCCGATCATCTCGTCTGGGCTGTCGATTTTGGTCACCGAGAAGGATTTCTGGAGGTTCTCAAGGATTTTCTCGATCGCGTCCTTGGCCCCCATGGTGGTGTTGGAGCTTGTCTGGGTCGAGAGGGTCATCCGCCACGTGTTGTCCTTGCCGACGACGTCCGCGAACACCTCTCGGCTGAGCGTTTGTTGCTGCGAGGTCGAGCCCACCGGCAGAACCACATCGATCCCAAGTCCCGGTAGATTCAGGGGCTTCTGAGACATCTCGATCGGTGGCAGCGGCTCAGAATCCCGGCTCGATGCCTGCCCCGCAGATTCGGGGGCGATGCTCAGGCACAGGGTGGTCACGAGGGCGATGGCTGCTCTGCGGGGGATCATGGCTTTGGCTCCTGGAGGATCTCACCAAAAAATAAGGCGGTCATCCGGCTATTTTATTCGACAGGATGCCCCTGATCTGTTGACCCATCGGGCCTGAGGCCTACGCTTGCTGTCCCTCATGGACCTGGTGGGCCGTGGTGGAATGTGAAGCTGTCGTGAATGGCACGGCTGCAATCACCTGTTTGGGAGTTCACGCAGTGGGCCGGACCGTCCGGCTGGGTGTGTTCTCGGTACCCAACGCCGGCCTCGGCAGGCGTAATTGGGCCCGATGGGCTCTGGGAGTGAGCGTTGATGGACGGCGGGAAGATCCGAATCCGGATGGAAGCCTACGACCACTTGGCCCTCGATGCGTCGGCCAAAGAGATCGTGGACCATGCCAAGCGCACCAACGCCAAGGTCAGCGGTCCAGTGCCGTTGCCCACACGAATCGAAAAATACACGGTGCTTCGCAGCCCGTTTGTGAACAAGAAGAGCCGGGAGCAGTTCGAGATCCGCACCCATAAGCGGATCATCGACATCTACGAGCCGAACGCTCGGACCGTTGAGGCGCTCAACCGCCTCGTCGTCCCCGCGGGTGTGTTCGTCAAGATCAAGGCTTAAGAGTGACTGAAGTTTGATCGCCGGCTTGCAAGGAGTGCAGCGGCGAGTTTGAGAGGACAGGCCAGTTATGGCACCGACAATGCTGGGCAAAAAACTGGGTATGACTCGCGTCTTCGATGACAACGGCAAGGTTGTGCCTGTCACTGTCATCGAGCTCGGCCCGTGCGTGGTGACTCAGCTCCGCACGCCGGAGCGTGACGGCTACGCCGCGGTGCAGCTCGGCTTCGAAGAGAAGCCCGCTCGCCTCTCGACCATTCCTCAGATCGGTCACGACGCCAAGGCCGGCACCACGCCGAAGCGATTCCACGCCGAGTTCCGTGTGGACGAAGGCGATGCGACCTTCGAGCAGGGCCAGGTCCTGACCGCGGCGGACATGGCAGACGTCAAGTACGTCGATGTCTGCGGCGTCTCCAAAGGTAAGGGCTTCGCAGGCGGCATGAAGCGTCACGGCTTCAAAGGCCAGCTCGCGACCCACGGTGTCGAGCGGAAGCACCGCTCCCCGGGTTCGATCGGTGGTCACGCGAACAACGCGGGTAAGGCCGGCCGGATCAAGAAGGGCAAGAAAATGGGCGGCAGAATGGGTGGCGACAACGTCACCGTTCGCAGCCTCGATGTGATCAAAGTTGATGCAGAGCGGAACCTCATGCTCGTCAAGGGTCCGGTTCCCGGTGCAAACAAGTCGCTCGTCCGGGTCTGCCCGTCCGTGCGTCTGTACAAGAGCAAAGCCGCAGCTGCGGCAGGTTGATTGAAGAAGCTCGGCCCGTAAAGGCTGGGCTTCTTTCGTAGAACGACCCCGGCGGGTACGAAACTGCGTGCCGGGGGCCTGAAAGGTCGGTTGGCTCCGAATTGAGAGATTCGGACCCCGCCGAAACCACCGGGCAAAAACACTGCAGATTGGTGAGGCCTTCGGGCCGATCCATGACGGCCGAGTCGAATCCGGAACGTCCCACTCTCAGAGACGAGAGAGCCCTCCCAGAGGGGCAACAGGTGGCGGGGCCGGATAGGCGAGATAAGAGCAGGGCGACGAGCCCTGCCGAGTGAGGCGTCTGGGCGAGGACACGAGATGAATGTGCCCGTCTACAATATGAAGGGTGCTTCCGTCGGCGAGATGTCGATTGATGAGGCAGCCCTGTCCGCGTCGTATGCTGACGACGGACTGAATCCCGACCTGATCAAGCAGGCGTACGTGATGTACCATGCCAACAAGCGGCAGGGTTCAGCGCGTTCGAAGAACCGTGCTGCGATCTCGGGTTCGACGGCAAAGATGTACAAGCAGAAGGGCACCGGTCGTGCCCGGCATTCGACCAAGAAGGCCCCGCAGTTCAAGGGCGGCGGCCGGGCGTTTGCCAAGACCGCGACCCGCGAGGACTACCACCTCGACATGCCCCGCAAGATGCGTCGCAAGGCGAACCGCAACGCGCTGCTTTCCAAGATCATTGGCTCTGAGAAGTTTGGCACCGAGATCCGCGTCATCGACGACCTCTCGCTGTCGGCGCCGAAGACCAAGGACTTTGTCGGCTTCCTCGATTCGCTCAAGCTCGATCGCTCCGCGTTGGTCGTCCTTTCCAGCGGCGAGAAATCGGACAACATCCGCCTGAGCGCACGCAACGTTGACAACGTCGAGCTCTGCCCGATCGAGCAGATGACCTGCTTCGAGATGCTCAACCACCGCTACCTCGTGATCGACAAGTCGTCGCTCGAGGCATGGCTGGCCGGTCCGAGCTCGCAGACCGGCAAGTCGGCACGTGTCAGCCCGATGGGCCGCCAGGAGAAGAAGTCCAAGCGTCCCGCGGTCGCACGCGGCAAGAAGCTTGCAGCTTCGGGGGGTGGTGACTAATGGATGCTGCTTACGTCATCAAGAAGCCGATCGTGACCGAGAAATCGACTCACGCCTCGGAAGAGTCAAAGTACACCTTCCTTGTCGATCGCAAGGCAACCAAGGACGACATCAAGGCTGCTGTACAGCACGTCTACGGCGTCAAGGTTGACAAGATCGCCACTCAAGTACGCAAGGGCGGCACTCGCCGAACCCGTTTCGGGTACGTCGAAGCCAAAGTTACGAAGAAAGCGGTTGTCACGCTCAAGGATGGCGCGACGATCGAATTGTTCTAAGGGGCAGTCAGATGGGTATTCGAGTTTACAAGCCGACCAGCCCCGGACGTCGCAACGCCAGCGTGCTGACGAACGAGGCGATCACCAAGAAGCGTCCTGAGAAGTCACTCCTTGAACCGGTCAAGAAGTCGGGCGGCCGGAACCACTCCGGCAAGATCACTGTCCGTGGTCGCGGCGGCGGTGCCAAACGCATGTACCGCAAGATCGATTTCCGCAGACGCGACCGCGACGGCATCGCCGGCAAGGTCATCGGGATCGAGTACGACCCCAATCGCACCTGCAACATCGCTCTCATCGAGTACAGCGACGGCAAGAAGCGTTACATCCTCGCACCGGTCGGCCTCAAAGACGGGATGGACATCATCTCGCACTCGACTCAGGCTGTTGAACCGGCGATCGGCAACTCGACCGCGCTTCGGTTCATCCCGACCGGTATGAACGTGCACTGCATCGAGCTCAACCCGGGCAAGGGCGGCCAGCTCTGCCGCTCGGCTGGCTCCTCGGCACGTCTGACGAACAAAGAAGGCGACTACGCCACGCTCGTGATGCCCTCGGGCGAAACCCGCCGGGTGCACCTCGATTGCCGCGCGACTCTCGGCCAGGTCGGCAACACCGACCACCAGAACCGCCGCCTCGGCAAGGCCGGCATTAGCCGTCACCTCGGCCGCCGTCCCAAGACCCGTGGTGTGGCCATGAGCCACGATGCTCACCCGCTCGGTGGTGGTGAGGGTCGTTCCAAGGGTGGTCGCGCACCAGTGAGTAAGTCGGGCACGCTGTCTAAGGGCGGCCGAACCCGTGACAAGAAGAAGCCAAGTTCGAAGCTGATCATCCGCCGCCGGATGAGCAAGCGTTACGGACAAGTGAAATAAGAGGGGCTGAGCAATGGGCAGAAGCCTGAAAAAGGGACCGTTTGTTGACGAGAAGCTCTACCTGAAGGTGGACAAGCTCAACGAGGCCGGTCAGCGCAGCCCGATCAAGACCTGGGCGCGTGCGTGCACGATCGTTCCTGAGTTTGTGGGACACACATTCCAGGTTCATAACGGCAGACTGTTTATGGATGTCTACGTCACCGAGGACATGGTGGGCCACAAGCTCGGCGAGTTCTCACACACACGTACGTTCCGCGGTCACACGAACAAGAAGGAAGGCATCAAGTCCCGCTAAGGGCCTGAAGCCAGGGTGCCCATCAGGGCCAAGGTGAACTCCGATGAAAGTTCAGAGCAACAAACTCAAAGCCCTCATCGCTTCTAGCGGTGTGTCCGTTGAGCAGCTCGGCGCAGCCGTCGAACGCAGCGGTCTCAGGGGTGACGACGCGGTCAAGGCCGTGCGTAATTGGGCCGCGGGCCGCGACCATCCCCGCTGCAAGGCCGCGGATATTCGCGCTCTTGCCGGTGCTCTTGGTGTGTCAGTCAAGGACATCGCCAAGTTCACAAGCGAAGTCAAATTCCATCGCGGCAGCCCGCTGAAGGCTCGCCTTGTTGCGGACATGATCCGCGGCAAGCAGGTCGCCGAGGCCATGGAGATGCTGACCTTCTCGACCAAGCGTGCGGCAACCAACATGCAGAAGGCTCTCGCCGCGGCCTACGCCGAGGCAGAGATGAACGATGTCGATGATTCTAAGTTGTATGTGGCGGAGAGCCGCGTTGATGAGGGGCCACCCATCAAACGCTTCCGTCCAAAGGACCGCGGTCGGGCTCACCCGATTCTCAAGCGGACCAGCCACCTGACCGTGTCGATCGAGGAGCGCAGCTGATGGGACAGAAATCGCACCCCTTCGGGCTTCGTCTCGGGATCACCGAGACCCATCGCAGCCGCTGGTACGCGCCAAAGGCGTTGTTCGGCGAGCTCTTGGTCGAAGACGAGAAAATCCGCAAGTTCCTCGACAACAGGCTCAACCGCAAGCCGCCTTATGCAGCTGTCGCTGAGATCCTGATCGAGCGCACCCGCGAAGAGCTCAAGATCATCATCCGGACCGCACGTCCGGGTCTCGTGATCGGGCCCAAGGGCGCCGAGGTCGAGCGTATGACGCAAGAGCTTCAGTTCATGACCGGGCGAAAGGTCAACATCTCGATCATCGAGATCAAGAACCCGGACATGTCGGCACAGCTCGTCGCCGAGGCAGTAGCTGAGCAGCTCAAGAAGAGCCGCGGCTTCCGCCGGACGATCAAGATGCGTTCGGAAGCGGTCATGCAGGCCGGTGCACAGGGCTGCCGGGTTCTGATCTCGGGCCGCCTCGGCGGTGCAGAGATGAGCCGGAAGGTCGATGTGCGTCACGGCTCACTGCCGCTGAGCACGCTGCAGGCGAACGTCGAGTACGGCTTCGCCGAGAGCCACACTCCAATGGGTGTGATCGGCGTCAAGGTTTGGATTTACAAGGGTGAGTACTCGTCTGCTGAGCAGGACGAGACAGCATCCAAGGCAGCGGGTGGGCAGGCACGCGCTCGGGGCAGACGTTAAGAACCGCGAGACCCGCGGCTTTAGAAGTGAGGCGTTGACATGGCACTGATGCCAAAGAGAGTCAAGCACCGGAAAGAGTTCCGGCGGACAAGCCGGGTGAACCGGGACGCGACCAAGGGCAACTTCGTTGCTTACGGCGACTACGGGCTGCAGAGCCTCGAGTCGGCGTGGATCACGGCTCGTCAGCTCGAGGCCGGCCGAATTGCTGCACAGCACTTTTCGAAGCGCCAGGGCAAGCTGTTCATCCGTGTCTTCCCGGACAAGCCGGTTTCCAAGAAGCCGCTCGAAACCCGAATGGGTAAGGGTAAGGCAGACGTGGACTACTGGGCAGCACGCGTCAAGCGGGGCACCATGCTCTTCGAGATGGCGGGCGTGTCCGAGTCGTTTGCCCGTCAGACGATGGTTCGTGTAGCGATGAAAATGCCGGTCCAGTGCCGGTTTGTGACAAGGCGTGTGAGCGTCTGATCAGACGGTCAGGAGTCGAGCGATGGCGAAAAAAGAAGAACTGACCGGCGCGAAGGTGCGTGACCTGACGGACGAAGAGATCTCGGTCTCGATCCGCAAGTTCCGCGATCAGATTTACAAGCTGCGTTGCCAGACCGTGACCGAGAAGGTCGAGGACAACTCTCAGTTCGGGACCCTCCGGCGCAACGTCGCAAGGCTCCGCACCGAGCAGACCAGGCGGCAGGCAGAGACGGCAAACGCGTAAGGCAGCAGATAAGGGTCAACGATGACCAAGGGCCCCGGCAGGGGTGATAAGGACTGACGAGTGAGCGAGCAATCGACCAACGAAACGAAGGCCAAGACCCGCCAGGGCACGGTCGAATCCGACAAGCGTGACAAGTCACGCAGGGTTGTTGTGAACTTCATGACCAAGCACCCCAAGTACGGCAAGTACGTCAAGGGCCGCACCGTGCTCCAGGTTCATGACGAGAACAACGAGTCGAAGAAGGGTGACCTGGTCGAGGTCCGCGAGTGCCGGCCGGTCAGCAAGACCAAGAGCTGGGAACTGGTCAGGGTTGTACGCAGCGGGGGCCTGGTCTAACCGGCCAAGGCTAAAGGACGCACGAGATGCTTCAGCAAGAATCAAGATGCGAGGTTGCCGACAACTCCGGCGCAAAGATCGCATACGTCATCCGCGTATACGGCGGATCAACCGCTCGCGGGCAATACACCCGCAAGCAGGCGTTCATCGGCGACAAGGTCATGATCTCGGTGAAGAAGGCTCTTCCCGGTTCTGACATCAAGTCCGGTGATATGTCCAAGGCGATCGTCGTTCGGACCAAGAAGGCCACGCGTCGCGCCGACGGCTCGTACGTCTCATTCGATAACAACGCGGTTGTGCTCATCAACGATGAGGGCAACCCCAAGGGCACCCGCATCTTCGGACCGGTCGCCCGTGAACTCCGCGAGAAGAATTTCATGAAGATCGTTTCGCTCGCGCCGGAGGTGGTTTGATATGGCAGCTCGTCACGTCCGCAAAGGCGACCAGGTGATGATTACCGCTGGCTCTCACAAGGGCCAGACCGGCGAGATCTCCCGCGTGCTGACCAAGTCAGACCGCGTCGTCATCAAAGGCATCAATCTCCAGACCAAGCACGTCAGGCCGACGCGCATCAACCCGCAGGGCTCCATCATCACGAAGGAAGCCTCGATCCACATCTCCAACGTCAGCCCGGTCGTCGACGGCCAGCCGACGCGTGTGAGGTTCCAGATCAACGACGACGGCAGCAAGGACCGCGTCGCGGTCAAGGGCGGCAAGGTGCTCGGCAAGGTTTCGCCGGCAAAAAAGAAGTAATCGGATTCATTCCTAACGGCTGACCCGACCGGTCAGCGGAGCGTAAGAGATGGCAAAGAACAAAGCACCAACCGAACCGACCGGGCCGCTGCCCGAGGCCAGGCTCGCCAAGGTCTACAAAGAGACCATCAAGGCGCAGCTCGGCGAGAAGTTCGGCATCACGAACCCGATGGCTCAGCCAAAGCTCGAGAAGATCGTGTTCAACGTGAACATCGGCCGTCACCTCGACGGCACGAAGGTCCCGGCGAACATCAAGCAGACCGTCGCTAGCACGCTCTCGACCATCACCGGTCAGAAGCCCGTGTTCGTGGCAGCCAAGAAGAGTGTCTCGAACTTCAAGGTTCGCGAGGGCTACGACTCGGCTGTCATGGTGACCATCCGCCGCGACCGCATGTGGCACTTCCTCGATAGGTTCATCCACCTTGCTGCCCCGCGTATCAAGGACTTCCGCGGTCTCCCGACCAAGGCGTTCGACCGTCAGGGCAACTACTCGATGGGCCTGACCGAGCAGGGCGTGTTCCCGGAAATCAATATGGCCGAGGTGAGCTTCACCCACGGCATGAACATCAACTTCGTATTCCGCAACTCCAACCCCGAGCTCAGCAGATTCGTGCTCGATGGTCTGGGGATGCCGTTTGCTAAGACAGAGGCGAAGAACTGATATGGCAAGCAAAGCGCAAATCGCAAAGACAAAGAAGACCCCGAAGTTCTCGTCGAGAACTGTCAGGCGATGTGAGCTGACCGGTCGCGCCCGCGGCGTGTACCGCAAGTTCCGTGTCAGCCGGATCATGCTCCGCAAGCTCGCGCTTGAGGGCAAGATCCCGGGCATGCGGAAGTCCAGCTGGTAGTCGAGAGTTCGATAGGGGCCTTGTAGAAAGACGCAGAGTCGTCGAGGGCAGATGATTATGGCCATGAGTGATCCAATAGCCGACATGCTCACACGCATCCGAAACGCGGGACGCAACCGCGCCAAGATGGTGGACTGCTTGAACAGCAAGGTGTGCCGCGGCATCGCGGACGTGCTGAAGAGCGAGGGCTACATCAACGGTTACGAAGTCGTAGAAGACGGCAGGCAGGGCCTGATCCGTATCTCGCTGAAGTACGGCCCGCGCGGCGAGCAGGTGCTCAACCGCCTGACCCGCGAGAGCAAGCCCGGCTGCCGGGTGTACTCGGGTGTCGAAGATCTCCCCCGTCCGCTTCAGGGCATGGGCATCGGGATCGTCTCGACCTCGAGCGGCGTGCTCTCGGATCGTGAATGCCGTAGCCGGCGTATCGGCGGCGAGCTGCTTTGCACAGTTGATTGATTGAAGTCGGAAGTAAGCTGACTGGAGTGACACGATGTCGCGAGTAGGAAACAAAGCAGTCGAGATCCCCGCTGGGGTCAAGGTGAGCCTCAACGGGCAGACCGTTTCGGTCGAGGGCCCGAAGGGGTCGCTCAGCAGAGAGTTCTCCCCGCTGATCAACATCGCTTGGTCCGAGGACGAGAAGTCGATCGTCTGCTCGATCAAGGGCGAGGCAACCCGCCAGGCCAAGGCGCTCTGGGGCACGACCCGTGCTCTGATCCAGAACATGGTCAACGGCACCAAGGACGGCTACGAGCGTTCGCTCGACATCGTCGGTGTCGGCTGGGGTGCTCAGGTCGCAGGCCAGGAGCTCAAGCTCTCGGTCGGCTACGCCAACGCCATCCCTGTCGCGATCCCGATGGGTGTGAACGTTGTCGTCGACAAGCAGATCATCCGGATCTCAGGCGCCGACAAGCAGGCCGTCGGTCAGTTCGCGGCTCAGGCCCGTGCGGTCCGCAAGCCCGAGCCTTACAACGGCAAGGGCATCAAGTACACCGACGAGGTCATCCGCCGCAAGCAGGGCAAGCAGTTCGGTAGCTAAGCAGGTAGTAGGAATTTCAGTCGGCCTCCTGGCCGCGTAGGTAGAAGCGATGAACAAGAACAAGCTCAAAGCAAAGCGGCAGTGGCGTCGGCGCAAGGGCGCACGCAAGACGATGATCGGCACCGCCGAGAAGCCCCGTCTTGCCGTGTACCGCTCGCTGAACCATGTGTACGCACAGGTGATCGACGATCTCGAGGGCAAAACCCTGGCTTCCGCATCGACGCGGGACAAGGGCATGGGCCTGGACAAGACCGGCGATGTGAATGCAGCCAAGGCCGTCGGCGCGAAGGTCGCCGAGAAGGCAGCCGCGGCTGGTGTGAAGAAGGTCGTGTTCGATCGCGGCGGGTTCCAGTACCACGGGCGGATCAAGGCCCTTGCCGACGGTGCCCGCGAAGGTGGATTGCAGTTCTAAGTTTGAGTTGGACGTTTGATCGCGGCACAAGCCGCTGATGGGATAAGCATGGCTGAGTTGATGGAAAAATCGTCGCAGCTCGAGTCGCACACGGCCGGGATCTTCCGTACCGCTGCGACCGTCAAGGGCGGCAGGCGCTTTAGCTTTGGTGCGATGGTCATCGTCGGTGACCGACGCGGCCGGGCAGGGTACGCGCACGCCAAGAGCCAAGAAGTGCCGATGGCGATCGAGAAGGCCGAAAAGCACGCCAAGCGGAACATCATTTCTGTTCCGCTGGTCGGCGGCACGATCCCGCACGAGATCGAGGGCCGCTTCCTCGCCACGACCGTTCGGCTGCTCCCGGCTTCGCCCGGTACCGGTGTTATCGCCGGCACGAGCGTCCGTTCGATCCTGGAACTTGTCGGCATCACCGACTGCATGACCAAGGTCTACGGCTCGACCAACAAGGTCAACGTCATCAAGGCCGTCTTCGACGCGCTCAGCAAGCTCCGCACCAAGGAGTTGGTCTCGGAGCTTCGCGGCATCGAGATCGAGACGACCGACATCGAAGAGCGCATCGAGCGTGCTGGCCGATTCATGTCCAGCGGCTCGGTCGGCGGCTCCACGGGCGGTCGGGTGCTGACCGCGGAAGAGGTTCGCGTTGAGCGTCCTGAAGAAGCCAAGCCAGCCGAGGAACCGGCTGCTGAGGCACCGGCAGACGAAGAAGCAAAGCCCGAGGGCGATGCGGCCGGCGACGATTCGAGCGAAGACAAGAGCGAGAGCTAATCTAGATTCAACAGGCCGATGACGGATTCGGCCGGAGATGATTCACCATGATGATTCACGAGATCACAGAGCAGGCTGGCAAGAACCGGAAGCGCAAGCGCATCGGTCGCGGTCACGGCTCGGGTTGGGGCAAGCAGTCTGGCCGCGGTCACAAGGGTGCCGGCAGCCGTCGCGGCCACAGCACACGCTTCCAGTTCGAAGGCGGCCAGATGCCGTACTTCCGCCGGATGCCGAAGTTCGGTTTCTCAAACACCAACTTCACCATCAACTTCTGGACCGTCAACCTCCGCGAGATCGTCGCGCACAGCGACTTCGCCAAGGGCGGCTCGGTCAACACTGCTTCGCTTGTCAAGGCCGGCCTCGTCCGCGACGACAGCCGCGACATCAAGATCCTCGGCTCCGTTGGTGACGACGGCCTCAAGGTCAAGCTCGATGTCGAGGTCAGCCGCGTGACCGATGGTGCACGCAAGCACATCGAGGGCGCCGGCGGCAGCGTCAAGGAAACTGGCACACGCCGGGACCGGGTCCGCGGTGTTGATCGCAACAGCGACGACCGTTCACCGAAAAATCTCACGAAGAAGCTTCGCCGTGGCAAGAACGCCGGCTGATTGACCAATACGGTTGGACCGGTCGAATGATGATCCGTCGCGGGTTGGATTCGGCGCATCCAACGTGGAGCATTCCAACGCATGTTTCAGGCTCTGGCGAACGTTTTCCGCATCCCCGAGCTGCGCACGAAGATCCTCTTCACGCTCGGCATGCTCGTGGTGTACCGCATCGGGTACTGGATCCCGCTGCCGGGCGTTAGCCAGGAGCAACTAGCGTCGTTCTTCAGCCTCGCCAAGGCCGAGGGTAACGCCGCCAGCCGCGCCGCCGAGTACGTCGCGATCTTCTCGGGTGGTTCTTTCAGCCAATCAACGATCTTCGGTCTGGGCATCATGCCCTACATCTCGGCCTCGATTATCTTTCAGCTTCTCGCGTCGGTTTCGCCCGCGCTGAAGAAGATCCAGGACGACGGGCCGACCGGTCGCCAGAAGATCCAGGAATGGACTCGTTACGTCACCGTCGGTCTCTGTATCGTGCAGGGCATCGCGTGGATGTCGTTCATCACATCGCAGGGCATCGTGTACCCGCAATGGGCACACAACCCGCTCTGGTGGGTCATGGGAGTCTCGGCGCTGACCGCGGGCACCGTGTTCCTCATGTGGCTCGGCGAGCAGATCGACAAGTACGGCATCGGCAACGGCGTCTCCATGATCATCATGGCGGGCATCCTCGCCGGCATGCCCGGTGCGGTCATCTGGATCATCAACAACTACGACCCGACTGACACAAGCAAGATCGGGCCGCTCGGTCTGCTCATGATCATCGGCGGCTTCGTGCTCGTCGTCGCGGGTTCGGTCATCATGACCGTCGCCCAGCGCCGCATCCCGATCCAGCAGGCCAAGCACACCCGAGGCCGACAGGTCTTCGGCGGCCAACGCAGCTACCTCCCGCTCCGTGTCAACCACGGCGGCGTCATGCCCATCATCTTCGCAAGCTCGCTCATGATCTTCCCGTCGGTGCTCTTTAGCGCCCTCGACGGATCGGCTACCGAGGGTACGATGTGGAAAGCGGTCGTCTCTTGGCTGAGTACCAACTTCAACTTCGGCGAATACCCGTATGTGCTGCTGTACATCGTCATGGTGTATTTCTTCAGCTACTTCTGGATCACCGTGCAGTTCAACCCGGAAGAGATGTCCAAGCAGCTTAGAGACCACGGCTCGTTCATCCCGGGTCTTCGTCCGGGCCCGCGTACCGCCGAGTACCTCGAGAACGTGATGGAACGCATCACCTTCGTCGGCGCAGCGTTCCTCGCGGTGATCGCGGTGTTGCCGATGGTCGTCAACAGGGCGCTGAACATCGACTTCACGGTCACTCAGTTCCTCGGTGGTACCGGCCTGCTCATCGTGGTGTCGGTCATCATGGACTTCGTCCAACGCATCGAGGCCAACCTGCTCATGCGGAACTACCCGGGCTTCCTGGGTGGCTCAGACGGCGAGCGCGGCCCAAGACTACGCGGCCCGCGCAGCTGACGCCGATGACTCGGTCGCGGTTCCAGAGCACCGAGATCAGTCTCTGCACAACACACGAATCGATCGAGCACCTCGTCAACTGCGGCGGGGTGCTTTCTAGCGCACTCGTCGAAGCACGCGAGGCTGTCGCGACTGGAGTCACGCCTGAGGCGATCAGCAACATCGTCGAGCAAGTCATCCGCGACCACGGCGCCTGCCCGATCTTGAAGGGGTTTGCAGTACAAGGTTCGCCGGTATTCCCAGCCGCCGCGACAGTGAGTGTGAACGAGATCGCGGTGAACGGCGTGCCTGGTCGAATGGAACTTTCCGAATACGATGCTATCACGATCGATGCATCGTGTGAATTAAACGGGACAGTGACGGACGCCGCGACAACGGTCGTGATCGGCGGTGGGGCGTCCGGCCTCACTCGGGCAGCGCGACGTGTATACGAGGCGGCTGTCGGTGCGGTCGGACCTGGGCTTCCGATCTCAGGCATCGCAGAAGCAGCGATGGCTGAAGCAAGAGCACTTGGGTACGACTTAGCCGACGAGGCTCTGGCACACGGCCTCGGCCGATCGCTCCACTCGGCACCGGCTGTGTACTGGGATCGGGTCGAACCTGCAGCGTGCGAGGTCTTCCTGCCGGGCATGGTTCTGGCGATCGAGCCGGTCGTTGTAGAGCCGACTTTGGAGGGCCCGGGTCTGGTGGTTCGGTGCCGAACCGAGCCCGATGGGTGGTCCAGGCGTGCCCCGGCGAGGGCGGCGTACGAGGAGCGGACGGTGCTGGTGACAGAGACTGGCTTACGAGAAATAACCCCGATCCCGGCATACTGAACATTGCCGGCCTAAGATTGCGTCCATATGTCGAAACAGGAAGAAAAATTCACATTCGAAGCCACGGTCCTCGAGGCTCTGCCAAACGCCATGTTCAAGGTGAAACTGCCCAACGAGCAGGAGACCGAGGTTCTGGCTTATGTCTCCGGGAAGATGCGGATGCACTACATCCGGATCCTGCCGGGCGACAAGGTGACCGTTGAGATCAGCCCCTACGACCTCTCCAAGGCCCGGATCACCTACCGCCACTAGAGCGGGCCGAATTTGCCGGGTTGGCTGGCCGGCAAACAAAATCGTAAAAAATGTAGGCAGATTGGGTAAATGTGTGTGAGGAAAGCTGGCCCTGGGTGCCTGTAGGGGCCTATCCTCCCCTCCTGTGCCGCGGCTTGCCGTGGGTGGGATCGGTCTGGCAGCCCATATCGGCGGTTCCAGGACGGGTCAAATGAGCGAGTTTCAACCGCGCCGAGTCACTCGGACGGGAGCAAGACGATGAAGGTTCGATCAAGTGTAAAGCGGATGTGCACCGGGTGCCAGATTGTCCGCCGCAAGGGCAAGGTTCGCGTGATCTGCAAGACAGATCCTAAGCACAAACAGGTTCAAGGCTAACTAACGAGGAGTCGAGCGTGCCCCGTATCGCTGGTGTAGACATCCCGGATAACAAGAAGATTTACTACTCGCTTCAGTACATTCACGGAATCGGTCCGAAGTTCGCGGCCGACATCCTGGTTGAAGCGCAGATTACCCCTGACATCAAGGCCCGCGAGCTCGACGACCAGCAGGTCGCGACGCTCAACTCGCTCATCGACACCGGTTTCGTTGTCGAGGGTGCCCTGCGTCGTCAGACCGGCCAGAACATCCAGCGTCTGCGTGACATCCGCAGCTACCGCGGCGAGCGTCACAAGCGTGGCTTGCCGACCCGCGGTCAGCGGACCAAGTGCAACGCTCGCACCCGTAAGGGACGCAAGAAGACTGTTGCAGGCAAGAAGGGCGTCAAGGGCTAAAGAGGGTTCCGATAGGAGCCGCCGCGGCCCGAGCCGCTTGGAAGGTCACAGACAATGGCAAAGAAAAAGATTCGCAAAAACGTCGGCAAGGGCATCGCCCACATCAAAGCCACGCACAACAACACGCTCGTCACCATCACCGATCTCAACGGCGAAACACTCGCTTGGGACTCGGCCGGCACGATCGGTTTCAAGGGCACCCGGAAGGCGACCCCGTTCGCCGCGACCCGTGCAGGCGAAACCGTCGGCGCCAAGGTCCGCAAGATGGGCATGCACGAAATCGAGGTTCGCATCACCGGCACAGGCGCCGGCCGCGAAGCCGCGATCAACGGCGTTGTCTCGGCAGGTGTCCGCGTGACGGCGATTGAAGACCACACCCCGGTGCCTCACAACGGTTGCCGGCCACGGAAAAAGCGTCGCGTCTGATTCGTGACCGCTTGTGCAAACGCGACAGAAGGGAAAGCGTGGGGACCCGGCAGTCCTGCGTGTATCCGAGATCGTGTGAGCGTGCCTTTCGGGCGACTGCCGGACTGATTGTTGAGGAAAATGAATGCTTCGAGCTCGCTGGCGTGGTTTGGAACTCCCGGCCCGGGTAAACGCTGACCCCAAATTTCTGGGCAATTCGTTCGCCCGCTTTACCGTTGAGCCGTTCGAACGCGGCTTCGGTACCACTGTTGGTAACTCGCTCCGTCGGATCCTCCTGAGTTCGCTCGAGGGTGCTTCGGTCAGCGCGATCAAGATCAAGGGCATCGAGCACGAATTCAGCTCGATCCCCGGTGCGATGGAAGATGTCACCGACATCGTCCTCAACATCAAGAACCTCATCGTCCGCTACGAGGGCGACGAGCCGATCACGATGCGTCTTGCCGCTCAGGGCCCCGGTGAGGTCACCGCGGATCTGATCGAGGCCGACACCTCGGTCACGATCATGAACCCGGACCTCGTCATCGCGACGCTGACCTCCGAGGTTGCCTTCGAGATGGAGCTGACGGTCACCAAGGGCCGAGGCTACGTCCCGGCGCTTGAGCAGTTCGACCCGAACGAGGATCAGGAAGTCGGGCTCATCCCGATCGACGCGATCTACTCGCCGGTCCAGCGTGTCCGCTACAAGATTGAAGAGACCCGCGTCGGTCAGAAGACCAACTACGACAAACTGATCCTCGAGATCTGGACCAACGGCACCGTCACGCCCGAGCTGGCGATGGTCGAGGCCGCCAAGATCCTCCGTAAGCACCTTAACCCGTTCGTGCAGTACTTCGAGCTCGGCGAAGACCGTGTCTCGGAAGAAGCCGCAGCGGCAGCAGGTGTCGACGAAGGCCTGATCCGCAAGCTGGACATGACCGTCGCGGATCTGGATCTGTCTGTTCGTGCGAGCAACTGCCTCGAGTCGGCGAAGATCGATTCTGTGGCGCAGCTCGTTGTGTTTACCGAGCCGGAGCTTCTGAAGCTTCGCGCGTTCGGCCGGACCTCGCTGCGTGAGGTGAAGAGGAAGCTGATCGATCTGGATCTCGATCTCGGCATGCAGCTTCCCGAGGGATATCAAGTTTCGACGGGCAACTGATGCCCGGTAGTGAGTTTGGAGCGTAAGAGATGCGGCACCGCAAGGCCGGATACAAACTGAATAGAACCGCGTCCCATCGCCAGGCGATGCTTCGCAACCTCGCAGCGAGCCTCTTCGAGCACGGCCAGGTCGTCACGACCATGCCCAAAGCCAAAGCGGTTCAGCCCTTCGTCGAGAAGGTCGTGACCAAGGCCAAGCGTGGTGATATGCACGCCCGCCGCCGCGTCATCCAGATGCTCGGCCGTGACCGTCTTGCTTTTGACTGGCAGCACGACACCGCCAACGCGTCCGAGGAAGAGAAGGCACGCATCGACGAGATGCGCGAGACTGCAGAGCAGTACTTCGACATCCCCGCCGCCGAGAAGACCGAACGCAACCGCTACGGCGAGATCCGCAAGGCCCCTCGTCTGGTCCGCCACATCTTCGAGAACGTGGCTCCTCGCTTTGCCGAGCGTGACGGCGGGTACACCCGGATCATCAAGCTCGGGCGCCACCGCATCGGTGATGCCGCTGAGCTGGTGCTGATCCAGTTCGTCGGCGCTGAAGAAGGCCCCGAGATCGGTGCCGGCACCAGCAGCCGTCGGAAGAAGTCCGACCGCCGCGCCGCGTACTTCGACAAGCTCAAGGGCAGCGTCAAGGCTCCTTCCGAGTTGGTCGCCGCTTCGGCAGCACCGGCAGAAGAAGCCGCCGAGGGTGGCGAAGAGTCCGGCGAGGACTAAGTTTCCCTTCCATTCGATCTGAATCACGGCCGATCCGTACAGGGTCGGCCGTGTTCGTTTTGCAGGTCGCACGGCGCGGCACGGGCTATCATCGCGGACATGTCTGACTTCCTCACAACGCTGGATTCGCTCGAAGAAACAGGCCTTGCGCAGCTCGCTGACGCCGGCGACGCCGATGCGCTCGAAGCGTGGCGTGTGAGCTTCCTCGGCTCAAAGGGGCAGCTCAAATCCGCGATGTCGGGCATGAAGGACGTGTCCAAGGAGGACAAGCCCAAGGCTGGCCAGAAGGCCAACGCCGTCAAGGTGGCGCTCGAGTCCGCGTTCAAGCAGAAGCAGGCAACACTCAACGGCGGCGGCTCCGGTGTCACTGGCCTCGACGTGACCGAGCCGGGGCAGATCTCGGCGGGCACGCTCGGCAGGCAGCACATTATCACCCGCGTGCGTGACGAGTTGGTCGAGGTCTGCGCACGTCTCGGGTTCGATGTCGCAGAGGGGCCTGAGCTCGAAGACGACGAGCACAACTTCGTCAAGCTGAACATCCCCGCCGAGCATCCGGCTCGCGACCCGATCGATAACTTCTACGTAGACAACCCGGAGCTCGGCTCGAAGGCCCGGATGCTCCGGAGCCAGACGTCCACGGTGCAGGTCAGGATGATGGAGAAGATCGGCGCCGACGGGTCTGGCCCGCCGATCAAGATCGTCTCACCGGGCCGGGTCTACCGCCCGGACACGGTCGACGCGACGCACAGCTTCATGTTCCACCAACTCGAAGGCCTCTACATCGACAAGGGCGTCTCGATGGCTGACCTCAAGAGCACGCTGCTGCAGTTCGCTCGCGCGTACTTCGGCGAGGACGCGGAGATCAGGCTCCGCCCGAGCTTCTTCCCGTTCACTGAGCCCTCGGCAGAGTTCGACATGATGATCAGCCTCAAGCCCGGCAAACCCGCGTCGTGGGTGGAGCTTGGCGGCTGCGGCATGGTCGACCCGAACGTGCTCTCTGCGTGCGGCATCGACCCAGAGCAGTGGTCGGGCTTTGCGTGGGGCTTCGGCATCGAGCGGCTCGCGATGGGCAAGTACGGCATCCCCGACATCCGCATGCTCTTCGAGAACGATGTCAGGTTCCTCAGCCAGCTCTAGTTGAATCTCACCAACTCACTGCATCGAACGCGTGAGCATGGCAAACGCCTTCGATATCAGACCTCTGAGATCGCGTGCAAACACGCTCTACGTGGTATTGGGCGACCAGCTTGATCATGAGCATCCGCTGTTTGAACGCATAGACAGAGTTCAAGACGCGGTTCTGATGATGGAGGTTGTGTGCGAGAGCACGCACCCGGCCAGTCATGTGCAGCGGACCGTGATGTTTCTTAGCGCCATGCGCCACTACGCGCTCCTGCTCAAAGAGCGTGGCCTGCGGGTCGAGTACGTCCGGCTCGATGATGAAAGGAACACGCAGAATTTCGAGGACGAGATCTCCCGAGCGGTCAACAGGCTTGATTGCAAACGAGTTGTAGTCGTTCGCCCCGGAGATCACCGAGTTCGGAGTGAGATTGGGGCCGCGTGCGATCGGGAGGGTGTACGGCTCGAGGTCGTCGAGGATCCGCACTTTCTAACGACTCCTGATGAGTTTGCCGATTGGGCCAAGGGCCGAAAGCAACTCACGATGGAGTACTTCTATCGCGAGCAGCGAAGGCGTCTCGGAGTGCTGGTCGAGGACAGCCAGCCTGTCGGTGGTCAGTGGAACTACGACAAGGAAAACCGCAAGGCATTCAAGAGAACACCGAGGCCCAGCACGCTTCCCGAGATGTCTGTTGATGACATGACTCGGGAGGTTATGGAGCTTGTAGCAGCAAGACTCCCAAAGCTCCCGGGCAGAGTCGAGTTGTTCAACTGGCCGGTCACGCGACGGCAGGCGCTGGCTTGCTTGGACAGCTTTATCAAAAACCGGCTCGTGAGATTCGGAACGTACGAAGACGCGATGTGGACGGAACAGCGCACGCTGTATCACTCACGACTCGCCGCGGCTCTGAATCTGCACTTGCTCACACCGAAGGAGTGCATTGAACGCGCGGTCAAGGCATACGAATTGGGAGAGGCCCCGCTGAATTCTGTTGAGGGATTCGTCCGGCAGATCATCGGCTGGCGCGAGTTCATCCGCGGCGTGTACTTTCATGAAGGAGACAGCTATCCGGGCCGGAACGAGCTGGGCGAAACGGGGCAGTTGCCGAGCCTGTACTGGGATGCCAACACGGACATGGTGTGCATGCGGGACTGTGTTTCGTCGGTCGTGGAAGAGGCGTACGCGCACCACATCCCGCGGCTGATGGTCATGGGTAACTTCGCGATGCTCGCTGGCGTAGAACCCCGCAAGGTCAGTGATTGGTACCTCGGCATGTTCGCCGACGGTGTCGACTGGGTGACCGCCCCAAACGTAGTCGGTATGGCGATGCACGCCGACGGTGGGGTAGTCGGGACAAAGCCTTACGCGGCTAGCGGCAAGTACATCAGCCGCATGAGCAACTACTGCGAGAACTGCAGGTACTCCGTCAACGAACGAACCGGCGAGAACGCCTGCCCGTTCAATACCCTCTACTGGGACTTTCTCATCCGTCATCAGAAACGGTTTGCCGGCAACCACCGGATGGCGATGGTCCTCAAGAATGTCGATCGGCTGAGCCGCGATGACAGAACCGAGATCACCATCTCGGCTCAGAAGCTCAGAACAGAGTTTGGAATCTCAGATCCTGAGTCATGACTTCGTTGCCCGGATGCACATGAACATCGGGAACTCTCGTCTTGCGCGGTTCTCTTCGTCGGCGCGTGGGCCGGGTTCGCTCTTGCGTCGGCTTGGCCACTCTTCGAGGTCGTCAAGCAGCAAGCCGGCGGCTGCGAACGCCTTGACGTAGCTCTCCAGCGGGCGGTGGTGTGTGAAAGTCTGAACCGGCTTCTTGCCGCTGGCGACTTCGCCCGGGTTCATGATGATCGGTTCGGTTTTGCTCGACAGGTACGAATCGACACGCCGGT
The DNA here is from genome assembly GCA_030432905.1 of Phycisphaerae bacterium. Lineage (GTDB taxonomy): Bacteria > Planctomycetota > Phycisphaerae > Phycisphaerales > UBA1924. The sequence continues at coordinate 34,677 of JAUILU010000007.1, read as the reverse complement.
ACTGCTTCTGCTTCGAGGCCTTGCTTCCCTCCCAGCCCCAGCTCGATATGCCGGGTGAGCGGAACGAGGGGTGGAGGATCACCGCGACAAATCGGCCCCCGGGCTTGAGCAGTCTGCTCGCGCCCTCTAGCACATCCGAAATCGGGTTGATGTTCATGAGCGCCATGACGCACGATGCGGCGTTGTATGGCTCGGCGGTGAACTCCTCGGGCAGGTTGCCCAGTTGACGGGCGTCGCCGACCGTGAACTGTGACCTTGGCAGCTTGCGTGCCTGCGCCGCCTGGATGAGCCCAGGCGACGCGTCAACACCCGAGACCTGTGCGCCAAGGTCGGTCATGGCGGCTGCGATGCGTCCCTCGCCGCAGGCGATGTCGAGGACTCGCTCGCCTGTCTTGAGGTTGAGCATCCCGATCGCGCCGGGGATGATGACCTCGGAGAAGTGATCGCTCTTGCTGCTGGCCTGGTAGTCGCCGTACCAGTCGCTGACCGAATCCCAGCCGGCCTCGGTTTCGTCGATCGCTGTCGTCCGCTGCTCTGGCAGCGGGCGTTTGGGCGGGGCCTTGATCTCGTCGGTTCCCGGAGTGGTTACCTCGGGAGTGTCCATGCAGACCGCGTCGTAGAACGCGCTCGGCGCGGGGCAGTGGAAGCTGACGTGCTGGCCTGTGCCGGGGTGGCGGAAGGAGAGGTCGCTCGCGTGCAGCGCGAGGCGTTTGAGCTTGGAAGGGCCCGAGCCGTAACGCTGGTCGCCGACGAGCGGGTGCCCCATGTCGGCCATGTGTACGCGAATCTGGTGCTTGCGTCCGGTTTCGAGCTTGAGTTGGACAAGCGAGCGGATGTTGCTGTCGCCGAGGACTTTGTAGTGGGTGACCGCGTGGCGAGCTTCGTTGGCGTCGCCCTTGGAGCCGAGGAAGTTCTGATCGGGCACGCTGACAACGCTGCCGCCCTGTTCCTCGCGGAGGAGCGATTGGACGGTGCCGGTCGCGCCGGGGCCGCCCTCGAAAGTGCCTTCGACGAGCGCGACGTACAGCCGTTCGATTCTGCGTGCTCTCAGGTCGTCCTTCAGCCAGTCGAGTGCGGCTTTGTGTTTCGCGAACACCAAGAGGCCCGAGGCGTCGAGGTCGAGCCTGTGCACGACGAAAGCGCGGGCCTTCCTGCCGCCCTTAGCGCGGGCGTAGTCCTTGACCATCTCATAGATCGTCGGCCGGCCGCCGGGCTTGGGCATGGCGCTGACGATGCCCGATGGCTTGTTGATGACGAGGATGTCGGCGTCCTCGTGGATGATGTCGAGCTCGCGCGGTAAGCGTTCGCGGCGATTGCCGTAGGGCGTGCGAGGCTTGTCGTTCTTTGGCTTTTTGTAGCGGGGCTTCTTGCGGTCCGACGCCTTGCTCTTTGGGCCTGTCTTTTTGTGCTTGGGTGCGTCGCTCATACGTGGTCGTTCTCGGAGGTGGGGTGCTTGGCTTTCCAAGCGTCAGATAGGATCGGGAGCAGCCAGCTGGCGAACTCGGCCTTTGACACTTGGCCATCCGTGCACAGTTCGTAGGCCCTGAGCTTGGCCGCCGCGACGATCGAGGCCCGGATCTCGCCGGATTCCATGGTTTCCAGCGGATTGGCAACAACGAGATCGGCGTTCTTGCGGTCGAGCTTCTTGCGGGCCGATTCGAGCAAGCCCTCCGAAGGCTCGAGCGCAAACCCGACCATGAGCTGGTCCGGGCGGGCGGCTTGGCAGCACCCGGCGAGCAGATCGGGTGTCGGGCTGAGTGAGAGCGTCAGGCTCTTAGATTCGGTTCGGCGGAGCTTGGCTGATGTGTCGGCTGAGCTCGGCGTGAAGTCGGCGACCGCGGCTGCCATGACGAGGATGTCGCAGTTCGGCGTGTGCGATTCGAGCAGGGCCTGCAGGTCGGAGGCCGACACGAAACGTTCGAGTCTGACACCGGGCGATTCGGGGAACCGACAGGTCGGTCCGAGAAGGAGGGTGGTGTCCCAGCCGAGGCTTGCCGCGTGGTCGGCGAGGCGGATCCCGAGTGTGCCGCTGGATCGGTTGCCGAGGAAGCGGACGGCGTCGATCGGCTCGTGCGTGGGGCCCGCAGAGATAAGAAGTTTCGGAGAAACCCCTTCGTCAGGGAACGGGTAGGGGGTGTTCTTCGTAGTCATGTGCGGGTTCGCTTGGCGGCCGATGAATCCTGACGGGGGATGACCTGCTCTGCCCGCCTTGTCATGCTTACAGTATGCTGTAGAGGCGGCTGCCGGCGGACAGTGTTGGCACGGGAGCCTGATCGGCGACGATCGGGGCACGATGCCGTCGAAAGCAGGCACTGGGTATACCCGGCGACCAGGGGAGGCGGCTTCCCGGCGGCGTTTGCCGAATCGCGGGGCTAGATAGACGTGAGTACGCATGGCACGATCGCGGAAGAAACTGGGTGAGATTCTCGTACGCAACGGTGCCTGCACCAGCGTTCAGATCGACAAGGGACTCAAGCTCGCTCAGGGCGCCGGCAAACGCATCGGCGAGGCCCTGATCGAGGCCGACTTCGTCAAAGAGAAGGACGTTGCCAAGGCCCTGGCTGAGCAGTTCGGGATGGAGTACGTGGACCTCTCGTCTAACGAGGGCGTTTCCTCGGTTCAGCCCGACCTGATCCCGGAAGAACTGATCAAGAAGCACTTCATCCTGCCCCAGTCGAAGTCGGGCAACCGGATGAGCCTGATCATCCACGACCCAGTTAACATCGAGCTGATGGACATGCTCCGGTTCAGGCTCAACGTTGAGATTGACCCGAAGCTCTCGACCAAGAGCGACATCAAGGTCTTCATCGAGAACCACTTCCGCGCCGGCGGCAGCATCGTCGATTCCAAAGAGATCAGCGCCGACGAATCGCTCGTCACCGACTCGATCGATAAGTCGATCGACAGCTCCGTCGACAAGTCGATGGACAAATCGATCGACGTCTCCGGTGACGATGCGCCGATCGTCAAGCTGTGGAACCGCATCCTGACCGAAGCGATCAACATGCGGGCGTCTGATATCCACCTCGAACCGATGGCCGACCGGGTTCGGCTCAGGTATCGAATCGACGGCGTGTGTATCGAGCGTGACAACCTGCCGAAACGCATGCAGCGGGCGCTGCTCTCGCGTGTGAAGCTGATGGCGGGCATGAACATCGCCGAGAAACGCATCCCGCAGGACGGCCGCGTCAAACTCCCGATCGACGAAGAAACGGTCGTGGACTTCCGTGTTTCGGCGTGCCCGATTTACCACGGCGAATCGGTCGTCATGCGTATCCTCCGACCCGACGCGGTGCGGATCGGTCTGACAAACCTCGGCTTCGAGCAAGAAAATCTGGATGTCTTTAACAAGATCATCCGCAGACCCAACGGCATCTTCCTCGTGACAGGGCCGACGGGTTCTGGTAAGACGACGACGCTCTACTCGGCGCTCGACGTTCTGAACCGTCCTGACAAGAAGATCATCACCGCCGAGGACCCGGTCGAATACAACTTCGAGGGCATCAACCAGTGCCAGGTGAAGGAGTCGATCGGGTTCACGTTCAACGCGATTCTCCGATCGATGCTGCGTCAGGCACCCAACATCATTCTCGTTGGTGAAATCCGAGACAGGGAAGTGGGTGAGATCGCGATTCAGGCGGCGCTGACCGGTCACTTGGTGTTCTCCACACTTCACACCAACGACGCGCCCAGCGCGATCACTCGTCTGATCGACATGGGTATCAAGCCGTTCCTCGTGGCGAGTTCGATCCAGGCGGTCATGGCTCAGCGTCTTATCCGTGTGCTGCACGACAAGTCGAAGGAGCTTGCCGAGCCGCACGAGATCGACCACAAGTACCTGCGTCTGATCGGCATGACGCCCGAAGAGGCCGAGGGCCGTGTGTATAAGCCGGTCCCGAGCGCCGAGTCTCCGACCGGGTTCAAGGGCCGGAAGGCGATCTTCGAGATGATGCTGATGGATTCGGCGATCCGCGAGGCGGCGTTCAACCTCGCGCCGGTCTCGGAGCTTCGCAAGATCGCGCTGCAGAATGGGATGAAGCCCCTTGTGGAAGACGGCAAGCTGAAGGTGCTCGCCGGCACGACCACGCCCGACGAGATCGCGCGTGTGTCGCAGGTCGAAGAGGGCACCGGGGTAGTTGACTGATTCGTATGTAACCAAGGGCGGCAGCGCCCACTGATTGAGCCGGAGCGACACGATGTCGACGATGCAGATTGACCGATTGCTTGACACGATGATCAAGCTTGGCGCGAACGACCTCCACCTGACCGTTGGTCGCCCGCCGACCCTGCGTTTGCATGGTTCGCTCCGCAACCTTCAAACTAAGGTCCTCGACTCGGAATCAATGGTGGGCCTGATGAAATCCATCACCCCAGAGCAGAAGCAGCAGGAGCTTGCTGAAGAGGGCGGCACCGACTTCGGCTTCGCCTACGGCGAGGCGGCCCGTTTCCGTGTATCCGTGTTTCGCCAGCGCAACGACCTTGCAATGGTTCTCCGACTCATTCCTAACAAGCTGCTCACGTTCGAGCAGATCGGCCTGCCGGACGTGTGTAAAGACCTCATCCGGCGTCCCCGTGGATTGTTCCTCGTGACGGGGCCGACGGGTTCTGGTAAGACGACGTCGCTTGCGACCATGATCGACTACGTCAACGCGAATCTCGAACGCCACATCGTGACGATGGAAGACCCGATCGAGTACTACCACTACCACAAGAAGTCGATCGTGAACCAGCGTGAGGTCGGGTCCGATGTGCCGACATTCGCCGAGGCGCTGCGTCGTGCTCTGCGTCAGGACCCGGACTGCATCCTCGTTGGTGAAATGCGAGACCTTGAAACGATCGAGGCCGCGGTGCGAGCCGCCGAGACCGGTCACTTGGTGTTCGGAACGCTCCATACGACGGGTGCCGCCAAGACTATTGACCGTGTGGTTGACGCCTTCCCGGTGACCCAGCAGAACCAGATCCGGGTTCAGCTCTCGACGGCACTGATCTGTGTGCTCAGTCAGGTGCTGCTTGGCCGAGTGGACACCAAGGGCATGTGTGCCGCGTACGAATTCCTCCTCGTGACGCCCGCTATCGCGAACCTGATCCGTGACGGCAAGAGCTTCCGGATCGACTCGGCGATTCAGACCGGTAAGAAATTCGGCATGCAGTTGCTGGACGACCACCTCTGGTCGCTGTATTCGCGCGGCATGATCGCGGCCGACGAGATGATCGACAAGAGCAAGAATCCGCAGGACCTGACCGCCAAGGTGCACCAACTCGGGCACACCGTCGGCCGGGCCGAGCTCGACGAGGAAGACGTGAAGTCTGACTGAGTTTTGGTCCTGTTTGGATATGCCTACCAGGCCCAAAACAGGGTCATGGTAGAGAATCTGGCTGTCGAATGGCCTCTGAGTGCCATTCATAGGGGTTCGGTACCCAACCGGACCGGATTTGACGCGAAGATATAAGAGTCACGGCTTGGTTTGATTCCGGGCCGGGTGAGGTGTCGTATGGCCAAGGCCGCGGGTACAGGTATGGACTACAGCCAATTCAGAGGTCACAAGATCGGGCGCATCATGCGCAAGCTTGGGACCGTGAAGAAGGAGCAGGTCCACGAAGCCCTCGAGATCCAGAAGGCGGGGCGGAAGGTCCCGATCGGACAGCTGCTCGTCGAGCTCGGGTACATCACCCAGCGGGACGTTCAAGAAGGCTTGGCGGCTCAGGCTGGCATGGAGTATGTCGATCTCAAGGGCTTCGAGATCCCCGAGAACGCGGTCAGCGTGATCCCCTCGGCGAACGTCCGGATCTTCGGCGTTGTCCCCATCGACTACAACGAACGATCGAAGCGGCTCAAGATCGCTCTCAAGAGCCCTGATAACTTCCGCGCGGTTGATGACATCCGTCTGCTGCTCGGCGTGACAGTCGATGCGGTCGTGGGCGAGGCCGACATCATCGACGAGCTGATCAACAAGCACTACTCCAAGTCTGAGTCACTCTCGGACGCGGTGTCTGATCTCGCTTCCGATGAGAAGCTGATGTCGCTGGCAGCCGGCGGCAACGCGGGCGACCAGGCCCGCCAGCTCGAAGCGGAGATCGAGGCCTCGGGCGACAACAAGGTTGTCAAGCTGCTCAACCTTGTGCTGCTGCAGGCGATCAAGGACAAGGCGTCCGACATCCACTTCGAGCCGTTTGAAGACGAGTTCAAGATGCGTTACCGCATCGACGGCGTGCTCTATGAGATGGTGCCGCCGCCGGCTACGCTGGGCACGGCAATAACGAGCCGAATCAAAGTTATGGCGAACCTCGACATCGCCGAGCGTCGTTTGCCGCAGGACGGCCGAATCGCGCTTGAGATCGAGGGCGCCGCGATCGACCTTCGTGTTGCTGTGCTCCCGACCATGCACGGCGAGAGTGTTGTGATGCGATTGCTCGACAGGTCGAACGTCGAGCTGAGCCTTGATCGCGTCGGTCTTGACGAGAAAGACCTCGCGGACGTTCGCTACCTCATCGGTCGTCCCAACGGCATCGTGATCGTGACCGGGCCGACCGGTTCGGGTAAGACGACCACGCTCTACGCGGCTTTGTCCGAACTCAACGACATCGGGACCAAGCTGTTGACCGCTGAAGACCCGGTAGAATACGACATCGACGGCCTGTGCCAGGTGCAGGTCAACCCTGAAGTGGGGCTGACCTTCCCGGCGGCGCTGCGTTCGTTCCTGCGTCAGGACCCGGATGTGATTCTCGTCGGTGAAATCCGAGACAAGCCAACCGCTGAGATCTCGGTGCAGGCATCGCTGACCGGTCACTTGGTGCTCTCGACTTTACACACGAACGATGCGCCGAGCTCTATTGTTCGTTTGATCGACCTCGGGTTGGAGCGATTCCTCCTCGCGGCGACTATCGAGGGCGTTGTCGCGCAGCGGCTGACACGAACCATCTGCCCCAAGTGCCGGGAGACGTATGTGCCGGCCGAGGAAGAACTGCTCGAACTCGGACTGACGCCCGAGAGCGTTCAGGGCAAGACCTTCGCTCGCGGCAAAGGCTGCGACAACTGCCACGGCTCGGGCTACAAGGGCCGGATGGGCATCTTCGAGATCATGATGCTCGACGACGAATCACGCGAGCTGATTCTCAACGAGGCGTCTACGTCGGCGCTCCGCAACCACTCGCGTTCGCAGGGCATGCGGACGCTGCGTGAGTCGGGGCTACGGGGTATCTACGACGGCCGAACAACGATCGATGAAGTAGTACGCGAGACCATTGCTGAGGATTGATTCAGGCCATACGTCTGGAAAGCAGGAACGACATGCCAACCTTTACTTACGAAGCACTCAACGCAGCCGGCAAGCCTCAGAAGGGGTCCGTTGAAGCCAACTCGAGCGACGAGGCGATCCAGCGCATCAAAGCGCAGGGTTACTTCCCGACGACCGTGCGCGAGCAGAAGGTCAAGAAGGGCTTGGGCGGCGCCGAAGCCGGCAAGAAGGGCAGCGCCACTGAGAAGAAGTCGACGGGCGGCTTTACCATGCCGTTCGTCAAGGTGAAGCCGAAGATGTTGACGCTCTTTACGCGTCAGCTCTCGACGCTTCAGGACGCGGGCCTGCCCCTGCTGCGGTCGCTGCAGATTCTTGAGTCACAGATGAAGCCGGGTCTTCTTAAGAAAACGATGGTCGAGGTGACCGAGGACGTCGAGGGTGGTTCGAGTCTCTCAGATTCGCTGGGTAAGCACCCTCGGGCCTTCAATACGCTGTACGTCAAGATGGTGCACGCTGGTGAAATCGGTGGTGTGCTCGACATCATCCTCCAGCGACTCAGCGAGTTCATGGAGAAGAGCGAGCGACTGAAGCGCCGGATTAAGGGCGCGATGATCTACCCGATCGGCGTTGTGCTGTTCGCGATCCTGATCGTTGTGTTCATCATGTGGTTCATCGTTCCGAAGTTCGAGGAGATCTTCGCGGACTTTGGTGTGGCGCTGCCGACTATCACGACGATCCTGATTAACACTTCCCGCTGGGTCGCCGGCGGCCAGGTCGGTCAGTCATTCCCGGGTGCTCTGATCATCTTCGGCGGCTTGCTGACTATCCCGATCTTCTGGAAACTAATCCGAAGCGCAGGGCCCGGCCGGGCGATCACGGACTGGATTTTGCTCAAGATCCCGGTGCTCGGCACGCTGATCCGCAAGACAGTGATCGCGCGATTCACGCGTACGCTGGGCACGCTGATTTCGGCTGGTGTTCCGATTCTTGAGGCGGTGACCATTACCGCCGAGACCTCGGGCAACGCGGTGTTCCACAAGGCACTCATGAGCGTGCACGACTCGATCCGTGAGGGCGAGACGTTCGCGGTGCCGCTGCGTGAATCCAAGACGTGCGACGCGATCGTGGTGAACATGATCGACGTCGGCGAAGAGACCGGTGAGATGGACACGATGCTCATGAAGATCGCGGACAACTACGACGAAGAGGTCGATGTCGCGGTCGGTGCGCTCGTGAGTCTTCTTGAACCTGTGATGGTTATCGTGATCGGTGTCATGGTCGGCACGATCGTTGTGGCGATGTTCCTTCCGCTCGTGGCGATGATCGAGTCGCTCCAGGGCGGCGGTGTGTAAAGAGGTCCGTCGGCGGGTGCCAATGCATCACGCCGAATACCCCGGAGAAAGCGCAATGACGCATTCAAAGAGGACAACTCGGAGCACGTCAGGTTTCACACTCGCCGAGGTGATGGTCGGTATCTTCATCGTCTTTCTGCTGATGGGGCTGACGCTGGTCTCGTTCAGGGCCGCGGCCAATGGCGCGCGTTCTGTCTCGGACCGGGCACTGATCAACGGTCTCAAGCTTTCGGTTGATGAGTTCTCGCGAGAGTTCGGCATGGTGCCGCCGCTGGTCAAAGACATCGGCGTTGACACCGCGAACCCGTACCCGCTTGTGTCGGTTGACGGCCTTGTAATCCCCGCGGTGTACTCGACCGTGGTCAGCAGAGATCTCGAGATCCTTCGCGGTGAACGCGACGACTTCCCGAGGTACAGCACATACTCGCTCGCGTACTACCTTGTCGGGGCGCTCGATGCCGAGGTTGACGGTGTTGACGGGCCGGGGTTTGTCGAAGTCCGCAGGGGCGGCAACTTCGCTCCTGTTTACCGCCCGACCACAGCCGGCGCCGAGGAGGAAGCGCGTCGCGGTCCAAAGAGCTACGAGCCGTTCTTCGATACTGAAAATGGCAGCTCGGAGCTCTTCATCGATACGCGCAATCGCTTGACCTTCACCGATAGCTCGGGTTCGATCTCTCAGAACCGTCACGTATACCGCGCAGAGATCCGCGACCGCCGGGCTACGGCGTTGCGCTACTACAGGTGGTACCGCGATGAGATTGCGATCGCTGACATGCCCGGTGGGCTCGATGCTTACACCGATTCGGCTGTCGATTTCGACGCCGACGTCAGCGGCCTGGTTGCCTACCTCAACGTGCCGAAGTTGGTACTCGATTCGTTCGGTGACCCGCTAGCCGCAGACTTTGAGATGCCAAACGAGGTGCGGAGTGCCTCGTACGCGATTGTTGGTGCTGGTCCGAACAAGCTCTTCGGTGACTACATCGACGAGGAACAGCTGGCGTCGGACACTGAGCTTCAGAAGCGGTACGCGGAGAACCTCGGTCTGTCCGTCAGCCTGCTTGGTTCTGACGCGGACTATCGCCGAAAAGCCGTCGAGGCCGCTCGCGAGGACAACATTGTTGAGGTGGGGTCATGATGCGTCGCGCGTTCACATTGATTGAAATGCTCGTGGTCATCGTGATCAGCGCGATCCTTCTTGGTATCGCGGTGCCCGCGTTCCAGGCGTTGCTGTCGTCATCGCGTCAGAGCATGGCGCAGAACTCCTTGCAGCAGGCGATCTACTCGGCGCGTGACACCGCCGCTCGGAACGTCGGTGGCGGCGACGCGGCTGCGGTCTTCTTCTACGACAAGGATCGGGGCCTGAGTGTCGGCGTCTTCGAGCATGTCGCATCGTTTGTTGACGACACCGACAATTCGCTCGGTCCGAACGAGGCCCCGCCGACGCGCGACGTCTTCGTGCCCGTTTCCTCGATGGAAGCGGTCCGGCTCCCGGAGGGATACATGGTCCGCGGCTTTGTGCTCGGTACACAACTCCGCGACGAGGACTGGTACGAGGATCTGGTCGAATACAGCCCCGTCTCGGGCACGCTGCAGGGCAGCGGGAGCGACCGTGGCCCGGGCGCGTGGGTCTTCCCGGAGACCGACTTCTACGACCAGACCGATCAAGATGACGGCGAGGACCGCCAGACGTTCATGATCCGCTTCAAAGCCGGCACCGGCACACTCAGCAGAGTGAGCACCAGTGCGCTCGTTATCGATCCGCGGCCGAGCAGCCTCGATCGCACGCTGATCACTGACGACACGATTCTCAAGCCGATCAACGAAACTGAAGACCTCCGCTCGTGGGCTGTGCGTGCGAGCAACTCGCTGGATTCTTCGATTGTCTCCAGTCGTGCCGAGCTTATCGGGAACGAATCGTCTGACACCGTCTTGGCTCGTCCTGTGACGGACATCGCGATGTACCGCGAACGCAGACTCGCGCAGATGCTCCAGCTTCGGGGTCTGAACAAGCAGACCGAGACGATCTACGAACGCGATGAGGATCCACGGATCGATGCATCGCTGTTCCGTGATACGACGCTCGCTTCTGACCCGGTCGAGCTGGCGGCTCACATCACCAAATGGATCGAGGGGCGACTCGTGTACGAGAGCAACAACGCCGAGGGCACGGCACAAGAGGCCGACTCGTCGATCTACACCGTAAGCGCCTACTTCGGTGATCTGATTGAGGTGAAACGATGAAAAATCGCAAAGCATTCACCCTGCTCGAGATCCTGATTTCCGTGGTTGTCTTGGCCATCGGATTGGTTGGTGTCGTCGCGATCTTCCCCGCGGTGATCGATCTGCAGCGCCGGGCGCAGGACACGGTTATTGGTGTCGCCGCTTCGACGTCAGCCGAGGCCGAGATTCGTGGTTCGGTTGTTGAGAGTGAGTCAGTCGAGTGGGTTGACTGGGTAGATGAGTACGGCTCATTCAATGCGGCTGACCGCTTCCCGGTCATCGACATCCTCAAGCGTGACATCGCGATCTCGGAACGCGATCCAAGGCGTCCTGTGGGCGCATCGAATTCAACCCTCGACTTCCTTTGGGACGTCAACTGGGAGGGCAACAGGCCCAGGAACCCCGATGCGGTTGGGCTCCTTGAGGACACCGGCACGCTCGTCATCGGCGGCGGACTCGCGAGCGAACCCATCATGGAAGGCACAAACGTTCGCGATCTTCCGGCATACCGGATCAGTCTCGCTGATCGGCTGATGCCTGACGGCTCTACCGGTGCGGATCCTCGGTATGTGTACGACATCGTTGTTAGGCGAGTCGATGTGGGTATCGGTGTAGTTCCGCGCGGCGACCGCCGGCGGTACGAGAAGAGCATTCCCGCGGAACGTTTGTCGGAGGTCCCGATTCAGATCGCGATCTTCACGCGCCGGATCGATCGCAACATCCGTTTGCCTCGTGGCGTGTCGCTTCGTGACTCGCTGACAGGTTCTGGCGGCGTCGGTGCAAACGACCGCCGGTTCCCGCTCGCGGTTACTCGCGAAGACCGCGCCAAGACCGTCAACAACGCCAAGACGAGCGACACGTCACTCATCTACTCCCGGCCGATCGAGGCCAGGCTTCAGGGTGACGGCAGCACGCTCTCGAAAACTGACACAAACCTTGCCGGGTTTGATCTGCTCGATCCAAATGAATTGCGTTTGGCGTCTGGGATCTCGAGAGATTCCGCTGTCCAGAACCTCACGAAGGTCGGCCAGAAGTTTGTCGACAACCAGGGTGTGGTCCGGACAGTGACAGAATTGCACACACGCGAAGTGGGGGCTGATATGCGCACATTGCTGGTGCTCGATCCGCCGTTCTCAACGAACGAGTACGACGTATTCCAGCAGATCGTGTTTACGCCGCAGGTGCCTGTGGGTGTACGAGTGGTGACGACACGATGAGGAGCCGCACGATGCAAACCTATATCGCAAACCCGAAGCGGACTCGGCGAGGCTTTACGCTGCTTGAGGCGTTGGTCGCCGTGATCGGTGTGTCGATCTTGTCAGTCGGCCTCTCGACGATTTTCTCGTCGATCTCTAAGACCGTGACTGCGGGCCGTCGGGTCAGCGCGATCAATACCTATGCAGCTGTCGTCGAACGTGTGATGCGTGAGGACTTCGCGTCGATGACACGCGACGGCTTTCTTGTAATCCGTAACGAGTACGCGCTCAACGACGCGGTCCCGCTGTCGCCCGACGCGTACGACAACCGCAGACCCCGCAGGATCGATGAGATCATGTTCTTCGCTCGTGGCCAGTTCGAGTCTGCGCGGGCGCCGCTCGACGGCGACTTTGTCGCACGCGGCAACTCGGCACGGATCTACTACGGCCACGGCCAGGAACGCCTCGAAGGCACTACAGGTTTCCAGACGCCGTTCCTCGATGAGACCAACGAGATCTCGCAGCTTCGCCATGGATTGTCGGTCTCGCAGGACACGATCGGCGAGATCAACCCTAACTTCTACGCGAGCGACTGGACGCTGCTGCGCCACGTCACGCTCCTGAAGGTGCCGCAGCTGCACCCTGCTGGTCAGCCCGGCCCGCTCGGCTTGTCATCCGCTAGCAACGCATCGCTGCGCCGTTTCCAGGACAACCAGCTTCAGATCGCCGGTCAGCCGGCGGCGGCGGGGGTGTTCCGTGTAGAAACCGCGATCGGTCGCCCGTTCGATGACAACAGCTTCGACGCCGGCACCGACGGTTCCTTCAGCAGCTTCAGCATCCGCGGTGAGGTTGTGTCGCCGCTCTTCGAGTCGGGCATTGTTGATATCGCAACGACCTCGCTCAGCGAGATCAAACGCCGCGTTACGACGATCTACGCGAACGAACGGTTCGGGCCGCAGTCCTCCGACGGCAGCTCAACTCAATCGCTGCGTTTCTTCGCCGGGACGCCGAGCGACGTGTTCCTCAACAACGAGAACTACGACGCTAGGCAGGGGATCTTTACGAATGTTCCGAGGTACAACCCTCGTGACACTGTGTACGCGATGAGCCCGAGCGAGTTCCTCGACTACCGCTACGGGATTCAGGATCCGGACTACGTGATCGGTGATCCGTTCGTCGATAACACGCCGTTTGCGACGAAGATCGGCGCGGATGACAACGTGTCCGGGTTGCAGAATCTGGTTCACGTCCAGCAGTCGTGGATGTCGGACGCGTTCCCGGGCCGATCAAACGAGCGGATCTGGGAAGGCAGCAACTCGTGGCAGGTCGATCCGAGCTACTCGGCATCGTGGCGAGGCGAGGACCCGCGCGTCTTGCCCGGCTCAAGTTCGCCGCCGCCTTACCCGTCGGATCGGTCGCTCTACGAGGACGACCTGGCGCGGACCCGCATGCGGTACGAACCCACGCCCCCGGGCTACAACGCCGATGTGTTCAGCCCGTCAGCGGCCGAGGGCTACAGCGCCATCCAGCACGCGACGTACCGCGCTGACCAGCAGGTCATCGGTGCTTCGCAGTTCATCCCGCAGTGCACGGAGTTCATCGTAGAGTGGAGCCTTGGCGAGTACGACTTCGACACCAATCAGGTGATCTGGTACGGGCATGACCCCGATGGTGTGTACGCACCGGATCGCGCGGGCGTTGTTCAGCGGCTGCGACCAGATGTTGCGAGACCCAGTCCGTTTATGCCAGGAACATTTGACGGCACAAACCAAGCAGACGTCAGAGATCAGCGTGACATTGAGAAGCACCTGCTCGCTGATCTCATCAACGGTTTGGTGACCGAGAACGACACGCGTGACGAGCGGTTCCTCCGCAACGTGCCGCTGCGTTACCCGCTGACGCACTACTTCGGCTACGCCGACCCGCGTGCGGTCCCGGTCGACAACGACGGCGACGACATCGCCGATGGTTACGACATGAACGAAGACGGCGTCCCCGACGATATCGACGGCGACGGCGACTCGAGCGAAAACGAATGGCCTTGGCCGAAGATGGTCCGGGTCACCATGTCCTTCGCGGATCCCATCGATCAGACCACCGAGGAGACCTTTCAATTCATCATTGAAATCCCCGATGGCAGAGGGATCTGAGCAAGCCCCGGTCGGCAGGAGCCGATAAACGGGATGTACAGCGCCGATGCGAAACAACGTCGGCCAACAGGCACGGGCCAATGTAGCCCGATACCAGAAACGGAGTGAGCAATGATGTTCGCACCAAAGAGTGATAGTTTCAAACAGTTCGCAGCCAAGCTCGCTACGCGCTCGCGTAGAGGCACGGTGCTGCTGCTGGTTCTCGGTGCGCTGGCGATGGTGCTGGTGCTCGCGGTAGTCTACGCCGCCCTGGGCAAGGGTGACCGCCGGAACGCGACGTCAGTCAAGGAACGGCTGAGCACCATCGAGAGCCGTGACGGCCACGCGCAGCACATCCTCGACATCATCGGTCGTGATGTGTTCGACATCACCCCCGAGGTTTCGACCGAAGCAGCGCTCAACCTGCTCGGAAGGGCCGACCCGATCATGCGCCGCGAGACCGTCGATGTGCCTTACACCGACTTCTTCTACCTGAGCGTGCCGACAGAGATCCTTGATCGCTTCGATCAAACCGCGATCGATGCGCTGCGTTTCCGCCCGAGCGGCGGTCACAGCGCCGATGCCGTCTGGGATGATGGCTTTGTCGCCGAGACTAGCAGTCTCAAAGATCTATATAGCAGCAATTTCGGCATCGATTCTGATGTTGACATACGCGTCGCAAGCGACCCGTGGCTCGCATCGACCCGCCCGGTTGATCTCGGCGACGGCTCGACCACGCTCGACGGCGAGGTCTACCTCCGTCAGCGTGACTGGCTTCAGATTTCAAACCCTGCGCCCGACGGCAGGTTCGTCAACCTCTTCTACCTCAGAGGCGACGAGGACGGCTTCAACGCACCCTCGATCGATCTGACACGTGACCCGGGCAATCGGTCGGCGAGACTCTCACTCTTCGACGAGAGCGGGAACCCGACGCAGTACTTGCCTTTCAACAACATGCTCTCGACTGGTGGCGCCCTCGGTGGTCGCCGTATCGAGGCAGACTGGAACCGCCCCGCGCACTGGAACATGTACCAGCGTGGTCTCTTCCGCCCTGTCAACGACCCCGGCTTCACCATGGCCAACGGCTTGGCTGACCCGAACAACGCCGAGTACTTCGCGTACCAGTACGCAGACGCCGACGGTGACGGCTTCCTCGATTCGCGATGGGTCGAACTCGTCGATTTCAGCGACCCGAACCGGCCAACGTCGATCTTGGGCAAGTCCGACTACCGGATGTTCATGGCCGCCCGCGCAATCGATCTTTCGAGTCTCGTGAATGTCTCGACCGCGACCGACTCGCTAACGCCGTCGAACTCAAGTGTTCGCCTCGGCTCGGGCGCGCACGAGATCAGTCTCTTTAAGCTCCTCAACACGATCGAGCACTCAATGGTCTCGAGCAACGGCGAGGTGCTCGGTTACGACGAGGTCTTCGCGACCGGCACAGGCCAGGACGGCGACTACGGCCTCTTCGGCCCTGAGAACATGCGCAAGGCAGGACGCAAGGCGTACCTGCGTCTGGTCTCCAGCGCGATCCGCAACCGGGGCTACGACTTCGGGCAGGTGCCCGGCGAAGCAAACCCCGGCGCCGAGCTCAGCGATGATCTCGACGACTACACCCCGTTCGAATCGGCGAGTGTCCGTCTCGACTTCGCCAACGCGATCGGCAACGCCTACCCAGGCAGCTCGTCGGGCGGCAACGACCGTACGCCGTACTACGGCATCGATGACCTTATCGAGCTGCTGACTTTCCACGGCATCAACGACGATCAGAACTTCTCGGCTCTCGAGCAGGCGTTCTCGAGCGACAACGACGGTACCAACCCGCTGTCCTACTCGCTCCTTCGCTCCGACCGCAGCACCGCGAGCGATGCGTGGCCCGCGACCAACGACGTCGACACGAAGCTGCTCCGCTCGTCGCTGGATATCCGAAGGATGCTGACCACGGTCAGCGGCCACCGCCCGCTGCGCAGCAACATCCTCGAAGCTTCGAACTTCTCGGAGCTGAGCGAGGACATCGACCGCAAGATCTGGCTCGATGGTCTGGTGCTCGGTGATGGCACATATCTCAACGATGCAGATCCTGATAGTGATCTCGACGGCGACACTATGGTGCTCGATGATTTGTATGAGGTACAAAGCGACCTGATCGCAAACACGTTCGGCGTGTACATGAACCTGCTCGCGCCGAACCTTGCACAAGAGGATTGGGAGCAGGCAGACCAAGACCGTTTCAACATGACCAAGACCCAGTACTACGGCCACATGGGGCCGGAGCTTGCGGTCCGTCTTGCAGGTCACATGGCGCTCAACTTCCGCGACATGGCGGACATGCCCTACGTCGATCTTGATCAGAACGGCGTTCCCGACGTCCCAAGCCTCCGCGCTCTTGTGGACACGGATATCTCTGACCCAACCGGCGCCACCGTGACGCCTTATGGCCTGCGTCAGGACACCCCGACCGCGGCGGTCCTCCGCCTCTCCGACGGCTGGGTCCCGCCGATGACAGGCGCCACGCCGACCGACATCATGGGCCAGCTCTGGGAGAACGGCCTGAAGCTCGATGTCGAAGAGCTGTACCGCGGCGAGGGTTATGACATCAACTCCGACGTCGAGCACATCGCGCTCAGCGGCGCCCAGAACGTCTCGCACGACGCGATGATCCTCTATGGTGTCGAGCCGCAACCGTTCCTGAGTCAGGTTTCGTCGCTGTCGATGTACACGGATATGCCTAAAATTGACACAGATGAGTTGATTGCAAATAATCCAGATGGTGAATTCGAGCTTGAGCGAGGTCCCGGCGGTTCTCCAAATGGAGGTCCTGACGGAGCTAGCGGCAACGAAGATGACTTTGACGGTCTTCCGAACATCGATGGTGCAGTTGATGCCGCGAATGATGATTTCATTCTGCAGGCGCTGCTCTTCCAGTTGTTCAACCCATTCGATGTCCCTCTGGTTCTCGACGGGTACTACATCGAGTTTGCAGATTCGTTCTTCCCCTTGAGCGATCTCGTGGGCGGTGCACCGATCGTGCTCCCGCCACGAGAGACCGTGGTATTCTGGGTTACCAACCCGGGCTCGGCGGATGAGGCGGACGCGAGACTGCAAACAGCTTATCCGGGCATTAACATCATCATCCCTTCGGGCGGCGGTCCTCCGCCGAATCTCATTGAGTATCTGATCCAGAGACAGGTCGGCAACGCTGTCGCCCTGCACCAGATCCAGAGACGCTACACGAAGCCGCCGTCAGGGACGCTGACTGGTTCGGGTTCTTACAACGCGGTCCCTCTAGATGAAGTCAGGGACTTCTTCCACGGCGACACCTCGGCCCGCAGCAATGCAAACCGAGTTGTCATGCTGTGGCGCGACAACCCTGATTTCGTGGACCCGATCAACGGCAGGCTCGATTGGACCGGGAGTTCGCTCAACATGGCGAACCGCGCGACCGATCAGCTTGTGGACAGGCTTCGTGACACCGAAGAGATTGCAGTGTCCAGCGTCTTTGGTTCGGCTTCTGGATTCCGCGCTGCACTCGACCGCAGACTTGCCCTTCCTGAGATCCCCGGTAGAAACCGAACTGGCACCGCAAGAGTCAGGAATGCAATCCGCGGCGACGACGAAAACGGCGTGATCCCGCTGTTTCAGCCGTTTGCACCACCGTTTATCAACTACAACAATAACCGTCAGATCAGTCTGGCGCTCTGGGGCTCGATTTCTCGTCGCCAAGACAGCCAACTCGCCAGCGGTCGGTCTTCGGTGGCGTACTACACCGACAACTTTGTCGCGGGCGGTAACCCCGGCAGTGAGTTTGTCACCGGCACGCCTGTTGGTGCGCTTCCAGCATCTGTATTTGAGTACGCCTCAACTGATCCGCTTGCGAATGTTGGTTTCTTGCATAGCAACGAGTCGGATGTCGCGGGCGATGATGGCGTGAACATGATGCCAGAAGATCTCGATCTGGCAAGAGACATCAGAGGCAACCCGTTTCCCTCAGCGAATGAGCGAATCTCAGACCACTGGCAGGCTCTTGTTGGCACCGGGCCAAGCTTTAGGCGTCTGCCTGGCATGGAATCGATCGGTCGGCCTGTAATCGACACGACCGGTCTCGCGTTGACGATCCCGATGCCGGCCAGTTCAGTCACAGCGTTTGATGAGTACGCAGGTGACAGGTACATCCAGATCACGGTTAACCAGAACGAGTTCCGTGACTTCCTGACCGGTCAGCGCACTCTGCGTGTCGGCGACATGCTGCTGCCGATCGCAGTGGGCGGATACCGCACCCCGCTTGAGATGGGAACGAGCACTTCGATCTCTGCGGATGGGCAGTACGCCCAAGACGTAAACAACCGTCTTCTGCAGTACGAGGCCCAGTGGACAACCCTGGGTGAAGCACTGGCAGCCGCGGCTGGGTACGCCAACGCGGTTGGGCCGCAAACGACCCGTGCAATTACTGGTAACGTGGATGATCCATTTGCTGATTTGTCGTTTGATAATTCGAGCGGATTTCCCCAGCCCAAGCAGGACAACTACGTCCTCGACCGGGCGCATCTTCGTCTCGATGCGTTCGTGCCGTACCTCGACATGGACGCTGCGGCGGGTTCGCCCTCGGTGTTCGACGAAACAGTCGATGTCCGTCGCGGCCTCGGCATCCCGATGGCGCTGGCGATCTTTGACATGGCTCAGGCCGGCTCGGAGACAGGGTTCATGGCCAAGGGCGGCATCGACCGCCCGGTGATGGGCACGATCAACACCAACACCGCCGAGGCGGAGGTGCTCAGGCTCTCGCCGGCGCTGGCGATGGATGTGTTCGAATCGAATAGCGCAGGTGTTAGTGCATTCGATCGTTTGTGGTGGCCCGAAACTCTGCGCCAGACTTCTGTGAACGATGTCTCATACCAGATCAACGCGTTCGAGACACGTCGCCTGAGAAACTTCAGCGATCCCTCGCTGGGATCGGCTGATGTGCTCTACGCCGACGTGGGCAGCACGATTGTGGACTACCGAGATGCGGTGCGGACATCACGCTTTGCGTTGCCGTCTGGACTCGTTGGCGGTTCAACCAATTCCACAGAGGTCACCGACACGGTCGTGGACTACAGAGACTCCAACGCCGAGGAACTCGGTCTGCTGATCGACCGAAGCGAGAGCTCGGGTATCACTGGTATCCGGAATCATCCGGGCATCGGATCGATGGGCGAGCTGTTCGCTGCACGCAACGTGATCAGCGATCCGATGGATCCCTACAATCCGACGCTCAATAACCCGCACCTCGACAACCAGCACCACATGGACGGCTTCGCACGCGACGACCGCACCAGCGGTGTCGGGTTCATCGATCGCCGGGGCACTGCTGACAACAACGACAACTACGGTCGCGGCATTTTGAACCCGCAGGAGGCGCTCGACTTTACGCGTAACAACGTCCTGAGCATGGAGGTCGCCTCGTTCGGTGAGCCGCTGACCGGCGATCTGTTCAGTGCGTCGCTCGCAACAAGGCTCCTGCCTGAATCACAGACAGGCCTGCCGACAATCCGTGATACCTACGTGAACCCGACGTTCCCGGGCTGGGTCAATCCGTCACCAGGCTCAGGGCCGACCGATAGCGGCCTGCTCCCGATCATGCCTGACCAGATCCCGGATGACTACGACGAGCAGCTCGTGCAGCTCAACGCTGTGCTCAACTCGATGAGCGTCGGCAGTGACTACTACGCTGTGTGGTTTGTGCTCCACGGCTACCAGGAGTCCGATACCCTGAACCTCGGCGAGCAGGACCCGCTCACGCCGAGCTTCAGAGGCCGTTACCTGATGATTCTGGACCGTTCGAACGTGACGGAGAAGGGCGACCAGCCCCGCGTGCTCGCGTTCGTACAATTGCCTGAAACCCTGCCGCCCGCGCCGTAACGAGCGGGGTACAATGTGGCCAACACCGGGTCTCGACACGTTCGAGGCCCGGTCTATTTCAGGGTGTAGCTCAGCTTGGTAGAGCACGTGTTTTGGGTACACGAGGTCGCAGGTTCAACTCCTGTCGCCCTGATTGACAAGTAGACCCCGGGATCTGCGGGGGACACGAGTCGTCACGAATCATTTCTGCGTTTGCGCTTCCTCGCCACGGCGGATTTGACGATGCGCGTGGTGCTGCGTTCGCGTTGACGCCGTTCCGCGAGCGACTTGGCGTTTCGTTCTTGTTCCGCGTTGAGCTTCTGATAACTCTCGAACCGCCGCTCGTCGAGCTCGCCCGACTCGATGGCTGCCCTGATCGCGCAGCCCGGTTCTCCTGCGTGCTTGCAATCGCTGAATCGGCACTCGGCCTCGATGGAGACGACATCTTCGAAGAGGTCGGTTACACCCTCGTCGCAGTCGGGGAGTTGGAACTCACGCACCCCGGGGTTGTCAACGAGCACGCCCCCGGTTGGCAGGTGGTGAAGGGAACGCGCGGTTGTTGTGTGTCGGCCCTTGCCGTCCTTTTCGCGGATGCCGCCGGTGGCAAGGTCGCCCGCACCCAGCGAGTTGGCGAGCGTCGATTTCCCGACACCCGATGATCCGACCAACGCGACAGACTGACCCGGGCCGCAGTAGGGCTCGAGTGAACTTACTTGCGATGGGTCGCGTGCGTCGAGCACGAACACGGCAAGCCCCGGATGCAACTGAGCGACCTGCTCGGCAAGGTCTGCTGGGTTGTCGTGCACGTCCGGCTTGGTGAGTACGACAACGGGCACCGCGCCGGCGTTGAGGATCATCGCGAGGTACCGCTCGATGCGCGCGAGGCTGAAGTCTTCGTTGCACGAGCACACGATAAAGACCGTGTCCACGTTGACCGCGATGACCTGCGATCTGACCTCTTCGCCCGCTGCCTTCCGCGAGAGCTCAGTCTTGCGGTCAAGGATCCTGATCGCCCGGAGGTCCTCCGCTTTCAACAGCACCCAATCCCCAACGGCCACCTTGCCCGCGGCTTCAACCGACTGCACCGGGAGCCTCAACTCGCCATCCTCTCCGAGCACGGAAACGAGCGTGCCGTGGTGCGCCGACACTCTGACCACGACGGCATCCGCAAGCTCATCGGGCGTGAGTTGATCTTTGAAATGATCGTTCCAGCCGTAGGTTTGGAGTGTGGGGGTGGTCATGCAGGTGTTATCTTAACCGCTGCAAAAGACCGATCGGCACAAGCTGTCAAAGCACGCGTTAAACTAGCCCTGCTTCGAGCGAGTGATGCTGCTCGAGAGCGCCCGCGCGGTTGGGTTGGCGTGGATCGGCGGGTGGATGGCGGACTTGATCTCCGGGCCGTTGGATGGCTTGGCCTCGATCGTGCCGCGAAATTGGCCGGTGATGTCTCGGCGGTGCCAGGCCCGTTCGCATGCTTGACGCATTTTGTTGATCTGCTTGTCACTCAGACGGACGCTGATCGAGCCCGAATGGACTCGGTAGCGGAGCACGAGGTCCGGCACGTTGTCGAGCTTGCCGAGTTCGCCCAGTCGTAGGAACAGATCAAGGTCCTCAGCTGGATAGCTGTCCGCGAGGTAGCCGCCGACGGCGTTGACCGCATCGGCACGCATCATCGCGGCGGGGTGCGAGATCGGCGTCCTGCCGCAGAGGGCTTCGGTCTGGACCTGCTTGTCGCCACGCACCGGCGGGGGGGTGAGCAGGTGGCGGTCTCTGCTGTCGATGAGCTCGATGCCGCCGCCGATGCAGACAACGTCGGGGTTGTTGTTCAGGAACTCGACCTGCACCTTGAACCGGTCCGGGAACGCGACATCGTCGGCGTCCATGCGTGCCAAGAGCGGCGAGCGGGCATGCGCGATCATCTCGTTGAGAGCGCCCACGATGCCTGTGTTGGGTCTGCTGATGAGCGTGAGCCGGTCGTCTTGCTCGGCCTGCCTGCGGAGTTCCGCGAGGGAGCCGTCGGTTGAACCGTCGTCGAGCATGATGAGCTCGAAGTCGCCGAAGGATTGCGCACGGATGCTCTCGACAGCCTGGGCGATGTAAGGCTCAGCGTTGTAGACGGGCATCAAGACCGCGAGGGCCGGAGGCCGATTGCTCCCCAACTTACGGGCTCCTTGTGTCAAGACAGTGCAAACTATATCTCGGCTAACTGTCCCGAGCCTCATCACACGGTCATGATCTGGCTGTCGTAACAACCAGCTTGGAACGGTTCTCGATCAGGCCCTTGGTGCTCGTAGCCGCGGCGTAGATCGGTCCCTCGGACGTTGTGATATAGAGCGTAGAGAGGTCGGAACCGCCGAAACACACCGAAGTTACACGCGGGGTGCCCACCGGGATCTTCTTGAGAGGGCTGCCGTCGGGGTCGTGAATTATGATACACCCGCCGTCCCACCTGGCGGACCAGATTCGGCCCTCGATGTCTCTGCAGAGGCCGTCAGGCGTGCCTTCATTCGGCGTCGTCCGATAAATAGTCTCCGGATCGGATACCGAATCGTCTGCTGGATCTCGTGTGAGGCTCACGATCCGGTTCGAGGTGGAGCAGGTCCAGAGGAGCGATCGCCCCTCACTGAAGATCGCCATCCCGTTGGAGACATCAGTACCGAGGAACAATTGGCGGATGCTCAGATCGGTGCCCACGTGGTACAGCCCGCCCAAGCCGGGCTTGGCTGCGATGGTCCCTGCGTAGACACTGCCTTCGGGGGTCGCGAGCACATCGTTGAATCGTGCAGCGTTCGATTCATCGAAAGGGGTGATCACTTCGACCTCATCGGGTTGGTCTGGGTCGAGCAGCGCAATGTCATCGATACGAAAGAGCGCAAGCTTGCCGTCGTGCTGAAGTGTGAAGCCTCCGACCTTCGGTCCCTGATAAAACCGTTTGGACGATTCTGTTCTCGGGTCGTATCGCCAGAGTTCACCCGCGTCGATGTCGGTCCAGAAGAGCACACCCCGACGGTCGTCCCAGAGCGGGTTCTCGCCGAGCTTGAACTCACGGTCCACAATGACCCTAGGTGTGTCGGCGATCATTCCGTGCTGAGCCTCGCGAGGGCGCCGCCATCGACGACGATGGACTGCCCGGTGATGAACGAAGACTGCGTTGCATCGGCGAGGAAGTGGATGACCTTGCCGATCTCTTCGGGCTGGCCGACTCGGCCAAGCACGTGGCGTTCGCCCAATCCACGTACAAGTTCATCCACGCTTCCCGGGTCGACGTGGCCCCGGTCAAGGCCAGCGTGGAGCATCGGCGTATCGACGGCACCAGGCAGGACCGCGTTGACACGGATCTCGTCGTCGCCGAACTCGAGCGCCATCGATCGGGTGAAAGCTGAAAGCGCGCCCTTGCTGGCGGCGTAGGCGGCGATGTTCTTGCTGGTCGCCATCGCGTGGACGCTGCTGACGTTGATGATCGCGCCCTTGCTCGCTTTGAGCATCGGGTGGGCTTCTTTGGCCGACAGGAACACCGAGCGGATGTTCGAGGCCATGACCAGATCCCACTCCTCGGCTGTCGTCTCGACGATCGGCTTGCAGACCTGCATCGCCGCGTTGTTGACGAGCGCGTCCAGTCTGCCCCGGTTCGTTTTGATTGTGTCAAAGATCGCGGCGGGGGTGCTGGGGTCTGAGATGTCGTGTTCGAGGAACAGGTCAACGCCGGGCACCTCCTCGTGCCTGCGATCGACGCCAACGACAAACCAGCCCGCGTCGTGGAAGACCCGGCAGGTGGCGCTGCCGATTCCGCCCGCGGCTCCGGTAATCAGTGCGACCCGCTGCGTACTCATCGCCGACCCTCGTGCTGATCGAGCAGTTCGACAACGTTCTGGATCACCCGGCGGTGTGTTCTGTGGGCGGCACGCTCGGAACTCTGCGCCAGGTGCGGTGTCAGAAGCACGTTGTCGAGCGAACGCAGCGGGCTGCTGTCCGGTAGCGGCTCGGTCTCGAAGACGTCGAGGCCAGCACCGGCGATGGTGCCGTTGACGAGCGCGTTCTCGATCGCGGCTTGCTGGACGACCGGGCCGCGCGCGGTGTTGATGAGGACCGCGGATTCTTTCATCAGCCCGAGCTCGCGTTCACCGATCAGGCCTCGCGTCGAGTCGTTGAGGTCGCAGTTGATGCTGACGAAGTCTGACCGTTTGAGCAGGTCGTCGAGGTCGGTGAGTTCGAGGTTGGTGTCGTCGATGAGTTGGAGCGATACGTCGGAGCGCGGGTCGGTGCCGAGCAGCGTCATGCCGAACGCTCGTGCCCTACGGAGGACAGTCGCGCCGATGTTGCCTATACCGACGACACCGAGGGTGCACTCAGAGAGGCTCCTGCCGTCCAGCGGCGTCCACCTGCCGGCCTTGATCTCTTGTGTCAGCCAGGGCGTTCTACGGGCGAAGTTGAGGATGAAGCACATCACCGAATCGGCGACCGGCACGCTGAACGCGTCGGGGACGTTTCGGACGAGGATGCCCCGCTCGCGGGCCGCGTCGAAATCGATCGCGTCGGTGCCCGTGCCCCATTTGCAGATCACCTTAAGCTTCGGCGCCGCGTCCATTACGCGTGCGGTCCACTTGTCGCCGCCGCAGATGGTCGCCTCGATATCGCCGACGAGGTCGATGAGTTCGTCTTCGCTGAGCTGTTGCCTGACGTCGGCGAGCACGATGTCGTCGAACCCGTGCTGTTCGAGTTCGGGTCTGACCATCTCGAAGTCGCGCAGGATGCGTGGCCCTGTCACGAGCAGCTTCCCTCGGCTCATGCTTTTTCTCCGTGTACCAAACCTGCCAGCGCGACCGCCTCAGCGAGCTGGAATGCTTCTTCGTCGTCAATATCGAGCGACTCGAGTCTGTCGATCTCGAACAGCAGAGGTGATTCGCCGATGCGGTTGCCTCGGCTCAGCAGTGTCGCTCGATCGAAGATGTAGACGTTCGAGTTCTCTTCGTACACCGGCGGCAAATCCTGAGTGCGCAAAAGCACCGCCGGGTCGTGGTTGATGGGTTTGTTGTCGGCGTCGTAGAGCCGGGTCTGCCAGCGGGTGACGCCGAAAAGCGAGTCGTGCGAATCGCGCGATGCGATGAACGTGTCGATCGCTCGCTGGATCGTTTCGGCGCGAAGCAGCGGGTTGGTGCTGTGTGTTTGTAGGAAGTAGTCGGCGTCGATCTGCCCGGTCGTGTGCAGCAGCACCTCGTTCATGGGTATGGCGCCGTCGCGGAGGTGCTCGGGGCGTTCGAGGACCGTGACCGATGGGAATGAATCCTGGGTCTGCTCGCGGATGGTCGAGCTGTCGGTGTCAATCACAACCTCGCTCACGCCAGCGGTTTCCAGAAGCGAGCCGATGATCCAGTGGTAGAGCGGCTTGCCCGCGAACGAGCGGAAGTTTTTGTTTGGAACACGTTCGCTGTTGTGGCGCATCGGCACTAGGGCGGCAATACGGATCGGTTGGTCAGGGTCTGGCATCAGCGGTTCCGGGTCGTCACGGTGTTTGGTCAGGATGGATTCTAGCGCGCCACGGAGCCGACCAGCGTGTATGCAGGTGAGTACGATCCTTAAGAGAATCGCGGAGAGGCCCCTTTGACGACCGTTTCGACTAACCAGCCCAAGCCCGAATCTGACCCCGATTCGGGCGATGTTGAGCTTGAGCCTCGAGCGGATGCGGCCCCTGAGATCTCTACAGGCCGGCGATTTGAATGTGTCATCGATCCCGGAAATGACAGCATCTTCGCCCGGATCCGTGAGGCGTACATCTGGCGGGACTTGCTGCTCATGCTGGTCCAGCGAGATATCAAGGTCCGCTACAGGCAGACAATCTTCGGGATCGTCTGGGCGGTCTTCATCCCGCTCATGACGCTCGGCGTGTACTGGGTGGTTTTCGAGAAGCTCATCCAACGGAGCGCCTCGAACGGGCTTGCCTACCCGATCTTCCTCTTCCCGGCATTGATCGTCTGGAACTACTTCGCTTCCTCGGTCGGGCGAGCAGCGAATTCGTTGAAGCAGGATGCGTCGATCCTGTCGAAGGTCTATTTCCCGCGGCTCTTGCTTCCTATGTCGAGCATTACCAGCCCGATCGTGGATCTCGGCTTCGGGCTTGCCATTCTGGTGGTCATCCTGATTATCTACCAGCACCCGCCCGGGGTTGGCGTGGTCATACTCCCGGCGTTCTTTCTGCTTGCGATTGTCGCCGCGGCTGGGATGGGCATGGGGCTTGCGGTTTTGAACTCGCACTTCCGTGACGTGCAGCACTTCCTGCCGGTATTCCTGCAACTCTGGTTTTTCTGCTCGCCGATCCTTTACAGCACAACCGATCTTGTCCCGGAGAACATGCGGCTCCTGTACGCGATCAACCCGATGGTCACGGTTTGTGAGGGCGCCAGAAGTTGCCTGCTCAATGAGCAGATGCTCGTCACGCCTGAGATGGCGTTGGTGTCCTGCGGCTCGGCGAGCGTGATGTTTGTCGTGGGCCTGGTGACGTTTATGCGACTCGAACAGAACGTCACTGACGTGATCTAGGAGTAAGCCAGAGTTGTCAGACGCGATGATCACTGCCGAGAATCTGAGCAAGCGGTACACGCTCCGGCGGCACAACGCGCACGATCGGCTGCTGGCGGCATCCATCATCGGCATGGCCAGCCGAGCCATCAGCCGTCCCAAAGACCCGGATCAGGACGCGGATGTGCACTGGGCGCTGCGTGATGTTTCTTTCGAGGTCCGCCGAGGCGAGGCCATGGGCATCATCGGTAGAAACGGCGCGGGCAAGAGCACCCTGCTCAAGATCATCTCGCGACTGACAAGACCTTCCAAGGGGCGGGTCATCACGCGAGGCCGGATTGGATCGATGCTCGAGGTCGGCGTCGGGTTCAACCCGGAGCTGACCGGGCGAGAGAACGTGATGCTCAGCGGCGTCATCCTCGGGATCTCCCGGACAGAAATCCGAAAGAAGTTCGATGCGATCGTTGAGTTCTCAGGCATCCGCCCGTTCATCGAGATCCCCGTCAAACGCTATTCCAGCGGCATGCGCATCCGCCTCGCGTTCGCGGTCATGGTCATGCTCGAGCCGGAGGTGCTGCTGATCGACGAGGTGCTGAGTGTCGGCGATGCCGAGTTCAAGAGGCGATCAGCGGATCGGATGCAGGAGCTGATCCGCAGCGGTCGGACTGTTCTCTTTGTGAGCCACAACCGGACCACCGTTGAGCAGATCTGTGATCGGGCAATGGAGCTTGATCGCGGACGGCTTGTCAGCATCGGTGCTACCTCGCAGGTGGTCGATCACTACGCCGCGATGGACATCACGCCTCAGGCAGACAGCAACGCGTACGCGTCGTACGAGCCCGAGGGCGACAAGTCCGCGTGCATCCGCGAGATCGCTGTGTTGACCGCCGACGGCAACTGCTCGGGCGAGATAGAACTCGCAGAGCCGATGCGTATCCGGATCGGTTATGACTTGAACGAAGACGTGAGCGGTGCGCACGTGTTCTGCAGGATCGAGACTCCAGAGGGTGTGACGGTGCTCGGCTCGGGTGATGCGGACTATGACCCGACCCATCTCGGGCTTCGCCGGCGGGGCACCTACAACGCGGAGTTTCAGGTTGAGGGCGGTCTCATCGAGGCGGGCAACTATCGGCTGAGCGTGAGCATCGGTGTGCCCTACGAGAAGAACATGGACCGCAGGGTCGATGCGGTGCAGTTTCGCGTGGTCGATCGCAGCAGCCGGCGCCGGGCTTGGTATCAGCAGACGAGACCGGGGCTTGTTGGCAGAGAATTCCCGTGGATTTACGAGGGCAGAGCCCCGTTTGCGTAGGTTGGGCGATCGGCTCTGATATGATGCAACCGATTCGGTAGGGCGTAGACCCGGTGCGGAGGATGTGCATTGGAATTCGGCAAATATCTCTCAGACTCTACGAAACGCAAGCGGGTCGTCGCTGTGTCCTCGGCGGTGCTGATCGTCGCGATCGTGTGCGCCTCTGTCGGGCTTGTTGCTGACATCGCTCCGCTGACCGTCTTCTCGCTCGTTCTGCTTGCGGGCGGGCTCGCGGTAGCTGGCAAGCTTCTCGTCACGGTTGTGGTGCACCTGAACGGTGCCACGGGCCGACTGAAGGCGCTCAACGACCGATACGACGACACCGAACGCTGGCTTGAGCAGTTCGACAAAGGAACCCGTACGACCTTCATCAATCTGAGCAAGGTTCAAGGTGAGATCCGCGGCAAAGCCGACTCGATCCAGGAGAACATCGTAGAGCTTCGCAAAGAGCTTGAGACCTACGCACTTCGCGAGGAGCTCAGCTCGTACGCGGCCCGCGACGACCTAAGTGCCTACGCCACCCGCGAGGCACTCGACGCCAGCATCAAATCGACGTCAGCTGAATCGGCAAAGGTTCAAGAGAGTGTCGGAAAGATCAGCAAACGAGTTGATCAGGCGGCCGGCGATACCAAAGACCTTGAGCGCAAGGTGCGCGAGATCCAAGAAGCAAGCGAACTGCTCGAGGCTTCGATCGAATCGCTTGGCGGCGAGCTTGAGTCCAAAGCCAAAGAGCTCAGTGAATCGATCGGCAATCAAGCGGAGGAGCAAAGGCAGCATCAGCAAGAGGTGCTGCGCACAGCCGAGGCTGCCACGAAGAAGCAGCTTGCAACTGTCGATGGCAGCCTTTCGGCGTTGCAGCAAACGGTTAACACCTCGTCCGCGCTGGCGTCGAGGCTGCGAGGTGATGGGTACGTCAGGTTTACCCGATTGCTCAGTCAGGACATCGTCGATCGCATCAACAGCGACATCGGTACCAAGCTTGGGCTGACCGTCGAGCAGACTCAGATGCGATACCTCGAACGCAAGATCCAGCAGATCGAGGCCGTGTGCGAGGGCAGGCTCGCGACCACTTCAGAAGACGCTGTTGCGAGGGTGCTGGCGGCTCGCTCGTGCCAAACCGACTCGCTCAAGGTGCTCGAGATTGGCGTGCTCTTTGGTATAGGAACGGCGTTCATGCACACCGCGCTTGTGCCGTTCTTCGAGCGGGTCCAGCTCTACCTTCTAGATCCGTTCGACGGGTACTACGGCTCGGATAACCTCGATCCGTTGACAGGTCAGGTAATCACACGCGCGGCGGTCGAACGCAACATGAAGCGGGCTGCGATCGACCCCAAGGATGTCCACTTCCTCGAAGGTTTCTCGACCGACGACGCGATCCTCAAGAAAGCCAAGGCCGCGGGGCCGTTCGATGTGCTCGTTATCGACGGCGACCACAGCTACGACGGCGTGAAGGCCGACTACGAGCGTTACGCGGATCTGATTGTCCCTGAGGGCATCCTGATTGTCGATGACTACGGCTCCGATGACTGGCCCGAAGTCACAAAGTATGTAGACGAGATCCTGATGAAGGATGACCGCTTCGATCAGGTCGGGATCCTCTCTCGCACCGCGATCTTTAGAAGAAACAACAGCGGCGGTGCCTCAAAGAAGAAAGCCGCGGCGAAGAAACCGACGGCCAAGAGCGATTCCGGGTCGTCTGCAGGAGGCAGCAAGAATTCGGAATCGACGGTCTCGGCTAAGATCGCCAAGAAGGTTGCCGCCAAAAAAGCTAGTAAGAAGACAACAAAGAAGGCTACCAGTAAAGCATCGCCAACCCGTAAGACCTCGGCAACCAAGAAGCAGCCCAAGGCGTTGGCAGATGAGATCGCGGGCGAAGCCGAGCGTGTCGAAGCGGCATCGGATCGTGCCTGATGACACTGGCTGGAGCGGTCCAGAGTGGGGCCGAGGCGCAGCAAACTGTTGACAATGAATGCGCCCATCTGCCCAGGTTTCGCAGGCGTCATCTGCTTCGGCGGTGGCTGCAAGCGGGATTCGGTTCTGCACCGGATGATGACGGTAAAGCGTGGGCGCGCAGCATGCTCGGGAACACAAACCGAGCCAGACTGGCCGCGCTCCGAGGGAGGCACTGGGGCAAACGCTGCTTCATTCTGGGCAATGGGCCGAGTCTGAACCAGTTGGATCTGTCATTGTTGCGTGACGAGTTCATCATCGGGACGAACCGCATCTACTTGCATGAAGCGTGCAAACACTGGCGCCGCTGGTACTATTGCGCAGTCAACCCGAACGTGATCAGTCAGTTTGGAGATGAGATCGCATCGCTTGATGCGCTCCGGTTTCTTGCGTGGGAGCACCGTGACAAGATCGCACGCCGGTCTGATACTGTTTGGCTGCGGACGCTCAACGAGCCGCGATTCTCGTTTGATCTCACGCAAGGAATGTGGCAGGGCTCGACCGTGACCTATGTTGCGATGCAGCTCGCGTTTCACATGGGGTTTACAGATGTCGTGCTCTTGGGTGTCGATCATCACTACGACCGCGCGGGTCAGCCGAACAAGCTGGTGCGATCAGAGGGGGATGACCCGGATCACTTCGCGCCGACCTATTTCGGCTCGGGCTGCGAATGGCAGCTGCCTGATCTGGCTCAGTCGGAGATCGCGTACCGGTTGGCAAGGCTCGCGTACGAACAGGAAGGCCGGCGCATCCGCAACGCGACCGTGGGCGGCAAGCTCGATCTGTTCCCGAGAGTAGAGTACGAAGAGCTGTTCTAGTAAGGGGGCTGTGGGTGGTAGGCTCTCAATCTGACAGCCCGGTGCTGAGTGTTGTTACGCCTGTCTACAACGGCGCGGCGTTTATCGCCGATGCGCTGCGTTCGGTCCGGCACGCCTGCCAGCGGGGCGCATCGATCGAGCACATCATCATGGATGGCGGCTCAACCGACGGCACGCTCGATATCGTCGAGGCTGATCGCCATCGAGATGACTCTCCGATCACAATGGTCATCAGCGAGCCCGATGGCGGCCAGGCCGAGGCGATCAACCGCGGCTTCGCTCTCGCCAAAGGAAAGTATGTAGCGTGGCTCAACGCGGATGATGTGTATGTTCCGTTTGCTCTGGCAGACATGGCGGAGAGATTGTGTCACGCGAGTTCGGACGTTGTGCTTGGAAGATGCGAGTTCGTTGATCGGCGGGGGAGCGTGGTGTTCGCGCCCGTGCCGCCTTCGCCGGTGACTCCCGGAGCATTGCTGAAACTGCTCACGAATTGGTACGCGGGCCGATCAATCGTCCAGCCAGAAGCGTTTGTATTGCGCAGTGTGTTTGAGTCATTAGGTGGGCTGGAATCAGCGCTTCACTACACAATGGACCACGAATTCTGGCTTCGGCTCGCAATGGCTGGCGAGACATTCGAGTCTGTAGACGCGGTCGTCGCCAAGCAGCTCGTGCACCCCGGGCAGAAAACCGCGGACAACGCGGCGGTGGTGCGAGAACAGCTCCGCTACGCGTTGTCTGCAGTTACCGGGTCACCAGAGGTCTTTGGTGATGACCTTGCTGATGTACGCAACGAACTCGGCATTCTTGAACGTCGACTTGTGCAGCATGAAGAAATCCTGAGTGTCATCGGTTCAGCGTTAAGAGGCACGGAGTTCGTGCCGCCTCGCTCGGAAAGTGTCGATTCGCGGGTGCTGCAGGTTCTCAGAAACGTTTCACGCAAGGCAAGCGGGTTACTCTGTGTTGGCTTGTCAGCTCAAGAAGTATCTGGAGCGGTCACGGCGGTCGCTCCAAGTAGGTCGCCCGTGGTTGTAGGTCGTCCTATCGATGCGCCGGGCAGCTTCGATGTCGTGGTCGCGAGGCCGACGGCCGCGTTTGGGAATCAGTGGCGAACTCGGCTGGCGGGCTGTGTACGCGAAGGCGGTTATCTTGTAATTCTCGGCGATGCCGACGTCGTGCGTGTTGGCGAGCTCGTAAAGAGTGTTCGGACCGAGGCATCGAACAGGCTGACCTGGGGTGTGGATCGTGAGCCTCTGCTCGCTGCGCACCGAATCGTGCTTCAGCAGCGTTTCAAGTGGCAAGCACTTTCTCACGCACAAACAGATGAATTATCACTACACGAAGTTTGTGCGGAATACTACGGAAGCAACGCCGATCATCCGCTCTTGAATCTCGCAAAGAGCTTCGGAATAACCACGGATCTGTTGCTGTGGCGTTCGGGTGTGTGGCGTAAAGCCTAGTTTACACGGACGTACATTGTACGGGTTGTGCCGGTTGTGACGCCTGCACACTACGCCAAGGTGAGCTACCGGTGTCACCTCGCCGGCACACCTTGTTTGCATATATCGGAACCGACGACATTGAGCATGTTCGCAATTCTGCAGCGCGGTCCGCGCAACAAGAAACGGAGCAGCTTATGTTCGGCAAGAAGAAGCGCAAGAACACAGATCCCAGCAGCAACAATGGCTCAGCCAAGAAGCGAGCCGAATTTGGGATCGAGCCGCTCGAGAAACGGGTGCTGATGTCGGCAAGCTGGGTCGATGCGGACACGGGCGAATCGACCGACGGTCCGAGCGACGGCGCTGACGCGTTCACGGGGAGTGACCTTGCGGACATGGCAGACGGCGGCGCGGGCAATGACCTGCTCGAAGGCCACGGCGGGAACGACACACTGCTCGGTGGTGAGGGCAACGACGACATCGACGGCGGCGAGGGTGATGACTCGCTTTCGGGCGGGCTTGGCGATGACGTCGTGCGAGGACGTGAGGGCGCAGACACGATCGATGGCGGGGCGGGCGACGACAGCCTCCACGGCGGCCACGGATACGACACGATTGGCGGCGGCGAGGGTAACGACAGCATCACCGGTGGTCACGGCAACGACACGATCACTGGTGGTGAAGGCAACGACACAATCGGCGGCGGCCAAGGACAGGACGCGATTGATGGCGGCGAGGGTCACGACACACTCACCGGTGGTGATGGTGATGATGTTATCAATGCAGGTGCCGGCGATGACGTGATTGTTTACAACGTGGGCGATGGCTCCGATCTGGTTGTCGGGGATGTCGGCAACGATGAGATTGTGATCAACGGTGTAGGAGGTACAGACGCTCATGTCCTCGTCGAAGACGGCGCGACGTACTCGGCCCGCACAGGCGAGGCCGTTGTGCCGGGCATGGTTGTCGTTTCTGTGAACGGTGAAAAATCAATCGAGGCCGAGGGAATCGAACAGATCTCGTTCAATGCCGCAAACGCGGGCGACTCGATCGAGGTCTCGGGTGACTTCAGCGGAACAGGTCTTGACGCCGGCGCGATCTCGATGATCGATGCTCCCGAACCTGCAAACCAGGCTCCGACAGACATCACCTTCACGGGCGGCATCGTTTCCGAGAACGCGGCGGGCGGTACATTTGTCGCATCAGCAGCAGTTGTTGATGCCGACGCGAATGACACGCACACCTACGAGCTTGTGGATGACGCGGGGGGTAGATTCCAGATCGATGCGAGCACGGGCGAGATCACGGTCGCCGACGGCGCCGAGCTGAACTACGAGGCAGACGCCGAGCACCAGCTCACGGTCAGGGTCACCGACTCTGAAGGCGAGAGCATCGAGGAAGCAATCGATGTCGAGGTCGCCAACGTTGACGAGGTCTTCGTCCTCAGCGGTAACGAAACGCTTTCCGCCGCGGATGGGCCGTTCGATACCGTCGTGATCAACGGCGGCTACATGGAAATCGACGGCGACGTCGAAATCCACGGCGACCTCGTGATCAACAACGCTGCCCGCATCAATGGCGGCGAGCTTCGGGTCTCGGGCGATGTCACGACCACCGACACCAGCTACCACGGCTCGGCGACGATCGTGCTCAGCGGCGACGGCGCTCAGTCGATCTCTGCCAACGGCGGGGCCGGCGAGCTGCACAACGTTTCGATCGAGAACACCTCGGGCGAGGTGACGATCAACGACAACCTGCAGATCTCGGGCAGCTACGCGGACAACGGCAACGCGGTAGACGCCAGCGGCGCAACGCTGACGATCCAGGGCAACGCCGAGTTCACCGGCGGCGGCACAACCTTCGGCGATGTCACGGTCAACGCCGGCTACATCGAGATCGAGTCGATGATGATCGATGGCGATCTCACGATCGAGAACGTCGCGCGCATCAACGGCGGTGATATCTCCGTAACAGGCGACGTGACCACCTCGGACACCAGCTATCACGGCTCGGCGACGATCGTGCTCAGCGGCGACGGCGCTCAGTCGATCTCTGCCAACGGCGGGACCGGCGAGTTGCACAACGTTTCGATCGAGAACACGTCTGGCGAGGTGACGATCAACGACAACCTGCAGATCTCCGGCAGCTACGCGGACAACGGCAACGCGGTAGACGCCAGCGGCGCAACGCTGACGATCCAGGGCAACGCCGAGTTCACCGGTGGCGGCACGACCTTTGGCGATGTCACGGTCAACGCCGGCTACATCGAGATCGAATCGATGACGATCGATGGCGATCTCACGATCGAGAACGTCGCGCGCATCAACGGCGGGGATATCTCCGTAACAGGCGATTTCACGACCGCCGACACCAGCTACCACGGCTCGGCGACGATCGTCCTCAGCGGCGACGGCGCTCAGTCGATCTCTGCCAACGGCGGGGCCGGCGAGCTGCACAACGTTTCGATCGAGAACACCTCGGGCGAGGTGACGATCAACGACAACCTGCAGATCTCGGGCAGCTACGCGGACAACGGCAACGCGGTAGACGCCAGCGGCGCAACGCTGACGATCCAGGGCAACGCCGAGTTCACCGGTGGCGGCACGACCTTTGGCGATGTCACGGTCAACGCCGGCTACATC
>JAUILU010000003.1 GCA_030432905.1 Phycisphaerae bacterium | reverse complement strand
ACACGCTGCTGTCTGAGATCTCGTCGGCCGCCAAGGAACAGTCCACCGGCATCAGCGAGATCAACTCCGGCGTCACCGAACTCGACAAGGTCACGCAGCAGAACGCGGGCAACGCCGAAGAACTTGCCTCGGCGGCGCAAGAGACGGCAGCGCAGGTTGCCACGCTGCGTCAGGTTGTGTCTGGTGAAAGCCGCTCAGTGCCAGAACCAACACAAGCTGGTGCCGTGGTCGGGGGATTGTCAGAAAGCAAGTCACCAGTATCGCGGGCACAAGCACCGGTAATCCCGATGGATTCCGACGGATTCGACGAGTTCTGAGTCGATCAGCCTTGTGAGCATGTGGTAAAAAAGACAGCCCCGCCGAAAGGATCGGCGGGGCTGTTTGATTGTTGCATCTCACTGCAAGGTCGCAGTGCAGATTCGCCGGTCTTAGCGGCGACGGCGTGCGGCAGCGAGGCCGCCGAGGCCGAGAAGTGCGGCACTAGCAGGTGCCGGGATCGGCTCGCCGTTGATGCGGAAGTTGTGGTCGAAACCAGCAAGATCGGAGCCGAGGACTGACGAACCGATGGTTGCGCCCGCGTCACCAGCGAAGAACTGGCCGCCACCCGAGGGGTTGGAAGCGCCATCAACGACCATCTGAACGATGCCGTTCTCAGGAACGAGCACGCTGCCGGGGAAGGCGGTGATGGTGATGGTGTAGATGAAGTTGCCGGGGTTGGTGAGTGCGACGCCGAACGAGTCAACGAAGTTGCTCGAAGCGTCGTAGAACTCGAAGAATGCGATGCCGCCGGCATCGGTCACGCCGCCGACAAAGCCGAACTCGGCGAGGTCGATGTCAGCGCCAGCGGTGGAGCTGTAGTCATCGAAGCCGATCGGGCCGGAACCAGCGGGAAGCGCGACGTAGCCGTTGGGGCCGGGGTCGAGGTTCGAGTAGTAGTCAGCAGCGACGGCGCCGATGGCCGGGGTGCCGATCTCTTGTGCCGAGATGCTGTACATGCTGGGGTTCAGCAGGTTCGCGTGCGGAGCGCCGGTCAGGTCAGCCGAAGCGGTCGAAGCGACGGCCAGGCCAGCTGCAAAAATAACTGTCTTCGTCATGTCTCTACTCCCAATCTACGTTGACCGGTCTCTTCCTCCGGTCACTTCTTGGTGTTCGAGAGTCCACGCAACACAAACGCCTCGGCGAATACCGAGTTCAAAGAACGTCAGATGTCGAGCGTGAGGTCTCTCGTCTTCCTGCTCGTACCGGGCCCATGAAGATCCGGTGCACCCAGAGTATCCCGTGGCGTTCTCCAACGCAACATGAATATCTAGCTTGGTGGGGGAAACCGCTGATTGTACGGGTTGGTTAGGATTTTGGTAGTATCCGTGTGAATATGGGTAGATTTCGAGCGCTACCCGAGATCCGCTATTGGACCAAGGTGGCGCTCGAATCGCTGCCATCGGCCCATCGACGATGTGTACATAGGCTTGCGGACCTGATCAACGCTGAGCGTCACCACGGTCCGGTTGCTCTTGTGTGAATCAAGACAGGCGTCGTCCCAATCCAGCCCGACGAAATCGATCAGCCTTTCCGCCTGGGCCCGCTTGTCGGCGACGATGTCCTCGTACCTGACATCAAGGATCGGGGTCTTCAGGACCTCTTTCCAGTGCCGCATGATCCGCTGGTACTGGCGGTAGTAGTGGGCCAGCGTGTCGAGGCTGCGCGAATAGGCCTGATTCTCGGGTCCCGGGAAGTGCTGCATGAAGCACGAAGTGCAGGTGTCGCGCGGGTCACGCATGCAGTGGATGATCTTCGCGCCGGGCAGGATCAGCTCGATCACACCCGCGTGCAGGAAGTTCTGCATGAGCTTGTCAACGATTACCGGCGCGTCGTGGCCTGCTGACTTGAGCTCGGACAACGCGGCACGCGCGACCCTATCCACGCCCGCGGCGCTGAACGTGTCGAGCTTTTGCAACTGGGTCTGGTCGGGCGACGTGATGACCGTCAGCTCGCGCGCGGCGGCGGAAATGATCTGCCGTTCGCCGATGCCCTCGGCCTGTGGGTGACTGGCGATGATCTGCTCGACGAGCGTCGTGCCCGAACGGGGCATGCCGACGATAAACACAAGCCCCGAGCCGTCGCGGCGAGAGCGGGGGAGCGAAGCCAAACACTCGGCGCTGAACGCCTCGATCCGCTGATCGATCCAGTTCTCCCAATTCTCGATCGTGTGGTGCGACGGGCGCAGGCTGTTCGCCTCGGCGCCCGCTTGCCACGCCTCGTCGTACTTGCCGAGTTTCTCGTATTCCGCGGCTAATTCGTACAGAATCGCCGCACGCCCCTCGTCGTTGTTGGACTCGATCGCGGCTGCCTTCTCGAGCACAACGACCGCTTCTTCGCGTCGATCGCACGCCCGGCAACACTTGGCAAACGTCGCGACGTTCTGGCCGTCGCTTAGGTCCTTCTCGACGAGCGGCTTGATCAGGTCGGCGCCCTCGGCGGGTTTGCCCGCGATGTTGAGCAGTTCGGCCTTGACACGAATCGCGCGTGACGAGTTCGGGTTCTTCTTGAACGCGATGTCAAGCTGCTTCTCGGCGGCATCAAGATCCTGCAGCGCCATGCAGCAGACAGCCAGAATCGCGTGCGTATCCGCGGGGGTCTGCGGGAACTTGCAGGCGCGCTCCATGTGCTTGCGGGCCTCGCCGTGGTTGAGCTGGCCCATCCGGCAGAGCCCGAGGTTGAAGATGATGCTCGGCTCGTTCGGATGCCGCTTTGCCAGCTGCTCAAGAATCTGGGCGGCCTCGGTGACCCGGCCTTCCGCCTGTAGCTTCTGTGCAAACGCCCCGGCCTGCTGGTCCTTGGCGGCCTGCTCTCTGCTGATCTTCTTGCCTGGGATCTTCGCCAAACCGCTGCTCCGTCAATCAACCCACACGCCGATCATCGTCGGCGGCGAGTCAATCACTGTAGCGTTGGCGCAGTTTCGTGCTCATCCGAGCCATCAGATGGGCTTTCTCAAACTCATCAACCCAGTCCTGCAGCATCGCGCGGGCCTCGTCGTCGGGCACCGGGGCGCCGGGCAGCGGGCAGCTCGGCCCGAGCAGGCGGTCCGCCATCGCGCGGTAGCGGGACAGCGATCGATCACCAGCGAAGTTGAGCAGGTCGAAGTCCTCGTTGAGGATGAGCACGACCGGGACTCGGAGCCCGCCGCAGAGCATGATGCGTTCGGCGAGGTCTGCGTGCTCGTCGCGGTCGAGGAATCGGCAGGTGATTTTGTCTGATGCGCGTTCGATGTGGTCGATCACTGGCATCTGCTGAGCGCAGTCGCCGCACCAGATCCCGCTTGAGATCACCACGTTGAGCTCGCGTTTGAACGATCCGATCAGGCTCGCCTGCTCCGCGGAGAGCTCGGTCTGCGCGTGCAGCGCATCCCAGCCCCGGCGGTGGTGGGGCGAGCCTGTGTTCAGGTAGTCGGCGTACGAAAGGCCGGCGTCGAATTTCGAGCGCAGATAGTCGGGTGTCAACATCTTCTATCTAGTTCCTGTGTAGTGATCTTCTTACCAGCGTTCATCGTCGTTCTTAGGACCCATGTGCCAGGGCTCGGTCGCGATGCCGTTGATCGTTGTCCCGCCGTGGACGTTGTTCGTGACGTATGGCAGGAACGACTGCGGGAAAGTTGGCGGCATCTCGCTCACATCATCGAGCTTCTGCATCAACTCATCCGGGATCGAGACCTCGAGCGCCTTAAGATTCATCAGGAGCTGATCCATCGTGCGGGCGCCGATGATCGAACTCGACACGCCTTCCTTGGCTTGCACCCACGCCAGCGCAACCTCGGCCGGCGTGCAATCCAGCTCTTTACCGACTTCGATGAGCACATCGACGATGCTGAGGTTCCGTTCGTTGAGGTGGCCCTTGACCCAGTCGCCTCGTTTCGGATCGACGGTGTCGAGGTTGTCACGTGTGTACTTGCCCGTGAGCACGCCGCCCTTGAGTGGCGACCAAGGCGTCACGCCCATGCCCATCTCTCTTGCCATCGGCATCAGTTCGTTTTCGACGGTGCGCTCGACGAGCGAGTACTCGATCTGCAGCGCAACCGCGGGTGTCCAGTTTTTGAAGATGGCCTCGTACTGAGCCTGTGCGCACTTCCACGCGGGGGTGTCCGAGATGCCGAAGTAGCGGATCTTCCCCATACGGACAAGGTCGTCGATCGCGCGCATGGTCTCGTCGATGGGTGTGAGCTTGTCCCAGAAGTGCATCCAGTAGAGGTCGATGTAGTCGGTCTGGAGTCTGCGGAGCGATTCGTCGCACGCGGCGATGATGCCCTTGCGGTGGGCGCCGCCGCCGTTGGGGTCGCCCGGGAACATGTTGCCGAGGAACTTGGTGGCGATGACGAGCCGGTCACGCTTGGCGGGGTGCTGGCCGATGTGGTCGCCGATGATCTTCTCGGAGTGCCCCTTGGTGTAGATGTTGGCGGTATCGATGAAGTTGCCGCCGCGCTCGATGTAGGCGTCGAGGATGTCGGTCGAGTCCTTGACGCTGGATCCGAAGCCCCAGTCCTCGCCGAAGGTCATGGCGCCGAGGCAGAACGGGCTGACCCGCAGGCCGCTCCGGCCGAGAGTGACGTAGTGATCCAGTGGCATGGGGATTCCCTTTCAGAATGTTGCTCAAGTGTGCGCGACACCCGATCGTAGTCGCATCCTTTTGCGATTCGCCGGTATCACGTACAGACCACGACGTCCTGTATACGAGCAACGAAGCAATGGAGCCCCCCCCCATGAAACGCGCCGCAGTAGTGTCCGCCTTGGTTGTCATGTCATTCGCCTCAGCATTTGGAAGCTTTGCACAGAGCGAGCCCGGCCAAGCCGCGATGCCCACGATCGAGCAGGCCAACACCGCGCTCCAGGGCGGTGAGTTCGAGAAAGCCGCGGAGATGTTCAAGCAGATCTGTGAGAAATACCCGCAGGCCGGCCAGGCGTGGTTTATGCAGGGCTACGCGCTGCACATGGCGGGTCGGCTCGACGAAGCTTTGACCATCCACAAGAAAGCCGCGACGTTCCCAGGTCTGCGGCCTCAGGCGCTCTACAACGCCGCGTGCGTTCATGCGCTTCAAGGCGATACAGACGAGGCTTTCGATGTGCTCAGGCTCTCTCTCGACGAAGGGCAGACAACCGTTCAGCAACTCACCAGCGACACGGATCTCAGCTCGCTCCACGAGGACCCGCGCTGGGACAAGGCGGTCGAGCGCCTCAAGGTGACGCGGGCCAACTCACCTGCCAGCGCGATGAACTTCTGGGTCGGCGAGTGGGACTGCTACACGCCCGACGGCAAGCTCTCGGGTACGAACCATCTCGAACTCGTCAACAACGACCTTTTCGTGCATGAGCAATGGAAAGATGCGCAGGGACACGAGGGGCAGAGTTTCAATTTCTACGACATCAAAACCGGGCTCTGGCACCAGACTTGGGTCGATTCATCGCGCCAACTCGTGATGACCGCGGAGCCGACAACCCCGGGCGAGCTCGTCTTTGAAGGAGAGAACTTTGACCGGGCCGGCAACATCGACCGCCGCCGCATCCTGGTTCGCAAGCTCGACGACGGCAGAGTCTACCAAGAGGGCAAAGCCTCACCCGACGGCAAAGAGTGGCACGTCACGTACAGGCTGATCTACATGCCAAAGGGCGAGCCCTTCAACGGCGAAGGCATCCCCGCCAGCGGCGAGGGCTAACGCTCGAGTTTGGATTCGATCCTGCTGAGCGTGTCGCGGATCTCACGGATCAGTTCGACCGATGCGTCCTGCGATTCGGGTGATGATGCGGGCACCGGCGCCGAGCTTGTGCTTGATTTGCCTTCGGCGAGTTCCTCGCGCCGGTCGAGCACCGCGTCGCGGAAATCCTTGGCGTTGCGGACGCCGACAAGATTGACGAGCGCGCCACCCATCCCGCTCTGGCCTGCGGTTTCGACAGCGATCGCTTCCACGCCGCAGAAACGCATGATCGGGCCTTGGTTGACTCCGAGATCGGTGATCTTGTCGAGCGGGATCGTCTTCTCGATCTTGTTGAAGACGCCCTTGCGGACACGAAGAGAGCGTTCAAGGAGCGAGCATTCGATGTGCTTGTACTCGATCGTCTTCACGATGTAGACGATCGGGAGGATGATCACAAGAAGTGGAATCAGGACGATGGTGCATCCCAGTCCGATGCCGATGCTCAAAACGAAATACTTGACCGCGCTGTCGAACTCGGCTTGCCGCAGTATGACGTCCTGTCGCATGGCGTGTCTCCCTTGTCGAGTGTTTGGGAATCGCGTCTAGTCACTTGCATCGCGTGCTGAGTCGGTCAGTTTGCGCAGCTCGTCGAATGCCTGGATCGGGCTGAGCTCGTCGAGCTTGATCTCCCGGAGACGATCGACCGCGGGGTGCGGCACAAACTCTGTAAACAGCGACATCTGGTTGCTGCTGGTACTCGGCTCGGCTTTGGCTGGCTTTGCTGGCGTGCCGTGGTGCACCGCGAGCGAACCGAGCACGTCTTTGGCACGGTCGGTGACGGCCTTTGGCACACCCGCGAGCCTTGCGACATGGATGCCGAACGACTGCTCGCTTCGGCCCGGCTCGATCTGGTGCAGGAACACGATCTCTGGCTGGCCGTCGCTGCCTTGCCATTCACGCACCGCGACGTGCAGGTTGCGCACCTGGCCTTCGAGCTGGGTTTCGAGGTCGGTCAGCTCGTGGTAGTGCGTGGCAAAGAGCGTCCGCGGCCCCCGGCTTGCCAATGTTTCCACGATCGCCCACGCCAAGCTCAGTCCGTCGAGCGTCGAGGTGCCCCGACCGATCTCATCGAGGATGACCAGCGAACGCTCGCCGGCGTGGTTGAGGATGTTGGCGGTCTCGATCATCTCGACCATGAACGTGGACTGACCGCGATGGAGTGCATCGTCGGCGCCGACGCGCGTGAAGATCCGATCCGTCAGCCCGATCGTCGCGGCCTTGGCCGGCACGAAGCAGCCCGCGTGCGCAAGCAGTGTGACCAGCGCGACCTGCCTGATGAACGTGCTCTTACCCGCCATGTTCGGGCCTGTGATGAGCGCCAGCGCCGCGTGCTTGTCGCCAAGGTCGAGGCCGTTGGGCACGAAGTCCTGTTCGAGCGATTCCTCGAGCACCGGGTGGCGCGCCTCGGTCATCACAAGCGCGCGGTCCGTGGTCATCTCCGGGCGCGTCCAGCCCCGCCTCGTCGCGCGGTCAGCGAACGCGGTCAGCACATCAAGCTCTGCAACAGCTTGTGAGAACGCAGACAGCGTCGGCAGGTGTTTGGTGATCTCTGCCGTCAGCTTGGTAAACAGCTCCCGCTCGATCTCCTGCGCCATCGACTCGGCCCGCGAGACCTTGTCCTCGAACTCTTTAAGCTCGGGTGTGATGTACCGCTCGGCGTTCTTGAGCGTCTGCTTGCGGGTCATCGCGTGCTCGGCGAGCTTGTCGCCCGCGGTTTGGGCCTGCACCGCCGTCAGCTCGACGTAGTAGCCGAACACCCGGTTGAACCCGACCTTGATCCCCGGCAAGTCCAGCTCGCCCGCGATCTTCGCCTGATAGTCCGCGAGCCAGCTCGCCGCGTCGGTCTGAAGTGAGCGCGCCTCGTCGAGGCGTTTGTCGATGCCAGCCCTGAACACGTTGCCGTCACGCAGAAACGCGGGCGGCTCATCGACACACTCCTTGGCGATGCGCTCGGCGATTGGCTTGAGAACGTCGCGGATCGACTCGAACTCGGCGTGCTGGCTCTCGAACGCGGGTGTGGAGTCGGTCAGCTCGCAGAGCCGTTCGATCAGGCCGACCGACCTGCCTATGCCGACGACGTCGCGGGGCGTGGCGCGTCCGAGCGCGAGCCGTCCGCCGATGCGCGCCACGTCCTGTATGGGCGCAAGCGCCTCGCCGATCTCGCCCGCGAGCCTGCGGTCGGCCGCGAGAGCCGCGACCCGGTCGTGCCTGCTGGTGATCGTTTCGAGTCGGCCCGCGGGTCTGCAGAGCCAGTCGCGGACGAGCCGTTTGCCCATCGAGGTTCTGCAGCCGCCCTGACCGGCTTGCCCGAGGAACAAACCGACGACCGAGCCCTTGGTCGCGCCGTCGCGGATGGTCCGCTCGATCTCGAGTGCGCGCAGGCTGACGCCGTCGATCACGCACCGGCCCGCAGGGTCTTCGCGCTTTGGTGGTTGCAGGTGCGCGAGCGTGGCAGCCGCGATCGCCCCGGGACGGGAGGCGACACTCTCGTCGCCGATCGCCTGGGTTTCGCGCAGGTACCTGATCAGCGCACCCGCCGCCGCGACAGCGGGGTCGTCGTGCTCAAGCCCGAAGCCCGAGAGCGTCGAGACGCCGAACTGTTCGAGCACCGCTTGAAGCGATTCCTCCGGGCGGAAATGCCACGAGGGCCGACCCGTGCCCGAGATTTCGAGCCGATCGAGGAGTCGCTGCGTGCGCGATGGCGGGCCGCCCGAGTTTGGTTCGAGGTAGAGCAGCTCACTGATCGCTCGCGAGGCGAGTTCGTCGGAGAGTGTGTCAGAGTCCGCGTCGAAAAGTGTGAGGTCGCCCGTCGAGACCTCGGCGACCGCAACGGATGCTTTCGAGTCGTCACCTGCGTCGGTGAAAACGACCGCCGCGATGCGGTTGACCGAAGCGCCCTCGAGCAGCCCGTCATCAACGAGTGTGCCGGGCGTGACGACCTGTGTCACCGCGCGTTCGACGACACCCTTGGCGTCCTTGGGGTCCTGGATCTGGTCAGCGATCGCGACTCGGTAGCCGAGCGCGACGAGCTTGCGGAGGTAGTTGTCGAGCTGGTGGTGGGGGGCGCCCGCCAGTGGAACGCCGCCGGTGCGTTCGGTGAGGGTCAGGCCGAGCTGGCCCGCAACGAGCGTGGCGTCCTCGAAGAACAACTCGTAGAAGTCGCCCATGCGGAAGAAAAGGATGCAGTCCGGGTGCTCCTTCTTGAAGCGCATGTACTGCTTCATCGCTGGGGTTTGTTTCGGGTCGCCCATGGCGTAAAGAAGATAGCGCCCGGGTCGGCTCGGGCGCACGGAGAGCCTGTCGGTTGTGCTAGCTCTGGACGCTGTTGTCGCCGTCGGGGAGCGTCTCGGCGACGTCCTTGACGTTCGCCAGCAGCGCATCAAGCTCGGCTTCGGTCTGGGCCGGGTTCACGCAGACCATGCGGATGACCCGCCTGCCGTGGACGATGCCCCAGCCCAGCTTGGCCAGCTGCCGCCGGTCGAGTTCGTCGCAGATCTGATCGCTGGGCTTGCCGGTCACCTCGAAGCAGATGTTCACCCACTGCGGGTCGCACGAGAGCGTCAGGTCCGGGTCCTCCTCGACGCGGGCGAGGAAGTGCCTCGACAGCTCGAACTGCCGGTTGACCCGGTCGCGGTAGCCGTCGTCGCCAAGGTGCTGCCAAGCGGCCCAGAGCTTGAGCGCATCGTTGCGCCTGCCGCACTGGAGCGACCGCGTGCCGGGGTTGAGCATGTCCTCGTCCTGCTGGAAGAGGTACGTAGCGGTTTCGTCGAAGTGCTTGCCCGTCAGGCCCGGCTCGCGTGTGAGCATCACAGAGCAGATCAGCGGCACGCCCATCATCTTGTGCGCATCCCACGTGAGTGAGTCGGCTA
The DNA here is from genome assembly GCA_030432905.1 of Phycisphaerae bacterium. Lineage (GTDB taxonomy): Bacteria > Planctomycetota > Phycisphaerae > Phycisphaerales > UBA1924. The sequence continues at coordinate 357,664 of JAUILU010000003.1, read as the reverse complement.
GCTCGATGCCGTCCATCAGGGGCTTGAACTGTTCCGAGAGCAGCGCACTGCCGCCGAACGCGCCGTCAACGTGCAGCCACGTGTTGTGCTTCTTAGCAACCTCGGCGAGCGGGCGGATCGGGTCGAACGCGCCCATCACGGTCGTGCCCGAGGTCGAGATGATCATCAGCGGGTGCAAGCCGTCCGCCGTGTCTTTCACGATTGCCTTGTCGAGTTCTTCCGGGATCATCCTCCCGACCCGGTCCGCGGCGACCTTGTGCACGTTGCCACGACCGATGCCGAGCAAGCCCGCGTTTTTGCGCACGGAGTAGTGCGATTCTGCGGAGGTGTACACGACGTGGTTGCCGCCCGGGAAACCGGTCTCGCGTGAGTTCTCGATCGCCTCGTTGCGGGCGATGATCATGGCAGCCATGTTCGAGAGCGAACCGCCCGGCGTGAACAAGCCGTCGCCGCCGGCAAAGCCTGCGAGGTCTTTCATTTTGTCGAGAAGGATCTGCTCGAGCAGCACCTGCACACCCGCGGCTTTGTAGGTGTACATCGACGTGTTGCAGACCGCCGCGAGGATGTCCGCCAGCACCGCGACCGGTTCTCGGCCGCCGAAGAGCTGGTTGAAAAACCCGCTCCCGGTCGTCGCCGGGGTCGCGAGCACGACGTCCTTGAGCCTCTGGAGTGTTTCGTCCATCGGGAGGCCGCGCTCGGGGATCGCCAGCCCGAGGTCGGAAACGGCTTTCTTGGGGTCGAGCGTGGGGCGGACGGGATGGTCTATCTCGGATTGGAGAAGCCGGTCTAGGAGCTCTTGGGCGTGGGTGAGCGGATCGGTAGACGTCTTTGGTGCGGCTGGCATGGGGGAGTATTGGTCCGTGAGTGCCGCAGATCCGGGATCGGGATGGGTGAGAATTGGTCGGGCGTCAATAACTTGACAAGTAGATAGATTATTCGGTATAATACCCGTGCATGGTGTCCCAGACTTCGCTATACGCGCTTAGAGCTGTTTTGTACCTGGCCTCGACCGGTGGGGGGCCTGTGGTCGCGCAGGACATCTCAGAATCGACCGGTGTGCCCAAGGGCTATTTGCACAAAATCCTCCGGCGGCTTGGCAAAGCCGGGATTCTGCACGCCCACCGCGGCGTCGGTGGCGGGTACGAGCTCGTCAACCCGCCCGCAGAGCTCTCCGTGGGTGAGGTCCTCAAGGCCATCGAACCCTCGTCCGGCTTCGAGAACGCGGGTCGTTCGGGCGAGCAGGCAGCGGACAGATCCTCCGATGCCCTGCGCAGGCTGATGATCTCGGCCAGAAGCCACCTCGACACGATCTTCGAATCGACCACGGTGCAGGATCTACTCAACGGCGACGCAGACACACCGGCTAAGCAGATCCCGGCATAGTTATCTATCTAGTGAAAATAACAGAATAAATACATAGCTGTTACACTCCGAACCTTCGGAATTCTGCGGTTTCTCGCGACTGGAAGGTTCTATCTGCTATGGGTGATACGGGTTACAAGGTTCTCGCGGTGGCTCTCTACGCGGGCATTCTGCTGCTGATCGGCTACCTGGCTTCAAGACGGATGAACAACATCCGCGACTACTTCGCATCGGGCAAGCGGCTCGGCTTCTTCAACGTTGCCTTCTCGGCACGCGCCACGGGCGAGAGCGCGTGGCTTCTGCTCGGTCTGACGGGCATGGGCTGGTTCCTTGGCGTGCAGGCCTTCTGGGTTGTGCTCGGCGAGATGATCGGTGTCGGCGGTGCATGGCTCTTTATGTCGCGCCGATTCAAAAGGCTCACGGACAAGTACGATTCGATTACAGTGCCCGACTATCTCGAATCTCGTTTCCGTGATTCGGGACATTGGCTGCGGCTCATCGCCGCGGGCTCACTGGTGATTTTCGTTCCGATTTACGCCGGCGCTCAGGTCTTTGCGACCGGCACCGCCTTTAACGCGTTCCTGGGGATCGATCACTTCCTCGGGGCCGCGATCGGGTTCGGCGTCGTGATGCTCTACATCACACAAGGCGGCTTTACCGCGGTTGTGTGGTCGGATGTATTCCAAGGGTCATTGATGGTGCTGGGCCTCGTTGCAATGCCGATTGTCGCGATATTGCACATCGGTGGCTACGCGGATTTTGTGGGCATCATCGAGAACATCGACCCGCATCTGCTCAGTTTGCACGGCCCGGGGCCCGCAAACACTGACACGGGTTTGGTTGAAGCCGGAACGGGCAGCTGGTCGCTGCACACCATCGCCAGCGTGGTTGGTCTCGCCGCGATCGGTATCGGATTCTGGGGCTCGCCACAGGTATTCGTGCGGTACATCTCGATGAAGGATGAGAAGCAGATCCTGCCGGGGTCAGTTACTGCTCTTACTTGGACACTCTTTGCAGATTCTGGCGCCGTACTTGTTGGCTTGTTCGGCCGAGCGATATTCACATCTGGCGATCAACTCGGCGGCAATCAGGACAACATCCTGCCCACCATGGCGCTCGAATTGCTGCCGGCGTTCTTCGCGGGCATCTTTATCGCGATGGTTCTCAGCGCGATCATGTCAACGATCGATTCCCTGCTGATGGTTGCGTCGAGTGCAGGTGTGCGTGACTACTGGCAGAAAACCAGGCACCCGGAGATGGGCGATGAACAGCTTGTCAAACTCTCGAAAAAAGTAACACTCGCACTCTCGCTTGTGGCGTTCATGATCGGCATTGGCATTCTGCTCTATGACAAAGAGAACGGCGTATTCTGGATTATTATCTTCGGCTGGTCAGGGATTGCCGCGACGTTCTGCCCAACGATGATTCTCAGTCTGTTCTGGTCAAAGTTGACTTCAAAGGGTGCGATGGCTGCCATGGTCGCCGGTTTCCTCGGGGTCCCGCTGTTCAAGTTCGTTGTGCCTCCGATCCTTGAGAACGCGAACCTAGAAACAGCGAACAGCGTCTTGAGCGCGCTCGACGTGCTTTTGCCATCGTTTGTGATTGGCTTTGTGGTCGCGGTGGTGGTGAGCCTGCTCGATAAGCAGGGCCAGGCCAAGCTGATCGGAGTCGAGGACGATCTCAGAGAAGCATCGGCGTAGCGAGAGCGATCAGCCGCCCTGCTCGGCGCGGGCTTCTTTCCATGCCGCGTCGAGCTTGGCCATCGTTTCGTGGGGCTGCTCGAAGAATCCCCGGACGCAGCCCTTGCAGCAGAACCGGAACAGCCGGTTCGCGTGGACCTCGATCAGTTGGCTGTCGTCCAACTCTTCGTCGCTGTGAACGCACATTGTGAAGGGGTAGTCGTTCGACTGCTGAACGATGACCGCGTTGTCGAGCTTGGCGTGGAAAGCAGCGGGGTTCTTGTCGAACTCACGCTTGCAGCCCTTGCAGCAGAGCCTTACGAGCCTGCCGTTGTGGACGAAGTCGATCGAGCCGCCGTCGGCTTCTGAGTCGAACTCTTCGTCGGACACGACGCAATCGACACGCGGGTAGAAGGGCATCTGGTCCTTGATGATCCTCGCGTCCAACTTCGCAAGCGACGCCTCGACGTCTTTCTCGAACTTGGGCACGCACGACTCGCAGCAGAACTGGACCTCGCGGTTGTTGTAGACCTTGACGACCGGATCGCCCATGCTGCCAAGCGCAGTGCCGGAGTGGGCGCAGGTGGTCAGAGGGTACGTTGCCGGGGTGGTGTCGTCGACGGGCGCGAACGGTCGGTCGTGGTCCTCGGTGCCCGGCTCGCGGTGCGCGATCGCGAGCGCGACAAACGCGTCGCGGTCGGATTCATCCCAAGAGTTGAATTCGGTAGCACAGCCCGGGCAGCACATGCCCACGGTGTAGCCGTTGTGCTCGGCTGTGCCGCCGTCGGCCTCGACCGGCTCAAGCCCGATCGGGCACATCGAGTTGACGGTCTTGACGTGCTCTTCCTCGATCTGCTGGGCGGCAGTCACCATCGGAAGTGTGCAGAGGCTAGCAAGGACAGCAGCTCGGATACGCATGACAGAAGCTCCGTGAAGAACGCGGCTACCGATCGACGACTTGCCGACCCGTGTTCAGTCTAAAGCGTATCACAGGACCAGTTGCGTTGGGGATCGAAATCGAATGCAGACCGCCGCGTCCGGTTGCAAGCACTAAGCCGCGTAACGCGAGCGATCTTTCCGCTTGGCGTTCTTCTCGATCGCCTCGAGCAACGGCAGGTTCTCGATCCAGCGTGACAAACCCGAGGCGGCCAGTTCGAGAGCTTCGTCCAGCGGCATCGCCTCGGCGAACACCCAGCCCTGGCCGAGATCGCAACCGAGTTCGAGCATGAGTTCCAGCTCTTCGCGGGATTCGATGCCCTCACAGACCGCCGGCACTTGCAGGCTCTGCGCCATCTCGATCATCGTCGAGAGGATCGCACGGCGGGTGGTGTCGTCGCGGTCGCTGTGCAGGAATCGCCGATCGATTTTGATCTGGTCGAGCGGGAATTGCTCGACACACGAGAACGACGAGTCGCCCGTGCCGAAGTCGTCGATCACGGTGTGGACACCGAGTGCGCGGATCTGTTCGAGCACCGGGACAACCTCGGATTGGTGCTTGACGCACACGCTCTCGGTCACTTCGATTTTGATGAGTGACGAATCGATACCTGTCTCGTCAAGAATCGACGCGAGACTGTCAACAAACTTCCCGGAAAGCAGTTCACGCTTCGAGTGGTTGACGGAAACCGTGATCGGCCGCTTCGTGCTGGTGATCTCCTGCATCGCCTTGGCCGCGAAGCAGGATCGGCGGAGGATCTGCTCGCCGATCTGATCGATCAGTCCGAGTTCTTCCGCGAGCGGGATGAACTGTTCCGGCGCGACGTAGCCGCGCATCGGGTGGACCCAGCGGATGAGCGCTTCGAACGAGTGCACGTCGCCTGTGCGGAGGTTGATGATCGGCTGGAACGCAATGCCGAATTCTTCCTTTTCCACGGCGACGCGAAGGTCTTTCTCGAGGGTTGCTTCGGAGAGCGCCCGCTCGCGGAGGCTCTCATCGAAGATGACGTACCGGCCCTTGCCCGTCTCTTTCGCTGAGTACATGGCCATGTCCGCGTCGCGCATGATGTCCTCGGCCCGGCGCGAGTCACCCTGATCGATCGCAAGGCCGATGCTCGCGGTGGAGACCACGTTGTGCATCCCGAGTTTGTGAGGCTCCGCGAAGATTGACACGAGCTCAGCCGCGAATCTGGCGGCTTCCTCTTCGTCATGCATGCCCTCGGCGAGGATCACGAACTCGTCGCCGCCAAGGCGTGCAGCGAGCTTGCTGCCCTTGCCTGTGTTTAGCGACTGGACCGCGGTTCTCAGGCGAGAAGCGATGCTGCAGAGCAGCTCGTCGCCGACGTCGTGGCCGAGGCTGTCGTTGATGACCTTGAAACGATCGAAATCGATGTAGAACAGTGTCAGGCCGCGGCCAGCTCTGATTGAGACTCGGTGCACAACCTCTGCGAGCGTGGACTTCAACTGAGATCTGTTGGCAAGTCCTGTGAGCGGATCGGTCATTGCTTCCCGCCGGAGCGCATCCTCGATGCGCCGGCGGTCGGTGATGTCGCTGATGTTGATCGTGACACCCGACGGGAACGCGACGGCCCGGAGTTCGTACCACTGCGTGTGCTTGCCGTCGAATCGGCGCTCGTCTTGGCAGGGGAGCTTGGTCTCGATCGACTGAGCCGCGAGCTTTGAAAGCCACGGGTACAGGTACTCGGGGCAGACGCGTTCCAGTCGCGCGTTGACGAGCTTGGAAGCGGGGGCGCCGAAGAGCTGTTCGACCGAGCCGTTGACCATTCGCACGGTGAACGTTTGACCAGTCGGTGTGTCTTCGGTGCTGAGCACGAGCTTGGCGCCGAGTGCGCTCTTGAGCATGCTCTCTGCGATGTTCCTGGCGTTGTGAAGGTCGAGAGACTTCGAATCAAGCATTCGCTTAATCGGCGACTCTGGCATGGTCATCGTGATCGGCTTGCGCGAGTACAGCAGCACGCCAATCCCCGCGATCATGATGCCCGCGAGCTGGATACCCGTTTGCAGCGAGAACGCCGAGGCAAGCGCGAATTTACCCGAGTAGAGGACCGAGTTGATGGATTGAGGAGCAGTGCTGTAGGTCAGGACGCCCAGGGCGATCAGGCCAAGCAAGGTGCCCGGTGTTCTCTTCTTCGGCTCGAACCACGCGGCGAAGAACGCAAGGGTAAACGAAGCCAGTGCGATAGCTGTTGCGATAAGGTGTGCGTTCTGCACCATACGTAGATCCTGATCACCGGTGGTACAGGTCTATCGGCGTGGCCCAATCCCCGATCCAGTCGGGTCGGACAGCGGCAGGCACATTTGCTGGTGGATCCGAAATCAGCGTTGGCTGTGGGAATACCCGCCGATTTAGGGTGCAAACCCGGAGAAGTGGAACGGAGCGGAGTCGAACCGCCGACCTACGCATTGCGAACGCGTCGCTCTACCAACTGAGCTACCGCCCCAGATTGATCCCGCGTAAGGCGGGCAGGCATCATAGGCCAGAACGTCGGCTGGATCAGTTGATAAGGACCGGGTTGTCTACGATGAGCCGGGCCGAAACATCGCCCGTCAGCCACCTATCTAAACCACGGAAGGACCAAAACATGCGCGCCGAAACCATGCTCGCCGAGTTCAACAGGCTCCGCAAGGACATCGACGAAGACGGCTCAGACATCGAATGGCTCACGCTGCACCACGCCTTCTGCTTCCTCTCCTACAAAATGGGCGAGTTCCAGGCCTACCTCGACGAGCAGGACGCCAAGGGGGCGTTTTCCGAGTTCGAGGACTAAGCCGAGAAACGCTCTTGTGGCCCCCAAACGGGTGTTGTGCAAAGAGTCCGGCGGATTGTGAAACCGCAAGGGCCGGATTTGCGATATCTTGTGCATGGCGGACGGCAGACCCGCTCGGCTGGCCCGGAGAACCCGGCAACCAGCAGTTGGTCGGTTCGCCACGACCGGTGTCTTCCCGGGCACCGGGCGATGAGCCGCGGGCGACGGTCCGTGGAAAAGGAACCCGGCGGCGACTCTCACAGCGTCGCGACTGCTGGGGTGACACGTTCTGATGGGAGGTGATTCAGTGATCTATTGTGACTGTATGAAAGGGCTGCGCCGGTAACGGCCGCCGACGGGATGCCGTTGGTGCAGCCCAATCAATAAAGCAGGAAATAGTTTCCTACGGCTGCCGACCCACAACGGGTCGGCAGTTTTTTTATGATTCCATCGTTATCAGAAAGGACACAATCAGCGATCTTCGACACGCTCACCCTCGACGGTAAGCCTCGCGGGATGCCCGAACCATGAGTTGTCACCGTTTGGCGCGGGGTAGTGGGCGCTGAGCGCTTTGTCCACGTCCGCCATCGTACCGTCGGCAGGTGCCCAGCCGTTGTCGAGGTCGGGGAAGTCGATCGCGCAGTTGGCGCACTTCTTGGTCGAGTCGAACCGGATCGGGCACCAGAAGCTCTCGACGTTGCGGAGCATCTCCGTGCCGAGCGACCAGATGCCCGTCATCCAGTCGCAGTAGAGGCACCAGATAAGGTCGTGCCCGACCAGTCCCTCGAACTTGTGCCGGCTCACGTTCACCCAGTCACCCGAGTTGTGCTTGGGGAGTTTGATGAGCCAGGTCAGTGGGGGGTACACGATGTACTCGGCGAGCCTCACAAGCGCAAACAGCGGCACCGCGAGCGCCGTGGTCCACACCGCCGCGTGGTTGCGAACGCGCCCAACGCGCCTGTTGATGTTGCTGACGATGCGCGGCCCTTTGAGGTGCTTGCGGTTGGCAAACTCGTGAAGCACGGTCCACGCCATGACCATCGTCACCTGTGCGCCGACGCCCACGCCAAGACCAGCGAGCCATCCCCACCAATCGGCGAGATACTGCGCGCCCATGATCGGGCCCACGATCATGGGAACAACCGTGAAGTACGCGATCATGATGTCAAGACCCGGCGCTCGGCAGAGCCAGGCGCTCAGCGACTTGCCCGCAGGGCCGAGCCGCGGAATCAGATGGAGAATCCCGGCACCGAACAGAAGTGCCAGCGACATCGCGATGTACAGCATGAGAAGTGAGGGCATGGCCGCGAGTGTAAGGCCTTGCCGCGATGTCCGCTCGCACTAGATCGGGTGGTTGATCCAGCCAAACTGACCGATCGATGACGTGTCACAAACACGGTTTCGCCCTCGGAACCGGACCCGGAAATCGAGCGCGTTGAAGTCGTCGTTCTCCTCGACATCGGGAAGCTTGCCCGTGGGCGGCTCCCACGAACCGACCGACCCGTCGAGGTACAGGATGTTGCCCTTGCCCGAGTGCCGCTGGCTGATCTGATCGCGGTTCGACCACATCGCGTCGTCGTACATGCCGTTGAAGATCAGGTCGTGTTCCTCGACGAGCAACACGATGCCCTGCATCTTCTTTAGATCGCTCCGAGGACTGCGAGGGTTGGTGAGGTACAGGAAATCCCACGAGAGATCGGTGCGTGCGCCAGATGCTCCGCCGAGCATGCAGTAGTCGTACAAGTTATTCGCCAGTCGTTTGGCGGTGGGGCACTCGAGGATGTGGTCGGTCTCGTCGAAGTAGTCAAAGAGCACGGACGTCTGGAACGGGTGGTTGAACCGATCCGGGTTGTCCAGGTATGCGTCGTTGTTCTTGCCGCACCAGTCGAGGTTGCCCTCCCATTCGCCCCCGGCCCTGCCGTGCGGATATGTACCGGGGATGACCTCGTTGTCAAGCGAGTATGAAACGAACCCGATGCCGAGCTGGCGGAGGTTGCTGGTGCAGACCATCGCCCGCGCCGAGTCGCGTGCTTTGGCTAGTGCAGGCAGGAGGATGCCGATGAGCAGCGCGATGATCGCGATGACGACCAAAAGTTCGATAAGCGTAAAGCCGCTGCAACGAGCGAATCGTTTTCTGATCTTCATTGTCTTTACCCCGCAGAGACGAACGCCTCCGCGTCCAGTGTACATGAAACGCGCCTTGAATACGTGCATAAAAAAAGCCCCTCGCATCGCGAGGGGCTTGAGAGTGACTTAGGTTGTTGTATGCAATCAGCCGAGGCCGAGCGCGTCGCCGATAATCGGGCCGTACGCAACGACCAGACCCGCAAACACAACCGAGACGATCGAGATCAGCTTGATCAGGATGTTCAGCGACGGGCCCGAGGTGTCCTTGAACGGATCGCCCACGGTGTCACCGACGACGGTGGCCTTGTGATCGTCCGAGCCCTTGCCGTAGACGATGTCGCTGCCGTTGCCGGTCTTGACCATCTCCTCGGCGCGAGCCTTGATGGCGTCCTTGATCTCGGCCGGGATCTTGGCGCTGTCGCCAGTCCCGTTGACAACGTCGTCGGCGGTGATCTTGCCGTACGACTCGAGCAGCTTCTTGGCGTTGTCCCAAGCACCGCCCGCGTTGGCCATGAAGACCGCGACGGCAAAGCCCGAGGTCAGGCCGCCTGCGAGCAGGCCCATCACACCCGGAACACTCAGGACAAGACCGACGAGGATCGGCACAACAATCGCGAGGATCGCGGGGACGACCATTTCCTTCTGAGCGCCGGCGGTTGAGATGGCGACACAGTTGGCGTAGTCGGGGTACTGCTTGCCGTCGACATCGACCTGCTTGGGCCAGGTCTCGGGGTCAGCAAGATCGTCTTCGCTCATGCCGTTTTTGCGGAACGCGTCACGCATGATCGCGAACTGGCGTCGGCACTCGTTCATCATCGCGTACGCGGCGCGGCCCACGGCGTTCATGGTCATCGCACAGAACAGGAACGCGAGGAGCACACCGATGAAGATGCCGCCCAGCAAGCGAGGGTTGGTGATGGTCACGTCGTAGAACGCGAGCACGTCGCCGACCGAGCCGTTTCGGCTTGAGGTCACAACGAACGACTCGGTGTGGCTGTGGTCGCCGTGGTCGAAGACCGCGTGAACGGTGTACTGGCTGTCGAGGTGCAGATGGTGCGCTTCGACGTTGGAGGCGTGGTCGTGGTGCTCTTCGCCAACCGCGTGAACGTCGGTGAAGACCTGGCCCTTGGAAAGGTGGTTCAGGATCTCGCCGCTCTGGGTTGACTCGATGAACATCGCGCCGTCGACGATCGCCTCGTGGGTCTCGCCGTCAGCTTCATGCGCTGGGATGACGATCGCGAACTTGCCGTGACCCTCGTAGACGGCGTACGCCTGGTTCGCGTCGGCAGGTGCGGTGTATGAGGCTTTCTCGACGTATGTCTCGCTCTGAGAGGTGATCTGCACCTGCACAACCTGGACGTACGCAGCAAACAGCGCCAGCGCGGTCAGCGCGGCCGAACCGATGGCAAAGCCCTTGCCGGTCGCAGCGGTGGTGTTACCCAGCGAGTCGAGCATGTCGGTACGTTCGCGGACCTGCGGGGGCTGGCCGGTCATCTCGGCGTTGCCGCCTGCGTTGTCGGCGATCGGGCCGTACGCGTCGGTCGCGAGTGTGATGCCGAGTGTCGAGAGCATGCCGACAGCCGCGATGCCCACGCCGTAGAGACCCATGAGGAAGCTCTCGCTGCCGCCCGCGAACGCGAACGCCGCGATGATCGCAACAACCACGGTCAGAAGCGAAGCCCATGTGGACTTCATGCCCTCGGCGATACCCGCGATGATCACGGTCGCCGGGCCGGTCAGGGCCTGCTCGGCGATGCGCTGCGTGGGCCTGTGCTCGTAGCTGGTGTAGTACTCGGTCGCGTACGCGATGACGTTACCGGCGAGGAGACCTGTCAGGATCGCGAAGCCGATCTTCCACCAGCTCGTGCCGACCTGGGTGAGCGCCTCGGCAGAGGAGCCCGATCCGAAGAGCATGAAGAGGATACCGAACGCGGCGATTGCGACGAGGAACGAAGCGATCCACACACCCTTGTGCAGACCCTTGAGGAGTTTGGCGAAGCTCGCGTTCTCCTCGGCCTTCACGGAGAAGATGCCCGCGATCGAGCAGAAGATGCCAACGCCTGCAAGTGCCAGCGGGGCGGCTGCGAGCGCGAAAGCAAACTTCATCGTCTGCTCGGCGGTGTCCATCGAGAGCGTGAACGCCGCGGCTGCGCCGAGTGCGATCGTTGCGAGGATTGAGCCGTAGTACGATTCGTAGAGGTCAGCGCCCATGCCAGCCACGTCGCCGACGTTGTCACCGACGTTGTCCGCGATGGTCGCCGGGTTGCGTGCGTCGTCTTCGGGGATGCCAGCCTCGACCTTACCAACAAGGTCAGCACCGACGTCGGCGGCCTTGGTGTAGATGCCGCCGCCCACGCGTGCAAACAGAGCCTGCGTGGAAGCGCCCATGCCGAAGCTGAGCATGATGGTCGAGATGACCGGGAGGCTGAAGTCGGTGACCGAGTTGAGCACCGCGAACCAGACACTGACGTCAAGCAGAGCGAAGCCCACAACGACAAGGCCCATGACCGCGCCCGAGCGGAACGCGACGCGGAGGCCTTCGTTGAGCGACTGCTTGGCGGCGTGAGCCGTACGGGCACTCGCGTTGGTTGCCATCTTCATGCCGAACCAGCCGCAAAGACCCGAGAGCAGGCCCGCGACCGGCACACCGATGAGTGTGAGCGGCGCCTGCAGGTTGAGCGCAACCATGCCCGCGAGGAAGGCGATCAGCAGAACGAAGACGCCCGCGACGACTTTGTACTGACGGGTGAGGTACGCCATCGCGCCCTGACGGACGGCCTCGGCGATGCGAACCATCTCGTCATCGCCTTCGGAGGCTTTCATGACCTGGCCGCTGAAAATCTTGGCCATGACCAGAGCGAGAACGCCGCCCGCCGGTGCAAGGAAGTACAACGGCGGGATGTCGCCGAACGAGGCGAGCTGCACCGTTGCCGGTATCAATGAGTCGATCATCTCTAAAAAACTCCCGGGTGAGCTCTGGAGCGCGTCCGGCGCTACCAGGCTTGGAAGGGTTCATGCCCACCGACCGGTGGACGTCGTCAACGTGAAACTATGTATCGGCCAAGGCTTACGGAAGTCCGTATTACCGGGCGAATATGCCCGATTGCTCGGCATGTCTCGCCCGGCATCCGTTCGAGGCGCGACCGATCTGTGGACTCAAAAACAGCAACGCCCGGCTTTCACCGGGCGAGGGTTCGTTCGTGTTTACGCGGATTCGCGAGCGGTCTTGGAGACGGCCTTGCGTGCGGCGCGGCGGCGACGCTCCGAAGGCTTCTCGAAGAACTCTTTGCGCTTGATCTCCTTGGTGAGACCTTCCTTCTCGCAGAGCTTCTTGAAGCGACGCATCATCTGCTCGACCGACTCGTTGTTGCGGGACTTGATCCGAATCGCCATGCAATCCTCGTGTATCTGTCAGGCCACCGGGCTCTTTGCCTCGGGCGGTTGTCATATGCTCAAGCTGGAGAGCCGTATACAAGCGGGTCTCCGGGCCGCAAGTAAAGGCTCTAAGCCGCCGGGAATCCACTCAAACGGACAATCCGGGCCTGATATGGGCCTGTCTTTTGATGCTGTTAGTCGATACATACAACGTGCTGCATCACCCGCTCGCCTTGCGAGAGCTGCCCCATGATTCGGGGCCTGCGGAACTGGCGGCCCTGATCGCCGCGGGCAGGCACCGCCGGAGCAGGGCTCTCTTGGTCTGTGACGGCATGCCCCGAAACCTCGGCCCGGTCGCCCACCGGGACGCTGAGCTGAGGTTTCATGTCGAGGGTTCGGAGCTGCTCTACGCCGGCCCGGGACTGGACGCGGACTCGCTGATCGAGCGTCTGATCGAGGCAGAATCGGCCCCGCGCCGGCTGACGGTGGTCAGTTCCGACCGCAGGCTCCAGCGCGCCGGGCGTCGCCGGAAGGCCCGAATCATGCCCAGCCACGACTTTCTAGGTGTCCTGCTCCGGGATGCGGACTCGGCGAAGCAGCGGTGGAGGAGGCCGACGTTCACGACCGAGGTGCCCCTGTCGCCCATGGCGATCCGGTACTGGAAGGACCTGTTCAAGATCGACGAGGCCGACCTGCCGCCCGAGGCGACCCAGCCCGCCCGGCCCATGCCGACCAAGAAACCCGAACCCGCTGCGCCGGCTGAGCCTGTTGTCGAGCATGCCAAGCCCATATCTCCAGAGCCGATCGACCCGGTCATCCTCGAGGCGCTCCGTGAGTGGCGAGGTCGGCTCAGTATGGACGATCTTGATATGACGAAATGGCTTGGCGACTGACCATCCTGGCGTTCACGCTGGCGTTCTGCGTTGGAGGCTGTGCGCGCACGACCGCGACACAGGGCTACCACGACATCCGCGCCGACTGGTCGTTCGGCACGCTCGACGCCAAGCTACCCGCCGGTTACCGCGCGTCCGACGTCGCTTCTGCCGCGGAGATCGCGCTGGTTAGGATGGGCTTCTCGATCAGCGACCGATCCGAGTCCGACGACCGCGCCCGCATCGAGGCCCGGCACGCGGGGAGTTCCGTCTTCGAGAAAGTCGTCGTCCGCGCCACACCCGACGGCCGGCGCGTGCGCATCCGCATCACAACCCGGCCCATCGGCGACGAGGACCGCGCACGGATTGTGCTCGACGAGATGCTCGTGCTGCTCGGGCTGTAAACCCCAAAAAGAACACCGACCCGCGAACGGGCCGGTGCAAAGGTTTGAGATATCGAGTCGTTGTTTAGCGGTCGTCGATCGCGACGTAGGGCACGCCGTGCTCGCCGATGAACTGTGCCTTCGGGCGGAAGAGGCGGTTGTCGCCGAGTTGCTCGATGACGTGGCCCGACCAGCCACCGAGGCGGCTCATCGCGAACATCGGGGTGAAGAGGTCGAGCTTGAGGCCGATGCAGTGGTAGGTGGTCGCGGAGTAGAAATCGACGTTGGGGTAGATGCCCTTGGAGCCGACTTCGCGTTCCATGATCTCTTCGATCTTGCTTGATTTCTCGTACAAAGCCTCGTTGCCGGTGTCGGTCGCGAGCTGCTTGGCGAGCTTCTGCAGGTCCTTGGCGCGGGGGTCCTTGGCCTTGTAGACGCGGTGGCCAAAGCCCATGATCCGGTCCTTGTTCTTGAGCTTATTCATCACGTAGTCCTCAACGTCGTCCACGCTCGGGATCTCGTTGAGCATCTTCATGACCCCCTCGTTGGCGCCGCCGTGCAGCGGGCCACGGAGCGAGCCGACCGCCGCGGTCAGCGCGGAGTACACATCGCTGAGTGTCGAGATGACCACACGGGCGGCGAAGGTCGAGTTGTTCAGGCCGTGGTCCGCGTGGGTGATCATGCAGATGTCGAAGGCGCGGGCCATGGTCTCGGTCGGCTTCTCGCCGTTGAGCATGTAGAGGAAGTTCTCGCTGAAGGTGAGGCTCGTGTCGGGCTCGATCGGGTCGAGGCCTCGGCGGGCGCGGTCGTACATCGCGACGATGCCGGGTGCCTGGCCGAGGATGTTGATCGCCTTGTGGCGGGCGCTCTCGACGTCGTTGGCGTTGGGGTTGTCGTCGTAGAAGGCAAGCTCGGAGATCAGGCTGCGGAGCACGTGCATCGGCTCAGCGGTGCTGGGGATCGACTTGATGCGGTCCTTGATGCCGTCGGCGACCTTGTAGTGCTCGCGGAGCTCTTTGGTGAACTCTTCGAGCTGGGCGCGGGTCGGCAGCTTCTTGTTCCAGAGCAGGTAGACCGTTTCTTCGAAGGTCGAGTTGCGGGCGAGTTCATCGATGTTGATGCCCACGTATTCGAGGACACCGTTGGTGCCGTCGATCCATGACATGTTGGTCTCGGCTGCGATGATGCCTTCGAGTCCCTTGGCAAAGGTGGTCATTTTCGATCCTTCTCGCGGTTGGCCGCGGCTTGTTCGGGTATCGGCAAGGCTCCGTGCTGCTTTCCTCGCCTGTGGAGACTAAATATAGAACCCATGATGCCAAAGGTCAGGTCGGTGCGAACACTCCCCTGATCGATTGTTCGCCCAAGGCCCAAAAACCCGGCGGAGGCTGCCCCTTTGTTGTTCCCATTGACCACCGACAGGCCCAGACGCAAGCGGCCTCGAGTCATCCACGGCCTGATCTTCATCAACCTGCTGGTCTTTCTCTGGACCGAGTACACCAAATCAGGCAGCATGCAGGCGTACGGCGAGGTCATCGACCAGTACGCGGTCTGGGTTCACGGCTTCCGCTACCAAGAGCTGATCACCAGCGCGTTCCTTCATGCCGATTTCATGCACATCTTCTTCAACATGCTCGTCCTGCTGGCCCTCGGGCCCAACGTCGAGGACAAGATGGGGCACTTCGGGTTCGCGGTGCTCTACTTCGCCGGGGCGGCGGCTTCCGGAGGTGCGCATCTTCTGTTCAGCGATGCGCCCGCGATCGGGGCGTCGGGAGCCGTGGCGGCCGTCACCGGGGCGTACCTCGTTCTCTTCCCGCGCACGCAGATCATCTGTTTTTTCCTGTTCACGCTCAGCCGGGTTGCGGTGCCCGCTTGGTGGTTCATCGGGCTGAATATCGCGATCGACATCATCGCCAACGGCCTCGGCGGCGGCACGGGCATCGCGCACGCGGCTCACCTCGGCGGGTACGGGTTCGGGATCGTTTCAACACTGCTCCTGCTCAAGATGAATGTGCTCAAACGCGAGCCGTACGACCTGTTCACATACATCAAGCAGCGTAAACGCCGGGCAGAATTCGCAGCCGCGGCTCGTGCGCACGAGGGCGCCGTTGCAAGACAGGTCGGCGCAGACAAACAAGAATCACCTGAGCAGAAAGCCATCAACGAGGGCCGGTACGAGATCGGTCAGCTCGTTTCAGCGGGCAAGCTCGAAGACGCCGCCGATCAGTACCGTGTGTTCGTGGACGAGTTCGGCGTAGACAAGCCGGGGACATCGCTCAGCCGAGATCTTCAGCTCAAGCTCGCCGAGCATCTGGTGCGCAGCGACGACCGCGCAAACGCGGTCAAGGCGTACCAGGCGTTCTGCAAGGCGTACCCAACCGACCGCGAGACGCCGATGTCGCAGGTGATGGCTGCGCTCATGCTCGTCAAGAACCTGGGCAAGCCGGACGAGGCCAAGCCTCTGCTCGACGCCGCACTCCCGAAGCTGCACGGCGACGAGCGGGGGCTCGCCGAGGAGCTGCTGCGTGACATCGCAGGCCCGAAGACGAGCTAGCATCACGCATGGCACGGACACGCATCAAAATCTGCGGCATAACCAATCAGGTATCGCTCAACGCAGCCGCCGAGGCGGGCGCCGACGCTGTTGGCTTCGTCTTCGCGGAGGGCTCGCCGCGTTACATCCACCCGCGAGAGGCGTGGAAGCTGGCGTGCGAGCTGCCCCCGATGGTCTCGTCGGTGGGGCTGTACGTGAACGCGTCGCTCGACGAGTTCGCCGAGATCGAGCAGCAGTGCCCGACCATGATGACCCAACTTCACGGCAACGAGCCCGACGGCGTTGTGAAAGAACTCGGGCCTGAATTGATCAAAGCAGTCAAGTTCGATCCCGACACCATCGCCGATCGACTGAAGCACTACGACGCGATCGATGAGGTCAGCGTGATCCTCGTCGACGGTTCCGACGGCGGTGAGGGGATCGCGTTCGACTGGGCACAGCTTGCCGAGGCTGCAAAGGGCATCGGAACACCGATCATGCTCGCCGGCGGTTTGGATGCGAGCAACGTTGGCGAAGCGATCGCCGCGGTTCGGCCATACGCGGTCGATGTGTCCAGCGGCGTCGAGTTAGAGCGTGGCGTCAAAGACCACGACAAGATCCGCGCGTTCTGCAAAGCGGTCCAGGACGCGGATTCAAAGCTGCTTTAGCGCGGCAAGCACCGCCGAGGCGGTCTCGTCGGGCGACTGGCCGTCAACATCGACAACGACGTCGGCGATCGAGCGGTACAGCTCGTCGCGTTCCTCGAACACCTTTGAGATTTCAGCGATCGGATCGGCGCCGGTCAGGCTCGGTCTGTCGGCCGAGGTTTCCATGCGCTTTGCAAGTGTTTCGGGCGTGGCGCGGAGGTAGACAAGCCGGATCATTCCGTGCAATTCTGCTGATTGGAGCAGCGCAAGCGATTTCTCGTAGGTGGGCACGCCGCCGCCGAGCGAGAGGACCATCTTCCGCTCGGGCAGGTGGTGCAGGCTCCAGAGCCATATCTGGAGTTGCTCGTATTCGCGCCAACGGAATCCTTCCCAGCCCTCGTCGTTGACGATTTTCTCGATCGTGTCGTGCTCGCTGTCGTCGAGCACGCACTGGTCGAGGTCTTCCTGGACGAAGTGGGGGAGCCGATCAATCAGGCGCGCACCGATCGTTGTTTTGCCGGAGCCCCGAAGGCCCAAGAGCACGATCGAGCGGAGCCCATCCAATTCAGTCGGTCTTGACACGCGAGAGGTACGAGCCGTCATCGGTGCTGACACGGATGGTTTCGCCCGTCACGATGAACGGCGGGACCTTGGTCTTGAGACCGGTCTCAAGCGTGGCTTCCTTGAGTTGGTTCGTCACGGTCGCGCCCTTGATGCCCGGTGGCGTGTCGGTGATCTCAAGATCAACCGCCGAGGGAAGATCGACCGAAACGGGCGAGCCCTCGTGGAAGAGGCAGTTGCATGTGCCGTTGGGACGGATGTAGAGCAGCGCATCGCCGAGCACGTCGGTCGGGATAATGACCTGCTCGAAATCTTCGGAATCCATGAACGTGGCGCCCGATGCATCGGAGTAGAGGTACTCCATCTCCCTGCGGTCGAGGGTGGCACCGTCGATCTGGGCGTCGGAGTTGAAGCGTTTTTCAGCGATGCCGCCGTCGATCGCGCGGAGCTTGGCCTGCACATACGCGGGGCCTTTGCCCGGCTTGACGTGGTCGGTTTTGACACAGACGTAGAGTCGGCCGTCCATGTTGACTGCCATGCCCGGTTTGAGTTCGTTGGCCCGCATGTGGAATTTCCTGGCTGCACGTGATGTTTAGGAATCTGAAAGCCGGGTGCCCCGGCACCGCCCATGATAGGCTGGTAGTAGACGAGCAAATCCACACTCCCAACCGATATCTGGAGGACCTGAAATGACGATCAGCCGACGAGACTTTGTGCTTGGAGCATCAGCACTGGTAGCCGGCGCGGGCTTTGCTCCCGCGGCAATTGCTCGTTCCAAGCCGCTCACGGACATCCTCAGTTGGGACAGGCTGACAGACCACACGCAAGCCGTGGTCAACCTCGCACTCGGAGGCAACTCGCTCGCTATTGCAAGCGGCGATGAAGTGCTGGTCGTGGATTCGAAATTTACCTATCTTGGCCCGGCTCTGCGCGAGGACGCCATGAAACTCGGGCAGTCGGTTTCGCTCCTCAATACGCATCACCACGGCGACCATACCGGGGGTAACAACGCATTCGTTGGCAAAGGCAGTTCGTACGCGCACCCGAACGCGATCAGCCGGATCAAGACCATGGCAGAGCTGTTCATGGGTGATGCGCAGGGCGCGGTGATGCGTGCCAAGCGTGACCTCGACGGCAACGAACGCGCGATGGAACTGGCGATGCAGGTTGCGGAGAACGCTCAGACACAGAAAGTTGACGACTTCGTACCAACGAGCCCCGTCGATCATGGCGACACAATCCGCATCGGTGAGCTGGAACTCGATATCCATCACTTCGGATCGGGCCACACCGACAATGACATCGTCGTGCAGCTCAAATCAGAGAACATCATCCACACGGGTGATCTCGTCTTCGCGGGCCTGCACCCGTTCTATCTGCCCGCGGGTGGTGCAACCGCAAAGGGATGGATCGAGTCTCTCGAACAGGTGCTCAAACTCTGCGACGACGAGACCGTCGTCGTCCCGGGCCACGGCGCGGTGGGGGGCAAAGAGGTCGTCGAAAACATGAAGAGCTACCACGAACAGCTCGTCGATGTTGTTCAGGGCGAGATCAACAAGGGCACCAGCAAGGAAGATGCGCAGCAGATGTCATGGCCGTTCATGGACGGGCTGCAGTTCGAGCAGATCAAGGGACGCGCGATCGGGGCTGTGTACGACGAGTTGAAGGGCTGATCGAGTCTCGAACGAATAGGTCAGTGAGTCTGGGCTTCGAGAAGCTCAAGAAAGTACGCCCTGATCAGCTCCTTATCGGTGTGTGCCTTTGCCCACTCGGCAAGCGATTCGACCTTTGATTTGCCTTCTGGACTCAGCGACTCGCTCAGTGCGTCGTGTCGTCGTTCGGCGCTCTCGAGCTCGCGGAGTTTCTGCTGGTACGTGCTGTCGCAGATCAAATGAAGCTCGTCGTGCAACTCTCTTGCTTTGAGCGCCTCGTACTCGTTGTGGTTAAGCCAGAAGCCGCCCGATACGCGGTCGAAATTGATCTGAAACCCGAGGTCGCGCCCGACACGGAACTTAGACATAATCCGCCAGGATCGCGGCGAAATCAGCACGCGGTCGGTGTCATCCACCCGGACGGGTTCACTCGGAACGGAGTGGCCGACATCGGGAAAGTTTGGTTGTTTCAGGAGCCACTTCCAGTAGGCCTCGCCGTCGATCCAGACGCCGTTTGATGACGGGCAACGCCACGCCTCAAGGCTTGGCAGGAGATTGAAGCGGGTCAGCGTGGCTCGTGAGTCGACGGGTGATTGCATGCTGTCCTTATTTGTAAATGGGAGTTGGTTCTTTCTGATTCACGAGCGCGTACCGCGCCGCATTATTCCGGTGGGCTGCCTTGGATTGTTCTTGATTTGAATTGTCGATACTCCAATCGGAGCCAATACCCTATCGAAATTAACGCGAATAGCAGAAGTACGCACCAGACCGCATCCCAGAAGTAGGCACGCGTATAGGTCTCTTGCCAATTTGTTTCGCCGGCACGCAGGTCGCTTGGCCAGCGTGGTGCCTTCCACTTCTTCCATGAGAGTTTGCCGCCCTCAAGCCAATCGGCGGTGGCGAGTTGGAGTTCTCGAACAAGTTGCGGATCTCCGATTGCGTTGCCGGTATCCGGATCGGCGACAAGGAACGAGTAGTTCAGTCGCAGCCATGACTTGTATACGAATCCGCCCCATCGGTAGGTCACCTGCGCGCGGATGAGGTAGTCGGGCTCGAACTCCCTGATCTTGGTCGCGTGATCTCGATCCATGTCATACGAGGAGGCGATGTCGTCATTCGTGAGAATCTGTAAGCCGCTCTCGGTCCGTTTGACATAGAACTCGTTGAAACCGGCGAGTTCGCCGTCGCGGACGCTGCCATACAAGCCCGTCAACCCGAGTCGCGTCCAGACTTGTCCAACAAGTGTGCGAGAACTGTTTGAGGTGCGGGGTGTGAGTTCGGTAGCGACGAACAAAGCCGCCAGCGTGCTGACTGCAATCCAGAGTGCGCGGGCTCGGGTCTTTGGGAGCACAGACTCAGCTTACCGGGACTTCGCTTCCAGAGCACTCACCGTCAACTCCGCCTTCGCATCCACCGGCACGGACTCAACGTGCAACCGCTTTGCTCGGTGATTCGACCAGTCGGTCACCCGTTTGTCGGGCGAGTCTTCACCGAGCTTCATGGAGAGGATGTCGTAGGTGTTGTTCCGCTGGGCGGGGGTGAAGCCGGCGTCGCGGATGAGTTTGCACAGAACAGCCTCGTCGAGGCAGTACGTCGTGCCCGCGGAGCTGACGACGTTCTCTTCCATCATGACCGAGCCCATGTCATTGGCGCCGAACTGGAGCCCGACCTGCCCGATGTGCGGGCCCATCGTCACCCAGCTGGCACCGATGGAGTAGATGTTGTCGAGATACAGCCGACTCGCGGCCTGCGTGCGCAGGTAGTCCGTCGAGCCCGAGAGGCGGATACGCCGACCGAACTCTTTGTGGGCCTTGGGGTCGCTCTCGCCCGTCAGCACCGCGACGGCGTCGCCCGGGAACACGGCTCCCGGCTCGCGGTCCTCGGGCTGGCTTCCCCATTCCTTGACGCGACCCAGCGCGGTGTTGTCGCGCTGGAAGGGCCAGCTGATGAACGCCTTGTAGTGACCGCCCGGGGGCTGGTGATCGGGCGGGGCGAGCTCGCCCTCGTGGTGACGCGTGAAGGGGCTGCCCTCGCCGAACTCCATGAGTGCGCGGTCCTGCCACTGGCGGACGAGTTCCATGTGGTGGATGCGGTCGGCGAGGCCCTCGATGTGGCCGAACATCATCGTGGCGCTGGTGTACATGCCCAGCGAGTGCGCGACGTACATGGTGGTGAGCCACGCCTCGGCGTCGCATTTGCCCAAACCAATCTTTGTGCGCACGGGGTTGGCAAAGATCTCGCCGCCGCCGCCCGGGAGCGAGTCGAGGCCCGCGTCACGGAGCCTGATCATGACCCAGCGGAGCTTCTCTTCGAGGTTCTTGCCGGGCGGGTTGAAGAAGTGGACGAACTCGATGAACTCGGGTGGGCTAAAGCCGTGGACGTGGATGTGTGGGTAGCGCTCTTTGATGCCGTGAAGCAGGTCGATGTACCAGTCGAGCGGGAGCTCCGGGTTCATGCCGCCCTGCATGAGGACCTGCGTGCCGCCGACAGCCGAGAGTTCTTCGATTTTCTCGAAGAGCTGTTCGTACTCGAGCGTGTACGCGTCGTGATCCTCGGCGGTGCGCTTGAATGCGCAGAAGATGCACTTGGCGGTGCAGATGTTGGTGTAGTTGATGTTGCGGTCGATGACGTAGGTGCGCAGGTCGTCGCCGTGGATGGCTCGGCAGCGCGCGTCCGCCCATCGGCCGAGCTCGAAGAATTCTTGTTGCTGGAGGAGTGTGAGCCCTTGTTCGGGCGTCAGCCGGACCTGCCCGTCGGCGACATCGCGCAGAAACCCCGGATCCACGGCGTCCGCGTCGGGCTTGGTCGGCAAGGGTGTGTAGATCGTGCTCATGCTTCTCTATTTTCAGTAAGCCTTGAAAGGATTTCAAGCCGACCACGCCGAATTCTCGGACCCGATTGACAGCCGGATCGGTAAGGTGTGACGATTGCAGAGCACCACAGCCCTGCGTAAACCCTGATCCGGTCACTAGATGGCGACCCAATCTGTTCTGAAACCGATGTTCCAGTCAGATGAGAGGGGATAACCGGGGATGAACAGCCAGAACCACATCGCGGCGGCTCTGACGCGCCTCAAACGAGGCGTGATGCTCTGCGCCGCGGGCGTCTTTGTCGCGGCACTGATCCAACTCTTCGTGTTCGGATTCGTCCACTTCACCGACGTCCGATATCAGACGCTCGCCGACCCAAACCCGACTGAGCACCGCACCGTTGTCGTGACGCCCACCTCAACCGGTGGCGTCCGCGCCGAGCGTCCCAAGGCCGAGCTCCCCGCGCCGACCATCGAAGAAGTTGTCGCCTCCATGACCCCAAGGAGCATCCCCGACGTCAACCGTGTGACAACCACGACTGACGTCATCCTCATGCGGATCAGCCAGGGCGCGATCATCGTCGGCATCTTCTCGGCGGTGGGGCTCGCGGTTCTGACCACACTGGGGGCGATCGTCGCCGGCGGGGCTTCCGTGCCGGGCGTTGAGAAAGCGATCTCCGCGTGCATGTGGGGGCTGTGCCTCTGCTTGCTGGCGCTGCCTTGGAAAGATGTTTTCGCGTCCATGCCCTTCGGCGGCGTGTTCACCGGTTATGGGAACATGGTCGCCGCGAGCGAAGGCGCAACCAATTCGATTCAACTGATGCTCGTCTTTGTGGGCATCCCAGCCGCCGCGATGGCGGGCGCGATGGTCACCGGCCTGCGGTTCGGCTCGGGCGTCGAGCGGGGCATTCTCATGCACCAGGCCGCCCCGCCGATGGACGCGGTCGATCGCGCAATGGCGGAGACCCGCGAGAACCTTTCCACGAACAGGCACATTGGAGCCGTCACCAACTCGTTCGCCGGCGACTCCGAAGCCGCCCCGACCGAATCTGTCGGCACGATCTCAAGACCGAGATCCACCGAGCCCCCCGCACGCCGACGCGCGAACCTCTCCGGTTCGCACTCGGAGGATCAGGGCGACTACAAGCGGCCGATCTAAAACTTAGGAACGCTCTGCTACTGCGAAGATCGTTGCGGTCATGGCTGCGATTGCAGTCTCGTTGCCGTCTTGCTCGGCGAACACCTCGGCCCTGCAAACACTCAGTGTCTTGCCGCTGCGTATGACACACGCGTCGGCGCGGAATGCTGTGCCCTTGGCGGGTGACAGCAGATTGATCTTGTATTCGACCGTCAGAACTTCGTGTCCTTGAGGCAACGCTGACAGTGCCGCGTAGCCACAGGCAGAGTCCGCAATCGTTGAGACGATTCCAGCATGAAGATAGCCGTTCTGCTGGGTCAGGTCGTCGCGGTATGCCAGCCGGATCGAGACTCGTCCTTGTTCCGCCAGTACGAGTTCGGCTCCAAGAGTCGTCATCACCGTTTGTTTACGGAACGAAGCCTCGATGCGGCTATAGACATCGCTGGGTGGTGCGGCCATACCCAAAGTCTATATGCGCTCATCCCCTCGGATGAAACTGCTTATGCACGCTGAGCAGCCGGTCGCTGTCCACGTGCGTGTAGATCTGCGTCGTTGTGATATCTGCGTGCCCCAGCAGGTCCTGCACCACTCGAAGGTCGGCGCCGCCCGAGAGCAGGTGTGTCGCGAAGCTGTGGCGGAGCGTGTGCGGGTGCACGTCCTGCAGTCCCGCGGTCTTGGCGTGCTTTTTGATAATCTGCCAGACCGCGACCCGCTCCAGCGGCCTGCCGGTGCGTGATAGGAATAGCGCATCCGTCGCGGGCTCGGCGTCGAGCGCGAACGAAGGGCGTGCCGACTCGAGGTAGTCGTGCAGAGCGTTCAGTGCTGGCGTGCCCATCGGCACCAGCCTTTGCTTGTCCCCCTTGCCCGTGACTCGGATGACGCCCCCCTCTTCGATGATGTCGCTCTGGCGGACCGCGCCGACTTCCGAAGCGCGCAACCCGCTGGCGTACATGAGTTCAAGGATCGCCCGGTCGCGCAGCGCGTAGCTCTTGCGTGCGGGCTTGGCTTCGATCTCCTGCATCGGCGCGTTGAGCAACCGTTTGACCTGGTTGGGCGAGAGCACGCCCGGCAGTTTTTTCCAGCTCGAAGGCCGAACGAGCACGTCGGCGGGGTTGTCCTTCACCCTCCCGGTCGCGTGAAGCCACCGGCAGAACACGCGGATCGTCGCCAGGTGCCGGATCACGGACGAGCCGGCGAGTTTGCGGTCGGCGGACAGCCGCTGGATGTGCGTGCTCAGGTGTCTCGGTGTGATCTCGCCCGGGTCGGTGATGCCTGCTTCCGCGAGGTCTTCAACCAGCTCCGCGATGTCGCGTCTATACGCCGCAACGCTGTTGGGTCTGAGGCCGCACTCGATCTTGACGAACTGCATGAACCCCCGCATCGCCGAGGCGAGCAAGGCGGGTATGTCTTGCGTTTGGTCCGAGGTCTTTGGCATTGACACCTTACTAGTCGGCGCATCGCGGCGGGCGTGTGGAGAGTTGTATCAAAAATGAAAGACACCCGCCTCGGGAGAACCGAGACGGGTGCGGGGTGATTTCCGTTTACGGAGGGTCTCAGCCTTAGCCGAGCAGCTGCAACGCGGTCTGCGGCTGGTTGTTGGCCAGCGACAGGGTGTTGGTAGCAGCCGAAACAAGAATCTGCGAGCGGGTCAGAGCCGCGGTCTCCGACGCGAAGTCGGTGTCACGGATGGTGGACTCAGCAGCCGAGCTGTTCTCGAGGTTCACAGCGAGGCTTCGCTTGGTCGCACCGAGTGTGTTCCGCTGGAACGCACCGAGGCGGCCACGCAGGGTCGAGACCTGCTCGATAGCCTCTGAAACAACCTTCTGAGCAGCGGAGAGGTCGCCGTCAACAACGTTGAGCGACTTGCCCGAGCCGAGGTCATCAAGGAAGCCACCAGAGGCGTTGGAGCCGAGCTTACGGATGGCGACTTCCGAGACACCGAGGGTCACCTTGGAGGTGATGTCGACGTTGCCGCCGAGCTGGAACGTTGCACCGCCACCGGCGATCGAGAAGGTCTGGCCTGAGCCGACCGCACCGAGCGACTGCGAGGTGGAGTCATCCAGGGAGATCTCGAGGTTGAGGAAGTCGGTGTCGATCTTGGCGGTCTTGCCGTCGGTGGTAGCAACGATGCCGTTGATCGTGGCGCCGAGGTCCTGGCCGACGTCACGGATGCCGTTGGTCGCTGCGGTGGAGTTAAGAGCACCGAGTGAAGCACCCGGGGTGCCGAAGCCGGTGGCGCTGTAGCCGGTCACGTTACCAGCCTGCTGAGCGTCATCGACGATCTTGGTGGTGACAAACTCGCTCGAGCCGAACTCAGACGACTGGAGGCGGACGCCGTTGCCCGAAGCAACTGCGGAAACGCCGAGGACGTCGCTGAAGGTGTTGACCGTGTCAGCGATCTGTGCGACGGTGGTACCCGAAGCGAAGCTGAACTCACGGCTGCCGAGCGAACCGGAGATCTCAACCACGAAGGTCGAGCTCGCACCATCGGTGGCGCCTGAGCCGCCGAGGTCAAGGTTGGTGCCGCCGAACGAGAGGAACTGGCCGGCGCGCTGCGCCGACTGGGTGACGAGGACGTCGACGTCGAGGCTGGTGCCCTCGAACTTCGCACCGTTGACGCGGAGGTCAGCGATACCCGAGGCCTGGCTCGAAACGCGGAAGTCGAAGTTGCCGTTCAGGAGCTTGGTGCCCTGGAACGAGGTCTGATCTGCGACACGGTCAACGGTCTGCAGGATCGAGTCAATCTGAAGCTGGTTTGCTTCTTTTTCTGCACTGCTCAGGCCGGCGTCGTTAGCCGAGTTGGTGATGAGGCCCTGGAGCTCGGTCAGAAGACCCGAGATCTCAGAGAGACCACCCTCGGCGATGTTGACGACACGCTCTGCACGCTCGGCGTTGTTGATCGCTGCGTCAACCGACTTGATCTCGGCACGCAGGTTTTCGGATGCGATCAGACCCGCCGGGTCATCCTTGCCTCGGTTGATCCGAAGACCGGTCGAGAGACGTTCGAGCGAGTTGTTGAGCCCGAAGTTGTTCTGACCCAGCACGCGCTGAGCAGTAAGAGACGAAACGTTTGTATTGATGCGACTCATTTGAATGAATCCTCCGTGAACATTTGGGCTGTTGCCCAATCCGCATTGCTCGTCCGCGGGTCTCGCGTCGGAGCACATTGCCCGGCACCGTGCCGAGCCACCCCGTCCCTGGACGATCCGTCATCCGGGGACGTGTGCGGCATCGGCGGTCCGAGAGTGCGTGTTCAGTCCGGAGTCTTTACAGACTTACATTTCCTCCATAAGGACACAAAAAAACCGGTGGACTTGGTCCACCGGTTCACTTGATTCGGGTGTTCTGGCCCTTATCGGGACCTTAGAACGGCTATCCGAGCAACGAGAGCACCTGCTGGGCCTGCTGATTCGCCAGACCGAGCACGCTCGAGGATGCCTGGTTCAGGATCTGAGCTCTCGTCAGATTGCTCGTTTCCTCGGCAAAGTCGGCGTCTCTGATCACGGATGCACTCGATGTCAGGTTCTCATAAGCGGCCTGCAGCGAACGCACGTTCGTTTGCAGCGTGTTCCGCTCGAAGGCACCAAGACGCCCACGAAGGATCGAAACCTCATCGATCGCAGAATCGATGATGTCGCTCGCCTGGCTGAAATCGCCGCGTGATGCGCTTGTCCTGATGTCGTTGTCCTGACCACTCTTGAGCGAACTCAGATAGGTCACAGCACCGTTGATCAGCGTGCCGCCTAGATTCTCCGCGGCGACCGATTGGACACCAATAGAGGTTTGCTGCAACGCGTTGACCTGCGGGCCGAGCTGGAACAACGCACCGCCGCCGGTGATGTTGAAACTGCTCGAACCGTTGAGCTCAGTCGCCAAGTCTTTGTTGAGCTCCATCTCAAGCGAGAGCGAGCCAGAGAAGACGGACAGATCAAGCCCAGAGCTGTTGGCGAGTGTGCCGTTGACGAGTGCTGTCACGTCCCGTCCGATATCTCGGTTCGAGGTCGCCAGCGACGCCGAGGGCTCGGTCCAGATGGATCCGGTGCCCGCCCCGATCTGGTAGGCGTCGGCTGCTTTGTAGATCTTGACGGTGTCTTCCGCCGGATCGCTCGGCCCGCCGAGGCGTTCGACCGAGACGAAAGAGTCTGAGCCGTACTCGGTCGAGTTAAAGACGAGGCCTGAAGTGGGGTCCGAGGCGCTGATGAGCGACGCGGAGACACCGGTGACGGATTTCAGGTTGTTGACCGCGTTGACAAGGTTGGCCAGCGTGGTGCCTGAGACCACCTCGATCGTGCCGACACCAAGAGATCCTGCGATTCTGAGTGTGGTGGAACTGGTGACCTGGCCGCCGGTGCCCGCGTTGAAGCCGGACATGTAGAGAGCACCCAGCTGCGCCGAGGCTAGCACGGACACGTCTACCTGGATGTCGCTTGCGCCGACAAAGTTGGCGTTGAAGACCTGCGCCTTGCTGATCGCAGAACTCTTCACACCCGAGAGGATGTAGTCCTGCGACCCGTCGAGCAGCTTGAGTCCGCCGAAGGTCGCGGTGTTGGCGATGCGTGTGATTGACTCGATAGCCGAGTCGATCTGAAGCTGGTTCGCCGCGCGTTCTTCTGCGGAGTTGCCGCCGGTGTTGGCAGACTCAACGATGAGGGCTCTGACCGAGTTCAGCAGGTCGCTGACCTCAACCAGTGCGCCTTCAGTTGTTGCGATGACCGAGCTTGCCCGTTCCGCGTTCTTGATGCCTTGGGAGACACCTTCGAGGTCGGAGCGGATTCGCTCGGAGATGATGAGACCCGCCGGATCGTCCTTGCCTCGGTTGAGGCGGAGTCCGGTGGACAGGCGTTCGAGCCTGACCTGCAGGTCCTCGTTTGATCGGCTCAGGTTTGATTGAGCGATCAGGCTCGGGACATTTGTATTGATTCGACCCATTGTCGATCCTCCGTGACTGACTTGCGTCCGCCGTCGGCCGCGTTCCTTGCGGCCGATGCTGACCCTTTACCTTCTCAGGCAGTGGTCCGCGTCGGCGTCGAGTCGTTAGAGCTTGTCGAGACGACCTCAACGCGCTTTGGATGGACTCCGTTGCTCGCGGTAGCTTTGACACTACCAGAACCGGCTGGGGAGGCCAGGGATGACGCCCTGGCAGTTCTTCCCGGTCGGACGGATTTCGGGGCCGCGCCCGAACTCAACGGCCCCAGGTCGTCGCGCTTGAAGCACGCTGCCTGTTCGTTTTCTTTTCTGATCGCGTCGTACACCTCTTTGCGGTGTACTGCGATTTGGGTCGGCGCTGTGATGCCGAGACGAACCTTGTCGCCCCGGATATCGACGACCGTGATCTCGATGTTGTCACCGATCATGATCGTCTCATCTCGCTGCCGTGAAAGCACCAGCATTCGTTTGGCTCCTTCCATCACCGGACCGGATACGTCTCCGGGACCGGCTGCCCGGCGTCGTGCCGAGCGTCCTCCGTGCCACTAGGGGTTCCTGCTTCCGTGCAAGAACCCGGATATGTCTCCGCTGAATCAGGCAGAAGCCGCTTGCGCAGCCGTCCCTACCTTCATGAGCGGTTGTCTGGTCGTCCACCGCTTGTCCGCGAGGATGAGCTGCTCGCCCGTCCTCTCAAGCGTGTTGACAACCAGCGGGCCTTGGAGGTTGCCCGTGAGTTGTTGCTCCACCTTGTTTACGATTACGAAAACCTGTGCATCCTCGAGCTTCTCGAGCGACAGAGTCTCCATCTGTTCTGACCGGATCGGTACTGCGTACTCCGGGTAGAACATCGTCGGATCGGTAATCACGAACGCGAGTTCGGGATCATCCAGACTCTGCAACCAGAAAAACATCGCGTCGTCGCCCGGCTGAAGCAGGCAATACCGACACATCGAGGGGAACCCGAGGAGACCCTTCGAGAAAGTGATAACGCGGTCCTCCGCGATTTCTATCACCCCGAAGCGTGACGTTTGGACTTCCATGCGATCGTCCTTGACCTTCGGCCTTGGCTTTTCTTGCCCAGCCGGCGTCCCTCGCCGGCTTCTCTGACTTGCAATCCCACGCGGCCGAGACGGGGGAATTGTGTTCCTTTTCAGCTCTCTTCCCGGCTCCTAGCCGAGGAAGTCGAGCAGACTTAACTGGTTCGCGATCGTCATGCTCTGGAGTCCCGCCTGCAGCTGTGTCTGCAGAAGGGAGAGCTTTGTCGATGCCTCTGCAAAGTCCAGGTCACGCAGTTCGCTCCTGAAACTCTGCTCCATTACGTTGACGTCCTCTTCCCTGACCCGAGCCGTCTCGAGCCGTTTGCTGTAACTGCCGACCAGCCCGCGTGTCTGCGCAACCGAATCGACAACATCTTCCAGCTTCGTACCTGCAAAGGTGATGCCAGTCGTGTCATTGCCTGTAAGGGCTTCTCTGAGCTGGATTAGGCGCGTAAATACCGTGTTCGAGACCACCGGCGCAGGATCGACGCCCGCAAGAGTTGCGCTGCCGGCGTCATATGCCGCATCCGAGAAGCCCAGCTCTTCCATCGCGGTCGAGTTGTTGCGCTTCTCAATGGTGATCGCGTCGGTAAACGTGGCGTCCTGCGTGAACTGGATGCCGTTGGCTCCGTCGCCAAGCCCCGCCTGGAACGCCGTCGCCGGGATGCCCTGGCTGAGCGCTTCTTCGTTGATCCGGCTGATCACGTCGCCCGTCGTCACGATGTCCTCAGGCCTGAGATTGACCGTGAAGCTCGAGCCGTCACCGAGCGTGATGGCAAAGTCCACATCGAGGGCCGGGTCCGCGAGACCGGTGACCGGGTCGGTCCTGCCCGATTGAACACTGACGCCCCGGCCGTCGTTGAACGTGTCGGTCCGGGTCGAGGCCTTGAGCGACCGGATGCCCAGAAGCTCTGCGGTCCTGTTCCCGCCGGGGACCTCTTCGATGGTCAGCGACTGGTCTGGGGCCGCGGACACGAGGTTCACGATGTCGATCCCCGTGCCCTGGCTGTTGATGACAAGCCGGGCGCCGATGTCTGCCGCCTGGATCTCGTTCTTGAGGTCTTCGATGGTCTCGGCGGATGAAAGATCGATCTGTGCCCGTCGACCGCCGTTGTTGATGACGATCTCATCGAGAGCGCCGGCCAGCCCGGTCAGCGAAGTAATCGATGAGGCCATCGTCAGCTTCGGATCAAGGCCCAGCCCGTCGGGTTGTGTGGCCTCGAACGAGCTGCCCGTGTTGGTCGTCAGCCCGAGGTCGCGAGCGGTTGTCCCTGCGCCGAGTTCCGTAAACGTCAGCTGTGGATCGGCGGCGGGCGCGGTGCCCGGCACGACGTCGATGCTGAATCCCTCGCTGCTCAGCCCGACTCCGCCCGGGCCGAGGATCGTGACGCCGTTCTGCGTCTCGTACTGCTCGATCGCCGAGGCGATGCGCGTGGTGACGTCCTCGACGGTGTCCGCGGTGGTCAGGTCGATCTGTACAATCGGGCCGTTCTCGAACTGCATCTGGATCGGGCCGGTGGTGATGCCGAGCCCGTGCGCCGAGCGGAGATCCTTGAGCAGCGTCTCGGGCGTGATAGCGGGGGAGAGGTCCACATCGCCCTTGACGGTATTGAGCTCGCTCGAGAGCGACTCGATCCCGACAAGCGTGACCGGCACACTCCGGCCGAGATTGATGTCCGTGGTCAGCTGGTCAAACTCGCCCTTGTACACAAAGCCCGCGCCGAAGGTCTCGAAGGGGGGCGCGCCGGTTTTGCTGCCGCCGAAGAGGTAGTTGTCCACCGACTTGCGGTTCATCTGCGTGAGCAGACCATCGATCAGCGAGTTCACAACCGCGGCCTGGTTGTCTCTTTCCGCTTGAGTGCTGCCGATGTTGACCTGCGTGCTCGCGACTGACTTCGCTGAAAGCAGCAGGTCGTTGGCCTCGGCGAGACTTGTCTCGATCAGCGAGAGGTTCGCGTCGGCCTGATCGATGTTCCGCAGGCGCTGGCCTGTGCGCTGGATGCTGTCGTCGAGCTGCGCGACAGCCGCGGTGCTGACGGGGTCGTCGCTCGGACGCAGGATGGTTCGGCCCGTGGCGAGCTGGGACTGTGTCTCGAACAACCCGAGGCTGGAGCGCTGGATGTTTGCCAGCTGGATCTGGTTGACCAGCAGCGTCGGCGATCGGCTCACATTGGATGGGATTGAACTCATGCTCGTTCTCGTCAGATCAGATTGATCAGTGTGTCCAGCATCTCGTTGGTGGTCTGGATGATCCGCGCCGCGCCCGTGTACGCCTTCTGGAATTGCAAGAGGTTGATGGCTTCCTCGTCCGAGTCCACGCCGCTCATCGCCAGGCGCTGCGACATCATGCTGTCAGAGACGAGCGCCGTGGATTCGGCGAGCACCCTCGCGGACCCGGTCCGCACGCTGATCTGCTGAACCGCGGTTCTCCAGAACTCGCCCGTGGTCTGGCCGCTGAACGCATCGATCCCGGTATCCTGCAGGTCGGCGATGGCAAGGCTTGTGCCGTTCTCGTGGAAGACGTCGCCCTCGTACCGCCCGGTCATCAGGTTGAGCGGATCGCTTGCGAGCCGGTCATCGACCGCGATGTCGGTCGCGTCGGTGCCAGAGAAGTAGCTGTTAATCCCCAGCACCGCGAGCACGCCCGACGAATCCTCGCCGAACGTGAAACTCGTGCCGGGCGAGGCGCTGATGCTGAGCTTGCCGTCGCCGCCGACCGTGGCGGTCAGCCCCTGAATCGCGTTGATATCCGCGGCGATGTCATTGATCGATGTGTCGTCCGCAAACCCGGGCGCGCCCGCGGCGTTAATCCCGTCGAGATCGATGTCGATGCGGGTGTTCGTAACGGCGCCGCTCGCGGCGTCAGTCGTGCGGACAAGGAAGCCGCCGTTGCTCGGCGCAAACGGCAACGCCTGCAGCGACTGGTTGAGCGGGTCGTTGAGCGCCAGCGCCTGATCGGTCGAGAAGATCTGGAGCTGAGATTGAGCCGAGGTCAGCCCGTTCGCGTTGGCCCCTGTCGAGTGCAGCTTGTTGATCTCGAAGATGAGCTGGCTGGCAAGGTCGTCGATCTTGTCGATGGTCTGGTCGATCGTGCCGTCGCGGCTGTCAATCAGGCCGCCGACCTGGCCCGAAGAAATGTCGAGCACCTGCCCGGTTGCTTTAATGGCGATCTGACTCTCGATCCTGTCGCCCCTCGGGATGTCGCGTAGCTCGATGCCCTGGTTGTTTGCACCGAGCACGACCGGCGTCGATCCCACGAGCACATCGATCGCGCCCGAGGCCTGCTCGATCGCGGTGACCTCCATGGTGGCGCTCAGGTCGCGAAGGAGCTGGTCGCGCTGGTCGCGGAGCGGGTTGTTCTTGGCGCCGCCTGACTCGGACGATGTGATCTGCTCGTTGAGCGTTGCGATCTGGTCGAGTGTCTCGTTGGCGTCGTTGACGATCGAGCCGAGCCTTGAGTTGAGCTCGTTTCGTTGGCTCGCCATCTCGCCGCGGAGCCGCTGAATAAAGCCAGCGAGCAGTTCGCCTTGTTCGACGACCTGAGCCTGTGCTTGCGTGCCGTTGGCGATCTCGCTCCAGCCTGTAAAGAAGTTGCCGAGTTCGCTGGAGAGATCGAGGTCGGTGAGTTCGTTGAGGATGGTTTCGATGCCCGAGAACGCGCGGAGCACTTCCGATGCCGCCGCGGTGTCGCTGATGCTCGAGTTGAGCCGAGCCTCGATCGCCGGGTCGATCTGGCGGCGGACACCGTTGAACCGAACGCCTGCGCCGATCTGCCCGGACTGCGTCGCCGCATCGCCGGGCAGCGATTGCAGATCCATTGTCTGGCGCGTGTACCCGGGCGTGGCGGCGTTGGCGAGGTTGTTACTCGCGACCTGCACGCCGAGCTGGCTTGCTGCCAGTGCCGAGCGACCGATCTGGAATGCTGCGCCGATACCCAATGGAAATCCTCTGTGCCTCTCTTAGTGCTTGAAATCGATGGACGCGGGCATGGCTGTCCCGGCGTTCATCTTGCCCTTTGCTGTGTATGTCTGTCCGACGCTGCACGTGCGCACAACATGCGTGAGCACGCCTCCGAGGTGGCCGGCGACCGTCGCCGTCGCGTCGCGGATCGCGGCTTGTTCTGTCCGTGCGCGCTCGATGATCGTGCGGAGCTTCTCTGCAAGGATGCCAAGCTGTGTCGCCGCCTGCCCGCCGATGAGGCTGACAATCGAGCGCACCGTGACGCCCGCGCCGCTGAGGCCCAGGTCCTTGGCAAGCACACCCACGATCTCGGCGCGTTTCTTGTCGTGCATCGCGATGCGTGCGACAACCGCGGTGCGTTCTGACGAGATGCGTGAGATCTCCTGCGCGTCGGCCCGGCGGAGTGCTTCCTTGTGTCGGCTCGCCAGCTTGATCAGCGCCTCGTGTTCCTTTAAAAGCTCACGCAGGACAGCTTCAAGCTGCTCGGTCTTTGTGGTCGCAGGCATTGCGGTTGCGGTGCTCATGCCGTCACCTCGAGACTCGATGCGCTGGGCAGGCTCTGTCCGCCGAAGTCACGGGTAAGCCGATCAACCAAGGGCAGATTCGAGGATTTGACAATCTCGTCGGCGACCTGCTGGTCCAGCATCGCGCCAAACTGTTTCTCGCCCTGTGTCGGCGCGAAAGGCTCGGCCGCCATGCTCGCCTCGCGCACGCTGCTGAGCACCGGGATGATGAACGTCGCGGCGACAAGCTGCTCGGCCGATGTGCGCAGTTCATCCTCGCTTGCGCCCTCCTTGGCGCGCGCGAGGAGTGAGCCGAATGCGGCGTCCTGGCGTTTGGTCGCCTCGGAGCCCGCCAGCGCGCTGCTGGCAAAGTCGCTTGTGGTCACCGTGCTGGCAGCCTGGATATTCATTCGATGATCAGCTGCGCTTGCAGCCGCCCCGTTTTGTGCAGACTCTGAAGGATCTCGATCTGGTCCTCGACGCTGACGTCGAGTCTTTCCATCGCGGCTAGGAGGTCCTCAAACCTCGCCATCTCGCTCTGCCGTTGATCAGTCGCAAGCCCCGCCCATTCCTGCTGACGAACGCGCGGCTGCTCCGGTGTCGCGATGGGTTCGGGCAGGATCGTCGTGATGCTCAGGTTCTTGTGCGTGATCGCCACCGGCCCGATGCGCACGTCCGCTGTGACCAGGATGATGCCCGAGTCGCGGTTGACGATGATCTTCGCGGGCAGGCCGAGCTCTCGTTGGTTGATCTGATAGCCGAGGATCTCAGCGATAAACGCCGACGGGTTGGTGCGTTGGTCGCTCGGGATATCGATCCGCACGAGTCGGTCGTTGACCACACTGGCAACAACAGGGCCAAAGAGGTCGGGCGTGCCGAACCACTCCTGGTTGATCCGGTTGGCGATCGCGCTCGTCGATGAGTGCCCTGCAAAGTGCTGGTTGACGACAAGATTGAACGACGAGCCCGTCGGCCTGAGCATCAGGTCCTTGATCATCTTCGCCCCGCGCGCAACCTTGGCGTTCGTGGGGACGTCCGTGTTGGTGAGTGTGATCGTGCCCGAAGCCATAGCCATGGGCACATCCTGCTCGATCGGACCCCGGACCTCGTAGCGGAGCGGCGCGAGGAAGAGTTCGCCGCCTGCAAGACTTTTAGCGCTGCCAATGGTCGAGACTTTGACGTCGAGCATGTCGCCGGTCACCGCGCCGCCGCTGGGGACGGTGCACTTGACCATCACGAGCGCCACTGACTTTGAGTTCTCAAGCTCCTCAAGGGTTGCAACAGCGTTGCCCGAATTGATGAGAACCTGAGCAAGCGGGCGGACGGTTGCGAGCTCGTCGCCGCTGTCACCCGTGCCGTTGAGTCCGAACACAAGGCCAAGACCAAAGAGGGTGTTCTCCTGCGTGCCCTCGATACGGACGAGGTCCTTAATCGTGTCAGCGCAGGTATTGCCGACAAGCAACAATGAACACAGAACGGCTAATAGTTTGTTCACGCGTCGTCTCCACGGCGGCTAGAACCAAGTACATGTCTCATGCAGCACAGCAACGCAATCCACGTGCCAACCCGTGCGCAAGAATCAGAACGCGAAGATCGCCTCAAGCACTCGGGGGATCACCCCCTTCTTGGCCGACTTGCGGACCTCGCCCTCGTTCTTGCTGACGATGTTGAGGTTGTGAAGCTGGCTCGACTGGATCGTGTTCTGGTCCGTGATGTCGTCGCTCCGGCAGTTGCCCGAGAGCACGAACACCTGGATCTCTTCATCTGTCTGAATGCTCGATCGTGCCTCAAGCACGAGGACGCCGTTGGGCTTGATGTCGATGACCTCGGCCTGGATGCGCGCGGTCATCCTGTCTGAGCGCTCGTATTCGCCCTCGCCCGTGAATTCGCTCGTGGCGTCGATGTCCAGCAGGTTGTCCGTGTTCGCGTCGCCTGCAACGAGCCTCGCCTCGATGAGATCGGACAGGCTCGGGAATCGCGCCAGCTGCGCCTCGGCGGTGTATTCCTTCTCGGTCTCAAGCGACTGCGTCCGCGTCGATCGGCTCGTTTCATTGACAATGATCGTCACGAGATCGTGCAGCGCGAGCCGCTTCGGCGGCGGGGGGGTAATCACGAACATGCTGTACCCCTCGAGCGATTCGCTCGGCTGGGGGTTGCCGTTGAGGTCTTCGGGGATGCCGACCTGGCGTGTGTCGTAGAGCGATTGGCCCTGCGAAATGCCCGCACCGAGCAGCAAGGCGACAGCGATCGCGGCGTAGTTTCTCATCCCACTAGATCCTCCAACGGTGTCGCGCCGGTGAGCACAACCGCTCTGCCCGGCGCTTTGACTTCGGCTTTGAATCGGCCCTCGCCCTGCATCGGGGCGAACTCGATCTGATCGCCGACTCGACCCGCCTCAAGTGCGCGGGCGGGTGCTTTGATGACAATCGTGCCGCTGACCAGATGAATCGCGACGATGTCGCCCTTCTTGACGACCTCGGCGAGCTCTGCGTGCCCGGAGGTCACCATCTCGCCCGCGCCGATACTTCTTTTGAGCCTGATCCCGGTCGCCGCGATGGGTTCGACGAACTGCACGTCCGGCGCGAGCCAGGCGGTGTCGGTCTCGAAATCGTCGTGCGTGAGCGTCGCGCCTCTGCGGACCGCGCGGGTTGTGCGCACGATCTCGCGCAAAATTCGCACGCCGACGCGGATCGACTCGTCGCGGATCCCGCCGTGCTTGTCGTACATCGTGATCCGCAGAGGCACCTTTGCCGAGGAACCGGTCGGCTGGACATCGACCACCCAGCCCCTCGTCGCAGTCGAAAGCAGCGGCAGATCCACATCGTCGTACGCGAACTGCAGGTGCTCGGCCTTGACGCCGAGCGTCTGGATGAGCTTGGCCTCGACGTGGTCCTTGACTGTCAGACCGATCTGCTTGGTTTGCTTAGGCGCGGGAGAAGATTCGATCTCGACAGTCTGCTTCGCAAGCTTCGCTCGCAGAATCACCCGGCACGAATCGCCCCTGATCGACAACTGACCGGCGCCGACGCCGCTCTGGGCTGCGATCAGCTCGCGGATCTCTTCGAGTTCGATCGTGAGTCGGCGGTCCGGGCCGCTGGTCATCGCTGGGTTTTGGTGCAGGACCACACCCGCGAGCGATTCCGCGTCACCTGTGAGCTTGGCGATATCGCCCAGCGTGATCGACGCATCGACATCAAGACGCGCTGCGGGCTTGAGCGTGACAACGCCCTGCCCAAACGCCGCGCCGGCGGCGATCAGCGAGACCAACAAGATGACGAGCCGAGGCATCACGCTAACGAATCTCCGAAGTGGTGCTGTTACTGGCGAAGCTGTGCGACCGAGCGGAGTGTTTCGTCCGCCGCACGGATGGCTTGCGAGTTCATCTCGAACGCACGCTGTGTACGGATCAGTTCGATCAACTCAAACGTCGCGTTGACGTTTGAGGACTCGAGCTGGCCCTGCACGATCCGGCCGAAGTGCCCGGAAGAAGGCTCGCCCACGATCGGTGCGCCGCTGGCGGCGGTCTCGGTGAACAGGTTCTCGCCGATCTGCGTCAGGCCCGCGGGGTTGATGAAGCTGGCGAGCTGGAGTTGGCCGACTTCCTGTGGGTCGGGCTCGCCCGGGAGCGAGACAAAGACTCGCCCGTCGGAGCCGATCGAGATCGTTTCCGCGTCGTCCGGGATGGTGATGTTCGGCTCGAGTCGTCTGCCGACGTCGTTGGCCAGAACCAGCTCGCCATCGGAGTTCTGGGTCAGGTTGCCCGCGCGCGTGTAGGCGGTTTCGCCCTCTTCGATGCCAACCTGCAGGAACCCTAGTCCGTCGATCATTACGTCAAGCGGTCGGTCAGTGGCGATCGGGGCGCCCTGCTCGAAGCTCAGCTGCGTGCCCGCGACCTGCACACCGAGACCGACGTAGTTGCCGATCGGGCGCTGGTCGCCGTTGGCGTTCTCGGTGCCGGGCTGCTGGCGCTCGATGTAGAGAAGGTCCTGGAAGTTGGCCCGGCTCGACTTGAAGCCCGTCGTGTTGACGTTGGCGAGGTTGTTGGACACGACGTCGAGCTTGTTGCTCAGCGCCGAGAGTCCCGAGGCCGCGGATTGGAGTGCGATGCTTGCCATTGCTGTCTAGTTCCTTCTGGTCTAGCTGACCCTGCCGAGCCTGTTGATCGCGCTGTCCATGAGCGTGTCGTGGTAGCCGATCATCGCGAGGTTGGCGCGGACATCGCTGGCCGCGGACTGCACCTGCATGAGCGATTTGATCTCATCCACACCCGACGATTCGACCATGCCCTGCTTGAGCGCACCGGTCGCGGCTGTCAGGTTCGCAAGCGCGTCGGCGTGCATCGTGTACATGCCCTGGCCTGCTTTCTGGAGTTTCGTTTTGTCAGGCACATCGACAAGCTTGAGCTTGGCGATCTCGTTGCCGTCTTGCGTGATCGTGCCGTCGGTTGAGATGCGGATGTTC
The DNA here is from genome assembly GCA_030432905.1 of Phycisphaerae bacterium. GTDB lineage: Bacteria > Planctomycetota > Phycisphaerae > Phycisphaerales > UBA1924. The sequence continues at coordinate 319,938 of JAUILU010000003.1, read as the reverse complement.
GCGTCATCGCTCAGCAGGATCGGGTTGTTGCCTGTATCAAGAACCGGCCTGCCCGACGAGCTCATCACAAGCCTTCCTGTGCTGTCGAGCGCGAGCCTGCCGTCGCGGGTGAGGTTGAAGACGGCTGTGTCGCCGCTGTTCTCGCCCTCGACCGTGAGGAAGCCTTCTCCCGAGAACGCCACATCAAGCGGGTTGCCCGAGTTCTGCAGCGAGCCCTGTGTGAAGTCGATCCGCGTCGGTGCCAGCTGCACGCCGGCCCCGAGCCTTTCCAGAAGCGGGTTCGAGTCCATGTGCGGCAGGTTGTCCTCCACACGGACCACGTCGCGCTGCCTCGAATAGGGAGTCTGGGGCTTGAACCCGACCGTGTTCACATTGGCGAGGTTGTTCGTCAGCGTGTCCATGCGTGCCATGCTGGTCAGGGCACCCGAGGAGGAGATGTGCATGCCGTAGTTCATGCCGCGTCTCCGCCGAGGTCGTCTTCCAAACGCGCAGCGACTGCGCACCGCAGCGCATGGGCTTGGTCCGCTGGGAAGGGGTACGAAGCGGGTTCCGGGTCGCTGGCCAGCTCGTGGGCACGCTCGATAAGTACCTCGCCCAGCTTGCCTTGCGCGAGCAGGGCCGCGGCTTGCGAGCCGGTTAGCCTGTTTCGGATGTCTGTTGGATCGACCTGAACCATTGCTGCGCGTTCCTCCGATTGGGCAGGTGCCCGAGGGGAACAACGCAACTGGCGTGCCTGCCGATGGAGGTGGACTAGATCCGCTCGGCCAGGTTCGTCTTGCCCGAGACCGGGGCATCGCCCGTGTTCACTACGCCCGCGGGTTCAAAGAGCATGATCGAGCATTCTTCAGAGGCGACCGGCCGATGCTCGACGCCCCTTGGCACGACGACCAGTTCGCCCTCGTTCAGCTCGACCGACCGGTCGCGGTACTCCATCACGAACGAGCCCGACACGACAAGGAACATCTCGTCCTCGTCGGCGTGGCTGTGCCAGTCGAACTCGCCCTTGATCTTGGCGAGCTTGACCTCTTGCCCGTTCAGCTCAGCGATGATCTTGGGCGACCAGTGCTCGCTGAACTGTGACAGCTTCTGGCAGATGTTGATCTTGTCCACGGCTCAATCCTCGAACTAGAAATCGATCAGGTGCAGCTCGTTGGGCAGCTCGTCCATGTTCTTCTTCGGCGCGGGCAGCTTTCGGCTCAGGATCTCGCCCGCCTCGCCGATCGCTCTTTCCAGCGCTTCCGGGATTCGTCGTTCTCTGATGCCCCGGCGGATCGTCTCACGCACGCTCTCGAGTTCTCCCGAGTCCACCATCTCAGCCGCCGCGTCGTCGGGCACGATCATCACCATCCGCTCGAACAGCGAGATGTAGATCAGCACGCCGACATGGTCCTGCGTGCCCCGGACGCGGAGCTGCTGGAAGTACGACGGGCCGGACCTCCGCACGTGCCTTTTGAGTGTCGCGTGACCGGCGACCCTGCGGACCAGCGCGGGCGACATGTCAGCGATCGCCGCCGTCACCGCGAAGGTCGCGACCAGCACGCCCACGATCAGCCCCGGGTGCAGGTGCGTCCTCGTCGGCACAACCCACTTGCCCGAGGTGTCCCCGAAGACCCACATGACGACGAACAGGACCGCCACCGCGACCGAGAGCGCAAATACATCGGCGATCCTGCGGTACCCGCCCGACCGGGCCGCGACGACCACAACGATCTCCGCCCCCGTCTTCTGCTCGGCATCAAAGATCGCGTCCTCGACGGCGGATTTCTGAGCGGCGGAGAAGAGGTGGGTGGGGCGGGGCATGGGGGATTATAGTAAATCAAATCGTCCTAGTTCGATACAAACTCTGCCGAATCAATGGTGCTCGATACAATATGATAATGAACAAGAAATCGAATGAATCCGCGAGTTCGGCGTGGCTTTACTGGGGGCTCGGCGGAGCTGTTTTTACCATATTGGTCGTTCTGCTAACACCCGTAGTCGTGAGCTGGTGGCTAGGTGGCTACAACCTTCCCGAAACTGTGGGGGTGTTTGGCGATCAGTTTGGGATAGCGAATGCTCTAATTTCCGGATTCGCCTTTGCGGGTTTGTTGGCGACAATATTGCAGCAAAGAGAAGATATCAAATTGCAGAAACGGGAGCTCGACGAGAGCCAGGATCTAATCCGAAGACAGACGTTTGAGGGTACTTTGTTTCAAATGCTTTCGCAGCGAGAGAAGATTATAGATGGAATTGCTATTGGCTCATTTGTGGGGCGGGCTGCGATACACAACTACACGGAGCAGCTTGCTGGCGAAGTTTACGATGCGTTAAAGAACTACAAGGGGCCGGACGGGAATGAGCGGTCGTTGACAGGAAATGAGATATTCGAAATTGAGGAACTCTCGCACCAGCGTGAGATTCTTGCCTCTCTCTACGATAAAAAGTACACAGCACGATACGGTGACGGTGGAACAAGTGGTTCGAAGCTCTTTTCGCATTACCTCAGGTATAACTACAATATTATACGGTTTATTCACGACTCTGTTGAAATATCCGATTTGGAGCGGCGTGGGTATATTCGGATATTTAGGGCGCAGTTGTCAGATGATGAATTGGTCCTGCTTTTCTATAATGGCGTGTCTAAATATGGGTGGGCGAAATTTATGCCTCTTGCAGACAGGTATCATTTGTTTGATAATTTGACGATAAAGAGGCTCGCGCATAAAGAGCATCGCCGTTTGTCTCGCTCAGATTTTATGGAAGACAGAGTTGAAAATTACCTCGCAGAAAACTTTCTTGAGCGGCGTCCAGATGGTCTTGCAGTAACACAAGACTATTGGGAGCCTGGTCAAGGGTTTGGTGTCATAAGTGTAGATGGGCCAAGCTACGACTAGTTCTGTTTAGCTTGTGCATTATCTAGTTAAACCGTGCAATCCGTCTCCGCCAACCCCTCGTCAACCTTCGTCTTAAACTCCTCAAACCCCTTCCGCCCCATCAACCCAAACGTAGCCCGCTTGCCGAGTTCGACAGCCGGCTGGTCGTAGGCGTCGATGTTGAGCATCAGGCCCGCGTACGCCGTGGCGATCTGCCAGAGGTTGATGAACTCGCCGACGTGGTGGGCGTCGACCTTGGGGAACTTGATCGTGAAGTTCGGCCGGTGGCTCTCGTTGAGCGCGAACTCGGTCGCGCGCTTCTCCGCGTTCATCAGGTGCGCCAGGTTTGATCCTTCTAGATACGTCAGGTTCTCGACGCCGAGGCCGGTGGGGATGTCGCCCTTGTCAGGTCCGAAGTCTTCGACCTCGATCAGCCCAATGACCTTGTCGTTGGGGCCTTCGCGGTAGAGCTGGACCTGCGAGTGCTGGTCGGTGGTGCCGAGTGCCTTGATGGGCGTGAAGCCCGTGAAGACCTCTTCGCCGTCGCGGTCGTGCTGCTTGCCGAGGCTCTCGGCCCAGAGCTGGCGGAACCAGTCGGCGAGCAGGTAGAGGCTGTTGGCGTAGGGCATGAGCACGTGGTTGGTTTTGCCCTTGTTTGTGCCGAGCTCGACGAGCAACGCCGCGAGCATGGCGGCGGGGTTCTTGGCGAGTTCTTCGTTCGAGCAGCGCTGGTCCATCGCGTCGGCGCCGTCGAGGAGCTGGTCGATGTCGATGCCGCACATCGCCGCGCTGAACAGGCCAACCGGCGACAGCACGCTGAACCTGCCGCCCACGCCCTCGGGGACGGGGAGCGTGACGAAGCCCTCGGCGTCGCAGATCTGCCGCATCGTCCCTTTCTCGGGGTCGGTGATCGCGACGATGTTCTTGGCGTAGCCCTCGCCCAGCTCTCGCTTGAGCAGGTCGCGGATGATCATGAACTGGCTGGCGGTCTCGGCGGTCTCGCCCGATTTGCTGACGACGTTGAAGATGGTGCGTTCGTAGCCGCCGTTGTGCTTGCAGAAGTCGAGCACCGCGCCGACGTTGGCGGGGTCCACGTTATCGAGCACAAAGAGTCGTGGCCCGCCGCGCTGCTCGTCGCTGAGCAGATTCCAGGTGGGCGTGCGGAGCGCCGAGTGCAGGGCGATGTTGCCGAGCGCCGAGCCCCCGATGCCCAGGACGACGAGGTTGGAGGCGTTCGGCCTGAGTGTTTCAACGAGTTCTTTGATCGCCGGGACGTGCTGGGCCCGCATCTCGCCCCGTGCCAGCTCGCGCCAGCGTTCCCAGCCGGTGCCCCGGCTCTTGGCGAGCTTGATGGTGAGGGCGGCGATCCCTTGAGCGAGGTCGCCCGCGGGGTCGAGGTGATCCGGGTCAAGGCCGTGAGAGCCGACGCGGGGTGACAGGCAATTGGCGTAGTTGATGGTGAGCATGTGCGAAGGATAGTGGTAATTGTGCCGGCGATCATGCCGGGGTGTATACAGGCCGATAGAGTCAGCGGTCAGCCAGGCTCGAAGCAGGAGAACAGGCCAGATGGTCCACCCATGGCACGATGTCACCCCCGGCGTTCAGGGGCTCGAACTTCCCCGCAACTTCCGCGCGATCGTTGAGATCCCAAAGGGGTCCAGCAACAAGTACGAGCTCGACAAGTCCACGGGCATGATCAAGCTCGACCGGGTGCTCAGCTCCGCGGTCTACTACCCGGCCAACTACGGCTTCGTGCCCCAGACCCTCGCCGAGGACAACGACCCGCTCGATGTGCTCGTGTTCTGCACCGAGAAGATCCCGCCGCTGTGCATGTGCGACGCCCGGGCGATCGGCGTGATGACGATGATCGACGACGGCGAGCCCGACCACAAGATCGTGGCTGTGCTCTGCAACGACCCCGAGTTCGCCGACTTCCACAAGGCCAGCGACTTCTCGCAGTACACGATGCGGATGATGAAGCGGTTCTTCGAGGACTACAAGTCGCTCGAGGGCAAGGAGGTCGAGGTGGACGAGATCATGCCCGCCGAGGTCGCCGACGCGATTATCGAGGATTCGCTGGCCAGGTACTCCTCCGTCCGGCGGACGGGCGGCATCACCGGGCTGATGGTCTAGAACCGACAGGCTCTCGCCCCTGCCCATCCCGGCCGGGCGATCAAAAACCTGCTAGGGTTCGCGGATGCTCCGTGATATCTCAAACGTGCTGATCAGCGAGGAACGCATCCGGGACCGGGTGCACGAGATCGGTGCGCAGATCGCGGCCGACTTCGAGGGCTCGCACGACGACGAAAGCCCGCTTGTCCTCCTGCCCGTGATGACCGGCGCGCTGGTCTTCTCGGCGGACCTGATCAGGCACTTGCCGTTCAAGCTCAGGCTCGAACTCGTCGCGATCTCCAGCTACCCCGGAAAGTCGATGGCGTCCAAGGGTGCCAAGATGGCCTCGGAGCTGCCCAAGGACCTCGAGGGCAAGCATGTCATCATCGTCGATGACATCCTCGACTCAGGCCACACCATCGCGGTGCTCAAGTCGCTGATCGCGGAACAAAGCCCGGCGAGCATCAAGGTCTGCGTCATGCTCGAGAAGCAGCGCAACGACGGGCCGCCGATCGCCAAGGCGGACTACGTCGGCTTCGCGATCCCCGACGAGTTCGTTGTCGGCTACGGCCTGGACTACGACGGCTACTACCGGAACCACCCGGAAATCGTCACGCTCCGCGAAGACGCTCTCTAGCACATGAGCCAGCAGCCCATCAAAACCCCACGCAACGACGTGCTCCCGGCAGGCGATTCGGGCAGCGCGGTGCGGATCGATCTGAGTGATGGTGAAGAAGTGATCCTCGTGACGAGGCCGCACTGGTTGTACCTGCTGCTCGACCGCCCGGGCGTGTCGCTCTTTCTCTTCGCGGTGTGTACCGGTGTCTGGTTCATCACGACCGATTGGCTGACGAGGCTCTGCGGCGTGGTGTTGCTGGTCGGCTGGCTCCTCTGGCAGCTCGCCGAGCGACAGTCGCGGACGTATGTGCTGACGTCTCGCCGGGTGGTCTCGGTCGCGGGACTGCTCCGTCAGCGGGTGGTCGATGCGCCGATCAGAAATGTCAGGCAGGTCACGATGTACAAATCGATCCCCGAGCGCGTGCTCGGCCTCGGCTCGCTCGGCTTTGCGACCGCGGGCACGGGCGGGCAGGACGTTGTCTGGAGGCTCGTCGAACGCCCGGGCGAGTGCTTCAGCGAGGCCCGAAAGCTGATCGACCCCAAGAACCCTGGAGAAGGCGAATGATCATGCCTGTTGTCATCGGGATCGCGGGCGGGATCGGTTCCGGCAAGAGCACCGTCGCCGGCTACCTCGCCGAGGCCGGGTGCGTGGTGTACGACGCCGACAAAGAAGTGACCGAGCTTTACAAACGGCAGGACGTGCTGGACGAGGTGAAACGCTGGTGGGGCGAGGAAGCCGTCCACGGCGGCGAGCTCGATCGGGCGACGATCGCACGGATTGTCTTCGAGGACGAGTCCCAGCGGGATCGGCTTGAGGGATTGTTGTTCCCACTGCTCCACAAGCGTCGGCACGAGATGATCGAAGACGCCGCGGACGACGACGTCGAGGCGGTGGTGATCGACGCACCTCTTCTGTATGAAGCCGCGCTTGATGAAGAATGCGACGTTGTAATTTTTGTCGATACCCCTCGCGAGATGCGTCTTGAGCGTCTGAAGGGGCGGTCGGGGTGGGACGAGGCAGAACTGGCCCGACGAGAAAAAGCTCAGCTGCCACTTGATGCCAAGCGTGAGCGGTCCGATTATTGTGTAGACGGATCCGGCCCGGCTCAGGCAGTCAGGGAGCGTGTCCTTCGCCTCCTCGAAGAAATCCTCGCCGAACGCTCCGCGAAGCCTCGCGAAGAAAGCTGATTCGGTTTACACTCACGCACCTGAATTCGGCCTGGCAGAACGTGCCGCCGAGTCCCCAGTGTGCCGGTTCAAGACGCACCCGCGTGTGCTGTCGGCTCTAGGTCGATGCATCCGCGATCAACCCGATTCACAACAGAGACTCTCCTAAGCAGGGTCTGGCTCTTTCTCCCGTATCGAAGGATCGATTTTCATGGCGAAGACCAAGGAAGCCGGCGACGAGGCCCCGAAAACGCGCACCAAGCGCAAAGCCGCGTCCGACTCGGCCGAGACCACCACGAAGAAGGTCACGAAGAAGCGGGTCACAAAGAAGGCCGCCGCCAGTGCCGACGCCTCCGTCGAATCCAAGCCCAAGGCCGAGTCGCCCAAGGTGGATGCGCCCAAGCCTGAATCAAAGCCCAAGGACTCCGAAGCGAAAGCACCGAAGGAATCGGGCTCGGACAGCGGCGACCAGCAGCAGGGCGGCGGCGACAACAACCAACGCAACGGCGAGAACGGCCAGCAGGGCAACAACAAGCGTCGCCGGAAGAAGAAGCGCCGCGGCGCGAACATGACGCCGCAGAACGGCGGTCCTCGTCAGAACAACAACAATTCGGGCATCCCGGGCCACCTCCTGCCAAGCGACGAAGAACTCGAACGCGAAGCACGCGAACTCGAGAAGGCCATCGAAGCCAAGGGCACCGACATCGATGATTCGATCACGATCGGCGTCCTCCAGAAGATGACCGTCGAGGAGCTCGCCCCGGTCGCCGAAAAAGAGGGGCTCGAAGAGTTCCAGAGCCTGGCTAAGCAGGACCTGATTTTCAAGATTCTCAAGGCCCGCGCCGCCAAGCAGGGCCTCATGATCGGCGAGGGCACGATCGAGATCATGCAGGACGGCTTTGGGTTCCTCCGCGCACCGGAACAGAGCTATCTGCCCGGCCCCGACGACATCTACGTCTCCCCGAGCCAGGTCCGCAGATTCGGGCTCCGCAGGGGCATGGTCGTCAGCGGAGCCGTCCGCCCACCAAAGGAGAACGAGCGCTACTTCGCGCTGCTCCGTGTGGACAAGATCAACGGCCGGTCCCCGGCAGAAGTCCGCAACCTTCCCAACTTCGAAGACCTCGTCCCGCTCCACCCAGAAGAGCGATTCATCCTCGAAACAACCCCCGAGCGCATCGAGACCCGTGTGGTCGATCTCGTCGCACCGCTCGGCAAGGGCCAGCGAGCGCTCATCGTCGCGCCGCCCAGAACTGGTAAGACGGTCCTGCTCCAGCAGATGGCCGCGGGCATCACCAAGAACTTCCCCGACACCAAGATCATCGTGCTGCTTGTTGACGAGCGCCCGGAAGAAGTCACGGATTTCAAGCGTCACTCGGCGGATTCGGTCGAGGTTGTCGCGAGCACGTTCGACGAGCAGAGCTCGCGACACGTGCAGGTCGCCGAGGTTGTGATCGAGAAAGCCAAGCGCATGGTCGAGTTCGGCGATGATGTCGTCATCTTCCTCGACTCGATCACAAGGCTCGCCCGCGCGTACAACGCGGACATCCCGCACTCGGGCAAGATCATGACCGGCGGTCTCGACGCCAACGCGCTGCAGCGGCCCAAGAAGTTCTTCGGCGCGGCTCGCGCGATCGAGAACGGCGGCTCGCTCACCATCATCGGCACCGCCCTCGTTGACACGGGCAGCCGGATGGACGAGGTCATCTTCGAGGAGTTCAAGGGCACGGGCAACTCGGAGTTGCACCTCGACCGCAGGCTGGTCGAGAAGCGTGTCTACCCGGCGATCGACGTCTCGGCCTCGGGCACCCGCCGCGAGGAGCTGCTGATGGACCCGAAGGAGCTGGAGCTGACCTACAAGCTCCGCAAGATCCTCGCCGACATGAACGTGGTCGAGGCGATGGAGTTCTTCAAGGGCCGACTCGAGAAATCCAAGAGCAACGCCGAGTTCCTGATGTCCATGATGATGGGCTAGCGGGTCGTGCTCGGAGAGGATTTACCCCGGGCGTTTGGGCGTGGTAGGCTTCATGGCGGGGCAATTGTGCCCGCATGGAGTGACCGGAGTGCCGTTGATCAGGCGGGCCAGTATGACACTGCTTTCGATCGTTGCCTCGGCGTGGGCGGCGGCGATGGTTGTTTTCGGACTGTCGCTCTTCGCGCACTCGAACGACGACTGGCTCCACTCGGCGATGGGACTCGACCCAATTGTTTGGATTCTTCTGGGTCTGGCGAGCATCGGCGGCGGTCAGTTCGTATTCATGTTCATGGTCGCAGATCGGATTTGCCCGCAGGCCGGGCGATTGCCGATGATCTGGCTGACGGAGTTAGCGATCGCGTGCCTCGGGCTTCTGTGCCTGGCAGCGATCGGTGTGTTAATGGTGACGGGGTTCGTTCTATGACAGCTTTGGCTCGCTTTCGCCTCTTGATGGTTACGTTGGTCGGGCTGGTGGTGGCGCCGACACTGGCGGCGCAGCCAGACAACGACGAGCTCGTCGCCAGCGCGATCACGCGCATCTCGGTCCTCGATCTCCGCCAGCAGCCGACCGCCAGTATCCGCGACTACCAGATTACCGCGGCGATGCTTGAGATCGCGCTTGGAGTCACACCCGACGATGCCTCGCTCTGGCGCAGGCTCATCGAGGCGCACCGCGCAGCCGGCAACGAAGAGGCGGTCATGCTCGCGACACGCGAGTTGGTCAAGATTGATCCGAGCGACTCGGTTGCGCAGCTGCGATTGCTCTCGTGGAACGTCAGCCAAAAACAGACTGTTCAAGAGCGTCTCGATGTGTACGCGCGGTACCTAAGTGAGGACGCCGTCGGGGCGATCCCCGACCCCGCGGTCCGCAGCCGGCTCGCGCTCGACGCGGCCCTGCTCTATCGCGAACAGGGCAACGACAAGCAATTCGTTCGCCATCTCGCAATGGCGACCTCGCTCGATTCGTCGAACAAGGAGGCCGCCGCGCTTGCGGCCGCGTTCTACCAAGAGCGCCGCGATGATCCGGTCGGAAATCTTGAGCTTGCGATCAACCTGCTCCGCGCCGACCCGATCGACCCGAATCTGTACTTCGCAGTAGCCGCCGAGCTATCAAAGCACGGCGAGTTCATGCAGGCCCAGCGATTCCACGACACCGCCCGCCGGCTCATTGCGACCGATGGCATTACGAACGATGTTGGCATCGACACCGAGACGACGGTGCTCCGCTGGCAGAACTTCGGCGCTGCGCGTGTGCTGTCTGAATTTGAACAGCTGCTGCAGGTCCAGCGAGATAACGCTCGGCTGCGCATCAGGCAGCTCGAAGAGGCCGAGCAGCTCACTGAAAACGTGACGAGGCCTGAAGATGTGCGTCTGCCGATTCACAACGAACGCATCCGCGTGCTCGCGGCCGCGTCGATCGGTGATGATGTCGTTGTTGAGCGGTCGCTCAAGGATCTCGCCGACAGCATCCGGCCCGAGATCGACAGCATCGCAGAACGACTCCGGACGCCAGCCGTAGCAGAGAACCCGGAACTACGCAACTCGTTGCTCCAGCAAGCCGCGGTGCTTGGTTCTGAGTTGATCGTTTCCAATCTTGTTGCGGGCAAGCAGGGCGATGCGGTTATGTCCGATGTTGACCAGCTCCGCTCTCTGCTCGGCAATTCGGGCGACGCCCAACTGGCGGTAATCGATTCGCTGATCGTGCTCAGGCGTGGACAGGTCGAAGAAGCCGTCGCACTCTTTGAGCCGCTCTCGAAAGTCTCGACACTCGGCTCGGTCGGGTACGGCCTGTCGCTAGAAGCCGCGGGGCGGAACGCCGAAGCCGCGGAGGCGTTCAAGACCACGGCTCTGTTTTCACAGATTACCCCGATCGGCGCTTACGCGCGTTTCCGGTTCGAGGATCTCACCGGCGAAGAGCTCGTGTACTCCGAGCACACCGACGCCATGCGTTCGATTGCAGAGGCCGTCCCGTTCTGGTTCGATAGCATCGCAGGTAACCCGGTAAGGATGATGTCGGTCACCGCGAGCCTCGAAAGCCAGAGCATCGACGCCTACTCGCAGCCCGTAATCAAGTTCAACATCCGAAACACATCGCCGATCGCGCTCGCCGTCGGCAGCGACAGGCCGATCAACTCCCGGCTCATGATCTCTCCATCGATGACCATCGGTTCGTTCAATGTTGCGTCGGTGCTGAAACCAGAAGTCGTGGACATGCACCACAAGCTCCGCCTGACGCCGGGCGAGAGCTTGACACTCGAGATCTGGCCCGACCCGGGTGAGACAGGCTGGATCGCGGACCTGAAGTCGGCGCACACCGTGCGTAGCAGGTGGCACCTGCTGCAAGGCTTTGTTGTTGGCACAGGCCGGATGTACCAAGCGGGACCGATGTGCCTCAGCGCCGAGACACCACTGCTGACACGCAAGCCGGACCAGCGTGTCCGTGCATCGCTCGCTGATCTTGCGCGTGAACTCGAGGTGTACGAAGAAGAACGTTTGATCGGGCTTCTTCCGACGATCCGCTCGGCGCTTGTCGATCCAAACCGCCCCAACGGCAGCCCGACCGCGGCAGAGGTCCAACGGATCGCCGAGGTCTTGTCATCGCGGTATGCGGGCCTTTCGCGCAAGGGTCGTCTGGCGGTGATTGCACTCGCGCCGCACCGTGTGCTGTGCCCGGGCATGGAAACACTCGATTCTGTGATTCTCTCTGACACCGACCCGGCCGCCCTCGCCGCGGGCATGCTGTCGCGGGTCCAGGTCGCAGAAGCCCCGGCGCTCGCTCGTGCCGCGGCTTCGGATAATCCGAAACTCTCGGAGCTGGCTCGATTGCTGACCGATCGGCTGAGCGCCGATTCGCCGACTGGCTACGCATTCATGCCGCCGATCGGTTCTCACAAGCCCGCGCCGCCTGAGCACGAGGAAGCCGTCCAGCCTTGACACGGGCCGCCGCACCTTCTCGCAACCAGAAAGCCAAGCGACTCGCTGGGTTTGCGATCGGTGTGCTGCTGATCGCGGCAGCGGTGTTTGTCCTCACACAGAAACAGCAGGACCTCCAGCAAGCCACGGAGTCCGCACGCAACGCGCCGGTCTGGCTTATCGTGATGGCGCTGCTGCTTCCGATCGCAAACGCCGGCTTGGTCGCGGTCTCGTTCTGGGTGCTCATGCGGAAATTCGGCAAGGTGCCGCTGGGTGACATGACCGCGCTCATCGGCTCGGCCTGGCTGCTCAACTATCTCCCGCTCCGCCCCGGGCTGATCGGCAGGCTCGCATTCCACAAGATCGTACACGGCGTGTCTCTCAAGTCATCTGTCGCGGTATCGGTGGCTCTGGCGTTGATGTCGGGGCTCGCCGCGGCTCACATGCTGGCGATCGGGATCGCATTCGCCGAGGGTGTTGCGATCGGTTCGGCGGTGCTCGTCGCGACGTCGGTTGGTGTGTACGTGCTCGCGGGAATCGCGGGGGACAGAAGCCCGGCGGGGTCGGTGCCGAGGTTGGATTTGCGGATTGCGCTGCTGATCCGCTACGGCGACATGCTCGTCTGGGCGCTGCGGATGTGGGTGTGCTTCAAGATCGTCGGTGCGGACATTAACCCCGCAGCGGCTCTGCTCATCGCGGCGGCCGTGCAGCTCGCGTCGCTCTTCCCGCTTACCGGGGCCGGGCTAGGTGTGGTCGAATGGGCCATCAGCGTCGTCGCGGCGATCGTCGTGGTGGGGGTGACCAATGAGATCGGGATCGCCGCCTCGCTCGTGAACCGAGCCGCGGAGTTGGTCGTGGTGGTTCCCGTGGGGTTGGTAAGTTCTGCCTATATTGCACGCAGAAAGGCGGGGAACAAGGGCTCCGATCCCGGGCTTTAGAGTCAAATGCTACTCTTTGTTTTCTATGCTGTCCTCGTGTGGTACGGGGCATTCCGCGGCCGGCGAAGGCCCGTAGGTTTCGCGGTGCTTGTCGGCGGCGTCCTGTTCCTTCTGCTGGTCAACCGCGTCCATCTCGAGATCGCTCGAACGTTCAACTACGACGAGTACGTCGCGGTGTTCCGTGTGCTGCTGTACCCGTACATCATTCTGGTAGGAGCGGTCTCTCTGTTTCTTGTGATGCTGCCCATCGATCTGCCACGCGGCGAGCTCCACTGCAAGTCGTGCCTGTATGACCTGTCCGATCTGAAAGAAGAGATCTTTGCGGGCGACCCATGCCCGGAGTGCGGCTCGACGATGCAGGAAGCCTCGAGCCGATCCGGCCGACGCAGGGCGCGCAAGCGGTATCACATTCGGAGCAAGAAGGAGCCGAGTGAGGTGCCCGGTATTCGGCTCGGGCGTGAGGTGCTACCCGCCGATGAGCCGGACCACAGCGCCGAGGATGAGAACGAGCAGCGGGAGCCCGCCGATGAAGAACCATCTGGCCGCTGAGAGCCGCGCCGGGTCCATCGGCTGGACGATCGGGAACGACTCGGCCTCGGCGCTCCGGGCGATCATGTCGTCTTGGTAGGTCAGCCAGCTGACGATCGCGTGCGCAAACTCGGTGTTGCCTTGACTGGTTTCACCGACCTTGCCGTCGATCGAAGCGGTGCGCCTTGCGACCATGTCGAAGAGCCAGAGGTGCGAGCCGACGACGACCACGCGCTGTGTGCCCGTTTCGGTTGGGCGTTCGACTGCCCACGCGAAAGCGCCTTGGCCGACCTCGCCGTCACGCGAGCCGCCGGGCGCGGGCGGGTTGGCGACGTTTGGCCTGTTCACATCACGCTCGAGCCAGTAGCCGAACCATTCTGCTTCGCGCCAGATGTTGTCGGCTTGGCTCCGGATCAGGGGCCAGGCGGTGCCCACGTCTTCGGTTCGGTCGATGGCGATGGGCCAGGTCAGCCGCGTCGGCATGCCCTTGACGACCTCGGCGAGCGGGCTGCCGGTTTCGCCGGGCAGGATCAGCTGTTCCCACTCGACGAACCTGCGATCGCCGATCGGTTTATCGACGAGCGTCGGTCGGCCCGTGTCGGCGTCGAGTCCGAACGCCTTGAGCGGCTCGGACATCGGGTCGGGTGCACCCTCGCCCGGCATCGTCGAGGGTGACAGGCACACCAGCACGTTCTTGCCGGATTCAATCAGATCATCGAGCACGGCGCCGGTTCGGATCGCGCGCTCGGCGGCGCCCTGCGATGACATGCTCATCCCGACCACGACGTACATCGTGTTCGGGTCGTCGGCGAGCAACGCAACCTCGGCGGGCTTCTCGGGCGACAGACTCACGGGCCACTCGATCCATCGCACGTTCCGAATCGCCATGCTCTCAAGAAGCTGATCGAGTGCGCCGCGTTCGGTGAGGATGCGTGCGTCGGTGCCGTGGATGAGCACCGCTGTCGTGACGGGGATCGATTGTGAGGTCGCCGCGAGCGCACTTCCAAGCAGCGACTCAGCGCGTCGGCCCGCGTCGATTCTTGCAACGCCCGGCTGGGCGGGGGGCGCGAGATCATCGATCGAGATCGCGCTCAGGCTCTGCCCGTCGGCGCCAATGATGATCGCGGCCTCGCCGCTGGCCAGTGCCTGTGCGACGCGCGAGAGCACGGGCAACGGGCTCGTCTTGATCGCGTCGATCACGATCGCGGCTTCATCCAGAGCCGTCTGCATCTGGCGGGCGAGGTTCGTCGCCGAGGTCCTGCCCGCGGCGGAGATCTTCGGGTCCTGAGCGCGCCTGAGCAGGTCTTCGAGCTGTTCCTGAACAACCGAGGCAATCACGCCGTGGGCCTGCTGGATGACGTTCCGCGCCTCTCCGACGTTCGGGACGGGCGTGGTGCCGAGCATCTGCCCGAGCGATTGCTGGACGTACGCGCTGACCTGATCGATCTCGCCGGCACGCACCCTGAGCTGCGAGGCGCGCTGGCGGAGTTCATTGGTCCAGGGGCTGACGCCTGTGCGGTCCGGCTCGTGCTCTTGCGCGAGGTTCTGAACAGGGTCGGCCCAGGTCATCATCTGCGTGCCGAGCCGTTCGAGAGAGGCCTGCGCACTGGTTGTCAGGTCCACAGCAGCCTGTGTCTCGTCCGAGCGTTCCGCGGAGAGCCTGTCGATCAGGGCTTGGTATTGGTCGATGCCGTCGGCTGTCCCGGTGTTGATGACGGTTGCGCGGACGTTGTCCGAGGCCTTGTCGATCTCGTCGAGCATGTCGAGCACGCGAGACAACGCGGCTCGGTCTCGACTCGGGTCGATCAGGTTAGCCGCGAGCACGATCTCGGATTCTCCCTCGAGGCTGCCGAGGATCGAGTACGTACGGTCGGAGGGCTTGAGTGCGCCGGTGCTGGTGACATCGAACCGCGCGGCGAACCGGTGCGCGAGCATGTTGACCGCGATGACGATCAGGAGCGTGGCGGCCAGACCGATCGCGGTGATCGCGATCCGGTTGGCTTTGCTCGGCTGGGTTTGTGTTACCGCCATCGTTTGTGCTCCAGAGCGGCACCCGCGGCGACCAGCAGGCCCGCGGATATAGACAAGAAGAACACGATGTGCCGGGTATCGATCGCGCCGCGGGCGAAGTCATCGATGCGGATGAGGTACGACGCCGCGGCGAGCTTGGCGCCGAGTTCCGGGCTGACAAACTTCGGTGCGGTGTTCGTGATGAGCACCCAGCAGACGAGCGTGAGCAGGGTGCCAAGGAACGCGAGCGTCTGGCTGTCGGTCAGCGCCGAGGCCACGGTCCCGAGCGACAGGCACAGGCATCCAAAGAGCAGCAGGCTGAGATAGCCGGCAAGGATCGGGCCGGGGTCCGGCGCGGGGCTGCTGGCCATACGGAGGACCAGTGCGTGGATCAGCGTGGGCAGCAGCATCACCACCAGAAACGCGAGCGCACCGAGGAACTTGCCTGCGACGATTTGGAAGCTCGACACGGGGCTGGACGCGAGCAGCTCGTAGGTGCCCGTGCGGAGTTCCTCACTGAAGAGCCTCATCGAGACCGCGGGTGCGACGAGCACGAGCATGAACGTGGTTGTGCCGAAAACCGAGCGGAGCGTCGCGGGGTCGCCGGGTAGCAGCGCGCTGGTCACGAACACAGCCCCGGTCAGAAACAGAAACAGGGCGATGACGATCCAGCCGACCGGGACGCGGAAGAGCGAGCCGAATTCGCGTTTGGCGATGGCGAGTGCTGTGCTCATGCCTCGGCTCCTGCGCTCTCGTCGAGGACTCGGACGAACACGTCTTCAAGCCCGGCGACGGTGGGGCGGAGCTGGCGGATCTGGATCCGCGCCGAGCCGAGCGCTGCACCGACCTGTTCGCACGGATCGTTGGCGTCAGAAGTCCTGACCTCGACGCGCCACCAGCCGCCCTCGAGCGGCGTCGTGCTGACCTCTGTTCCGGGGAAGAGCTCTGCCAGTGTCGTAGAGATCTTGGCGCCGTGGCCCTTGCACTCGGCGATGCATCCGCCGCCGGTGTTCTGTCGGCAGAGTTCGTCGGGCGTGCCGTCGGCGAGGACCTTGCCGGCCCCGATGATGATGACCCGCTCGCAGGTCCTTTCGATCTCCGGCAGGATGTGCGAGCTGACGAGCACCGTCCGGTCTTGGGCGAGATCGCCGATGAGGGACCTGGCTTCGCGGATCTGGGTCGGGTCGAGGCCGTTGGTTGGCTCGTCGAGAATCAGGACCTTCGGGTCGTGCAGGAGCGCCGAGGCGAGCGCGACCCGCTGGCGGTAGCCCTTGCTCAGCTGGCCGATGCGGCGTTTGGCGACCGAGCCGAGCTGGCATTCTTCCATGGCCTTTGCGATCTGCGACTTTCGGCTGCCGCGCGGCACGCCGAGGACCTGTGATCTGTACCTCAGAAAGCCGGACACCGACATCTCCGGGTAGGACGGCGCCGACTCCGGGAGATAGCCAAAGCCCCTGCGGGACTTGGTCGGCTCTGCGATGGCGTCCACGCCTGCGATGCGGATCGAGCCCTTCTGTGGGCGGATGATGCCCGTGAGCATCCGGAGGGTGGTGGTTTTCCCTGCGCCGTTGGGGCCGAGCAGACCGACGACCTGCCCTGCGGGTATTTCGAAGCCGACACCCCTGACGGCGTGCACAGAGCCAAACCATCTATGTAGATCAGCGATTTCAATCATGTTGATTCACAGTACTCGGACCTCGTTTGCCGATGTCAAGCCGGGCATGGCATCGGCCGAAAAGCTCCGATAGCACCAAACCTGCGCGGAAAGATGCTGAATTGTGGGATCATGTCGCTAGACTGACGCGAAGAGTTCTTCAGAAGTAGTGGTTACCCAAGCAATGGCAAGAGTCCGACCCAAAATCGTCTTCCTCACCTCGCCGGGCGGCGAGACCGAGGATCTGCGAGAGCTGCTCGCGGACCACTGTGAGGTGGTCTACGCGGACTCGCTCGGGCCGAGGGATTCTGACGCCTCCTATCTGATTCTCCCAGCGGACCCGGGCAACCTCGGGCAGACCGGTCTCGGCGACCATGAGCGTGATGTCCTGCTCAACTCCGTCGGCGAGGCGCTCTGTCTCGTCACCGCCGACGGCAAGCTCCTCTGGGGCAACCGCATGTTCGACTCCATCGACAGCGACATCAAACAGGAAGTTCTGACGGCCGCCCAAGAGGCGGCTGTTTCTTTTGAGGGCCTGGAGTACGACCCCAAGGCCGAGCCCCCGATGATCCGCCGCGAGATCGAGATCGGAGCCAACAAGCTCTACGAACTCCGCATGGCGCCGATGATCGTCGATGGCGTCACGGGGTTTGGTGACCGGGCGGTGGGGGTCCTGCGTGACATCTCCCACGCCGGCGCGGTTCGCCGGAAGCTCAAGGCGGTCGATCAGGCCGGCGCGAGGCTCAACCGGTTCGACCGCGATGCCGTCTCGAAGATGAACGCGGTCCAGCGTCTCAAGCTTCTCGAAGAACGCGTCACCAAGGCGTCCAAGGACGTTCTCGACTACGACCAGTTCGCGATTCGTCTGATCGACGAACACACTGGCCGACTCGAGCCGGTCATCAACGTCGGGTTCACCCAGGACGCGATCGATCTCGAGCTCTATCCGGCGGAGGAAGGCAACGGCACGATCGGGTACGTCGCCGCCACGGGCAAGGCGTACATCTGCCACGACACCACGACCGACGACCGATACCTTGTCGGCGCGAGCGAGGCCAGAAGCTCGCTGACCGTGCCCCTGATGGTGGGCGAGTCGATCATCGGCGTGCTCGACATCGAATCCAAAGAGGTCGATGCATTCGACGATCAGGACGTTCAGTACGTCATGCAGTTCGCTCGCTTCGTGGCGATGTCGCTTCAGACGCTGAACATGCTCGTGGTTGAGCGTTCAGCGACCGGCGCGACGATCACGGGGCGGTTCGAGGGCGAGCTTCGCGCGCCGCTAGAGGACATTCTCCGCGAGGCCGAATGCATGAGCCAAGAAACGACCGACCCGGTCGCGGCGGCTCACATCGCCCGCATCCGCGAGGACGTCGAGGCGATCCGCTCCAGGCTCAAGAACGTTGCCGCGGGTCCGAACACGATTCTTGGTGTTGATGAGGTCAAGTGCGACAAGATCGACGACCTGCTCAACGGCAAGCGGGCGTTGGTAGCCGATGACAACGAACGCATCGGTTCGATGATCGCCGACGTGCTCGGCCGCCGCGGGTGCGAGGTTGTGCTCTGCAAATCGGGGCAGGACGCGATCAACGAACTCGAAGCCTCGGGCGCCGACGGCCACAGCCGATTCGATTTCGTCGTCAGCGATATCTCAATGCCCGATCGCAACGGCTACGAGGTGTTCAGTGTCGCCTCGCGCATCGTGCCCGAAGACGCGATTATCCTGATGACCGGATTCGGTTACGACCCGCACCACTCGATCGTTCGTGCTTCGCAGGAAGGCATGAAGAACGTGCTGTATAAGCCGTTCCAAGCCGCCCGGCTCATCGACGAGGTGCACAAGGCGCTCACGCCCCCAGAGTCTGCCTGATCACCCGGTCGAGCCCCTCGAAGTCTTTCAGAATCGCGGCTGACTTCACGCGCGGCGCTTTCGACGCGATGGCCTTTGCTTCCTCGGCGCGGGATGCCGCCACTTCGACGAGTACGAGACCGCCCTCTTTGACGAGCTTCGGTGCGTCATTGAGCAGCGGGCGGACGAGGGCCAGGCCGTCCATCCCGCCGCGGAGCGCGAGCGTCGGCTCGTGGTCTTTGACGTTCGGCTCGACCGCGTCCCATTCGTCGTCCGGGATGTAGGGCGGGTTCGAGACGAGAAAGTCCAGCGCCTTGGCATGGCCGGCCGCGGGCTGGCTGCTGAGCGCTTCGAGCAGGTCGCCCTGGATGAACTCGATCCGGTCGGAGAGATTGAGCCGCTTCGCGTTGGCCTTGGCGACCTCGAGCGCTTCTTCTGAGATGTCCGTCGCGACAACGCGCGAGCCGGGCAGGTGCTTGGCCAGCGCAAGCGCGATGCAGCCGGAGCCCGTGCAGACGTCGGCGATCAGCACACCCTCGCCTGTCTTGCCGCCGAAGCCCGGCTGGTGTTTGCAGTGGTGCAGGACCGATTCGACGATCGTTTCGGTCGATGGCCTCGGGATCAGGACGTTCCGATCGACCGAGATCTGCATCCCGAAGAACATCGCCTCGCCCGTGAGGTACTGCACAGGCTCGTGGTTGACCGCCCGCTGGACAAGGTCGCGCAGGGCCGCCCGCTCGATCTCGTTGGCTGGCCGATCCGCGTCGGTGTAGAGCTTGAGCCGATCGCACCCGATGACGTGGCTGAGCAGCAGCTGCGCGAAAAGCTGGGGCGAGTCGAGGTCCTTCTGCTTGAAGGCCTCGGTCATCCACGCCAGCAGCTCACGCGTGGTCCATCGCTTCGGGGCACGGGCTGGTGTTCGAGATCCGGTCACTGCAAGAGTTTAGCTCATCCGGCCCGCGAACACCGGTCACCGGGTAAAGACAGCCGTGCCCTCGATCCATGTCGAGAGCACAACGATGTCGGCGATCTCGCGGTCGGGGCAACTCATGTAGTCCCGGTCGATGACGATGAAGTCGGCGAGCTTGTCCACCTCAATCGACCCGACGTTCTTCTCGTTGAACCCTGCGAACGCGGCGTCGATCGTAAACGACCGCAGCGCCTGCTCGCGGGTCATCCGCTCGGTCGGGCGCCAGCCGCCCCTGGGCTCTTCGTCAAGGTTCTGGCGTGTGACCGCGGCGTAGAGCCCGAGGAACGGGTTGTGGCTCTCGACCGGGAAGTCGCTGCCGCCGGCGATGCGGACGCCAGAAGCAAGCAGGCTCTGCCACACATACGCCCCGTCGGCGCGGACCGGCCCGACGCGTTCCTCGACCCACCGCATGTCGCTCGTGCAGTGCGTGGGCTGCATCGAGGGGATCACGTTCAGCTCTGCGAAACGCCCGATGTCCTCGGGCGCGAGTATCTGTGCGTGCTCGATGCGGAAACGGTGGTCACCGATGGACAGGTCGTAGCCGACTTCTTCCGAGCCGTTCTCGTAGGCGTCGAGCACCTCCCGGTTGCCGCGGTCACCGATCGCGTGTGTGCAGACCTGATAGCCTTTGATAAGCCCATGCATCGCAACGGCCTGGATTAGTTCCGGCTCGCTCACAGCCAGCCCGACGTAAGGCTCGCCCTCCGGCCCGACCGGTCTGTCCGCGTAGGGCTCGAGCATCCACGCGCCGCGCGAACCCATAGCGCCGTCGATGTAGAGCTTGGTCGCGCGCATCGAGAAGAAGGGGCCGTGGTATGGCTCGTTCTCCTCGAACCACTTCATCGCGAGCCGCCCGGGGATCATGCCGTGCACGCGCACATCGAGCTTTCGTTCGCGTTCGAGTGTTCGGTATACCTCGATCATGTCTGGGCCAACACCCGCGTCGTGCACGCCGGTGAGCCCGACAGAAAGGCACATGTCCTGCGCCGCGAGGATCAGGTCCTCACCGCTGGTTTCCATCGCGGGCACAACCCGTCCGATGAGCGCCTCGGCGTTATCGACGAAGATCCCGGTCGGGTTGCCGTTGTTGTCACGGAGCATCTCGCCGCCCTCGGGGACAGCCGTGCCCGCGGAGACGTCGGCGACTTCCATCGCGCGCGCGTTGGCCAGCGCCGCGTGACCATCGACTCGGCTGATCCACACCGGGTTGTCGGGGAGCGCGCTGCTGAGTTCGTCGTGCGTGGGCAGAGCCTTATCCTCCCAGCTCTCGTTGTCCCAGCCTCGCCCGATGACCCACTCGCCCGGCTCTTTCGTCTTGGCACGCTCGACCACTCGCTCGATGACCTGCTCGAAGCTCGTCGTCCCGGCCAGGTCCACGACGCCGAGTTGCAATTGGCCGAGCCCCGCCATGTGCCCGTGAGCGTCGATCAGCCCGGGGAGCACGGTCATACCGTTCAGATCGATGACCTTGGTCGAATCGGCGGCGAGCGTCCGGATGTCCTCGTTGGTCCCGATCGCGGCGAACATGCCGTCCTCGACCGCGAACGCCTCTGCGACGCTGAAGGTCTCATCAACCGTGTAGACCTTGGCGTTGACGAATATGGAATCTGGCTGCGCCGAAACAGAACCGGCGGCAAGAGCAACGGCGAGGAGGGTGTGCTTCATGCAGTCAGTGTAGTGGACGATCAGACAGACGGGATGGCAAGGGACTGCCACATTCGGGACAGGTGGAGGATGCGAGCCCATCAAGGGAATAGCCGCATTGTGAGCAACGCGATGAGGCTGCTCGGCGGTGCTCCCGTAGTGCTAGATAGATCGCGGTGATCAAGTAGAGAGATGTTCCCCAAATCAATGAATTGGTGATCATGCCACGCCACAAAACCCTCGTGGGCACTCCCCTGTCAAGTAATCGGGTGCTATCAAGCATTCCGACCAGCCAGACCAGGCCTTTGTCATGGACAACAGTCGTACCTGCTACGCCGTCGGATTCAACCATGCTGGATAGACATCGGAATGGGATGCCTGATGCAGTTTCAGTAGCCCAATAAGTTTGCCATGTGTTCGAATCATTTATAGCTGGTTCGTTGTCAACTAGCCACGACGAAACAAGATCCTGTGATCGGACCCAATAGGGAACCCGTTTGTTGCTTTCTAACGTACCTGAACGTGTTTGATGTGTGCTAAGTAATTCGATAAATCGGTCGCTGGTGGCTGCAACGCTTTGGATTGATGTTCTGCCAACGGCTCTGTAGGACGTGAGTGTTACAATTGTTTGCTCGTTGCTGTGTACTGCATAGCCCGGGCCTAAGCCATTGTCTTTCCATTCTTGACGCGAGTCGAAGTGCCGCGGATCACGCCGAAGAAAATCTGGGTACTGGAGCCAGCCTGTTCGCAAGTCGGCACCGATCCACATCGCAAGCACGACGTGCATGAGTGTGCCGATACATATACAAATCAGGAAAGCAATGACTTTGCGTGTGTGGTTTAGCGATGTGCGTGGCTCTTTGCGAACCATCACTTACCCTCGAACCAGTTCCCACTCGCCGCGGCGTCAACCACCAGCGGCACATCCAATTCCATCGCGGCCTCCATACGCTCGACAATCAGCTTCATCGCCTTGTCGGCGGTCTTCTTTGGTGCCTCGAAAACGAGTTCGTCGTGGATCTGAAGAAGCATGCGCACGCCTTCGAGGTCCGGCTTCTTGCCGCCGCGCCACCAGTCGGCGTGCGGGCTGAGGCGTTTGTGCAGGTCGAGCATGGCGAGCTTGATGAGGTCCGCCGCGCTGCCCTGTACAACGCTGTTGATCGCCATCCGCTCGGCCAGCGCTCGACGGTTCGGGTTGTTCGAGTCGATCTCGTGGATCGGGCGTCGGCGTTTGAGCATCGTCTCGACGTAACCCTTGTCTTGCGCCTCGGTCACGCAGTCGGCGAGGAAGGTCGTGATGCCCGGGAAGCGTTTTTTGTACCCGTCGATGATCTCGCCGGCCTCGCCGTTGGACACGCCGAGCCTGCGCGCGAGCCCGAAGGCGGTGATGCCGTAGACGATCCCGAAGTTGACCATCTTCGCGCCGCTGCGCTGCTCTTTGGTGACCTCGTCGAGTTTGATGCCGTGGATCTGGGCGGCGACGGCTTGGTGGATGTCCTGCCCCTCGCGGAAGGCGTTGATGAGCGCCTCGTCCTTTGACAGGTGCGCCAGCAGACGCAGCTCGATCTGCGAATAGTCCGCGCTGATCAGAACGCAGTCCTTCGGCGCAATGAACGCCTTGCGGATCTCTCTGCCGACGTCGGTGCGGATCGGGATGTTCTGCAGGTTCGGGTCACTGGAGCTGAGCCTGCCGGTGGCGGCGACGGTCTGATTGAAACTCGCGTGAATCCGGCCCGTCTCCGGGTGGATGTCCTTCTTGAGGTTTACGAGGTACGTGTTGACGAGCTTGGCGAGCTGGCGGTAGTCGAGCACGAGCTGAGGGATCGGGGTCTCGACGCTCGCGTCCTGCGTGAGTTTGTCGAGCACTTCCGCGTCGGTAGATGGCCCCGTCTTGCCCTTCTTGATGACACGCAAACCCAGCCCCGGTTCCTCGTCGGTCGGCTTGTTGAAAAGGATTCCCGCGAGCTGCTTGGGCGAGTCAGGGTCGAATCCGCGGTCGAGCGCGTCGTACGCCGCGTCTTCGATTTCCTTGCGGAGTCGGTCGATCTCTTTCTGCAGCCTTTCGTGTTGGCGGTCGAGTTCGTCGGGGTCAACAAGGATGCCGTTGTACTCAAGCTCGGCGAGCACCTCAACCAAAGGCGTCTCGGTTTCCTGTGCAAGCTCGAGCAGCCCAGCCGTTTCGAGTTCCGGGAGCATGAGCTGGGCGAGTTGGAGCGAGACGTCGGCGTCCTCAGCCGCGTAGGGGCCTGCTTTTTCCAGCGGCACCTCGTCGAACCGCTTCTGCTTCTTTCCTGTTCCGATCAGGTCCTTGATCGACAGGTTCGTGCGGTTGAGCATCGCCAGCGCAAGGTTGTCGAGCGAGTGCGAAGGCCTGGATGAATCAAGGACGTAGCTTGCGATCATCGAATCGCATCCGCCCGGCGTGGTCATGCCACGCAGCTCGACTCCCTCTCGGCGCAGGACGATCAGGTCGTACTTGAGGTTGTGCCCGATCTTCGGCTTGTCGGTGTCCTCGATGATCGGGCCGAGCGCCTTCAAAACAGTTTCGGTATCGAGGTGGGTCTTCGGCTCGGGCGAGCGGACGGGCACGTACCAGCCCGTCCCCTTCTTGACGCTGAAACTCAGGCCGACAAGCTCCGCGAACATCGGGCGGATCGCGGTCGTCTCGGTGTCCATCGCGAATGCCTTGGCGGCTTTGAGTTCCTTGACGAGCTTGTTGAGCTCGGTCTTGGTGCGCACGATTGTGTAGTCGCCCTCGACGGTCTGCACCTCGGCGTCGTCCTGAGCTTGGTCGAACAGCCCGCCGAAACCGCCGTCGTCTTGCTTGGCTCTGGTTGGCTTCGGCGCGTCGGCGGTGTTGCCGGTGAGGGCCTTGACCTCGTCGAGCATGCGGTTGAAGCCGAGCTCCCGCACGATCGGCTCGATGCTGCGGGGCTGGAGTTTGTCGAGTCGGCACGCTTCGAGCTCGAATTCGATTGGCGTATCGAGTCTGAGTGTGACGAGGTCTTTGCTGAGCGGCAGATCCGCGGCCGCCGCGGCGATGTTCTCGCGGCGCTTGCCCTTGATGATCCACTCTTTCTTCGACTTGTCCTCGTCGGTCGCCTCTGCAAGAACCGCGTCGAGGGTTCCGAAGTCAACGAGCAGCTGCGCGGCGGTTTTCGGCCCGACGCCCGGCACGCCGGGCACGTTGTCGACAGTGTCGCCCATGAGCGTAAGCATGTCGATGACCTGTTCGGGGTTGAGACCGGTTTCTTCTTTGAGAGCCGCGACGTCGGTCAGCTTGTCGTGGTGGACGTCGTACATCTCGACCCGGCCCGCTTCGAGCAGCTGCTTGAGATCTTTGTCCTTGCTGATCATGCGGATAAGCAGGTCGGGGTGCGACGACTTGAGCTCGTGCGTCATCGCGGCGATGACATCGTCGGCTTCGTAGCCCTCGCTCCCGATGATCGGGACGCCGAGCTCTTCGAGCATCGCGAGGCATCTTTTAACCTGAGGCTTGAGGTCCTCGGGCGGCGCATCACGGTTGATCTTGTAGTCGGGGTACAGCTGCGAGCGGAACGTCCCGGTGTCACCCGAAACATCGAGCGCCACCGCGATGTACGTCGGCGGCCCGCCCGCTTCGAGCATCCTGGATTCTTGCCCGCGCATGAGCTTGAGGAGCATCCCGAGGAAGCCGTACGTCAGATTCGTCGGCTCGCCCGTGACTGGGCTGGTCATGGGTGTGCGGATGGCGTGGTACGCGCGGAAGAATTGGGCGTAGCCGTCGATGATGTAGAGGGTGGGCTGTGAACTCACGAGGAAGACGCCTCGGACGCTTCGGTGTGCAGTTCCTTCAGCCGCTCAAGATACGCCTCGCTCGGCTCGATGCCTCGGCGCGACATGACCGCCCGTGCGGTGTCGAGGAACCTCGGCAGACGGAACGCGGTTGCGCCCGAGTCCGTGGCCCAGGTGAACCTGCCGACGCAGCCGATGACGGGCGTGGTGCTCGCCAGCATCGCGCCCATGTGGATGACAGCCCCGGTCATGATCCGTGTCGAGATCGCGAACTTGACGTGGTCGCCGATGATCGCGCCGAGAAACGTCTGGCCCGTGCGCTCGTTCGAGCCCCGGACTGTCGCTTTGGCGATGACTTCTGCGTAGGTGTTGAGCAGGTTCGAGTTGTTCGTACCCGCGCCGAAGTTGACCCACTCGCCGACCCACGAATCGCCGAGGTGTCCCTCGTGTGCCTTGTTGGAGAGGCCCTGGAAGATGGTGCCCCCGACCTCGCCGCCGATCTTGCAACGAGGGCCGATGGCGGTGTGCGCTTTGATGTGTGCGCGGTCCATGATGGTCGAGTCTTCGCCGACGAAGACAGGGCCGACGATGACCGCGCCCGGGCGGATCGTCGTGCCCGCGGCGATCACGATCGGGCCTTGTGATGAGTCGAACGTCACGCCGGGCCAGATGTCGGCTCCGTTGCGGACGACGACCGGGTGCGAGCCGCGCTGGTGGACGCAATCGGGCAGATCGGTGCCCGGGATCTTGGCGAGGTGCTCAAGGTCGTGGTTGATCGCGGCGTCGCGGAATCGGCGGATGTCCCAGGGCCTGCGAAGCAATATCTGCTTGCTGGTGTAGGTCACGCCTTCGTCTGGGATCTCGCCCGCGAGGATGCGTTTGGCGACGTCGGGCTTGACGCACGCGTAGGCGACCGAGGCTTCCTCGTCCTTCTCGCTCAATTTCTCGACGACGATCGTGCCGGGCTTGGTAGAGGCAACGTCAACCGGTGGCAGCGGGCATCGGCTGTTGATGAGCAGCACGGAATCGATGCCGTCGGGGAAGGTGTTGAGGGGGAGATCGCTCGCGTCTTCGTAGAGCGGCCTGATCTCTTCCGAAACGTAGAGCGAAACGATCTCGGCGTCACCAGTCAGGATCTCCTCGATCCGCCTGAGAGTCGTCACGGCTCCCGTGCGGATCTCGAAAGCGGGCCGGAGATCGGTCAGTGGAGCGAGCTTGCCTTTGCCGTCGTCATAGATGATTACACGCATGCCCTGAGTCTACGACCCGCCGCGGGGTTTCGCCGCTATGGTGGTCGCCATGGACGCACTGATCTTCGATTTCGACGGCGTGATTGCCGATTCCGAGCCGGCTCACGAGCGGGCGATCCGCGAAACGGTCGAATCGGTCGGCCTCGGCATGTCCCACGACCTGTATACCGAGCGGATCATCGGGCTCGACGACATCGCAACACTGAAGGTCATCGCCGAGGAATGCGGGCGAGAGCTGTCCGACCAGGAGATACGCGAGCTCGCCGACCGGAAGCAGGTCCGGTTTCTGGAACTGGTCGAGGAGGGGCACTCGCCCGCGTTCGCGGGCTCGGTCGAGCTGATCCGCGATGCGGCTAGGCGTGTGCCGATTGCGGTGTGCTCCGGGGCTGTGCGGATCGAGATCGAAAAGGTGCTCAGCGTTCTCGGTGTCGCGGACCAGTTTCGGCACATCGTCACCGCCGACGATGTCGAGAACGCCAAGCCCGACCCCGCGGGGTACGTGCTGACCGCCAAGAAGCTCGGGTTTGATCCGTCCCGGTGCGTGACGATCGAGGACACGGACAAGGGGATCGCCGCTGGCAAGGCCGCGGGTCTGACGGTGGTTGGGGTGTGTCATTCGCTGCCGAGGGATCGGCTGACAGAGGCGGACCTGATCGTCGAGTCAACGCGGGAACTCTCGATCGATCGGCTGATGAGTCTTTAACGCCGACTCATCGCGTATCGGCCTGTGTGCGGCGCATCGAAATCGAACCTCGGCCCGATCCATCGCAGGGGCCACCAGAGCACGAGCGCTGGGATCGCCGAGTACGCGGAGAGCACAAGCCCATCGACGAGCGCCGAGCCCGCGCTGAAGTTGGCCGGGTTGTAAAGCTCGCGCGCACCGAAGATCGCGGTCACAACAATCTGCCATACTGCACCCGCCAAGGGCGTGAGCACGATGAGCGTGATCGGGCTGTTGAGAAACACAAGCCCGCGCGCTCCGAGTACCAGCTGGCAAGCCAGCAGCATGCCCAGCGCGTTCGGGCCGGGCAGCAGGAACGTTGTGCCGCCCGGTGCGCTGATCGGTGTGGTCAGGTCGATCACCAGCCCCGCGATGAGCGAGGCGATCATCGCGGTTCGGCCCGGGGCGTAGAGCGAAACGAACACGATCAGGGGCAGAATGAAGCTTGGCGCGATGCCGCTGTCTCCGATGCGGAGCATCGAGCGCAGCCCGACGTCGATGCCGAGCACAACCCACAGCACGATCGCGTACACACCCCAGCTCACTCGGTTCCCTCCGGCACGCGGATGAACACACTGCTGACCATGCGTGTGTTGATGTGAGGCTTCACCGTGATGACCTGGCGTTGCGGGCTCTGCTCGGATTGCTCGACCGCGATGATCTCCCCGATGATCAGGCCCGTGTGCAGGGGCCAGTTATCGTCCGTGAGCGATACCTGTTGACCAACCTCCGCGAGTAGAGGCGTCTGGGTGAGTCCAACGGTTTCAAACCGGCCCGGGCCTTTGAGTGTGCCCGATGAGTCGTCCTGCGGCGTGAGATCGAACCGGATGCCGGGCGTGCCGTCGGGGTTGACGGTCGATCCCTCGATTGTTCCCGAATTCTGATCGGTGATCGGGATGACCTCGCACGTGGTCGCGGTGATGTTTGTGACGCGGCCGAGCAGGTGCGTGTCTCGTGTGGATGCGACACTGCCGGGCCTGACGCCGTCGCGGGTACCCGCTCGAATGCGGAGCACTCGGCTCGAGGCGCTGGTGCTCTCGGCGATGACGTTGGCGGGGATTCTGATGATCGACTGGTCTTCGGCGCGCCGAACGCCGCTGAGCTGTGCGACTTCTTGCTTGAGCCGCTGAATC
Source organism: Phycisphaerae bacterium (assembly GCA_030432905.1). GTDB lineage: Bacteria > Planctomycetota > Phycisphaerae > Phycisphaerales > UBA1924. The sequence continues at coordinate 291,833 of JAUILU010000003.1, read as the reverse complement.
TCGATCTGGAGCGCGAGGTTCTGGCCGCGCAGTGTGTCGATCTGGCCGATGGTCGTGTCCGGGTTGGTCGCGTACTCGGGATTTCCGAAGCGGTCGGTCACGTACTTGACCGCGTGCGCCGGGGGCGAGGTCAGCCGCTGGATCACCTGGCCCGGCTCGTGGGTCCAGGTCAGCATCTTTCTGGGCAAAAACGAGGTGATGCAGAGCGTGACCAGCGTCAGCGCAAACACACGGTTCGTTGTCACGAGACCGCGTTGTGCCACAGGCTCGTCTCCTTCGCTGGCGGGCGTCCGATCCGGCTAGAGATCGTGGTCGCTTTCCAAGACTTCCTTCCATTCCTCGAGATGTTCGAGGAAGATGGCGGTCCCTCGCGCGACACACGTCAGCGGATCCTCCGCGACACGCACATGCAAACCGGTGGCCTTATACAGCACGGTCGGGAGACCCGCGAGCAGCGCGCCGCCGCCGGCGAGTGTGATCCCGTTCTCGACGAGGTCCGCGGCAAGCTCGGGCTCGGCGCGCTCCAGCGTCCTGACAACCGTGTCGATGATCGCGTTGATAGGTTCCTGCAGCGCCTCGCGGATCTCGCTCGAGTTGATCGTCGCTTTCCGCGGCAGGCCCGAGATCATGTCCCGGCCCCGCACGTCGATGCTGCCTTCTTCGTTCTTACTCTCGCCCTCGGCTGCGGAGCCGAGCTCGATCTTAATGCGCTCGGCGGTCTGCTCGCCGACCATCAGGTTGTACGTGCGCTTGAGGTAGTTGATGATCGCCTCGTCCATGTCGTCGCCCGCGACGCGGACAGACTCGCAGACGGCGATGTCCGCGAGCGACATGATGGCGACCTCGGTCGTACCGCCTCCGATGTCAACGATCATGCTCGCGGTCGCTTCGGCAAACGGAAGCCCAGCGCCGATCGCGGCGGCCATCGGTTCCTCGATCAGGTACGTGCGCTTCGCGCCGGCGCGGTCTGCTGAGTCGGTGACCGCGCGTTTCTCGACCGCGGTGATGCCCGATGGCACGCTGATAACGACGTTTGGGCGCACGAAGTTGTACTTGCCCCGGACTTTGTTGATGAAGTAGCCGAGCATCGCCTCGGTGATCTCGAAGTCACTGATGACGCCGTCTTTGAGCGGTCGGATCGCGGTGATCGAGCCGGGCGTTTTGCCGAGCATCTCTTTGGCGTACCAGCCGACGGCTTGGCCGCCCTTCAGGACCTGGTTGGTGCCTTTGCGCACGGCGACCACGCTGGGCTCGTTGAGCACGATGCCCTGTCCGCGAACAGCCACCAGCGTGTTACAGGTGCCAAGGTCGATGCCTAGGTCGAGGCTGAAGTATTTGAGAAATCGCTCGAGCAGCTCCACGCTCCCTTACAGTTTCAGAATGCTCGGCCAAGCCTCGGCGAATCCCACGACACCACCCCGGCCCACGAGTTGCTGAGACTATATCCGACAGTCGGCGTTCTGAGGCCCTTGCGGGCCGATTCTGGGTAAAAACAACGCCGGCGGCGACTCGATTCGAGCACGCCGCCGGCAGCGGGGTTTGGTTAGGGTCAGAACACTCAGTTGGTCTGGTGGTTCTGGCCGTGGTTCACGCCGATCTCGATCTCGTCGGTGATCAGTCCGAGGTCCTCGTACTGGTCGTTACCGATCTCGTAGGTCTGGGTGCCGCGGGCCTCGGCGTCCACCTGGACACGGGCGGTGTCGAGGTAGTTCTGGTCGTGGCTACGCGTGGTCAGAGCCTGCATCCGCGATTCCTGCTCGGCGCGGATCTGGGAGATTCGGCTCGTCACCTGATCGAGGCTGTCGGCCTCGAACGGGCTGATCGAGTCGATCGTCTTCTGACGCTTCTCAAGCATGGTCAGCAGACGCTCGTTGCGGCTGACCGCGTCGATCTGCTGGTCGAGCTGCCAGAGCTGGCTCTGGAACTCGGCCCGCTCGGTCTCGAGCGTGGTCAGCAATTCGCCGAGGTGCTGTTCCTGCTGGCTGAGGAAGCCGAGGTCGCGGTCGATCTCGTTGGTGCGTGTCGCGTAGGAGTCACGCAGCCTGCGGATCTTCTCGGCCTTGGCATACGCCTCGCCCACTTCCATGCGGGCGTTGTTGTGCCAGACTCGAACAACGCGGTAGCTGTTGCCCTTGGCTTCTTCTGCCTGGGAGAGGAGGCCCTGCAGATCGGCAAGGTCGTTGTCGGCGAGCGCGACAACGCGGGCGGCGACCGCACGCTCGTGCTCAAACTGAGCGATCTGTGTCTGCAGCTCGGTCAGGTCTGAACGCACGGTGGCGATTTTCTTGGGGTACTGCTCTTCGAGCGAGCGGAGCTGCGCACGAATCGCGACCGGGTCATCGACGTTGTCGGTGATCACGGACGAGATGTTGGTGCCCGCTTGGTGGGCGATAGCGCGGGCGCTGCCCGGGCTCACGGCCTCGGCAACGATGAACGCTGCACCTGTGCCCAGTGCACCGATGACACCGAGGCGGACGACGTTGCAAATGATCTTGGCCATGACGTTGGCTCCTTACTTTCACGTGTGGCTTCGGGTCCTGGCATTCCTCGCCGACCCGTCAATCTCTGGTTCGCCGATCTTGTTGGGGGCGAGGTTCAGGCGATTTCATGCCGAATCGAGAGATTTCGAGAATTGCCCAACCCGGGCCACCCGCTGGGCGGTCTCAGGTACAATTGACAAGTGCCCAAAGAGCCTCTTGGGAGTGAAAGAACGCCCCTGAAACCCGGAATAAGGGCGTACAGGGGAGATCGGGCGGCTTCGAGACAGCAGTCGGCCCGCGGGGATCACCCCAGAAAGCAGCGGGAAAACAGAACATGCTTACCAACGTGACCACCGGGTTTATCGCCCGTCTCCGAGGAAACGACGAGGCGGCGTGGTACGAGCTCTGGGAAACCTTCGGCCCGATTCTGAGGGCGCAGCTCTCGAAATGGGGCAAGGGGCGGATCGGCGCCGAGACCGTGCGGGACCTCTCGCAGGAAACACTCACCGCATTATCGGGCTCGATCGATCGCTACGACCCGTCGCGCGGCGCGCGATTCAGCACGTGGCTTCTTGCCATCGCAAAGCACGTGCTCGGCGACGAGATGGACAAGCGCATGGCCCTGAAACGAGGGTCGGGCAACCGGGGTGCGTCGTTCGAAGAAGCGTGGATGACCGCGTCTTCGGATCTCGGCGTGGACGAGGAATACGAGGCGGCGGTCTTCCGCGCGAAAGTCGAAGCCGCCCTGCGGAACGTCGAGAAGAAGGCGGACTTCGTCGATTTCTCGATCTTCCAGATGCGCGTTCTCGACGGCATGCCCGGCAAAGAAGTGGCGGCTCAGGTCGGCGTGAGCGAGCCGACGATCTCGAGGAGACTCGCCAAGGTCAGAGACCTGCTCAGGCTCGAAATGCGCGAGGTCATCGGGAAGTTCAGCTTCACCGACGAAGAACTCGAAGAGGCAGAACGAAACGGCGTGGAGCTGAATCCCAGCAAGGCAGACGACGGCCTCTTTGATGAGGCCATTTCAGAGATCTGTCACAAGCAGCAGGAACTCCGCAGGCAGGACGAAGAGGCGGCCAGACTCGAAGGCCTTTAGACCTGGAACGATGCGGATAAGCCCACGCGAAGGAGGGTGAGATGGGTGCAACAATGGGAACAGTCATAGCGATCGTCTTGATGGCGGTCGCTGCGGCGATCATCTTTGTGTTCCTGCTAATCCCGCTCGTCAAGCTCGTCGGCAAGCTCATCTCGCACATCGTCAAGACTCTCGTGGACATCATCGCCGACGCCCTACGGGTCGTGGGCTCGATCCTCGTGCTCCCGGTCTTCATGCTACTGACCGTTGCTTCGATCGTCTTCGGGCGTTGGTCCGCGACCGGTCACTACGGCAGGGCGGTTTCGAGCGAGTTCAAGTCCGCCGGCTTGAACCTCTACAGAGTCGCAATCGGTCATCCGCTCAGGCTCATCGGCCTCGGGCTTGTGATCGATGGGTTCGAGAAGAGGTTGCCCGAGGTGGTCGCCGCGGCTCCGGGTCGTGACAAACCAAAGGGACGCAAGAACCAGTTTGACGGATACACCATCGTCGGCTCGCTCGCGGGGGGCGGGTCCGGCGCACGTTTGTACATCGCCGAGCCTGACGAGATGAAGCTCGCGGGCTTCCAGCGTCGCGGCATCGATGCGCAGCAGGTGGTCATCAAAGCATTCAGCCTGAACGAAGGCAGCAGCCTGCCGCAGATCATCCGCGAGAGCCGATCGCTCGAGGCCGCCAAGCGTCTCGGGCTTGTGCTCGAGCACGATCTGACGCAGGAGCGTTTCCACTACGTCATGCGATACGTCGCGGGCGACCAGCTCACGCTCATCACCCAGCGCGCCCACGCCGAGAGCAGCCAAGCGGGGCTGACCAAGAAAGAGCTGACCAAGCTTCTCGGTCACGGCCGGGATCTGCTTTCAACGCTGAGTGTGTACCACTCGGGCGGTCTTTGGCACAAGGACGTCAAGCCCGACAACGTTGTTGTTGATGAAACCGGTGCGCACCTTGTGGACCTCGGGCTGATCACGCCGCTGCGTTCGGCGATGACGCTTACTACTCACGGCACCGAGTACTTCCGTGACCCGGAACTCGTCCGCATGGCGCTCAAGGGCGTGAAGGTGAACGAGGTCGATGGCGCAAAGTTTGATATCTATGCCGCGGCCGCGGTGTTGTACTCGATGGTTGAGAACTCGTTCCCCGCGCACGGCGGGCTGAGTCAGATCACGCGTCGCTGCCCCGAGGGCATCCGCTGGATCATCCGCCGCGGCATGACAGACTACGACAAGCGGTACGCCACGATGAACGAGATGCTCGCGGACCTGGACTTTGTGCTTTCGCACGAGGACATGTTCGCGGTGAAGCCGGCGCAGCTGCCGAGCATGAACGGCTCGCATGACGAGACGCCCGAGCCCGCGATCGACGAGAACGAGGCGTTCCTCGCATCGGTCGCCGCGGCCCGCGCTTCCGCGCCGTCGCCAAGAACACGCCAGACCGACGAGCCGAAACCAGAGAATGCACCAAAGGGCGGCAAAGTCTCGGGCAAACCGAAGATCATGGTTGCCAACTGGTGGTCGGGTAAGTACTCGGTCGACACCGACGAGGTCGCCAACTTCGCATCGGAAGTCGCCGACTTTGCCGAGAATCTTGCGGGCTCGGCAGCCGCCGTCGCGGGTTCGGTGAAGCAGCCAGCCAAGCACCCGATGCCGGAACGCGTCGCGAACAAATCCGCGGGTGATCAGCTCAAGAGCGCCAGAGCACGCGCCAAAGAACGCCAGGCGAATGCGCGCAAGCGCGCGGCCTCGCACCGGAGCCGGGTGCAGAAGAACTCACGCTCAGGCATCAATCACGGCGCAGCTGTGGCTATTGGTGTCGTCGTGGGCCTCGCATCAATCCCTGTGGCGCTGGCATTGCTGCCGAACTCGAATCCGGGCCAGACACAGACTCGAGTCATGACGCTCAACGACGACGGCACGATGTCGATCACGGTCAACGGTGACAAAATCTTTGAAGATGCCAAGGAGAAAGTCCAGAGCATGTTCGCGGATCTCGGCGGCGAGGATCGCGGCAAGGCCGTGGTGCTCAGCATGTTCAGTCTGCCTCTGGACAGCGCAACGAAGGAACGTCTCGACGAGAGTGTCATGGCCCTTCGGAGCGCGGGATTTGAGACCATCGACAACATCCGCTTCGACGGCCAGGCCGACGTCCCGACCGACAAACGCGAGAGTCTGCTGGCTCAGATGCGGATCAAGAGCGACCTGGCTTCGACCGATCTGGACGACGCGGGTTATGCGCTCAAGAAGTGGCTCAAGAATCAGAACAAGGACTACAGCCTCGCCGTCGTGCTGGCACCCGCGTCCAAGGATTCGCCGGACGAGCCCGATACGTTCGTCTCGCTCGCGGCAGGCCGATACACATGGGCCAGCGCCATCGAGCCGACGACGACCAAGCTGATCGAGAACGCCATCAAAGCGACCGGCGAAGACTGGTAAGACCTGTTTACGAAGCCGACTCGTGCGAGAGTCGGCGGAGCCCGTCGAGAGTTTCGGCAGCCCGGCCTGACGCGATCGCCTCATCGGCTAGCGTCAGGCCTTCTTGTATGTCTGGAGCAGCGCCGGCGACCACGAGCCCAGCCGCGGCGTTCAGGCACACGATCTCGCGGTGGGGCCCGGGTGCGTTGTCCATCACGCTCTGAAAGATCCTCGCGGCGTCGGCGACGTCGTTTGCGATCAGGTCCTCGCGTTTGGTGCTGCTGAGCCCGAGTTTGCTCGGGTCGATCTCTTCGGTGCGTATCCAGCCGTTGTTGACGTGGGCGACCTTGGTCTTGCCGAACAGCGAGATCTCGTCGAGGCCTTCGTCGCTGTGGATGACCATCGCGCGTTTGGCGCCGAGTCGCGCCAGCGCTTTAGCGACACGGTCAACCCAGCGGCTCTCGTACACGCCGATGAGTTGGCGGTCGGCCTTGGCGGGGTTGGTCAGCGGGCCGAGCAGGTTGAACACTGTCGGCACACCCAGCGACTTTCTCGGCCCGGCGGCGAACCGCATCGCGGGGTGGTGGTGGATCGCGAAGCAGAAGCAGATGCCGATTTCTTCGAGACACCTTGCCTGAGTATCCGGGCTCGCGTTGACGTTGATACCGAGTTGTTCGAGGACCTCGGACGATCCGCGTTTGGTTCGGCTCTTGCTGCCGTGCTTTGCGACGCGGACGCGCGACGATTCGGCGCCAGGGTTTGGATTCGCTGCTGCGACCACGATCGCCGCGGCGGTCGAGACGTTGAAGGCCTTCGGCGTGCCCCCGGTGCCGCAGGTGTCGATGAGCGATTCACCCTCGGGGCATGTGTAGTGGACGTTCTGGACGTTGGCGCGCATGGCGCGTGCGCCGCCGACGAGTTCTTCGACGGTCGCGCCGCGGACCTCGATGAGCGCGAGGACAGCCCCGATCTGGGCGTCGTCGAGCTTGCCCCCGAGGAGATCAAGAAAGACGGCCTCCGCGTCCGAATCGCTGAGTGTGTCGCCCATCGCCAGTCGTGTGATCAGTTTCATGGGCTATACGGTAGCGGGTTTGCGAACCGATCGAGCGCCGGGCCGATATACACTAGTAGAGATGGCACGCAGCACTCAGCCAAACCGAGTCCCAGATGCCGTGGCGGCGAAGGTCGCCGCGGCGCGCCGCAGGATGGGGCGGGCGCTGTTTGCACAGAAACTCGGCCCGTGCCTGCTGGCAGGCGGAATCGTCGCGGCGGTCGTTGTCGTGGCGATCAAGCTGTTCGCAGACCGGCTCGGGTTCGCGGAACTTTCACCGGTGGTGTGGGTGTGTGTCGTCGCGATCCCGCTCGTGGTCGGCAGTCTTGCCGCGTTGCTCATGGCGAAGCGTGATTGGCCGACAGAACTTGCCGCGGCGTCGGCGCTGGACGAAGTCGCGGGCACGCACGATGCGCTCGGGTCTTCGCTCGCGATTTCGAGCCGGGGCGCTGAGTCCGGGTTTGAGTTGCTCTCGGTTGCCAAAGGCCAAGCCGCGGCGGATGCGGTGAGCCCAAAGGATGTCGCGAGCGTCCGTTTCGGCGCAAGCATGCTGTACGCAAGCGGGTGCGTGGTGCTCGCGGGGCTGGTCGCGGCTTTTGCTCCGATGCGCAGCTTCCAAGAGCCCGGTCCCCAGCCCATCGTGCGTGTGCAAACACTCGAGGCGGTCAGCGAAGCAAGCGAGAAGCTCTCTGAGGCCAAGGAAGCGATCGAATCGGCGGCCTCGATCGGTCAGGCATCAGACGAGGAACTCAGCGAGATCGCCGAGCTCGAACAAGAACTCGCCGAGGGATTGCGAGACCCGGAAGACACGATCGCCGCGGCGGCGGAGACTCTGCAGCAGGCTTCCGAACAAGCGGCCAAGCGCGCCGAACTCGATCGCGTCGAGACCGACACATTGCGCGAACGCCTGAACTCGATCGACCCGGACCGGTTCGAGAGTGCGAGAGAGCTTGCCGAGGACTTGTCGTCGGGTGATTTCGAGTCCGCGGCAGAGTCCGCGGAACAGCTGCTTGAACAGATGCGTTCCGATCCCGCGCAGGCCGAGCAGATCGCGGATGAGCTTCGCGAGCTTGCCGATCAGATCGAGCAAGAGCAGAACAATGAGTCTGGCGAGCAAACGGATCAAGCCGAGCAAGAGCAAGCTGATCAGCCGCAGGATCAGCAAACCAAGGACGAGATCCGCGAGCAGCTTGAGCAAGAGGGCGTGCCTCCTGAAGAAGCGGAACGGCTCGCCGAGGAACAGCAGCAGCAACAAGAAGAGCAACAGGCTCAGGAAGAAGCAAAGCAGCAGGGCGAGGAGCGGGCCGACGAGATCGCGCAGGAACTCCGTGACGCCGCGGATCAGTCGGGTGAATCCGGGCAGTCCGATGCTTCAGAACAGAACCAAGAGCAGCAGGGCGGCGACGAGAACACGGGCCAAGAGCAAGCCCAGGATCAGGCCGGCGATCAGCCCGAGAACCAAGCCGGCGACCAGCAGGGCGAGCAAGCAGAAAAAGGCCAAGAAGAAAGCGGCGAACAGGGCGCCCAGCAGCAGACCGGCGAGTCGGGCGAGCAATCCGGCGAAGGTCAACAGCAAGATCAGCAGTCGGGGCAGGAACAGAGCGAGGGCGAAGCCGGCTCTGAAGGTGAAACACAATCAGGCGAAGCTGGCGGCCAGAAGCAGCCGGCGAACGACGCATCGGGCGAGCAATCAGAGCAGGGCGAGAACGGTCAGCAGCCAACACAGGGCGCTGCCGATTCGGGCGAAGGGCAAGGCGAGCAATCGTCGCCGCAGCAGTCGCAGTCTGGCGAACAGGGTCAGCAGACCGGCGAGCAGCAGGGCACGGGTGACGGCGATGGTTCAAGCGAGATGGACGCGGCCGGGCAGGACCCGCAAGGCGAGCCCGGCGGCCAAGGAGCAGGCGAGGGCGATGGCGAAGACCGCGGGCTCGGCGAACTTTTGCGAGAGAACGCATCGAGGGATCAAGCCGGCGAGCAAGCGCGAGACACTGCGAAGAAACTACAGGAGCAAGCGGATCGTCTGACCGGGCCGGGTGATCGGCTCGACGAGCTTGCGCAGGATCAGCCGCTGAGTTCGCCTTGGGAGGGGCGGACCGAGTACCTCGATGCGCGTTCGGATGACCCGGAGGGCCGGCGCGAGGATGAGCGAACGATCGCGCAGTGGTTCAGCCCCGGCAATGCCGAGTCTGGTGACAACGCGGTGGGTGACGTCGGTCCTCAGCGGGCGATCCAGCAAGCCGAGCAGCGCGCTCAGCGCGCGATCGAGCAGCAGACCGTGCCCAGGCGTCACGCGGACGTGATCAAACGCGTCTTCGACAGGCTCGCCAAGCAGGCACAGCAAACGCAGCCCGCGCAGCCGATCGTTCAGGATGCCGAGGATGCGCCTTGAGCGTCACGCTGGTTGATCCACGCTGGTTCGCGCTGCTGCTGCTTGCGTTGCCGCTCGGCTGGGTGATGCTTCGCTGGTGCGTGGCGATGGCGAGGGCTCGGCGTTGGTCGGCGGTGGTGCTCCGCGTCTGCTTGCTCGCAATCATCGCTGCTCTGCTCGCGGGCGCGAGCACAGTCCGTGAGACAAGCAAGGTCGCGGTGGTGGGAGTGATCGATATTTCTGATTCGATCCGCCGCTACGGCTACGTTGGTCTCGACGAGGAAGGACAACGCCAGAGCGTGCTTGACGCCGCGGAACGGTTCTTCCGCAGGGTGGATGCGGGCCGGGGGCCGGACGATCTGCTCGGACTCGTCGTGTTCGGCGGCTCATCGGTCGCGGTTGCCACGCCGACCCGCTCGCCGATCGACGATCGTGATCTCGATCTCGAACTCGTCGAGGGGACAGACATCGCCGGCGCGCTGCGCATCGGTTCGGCGCTGATCCCGCCCGACGCGACGGGTCGGCTGGTCCTGATGAGCGACGGCAACGAGACGATCGGCGACGCCGCCCGAGCCGCGGGGGAGCTTGCAAACAGCGCCTACGCGGGGTCGCTCGCGATCGATGTAATCCCGGTGGACTACCTCGTCAAGGACGAGACCATCGTCGAATCGCTCATCGTGCCCACGCAGGCGCAGGCCGACTCTGTCGTTACGGTGCGCGTTGTCATTAACACGATCACAGGCACGAGCGGCACGCTCTCGCTGCTGAGCGGTGACCAGCCCATCGACATCAACGGCGACGAGCCCGGGCAATCACGAAGGCTCACGCTCGACGCGGGCCGACACGCGGTGCTGCTCGATGTCCCGATCGGCGCGGGCCGAATCCACAGGTTTAGAGCGGTGTACGAGCCCGACCGCGCGACGACTGCGGGTGTGTCCGGGTACGCGGGCGACACGCACCTCGACAACAACCAGGCCGAGGCGTTCACCATCAGCCCGGGCAGCGGCTCGATCCTGCTCGTCGATGGGCTTTCGAACAACGTAAGTTCGGTTCTCGGTGATCGACTCACGAGCAGTGGTGCTGATGTTCGAGTCGTTGCGCCTGCGGGGCTGCCGACCGATCTGCTCGGCTACCAGCCCTACGACCTTGTGATTCTCGAGAATGTTCCAGCAGACGAGGTCGGTGAGCAGACACAGCAGATGCTCGCCGCACACGTCCGCGATATGGGCGGCGGGCTCATCATGGTCGGCGGGCCCGCATCATTCGGCGCGGGCGGCTGGGCGGGCACAGCCGTCGAACCGATCCTGCCGGTCGAACTCGATCTCTCTGAAAAACTCGTTGAACGAAGAACCGCGATCGTGCTCGTGCTCGACGCGTCGGGCTCCATGTCCGCGGCGGTCGGCGGCTCGTTCCAATCGCAGCAAGAGATCGCAAACTCCGCGGCAGCGATCGCGGCCAAGAGTCTCGGGGCGGCGGACCTTGTCGGGGTGATCGAGTTCTCGAACCGAGGCGACTGGGTTCGAGAACTCGGGCCAAACAATGACCCGGAAGGCACGACCTCAGCGATTGAGTCCATCGCGCCGGGCGGGGGCACAAACCTGCCGCCTGCGCTCGCGATGGCGCGCGAAGCGCTCGTGAACACCGAAGCCGCGGTAAAGCACATCATCGTGCTCTCCGATGGCCAGTCGCAGGGAGCCGCGCACCTGCCCGAGATGTGCGCAGAACTCGCGACGCAGGACATCAACGTCTCGACGATCTCGGTCGGCGATTTCGCGGACACCGAGACGATGTTTGCCATGGCAGAACGCGGCGGGGGTGTGCACTACCCGGTCACGAACCCGAGCGTGCTCCCGCGGATCTTCGTTCGCGCGGTCCGCATCGTGCGCGATCCGCTGATCAAAGAAGGCGAGTTCACGCCCGTGGTTCTTCCGTCTGCATCGGCGGCTATCGCAGGGATCGACGGGATGAGGCCGCTCGAAGGGCTCGTGCTGACAGAGTTCCGAGACGATCCCCGCGTGACCAACGTGCTCGCAACACCCGAGGGCGAGCCGGTGCTGGCGCACTGGACCGCGGGTCTTGGTCGGGTCGCCGCGTTCACATCTGATGCGCACAACAAGTGGGCCGGGCCATGGCTCAGTTGGTCGGGTTACGACACGTTCTGGTCGCAACTCACGCAGCTGGTTTCCAGGCCGACGACTGGCCGGGGTGTCGAGCTTACGACGCAGATCGAATCGGGGCGTATGCGGATCGGGATGCTCGCTGTTGACGCCGAGGGCTCTCCGATCGACGGGCTGACCGTGCCCACGACCGTGTACGGGCCGAGCGGCGAGCGCGAGGACGTGATGCTCGAGCAGATCGGCCCGGGCGAGTACGAGGCGTTCGTCGATGCGTCGGGCAGCGGCAACTACATCGCGGTCGTCAAGCCGCGCAGCAACGTCAAACCACTGCCGCCCGTGCTTGGCGGCGCGACGCAGAGCAATTCTGCAGAGTACCGGGTGCTCGGCGCGAACGGGCCGCTGCTTCGGCAGATCGCCGAGTCATCGGGCGGCCGTGTGCTTGAACTCAGCAACCCCGACGCGAGCCTGATCTTCGATCGCCGATCGATCACACCCAGGCGGGCCGAGAGCCCGCTTGTTCGGCAGCTGCTGATCCTTGCGATTGTTGTGATGCTGCTGGATATCGCTACGCGGCGCATCGCGTGGGACCGGTTCCTGAACGAACGCACACCCAAGACCGCGTCGGCGGCGGTCGCGTCTTTCCCGGACTCGATCAGCCAGCTCCGCAAGGCAGCCAAAGAAGAGCCGGCGCGTGAGGCGACGCACCTGACCGATGAAGACGCGGCGAAGCTAGCGATGGAAGCCAAACGAAAGAGACTTGCCGAGCGACAGCGTCAGGCAAGTCGGCAGAATGCGCCGAAGGTGCAGGTCGATGAAGCCGAGTTGAAGCCTGCGGAGAAACCGAAGCAAGAAGATTCGGGGCTGCTGGCAGCCAAGCGCCGTGCGCGTGAACGGTTCGACGAGAGCTAACGGCTCGAACTAAACCAACTCGCCGAAAAGGCTCAGGCCCGCGCCCTCGGTGATGCGGACACGCCTGATCTGGCCCGCGAGATCCGCGGCTTTGGCGGTGGGGGCGTCGAACATGACGATCTGATCGCCGTCGGTCCGGCCCGAGAACTGCACGGTCTCGGCTTCGGTCCGTTCGAGCACCGCGGCGACCGACACCGCATCGGGTTCGTCGGCGCTCTTGCCCCCGATGGTCAGCTGGACGCCGTTGTTGGCCTTCTTTGTGCTCAGCCCTGACGCCTTGATCGCGTGCTGGCTCGGCCCCTCGATCATGATGTCAAACTCGTTGCCGACCTGTTCCCTGCTGATCTCGTCGGAGATCCTGCTCTGCACGGCGAGCAGCGCGTTGTTGCGTTCGCGTTTGACCGCGTTTGGCACATCGTCGGGGATCTTGTCGTACGCGACCGTGCCCGGCCTTGGCGAGTACTTGAAGATGAAGCAGCTCTTGTAGCGTGTGCGTTCGAGCAGCTCGACGGTCTTGTCAAAGTCCTCGTTGGTCTCGGTCGGGAACCCGACGATGATGTCGCCCGAGATCATCAGCGGCCGACCGATCTCCGGCTGGTGGAGGTAGTGCCTGGCTCGGTCGATGAACTCGTTGTACTCGGAGACCGTGTAGCCCCGGTTCATTTTCTTGAGCATGCGATCCGAGCCGGTCTGCGCCGGGACGTGCAGGTACCGGCACAGCCTCGGGCAGTCGCGCATGACCTCGAGCACATCGTCGCCGAAGTCTCGCGGGTAGCTGGTCACGAAGCGGAGCCTCTGCACGCTCGGGGCGTTCTCGTGGAGCTGGTAGAGCAGATCGGCAAAGGTCGTCACGTTGCTGCCCGCGAGCGGGTCGCGGCGGTGACCCCCCTTGAAGGCCTGTCCTTTTTGGGGCTGGGTGATGCCGTTGCTGACGAGCGCCGAGTCGTGCTCGAACCGGTAGTGGTTGACGGTCTGGCCGAGCAGTGTGATCTCGGTGACGCCCTGGTCGGCGAGTCGCTTGACCTCGTCGATGATGTGCGCCGGCGGGCGGTGGATCTCGGCGCCGCGCGTAAAGGGCACGACGCAATAGGTACAGAACTTGTTGCAGCCGCGCGTGATGCGGACGTACGCGCTCTTGTTGAGTGAGCCTGCTGGGTCGATCGGGCTGACCGAGCGGGAGAGGTCGAGGTATTCGAGCGAGTCGCCCGCGGCCGCGAGCGTGCCGCTGCGGCGCGATGCCGAGCCCTGGAGCGCCGCCGACTTGACCGACTTGGTCGCGGCGTTTGGGTCATCGGTTACAAGGCTCTGCCGGGTCCGCACCGCGTTGTCGATGAGCAATGGCAGCTTGTCGAGTTCAGCCGGCCCGCACATGACGTCAACGACGGGCATGCGGTCCATGAGGTCGGTGCCGTCACGCTCGGCCATGCAGCCCAGCACACCGACAACCATCTCCGGCTTATCCGACTTGGATTCGCGCAGCTCACCCAGCCGGCTCCAGACCTTCTGCTCGGCCTGTTCACGCACGGAGCAGGTGTTGTACAGGACCACGTCCGCCTCAGCGACGCGCGGCGTGAACTGATAGCCGAGGCTGGCAAGCTGGCCCGCGACCAGCTCCGAGTCCAGCTCGTTCATCTGGCAGCCGAAGGTTTCGAGATAGACGCGGCGTCCGGGCATGGGGCAACTCTACGCCCGCGATGCCGATGCCGCCGGTGATCTTGGGGCAATCCCGCACGGCCGGGCCGGGTAGACTCTCCAGCGAATGTGGCGTGATATCTCCCTAGCCAATAAATGCCTGCTCCTCTTCGGAGGCGCGATCGTTCTCATTGTCTTCGCGGCTCTGCTGGCGCCCTGGCTCCGCATGAATGCGCTCGTCGGGGAGGCCCAGAACGAGCTCTCTCGGCAGATCGTCTCCGCGTGGGAATGGACCGAGCGGGAGAACCCGGGCGGGCAGGCAGCCGCGGCTATGGGCGTGGTTCGGCTCTCAAAGAGCGACGCGGAGAAGCAGGCCGAGGAAGACGCGAGCCTCGCAAGGGCACTGGATTTCTTCGCGAGGGACGATGCCCCGACCGATCACCAGTGGGCAAGATGGGACGGCGCGGCCCGCCGGTACTACTTCGCCAAACCCGAGTACATTGCAGGCCAGCTCGAGACGCCGAGGCTCAGCTCGATCGTTGTGCTCGACCGCCGATCGACCGAGGCAGCGGGGCAGCTCGCGTACAACGTGATCTACCTCGTCGGCGCGGGCGCGCTTGTGCTGGCGTTCGCGGTGCTGGTGTTCTATTTCATTACTTCGGTGCTCATTCTCGAACCTGTGCGTGAGCTGAAACTGACCGCCGAGCAGGTCGTCGACGGTGAGCTCGGTGCGCGGAGCCACATAGTGACGGGCGACGAGTTTGAAGAACTCGGCAAGGCCTTCAACGCGATGCTCGAACACATCCAGCGGGGACAGGAGCAGCTCAGCTCGATTAACACCGCGCTCGATCTCAAGGTCGGCGAGCTCGCAAACGCCAACGTCGCTCTGTTCGAGTCGGCCAAGCTCAAGGGTGAGTTCGTCGCGAATGTGTCGCACGAGCTGCGCACGCCGCTCAACTCCGTGATCGGCTTCGCGGAACTGCTGATGGAGATCGCGCGAGCGGAAGCGACCGCGGGCGACGACTCGACCAAGCACCGCAAACGCGTGCGGTACCTCGAGAACATCCTGACGTCATCTCGGAACCTGCTCGAATTGATCGACAGTCTTCTCGAGATGGCCAAGATCCAGGCCGGCAAGAGCGATATCCGTGTCGAGACGATCGAGATCTCGACGATCTGCGATGCGCTGGTGAGCCTGATCGAGCCGCTTGCGCGGCGGAAGGGGATCGAGATCAAAATCGAGGTCGCCGAGGGCATCCCCGCGATCGAAACAGATCCGCGCAAGCTCCAGCAGATCCTGTTCAACTTCCTGGCCAATGCGGTGAAGTTCACCGAGCCCGAGCCGGGCGGCGGGAACCCGAAAATCGTTCTCCGTGCCGAGCTTCTCCGCAGCTCCGAGGAGAACTCGGTTCGCATCAGCGTCATCGACACAGGCCCCGGTATCGACCCGGTAGATCAGAGCCGGATCTTCGAGAAATTCCAGCAAGCCGACAGCGGTCACACCCGCGAGCACGGCGGCACAGGACTCGGGCTCGCGATCTCAAAGGAACTCGCGTCGCTCATCCAAGGCGAGATCCACCTCGTCAGCGAAGTCGGCGCGGGCTCGATGTTCAGCATCATCTTGCCGGAACGACTCAGCCAGGAACGCCTCGCGGAGACAAAGCTCGAGAACAGCTTCCGCAGTTCGCTCGCTGAGAGCGGTGCGATGGAAGACTCGTCTACTGAAACACAAGAGGCGGCCGAGCCCGAGGGACAGGAAGATTCAGCCTGAGACCGCCGACGGGTGGTGGCGGATGGTCGGCTTCTTGCCCTCGATGAACTCCACGCCGATGACGTCGATCCGCACCGGCCGATCCTGTAAGCCGAACTTCTTCACGATCGCGTTGGTCACGAGCCTGAGTTTCTGCTGTTTCTTGGCGCCAACATTCCGCTCGGGGCGCGGCCCGCCTTCCTTTGTGGCGACTCGTGCTTTGACCTCGACCACCACAACCGTCCGTCGATCCTCGGCGAGGCAGACGATGTCCGCTTCGCCGACACCGACGCGGACGTTCTTCCCGATGACTTTGTAGCCCTGCGAGCGGAGCCACTTTGCCGCGACGCGTTCGCCGCGAGCGCCGACGGTTTCGTTTCGTCGGAACAGCCCGAGCATCAGCTGGTCGGCTGATCTGCAGAACCAAAGACTCGGGTCTCGGCGACACGCAAAATCTCGACGACAAGCTCGTTGAACCGTTCAGGCCCGAGGTTCGCTCGTTCGCGGAGGTTGGTGACGAACCGCTCGAGGGCCTCGTCGCTGCGTTTCTGTTTGAGGAACTGCTCGATGCGGATCTGGACGTATTCCTCGTCTAGTGACGCCGATTCTTGGATGAGCCTGTCCATGTACACGAAGCTCTGCCTGCCGTTCCGGCGAGTGATGGGCCCGGCCCATTCGCCCTCAGCAAGCTGCACGACCGCGGCGTTCAGATCGGGATCTGCGATCAGCGTCGCCTCGGCGAGCGGCACATCGATCGTTGTGCCCTTTTCATTGAACAAACCCTCGCGGTCTGGCGCGAAGGTGTTGAGGTTGCTGTCGCCCGCAAGGACGCTAAACCCCTCGCCCGCGTTCAGTCGGCTCTCGACAGTCGCCGCGGCTTCGGGTGTGGGGGTGTTGAGAATCCGGAAGTACACGACCGGGTCGGGGTTGAAGAACTTGTACTGACGCTGGTATTCGTTCTGGATATCGAGCCAGCTGACCGGTGCGTAGTCCTCGGCCGCGATGTCGAGGATCTCTTTGATCACGATCTGCTTCTCAACCGATTCGAGAAACTCGTCCATCGTGATGTTCTGTTCTTCGAGCACGCCCTGCTCTGCGAGGATCTCGCTGCCGCCGGAGTTGCGGACAACGTTCTCGCGGATTCGTTCTGCGAAGTGGAAGAGCCCGGTCTGCGACGCCTCAGGCAGACGCGCGCGGGCCTCGCGGTAGAGCACCTCGTCACGGATCACGCCGGTGAGCTTTCGGGCGATGATGTTGCCCGCTTCGCGGCGCCACGCTTCACGGTTCTCAACACCCAGCTTGTCGGACTCGGCTCGGAGTCGCGGCATCAGATCCTCGAGGAACCGGCTCGCGATGATCGGTTTGCCGTTGATGTCGCCGATCTTCGCGTCGTAGACAGCGGCGTTCGCGGAATTCTGCTCTTCAGGGATTGTCACCGGAGAGCCGGAATGCCCGGTCGTTTCGAGCGGTTTGATCACCAGGGTCTCGGGCTCGACCGTGTTACGAGCGATCGGCGCGTAGACCACGCGGGGCGACGAAGCACCGGCGGATGTGTCGATCTGATTTGAGAACTGGTTGAGCTCGACGCTCGTGTCGGAACCCGACGAGCAGCCCGCGCAAGCGACGACCAGCGGAAGCGTGGCTTTGAGACTGCGACTCAATAAGCTGTCGGTTGGCATATGGATCCTCCACCTGCTCGTTGTACCGGCATCATCGGCAACTGTTCAGCCTACCCTAGAACGGAAGGACACCACAAAATGAGCGATGAGAAGCCAAAATTGATCGTAGACGAGGACTGGAAGAACGAGGCCAACCGCGAGAAGGAGAAGCTCGCGGAGAAGCAGGCCGAGGCAGCCAAGGCCAAGGCCGAGCAGGCAGCCAAGCCCATCGAGTTCAGCGATGTTGTGCGTCTGATGGCCTCGCAGGCCGCGATGTACCTCGGAGTGA
Source organism: Phycisphaerae bacterium (assembly GCA_030432905.1). Classification (GTDB taxonomy): domain Bacteria; phylum Planctomycetota; class Phycisphaerae; order Phycisphaerales; family UBA1924. The sequence continues at coordinate 274,081 of JAUILU010000003.1, read as the reverse complement.
TCCCCGAGCCGCAGTCGCAGCAGCGGATTTTGGCACCGGATATGGCCAAAACCCACATCGATATCCTCGGCGTGCTCGAAGAGAAGACCAAAGGAAACCTGTCCGATGAGGAGGCCAGCGAGCTCTCCGAAACGGTCCGCGAGCTCCGGAGTATCTTCGTCGAGACCACCGGCGCCGTCGAGAAAGCGATCGCCGAGGGCAAGATCAACCCCGACGGCACCCCCGGCCCGAACGCGCCGGCCGATCCGTCGTCAGGCCCGCTGACGAGCTAATACGGGCGTTCTGGGTGACGAATTTGGGCCTAGCAAGCCGACATATAGAACAAGCCGCCCCAGCTTCCGGGGTGCGTATGAAAGGAACACCGCGGTGGACAACGACTCCGGGTTCATGAATCGGCACTACTTCTTGCTGCGTCGTCTGCACTCGCTCTCGGGCATCGTCCCGATCGGCATCTTCCTGCTCAACCACCTGCTGACCAACGCGTCGATCGCGTGGGGCGCAGTCAACTCACGCGGCAGCCAGCACGTCTCCGCGGGGACCATCGAATCGGTGGGCGAGATCACCGCCAGACAAGTCGGCACGTTCCAGCACGACGTCACGTTCATCAACAACATGCCGTTTCTGATCCTGATCGAAGTCAGCCTCTGGCTCGGCATCGGATTCCACGCGATCCTCGGCGTGTACTACGCCCGGACCGGTAAATCCAACACCAGCCGCTACGCCTATCAGGACAACTGGCGCTACAGCCTGCAGCGCCTGACCGGGTACATCGCGATCTTCTACATCTTCTATCACGTCGCGACGCTCCGCTGGGGCTGGACGTTCCTCTCGCCGACCGATACCCCTTGGTCGCACGAACAGGCCGCCTCGACTTTTGCACTCGCGCTCAAGGGCAAGGTCTCTGGCATCAGCGCCGGGGGCATCGCGGTCTCACTGTTCTACTTCATCGGTGTCACCGCGTCCGTCTATCACCTGGCCAACGGCCTGTGGACCGCCGCGATCACCTGGGGCCTGACGGTTTCTGAAGCCGCACAGCGCCGCTGGGGCTACGCCTGTGCCGGCCTCGGCGCTGGGCTGATGGTTCTGGCTTGGTCGTCGCTCATCGGGTTCCTCCTCTTGGACGTCAGCTCGGCTCAGAAGATCGAGCACGATCTGCACGCGGGTCACGGCTCGATGGTCGAGACCGAGCCGCACGCGGCAGACGAGACTCAGCCTCTTGCGGAGGCGCGATGATGGACGTTCTTTCGATCTACACACGAACCGCACAACCGAATGTGACCGAAGCAGAAGGATGCACAAGCAATGTCTGAGCAGCGCGTGATCGTCGTCGGTGGTGGCCTTGCCGGGCTGGCTGCCACCATCCGTATTGCAGAGCAGGGCATCCCGGTCGATCTCTTCTCGATGGTGCCCGTCAAACGCTCGCACTCTGTCTGCGCTCAGGGCGGGATCAACGCCGCCAACGACGTCGCGAGACAACAGGGCTACAGCGAGTACCAGCACTTCGACGAGACGCTCATCGGTGGTGACTACCTCGCCGACCAGGGGCCGGTCCTCGAGATGGCGAACTTCGCGCCCAAGATCATCGATCTGCTCGACCGCATGGGTGTGCCGTTCAACCGGACAAGCGAGGGCTACCGGGCGCTGCGTCTCTTTGGTGGTTCGCTTTTCAAGCGGACGCACTTCTCCGGTGCTTCCACTGGTCAGCAGCTTCTCTACGCACTCGACGAGCAGGTCCGCCGGTTCGCCGCCGAGGGCAAGGTGAAGATGTACGAGTTCTGGGAGTTCCTCTGGCCTGTCACCGAAGGGGAGGGCGAGGACAAGCGATGCGTCGGCATCATCGGCCAGGATATGCGGACGATGCAGATCCGCGCGTTCCGCGGCGACGCGGTCGTGATGGCGACCGGCGGCTGTGGGCTTGTGTTCGGCAAAAGCACCAACTCGGTCATCTGCACGGGCGGCGCCGCGAGCCGGTGCTACCAGGCCGGCGCGTGGTACGGCAACCCCGAGATGATCCAGGTCCACCCGACCGCGATCCCGGGCGCCGACAAGTGCCGACTCATGTCCGAATCCGCACGCGGCGAGGGCGGCAGAGTCTGGGTGCCCCGGCAGAAGGGCGACACGCGCAAGCCGACAGATATCCCAGAGAACGAACGCTGGTACTTCCTCGAAGAACGCTACCCGGACTACGGCAACCTCGTGCCACGCGATATCGCGACCCGCGAGATCTTCGATGTCTGCGTCAATGACGGCATGGGTGTTGACGGCGAGAACCAGGTCTACCTCGACCTGACCCACATGGAGCGAGACTACCTCAACAGCAGGCTCGGCGCGATTCTGGATATCTACGACAAGTTCGTGGGCGAAGACCCTCGCGAGACACCGATGCGGATCTTCCCCGCGGTGCACTACTCGATGGGTGGTCTCTGGACCAAGCACACGCCCGGCGACGCAGTGCCAGGCGAGCCCCGCGCGGTCGTACACAAGCCGGGCGACTCGGCGCCGATCGATGCGGATCTTGGCCACGGCATGAAGTTCTGCGCACCGGACAACATGATGACCAACATCGAGGGCCTCTACGCCTTCGGCGAGGTCAACTTCGCCTACCACGGCGCGACAAGACTCGGCGCCAATGCGCTGCTGTCCTGCATCTTTGACGGCCTCTTCTGCGGCATGTCCGTCAGCAAGTACGTCACCGAGGGCAAGCCGAAGCAGCACCCGGCGTCGGGCGTCGATCAGTCCGTGTTCGACAAGTTCGTCGCCGCTGAGCAGGGCAAGATGGACACGCTGCTCTCGGGTTCCGAGACCGGCGCAAGCGACCCGGACACCAACCCGTACACCATCGCCAACGAGCTCGGCGTCATCATGACCGAGGCCTCGACGGTTGTGAAAACCGAGGAAGGCCTCGAGAAGTGCCTCGCGAAGATCAGAGAACTCCGCGAGCGGTTTAGCAGGGTCCGTCTCGGTGACGGCGGCGCGTGGACGAACCAGTCGCTCAGCTTCACACGCGCGGTGGGGGACATGATCGCCATCGGCGAAGCCATCGCCAAGGGCGGGCTGCTCCGCAAGGAAAGCCGGGGCTCGCACTACCGGACAGACTACCCGGACCGCGACGACGTGAACTTCCTCAAGACCACGGTCGCCGAGTACGCCCCGGGCGGCGATGACGAGTGCAACATCTTCTATCGCGAGGTTGACACGCGATTCATCAAACCCAGACCAAGAACCTACGGCAAAACCGACGATAGCCAGAGCAAGAAGACCCAAGAGAAAGCCGAAGCCCAAGCCTGATCGGGCGACCGGAGCAAGACCATGTCAAAGCAAGCACCCCAGCAAGGCCGAACCATTCGTTTCCGCATCAAACGATGCGACGGGCCGGGCAAGCCGAGCTACTGGCAAGAGTTCGATATCGTTCCCGAGAAGAACGCCAACATCATCAGCTGCCTCAAACAGATCGCGGAGACTCCGGTCACGGTTCAGGGCGAGAAAACGACGCCCGTGGTTTGGGACTCGGGCTGCCTCGAAGAGGTCTGCGGCGCGTGCACCATGGTCATCAACGGCGGCGTCCGCCAATCCTGCACGGGCCTCATCGATGTGCTCGCCCCGAACAACGGGGACACCATCACGCTCGAACCCATGAGCAAGTTCCCTGTCGTGCGCGACCTCTGGGTCGATCGCCAGAGGCTGTTCCACAACCTCGAACGCGTCAAGGCGTGGGTCCCGATCGACAACACCTACTCGCTCGGCGCCGGTCCGAAAGAAAGCCCGGATTCGCAGGCGACGCACTACAAGCTCTCCGAGTGCATGTCGTGCGGCTGCTGTCTTGAGGCGTGCCCGCAGTTTAACATCGAGGAAGACGAGTCCAAGTGGGACGAGTCGTTCATCGGCGCACACGCGATCAGCCAGGCCCGGCTCTTCAACAACCACGAGACCGGCAAGCAGCTCAAGGACGAGCGGCTCGAAGAGCTCAGCGGCAAGGGCGGCGTGGGTGATTGCGGCAACGCGCAGAACTGCGTGAAAGTCTGCCCCAAGGAGATCCCGCTCACCGAATCCATCGCTGCGATGGGACGCGCGACCACGATCCACGCGGTCAAGTCGTTCTTCAGCGGCAAGAAGTAAGCGGCAAGCTAAGCCTGAATATCAAGCGAGGGACGGTCGGTGCCGTCCTTCGTTTGTTTTTGGTCGGCGTGAACGCTCGGCGCGTGCTCCTGCAGATCGTCGGCGGGGCTTTCCTCGTCCTTGAGGATCTCGGTCACCGCGTTGGTTTCCTCGACGTCCGTGTTGGAGCTGTCGAAGCGGTCCTGCAGTTTCTTGCGGAGGTGTGCCTTGTCGCGCTGCTCGGCTGCTTTCTTCGTAACCAACGCCCTCTCGGCTGCGCCAAGAGCGGAAACGGAAGCAGCGAGTCCTGCGCCGATAGAGCTCATAAAGCCAATATCGGCAAGCCTTTGGGGGAGGCTTTAGGGCGATACGGTCAAGCCACCTGACTCAGGGAGTTCTCAGACTCCGATCGTGTTTACGCCGCAGTCAACGTAGATATTCTCGCCCGTTACGCCTGAGGAAAGGTCGCTGACAAGGTACGCGGCGGTCTTGCCGACGTCCTCGCCCTCGACGTTCCGGCGGAGCGGTGCGCGGACATCGTTGTGCTTGGCGATGTCATCGGCGCCGCCAACCGCGGAGGACGCGAGCGTGCGGAGGTAGCCGCCCGAGATCGTGTTGACACGGATGCCGAACTCACCAAGCTCCGCAGCGAGGTAACGCATCGTGGATTCGAGGCAGCTCTTTGCGACGCCCATGACGTTGTAGCCCGGGACGACTTTCTCTGCGCCGTAGTAGCTCATGCCGAGGATCGAAGCCCCGCCTGAACGCTCCATGGCTGGCTTGAACGCGCGTGCCAGGCCGAGCAGGGTGTAAGCGGAGATGTCGATCGCGGCGAGGTACGCATCGCGCGGCGTCTCGTGGAAATTGCCCTTGGCGAGCCAGGTTCGATCGGCGAACGCGATCGAGTGGATGAGGAAGTCCATCCGGTCGAACGACTCGCTGTACTTCGCGGCGACCGCGTCGATCTCTTCGTCGCTGCCCGCGTCGAGCGGGACGAGCCACGGATCTTTGACGCCCAGCTTCTCGACGGCTTTGGCGGTGCGGCGTTCGTTCTTCTCGCCGGGCAGGTGCGTGAACGCGCAGGTTGCGCCGTTCTCGATCAACGCCTTGGCGATGAACCATGCGTACGACCTGTCGTTTGCGATTCCGACCACGAGCCCTGTCTTGCCATCGAGTAGTCCCATCGAGCGATCTCCTTGCGTGTTGGGAAGGCATCCTAGGGGCCGAGTACGCCGCGTAGAATGAACCATGCCCGATTCTCTGACAAGCCCATCGTCCGCCGATCCGAAGAGCCTTCGGGCGTTTTTCGACGAGATCTCGGCGACCGGACTTGTCGATCGGCTTCTGGAGCTGGCGCGCGACGAGGACATCGGGCCCGGGCGGCTCGACCTGACGGCATCAGTCGCCGGCAGCAAGTCACAGAACGCGGTGGCCAAGATCATGCTCGCTCAGGATGCGGTAGTCGCGGGCCTGGCTGCGGTCCCTCGCGTGCTTAAGGTCTTCGGGACATCGGTCACGGTCAATACCAAGCTCAACGACGGCGAGCGGGGCAAAGCAGGCAGTGTCATCGCGGAACTCGCCGGCCCGCTGGATCAGATCGTCACCGCCGAGCGCACGATCCTGAATCTGCTTGGCAGGCTCACGGGCATCGCGACGCTTACTGCCGAGTTCGTCGCCCGCGCGGGCAGCGGCGTGGAAGTGCTCGATACACGCAAGACCACACCCGGGCTTCGCGTGCTCGAGAAGTACGCGGTCCGTTGCGGCGGGGGCACCTCGCACAGGCTCGGGCTCCACGACGCGGTGCTCATCAAAGACAACCACATCGCGCACATTCCTGTCGATCAACTCGCGGGCTGGGTGATGGAAGCAGCGACCAAAGCCAGCGCTTCAACGTGCGCGTTCTTCGAGATCGAGGTCGACACGCTGGAACAGTTCGAGCAGGTTCTGCTGGTGAAGCAAGGGCTGATTGACTACGTGCTGCTGGACAACATGACCCCGGAGACCATGCGGCGCGCGGTTTCGATGCGCGACGACGCGAAGAGCGGCATCAAGCTCGAAGCCTCGGGCGGTGTCAGGCTCGACACGATCGCGGGCATCGCGGCGTCGGGTGTAGACCGCATCAGTGTCGGCGCGATCACGCACCAGGCGGTCACCGCTGACGTCCGTCTTGATATCGAGCCGGTGTCATGAACGAGTCTGATACGCCGCTGCATTTGTGGGCGGACGCGGTCGAAGAAATATCGGCTCCGCTTGAGGTGCTGGGTCTGAGCCGAGCGGTCGTGCTCGCCGAGACGGGCTCGACGCAGGACGCCGCCGCGGGGCATGCCGCGGGCGAGGCGGGGCTTGTCTGCATCGCGGCTCGCCAGACCGGAGGCCGGGGCAGGCTGGGCCGAGTCTGGGCGGACGATCTCGGCAAAGGCATCTCGATGACGCTCGTGCTTCGTACGCAGATCGACGGCCCGAAGCTCTCGCTGGCGGCGGGTGTCGCGGTCGCCGATGCGTGCGCCGAGGTTGGCCCCGGGCCTCGCGTCGGGCTCCGCTGGCCAAACGATGTTGTCGATCGGCCATCGCGGGCAAAGATCGCGGGGATCCTGATCGAGCAGCGCGACAACCTGACGCTGCTCGGCATCGGGATCAACACGCATCAGGACTCGGACGATTGGCACACCACGAAGCAGACGTCGGCGGTTTCTCTGCATCAACTCGGCGCACGGGTCGATCGGCTCGCGATGATCAAGAGCGTGCTTGTGAACCTGGAAGCCAAGCTTGGCGATGAACCCAAGGCACTTGCTGACCAGTGGCACACACGCGACACGCTGACCGGGACTTCGCAAACGTTTGAGCACAACGGCAAGCGCATCACCGGGCTCGTCGAATCGATCGATCCGACCAACACGCTCATCGTGCGCACAACCGCGGGCTTGCAGCGCTTGCCCGCGGCTTCGACCAGTCTGATCCACACGGCGTAGCGCTGGTTCTGGTTACACGCTCGACGCGATCTGCTCGGCGAGCTTGGCCGCCTCGGCGTGGTCGATCTCTCCGGCCTTCCAGCCGATCCCGAGACCTCCGCTGCCGAGCTTCGGGATGATGTGGAAGTGCACGTGCATGACTTCCTGGTGCGCGTCCTTGCCGTTGTTCTGGAGGATGTTGTACGCGGTTGCGCCCGTCGCCTTCATCACGGCCCGGCAGATCCTTGGCAGCACCCGACCGATCGCGGCGGCGGCTTCATCCGACAGCTCGCCTAGCGTGACAGCCGGTTCTTTGGGGATGACGAGCGTGTGCCCGGTCGAGAGCGGCCCGACGTCGAGAAACGACAGGACGTGCTCGTCCTCATAGACGCGGTGGCAGGGGATTTCGCCCCGGATAATCTTGGCAAAGACGGTGTCACTCATGCCGCCAGTGTACACCCGCGGGCCGTACCATTGCCCGATGTCCGCCGACCGCAAGCCAATCCGGCAGCTCTCGAAAACCGTCGCCAGCCAGATCGCCGCGGGCGAGGTGGTCGAACGGCCCGCGTCGGTTGTCAAAGAACTCGTCGAGAACTCGATTGACGCCGGCGCTTCGCGAATCCGTGTCGAACTCGAGTCGGGCGGCATCGAGTTGATCCGCATCGCCGACGACGGTAAGGGCATCCCCGCGGGTGAATTGCCCTTGGCGATCGAGCCGCACGCGACGAGCAAGATCACCGACACCGAGGACCTCGATCGGATCGCCACGATGGGATTCCGAGGCGAGGCGATCGCATCGATTTCATCGGTTGCGCGCCTCACGATCCGCTCCCGCACAGAGGAAGAGTCCTCGGCGTCGGAGATCCGGTGCAACGCGGGCGAGGTCGAGCCGGTCCGCCCCGCATCGGGCCCGGTCGGCACGACGATCGAGGTGCGGAATCTGTTTTACTCGACGCCTGCGAGGCGGAAGTTTCTGAAGACGCCGCAGACCGAGCGGGGGCGTTGTCTGAAGGCGGTCCGTGAGCTTGCGATGGCGAACCCGTCGGTCGGCTTTGTGATCGTGTCCGAGGGCAAGACGCTTCTTGATGTCGAGCCCGGGCAGGACCCGCGTGATCGTGCGCTGGCGGTGATAGGCAAAGAACTCGAGCCTCAGTTGCTGGTTGCTTCCGCCGACACATTCGACGACTCGCGCGGCATCGCGCTCTGGGGATTGGTCGGCAAGCCCGAGATCGCACGCCCGACCGCAATCGCACAGCACATTTTCGTCAACGGCAGACCAATCAAGGACCGCACCATCCAGCACGCGCTCAAAGAGGCGTACCGGGGCCTGATGGAGCACAGCCGATACCCGACCGCGGTGCTCATGCTGGAGATGTCGCCCGAGGGCGTCGATGTCAACGTCCATCCCGCCAAGGCCGAGGTCCGCTTCCGCGACTCGGGGCATGTTCACAGCGTCGTGCACCGGGCGGTCAAAGAGGCGCTCCAGAAGGCCGACCTCACGCCGACTGTCGCCGCGTTTACAAGACCGAGTTCCTCGTTCGAGCCATTGCCCGGCGCAGGACGCACTGGCGACGTCGATCCGCAGCAGATGGTCGATTTCTTTCGGCGCGATGTGCCCAGCGCGGTGCAGAGTCGGTTGTCGTACGAAGCGCTCCGCGCCGCGATGGAGCCGACGAAGCAGTCCGACGACGAAACGCCCGAGGAAGAGACGGCGAGCGAGAGTGTTCAGCCCGCTGCGGAATCGCCGACGGCTTCGTTCATCGAGTCGCGGCCCTCGGCGCACCTGCAGATCCATCAGAGCTACGTCGTGACGCAGGACCAGGACGGCGTGGTGATCGTGGATCAGCACGCGCTGCACGAGCGGGTGATGTTCGAGTACCTCATTGAACGGCTCAGCCGGGGCAAGCTCGAGAGCCAGCAGCTTCTGACGCCCGAGGTCATCGAGGTCTCGCCGGCACAGCTGGAAGCGCTCGATACGATCACGGAACTGCTCGAGAAAATCGGCATCGAGGCCCGCGAGATGGGGCCAACGGCGGTGGGGGTCTCGTCGTTCCCGAGCTTCCTGTTCGATCGCAACGTCGAGGTCCAGCCGTTCATGAATGACCTGCTCGAACTTGCGGTTCAGAGCGAGGTGCCTCCGACGAGCGAAGAGGCGATGCGGGACGTCGTTGACATGATGAGCTGCAAGGCCGCGGTGAAGGCTGGCGATCGGCTCAACCCCGACGAGCTCACAAGACTGATGGAGCTGCGCGACGAAGTCGAGCGGTCATCGAGTTGCCCGCACGGCAGACCGACCTCGGTTCGGCTCTCTTTGTACGATCTCGAGAAGCTCTTTCACCGCAGATAAAAACAATCGCCCGCGGCTGCGGGCGACTGCGATTGCTTGATTGTGTCGGGTCGTCTTAGGCGTCGTCGAGTGCTTCGACCGCTTTGAAGCTCTTGCCTTCGAGCATCTCGAGCGAGGCGCCGCCGCCGGTGGAGACGTGGCTGACTTTGTCGGCGAGGCCGAATTTCTCGATGGCCGCCGCCGAGTCGCCGCCGCCGACGATCGAGGTTGCGCCGTCTTCGGTCGCCTCAACGATGGCCTTTGCGACCTGCTCGGTGCCGACGCGGAAGGGGCGCCATTCGCTGACGCCCATCGGTCCGTTCCAGACGATGGTCTTGGCCTTCTTGATGACGCGAGCGTACTCGCTCTGGGTTTTCGGGCCGATGTCGAGGCCCATGAAGCCGTCTTTGATGTGCTCGCCGAAGACTTCGATGTCGCCGCCGCCCATCTCGTCGAAAGCCTTGCCGCAGACGTGGTCCTTGGGGAGGTACAACTCGGCATCGAGCTTTGCTGCCAGATCGATCGCTCGGCGTGCGTCGTCGATGCGGTCGCTCTCGACCCGGCTGTCGCCCACGTCCTTGCCCTGTGCTTTGAGGAACGTGTACGCCATCGCGCCGCCGACGATGATGTCGTCGGCCATCGGGAGCAGGTGCTCGATCGCGGCCATCTTGTCCGAGACCTTGGCGCCGCCGAGCACGACGACGAACGGCTTAGCCGGGGCTTTCACGGCGTCGGACAGGTACTTGATCTCTTTCTCGACGAGGAAACCGACAACGCACGGCTTGCCCTGCATCGCGGTCGGGACGCCGACCATCGACGCATGGGCGCGATGGCATGTGCCGAAGGCGTCGTTGACGTACGCGTCGCCGAGGGTTGCGAGTTTGGCTGCAAAGTCCGTGTTGCCGTCGGTCTCGCCCTTATGGAAGCGGAGGTTTTCGAGCAGGAGCACGTCGCCGTCGTTCATGGCGTTGACCGCGGACGCGGCGGCTTCGTCGGTGCAGTCCTGGCTCGGGAAAGCGACGGGCTTGCCGAGCAGTTCGCCGAGCTTCTTGGCCGCGACTTCGAGCGAGTACTTCGACTCGTAGCCGGTGCCCTCGGGCCTGCCGAGGTGGCTCATGAGAACGGCTTTGCCGCCGCGGTCGATGACGCTGCGGATGGTCGGGAGGGCGGCTTCGATTCGGCGTGCGTCGGTGATCTCGCCGTCCTTGAGCGGGACATTGAAATCGACACGGATCAGGACTCGTTTGCCGGAAACATCAACGGCTCCGATGGACTTCTTTGCCATGGTGATCCGTCCTCCTTGGGGCCGCGTTTGTCGCGGCGGTGTTGGTGAAGTTGCTCCGAGTTACTCGGAGACTGAGTTATCGATGGTGCGGTGGGCCGCTTCGCGGAGCGCGGCGCCGCCTTCTTCGGCGAGGCAGTCGCGCATCTTGCGGAGCCTCGTCTGCAGCGACGCGTCGATCAGCGTGTCACCGATCTGAAGCCTGACGCCGCCGATCATCGATGCGTCGGTGTACGGGTGAACGATCGCTTCTTTGCCGAGCGATGCCTTGAGCTGCTCTTTGATCTTGGCGAGTTCGCCGGAATCGATCGGGGCAGCGGTGTAGAGATCGACCTCGACGCGTCCCATCGCTTTCTGTACGAGCACATCGAGTGCGCCGACGATCGGGATCAGGTGTGAGAGGCGAGCCTTCTCATTGAGGACCTTGAGTGTCTTGAGCGTGAGGTCGTGGACCTTGCCGCCGAAGATCGCGTCGATCGACTTGGTGCGGTCGGAGACCTTGAGTACACGCGAGGACAGGAACTCGTTGAAGTTCGAGTCGGCGCGGGCCATCTCAAGGACGTCTTCGAGCTCGCCGAGCACCTGTTCGACGGTGCTCTGACCGCCGGTGCTGTTGGCGAGTTCGTAGATACTCTGCGCGTAGGTCTGGGCGAGAGCGTCGGGGCGTGATTCGGTCAGGGGCATCGCGGACTCCTTGCGTTTACTGACCTGCGCCGCTCAACTCGGCGACGGCTTCATCGACCAGGCGCTGCTGGTCACCGGACGAAACTTCACGTGCGAGGATCTTGCCTGCGACAGTTGTCGCGAGCGTGGCGGCCTCGCTGTAGATCTCGGCGACCGCTGCACGCTTGGCGGATTCGATCTCACGCTGCGCTTTCTCTTTCATCGCACCCAGCTCAACCTCGGCCTTCGCCTTGAGCTCAGCTGTGAGTTTCTGCTGATCGCTCTTGGCCTGCTCGAGCATCTGCTGAGCCTCGGCGCGTGCCTCGCCGAGCGATTTCTCGTACGAGTCGAGCGCATCCTTGGCCTGCTTGCGTGCTTCCTCGGCGGACTCGATCTCGTCGCGGATCTTCTTCTCACGCTCGTCGAGGCCCTTGGCGATGGTCGGCCAGACCTTGCCGCCGAGGACGGCGAGCACGAGGCAGAAGACGATGACTGCGGTGATGCCTGTGACGACACCTTGCTTGGTGGTCGGGATCGCGCCGACTTCTTCGTGAGCGCCGTGGTGCCCGTCGTCGTGCGAGGCGTGCGTGTCATCGCCGTGCGCGTGGGTATCTTCGCCGTGCGAGTCGGCTGCGTGGTCATCTGCGGCGTGCGGGTCTGGCTCGTCATGACCCTCTTGTGCGAGGACGATCTGAACCGGGGCACCCATTGCGATGCCGACAGAGAGTTGGAGGAGCGGGTCGCGGCCCATGCGTTTTCTCCAGATGCGTAATCGAGCGTTCTTGCTCGGGTGAAACATAAGTCAGAAGCCGCCTCGCGCCCGTGAGAGCGCGAGGCAGAATGTGTTACTTGGCGAGGAAGCCGACGGCGACCGCGAAGAGGGTCGCACCTTCGATGAGGGCTGCCGCGAGGATCATGTTGATCTGGATCTTGCCCGCCGCCTCTGGCTGACGTGCGATCGACTCAACAGCGCCCTTGCCGACGAGGCCGATACCGAGGCCGCCGCCGAGGACTGCCAGGCCAGCGCCGAGAACGGCAAGGCCCTTGCCGGTGCCTGAGCCTGCTGCTGCGGCGCCGTCCTGTGCCAGAGCGGCGACAGGAAGAAGCATCGCCGAGGTGGCGGCGGTGAGGACGGCCGACTTTGTGATGTTCTTGAGGTTCATTCTGCGATTCCTTTCAGTGCCCCTTTGGGGCAAACGTTGTTGCACAAGCGGGGTGACATGCCCGCAATCAAGCGGGCTCGGCCCGTTATTCACGCAGCATTGGCGTGCTCGTGGCCGCTGGCATGGTCGTGCTCGTGCTCGTGACCATGCTCGTCGTGATGATCCATAAGGGAGATAAACACCGAGGTGAGGAACATGAAGATGAAGGCCTGCAGGAAGGCAACGAAGATCTCGAGGATGAAGATCGCAAACGCGCCCGCGACCGAGATGACCGTGACCGGCCCCTTCACGATGAAGGCTTCACTCCAGACCACACCGACGAACGAAAGAAGCGTGGCCAGCAGGATGTGACCCGCAGTCATGTTCGCAAAGAGACGAATGGCAAGCGCGACAGGCTTGATGACGATCTGGCCCAAGAACTCGAGGATGAAGATCATCCAGGCGACGAACCAGGGGGCGCCGCCGGTCATGTGGCTGAAGTAGCCGCCGATGCCGAGCCTTGAAATCGCGGCGAGGTTGAACACAACCGCCGCGATCGCGGCGAGCACGCCCGTGACCCAGATGTTCTGAGTCGCGGTGCCACCGACCGGGGTCATGTGGCCCTCGCGCCAAGCGGGCACGAGCAGGTGCAGGACGTCCATGATCGGAATCAGGCCGAGCAGGTTGTTGACGAGGATGAAGAAGAAGACCGTCCAGAGGAACGGCATGAGCTTGTCGGTGCGGTCGTGAAGCAGCGGGCGGGCGACCTCATCGCGGAGGTACACGCACATGACCTCGATCATGTGAGCGAAGCGGTTCTTGGTGACGAACGCGCCGGCGCCGTCTTTCTGGACATCGCCCGTGGCGACGTGCTTGGAGACCCAGATCATGCCGAAGATCAGGATGATGCCGCTGAGCACGAGGTTGCCCTGGTTGCCCGACCAGAGCCAGTAGCCGCTCTCGGACTTCCAGAAGACGTGGTTCCACACGTGCTGGGATGGGTCCGCCGCGGCGAGTGTGTGCGTGAGTGTGTTTAGCATGTCGTGCTCGACTCCAGGCTGGTCGCGCCAGCTTTCTTGCGTTCGATAGACAACAGGATCATGGTCGCCGAAGCGGATTCAACGATGAGCGTAAGCCCCATGCCGGCGACAGTCGCGAGCCAGACGGGTCGGCTTTCGACGCCGCTGACTTCGGTCAGGATCATCGCCGCGAACATGGCCAGCAGGAGCCGGGCCATCGACGCGCCGAGGACCGCCATGCCGAAGTATTCAGCAGACCGGACCAAGATCGGCAGCAGCCCGAGCAGCGACACAACCGCCACGAGGACCGCGATCATCAGAGTGGGGGTATCGGGGCCGCCCGTAAAGTGGGCGACGGCGAACGCGCAGCCGCCCGCGGCCAATGCAGCGCCAAGCATCAGCCCCGCGTAGAGCGACCGGTTGGGTTGGTTGGCTGTGACCGCAGACACGCTCACGAACGCGCTCCAAAAACTGGGCAAAAAACCTTGATGGTCGCCCGATACGACCGGCCTCGTATGAGGGGCAAACAATAGCCCCCCGGCCTCTCAGCGGCAAGCAAACGGGGATGAAGGAGTGCCTCAGACAGGCGGATTCTCGCCGTCGGATTCCGACCGCTCGAACTGGTGACGGCGCTGTCGCTCGGCCTGCTCCTTGGCATCCGCCTTGATCGAGTATCTGACCAGCCTGACCATCGCCAAGACGAAACCGAGCGCGAGCCCGATGATCGCGCCCCATGGCCCGGTTCCACGCCAGTAGTCGAATCCCCAGCCGAGGATGAAGCCGCCGATGGTCGTAAAGACCATGTCCAGCCCCATCCCCCAGGCCTTGGCCGTGTCGCCGAACCCACCGACGCTTTTGCTCTCAGGATCTTGCTTGGGCTTCGCGGGCTTGTCTCGCAGGATCTCGGGGATCGCGAGCCTCGGGTCGTTGGCCTCGGGCGGCGAGGCTCTGCGTTCGGGTGGCGGGTTGTCGGTTGGCTCGGCCATGACCTAGTTGATCGCCTTGGCAGCGAACGACTCGGCCGCCTTGAGTGCGTCTTTGGCCTTGGCCGGCTCGGTGCCGCCGCCCTGGGCCTGGTTGGGCTTGCCGCCGCCCTTGCCCCCGCATGCCTCGGCCGCGGCTCTGATCCAGTCGCCCGCCTTGAGTCCCTGCTTGATCTGGGCATCTGGCACCCACGCGATCAGCGCGACCCGCTCGTCGCTTGCGCTCAGAAGCAGCGCTCCGGCGGTCGGGCACTTGTCCTGCACAACCTTGAGCGCCGCCTGCAGCGCGCCGCGGTCCTCGCCCGCGGAAACCGTGCCGACGATGAACGGGCGGAGGTCCGCGGCTGCGGACTCGGCGATCACGCGGGCTTCTTTGACCGCGGTCTCTCGCGCAGCGCCGGCAGCCGCCTTCGCCGCGGCCTTGGCACGGTCCTGCAGCTTCGCGAGCCGATCGCGCAGCTTCGTCCGGTCAGACACACTCAATGTGAGCTGGTCGATCTGCGAGTTGATCTCGCCGAGCGCTTTGCCAAGCTCGGCGTCGGATACCTTGTCGAGCTCGTCGATCTGCGCTCCGAGCCCTTCGCCGGCCTTCATCGCCGCCATCGCGGGCACGCCCGTCAGCGCCTCGACACGGCGAACGCCCTTGGCGATGCCGGTCTCACTGATGAGCGCGAACGCTTCGATGTCTTTGGTGTTGGCGACGTGCGTGCCGCCGCAGAACTCGATGGACATTGGGGCCCACTTCGGGTTTGTCGGATCGGCGACAAGGGTGTCCACTGCCTGGCCTACTGAAACCACTCGGACGGGGTCAGGGTATTTCTCGCCGAACACGGCACGGAGGCCGCTGATACTCTTTGCGGTCTCGAGCGGCGCGATACCCGTGCCGACCACGAGGCTCTGGGCGATCTGGTCGCGCACGTGCGCCTCTGTCTTGCACGCCTCGTCGTCGGTCATCGGCTTGTTGTGCGAGAAGTCGAACCGCAAGCGGTCGGGTTCAACGAGCGAGCCCTTCTGATCGACGCCCTCGCCAAGCTCCCTGCGGAGGCCGAGGTTCAAGAGGTGCGTCGCGGTGTGGTTCGCCTGTGTCTGTTTGCGTTTGGCCTGATCGATTCGGCACTCGACGTCCTCACCTACGACGATCTGGCCCTTGACGATCTGGCCGATGTGCATGACGTAGTCGCCGAAGCGTTTGACGTCCTCGACTTTGAACTCGCTCTGTGTGTCCGAGTCGCTGTCGCGTCGGTGCTCGTTGACGACGTGGAGCCTGCCGGTGTCGGCGACCTGCCCGCCCGCCTCGGCGTAGAAGCTGGTTTTGTCGAGGATCACGCCGATCTTGCGGAGACCCGCAGACGATGTGCTCGCGGATTCGTCGAAGTCCTTGCCGTCGAAGATCGCAAGGATTCTGGCGCGGACCTCACGCGACTCGTACACCGCGGCGGTGTCGGTCGCCGGCGCGTTCATTCCTGCGAGCCGTGCGAGCATGTCGGGCTCAAGCCTCAGCTCGTCGCTGCCGGCGCCGAACTTGCTCCCGGCCCGGCTGCGCTCGCGCTGCTCTTCCATGCACCTGTGGAAGCCCTCGACATCGACCTTGAGCCCGCGTTCGCCGGCCATGATCTCGGTGAGGTCGAGCGGGAAGCCGTAGGTGTCGTAGAGGAGAAAAGTCGCATCTCCTCTGAGGAGAGGTTCGTGGGCTAACCAATTTCGTAATCTTCGAGGGTTTCCGGCTTTGACCTCGATGTAATGCCGCTTTCCATCAGGCTCTTCTAAAACAATGTCCCATTGACGGTCCGCATCTCGAACATCTCTTAGCACTTTCTTATTTGGGTGCTCCGCTTGAAGTTGTAGGACAATCTCTTCTTCAATGAGGTGGCCAATGTGCTTGATGCCCTTGTCGAGCGTCCTTCCGAAACTCTCTTCCTCATCACGGATAATCTCGGCAACCCTCGCCGTGTTCTTGGCGATGTCCGGGAAGCCGCTCTTCAAGCTCTCGGCGACCGTCGGCACAAGGTCGGTCAGGAAACCCGTTTCGGCATTGAGCATCTGCCGGCCGAACCGCACAGCGCGGCGGAGCACGCGGCGCATCACATACCCCCGGCCCTCGTTGCTGGGTGTGGCGCCGTCGTTGATCGCGACGACCAGCGTGCGGATGTGGTCGGCGATCACGCGGTAGGCCATATCCACGCGGTCGGGGTCGTCCGCGCCGAGCTTGCCGCCGTAAGGCTTGGCGAAACCGGTCACCTTCTGGATCGCCTCGAAGATCGGCGTAAAGACGTCGGTGTCGTAGTTGCTCGATTTGTTCTGGATGATCGAGACGAGTCGTTCGAGGCCCATGCCCGTGTCGACGTGCTTGGCGGGCAGCGGCTTGAGGCTCCGACATTCTTTGAGGAATTCATCCCTTGATGCTGTGCCAAATTTCTCGATGCGGTGCTCTCGCCGCCAACGTGTCGGATCGGACTCGCCAGTTGGGGCTGCTATCTGTTCGAACTCTCGCATTCGAAGCTCACCACCTGAAACCCATTCGTTATTGAACTGGATGAAGACGAGGTTCCAGACCTCGATGACGTCGGGGTCGTCGTGGTTGACGAGGCTCGCCGCGTTGCGTCCGCCGATCCGGTCGTAGTGGAGTTCGGAGCAGGGGCCGCAGGGGCCGGTGTCGCCCATCTCCCAGAAGTTGTCTTTGTAGTTCCCGGGGATGACTCGTTCGGGCGGCAGGAACCGGAGCCAGAGGTCGCGCGCTTCGGTGTCGGGTTCGAGTCCTTGCGCTTCGTCGCCCTCGAAGTAGGTCGCGTAGAGTCGGTCGCCCGACAGGCCGCAGACCTCGGTAAGGAAGCGGTATGACCACTCGATGATCTCGGTCTTGAAGAAGTCGCCGAAGGACCAGTTGCCGAGCATCTCGAAGAAGGTGTGGTGGTAGGTGTCGAGGCCGACGTCGTCGAGGTCGTTGTGCTTGCCGCCGGCGCGGATGCACTTCTGGCTGTTGACGGCTCTTTTGACCCCCTCAAGCTGGCTGCCCTTCTCGACAGTTCCGAGGAAGCAGGGCTTGAACTGGTTCATGCCGGCGTTGGTGAAGAGGAGCGTCGGGTCATCGACCGGGGCGGCGGGGCTTGAGGGCACGAAGGTGTGCTCATGGCCCGGCAGCTTGGCGAAATAGTCGATGAACGCCTGCCGGATCTCGCTGGCCGAATAGGGGGTGGTCGCGGGTTGGGTCTGTTCGGTTGCCATCGGTTCTCTCGCTCCGCTCAAAGCTGGCGCACCCAGCATGCCGACATGGTAGAGGGGCCAAAGGGCGTTTCCCGGTCTCGGCGGTCATTCTGGGCACTCTGCCCGGCAAGAAGGAAACAGTTTCGACATGAAACGCTACGACCTCTGTGTGATCGGCTCAGGCCCCGCGGGCCAGCGGGCGGCAATCCAGGCCTCGAAGCTCGGCAAACGCGTCTGCATCATCGAGAAACTCCACGCCGTCGGGGGTGTCGCCGTCAACACGGGCACCATCCCCTCCAAGGCGATGCGCGAGGCGATTCTCGACGCCGACAACCGGGTCGTCGCCTGCCCGACCATGGCCGACTTCGCCCGCGTCCGCGAAACACTCTTTGCCAATCTCAAACGCTCCTGCGGCCGGGTCATCGGCAACGAGATCAACACCGTCCAGCAGCACCTGATGTCCAACGGCATCGACGTCATCCGAGGCACCGGCTCGTTTGCCGACCCGCACACGATCACCATCACCACCGAGAACGACGAGGAATCGATCCACGCCGAGTTCGTCCTCATCGCGGTCGGCACGCGCCCTGCCGCACCCAAGGGGCTCGAGTTTGACGGCAAGACGATCCTTAGCTCGGACGATGTCCCAAACCTGACCGCGGCGCCGCACTCGATGATCGTCGTCGGGGGCGGGGTCATTGGTTCCGAGTACGCGACGATGATGCAGGTGCTCGGCGTCAAGGTCACGCTCATCGAGGGGCGCAACCGGCTGCTCGATTTCGTTGACAGCGAGATCATCGAGGCGTTCCAGTACCACGCGAGGCAGTCGGGCATGACGCTGCGCATGGGCGAGAAGGTCACCAAGATCAGCACGATGCAGGCGCCCGATGGCGCACGCACGACGGACAACATCGTCGCCGAGGCGCAGCTGGAATCGGGCAAGACGCTCCGCGCCGACACGCTGCTCTATTGCATCGGACGCCAGGGTTGCACGGACGAGTTAAACCTTGCGAGCGCCGGGCTCGAAGCCGACAACCGGGGCCGGATCGAGGTCAACGACTGCTTCCAGACCTCGGCCCAGCACATCTACGCCGCGGGTGATGTCATCGGGTTCCCCGCGCTGGCTTCGACCAGCTACGAGCAAGGGCGGCTCGCCGCGTGCCATATGTTCGGCGAGAAGTGCGAGGTCATCTCGAAGTTGCTCCCTTACGGCATCTACACCGTGCCCGAGATCTCGATGGTCGGCTGGACCGAGAAACAACTCACCGACGAGGGCATCCCCTACGAGTCGGGCGTCGCCAGCTACGACGAGATCGCTCGGGGCCACCTGCTCGGCGAAGAGTTTGGCATGCTCAAACTCCTGATCCACCAAGAATCCCGCGCGATCCTCGGCGTCCACGCCATCGGCGCCGGCGCGACGGAATTGATCCACATCGGCCAGGCCGCCATCGCGTTCCAGGCGACGGTCGAGTATTTCGTGAACGCGGTGTTTAACTACCCGACGTTGGCGGAGTGCTACAAGGTGGCGGCGATGAATGGGTTGAACAAGTTGAAGGGCATTTAGTCCGTGTGAGTTGGTGGCGAAAGTTCATCTCCATCTTCAAAGTGCGCATGTTCTTCACCACCTGCCCACCTGCCTCTGATTTCATCCAACCTCTCTTGATCTCGTTTTGATACTCGACCGAGCCGTATGGAACGATCGATTGCGGGTTCGTTGAGGATGTATGAAGTCAGAAGACCAGTAATCTTGTGCTTGTTGATCCAGTCTTTAGCGTCTGCGTAGTCTGAGAAAACAGCGCAAGGAAGACTGTTGGTCTTGTTGCCTCCATTCGCATTTAGCACCCATACTTTCAATTGCAAAGTCCTTTACAGTCTCTTCTACTGCCCCATGCTATGAGATTTGGAGCTACCCTATATCCGTGGCAAAGAAAGCAACAACACGCAAGAAGGTCAGCCGTAAGAAGCCCGCTGAGCCTGAGAAGCTGGACTCGTTCGAGCATCCGGTTCCGGGCACGTTCGGGGAGCTTCTTGGGCAGGAGCAGGCTGTGGCGCAGCTGGAGGCGGCTCTGGATGCCGATCGGCTGCATCACGCGTGGATTTTCCACGGCCCCCGGGGTGTCGGGAAGTTCACCGCTGCCCTCGCGTTTGCGGCCCTTGCCCTCGATGACACCACCGCCCGCGATCTGTCGGGCAACCTGGCCGCCGATCCAGAGAGCCGGGTCCAGACGCTGCTGCACTCACGGTCGCACCCGGATCTGCACGTAATCGCCAAGGAACTGGCGCGGTTCAGCGAGGACTCCAAGGTCCGGTCCGCCAAGCTGGCGACCATCCCCAAGGACGTGATCGAGACGCACCTGCTCGGTCCCGCGAGCATGGCAGCGAAGATCAACGTCGGCGGAGCCGCGAGCAAGGTGTTCATTGTCGATGAAGCCGAGCTGCTCGACAGGTCAGCCACGAACGCGTCGGTGCAGAACTCGATGCTCAAGACGCTCGAAGAACCGCCGGCGGGCACGCTGATCATTCTTGTGACATCATCCGAAGAGCGCCTCCTGCCCACGATCCGCTCGCGCTGTCAGCGTGTGCGGTTCGGGCCGATCCCTGACGACGCGATGCAGCAGTGGCTCGACGCCGAGGGGTACTCGGGGAGTCATCTGGACTGGGCGCGCCGTTTCGGCGGCGGGTCGCCCGGCATAGTCAAAGAAGCCATCGAGACAGGTCTCGTCGAGTGGCACGCGCAGGTGCAGGACATGATGGACCGCCTCGTCGCCGGGCACTTCCCGGTCGAGATGGGGTCGGTCATCGGCGCGATGGTCGAGTCATGGGCGTCGGCCAGGGTCGAGGCGGACAAGCGCGTGAGCAAAGAGGCGTCCAACAAGGACGGCGCCGACCGGATGCTTTCTATGCTGGGCGAGATCCTGCGTGAGAAGATCGCTCAAGCCGCGGCTTCGGGTGATGAGCACGCGATGGAACTCAGCGCCCAGCGCATCGAGGTGCTCGACCGCGCACGCGGCAGGCTCTTTGCCAATGTTCCGATGGGGATGGTGTTCGAGGCGATGGCCGCCGAGCTTGCTCAGCCTTCGACGCTCAGCGGCGTATAGCTGTCGGTGCCTGTCGAGCCGTAACCAGCGGTTCTGCCGGGGACTGACGTGGCCGGTTGCTCACCAGTGCTGCCACTCTCATTCTTGAGCTGTTCCATCAGCATCCGCCAGGTCTGCTGCTCGAACTCAAGCAGCTGGATGACCTTGTCGGCGCGGGGGAGATCGTTCTCGAGACTCACCGTGACGAGTTCTTGAAAGATGTAGGCGTAGAGCGCCCGGACCTGTTCGCAGAGTTCCGGGGCGGCCTCGGGCCTCATCGAGGTCATCAACTCGCTGACGATCGCGCGTGACTGGCTAAAGCCGTTGTAGACCTGCTCGTGGTTCTTCTCGGCGAGCCCCTGCCGCCCCTGCTTGGCGAACTTGACAGCGCCGTCGAGCAGCATCATCCGAAGCTCTGCGGGCGAGGCACTCATGACCTGGGTTCGTAGGTAGGCGTTGGCGTTGTTTTGTCCGGTACTCATGGTGCCTGAGAGATCGACCTGCTGCTTGGGGGACTTGATCCGAGAATATCACTATCTGAGGAAAATAAACGCGTGCTAGCCGAGCTGGGCGAGTGAGGAAAGTGCCGACTGCTGGCTCTGGAGCTGTGCCAGGGCGCTCTCCATCGACGCGAATTGGGCTTCAAGGATGCCCCTCCTGACTTCGAGCCGTTCTGTGAACTCGTCGATCCGTGTCTCCTGGACCTCGACCTGGGTGGAGATGGCCTCTTCCCGCTTGGTGAGGATGCCGTCAACCGAGTTGAGGTAGTCCCTTGCGAGTTCTTCGATCTTGCCGATGACGCCGAGCGATTCGAACGAGCGTTCCGCGTCGCCGCCGGACACCGTGATCCCGTCGCCGAGGTCCTGAGTTGTGGACGTCTGAGCGAGCTCGAATGTCTCAAAGAGCGCTTCAACGGAGGCCGGGTCTTTCTCGTACGCGGCGCGGAACTTGTTGGTGTCGAATTCGATCGCGTTGCCGCCGCCACCGATGGTGATTCCGACCTCGGAGAGCCTGCTGTACTGACCTGTGATGTTGTCGCCGACGGTCTGGATGACTTGGAATAGCCTCGACCGCATGGTCAGCGTTGTCGAATCGCCGAGCAGCGGCCCCTTCGTTTCGGTTTCGTCGTCGTAGCGCGTCTGGTTGTCGATCCGCTCGATCAGCGTGTTGAACGCGGAGACGAACGTGCTCACAGACTCTTCGATCGCGGTGAGGTCCCGGCTGACCGAGAGCGTGACCGGTTCTTCGCTGGTGCTGCTGAGGTCGATCGTGACACCCTGGATGAGGTCGTCGAGTGAAGTCGTGGAGGATGTCACGAGCAGCGCGTTCGCTGGGTCGCCCGAGCCGAAGAACACACGGGCGTCCGTGCCCTCGCTGAGCGTTTGCAGCGACAGGTCGAAGCCGTTGGTGTCGAGGATGAAGTTGCCCGCGGTGCCCGATTCGCGTGCCGTGAGGCTGATTCGGTACGGCGCGGTGCCCGAGCCGTCGTTGAGCACGGTCGCGACCGCCTCGACGTCGGCTTCGTTGATTTTGCGGATGACATCGTCGAGCGTGTCCGTGGATTCAAACTCGACTGTTGTCTCGAATGAGCCGTCGATGAAGTTGTCCGCGTCGGTGCCGGATGCCTCGCCCTCGAACTTGAGCAGCTGCGCGACCGATCCGGTCGAGTCTTCGACCTTGATGTTGACGCTGCCCGGTGCGCCGCCGCCGGTGTCTTCTTCGATGATGATGCCGTCGCCGTTGTCGTTGATTCTGGCGTTGATCGCCAGCCCCGAGCTGTTGATCGCGTTGATGACGTGGCCGATGGTGCGGTCGTTGCTGCCGACCGAGATCGTCTGCGTGTTGCCCGTCGAGTCTGTGATCTCGAAGCTGCCGGTTCCGATGCCCGCGCCGTTGTTGAACGATGAGAGCAGAGTGCCCTTGCCGACGTACTGCTTCTGGAGATTGCCAGAATCGACCGTGTCCTCTGCGACGCCGCCCGGGTCGGTCTCGATGCCGAGGCTTGCCGCGGTGTTGTCGGCTGGTGTGCCCGAGATGACGAGGTTCCCGCCGCCCCCGGTCGTGTCGGTGATGATGATCCCTGTGCCGAGTTCGTTGAGCGAAGCGGTGATCGCGCCACCCGACTGGCTCTCGAACGCGGCGATGACCTCACTGAACGTATCGAGCGAGTCGAGCCCTGTGATGTTGTGCGAGCCGCCGCTGCGGTCGGTGATGGAGATCGACCCGTCGCCGGTGATGCCCTGTCCGCCGTTGATGGTTTTTGTGAGGATCGAGTTCAGCCCGCCGAATATCCTTGAGCCGGTGATCGAGCCAACACCCGTGCCCGCAATCCCGAGTCCCGTGGCGGTGAACTGCGTCGCGGCCCCGCCGACTTCTTCGCCTCTGTTGAGCACTTCGAGATTCGCGGTGCCCGCCGAGTCAACGATCTGGAGCCCGGTGCCGTCGTCTTTGAGTGATGCGGAGATGGTCGTCGTGTCGCCGAACTCTTCGATGAGCGCATCGTTGATGCGTGTGATGACGTCGTTGAGTGTCGCGGCGGCGGGTGTTGTGACGGTTTCGTCTTCGCCCGTGTCCGGGTCGGTGACTGTTTCTGTGACGACGCCGAGATAAACCTTGACGTCGGTGCCGTCGACTCGGACGGTGAAGTCGAACGCGCCAGTACCAACGGAGTTTGTTGTTTCGATGCCGTTGGACCCGTTGATGAGTCCGAGCGAGGTCGTGCCGGTGGCGTAGTAGACCTGCTCACCGGTGAGCGTGCCGCCGACGGAGGTGCCCGCGATGCCCAGGTCGGTCGCGGTGAACGAGCCGAGTCCGTCGGTGACGTTGATCGACCCGCCGCCGCCCGCGGTGTCCCGGAGCACGATCCTGTCTTCGATGGTTTCAGCGGTGACACCGAGGCCCGAGCTGTTGATCGCCTCGAGGACCTCGCTGACCGTGCCGGCCTTGCTCAGATCGATTTGTTGGGTTGCGCCGAGCGAATCGGTGATGTTGATCTTGCCCCGGCGGACGCCCGAGCCGCCGTTGAGGTCTGCGAGACCGACGTCGGTTTCGAGATGCGCTTTCTGGCTTTCGAACGTGAACGACTCGGCTCCGAACGGGGCGCTGTCAAAGTCTGAGAAGCCCTTGCTGAGTTGCTGTTGTGATGACACAAGCCGATCGACGAGGAACGTGTACGAGCCGGGCTGCGCTCGGGTGGTCGCCGAGGCGCTCAGCACATCCTCGTCCGAGCTGACGGCCTTGGATGTACTAAAGACGTTGTCCAGATGGAACTTGGCGGAGGCGGTCTGCACGGCAGAGAATCGTGTGTTGATGTCGAGGTACGCGGCTTGCTGCGTTTGGAGCTGGATCAGTCGTTGCGCAGCGAGCGTCCTCGGCCTGGCTTCGATCTGAAGAAGCTGCGCGATAATCGAATCTGTGTCGAGGCCGCTGATGAGGCCGCTGCTTGAAATACCGCCCATGGCGATCTCCGTTGGTTACTGCTTACGCGGCGCGCCGACCCTGAGCCGCGTCGTGCTGGGCTGCTGCTTGGGCGGTTGCGCCGATGTCGTTGTGTTGTGCGAGCCCGGAGCGAGGGCCTGGCACATCGAGGCCCCGCGTGCGGAGGCTCAGAAGGTCCATGGTCCATGAAGAGAGCACACGGTGGAACATCCGCCGGCTTCTGACGACAGCATCGTGCTGGCATTCGATTGTCACGGTCTGAGACATCCCACGCTCCAAGACTGAGGCGGCAGGACAAACCTGCCGATCACTGCCTTAGAATCGGCCATGCGGGGGGGCTTGCTCTACCCCTAGAGTCGAGTTGATGAGGATTCATACCGGACTCAAGTCGTCCGATAACTAATCCCGGCGAAGCAGCACGCCAAGCGGGGAATCTGGAACCGATTGTGACACAAGACCACCCAATCCAGCGATTCGCGAGTCTCGGCGTTGCGCTCGTTGGCGTGCTCGTCGCGCTGTCGGCCCTGCCCGGGCTGTGGATCGGGCTGTTCGGGCATGAGGCGTGGGGCACCGGGACGATCCCGCTGTTCGCCGGCTTCGAGGCGTTGACCATCGTCAGCGGAGCCGCAGCTGTGCTGATTGGGCTCAAACCACGCAAAGAAGGCTTCGGCCTAGCGGTGCTCTGTGTCGCCGGCGCGGTGTTCGTCGCTGCGGTGCTCGGCTCGATGATGCTGAAAAACGCGAGCGATACGGTTCCGTCGCTGAAAAACTACGTGCTTATCCGGTTGGCGATGGCCGCCGGGTTGGTCGCGATGTGCGGCATCGTGAAGCTCGGAACACGCTCAGACAGTTGGGTGCGTTTGTTCATCGGTGGGGCACTGATTCTGCCTGCCCTGATCATCCTGTCGCTCATCGCTCGCAATAAGGGCGGTCTGGTGTCCGGCATGTTTTCCGGATTTGGACCGATTGCCAGCATGGTGCTGTGGACCCTGTTTTCGGTCGTTCTTGGCGTGATCTCGATCGCCGGTGTCCATGTCCTGATCCGGGCGTTTGAGCTGACCCGCGAGCCGAAATCCGAGCAACCCGAATCCGAATAAGTCAGCACTATGCTGATGAACGATTTGCTTATCGCTGCCGGTCTCGGTCTGTTCATAGGTCTGCTGATGGCTGCCTTTGTGGTCGTCTTCCTGAAGCGGAGGGGCAGGTCTGATTCTCTGGATGGTGCCACGATGACCACCGAGATCATCGCCGAGCGCGTCCGCGCAACGGGCAAACTCGTCGGGCTTGAGGTTTCAGCCAAGGAGATCGCGACGGCGAAGAAGGGCTGGGATTGGCTGCCTCCGCTGCTGATGTCGCCCGCGCAGGTCGCAATGATCTTCCACTTCGACAAGCAGTACTCGGTCGAACTCGGCAGGATCACCGCGAGCAATATTGAGCAGGTCGGCAGCGGCTCGTACAGGCTGACGCTGCCCCCGATCGACGGGCAACTCAGGCTCACAGATGTCAAACCCTACGACATCCAGGACGGCAAGGTGCTCGGCCTGCTCGACGTCATCCAGATGAAAGCCAACGCGCAGGGCCAGCTCATGCAGAAGGCTCAGGAAGAGGCATCCAAGCTCTTCGAGAAATCGGACCAGGGCTACAAAGTTGAGGCGCAGCGTTCGATCGGTAAGCACCTCGAGGCTCTGTTCCACCTGATCGGCGCCGAGGTCGAAGTCGTCTGGCCCGAGGAAGACATGCGAGAACCCGCTGCGCCGATGCTGATCGCTGAGCCCGAGGTGAAGTCATCGAGAAGCTTTGGCGCACGGGCCAAGTCGGCTCTGTTCGCCGCGGCTGTCTAGCGGTTCTTACGCGGAACTCGGGTGCCAGATCGTCTTGAATTCCAGCGTCCGCTCGATCGCCCCCGGGCCGATGTGTCTCTGCCACTGATCCGCGTCGATGGGTGATTCGAGCACGTGTACACGCTTGAGGTTCTCTGCCGAGCCGAGCTCTAGTGCGCGCTGTGTGTCGGGATCGACACCAGCCGCGACGAGCGCCGCGATTTCGCGGTGGGATGCGAAGTGGGGGACGAGTTCTTCTCTGTTGCCGGTCAGGATGTTGACCACGCCTGCGGGCACATCGCTTGTTGAGAGTACTTCCGCAAACTCAGCAGCGGGCGCGGGGGTCGTTTGTGATGCGAGCACTACGACCGAGTTGCCGGACACGATCGCGGGGACTACCAACGCGAGCAGGCCGAGCAGCGAGGGCGAATCCGGCGCGACGACGCCGACAACGCCCACTGCTTCGGACACGGTGAAGTTGTGGTACGGGCCGGCGACCGGGTTGGCGGTTCCGAGGATCTGCTGGTGCTTGTCAGACCAGCCCGCGGCTGAAACGACAAGGTCGATCGCCGCGTCGAGCTCCGCTTCACCAGACTCGCCGAGCATCGAGACAAAGCTCTGACGCCGGCCTTCGAGCATCTCCGCGATGCGGTAGACGATCTGGCCCCGGAGGTACGCGGTTGCCGAAGCCCAGCCCGGCTGAGACTTGGCGGCGGTTTCGACAGCGCTCCGCAGGTCTTTCCGAGAAGCCCGGCAAACCCGGAGTCGGCTGCCGATCGAGTCGGTTCGGCCCGATTCGCTGCGGATAAAGGCACCACCAACGTACATTTTGAGCGTCTTGTCGATCGGTTCTCGGGTCATGCCGGAAGGATAGCAAGGGGCAGATGACAGGCGTGCCCTAACATTTTCCTGTCTGAGTGTATTATCATTGAGAGATCCGGCTTTCACCCCTTCACGGGGTTTGACGAGTCTCTATACTCCTTCCAGAGAGAAGACGCGGGCATTCATACGCCCACACACATGGAATTTGGGCCCAAAATGGTCCATGAGGGAGACAGAAAATGCGCAAGACAATGATCGCAGCCATCGCTGCAGGCGTTGCCGGCACGGCATCCGCAGACATCATCATCTCCGAGGTCGTTGACGCGACCCTCGCAGGTGGCAACCCCAAGTTCGTTGAACTGACCAACACTGGCAACGCCGACTACACCTTCGGTGCCGGCGCTGGCATCATCGTTCAGTCGAACGCCAACACCGACCTCGACATCGACGTCGACCTCACCGGTGTTGTGATCCCGGCTGGCGCTTCGTACGTCATCCAGTCCTCCAGCAACGACGGCGAGAACGTGTTCTTCAACACCTACGGCTTCCACGCTGACCTTTACACCGGCGCGTTCTTCAGCAACGGCGATGACCGCTACATCGTCACCGACGGCGGCATCCTCGACATCCACGGTCAGATCGACACCGACGGCACCGGCGAAGCCTGGGAGTACACCGACGGTTACGCATACCGCCTCCCGGACTACGTCTCGGGCGTCGGCAGCGCTTTCGACATCAGCCAGTGGTTCCACAGCGGCGTCAACGGCCTCGAGACCGGTGACGACGTCACCGAAACCCAGCTCATTCTCGCCGAAACCACCCCCGGCACCCACAACTTCGTCCCGGCACCTGCTTCGGCAGCACTGCTCGGCCTCGGTGGCATCGCTGCCATCCGTCGTCGCCGCTAATCCGGTCACGATCTCAATCCGAATTGAAAGCTGGCCCCGGGAGCAGACGGGGCCAGCTTTATTTTTGTGCCTTGCGAGGTTTGAGCGACAGCAGTGCTGCGATCGCGCACAGCACGCCGAACACCGCCGAGCCAATGCCGCCGATCGAGGCGGTTGAGGCCCCAAAGATAGATACAAACGACCACCACCCGAGCGCCGAGAGCGCGCCGAATGCAATGAAACCAGTGATGCGAGTCATGAGTCGAGGCGTGTGTACGCACGCAGGCCGTGCATGCCGCCCTCGCGTCCGAATCCCGATTCCTTGAACCCGCCGAACGGGCTGGCCGCGTCGAACTTGTTGTAGGTGTTGAGCCAGACGACGCCGGCCTTGAGCTTGCTGGCGATCTCGAAGATCTTGGAGCCCTTGTCGGTCCAGATGCCCGCTGCGAGGCCGTAGGGAGTGTTGTTGGCCCGCTCGATCGCCTCTGCAGGTGTGCGGAAGGTCATGACCGCCAGCACCGGGCCGAAGATCTCTTCGCGGGCGATGACCTCGCTCGGCTGGACGTTGTCGAACAGGCAGGGCTTGCACCAGTAGCCCTCGCTCGGGACGTCGCCGTCGGCCTGCCAGAACTGGCTGCCCTGGCCCTTGCCGGCGTCGAGATATCTGTTGATCGTCGCGAGCTGACCGGCGGAGTTGATGGCGCCGACGTCGGTGTTCTTGTCGAGCGGGTCGCCCACGCGGAGCTGGTTCATCCGCCTCTTGAGCTTGGCGACCACCTCGTCGCGGATCGATTCCTGCACGAAGACCCGGCTGCCCGCGCAGCAGACGTGGCCCTGGTTGAAGTAGATCCCCTGCACGATGCCCTCGACCGCTTGGTCGATCGACGCGTCGTCGAAGATGATGTTGGGACTCTTGCCACCCAGCTCGAGCGTGAGCTTCTTGCCCGTGCCCGCGACACTTGTTGCGATCTTTTTGCCGACTCCAGTCGATCCGGTAAACGCGATCTTGTCGATGCCCGGGTGGTTGACGATCGCCTCGCCCGTCGCGCCGGCGCCGGTCACGATGTTGACCACGCCCGCGGGCAACTCGACCTCTTGGAAAATCTCAGCGAGCATCAGCGCCGTCAGCGGCGTGGTTTCTGCGGGCTTGAGCACGCACGTGTTGCCGCACGCGAGCGCCGGTGCAAGCTTCCACGCAGCCATAAGCAGCGGGAAGTTCCACGGGATGATCTGCCCGCACACGCCGACCGGTTTCGGGTTGCGCCCGGCGAACGCGTAGTCGAGTTTGTCCGCCCAGCCCGCGTGGTAGAAGAAGTGCTGAGCCGCGAGCGGGATGTCCACGTCGCGGGATTCGCGGATGGGCTTGCCCCCGTCAATCGACTCGGCGACCGCGAGCTCTCGCCCGAGTTCCTGGATGCGTCTGGCGATGCGGAAGATGTACTTGCCCCGCTCGATCGCGGGCAGGTTGGCCCACTTGGACTGGGCGTCCCTAGCCGCTGCGATCGCGCGGTCAACGTCCGCCTGTGTGCCCTCGGCGATCTCTGCGATGGGCTTCTCGGTCGAGGGGCTGAACGTCGTGAAGTAGGTGCCTTCGGCGGGTTCGACGAACGAGCCGTCGATGAACAGGCCGTAGCGGTCCCTGATCGCGGGTTTGACGCTTTCGGGTGCCGGTGCGTACTCCCAGAGCCCGGCGGCGTCGATCGTCGCCGGCCCGATGACGCTTGCTCGTGATGGCGATGGTGCTGTGGTCATTGCGGCATTGTACGCGGCTCGGCGGGCAAGCCGCATTCGGGGCAGATATCAAGGTCGGCGATCTCATAGCCACATTTCCTGCAAAGCCCCCGGTCGCGGCGAAGCTTCTTGCGGACCAGCGACAGGACGAGACACGGTGTGAGCAGGATGAATGTGTAGATAATCCAGTTCGCGGCAAAAGGAATGGGACGAGGACGGAGTGGGATGTTGACCTTATTCCCGCCTCGCATGGGGTGTTCAAGAATGTTCACGGGTAGTGCAGGGCCATTCATCTCGAAACCGGCTCGGAAGATGCTCGCTTGCGGTGTGTCTGTGTGATTTGGTGAGAATTCATATTGCTGAGTGGTCATGGCTCGAAGCGGCCAGCCGTAAGCCATGGTGATGCATGAGAGTTGGGTTTGTGGGGAATCACCAAGAGCCGTTTCAAATATTAGTGTGTTATAAGTATTTACCCGCGTTAATCTAGCATTGGGTTTCATTGGCCAATCAATTGGCATTCTGGTATGCCAAGAATTTGGATATTTGGTAATTAAGTTCCAATAATTAGTGCATGAGTTCGATTTTGAATAGTATGCAGATCGCCAGCAGATGCCGACGTTGATGGTAAGGCCACCGATGATTGCAGCGATCAAGATTGTGCGCCAACGCCGCATCATGCACCCGCCGTTGGTTCTGCTGTTGAGCCGCATTCGGGGCATGTCGCAAGGTCGGCAATCTCGTAGCCGCAGGCGATGCACTTACCGAGGCGTTTGCGGTTCCATCGTTTGAACTGACCTGGTCCGAGGATGGTCAGCCACACTAGGACAGCCCATAGAATGGTGTTAATATAAAACCCCGGAAATATTGGCCTCAAAGGCAATCTACCACGGTAGTGACTCGGCAGGCCGCTTGGCATAACTATGCCGGCACTAATTATGTTCGGGTTATCGTTTCTGACTGAGTCGCCCTCGAGTGACGAATAAGCACTAACCCAGTCCATTGACAACATTGGCCACCCAAATCCGTAGTACTCAACAGATGCCAACGTGTTGTAGTTTTCAGATGAGGATGTTTGAAAGATTTCTTTGCAGGTTTTCGAACTCGATATAGAGTACGCATTTGCACATTCAGGCCAGTCTTTAGGTTGTTCGATGAGCCACGATACTTGTTCTTTGTAATAGTGTGTCTGCCCAGGTGGTTTGTCAAACTTGAGCGTTAATGCCCAGCATGATAACACGTTGAGCAAAATCCCCGTTAGACAAATAGTACAGACTTGCCACCTTTTGCGCATCACGCCTCCGAGAAGTCGTACCCCGCCGGGTAGGTCCCGGTTTCGAGCTTAACGATCTGTCTCAGGATGTCGTTGGCGAGGCTGCTAGCGCCGAAGCGGAAGAGGTTGGGCGCCAGCCACGGGCAGCCTTGGTTGTCGCCGAGGCCTTCGAGGGTTTCCTTGACCATGCAAAGGTAGTGCCACGCGGGTTTGGCGGCTCGGATCCCGCCCGCGGGTTTCATGCCGACGTACACGCCGTCGCGGAGGTAAGCGTCGCGGATGGCTTCGAGCATGACGAGCGTGACGGGCATCGTCGCCGCGGGGCTGACCTTGCCCGTGCTCGTTTTGATGAACCCGCCGCCCGGTTCGTCGAGCAGGCCCGACTCGCCGAGCGCGACGATCGAGAGGTCGCTCGCGATGCGCACGTTGTCAAGTGTTTCGAGTTCGCCTGTTTCGAGGATCACTTTGAGGTGCACGTGCTTGCCCGGCGTCCACGCGTTTCGGCAGAGCTTGGACACCGCGAGGATCTCGTCGTAGACCTCCTGCGTCCGGCCCGCGAGGAACGCGCCGCGGTTGATGACCATGTCGATCTCGTCCGCGCCGTCCTCGATCGCCCTTTCTGTGTCGCGCAGGCGCACATCGAGCGGGTATTGGCCCGACGGGAAACCCGTGGCGACGGATGCGACCTTGACGCCGGTGCCAGCGAGTGTTTCGGACGCGAGCTTGACCATGCTCGGATAGAAACAAACCGCGGCGACGCTCGGGATGTCAGACCTACCCGGCATGGGCGTGACGGCCTTTCGGCAGATCGACTGGATCTTCTCGGGCGAGTCTTTGCCCTCGAGCGTCGTCAGATCGACCATCGACAGCGCGAGCCTGAGCGCCTGGGCTTTGGATTCCTTCTTGATCGATCGGGTCGTAAAGCTCTTTGCACGCTCGGCGGCCATGATGGCGTCAACGGTCGGGCTAGTCGGGATCGGGGCTGCGGTCATGTCGGATTCTACGGCTGCGGATCCGGCAACGCCCGATTCAAAAAATCGCGGATCCCATCGACCAGAATCGGCCTCGTCGCATCGTCGGTCCACAGCCCGTTGTGGCCCGCGCCTTCGAGCGTGAGCAGCGAGCCGTTCGGGGCGGCCCCGGCGATGTCTTTGCCGTCAGCATACGGGCTGATGAGGTCCTGATCGCCGTGGATGACGAGCAGGGGGCAGTTCAATGACTTGGCCAGTTCTGCACGGTCAAACTCTGGCCAGTCGTCGGCCCAGTGGATCGTTCGCTTTCGCAGCAAGCCCATCAGCCAGAACCCGGGAGCGAGCGTGAGACGCCAGGGCATCGCGGCCTGAGCAACCACGTTCCGAGCCGGCGTGTACGCGATGCGGTAAGGCGATTCCGCGATGACGGCGGCAATCGTGTCGAGCTTGGCAGCCGCGGCGATCGACACGCCTGCGCCCATCGACCAGCCGTAGTAGACAAGAGGCACATCAGAGGCAACGTGTTCGGTCAGCGTGATGAGATCGTCAACCTCGGCGACACCCAGATCGCACGAGCCGGGCGAGTCGCCGTGGCCCGGTTGGTCCCACGCGATGATGCGCGAGCACACCTCGGCGATCGGTTCGAGCCTGACGAGTGTGTCGGTCTTGGCGTTCCCCCAGCCGTGCGTGTAGATGCAGACCGGGCCAGCCGGGTTGTCGCCTGCGATGTCCCACGCGACGAGTTCTTTGCCGCGCGAGTTGAACTTCCACTCGTTGTACTCGCGAGGCTCAGGCAGTTCACCCGGATCGCCCGGCTGACCTTTGCGGACGGCGCTTGCGTACGTGCGTCTCGGCGGGTGCGTCAGACTCCAGAGCGTGTAGAGCAGACCGATGAGCCAGAGCAGGACGAGACCGAGCGTGAGCAGATAGATCAGCCCGGTCATACGCCGAGGAGCCGGGAGATGTCGTTGAAGGTGACAAAGAGGAACACCGACACGATCAGCACCAAGCCGACGAGCGTCGCCGCATTCTGCACAGCGATCGAGACCGGCTTGCCCGTGAACTGTTCCCAGAGCAGGAAGATCATGTGCCCGCCGTCGGTGATCGGGATCGGCAGGAAGTTGATGACCGCGAGGTTGATATTGACCAACGCGAAGAAGAAGAGCAGCCAGATGAAGCCCTTGGATACAACGACCGTACCGATGTGCACGATGCCGACAGGGCCGTTGAGGTTCTTGGGCGAGACCGAACCCTGGAACAGGCGCAGGAACGTGAGATAGGTCGTCTTCATGACGCGCTGGGTTTCGTGAAGTCCCATCGCGAGTGCATCGATCGGGCCGTCGGCTTTGAGCGTGGTGATCTCGGGCATGAACACGAACGTGTCGATCGGGAAACGCCACTGCATGTTTGCGGCCCACTGCGTGTGCTCGGGCATCTTGGCGACCGAGATCGTCCGCTGAACCGGGTTGCCATCGTCGTCGGCGAGCGGCAATTCGACGACAAACTCGATCGAAGAGGTCTCGCTGCTTGCCAGCGCCGCCTGCAGCGTGCGCTGGATATCTCCGAAGCTCTGGACGCTTTGGCCATCGATAGAAACGACGCGTGAGCCGGGCCTGATCTGTGCCGCTTCGGCGAACAGACTGCCACCGTCTTTCACTGATTCGGCGAGCATCGTGTGCTCGTGCGTGCCGGCGATGTTGAACCCGATCCTGCCGTTGCGGTCGACGCGGAGTGTCAGATCAACCAGCTCTTCGCCCGTGTCGGTCCGGCGAAGCACGGTGGCATCGATGTCGTTGCCCGCGCGCGACTGGACTTCGGCTACGCCACGCACCTGGTTCGGGTAGCTGGTCGCGCCGAGGCGTACGAAAATGTCGCCCGTCCGCAGGCCCTGCTCGTGGCCTTTGTACGATTCATCGATCGGCCCGACCTGCATCACAGGCGTAAAGCCCGCGACGTGCTGGTAGCTGACTTCGTCGCCGCCGACCGAGGCCTGGGCAACATCGAAGACCGGCGTAGGGGCGAGGGTGACCGTTGTGGTCTCGCCTTCAAGCTCGAACGTCAGTTCGGAAGGATTGCTGCCGCCCTGCGAGGCGATGGTGCCGAGTTCCGCCGCTTGCGACACCGGAACACCATCGATCGAAACCAGCGTTGAGCCGAACGGGACATCGCCGAGGCCCATGCGCTCGTAGGTGTCGCGGTAGAGCTGCGATTCTTTCTCGCTCGGCGGCTCGCGGAGTGTGGTCGTCCACGCGGGGCCGACACCGATCTCTTGAAGGCCCATGTCTGACTTGACGGGCACCATCTCGAACACGAGATCCTCGGCGAAGCCTTCGCGCTGGACGCGGACATCCATCGTGGACTCGCCCTTGGCCATCGCGGACCCGAGGATGACGTCGTTGAACGATGCTGGCGTGTTGCCGTTGATCGAGACGATCCGGTCGCCCGGCTTCAGGCCCGAGGCTTCGATACCGAGTTCGTCGGCGTTGACAAGCGTTGCCGACTCGGCGGGTGAGCCGCTGGCCACGGTGCCGACCAGCGGGGGTTCGGTCTGAAGACCAACGGTGAACACGACCACGTACAAAATCGCGGCGGTCAGCACGTTCATCACCACGCCGGCGGAGATGATGACCATCCGCTTCCAGTTGGGCACGCTCGTGTAGCTGTCTGGCGAGTCGTCGCGGTAGGTGGGGTGAGCGTCGTCCTGCCCGAGCATTTTGACGTAGCCGCCCAGCGGGAGCACGTTGAGCCGGTACTCGGTCGGGCTGATGACCTCGTCAACCGCGTTCGCGCCGTCGGCTTTGCGGACAAGCCACTCGTTGTATTCCTGCTCGCTCGAGCCTCGGCGGAATCCGAAGCCCTTGCGGTAGCTCACCATCGCGTTGCCGAACCCGATCGCGAACGCGAGCACGCGTACCTTGGCCCATTTGGCGGCGATGAAGTGACCAAGCTCGTGGATAAACACGACGAGACCGAACCCGATCAGGATCAGGCCGATGTCCAGAAGCTTGTACAGAATCGTGAGCAGTGGGTCCATTGTCTACAGGGTATCGGCCTTGCGGGCGATGGGTGCTGAGGTTCAATCCCGAATTTGCTGCGAGTAAAAGGGCGATCGGCCCGGGGTGTCCCGGGCCGAGGCCTGATTGTGGATCTGCTTGGCAGACGCCTTACTTCTTGACGTACTTCACGGCGCAGCCGTACGCGGGGATGTCCGCGACGGTGATTTCGGTCTCGCCGTCGAGAAGCTCGTTGACGACGATGTCG
Organism: Phycisphaerae bacterium; assembly: GCA_030432905.1. Taxonomy (GTDB): domain Bacteria; phylum Planctomycetota; class Phycisphaerae; order Phycisphaerales; family UBA1924. The sequence continues at coordinate 239,145 of JAUILU010000003.1, read as the reverse complement.
ATGTAGTTGTCGCCGACCTTGCGGGCACTCGACTCCGAATCGATCGGGCCGATGTAGCGGACGATGCCCTCGGCATCAACGATGAAGATGTGCGGGGTGCGCTTGGCGCCGTAGGCATAACCGACTTCGCTGGTCTTATCGAGCAGGATCGGGTACTTGATCTCGTAGGCTTCCTCGGCTTCGAGGTTGCGCTCCTCGCCCCAGCCCTGCTTGCCGGGTGCGCCGGCGGAGTTGATCGCCAGGAACTCGACGTCCTTGCCCTCAAAGCTGGCGTAGGTGGTGCGCATGGTGTCGTGGTGGTAGTGGTGCTTCTTCACAAACGGGCAGTCCGGGTTGAACCACTCGAGGACGACGATCTTGCCCTCTTCGGTGTATTCACTGAGCGTGTGTTCTTCGCCGTGGATGTCCGTCAGGGTGAAGTCCGGGGCGGCATCGCCGACCGAGACGCCCTCGAGTGATTCGACGGCTTCAGCGCCCGGGCGAAGGCCGGCGCCGACTGCGAGCGAAGCCGCGACGAACGCGACCGTGCCTGACCAGATACTTTTACGCGAGATGAGTTGCATTGTGGCCTCCCTGATGTTCGGCTCGTCCGAGCCGGTGGATTGCTGAACTGTTCGTTAGTGCGAATCGCCCACTATGAGCGATGGTTTCATTCCTCGTTTCAAATGGAAGAAGAAGAGCTTGTTCTCGATCGGCACGGTCGTCTGGCCTTCAACTTTGTGAAGCCTGACCCACCCCTCTACGAATCCGTTGGGATCGTCATCGAAATCGAAGGTGAGTTCCAGCTTGCCCGTGTCGCTGTGCCCACGCTCGTACAGGTCGGTGGGCTTGGTGCAATCGGAGCCCGGGATGAACGACATGCCGTAGCCGAGCATGTTCGAGAGCACGAGCGTGTCGCCTCGCCACTCGACGGTAATCCGATCGTCCCGGCCGCCGGTAAGGAGCTTGCCGGCACCTTCTCGGGTTTCCTTAAAGAGCCCGGCGTGCTCGCTTTTCTTCGAAGAGTTGACGACGGGGAGTGTGATGGACACCTCGTCGAACTGCGGCACGCATATGGAATCGTCGCACACAAGCCATTCGAGGCTCGCGGAGATCTCAACATCTGTGCCGACCTCCGCGTCTGGGGTGACTGTCACGGGCATGGTCAGCACGAGTTTGTCTTCGTAGACGTGATCAAGAACGCCGCCCGCCTGGGTGTAGCGGTGCGAGGCGGGCCAGATCGGGTCGCCGATCTCGATGCCGTCGGGCAGAGACCAGAAGGTCAGCAGCGGAGAACCAGAATCGTTGATTGTGTCTGCGTAGGTGTGCCAGCCTTCATCAAGCTCGAACACGAACGCGAGTTTCGTGGTGGTTTCGGGGTTGAGGCCTTCGGTTTCGGAGATGAGCTCGACACTCGAGTGCATGGGCGGGTCGTCGAAACCGGGCTGTGCGATAGCCCCCGCAGAGGCGGCTGCGCAAGCGAGTGTGCCGATTGCAAACTGAGTCATCTGTTTGACCAAGTCAGTGCCGCCCTTTCAAGCAAGGTGTACCTGAGCAACCCCGGCCGGGCTGCCAGTATTCCTGCATATTCTCCAGATTGTACGCGTGGGAGGCCAGATCGTTCGAAATGGGGGTCTGATACGAAAAAACCGGCCCCGTGGATGGGGCCGGTCGTGGGTGGGTGTTGTGTGGGTCGTTGCCCGGGGGCGGGTTTACGCGAGCGTGCCGAGCAGGCCGAGGCTGGCACCGCCGGTGCCCCAGCCGCCGCCGAGGAAGCCATCGAAGTGCTTCATCTCAACAACCACGGCTGCCGAGGCATCGATCCGCATCGAGTAGTAGTTGAGCAGCGGTCGGCTCTGGATGACCTCTGCGATGTTCTCGAGTCTGAGCAGGAGGAAGTCGTTGCTGGAGATGGTCTCCATGCGGACCCGTTCTGCCGAGCCGTCGGCGAAGTAGAAGGTGATCGAGACGTCGGTGTCGCCGTCGTTCGGGTTGTAGAACGAGAGGGTCTCCGAGTAGAGGTCGCCCGCGCGGGCCGGGTTCATGAAGGCATCGCCGAAGTAGAACGAGGTGCCGGCTTCGGTGAAGGCGCCGGTTGCGTTTGCGTCGCCGCGCTGGCGTTCGATCGCCGAGACAGCGATGTCCACGTTCGAGGTGATGGTCAGGCCGAGCGTTTCGTTGTTGACGAAGGCCAGGTCCGTGCCGGTTAGACGCAGACGCTCGCCGGCGCCGACGGTGACCTGCCTGATGAGATCTGGCAGGTTCGGATCCTCAAGGTAAGAGCCGACGATATCGACGACCGCGTCGGTTCCCGTCGCGTTGAAGATTGAGAACTCGCTGGTGACGTCTGTGCCGTTGGTCAGCGAGGTGATGATGTTTGTGGTGTTGCCGCCATCGCGGATACCGAGGTAGCCGAAAGCGAAGCGGTCAACAAGGTTGTACCGGCTAAGACCCGCGACGATACCGAGGTCGATGTCGTTGTTGGCGGAGTCAACCGGCGAGGAGGTGATCTCGATGGCAAACGTGCCAAGCGGAAGAGCCGCCGTGTTGTGGACTTCGAGGCCGCCACGCTTATTGGCACCCAGTGTCATAACGGGCAGTGTGACCGTCGAGCCGGAGCCGGTGTACGCGGTGATGGTGATGTTCACGTCGAACGAGTTTGGGTTGTAGTAAACCAGGTAGTCTTCGGTGATGCCCGGGTTGCGGGAGACATCCGGGAAGTCCCAGCGGTTTCCGGTGTTGTCGGTGAATGCTTCGCCGATCGAGCCCGAACGTGCGAGGTTCGAGTCGTAGTGGCTGAGGCTTGCACCCAGACGCAGTGTGGACTCGATGACAATGGCGTAGGCCTGGTTGGCGATGATGCCCGGTGCGTAGTCGGCGTTGCCGTCGGCGTCGATGTCACCGCCGAAGGAGAGTGTGGCGCCGCCGCGAGCGCCCGCGGCGAGCGTGCCGCTGGCGACCACTGCGGAACCGAACGCATCGTTGGCGTAGTAAACGGTGATGTTGTAGCTGACGGCCTCGTCGTTCGGGTTGGCCAGCGAGATGAACTCGTGGATACCCGCGTTGGCGAAGCCTTCCGGGTAGTACGTGCGGGTTGTGACCGCTGGGCCGTCTACACGCAGCGTGTAGTTGCCGGTGCTCACATCGCCGGTCGAATCGACCAGCAGGTAGAACGTCTGACCCGCGACATTTGAGGTGAAGCTGGTCGCAGCGGTCACGCCGACCACGCCATCGACACCAGTGGAGTTGGCGAGTTCGGTGATCTCGTTGCCGTTGCTGTCGAACACGCGAATGGTGAAGTCCGGTGTCGGGCTGTCGCCAGAGACAACCTGGACGTAGATCTCGCCCCGCCCGATGGTGTCGTAGCGGAAGAGGTCGGTATCGATAACGGTGTCGATGATGCCGGTGTCGCTGGCGTTGCCGTTGGTCGTGTTCACGTTGAGGAACGTCGCCCCGAGCAGGTTGCCGATGTTGACGTGGTCGTCGTTTGGCGAAGGCGCGATCGGAGGACCGTCAACGTTGACGGTGTACGAGCCGGTGCGGATGCCCGGGAACGTCGATCCGATCGAGAGATAGTACGTCTCGACCGGCCCAACGAAGTTGTCGAACTGGATCGTGTTCCCGTCAACCATCGTTGGGCTGAGCAGGTTCATCGACGAGTCGTAGAGCTTGAAGACCAAAGTCTCGATCGTGCCCGCATCCACGTCGATGGTGAAGATGCCGGTGTCGAGAATGTCGAACGTGAAGAAGTCTGTATCGTCGTCAACTTCGAGTCGGCCGGTGGCGCTGCCGTCACCGGTTTCGAGGTTGAGCGGGATCACTGTCGCAAGGTCGAACGCCTGATCGTTTGCGTGGTCATCGATCAGGCCGGTGTTGATGTTGAGTGTGTAGTTGATGCGGGAAGCGGTGGGGCCGACAACCGCGATGTAGTGGATGTCCGCAGCGAACGCCTCGAACTGATCGATTGCGAGGAAGCCGGAGTTGCTCGAGTAGGTATCGATCATCATGTCGCCATCAACGTCGAACGGGTTGCCGTCGATGTCGTAGATCCGAAGCTCGAAGGTAGCGCCGGGCTCGGCGTCCCAAACAAGCGAGATGTCGACAGGACCGTTGGCGGGAACACCGAAGACGAAGAGGTCGGAGTCGTTTGACTGCTCAAGGATGCCGGTCGAAGTGCCTGCGCCGGTGCTTGGGACGATGTTGACGAATGTAGCGTCATCCAACTCGCCGATGTCGGCGTGGTCGTCGTCCGGGTTGTAGTCGATAAGCAGGTCGTAACCGCCGAGCGAGTCGGTCGGATCAGAGCCCTTTACAACAACGAAGTAACGCCGGCCTGCCTGAGTCGAGAAGTCGATCGTGACCGAGCCGGCATCGTTCGGGTTCAAATCCCATGCGATGACGTGGTTCAGAGGAATCGGAGTTGCCGCGTTGTCTTGGCCGAGTTCGTACACGATGACTGCGGGCGTCAGCGTGGCTTGGCCGTCCTGACGAGAAACGGTCAGCGATGCGAGATCGGAGACGTCGGCGTCAAAGAAGAAGATGTCAGAATCGCCGCCCTGATTGAGGACGCCCTGAGCCTCGACAGACCTGCTGAAGTCGCCGAAGTCGAGTTCCTGCGCTGCGAAGAAGCTGCTTTCGTCGGCGATGTCGTCGCTGACGGGCAGGCCGGACAGGTCGATCGTGTAGAGACCCGAGCCAGCGAGACCGAAGACGGAGAACGAGTAGCGTTCGGACTGTGAAACGACAAACGATGTGGTCAGCGGCTCGCCACCGATCGCGGTGTTGTTGGGCAGGAAGATCTGGTTCCCCGCTTCATCAAAGATCGTGATGGCCAGCGAGAGTGTCGCCGCCGGGTCGATGGTGAGTGTGAGCAAGCCGTCCGCCGGTGCCATGAACGCGAACGAGTCGAAGTCGCTCTCGGCCTCGATGATGCCTGAGACGAATCCGGTGCCGTTGGTCGGGCTGTTCGGGTCAGAGTCGAACGGAATAACGGTTTCCTGGAAGAACGCGGGGAAGTCGGCGTGGTCGTCGTTAGAAGAGATGTTCGGCGTTGTGTTGACGATGAGCTGATACGAGCCAGTTGCGACGCGCCAGTCAACTTCACCAGCGGCTGGGTCGGTCTTGTCATCATCTGTCCGGATCGGCTGGTCGGCGTTGGTTTTCCATCGCTGCGAACTCTCAACCACGACGAAGTATTCTTCGCCCTCTAAGACATCAAGGACAAAGCGTGGGTCCTTGCGGAAGACTTGGATATTCCCAACGTTCGGGTTGGCTCCGTTGGCGAACGGAATCGTCAGGCCGTCAGCTGGGTAGCCAAGGAAGTCATTGACGTAGGCGATCTGAGTTCCAGAGCTGTCATAAATCCGAATCGCGGCATCAAGCGGGCTGTTGTACGTTTTGGTTGTAGTGATCGCGTTGACAGCACCGAGCATGTTCGCGTTGTCGATGTACAGCTCTGTGTGGCGGTCGGTGATCTGGGTTGTGCTGAGCACGATCTCTGAAGTACCCGACTTCGGTGCGATAAAGCGGTACACGTCGGAGTCATCGATCGTTGAGATAATGCCCAGTTCGCCACGCTGGATGATCTGGTCAAAGTAGGTACCAATATCGTCGACAGGGTCGAGGCCGCTGTCAACGACGGCAAAGTCGCGAACGTCGGTTGAAAATGCCGGGTTACCGAATGTGGTTGCGATGCCCGAGAATGTGTCAAAGATGAGCTGCTCGGGGTCTCCGAAGTTGCCTTCTTCGGGTGCCTCGGAGTTGGTCGCGTATGTGTCCTCGATCGCATCAGACTGCACAACGAGGTTGTAACGGGTGCGAGAGCCCGGCGCCGAGACGACGATGTAGTAGGCCTCGCCGCCCCAGAATTCATTGTCGAGTGTTACAGCTACTTCTTGCTTGCGGTGATTCGTTGGTTCGGGAGCCAAGAGCGATGGAGACTCAAGGCCTGCGGGACCGCTGGTGTCCGTGTTCACCGACTGGAGCGGGTTCATGAGCTGTTCGTTCACAAGCTCGAAGTTTGAGTCGTACACCTGGACTGCTACGGTGCCGGTCTGGAGCCACTCAAGCTCGAAGTTGACCGCGATCGAGATCCGAGATGCCGGCCGTCCGTCGATGTTCCATTCGTTCGGGACGACCTCCTCATCGTCCATGTCAGTTAGCAGGCTGCCTTCGAATCGGCCCAAGTGATCAACCTGAGGCACAAACATGAACACGTCGGTGTCGGCGTTCGTGTCTAGTCGGCCCCAGGCTGCCGCTTGTACGACTTCACTGTGATCGGTGACAACATTCGGGAAGTCAAACACCGATGGGTACCGAGGCATCGGCCCAAACGGGGTGTCGAAACCGTAGAAGATCGGGTTGCCGCCAAGATCCAAGACGTAGTCGTCGGCGTCTACAAACCCGACCGGGTTGAACGCGTCACCCCAGATCAGCGGAGTCGCGAGATCTCTCACGATGCTGGTGTCTTCCAGGAAATCGATGTGGTCATCGATCGGCTGGTCCTGATCACTCAGATCAATGGTGGCGTTCGATTCGATCACGAATTGGTAGAACTGCTGGCCAGCTGCGATGTCAACCGCGGGATCGGTGACGTCCAAGAACGGGCCGTCAAAGGCGTCAACCAGGACGTAGTAGGTCTGCCCGCCTTCGAGGTTTGTTTGAATCTCGGCACGGTCGAATGTATCAAAGCTGAATGCCGAGTCATTGTTGGCGATGGACTGAGTTGAAGTATCGTTGAAGAGAGCGATCTTGGGGTCCCAACCCGGCTGCAGGAACCCGTCAAACGTCGTAAAGTTGATGATGGTGTCGCCGGAGCCCAACGAGTTGAACACGAAAAGCTGCGCGGAGTGTTGGTCACGGAGTAGCCCGACTCCATTCGGGTCCAACGGATCCGTTGGGTTTCTGAATACGACACCAAGTCTGGTAATCGGGTCAAGAGCAAAGTCTGTCGCGGCGGCTTGGATACGCAACTCGAACTGGCCGACCGCAAGGTCGTCGGTGCTCATGTCCTGAGGATTGGTGACGTTGACTGTTTCGAACGCATCGGATCGGACGCGTACGTAGTAGGTGGTGTCCCGCTCGAATCGTGAGAGCAGGAAGCCATCAGATTGGTGACCAGCTGACGAATTGGCGCCGAGCAGGTTGCCGTCGGCATCATAAAGCTCGACCCGCGTATCAACGAGATTTCGGACACCTGCTTCATCGCCGACATATCCGTTGCCGTCATCGCCGAACACGATGTCCGCCGCGAGGATACTGCCAAGGCCGTCAAATTTCTCAAGATCGGGTGTTGTGAACGTGTACAGCACGTCTTGCTGGATAAATTCGATCTCTTGCTGATCACCGAAGCCGGAGCTGCCTGTCCTGACAATCCCACTGGTCGGGTTGATGACCAGCTGGTTGTTGCGTGCGTTGATCTCGATGTCATAGGTGCCGGTTGTGCCGCTCTCGCCAAGGACTCGGATGAAGTAGTCCTGGCCAGCTTCTGCAATAAACCCGAGCCAGCCGTCAGCGGCTAGGCCGCGTGCAGTCGTGCCGTTGTCCAGGCCCTCGGAGTCACCGGAGAGCTTGGTGCCGTCGGGGAGGTAGAGTTCGAGAGCAGAGTCGAGTGCGCCGCCGTTGGTGTCGGCGAGGATCGAGACGAAGCCGTCGGTCGCCGCGGTGAACTGGAAGAAGTCGCCGGTGTCGCCCATGACGTCACCGATCTGGCCTGAGTCGCTGCCTTCGCCGTTGCCGTCGAGCGTGATGACGGTCGGCGCGACCGGCGAGACGTCGTCGAAAACGTCGTCGATGCCCGGGTGGTCACCCGAGAGCAGGATGCGTGGCTCGAGCGCTTCGAATGCGTCAGCCATCGGGGCGCGTGCCTTGCCGGCGCTCTTTGCGAGCGAGGCTGCACGGTTGGAACCGACGCCGAGGCGACGTGAGATGCGCGATACGAAATCCTGCTTGAGCATTGCTCGCTCCGTCCAAATAGGGATACACAGCGGGCCTGCAGACCCGTGTGCCAATCCAACTCGACTGCCCCGGTGAGTAACTCCGTGCCGGGGAACCGAACTCGTCCTTGCCTGGGTTCATTGCCGGGCCGCGTGCAATCCCTCGCGCGCTGTCTGCTGTATCTGACACCCATCGCGTCGGCTTGCAATCCGATGCGCCGGTTGTCCGATCTGCCCCGCATGACTCCCCCGAAACGCCCACCGTATGGGCGATTCGGACCGTTTGGTGCCGCCTCCCGCGAGGCGATCGACCGTACCAGCGTATCACGGCGGGATTCTGCCCGTCCAGTGCTACCGGGGCTTGTTCCTAGAGAATCTGGGTAAACGGCCAACCAAGCCTAATGATCCAAGTGTCGAATCAGTCGGCCATCGCACGCTTCACAGCACCGATCGCCAGCAACTCAGCAGCATCAAACGTCGGAAGCGGGGGCGTGATCTGCTCCAGCACGAGCCCTAGCTCGCTCGCCGCGATCACAATCGCCTGGCTCTTACGCTCTTGAAACGCGAGTGCGATGTTCAGTACGGCTTGCTTTGATAGGTCTTTGATCGTGCCGTGGATCAGCTCTTGGAAGACGATCCGGTCAAGCTCAGCCGCGTCTTCCTCGCTGGGGACCTGGAGTTTGACCCCTTTGAGCCCCAAGGCAGTCTGGTACGCCGAACCCTGGGTCACGTAGCGTGTGCCGAGGATGCCGACCGTTTGATGCTCGTTTTCGAGGAGCGAGTCGGCCACCAGATCGGGCATGGTCAGCCAAGGGATCGGTGACTCGTGCTCAGCGATCATGACGCCGTGCTGGACCGCGTTGTCCGGCGTAAGCACGAAATCCGCCCCTGCGTTGTGAAGCACGCGGACCGACCGGGTCAACAGTTTCGCGACCCCTTCCCAGTCGTCGGCACGGACGTACTCAATATAAGTTTGCAGCGGCTCGTTGTGGATCGTGACACGCGGCGGGAGCTTGTCGGGGAAAAGCCGAGAAGCGTGGCGGAATATCTGCCTGTAGCAGAGCGCCGCCCCTTCAGGGCTGACAGCCGCGATTCCGATGTGCCCGGTCTGTGTCAAACTGTCTCCATCGTGTCTGGAATCGTTGAACAAGTCAAACGCGCATCTCGTATTTGCGTGTCGTATCGTTTGGCCCCATGCCCAACGACCCGTTTGAAACTCTCGGCCTGCCAACCCGGTTCGATCTCGAACCCGGTGCTATTGAACAGGCGTACCTCGGCCTGGTCGCACTGGATCACCCCGATCTGGTGTCGGGCGACGACGAGGCGGTTGCGAGGTCGGCAAAGCTCAACGACGCGCGGATGGCGCTTCTTAACCCGGAGCAGCGGGCCAGGGCGCTGCTCGGTGTGCTGGGTTTCACCGCCAAAGACGATTCACTGCCCGATGGCTTCCTCTTCGAGATCATGGATGTCAGGAGTCGGCTTGAGCAGGCGACCCATGAGCAGAACGCTGAGGAACTTGAGAATCTGCAGCAGTGGGCCGGTGAGCAGCGGCAAGGCTACATAGCCAGAATCCAGACGCTGTTTGCCGAGCTTACTGAAGCCGACCAAGCCGGTCGTGACGATACAGCTTCAAAGATCCGCGAGTCGCTCAATGCCTGGCGGTACATCGAACGGATGCTCGAGCAAGCCGGCCAAGACTCCGCATGATCCACCTTACTCCATGACCTCAACCGAATTCATCCTGCTGCTGGGTGTCATGCCGGCGCTGCTGGTCTGCTCGGGGATCATCAGCGGCTCTGAAACCGCGCTCTTCGGCCTCACACAGGCGGATCGTGTGCTCATCAAAAACAACAGCCCGCGCGCGTTCTCGTTCGTCGAAGCGCTGCACCGCAAGCCCCGCTCGCTGCTGACCGCGATCCTGCTGGCCAACATGCTGGTCAACGTGACCTACTTCACGCTCTCTTCGATCGTGATCCTCAAGCTCGAAGAACGCCAGCAGCACCTCGGCTCCGTCGTCGTCGGCATCGGCTCGCTGATCGCGATTGTGCTGTTCGGCGAAGTGATCGCCAAGACCACCGCATCGGCGCACAGGCCGACGTTTTGCAGGCTGATCGCGCCGTTCTGGCTCCTGCTGATCCAGTACCTCTGGCCCGTGTGGTCGATCATCGACCGGTTTGTCATGGCGCCGCTGACCAGGCTAATCACCGCCAAGCCCGACACGGGCCCTCGGCTCGACCAGAACGAACTCCAGCACATCCTCACAACACAGAGCGAAGAACAGCACATCGACGCCGACGAACAAAGGCTCCTGCTCGATGTGCTTCGCTTGGGCACGCTCCGCACGCGCGATGTCATGACCCCGCGCGTCGAGCTGCTGACAATCCCCTCTGAACTGCCCGCGAAAAACGTCATCGAGTTCTTTCGCGAGCACAGACCCGATCAGATCCTCGTGATCGACGACGATGAATCGCCGATCGGGTTCCTGCGTCCGGTCAATTTCCTCAAGGCCTATGAGAAAGCCGGCAATGCCAGCGTGCTCGAGCACACCACCGAGCCGCTCTTTGTGCCCGAGCAGACCAAGCTCGATTCGGCGCTCAGCCAACTCCGCAAGAAAGGCAAAGACCGGGCCGCGGTCGTCGATGAACGCGGCGAGCTCGTCGGCGTGATCCGCGTCGAAGACGTCGTCGCGGAACTAATCGACGACGCTGCGGGCCACATCGCCGACGGTGATGTGCAGATGCTCGGGCTCGGCACCTTCCGCGTGCCCGGCAAGATGTCGGCGCGGACGCTGCTGAGCGATTTTGACCCGTCGGGCGCCGGCTCGCAGCCGATGCTGGGCCGCGTATCGACCATCGCGGGCGTCCTGCTCACACTGCTCGGCAAGCTCCCGGAACTCGGCGACTCTGTCACCCTCGGCAGCCTGCGTTTGACCGTCTCGGCCCTCGACGGCAGGGTCATCGAAACGATCGACATTGAGTTAATCGACCAGCCTGCGGAGGACGAGTCATGAACCTCGTCGAGCTGATCGTCTGGTCGATGCTCACCATTCTTGGTCTTGGTGCCTCGGCGCTGTGGAGCGGTCTGGAAACCGCGACCTACGTCGTAGGCCGCGCCCGGCTCGAGGCACGCGCCGCGAAGGCTGAGCCCGACAAGGCCGCCCGCACGCTGAAGCTCGAACTCGACAAGCCCGAGCACATGCTCGCGAGCCTCTTGATCCTGAACAATCTCAGCAACTACATCGGCGTGCTCGCGCTGGCCAAGCTGCTCGACATGACAGGGCTCCCGTCGTGGCAGATCTCGATCATCAACGCCGCGGTTCTGACGCCCGTGCTGTTCGTGTTCGCCGAGACTCTGCCAAAGGAATACTTCCGCGTAACCGCCGAGCACCAGGCGTACTTCTTCGCGCCGCTCATCCGCGTGCTCAGGCTGGTGCTGACCGCAACACTGGTGCTCCCCGCGATCGTGCTGTTCGCGAGAGTTATGCGCCGACTGACGGGCAGTCCCAAGGACGCGACACCCATCGATCCGCGCGAGCGGATGGTCTGGCTCGTCAGAGAAGCCGTCGGCCAGGGGCTGGTCTCGCAGACACAGGCCGAGCTTGTCAGGCGGGCTGTTGCGTTCCGTGACACACCGCTGCGCTCGGAGATGACGCCGTGGAACAAGGTCTCACGCATCCGCCTCGACGGCGGGTTCGAGCTCGCTAAAAAGCTCGCACGCAACACCAAACACACGAGGCTCCCTGTCGTCGGCGCCAAGGGCGAGCTGCTCGGCATCGTCAGCTCGATGGATCTTTTCCTGGGTGGCAACCAGAAGCTGGACAAGCTCATCAGGCCCGTGCCTCAGCTCGACGTGACGTTATCGGCTCGACAGGCCCTGCGCACGCTCCGCTCCGAGGGGCAAACGCTGGGCGTTGTCGTCGCCCGCAACAGGCCGATCGGCATGGTGACGATGAAGGATCTGGTCGAGCCGGTGACAGGCGAACTGATCGCGTGGTAGAAAGGGAATAGTCGTGGGTGTTTCCGTGTTCCCCGCAGTGTCGAAGTTGGCTTCAGGCATTGGAGTGTGTTGATGCGTTGTGGCAGTTGCAAAGTGAAGAGCCGGCGAGGCTGGAGCAAGGCCGACCTTGTGTTTCTCTTGGTCATCGTCGCGAGCATCGTGGCGATCGTTATGGTCAAGGGCAACCGCTCACCGGCGCCGCTGCCCGAGGTCTTCGCCGAGAAAATCTCGCTCTCCGAAGCAAGCCAGCAGTCCGCCGAGACAGGCAAGCCCGTGCTCGTGTTCGCGACCGCGTCGTGGTGCGGCCCGTGTCAGGCTTTCAAGCGCGGCACGCTCAGCGACCCCGCGGTCGCGGACGCGATCAAGACAAGCGCGATCCCCGTCTACCTCGACATCGACGAGAACCCGGAAGCTGCCAGCATGTTCGGCATCCGCAGCATCCCCACGCTGCTGTTCCTCAAGAACGGCATGATCGTCGATCGCGCGGGCAACATGAACTCGTCGGGCACGATCGACTGGCTGGCGGCCGCCGCCGAGAAGTCGCTCAAGTCAGCGGGTTGATAAACAGACCGGTCGCGAGCTTCGGGTAGAAGAATGTCGATTTCTGCGGCATCAGCTCCCCGGCAAGGCACACATCACGCACCGCATCCAGCGGCGTTGGTCTGACGATCACTGCCAGCTGCGCAAAGCCAGACCCGCCGCCGGCGCCGGTCTCGTTGCCCGAGCCGATCGCTTTGACTTCCTCGATCGAGTGCGGGAAGGCCCACGTGATGTCCTCGCCTTCGTTGAGCTCGGGCTGGCAGATCTCTTCGACGATCAGGTGCTGGACGATCGCGACATCGAGCTCGCGCCACACGGCGGGCTTGTCCTCGAATCGCTCGCTGAGCGGGTCCTCATCGATGCAGCTTGCCACCCAGCACAGGCCGGTCGCGAAATCGATCAGGCCGAAGACTTCCTTCGAGACTGATGCGGCTTTGGCCATCTCGGCCTCGATTTGCTCCGGCTCGTTGACGACCGGGTCGATCTGCAGCAGCCCCGCCGAGGCTTCGATGAACTTCTCGTGCGAGTAGTCCTTCATCCCGCCGAGCACGCGGTGCGTCGGCCCGATCGCAAGCCCCGGGTCGGACATGCTGACCATCACGAACATGCACCGGCGCGCGCCGTGGTCGCTCGGGACCTCGCCCTCGCTCTCGAGGTGGTTCAGGTAGTTCACCGCGGTGTTGTACCTGTGGTGCCCGTCGGCGATGAACACGTCCTCGCCGGCCAGCGCGCTCTGGTACTTCTGGATCGTCGCGTCGTCGTCAACGGTCCAGACCTCGTGGAGCACGTCCTGCCCGTCGGTCTCGGTGACGGTCGCGGTCATGTCCGCGTCCCGGCCCGCCATGATCGAGCGGACAAGCTCGCTCGCGGTGCCCTCTTGGTCGGGGTGCAGGCCGAAGATCGGGCTGAGCTGTGTCGCGGTCGCTTTCATGAGCGCAAGCCGGTCTTCCTTCGGACCGCTGAACGTTTGTTCGTGCGGGAGGATGCCGCCGCCGTCTTGCGGCCCGAGCGTTTTTGTTTCGACCGTGCACGCCATGCCGCAGCGCTGGTAGCTCTCACCCCGGAACTCGAATGTCTGGCGGTAGGCGAACATCGCGGGCGTGCCGCGTTTGCTGAGAACGCCCGACTCGAGCCACTTGCAGAGCGACTCGCCGGCGCCGGCGTACGCCTCGGGCGGGCCGAGCTGCTTGGCGGGCGTGTGGGGGAGGTCGATCCCGACCACGTTGTGTTTGTCCTTGCCGATCAGCGCCTGCTTGCGTGTCTCGTCGAGCACGTCGTAGGGCGGGGCGACGCTGTTTGTGACATCACCCTTGCCGGAGTTGTACTGGATGGCGTTGAAGGGGTACACGGCGGGCATGTCTGCTCTCCTTGGCACACAGAGCGGTTTCGGATCATGAAGACTGGCTAGGTCGCTCGAAGGCAGCATAGCCCTTGGCCTATGGTACGCCGATGCCGAACGCTCTGGTCATACGCACCGCCGGGACGAACTGCGAGCAGGAATTGCTCCGCGCGTTCTCGCTTGCGGGCGCCGAAACAACGCTTTGTCACCTCGATTCACTCGTAAAGGACCCGTCGCCGATCGACAAGGCCGACCTGATCGGTTTTCCCGGCGGGTTCTCGTATGGTGACGATGTGGCCTCTGGCAGAATATTTGCTATGCACACCCGTCTCGGCCTGGTTGACAGGCTCAAGGCCGCTGTCGACCGCGGCGCGGGCATCATCGGGATCTGCAACGGCTTCCAGATCCTCGTCCAGACCGGGCTCTTGCCGGGCATCGACGGCAAACGCGTCGCGCTCACCGGCAACTCGGGTGGCGCGTTCATCTCCGACTGGTGCAGGGTTGATTTCCAGCCCGAATCAAAGTGCATCTGGACGCGCGGGCTGACGGGCCTTACGGACGACATCTCTGTCCTCCCGATTGCTCACGCGGAGGGCTGCCTTGTCGCTGACGACGACACGGTCAATGCCCTCAGCACCAACGGCCAGGTCGTGCTGCGGTACGCCTCCGACGTCAACGGCTCAGCCGACCGGATCGCGGGCATCTGTGACCCGACCGGAAGGGTCTTCGGGCTGATGCCTCACCCCGAGCGATACCTCGACTGGAACCGCCACCCCGCGTGGACCCGGCTTTCCGGCAAAACCAAATCGCAGGAACCCGTCGGCCTCCGCATGTTCCGCGGCGCGGTGGAATCCGTTGCTGGCGTCGGCGCTGGCTGAGTCGGCGGTGTCGGTTCAGGTACACTGGGGCACCCATGTCTGGATCAAAGCCGTTCATTGATGGATTGGGCGAAGTCGTCACCGACGAGCGGACGTGCCGTAATTGCGACTACGCGCTCAAGGGCCTCCCAAAGGGCGGCAACTGCCCCGAGTGCGGCACCCCGATCCCGCGACGCAAAGACACCCGACTCCCCAACGGCGACAACCTCACCGATGCGCCGATCAGGTACCTCAAGCAGCTCTCGTTCTCGCTCGCGATGCTGGCTCTCAGCGCCCTGTTGATTGGCTTCGGGCTCTTCCTCGTCCGATCGTCTTCCGAGTGGACCGCGCCGGCGATGTACACGCTTGCATCGCTGCTCTGGATCATGTCGGTGTTCATGGTCACCGCACGAAGGCCTCTGCAAGACTCAACGGTTCCAGATCAGACGCTCGACAACCGAAAGTGGCTTCTGACCGTTCGGCTCACACAAATCCTCTGGTTCGGCTCGGCGCTTTTCGCGTGGCTTCACTGGGTCGCGGTCGAGCAGTCATGGGCGAACCTCGTCGGCGCAGCACTGACGACGCATGTGGTGCTCGTGATGTTCTCGTTTGTTGCGAGTGTTCTGGTGCTCGCGTATCTCTCCGCGATCGCAGAGTGGGCGGGCGACAACAGTCTCGGGGGCCGACTCCGCGGCTCGGGCTGGTGCGTCGTTGTCGGCGGCGTCATCGGAGGCGTGGCGCTCAGCGTGGCGCCGATCATGGGCTCGCTCAAAGGCGTCGACTTCTTCGTCGCGATCATCTTCCTGCTCATGTTCCTCGTCGGTGTCGCCGTCGCGTTTGTTTCCGTGTTCCAGATCGCCATCACCGCGACACAGGCCATCTCCAGCAACATCGCGACCGAGGCCCGGAATATCCGAGTCGCCGAGCGACGCGCAAGGGAGATGAACGAGACTGTTGAACGCCAACTCGCCGCGAGCGTACCCCTCCAGGCCGATGGCGTGCCCGCTGCCGATCTCGACGAGAGCGACTCGTTCATCGAAAACACCCCGACATTCCGCATCGCGGGCCATCGGATCGAGAAGTCCGACTCCGACGATACCTACAACCTCGCCCCCGAGGACAGCTAAATCGCCCGCCGGGTGCTCTACGATGCTTTGTGCAGAAGCAAGGGAAAAAAGTGCTGCTCGCGATGTCCGGGGGTGTGGACTCCTCGGTCGCCGCTGCGCTTTTGAAAGAGCAGGGCTACGAGGTGGTGGGGGCGTTCATGCGTCTCGGCTCGCCCGGCGAGACTCTCAACGAGCTCGTGCCCGCGGGGCAGGCGTGCGAAGCCGCGCCCAAGATCCATAAGCAGGGCTGCTGCTCTGTTGGTGATGCCGCCGACGCGAGGCTTGTCGCTGCGGAACTCGATATCCCGCTTTACGTCCTGAATTTCCGCAACGACTTCCGCAAGGTCATCGACTATTTCGTGGACGAATACGCGCAGGGCCGAACGCCCAACCCATGCGTGCGATGCAACGACTGGCTGAAGTTCGGCAAGCTGCACGACCACGCCGCCCACATCGGCGCCGACTTTGTGGCATCGGGCCACTACGCGCGAATCGGTGAAGTCTCGGGTCAGACTTCGCTCCTGCGCGGCAAGGACACCAGCAAGGATCAGTCCTACGTCCTCTTCGGCATCCCGCGCGACCAGCTCACTTCGACGCTGCTTCCGATCGGTGACTACGAAACAAAGCAGGAAGTCCGCGACCTAGCGCACAAATTTGGCTTGCCCGTCTTCAACAAACCGGACTCGCAAGAGATCTGCTTTGTTCCCGACAACGACTACGCCTCGTTTGTCGAGAAGGAACGCCCCGCGCTCAAGCAGGCCGCGGGCACGATCGTTGACACCGAGGGCAAGGTCCTCGGCGAGCACGACGGCCAGCACCGGTTCACGATTGGTCAACGCCGGAAGGTTGGCGTGGCGCTCGGCTACCCGATTTACGTCGTGGACAAGGACCCGGTCGCCAACACCGTGACCATCGGCAGCGAGGAAGACCTGCTCGCCGCGGGCTGCAGCGTGGGCGACACGAACTGGCTCGCTGTGGACGCGGGAGGTTCAGAATGGACGCCCTGCCTGGCCCGGCACCGCTACAACGGCGAGGCCGCCGAGGCGGAATTCCTCAGATCGGATGTCGGAGAGGGCGGATTTCAGGTCCGATTTAAGACACCCCAGCGGGCGGTCACGCCCGGTCAGGCCTTGGTCGTGTACGGCCAGACCACTCCAGATAGGGTGCTCGGCGGAGGCTGGATCACCGAGGCCAGCCGCGAGTCCTTGTAAGGCCTTGACAGGTATGGTATCTTGAATCCCAGTTCGTTATAGAACCCTGGACATTCGTTCCGGGCAGGGTTGCGTCAACCGATACTTGGCAGCATCGGGTCTCAGCCTGTACCAAATCTGGGGGTTGGTGTGGTTTCTGAAAACGCCGTCGAAGTAGTGGATGTTGTTGTTGTCGGGGGCGGCCCCGCTGGCAGCACGGTCGGCACGCTCCTGAAAAAGTACCGCCCCGAGCTCAACGTGGTCATTCTCGAGAAAGAGAAGTTCCCGCGTGAGCACGTCGGCGAGAGCCAGCTTCCTGCTATCGGTCCGATCCTCGATGAGATGGGGGTATGGGACAAGGTCGAGGCTGCCAACTTCCCGATTAAGATCGGCGGCACCTACCGCTGGGGAACCTCCGACGAGCTGTGGGCATTCGAATTCCTGCCCCTGTCGAAATTCAAAGACGAGCCAAGGCCAGCCAACTACAAGGGCCAGCGCGTGTTCACCGCCTTCCAGGTCGAGCGCGCCAAGTATGACAAAATCCTGCTGGATCATGCGCGCGAACAGGGCTGCGATGTCCGCGAGGAAACGCAGGTCACGTCCGTCGATGCCGCGGGCGGCTCGATCAAAAGCATCACGCTTCACGACGGCACACGCATCGAAGCCAAGCACTACGTCGATTGCTCGGGCTACGCGGGCGTGCTCCGCCGAGGCCTCGGCGTCAAGATCGATGCGCCCAGCAAGCTCAAGAACATGGCGATCTGGGACTACTGGGACAACGCCGACTGGGCGATCGAGGTCGGCATCGGCGGCACCCGCGTCGAGGTCCTCTCGATCGCGGCGGGCTGGATCTGGTTCATCCCGCTCGGCCCGACTCGCACGAGCATCGGGTACATCTGCCCGGTCGAGCACTACAAGAAGCTCGGCAAATCACCCGAAGAGATCTACAAGGACGCCATCGCGCAGGACCCGCGGATCCAGGAACTGATCAAGAACGCGACCGCCGACAACGAGATCCGCACGACCAAGGACTGGTCCTACGTCACGGAGAAAATGGTCGGCGACAACTGGTTCCTGACGGGCGAGGCCGCCGGCTTTGCGGACCCGATCCTTGCGGGCGGCATGACGCTGGCGCACTCGTC
This sequence comes from Phycisphaerae bacterium, assembly GCA_030432905.1. Taxonomy (GTDB): domain Bacteria; phylum Planctomycetota; class Phycisphaerae; order Phycisphaerales; family UBA1924. The sequence goes on along the minus strand of JAUILU010000003.1, from coordinate 221,062 downwards.
GGCGCGCGAGGTCGCGTACATCATCCTCGCCGACTACGAGGGCAACAAAGAAGTCACGTGGCTCAAGCGTCGCTATGAGGAGAGCCAGACGAGGCGAATCCGCCAGTACATCCGGTTTGCAGACTACTGGTACTTCGCCAACGGCCAGTTCACCGATCTCGAAGACCTGACCAAAGAAATCGCCGCGTCTGAAGGCCTCAACATGACCTCCAAAGAAGCCTTCCGCTGGCTCAGCCTCGGCGGCTTCACCGACGAGGACTTCTTCCTGCCCGGCCTCGGCGGTCTCGATCTGGTCGCGGTCAAAGAAGTCGCGCGGCGCCTCAGCTCCGATACCGATTCTGAGCTTGAATGGGAACTGACAAAGTACAACACGTACAAGCCGAACCTGACGGGTGCAAAGAAAGAGACGATGCCTTTCTACAGCCAGGGCAAGATTCATAAGATCGAGGTCTACCGCCGCGGCAACAAGATGCTGCCGGCGTTGGGGCAGTTCAAGATTGTGCTCGATCTGTTGGCCAAGTACCCGGACATCACCGACTTCCTCAATGCCGCCCAGCGGATGATTCAGAACGACGCGCACATCAACTCGAGCATCCCGCTGCAGCAGTGTGCGGCGACGCTCGAAATGATGATCGTGGACAACTGGGTGACCGGCAAATACAACCCGAAGAAGCCTCGCGTCAAGGTTGATTTCGTCGGCGACGACCCGAATCAGGGCATCCGCGATGTCGACGGCACGCTCCGCGTCCGTTACAAAGACGGCGTGCCGCAAGAGATGACCGATTGATCCAGCTCGTTACGGCTTCTTCATAATGAAACAGTAGTTGAATCCGCGGAGGAAGAAGTTTTCTTCGACGGCTGACTTGCGCCAGTTTCCACGCACAAGTTTGTCGTTCTTGCGCGCCACGCACACGATGTCCACCGGCTCGAAGTGTTGCCGCATGATGGAGAACAGCTCGAACCCGATGGGCATGAACGTGCCGCCCATGACCGCGCCTTGCTTCTCTTTCTTGCCCTTGCGCTTGCGCCACGAGTCGCTGACGTAGAGCCCCATGTAGCGTCTGGGCTTAAGCACCCGGTCGATCTCGGCGATCACGCCCCGCATCGCGTCGTAGTACGCTTGCCCACCGTCCTCGCCCGCCGCGTCGAGCTTGCCGATGCAGTCGGGGTTGTCCGAGTAGTCGATGTGCGTCGAATAGGGCGGGTCAACGAACACGAAGTCCGCGGACCGATCGGGCATCGGGATGCTGCGTGCGTCGGCGTGCTTGATGTCCTCGCGCGACGGGTTCAGATCAAACCCGTTGCACTCGCGTTCGAGGTCCGTGCAGACGTCGAGCGTCGTGCCCGAGCCGCACATGGGATCGATGACCGTGTCGCCCTTGCGCGTGTACCTGGTGAGCAGCTGCCAGATGACCCAGCTCGGCGTCGCGCCGGCGTAGTGCTTGCTGCCCTGCATCTTCGAGCCGTCGGCCGCGTCGTAGTGCTGGCTCGGATACTCCCATAGCGTGGTCGAGAAAACCGAGAGCGGCGGCCTGCGTGGGGGCCGGCCTCGCCCGCCGCGTTGTTGGGGTCGTTGGTCGCTCACGTGTTGTTCTTCTGGTATTCAAGAATCGCCGCGACGACTTGCGGCTTGGCTTGCTCGATCGGAAGCCCGATGCGTGCGCCCGACGCGTTGGCGTGTCCGCCTCCTCCGAGTGTCTTGGCGACCTCGTTCACGTCGATCATGCCCGGGCCTGCCTTTGACCGGAAACTGATTTTGGTCGCGGGGCCGGAGCCGGCGATCTCGACCTCGGTCAGCGTCGCGCTCACGCGCACACTTGCGATTTTCAGCCCGAGTTCGCTGAAGCCTCCGGTGTCGGACGAACCAGCACCCGAGCGATGGATGGCCTCGGTCGTGAGCGACATAATCGCGACGCGGTCACGGTCGAAGAGTTCGAGCGTGCCGAGGGCCTCAGCCATCACGCGAAGCCTTGCCGGCCTGTCGCCCTGATCGATGGTCGCCAGAAGCTTCGGATGGTCCACGCCAGCACGCAGGAGATCCGCGGCAAGCTCGAACACCGCGGGCCTGACGTTGGAATGCCTGAACCATCCGGTGTCGGTCGCAAGGCCCGTGTAGATTAGCTCGGCGATCGACACAGGCAGCTCGCTTGCTGACTTGAGTTTGAGCAGCGCAAGCGCCAGCTCGCACACCGGCTGAACCGCGGCCGCCGCTTCTTTGGCGACATGCAAACGCGGCGCAACGTCCGGGTTGCCCTCAAGGTGATGATCGATAACCGTAGTGATCTCGGTGTGCAAACGCACCCAGTCTGCGAGGTGGTCAAGCTGTTTCCAGGAACCGGTGTCCACGACGACCACCGCGTCGGGCTCGACGTCGGGCGTCTTGTCGCCTTCGAGCACATGAAACGGCGCATCGCCCGCGAGCGTATCGAGCCACGCCGGCGGCCCGCCGGTGTACCACACGCTCGCCCGGCGCGTCTTGCTCGCTCTGTTGAGCGCCCGAACAAGCGCGAGCGACGAGCCCGCCGCGTCGCCGTCCGGGCGTGCGTGCGTGACGACGACGATCCGCTCCTTGTTTACAAGAAAGCTCGCGATCTCTTCGATCGAGGTGTTGGTTTCCCACGCGCTCATGACACGGCTCCCGCACTGATGGTTCTGTTAAGCGTGTCGTTCACGCGGCTGCAATCAATCCTGAGTTGTTCGGTCAATTCCTCGACCGAGCCAAACTTTATCTGATCGCGGAGCCGGCCGACGATGTCGACCGAGATTTGCCAGCCATATTCGTCGAGCCCGGCCAGCCGATCGTCCTCGTTTGACGCACCGAGCAGGTGCACCTCGAACCTGTCTTCCATGCCGTTGACAGTCGGACGAGACCCCATGCTGATCGCCGCTGCGAGCGCTAGTCCGTCGGGGAGCGTCGCCCGGCCCGCATACACACCCGGACCCGGAGTGAGCGTGCCGCACGACACGTTTGCGGTCGGGAAGCCGATCTGCCTGCCGAGCCTGTCGCCTTGGACAACTTTGCCGGTCACTTGGTGCGGGCGACCAAGGAGCGCTGCCGCGTCGCGCACCCTGCCGTCTTTGATAAGCGTGCGGATGAGGCTGCTAGAGGCAGTGACCTCGGTGTGATCGGTCAGCACGCCGCGTACCGGCGCGACTTCGACAACCTCAAACCCGAGTGCTTCGCCGATCACGCGCAGCACCCTGAGATCGCCCGAGCGTCCCTTCCCAAAGTGAAAGTCGGGTCCCTCGACAACGTGCGTCGCGGACTCGGCCTCGATCCACTGCTGTGCGAACTCGATCGGTTCAAGTGAGAGCAGTTCAGGCGTCGGCTCGAGCTTGATGACCTCATCAGCGCCGAGACCTTTGAGCAGCAACACCCGTCGGTCCCACTCGGTCAGCAGGGCCGGGGCCGCATCGGGCCTGAGCACAGCCGCGGGGTGCGGGAAAAAGCTCATTACCACGAGGCGGGCGTTGTTCTGGTCGGCGAGTTGGCGGGCCTGTTTCAGGATCTGGGCGTGCCCGAGGTGGCAGCCGTCATAGTTCCCGATTGTGATGACGCTGGCACGCTTTGGCATAGGCAAGGTTATGCCCTTCTTGGGGGTGCGTGGGGGTTGCTCTGGGTACAATCCGCGCCCGCCCGCGGGTGTGTGACTACGGGGGTTGGCGCGAAGAAAGGAGGGTTTACTATGGCTTGGTTCTCAAAGAAGTCTGGTCCGCTGCCTACTCAGGAACGCCCTCCCGTCGCGACCGACCCGATCCAGACCATCCCGATCGATCCAGAGGTCAACCGCATCGGCCTCGAACTGCTCGAACTCTCTCGCGCGGGCAAGGCCGGTATTTTCAGCTCGAAATTCTATTCTGATAAAATGATGAACTGGTCCATGAAAGATCAGGAATTCAAGGTCCAACTCTTTCGCTTTGTTGATGTGTTCCCGATGCTGCAAACGCCCGAGCAGGTGTTCGAGCACCTCGCCGACTACCTGAGCCAGCCCGGCGTCACCCTGCCCCCGGGCATGGACCTCGGCCTCAAGGCCGGCGGCATCGCCAAGGGCATCATGACCAAAACGATCTCGTCGCAGATCAAAGGCATGGCGGGCAAGTTCATCGCCGGCACCGACGCCAAGAGCGCGCTCCCGAGACTCAAGCAGCTCTGGGACAACGACATCGGCTTCTCGGTTGATCTGCTGGGCGAGGCGTGCGTGTCCGATGTTGAGGCCGACGAGTACAAAGAGAAGTACCTCGACCTCATCAACAACCTGCCGGGCGAGGTTTCCGAGTGGAAGCCAAAGGCGCAGATCGAAGCCGATCACCTCGGCGAGATCCCGCGTTGCAACGTCTCCATCAAGGTCTCGTCTCTCTCGGCGAAGGTCGACCCGATCGACACCGAGGGCTCGATCCGTGAGCTGATGACAAGGCTCGACCCGATCCTCGAAGCCGCCATCGCCAAGGGCGTGTTCATCAACTTCGACATGGAGCAGTTCGAGCTCAAGGACCTGACTATCGAGCTCTTCAAGCGTTGCTGCCTGAAGCACAAGTTCCACGCCGGCATCGCGATCCAGGCCTATCTCAAATCCGGCCCGGACGATGCACGCGACCTTGCGCGTTGGGCGATCGAGAACAAACGCCAGGTCTCCGTCCGCCTCATCAAGGGCGCGTACTGGGACTACGAAACCATCCACGCCGAGGAGATGGGCTGGCCCTGCCCGGTGTGGAACGAGAAGTGGCAGACCGACGCCTGCTTCGAGGACATGGTCGACATCTTCCTCGACGCGATGCCGCGAACAAACGAAGAGGGCGGCATCAAGCTCGCGCTCGGCTCGCACAACATCCGCTCCATCGCCTACGCCATGGCCGGGCTCGACAGAAGGGGCCTGCCCGCCAACGCGCTCGAACTCCAGATGCTTCACGGCATGGCGGACGAGATGAAGTACGCCGCCGCAGACAACCAGAAAGGCCCGGGCCTCCGCATCCGCGAGTACATCCCGGTCGGCGAGATGATCCCGGGCATGGCCTACCTCGTGCGTCGTCTCCTCGAGAATACATCCAACGAGTCGTGGCTCGTCGCGGGCTTTGCAGAGAACGCAGACCCGCAGTTGCTGCTCGCCGATCCGCGGTCGCTCGACACGGGCAACCCCAAGCCCGACCTCGTCGAACTTGCGCACGAACGGCACAAGCTCTCGCCCGCGGTCTTCGGTGTCGGCAACAGCGAACGCTTCTTCACCGAAGCCGTCCGCGACTTCGCGATGGCGGACCAGCGCGACGCGTTCGCCGCGGCTCTCGACCGCGCCGAGATCGGCCCCGTCGACAACGACAAGGCAACCGAGGCCGACGCGACCAAGGCGATCGACACCTCTGAGGCCGCGTTCAAGCAGTGGCGCCGGACCGACCCGATCATGCGCGCCAATGTCTTGACCTACGCCGCCAACCTCATGCGCGCCCGACGCGACGAGCTGGCGGCGATCATGGTCAAAGAAGCCGGCAAATCGTGGCGCGAGGCCGACGCTGACGTCTGCGAGGCCATCGACTTCTGCGAGTACTACGCCCGCATGGCGCCGCAGCTCTTCGAGCGCCAGCGCCTCGGCATGTTCATCGGCGAACTCGACGAGCACTTCTACCAGCCGCGGGGCGTCTCCGTCGTCATCAGCCCGTGGAACTTCCCGCTCGCGATCTGTTGCGGCATGACCGCCGCGGCTCTCGTCACGGGCAACACCGTCGTCGTCAAACCCGCGGAGCAGACGCCGCACATCGCAAGCGAGATGGTCAACATCTTCCACGAAGCGATCAAAGCCGGCATGTGGCACGTCGAGTTCAAAGCCAACGAGGTGCTCCAGTTCCTGCCGGGCCGGGGCGAGACCGTGGGCGCGACGCTCGTGCGCGACCCTCGCACCTCGGTCATCGCGTTCACCGGCTCCAAAGCGGTGGGGCTGAACATCATCGAAGCCGCGGGCCTCACGCCCGAGGACCAGATGCAGGTCAAAAAGGTCGTCTGCGAGATGGGCGGCAAGAACGCGCTCATCATCGACACGTCAGCCGACCTCGACGAAGCCGTCATCGGCGCCCGCGCCTCGGCGTTCGGGTTCCAGGGCCAGAAATGCTCGGCGTGCTCGCGCTGCATCATCGTTGACGCCGAGGGACCAAAGGGCCCGCACATCACACGGTTCACCGAGCGCCTCGTCGAGGCCACCCGCGCCCTCGTCGTTGCGCCGCCGAACAGCCCGTCGTGCGACGTCGGCCCCGTCATCGACGACGAAGCCGCGAACAAAATCCGCAGCATGATCCAAGCCGGCGTCGACGACGGCGCCACGCTCGTCCTTGGGAGCGACGACTTCCCGGCGACCGAGCCGCCCGCCGACGTCCAGCCAAAAAACTACATCCCGCCGCACATCTTCACGGGCGTCACGCCCGAGCACCGCATCGCCCGCGAGGAGATCTTCGGCCCCGTCCTCGCCGTCATGCACGCGCACACCTACGACGAGGCCCTGGCGATCGCCAACAACCACGCCTACAAGCTCACCGGCGGCGTCTTCAGCCGGATGCCCAAACACATCGAGCAGGCCAAACAAGAGTTCCGCGTCGGCAACCTCTACATCAACCGCACCATCACCGGCGCCCTTGTCGGCAGACAACCCTTCGGCGGCTTCGGCCTCTCGGGCGTCGGCTCCAAGGCCGGCGGACACGACTATCTGCTACAATTCGTCGAACCCCGTGCGATTTGTGAGAACACGATGAGGCGTGGGTTTGCGCCGGAGTTGTAAGTATGGGTGAGCATTACATACTTGTTAATCACAGTAAGCGTGAGTACATTGGTAATAACATGCCGTTTGCAAAAGCAAGCGAGTGGGTTGGCAATCCTGCTGCCGGAGCGGTCGTGACGTGGTATTTACTGCAGAACAGCAGTGATGATATCAAACTCGTTTCAGAAGATTGCGATCCCCATCCTGATGATTACCAAGACAATACTGCAGCTGTCGTCGCAGCAATGATTGAGGAAGGTATCATTGCGGACTGTGGTAAATCTTTTGTAGATGATGACGAACCTGATGTCGTATTTGTTCGTGATTTACGGTTTCGGGCATCGTACCTGTTCCCGGACGATGATCCGCGTTCATTCATAGAGTTTGATTAGCTCGGGCGGGTGGTACTACCCCCAATTTTGTGCCACTGACCTGCTCTTGCAGGTCAGTGCTCTTGCCGCAATTCAGCACTGACCCCGAGTGCGGGATCAGTGGCACGTAGACACTTATGGCACGTAGATACCTTTCAGTAGTAGCTCTAGGCGACCGTCCTGTTCAGCACAATCAAGCATCACACAGAGATCAGTTCGGCCTTCTGTTGACCAGAGTGGAAGGCTGATATCCCAAGTCGGAGTTGCTGTGCATTCCATTTCGATGATGTCATCGTCTCGTGTTGGATAGACCCCATTCGGCGGTGATGCGAAGGTGGCAGGATACTCGTCGACGGCAGTTCTAATGGCGTTCTCGTCCATCCAAGATTCACTGCAGACAGACAGGAGTTCATCAAACCTTTTGTCTGCGATTAGGTTAGCGATCTGGTACATCAAGCTAGTTAGATGAGTCTTCGTAATCATTGTTGTGCACTCAGGCTGTAGTCTGGTTCTCGGATGATCGTGTCTAGGCAGCGGGTGGCATTCTCGCTATCCCTTACGTTTCATGCGAAACTGGTGCCCACAGCTCTCGCACACATACGAATGTCGCCCGCCCCCAATCAGCGTCAGGCAAGACGAAAGCACATTCACGATGCCCGCAAAGAGAAAGCCGGCGATGCCTGTGAAATAGTCGGGCTTGCCCACGACAAGCGGATCGACGCGGTGCTCGATCTCACCCTCGCACTTCACGCACTTGTGTCCGGTCCTTGCCATCTATGCCTTATTCGGGATCGTCAATGTCTGGTTCCGCAGCCTCGCCCTATCTCGGCGCCCACCCATTGGCCCCGTTCTCCAGCAGATCAAAGAACGGCCAGACCGCGCAGAAGTCGTCGCCCGGTCCGAACGGTGTGTGGCCTGTGCGGAAGATCGAGCCGTCCGGGTTTTTATGGAACGCGCTGACGCCGGGGAGCACGCCTCGCTCGGTTCGGTAGCCCATCGCGTCGGTGAACCCCGAGCCCTCGCCGCTGACGCAGCGGAAGTTCCAGCCCCGCGCGTCGGCGAACGGCTGGACCTTCTCGGGCGCATCGGCTGAGCAGAGCACGAACGCGCACCTCTGCTGGAGGTGGTCCGCGATCCCGCGGAATCCGTCGGCCCAGAGCGTGCAGTAGTTGCAGCCCGAGCCCATGTTGTGCACGACGAGCAGGTCGTCGTGGTCGCCGAACAGCTCGCTGAGCCTGACCGCCGACCCGTCCGGGTTGCGGAGCTCCCAGTCCTCGACCCGCTCAGGCCCCTCGGCCTTGATCGCCTCGAGCAGCTCCTCTTTGGCCTGCCGGACCTTCATGTACGCGTCGGTGAGTGTGCTGCTTGGCATGTTTCGCCTCCTCGGCTGGTCGCCGTCTTGAGGCAGCTTACAAGAAGGCCGAGTCTGGCGCTACGCCGCGCACGCAATGAGAAAGCCGCCGACCCCGAGAATGCGAGGCCGACGGCTATGTGTGTTGCTAGAGGGATTGAGCTACGGCGCGACAGATCCGCCGAAGATCAGGACAGCGGCGACGACAAACGCGACCGTCGCAAGCGTCAGGCCCGCAAGCATCAGGCAGCCCTTGGCGGACTGGTACTCCTCGTGCTCGTCGCTGATTGCTGAATGTGGATCCTTGGAAGGCGCGCTGCTCGGCGTGGGCGCACCCTCCGCCGGGGTTGGTGTGTGTGATGACATGGTTCTGCTTCTGTGTTGTGTGGGTTTGCGCGCGGCTCGCCCGCGTTGCCGCGGCAAGCTCGCGCGATTCGTACATATTCACGTGACCGCCGGCCCGATCAGGCCTGTGGCCAAACTAGATTGGAAAGTGCGTGCATTAGCTCGTCGGCGGCCCGCGCGGCGCATGGGCTCGGCGCGCTTGCTGAACTGGGCGCTCGGCAGAGTAAGCGGGGGTAAGTCCCGCGGTTGCTCTGGGTGGGGTGTATGACCAGGGCGCGGACGTGTCGCCGCCGGGAGTGGGCTGGTGCTCACGCGCGGTCGGGTCGTCGGCGACCGGCGACCAGGGGAAGAGGTCGTTTGAGTACGTACGCTCGATCGAGAGCGATGAGATCGTGCTCTCGGTGGAGAAGGCGCCGCTCGTTGCCAGTGCAAGCGAGGGGCGAGCCGTGATCGCGGCGCTGAGCGCAACGAGCAGCAGGCCCGTTGCCCAGACCGAGAGCGATGACCGCAGTCGTTCTATCCGATGCCGAGTTTGCACAACACAAGCCTAGGTCGGCGCAAAGCCGAGGTTCACTCGGGGGGCAGCGGCGCTCTGAACGCCATCGTGTACTGGAACCCGGTCAGCGGGTACGCCATCGTCAGCCGGTGCACGCGGAACTCGGAGATGGGCCTGTTGAGCGCGGTGCACATCCGCTGGATCATCTCGCCGTAACGCGGCACATCGGGCACCTCGAATGTTTCGTGCTCGCCGGGGAAGGCCTCGATGCGTTCGGGCGTTGGCACCCTGTCTCGCGCGGAGCTCGGGTCGTTTGGGTTTGATGGCCCTCTTGCACCGGGCTTGAACACGAACAGCTCCGCGTCGCTCCCGGGGTAAAGGCTTTCGTGGAGGATGACGTCGAAGACGAGCGACCGGACGGGCAGGTCCATAACGAGCGACATGCCCCGCAGGGGCGACTCGGGAGCCGCGTACCGGCGTGAGCCCTTGCGGTCGATGCTGACGGTGAGCATGTCCACGACCGCGTTTTTGCCGAGCTTGTCGTGAACAAGTCTGTGGCAGATCTGGCTGCCCATCTTCGTCGATTCGAGGACGGCGGGTTCGTTGGTGTAGAAGTCGTCGAGCTGCATCGGCTCGGTCGCGAGGTCACTCCCGTCGCGACCCGGTTCGTAGAACGGTGTGCCGAATACGAAGTAGAAGGGGGTGTCCATGCGAAGCCGGCGGATGCCGTACGCGCCGTGGAGCGTGGTGGTTTCGATGACCGCATCGTCTTCTTCACTCGGAACGAAGAACATGGCGTTGAGCCAGACCGCGGCTTCAACCCCGATGATCCGGCGCATGCCGTTGAACACCTCGCCCCGGCTGTTGACCGCTTCGCGCTCGCTGAGTTTTTGAGATTCAGTCCCGAGCGCCGCGTTGAGCGCGGCCCGTGTGCCGTACTGATCCCGGATCAGCCCAGCGAACAGGTCGATCGCTTCGCGCGCCGATTCGATCGTGCTCTCGTCGGTGCCGTGCTCGGCGGCGGCTTCGACAGCGGAGCGGAGCGACTCCGGTCCTGGGATGGTGGCCAGCATCTCGTCGGGCGTCTCCGATGCAAGCGATGACATCAGCTTGCTGACCGTGACGCGGTTGAGCCCGAGCTTCCTGCCAAGTGCGGAGACGTTGACCGGCTTGTCAGAGACAGACTCGATGACCGCCGCCAGTGCTTCCATGAGCGATGAACCGACAGACTCTCGCTCGGCCTGAAGTGTTAGGGTGCTGTCCACTGCCATACACAACAGGGTAACCTCCCCTATGAATCCGGGGGGGAGACAAAGTGTAAAATTTTACACTTTTTGCTTGTATTGAGACCCGCTTGCAGGCATGATCGTGGCTGAGACGCCGCCATGTGGCGCGGCTCAGCGGTTGGCGGGCCATGGCCCATGAGGACACAGGAGATAGGCACATGCTTTCAACTCGAGTAATTGCAGCGGTCGCGGGGGCGGCGCTGGCCAGCGGGGCACTCTCAGCATCGGCTCAGCCGGAGTACATCATCATCGACCTCGGCGTCGTCGATCCGGGCGACGCATTCAGTCAGGGTGTCGGTATCTCCCCGAGCGGCGTCGCGGTGGGGCGTTCGCTCGGTGCTTCCAACGCCGGCTTCACCTGGACGCTCTCGGGCGGCCTGGTCCAACTCGACAACCTCCCCGGACGCACGTTCCACCAGGCCAACGGAGCCAACTCGGCAGGCCAAGCGGTCGGCACCGCGACCACCACAGTCTTCGGTTCGGCGCCGCTGCCGGTCATCTGGAACGGCACAACCTCCTCGCAGCTGGCGCTCCCCGCCGGTGAGGGCGCAGGCCGAGCGTGGGACATCAACAACAACGGCGTCGCTGTCGGCTCGGTCGGTGGAGGCGTCACGCAGTTCGCGTCCTACTGGGACACCAACGGCCACAACACCATCACCGCAACGACCGCGGGCGGCGCGTACATGGTCGAGGCCTACGACATCAACGACGCGGGCCAGATCGTCGGTCACGGCATCGACCCCAACAACCTCGCGCGCAACGTCGCGCTCATGTACGACCTGACGACCGGTGTCCTCGAAGAAGTCCCGGCGCTCGCGGGCGACAACGGCGGCATCGCGTTCGGTCTCAGCGAGTCCGGCGTTGTGACAGGCTCCAGCTCGTTCAACCAGAGTGGCGGGCTCGCCTTTGCGTGGGACACAACCAACGACGGCCTGACCGAGATCCCACTCCCACCGGCGGCATCGAGCGCGAGCGGACGCGGCGCCAATTCCAGCGGCTGGGTCGTCGGCAACGCCGGCGGGCAGTTCGCGGTGCCGTGGCTCTTCGACGGCACCGACACATACAGCATCCAGGAACTCATCGACCCGAACTCGGGCTGGGACCTCGCGATGAACACCTCGTCCTCTGCGCTCGGCATCAGTGAAGACGGCACCATCGTCGGCACAGGTCTCATCAACGGCCAGACCCACGCCTACGCCGCGGTTCTCGTCCCTGCGCCAGCCTCGGCAACGCTCCTCGCAACCGGCGGCCTCTTCGCTGCTCGCAGACGCAGGAAGTAAACGCAGTTTGCATCTATTGATCAGTCATGGCGGCATCCCTCGGGGTGCCGCCTTCTTTATGTGATTACATGTTCCGCATGAAATCCGTGACGTGTGCGAAGACAGCGCGGAGCACGTCGGCGGCGGGCTGCGGAATATCGCACTCGACGAGCGACTCGTCCATGAGCTTCAGCCAGCGATCACGGGCGGCTTCGTCGATCGCAAACGGCATGTGCCGCATCCGAAGCCTCGGGTGGCCTCGCTGCTGTGAATAGCGGGGCGGTCCGCCGAAGCGCTGAACCAGAAACTCGCGGAGTCTGAGCCTGCCGCCCTCAAGATCAGTCTCGCCCGACTCGGTCCTCGCCTGCTCGTACATCGGCCCGAGAATGTCGTCGGTCTCGACACGCTTGTAAAACGAAACAGTGAGACGGTCGAAGCCGTCCTCACCGATCTGCGTGTAGATCTCGTGCTCGCCGAGTTGGTTCACTTACACCGGCTTCTGGCTGGCGGCCTGCTGTTCGGCGGCCTCATCGACGAAGCCGTGCAGCTTGCGCGAGCGCACGGGGTGTTGAAGCTTGCGGATCGCCTTGGCCTCGACCTGCCTCACGCGTTCGCGTGTGACCTTGAAGATGCGTCCGACCTCTTCGAGCGTGTAGGTGTAGCCGTCACCAATGCCGTAACGCAGCTTGATGATCTCGCGTTCGCGGTAGGTGAGCGTGCGGAGCACCTGCTCGATTCGGCCCTTGAGCATTTCCTGCGTCGCGGTGTCCTGCGGCGCCTGCTGGTTTTTGTCCTCGATGAAGTCGCCGAAGTACGAGTCCTCGGACTCACCAACGGGCCGGTCGAGACTGATCGGCTGGCGACCGATCTTCATGACGCGGTGCACATCCTCGAGACTCATCGACGCCTTGGCCGCGATCTCGTCGTAGGTCGGCTCGGTGCCGGTCTTCTGAAGGATTTCCTTCTGGATGTTGCGCAGCTTGCTCATCGTCTCGATCATGTGGACCGGGATGCGGATGGTGCGCGCGTGGTCCGCGATCGCGCGGGTGATCGCCTGGCGGATCCACCACGTCGCGTACGTCGAGAACTTGTAGCCCCGGCGGTACTCGTACTTATCGACCGCGCGCATCAGGCCCGTGTTGCCCTCCTGGATGATGTCGAGGAAGGTCAGCCCGCGGTTGCGGTACTTCTTGGCGATCGACACAACCAGTCGCAGGTTACCGCCCGAGAGGTCACGCTTGGCCTGCTCGTACTCCCAGAAGACCGTGTCCACGGTCTTGACCCGGCGTGCGAGTTCTTCGGGTGTTTCGAGCACGAGCGACCGCAGGCCGGACTGCTCTTCCTGCATGACCTCGATGTCCTCGGGGTCGTACTTGCCCGGTTTGGCCTCGGCCTCGGCGATGCGAGCCTCCAGAGCCGTGCACTTGGCGCTGATGCTCTTGAGCTTGCGGACCAGCGGCACAATCTTGCTCGTGCGCAGGCACAGCTCTTCGGTCAACGCCGCCATCCGGCGCCGGCGGATCGTCATCCGATCGCCGAGCTCCCGCGCCACACGCGTGTGCTTCATCTCGATCGCCCGCTCGCGCGCCGACCAGTCCTGCTTGTTCAGTTCGATCAAACGTTCAAGCGTGCGCACGTTGTTGGGGATGCGGGCCGCGATCTTCTGCTTCGCGTTGTCCTCGGCGGTCGAGATCCGCATCGTCCGATCGAACGGCAGGTCGCCCGAGTCAACAGCCTTGAGCGTATCGACCGCGAGTTGGAGCACGTAGTCGCTCTCTAGCGCACGCCGACGGAAGATCATCCGCGTGGTCTCGATCTTCTTGGCAAGCCGGATCTCTTCTTCGCGAGTCAGGAGCGGGATGCTTCCCATCTGGGTGAGGTACATCCGCACCGGGTCGTCGATGCGCTTGCCGATCGTGTCGATCGCCTGCTCGGTGGCCTGCTCGTTCGCGTCGGCTGACCGGTCGTTCGTGCCGGTCAGACCGTCCTCTTGCTGCGTTTCTTCGTCGGGGATCATGACGTCGGGCGCGGTGCCCGGCTTGATCGACGCGTTCATGTACGACTGGAGCCACTGGTGCTTGCCGCGGTCCTCGCCGCCCGTCACGCTCATCGCGCGGAACGCGGTCGCGCCGGACTTCTTGGGCGCATCGACCGCGGGCCTGCCGTTCTTCTTGGTGAGGCGGTAGATGCGTGCGCGGAACTCGAGCTCGTCAACCAGCTCGATCTTGGCGCGGTCGAAGACAACCAGAAGCTCATCAAGAGCTTCCGGCTCGATCATCTCGTCGGGGATCGTGTTGTTGACCTCTTCGTAACTGAGCCAGCCGCGGTCTTTGCCGAGCTCGATCAGGTCATCAAGTGCTGGGTGGTACTGCTCTAGCACGCTGCATCCCTTTCTCAGACCGGTGCCGATCCTGGCCCCGGTCACTTTATGCACCCGGCAAGGCCGGGGGCTGCTCCCTAACTATTTGGCCCCTGCGAGCCTGAAACCGGCCGTATCCGTGGCAGGAGTCGAGTGTTCGGCCCATGGGCCTCTTTCTGTGCCTTGATCTGTTCGAGCCGATCCGCGGTCGAACCCGCGGGCTTGGCTTCCACTGTCGTCGAGTGCTGCTGAAGGTTTCGGAGACAGAACGCCAGCGTTTCATTGAGCTGGTCGGCGCTCTCGCTGTGGCGTCGGCTGATGTCCTGCTCAAGCTCGACCGCGAACCGGTGATTGGCGTCGCGCTGGCGGAGCTGATCGACCGTTGCATTCAGATCGGTTCTGCCCGTCGAGTGCGCCAGCTCTTTCATCACCTCAAACAGCGGCCAGAGCTCCGTGCCCCTGCACGCCGCTTCGAGCAGCGCCTCGTTGGATTCCAGCCCGATCCACCGCTCGGGCATCGCGAGCAGGCAGCCGAGAATCTCGGCTGTGCTTGTACGGTGCTTGCGTTTCTGAGGCTCTGCTTCTGCCCCAGAGAAATCCGGACCCTGTCGCCTGTTGGCGCCCTCGCGTACGAGTTCTGCGACCGTGTCGATGTTGAGGCCGCTGAGCTCACTGAGTCTGCGGATGATGAACTGCCACCGGACCTTGTCAGCCGAAGCCAGCCCGAGTCGGCCCAGGTCTCGGAACTCATCGCGCAGCGCCCGCTCGGTCTGTGCCGCGCCCGCATTGGTGAGCCTGGCGCGCAGGCGTTCGATGCGGTACTCAAGCAATTCGGTCGCGTCGTCGAGCGCGGCCTTCAGCACACCGCTCCCGCCCTCACGCTTGAGCAGTTCGTCCGGGTCCTTCGCGTCGGTGTGACCCGCGAGCGTGGCGATCTTCGCGTCGATCGGGAGCGTCAGGAACACCTCCGCCGCCCGATCCGCGGCCTTCTGCCCTGCCTCGTCACCATCAAAGAGCAGCACAACCGTGTGACACAGCCTCTGCAGCAGTGTCGCGTGCTTGGGCGTGAGCGCCGTGCCGAGCGTCGCGACGACGTTGGTAATCCCCGCCTGGTGGCAGGCGATGACGTCGGTGTAGCCCTCGGCGATCACCGCGACGCCTTCCTTTTGGATCGCGCGGTTGGCAAGATCCAGCCCGAAGAGCGTGGCCGATTTGTCGAACACAGGCGACTCGGAGCTGTTGATGTACTTCGGCTCGTCCTCGTCGTTGATCCGTCGCCCGCCGAACGCGACGACCCGGCCGATCTGATCGCGGATCGGGAACACAAGCCGGTTCCGCTGCGCGTCGTACGGCCCCTGTCCTTTATCTGAAGCCTTGAGCAGCCCGAGATTCAGGAACGGCTCGAGGTTGTGCTGCTTGCTTTCAAGGAACTTCCGCAGCCCGTCCCACATGTCAGGAGCCGCGCCGATGTTGAACGCATCGACCATCTCCTGGCTGATGCCCCGGCGTTCGATCAGCTCGCGGGCGGATTGCCCATGTTCGGCGTGCCTCAAAATCGATTTGAAGAACCGCTCGGCCAATTCATTGGCTTCGAGCAGAACCGATCTCGACACACTCTCCGCGTCATCGTTGGCGGTCCTGCGCCGGCCTCGCGATTCCAGCTTCACGCCCGCGCGGTCGGCAAGGAACTTGAGCGCCTCGCGGAAGGTCATCTTGTGGAAGTCTTGGACGAACGTGAAAATGTCGCCGCCCGCGCCGCAGCTGAAGCAGTGGTAGATCTGCTTGTTGGGCACAACGTACATCGAGGGCTTTTTGTCGTCGTGGAAGGGGCAGATGCCGAGGTACTCTCGGCCCCGGGCCTTGAGTTCGATGTGCTCGCCGACGACGCGCACAATGTCCGACGCGTCGCGGACGCGCTGCACATCGTCATTGCCGTTTGGTTGCATCGTCACAGGCCTATCCGTGCCTCTGTGCCCGATCCAATCCGGATCGAGCCGCGTCTTTGTACCAATCCATGCCGAACCCGGCCGACCCGGCGCAATCGCCCGAACCGACCCCAGCCTGCATACAGCGCAGGGCTGACGAGATGCTTGACGTGGTGGGGAGCGCCAGCGGGGGGTTGTCCGTGCGGCTGGCTACAAGAAAGCCTCCGCGGCGGACCGGATCGGTCGCGTGCCACCTACCAAAAATGTAGCACGGGTTCAGGAACGATCAATCGACTTTGGCGCGGCGTCTTGATTGTGCCCGTTTCCAGCTCCCCAGGGCGGTTTGGACTCGTACTATCGGCCGTATGCAGAGACGCTCGATCCGATTCACAGGCAAAGTGCAGGGGGTCGGCTTCCGCATGACCGCAAAGAGTGTGGCGTCCGAACTCGGCCTAGCCGGCTGGGTCCGAAACGAGCACGATGGCTCGGTCCTTATGGAAGCCCAAGGCGATCCCGCGATCATCGACGAGTGCCTCAACCGTATACAACGCCAGACGTTCGGCAGAGTGGACAACCGCCAAGAGACACTCCTGCAAGTCGAGCAGAACGAAACGGGTTTCGACATCCGGAGGTAGTGTCAAGAGTTACCCCAGGTCCGGTGGGACAGACGACAGGCACCTTCAAGTTGAACGCGATTCCAACGCATCCCGCAGCGTGCGCCGGCGTATCCTGAATGTTCCCGCCAAGGGTTCACGGAGGAGCGACCAACATGTCCGGTGTAACAAGCTACGACACACTCGACAGCCTCAAGGCTCTCGTCTCGGACGCGTACGTCAATCTCAAAGTCAGCCTGAAACTCGAACTGCCGAAGAGCCGCGAAACCGTGCTCGAACTGTTCGACCGTGTCCGCAGGCAGTACCCGTCGATGAACCAGTTCGGCAAGCACGGCGAAGAACTGGCGCTCGAGACCGGTCAGGGCGAACTGCCTTACCGCTGGCTCGCGGTCCGGACCCGCAACATCCGCTCGGGCGTTGTCAACCCGGACGATTTCGTGTCCGCTCACGCGCTGCACAAGCACGTGCTCGAAGTGATCCCGTACTACCTCAACATCAGCCCGCTGGACATCGACTCGGTTGAGCTACTCTTCGGCGCTGATATCTCGGCCGCAGGCAATCACGACGAAGCCGTGTACAACGCGTTGATCGCCGACTCACCTTTGTCGAATCTGCTTGTGCACGACTGCACCGTGACCGACTGCCAGCCCGTGCTGACGAGCACCGTGCCCGACGAGCCGGGTGTCGAGGTGCAGTACGAGGTCAAGACCCGAAGCCACGGCCCGCGCGAGGCCGAGCACGGCCAGGAGCCGATCAGCGTCTACTTGACTGTCCGCAAGACCGGGCCGCTCGCGAATCTCGACGAGTTGGGCAAGACCTACGAGAAGCTCGCGAAGCACGGCGAACATCTGGTCGAGCACGCGATGATCCCGTCGCTTGTCGTGCCGATCCGGGGCGCTGTTTCTTCGTACTGATGTCGTTGCCGGAGTGAATACACCATGCTGACCGATGCTTGCCAGCTTGTGATCGCACAGGCACAATCCGGGTCGCAGGCGACGCAGCGTGCCGTGGTGCTCGCGTTGGTGCTGATCGTGCTTGTGCTGATCGCGGGCATCGGACTAATGATGCTCCGCCGGATGCTCAAGCCCGAGGAAGAGAAGCCGGGCGACGGCCTGATGCTCGACGATCTGCGTCGTCTCCGCGACCAGGGCCAGATTTCTTCGGACGAATTCCAGCGGGCTGTCGAATCGATCGCGGGACGCGTTTCCGGGCCAGAAACAGGCCCCGACATAAAAAACGAACGTCTCTAGCCGGTTATATGTCGAAGAGACAGCTTGTAGCGATCACCGAGTGCGGGGAGCGGTCGCTACGTGTTGATTCGTGAGCGGTCCCAGCCGATACAATTGGCTGCAACACCGCCGCGGGTGGGCGGTCGGCTTAGGCCGATCGTGTGGGTAGAAATTTTGTCTTTTCGTAGAGTGAGACGAGCGTATGGCAAAGGGCCGCGACAACGACGGGTCGGACGACATCCAGGGAGTTTCCGGTGAGGGCTTCCGCGGCAGGCGCGTAACGACGTGCTCGTTCTGCGGCAAGACCAGCCGCGACGTAGGCCCGATGGTCGAAGGCCCGAACGATGTCTACATCTGTTCGAACTGTGTCGATCTCTGCCAGAACATTTTCAAGCAGGAACGCCGCCGCGTCAGCGCCGACGCGCCGCTCTTTACCGAGGTCCCGACCCCGTCGGAGATCAAGGCGTTCCTCGACGAGTACGTCATCGGTCAGGACGAGGCCAAGCGCCCGCTGTCAGTGGCTGTCCGCACGCACTACAAGCGTCTGCTCGAGATGCAGCGCGACGATGCCAAGGAAGACGGCGTCGAACTCGACAAGTCCAACATCCTGCTGATCGGTCCGACCGGTTGCGGCAAGACGCTGCTGGCCAAGAGCCTCGCACGCGTTCTCAAGGTGCCGTTCGCCATCGGCGACGCGACCACGCTGACCGAGGCCGGCTACGTCGGCGAAGACGTCGAGAACCTCATGCTCAAGCTGCTCCAGCAGGCCGACTTCGATGTCGAGCAGGCCCAGCGCGGCGTGATCTACATCGACGAAGTCGACAAGATCGGCAAGACCTCGAACAACGTCTCGATCACCCGCGACGTTTCGGGTGAGGGTGTGCAGCAGAGCCTGCTCAAGCTCCTCGAGGGCACCGTTGCCAACGTCCCGCCGCAGGGAGGCAGGAAGCACCCCGAGCAGCAGTACATCCAGATCGACACGAGCCAGGTGCTCTTCATCTGTGCCGGCACGTTCGTTGGCCTCGACGAGATCATCCGCCGACGCATCGGCAAGACCCGCATCGGGTTCGTCGATACCAGCTCCGCGAATTCGGAGGAGAAGGAGAAGGGCGACCTGCTGCAGCTGGTCACCCCGGACGACCTTGTCGAGTTCGGCATGATCCCCGAGTTCATCGGTCGACTGCCCGTGATCGCGGCTCTGCGTCCGCTCCCGGTCGAGGCGCTCGTTCGCGTGCTGACCGAGCCCCGCAATGCTCTCGTGCGTCAGTACCAGCGTCACTTCGAGCTCGAAGGCGCCAAGCTGACCTTCACCGACGGCGCCCTGACCGCGCTGGCCGAGCAGGCCTCCAAGCGTGAGACCGGTGCACGTGCGCTCCGTGCGGTCATGGAAGACACGATGCTCGACCTCATGTACGACCTGCCGGACATCGACGCCGAGGGCTGCGAGTTCGTGGTCGACGAGGTGACCGTGCGTGAGTCCAAGACTCTCAGCGAGATCCGCGTCAAGCGCGCCGAAACCGCCTGAGTCTGACACTCAACTTATCAAACAAAGAGGGCTGCTCCTTGCGGGGCAGCCCTTTCTTTGTTTTGACTGTGATCTCAGGTCAGTTGAGCGGAACGCAGAGTGTTTCCTGGTTGCCCCGAGCCAGAACGTACACGCTCAGGTCGCTGTCGAGGAGCCGGCGAGCGGACGCCGCGTGCTCAACGATGAGGTGTGCCGAGGCTTCCATCGGCGGGTTCGTACGGATCTTGCCGCCCGTCGCCGCTGCGACGAGCGAGATGTGAGCCGCGATCCACGACTGGGCGATCTGGAGCGACTCGATCGAGCGGGCGATGTCCTGTCCGACCGTCGATGCGATCAGGTGCGGGCGTCCCTCGTGGTCCGCTGCGATCTCGACGTCGTCCGCGTAGGGGCACCTCGCCTCGATCGCGGTCAGCCCGAGCAGCGACGCCTGCGATTTGGTCAGGTTGTCCATGGGGCCGACCCTCGAAGCCGAGACAGGCTCTGGTGCCGGCTCGTGCTTGGCTTCTGCCGGCGCCTCGGCTGCTTCCGCGTTGACGGAGGCCGCGACAGATTCTGACTCGATGAGCTGGCTGGCAAGCCGAAGATTGCTCGCAGCGGTGTCCGTTTGCTGAACGCGGCTCGGCGCACTCGAAGCCGGGAGTTCACTTGGGATGAGCCCGATGAGCGAATCGAGCGGTGTGTCGGATGAGCCGTCGAAGATGCGGAGCGATGACCCACCCGCTGAGACTTTCTCGCTGAGTGTCACGTCCGCAAGCCCGGCTTGCAGGAACGAGCGAGCCGCCTTGCGGATCTTCTCCGCCGCCGAGCGGGCCTTGACCGAGTCAGAGCCCATCACAGCGAGGTTGAGCGTGAACGCCTGCTCGTCGAGCTCGGAGCCCTCGGAGACCAGACCCTTAATCGCGCGGTACGAACCAACGACAGCCGCGTCGTCAGCGCCGGTCAGCAGCGTGACCGAATCGACACGCTCGTGATCGGAAAGGCCAAGCTCGCTCACGGCGTCGGTGCGGATGAGCCAACGCCGACAGCCCGCCGAGATCGCCTGCTCGATCGCACCCTCGATGGAGTGCTGCTCCGCAAGCTTGGGCGTGTTGAACAGGTCGAGCGTTGCTCGGTCGCCGGACTTTGAGAGCACCGCAACGGGCGACTGCGTGTTCCTCGCGACGTCGCGCGCGTGCTGGGCGATCCAGGGGCCTGCGATCACGGGCAGATGACCGATGACCAGCGCACTCACGGCGATCGTCCGGTCAGCCTGAGACGCCGAGCCGGTGGGGGCGGGGTCATCGCCGAGGAAGAGATCGGCAAGATCGTCGAACGTCGAAGGGTCAGACAAGATTGATACTGGACGACCGGATGGAGCTTCCGAGCTCATCGTGATCTCCTCATTTCTTCGGCAGCCTCCGCCGCCGGTTTGGACTGGTTCAGATCAGAGGCCCTTGGGTGCCTCGACGACGACGACGCTGTTGGTCTCGCCGTATTCGTTGGGTTCGATGACCGGGTTGTGCGGGTCCGCGACCCATCTGCCGTCGATGACCACGCGGTAGCGGTGCCGCCCCGGGGGCAGGTGGACGCAGGTCTGGTGGACGCCGAGCCTGGTGTCCGCGGTCATGCGATTCGAGCGGACGGACCAGCCGTTGAAGTCGCCCGCGATGGCGAGCTGCCTGCCGGCTGCGATGGGCTGGACGAAAAGCACACCCTGCGGCGTCTGGCGCACGCCGAGCATCTCCTTGCCGAGCGCCTGCTTGAGTCTGGACTCGGACTGGGCGGGAGCGCCGACAAGCTCGGATTCGGGCTTGGTTTCTTCGAGGCGAACCGCGCTCGTGGAGACCAGCGGGTTCCCGGTCGCCGCGGGTGCCGACTGAAGCGTGGCTTCGCGCAGACGCTTGGCGAGGGCCGCGATCTCGGCGACGCGCGTATCGCCCGGCTTGGGCTGGGTGAGTTCAGCGAGCTTAGATTCGCTGACAGGAAGCGTGGCGACGCCGCCGTGGCCTTGGTCGGTCGTGGGCTTGCCGAAGTCGGTCGATTGAGTCGCGACGAACTCGGCGGGCTCGCTCGTCCGCGGCTGGTCGGTAAGCGGCGCCTCATTCGGGTCCATGTTCGAGGCTTCTTCGCGGATCGCCGGGGCCTGCGAGACGCAGAGATCGATGTCCAGTTCGGGACGACCCGCGGGGAAGGAGTCGGCGGGCTGGGCCTCGATCGCGACGGGCTGAGTTGGGCGGTCGGCTGGACGCCACTTCGCCTCGAGCCAGTGGGCGAGGTCCGAGTGGTCGCGGGCACCGGACGACTCCGGGGCGTACTCAACCGCGGGCTGGCCGAACGAGACGGCTTCCTTGAGCTTCAGGTCCCGGCGGATCGGTGTGGGCACCACCTGATCGCCGAAGCGTCTGCGGAGTTCCTGGAGCAGGTCGCAGGCGAGGACTGATTCTTGTTCGTGGAGCGTTGCCAGCAGGAAGTACGGCGCGTTGGCCGCGAGCCGGCGCTGGAGCGATTCGATGGTCTTGGCTTGCTTGAGCGCACCCTGCAAGCTGAAGAAACCTGTCTCGACCGGGACGAGCACATCGGTCGCGGCGGACAGCGCGTTGTACGTCAGCAATCCGATCGAGGGCGAGCAGTCAACGAGGCAGACGTCGTAGTCGTTCTCGAACCGCTTGAGGACTCGGGCGAGTCGGCGCTCTTTGTCGGGCTTCGTCGCCAGACCGCCGCGTGCGGCTTCGAGGCCGGCGAGCTTGGTTCGACTCGGGATCAGGTCGAGGTTGCGACCGGCGGACCAGACGAGGCGGTTCGGATCGAGCGGCGCATCCGAGAGCAGGGCGTCGCTGATGTCGAGATCGATGCGTTGCTCTGGGATCGCAAGGCCGGCGGCGCAGTGCGACTGCGGATCGAGGTCGACGAGCAGGGCTCTCTTGCCCTTGCTGGCCCAAACACCGGCGAGGTTGATGGCGGTGGTGGTCTTGCCACACCCGCCCTTCTGATTGACAATGACGACAGTGCGCACGGTTCGGCTCCCGCTAGTGGTCCCACAGACCCCGAAAGCCGTCCACGCTGCCCTGCGCGGACTCGTCGGCGTCCCACACGGTTATCGACACAGATAGGTTGTCCTCTGCAAGTTTGCCCTGTTTGACACCGACCCGAGGATCAGCCCTCGCGGATCGTGTCCAGAGCAGCCACGACCGCGTCCTCGGGCACGTCGCGGACCACCCGGCACCGGCCTGCGGCAACGGGCACCACGAACCGGATCTGGCCCGACTGGGCCTTCTTGTCGTGGGCCATCCGGGCGATGATCGCTTGCGTGTTCTCAAGCCCCTCGCATCGCGTTGGAAGGCCCAGAGCCGAGAGACGATCCCGCAGCGGCTCGGTCAGCCCGCTGGCCTTGCCGATCCGTTCGCCGAGTGTCGCAGCGCAGAGCAATCCGAGCGCGACCGCCTCGCCGTGCATGATCGGGGTCGCGTCATCCCCGGTTTGAGCACGAACGCCGGGCAGGGTCTCGAACGCGTGCGCGAACGTGTGACCAAGGTTCAGTAGCGCCCGGCCCATGTCGCCGGTCGAGGTCTCGTGCTCGTCGGTCTTGACGACCTCGGCCTTGACCGCGACGTTCCTGCTCACAAACTCGGTCAGGACCGCGGGGTCTTGATCGAGGATGCCTTGCTCGGTGGTTTGCATCCAGTTCGCAAGGTCGGCGTCGCCGAAGTCAGCGCTGAGCATCGAGTGTTTCACGCATTCAGCGATGCCCGCACGGAACACGCGGGGCGAGAGCGAGCCGAGTGTGTTGGTGTCAGCAATCACCGCGGCCGGCTGGTGGAACGCGCCGATCGCGTTCTTCAGCAGGCCCGATTCCGAAGCGAGATTTACGCCGGTTTTGCCGCCGACGGATGCGTCAACCATCGCGAGCAGGGTGGTGGGGCACTGGACGACCGCGAGACCCCGGCGGTACGAAGCCGCGACGAATCCCGCGATATCCCCGACAATCCCGCCGCCGATCGCGATGACAAGGTCGGAGCGTTCGAGCCTTGCGTTGGCAGCGTCGCCCAGCACCGAGAGCCAGGTCTCCGTGATCTTGACGTCCTCGCTCGGTGTGATCGATGAGCGTGAAACGACGTAGCCGTCCAAGGTCAGATTGCCGAGCGTGCGTTCGATGATCTCGCTAGGAACACCGGTGTCGATGACCGCGTGGATCCGTTGCGCTTTGGGGGCCGCGTCTCTGACAATTTGGTTCAGCGACGAGAGCACGCCGGCCCCGACATGAACGCTGTACGTTGCCTGCGAGGTCTGGACCGGAACGGTTCGCGTCATGTGGTTAGTCCCGCTGCCAGTCAACACGCGAGGCGTCGCCCCAGAGCAGCTCGAGGTCGTAGAACGCGCGCGTGTTCGGCTCGAAGACGTGCACAACCACGTCGCCGAAGTCGGAAACGATCCATGTGTTGCGGTTGTCGGCGGCCTGTCTGACCAACTCATGCCCGGTGTTGGGCGCCAGCTCGACCACGTCGTCCGCCGAGCTTTTCATCTGGCGGTCCGACGTGCCCGTGGTGATGACCAGAAAGTCTGCGACCGGGCTTTTGCCCTTGAGGTCGAGCACGACCGTCTCGGTGCACTGGCTGTCCGTGAGCGAGCGAGCCGCGGCGATCGCGAATGCCCTGGCGGATTCACGCTGCTGGGGGGTGTTTGACTTGGTAGATGAGCTATCGGTGTTCGTCATGTGTGTCTAAGCCTAGATCGGCCTTGTCGCCATGGCGAGGCTGATGCCCGCACGTTCGAGAACCACCGTCGAGGCCTCGCCCATCGAGCAATCGCCGAGCAAACGGGTCAGTTTGAGCGCCAGAACCGACCCGGACGAGGTGCTGATCGCGAGCGTCCCGCCCGGGGCGACGAGCCTCCAGAGCGGCAAGAGGTTCAGCCCCTCGTCGTTCGGGCTGAAGGCGCGGGGCGCGAGGATGAACTCGAACGCCTCGTCTGGTTCGCCGAGCAGCAGCGAGCCGTCGCCGTGCTCGAAGGTGATGTTCTCCGCGGCGTACCGACGCGAGGCAAACTCGACCGACTGCTCATCCAGATCCAGCGAGACAACCGCCCCTGAAGGCCCTACAAGGTCGGCGATCCATTTCGAGATGTCGCCCGTGCCCGCGTTGATGACGAGCGCCCGGGAGCCGGGGCGGACGTGCGATCTCAGAAGTTCCTGCTCGGATGCGAAGCGCGAGCCGGTCAGATCGGCAAAGACCCTGCTCGGTTCGACTCTGATCCGCATGGGCTCGGCTAACGGGATCGAGACGTCGTATTCCTTAAAGCCCGGGCCGCGTTTGGAGAGCGAACGCGTCAGCGAGTGGTGCCCGACGGGCCTGTACTTCACGCCGTCGTAGGTCGTGATGGTGCCCGTGCTGGTCAGCCTCCTCATCACGCGGCGGAGACCGAGCGAGGCGCGGTGCCAGCGCGCAGACGAAGGCTTGGCCTCCTGCTCGGGCCAGATGCGGCGCTCGCGGGGTGGACGGGGCTGGCTGCTCAAGTCCGTGCCTTGGTTGCAAAGAGCGAGGGTTGGATCGGCTCCGGCTCGGGCAGCGCGTCGGCGCGTCTGGGCGCGATGTCGATCCAGTCGGTCGGCTCGAACTGCGACGAAACCACGGTCTGGCTTGTGTGGTTCGCGTGCGTATCAACCGCGATCTCGGGCAGGTTGCACTGGCGGCTCAGGTGCAGGAGCACCGTGTGCGCGCCGGGGTCGATGCGTTTCACCGCGTCCGCGGATTCCTGGTTGGAGAGGTGGCCCGAGCCGCCCATGATCCGTTTCTTGAGGAACGCAGGCCGGTTGGAATCCATCTGAAGCCTCGGGCAGTAGTTGCTCTCGATGGCGAGCGTGCCCACGCCGTGCAGAGCTCGGGTGAGGTCGTCGGTCGCCCTGCCGAGGTCGGTCGCGTAGCCCAGCGAGGCGTCGGTCGTTTCGATGCGGAACGCCGTGACACCGAGGCTGTCGTGCGCGAGCCTCGCGAAGCTCACGGTCAGCTTTTCCCACAGATCGAACGGCTCATCGAAAAGACGGAGATTCGTGCCCGTCAGCCCGGCGCGTTTCGCCGCGAAAGCGTGGTCGACGTGCGCATGAATGCGGATGCTGTCGAGCTTCGCCGATTGCCAGCCGAGGTGGAAGTGGTCGCGGTCGAAGTGGGTGACGAGGATGTGATCGACCTGGTCGAAGCGGTAGCCCTGATCCGCCAAGAGCGTGCGGGTCCGTCTGGGTGAGAGTCCCGCGTCGATCAGGCATACCCGCGTGGTCAGACCCTCGCCGATGGTCAGCACAGAGCAGTTGCCCGACGAGCCGCTGGCGAGCACGCAGAGCCTGAGTTTGGTGCGGTTTTCGGCGGGTGCCTGATCCATGAGACCCATGATAGGGGCATGCTCGGCGAACCGGAACTACCATCAGCCGTGCATACGGGTGTGAACGTCGAAGATCTTGGTCGGTTGAGCTACGCGGCGGCGTACGAGATCCAGCAGCAACGCCACGCGGAAGTCGTCGAGTCTCGCGCCATGAGCCCGCAGAACATCGGCACGATTCTGCTCGTCGAGCACGACCCGGTCGTGACGGTGACCCGCAGGCCTGACGCCGCCTCGCACATCACAGCAAGCGCCGAGCTTCTCGAAAGCCAGGGCGTCGAGGTCGCGGAAACCGACCGCGGCGGCGACGTGACCTACCACGGGCCGGGCCAGCTCGTGGTCTACCCGATCGTCGATCTGAACCTGATGAACTGCCGAATCGTCGAGTACCTGCGCGTGCTCGAAGAGATCGTCATCGGGACGCTCGCTCGGTTCGGCATCCAAGGCGAACGCGACGAGGGCGCGACGGGAGTCTGGGTTCGGGCAGGGGATCAATCGGCCAAGGTCTGCGCGATGGGAGTCCGCGTCAAACGCTGGGTCACGATGCACGGCCTGGCGATCAACATCGACCCTGATCTCGCGCATTTCGGCCTCATCGTGCCCTGCGGGTTGTACGGCAGGGCGGTCACCAGCATGAACGCGCTGCTCGGTGATCGGTGCCCGCCGATGGACGAGGTGAAGCAAACACTTGCAGAGATCGCGTCTGAGAAGTTTGTCGATCTCGCGGCAACGGCGGCAAAGAAACGGGCCGAGGCTCAGTCGATCGACAGCAAGCCCGGCGGCAGCCAGAGGTAGTAGAACCCTGGATCCGTCGCGCCGGATTGCGTGAGCTTGTCCTTCCAGTTCAGAATCGCGTCGATTGCACCGGTGCTTGGTTGCGATGTGGGCTGAGCGTGGGCTGAGGCGTAGGGGGTCATCGGTGCCGCGGCGCCGCGGTGGTACTTCACGAGCACAGCGGAGTTCAATCCCGCGAGTTCTTTCGCGGCTTTGAACGCTTCGGGTATGCCGCCGAGTTCATCGACGAGCCCGAGCTTAAGCGCCGTCCTCCCGGTGTAGACCTTGCCGTCGAGCACGCTGTCAGGGTCTTCGATATTTGGGCGAGCGGCGAGGACACGTGTTCGGAAATCGATGTAGAACTCGTCGACGATGCCCTGCAGGATCTCGTAGTGCTCCTCGTTGATCGGTTCCATCGGGTTGGCGATGTCTTTGTTCGGGCCTGAGATCACTGAGCGAGATCGGATGCCGAGCTTCGCCATGCCCTGCGAGACGTTGAGCGTGGGAACGATGACGCCGACGGAGCCTGTGATGGTCGAGGGCTGGGCGATGATGCGGTCGGCGGTGATGGCGGTGTAGTAGCCGCCCGAGGCCGCGACTTCCGCCATCGACGCGACGACTGGCTTGTCCGTTCGCTCTTTGAACGACGAGATCAACTCGGCAAGCGTTTCGCTCGCGGCGACCGACCCGCCGGGCGAGTTGATGCGGAGCAGGACGGCTTTGACCTGCGCATCGCCCTCGGCCTTGGCGAGCATCGCCGCGAAATCGTCGAGCATCGCCGAAGTTCCGAAGGGCGAGGTTGGGGCCGAGGAGATCACACCGGTCAGGTCGATCTGAGCGATCTTCGGGCCGCCGAGCTTGTCGCGCATGACCGTGCTTTCGCCGACCTCGGCCGACTTGCCGTCGAGTTGGATCGTGATCGACTTGGGCATGCAGCCAACGAGCGTGGCGGTTGCTGCGAGCAGTGCGATCAGGACGAGATATCTCATGTGTCTCATACGCTGAGGATACCCGGCCCGCGTTTGGCGTAGGCTCATGCCATGACCGATGAGCGGGCGAGCCACATCCCGGTGCTGATGGAGCAGATTCTGACGCTCTTGGACCCCAAGCCGGGCGAGGTGTACGCCGACGGCACAGCGGGCCTCGGCGGGCACGCGGCAGCCGTGGCAGAGCGACTAGGCCCTGAGGGCGTGGTCGTGCTCAACGATCTCGATGCGTCGAATCTCGCGAAGGCCGCCGAGTTTGTGAGGGCAAAGAGCGATTGCCCGGTGATCGAGATCCACGGCAGCTTCGCCGATCTGCCGCGCAAGCTCGAAGCCGAAGGGCTGCGGGCCGACCTGATGCTCGCGGATCTCGGGTTCGCTTCAAACCAAGTCGATGATCCGGCCCGTGGGCTGACGTTCCGCGATGACGGGCCGCTGGATATGCGGCTCGATCAGACAGGCGAAGTCACCGCGGCGGAGTTGGTCAACGGCTTGCCCGAGACCGAACTTGCCAACGTGATCTACCAGTACGGCGAGGAACATATGTCCAGGCGCATCGCCAAGGCGATCGTGACTCGGCGTAAAGAGCAGAAATTCAAGACCACAGGTGATCTCGCCGACGTGGTGCGCCGGTCCGCGGGGCCGCCGCCCAAGGGGCGGAAAAGGATCGACCGGGCGACTAGGACGTTTCAGGCCCTGCGGATCGCGGTCAATGGCGAGATCGAGTCGCTCGAGTCACTGCTCGAGCAGGTTCGGTCGGCCAGCAACCGGGTCGCCTTTGGCGGGGATTCGTGGCTTTCGCGGGGGGCGAGGGTGGGGGTGATCTCGTTCCATTCGCTTGAGGATCGGCCCGTTAAGAGGGCGTTTCAGGAGATCGAGCAGGCCGGCGACGGCAGGCGCCTGACCCGCAAGCCGGCGATCGCCGACGAGGCCGAGATTTCTGGCAATCCGAGGTCCAGATCCGCGAAGCTGAGAGTGCTCCAACTGTTGGCGGAAACCCGGCCCGATGCCCGATGAAATCTAAACGTGGCGGAGCGGCTACGGAGTGAACGAACAACACATTCAGACAACGACACGGAAGTCGTTGTCTTTGGCTGGCTTATGTCGGCCCGCTTTGGCAGGGAATCGCCGTGACACGCGAACAGAAACTGGCACTGATCATCGGGTTTAGTCTGATCCTCGCCGTGGGCGTGCTGATCAGCGATCACTTGTCACGCGCGCACAGCGACACGATCGTCGCCGATCAGGAGATCGACAAGCCGATGGTCGTGCACAGCGTCCTCGATGTCCCGCCGGGCATCGGTGAGACCGGCAGGCAGCTCGCGGGCCGGGATGCGGTTCCGCTGGACCCGGGCATCCAGGGAAGCTCGGCCTCATCGACGCTTCCGGGGATCGACATCGCGCACCAGCCGACCACGCAGCCCGACTTCCAGATCCCGACCGAGGTGAGCACCTCGTCGCGTCAGGGCGGCTCGCGTCCGACTCAGCCGGGCATCAGCGTGCCCGGCCGTTCCTCGCTTGTGCCGGTGCAGAACTCGCAAGCCAACGCCGACGATGACACCACGACAAACGAGGTTCTGGAGCTGCCAGGCTTCGAGCCGGTCCCGGGCTACCCGCGTCCGGGCATCACATCACGTAACTCTCTTGCGCAGTCTGATCAGCAAGCACGCGAGACCCGAGAGCAGACCCGAAACCAGCAGCCGCCTACGCAGGTCGCGGTCCGCACGCACAAGGTCGCCGAGGGTGAATCGCTGTATGGCATCGCCGCTGAGTACTACGGCGACGGCAACCGCTGGCCCGAGATCGCAAAGGCCAACGCGGGCCGAGTCAACGACAAGGGGCACGTGCTCATCGGTGTCGTGCTCGAGATCCCAACCCGTGGCGGCTCAGCGGCGGCAGCGATTCAGGAATCACAGATCGCTCGCAGCACGCCAAAGCAGAACACGCAGTCCAAAGAGGAAGCCAGCGGCTACGGCTTGTACACCATCAAAAACGGCGACACGCTCAGCGAGATCTCGCAGGAGCTCATGGGCACCATGCGCCGGATGAACGAGCTCATCGAGCTCAACCGTGACCAGATCAACGACGCAGACGACATCCGGGTCGGGATGAAGCTGCGCTATCCGCGCGGCCAGCGGGCATGACACGCGGGGCCACGGACGAGTACGGCCCCGGCTCTGTCGGGCTCACGCTGCGTCTGGCGGTCCTGATCGTGGGCATGGGCGTCATCGCGGTATCGCTGCTCTCGTACAGGCAACTGCGTCTCCAGGCCATCCACGAACAATCCGATGCGCGTCTGCGACAGACTGACCACGACAAAGAGCTGTGGCAGATGCGGTCCGAGATCGCTCTGCGCACCACGCCCGAGCAGGTCGGCATCATGCTCCCGGATGAGATCCAGACCGGGGGCGAGCAGTGAACGCCGACCGCGTGAAGCTCATGAGCCGGGCGCTCGTTGTCGGCTGCTTCCTTGTCTTTGCAGCGGTGATCGGACGGGTTGCGCAGCTCCAGTTCCAACCAGACGAACAACTCGGAGACCATGTCGGCTTGCGCCAGAGTGTCCGGTTCGAGGAGCCTCTGCGGGGCGAGATCTTTGACCGACGAGGCCGGGTGATCGCCGCGACACGGTTTGCCAAGCGGGTCTTTGTGGATCCCTCGCGCTTCGCTGATCCGCCGGGTGAGGCGATCGTAGTGCTCGCGGGCGTACTGGGTATGGACCCGGGCGAGGTGGGCCAGCGGATTGTTTCGCGGATGTCCGCAAACGAAGCCGCGGCTCTGGCGGCGACCGAATCGGGCGAGGACGCGAAAGTCATCCAGTACGTTTCGATCGGTGACCCGCTCGACCCTGACACCGCAGAGCAGGTCAGGGGGCTGGGCCTTTCGGGTGTGCACCTCGAAGATGTGCCGGTCCGCGAATACCCGGCGATGGAACAGCTTGCCAATCTGCTCGGTCTGGTCGGCACGGAGAATTCGGGTTTGCTCGGGTTCGAGCGAGCGTTCGATACTGAACTGACCGGCGAGCGGGGCGAGGGCGCGTACGTGCGTGACGCCAAGCGCAGGCCTCTGTGGATCGAACCTGGCACGTGGAAACCGGCGACCGCGGGCGAAGACGTGCGCATGTCGATCGATCTCGAACTCCAGCGCATCGCGATGGAAGAACTCCACCGCGGCATCATGGAAGCGGACGCCGCGGGCGGCAGGCTCGTCATGGCTGACCCCGCGACGGGCGAGGTCCTCGCGATTGTTGATCTGGTGCGAGACATCCCGGGCCTGATCAAGATGCCGATGATCCCGAAGGATCAGAAACGCGTGCCCGGCTACGAGCTTCCGGTCGGTCGGTACGACACGATCAACGACCCGGGTGACGGGCTTGTGCACCCGGCACTGGCGAAGAACCGCTGCGTCGAGCATCTCTACGAGCCTGGTTCGAGTTTCAAGCCGTTCATCTGGGCGATGATTACCGAGATGGGGCTGGCCACACCCGACGAGGAGTTCAACACCGAGCGAGGTCTCTGGCATACGTCATACGGCCGGCGCATCGAGGATGTCACGCAGCGCGACGTCATGACCTGGCGCGAGGTGCTCGTCAACAGCTCGAACATCGGGATGATCAAGGCCGCCGAGCGGCTGAGCTTTCAGCAGATCCACGACAAGGTGCTCGAACTCGGGTTTGGCAGGCCGACACGCATCGGGCTTCCGACCGAGTCGGCGGGCGCCGTGACTTCGATGAAGAACTGGAGCAAGTACACGCAGACGTCGATCGCGTTTGGTCACGAGGTCGGTGTCACGCCGGTTCAGATCCTCCGCGCGTTCGGCGCGTTCGCTCGCGACGATGACCTCGCGGGCACGATCGTCGATCTCAGACTGACTGGCGTAAGCCCGAATGAGCCGGCCGTCGCTAAGCGTGTGTTCGGTCCGGAGGTCTCGATGATCGTGCGTGGTGCGCTCGTGGAGGTTGCCGCCAAGGCCGAGGCGAATATGGCGAACTCGCTGGGCGAATCGGGCTGGCGCTACACGATGTTCGGCAAATCGGGCACCGCCGACGTTCCGGTCGGGCCGGCGCCTGAAGGGATGAAGTATCCGAAAGCACGCGTGGGCTACTTCGAAGACCAGTACAACTCAAGCTTCATCGCCGGTGCCCCGTTCGAGAACCCGAGGCTCTCACTGATTGTCGTGATCGATGATCCCGGGCCCGAGCGGATCCGCAAGCGGCACCACTACGGCTCTTGGGTCGCGGCGCCGGTCGCAAGGCGCGTGCTCGAACGATCGCTGGAGTACCTCGGTGTCGAGCCGGACATTCTGCCCGAGTCCGACGCGGATTCAGAAGAGATCGAACTTTACAACTAACGCAGCGGCGATCGGCCTGCAACGATCTTGTCGCGTGCGCCCGGCGCGGTGATCCGTTCGATGAACGCCTGGTACGCGGCGTCGAGTTCGTCCGCAGAGGAATCGAAGTACACCGGGAACGGGTTGAGCATCTGTCGGCGGCGCGAGGTGCGTGTCGATTCAGAGACGCCGCCCGCCGCGTCGGTGAGCATGGTCTGAAAACCCGCTGCGTACAGCCCGCTTTCGCCCTCTCGCAGGAAGTGCACGAGCGCCCACACCTGCGCGTACCACGTGAGTGCGCGTGTCTGGTTCGTCGCGATCAGGTTCTGAGGTGACGAGGAGACCAGTTCGCTGAGCGAGAAGAGCTGGCCCTTGCCCGCCGCGGCTCGGAGCTGGTCGTACCGCTCGGTGTTGGCCCAGGGCATGAAGATCGGGGCCGTGGGCCTCGACGGGTCGAACCGGAAGCCCTCCATGTACGTCGCGATGCCCTCTTCAAGATACGTCGGCAGCCGGGTCTTGAACGTCAGCTGTGTGTACTGGTGCCAGCCCTCGTGCGCGGCGAGGTTGAGCGTGTCGCTGAGTGTGCCGAGGTCTCTGTAAACGCCTCGGCCCGAGGCCGCGAACCCGCCGCGCTGGATGCGGAGATAGGTCTCGGCCCGCTCGCGCATCAGCGCCCGAGTCAGTGTCGCCCACTCGGGCCTTGTGTCCATGAGGTACGTGTCGAGTTTCACAGGCGGCGCGGGGAGGTCGGCGAGCGAGGTCCTGTACTGGACCAGCGACGCCTCAAGAAATCCGGGTAGCACCTGACGGATGATGGGCCGGTCCGAGGTCGTAAAGACGCGGTAGTGCTGGGTGCGGATGATCGAGCCGTCGCTCTGGCCGAACGTCCAGGGTTCGATCGAGAGCACGGCGCTCGGCACCGGTTGCTGCCGCGTCTGCCGGGGCGCAGGCTCGGGTATCGGTGTGATGTGCCCGGCGCCGTCGGCGCAGCCTAAGAGCAGCAGGCAGCACGCGATCAACGCGGGCCGCTTCAACCCAGTTCCTTCAGACGCGCAGCCGCGGCGTCACGGTCGGCCTTCTGCTGCTCGAGCTTGTTGCGTGTTTCCTCGACCAGCTTCGCCGGCGCCTTGTCCGCGTAGCCCGGGTTGGAAAGGCGCTTCTCGAGTGCGCCGATCGAACCCTCGAGTTCTTTGAGCTGGAGTTCGATGCGCTCGCGCTCGACCGCCGGGTCTACCGCGTCGGCGAGGTCGCTGAGCTTGAGCTCGATCGACTCGAAATCGAACGACACCGACTCGCCCTCTGGCTTTGCTGTCGTGATCGACCCGAGGCCCGCGAGGGTTTCGGTGACCTGACCCAGCCCGCCGAGGCTGGCGACCATGTCGGCGTCGGCGTGCAGCACGATCTGGCGTCTCGGCGGCACCTTGTGCTGGGCACGAACCTTGCGGATCGCCTCGACCAGCGACTGCATCCTCGCGAACCGCTGCTCCGCGTCCTCGTCGATCAGCGACTCGGACACCTCGGGCCAGCCGGAGGTGCAGATGAGCGACTCGTCCCGGCCCTCGGGCAGGTCGAGCCCGTCCACTGTGCCGATGCGCATCTGCTTGATCGGGTCGTTGAGTGTTTCCGTGATGAACGGCGCGACCGGGTGCAGGAGCCGGAGGATCGCTTCGAGTGCCTGCTGGAGCACGATCCGCTGGCCCGGCTTGGTCGCCAGCGTCGGCTTGACGCCTTCGAGGTACCAGTCGCAGTAGTCGCCGCGGAGCACCTGGAACAGCTGGTTGGCGTAGACACTGAACTGGTACGTCCCGACGGCCTCGTCGATCTGCTTCGTCGCGCGGGCCAGACGCGAGAGCATCCAGCGGTCGATGACGTCGAGGTCTTTGACACTGACCGAGTCGGGCTCGCCGCCCGAT
The DNA here is from genome assembly GCA_030432905.1 of Phycisphaerae bacterium. Classification (GTDB taxonomy): domain Bacteria; phylum Planctomycetota; class Phycisphaerae; order Phycisphaerales; family UBA1924. Next base: position 187,227 of record JAUILU010000003.1, on the reverse strand, counting down.
TTTTCGCCCAGCATCATGATGACAAACTTCGTCGCGTTCCAGAGCTTGGTGCAGAAGCTCCGCCCCTTGTCGAACTTGGCGCTGGTGTTCTTGCCGGTCTCGGGATCTTTCTCGACGGGCATGCGGACGTCCTGCGTCTGCGTGGTCATCTCGCAGAGCGTGTAGCGCATGGCGTCGGTGCCGTGGGACTCGATGATATCCAGCGGGTCCACGCCGTTGCCGAGGGACTTTGACATCTTGCGTCCCTCGCCGTCTTGGATCATGGCGTGGATGAAGACGTCGGAGAAGGGGAGCTGTGCATCGCCGGTTTTAGTTTCGCCGTCCGCGAGCAGATAGCGGTTGAACATGACCATGCGCGAGACCCAGAGGGTGATGATCTCTCGCGCGGTGGTGAGGACGGAGCTTGGGTTGAAGGCTTCGAGCAGGCCAGTGAACTGCTCGCCGTTTTTGTCGGCTTCGGGCCAACCCATTGTGGACATAGGCCAGAGGGCGGAAGAGAACCAAGTGTCGAGGACGTCGGGGTCTTGATCGAAGCCGAATTTTTCAAGATGTGAGATGGCTCGACTATCTTGTTCGGTCAAGCAGACGTGAACTGAGAATGAGTCCGTTCCTTCTTCTTCGATCTTGCGCCATGCTTCTCGACCAATATCTTCTGGCTCTGGCCCGACTTCAAGCACAAGCTGAAGTTCGTCATACTCTGCTTGTGTCATGCCAGTTCGCGACCAAACTGGAATCCGATGCCCCCACCAGAGTTGTCGACTGATGCACCAGTCGCGCAGGTTCTCGTGCCATTGTTCGAAGGTTTTGGCGTAGCGGGGTGGGGTGAAGGTGAGGCCGCCGTCGCTTTGGTTGCTCTCGCGGGGCAGGAGCAGGTTGCTTGTCCGCTGGTCCTCGTCCATCGCGCGGAGGGCGGCTCCGCGGAGCTTGTCATCCGTCACTTTCACGTACCACTGGTCAGACAGGTAAGGCTCGATCGCCGCGTGCGAGCGGTAGCTGTGGCCCACGCTGTGCACGTGCGGCTTGACGTCTTCCAGCAGGTTCCGCGCCTTGAACTCGTCGAGCACCTTCTGCCGTGCGTCCTCGCGGCTGAGCCCGATGTAGACGTGCGCGCCGTGGTGCGGGTCGTAGTCCTCCCAGCCGTGGCCCTCCGAGATGGAGGCGTCGGGCGCCATGACGTTGATGACAGGCAGCGAATGACGCACGCCGATTTCCCAGTCGTTGGGGTCGTGCGCGGGGGTGACCTTGAGGAAGCCGGTTGCCATCTTGGCCTTGGCGTCGTTCTCGTCGCCGCCCAGAGCAACCGGTAGCACGACGTAGTCGTCTTCGATGATCGGGATCACCCGACCGACCAAGGGCAACTCAACGAACAAGCCTTGCAGCGGGCCAAACCGTGGGTCGCGTTTGTTCATCGCGACGGCTGTGTCGCCGAGGTACGTCTCGGGCCTCGTCGTGGCGACGGTCACGTACGCCTGATCGTCCTCGGGGAAATCAGAAGCGCCCGGGTAGCCCTTGGCGGCAAGCTCCGACCACGTCACGGGCGAGTGGTTGCCCGGCTCGGTCTGGTGCACGAGCGGGTAGCGGAGGTACGCGAAGATGCCCTCGATCTCTTCGTTCTCGACCTCGTCGTCGGCGAGCGCGGTCTGTGTGACCGGGTCCCAGTTGACGAGGCGTTTGCCGCGGTAGATCAGGCCGTCTTTGAAGAGGCGGAAGAACGCCTCGCGGACCGCCTTGGCGCAGATCTTGTCCATCGTGAACCGCTGGCGGTCCCAGTCGCAGCTGCAGCCCATGGCCTTGAGCTGCTGGGTAATGGTCTGCTCGTACTCGTCTTTGAACGCCTGGATCTTGGCTACGAACTCTCCGCGCTCAAAGTCGGTCCGCTTCTTGCCCTCCTCGGCGAGGACGCGTTTTTCAACCACGGTCTGTGTGGCGATGCCCGCGTGGTCGGTGCCTGGCATCCAGAGGGTCTCGTAGCCCCGCATCCGGTGGTAGCGGATGAGCGTGTCTTGGATGGTGTTGTTGAGCGCGTGCCCGAGGTGCAGGGCCGCGGTGACGTTGGGCGGCGGGATGATGATGCAGTAGGGCTTGGCTTCACCAGAGAGGACCCGGCCCGGATCGGCGTGGAAGGCGCCGGCGTCGTCCCAGCGGGCGCTGACCGCCGGCTCGTGCTCGGCAGGGACGTATTTGGCGGGAAGCTCGGCTGTGGTTTGGTTACTCATTGAGCCAACAGTGTATGGGGGCCGATACCATCGTCTATGACAGACACCAGCAACAACAACGAAGGTTCCAAGAAACTCGCGGCGGGGCTGCTGCTCTTCGTGGGGCTTGTGATCCTGGGCTTGGGGGCGTGGTTCGTGCTCGGCCCGGGCCAGCCGGTCTACAAGTCAGAAGTCACCAATCAGGTCGGTGACAACGAGGCCACCCCGGCCCACGCGATCGAGGCGGCTTTGTCGGCTGCGCGGTCGTACCGGGGCAGCGAGGAGTTCACCAAGGCCGAGGCGGTGCTCCGGGCCGCGGTCGAGGAGCACGTCGAGGATCAGGCGCTCCGGCTTGCTTATGCGGAGGTGTTGCTGGATCTTGAGAAGACCGATCTGGCGTACGAGCAGTACCAGGCTGCCCTAGCGATCGGCCCCCGCGACGCGATGACCGAGTTCAACGCGGGCACGCTCGCGATGGCGACCGACCAGCCCGACCGGGCGCTCGAGCACTACTCAATGGCTCGGGCCGCCGACCCGACCAACGCCGAGATCGCGCTCTTTCTGGGTGCAGTTCAGCACCAACTGGGCATGACCAGCGAAGCCAAGGCGAGCCTGCTGTCGTCGATGCAGCTCGACGACACGCGCGCTGAGGCGGCGGCGATGCTCGCGCAGATCTCGCTCGACGAAAACGACACTTCGCTGGCCCTTCGGTACATCCGCCAGGCCAGGATCGCCGAGCCGACTCAGCTGGCGCACCGGATTCTTGAGTCGCGGGTTCTTCGGCGGATGAACGAGCCGGAAGAAGCCCTCACGCTACTGATGGCGCTCCCACCCGAGCAGTTGTACGACCCGATGATCCTGGACATCTGCGGCGCGTGCCTCGGCTTACTTGGCAGGCCTGCCGACGCGGCCGTGCTCTACGAGGACGCGATGAACCACGACAGGTCAGTGGCGGAGTTTGCCTACCAAGCCGCGCTCTGGAACGAACGCGCCGGCGACGGGGACAAAGCTCTTGAACTCGCAAAGCGTGCGTCGATGCTCGGGCATCCGCAGGCCCGCGACCTTGCGGACAGGCTCGGCGAGGGCTAAGCCAGTTCACACAGTCGCTGCGGTTTCCGGCGAGATGGGCACGGGCGGCGTCGGTTCGCCGTCGTCGTCATCATCGTCGTCTTCTTCGTCATCCGGGTCTTGGCCGTCGTCTTCTGAGGGCGGGGTGGGCATCCGCTTGCCCGACTCCTGCCAGGCGTCGAGTTGCTCCGGCTTGGGCTCGGCTTTCTTCGGGATGCTCCGGCGGAGTCTGGACCGGACGATGAGCAGCAAGGCGAGCACGCCGCTTGTCAGGACGATCACAACGAAGATCAGAAGCAGGGCGGCGATGGGCTGCTCGGGGCTGACCTCGGTCGGCGCGGTCTGGATGTTGAGGAGCCCGGGCATCGTCTTACCAGCGTAGCGGCTACACTCAGTGCCATGGACGAGAACACACTACATTTTCAGACGCATCAGTCGGTCATCGATGACCTCGAGGCGCGGATTTTGACGATCCGCGACTCTCTTTAACTACGACACCAAACTCAAGAAGATCGTAGAACTCAACGACAAGATGGGTGCCACGGATTTCTGGGATAACCAGACCGCGGCCCAGAAGGTTGTCTCGGAGCTCAAGCTCATCAAAGCGCAGACCGACCCTCTCGGGGGTGTCATCGAAGAACTCGACGACGCAAAGGTCGCCTACGAGATGGCCCGCGAGGACAACGACGACGACCTGCTCGTCGAGGCGGACAACTCGCTGTTCGATCTCACCGAGAAGATGGAGAAGATCGAACTCCAGTCGCTCTTATCCGGCAAGCACGATCACCGCGACTGCTTCTTTACGATCAGCGCCGGCGACGGCGGCACCGAGGCCAACGACTGGACCGAGATGCTCTTTCGCATGTACCTGTGCTTCTTCGAGAAGCAGGGATGGAATATCGAGGAAGTCTCGAAGAGCTACGGCACCGAAGTCGGCATCGACAACGTCACGCTGCACATCAAGGGGCCGTACGCGTTCGGGTATCTCAACTGCGAACGTGGCACGCACCGGCTTGCGCGTGTCAGCCCGTTCAACGCGCAGGGCAAGAGGCAGACCAGCTTCGCGACCGTTGAGGTGACGCCCGAGTTCGAAGCAACTGGCGACATGGTGATCCCGGACAAGGATCTCGAAGTGACTGCTTTCGCACGCTCCAGCGGCCCGGGCGGCCAGAACGTCAACAAGGTCGCGAGCGCGATCCGCCTTGTTCACAAACCCACAGGCATCATGGTCGTCGCGAGCACGCACCGTGAGCAGATCCAGAACCGCAAGCAGGCCGAGGGGCTGCTGATCGCCAAGCTCGAGCAGATCGAGGAAGAGAAGCGCGAGGCTGAGATCGCCGAGGCCTCGGGCGGCAAGCTCGAGCACCGCGGCTGGGGCGCACAGATCCGCTCGTACGTCATCTACGACAACCGCGTGAAAGATCACCGCACGAACTACGAGGTCGGCAACCCGCAGACCGTGCTCGATGGTGATCTTCAGGGATTCATCGACGCCGAGCTTCGGCGCCGGCGTTCCGAGCGGGAGTGATCGCTGAGTTGGCTCAGCGCGGGTATGAGTTCAACGAGGGCGCTCATGTGCTCTCGGACATGCTCAAGCCTTACCCGTGGTGGTACTGGACGCTGGTGGTTGTCTGCAACTTTCCGGTGTACTGGTTGCTGATTTACGCGGTGTTCTTCTCGCGCGAGAAGTTCCGATTCTACTGCGAGTTTCTGTACAAGCACCGCGAGAGCCAGGCCGGTTCGGGTTACGCGCTCGGGATGGTGTTTGCGAGCTTTAGGGTCGGGCTGTGGTTTGCGCTATGCATCGGAGTGGTCGTCGCGCAGCACCACCTTCTCTGGAAGGGCTTGTTTGAGAGTCCGGGCCGCTGAGATTCTTTCGTGACGGCTTGATACTCTCGCCTCCGACTTGCCGATATGAGTCCAGTACACCTGACGGAGCGGGGCATGTCAGAGAAGCAACTGGTCATCCATATCGGGCTGCACAAGACGGGCACGACCTGGCTTCAGCGCCGGGTGTTCTCGGATGCCAAGATGGGGTTTGTCTCCACAGGCAACGGCCAGAGCAACGACGCGACCGACGCGTTTATTACCGTGGACCCTCTTGCGTTTGATGCCGACACCGCAAGGGCACGCTTTGAGCCCCTGCTCGCCGAGGCGAAGGCCAACAACCTCGTGCCGGTGATCTCGCAGGAACGGCTCAGCTCTGATCCGTCGTTCGGTGGGTACTACTTCACGGACGTCCTCGATCGCCTCGTTGAAACGTTCGGCGAGTTCAAGCTGCTCTTAACCATCCGCGAGCAGCGGGGCATGCTGCTTGCGCTGTACCGCCAGGCAATCCGCTCGGGCGGGACGTACTCGCTCACACAGATGATCGGGACGGGCAACGAGCCGGTCGGCTGGAAGTCCACGATTCGGCCCGAGTACCTGCTCTACGACCGGATGATCGAGCACCTGCGCAATCGGCTCGGCGAGGACAGGGTGTGCGTGCTGCCGCTGGAGTTGATGCGGAGCGACCCGACAGACTACATGCAGAGACTGCTCGCTTTTACCGGCGCGGATGCGTCGATTGAGCCGAGCATGGAATCCGAGAACGCGGGGCTCTCGCCGCTGGCGACGAGGCTCTCGACCATTACCAATCGGTTCTCCCGCCCCAACCCGCTCGGTTCCGACCAGTCGTGGCGTCTGAAGTTCATGCGTCGGTTCTACTGGTGGTTCGATCGCTTCGTGCCGAAGGGGTGGTCGAACGGCACGACCAGCCGGTGGAAAGTAACGATCGAGCAGCGCGTGCAGGGTTACTACACCGACAGCAACAAACGAACCGCTGCGCTAACCGGGTTTGATCTGAAATCGATGGGTTACGACTTGGGGTGACGCCTGGGCAGGCGGAGCTGATCGCGACGCTGGGCCGCCTTACGCGAGAGCTCGCCGATCGGGCGCGGGCCCTGGCAGCAGCCGATCGCGCAGCCCTCGCTGGCTTCGGAGTCGTAGTCATCTTCTGAATCCGGCTTCGACTCGAACGAGGGCAGGATGCTTGCGATCGCGATTACGCCGAACGCGCCGAACAGGATTTCGGGCGGCAGGTCCACGTTCCATCTGCGGAGCACGACGAAGTTCACGATCGCGGTGATGGCGATCAGAACGAACGCGATGCTCAGCCGTTTGGCGAGCTTGCCGCCGTCGGTTTCTTCGATGGGCAGGCCCGGCAGGTCGTCGGGGATGTCGTAGGCGAGTTTGTCGGGCTGGTACGAGCCGCCGCTGGGAACGCGGCGCGCGGGGTCGCCCGGGTGACTTCTGAATCTCAGATTGTCTCGTTCGCGTGCCATATCACACAGTAGATCCGATATCGGGGTCGTTTTCTTCCCAAATCTGCGTTAAACCATCTGATTCATGATGAAGCGGTTGCGTTTGTTCGTGTTCCGTATTGCAACCACGATGCCAATAACCACGGTCACGATCGGGATGATGAGCAGGAACGCAAAGAGCGTCACCACTCGCCGGGTCATCGCCATGGGCTCATTCCGCAGAGTGATTGGGTAGGCGTCGGCTGAGATTTCGACGTTGACATCGCCCGCTTCGGGGACTTCGAGCAGACCGAGGATCAGGTAACGCTGCTCACCGATGACGATCCAGCGCTGCTGTTCGTCGGGCGTGAACGAGACCGCCGGGTCTGTTGATGAGACAGAGATGCCCCGGTCGTTCGGCTGGATCTGCGCATCACGGACGAGGACGTACTCGCCGGCGTTCGGCACGGTGAGAGTGTGTGCGCCCTCGGCTTCGATGGTCGTGTACACCTTGGCGGCTCCGCGCACAAGCATGAAGCCACCCAGACCGAACGAGGCGAGCAGCGCGACAAGGCCCCCGATGATCAGGATCTTGCCGAGGTGGTTGGGCTTGTACACATCGTCCATGCGAACATGGTACACGCTCTGGCGGATTCGTTACACGAGCAGGCTGGCCGGGCTTTCGAGCAGCTTCTTGACCGTCTGCAGATACTCGGCTGCCATCGCGCCGTCGATGATGCGGTGGTCGCTCGACATGGTCATCGACATCTCGTGCCCGACGACGAGTTCGAGCTCGCCGTCCTCGCCGGTCTCGAAGAACGGCTTCTGGATCGCGTTGCCGACCGCGAGGATCGCCGCGTTGGGCGGGTTGATGATCGCGGTGAAGTGGTCCACGCCGAACATGCCGAGGTTCGAGATGGTGAAAGTCGAGTCCGACATTTCTTCCGGCGACAGGCCCTTCTCGCGTGCTTTCTTGGCGAGGCGTTTGGTCTCGCCCGAGATGTAGCGGAGGCCCTGCGCGTCGGCGTTGCGGATAGTCGCGACGACGAGACCGCCGCCGCGTTCTTGCGGCAGGCTGACGGCGACACCGATATTGACGTGCTTGTGCAGGTCGATCGATGGGCCGTTGTCGTTCCACGAGCTGTTGATGAACGGGTGCTGGTGCATCGCCAGGCCGCAGGCGCGGACGAGGAAGTCGTTGACGCTGAGCTTGACGCCCTGCGATTCGAGCTGGCTGTTGAGCTGGCCTCGAAGTTCCAGGAGCGAATCGATGCGTGCGCTCATGGTGACCTGGTAGTGCGGGATCGTGGTCTTTGATTCGACCAGCCTGCGCGAGATGACGCCACGCATGTTCGACAGCGGGACGTTGCGGTCCTCGAGCTCGGTCGAGGTCGGCATGGGCTGCGGAGCCGGCGCTGCGGCTGCAGCGGGCTCGGTGGAACGCGCGGTTTCTGGTGTGACCGCTTGGAAGCTCGTGCCGTTGGAGCTGATCTGTTCGATGTCGCGTTTGGTGATTCGGCCTGAGGGTCCGGTGCCCGTGAGGCCCGCGAGGCTGATGCCTTTCTCGGCGGCGATCTTCTTGGCAAGAGGCGATGCCATCACACGCTCGGTGGACGAAGCCGAACCGGAGTCGGGTGTGATGGTTGCGGTCGCCGATGCCGACGCTGCGGGGGCGTCGTCTGCGCTCTCGGCCTGCTTCGCGGCGGCGGGCGCTGAGCCGGTGCTCTTTGCGGCCTCGGCGATGTCTTCGCCTTCCTCGGCGAGGATGACGATCAGCTCGCCGACGTTGATGTTGGCGCCCTCGGCAGCCGCCAGCTTGGCGACCTTGCCCTCGTCGAACGCTTCGAGTTCCATCGTCGCCTTGTCGGTTTCGATGTCCGCCAGCACATCGCCCGGCGACACATCGTCGCCCTCTTTGACGTGCCACTTGACGACGGTGCCCTGCTCCATGGTGTCGGACATTCGGGGCATGGTGACTTGGATTGGCATGTATGCTCTCCGGGTTCGACTGGATAGTTACGGAAGAATGTTACGGACAGCGTCAGCAATACGCTCTGGGTTCGGCAGGTACGCGTACTCAAGGCCCTTGGCGTACGGCGTCGGGACGTCTTCCGTGTTCACTCGTACCGGCTGGTGGTCGAGCCAGTCGAAGCAGCGCTCGCAGACCTGCGTGATCACTTCGCTGGAGATACCCGCGAAAGGCCAGCTCTGGTCGACGACGATGATGCGGTTGGTCTTCTTGACGCTTTCGATGATCGACTCGATGTCGAGCGGGCGGATGGTCCGCATGTCGAGCACATCGACCTCGATGCCCTCCTCGGCGAGCTTCTCCGCGGCTTCGAGGCAGAAGTTCACGGGTCGGCCGAAGCTGACGAGCGTGCAAGCGTCGCCCTCGCGTGCGAGGCGGGCCTTGCCGAAGGGGATGTAGTACTGCTCCTCGGGGACGTGGGCCTTGTCGCCCAGCATGCGCTCGGACTCGAGGAAGAAGATCGGGTCGGGGTCGGCGATCGCGGTGGCGAGCAGGCCCTTGGCGTCGTAGGGGTTGCTGGGGATGGCCATCTTCATGCCCGGCACGTTGGCGAACAGGCCCTCGACACACCACGAGTGTGTGGAGCCGAGCTGGCCGCCCGCGCCGTCGTTGCCCCGGAGCACGATCGGGCAGCCGAACTGACCGCCCGACATGTAGAGCATCTTGGGCACGTTGTTCAGGATCGGGTCCGCGGCGACGAGGCTGAACGACCACGACATGAACTCGACGATCGGACGCAGGCCGGCCATCGCGGCGCCGGTACACATGCCCGCGAATCCGTTCTCGGAGATGGGCGAGTCGATGATGCGCTTGGGGCCGAACTCGTCGAGCATGCCCTGCGAGACCTTGTACGCGCCGTTGTACTGGGCGACCTCTTCGCCGATCAGGAAGACGCGTTCGTCCTGGCGCATCTCGTGGCTCATCGCCTCGCGGAGCGCTTCGCGGAACTGGATGACCCGGTCGCCCTCACGCGAGGGGAGCGGCTTGGAGAAATCCGGCTGGGGGACGTTCTCGATCGAGGCTGGGTGGAGATCCATGGTTGTCATGGTGTGTGCTCTTTGTGTTCGTTTCGGATCGTGACTGTCGGGCTCGTGTCTTCGTTTTGTCTTTGTGCCTTGCGGTTCTGGAGAACCATCAAGACCCGGATGGTGATCAGCACCGCTGCGATCGGGATGGCCAGCAGCAGAGCGGGGATCGGGTTCATGTGTTACAGCAGCGGGTTTTTCGCGCCGTGGCGGTACTCGGCCGTCGGGCTCAGGTTGGGCTGCGGGTTGGCGTAAACGTCGGTGTACAGCTCGCCCGGCTCTGGGTCGGCGGCGTTCTCTGAGAACTCGACCGACTCGCGGACGATCGCGGCCAGTTCCTTCCGCATCGCCTTCCAGCTGTCCTCGTCGATGCACTCTCGCTCGTTCATCAGGTGATCGAGCAGGTTCGCGATCGAGTCCTTGGCCTTGAACTCGTCAACCTCGTCCTTGGTGCGGTACTTCTGCGGGTCACTCATCGAGTGGCCCTGATAGCGGTACGTCTTGAAGTCAACAAACGCGGGGCGCTGCAGGTCGCGGCACTCATCGACCAGCGGCTTGAACTGGTCGTAGACGTTGAGGATGTCGAGGCCGTCGATCTTGACCGACTTCATGTCGAACGCCTGACCGCGGGCGAGGAGGTTCTCGGAGTTAGCGGAGTGGCGGTGGATGGCGGTGCCCATCGAGTAGCCGTTGTTCTCGATGATGTAGATAACGGGGAGTGAGTAGAGGGCCGCGAGGTTCATGGCCTCGAAGAACGCGCCCTGGTCGATCGCGCCGTCGCCGAGGTAGCAGAGGCAGACCTTCTTGCTGCCGGTGCCCAGCACTTCCCACTCGTAGCGAGCGGCGAACGCGAGCCCGGTGCCGAGCGGTGTCTGTGCGCCGACGATGCCGTGACCGCCGTAGAGGTGGTTGGGCTTGTCGAACATGTGCATCGAGCCGCCCTTGCCTTTGGCGCATCCCGCTGCTTTGCCGTACATCTCGGCCATGCATGCCTTGGGGTCCATGCCCCGGGCGAGCGCGTGGCCGTGGTCGCGGTAGGCGAGCACGACAGGGTCGTCGTGGTTGACGCTGCCGATGGTGCCGACGGCGCAGGCTTCTTGGCCCGTGTAGATGTGGCAGAAGCCGCCGATCTTGGCCTGCTGGTAGGCCTGCATCGTGCGTGTCTCGAACTCGCGGATGAGCTGCATGCTGCGGAGCCATCCGAGGAGCGTGTCGTTTGAAAGCTCGTCGGAGAGCCTGGGCTTGGAGTTGCCCTTGTTCGCGGTCGCGGCCTGCGTCATTTCGTTCCCCTGTGCGGTCTATTCGTGGGCGCTGCGGGGCCTGGATTACCCTGACAGCGCGCAGACAGATCCCCCATCCGAAGACGACGGATCTTGGACGTAGTAACTTTAGGGAGACTCTGAGGGGGCGACAATCAAACGGGCGAAGATGACCAAAATGGGTGTATACAACCAGAAGTGCAGGTAAAGAAGCACCCCGAACGTGTCGGGGTGCTTCACAGGGTGCTTTGGTTGTGAATCCGCGATTTAGCCGCCCAGCATGGCGGTGCCGGAGGTGTCCATCGGCGCCTGCGTTTTGAGCAGGATCACCGCGGTCTGAAGCTGCAGGTCGATGCCTTTGTCGATCAGGTCCTGCGGGTCGGGTCGCTCGGTGATGTCCGAGTCCGGGTTGCGTGGCTGGAACTCGAGGACCTCGCCGTTCTCGTCGATCTGGAAGACGTCGGCGTCTCTTCTGAGGATGAGCGCGTCGGTGACCTGGCTCGGCAGGAGCGGGATCTCAAGGTTCGGCGCCACGCCCCAGTTCGCGTCGCCGGGTCGGCGGTGGATGACCTTGCCGCCGGGGAGCTGGTAGAACTGGGTGGTGACCTTCATCGCGGCGTTCGAGTTGACGCGGTGGAGGTTCTGGACGGTGCCCTTGCCGTAAGTGCGTTCACCGAGGACGAGCGCGTGGATGTTGCCCGCGTCGCCGTAGTCCTTGATCGCGCCGGCAACGATCTCGCTCGACGATGCCGAGTTGCTGTTGACGAGCAGAACCATCGGCAGACCCGCCAGCGAAGCCTTCCACTTGTTCGCAGAGTGCGAACGGGGCGGCTCGGTCCTGCTGCTGACCGTGGAGACGAGCGTGCCCTGCTCGATGAACAGGTTCGAGATCTCGATGGCCTGGTTCAGCTGACCGCCCGGGTTGAAGCGGAGGTCGAGGATCAGGCCGTTGAGCCCGCTCTTGCGCATCGAGTTGATCGCGGCGTTGAGCTCGTTGGTCGAGTCCTGCGCGAACTTGTCGAGGCGGATGTAGCCGATCTTCTGGTCGCGGTCGATGTACCAGTCCCAGTCGTTTTTGGCCGGGCTGAGCTTTCGCCAGCCGGTGACGGTCGCGACCTCGATCTCGTCGCGAGTGATGGTGATGTCTTTGGTGATCTCTTCTCCCTCTTCACCCTTGCGTTTGATGGTGAGGACGACGTCTGTGCCGCGCGGGCCGGTGATGACTTCGACGGCTTGGTCAGTTGTCATGCCGACGGTCGGCTCGCCGTCAACCTTGGCGATGATGTCACCGGCGCGGACGCCTGCACGAACCGCGGGCATGCCGGGCATGGGGGTGTAGACCTGCAGGTCCCCGGTGACCGGGTCGTTGACGATCTGGATGCCGACGCCGATGAAGGACGAGTCGAGGCGCTTGTAGAAGGTGCGGAGTTCGTGGGGCCAGACGATCTGGCTGAACTCGTCGAGCTGCGCCATCGCGCCAGAGCCGACCTCGTGGATCACGACCTCGCTCGGCAGTTTCAGGGTCGTGGCGTTCATCTCGATCAGCCTGCTGAGCGTCCGGCGGAGATCGACCAGCGAGATGTCCCGGCGCGTGGCCTCGAGTTTCTCGCGTTCATCATCGAGGTGGTCGAGCAGCTTCTGGCGTTTGTTGTCCTGCGCGAGCTCTGGGAACGCGTCCTGCAGGTCCTCCATCTCGATCAGCATCTGGAGGTTGTCGATGCCGGCGATCAGCATGGTTTTCAGCTGGGTGCCCGAGATGTGGTGCCGGGCGCCCTGGCCCATGGCTGCTTGGACGAGATCGGGTGTGACGCCGTCGAGTTTCTCTCTGAAGTCGGCGCCGCGCGGGTTGAACTCGGGCAGGCCCTCGATCTCTGGACGCTTGCCGAGCTCTTCAAAGTCTTCCTCGGTGGCTTCCGGGTCGGCTTCGAGGGCGGCGTATTTCTCGTCCCAGTTTGCCTGAGCCTCGGCTTCGAGTTCACGCAAACGCTCGTCGCGGAGATCCCAGTACCGCTCCGGGACATAGAGCGTCAGCATCTCTCTGCGGACCATCTGGCGCTGCAGGTCTTTCTTGAAACGCTGCGATGTTTCTTCGAGGTAGTTGAGCCGTGCGTAGAGCTCCATCGCGGTGAGCCATTCTTGCTCTGCCTCGGCTTTGGCTGCGGTGTCGGCGGCGCGCTGGATGAGGTCACGGACCTGCGGCTCGTTCAGCAGCGCCTCGCGGTCGAGCACGATCGAGTCAAGGAACAGCACGACGGCCATCGCTTCAGAGAGCTTGTCGGGGTCGTTGTTCTTGGCCTCGGCGAGCACCTCTGCGAGCTCCGCTCGTTTCTCAGCGATCTGCTCTTCGCGTTCTGTTGCTTGCTTCTCGAAGTTGGCCTGGAGCAGGTCGATCGCGGCGCGGATGTCGGTGACGTTGTCGGGGTCGATCGTGTCAGGGATGTTGGCGAGTGCCGTGAACGTGCCGTCTTTGTCGCCGACGCTGGCGGCGTCCCACACGGCCTTGGACCAGTCGCTGGTCTGGAGTTCGGCAACCTGCGCCGCGGTCCCGGCGGCGGTGAGGAACACTGTTGCCGAGACGGCACAAGCACGACTGAGAACCTTGACACAACCCATTAACGCCTCCGTTCGTCTTTGTCCCCCAAGCCGGGGCACAGGCAGGCATCGGCCTACTCATTGTCCCGGCTGAGGATTCCACACCAGCCTTGGGGTGATGACAGCATATTGGACGAGCGAGCCAGCCGTATGGTTCGGCTCACCCGCAGGATCCTTGGAAAACTACTAACCGGTGCCGGGGATTCCGGCTGCGATATGGAATCAGCACTTTCTGGCGTTGAAGGCCACAATCGCGCCTCCGAGCGCCAGGCTCCCGATTCCGGCAGCCGCTAGGAGCAGGTAGGTAAACCCAGATTCGGGGATTAGATTCACGCGGACAGCCAAGGCCGCCAAGAGCCCGATCGCGGGTCCGAGTGCATAGCCGACTCCGATCAGGGCCTCATGGGTTGAGCCGGAGTCGATTTCGCCCTGACCCAGTTCCATCGCGTAGTAGATGGCCGCGGTGTAGACGAGCCCTTTGCCGGCACCAAAGAGGACCAACGCCAAAACCATCACGAAGAGGGCTGCGCCGGGCACATTGAGAACCGGCGCGACGACGCAGCCGACAAACCCGAGCACGACTGCAATGCCCCCGACAACGAGCGGCCAGGCTTTGCCGTGCCAGCCGTGCCAGCGTTCGAGGAGGACCATCGTTGGGATGCGTGAGGTCATCCACACCGATACGACGACGGTTTGCCAGGTGAGGTCGATCCCCATCTTGTGCATGGCGACCGGGAAGAACGGTCCGAGCACGCCTGCGAGTGTGTAGCTGACAGGCAGCAACGCGCGTGCTGCGGTGAGCAGGTATTTCGGGCTCGGGGTTTCGGGTTCGAGTGTGTCAGTCAGGTGCTTGGGCGGCTTGGCTGGGAATGGGATCATCAGCACCACCGCGAGCAGGTGCAGCACGACGATGCCCACGAAGGTGGCTTGTGGGTGGTCTTCGAGTGTCGGTCCGATGAGCCAGAACGAGAAGACGACTGCGGTGGTCCAGACGATGTTGAACTGGCCCGCCGCCGAGCGCAGCGCTTTGCCCCGCCTGCCGCCGGAGATGTTCCATTCGACGAGGGGCCACATGATGCCGGTCAGCCCGCCGTAGCCCGCGGCGACGATCCACAGCCCGGCGTTTGTTGCGAGGTTCAGACTGTCGAGGATAAGTGGCACAGCCGAGATCAACGCGCCGGCAAACGTGATCGCCATGAGCAGTGAACGCGGCGCGATCGGGACTTTGGACTTGGTTTCGAGCATTCTGACGACGGGGCCTGTGAGCCACGACGAGAAGATGTAGGTGATGCCGAAGGTCACCCCGAGCCCGAAGAGCGCGGCTCGCTCGAAACCCGCGGACTGTTTGGCGATAAACCCCAGTCCGTGGGTGAGTGAGCCTGTGCCGATGCTGAGGATGAATGTGACCGCGAGCACATAGCCGAGCGGGGCGGGCTTTGGTGTGCTGGGTGAGTGGGTCACGAAGTTGCTCCGGGATCAGATGGGCGGCGAGGGTGCATTGCCTGAGTGCCGCGGCGATCGTACGATCGAACCTGTGGTCCGGTCGAACACCGGTCATGCAGGGCTCGTAGCTCAACTGGATAGAGTGTCGGCCTCCGAAGCCGAAGGTTCCGCGTTCGAATCGCGGCGAGCCCGTTACCTGTCAGCCATCCGAGTGAATCGCGGTTCCCAAACCCTCCCGGAGAGACTCCCATGCAGCACTGGCGCACCATCGGTCGAGCATTTCTTGCACTGATCGTCTTCGCCGGGATGCCCGCGGCTG
Organism: Phycisphaerae bacterium; assembly: GCA_030432905.1. Lineage (GTDB taxonomy): Bacteria > Planctomycetota > Phycisphaerae > Phycisphaerales > UBA1924. The sequence goes on along the minus strand of JAUILU010000003.1, from coordinate 172,016 downwards.
CCCAGGACGAGGCGGCCACCCAGCCCGAGACCACGACTGAATCGACAACAGAAGCCGCTCAGGAGCCTGCAAAGGACCTGCCCTCTGCTGAGTCGATCTTTGAGCGGCACATCGAGGCAATCGGCGGCAAAGAGGCCGTGTTCGCGATCAAGTCACGGAAGCTGACGGGCCGGGTCAAGGTCTTCCCCCCCGGCGCTGAAGAGCCCCAGGTCACTGGGATCCTCCGTATCCACGCCGAGGCTCCGGACAAAATCGTCCAGGAGATCATCGTGGTCGGTTCGATGACGCAGAAGCGGATTTTCGATGGCAAGGCCGGCTGGCTGTTGAACAACGAAGACCCGGCTGTGCCGATGACCGGTGAAGAACTCGAACGGTTTACGGTCGCGTCACGTTTCTATGCCGAGGTTGACTACGAGAATCACTTCAAGAGCATCGAGACTGTCGATAAGCAAGAGAACGAACTGGGCACGGTTTACATGGTCCGCGTTGAACACTTCTCAGGGCGTGTCGAAGCCTACTTCTTCAACGAGGAAACTGGTTTCCTCGTTGCGATCGTCGGCCAACGCGACAACGGCCAAGGTCAGCCAGAGCAATTCCAAAGGCTGTACGAGGACTACAAGGAATTCGACGGCGTCAAGACCACAATGCTCATCCGCGAGGCGACCCCACGCCAGAGGATCGAGCTGGAATTCAGCAACGTAGAGAACGACGTTGATCTGCCCGAGATCGAGCGCCCGGACAACATCCCGGACGCCGACATCAGCAACTTCCAGAAGAACTGATTCTGAATTCTGGAGTCTGCATCAATCACGCAGCGAGCAGCACGTTCCGTATTTCTTGCAGATCGGGTGATCCGCGCACGAGCTCATGCGTGCTTTGCAGGCGCGTCTGCCGTGCCAGATGAGCAGATGCGATAGAAGCCCCCAGTCGTCGCGTGGGAAGAGCGCCATGAGCTTCTTCTCGATTTTGACGGGGTTGCCTTCTTCTGATTCATCGATCAGGCCCAGCCGCTGGCTGAGCCGCATGACGTGCGTGTCAACGACGAAGCCGACGTTGATGTTGTAGGCGTTGCTCAGCACAACGCCCGCGGTCTTTCTCGCTACGCCACGCAGCGCGAGCAGTTCGTCCATTGTTTGCGGCACTTTGCCGTCGTGGTCTTCGGTGACCGAGGTCATCGCCGCGTGCACGCTTTTGGCTTTGTTGCGGAAAAAGCCGAGCGATTTGACGTAAGGCTCGATGTCCTTCGGCGTCGCCTTGGCGTAGTCGGCGGGCGTTGGGAATGCCTCAAAGAGCGCCGGTGTGGCTTTGTTCACCGCGACGTCTGTGCACTGCGCCGAGAGGATGGTGGCGATCAGCAGCTCGTGCGGGTTGGTGAAGTTCAGTTCGCAGTGGGCGTCGGGGTAGTGCTCTTTGAGCAGCTCGCAGATGCGTTTGGCTCTGCGTTTCTCGGCGGGCTCGACCTGGGGGAGCTTGAAGGGGATGTCCTTCAGACCGCGCGGGTTGGAGGGGGTGGCGCTCATGCGCCGTGTCGCCGCCTGGAGAGTTCGGGCTGCTGGAGTTTGGAAGGCGGGGCTTTCGTCGCGGTTGAGTTGGGCACAGCAGCGCCGGCGACAGACAACGCACCGGACGAAGTGACCAAGAGAGCGCAGAGGAACGAGCCGATCATCACCTTGGTCGCGGTTGGGTGGTCTTTGTCGAAAGCGAGCTGGTAGCTCTGAGCCGCGTCGTTCTTGCCTGCCCGCGCGGCATCCCAGTAGTTGACCATGTTCGTGTTCATGCGCGGGCCAAGAAACGCGAACGAGTACGTCAGCAGCCCGACGGCGCAGAAGAGCGCGATGAGCCTGATCGATGTTGCGATTGGTCGCTGCCAGCCCTCGGCGGTGATGACGACGGCCCCGAGTGTCAGGCCGCAGATGATGATGCAGCCGAGCTGGATCGCGTCTGAGATCAGGAAGATCTTGGCGGCGACGGTGCCGGCAGCGATGCGCCAGTGCGGGCCTGTGAACTCGGTGAAATCGGGCAGCTGGGGGTTGAGTTCGCGTGTGATCGGGAAGATGACAGCCGCGGCGACGCCCGTCATGACGAGCGATCCGAGCCAGAGGCCCGCGAACGTGAGATGGACGGTTTCGAGGAGACGCCTGATGGGTGTCATGGTGATCGATGGTAGCGCCGGGCGGATGACAGCGGGCCGGACGCGCTACAACTTGTCATGGAAACGGGCTTCGATATCCCGAGTATCCCCGATCTGGCCTGCTCGATCCGCGGGCTGGCGATGGCGACCGATGTGGAGGCTACATCGGCGCGTGGGCTGCTCGGCTGGGTGACGGGCATGGACTTCCGCGCGGTCGTGCTCGACGCGGTCCACCCGGAGCTGCGTGCGCGTTCGCTTGATCGCAGTTCACGTCGCGACATCGCGGCGCTGCTGAAGCGGACCGAGCTTCGGCTTGCGGGGCTCGATGTGTTCGTGCCCGCGGCGCACTTTGCGGACAGGGCGCACTCGGATCGCGCGGTTGCGGCGGTGCTCGGCGCGATCGAACTTGCGCACGACCTTGTCGGTCTTGGCGCGGGCGACAACCCGGTCGTGTGTCTCGAACTGCCAGACGAGCCCGTCGAGGGCGTGGTAGGTGAGATCTCGGCTCAGGCTGAGCGTCACGGCGTGCTCGTGGCGTCGCCTCGTGGAAGCCACGTGGGTGTGCACAAATCCGTCGATCTCGATGCACTCGCGGAGGCCGGAGTCGATGCCGCAGCGCCGCTTTCGAGCAGTGATTGTGTTCAGGCGAGGTGGGGCGGGCCGCGCGTTGAACGTCGGGTTGACCTGACACCGATCGCGGCCGGGCTCGCGATGAAACCAAACGCCGCGTCGTGCGTGCTCGATCTTTCGAGGGCGCGCGATGTCTCGGCGACAGCCGAGCGAGCGCTCGGGGCGTGGGGCAAGATCAGCCTGTTTGGATAGCCCGGTTTAGTCTTCGATCGCTGCGGGATCGATGTCCGCGTTGGTGTAGACGTTCTGGACGTCGTCGTTGTCCTCGATCGCTTCGATGAGGTTGAAGACCTTCTTGGCTTCGTCGCCGGCGACCGCGACTGTGTCGTCGGGGATCTTGGCGATCGACGCGTCGGTGATCTCGATGCCTGCTTCTTCGATCGCGGTCTTGACCTGCTGGAAGTCGGTTGCCTGGGTGAGGATGGTCCAGAAGCCGGCCTCGTCGCCGTCGGCTTTGGGGCTCTGCACATCGTCGGCGCCGGCGTCGATTGCCAGGTCCATGATCTGCTCTTCGCTCACCTTGCCAGCATCAACGAGAATCTGCCCCTTGGTCTGGAACATGTACGCGACGGTGCCCGCGTTGCCGAGCGAGCCGCCGCCCTTCTTGAAGAGCGTGCGGATCTCGGTCACGGTGCGGTTCTTGTTGTCGGTGAGTGTGTCGATAATGATGGCGGTGCCGCCGGGGCCGTAGCCCTCGTAGGTGATGGCGTCGAACGCGTCGCCCTGACCGGCGCCGGCGCCCTTGTCAACGGCGCGTTTGATCGTGTCCTTGGGCATGTTGGCGTACTTGGCTTCGTCGATCGCGTAGCGGAGCGAGAGGTTGGTGTCCGGATCGGGACCGCCTGCGCGGGCGGCGGCCATGATGGCCTTGGAACACTTCGACCAGACTTTGGACCGCTTGGAGTCTTGGCGTTCTTTGCGGTGCCTGATGTTTGCCCATTTACTGTGACCGGCCACGTTCGTCTCTCCGGGGTTGCTTGATCGGTTTGCCTGAGTCGCTGACTAGCTTGTCGAGCCCGATTTCTTGGTGACTTTCTTCGTTGCTTTCTTGGTTGATTTGCTGCGCGCGCCGGCTTGGCTGGCGGCCCACGCCTCGATGGCGACAAACGCCGGGGCGGCGTCGCCCGATCTGATCTGTCGTTCGAGCCAGCTCGAGCCTGACTCGACAGTCTCAGAATCCGCGATGGCTTGCTCGGAGGCGAGCAGCTTGAGGAGTCTGTTGTCGAGCGGGAACGCGTGCCCGCCGAGGCCGAGCAGCAGAGTTCGGCATACGACGTAGGAGGGGATGCCCTCGAGCGATTCGAGGTACGCCTTGGCGTCGCGCTTGTTCATCGACGAGAGGCTCTTGAGGCTGACCTCGTGCTCACGCTGGAAGATGTCGTTGAGTGAAGAACGCATCCTGTCGGCGCGTTCGGCGGCTTTCGGGTAGGTGGGGCCGAAGAACGACGCGAGTTCGCCTGTCAGGCAGACGCGGAACTCGTTGAGATCGACGAACGTCTCGCAGAGTTTCGACGCGAGCGCGGCGGCTCGTTTCTCGCCCGCTTCCCACACGAGAAACGACCAGATCAGTTCATCGCAGATCGGGTCTGTCATCGGGTCGTCCGGGCCCACGCAGAAACGCTGCGTCGGCTCGGCGTCTTCTGCCTTGCTCGTGAGGCGTTTGACGAGTGCCTGCAGATTGGAGGCGTGATCAACGCTCATCGGTATCCGCGTCCTCATGGCCGGGCTTGGTTTCGGAGCCCCAGCTCTGTTCGTCCTGGCTGTTCTCGCGTTCTTCCGCGGCCCGTGCGATCGCGCCGAGCACCTCGGCTTGCTTGCTCGACGTGTCGTCGAGTTTAAAGACGAGCTTTGGCATCTTGCGGAGCGCGACGTCGTTGCCGACCTGGTGACGGATGTGAGCGGCGGCGGCGCGGATGCCGTGCATCGAGAGCTCGGCACGGTCGGCGGGCAGCACAGAGACTGTCACGGTCGATTGCGTGAGATCGTTGTCGGTGGTGACGCCGGTCACGGTGATCAGGCCGCTGACTCGCGGGTCGTGCAGCCCCTTTGAGATGACCTTCTGGATCGATTCTCGCAGGAGGGCGGAGATTCGGTCGGTGCGTTGGCTCACGCGGAATCCTCTCTGGCGTAGGCAAGCATCTCCTCGGCGAGCGAGTCGGCGTCGGGGTTGGTCTCGGTGTGGGCCTCGGCTTCTTCACCTGTGATGATGTGCCGACGCATCGCGCCGAGCTCAGCACCGGGCGTGGCGCGGAGCTTGGCCGAGATCTTGTCGAGCACTTCGCCTACGCGTTTGCCGTCGGTCGAGACGCACGCGAGTCCGAGCACCGCTAGGTTGAGTGTGTCCTGCGCGGCGACTTCTGCCACGGAGACCTGGTGCTCGCGGTGGAGCCTGTCCTTAACGGATCGCACGACACTGCGTTTGTCCTTGAGGGACTCGCAGTCGTGGATAAGCAGCTCGAATTGGAGGACGCCGATGACCATGCTTGTTTACATCTCGGGCGGTTAGCCGAGCTTGCGCTTGACCTCAACCTGCTTGTAACACTCGAGGATGTCGCCCTCTTTGATATCGTCGTAGCCGATGATCTTCATGCCGCACTCCATACCGGAGCGGACTTCCTTGGCGTCGTCCTTGAACCGCTTGAGCTGTTCGAGCTTGCGGTCGTTCTCGATGACGATGTCGTTGCGGGTGACGCGGATAAGCGCATCGCGTTCGACGGTGCCGTCGGTGACGTAGCAGCCCGCGATGGTGCCAACCTTGGAGACCTTGAAGACCTGGCGGACCTCTGCGTGGCCCAGTACCTCCTGACGGAGTTCCGGATCGAGCAGGCCCTCGGCGGCCTTGGTGATGTCCTCGGTGATGTGGTAAATCACGTCGTAGGTACGGATCTCCACGCCCTTGTCGTCGGCAAGCCTGCGTGCGTTGCTGGCGGGGATGACGTTGAAGCCGATGATGATCGCCGAGGAAGCCTCCGCGAGGATCACATCGGATTGCGTGATACCGCCAGCAGCGGCGTGGAGCACGCGGACCTTGACCTCGTCGGTTGTGATCTTCTCGACCTCATTGCGGAGCACATCGACCGAGCCCTGAACGTCCGCCTTGATGACGACGAGGATCTCTTTGACCTCTTCGTCGCTGTTGGCGCTGAAGAGGGTGTCGAGTGTGACCTTCGGCTGGGCGAGGTGGTCGTCGCGATCACGGTCGCGACGCTGCTCGGCGGCTTCCTGTGCCTTCTTGAGCGTGTTGACGCAGAAGAACTTGTCGCCGGCGATCGGGAGCTCGTCGATACCCGAGATCTGCACGGGCATCGGCGGGAGGGCTTCCTTGATCCGGTTGCCTCTGTCATCCGAGATGTCGCGGACACGTCCGAACGCTGGTCCCGCGACGATGAAGTCGCCGACTGAGAGCTTGCCGTCTTGGACGAGGATGTTGGCGACCGAGCCCCGGCCGGTCTCGACGCGCGACTCGATGACGGTGCCGCGCGCTGCGCCGCCGAAGTCTGCTTTGAGTTCGAGCAGCTGCGACTGGTATTCGAGGACCTCGAGCAGTTCGTCGATGCCCTGGCCTGAGTGGGCGCTGGTCTTGATGACTTCGACGTCGCCGCCCCATTCGGTCGGGTTGAGGTCGTGCTCTGCGAGCTGGCCCAGGATGCGCTGCACGTTGGCCTCATCGGCCTCGGGCTTGTCGATCTTGTTGAGCGCGACGACGATCGGGACTTCGGCTGCCTTGGCGTGCGCGATGGATTCGATCGTCTGGGGCATGACGCCGTCGTCTGCGGCGACGACGAGCACGATGATGTCTGTGACGTTGGCGCCGCGCGAACGCATGGCGGTGAACGCCTCGTGGCCGGGTGTGTCAACAAAGACGACTTCGCGTTCTTCGTCGCCGACAGTGACCGGGACCTTGAACGCGCTGGTGGCCTGAGTGATGCCGCCGGCTTCGCCCTCGGCGACCTTGGCGTTGCGGATCTTGTCGAGCAGCGATGTTTTACCGTGGTCGACGTGTCCCATGATGGTGACGACCGGGCCGCGGGCCTGCTCGTTGACGACCTCGCGGTCCTCGAAGGACTTCTCAACCTTCTGCTCGGCGGACTGCGCCTCGACGACATCGAGTTCGATGTCGAACTCCAGCATGATCTCTTGGGCCTTTTCCGCGTCGATGCCGGAGTTCATGGTCGCCATGATGCCTTCGAGGAAGAGCTGCTTGACGATTTCGGCGGCCTTGACACCGGTTGCGGCTGAGAGGTCCTTGATCGTGAACGGCTCTTGGATCTTGACGGGACCGGTGTTCTCCGGGCCTTCCTTGCCGGCGGCTTGGCCCTGGCGTTTGGCTTCTTGGCGTCGGCGTTTCATGAATCCGCCGGAGCGGAGCAGGCGTGCTTCACGCTCGACGAGGTCTTGTTGGCGGAAGGGCGATGCGCCGCCGCCGCCGGCCTGATCGATGCCGCCTTGGCTGTGGCGACCGCCGCCTCTGCGGTTGTTGCTCGCCGGTCCGCGTCTGCGGTTTGAGCCGCCGCGGCGCTGCGGGCCGCCGTCCTGCGGTGGTCCGGGCATGCCGTAGCCGCCGGGGCCTCCCTGCTGTCCGGGTCCGCCTTGGCCACCGCTTGGTGGGCGACGTCGAGGTGTATCGATGACTTCCGCGGCTTCGACCCGGACGACCTTGGGGCCGGCGAGCTTGACCTTGGTTTTCTCCAGCAGCATCGGGCCTGCCGGTGTGACCGACGTGGGCCGGGTCGGGACGTTCATCGCTGGCTTGGCCGGGGGGGATTTCTTGGGAGTCTTTGGTGCCTCGGCCGCGACGCTCGGCTTGTCGGGCGCATCGCCAGAGCCTTCGTCGGGCTTGTCGTCGGCAGGTGCGTCCTGAGCGGGCTTGGTTGGCTCTTCGGGTTCTGGTGCAGCCGCAGAAACGGGTGCCTTGGCCGCTGGAGATGCCGAGACTTTGGTCGTAGCGGGGGGCGGGCCGGGCTTGGCTTTGGCTGCTGGCTTCTTGGGCTCGTCGGCGACGGCAACGTTCGAGTCGCCGTCGTCTTCGGATTCGTCGAGCTTCTTTGCCACGGCTTTGGCTTTGGCCTTCGCCTTGGTCTTATTCGGAGTCGACACACGTGCCTTCTCGATGTCGACTTTTTCGGAGGTTTCCACGGCCGAGCTGCTGCCGTCGGTGCTGAACCATTCGCGGATTGTGGTTTCCAATCCGATCGAGATGCTCGACATGTGGTTCTTCACCAGGTCCGCCGGCACGCCCTCGGCGTGACATTTGGCGACGATCACCTTCGAGGCGATCCCCAGCTCTTTCGCAATCTCAAATACCCGCTTGGCCAATGTCTGCTCCAGCTGTTGTCGATACAAAATCCCGGCGTGCTGTCACGCCGCTTCTTCGGTCGGTCAGGATTCGTCCGAGGGCTTCTCGGTTTCCTCTGCGGGCTCGTCGCCCAGGATGAGTGCCGCGGCTTCGTCTGCCTCGGCCGATTCTTCGTCGGTGGTGTCGCCCAGATCGCCGAAGAGGGCTGCACCCGCGGCTTCCTCTTCCTGACGACGCTTGGCGGCTTCTTCCTTCTCCGCGAGCTGCTGCTCGGCGACGATCTTGGCACGCGTTGCCGCGGCTTCGAGCACCTTCTCTGCGGTTGCCTCGTCGATCTCAAGTTCGGTGACCAGCACCTGCGCGCCGACTTCCTCGATGTCGAAGACGCTGACCATGCCAAGAGCCGCGAGGCGGTCGAGCATGTTCTCCTGCATGCCCTCGATCGAGAGCAGGGTGTCGGCGAGCGTTTCGAGGCCCTTGTTGAACTCCTCGGGTGTGAGGATGTCGATGTCCCAGCCCGTCAGACGTGCGGCGAGGCGGACGTTCTGGCCGCGTTTGCCGATCGCGAGGCTGAGCTGGTCGTCGCGGACGACGACGGTTGCCCGGCCCAGTTCGAAGCAGAGGTTGACCTCTTGGATCTCGGCGGGCTTGAGAGAGTTCTGGATGAGGATCTGGCTCGACTCATTCCAGCGGACGATGTCGATCTTTTCGCCGTTGAGTTCGTCCACGATGTTCTTGATGCGCGAGCCGCGGACACCCACGCACGCGCCGACGGCGTCAACGCGAGAGTCGATCGAGCTGACCGCGATCTTGGTGCGGTAGCCGGCCTCGCGGGCGAGGACCTTGAGCTCGATGATGCGCTCGGAGACCTCTGGGACTTCGACCTCGAAGAGGCCCTTGATGAAGTCGGGGTGGGCCCGGCTGATCACGATCTTGACCTGCGAGCCCTGCTCCCGGACGTCGAGGATCAGGCAGCGGACGCGCTCGCCGGCGTTGAACTGCTCGCCTGGGATCTGCTCGGAGCGGGGCATGAACGCCTCGGCCCGGTCGATGGTCGCGACCAGTGCGCCGCCCTCGTACCGCTGGGCGGTGCCGGTGACAATCTCACCGATCCGGCCTGAGAATTCGTCGAGGATCGAGTTGCGCTCGTCGTCGCGGAACTTCTGGATCATGACCTGCTTGAAGGTCTGCGCGCTGATTCGGCCCAGTTCGTCCGGCGGGATCTCGAGCGGCTCGCCAAGGCGGGCGAGGTTGAATTGGCCGGTGAGCTGATCGAATTCACAGGTGAACTCGTCGGTGTCGATGGTGCCGAAGTATTTGCGGACAGCAGACAGCATCGCCTGCTCGAGGTCGGTGATAAGGAGTGAACGGTCGATGTTCCGATCGCGGGCGATCGAGTCCAGAATCCGCATGATTTCCTGAGGGTTCACGATTGAACCTCCGTGTATGGACGGCCAACACCGCCCGAAAATGTCTGAATGTCACCGGAGCAACGGTCCGGCATGGAACGCAACAAGGCCACGAACGCATAAAGCACATCCGTGGCCTCCCGAAGGCGATAGACCGATCGCTCGTGACCGATCCTTTCAGCATGGCTTATCTTCAGCTCATGCACCGCTCCGAGGGGCACACCCTCAACCGGCATCTAACCTTCTACCGGGTGAGAGAAACTCAACGAGACCGAGGGCGTACGAGCCGACGGCTTGGGGAACATTAGACAGGTGAACAGCCTCTGACCAACTCCAGATGGCGGTTTGGGCGAATTTGGACAGGATCTGTACAGTCGGACTGGGCTTGTGGACAGCCCCGATCAGGCGTCTGGATCGGCAGGCGGGGGTGAATCGCTGGCCTTCTTGCCCGGGGCACGTTCGCCGGGCTTGATGCCCGCGAGCACCTGCAGGGCCCGTTTGCCCTTGACCTTGCCCATCGTGGCCCAGAACTTCTTCTCCCGCTCGACCCGGATTACCACCGGCTGGTTGGCGGGCTTTTCGGTCACGATCAGGTCGCCGGGCTGGAGGTTGATGAGGTCCTGCATTGTCATCGTGGTCTCGGCGAGCACGCCCGAGACGCCGACGGTCGCCCGGCTGAGCGACTTGTCGATCCGTTTTTGGACCTCGGCGTTCTTGGTCTGGTCACTCACGGAGAACCAACTCTGGGCGGCCAGGTCGTCCATGACGGGTTCGATCACGTTGTAGGGGATGCACAGGTTCATCGTGCCCGCGCGGTTGGACATCTTGATCTCGAAGCCGACGACCACGACCACCTCGTTTGGCGGCACGATCTGGACGAGCTGCGGGTTGCTCTCGATAGCGCCGATCGAGTAGACGAGTTGGCGGATGCCTGACCAGGCTTCGCTGAGCGCCTCGAGGCCGCGCTGCGTGACGTTGCCGATGAGGTTGGTCTCGATGAGCGTCATCGGGCGCTGCGGGATGAAAAGGTCCTGGGTTGTGCCGCCGAGGAGGCGGTCGATGATGGGGTAGATGATGAGGGGGCTGATCTCGAGGCACATCTGGCCTTCGAGTTCGTCTGCCTGGACGAGGTTGAAGCTGGTCGGGTTGGGCAGGCTCGCGATGAACTCGGCGTAGGTCATCTGCTCGCAGTTTGCGACCTTGACCTCGACGATGGTTCGCAGGAAGCCCGAGAGTGAGGCGCCGAAGTTCCGGGCGAACGCTTCGTGGAGCGTTTGCAAGGCGCGCATCTGATCCTTGGAGACGCGCTCGGGCCGCTTGAAGTCGTACTGGCGGACTTCGACGGCCTCGCCGTGGCGGCGGTTCTTGCTGAAGATCTGGCCGCTGACCGCGGTTTCTTCGACCTCGCCGGTATCGACAGCGTTGAGCAGGGCGTCGATCTCGTTCTGTTCGAGTACGTCGGCGGACATTCGGTGTGGCTCCGGATCATGCGTCTAGGGCGTGATCGCCCGGTATAAAGCAGTTATCGGAAACCGGGGGGATTAGGCTTGAGACTGACCAAGAACGCTTCGGATGGAACAATTCGGGCCGATCGGGTGATAGCTATAGATGGAGCAGGGGTAGTCTCTAGAACATGAACAGCCAGCCACACAGACGGATAGCGACCATGAAGACAATCGGGATGATGCTGATCGGGCTTTTCTTGCTGGCGTTGCCGGCGTCGGCCCAGCCAAATTTCGATGACATTCCCGAGGTGACGGTCTCGGCGAAGGCGTCGGGCGAGACGTTCGTCCCAGGGCAGCGCGGGTTCCTTGTGGTTGTGCTCGACCACGGCCCGGTGCTTCACTCGTGGCCATCAGCAGAGCAGGACGTTCTGCCGCCCGAGATCGCGGAGTTTGCGATCCGGACACAAGTCAGGCTTGAGAACCAGCCGGCATTCATTACAACGGGCCCGATCCAGTGGCCCGAACCCAAGCCGGCGAAGGTTCCTGATGTGACGGGCTCGGGTGCAGGTTCGGTTGAGGCGTTGACCTATAAAGGTCGCGCCGTTGTGTATGTGCCGTTTCTCGTTGCGGACGATGCGCCGATCGGGGATGCCGAGCTCAAGGTCATTGTCGAGCTTCAAGCTTGTGACGACACAACGTGCTACATCCCACAGTACAACGTGAACACGGTGGGTATCTCGGTGGCTGCGGAGGCCGGCGGGCAGATTATCGACCCAGACTTTGAGGGCTTCGACGCGTCGGTTTTTGACAACGCGGACTTCGGCGCTGCGAATCAGAACCCTGGCAGCACGGGCGCGGCATCGGGCGATGACACGGTTGTGACGGGCGCGAAGTTCCTTGGTTTGGTCTCGCTGCCCTCGCCGGGTTCGCCGGGCTTTCTCGCGGCGATCGCGCTAGCGGGTGTGGTCGGCGGGTTTGTGCTGAACCTGACACCCTGCGTTTTGCCGGTGATCCCGATCAAGATTCTGACCCTGACCAAGCACGCGGGCGAGAGCCGGAAGCGTGCGGCGTTTCTCGGCGTGTGGATGGCGGTGGGTGTTGTCGCGTTCTGGACGGCGCTGGCGCTGCCTGTACTGTTCGTAAACGAGGTTGGGAACTTTGCAGACCCGTCGAGGGTCTTTGGCATCTGGTGGCTGACGGGCGGCATCGGCGTGGTCATCATGGTGATGGCCGCGGGGCTTATGGGGATGTTCAACATCTCGCTGCCCCAGAAGGCATACATGCTGGACCCGAAGGCCGACAACGCGCTCGGGTCGTTTCTGTACGGCATCATGACCGCGGTGCTCGGCCTGCCCTGCTTCGGTTTTGTTGTCGGCGCGATCCTGCCCGCGGCGATCGCCTCGGGTTCGAAGCTGGTCGTGGGGACTGTCTTCTTCTCGATGGGTGTCGGGATGGCGCTGCCATACTTGGTGCTGTCGGCGTTCCCGCAGCTCTTGAAGCACGTTCCAAAGACTGGGCCCGCGAGTGATCTCGTCAAGCAGGTCATGGGGCTGCTGCTGATGGCTGCGGGTGCGTACTTCATCGGCGCCGGTTTGTTGGTGCTCGTTGCTGAGTATCCGCATCTGTCGAAGGTGCTGCACTGGTGGGCGGCGGGTATCTTCGTCGCGATGGCGGCGGTGTGGCTCGTGTACCGGACCGTCAAGATCACGAAGAAACCGGTGCCACGGATCGTGTTCACAGCGGTTTCGGTGTTGCTCGCCACGGCTGGGTTCGCGGTCGCGTACAACCAGACTGTGCTTGCCAAGGACGTCGGTCTCTGGCAGGAGTACTCGCCTGGTGCGTTCGAGTCGGCGGTCAACGACGGCAAAGTTGTGGTGCTGGACTTTACTGCGGAGTGGTGCCTCAACTGCAAGGCGCTAGAGGCCGCGGTGTTGAATGTGAGCCCGGTGCGCGAGCAGTTGGAATCGTCCGGCGTGGTCGCGCTCAAGGTTGATCTGACCTCGCGCAAGGCGGAGGGGTGGCAGAAGCTCAACGAACTTGGTCAGACCGGTATCCCGACTCTTGCGGTCTACGGGCCGGGCACGCCGGAGGGGCCGTGGATCGCCAACGCGTACAGCTCCGGGCAGGTCATGACCGCACTGAATAACGCGGCGGGGGCCGGTTCTGTGGAAGTCTCGGCCCGGTAAATGCCCCGGTGGTCTGAGTTTGAGGGCTGGCCTGTAGAGTGGGGCTTGAAATAGTTTGACCCCGCCTGGTTTGGCGGCTACATTTGCCCCGCACAGCCATTGGCTGACAGGCGGGTGTAGCTCAGTGGTAGAGCGTCACGTTGCCAACGTGAATGTCGTCGGTTCAAATCCGATCACCCGCTTTGAAACGCCCGGTACCGTTTGGTGCCGGGCGTTGTCGTTGGTGGCCAACGCGTTGGATTGCCGGAGCGGTTGCGCGGATCGGTTTCGGTTCTTGACCAGCCACGCGATTTACGTTCGAGACACGATCAGCAACCTGAGTCTGAGATGGGCTGTGTCTTGCATCGATAGAGCTTCACTCGGTTGTCGACTTTGCGGTGCACGCCATCCCGGGCTTGGCGAGTTCAGCGAGTCAGCAAATCAGAGCGAACTCGCTGGCCCAGTTCATGCACAATAAATCTGAGAGCTTGCGCGCGATGGGCTGGGAATGTGCGTGGTGTGGTGGTGACGTCATGGTCATTGCAGCGAGTTCGATCAACCGGCAATGCGTGGTTGATTGCCGCTATTGAACAAGCAAAGTTGGAGAGGTTTAAGTAGACTGCCACTACATAGCAAGGGGGATCTATGACCGAACCACACACGACACAGCCGGACACATCGAGCGACGAGTCGAGTCTGCGGCATGGCTATTGGCAGACAAACATCAAGTATCTCATGCTCTTGCTCGCGGTTTGGTTCGTCGTGTCCTTTGGCTTTGGCATCCTGCTGGCGGACTGGCTCAATCAGTTCAAGCTGCCGGGCTCTAGTTTCAAGCTCGGGTTCTGGTTCGCGCAGCAGGGCTCGATCTATACCTTTGTGATTCTCATTCTTGTCTACGTGTGGCTCATGAACCGACTCGATCGTCGGTGTGGTGTTTCAGAAGATTGATTACTGAAGTCACGCCGAGGGTGTGACATGGGGGCGGTGCCTTGGACGTACAGGCGTGGACGTTTGTAATTGTTGGTCTGACTTTCGCGCTGTATATCGGCATCGCGATCTGGTCACGTGCCGGCTCGACTTCTGACTTCTATGTCGCGGGCGGGGGGGTGCATCCGATTGCCAACGGCATGGCGACCGGCGCGGACTGGATGAGTGCCGCGTCGTTCCTCGGGATGGCGGGTGCGATCTCGTTTATGGGCTACGACGGCTCGGTCTACCTGATGGGCTGGACCGGGGGGTATGTCTTGCTTGCGCTGCTACTAGCGCCCTACCTGCGGAAATTTGGCAAATTCACCGTGCCAGACTTTGTTGGCGATCGGTACTACTCGAACTTCGCGCGTCTTGTCGCGGTGATCTGCGCGATCTTTGTCAGCTTCACTTACGTCGCGGGCCAGATGCGGGGCGTGGGTGTTGTGTTTAGCCGATTCCTCGAAGTGGACATCACGCTTGGTGTTCTGATCGGTATGGGGATCGTGTTCTTCTACGCGGTGCTCGGAGGCATGAAGGGCATCACGTATACGCAGGTGGCGCAGTACTGCGTGCTCATCTTCGCGTTCATGGTGCCCGCGATATTCATCGCGATCCAGCTGACTGGAAACCCGATCCCTCAGATCGGGTTCGGTGGCGACCTTGCGGGTGAGATCGGCAGCCGAATCGCGGCGGGAGAGCAGGTGTCACTCCTGGATAAACTCGATGGGCTGAACGAAGAGCTCGGATTCGCGCGATACACCGACGGCTCGAAGAGTACGCTGGATCTGTTCTGCATCACCGCGGCGCTCATGGTCGGCACCGCGGGACTGCCTCATGTGATCATCCGTTTTTACACGGTGCCGAAGGTCCGTGACGCACGCGTCAGCGCGTTCTGGGCCTTGCTGTTTATCGCGATCCTCTATACAACAGCTCCAGCGATCGGTGCGTTCGGCAGAGTGAATCTGCTCGATACCGTGAGCGACAGCTACTACAGCCAAGAGGTTGCCGACGCCTCGGGCCTGGCAAGCCCCAAGGTCATCCCGGATTGGTTTAAGAAGTGGGAGGACTCAGGCCTTCTTGCGTGGGTTGATAAGAACGGCGACGGGAAGATCCAGTACCTCGGCAAAGACGGCAAGGGCGCCGACGCGTTTGTGGGCAAGCCGGCGTTCGTCGAAGAGCAGCGGGGCGAGCACGGCCAGCGCATGGTTGCAAACGCACTCGTAGCCGACAACGACAACGAGTTGTACGTCGACCAGGACATTATGGTGCTCGCCAATCCTGAGATCGCCAAGTTGCCAAACTGGGTGATCGGGCTTGTGGCCGCTGGAGGGCTTGCGGCTGCTCTCTCGACCGCGGCGGGGCTGCTGCTCGTTGTGTCGACTGCGATTAGTCATGACCTGTTTAAGAAGATGCTGACTCCGGATATCAGCGAGAAGAACGAGCTTCTCACGGCGCGTATCGCGGCGGCGATCGCGGTTTGCGGCGCGGGATATCTTGGGATTAACCCGCCCGACTATGTTGCCGCGACCGTAGCGTTTGCCTTCGGGCTTGCTGCGTCGAGTTTCTTCCCAGCGATTATCCTTGGGATCTTCGTTAAGCGTGCCAACCGTGAGGGTGTCATCGCGGGCATGATCTGTGGCATCGGGTTTACCGCTGGGTACATTGTCTACTTCAAGTTCCTCGGCGGTTCCAGCGAGCACCTGCTGCTTGGCATAAGCCCTGAGGGCATCGGTGCTGTCGGGATGGCGATAAACTTCGTTGTATCGTTCTTCGTTTCGTACATCACCAAGGAGCCGCCGAAGGAAGTTCAGGAGTTGGTCGAGAGCATCCGCATCCCGAAGGGGGCGGGTGAGGCTCATGAGATCAGCGCTTAGTTTGCTTTCCGGTCTTGGGCTTTGCCCGCAAGGACAAGCCCGCCGCCCACGAGTGCGACGAAACCGCCAACGAACAGCACACTCAATCGGTCAGCCCATGTGTGCGATGGGATCGCGACGAGCAAGGTGATGCCGATGCCCACGGCTGCGGTGAACGAGCCGATGACCTTGAGTTGTGCGCCATCGTTGGCTTCGCCGACCTCGGCTTTGAAGTCGATCGGCTTGTGCATCGTTTCGAAGAATTCGTCTGTACGTTGCCGAGTTTGCTGCGAGACCTTTGCCCAGAACGGGATGGTTGCCAGGAACGCGAGCGAGCCGACGCCGAGGTTGATGAACACCTTCAGGTGGTAGGGCCAGCTTGAGTCGAAGAGCGGCGAAAGAAACCCAGGCAGTGCGTTCACGAGCTGGTCGCTGAACACGTCCTTGCTTGCGAGCAGAGCGATCGCGGATGGAACGACGCCCGCAGCAACCGAAACGAACGCTGACCAAGCCGGGACACGTTTGATGAACAGCCCGAGCGCGAGGGGTACAGCCATCGGCAGAGAGAGCATCGCGCCGATGTCCAGCATCATCTCGAACACGCCCTTGCCGCCGCCTGATTCGCCTCTCTTGGCGAAGTAGAGGGCGATGCCGATGATCGAGACACCGAGAATAAACGAAGTGACTTGAGCGATTAGGAACGAGGCGCGGGCTGAGAACTCGGCGGTTCCGGTGAGGCGTTTGAAGAATGGGATGATGTCTCGGGTGAAGACGGCTGCGTTCTTGTTCAGGCCGCTGTCCATCGAACTCATGGTCGCGCTGAGCATGCTGACGATCATGAGGCCCACGAGCCCGGTGGGCAGGACTTTCATACCCGCGACCGCGTATGCGCCCTCGGCTGGTTTGCTGAGATCCATCGCGAGGACTTCATCGGACCAGAGGAGCCGGGCAACGATCGGCGGCACGAACCAGAATCCCATGCCTAGCAGCATGAGCCCGCCGGCAAGGAGTGCAGCGAGACGTGCCTCTTTGCCGTCTTTTACACCGAAGTACTTTTGGGCTACATCGATCGTGCTGAACGTGACCACTTTGTAGATCAGCGTGGCCCATGCGAAGATCCATGTGTATTTCCAGAAATCCGGGTGGTCTTCCTGTGGCTGCAGCTCGCCAGGTGGGGAGATGATGTGAAACTTGTCTTCGAGGCCGGCGTCTCTGATGCCGGAGAAGAGGTTCGATATGCCACCGATCTCGAGAATGCAGAGAAATGCAACGAGGATTGTCAATGGGATGAGCACGACGCTCTGGATAACGTCGGTTGCCATGACCGCCCAACTGCCGCCGCTGACTGAGTAGGTGAGCACGACCAGTCCCACGACGGCGATGATGAACTGGACCTCGGTCATGCCGAGCGATTGGGCAACGGTGTTCCAGTCAAAGACAGCTGCGATAAAGACAGAAAGACTCCAGAGCCATACGGCGGCCTGCAGCATGCCGAGGACCGCATAGAGCCACGCGTAGACCTGCTGGGTGCCGGGGCCGAAGCGTTTCTTGATGACTTCTGGTGCGGTGACGGCTCGGAGTTGCCTGAACCACGGCGCGAGCATCAGTGCGTGTACGCCAAACGCGACCACGTTGCCGAGGAAGATTATGAGGATTGACCAGCCGGATTCGAACGCTGACCCGGCGGCACCGGTGAACGTCCAAGCGCTGAAGACGCCCATGAACGCGCTGGCGCCAACGAGCCACCATGTCGCTTTGCAGCCGGACCTGAAGTAGTCGCTCACATTCGAGTTGAATGAGCGAAACACAAGGCCCATGAGCACGAGAAACGCCAGGTACCCGGCGATAACGATGTATTCCACAATCATGAGATGTGATCCGTGGGGACGAGCCTTGGCTCGACGGTCTGGATCGATCGTGTGCCTTCTGTGGCGTGCTCGACACGCCAGAGGAGCTGTTCTACTGCTCGTTTGCCGATCAAGTCGGGTCTGATATCGAACGTCGCGGGGCGTTTGGAGAGTCCGTCTAGAACGGGATCGTTGTCGCACGAAACGACATCGGCGCGTTCAGCAAGGTCGGGATCGATCCTGCCAAGAGCGCGGAGCACACGAGCGGTCAGGCGGTCTCGCGGGATAAACAGACCTGTTGGTGAGGCGGCTGAAATCTGATTTGCGATGTCGTCTACTTCGTCTTCGGTCGCGACGATCGTCGTGACATTGAGGTTCAGCCCATTTGCAGTTTGCTTGAACGCGCTGGCGCGTTCACCGAAACCGATGTGCAGCCCCTTGAGCTCGATCATCACCGCGTCTTTGTGCCCAAGCCCCGCAAGGTACTCCGCTGCTGCTACGCCGATGGCTTGGTTATCCGGCCCGATCCGGTCGCCCCAGTAACCTGTTCCGGCACGCTCAGACAGCAGCCAGACGCTCGGTCGAACTCGGAGCTTGCGTGCGAGTGTTGGCGGTGGGATTTTGCCGTAGAGAAACAGGCCGTCGGTGGCGCCGTTTTCGATGGTCGGCGGGAGTCGGTGTGTGTCTCCGAGCCGGCAGACGATCAGGTCGTAGTTGCGTGCGGTGAGTTCGGATTCAATGACATGGAACACGCTTGCAGCGACGGGCGATGAGCGGAAGTCGATCTCTTCGCCGACCATTACCAGGCCGAACTTACCCGTGCCCACCTCGCTGCGCTCCTTGGGTTTGGGTCCCGGGCGACGCTCTCTGTGCTCGTATCCGAGTGCCTTGATGGCCTCGAGCACTCGTCGTGCGGATTCGCTTGAGACTCCGGGTCTGTTGTTGATCACGCGGGAGACGGTCGAGTGAGAGACCCCCGCAGCCTGAGCAACTTCTACGATCGATGCTGCCATTTTCAGATCCTAACACAATGGGCGGTAATGTGCAATACAATCAAGGGTATGTGTGCGGGTCGGTTGGGTTCTATAGAGTTAGAATAGGCCATTACTGGGCGGTTGTTGACAAATAGGGCGGTCCGAGGCATACTGAATGTGCTGAACAAAAAGCCCCGATTCTCGGGTCTGACCCTTTATAGGACACCGGAGCAACTCCTCATGTCACACCGTCCATCGATCAGGAAAGTACTGACAGCTGCCCTGGCTAACGCGTTCATTGCCTCCGGATGCTCAGCAAACCTTGGGGTTGATGGAGGCGTTGATCTCGAACCGCCCGAGATCGCCTCGCCCGAGAAGTTATACCTGTTTTCAGCTGCCGACATTGAGCTCGCGGAAAGCCGAGTGGCTTTGGGCGACGAGACCTTTGTTGTTGCCAGAGATGCCATCGTTGCAGAGGCGGAGCGGATGCTCGAGTTGCCGATCGTGACAATCATCGATGGGAAAGAGGGCGGCGAATACACCGCGCCCAGCGGAGATCCACGCGACTACGTCTCCCTGAGTCCCTATTGGTGGCCTGATCCCGAGAAGGCAGACGGGCTGCCCTACATCCGTAAGGACGGACTCATCAATCCTGATCGAGCGAACTACGACGCTGACAAGCTCGGCGACTTTGGTGATAGAGTGCGTGGGCTCGCGATGGGGTACATGGTGACCGGCGATGAGCGTTTCGCCGAGCGTGCCGCTGAGTATCTGCGTGCCTGGTTTGTCGATCCCGAGACAAGGATGGTGCCTCGCATTCAGTTCGGGCAGTTCGTGCCGGGCCGCTCTGAGGGACGCAAGTCTGGGATTATCGAGACAAACAGGATCCGGTTCGTCGCGGACTCGATCGGGATGCTGCAGTCTTCAGCTGCTTGGACATCGGAGGACGATGCCGCGGCTCGCCAGTGGTACGGCGAGTATCTGGACTGGCTGCTTACCAGCGAGCTCGGAATCGCCGAGGGCCAATCCGAGAACAACCACGGCACGTGGTACCACACACAGGCCGCGCAATACGCGCTCGTTTCTGGTCATGAAGATGTAGCCCGGACCATGTGCGAAGAGGGATTCAGCCGGATCGAGAAGCAGATCGAGCCCGACGGCAGCCAACCGCATGAACTCACCCGTACAGTCGCACTCGACTACACGTGCTTCAACCTTAGAGCGCTCTCCGACATGGCGGTTTACGGCTCACGGGTTGGAGTCGATCTCTTTAGCCACGAGACAGAAGACGGCAGAAGTATCGAGAATGGGATCTCGTTCGCGCTGCCATTCGTGATCGGGCGTGAGGAATGGCCGTATCAGCAGATCAAGCCGACGCGGCTGAACATGTACAACCAGTTGTTTAGGATCGGCGCACTGCAAACCGGTAACAATGAGTTTGTAGAGGCTATCCACGAGCTGCCAGAACTGGAAACCAAAGACCAGTGGATGGTCTACTTCTGGCCCGCTACCGAATGAGCTTTTGATCGATCAGGGGCAAGGGGTTTGGAGTGCTGACAGGGCCGCGGTGTGGTCGGCGCTGTTGATCTGCCCATCACCCGTCATGTCAGCAGCAAGATCGCCCGCGTTGTACCAGTTCATGTAGAGCGTGTAGTCGAGGAAGTCGGTCTTTCCGTCGTGGTTCAGGTCGCCGCTGCATGACTGATGCTGAGTCACTGCCTGGTCGAGCGATGCATCGTTCAGTGCGCTGTCCGTGCTGAGCACGAGTGCATCGATCTCGCAGTTGGTTTCGCGTTTGCCGAGCATGAATGTGCGGGGCTGACCGATATCAGCTGGGCCTACAAAGAACGTGGTCGGGGTGTCCCAGCGGAATGAGCCGGTGCTTGTCGAGCCTTGATTGAGCTCCGGGGTGACATCGAGCGCCTCGGGCGCGTAGTAGCTGTCCGTCGAGGTGCTGAATCCACGCGACCGAACGTACAGGGTGTAGATCCCTTCCTGCTCGAACGCGACGGTGTAGCGTGCGAGCGCATCGTGCTCTTCACCGGGCCGAGTCGTCGCTCCTCCGGTGGGTGGGGATATCATCACCATGCCGGTCAGAGCGCTGGGCTCGGCAACGAATGACCATGTTGTGCCGTTGTTGTCAGGGTCGGTCAGTAAATCTGCGGTTTCTGCAGGAATGACGACGGTGCCGTCACCTATGGGAATCGTTCCCCACCAGCTCGGGCCAACGTCGTCTTCGGTCAGTGGACCGGTCGTTGTGGCAGCTGTGCTGACCTCGTCGGCGCCGACATCGGGAGTCGCGTCGCGGGGCTGGCCGTCCATGTCATTGGCTGGTGTGTATGAGCCATCGGCGGCGTTGTACAGGGGGCTGCCTGCGTTTGGACGTTGTAGTCCATCGGCGCTGGTAACGAACGGCGACGAACCGAGCATCGTGATACCGCTTGGAGTAGGCGAGAACCCGAGGCCGAGCCCGCTGAACATATTCCCGAGCCAGGTGATCCCGTCGTCGGGGCCTCGCACGATGCTGTTGTTCGGCTGCGATGTCGCGTTGTCGGCGATGATGCAGCTTTCCGGGAGTTGGTTTCTACCGTTGGAGCCGAACCCGCCGTCGAGACGGAACGCGTAGTCGCTCGAGTTGACGATCGTGTTGTTCGTCACGACCGCGTTTTTGACTTGGTAGTACTCGCTTGGGACAGGGTTTGGTGTGCCTGTTTCGAACACGATGATGCCGCCGGCTCTGCCGTCCAGGTTCTCGAAGTAGTTGTTCCGCACGACATGGTCTTCGCCGATGATGCGGACGCCGCCCGTTAAGGACACGTTGTTGCCTAGGAAGAAGTTGCCATCGACGAGTGCGTTGTTGCCGTGGCGGAGGGTGAGCGTGCCCTTGGATTCGAGGAATGTGTTGCTGGTGTAGGTGTTGTCGTGTGTTTTGTTTGAAATAATCTCGGCTTCGCCGTCGCAGCGTTCGAAGAGATTTTCATGCACGGTCGCTTGCGAGGAGAGTGAAGACACATCGCTTGTCCCGATCCGGATTGTCTCAAAGCCGTTTGCGTCACCGGACCCCGTGTAGCGTGGCCTGTCAACGAAGTGGTTGCGCTCGATGATGTGTCTGTTGGGCCAGTCGTCCCAGATGACCAGTGTTACACCGCGGTTGACAAACCCGTCGAAACGGCAGTTGTCTACACGGTTGTCCGTGCCGTAGAGCGAGACCCAGAAGAAGCGTTCTTCAATATCAGGGTTGTTGACGTTTTCGATAGCGGTGTTGGTCAGCCTGCAGTTGTTGGCGTGTGCGGAGTTTCTTCGGAACTGGATGACGCTGTCGCCGGCTTCGAGCACGCCGTCCTTGAAATAGAGTCCGTCCACGACGAGGTGTTGGCCGGAGATCTCAAGTGTGGAAGATCCGGTGAGGATGACCTGTCCTGGTGTCTGGGCCCGGAGCGTAATCGGTTGGCTCGCGGTGCCGTTGGCGATGAAGCGGATGCTCTGATTGGTCCAAGTCCCGTTGGCCATGACGAGAACATCGCCGGGGTTGGCGCTGCTGAGCGCAGAGGTGATTTCCGAAGCGGAGCTGACGAGAATCTCATCGGCTTGCGCGAGTGAGCAGGGCAGCGATGCTGCGATTAGTAGGAGTGTTGCGGCTTTCATATCAGCAACCCTGGTTGTAGTTGGTGATCCAAGCGGTAAAGTCAAACGCGTTGCAGACGTTGTCGTTGTTCTGGTCACACTCGGGCGCTTGCGTGTTGTACGCACCAAGCCACGCTGTGAAATCGGTGGGGGTGAGGAAGCCGTCGTGGTTGACGTCTGCAACACAAGGGGCAGCCACGGAGGTCAGTGATGAGACAAACGAGAGCGAAGTGCCACCGTCGTTGGGAACGGAAATGATCTGTAGCGGATTCGAGGCGTCAAAGACGAACACGCCCCCGAGTGCGTGCGGGTTGGCTGCGATGAGCTCAACCGTGGAACCCGGAGCCGCGTTTGCATCGACTGAGACCTCGAACGTGCACAGGACAACCGGGTTCGCGGTAGTAAGATCCGGGTTCGAGCCTGCGATGTTCGCCCACTGACCAGAGACAATGCCGGTGATGCCGTCGTTCTCGACACTCGTGACGCGCGTGCCGTCTGGGAGTTCAGAGAATGCGACGGACGCGATCGAGTCAACCACGGCGGCATCTGAGAGCAACTCGATATCGATCGCAAAGCCTGCAACAGCGTGGATCGATGCGCTAGGTGAGACACTTGCAACGAGCGACGCAGTGAAGCTTTCGCCGGGGTCGACCGAACTCGGCGAAACAACTTCAAGTGTCACGTTCTGAGCGGCGGCGCTGTAGGGCATGGCTGCTGCCAGAGCCAACAGAGGAGCTTTGCCTTTGAGTGCTTTCATGGTTCATCTCTCAGAGCATCCCGTAACGGATGGGTGCTCAGTTGGTACTACTTTCCTTGTCCATCCTCAAGCACCGCTCTAAATGGCGCGACCGGCTTGCCGCCGCCGTTGACGAGGTTCGTGTCCGGGTTCCACGCCCATGCGTAGCGGACTTCGATGGGGTTTGGGACTTCGTGTGACCAGACCGTGACCGTTTGGCCGTGAATCTCGGCATCAGCCCAAATAAATGTACCGTCACTGCCGGACAGTGCAAAGCTTTGTGGCGCACGATTGTCGGCTGTACGCAGGCCTTGTGCGTTATTGAGCCTGACTGTGACAACGCCGTCGCTACCGGTTGATGCGCCCGCAAATGTTGGGCTGTGGGCGGTTGGGTTGTCGTGCCCGTAGACATCCGCGAGCACGGCGTCGGCGAGGCGTTCGCCGACGGGCAACTTGTTGCGAGGGTGGATGTCGTCGGCATCACCGACGTCAATCGACACCGCCATACCGACGTCGGGCAGATCAATGGCCTTTGTCTGCGCCTCGCGGAGTTCTGCCCAATCGCTTTCCTCTGGTTGCTCGCTGCGGCTGCGGTAGTTCGGCAGCTGGACGAAGTAGAAAGGGATTTCTCCGCCGTGAAGGCCGGCTGTGCCGTGCTCGGACCATGATTGGCGCCACGATGAGATCATCGCGGGGAAGAGTTTGGCGTACTGGTCGTGCCTGCCGCTGTTGGATTCGCCTTGGTACCAGATAAACCCACGCACCGGCAGCCCGGCCATGCTGTGGATCATGCCGTTGTAGAGCGAGCTCGGCCTGCGGTGCTGCTGCGCAGCCTTGACCATGCGTGTTCCTTCGAGAGGGAACTCGCCGTCGATCGCCTTCGAGTCGTATGCGATCTTCGCTTTCCATGTGCCCGCGAGGGTGATGAGGTTGTGTGAGGTCTTGAGGTACATTTCCTCGGCCATGCTCCCGAATCCACCGGCGCTACGCGTATCGACAACACGGATGGCGATGACGTTCTCGCCCTCGTGCAGGACGCTCGCGGGCACTGTGTATGAACGCTTCTTTCGACCCGCACCGCGAGAGGGGTACGTCAGTCCGCCGACCCGTTCGCCGTTGACCCATGTGTCGTCGTACTCATCGACCATGCCGAGTTCGAGCGTCGCGTCCTCAGCGGCTTGTTCCGCGGTGAGGGTAATCGTGTGCCTGAGCCACACGATCCCATCGATGCTGCCGAGTGTCGGTTCCCAGAACGCGGGTGCTTCGTAGTCGGTCCAGTCCGCGTCATCGAGATCGGGAGTGTGCCATCCAAGATCCTCGCCCTGTTCGGCGTCGAGAATCTGTGCAATGTACTCGCCGTGAGCGGTTTCAAACTCTGCAACAAGTTTGTCCTTCTCTTCTTCGGTCATGTCGTATAAGGGGATCGATTCGAGCAGATCGCCAGCCCATTCCGGGTTGCTGCGCAGTGTCGCTTCGGGGGTCCAGGACTCGGCTGGTGTGCCGCCCCAGGTCGACTCGATGAGGCCGATCGGCACCCCGAGTTCTGACTGCAGTGATTGTCCAAAGTAGTACCCAACCGCGCTGAATCGGCCCGCGTAGTCGGGGCGGTCAGGACGCCAGCCCCTCGAATCAACTTCATCGAGCGGCTCGTTCGAAGTCCGGCGGTTCATCTGGATCAGGTGGACGCTCTCATTGGCAGCGTTTGCGGTTGCATCGATTCCGCCGATGGAGTTCTCGAGCCTGAACCCCATGTTGGATTGGCCCGAGCAGACCCACACATCGCCGATCAGGATCGAGTGGTTCTTAATCTGCTCATCACCAGCTGTAACGAGCAAGACGTGCGGACCGCCAGCATCCATTGCAGGGAGTGTGACCGACCAGGTGCCTGTTTCGTTGGCAGTTGCTGATACGGCTTGGCCCGCAAACTCGATAGAAATTTCTGTATCCGCGGCTGCCTTGCCGTTTAGCGTGATGTCTGCATCGCGTTGTAGGACGGCGTAACTGGAATAGAGCGGCGAAACCGACAACTCTTGCGCCGAGACGAGCCCGGCAAGAGTCATAGAGGCAATGAGTGATCCGATCTGCTTACTGTGAGTTGGCATGGATTTCCTCGAAGTCGTACTCTTCTTTGTAAGGATCGAGGCACGACTGGACCGCGTCGATGTTGTCAAGCTTCTCGGCATGACCGTCAACAAAGAGGTAGTCGGCCTGGCCGTCGTGTCGTTCGGGGTCGCCGCTGCCTCGACGCTCGCCTTGGTCGTCGTAGGAGCTGCCGTCGGGCTGGTCGTTCCAGAACGCGTACTTCCACGAAGGATCGGTAGTTCTGCTGGCGTCGAGCCACGAGCCGCCGCTGTCCCCGTTGATGATCTTCTTGGCGGGGTGGTGGATCTGATAGAGACGCCACGGCCGGCCGGCGATCGGGTCGTCACCGTAGTCTGGCGACATGAACGTGTCGTTGAGTGCCTGGTCGCCGTAGTTGCGGATAACATCGCCGGGGATGTTGAACTTGTTGAGTTCGGGCGGGTAGGAGTACCGAGCGAACGTTTCTGGTGACAAAAGTCTGCGGTTCATACCGAGCCCGGTGCGGTAGCTGATCTGATCCGGCGAGTCCGTGTCACGCAGCTCTTCTTCGGTCAGGTATGACTTGAATGACGGACAGCGGAAGACTTCGGAGCGAGCCTCGCGTTCCGAATGGTCGTTCATGAATTCGCTCATGATCTGGAACCAGAACAAGGACTGGTCTGTGTCGTTGTCGAGTCCGATGGTGGGGATCCCCGGCCAGATGATGATGTCGTCCGACGCGTTCGCGTAGTAGGCGTGCCCGACTCCGATCTGGCGGTTGTTGCTTAGACACTTCGCCGCCTTGGCCGTGGCTCTCGCCTTGCCAAGCGCAGGCAGCAGTATCCCAATGAGCAACGCAATGATTGCGATGACAACGAGAAGCTCGATGAGGGTGAACGCACCCCGGCGGGACCTTTGGTGAATCATTTGAGATCAACTCCGCTCGGTGATGCCGTCTTTCCGTTGACGGCTGACTGTCAAAGAAAGCGTCCCGCCGACCGTTTGGTCGGCGGGGCACATGAGGGTCTCTAACGACCACGCGCCGCTGAGATCATGGGCAACCGGCGTTGTAGTTGCCGATCCACGCCGAGAAGTCGGTCGGCGTGCAGGCGCCGTCCAGGTTCTGGTCACACTGAGGAAGGTTGTTGTTGTACGCACCGATCCATGCGCTGAAGTCGGTCGGTGTCACGGCACCATCGCCATTGACGTCAGCAAGGCAGTCGCTTTCAGCAGGAACTTCAAGAACCACATTGTCAACAAGGTACGAGACGAGTGGGATGCTATTTGTCGAGAACACGAGCTCGTTGAATGAGTATGTTTCAGGGGTTGGGTCGGTGCCGTTGGTGGCGAGCATGCCATCAACAAATGCCCGAGCATCGATCTCGGTGCCGCGTCGCTCGAGTTCAAGCCTGACGTTGCGTGTTGTCGTGCCAAGCGAAAATTGCGGGTCGTCCGAAGTCGCACCGAGCGCGAACGTGCTGCCGCCTGTGAGCGATCCGACGAGGTCACGCCTGATCGTGATGCTGGAATCCGGGCTCACGCCGGTGTCCATCTGGACCATGTAGCCGGTGTCGTCATCGGTAGTGGCCGAGGAGCCGGTGTCTTCGACAACCGGTGTGCCCTCGTCGTGGTAGAGACCGAAACGGAATCGGCGGTCGGAATCTGGTGCGAAACCGTCAAGGCGGATATCGAACTCGAACGCGACGATGTCGCCGTCTGCGAGCGTGACTTCGTCGAAGGCAGCGATCATGGCGCGGGTGCTTGTGGTCGAGATCAGAGCACGGAATGCGTTCCCGGAGCCGATGCCTGCCGAGTCGTCAGCAACATCGATCAGTGCGCCGCTGGAGCCTCGTGCGAAGTACCACGGGAAGCCGAGCGCGAGCGGGTCGTTGACCGGACCATCTGCAACGCCGTCGTTGTCACGGTCGCCGTCTTCGAAGCTGTCCATGGTGGCCGAAGTCTCGGGTGCCTTGACGAGTAGAACCTCGACGTTATCGACACGGTAGTCAACGGCTGCGCCGGTGGTGCCGAACGCGACCGTATCAAACGTGTAGTCGAGGTTGTTGGCGGTGAGGTCTGCCGCGAGGATGACGCCGTCTTGGGCGACGATGCCATCAACTACGAGAGCAAAGTTCAGATCATCGCCAACACGGCGGATGACGTACTCGAAAAGCTTGGAATCATTGGTTGCCGCGAAATCGGGGCTTGAGTCAGAAGCGCCCATCGAGACGCTGCTGCCGCCGAGCAGGCTGGGTGCGGGGTCGCCGCGACCAGTAATGGTAGTTCCGCCGTCGGCTATACCGGTATCGATCTGGATGTTGTAGCCGGTGTCATCATCTGTAAGTGCGAGGTCGGAAGTGTCCTCGGTGACATTGGTGCCACGGCCGTTGTAGAGGCCCATACGGAGTCTGCGGTCGCCATCGCCGGCGCCACCTGTATCCATTGGATCGATCGGGTTCTCGGTAATCCTGACGTCCATGCTGAGGACAATCCGGTCGCCGTCTTCGAGTGACGTGGGTGCGAAGTTGGAGATCATGAACCGGCTGCTCGCGGTGTCTGAGACAAAGTCGAGCGCGTTGCCAGAACCGATCCCGCCCGCGTCGTCAGCGACGCTGAGTGTGATCGCGGAGCTGCCGCGTGCAAAGTACCACGCCTGGCCGACGTCGCTGACATCGGTCACTGGGCCTTCGGCGATGCCGTCGTTGTCACGGTCGCCGTCACCGAAGCCGTCGGACACAAGGACCTGACCGCTGGCGGTACCTGCCGCCATGAGAGTCGCGATAATCATCGCTTTCATGCTTGATTCCATCTCTTGGTTCTCCTCAATAAAGCGTCGGGTCCGTCCGACAACGGCCAACGCCCCTCCAGGGTCGGCCGCGGGGTTTGGTGATTACTTACCCGGGCTGGGATTCAACTCGGGGACAAAGCTTGGGTGATCTTCCGGCCTGATCAGGCGCGGCTCGACAAGGATTCGGTGACGCAGCGAGTGCAGGTCACCTCGGTTGATTTCCCGGAGCAGCAGAGAGACTGCCTCACGACCGATCAGCTCAGAGTTCAGATCGATCGTCGCCGGGAGTGGGTTCAGGCCGGACAGAACCGGGTCGTTGTCACAAGAAACAAGCTCCATTTCGCTGGTAAGGTCGATGCCTTGCCGTTGAAGGAGCCTGTGAACGACGACGGTCGCGCGGTCTCTTGGGATGAACACGCCGGTGGGGCGGTGCTTGAGTTGGAGCAGTCTTTGAACCGCCGGCTCGAAGCGTTCTGCCGTGGCGTGGTGCATGTCGTGGTCGACCGGTTGGCCCTCGTCGATCACGTCGCACTCGATGCCATGAATCGCGGCGGTGTGCACAAATGCTTGTTTGCGGAGTGCAAAGCCCTGATGACCGGGGTCTGTATAGAGGTAGGCGATCCGCTTGTGTCCCTGCTGGATCAGGTACTCCGCGGCGGTCCTGCCGATTGCCTCGTTGTCCGGACAGACACGGTTGCCAAAGTAGCCCACAGAGTCCCGCGGGCTAAGGAGCCACACGCTGGGAATGTCGGCGAGTTGCTTAATCAGATTCCTAGGTGGCAGGAAGCCGTGCAGGAGCAGGCCGTCCACTTTGGCATCCGCGACGGTAGGGGGCAGACGCCCTTCGTCTTGAACTTGTCCGATCAGAAGGTTCAGTTCTGCATCGGCGAGGGCTTTCTCGACGCCGTGGAGCACAGCAGCCGTGACAGGAGCCCTGACGAGCATCGCGTCGGTCCGCATCATGAGCAGGGCGATGTTGCCGTTGCGGAGTCCCGCTTTGTCTTTCGGTTTGGGGCCGGGCCGATTGGCACTCGGGCTGTACCCGAGCTGCTGCATGGCGTCGCGGACCGCGGCCTGAGCCTCACCCGAAACACCGGCCCGCCCGTTGAGAACACGGGAGACCGTTGCGTGTGAAAAGCCCGCGAGTTTGGCCACTTCGGTGATTGACACCAATAGGACTCCTTTTTGGAATGTTCTGGAGCATAACGAAATTTACATGGAACGCAAACGGAAATTTACAGCGTTATCCAACTGGATACTCATGTATACCCGCGTTGTAAGGCTCTCAGGCCGGTTTTGTGTTTGCGAGTATTCACTTCTGAAATTTTGTATCGTCCTGTAAACGGCTTGATTGTACGAATTTATGGCAAATTATGGCCACCGAATCAAGTTTTGTACATCGCGTCAGCAATGTGCAGCAATTTTCTGCTACAATCCCCCTTCAGAGGCGGCTACGGGCCGAGTCGATGTACATTGTTCATCTAATTGCCACGCCGATTTCCAACGGTGACTGGCTAAATCCGGAGTGACATGCAGTACACCAACCTCAATGGCACCGATCTCAGAGTTTCTCGAATCGCCTTCGGGTGCATGTCAACTGTCGGCTCGCAGACCTACGACGGCCTTGCCGAGCAGCAGGCGGTTGACACAATCCATACCGCAATGGATAAGGGTGTCACGCTATTCGATACCGCCCGTGCATACGCCGAGGGCGAATCGGAGCGGCTTCTGGGCAAGGCCATCAAGGGGCGGCGTGATGAGGTTGTCATCGCCTCCAAGCCGATGGGGCCGACGCTCGCTAAAGGGGAGCTGCTCGAAGAATGCGACCAGAGCCTCAAAGACCTCGGCGTTGAGACCATCGACCTGTACCAGATCCACTGGCCCAGACATCAGGTCTCGTGGGAAGAGACCGCCGATGCGATGCTCGAGATGAAGCGAGCCGGCAAAGTTCGTCACATCGGTGTGTGTAACTTCGGCACAGGCGATATGGCCGAGTGGGTCAAACACGCAGAATGCACGACAAACCAGATTGCGTACAACATGATCTTCCGTGCCGCTGAGTTTGAGCTTGTAGAGCAGCTCGAAAGGCATGATGCTGGCATTCTCTGCTACTCGCCCCTTGCACAGGGTCTTCTGGCCGGTCGATTCGATTCGGCGGATGATGTGCCGGTGGGGCGTGCTCGCACGCGGCACTTCTCGGGCGACCGAGATGAAGCACGTCACGGCGAGCAGGGGTGTGAGTCGGTTACTTTTGAAGCACTCGCCAAGGTCAAGGCGATCGCGGCAGAGAACAACCTGCCAATGGGTGGCCTGGCGTTGGCTTGGCTTCTCGCCAAGCCTCGTGTCACGTCGGTGCTCGTTGGTGCCAGCAGGCCTGACCAGGTTGAACGGAATGTCGCAGCCGCGGACATTCAAATGACCGATGAACTCGTAAGAGCACTCGATGAAGCAACGGATCCTGTTAAAGAGGCTCTCGGAACGAGTTTGGACATGTGGGCTTCGCCGCCGAGGATGCGGTAGGTTGTGTTCAGAATGTGAGAAGTGACCAGGGAAAGCACCCGGCCGGAGTACTAGCCGATGATCGTCGAGAACAAACACAACGGGCGGGCCGATGTTGACGGGCGCATCCTGCGTGTTGGTATCGCTGGTCTAGGCCGAAGCGGGTGGCTTATTCACGCGATGACGCTCGCCGAGATGCCCGGGAAGTTCCGTGTTGTCGCGGTGGCAGATCCGAGTGAAGAACGGCTCGCCGAAGCTGTCGAACTCTTTGGTTGCGGTGTGCACAAGACCTACGATTCGATCGTAGAAGATGATGCTGTTGACATCGTGATCATTGCTACGCCAAGCCATCTGCACGAGCAGCACACGCTCAAGGCGCTCCGCGCTGGCAAGCACGTCGTCGTGGAGAAGCCGTTCGCGATGTCGGCAGACGAGGCCTCGAACATGATCACGACAGCCGAAGATCTCGGTCTTGTGATCGCGCCCTTCCAGAACAGGCGGTTCGAGGGGCACTTTCTCAAAGTGAAAGAACTCATCGCCTCCGGTGCGCTCGGCGAGATCGTTCAGATTCGCATGGCCTGGCACTTCTTCTCGAGGCGTTGGGACTGGCAGGCGATGCGTGAGTACGGCGGGGGAGCGCTCACCAACAACGGCGCCCACCTCCTAGACCAAGCCATGGAACTCTTCGGCGAAGGTCGGCCTGAGATTTTCCTCGATCTCAAGCCCGGACTTACGCTTGGTGACGCCGAGCAGCACATGAAGCTTGTGCTCCACGGCGAGGGCCACCCAACCATTGACATCGAGCTGACCAATGCGTGCGCATTCCCGCAGAAGCGTTGGCAGATCATGGGCACCGGCGGCGGTCTCGAAGGGACAACACAACACCTGCGATGGCGGAGCGTGGACTGGTCGAAGATGCCGAACCGCGAGCTTGAACTCGGGGCGGCGGTCGATCGGCTCTACAACAACGAAGAGATCGAGTGGGACGAGGGGGAGTGGAAGGACACAGCGACTTCGCGTGATCCGTACAAGCGATTCTTCAAGAACCTGCACGCCGCCGTGTGCTCGGGGCAGGAACTGTTCGTGACCCCGGCAAGCGCGCTGCGGTGCATGGAAGTGCTCGATCGCTGTCGGCACAAGATCGAGATGATTTCTTAGGAGTGAGCCGTGTTCGCCAGTCTCATGCCAGATCTCATCGCGATCGAAGCCGAACCCGCAGAGTCTGTCGGTCTCGCTCGGGAAGCTGGTTTTGAAGGTCTGGACATCAGATTCAACCGTTTCACCGATGCGGTGCTGAGCTATGGCGTTGACCGGCTCCGCGACGAGATGGCCGAGGCCGATCTCCGTCCCGGGTATTCGAGTTTGACCGCCCAAAAGATCGGGGTTGATTCTGACGAATGGAACCGTGAAATCGCCGACTTGCCTAGGCGAGCCGCGGTGGCGCGAGATCTTGGCTACAAACGTGCGACCTCGGTGGTGCTGCCGTTCAGCGACGAGCTGGACTTCTCTGCCAACATGAAGATGCATGTCTCGCGCATTTCGCAGGCCGCGGACGTGCTGGCAGACTTCGGAATCTCGTTCGGTGTGGAGTATGTCTCACCAAAGTCAAGGCGAGAGGGCAAGGCGCATCAGTTTGTGCACAACCTCGAGGGCGCAGTGGAGTTGCTCGGAGAGGTCAACCGACCCAACGCCGGCCTGATGCTCGATTGCTTTCACTGGGCGTGCGCATCTGAGACTGAGGAACAGATCGCGGGACTCGATCCACCGATGATCGTCGCGGTGCATCTGAATGACTTAGTTCCAGGCCGGGCTGTAGATGACCAAGCAGTGACGGAACGGCTTCTGCCCGGCGAATCGGGCATGATCGATATCGATGGGTTTCTTAGCGGTCTTGCAAGGTGCGGCTACACAGGCCCGCTGACCGCCGAGCCGACCCATCCCCGGTGGAAAGAGACGTCCGCGCAAGCCGCGGCAAAGCAAACAGCAGATTCGATTCACGCATGCCTCGAGCGAGTCTCGTGGTCTACAGAGAAAGATAACAGTCTATGAAAATAGTCGATGCAAAGGTATTCGTATGCTCGCCCGGCCGGAACTTCGTGACTCTCAAAATCACGACAGAAGACGGTGTCACAGGACTCGGCGACGCGACGTTGAACGGCCGTGAGCTTTCGGTCGTCTCGTACCTCGAAGACCATCTGATCCCGTGTTTGATCGGGCGAGATGCGAGAAACATCGAAGACATCTGGCAGTACTTCTACCGCGGTGCGTACTGGCGCCGCGGCCCGGTGACGATGACCGCGATAGGTGCGATCGATACCGCTCTCTGGGATATCAAGGCCAAAGCGCTCGGCGTGCCCTTATATCAATTGCTCGGCGGTGCGAGCCGCAAGGGTGTGATGGTCTACGGGCACGCTTCGGGTGCTGATCTGGATGAGGCCGTCGCGAACGTGCTTGACTACAAGAGCAAGGGCTACCGTGCGATCCGTGTTCAGTCCGGCATCCCCGGGCTCGACAGTACGTACGGCGTCGGCAGAGGCAAGTATTTCTACGAACCCGCAGACCGTACACTGCCGCCGGAGAACATCTGGTCGACTCGGAAGTACCTCGATTTCGCACCCAAGCTGTTTGAGGCTACACGCCAGGCGGTCGGCGACGACACGCACCTCTTGCACGATGTTCACCACCGCTTAACTCCTATCGAGGCGGCGAGGCTCGGACGAGATCTGGAAGAGTTCAATCTGTTCTGGCTTGAGGACACCGTGCAATGTGAGTTGCAGAAGGGGTTCGAGATCATCCGCCAGCACACCACAACGCCGCTGGCTGTTGGCGAGGTGTTTAACTCGATCTACGACTGTCAGGAACTTCTCAGCAAGCAGCTGATCGACTACATCCGCATGACAGTTTCTCACGGCGGCGGTATTACGCAGCTCCGCAAGATCGCCGCGCTGGCGGATGTGTACCACGTCAAGACCGGCTGCCATGGGGCGACGGATATGTCGCCGGTGTGCATCGCGGCATGCCTGCACTTTGGTATGTGGGTGCCGAACTTTGGTGTTCAGGAGTTCATGCTCCACACCGATGAGACTCGCGAAATCTTCGGGGCCAAGTACACATTCTCGGACGGCTATGTCCATCCGGGCGATGCTCCCGGTCTCGGGGTGGAGTTTGATGAGACTTCGGTCGAGAAACACCCGTACGTCCCGGCCTACCTCCCGGTGAACCGGAAGGAAGACGGCACGATGTGGAACTGGTAGACATGTTGGGCGCACTTCACAGATTCGGATTGGTTGCCACGGCATTTGCATTTGTAGTGTGCCAGGGCGCTGGTGCTCAGCTCTCAGACGCATGGCAGAGCTTTGCCGCCAATCCGGATGCGCACCCAAACATCCCGAACATCGCGTACGCAGGATACAAATCTGGAACGGTCTCGCTTCCTCATAAGAATGACGGCAGACAGATCGTCAACGTTTCAACATACGGCGCGGTCCCGAACGATGGCAGCGACGACACCGCGGCCATAAGGGCGGCGGTGGATATAGCCGGCGCGATTGCGGAGGCTCATCCGATCGGCGCTGCCGTGGTCTTTGACGCGGGCGAGTATGAACTCTCCGGGCCGGTGTTCATCCACGACGACAAAGTCATCCTGGCCGGTGCGGGGCGAGACGCGACGGTACTTCGATTTGCGACATCGCTCGATGAGTCGCACGGCCACTACCCGTACTGGGGCTACTCGGGCGGGATGATCTGGTTCATTACTGAGAACCGTGAGACCTACCGCACCGGCGTGCCGAACATCCCGTCGATCTCTACCGGCTGGGGCACGATGTCGCCTTCGACTGATCTTGTCGTAAACGCTTCGCTCGGCGATCGGAGCGTGACCGTTTCGAACGCCTCGGCATTTGCAGCGGGTGACTACGTGTTCATCCAGTCTGACAACGCGAGTGACATGAGCACGCTGCGTCATCTGTTCGGCGACGGCAGCTGGGCCGGCAACTACGCGTTCACCTCGGCCAAGGATGGCGCGATCTTGCCCAGCAACCGATCGGTGGTCCGGTCGATGCACAAAATCGAGAGTATCCAGGGCAACACGATTACCTTTGAGGAACCTCTCAAGCTCGACGCGAGGCTCGCCTGGAATCCAGAGATCCGCACGCCTCGCGATGTTGTTCGCGATGTCGGCATCCGCGATATGACACTCCGGTTCGATCGGACGTACGAGTGGACCGACGCGAACCATAACAACGAGCCGGGCTACAACGGCGTCTGCATGAATGCGGTGATCAACGGGTTCGTTGAGAATGTTGCGTTCCGAAATACTGATGGTGTCGCCGTGAATATCAACGGAGGCAAACACGTTTCTGTGACCAATGTCGATATCGGCGCGGATACAGAAGAACTCCGCACGATGCACCACGCGTTCTTCGTGGCCAACTCGTTCGATGTGCTTGTGCAGGACTTTGTAGTGGATGCGATTCCGCGGCACGGTCTCTACTACGGCTCATTCACGATGGGCTCGGTCTACTCGCGTGGTGTCGCGACGGGCGGCACGTTCGACTATCACAAGATCCTGCCATACGCCAACGCCATGACCGAGGTTGAGATCGTCAACTCGGGTCGTGCTGGCGGCGATACCGATTCGGGACCTCCGATGGGCGCACGCCACGCGCATTGGAACGTAAGCACGCTCGGGACGGGTGGCCGGATGATCGCCCAGCCCGACATTATGCCGCGCGGTGCGTTGCTCGGCGTTCGATGCGCCCCGACCGGTCAGACGTTCAACACGGAGAACGGCGAATCCGAGGCGATCATTGAATCGTCTGGTCTGTTTGGGGCACCACCAAACCCGCCCAACCTGTATCAGGCGCAGCTTGCACTCCGGCTTGGGAATCCGCTGCCGCCTCCGTCGGTTGACGGCCCATGTGATCATTGCGGCCCGGATGACGTGTACACGTTTGACTTCGGTGCACAGCTTAATCAAGACCTCGACGGGCAGGACAACTGGGTGCTTTCTCGCGACTTCTCGGGCACAGGCTCAGTTGCGAGCATGAAAGCCGATGCCTCGCATCCGTCGGGCACAGTCGTTGTGCCGATCGGTGTTCAGGGTCGCGAGGGTATCTATTCCAGGCAGAGCAACAGCGATTTTGGCTATACTCCTCCCTCGTACGATGGGGAGAACATCGAGATCATTTTCGATCTCCGCTCTGGGGGTACGACTGGCTCAGGCGATGCGCTGCTGATCGTCAACAACGCCTATGAAGAAGGCATCCAGTTCGGCATCTCGAACAACAACACATTCACCATCCGCGGCGGGCGTTTCTCGTCGGTGCTGCAAGAGACTGTGAGCATCCCCTCAGGTTGGTACTCCCGAGGAGAATGGGCGCAGCTCAGGCTGATTTTGGATTTCACGGCGAACGCCGGGCTCGGGACTGCGACACTCGGGTTCAAGAACATCTCGCGCGGTGAAACCGAATTCACAGACGTGCCGAGTCTGACCAATGAGTCGATGGAGGGCGTAGTGCGGTATCCGGAGACTTGGGACCGCATCGAATTCCGCATTGATGACGAAGCCGCCTTAACGAACATCGCGATCAATGTCAATCCGAGTGATGACGTCTCGTGCTGCGCGACTGATATCGCGGCCCCGATCGGTACGCTCGACTTCCTCGACGCGGTGCGGTTCTACCAGGCGTTCGATGCTGGCGAGGCGTTCGCAGACTGGAACGGTGACGGCAGCATCACGCCCGATGACGCGGTCGCGTATCAAACTGAGTTCGAGTTGGGCTGCCCATAACAGGTCGTTTAAAGACGGGGGAGTGTGAGCCCGCCGTCGACCATGATGACCTGACCCGTTGCGTACGACAGATCACCTCGGGCGAGAACTGCCGCGGCTTTACCGACGTCTTCGGGTGTGCCCCAGCGCTGCTCGACTGTCAGGCCTTCTGCAAAGAGCTTGTCGTACTTCTCTTTTACTCCCGAGGTCATGTCGGTGGCGATCACACCGGGTCGGATCTCGTACACACCGATGCCATCGTTTGCGAGTCGAGCAGCCCAGAGCTGGGTCGCCATCGCGATGCCCGCCTTGGAGATGCAGTACTCGCCCCGGTTGATGCTCACCACGGTGGCGCTCACGCTTGAGACGTTGATGATGCTGCCCCGGAAGGAAGCATCCGACTCCTTCTGCTTGAGCATCCATCGCGCGACGGCCTGGGTGAGAAAGAACGGGCCGCGCAGGTTGATACCCATTACACGGTCGTAGCTTTCCTCGGTTGTCTCGGTAATGTCAGCACGGACATCTGGCGCGACGCCCGCGTTGTTGACAAGCGAGTCGAGTCTGCCGAAGCGCTGGCGTAGCGCATCGAGCATCGCGGACCGTGAGGCGTCATCGCCTATGTCACCCCGGACGTACGCCGCATCGGCTCCATGGCTATGGATTGTGTCGAGCGCGTTTTTGACATCGCTCTCGGGGCGTCTGCCGTTGACCGCGACGTCGAAGCCCGACTTTGCGAGTTCGACCGCGATACCAAGACCGATGCCCCGTGTCCCGCCGGTTACAAGTGCGACTGGCTTCTTGTTCACGAAGCCACCGCCTTGCTGGTCTCTTCGCTGAAGAACCGGTACCCGGGCTTGCCTTCGGCGATGCGCTGCACAAGCAATGCCGCCTCGCGGAGGTGGTAGTCGCCCCACATGCAGGATTCATCGCACGGGATCTTGCGACCCTTGCGGATGTGGTCCCAGCCTCGCGGGTGGTGATACACAGCGTGCAGGAGCAGGCCCTGGTGGTCGGCGCTCTTAGAGAGATAAGGCTCGTCGAGCAGCGAGTTCAGGCTGTGAAGCCCTGCTGCCATGTACTTCTTCGCATCCTCTGCTCGGCCTCGCTTCTCGAGTTGCTGGGCAAGTCGGATCAGGCCCTGCGCACCGATCGCGGCGGCTGAACTGTCAACGGGTTCGATATCGTTGTAAGGGTCGGCGGGCCGATCGAGATAGTCGCCAAGCTCATGCAGCCGCGGGGCACCTGTGTCCCAGTAGGGCACGCCGCAGGTCGGCGTGTGCTCGATGAAGAATGAGCATGTCGCCTCGGCAGCCTTGAGCATAAAGGTCTCGATTTCTTCTCGACCGCCGAATGGTCTGAGTTCGTCGTCGGTCCGAGTTTCGAGATATTCCAACTGCTCCGGGTAGCCGCACATGGCCCAGGCGAGCCCGCGGGTCCAGGTCGAGAATGCGCTGTAGCCCTGCTGTGTTGAGGGGGCGCGGTAGTCGCCGTTGTTGGTGTTGAAGAGGCTTTCGTGGGCGGCGCGGCCGGGCAGGTCGTAGATGTCGCGCCCTTCGCCGTAGTAGATGTTGTACTTCGCGGTGTTTCGCGCGTGCTCGACAATCCGGCCAAGCAGATTGATCGATTCGTCTCGCTCGCCCATGAGCGAGTGCCCGAGGCTGTGTGCCCAGGCAAGAGCACGGCAAGACCGGATGGTGTCTACAAAGAGCGATTGCGGGCCGTTGAACGAGTAGATGTAGCCAGTGCCATCGATCGTTTTGGCCCAGCGCGACGCTTGCACCGCGCCGCTGGCTTTGAGCGCCATTTCGTAGAACGCGTGCTCGTAGCCGTCGGCATCGAAGCGCCCCTCGCGTGCCAGGCGGAGCAGGTTGCCGTACGTCGAAACGTTATTGAAACCGTGGTCGTGGACGCCGATGTGTGAGACATGGCTCGCCATCGCCTGGACCGTTCGCTCACGAGCGAGGTTCAGGAAGTCTGTGTCATCGGTCGCGTCGAATTGAAGCGCCGCTGAGCCGTGTTGGAATCCCTCGGTCCATTCAGTCCATCCCTGCGGCGAGTACTTGCCCTCGACCGTGAAAACGGGTGTTGGCGAGCCCGGCTGGAAGTCGGAGTCGATCGACCGCACCTTCGCAGCCGAGAGATCCCACATCTCGTGGATCTTGGGCAGGAGGTCAGCTGGAGTGAGCGAGGTATCGGGCTTGATCATGCGTTGGTCCTCTCGGTTCTCTGCGTGAGTCCATCGTACCCGGGCCGCGTGCAGCCATGTCCGGTTTGGCATATCCTAGTGTCTTGGGTTAAAGCCGTGACGGAGCAAAGGTCGGCATGATGGAAGCTGTGAGCGATTTCTGGTTAAGAGAAGCGGGGCTTGAGATCCTGGCGCACCCCGGCGCGATCGAGGCGACAGCGTTCCACGCGCTGTCTGAGCCGTTCTACATCGCGCCGCACCATCATGTTCAGAGCTTGCAGATCGATGTCGTAGCCGGATGCAAGGGCAAAGTCTTCGTTGATGACCAGTGGCTCTCGTTCGATTCAGACGTGGGGCACATCGCGTATCCGGGGCAGGTACACGGCTACGAACTCTCGCCGGTGCAACCTGATGCCGCGGTCTTTAACTTTAAGATTCTGGTGAGCGCAGACATCACGCTGGTCCACGAGAGAACACTGCCCTCGGTGGCCTCGCTCGGTGACAAGAGTGATCAGATCGTGGAAATCGCCACGAAAGCGAGGCAGTACTGGGGTGATCCGTCGAGCCCGCGTGCCGCAGCTGCGATTCAGCTGTTGCAGTTGCTCGCTGTCTGGCCTGTAAGCCGGCACACGGCGAGTGTGAGCGGTGTTCTTGAGGTTGATGACCATGTCGAGCGGGCGGCATCGCTGATCGAATCCCAACTCGATCGCCGGCATTCGCTCGATGAACTTGCGGAAGAAGCGGGGGTGTCCGGCAGGCATCTTACGAGACTCTTCGTTTCGGCAACGGGCATGACGCCTGCTCGGTACGCAACCGTAAGACGGCTGGATCGGGCGAAGGTCTTGTTGATCGATCAGAAAAAGCAGGTCGCAGACATAGCGGACGAACTCGGGTTTGCGAGCCCGGCGACGTTTACAAGGTGGTTCCGTCTCAATGAGGGAAGGACGCCCACCGAGTTTCGCGAGTCGCCGACAGTTTTTTAGTGTATGTCCTGTTCGGCATAGCTGCAGGTCGCGTGTGATCTGCTTGCAAGTTGATATGCAGGTAGTATTCGGGCATGTGCAGCCCCCTAGACAGCCAAGTCACGCGTGAGCTCATCGAAGACGGTGTCGTTGCCGTGGTCCGATTGCCGGACCAGGCGCAGCTGGCCAAGACCGCCGAGGCATTGATCGCCGGCGGCGTACGAGCGATCGAGGTCACGCTGACCGTCCCAGGCGCGATAGATGGCATTCGTCAACTCACGAAAGAAATGGGCGACGACCATCTGGTCGGAGTCGGCTCGGTCATTCTGACAGACCAGGCGCAGCGGGCGATCGACGCGGGTGCGAAGTACGTGGTCAGCCCGGTGCTCAGGCGTGAGGTTATCGATGTGTGTCACCGCCTTGGTGTGCCCGCGATGGCGGCGGGTGTGACGCCGACCGAAGTCCTCGATGCGCATGAAGCGGGCGCTGACATCGTGAAGGTGTTCCCGGCTGATACCGGCGGGCCGAAACTGATCAAAGGCATCCTCGCGCCGATGCCGTTCCTCAAACTCATGCCCACCGGCGGGGTCACACCCGACAACGCGGGCGAGTGGATAAAGGCCGGCTGCGTCTCGGTCGGGATCGGCAGCGCCCTGGTTGACACGAATGCGATCGCCACGGGCGACTATCAGAAAATTACAGACAACGCGAAACGCGCGATCGAGAGTGTCAGAGCGGCGCGCAGCTAGAAACGAAGGAATATTACGTGGCAGAGCAGCGAATCGGCATCATTATGAGCGGCGTCACAGGCCGAATGGGCACCAACCAGCACCTCATCCGTTCCATCCTTGCGATCATGAAGCAGGGTGGCGTGCGTGTCAGCCCGGAACTTACTCTCATGCCAGACCCATTTCTCGTTGGGCGAAACGAGGACAAGCTGCGAGCACTCGCCGAAGCACACGGCCCAGACGTAATCGGTAAACCCCTCCGCTATACAACCGATCTCGAAGGTGCATTGGCAAACAAGGACGACAGCATCTTCTTCGACGCGTCCGCTACTCAGTATCGCAAACGGTTTGTCGAGGCTGCGGTTAAAGCCGGCAAGCACGTCTACTGCGAGAAGCCGACGGCTACCTCGCTGGAAGAGGCGCTCGCGATCGCCGAGACCGTCGAAAGTGCAGGCGTCAAGAATGGTGTTGTGCAGGACAAGCTCTGGCTGCCGGGCATACGCAAGCTGCGTTCACTGATCGCTCAGGGCTTTTTCGGCGAGATCCTCGCGGTCAAGGGCGACTTTGGTTACTGGGTGTTCTCGGGCGAGACACCTGACCAGCCAGCGCAGCGGCCGAGTTGGAACTACCGTGTTGAGGATGGCGGCGGCATCATGGTCGATATGTTCTGCCAC
Organism: Phycisphaerae bacterium; assembly: GCA_030432905.1. Taxonomy (GTDB): domain Bacteria; phylum Planctomycetota; class Phycisphaerae; order Phycisphaerales; family UBA1924. The sequence goes on along the minus strand of JAUILU010000003.1, from coordinate 131,270 downwards.
TGGCAGTACGTCATCGATACCGTCTTCGGTGGCGAATGCGGCCCGCTCAAAAGCCTTGTTTCGTGGGCGAACGTCGATCTCAAGTCGCGCGTTGATGAGCAGGGCAACACGTACAAAGCGACCGCAGATGATTCTGCGTATGCGATATTCAGACTTGAGAACGGCGTGGTCTGCCAGTTCAACAGTTCGTGGTGCACACGTGTCCGCCGTGATGACCTGCTGACCATCCAGGTAGACGGCACAAAGGGCTCCGCAATCGCCGGTCTCCGCGAGTGCTACATCCAGCCTTTGGGCGCAACGCCCAAGCCGGTTTGGAACCCGGATATCCCGCAGCCGATTGATTTCTATGAGGGCTGGCAGAAAGTCCCGGAGCAGACCAGCTACGACAACGCGTTCAAGGTGCAGTGGGAGTTGTTCCTTAGGCACGTTGCGCTCGACGAGCCGTTCCGCTGGACAGTTCGCGAAGCGGCCAAGGGCGTGCAACTCGCTGAACTCGGACTGACGAGTTGGAACGAGAAACGCTGGGTGGATGTCGAGGCAATCTGAGCGTGGAAGCCAAGCCGATCGATCTGAAAAGGTGTGCTATCCACACACGGACGAACAAGCCGTGGTCGCTGGCAGAGTGCTGCGCTGCGTACGCCAAACGTGGCGTGGGTGGAGTAAGCGTCTGGGACGACGCGTATGAACGGATCGGGTCTGAAGAGGCCAAACGGATCATCGACGACCACGGCCTGGGAGTTCCTGCGCTGGTTCGCGGCGGTTTCTTTACTTCACTCACTGAGCAAGAACGCGATAGTTCGCTCGACCACAACCGGAAGCTGCTCGACGACGCAGCGGTGATCGGCGCCGACATGCTGGTGCTGGTGGTTGGCGCTACGCCGGGCATGTCGCTGGTTGAAGCCCGCAAGCTGGTTACAGATGGGATCGAGAAGCTCTTGCCGCACACCGAGCAGACAGGTGTAAAGCTCGCGATCGAGCCGCTTCACCCGATGTATGCGGACAACAAGAGCTGCATCAATCGCGTCGCGGAGGCGAGGGCGGTGTGCGAGCGATTGGATCACGACTTGCTCGGTGTTGCGCTCGATGTGTACCACATCTGGTGGGATCCGGATCTCAAAGTCGAAATCGAAACGCTTGGAATAGCGGGCAGGACCTTTGGTTTCCATGTCTGTGACTGGAAACTCGACACCAACCATCTGCTCACCGACCGTGGGTTGATGGGTGACGGGGTTATTGATGTCCGGGGTATCCGCGGGCTGGTCGAGGCAAGCGGATTCTCTGGGTGGACAGAGGTCGAGATATTCTCCGAGAGGTACTGGGCGATGGACCAGAACGAGTATCTTGATCTGATCGTGGAAAGACTCAAATCGAGTACGTAAAGGAATCGGCGATGGCTGGCAAAGAGCGAGTGGTGACGTTCGGTGAGATCATGCTCCGGCTCTCGTCGCCCGGATTCACGAAGCTGCTTCAGTCGCCGGTGTTCGATGTGAACTACGGCGGTGGTGAAGCAAACGTCGCGGTTAGTCTGGCGAACTTTGGGATCAACGCCGCGTTTATCTCCGCGGTACCCGCGCACGACATAGGCCAGTCCGCGATCAACAGCCTCCGCGCCGTTGGCGTAGACACTTCGCTCGTCAAACGCGAGGGCCATCGCCTCGGGATCTATTTCCTCGAAACGGGCGCAAGTCAACGCGCGTCTCGTGTGATCTACGACCGCACCGGTTCTTCGATCAGCCAGGTCAACGAAGGCTCGTTCGATGCGGACGAAGTGTTCAGCGGCGCCACATGGTTCCACTGGACAGGCATTACCCCGGCGCTCGGCGAAGGCCCAGCGCGGGCGGTTGCGGCTCTTGCCAGAGAAGCGAAGGCAAGAGGCGTGCGTGTGAGCTGCGATCTGAACTTCCGCGCCAAGCTATGGACGACGCAAGAGGCGCAAGCCGTCATGCGGCCGCTCATGGAGCATGTCGATGTTTGCATCTGCAACGAGGAGGATGCGCAGACGTCGCTCGGTCTTGAACCCGAGAACACCGACGTTCACGCGGGGGAGCTCGATGAAGCGGGTTACGCCAGACTCGCGAAACGGCTCAAAGACGAATTCGGCTTTGATACAGTCGCGATCACCCTTCGCGAGAGCTATTCCGCGAGTCGGAACGGCTGGTCGGCGATGATGCTCGATGACAAGGACTGCACCGAAGCCTACCGCTCGAATCGATATGACATCCAAATCGTCGACCGCGTAGGCGGCGGGGATTCGTTTGCGGGCGGCCTGATCGCCGGGCTTCTCAGCAAGCCGAACACTCGCGATGCGCTCGAGTTCGCGGTTGCAGCTTCGTGTCTCAAGCAAACAATTCCGGGCGATGTCAACATGGTGACAGTTGCCGAGGTCGAGCAGGTGCTCAAGTCCGGAGGCACGGGACGGGTGCAGCGATGAGCGAGAGCACAGGACCACGTCTGCTCGCGGTGCCACCCGATGATAAGCTCGATCGGCGAGTGCCTGTCACGCCCGAGTCTGCGGTGAAACTAGTTGAGCAAGGCTGGGCCGTTTGTGTTCCGGAGCACATTGGCGAAGCTGCAGGGTTCAGTAATGATGACTATGAAGCCGCGGGTTGTGAGCTCGTGGCGAGTGTCGATGGTGCGATCGCGTCAGCAAATGCGGTTCTGTGTGTCAGCCCTCCTAGTGATAACCTGATCACGAAGCTCAGCCCGGGCACGATATTGGCCGGGTTCCTTAATCCGTTTGCTGAGCCGGGCCGCATCAAACAACTCGCAGACGCGGGCGTTGTGTCGCTATCGCTCGAGCTCGTGCCGCGAACAACACTGGCGCAATCGATGGATGCGCTCAGTTCGCAGGCGAGTCTGGCTGGGTACGCCGCGGTGATCCTCGCAGCGGAGCGGCTGGCTAAGGCGCTGCCCATGATGTCCACACCAGCCGGCACAATCAGGCCTGCGAAAATCCTGGTAGTTGGCACCGGAGTTGCGGGGCTGCAAGCGATCGCGACAGCGGTGCGCCTTGGTGCCCGTGTCACAGCGTACGACGTGAGGCCGACCGCGAAGGAACAGGTCGAGTCGCTCGGAGCCAAGTTTGCGAAGATCGATGTCGGTGAAACCGAAGAAGCCAAGGGCGGCTACGCGAATGAGCTTACTGCCGAGCAGCTCGATATGCAGCGCAAGGCGCTGGCCAAGCTCTGCTCGGAATCTGACATCATCATCACTACGGCTCAGATATTCGGCAGGCGTGCGCCGCTCATCGTGATGCGAGACATGGTCGAAGGTATGACGCCCGGTGCGGTGATCGTTGATGCGGCCATCGCGACAGGGGGCAACGTCGAACTCACCAAGGTCGGACAAGAGATCGAGCATCAGGGTGTCAAGATCATCGGCGATCCGTTCCTCGCATCCAGGGTTGCTCGGGATGCGAGTGCGGTGCTGGCATCGAATTTCGTTTCGCTCCTGAAACACACGGTGAACCCAGCGACCATGCAACCCGACCCCGATTCTGATGACGAGATCGTTCGAGGTGTGCTGCTCACGTACGGCGGCGAGATCCACGACGAACGGATTCGCACACTTCTCGAGTCGTCCTCAGAAGGGAACCAATCATGACTATGCTCATACTCGTATTGGTGCTCTCTTCATTCCTCGGGATCGAATTGATTAGGCGTATCCCCTCTCAGCTTCATACACCGCTGATGTCCGGGTCGAACGCGATTTCCGGCATCACGATCGTCGGTGCGATTGTCGCGACCTCGATCGAAGGCCAATGGGCGAGCGTGCTCGCGGTTCTGGCTCTGCTGGCGGCGACAATAAATGTTGTGGGCGGTTACGTCGTGACGAACCGGATGCTCGACATGTTCGGCGGTAAGAAGCAGCGGCAGGGGGGCAAGCCGTGAGCGATGGCGTGACTCCAACCGGTGCCCTCGAGATCGCCTCGTGTGTGATGTTCCTCGTGGGCCTCAAGCTCATGGGCAAACAGGCAACAGCAAAGCTAGGTAACGTTGTCTCTGCGGCTGCGATGCTGCTCGCTGTCGTGGTCGCGCTGCTCGCAACAGGAGTGGACTTCGCCGTGATCTCGGTCACGGTCCTGATCGGCGCACTCATCGGCGGATTTGCAGCGGTCCGTGTCAAGATGACCGCGATGCCAGAGCTCGTCGCACTCTTCAACGGCTCGGGCGGTCTTGCGTCGCTCGCAGTCGGTCTGATCGAGTTGCTACCAGACCGAGAAGTCGCGCTCACAAGCCGAATCACCGCGTCCGCAGCCGTCATCATCGGCGGTATCGCCTTCTCGGGGAGCATCATCGCGTTCGGGAAGCTCTCCGGGAAAATCAACACCAAGCCGATTGTTTTCCCGTTTCAGCTCACGATCTCGGCGATCTCGGTGATCGCGGCTCTCGTCATCGCGGGATTCAGTGTGGCGAGCGATTCAGCATTCTGGTTGCTGCCCGTGCTCACGGTGCTCGCGATCTGGGTTGGTGTGCTCAGCGTGATCCGAATCGGTGGCGGCGACATGCCGGTCGTGGTCTCGCTTCTTAACTCTTACTCTGGCGTCGCAGCCGCGTTCGCCGGGCTCGCGCTGCACAGCCCTGTTCTAATTGTCGCTGGCACGCTTGTCGGCGCGAGTGGGCTCATGCTCACCAACGCCATGTGCAAAGCCATGAACCGCTCAATCTCGAATGTGCTCTTTGCAGGATTCGGTTCTGCCGTGGACAGCGGGACCGGTGCGCAGCAGACCGGCGAGGTCAAGCCGATCAATCCGCAGGACACCTACGCGCTTCTTGAGGCGGCGCGCAGTGTCATCATCGTGCCCGGTTACGGCATGGCAGTCGCGCAGGCCCAGCACGCGGTCAAGGAACTCGCGGCGCACCTCATCGAGAACGGCACGAACGTAAACTTTGTGATCCATCCTGTGGCGGGGCGGATGCCTGGTCACATGAACGTGCTGCTTGCCGAGGCGGGGATCGAGTACGAGCAGCTCGCCGAGCCCGATGATGTGAACCCGACCATGGAGACCATCGACGTGGCTCTCGTCATCGGTGCAAACGACGTGGTGAACCCTGATGCGCGAGATGAACAATCCAGCCCGCTTTACGGCATGCCGATCATCGAAGTGGACAGGGCATCGACTGTGGTCGTTCTCAAGCGATCGATGAGCACTGGATTTGCAGGCGTACAAAACTCACTATTCTTCCGGAATAACACTCGCATGTTGTTCGGCGACGCTCAGAAATCGATCGCTGAAGTCGCGGGGGAATTCGCCGCTGATTAGGCATATCTAAGCAACTCACGAACTGTCTGAATTTACGTTGCGACATTCACAACTAAAGCATGCTGTTATCGCAAGACGAACCGTGTATGTCGAGTAGTAATGTGTAACACATAGCCATAACAACGCGATCGGCACACCTGAGCCGATCAGGCCACTTGTATTAACGAACTACTTAACATTAGACTTTAATAGATAGTCGCTCGGCTGGAGTTTGTCCTCGAAGCCGTACAAGGGGGTGCCGATCATCGAGTCTCCTTTCTGGTGGTCTTTCCAGATATTGATCGGCCGATCTATGGCGAGCTCGGGGTTCTCATGGTCGGCGACGAAGAGCCGGACCTGGAGCTTGGATCTGTCCACGAAGTACCACGTGCCGTTGCTGTAGGTCCACTTGGTCTCGCGTGCCCAATTTTCTGATGGGATGCGGATCGCGAGAACATCGAACTCTTCCTGCTGGACTTTCCAGGCGCTCAGTGCGGTCTTGATGGCTTTCTCGCGGTCTTCGCCTTGGAAACCGTCTTTGGGCATGCGGTTCTCGCGGATGATGAGTTCGCGGAGCGAGTCGGCCTGGGTCTTGAGCTGTTTCTGCGTCTCTTCGAGCTCGGCCCGCATCTGCTTGCCGGCTTCTTCGTCTAAAGCTTCGAGGAGGACTACACGTTCCTCGGCGAATCCCATGACCTGCGGGATGCCGCCCGTGAACCAGAGCGGTTTCTGCTGAGCGACGGCATTACTCGCGTGCTCGAGCGCCTTGTTCAGATCATCACGGATAGCACCAGGCAACGCGGCTCGTTCGGTCTCGGCCTGCGCCATGAACTCCGCGTGCTTGCGGAGGAAGCTGTTGCCGATGCCCTCGATCGATCGGCCCTGATCGGTGCGTTGGTGCATGAGCCGGGCGTATTTCTGGGCGATGCGGACGCATTCGTTCTTGGCGGCTTCGGATTGTGCCACGGTTTCCGCCGCGAGCAGCCTGTTTGTCTGGAACACCATCGGGTTGCCGAACATGACCGAGAGTTCGCTGAGTCGTTTGCGGTCGGTCTCGAACTCCGGGTAGTTCGCGGGATCAACCAGTTTGCGGAGTTTCTCGTTGAGAGGCTTGAGGAAGTCGGCAGCGGTTGTGACTTTCGCGTCCGCGTTGACGAGCGCCTGTTTGACCTCGGGCACACCCGCGCCGTCGGCCGGGAGTTTATCGAGTGCGTTCTTCACAAAGCCCGATTTGCGGCGAGCGTTCTCGATCACGCCGAGCAAGCCGTCAACTTCGCGGTAGTCGATGGTGAGTTGGTCCTCGACCTCGCGGAGCTTCTCGAGGGCGGTGGTGAGTGTGTTCGCGCCGGCTTCGACTTCACGGAGATTGAATCGGGCGCCGCTAAGTGTTTCTTCTTGCTGGTAGTTGAGCCGGGTGCCTTGGGATTGCTGCGCCGGGGCGGGCTCGTCAGAGCCGGTCATGATCGCGCGAAGGCGGTTGTATTCGTTCGCCGCGGCTGTGTAACGGGCGACGGCATCGTCCCGGCCTTCGGTGCCCGCGGGGATCTTTTCAAGAAGTTCCTTGGCCGGGTTGATGTCGTTGAGCGCCTGCTCTAGCCGATTCGCCAGCAGTTTGCCCGCAGAGCCGCCCGGGGGCGATGTTCGCCCTTCGAGATTCACTGCCACTGACTGCAGGTTGACCTCGGCTCGTTTGAGATGGCTGTTGACTTTGGCGATGTCCGCCGATGCGGCACTGGCGAACAAGAATCCGGCAACTACGGTTAGTACCGCAGTAATCAGCCGAGCATGTTTGAAGGCGATGACGCTCATGTGTGACTCCTCACGAGTTTGAGTTCCCGTATCGAGTTTATAGGCGATTGGGGTCATAAACCAGTATGTATCTTGGACGATCGGCGGATCATTCAACAAGCCGGGCTGAGCTAGTTCACGGAACTAGTAAGTAAATTCGGATTGGTTCTCGTTATACTTGGCCTGGGTGGATCGAGACAAGGTCGCTTGTTGGAGTTTGGGTGATGAAGGTCAATCGTGCCGTCGTGTTGGGTGCAGTATTGCCAATGTCGGTGGCGGCGCAGGAGTCGCTGCACTTTACCTATCTCTGGCACATGGAGCAGCCGATCTACTGGCCCGACCAGACGCGAGTGTTCGGAGCACCGGATCGGTACGAGAACGCGTGGGAGTCGATCCAGCGCAAGAACGCGGGTGCCGGCAACCCTGAGAACGACCTCGTTGAGATCTTCTCGAAGGCCGACCGCGTGGCTGCATACCAGTACCGAGTACGCGACGCGATTGATGCGATCCGCTGGGCACCCGAGGCCGGCGCTCAGATAAGTTACTCGGGCGGGCTCATACAGAACATCGAGTCGCTCGGCAGCGCCAACCAGCTCGGTTACACGCCTTCATGGAACCAGCCGAAACAGCAAGCACGCAGTTGGCGCACGATCGGCCAGAACAAGCCTCGACTTGATGTGATTATTTTTCCGTATCACCACAGCCTGATGCCCCTGCTCGAAGAGAGCACGCAGCGCAAAGAGATCCAGGCCTATCAGCACGTGTACACGCAGACGTGGGGCACAACCGCCCCGATGTCCAAGGGCTTCTTCCCATCGGAGATGGCGTTCTCGGAGCGGCTTGTCAAGGTGCTCGACGAGGAGGGCGTCGACTGGTCGATCGTGAGCGCCGAGAAGATCAGCCGCGCGTGCGAAGACTTCCCGGTTGTGTTCGGATCAGGAGGCGTGAACTGCGAGCCGCCCAATCTCGCCGATCAGCTCAACCCTGCGCAGGGCGCAAACGCGTACTACCGCAGGCAGATCTCACGCGGTTGTGCTCCAGCGGAGGCCTTCCCGTTCTCGCTCACGCCCCGCCGCGTTCGTTACGCCGACCCGGCATCGAACCCCGACAGCCCGACGCTCTATGAGATCATCGCGGTACCGTCGAGTCAGTCGATTAGCTGGGAGGACGGCGCGAACCCGATCGGTACGACGTTCTTTAGCGATCTCGAGACCCGCAATGACCCTTCGCGTCCGATGCTCGTGAGTCTCGTTCACGACGGCGACAATTTCTTCGGGGGTGGATTCTCGTACTACCTCGAGGCAACACCCAATCTTGTTACATCTGCTCAGTCACAGGGCTACCACGCGACGGTTGTCGAAGAGTATCTCGCGGATCACCCGGTTCCTGCCGACGACGTTGTCCACATTGAGGACGGCGCGTGGGTCAACGCCGACGGCGACTTCGGTTCGCCCACGTTCCTCAATTGGAACTACCCGCCCGTCAACGCACAGGGGCAGATCGATATCGAGAACGGCTGGGCCGAGGACATCCGCAACTGGGCCGTGATCACCGCGGCCCAGAATCATGTCGATACCGCCGAGCAGATTTCGACCGACAACGGCCTGCCAGTCCGGATCGCGGATGTTGTTTCACCCAGTGCAACATCGCGCCCCGCCGAGCGTGCGTGGCATTTCTTCCTCGGCGCACTCAACTCGGGCTATATGTACTACGGCACATCGCTCGACTTTGAGGTCAAACCCACGATCGCGTGCAACGAAGCACTCCAGCACACCGCGCAGGTCATCCCGACCGGTGTGGATCAAACGCCACCCACGATCTGGATCCCGCAGCGTTTCCCGTGGAACCCGGGCTCGGTGAACTTTGGCTCGCCGCACGGCTTTGTGCCCACCGTGATGCCCACCGACTTCCATGTCTGGACGTTCGTTGACGACGTCTCTGGCGTTTCGTCCGTGACTCTCAAATACCGCATCGACGCCGACGGTAAAAACCCGCTGGATGACTATCACAACGAGACGTACGACGGGCGGCCAACCTCAGCTGGCACCCCGGGTGACTGGACGAGTCTCCCGATGACAGGCCGAGCCTTCCCTGCGGGCAACTTCTTTAACGACCCGTCCATCAACTTCTTCGAGATGCCCGATGACATCGCCGACCAGTACTTCGTGCAGGTCTCGGGACTTTCTGAGGTGCTCGTTGACTACTACGTCGAAGCGGTTGATACGCTCGGCAACGTCAAACGCTCGCCGATCCAGCACGTCTGGGTGGGCGACGGCAACGGCTCGAACCCGGGCGGCGACCGTGTCATGCTCGACCCTGAGATGCCAGTTGCCGGTCAGTCCGTCACGGTCACATACGACCCGGCGGGCGGCCCATTGGTGGGTGCTGGCTCGGTGCTTATGCACGTCGGATTCGACAACTGGTCGAGTGTCGTCTCGCCCGATCCCGCGATGACCTATAACGCGGCCGAGCAAACCTGGTCGACCACCGTACCCGTTGCGTCGAACGCGACGCAGCTCGACATCGTGTTCAACAACAGCGCGGGCATCTGGGACAACAACAACGGCCAGGACTGGCACTTTGCGGTGTCGGGCGGCGAGCCGCTGAAGTTCACGATCGATGGATCGCTCGACTCATCGGCCACTCTGGTCGCTCAAAGCGATGGCCTCTCGCTCTACGCCGGTCTCGACGGTGATCAACTCTATGTCGCAATGACCACGCCCACGACGCGTGACCACTTCCTGCTCCTGGCCGAAACGCCGGGCCAACTCGGTTCGGCGATGTGGGCCAAGGGCGGACTTGTTGCGGGCTCGGACGCGTTCATAGGAGCTGAATCTACCAACTCGTTCGCCGGCTGGTTCGACGCTGTCAGTGCGACCGTCGTTCGCGGCGGTGTCGTCGAGGGTCTCATCGATCTGAACGCACAATTCGGCGGCAACGTTCCGGAATCCGTTTACCTTGCGGTGGGGGCGTATCAGACCGACGACGGCGGGGCGCTCCAGATTCAGGCCCCTGCTGGCGATGGCGATTCAAATCTGGAAGCCGACGAGTTTATCGAGGTCGAGCTCTGTGTTCTCGATAACGCATGCGATGAGTGTTTAGCTGATGTCAACGGCGACGGCGTGCTCAGTCCAACGGATTTCACGGCATGGATTGGTGCATACAACGCGAATCTGCCGCGGTGCGACCAGAACGGCGACGGTGCTTGCACGCCGACCGATTTCACGGCTTGGATTACAAACTTCAACGCGGGCTGTTAGTCCCTTCGTGATAATCTGAGCCGCTAGATGGTCCAGAGTTTATTACGGCGTTTCCAGCGCAGGGCTTGAACGGCTACTGCGGCAGCGGCATAGCCGATCGCGCCGGTAAACGCGATGCCCGCGGGGTTGGCGGTGAGTTCGTCTTCGCGCGGCATGAACCTGAAACCGCCGTTGAATGTCGCGGGGGGTGCCGTGGTTTCGAGCATCCAAGCGGTCGAGAAGCCGAGCGAGACAGGCGGGAAGGGTTGGCTGATGTACATCCCGGCCTCGAACGCTTCGAAAGCCGCGAACAGGATGACCATCGAGAAGAACGGGATCATCCACAGCACAAACACGCAGACACCGAACACGCGGGTGCTTGTGCTCTCGGCGGCGCCTTGCACGAAGATCGCGATCCCTATGAACAGGAGCAGCCAGGCGATAACCGGCTGGACAGCGGGAGCTGAGGTTATGTAGTCGCCGTGCCTTGCGGCGAGTGAGATGATCGCAGCAATGCACAGGATGCTGATCACGATCATCGCGATCGCCGCGGGCAGGCTGGATGCCGCATCTGACAACGGTGAGAGTCTGGTCTGGCATAGCCGTTTAGCCTGGCGGATGCCCGACATCGCGAGATCTTTCGACGGCGTAATCGTGCAGATGAGGAAAATGTACGTGCCTCCCACGATCATGGTGCACGTCATCAGCAGGACATAGAACGTTTCAGGGATGCGGTCTGTTGTGACTCTGCCGAAGAGTCGGTTGTATGTGTCGTCTTGAGCAACAATCGCCCAGAGGCTCGCGAAAGTGAAAACCGAGACGCCGCAGAAGACGGCGAGTGCGCCGGGTTTTGAGAAGATATGGCTGGCTTGGTCGCGCCACTTGCGGTGGACGATGCTGAACATCGTCACGATGAGAAAGCCTTGCACCATTAGCGAGTAGAGCGTGGGCCGGATCGCGCCGTTGAAGAAGGGCACAGGCCTGAACGTGTCGATGCCGCTGGCCTCGACCTGGGCGCGGAGCTCTTCGGGTAGCTCTTGCTGGACAAGACCGAAGAACGTCGGCCGGATGGTCAGGAACTCGAAGAACGTGATGCCCACGCGCGAGAGGTTCGGGAGCGCAAAGTAGAGCAGGATCACGAGCCCCATCGACATGAGCGACGCGAGCCTGGGCTTGGGCGAGACCATGCCGACGACGAGCGCGGTCATGTGATAGACCAGCACCGATGTGAAGAAGACAAGGTAGAAGTGCGAGAGTGTGAGCAGGCTGAAGCCGCTGATCGCGACGATGATGATGACCAGGGGCATGGTCGCGGCGAACAGCAGGTACTCGCGAGCGGGCAGGCCGAAGAGGTAGCCGATGACCTTTGCCGTAGGACTCATCGGAGTCATGCGGACGTAGTTGAGCAGGTCATCGTCACGGTCCTGCGAGATGCCCGACGCAACAGCGCCCGTGCCGAAGAGCATCAGGATGATCGCCTGAATGACAAGTATCCCGGGCAGGGCCGCCTTGGCAGCTTCGGCCTTGGTGGATACGTCCTGCTCGACCATAGTTATGTAGGTCACCAGAAACACGAACGTGGCGAGCGTTATCCAGATGGTGCCCCAGCTGAGCATGTGCTTGAGTCGGCACCGCTCGCGGTAGCCACGCACCCAGAGCGGGTTGAGTTCGGGGCGTCCGGATGATGCGATCATGACACCTCCGTCGCGCCGGTTTGGACGAGGAGTTCTTCGATGCCCCGTCGTTGCTCGTAGAACGCGGTGATCGGCACCCCGGACTGCACGAGCGAAGCCAGCAGCGTCGCGATGCCCTCGTCGTCGAGCAGTGAATCGAACTCGCACCGGTTGTCTTTGGTTTCAACCCGGCTGATGCCCGCGTGATTGTTCAGTAACTCTGAGGCCGACTCGGCGGCTCCAAACGTGGTGAGGATGTACCTTCTGTGCGTGTTGAGCTTGCCGACGAGGTCGTCGATCGCACCAGAGATAACGAGGTTGCCCTGCTCCATGATGCCGATCGAGGTGCAAAACTCGTTGAGGTCGTTGAGGATGTGCGAGCTGATAAGCACGGTCTTGCCTTGCGTTGCAAGATCGCGCAGCAGGTTGCGAAGGTCGATTCGTGCGATCGGGTCGAGGCCGCTGGCAGGCTCGTCGAGCAGAAGCACCGCAGGGTCGTGCAGGAGCGTCTTTGCGAGGACGAGCCGCTGTGTCATGCCCCGGCTGAGTGTGCCGGCCATCGCGTTACGTTTGGCGGTGAGGTTGACGACTTCGAGCACTCTTGCGACCTGTGCTCTGCGTTCGCTTCGTGGTAGTTTGTACGACGCGGCGAACATGTCGAGGAACTCCCAGCAGCGCAGATCCTTGAAGACAGGCGCGAGGTCGGGCATGTAGCCGATCTGCCGGCGTGCCTGTGTGCGTTGCTCGAAGACGTTGAAGCCCGCGATGCTCGCGTCGCCGTAGGTCGGTTCACTGAGCGTCGCCAGGACACGGATGAGGCTGGTCTTGCCCGCGCCGTTCGGGCCGATGAGCCCGAACACCTCGCCCTCTCCGACGTAGAGGGTGAGATCGGCGACGGCGTTCACCTCGCCGTAGTCCACACGGATTTCGCTGGTCTCGATCAAAAAGTGGCTCCGAGGAGGCCAGAATGCCTTGCTGGGTTCGTTGGGATTCGTTCCGGTTGGATTTTACGGCTTCTTAAGTCCATCGACTACAGAAGGTTCGGTTGTATAGGTACTTTGTCTGGCCGCGACCGGTTCTTGTTTCTGCTAGGATCCGTACCGGCGGGATGCGTTAGAGTTCTGCATACCCATGAATAGTTGTTGAATCGCACCTGTGCGGTGTTAGAGGTTTATAGATGATTCGATCCAGTGCGAGTGTATGTGCTTTGGCGTTCGTCATCGGTGCCGGCGGGTGTCAGGTTGGTGCGGGCGCCGGGTCGTCGGACTACCGCGAGGGGTTCCGGCAGATGCTGACCGAGGCGCGCGATGCAGTCTTCCCGTCGCTCGTTCACGTCGAGGTGACAGGCGTCAGCTACTGGGGCGGCCAAGAGAGCCGGTACCAGTCCAACGGCAGCGGCACGGTCATCTCGCCCGAGGGCCTCGTCCTGACCAACGCGCACGTGACCGACTCCGGCATCGAGTTCTGGTGCACGCTCGCCGACAAACGGCGTGTCCCAGCGACACTTGTGGGCGAAGACCCGATGACCGACCTGGCTGTGCTTCAACTGGATATGGATGCGCTCGAAGGCGACAAAGATCTGCCGTTTGCCACGTTCGGCGATTCGGACACGCTCGAGGTCGGCGATCAAGTCCTCGCGATGGGCTCGCCTTACGCGCTCGACCGGACAGTGACCTACGGCATCGTTTCCAACACCGACCGTGTCTTCACCTCGGGCGCCGACGACGAGTTCACGCCCATGTACCTCTCGGGCAACCGAAGCGGGATGCTGACCAACTGGATCCAGCACGATGCGCTGATCAACCCGGGCAACTCGGGCGGGCCGCTCGTCAACATCTACGGCCAGATCATCGGTGTCAACACGCGAGGCGGGTCAGGCGCTGGATTTGCGACTCCTTCGAACTTGGCCAAGGCCGTGGCGAAAGAACTCGGCGAGCACGGCGAGGTCGCACGCACGACGATTGAAGTCGATCTACTGCATCTCGAACGCACGGGCTACACCGAGGGCGTGTTCGTTGATTCGGTAACGTCCGACGGGCCGGCCGCGGAAGCCGGGCTGCACGCGGGCGACGTGATTCTCGCGGTCAACGGCGAGCGATTCACGGTCGACTACCCGGAGCAGATCCCGCAGATCATGTCGCTGTTCTCTGAAGGTAAGCCGGGCGATGTGCTCAACCTGACCGTGCTCCGCAACGACGAAGAGATGGACATAGGTGTGACGCTCGACCCGCTCCTGCCCGACACGGGCAAGCAGGTGTACCTGCGAGAGTGGGGCATGAGCCTCCGTGAGATCACGCCTTACATGGCCAGGACTCGCAGGTTCGATTCCGACAAGGGCGTGCTGATTTCGGGTGTCCGCTCGGGCGGGCCGGCCTCGCTCGCCGAGGTCCCGGTTTCGTGGGGCGATGTCCTCATCGGCATCGACGGCGAACCGATCGAATCGTTCGACGACATGCTGCAGAAGTACGACGCGTTCCTCGAACAAGACAAGGCCGGCGAGCGACCAGAGAGTCTGCTGGTCGAGTTTGACCGCAACGGGAAGAACTTTGTCACGCTGTTCGATACCGAAGAAGTCGAACGCCCAGACCCTCCCCGCGAGCTTCCGAAAGCGTGGATTGGCATCGCGACCCAGCCGGTCGTGCCCGAGCTAGCCGCGAAGATGGGGCTGGAGCAGCAAGGCGGCTTCCGGATTACGCGCGTCTACCCCCGGTCGATCGCCGCCGAGTCGGATCTCAAAGCCGGCGATGTGATCGTGTCATTCGACGGCGAGGACATCAAGCCCCGCGTTGTCGAGCAGTCCGGTCTGCTCTTTCGGGCTGTGCGCAACAAGTCCGTGGGCGATGAGGCCGAGATCGGGTTTGTGCGCGGCGGTGAGCTGATGAGCTGCACTGTCGAGCTTGAGAGAAGCCGAACAACTCCGGAGGAAGCCCGCCGGGTCAGCAGCAGCGATTTCGGTCTTTCGGTTAGGGCCGTGACGTTTTTCGACCGTGACGATCGCCGGTGGGACGAGGACGTCAAGGGCGTCATCGTGCTCTCTACGGAATCGGCTGGTTGGGCCGAGACTGCGGGTATCACGATGGACAGCCTGATCCACCGGATCGACGGCGAGGATATCAAGGGCACACGCGACTTTGAGCGTGTGATGGAGCGGATCGAATCCGAGCAGCCCGACCGTGTCGTGTTTGAGATCCTCCGCGGTTATGATTCGTCGTTTAAATTCGTCGAGCCGAACTGGAAACCGGTTGAGCTCGAAGAAGACGAAGACGAACAGGCCGAATCAAGCGACTAAATGAGACTCAGTGAGCGAACTTTGAATAGGAAGAATCAGATGAAACTGCGTATGTCAACCATTTCTTGTGCCGCCGCTGTGTCTGCGTGCCTGGCTTGCGGGTTTACCGCCAGTGCACAGATTGCGACCGACGAAGAACGCGCCCGCGGCGAACAGTATCAGGCGATCACCGAGGCCACCCTCGACAGCCTGGTCCGCGTCAAGTGTGTGATGACCATGGAGAGCCCCTGGGGCGGCGAGCCCGAAGAGCACGAGATGGAGATGTCGGGCACGATCATCAGCGAAGACGGCAACGTGCTGCTGGCGAACTCGATGATGGGCGGTCTCTATGGCCGGATGTACGGCGGTGCTCAGACCACCATCCGCGACATCAAGGTCCTCATCGGTGACGACACCGAAGGGCTCGACGCGACGATCGTCGCGCGCGACTCCGATCGCGATCTGTGCTGGCTCACGCTCGACGAGAAGCCCGCCGAACCGCTGAAATTTCTTGATATCTCCGCCGACACCGAGCGGCCGATTCCCGGTCAGTCTGTTTTCCAACTCACCCGCTTAGGCGAATTCTTTGCAAGGGCTCCGGTCGTCAACGAAGCGCACATCAGCGCCGAACTGAGCACGCCGAGGGACCTGCTCTACATCAGCACCAACTCTCTAGAGGTCGGCCTGCCCGCGGTTGATCGCACCGGCGCGTTTGTCGGTCTCGTGATCACACAGATGCCTGACTCGGACGAACTCGAAGCGACCGGCGGCATGGGCGGCAGCTGGTCCGAGTCGTACATCTGGGCTGTCCTGCCCGCCGAAGAGGTCGCAAAGGCAACCGCCGATGCGATGTCGCTGCTCGAAGATGAAGAGTAATCCGAACTAGATCGCTGAGTCGGTAGCCGTTGATTCCAGCGGCTCGCCGCAGCGTTTGCAAAAGATAGCGTCGATGTCGTGCCCCTCTTTCATACAGGAGGGGCACGCTCGTGTCGTGACGACTTTTTTCTTGTTTGTGCTTGCGATCTCAGCGGTGAGGATACCGGTCGGGACGATGATGATCGAGTAGCCGACCAGCACGAGCGCCATGGTGATGACCTTACCGGCACCCGTGAAAGGCACGACGTCGCCGTAGCCGACGGTGGTCATGGTGATCACCGCCCAGTACAGCGAGTCTGGCAACGTGTTAAATCCCGGATTGCCGTTCGGGAACTTAACGCTCGGCTGAGTTTCGATCACATGCATGAGTGCGCTGGCGATAAGCACAACGATGAGCACGGTCGTCATGAACACCGCGAGCTTGTGGCGACTGAGACGCATCGCCTCGCGGAGCGCGGACGCCTCGCTCAGATACCGCGTGAGCTTGAAGACCCGGAAGATCCGTAGGAGCCTGAGCGTGCGGATGACCATGAGCTTGTCGGCGCTGCTGCCCGGGATCAGCCCGATGAAGGCGGGGAGGATCGAGAGCAGGTCGATGATGCCGTAGAAAGAGAACACGTAGCGCAGCGGCCTGCGGACGATTATCAATCTGAGCACGTACTCGACGAGGAACGCGGCGGTGAAGATCCATTCGAGTGAGAGGTAAAGCGTTCTGTATGGCTCTGCCTGGGCCGAGGGCATCGTGCTGACGATCACAACCACGACCGAGAGCAGGATGATGACGATCAGCGAGACGTCAAAGGCCTTGCCAGCAGGGGTGTCGGCCTCGAAAATGATCTCGTGGAGTTTGTCCTTCCACGGCGCGACTTCGCGGGCTGGTCCGTGGTCTTCGGGCATGGGGCATTCTCCGTGTGCAGATCGTGTAAACCCATATCGGCACGCCGGCGGGGCCAGGTTCGATGAAATCAGATGTTCAGATCGCTGCTCAAGTGATCAGGGCGGCTTGACCGAAGGTTAGTCGCAGGTACACTGCCACACGACATGAAGCACGTTCAGATGAAACAAGCCGGTAAATCGAAAGCCAAAGGCGCCATGAGCGTCCGGGCTGTGATTTCGGCTTGTGTCGGAGCGGGCGACTAGTACTCCCCGAATCTAGATACTGAAAGCTGACGACCACCCCCGGACGAATCCGGGGGTTTTTCTTTGTATTGACCAAGTTTCAAGGAGATTGACATGCAAACCACGACCGAAACCGCTGCCTGCCCAGAGTGCGATTCGCAGATCACCTTCGACCGCTCACCGCTCAACGGGCAGGTCGCCCGCTGCGGCGATTGCGGCGTCGAGCTCGAGGTCACCAACCTCAATCCGCTCACGCTGGAGATCGCGCCAGAAGTCGAAGAAGACTGGGGCGAGTAAGTCCGGGCACCAAGCTGAGAGGGAAATCACATGCGTATCGCGATGACATACACAAGGCTGCGGACCGAAGAACGGCTCCTGCTCGACGAGTTTGAAAAACTCGGGATCGAGGTCGAGGCGGTCGATCTTCGTCAGCAGGTCTTCGATCCTGAGGATCTAGATTTCTGGCACGGGTTCGACATCGTCGTCGATCGGGCGGTGAGTCTGACCAACTCGCTCGTCGCCACGCGGGTGCTCGAATCGGCGGGGATCCGGTGCGTCAACCCACTCTCGACGCTCGAACTCTGCTCAGACAAGCTGGCTACTTCGGTCGCTCTGGCCGGTGCCGGTGTCGCGGTGCCCAGGTTTCGGGTGGCAACGACCCCGGAGTCCGGCTTAGAAGCGATCGAGCAGATCGGCTACCCGGTGGTGCTCAAGCCAACAGTCGGGTCATGGGGCAGGCTCGTTGCGAGGGTGAATGACCGAGACGCTGCTGAGGCTGTGCTCGAACATCGCGGCACGCTTGGTTCGCCCCAGCACTCGGTCGTGTACGCGCAGGAGCACATCGACAAGCCCGGGCGTGACCTGCGGGTGTTCGTGGTCGGCGGTGCGCCAATCGCGGCGATCGCCCGGTACAGCGGGCACTGGGTCACAAACACCGCCAGGGGCGCCACGACCGAGGGCATCGAACTGACGCACGAGCTCCGCGAGATCGCGGCCTCGGCGGCGGAGGTCGTCTGCGGCGATGCGGTCGCGATCGATCTGCTCGAATGCCCGAAGCGGGGTCTGCTCGTCAATGAGATCAACCACTCGATGGAATTTAGAAACAGCATCGCGGTGACCGGCGTGAACATCCCGATGCTCGTCGCCGAGCACGTAGCACGAGTCGGCGCGGGAGAACTGGCGTGACGATGACCGCTTCCATCATCGGCGCCAGCGGCTACACGGGCGGCGAGCTGCTGCGCATCCTCTCGATTCACCCGGGCGTACGGATCGCACAGGTCTCGTCGAGGGCCAACTCGGGCAAGCCGATCCACCGTGTTCACCCGAATCTGCGAGGTCATCTGGATCTGTTGTTCTGTGATCCCGCGGATGTTGAGCCGTGCGATGTGGTGTTCATGTGCATGCCTCACGGCAAGGCAGCGGGTGACATCGAACGCTGGCGTTCAATCGGCAAGCGGGTTGTTGATCTTTCTGCCGATTTCCGGTTGCGTGACGCCGAGGTGTACAAGCAGTGGTACGGCGGTGACCATGCCGCCCCGAGCGCGCTGGATGATGTGGTCTACGGCTTGCCCGAGCTGTTCCGCGAGAAACTCGCAGACGCGACGCTGATCTCGGGCGTCGGCTGCAACGCGACGGCGATGACGCTCGCGCTGTATCCATTGGCACGAAACGGCTTAATCCGGCGCGTCATCGCCGACGTGAAGGTCGGGTCGTCCGAAGCGGGCGCCGAGCCGAGCGCCGGGTCGCATCACCCGGTCCGTGCGCGTTCAGTTCGGACCTACAGCCCCTTCGGGCACAGGCACCTTGCCGAGGTCCGTCAGTCGCTGGGCGAGATCGACATCGACGCGACCGTCAGCGCGATCGACATGGTGCGGGGCGTGCTCTGCACGGCTCACGTCGAGCCGACCGAGCGTTTGACGACGCGGGACTTGTGGAAGCTGTACCGAGAGGCGTACGCGGACGAGCCGTTTGTGCGGATTGTTGCCGAGCGGAACGGCGCGAACAGACTCCCCGACCCGCGTGTGCTGGTCGGGTCGAACCACGCAGACGTCGGGTTCGCGGTTGATGAGGGGTCTGGGCGCGTGATCGCGTTGTGCGCGATCGACAACTTGGTCAAGGGAGCCGCGGGTTCTGCGGTGCAGGCGATGAACATCGCGTGCGGCTTCGATGAGCGGGCAGGTTTGGAATTCCCCGGGCTGCACCCGGCGTGATTGAGAGTGGAGACTGAGTCGTGTCAACGGTTGTGATCAAGATCGGCGGTGGTGAGGGGATCGACGCGGCGGCGCTCATGGGCGAGGTCGCCGAGCTCGTCGGTCGGGGCGAGCGTGTGGTCGTCGTGCACGGCGGGTCGCACGAGACCAATGAACTCTCGAAGCAGCTCGGGCATGCGCCACGCACGATCGTCAGCCCGAGCGGGCATGAATCGAGGCGGACCGACCGCAAAACCCTCGACATTTTCTCGATGGTGTACTGCGGCAAGATCAACAAAGAGGTCGTGTCACAGCTGCGCTCGCTCGGTGTTGATGCGATCGGTTTGAGCGGCATCGACGCGGGCATCTGGCAGGGCAGACGCAAGAGTGCGATCCGCGCTGTCGAGGGCGATGCGACGGTGATCATCCGCGACGATCTTTCGGGTCGTGTTGAACAGGTTGATGGCGGGTTTATCGAGTCGCTGCTTGAAATGGGCAAGGTCCCGGTATTGACACCTCCCGCGGTGACTCCCGAAGGCGTGGCGATCAACGTCGATGCGGACCGGGCCGCTGCTGCGACGGCGACTGCGATCGGTGCGGACGATCTGCTTCTGCTCTCGAATGTGCCCGGCGTGCTGCGCGACCATACTGACCCGGATTCGTTGGTTGAAGATGTGGATGCCCAGTCGCTCTCGGTTGTGCGTGAGGCGGCAAAGGGGCGGATGAAGAACAAGGTTCTTGCAGCGGAAGAAGCGATCGCCGGTGGTGTGCGCCGGGTGGTCATCGGTTCGGCGCAGGGGAAGGCGCCGATCGCAAACGCGCTCTCGGGCCGGGGCACAGCCTTCCACACGGGAGGTGCCCCGGTGCCGGGGGCCGATTCGGTTTCTGAGGATGCGCAAGTGTTCGTTGATCTGGTCGCGGTGCCAAGCGTGACCGGGACTGAGCGGAACGCGTCGCGTGTGTTCTCGGCGCACGCGGAACGTCTCGGCTTTGTGTGCGAGATCGACGAAGTCGGCAATGCAGTTGCGCACCGGGGCGCGCCGGCGGGAACAAGCTCGGCGCACCTCATGCTGCTCGGGCACATAGACACGGTGCCCGGCGAGATACCCGTGCGCATCGAGGACGGCGTGCTGCACGGCAGGGGGGCCGTGGACGCGAAGGGGCCGCTGGCTGCGATGCTGGTCGCGGCGTCTAGGGCGAGGCTGCCCGAGAGAGTTGGAGTAAGCGTGGCTGCCGCGGTCGGAGAGGAGTCGGCAGAGTCGATCGGTGCGAACCACCTGGCTCGGCGGTACACGCCTGACGCGTGCATCATCGGGGAGCCCAGCGGCTGGGACGGGGTGACGCTCGGTTACAAGGGGCGACTTCTCGTCAACGCTGAGTTCTCGTGCGACAGCTCGCACTCCGCCGGCGAGCAACTCTCCGCGTGCGACGAGGCAGCGCGGTGGTGGGACGACGTGCGGACGTTCGTCGGGTCGTTCAACAGCGATCAGGCAAAGGTCTTCGACCAGATCCAGGCGAGCGTGCTCTCGATGCGGAGCGGATCGGACGGCCTGACCCAGAACGCGACGGTCGAGGCCGGGTTCCGGCTGCCGGTCGGGGTTCAGCCGGCCGAACTGCAAAAGGAACTCGAAGCGATGCTGCCCCGTGGCGCGAGCATGACGTGCAGGGGCGCCGAGGTTGCGCACCAGACCGATCGGAACGACCCGGTCGTGCGAGCGATCACCTCCGGCATCAGATCAATCGGCGGCACGCCCCGGCCCAAGCTCAAGACCGGGACCGCGGACCTGAATGTCGTAGCTCCGATCTGGGGATGCCCGATCGCGGCCTACGGGCCGGGCGATAGCTCGCTGGATCACACACCCGAGGAAAGGCTCGAACTTGCTGAGTTTGACAGCTCGTTAGCGGTGCTCGTTCACGCGATTGAGAGCCTGAGCAGCGAACTCGTCACGGCCTCGGCTGGCGAGGCGGTTACGGCGTAAGCGGGGTCTGTTCTCGGACGGCAAGGCAATATTGAAACCGAAGCGCGGGCCAGGGTGAATCTGTGCCTACACTTCTCGTACTAGCCGGTGGCCTCGGGTGCACACGAACGTTGAGTCGGGTGCGCTGAACCGAGAAACTGCTGGCGGCATCCCGGGCGTACTCCGAGGATTGCTCAGCCCAGCGGCCACGCTTTTCCCAATTCACATATTGGTGCAAGCCTGTCCACAGACCTTCCAGCGGTGGTTGCCGACTGGATTTTGGAGAATTCTGCGTTGCAGAACTTTAGTTCACTCGATCTCGCGAACCCGATCTTCAAGGCGATCCAGCGCGAGGGCTACGAAACACCAACACCCATCCAAGCGCAGGCGATCCCGCCGATCATGGCCGGCGAGGACGTGCTCGGCTGCGCGCAGACAGGCACCGGGAAAACGGCGGCGTTCGCGCTGCCGCTGCTTCACAGGCTGTTCGTCAGCAAGCCCGACAAAAAACGGCGAGGCCCGGTCCTCCCGCGAGCGCTGATCCTCTCACCGACGCGCGAACTTGCGACACAGATCGCCGACAGCTTCGGCACCTACGGCCAGAACACAGGCCTTCGTTACACGACCGTCTTCGGCGGCGTCAGCCAGTCCAAGCAGGTCAGGCACCTCAAGTCGGGCGTGGACATTCTCGTCGCGACGCCGGGCCGACTGATCGACCTGATGGAGCAGGGCCACATCAACCTGAACGCGATCGAGATGTTCGTGCTCGATGAGGCCGACCGGATGCTCGACATGGGCTTTATCCACCCGATCCGCCGAATCGCAAGCGAGATCCCCGAGAAACGTCAGACGCTGCTGTTCTCGGCGACCATGCCCAAGAACATCTCGAACCTCGCGGATTCGTTGCTGACCGACCCGGTCAAGATCAGCGTGAACCCGGTCGCTTCGACGGCGCCGCTGATCGAGCAGTCGCTCTACATGATCCCCGCCAGCGCGAAGCCGGCGATGCTGCTCAGACTGCTCGAAGACAAGTCGGTCGAGCGGGCGCTCGTGTTTACGCGGACGAAGTACGGCGCGGACAAGCTCACGAAAGTTCTCAACCGGGGCAATGTCTCGGCGGCTGCAATTCACGGCAACAAGTCACAGAACAACCGCCAACGGGCGCTCGATGCGTTCAAGTACGGGCGCGCCCGCGTGCTGGTGGCGACCGATGTTGCAGCCAGAGGCATCGACGTCGATGGTGTGACGCACGTCTTCAACTTCAACATCCCAAACGAGCCCGAGTCCTACGTCCACCGGATCGGAAGAACCGGTCGAGCGGGCGCAGCAGGGCAGGCCATCGCGTTCTGCGACCGCGACGAGCGTGGGTACCTGAAGGCGATCGAGCGGCTGACCGATTCGCCGTTGAAGGAACTCCCGGTGCCGGCGGACATCAGCGATGAACGCATCGAACGCAGCCCGCCCGGCAAGCCCAAGCCATCCCAGCGGCGCAGGCCCAGCAAGAACAAGCCCGCACGCAATGGGCAGGACAGAGACTACAGGCCCGCAAATAAGAAGAAGACCACTACCAAGAAACAGGGTACAAAGAAGGCGACTTCAAAGAAACCCGGCTCCAAAAAACCGATGGCCAAGAAGGCGCCCGTCAAGCGCAAGAAGGATGACTCGGCCAATGCGGGTGCTCAGCCCAAGAGCCGCAGGCCTCGTCACAAGAAGAAGGCCAGGCGGACGCCCACGAAGCCGTCGCCCCGTTAGTCGCTGGGACTGGTTTGATTCGATTTGCCGGTCAGCGTTCGTCTGAGTCGCGGTGTCCACCATTCCATGAGTCTCGCGCGATCTGCCTGTTTGATGTTGAAGGCCGTGTTCATTTTGTGCGCGGACTCGACGAGCAGGCCGAGGCGAGTTTCGACGGAATCGGCATAGCACGCCTCGCGGTACAACTCGGCGGCGCGGTCCCAGTCCGGTGAGGGTTTCGGTATCGGCAGTCTTACAAGCTGTTTGGCTGCGAGCTTGATCGCGTCGGTTGTGAGCGCTGTGCCCGAGTACTTCGAGAGAGAGACCATGCACGCCACCGGCGACCCAAGTGCCGAGGCGAGTCGCCACATGTCCGGCCGGTTTTTCGGTGTCACGGTGAGCACGGGCATGCAGGGCAGCAGCGTGCCGGGCTCGTCGGCGATCAGCTCGATCACTCGTGACTGTGTCGCAACCAGCAGCTTCGGAACGCGGCGTTTCTCGATCCAATCGGTGAGCGTGCCGGCTTTGGCCATCGCTTGCCGATCGATGCGTGGCGAGGTCCACGATGATTTGAGAATCCGCGAGCTGCGTCTGCCCCAGAGATTGGTTGCCGGGTCGATCATCCCGCTCGTAATCAGGGGCGGGAATTCTTGATCGGTCATGCCGTCGGTGTGTTCTGTGATGAAACCGGCCAAGCCGTAGTACTCGTCGCGGAAGTCGGCGGTGGCGTCGGCGATCAAACCGATCTCACCACCGGCAGAGAACGCGACGGTCGGGATGCCAAACGCATCGGCGGCCAGCGCACCCCATGTGTTGTCCGAGTCGCTGGTAGCAGCTGGCTGTCGCGCTTCGCGGAGCTTCAGAAACTCGAGCGAATGAGCGCGGGTCACGGGCGTGTTCAAGTCTCGGCCCTTGCGGACCACCGAAGCGCACGTCGCGACAAGAGCATCCGAGAAGTTGTTGTCGGTGCTGACCCAAAGGTGTTCGAGTGATGTTTCGCGGGCGAGCCGATTCCGGATCTCGGCGGCGTCGCGCGAGGCAAGGACCGATTGCGGGAGGAGATAGGCGACCCGGCCGCCCGGGGCTGTCATTGTGAACGCGTCGATCCAGAATGCGGCTGCGGTGTCGGTGTACGCGGAGGTCGCGCCCTCTGTTCTGGCCTTAATGAGAGCCGCCAATCCACGGTCGGTCGCGGTCGAGGCGCTGAGCTGGCTCAGGTAGGGCGGGTTGCCGACCATGGCGTTGAAGCCAGAGTGTGGGCGGGGCGGGTTGGACTTGCTCTGACTGATGGCGATGGGTTCCTGGCAGATCGAAGGCTGAACTCGCGTGAGTGTACCGAGCGAGCAACAATACCACAGTCAAGCACCGGCTCTCGGTGCGGCTCGGAGGTCGGTCATGTTCTTCAGAATGGTCTACGACGACGCGCTCGCTCAGGCAGCGTACATCATCGGCTGCCAGAAAACGGGCGAGGCGATCGTGTTCGATCCCGAACGCGATGTGGACAGGTACATCGACCTCGCCAAAGCCAACGGGTTGCGGATCGTCGCCGCGGCTGAGACACACATCCACGCGGATTTCCTGTCCGGGGTGCGTGAACTCGCGGAGACGGTCGGCGCACGGGTCTATCTCTCGAAGCTCGGCGGGCCGGATTGGACATCAAGCTGGCTCGACAGCAAGGTCGGCGGCGGGTCGTACGACGCGGTCCTGCTCGGTGACGGCGACACGTTCTCGATCGGCAACATCGAATTCAAGGCGATCCACTCGCCGGGCCACACACCGGAGCACATGAGCTACCTCGTCACGGACAGAGGCTCAGGCGCGGACGTCCCGATGGGCATGATCACGGGCGACTTTGTGTTCGTCGGTGATCTCGGCAGGCCGGATCTGCTTGAAACCGCGGCTGGAATCGAGGGCGTGAAGGAAGACTCCGCAAAGCTCTTGCACTTGTCGGCGTCGAAGTTTGTGAGCGATGTCCCGGAGCACGTTCAGGTGTGGCCCGCCCACGGCGCGGGCAGCGCTTGCGGCAAGGCGCTCGGCGCGGTGCCGCAATCGACGGCGGGGTATGAGAAGCGATTCAGCCCGGCGCTTAGGCTCGTAGATACAGAGTCAAAGTTTGTGGACTTCATACTCGAAGGACAGCCCGAGCCGCCAATCTACTTCGCGAGGATGAAGCACCAGAACCGCGACGGCGTGCCCGTTCTCGGGAAACTGCCCGAACCGACGAAGCTCGGTGCGGATCAGATCGGTTCTGCATCTGGCGAGTCGCTCGTGATCGACACCCGTCCGACGGACGCGTTCAAAAAGGGGCACCTGTCAAGGTCGCTCCATTCACCGATCGGGCCGATGTTCCACACCGCTGCCGGTTCGTACGCCAGCCCAACTGACGAGATTGTGCTCGTGGTGGCGGAGAAGAACGTCGAACAAGCCGTCCGTGAATGTGTCCGTATCGGGCTCGATAATGTCCGGCACTTCATCACGCCCGAAGACCTTGGCGCTTACGCATCTTCGGGCGGCACGCTTTCGACGGTTACGGACATCACGCCCGAGGAGTTGCTCAACCGTCAGGGGCAGGGCGAGCCGTTCGTGCTCGACGTCCGCAAGGCGACCGAGCACGCGGAGGCTGCCATCGAAGGCTCGTTCAATGCGGCGCACACCAGGCTGCCCTCGCTGATCGAGGAGATTCCGCAGGACCGTGAGGTTGTTGTGCACTGCAAGTCGGGTGTGCGGTCGGTGCTCGCGACGTCGTACCTGCTGAGGCAGGGTTACAAGCCGATCAATCTGGTTGGCGGGTTCGACGCTTGGGCCAAGGGCGGCAACAAGACAGTCAGCCGCGGCTAAGCCGTTGACGGAAGGACGCGCATGATTCTTCTAGCACTGCTCGGCGCAGCGCTCATCGGCATCACGCTCGGGCTGCTCGGTTCGGGCGGGTCGATCCTGACCGTGCCGATTCTTGTGTACCTGCTCGGCAAAGACGGCAAGATCGCGATCACCGAATCGCTCGCCATCGTCGGCGGGATCGCCGCGTTCGGGGTCATCCCGCACGCACGCAAGGGGCTCGTGCAGTGGAAGACCGCGGCGCTCTTCGGCTTGCCGGGGATGCTCGGTGCTTCGCTGGGCGCGGTTGTCGGCGGCAAGATGCACGACGCGGCGCAGCTCATCTTATTCGCGATCGTCATGCTGACCGCGGCGTGGTTCATGTTCAAGAAGTCAGCCAAGAACGCGGTCCAAGCCGAGGCCAAGGCCGAGCCGTCGGTCTGGCTCGTCATGCTCGAAGGGCTCGCGGTCGGCGTGATGACGGGCATCGTCGGCGTCGGCGGGGGGTTCCTGATCGTGCCCTCGCTCGTGCTCTTTGCCGGTCTTTCAATCCACCACGCGGTGGCGACGAGCCTCGTGGTGATCGTCGCCAACTCCTGGATGGCGTTCTTCCGCTATCAGGGCGGGATGGTCGAGGATGGGCTTTCGATCGACTGGGCGACGATCGGCATGTTCATCGGCGTCGGAGCCGTGGGCACCTTTGTGGGCAAGGCCGTGGGGGGCAGAATCAACCAGCGGTCTCTAAAACGCATCTTCGCCGTGTTCCTGCTGATCATGGGGCTTGTGATGGTCAGCAGGGAGTCGTACAGGCTGCTTGCCGATGACACCGAATTGCAAGATCGTGTTACGGCAAAGTGAAGATCGCGTGAACGGCTGACCTATCCCCTGGGTCGTGTACAGTGTGTGCGCAAAGGGGAACGCCATGAAGATCATTTCTAGCATTGTGTGTGCCGCGGTCGTCTGCTCGGCAGCGTTTGTAGGTTCGGCGCAGGTGCAGGACGAGTCGAAAGCCGAGCCGCATTCGAGGCACCTGTATCGGCACAACCCGGACCACGAACTCTCCGATGATCGCTCACGGTTCCATACCAACCGTGACTCGGCGGTCACGCTGCCGATCCCGGGCGAAGAGGACGCGTTCACGTTCGTGGTCTACGGCGACCGCACGGGCGGACCGAACGCGGGCATCAACGTGCTCAAGGACGCGGTCCGTGACACGAACCTGCTCGAACCCGACTTTGTCATGACGGTCGGCGACATGATCCAGGGCTACAACCAGACCGGCGCTTGGATGAGGCAGATGGCCGAGTTCAAAGGTGTCATGGACGAGCTGATCTGCCCGTGGTTCCCGGTCGCGGGCAACCACGACGTCTACTGGCGCGGCGACAACAGACCAGAAGGCGAGCACGACGAGCACTACGAGATGCACTTCGGCCCGCTGTGGTACGCGTTCGAGCACAAGAACTGCATGTTCATCATCCTCTACACCGACGAGGGCAACGAAGAAACAGGCGAGAAGAACTTCCGCAAACCCGAGTGCCAGGAGATGAGCGAGGAGCAGCTCTCGTGGCTCGCAGATATGCTCGAAATGGGCAAGGACGCCGAGCACGTGTTCTTGTTCCTGCACCACCCACGCTGGACGGGCGGCAACTACGGCGATTCGTGGGAGCAGGTCCACAGCATGCTCGTTGATGCTGGCAACGTGTCGGGCGTGTTCGCGGGGCACATCCACCGCATGCGATACGACCCGCGTGACGGCATCGAGTACATCACGCTGGCAACCGTCGGCGGTCACCAGAACAAAACCGTCCCCGAGGCGGGCTGGCTTCATCACTACAACGTCGTGACCGTGCGTCCGAACCAGATCGCGCACTCGGCGTACCCCGTCGGAGCCGCGATGGACGTCCGCGAGATCACCGCGGAGTTCGCGGACGAGGCGGCCGATCTTGCGGGTCTGGTGCCGGTGGTCTCGCCCAGCATCGAGCTCAACAGCTACGGCGAGAGCGACGCGCACACGAAAATCACGATCGCAAACCCGACTTCAAGGCCCGTGGACTACGCCCTCACGCCGGAATCGATGGACAGCAGGTGGGCCGCCTGGCCCGACCACGCCCACGGCAGCCTCGACCCGGGCCAGAGCGTCACGCTCGGGTTCGACTTCAGGCGCACGGGCGGCCTCGACAACACATTCCGCGATGTCCGCTTCGCGCTGGATATGGACATGCTCATGCCCGGACACAGGTACGCGATCCCGACGGTCTACCGGGACGTTCCGGTCAGGCTCGATATCGAGAGACTGCAACTGGCCGACGAGGATCGGCTTCTCGAGCTAGACGGGGATTCGTACGCCGCCGTCATGTCGGATCAGTTCGAGCTGCCCGATGGGCCGATGACACTCGAATGCTGGTTCAACGCCGACAACTACGACGGCAGGACCGGGCTTGTCGCCAAGACTGAGAACAGTGAGTTCGGCTTCTTCGTTTCGGACGGCAATGCAGAGTTTGTCATTCACCTCGACGGCCGGTATGCGACTGCAGCGGCACAGACGGGCACGATCAGAACGGGAGTCTGGCACCACATGGCGGGCGTCTACGATGGCAGCACGGTCCGGCTCTACATCGACGGCGAACTCGCCGGCACGGTTAACGGCGCCGGCAACCGCACACGCAACACCCTGCCCATGATAATCGGCGGCGACGTCAACGGCGGAGGCAACGCGGTCAGCCTGTTCGAGGGACAGATCGATTCGGTTCGCCTCTCAAGCTCGGCCAGGTACACCGGCAACAGCTTCGCCCCAGAGCGGAGCTGGGCATCAGATGAAAGCACGGTGCTGCTCTACGACATGGACCAGGACTTCGGGCCTTGGATCATCGAGGAGTCGGCGACCGGCGCGCACGCCAAGCGGTACGGGAAGGCTGACTTGGTTGAAGCGGGGGAGTAAGAAAGCCATCTGTCGGACTCGAACCGACAACCTGCGGTTTACAAAACCGCTGCTCTACCAATTGAGCTAAGATGGCACGCCCGGATAGTAGCCACGATTTAGGCGTCCGGCGATCCTGTATCCAACATCCTAAACGCCCTCGATCGTGGGCCAGCAGGTCAGGCGATCGGGGCTGTGGCTGGTCGAACGGGCCAGGCTGCCGGTTATCGGCGCGGGCCGTGATCGGCGTTCTCGGCTCGACCGGTAACGGTCTGAGGGGCGACCGATATGTAGAAGAATTCCCATCGCTTTGAGAATGCGCTTGCGGCTGTGTGCGGTCGCGGTAGGTTCGGTATGGAGTTACCCCGACGCCGCACGGACTGCGCGGTGTCCGAGCCGAACTGAAGAAGCGAAGGAATGCTCGATGAGATCAGCGCGTGGTTGCAGTGTGTTTTTGTTTGTCCTGACCACGCTCTGGGCGGCGTTCGGGCATGCCCAGATCGCGGTCAGTGACTTTCAGGACAACGCCGACGGCTGGGTCACAGTTGCCAACAACAGGGCACCTGTCATCCATGAACCCGGCGTGATCTACCAGTACGACGAACACTACGGCATCATGTCGTTCAAGGCGCCCTCGAAGTACCTCGGCAATGTCGCCGCGGCGTATCAGGGAACGCTCTCGTTCGAGTTTCTGACTTCAGCGCCGCACTACGCTCCGAGCTCTCCAAAGATACGAATGTCGGGCGAAACTCCCTACGGCACGCTGACACTCAAGCTCGCGCTCTCCCCTGATCTGACGCCGAATGTCTTTCACTCGTTCACAATTCCCATGGACGAGAGTGCGCCGTGGTCGCTCGTCGGTCACAGGCGAGCGCCGACCGCTGAAGAGTTTCAGATGGTCATGTCGAACCTGACCGATCTCCGGATCATCGGCGACACGAGCGCCTACGCGGATGAGATGTTCGCCATTCGAAACGTCAGGCTCGACCCGAAAGAAGTTGCGCCGACCGGGGGCCTGAAGGTGTTCATCATGGCGGGCCAGTCGAACATGGCCGGCTGTGACGATGTCCGGAACGTGGACCCGATGTGGACGGGGCAGATCGACGACGTGAAGATGTACTGGGGCAATTCCGCATCGCCTGGCTTCGAGTCGCTGCAGACAGGAACGTCCGGCGCACCGTGCTCGGATGAGGCGCCCCAGTTCTACTTCGGTCCAGAGATCAGCTTCGGCTCTGATATGTCAATCGTCTTCCCGGAAGACGACATCGTCATCATCAAGTTCGCAGTGGGCGGGTCCGACATGTTTAGCCAGTGGACCACGCCGACCCGTGAGTTTCCAAACGGGGGCGTGCTCTGGAACGAGCTGAAGTTCACGATCGACGCGGCACTGGCGCAGCTCACAGAGATGGGCTACCAGTACGACATCGCCGGCTTCCTGTGGATGCAGGGCGAGTCGGACTGCGACAAGCGGTACCGCGCACGCAAGTACGCCGGCAACCTGACCAAGTTCATCGCGAGCATGAGGATCCATCTGGGTCAGCCGAACATGCCGTTTATCTTGGGTCGTATCCGCGACGCGGGTCAGCCTCACACGGAGATGGTGCGCGAGGCGCAGGTGTACGTCGCGGGCAACATCCCGAACGTGTACTGGTTCGACACCGACGACCTCGGCATGCTTCCCGACGGGATTCACTACGACGAAGAGGGCATGATCGAACTCGGGCACCGGTTCGCTGACATCGTGCAGTTGCTGCGCTAACTCGAGTGGCTAGGGCCTGACGCCCCCGCCGGGCATGGTGTTTCGGAGTCTGGCCTGAATAGCCGCGGCGGTCGTTCTGCACTCGTCGGCGTTCTCCGAATTGATCGTAATGTGCCCGATCTTTCGCCCCGCCCGTGGCGCCTTGGCGTAGTCGTGCAGGTGCGCATTCGGAATTCCATCGACGATGTCCGCGTCGGGCATCGCGCCGATGATGTTGAGCATCACGCTGTGACCGACTGCCTCGGTCGGGCCGAGCTCCATGCCAGAGACCGCACGGACGTGGTTCTCGAACTGCGAGGTCTCGGCGCCCTCGGTGGTCCAGTGCCCGGTGTTGTGCACGCGGGGGGCCATCTCGTTGGCCAGCAGCTTGCCGCCCACATCGAAAAGCTCAATCGCGAAGACACCGACGTACTTGAGTGCCTCGCCGATGCTCGTTGCGATGGTGATTGCTTGTTGCTGGGTCTCGTCGGAAACCGCCGCGGGCGCTTCGCTACGGACGAGGATGCCGTGCTGGTGGGTGTTCTGTGAGATGGGGTAGGTCTTGATGTCGCCGAAAATGTTCCGGCACGCGATGACAGAGAGCTCGCGCTCGAACGGGACGAACGCCTCATAGATAAACGGCGCCTCGCCGATCTGCCCGAGCGCGTTCTCCAGTTCGTCGTGCGTGTGAAGCAGAAACTGTCCCTTGCCGTCGTAGCCGCCGCTGCAGGACTTGAGGACCGCGGGCAGCCCGAGTTCGTCGGCTGCCTTTCGGAGAGAGTCGCCGCCGTTGATGGCTCGGTAAGGCCCGATCGGCACGCCGCACTTGGTGAAGAACTCTTTCTCTGCGATCCGATCGGATGAGACCCGAAGCGCCTCCGGGCTCGGATGGATGGTTCGTGCGCCGCCGATGGCGCGGACGGTTTCGGTCGGGACGTTCTCGAACTCGTAGGTGACGACATCGACCGAGTCCGCGAAGCGTTCGAGCGTGAGCGTGTCGGAGTAGGAGCCGACGACGAGCTTGGCGTGGTTCTGGGCGCACGCGTCTCGGCTCGGGTCGTAGGCGACGGACTTGATGCCGAGCTTTCGGGCGGCGATCGCCATCATCTGCGCCAGCTGCCCCCCCCCGAGGATGCCGAGCGTCGTCGGGCGGTTCAATGCCCGTCTCCGTCGAACGGCAACTCGGGGACCGACTCTGTCTGCTTGGTTCGGAACGCGAGCAGCGCCTTACGCACGTCGTCGTTGCTGGTCGCGATGATCTGCGCAGCGAGTATGCCCGCGTTCTTCGCGCCGGCCTCGCCGATGGCCAGTGTCCCGACCGGCACGCCCCCGGGCATCTGGACGATCGAGAGCAGCGAGTCGAGGCCGCTGAGCGCCTTGGACTGGACCGGCACGCCGAGGACGGGGAGGTGGGTCTTTGAGGCGACCATGCCCGGCAGGTGCGCCGCCCCTCCGGCGCCGGCGATGATGACGCGGATGCCTCGGGCTTCGGCCTGATCGGCGTACTCGAAGAGCCTCTCCGGTGTGCGGTGCGCCGAGACGACGCGGGACTCGTGGGGCACGCCGAGCTCGGCTAGGATCGACGAGGCATGCTGCATCGTGGGCCAGTCGGATCGGGAACCCATGACGATCCCGACGAGCGGGCTGGCATTCGACGGTGTGCTCATGCCCTAGCCTAGCCCGGATGATCAACGTCGGCAGGGGGCCCGGATGAGCGATCGGCTGAACGCAACCACACACTCTGCAAGGGAGGCGTTCGTGTCTCGTTTCGGTTGCGATGCCGAGTTCATCGCCAGCGCCTCGGGCCGGGTGAATCTGATCGGGGACCACACGGACTACAACGAGGGCTTTGCGATGCCCATGCCCATCGACAGGCATGTCGTCATCGCAGCCAGCGAGGCAGAAGATGGGGTTACCACTGTTCATTCAGCCTCGTTGAACGAATTGGCAGAGCTGAACATTCAGAACCCGTTGGCGCACGAGCCGGGTTGGAAGCGTTATGTCGCGGGCGTTTTCCATCTCGCACAGAGCCGGCTCGGCGAATGCCCGCCGATGCGGGTGCACATCGAGTCGCGCATTCCGACCGGAGCGGGGCTGTCCAGCAGCGCCGCGGTCGCGGTGGGGATAGTGAATCTTGTCGAGCAGCATGCAGGAACCGAGCTCGGTCTTCTCGACAAAGCCAAGCTCTGCCAACGCGCGGAGCATGAGTTTGCGGGTGTCCGTTGCGGCATCATGGACCAGATTGCCATCGCGTCTGCCAAGCCGGGCTCCGCGATTCTTCTCGACTGCCGATCACTCGAGTTCGAGCACATCCAACTCGACCCGTCCCTAGCCGAAGTTGTAATCATCGACACAGATGTGAGCCGTACGCTCGCCGGGAGTGTCTACGGCGACCGGCGTTCGACCTGTGAGCAAGCCGCGGCTGCGCTCGGCGTCGGGTCGCTACGCAACGTGACAAGGGCGTCTGATCTCGATTCGCTCAACGAAATACAGCGTAAACGAGCGAGTCATGTTCTTGCCGAGAACGAAAGAACTCGCGGTTTCGCTGATGCGGTGCGTGCGGGCCGGTACGAAGAAGCAGGCGAGCTGATGTACCTGAGTCACCGATCACTCCGTGATGACTTCGAGGTAAGCTGCGGAGAACTCGACTGCCTTGTTGAGTTTGCAGAGCGTATCGGTGCCGAGGGCGGGGTTCTTGGCTGCCGCATGACAGGCGGCGGGATGGGCGGCTGCGCCGTGGCGCTCGTTCGGGCGGGCCAGTCGGGTGAGGTCATCGGGCGTTTGCAAGCGGATTTCAGCGCGAAGTTCGGGAGATCGCCCGGGGCGTTTGGCGCGTAGAGCCTTGAGGCGGCATCGCGTGCCGGTTACGCTGGCGGTTCCGACTACCCAAGGAGTCCCCGATGCGCACGATGCTCGCTTTCTCGGTTGTTGCCGCCGCTGGTCAGGCCTGTTCGCAGATCGAGTTCTCGGAGGACGGGCATCTGAGTTCGACGCCCGATGTGTACGCCGCGCCGTCGGAGCCGTTTGTTTCGCGCGGGCCGAGCCCGTTCGGTACCGAGCCCGACTGGATGAACACGCTCCGCAGGCAGGTCGGCGCACTCGAGATCGCGGACATGAACGGCGACGGGCACAACGACCTGGTTGTCGGGTGCTACATCTCGAACAGCTTCCCGCCGTACGACGATTGGCACAACCTGATCTACTTCGGCACAGGCAGCGGGCTTGAGGCTGAGCCCTCGTGGATCTCCGATGATCAGGTCTCCACCGCTGATCTCAAGGTGGGCGACATCAACAAAGATGGCTTCCCGGATATCTTCACCTCCAACGGCGGCACCTCATTCTCCGACAGCGTGATCTACTTCGGATCGCCCACCGGTCCCTCGACCACCGCGGGCTGGGTGGCCAACGAACCGGTTGCGACGTTTAGTCTCGGTGTAGCGCTCTTCGATGTTGACAACGACGACGACCTCGACGTCATCACAACGAACCAGGGTATCAACCCGAGCCCGTTTAGGCACACGTATATGTTCATCAACGACAACGGGAACCTGCCGACCAGTCCGTCGTGGGAGAGCGACGACGAGTCGATCCAGAACAGCATCGCGATCGCGGACTACGACAACGACGGGTTCGACGATGTGTTGATTACAAAATGGGCTAACTTCGAGACCGCGATCCACCGCAACAACGCGGGTGTGCTTGATACTGCTCCGATCTGGACGACGGGTGCCGACACGACCGACCGCGGAGCCGCGGCAGGGGACTTCGACGGCGACACCAAGCCCGATTTCGTGGTCGGTCGATCTGGAACCAGCAACCCGTCGAGCAAGTATCGAAACACCTCGACAGGGCCGACTCCAATGCTGACCGAGGACTGGATGAGCGGTGCGCCGTTCGTCGGAGTGCAGGATATTCGCGCGGTTGATGTTGACGACGATGGCGACATCGACATCGGTGAGGTTCATTTCTCCGACGGCAAGGCGCACATTTACCTCAACGAGGGCGGCGTACTCTCGACAGCACCCTCGTGGACTTACGACGCGACGAGCGTGGGCACCGCGATCGTATTCGGTGACCTCAACAGCGACGGCGCGACCGATGTCGCGGTGGGGTACTCGGGCGAGCCTTCGATTAGAGTTTTCTATGGCGTAGCGCCGCCGTGTGTCGCAGACGTCAACGGCGACGGGATGCTGACCCCGACCGACTTCACGGCATGGGTCGGCGCGTTCAACTCGATGGCGCCCGAGTGCGACCAGAACGGCGACGGGATGTGCACGCCGACTGATTTCACGGCCTGGATCCAGAACTTCAACGCAGGCTGCTAGCGGTTCATGCCTCGCGGAGAATCTTCTCCATCTTCTTACCCTTGGCGAGTTCATCGACGAGCTTGTCGAGGTAGCGTGTTTGTTGCGTGAGCGGGTTCTCGATCTCTTCAACGCGGTAGCCGCAGATAACGCCCTTGATGAGGTGGGCGTTCTTGTTGAGTTTGGCTCGCTTGAAGAAAGTCTCGAAGGTTACTTCTTCGTCAATGAGCTTATTAATCTTTGCATCGTCAAAGCCCGTGAGCCATGTGATGACTTGGTGGAGTTCCTGCTTGGTCCGGTTCTTCTTTTCGACTTTCGTGACATAGTGCGGATAGACGGAGGAGAATGTCATGCTGGCGATGCGTGCGTCGTGTTCCGGTGTGGTGGTGGGCATCGGGTGGTCTCCGAATCTCGCCGAACTCCGGCGGGGTGATGCGGTTCAGTGTATCACAACTGGTTTAGGTGCTGTTACGAAGCCTTGAGGGGCTTTACAGAGTGAGCATTTAGAGTGATGTTCGTGGTGCAACCAGAACGTTTCTAGGCACTACCAGTGGCATGCTCACTCTCCCATCGTTGTGTATCGGAATCTCCATTACCCTCGCCGCGATTCCAGTTGGGCTTGAACCGCCGGCTGAGTGGGGCGAGCGTGTGACATGGGAAGACGAAGGCCCCGAGGCCCGCGAGCACGCGAGTGTCATGCAATTCGGCGACAATGTGGTGCTGTATGCTGGTTCTGGATATGAACCACAGATGAGCCCGCTCTCCGATGCCTGGGTGTACGACGTCGGCCAGTTGTCGTGGCAGATGCTACAAACCGAGGGCGATGTCCCCGCTGGCGGCGGCTCGATGCGTGTCGCACTTACCGATCAGAGCAGCGAGGCGTATCTATTCGGTGGTTACGACGGCAGGTTTGTCTGCAACAACGAGCTGTACCGCGCAACCTACAAAGAAGACACGCTCTCGTTTGAACGAATCGAACAGATCAACGCCCCCTCGCCCCGCGCACTGCACGCGTTCGTCTTCGATCCAAAGTCGGAGAGGTTCATTGTGACGCTAGGAGTATCCCATCAGGGATTCAGAGGGGATACATGGCTCGGTGAGTTCAACGAAGACGGCGAAGTTGTATGGAACGAGATCAACAACGAGTCATCGCCTGCGCCTCGGTTCGGGTTCGCCTACGGATTTGATTCTGAGACCGGTCTGCTCGTTCTTTTTTCCGGTCAGCTCGAAGCGGCATCCGGTAATCAGATGCCAATGGCGAGCGATGTGTGGACGCTGAATACACGAGCTAAGAGTCCCGGATGGAACCAGGTATCTATTCCAGAGGGCATCGAGGGGCGTCGGAATCCTTGCTTCGCATTCGACGATGTGAACGACAGGTTGGCAGTTTGGTGCGGCACCGCCGATGCTCGGTCCAATGTTGACGGTGTCGTCTGGATCGAACGCGACGATGAATCTTGGAAACTCACTCAGGCCGAAGAAGGACAGTGCCCTCCAAAGCGTTCGTCCGGTTTCGGGTTCGCTGATCCCAAGACTGGTAACATCATCTTTGGGTTTGGAAACTCAGCAAGCGGCCGCTACCAAGACTGGGTCACACTCTTGCGTGGCGACAGCAACTAAACGCCAACCAAGAGGAGTGTTCGCGAGGGCGGTTGCTGCTGTAAACTGTGCAGGCACATGGGATTGGGTGGTGTGCGCAGAGTGGGTGTTGCGGCAGATTCACACCAGCTTACTCTCTTTTTTGAAATTGCCCAGTTACACACCGATCTAGCTCGCAATCTTAAGATTTTTTGGCCCCCCACGGTACTTCGGCGGGCCAGCTGCCCACAGCAGGTGTTTTGGGCTTTTGTAAATGGCTGTGACAATCTACACTACTGCTTCTGATAGAGGTCATCGTTGCTCTCGTGGCGGCTGCTGTTGGGCACCGTTCAGATCATCGTCCAGCAAGCAGAAAATTCAACGTCATGACGCGTGTCGCGTATCTTGTCAACCAGTACCCGTCGGTTAGTCATACGTTTATCAGGCGTGAGATCGCGGCTCTTGAGCGAGCAGGGATTGAAGTTCATCGGTTCAGTATCCGTGCCTCGGCCGACGGGTTTGTCGACCCGGATGACCACACTGAGAGCACAAAAACAGAAGTGTTGCTTCACTCGCCTGCCGAGGTATTGGCTCACACACTACTGGTCGCGCTATCGAAACCAATCTCGTTCATCCGCACGATATTCATTGCACTTGCATCTGCGATTCGTACACCTCTTGGTTTGAAGCATTTCGTATATGTTGCCCAGGCATGTTGGCTGCTTCGCCGGTGTGCTCGTCGAGATATCAACCATCTCCACGCGCACTTCGGGACCAACCCCGCCGCTGTCGCGCGGTACTGCCGACGTCTCGGTGGTCCTCGCTACAGCTTCACGATCCACGGGCCTGACGAGTGGGACTCGCCTCGCGGCTACCAGCTCGCCGAGAAAGCTATCGATGCAGAGTTCGTGGCTTGTATTAGCCACTACACGGGTGCTCAGCTCCGTCGGTTTCTCCCGACTGAGCACTGGCCCAAAGTGCAGATCGTTCGGTGTGGTGTAGATTCGCTCTTTTTAGATCAAGTGCCGCCTTCCTCATTACATTCAAACAATCTTGTGTTCGTGGGGCGGCTGTCACCGCAGAAAGGCGTGCCGTTGTTGGTTGATGCGTTCTCACGTATTGCTCCGGACTATCCCGATGCACGTCTTGTGCTCTGCGGCGACGGTGAGTTGCGCTCGGAAATCGAGCAACAAGTATCTGACTGTGGTTTGCAGGACCGGGTAGAGATCACAGGCTGGATCGACGCCGCCACGGTGCGCGAACACATGATTGCAGCGCGTGCCGTTGCGATGGCCAGCTTCGGTGAAGGGCTACCCGTCGCCATCATGGAAGCGTTTGCGCTTGGGCGTCCCGTCATTGCCACCTCGATCGCGGGCATCCCCGAACTTGTCAAGCCCGGCGTGAACGGTTGGCTCGTTCCCGCAGGGGATCTTGATGCGCTCGCGGCTGCTATTCGAGAGTGCTTTGACTCCGATGAGCGGTCGCTTCGTGTAATGGGTGAGCACGGGCGAGCAGCAGTTGCTGCGCAGCACAACATCGACGCCGCCGTGGCGCCACTCATCGAACGGTTTACAGAATGAGTGCAGCTGTATTCATTCTGCTACTTGTTGGTGCTGTGATTGCCGGTCTCCATGCTGCGCTCTCGGGATTCTTTTTACTTTGCATTCTCTTTGGTGCGGCTCCTGCCCGTCGATTCCTTAAGCTCGGTCCCGATCCGACGCGTCACTCAGTCGAGCCCGTTCGGACGGCAGTTGTTATTCCGGCACATAACGAAACAAAGATGATCGCGGCGACACTGTGTTCTGCTCGTACAGCGTTGCCACCAGAAACCCACATCGTGGTTGTCGCAGACAACTGCACCGACGATACCGCTGAGATCGCTAGGTCAGCTGGTGTAGATGTGATCGAACGCTTCGATGATGACCTTCGCGGCAAAGGGTTTGCGCTCTCGGCGGCTCTAAGCCATCTTGCAAACCTAGATGAGCCGCCCCAGGTTGTCATGGTGCTGGACGCGGACTGCGTAATCAATGCACCTGTGAGACATCAATCAGTTCGGGCTTTCTTTAGTGAGTGTGCCAGATTGAATCAGCCGCTGCAGATGGTCTATCTGCTCGAGCCGCCCGTTCATGCACCGGCTCGAGAACGGATAGCAGCGTTTGCATTCCGTGTCCGAGGCTTGGTCCGGAACAGCGGCCTTCAGAAGATGGGCGGCAGCTGCCAACTCGGGGGAACCGGGATGGCATTCCCGTTTGATCTGGTAACGCCGGAGATGCTTGCTTCCGGTGAGACGGTAGAAGATATGAGGCTTGGGCTCGATCTGGCCCACCAGGGTCATCCACCACACTATTCAACTCGCCTGTTTGTCAGCTCTCCTACACCGTCAACCTACACAGGTCACAACACGCAACATCTGCGCTGGGAGCACGGCCACGTCCGGATGATCTTTGCGTACAGCCTGCCATTGTTGTTCCGCGGTCTCAGATCATGGCGGACATTTCTTATGGCTCTCGACCTGAGCGTCCCCCCGTTGTGTCTTCATTTGTTTGTTGCAGTCAGTGTTTGGAGTGCGGCGGCACTGCTGGTTTCGTTCGATTTGGCCGCTGAATCGGCGGTGGTGTCTAGAGCAGTGCTCGTAACCGCCTCGATTTCTCTGGCTTTTCTGGCGGTTGGTGTGTTGGTTGCGATATGGGCTGCCGGCAGTGAGCTACTGCGAATCGGTGATGTGGCCAGAATAATCCAGTATGTGCTTAGTAAACCTCTTCTCTACGTCAAGCTAGTCGGGGAAAGACAAACCGCATGGACTCGCACCGAAAGAGAGTGAGTGTGCTAGCTCAAACCGGGCGGCACTGAGTGATTGACATCTCTTCAATTCTGTAACTCGGTGTGTGCGTTCGTTCTCACTCGGCGCCCAGGATGTAGCCAAAGATCAGCGGCGCAACGATGGTCGCGTCGGATTCGACGATGAACCGCGGGGTTTCACGGCCCAGTTTGCCCCACGTGATTTTCTCGTTCGGCTCAGCACCGGAGTATGAGCCGTAGCTGGTGGTGCTGTCGCTGATCTGGCAGAAGTACGACCAGAGCGGGATATCTTCTTTCAGGTCGTAGAGCAGCATGGGGACAACGCAGATCGGGAAGTCGCCCGCGATACCGCCGCCGATCTGGAAGAAGCCGGGTGCACGCGGGTCGCCGGCGCGCTCGCGGTACCAGCCCGCGATCGAGCGCATGTACTCGGTGCCGGGCAGGACTGGGTCGGTGGACGAGAGCGTGCCGTCGAGCACGCGTGCGGTGAAGATGTTGCCCAGAGTTGAGTCTTCCCAGCCCGGCACAAAGATCGGCAGGTTCTTGGCGCAGGCTTCCAGCAGCCACGAGTTGGCCGGGTCCGCCTCGTATTCCGGTTCGAGTGTGCCGGATCGGATGAGCTGGTAGAGATACTCATGGGGCAGGTGACGCTTGCCGTCCGTGTCGGCTTGCTTCCAAAGGGGGATGAGGTGGCGCTCTATTTTCCTGATCGCTGCTTCTTCCGGGATGCAGGTGTCGGTCACGCGAGCGAGCCCTTCATCGAGCAAAGCCTGCTCCTCGTCGGGCGTCAGGTCCCGGTAGTGGGGGACTCGTCGGTACTGCGTGTGTGCGACGAGGTTGAACAAGTCTTCCTCTAGGTTGGCGCCGGTGCAGCAGATCGCGTGGACCTTGTCCTGGCGGATCATCTCGGCGAGAGAGCGGCCGAGCTCGCCCGTGCTCATCGCGCCGGCGAGCGTGATCAGCATCTGCCCTTCCGAGTCGATGCACTCCTCGAAGGCGATCGCGGCGTCGCGGAGAGCCGCGGCGTTAAAGTGACGGAAGTGCTCGTCGATGAATGCCCGAATAGTCATGCTTGCCCCATCCTCAGGCTCTGGGTGAGCCGCCTGTCACCGATCTCTTGTCGCCACATAGGCCAAAATCAACGCCGACCTCCCAATGAACCGCACAGGGAGTGTCCATGCGAACTTGAGAATAGACTACCTGAGCAGGTTTCACCCCTGCCTTGCTGGAGACAATCTGTCCGATGGCGAACCCGCCCGAGAGTTTGACGCAGCCTTTCGTACACTCAGGTGGAGGGGACAAGGTGCTCCGTCGTTACGAGCACGCGGCGCTGGCTGCAACCTCGGTGTCCTCCCCAGCCAGACCTGAGACCAACGAAGACGCAGTGCTCGTGATGCCAGCGGGGTCTGAAGGGGTGCTACTCGCGGTCGCCGACGGTTGCGGCGGGATGCCCGCGGGCGATCGAGCGTCGGCTGCCGCCGTCGAAGCCCTGGCTGCCTCGATCGATGAAGCGGGCGATGCAGACCTCACGTCTGCGGTCCTCGCGGGGTTTGACCGCGCCAACGAAGCGGTAGCCGATCTACGCGTCGGTGCCGGCTCAACACTGACCGCGGTGCTCATCAGCGAAGGCGTCGCAAGAGTCTTCCATGCGGGCGATTCGCCCTCGGTTGTCGTCGGCCAACGCGGGGCCATCAGGTTTGCGACGCTCCCGCACTCGCTCGTTGGCTTCGGCGTCGAGGCAGGGCTCATCAACGCCTCTGAGGCTCAGGCGCACGAAGACAGCGGCGTCGTCCTCAACGTGCTCGGCTTCCCCGAGATGTTCGTCCACGTCGGCCCGCCGGTCGATCTCCGTCCGATGGACACCGTTCTCGTCGCGTCCGACGGGCTCTCAGACAACCTCACACTCGACCAGATCTCATCAGCGTGCAGAGTCGGGAACGCGGCGCAGGCTCTGGGCAAGCTGGTCGATCTTACGAGCCGAGCGATGACAGATTCGCCGACAGGCCATCCAGACGATCTCTCGATCGCGATGTACCGCCCGACAATCAGACGAGGCGACTAGCCGGAGTTATCGCTGCCACTCGAAACGTTCTAGGTGCGTGCGAAGCTTGGCCGCGGTCGGGAATCGTTTCAGGACGAGCGACTGCCGAAGCCCGCCCATGATCCATTTTAACTCTGGCCTCAGGGCGCTGTACCTCTTCTGCCCGCCGAGCATGTCGTAGAGCAGTCTGATCGAGCACATCAGGTCGAACTGGGCGTTTGCTTTCGAGGGTCTGCCGTGGTCGAAAAGGTCAACGAGTTTGACGTCGAAGTGCACACCCCGCCGCTGGACGAGCAGGTTGCCGGTGTGCAGATCGCCGTGGTACTCACGCTCGGCGTGGATGCTCTCCAAACCGACCACGAGCTCGTAGAAGATCCGCAGGGCTTCGTAGTCCGGCAGCCGCTTGCCCCGGCCCCGGCGGATGAGGTCGTCGAGGATCTCGCCCTCGACGTACTCACTGATCAGCACCGTCACCGGTTCGTCGCGCCGATGGATCGTCTCGGCGTGGTGGTACTTGATCACAATCGGGCATGAGCGGAGCCGCTCGAGCTTCTTGGCGTAGAAATTGACCGCGCGGTCGTTGTTGTTTCGTTGGGGGAAGAACACCTTCGCAGCGCGGAGCGCACCCGTCCGGTTCTCGACGACGCGGTAGACCTCGCCCTCCCAGCCCCGTCCGAGCAGGCCTTCGATGACGTACTTGCCGCCGAGCTCTCGCCCGGGCTTGAATCCAAAGTACAGACGGTCGGCAGGTGCCGAAGACTGTGGCATCCGTGGTCCTCCAGCGTTCTCCGGGAGATTAGCCGCCTAGCCCGGTTCGAAGCGAGACCGCCAAAAGATCGCCGACTGCTTTCTGCTCGGCGGCCCTGCGAACCATGCCCTGCCGAACCTCGATCTCAATCCCCAGATACTCCTCCGGCGCAAACCGCGACCGCAATGTCGTTGTCAGTCCATCGTCAGCACCCCGGTACGGCTCGTTGAATGGGTACCGCAATCCGCCTGCTTCCCGCTGGAGCGCCGCCCGGAACCGATCGCAAAGCTCTGCTTCAAGGCCCCGTGCCTCATCAAACAGCAGCGAGATATCGAGGTCTCGCACGTTTCCGTTCAGCTCATCGGTGCATGAGTGAACGCCGAGGTGAAGCACGCGATGTCCAGATGCGATCGCCGCCGTGACCAACTGCTCCACACGCTCTCGGTGGGGTCTGTAGTGAGTCGCGAGGATCCGTTCACGCTCATCAGCGGCAAGGCCCCTCGTGAACTCGCTGAAGACGTCGGCTGCGTTGTCAGAACGGTTCAGGTCAACCAGCAGACGCGTCACAGTCGAGAAAATGATCGGCACCGCGAGGCGGGACGCCATCCGCAGCGCGACGCCAAGGGCACCGATGTCGTAGCCCCGGTGGCTGTCGAGAACCTCTTTCTGCCCACGGAACAGGCTCTTGTATGAATCCGGCACGTCCCGGCCGCCGTGCTCGCAGGTCAGCAGAATGAAGCCCGGCAGCCCGCTGGCGGACTCAGGGGACACGGTACAACTCCCCGTTGTGCAGACACTCGGCGAGTTCGCCGTACACAGCCTGCAACTCCGTTCTGTTCGGGAACCGCCTGACCTGCTGCCCGATGCGGTTTGCCAGTGTGCCCGTCTTGATCATCCGGCGCAGCATCGGCGACCAGGTCGGATGATCGGGCATGACCTGTTCTAGAAGCGAACCCCAAAGATCCGCCGCCCAGACCATGCTCTGCTTCACGCCGAACGCATCGAGGACAGCCCGTTCGCGTATCCGTGTGCGGTCCGCGTACCGGATCGTGTCCAGCAGCACGCCGTGCAGGGGCTCGGTCTTGACGAGCTTCTGGTCCTCGTAGCCCATCCATCGCTCGCCGACGACCGCACGGACAACCTCGGTAATCAGCGCCGCGATCGCGAGGTCGGCCTTGGGGCATTCCTGGATATCAAGCACGCGGATCTCGATCGCACCCCGGTCGAATCGCGCCATCGCGCCGCGTGCGTTGGCGAATTCATGGCGCAGCACGCCCTCCGGGTCCAGCGGCTTCAGGTCGTCGTACAGCTTCCCAAGTATCTCTCGCTCGTACGCCGCCCGTGTAAACACAGGCTCGGGCACCACGAGCCCCGTCATCATGGGCACTCGCTTGGAGTTGGTCCGGTAGACCTCCATCCGGTGGCAGGAGATCGGCGACCAATCACCGTTGACGATCGGTGAACTCGCCGCCAACGCCGGGAGCAGAGGCAGCACCAGTCGCAGAGCGGCATGGAGCCTCCCGAACTCTTCGTCGTTGGCGAACGGTAAGTTGATGTGCGTGCTCTGGAGATTCCCCCAGCCGTGACCCTTGCACCCGAAGATCCGGTCATACGTGCGGTAGATCTCGTTGTACTCGTGGGGCCAGAGCTTCGTCTGGGTGTTCGGGTCCATCCACGGGTGCATCGCGGTGGGTAGTAGCCGCGCGTTCATCGGTTCCAGCAGCGCATCGATCCTGCGGACGTGCTCCTGAAACGAGTCCGCGAGCCCATCGATCGATGGCACGGGTCGTTGTGTTTTCAGTTCGACCACATGCAGCGCAAGCTCGTTCGACCATGAAACGGTGCCCTCGGGCCCGTCGGGCTCGACGTCTGAAGTGTCCGAGCCGTTCGCCTTGCGAAAGAGCTCGTCACAGATCGGGCGCACATCGAGCGTGTCTCGGTCCACGATCATGTACTCCAGCTCGATGCCGAAGGCGTCAAAGAGGCCCAGTGGGTACGTCCAGTTGGTTGGTTCGTTGGTCATCTCGATTCGAGTTTCCAGAAAAAGTGCCGCATGATCCGGCGGTACAGCTCGTCGCCGAGTGCTTCGTCCTCAACGCCAGCGTCGAGGTTCGGGTTGTCGTTGATCTCGATCACGACAGGCTTCCCGCGTACGACCTTGAGGTCCACGCCGTAGAGCCCGTCGCCGATCAGGTTCGCGGCGCGCGTCGCCAGCTTCACAACGTCCGCCGGGGCATCGCTGATAAGCATGGTCTCCGCGTCGCCCTCGTGCACACCATCGTCGTCGCGTTTGACGATCTGCCAGTGCTCGGGCGCCATCCCGTATCGGCAGGCGAACAACGCCTCCCCGCCGAGCACACCGATCCGCCAGTCAAAGTCCGTCGGCACGTACTCCTGTGCAACGAGCAGGTCGCTGTGCTCAAAGAAAGAGGCGAGCATCCCCGCCGCGTCCTGCTCGGCATCGCACCGGGCGACGCCGCTGGAAAACGAGCTGTCGGGCCTTTTCAGAACGCATGGGAAGCCGAGCGTTCGCAGGCCATCGAGCGCGTTGTCCTTAGTCAGCACAAGCGTTCTGGGTGTCGCGACGCGGTGCCTTGCCATGGTCTCGGCGAGGTAGACCTTGTTCGTGCATCGCACGATCGACCGAGGGTCGTCGATGACGACCATGCCCTCTGCCTCGGCGCGGCGTGCGATGCGGTACGTGTGGTGATTCACGTACGTCGTTTCGCGGATAAACAACGCGTCGTACTCGGCGATCCTGCCATAGGCGTC
Source organism: Phycisphaerae bacterium (assembly GCA_030432905.1). GTDB lineage: Bacteria > Planctomycetota > Phycisphaerae > Phycisphaerales > UBA1924. The sequence continues at coordinate 86,476 of JAUILU010000003.1, read as the reverse complement.
TTTGCGGACTAGGTCACAGGCGATACCCGTCTCTTCCGCGGCATCAACGAACCGCTGCAACGCCTCCGCGTTCGATGGGGGCATCGGGTCGTCCGGGTCGTGCAAGATCGCAAGATCGAAACGTGTCGCAGGCGCCGCTTTGGCTTTGCGCGGCGCACGCCTGAGGTACCGCTCGGCCTGTCCGACCAGAAAGTCGTGGTGCGACTCTGGAACCTCACCCAGCCCGATGACCCGGACCGCGGTCAGCTTCCAGGAGCCGTTCCTCTCGAACCGTGCGCGCAGGAGGGGCGCGGGGAACGCGTTGAAGATCGCTGTCGCGAGTCGGTCGTGGCTGGTCGCGAGGTTGTGCCCGAAGTAGATGCTGAGATCGAACCCATCCGCCTTCACACGCGAGAGCGATTTCTGGATCAACTCGTCGAGGTCCTCGGACACCAGCTTGACTACGGGGGCAAGCCGGAGGTCCTGGATCGAGCTGACCGAAGGCAGGGGCCTGTGTCCGCGTGCCTCGGCGAGCAGCGAGACGTAGTAGCCCGCGGCTTGGTACTTGAACGATCGGCAGAGGTTGAACACCTTCCGGCCCGCGCCCTCCGCGAGCGTTTCATCAGACAAGTATTGGTACGAAGAAACCAGCTCGGTCCCCGGGATCGCCAGAGGCCAACGCTTGGGTGAATCCACGACAAGAATCGGCTTCATGGTCTGTCTCCGCCGCGGCTCGCGTCCGCAGGCTCGATCACCAGCAAGTTGGCGTCGTACGTCAGCACGCCCAGCATGATCGCGGGAACGAGCCGACCCATCGAGACGCTGTACTGCTGGGTCTCGAATCCCGGGTTGTTCTCGAGCGGGTCCGCGATCGAAACACTCCTCGATTTAGAGTCATACCCGTGCAGGACGACAAAGTGCCCGCTCGGGTCGCCGCGGACGTCGTCGTAGTCATCGTTCGGCCCAAACTCGCGTGCACAGCGGTACAGATACGTCGAACTCAAGCCCGTCAACACCGGCACGCCCCGTCGAATAAACCCGGAGATGAGTCGGCTCGTCAGGTCCTTCAAGCGGATGGTGCCTCCGAGCCTGAGAAACTCGATGTACGACTCGGTCGCAACACCAAACCGCGGGTCGGCATCCCGCTTGGCTGCCAGCTGCTGCTGCAGTTTGTCTGACAGTTCGCCGGGCTCGGCCTCGCCGTCCTCATCGAACCACGTCGGGTCGAATACGTTCAGGTTGAAGGTGTACAGGCTTGCCCGGTAGCCCTTGGTCAGAGCGTGCACGCCGAGCATGACCGCGAGCGTGCCGCGGCCTGCGCCTGTGATGTTGAGCGAACGCGCAGAGTCGATGACCTCCTCGAGCGAGTCGCTCTCACCCCAGTACCGGTACACCGCGTGCAGGCACGTGGGCCCGCAGGTCTCGTCGGTCGGTTGGGGAAGGATGCTCAGCGGAAGAACGCCCCCGGCGACCGGCGGGCGGTGTGTCGAACTCGGGGATGCGGAGCCGCGGCTGGGCTCCGGGGACTTCTTGACCATGGGCCACCTCGAAGAGTGCGGTCACGGCCTGGCCGCCTCAAATAAATTATAGATCAGAGAGTGCCCGGCAGTGAACAAGCTGGCTCAACGATGTGATAATCATGGCGGCAATCTTGACCGGTCTGATGGCCGGTCAGTTGCCAGCTCTGACTGTGGAGTCACTCGCCATGTCTGTGTCCGCTGACCCAACGACCGTCCAGATCTCCGGCCACGCTCTGGCCTTCTTCGCTTTCGACATCGGTTTCCAGATCGACCTCGACTCGGCCCAGCCGCTCGTGCGCGAAGCAACCCGCCACAAGGTTGTCCGGTCACGCCGGCCCGCGCCGGTCTGGTTCGACTACAGCCCGCCACCGATCAGGCTCATCGCCGAGGGCGAATCCGTCAAGGTCGGTAGCGCTGTGACAGATGGCCCTGTTGAGGTTTTGATCTACGACTTTGGCGCCGCGTTGCTGACGTACCGCATGCCGTTGCCGAGCAACCTGTCCGGCCTTCCAGAACTCGGCGCCGCGCTCTACGAGCACGCCGACCTCGAGGCCGATGCGCGCCAGCGCGTTGCTCGCGTGCTCGAGGCCATCAAGCCCGCGGTCGAACGCCCGAAGCTCTCGGATGCCGTCGAGGACTACGCCGTCTTCGCCATCACCTCGTGGGATGGCGGTTCCCCGACTTCCCTGCTCGACACGCACCGCGCCGTCATCGCCCAAGCGATCGAAGCCGAGCGCGTCGGGCTATCTCGTGGTCAGATCGAACGGACCACCGAATCGACCATCGCCTACACCGAGAACGACCTCGCTGTCGTCGATTGGAACGCGGCGGTCCTCTTCGACGCCGAGCCTGACGATGTTGTGTCCGTGCTCCAGCACGCGAACATCGAGCTGCTCGAACTCCGTGTGCTCGACCAGGAACTCGACGAGATCCTGGACCACGCAGACGAAACGCTCTCGGCGTTGACAAAGGCGCGGTTCTGGCCCGCGTTCGCATCAAGCCGGATGCTCCGGCGGTTCGCGTCCGTGCAGACCGATGCCGCAGTGATGTTCGAGGGTGTGAACAACGCCATTAAGTTGCTCGGCAACCAGTATCTCGCCCGGCTCTACCGCGTGTCGGCCAACCGCCTCGATCTCCCGGCCTGGCAGGCGAGCGTGCAGCGAAAGCTCGAGGTCACAGAGAGCCTCTACGGCAAAATGTCAGACTCGACCGCGACCAAACGACTCGAAGTTTTAGAGTGGGTCATCATTATCTTAATTACCGTTTCGATCATTCTGCCGTTTACACCGATTTACTAGTCCGTGATTCAACGGTGGTTGAGAGCTGGCTTCACTTGTCTGAACATAATCAGCACTTCGCCATGGATGGCACGTAGGCCGGTATCGTTTGTATTGGCTCGGAAGTGAGAAAGCGGGTGATCGGGATCGAACCGACGACATTCAGTTTGGGAAGCTGCAGGACTGCTTTGCAAAGTGCTGGTGATAAAGGTGTTTATGGCAGCCTCCTCACGCCTGACAGCGTTAGTGGCAGCGATTGTGCCGCAGAGTCAGAACTCGTGGAGTTGCAGCAAATCTCAAAGGCATGGCCGAGCTTGCCGCTCGAAACTCGGCAGTGCATCTTGCTTCTCGTCAGAACCGCTCTGGGGCAGTAGTGGATCCAAGGGCCGCTCACAGAAACGACCGACCCAGGTTTCCCAGGGTCGGTCGCGGTTGTGGTCAATACCGCTCGATCGAATCTAGCAGCCGGCGTTGTAGTTCGCGATCCAAGCTGTAAAGTCGGTCGGGTTGCAGTTCCCGTCTCCGTTCTGGTCACATTCGGGCGATGTGTTGTTAAACGCGTCGATCCATGCCGTGAAGTCGGTCGGGCTGAGTACACCATCACCGTTGACATCTGCGAGGCAGTCATTGTTGCCAACCGTGGTGTTCTCGAAGATCGAGATGGTGTTGCTGTCGCGGTTGGCGGTCGCGAGGTCCGGCAGGTTGTCGCCGTTCACATCGGCTCGGACGATCCGCTCGGGTCGTGTGCCCGCCACCAGCGTGCTCGAGAGTGACAGGCTGCCCGCGTTGTTGACCAGGATGCCGATGTTGTTGGAGTCCTGATTCGTCGCCGCGACATCGAGGTCGCCGTCGCCGTCGAGATCACCGGCCGTGACGCTGTCTGTGTTGACACCGCCGCTGTTCGTGCTGATCGGTGCGGAGAGAGCGCCGCCCTGATTGGTCATCACGCCTACGAAGCCGACGCCGTCGTCGGAGAGAGCAACGATGACATCCTCATCGCCATCGCCGTCAAGGTCGGCAGCATCGAGCCCCTCCGGTCGGACAATGGGGCCAACACCGATGCTCACAGGTGCTGCAAAGCCAGCGCCGGTGTTCGTGAAGACCATGACGGCTCGCCCGCGGTTGTTCGACGCAACGACTTCCATATCGCCGTCACCATCAAGGTCCGCTCCGATCGCAGCGACCGGTCGATCACCAGCCGCCAGGGTGGAGGTGACATTAAACGAGCCGGCTGTGTTTGTGAGCACGCTGACGGTGTTGCTGTCACGGTTCGAGGTCAACAGGTCTGCGTCGCCATCGCCGTCAATATCTGCGGCATGGATCCGGCGAGGATCGGCACCTACAGCGAACTGGCCTGCGAGGCTGAGCGTGCCGGCGTTGTTGGTCAGGATTGCGACGGTGTTGATGTTCTTCAATACCACCGCGACATCTAGATCCAAGTCCTGATCGAAGTCCGCGATCGCAAAGGAATCTGGGCCCGTGTTGGCACCGGTTGGGAAGTTGACAGCTGCACCAAACAATCCGGCGCCTGTTCCGAAGCGGATTGAAACGCTGTCGGGGACATCGTTGGAGTAGACCATGTCGATCATGGTGTCGCCGTCAAAGTCGCCGAATTCGACACCACCGGGGCGATGCCCGGTCGGCACGGGTGCAGCGGCCTGGAACGTGGGCTGTGCTGCGGCCAGTCCGGCAAGCATCATTGTCGTAGTTGCGATCGCTCCGCGAGTCATCGAAATCCGTGTCATCTGAATCTCCAATCTGTGATGTGGTTGCCAACGGCTGAATGCCGGTGGAGGTTTGTCATTCACGTTTAGGAGATTCATTCCTAAACTATGGATACAAGAAAAGCCGAGAATCCTCGGCTTTTTGTACTAGCTTCTTATGCAGACTACCTAACAACCGGCGTTGAAATTGGCAACCCAGGCGGTGAAGTCTGTGGGTGTGCAACTCCCGTCGCCGTTCTGATCGCAGCCGGGTGCGTTTGAGTTGAACGCCGCGATCCATGCGGTGAAGTCGGTCGGCGAGAGCGTGCCGTCATTGTTGACGTCTGCGAGGCAATCGCCAGAAGCTTGGCCGTGCAAGATCGAACCGAAGATCCCTGATGTCCAGACGTTCCCATCGACAACCGCGAGCCCGTTGTTGGCGGTAGCGTTTCCGTGAGCGCCGAATGTAGGTGTGTACTGTTCGATCCATGTGGTGCCCGCATCAGTGGTTCGTTTCACCATGCTCTGTCCGTCGCTTACGCCGGCGAGGTATGCTTCGGTCTCACTGACGACTACGAGATCGACATTTGTATCATCGAAAGTATCAGGCTGAGTCTGTTCGACCCACGTGTCACCGCCATTGGTTGTGCGGAGGATCAAGCCGTAACTTCCGACCATCCATCCGATGTCTGGGGTGACGAACCGGACGCGCCTGTAGACAGGACTGGGAAGGCGGATGATCTGGGCGGTCTCTGTCCAGGTCTGCCCGCCGTCCTGTGTGTGGAACGCGATGATCGGGCTGCCGATGATCCAGCCGTTCATCTCGTCGTAGAAGTAGAAGTCCAGAATCGTGTCGCCCGCGTCAAGCGGCGGCACGGTGGCTGGGCCCGCCGTCCAAGTCTGCCCCGCATCGGTCGACTTGTGAATCCGCCTTCCCGCTGGGTCGTACTTGAAGTAGGTGTCGGAATCGAGCAAGTAGATCCTGCCGTCGGGCCAAATGTCGTCAGGGTCTTCGAGCGTCCACGACTGCCCGCCGTCGGTGGTCCGGATCAGGTTGACGCTGTTCCATCGGATGGCGACATCGGTCGCGCTGAAAGGCCAGACATCCGCAGGTCCTGAATGGAACAATTGGAAGAAGTTGGTCAGCACCGGGCCAGGGAGGTGATTCCATGTTTCGCCGCCGTCGGTAGTGCCGAGGATGGTGCCGTCACCGGTCACCCAGCCGTGCTGCGAATCGGCGAACCCGACCCGCCGCAGATCCTGACCCGACCCTTTCGAGATCTGGCTCCAGGTCGCTCCGTTGTCTGCAGAGGCGGTGATGTACCCGTACTCACCACCGAGATAGACACTGTCTCCGAGCACTGAAACGCATGTGAACTTCTCATGCCCGATCTCGGCTTCTGTGTCCTCGGTCCAAGTCATCCCGCCGTCGGTCGAGCTGGAGTATGTCCCGAACTGCTCGAACCCGTATCCATTCATCTGGTCCGTGAACTCAGCATCGCGAGGCACGCCCGGAAGCGACGAATCCCAGTTCGCTCCGCCGTCGGTAGTTTTGTGCATACTGTACCGAGTCTCTGCATCCTGGAAGGTGGTGACGATTGCCTCGTCGTACGAGAAGACCTCGATGACATTGCTCGAGGTTGTGATCGAGGCGGGCATCTGAACAGGTGTCCAAGACAGTCCGCCGTCGTTGGTGCGCACGAAGGAGTGGTCGAGCAATGCCGCCCAGCCAACGGACGCGTCGTTGAATTTCCAGGAGTCGAGCTCGAACGTGCCGAGGTAGGTCCAGTTCGCTCCGCCGTCGATCGTGCTGTAGAGGTAGCTCTGTGCGCCGCTCGGACGTGTCGAGAGCCAGCCTGTATTCGCATCGACGAACTGCATGGACGATACACCCGTATGTGTGCCTTGCGGTGCTGCCGGGAGTTCTGTGCGGGTCCATGTCTGCCAGCCGTCTGTTGTTTTGTACAGCGCGTCGCCTGCTGCATATCCGGTGCTGCCATCGATCATGTCGAGGGCATCGAACCGTTCCACTTCTCGGATCAAGACCGTGTCCCAGCTCTGGCCGGCATCTGCGGTTTCAAAGAGACCGCCACTGTTGGCCCAGGATGCAGTGACCCATCCAGAATCGCTGTTCACGAACTCGATCGCGGTCAGGTGCATATCCGTGGGCGACGGGCTCTGCTGCGTGTACTCCTGGCAAGTTGCCGAGCCGCAGCCGAGCAGGAGGGCTGCTAGTGCGAGTTTTTTGTTCAGATGCATTTCAATTCTCCCTGAACTCGGTTGCATCAGCAGCCGTCATTGTAATTGTTAATCCACGCATTGAAGTCCGTCGGCGTGCAGTTGCCGTCGTCGTTCTGGTCGCAACGCGAATCTTTGTTGTTGAATGCTGTGATCCAAGCGGTAAAGTCGGTGGGCGTAAGTTGGCCGTCACCGTTGACGTCTACGACGCAAGTGGTCGTAGCCATGCCAAAGCACGCTGAGAACTCACTGGTCGCGTTTGCAGCCAGATCAGTGGCGGTCGCGGTGACAAACCCCATCCCATTCGGGGCCATATCGACGACTGCGTCAAATGGTGCATCACCGTTGGTGTCTGTCGTTACCTCGATCGCACCGACAAACCATTCGCCCTCACCGAAGCCGCTCTGATCGCACTCCGTGCTTGCGAAGAACTCAAGCCGATAGTCTTGATTCGGCATGCTGTTGAAGGTGCCCGACACGGTCATCGTCGAACCCGACGCCACAACGCTGTTGATCTCGGGGTAGTTCTGAAGCCCGTTGCCGCCTGAGTCTGCATCGCCCGGGTCGTTCGGCGTGACACCGCTTTCACCCAGCCCGATCTTGTAAAGATCGATCCCAAGCCCGACGTTGCCGAATATGCTGTTACCGAGAATCGTTGCCGTGTCCACAAGTGCCGAGACTGTCACGCCTCGCACCTCGGTGTAGGCGATGGTGTTCGCTTCGCCCTCGTTTGTGCCGCCGATGACCGTGTCGTGGACGGTGTAGAGTCCGGTCGAAGGGGCAACGACGATGCCGCTGCGGGTCTGAATAGGGTTCTGACCCGTCGCGTCGGTACCGATGAGGTTGCCCTGGATGGTCGTACGATACGTGTCAGCGTTGATCGATCCGACCGCAATCGCTTGTCCGAAGATCTGCCCTGCTGAGTGGTTGGACCCAAGTGCTCTGATCCCTGAGATGAGGTTGCCGCGGATCATGGTGTCGAACGCGTCGTAGACACGCACGCCAGAAGTTCCGATCTGATTGACCCTGCTCATCCCGTCCGCTGTCACGCCGATGTAGTTGCCTTCGACGAGCGTGTCCTTTGCGTAGGTCACCAGCACGCCCTCGCCCGACGGGAAGCCTTCGCCGCTCCTCCTGCCGAACCCGTTGATGACGTTGCGCTCCTCGGGAGTTGGCCCGCCGATGCGGTTGTTCGTCGGGTACTCGTTTCCTTCTTCGCAGTACCGGCTGCCCACGACGTTGACCTCGCGGATTGTGTTGCCAACGACAATGTTGTCGTTGGCGCCGCAGAGGATCTCGACGGAACCGAGCGAGTTGCCCTCGCCTTCTTCGGTGCCTCCGATGATGTTGCCCATGGTCGTGCCGGGGTACGGGTCGAGTTCGATCCCGTCGGTGGTGTTGCCAATGAAGCGGTTGAAGTTGCCGTCCTGAACGGTCACCGAGAGCCGGCGTTGGTAGACCGGCCCGAGGCCTTTGACAGTCGTGTGACTGGCGTAGATAAAGATCGCCGGGTGTCCCCAGCCGTTGACCTGCAGGCCGTAGATCCCGACTTCGCCGCCGTTGGGATTGGTGTCGCCGGTGAAGTCTGTCTGGGATGAGAAGTCGAGCGTGGTGTGGTCGTCCGTGATGAGGAACGGCCCGTCGACAAGCTCAAGCAGGGCTACATCATCAAGAAGCCACCACTCAGACTCCGGAATCGCGAATGTCACCGTTTGTGGTCCGGCAGCGTTGTTCGTCGCCGCGACCGCTTCGCGGAACGAGACCACACCATCCGGTCCGGGCAGGTCCTGCGGCAGTACCGTCGCCAGCGGCGAATCTGACACATCGTAAAGCGTCGTTACCGTGACAGCCTCTTGTGCTGAGGCCGAGATCGTTCCAGATGCAATTATGAGTGCCACTTCCTTTTTCATAACTAAGCCTTTCATGCATATCCCTGCACAGGAGTTGCGCTGCCTACAAGCAGGAGGCGGCTAAACCGAAACAGATACATGCACAGTTCTACTTCTGTGTTGCTTGTTCACGCTGGCGGGATCGCATGGTGTGAGTCTGGTCGGTCTTATGAGTATTGCCGGAATCGGTATCGCGTCCCGGGAGTGCTTGCTCTGATGGCATTGTGATCATGCGTCCGTACAAGCGAGTCAATTCAGCCGCGTGCTCGGTGATCGTCTTTGGGCAATCGATCTGCCTGGGCCAACTCGGCGTGCCGAAGCTTTCAATGACATCTACCAGCCTCGCCCGTAGCGAGTGCGGGTCGTTCGCTCGAAACAGGAAGCCGTTTTTCCCGTCGTGTATTGCCTCCGGAATCCCACCCGCCTCGGCTCCTAGAACGGGCGTTCCGAATACAAGTGATTCAAGTGCTGTCTGAGGCAGGGGATCCCACCATGAGCTGCCGACGTAGCACACGTCGTGGCTCGTCAGAATGTGCTCAAGCTCACTGGGTTCGTAGGAGTCGCGGATGTTCAGCTCAGCCAGCGGCGGATAGAGCTGCCGGAACCTTGGTCCGATTGTTTGTACGCCCGGTGCGTAGATTGACAGACCGATCCGCCGGAGGTCCTCACCACTCATACCCCGCATAGCCGCCAGCAGCAGCGGCATGCCCTTGTTGAAGTGGTTGTAGCCGAGGAACACGATGCGCACCGGGCCGGTCTGGGGAGCGTTCTTTCTTCTTGGCGGACGAAGGTCGGCAAGGCTCGTTCCGATGCGCATGGTCGAGATGCGCTCCGGAGCCACACCCTCTGCCTCGTATTTCAGCCTGACGAAATCGGAGACCGCGAGCACACTGTCGCAGTGGTTCAGCATCTCGATCATCGCCGATCGGCGTCTTGCGTGTGCACCCAGCAGCTTTTCGCTGGAAGGGTCCCGTTTGGGGATATTGTCCAAAGGGTGGCCCGCAGTCTGGCCGTACTCATGGTCGATCTGTTCTGCACTGAGCACCGGGAGCGACAGCGACAAACCTGACCCGTTCGGCGACGGGGATGTAGCCAGGTCCTCTTCAGTCGCCGTCGGGCTCCCCGGTGCGTGCAGTGCTATTGGGTTCGCCTCGGCGTGCTTGATTGCGCGCAGATTCCTGTACGTATTCACCGATGCCGAGACGAGACGCTTGGGCCAGCTCAGCTCATGTTTCAGGCCCGAGACATTCCGCTGAAGCTCCGAGCGGAGTCGGTTGAGCGTGTTGTTCTGGTCAGCTGCGTAGCTCTCAATACGCCTTGCCTTCTCGCTGAACGGGTCAGGCGCTTTGATGCATGTTGAGCAGGCGTGGCCCGCTTTGAAGTCCAGACAAGGTGTCTGGTTGCCCTGGCATAGCGTCACCTGCGAGCAGAGCGTGTGATAGTTATGAAGCGAGTAAACAACCTGCGCCCCAATCTCTCGGCAGGCATCGACGCACCCAATACTGAAGCCCTCGATGTTGTGCCAGTGCACAAGGTCTGGTTTGATGAGACCAAGGAGACGCGCGAACTCGTCAACCAGCTCGGGCGAGTGCACCTCAGCCATCGGCTCGCGGAATTGCGACGCCGACGGTGCGAGCACGGGGGAGTTGATGATCTCTATGACACGGATGCCGTGGTAGTCGTCGTGTCGCCTTGAGAAACAGCCCTTCGGCTGATCGGTATAGAGCAGCCCGCCGAAGATGTACGTGACTTCATGCCCTTGCGCCCGGAGCGCGGGGCCGAGGTGATGCAGATAACCGTTGACCCCACCCCCGACGTGGGCACCTTTCCAGATCGGGGCCCAGTTGACGAGCATGATCTTGGCAGGCTGAGCCGGTTTGGCCTGGTGCCGTTCTGTGTGTGATCGGACTTGCACATCAATAAGAGGACGCCGGGTTTGTGCCAGATACCCGGTTCAGGTAAAAAAGTGTCAGAAGGTCATGTAAACTGACAGGCAGTTACCGAAGAGAACTTACACGCATGCCCAGTCGGCCCCTCTCACAGATCGTCAGCAGCTGTATCGAGGGCGATGAGTCCGCTTGGCGCGAGTTCGTTGATCTGCACTCCAGGCTCGTGTACTCCATCCCGAAACGCAACGGTTTCGACGCGTCTGCCTGCGACGACATCTTCCAGGAGGTCTTCCTCGCCGCCTACCGGAGCCTTTATTCTCTGCGGGACGCACAATCTGTCCCGAAGTGGCTCATCACGACCGCGGTCAGGGCGTGCGCCAAACACGTAAAGAAAAACAAGCTGAGGTTGCCCGAACCGGTACCAGAGGCACTCGCAGATGCCGAGATGGATCGGCAGGAGCGTCTGAGCGAACTCCACCAGGGGCTTGATGAACTAGGGGGGCGCTGCAAAGAACTCCTGATCGCGATCCACTGCCGGCCCGTGGCCTCCGGGTACGACCAGATCTCAATGGAGCTTGGGATCCCGCGCGGGAGTATCGGACCCACGCGTCAGAGATGCCTTGAGAAGCTGGCCCGGATTCTGCGAGTCGGGTCTGGAGAGTAAGCCCGGTTTGGAGATTTTCACGCTTGGCTGTATCTGAGGGCTGTTGAGAGTGCTCCTGAGCCTGCAGTGCCACATAACAGAGGTCACCCATGTCTACCGAGAATGAGTACTTCGAACTGATTGCCCTAGAAGCCGCGGGTGAGCTCGATGAAGGCCAGGTTGGCCGGCTGAACGAGCTATGCGATTCGAATGATTCTTTGCGTATGTTCCGTGACCGCTTTACCGCTCTAATCGTGAGCGCCTCAACAGACGATTCTGAGGATGCGCCTGGTCAGTCGCTGCACCGAGCCTACCAGATCATGCAGCAAGAGCTCGACGCGAGCGAGTCATCGCCTGCGGTGTCGCTGCTCAGTCTGGTGTTCGACAGCCTGAAGCCCGTCGCGGGTCTCCGGTCCGCTGGGACCGCGCGTCGGCAGCTCATGCTCGAATCAGATCACATCAGCGTCGACTTCTTTGTCGAGTTCGTGCCCGCCGGCTGTGCGGTGAGCGTGATGGTTGACGGTGTCGATGAAGCCGAAGTCGTACTTGTCGGCGATGGCGCCGAGATTGTTCTTGGCCGCGATGACGACGGCTGGTTCACCACGGTGAAGCCCATGCGCGCCAAGCTCGAGATCAGGCTCAAGGATCGCACGTTTAGCTCGGAGCCGTTTGATATTGCCTAGTCCCGGTTCAGTTCGGATGTGCGATTCAATGCTGCTCCAGAAAGCTGAGCAACTCGATCTGCTGCGCGGTTCCGTATCTCCCGATTCACTGTTCGAGTGCTGGATCGACGAATGCCGGGCCGCGACGCTTGAGGATCCTGAGCAGGGCCTCGCGATGGGGACCCGACTCATCGAGCTGGCACCCGAGGTTGGCGATCGGCGGCTTTCCGCGCGAGCTCACTCGGCAATGTGCCACGCTCTGTCGTATTCGGGCAAGATGAAGCAGGCTCTTGCGATGTCGGAGCTCGCAGTCACCGCTGCCGAGGCCTCGGGTGACGATCATGCGATTGCAGAGGCGTGCCTGACATCGGTTCAGTCGCACAACGTGCTGGGCCTGCGGGACGAGGCTCTGCAACTCGCGCTGCGGGCCGGGGAAACATTCGATCGTCTGGGCGACAACAACCGATCAGCGACCGCGATCATGCTCGCCGGTGTAGTTCTGCGGATGCTCGACAGGCCAAGTGAAGCACTCGAGCGATTCGACGCGGCGATCCGTGTGCCCGGGATCAACGAGAGCCTGGCGGCGCAGCTCGCGAGCAACCGCGCCGAGGCATTTCTCGACGTTGGCCAATTTGAACAGGCAAAGGCCTCCTTTGAGCAAGCTCTTCAGGGCTTCGAGTCTTGCGGCCAGACCTTCGGATCCGCGATCGTTGAGGGCAACCTTGCAGACCTTGCCAGCAGGCGCGGCAGATTGCACGAAGCCCTTGGCCTGTTCCTGAGTGCGAGCTCAAGATTCCGCGAATCAAATGATGCTGTGGAGTCGGCAAGACTTGAAGCGGAGGCGGCTGAGCTCTTTCTCGCGATTGGCGATGTGCGCGAGGCCTTGCAGAGGCTCCCCGCCGCGATCGACACACTCACCGATGCTGGAATGCAGGCCGAGTTGGTGCGGGCACGCATGGCTTATGGCGTAGGGCTCGGTCGCAACGGCGATCTCGGAGCCGCACTCACCGAGCTTTCAAGCGCACGTGATACATGTCTGGAACACAAGCTCCATAACAGCGCTGCCCGATCAGAAGCACTCCGGGGCGGCCTGCTCCTATCTGCAGGCATTCACGCAGACGCGATCGAAGCGCTCGAATACGCTCTCACGCTTTCACCCCACGCACCAGCCAAGGCACGGATTCTGCTTGATAAGGGCCGGGCTCTGGTGGCTCTGGGCCAAACGAACGAAGCGTCAGGTGTGGTAGACGACGCACAACAACTCGTCGATGAACTCGGGCTTGCCAATCTCGACGCTGAGCTGTTTTCAGCACGGGCCGGCATCCACCGCCACGCGGAGCGTTACGAGCAGGCACGAGAATCGATCAGCGAGGCGTTCGCATGTGTTGAAACAACAAGAGGGATGTTCTCAGGTGACCGCCTCCGTGCCGCGTGTGTTGGTGGGCAATCAGGTGTGTATGACGAGGCGTTGAGGCTGGCGATCAAGACCGATGACCCGGTGCTCGCGCTTGAAGCATCTGAACGCCGAAACGCAAGGTCGCTTATCGAATCGCTCGGCGTGAGTCCTGGTGTGAGTAACGAGGAGATCTTACAACTTGAATGCGATGTCGTAGCGACACTCGACATGATCGAGGCTGCGCAGAGTGATGGCGTGGGCGACTCTGCGATCAATAAGATGCGACTCAGGTTGCATGATCTCCAGTCGGCAATCGCAAGCAAAGAGGCAACTGTTGATAGTGGCCGGGGCGTTGCCAACCACGAATTCCGGTTTGCATATGACGAGCTGCTCGATGCCGTTCCGCCAGATTGCGCGGCGATAACAATCGAGGTCGTTGGGCAGGAACTGCATTGCATCGTCGTACAATACGACCAAGTACACTTGACTTCGTGCAGTATTGGATACGAAGCCGCCGTCTCGAAGTGCCGATCGTTGTTGAATGACATCGATCGGGCGCAGGTCCGGCTTGCGATCGGTCGCGAAGTGTCCGAAAGCCTCAATGCCCGGATAGAGGCAGCTCTCGATTTTCTGGGGGACGGTTTACTCGGCGGCGTTCAAAGCACGATCGAAGAATCTAAGCGCATCGTTTTCGTGCTGCCCCGTGCGCTTGCGAACCTGCCAGTATCGGCAGTTCGTGTCGGGGGCGTTGCGCTGGTAGAACGCTGCACACCCGTTCTGGCTCCGAGCTTGACGTGGGCGAGGCAGACGTCAGATCTGGTTTCGGATCGGCGAGACGGCCTGCTTGTCGCCGGCGTGCCCGACGAGCGGGCGCCTTACATCGCTGACGAGATCGATGCTATTGCTAAAAATGCAAACTGCCGGAGTTTGTACGCAGAAAGCGTCACTCTGGAGTCGCTTGCTGAGGAAGCTGCGAGCGTGAACGTTGTTCACCTTGCCTGCCATGCGGAGTATGCGCCACAGGATCCGATGGGGTCACGGTTGCTACTCGGTGATGGTTGGTGCTCGGCGCGACGTGTGGCTGAGCTGCCTTTGCTTGGTGTGGCGGTGGTCCTGGGAGGGTGCGAAACGGGCTACGTCGACGGCGACTACTCGGGCGAAAACTTTGGTCTCATCCGGGCAATGCTCCTGGCGGGCGCGCGCAGTGTCATCGCGAGCACATGGCGTCTCTCTGACTCGTATGCGAAGGACACATTTACGACCTTGTACTCTGATAACAAATCGGAGTTTCTGGACCCTGTAGAGGGGCTGGCAAAGCTACTTGCCAAGTCGTCTGCCGAAGGGCAACATCCTGCTTTGTGGGGCGGACTCTTTGCGGTAGGATCATGGACATGAACACTCGTAAGCGACGTTCCCGTAGTATCTTGACAGCCGCCGCCCTAGTCGCTGCGACGGGCATTGTGCATGCTGACCCGGACGACGAACCGATCTCGGGACAGATCATTGCGGAGCTTGTTGTCGGGGCGAGCGTTGACGACTTTAACGACCGCTACGGCACGTCTACGCTAGACGCCATTGCCAGCAGGAACATCTACCTCCTCTCCCTGCCGATGGGCATGACTCGTGACGAGTTCGAGCTATTGACGATGGGTGATTTGGAGCTCGACCACTTCGAACTCAATTTCTCTGCGACCGATCCGGGCGGGGATACCCGGAGTTTCTACGGTGGTCGCTCGACCAATGACTACCGTGGACAAGCCGCGGCGAGCGCACTGAACCTGCCAGCGGCACATTCGATCTCGACCGGTTCTGGTGTGACCGTTGCGGTGATCGACACAGGCGTGGACGCGGACCATCCGGAGCTTGTCGATAGACTCGTGCCGGGCTGGAACTTTGTGACAGAAGCGTCTGATACCGACGATGTTGCTAGAGGCACGGACACAAGCGGCAACGGCATACCTGACGAGTTTGTCGGTCACGGGACAATGATCGCCGGGATGATTCATCTAGTCGCGCCCGATGCGAAGATCATGCCGATCGTGGCGCTCGACAGCGACGGGCGGACGACCTCGTTTACAGTCGCCAAGGCGATCTACTTTGCAATAGACAAACGCGTTGAGGTCATTAACCTCAGTCTCGGCACATCTGCTCCCGACGAAGATGTGCTCGTGCTTCGCGACGCGGTCGATGAGGCGCGTCGGCATTGGATCACAGTTTCCGCATCTGCTGGGAACCTCGGGCACAGCGGGAATGATCAGTACCCGTCAGCGTTCCAGGAGAACAGATCGATTGCGGTCGCTGCGAGTGACTGGCAAGACCGCATTACAGACTTTACGAATGTCGGTGACCATGTTGTGGTCGCGGCGCCTGGAGTCGAGGCGATCGGAACGTACGTTGATGGCACGTATCAAATCGGGGAAGGCACCAGCTTCTCGACTGCATGGGTATCGGGCACCGCGGCTCTTATCAACGCGGTCGGCTGGGATCACTCTCCGAGAAAGGTAGCCAGGCACATGGAGCGATCGGCGAGGCCCTTCGTCGATCTCCCCTCGAACCTAAATGATCAGGTGGGCGGCGGTGTGCTTGATGTCCACGGCGCATTGCTTGAGCACACCAAAGAGCCGCCTTGTCCGGCCGATATGAATGATGATGATGCACTTACTCCTACCGACTTTGCCGCATGGATGACAGAGTACCAGGCCGGTGATTTCTCGGCGGACCAGAACCGCGACCGGTACCTCACGCCAACAGACTTCACGGCGTGGATCCGAAACTACAACGAAGGCTGCCAGTAAGAGCCACTTGTTTAATCTAATTCGGAGAAAACCACAGAGCGGCCCGCGTCGCGGGGCGAACACGGGCGCTCTGGGTGTGTGGGGCGGGATAACCGTGTTGGTTCTTAACAGCCAGTGTTGTAGTTGTTTATCCAGGCTGTGAAGTCGGTGGGGGTACAGGCACCATCACCGTTCTGATCGCATTCGGGCGAGGCGCTGTTGAACGCGTTGATCCACGCTGAGAAGTCAGTCGGCGAGAGCATCCCGTCGTTGTTGACATCGGCGATGCAGGTACCGCCGGG
The DNA here is from genome assembly GCA_030432905.1 of Phycisphaerae bacterium. Lineage (GTDB taxonomy): Bacteria > Planctomycetota > Phycisphaerae > Phycisphaerales > UBA1924. Next base: position 70,204 of record JAUILU010000003.1, on the reverse strand, counting down.
GATTGATTGATCACCGACAAATATGCCCGCATGATCAATGAACAGTGTAACTGGCGTCTCGATCCGTCCCTGCAGGAGTGAGGTCGAAGTCTGGAATGTGAGCACCATTCCGCCGACAGGGCCAGTTGCGAAGTCTGGCACATCGTTGCCTGCTCCGGGGTTGCCATCGGTGAAGGTTGAGAGTGGGACGTTGTAGATCTCAAGACCAGGGCTGACAGCGATCGGAGCTGAAATCCATTCATCGTCGTCACTGGCGATGTCGATCGAGGTGTCGTTGTTGTCGTCATCACGGATTGTGACCACGAGCTCAAGCCCACCCGGAAGCGGCTGAGGAGCTAAGACTGTGATGCTAAACACATCAGCGCCTGGCTGAACCTGAAAGCCCGATGTTCCAGTATTGAGTACGCCAAGCCCGACATTCGAGAAATTCAGCGAGCTTGCGCCTGTAAACGCGATGTCTAGCTGTAACGAAGACTGTTCGTAGACGAGCTGAGCGGATTGAGCGGTTTGAAACGAGGCCACACCACCGAACGCAAACAGCCGGTCGAGTGTGGTTGAGTTCTCGAAGTCCGCTGGCAGGACTTGCTGAGATGCGGCTGTGCCAGCGCACACGGCGAACGCGAGCAGGGGGGCTGATCGGAACATGGTGGGCCTTTCTGTGAGAGATCTGTGGAAACCGCCCGGCCCGGGTTTCCCCGAGCTGGCGGCTGTGCGTGGGCGGTTGTGGAGTTCGCCTTACGGATATTGTGCTTAGTCGAGTTCGAACGATCCCGAGAGCGGGCCAACGGAGACCGAGTCACCGGGCATGATGCGAGGGAAGTCGGGGTCGATGGGGTCGCCGTCGCCAGGGTCGTCGATGAACGCGCCGGTGCGCAGCTGCATCTCGCCGACACCGAGGTCGTTGACGAAGATGATGCCGATATGCTCGCCGTTGACGGAAACCGAGAGCTCGGTTCCCGGCTCGAAGTCCTCGACCTCGACGTCGAAACGCTGCTCGAGCGTGTTCTTGCGGACGCGGTCACGGTAGCGTGCGCGTGCCTGCGACTGGTCGTTGCCGGCTTCCATGCGTGCCTCAACACGGATGGGATCGATGCCGCCGGCGATTGCGGGGGCAGTGACCGAGATCACTGCGGCTGCGGAGAGAAGCGAAACGATGGTCTTGGCTTTCATAGCTCAGTACTCCTGGCACGGTGTGCCATCGCCCCGCAAACTCCCGGTGGATTCGCCGGCACCAAGCCCGGGATCGGCTCGGTCCGGTAGACGCTGCATGAGCTGCCGTCCCCACGACGGCGTAGATGCCTCTGCACAACGCAGGAGCATGGTTCAGGTTCCGGAGATACATACCGACAGAAAAAGAATGATGCTGAGTTCCGTTGGCAAAGAAAGCAGCCATGAAGCACTGTGCAAGTGAGCGGGAGACAGCAACCGGGTGACCGGAATCGGAACGACGACATTCAGCATGTGAAGCTGCAAGCTAGGCGTATAAAGTCTTGGAAAGACGAACACTAACATGCTCATAGGCACAGCAGCAGCGATAGTGCCAGCAGTTGCTTGGGAAAGCTACTTCAGACATTGCATAGACATACGAGGACTGGCACGATCTCAACAGTTGGCAAGGTGGACAATCCCCTCTCACACTGCGCCTACGACCTCCACGCCGTCGTTGCCGAACCGCTGCCCGAGAACACCATGTGGTGAATCGAGATCGAGAAACCCGACGGCACTAAGGTCGTAGGCTTGGCCAAACCCATCTTGGAGTAAATTGCTGACGCACGATGCGTCATCAACTCGCTCAGACACAAGCCCCCATCGAAGATATTTTTTGTCTAGCCTAATCATCCGCAGCATTTGATACAACGGCAGAATGATTGAACGACGACTTGGCTTTGCAGACAAGTACGGGCACTCTTCGGCGCAGTGTGGAATTGCTGTCGGTTGTGATCCATTGAGTATGTCGGATTCTGCATTATTCTTCTCACAGCCATAGAGTAACTGCGCTGATAGTTTGCGAACTTCACTCTTGGGTACTATGTGGTCACATCGAGACCAGTTTCTACTCGCGAGGGCAATTAGTTCGTATGAGCATCGGAATTCAGAACTCCACGACCGCTGAGATTGACTTCAAAACGGTTCGTCCCGACTCCAAAGGCACGAAGCAAGGCGGCTTCGAGGAGATGGCAGTCCAACTCTTCAGATGCCAGATACTAGAATCTCATCCAAACGTCCAAGTCAACCGCGTTGAAGGAGCCGGCGGTGACGGCGGCGTGGAGGCTTACGCAGAGGTCCCGGGTATTGGCAAGGTAGCAGTTCAGGCCAAGTGGTTCACCGACAAAATAGACTCTAGCAAATTCAGACAGATCGACGAATCGGTGCGAGCTGCACTTACAAACCACCCGGATCTCAAAAAATACCATGTCTATGTACCACTTGATCTGACAGGCAAGAAAGGTGCGAAATCGCCAAAGGGTGGTGCGAAAGGCAAGCCCTCTAAATCACAGCGAGATAGATGGAACGAGCACGTCGCAAAATGGAAAACGTGGGACAATGGTTCAGATGTCGATTTTACTTATGTTGGACAGTTCGAGATGCAGGATCTTCTTCAAAGACCAGCATTCAACTACATACGACAGTATTGGTTTGGCACGCCCTCGTTTGATCATGCGTGGATGATCCACAACTTTGAGAAGGCAGAGATCCAACTCGCAGAGCGTTACAGACCAGAGCTAAATGTGTCGGGTGATGCGACACATGAACTAGATACCTTTACATGGGGGCCATCATATGAGAATCGACTGGAACATGTGATCGACACCTTCCTCAGTGCCATTGACAAGTTTCGTGACAACCTCGACAGCCTTCCTGGTGATTTGTGGACTAAACAAGAGCTTGATGACATCCCAAGCACAATCGAACGGCCTGCGGCGCCTGACGGTCATGACGAGAAGGCCCCTGAGTGGCCCATCAGGGCTATTGCAGACTGCTTGGCAGGATTTCGAGTGCTGGATGCACCATCGTTCGGAGGCGCCAATATTGAGAGTCTAATTACTCGTGTCGAGCAGTTGGCTTTGCTGCTCAGCCTCTTGAGAGACGCTCTGAATAGATCGAAACGTCACATTGACGACGCGAAGGACAAGTCCAAGTATGAAGACTACTCTGTCCGCCAACTCTATGAGTCGACTATCAGTATTCAGTCGTTCCTGAATAAGTCCAACAAGGCTGACAAAAGGCTGATGCTCGTTGAAGGAGATGCGGGTAACGGCAAGAGCCACCTTCTCGCACACTGCGTTGACATGGCCTTGAATCAGAAGCAACCAGCACTACTACTTCTTGGCGAGTGGTTTAGGGGCGTCGACCCGCCACTCAGCCAGATCGTGCAGTTGACTGGTTGGGCACACGGACATGACAGCTTACTGCCAACTCTCAATGCTGCAGGCGAACTTGCTGGGCGACCTGCGTTGCTTGTAATCGATGCACTCAATGAGGCAGTGGACCGCAGGCTGTGGAGTTCATTTCTACTTCCGGTAGCAAAAGAGCTGGACAACCATCCGTGCATCAAGTTAATCGTATCTTGCAGAACCGACTACAAACGAATCACACTGCCAGATGAATTCGCTGTGGGTATGCCAGAGGGGTGGGGTCTGATTGAACACAATGGTCTTGGCGATGTATTGCCGACACTCGCTACCACATATTTCAAGCACTACAACATTCAGTCACAGCAATTTCCACCACTGCTTTCTGAGTTTCAGAATCCACTGTTCCTTGACATAGTCTGCAAGGCGTTCGAAGGTGAGGAGCTTCCCAGTGGGCCAATCGCGTTCGATACGGTGATGCAGTAATGGCAGATAAATCTCACGCACAAGGTAAACAAAGACATTGACTGCGATCCGGACGATATTCGTTCTGCTATTGCAGATGTGGCGGATCTTGTCCGTGAAGCGAATGGCAGTGCAGTTTCATTCGAGGATGCGAAGCAAGCAGTCAATAGATACTCTCCAAGCAAGGAATGGTCGTCATCATTGTTCCGAAGGTTGATGTCCGAGGGTTTGCTGGTTGAATTGATCGATGACTGGTGGACGGACAATCCTCAGAAGAAGGTACGCTTTGGCTTCGAACGATTCAGTGACTACTTCATTGCGGATTCGCTGTTAAAGCAAGCAAAGTCACTGGATGAGCTGAAGACTCTAATTGCTCCCGGCGGGAAGCTGGACTGGCTCAATAACGGCAACTATTGGGAGAGAAGGGGCGTCGCCGCCTCGCTTGCGATGTTGGTTCCTGGGAGGTTCGAGGTCGAATTGCTGGAATTACTAGATCCAGAGAATAGCCGACGTCCCCAATTGCTGAAGGATTTCATAGATTCGCTGCCGTGGCGCGATGGGGACACAATCACCGGTGCTACTCATCGTTTCTTAAAAGCAGCAGCAGTCAATGGGACACCTGAAGAGATTCTCAACTCCTTACTGAAAATCTCAACGATACCAGGGCACCCACTCAATGCCGACTTTCTCCATAGCAAGCTTAGTTTGATGAAGCTACCGCGGCGTGACAGAGCGTGGACTGTTCCGGTCTCGTACATGACCAATGACTCGGCCTTAATGCCTTTGATGATCGTGGATTGGGCTATGCGCGTGCCGCTCGATTTAGTGTCGAACGACCAGGCACGTCTCGTTGGGTCTGTATTGCTGTGGTTTGGCTCAAGCACAGTTTGCCGATTCCGAGACAGTGCTGGACATGCTGCGATTCGACTGCTGACTGATCGGCCACATGTTGTTACGGAGCTTATTGAGCAGTTTGACGATGTAGACGACCCGTACGTGGTGGAACGCTTGTATGCTGTGGCAGCTGGTGTCGCGATGCGGGAGCGATCAGATGACGGGCTCCGGGTACTGGCAGCAGCTGTGTACAAGCATGTCTTCGATACAGACAACGTCAGGCTGCACGTGTTGCTCCGGGACTACGCACGCACTGTACTTGCGTACGCAGAGCACCGTGGCGTGCTTCCCGATAACGTTAAGGCAGATACATTCAATCCGACATACCGATCTCGAGAGCGGCGTGTACCCTCCGAAGACAGGCTCGGCGCGCTCTCGAAAGACCCAGCGTGGCGCGACATTACTGATTCCATCAGGCCGAATACAAAGCAGGCTGGTACGGGCTGGTACGGTGACTTTGGCCGGTACACAATGCAGAGTAAGACCTCGAAATTCCATAGCACTAGATTAGGGGCACAGGCGCCAAATCGTAGTTACATTCAGCATTATGATGCTGATCGAGCTAGACGCTGGGTGCTGGATCGGGTTAAGAAGCTTGGCTGGACTCCCAAAATGTTCATGGAACATGACAGACGAGTGCCAGATTCTCACAGGTTTAGTTACCGAGAAAGCAAAGTGGAACGCATAGGTAAAAAGTACCAGTGGATCGCGCTACACGAGTTAGTCGGATACATCTCTGATCGGCACCATATGACCGAGAGACACGAGTATGGCATTCCGCTGCAATATCAAGGGCCGTGGCAATTATACGCTCGCAACTTTGATCTGTCTGAATCTGGCGCGTTACCGCCGAAGGATGAAGAGGATTTGAACATTACAGACAAGAGATTCTGGACCACGACTCAGCCATACGACTCACCGTTCAACGATATAGATCGATTCGATGAACGGGAGCAATGGGCCAAGTCTGAGCTTGAAGATCCTTCAAAGTTGCTGACCGCAACTGATCTTGATCACAATGATTGGTTTGTGCTGGATGGCCACTGGAAGTGGGAAGAATCGATTCGGACACGTCTTAGGCAAGGCCGTGCAGATACAGCCTCGATGTGGATTCACGCTCGAAGTTGGCTTGTCAGCAAAGCGGAATCGTCGGCATTTTTAGCTGCGTTGGATTCTATAGACTTCTGGGGTCACGGCTGTTTCGGGATTGATATAGGCAATGGGTGGACCGGCGAGTACCCATGGGGTGATGTATTTTGCCATCTACGCAGCTACTGTGAATCAGAAGACGAGTGGATTAATCCTCATGGTATTCATCCACGGACCAGAGCGAAGCATATCCGTAGTGCTTGCTCATCCGAAGACGCGAATGGAGCGGTGTACCCGGGCCCACATTTGTGCGATATGCTTGGATTGCGTTGGATTGGCGATGGATACCAATTCGCTGATGTATCGGGTGAAGTAATCGCCCGGGCGATCAGGGTTTCTGGTAACGCAAGCAACTTTTCACTGGTTGTTCGCCGAGACAAGTTGCTGAATGCTCTTGAATCCGAAAACCAGTGCATTGTATGGGGTATTCTGGGTGAACGGCGGAGTTCAAACTACAACAACATCTCTGACTATTCAGGATTCCTGGCACCATTTAGCGCCGTGTACACGCTTCGGGATGGAACTATCGTCGGTGACATTACTGCTCCGCCGTATATCAAATAGTTAGGACTGTCGTCTTGGCAGTTCTGTTACGGTACAGCCTTATGCCAGAACCAAGACCCGTTAACGACGGACCATCTTACCTCAAACAATGTCAGATCCGGGTCCGTTCACTCTTGGCTGAGCACACCTGGCTTGCAGACGCGATTCGCGCCGCGTTTGAAGAGTTTGTTCGCTTAGACATTGCGTATGGCGAAGCGAGAGAACGGAACTACCAACGATCGATCGGATTAGCGCGCCAGGTTCTCCTTCGAGGCCATGTCCGCGATCCTGACCTTACTGAGCATCACGACATCATGTTTGTGAAGGTCACGGGCGAGTGCCCATCCGATCTTTCAGCTCAGCTCAATGGACTCAAAGGTGCTCACCCATCTGGGGAACTTGAGAAGGAATCAGCCGCCGCTGCGCTAATTGCACTTGACAAGATGCCCAAGTACCAGAAAGGACTTGAGGAGTCAGAAGCGGACGCACTGCTGGCAGGCGACAGTTGGGCCATCGATACAAATACGCATGTCATGGCGAGCTGGCTAATCACCGTTATCCGACCGGCGGATTGGCTTGAACCAATCAATGCAAACTCAATTGAGATTGACGACCTTGCAAGCTTGAGCGATGAGGACTTTCGGACGATCGCGATACACCGCCTTGGCGGCCTCGCGGACTACTGTTCAGCAAGACCGATTATGAATGAACCGGTTCTGGATGCCGACTCTTCCGAGAACGCTGTTGAGGCATACCGCTGGTTCGCCCTCTGGCAACTCAGGTTTCCTTTCGCAGACGAGGCAGGGCCTGAGTTTGGGGGCGTACCCGCTGTGGCGGAGGTGGCTGATCTGTACAACCAATTCGTGAGCTCGATCGAGAAATTCTGCGGCTTGGTGGCCGAGATAGGTACGCGGTATTGGCTGCAGAACCAGTTCCCTGAAGGGATGGACACCCTTCTACGCGAAGCCGCGGCCACGAGGAGGAAATCGAAGCAGATCTTCCGTTTCAAATTTAGTGGCAAGTGGTACTACGACGTCGAGCAAGCTCGTCGATTGTGGCCCAAGCACTTCGAAGATTGAGCTGAATGCGCCAAAGTGCGCCAAGATACGCGAACTGTGCGCCATAGTGCGTGGGTTCGGGCGTTTTGGGCGTTCTTGGGCTGATTTTGCTGTCATGCTTGGTGCATGCAGAAATTAAGCACAACCAAGGAACTTGCCGAACGAACCGGTCTCCCAGTTGCCTGGCTCAAGCGAGAAGCAGACGAGGGGCGGTTGCCCTGTATAAGGGTAGGACGACGTCGATTTTTTGATGCACGTGCTGTCGACGAGGCACTCGTCCGGATGCAGGAGAGCGGGGTGACCCGTGAATCCTGAAAAACCGGGTCCACCCAAAACGGACCAACCCGAGCCTCTGCTCATCGATGCGAAGGCCGCCAGCAGCCTACTCGGGCTCGACGCCCGCAGGCTGTGGAGTCTCACCAACTGCGGCGCGATCCCATCCCGCAAAATCGGGCGTTCGGTTCGGTACTCACCCGACGAGCTGCGCAGTTGGATCGCTGCGGGTTGCCCGACCGAGGCCAACGCGGGCAAGGAGCTGATGAAAGGTAGAAAGCGATGAGAGGACCGCCCCAAAAACGACGCAGCCCCGCTGGCAGGCAGGGCAGGCGTCACGATACTGACTTCACACCAACAGTCTACGACTCGCCATCTACAACGGCAAGTGTTTCACTTCATACCGTATTCAACGGGTTAATCAACGGCGCGATCATGCGAGATCGGAGCTGCAGTGAGTAGCTCCGAACCGCTGGAAGTCGTTCTCAGTGCGCTCGAGTCGCGTGGTGTGCTGGTGAAGAAGTCGGGCACCGGGTACATGTGCCGATGCCCGGCGCACGACGATCGGAACCCCAGCCTGAGCATCGGGATCGGCGACGACGGCAAGGTGCTCATCAAGTGCTTCGCCGGCTGCTCGTTGAACGAGGTGTGCAACTCGATCGGACTGAGAACCTCAGATCTGTTTCCAACAGATTCCAACACCGAACGGCCCAATCGGGCAAGACCGAAGTCGTTCACTGGGCAATCGTTCGCGACGGCCGACGATGCGGTTGGTTCGCTCAAATTCAAGTTGGGCGACCCGTCTGCGAGGTGGGACTACCACGACCACCGGGGCGAGCTCGTGGGCATGGTAATGCGGTTCGAGACTTCCAAGGGCAAGGAGTACCGCCAGGTCTCGCTCGATCGTGATCGGGGGCGGTGGGTGCTCGGGGCGATGCCGTCGCCGAGGCCGCTCTACGGGCTGGGTGAGCTGCGCACACTCGACAAGGGCTCGACGGTGTACGTCTGCGAGGGCGAGAAGGCGGCGGACGCTGCCCGATCGCTCGGGCTGAACGCGACGACGAGTGTCGGCGGGTCCAACGCCCCGCACTTTGCCAATTGGCACCCTTTGGCTCAGATGCCTGTAGTGGTGATTCCCGACCACGACAAAGCAGGCGAGAAGTACGCCAGCGCAGTCACACGCCAGCTGCAGGAGGTCGGCGCGGAGTCGGTCAGGATCGTTCGGCTCACTTCGCTCGACCCTGCACTCCCGGAATCGGGCGACATCGCGGACCTGGTAGACCAAGCCGAGGATCTCGGTGCGCTGCGCACGCGACTGGAAACGCTGGCAAGCGAGACGACACCCGAGCCTGTGAAGCAGGAAGCCAAAGAGCCGGCGCACCGGTCGCGTGTGCCCGTGATCGTCAGGCTCGACGAGGTGAAGCCAGAGAAGATCGACTGGCTCTGGAAGGAACGCATCGCCCGGGGCAAGCTCACGGTGCTCGCGGGCGACCCTGGGCTTGGCAAGTCGTTCGTCAAGCTCGACATCGCGGCGAGGATCTCGAAGGGCCTCGCCTGGCCCGACACCCCGGACGAGACACACAAGCCCGGGGGCGTTGTGCTGCTCAGCGCCGAGGACGGCATCGCGGACACCATCAGACCAAGACTCGACGCAGCAGGAGCCGACGTGTCGCGGATCGTCGCGATCGAAGCCGTGAGCGAGCGGGAACGCTCGGGGAAAGCCCGGGCACGCTCGTTCGACCTGACCAGCGACATCGAAACGCTCGAGCACGCGGTCCGCGAGGTCGACAACTGCAAGCTCGTGATCATCGACCCGATCACCGCGTACCTCGGCGCCACCGACTCGCACAAGAACGGCGAGATCCGCGGGCTCCTCGCACCGCTCTCTGCGTTCGCTGAGAAGCACGACGTCGCGGTGCTCATGGTCTCGCACCTCAACAAGAACACGGGCGGGGCCGCGATCTACCGCACGATGGGGAGCCTTGCGTTCACAGCCGCGGCAAGGGCGGCGTGGATCGTCATCAAGGACGACAACGACCAGCGAAGAAGGCTCGTGCTCCCCATCAAGAACAACATCGCGCCCGACACGGGAGGACTCGCCTACAGCATCGTCCCCGGTGACAACGACCAGCCAACCATCGAGTGGGAGTCAGACCAAGTCCAGGCGAACGCCGACGAGATCCTCTCTCACCAGCAAGCCACGAGCGAAGGCGGCGCACTCGAAGAAGCGAAGCAATGGCTGCTCGATGTCCTGAGCGACGGACCGCTCCCCGCGGCGGACATCAAGCAAGCCGCCAAGCGAGACGGGGTCGCATCTCGAACACTTATACGGGCAAAGTATTCGCTCGGCGTGGCCGCAGATCGAGAGGGCTACGCCTCGGATGGGCGATGGCTCTGGGCTTTACCTCATAGGATGCCAACCGACTCCATAGGGTGCCAAAGGGCGAGCGGTTCGACCCTTGCGCAGCCAAACACAACCGACTCCGCTGTCTCTTAAACAGGGTGTTGTACCGAACGACCTGGTCCGATCGCCACCGCCATGAAGTCAAGAGGCAGCAGCGACGGCAAAGTCAGCGTGTGTAGGCTCGGAAGGAAGAAAGCGGGTGATCGGGATCGAACCGACGACATTCAGCTTGGGAAGCTGACGTTCTACCACTGAACTACACCCGCGTGTGTCAGGCTGAACTATACGCCTGAAGTCGGGCCCGCCGCTACTTGCCAGCAACTACCGGCCAGCCGCTACCGGTTCGTCGCGATGTGGTAGTGGGGGTCTTCGCTGATGTTCATCTCGACCAGGTCGCCCGCCTTGTCCATCAGCCGCTGGCAGTCCCGGCTCAGGTGGCGAAGGTGGATGCTCTTGCCGACCTTCGTGTACCGCTCGGCGAGCGCGTTGATCGCCTCGATGCCCGACTGGTCGTACACCCGGCTGTAGTAGAAATCGATGATGACGTCGTCCGGGTCGTCCGCCGGGTTGAACAGCTCGCGGAACTCGCCCACGGTGCCGAAGAACAGCACGCCGTGGAGCTGGTAGACCTTGCTGCCCCGCTCGTTGATGTGAACATCCGCGACGATGTGCTTGCTCTTTTTCCAGACGAACACGAGCGCCGAGAGCGCGACACCGATGATGACTGCCGAGGCCAGGTCGTGCATGAACACGGTGTAGCCCGCGACCACGAGCATGATGACCACCTCGGTCGTCGGGACCCGCCTCCACGTCTGCAGCGTCGTCCACTCGAACGTGCCGATGACGACCATGAACATCACGCCCACGAGCGCCGCCATCGGGACCGCCTCGATGTAGGGCGACAAGAACAGGATGAACACCAAGAGCGCACAGGCGGCTGTGATCCCCGAGAGCCTGCCCCGGCCGCCCGATTTCACGTTGATCAGCGATTGCCCGATCATCGCGCACCCGCCCATGCCTCCGAAGATGCCGCACGTGACGTTGGCGACGCCCTGCCCGACGCACTCGCGGTTGCCCCGCCCGCGTGTCTCGGTCAGCTCGTCGATAAGCGTCATGGTCATCAGCGATTCGATCAGGCCAACGCCCGCCAGGATGAGCGAGTAGGGCAGGATGATCATGAACGTGGCCCACGACGCCTCGGGCATCTCGAACTTCAGCCACGCAAACCCGGGCAGGCCGCCCGCGATCCCGACCTCTGCCGTGTCCACCGACGCGACCGCCTCGGCCCGCTCCTGGTCACTCAGCGGCGAGATCGGGCCCTTGGCGACGGGCCTCGCCTCGACATTCTCAGGGAGCACGGCTTTGGCCTCGTTGAGTATGGCCTTGTCTTTCTCGCGCTGCGCCGAGGTGACCGCAGCTGCCCGTGTGCTGTCGACCAGCATGTCCTTGACCGTGGGCGCCATTCTCGGCGCATCGGTGTCATCGCCCGAGCCGGTGTTCGAGTTGACGACGAAGGCAACGAGCGTGACGAACAGGATCGCCGCAAGCGACGAGGGGACAGCCTTGGTCAGCTTCGGCAGTATGGCGATGATCGCCATGGTGACCGCGACCATCCCGAGCATGGTCCAGAGTCTGGCGCCCTCGAGGAGCCTCATCGCGCCGTCGTCGCCGAGCGTTTTGAAGCTGCCGAACTGTGCCATGAGGATGACAACGGCGAGCCCGTTGACGAACCCGAGCATGACGGGGTGCGGGACGATGCGGATGAACTTGCCGAGCCTGAGCAGGCCGATGGTGATCTGGAAGACGCCGCAGAGCACAACCGCGGGGAAGAGGTAGCCGATGCCGTAGTTGGCCACCAGCGAGACCACGACGACGCCCATCGCGCCGGTGGCACCCGAGATCATGCCGGGCCTGCCGCCGAGGACCGATGTGATCAGGCAGATGATGAACGCTGCATACAGCCCGACGAGCGGCGGGACGCCCGCCAGAAACGCGAACGCGACCGCCTCGGGCACGAGCGCGAGCGCCACCGTGAGTCCGGATAAAACCTCAGCCTTGGGCGAGCCGCTCAGAGCGGACCGAAGGTCGAACGTTTTCGATTTGAAAGGAAGGAAGTTGGGCAATCGAAAGGTAATCTCGGACATGCGTTCTGGCACCAGCAGCACGGGTCGGCGTGAATCTCGGAGCGCCGAACTCTGCTCGGCCTGAGAGGCTAACGACCGAGGTCTCGATGTCAAGGAACGAACGCACCCGCTCTTCTGGTATGCTGGCACAAAGAGGGGGAGCGATGGACACACGAGCGACCAAAGCCGCACTGGCGATCGTCCCGATGGCCTCGGTCATGCTCGGCGTCTCGCTCACCGGCAGCAACAGGGCATACCCCGAACCCGACCCCCTCGCGCACACCATCGAGTCCACGCTCGAGCAGTCCGTCTACCAGCTCATCGACACCTACTGCATCGGCTGCCACGGCGAGGACCGCAGCCGCGCCGGAGTCCGCTTCGACGGACTCAATGACATCGGCTCCATCATGGAACGCATCGAAGACCTCAAGCTCGCAAGAGAGATGCTCTCGATCCACCAGATGCCGCCCGACAACAAGGCCCAGCCAACCGAGCACGAACGGCTCATCATGATCCAGTGGCTCGACCAGGCACTCGAATACACACCGCCGACCGGCGAGATCGACCCCGGCTGGTACACCATCCACAGACTCAACAAAAGCGAGTACCGAAACACACTCCGCGACCTGCTCGGCATCAACACCCGCATCCACGACGTCGCCGATGCACTCCCACAAGACGACGTCGGCTACGGCTTCGACAACATCGCAGACGTCCTGACCGTCTCGCCCCTGCACATGGAGGCCTACCTCGACGCCGCAGAACGCGCGGTGGACATCGCCCTCGGGCCAGAGGTCACCGTCTCAACAGAACCCCGGCTCATCCAACGCATCCAGCGGCAAGGCAACGGCAGACCACTCCGGCAGAACGGGCAGTTCTTCACAACCAACGGCGCACTCCGAGCCACGCTCGATGTCCCGGTCACCGGTGACTACGAACTCAGCCTCTACACATGGGGCACCCAGGGCGGCGAAGACCTGCCAAACCTCTCGCTCCGCATCGACGACAAACAGATCGCATCGATCGGCGTGCAGGCTACATCCGAGGCCGAGGCAGAACACCACACGTTCCCCGTCACGCTCACGCGCGGCAAGCACGACGTCGCGGCGCATTTCACCAACGACTACTGGGTCCCGAACGTCGCCGACCGAAACCTCGCCATCGACGGGTTCAGCATCGCGGGACCGGTCTCAGAAGTCAGCATCACCCGCACACGCCTCTACCGCGAGCTGCTCGCGGATCAACCAGACTCACCCGAAGAAGCAAGGGCGCACGCGACCGACTTCGCAGCAGACTTCTTGCCCCGCGCCTACCGCAGGCCAGCTGCGCAAGAAGAAATCGACTCGCTCCTCTCGCTCTACGACAACGCAATCCGCACCGGCCACACCCACGAGTTCGGCGTTCGGCAGATGATGACCGCTGTCCTCGTCTCGCCCAGCTTCCTCTACCGGAGCACCGACAACCCGACCTCTGCAAACCCGCAATCTGTCTACACACTCTCGGATCACGAGCTGGCAAGCCGGCTCAGCTACTTTCTTTGGAGCTCCATGCCCGACGGCGAGCTGACCAAGCTCGCCGACGCGGGCAGGCTCACACAGGACGCAGTGCTCCTGCAGCAGATCGACCGGATGCTCGCCGACGAACGGGCCGACGCCTTCGTCGAGAACTTCGCGGGCCAGTGGCTCCTGCTCCGCAACCTCCCCTCGATCGAGATCGACCCCGACCTGTTCCCCTCTTACACGCCGGGGCTCCGCAAGGACATGCAGACCGAAGCCGTCCTGTTCTTCGGCGATGTCCTGCGAGCCGACCGGAGCATCCTCGACCTGCTCAGCGCAAACGACGTGTTCGTCAACGAAAGACTCGCTGAGCACTACAGCATCCCGGGCGTCGTGGGCGACAGCTTCCGCAAGGTCACGCTCGAGCCGGGCTCCGTGCGCGGCGGCGTGCTGACCATGGCTTCAACCCTCACCGTCACCAGCAACCCGACACGCACCAGCCCCGTCAAGCGGGGCCTCTACGTGCTCGAACAGCTGCTGGGTTCCGCGCCGCCGCCACCACCAGCCGACATCCCGCGGCTCGAACAATCCGCGCAGGCTCTGGGCGAGAGCGCCTCGCTGCGTGACCAGCTCAAGGCACACCTGACCGACACGTCCTGCGCCTCGTGCCACGTCAGGATGGACCCGATCGGCCTTGCGATGGAGAACTTCGACGCCGTCGGTCAGTGGCGCGACGCCTACCCGGACGCGGAGATCGACAGCTTCGGCGTCCTGCCCGGGGGCATCGAGTTCGACGGGCCAATCCAGCTCAAAGACATCCTGCTTGGCCGCGAGGACGCCTTCCGCGAACACCTCGCGGGCGAGCTGCTCACCTACGCCATCGGTCGGGGCACCGAGCCCTTCGATCGGCCCGCGGTCCGCAGCATCACCCAGCAAACCAAAGCCCAGGGCGACACGCTCGCAGCCATGATCAGAGCCATCGCCCTGAGCGATACCTTCCGAACCTGCCGAGGGAGAGAATCACGATGACAACCGCCCGAAACGCTCTCTCACGTAGGACCGTCCTCCGGGGCATCGGCGCAACGATGGCGCTCCCGCTCATGGAAGCGATGGGGCAAGCCGCGCCCGCCGCAAACGCGGCGGTGACCGGTTCACAGGCCGCACCTCTGCGCATGGCGTTCGTCTTCACACCAAACGGCGTCCACTACCCGAGCTGGAAACCCGAGGGCGCCGGCCGCGACTACAGGCTCTCGCAAACACTCAAGCCGCTCGAACACGTCAGAGACAAGGTCAACGTCCTCTCGGGCCTCACGCTCGACAAAGCTCGAGCCAACGGCGACGGACCGGGCGACCACGCACGCTCATCGGCGACCTTCCTCACCGGCAAGCAAGCCCGCAAAACCGCGGGCAACGACATCGACCTCGGCATCAGCATCGACCAGTTCGCCGCCAACCAGATCGGGAGCCAGACCAAGCTCTCGTCGCTGGAGATCGGCTGCGAGCTCGGACGCCGAGCCGGGAGCTGCGATTCGGGTTACAGCTGCGCCTACTCGTCGCACCTCTCATGGAAAGACGAAGACACGCCCGTGCCCAAAGTCATCGACCCGGCGGCCGTCTTCGAATCCCTGTTCGGCACGCACGACAAGAAGGCCATGCTCGAACGCGTGAGTCGGCGCCGGAGCATCCTCGACTTCGTCGCGGGCGACGCCAAGCGCCTCGAGCGCAGGCTGGGCGCGACCGACCGCAACAAGCTAGACGAGTACCAGACCGCCGTGCGAGAGATCGAGCGCCGGATCCAGCACGCGCAAACCGAGACCGAGGCCAACGTCCCGCCCGCCGGGACCGTCGCCCCGGCCGGCATCCCAAGACAGGTCGGCGAGCACCTTGACCTCATGTACGACATGCTCCTGCTCGCCTTCCAGACCGACCAGACCCGCATCGCCTCGTTCATGACCGGCACCGGCGGCAGCAACCGGACGTTCGCCGAGATCGGCGTCACCGACGGCCACCACAACCTCTCGCACCACCGCGAAGACCAGTCCATGATCGACAAGATCAAAAAGATCGACCAGTTCTATGTCGAACGCTTCGCGCGTTTCGTCCAGAAAGCATCGCAAACCCAAGAGGGCGAGGGCTCGCTCCTCGACAACTGCATGATCATGTTCGGCTCGGGCATCTCCGACGGCAACCGACACAACCACGAGGACCTGCCCATCGTCCTCGCCGGCGGCGGCGGGGGTACCATCGACCCCGGCAGGCACATCGCCTACGACAAGGAAACGCCGCTCTGCAACCTCTACATCTCCATGCTCGACCGCATGGGGTGCGACGTGGACTCGTTCGGCGATTCAACCGGGCCGCTTGCGGGACTCTCGGCCTGATTTACTCGGCAACATCCCACATCTCGCCGCTGTAGATCAGTTCGCGTGCGCCCTTGCCTGCCTGCTTCGACTTCGCCTCGGCGACCTGCCCGTGCACCGCGTCCTCGTACGTCGGCTGCGTCGGGTCAGCGTAGATCACCCCGAGCGGCTCCGGGAATTCGGGGCAGCGCATCTGCGACAACAGGTACGCAAGCGTCCGGTCGGTCTCGTCGTGGACGAGCAGGTCCGACTCCGCCGCGTCTTTGCCGATCGTGACAACACGGAGCCTCGTGCCCTCGAGCACGATGCCCTTCTCGTTGTCCTTGCCGAAGATCAATGGCTTGCCGTGCTCGAGCATGACCGTGTTGTCGGGGCGTGTCTCTTTCTGCGTCGCGTAGAAGAACGCCTCGTGGTTGAAGATGTTGCAGTCCTGGTAGATCTCGACGAACGACGTCCCCCTGTGGCCCATCGCCCGCAGGTACACCGCGTCGAACAGCTTGAGGTCAACGTCCAGCGTCCGCGCGATGAACGTACAGCCAGAGGCCACCGCCATCGCGATCGGGTTCAGCGGCTCGTCGGGCGAGCCCATCGGCGTGGACTTGGTCACCTTCCCCGACTCGCTCGTCGGCGAGTACTGCCCCTTCGTCAGCCCGTAGATCTGGTTGTTGAGCAGCAGGATCGTGATGTCGAGGTTGCGTCTGAGCGTGTGCACCGTGTGCCCGGCACCGATCGAGAGCAGGTCGCCGTCGCCCGAAGCGATGCACACCTTGAGGTCGGGGTTGGCGAGTTTGATCCCCGTCGCGACGGACAGGCTCCGCCCGTGGATGGTGTGCATCCCGAACGTGTCCATGTAGTAGGGGAACCGGGCCGCGCACCCGATGCCCGACACGAACACGTAGTCCTCTTTCCTGTGGCCCAGTTTCGGCAGCGCCTTGCGCACGCCCGTCAGCACCGCGTAGTCGCCGCACCCCGGGCACCAGCGCACGTCCTGGTCCGTCGTGAAGTCCTTGGCGGTGTACTGAGGCAGGCTCACGCTCTCGCCGTTCTTCGAAGCCGTGCTCATCGCGTCGCCTCCTTCGGGCTTCGCAGCATCTCCATGATCTCGCTCACAAGCTCGTCAACACGGAACGACCGCCCCTGAATCCTGTTGATGCTCTTGGCATCGACGAGGAACCTTGAACGGATCAGCATCGCCAGCTGTCCAGAGTTGTTCTCGGGGATGATGATGGTCTCGTAGCGGGAGAGCACCTCGCCCAGGTTCTGCGGGAACGGGTTGAGGTGGCGAAGGTTGGCGCACCCGATGTCCATCCCCGCGGCGTTGAGCCTGCGCATCGCGGTCAGGATCGCGCCGTACGTGCTGCCCCAGCCAAGAAGCAGAGCCTGCCCCGACTGCGCGCCCTCGGCTGTGAGATCGGGGATCGATCGCTGCGCCCTGCTGACCTTCTCGGCCCGAGCCGCGATCATGCGTTCGTGGTTCTCAGGGTCGTACGACACCGCGCCCGTGTTCTCCGCTTTCTCTAGCCCGCCGATGCGGTGCTCAAGCCCGGGCGTGCCCGGGATCGCCCAGGGCCTTGCGAGCGTCTCCACGTCGCGTTTGTACGCGAGGAACGTCTCGTCGCCGTCGGGGATCGTTGTCGGGTGCTCGATCGTGATGTCTGGGATCGCGTCAAAGTCGGGCAGGTGCCAGGGCTCGGCGCCGTTGCCGATCGAGGCGTCGGACAGAATCACAACCGGGCACATGTGCGTCGTCGCGAGCCTGACCGCCTCGAGCGCGATGTCGAAGCAGTCCGCGGGGCTGCGCGGCGCCAGCACGATCGCGGGGCTCTCGCCCGACCTTCCGAACATCGCCTGTAGCAGGTCTGCCTGTTCTGTCTTGGTCGGCATCCCCGTCGCGGGGCCGGCCCTCTGCACGTCCAGCACCACGAGCGGCAGCTCATAGATCACCGCCAGCCCGAGCGCTTCGGACTTCAGGCACAACCCGGGCCCGGACGTGCCGGTCACACCGATGTCACCCGCGAAGCTCGCGCCGATCGCTGCGCAGACCGCTGCGATCTCGTCCTCAGCCTGGAACGTCTTGACACCGATGTGCTTGAGCCTGGCCATCGCGTGCAGCACATCCGATGCGGGTGTGATTGGGTAGCTCGCGTACACCATGCCCTTGCCCGACTTCTCTGCCGCGGCCGCGAACCCGAGCGCCAGCGCGCTGTTGCCGTCGATGCGCCGGTACCGACCCGGTTCCAGCTTCGCCGGCGGGACCTGGTACCGCACCGCCAGCAGCTCCGCGGTCTCGCCGAAGTGGTACCCGGCCTTGAGCACGCGCACGTTCGCCTCGACGACGGTCGGCAGGTTCTTCTTCGACCCGTAGTAGTCCTCGATGTGTCTGATCGTCGCGTCAAGCGGTCTCTGGTAGATCCAGTACGCCACGCCCAGCGCGAACATGTTTCGGCACCGGTCCGCGTCCTTCGTGCCGATCTCAAGATCCGCGACCGCTTCGCGTGTGAGCCTGCTCATCGGCACGCGCACGATCTGACGCTGGCTCGTGACCATCTCGTCGTCGAGCGGGTTGTAGTTGTCGGGGTAGCCGCACTTCTTGAGGTTGCCCTTGGTGAACTCGTCCTCGTTGACGACGACCAGCCCGCCGATTTCAACGTCGTCGATGTTGGTCTTGAATCCAGCCGGGTTCATCGCGAACATCGCGTTGACGAGATCGCCGGGTGTGTAGACCTCCTGGCTCGAGAACTGGAGCTGGAAGCCGGAGACGCCGAACGTCGTGCCCTTTGGGGCTCGGATCTCAGCGGGGAAGTCTGGGAAGGTGGCGATGTCGTTGCCGAAGATCGCGCTGGTCGCGGTGAACTGCCCGCCGGCGAGTTGCATCCCGTCGCCCGAGTCGCCGCAGAACCGGATGACGACCGAGTCGAGAACCTCTGGGCTGATCGTCTGTCCGTTGCTCGTCATCGCGGGTCACGCCTCCATGCATCGGCATCCTACGCCGCTCCCGGCCCCGTTTCGCCCGCTACGCTGGGTTGTTGTACCGCCCGCCATGCCGACCCCTCCGTCCCATTTCGATCAGGCCCTCTCGGTGATGACCGCCGCCGTCGATCTGGCCCGGGTTGGCAGCACGCCCTACAGCGATGCGGTCGAGTTCGCGTGTCGGCAGCTTGTCAGATTCAACCTCGGCGAATCACCGGACAGCCAGCCCGCGGCGCAAATCCACGACCTGTTCCGCGAGCGCAACCCGCCGCTGTTCGAGTGCGCCAGCACCTACCAATCCCTGATCGCCCGAGCCGAGCAAACCGGGAAGACGACGAGGCGCAAGAAGCAGGGGGCGTACTACACGCCGCTGCCTCTGGTTGACCACATCGCCAGCAGGTCCGTTCTGAAATCGCTCGATGAACACGAGGGCGAGCTGCAAACCTTCCGCATCTGCGACCCAGCGGTCGGCGTCGGCGCGTTCTTGTTCCGGTCGCTGCACCTGATCGCCGAGCGCATCGATCCAAAGAAAGACCAACGCACGATCGACACCGTCGTGCAGCACTGTCTTTTCGGTGTAGACATCGACCCCGTCGCGGCGATGCTCTGCAGAGCTGTTCTCGCGTGCGAGACATCAGCACCGAAACAGACGTTCGAACATCTCGCGAGCCGAATCAAGGTCGGCAACTCCATCGTCGGCGCAACGCCCGAGCTGATCGAAGCGGGCATCCCGTCCGGCGCGTTCGTTGTGAAGCCGGGCGACGACAAGCACGCCGTGAGCCACTACAAAAAACGCAACACCCGCGAGCGCCGAGCATCAACAGCCGGCCACCCGCACCTCGACGACCCTGACCCAAAGCTCTCTGCCGACGCGTGGTGCGCCGCGTTCGTTTGGCGCATGCACAACGCCGACGAAGCGGGCGACTGGGATGCGCTCACACAGAAGCACCTCGACACCATCCGCACCGACCCTAGCAAGCTGCCCGGATGGATGCGCCGAGAGATCGGCAGGCTTGCGCGGGAGCACGGCTTCTTCCACTGGCACCTCGAGTTTTCCGGAGTCATCACTCCGCCGAGCGGATGAAGACCTTCGCGTTCGGGAACGCGTCTTCGAGTTTGTCGGAGCTCGTGCCGATCACGCTGTACGCGCTGGCCAGGGCGTCTGCGACCCAGGGTTCCTTGTCGATCACGGTCACCGCGATCCTCGTCGTCAGGCCCATCCCCGTGCGAGGGTCCACGATGTGCGAGTAGCGTTTGCCGTCGATCTCGATGAACCTGAACAGGTCGCCCGAGGTCGCCACGCCGCAGTTGGTGAGAGTCATGTCCTCGGCTTCGCCCGCGCCCGTGTCAACCGCGACCACCCAGCCCTCTGAGTCGGGCGGCGCTTCTCCGATCGCAAGATCTCCGCCGAGGTCTACGAGCGCGATCGGGGCATCCAGTCCTTGCAGCACCTCGAGCGCCCTGCTCGCGGCGTAGCCCTTGCCGATGCCACCGAAGTCGAGCCGCATGCCGTCGGTTGCGAACCTGGCCGCGAGTTCGTCCTTGTCGATCTCGATCAGGTTCATCCCGACGCGCGACCTCGCTTCGCGCAGCACAGAGTTTGCGGGCAGCTTCTCCGACTTAGCGGTCTCGCGCCAGAGCTTCGAGATCGGGCCGATGGTCACGTCGAACGCGCCGTCGGATGCGACCCACACGCGCGCAGACTTGAAGAGCGCATCGGCGAGGTCCTCGCTGACGTCGTGCCACTGGCCGGCGGGCCGGGCGACGAGCTTCATCGCTTCGCTGTTCGGGTCGTAGTCGCTGAGCACGTCGTTGAGGTGTTCGATCTCATCGAACGCGAGCCTGGCCTTCGTCGCGGCTTCGTGCTCGAACTCTTGGTACAGCACGATCCGGGCCTTGCTGCCCATCAACACCCTTGCGTACTCGAACCGACTCAGGATAGGCTCGTCCTGCGGAGCGCTGTCCTCGGCCTTGGGGCCGGAGCCACAGCCCGCGACGGGGAGCATCAGCGTGAGCGCAAGAACAGCTGTGAGAATCTGCATCGCCATGATGCTTAGCGTATGGGCAACACCACTGGTCACGCCATGCGCGGCCCAGGCCGTCGAAACCGGGCTCGAAACCAAGACCGTCCGCGTGCCCGGCACCACCGTTGAGTTCGAGATGGTCCGCGTTCCCGCTTCCTCTATAGAAATCGAGGGCGAACTCCACGAGATCCCGGCTATGTGGGTCGCGACGGAAGAAGTGACGTGGGATCTTTACGACGTCTATCTCTACGAACTCGACAAACCGGAGTCGGAGCGCGACTCGGCGAAGAAGGGGGCCGACGCGACGACGAGGCCCAGCAAGCCCTACGTCCCGCCGGACCGGGGCCTCGGGCACGAGGGCTACCCCGCGATGGGTATGACGATCCACGCCGCCGAGCAGTTCTGTGACTGGCTTGGCGAATCGACGGGCACGCGATGCCGAATCCCGACCAAGCCCGAGTGGGTCTACCTCGCGGGCGACGCGAGCAGCGAGCGGAGCTGGACCCGCGACAACGCGGACTACACCACGCACCCGGTGGGTGAGATGCCTGCCAACTCGCTCGGCCTGCACGACATGCTGGGCAACGTCGCCGAGTGGGTGGAAACCGACGAGCGCCGACCCATCGCGATGGGTGGCAGCTACAAAGAGCCGGCCGACGAATGCACACCGACGTCGCACATGCAGCAGAAATCGTCCTGGAACGCGAGCGACCCGCAGATCCCCAAGAGCAAGTGGTGGCTCGCGGATTGCAGCTGGGTCGGGTTCAGGTTTGTGATCGAGATCGAAGAAGAAGGAGCCGACGATGAGCACGAATGATGGCATCAACCGCAGAGACTTCGTCAAAGCGTCGGCAGCCGTCGGTGCCTCGGGCCTGCTCGCTTCCTCGGCGCTCGGTGCGCTCACGAAGCAGAACGACACGCTCAAAGTCGGCGTCGTCGGTTGCGGCGGTCGGGGCACGGGCGCGATGGTTCAGGCACTCAAGGCCGACGCCAACACCGTCCTCTGGTCGGCGGGCGAGGCGTTCGGGGGTCGCATCGAGAACAGCCTCGACCACGTGCAGAACATCCTGCTCGAACACGCCGAGGAGGGCGGGTTGCCGACGGGCAAGGTCGATGTCGACGAGTCTCGTCGGCATGTCGGCTTCGACGCCTACGAGAAGGTCATCGCCGAGTGCGATGTTGTCTTGCTGACCACACCGCCCGCGTTTCGTCCGATGCAGCTTGCGGCCGCGGTCAAAGCCGGCAAGCACGTTTTCTGCGAGAAGCCGGTCGCGGTCGATGCGCCGGGTGTGCGGAGCGTGCTCGAGTCGGCCAACCTCGCGAAGCGTAAGAGGCTCAGCCTCATGTCCGGCTTCTGCTGGAGGTACCAGAACCAGTGCAGAGAGACCATGCTCCGACTCCACGACGGCGGCATCGGCGATCTGCACACACTCCAGACCACCTACAACACCACGGGCTGGGTGAGACCGAACGCTCGCGAGGAATCGTGGAGCGATACCGAGTTTCAGCTCCGCAACTGGCAGTACTTCACGCCGCTGTCGGGCGACCACATCGTCGAGCAGGCGGTGCACGCGATCGACTGGATCGCATGGGCGATGCGTGACGTTCCGCCGGCGAGGTGTTACGCCGTCGGTGGCAGGCAGACCCGCCCCGATTTGCCCGAGACCGGCAACGTTTTCGATCACTTCTCTGTGACGTACGAATACGACGACGGCAGGCGGGGCTACCACATGTGCAGGCACTGGCCCAACACGCCGAGCGACAACTCCGCCTACTTCCTCGGGAGCAAGGGCAACTGCACCATGCAGCCCTGGACAAGCCAGCACGAGATGTCGGGCGAGATGCCCTGGCGGGGCGAGGCCGGCGGCAACGACATGTACCAGCAGGAGCACGACGAGCTCTTCGCGGCGATCCGTTCGGGTCACCCGGTCAACGACGGCGTGCCCATGGCGCAGACCACGCTCATGGCGATCATGGCTAGACAAGCCGCGTACACGGGCCAGAGCATCACCTGGCAGCAGGCGCTCGAGAGCGAAGAGAACCTCAACCCGGACGTTTTCGCGTTCGGCAGCAGGCCCACCCCGAGCGTCGCGGTGCCGGGCAACACCAAGTTCATCTAGAGGAGCATCGCGATGGGTCTTAACCGAAGAACGTTCCTCTTGTCTGCCGCCGCGACGACCGCGTCCGGTGCGCTCGTGCGGCGAGCCGGCGCGCAGCCCGAAACATTCCGTGCGAACCCCGCGGGCGGTGGGCCTCGGATTCTCAAGTCGCTCAAGTATGGCATGATCGGCGAGGGCGAGTCCGTCGCGGACAAGTTCCGCGTTGCCAAAGAAGCCGGCTTCGATGGTGTGGAGATGGACAGCCCGTCGCAGCTCGATGCGGAGGAGGTCGTCGCGGCGCGCGACGAGGTGGGCATCGCGATCCCCGGTGTTGTTGATTCGGCGCACTGGGGCAAGCCGTTCAACCACCCCGACGAGACTGTCCGGGCAGAGGGCCGAGCTGCGCTCGAAACCGCGCTGCGCGATTGCAAACACTTCGGCGGCTCGACGGTGCTCGTTGTCCCCGCGGTCGTGCGCAAGGGCATGGGTTACGCCGACGCGTACAAGCTGAGCCGGGAAGAGATCGGCAAGCTGGTGCCGCTCGCGGAAGAGCTGGGCATCGGGATCGCGTTCGAGAACGTGTGGAACAACTTCCTGCTCAGCCCGCTCGAGGCGGCAAGGTACGTTGACGAGTTCGAGAGCCCGAACGTCGGCTGGTACTTCGACGTCGGCAACATCGTCAACTACGCCTGGCCCGAGCAATGGATCGACGTGCTGGGCGATCGCATCATGAAGCTGGATGTCAAAGAGTTCAGCCGAGCCAAGCGAGACAACGAGGGCCTCTGGAAAGGGTTCGGTGTCGAGATCGGCGAGGGCGACTGCGACTGGCCCGCGGTCAACGCGGCACTTAACCGGATCGGCTACCGCGGCTGGGCGTCGGCAGAGGTCGGGGGCGGGGATTCGGGTAGACTCGCGGACATCGCAAACAGAATGGACACGGTCTTTGCAGCACAAGGGGACAGCTAATGGCGGGCAACTGGAACAGGCGTGATGTCATGAAAGCGGGGGCGGCTCTTGGGGCAAGCTCGCTCATCTCACCGGCGTTCGCGGCGGGCGCGGTGCGCAGAGGCAACGACGAGATCCGTGTCGGCGTCATCGGTTGCGGCGGGCGGGGCACGGGGGCTGCTGCCAACGCGATCGCGGCGCACCCATCGACCAAGGTCGTCGCGTTGGCTGATCTGTTCGAGGACAGGCTCAACAGCTCCAAGGGGTATCTGCAGGACCGGGAGGACGCGGCGGAGCGTGTGAGCATCGACCCGGCGCACTGCTTCACGGGCTTCGACGCGTACAAGAAGCTGCTCGCGATCGACGACATCGACTACGTCATCCTCGCCACCCCGCCCGGGTTCAGGCCGATTCATTTCGAGGCGGCGATCAGAGCGGGCAAGAACGTGTTCATGGAGAAGCCGGTCGCGGTCGATCCCGCGGGCATCCGCAAGGTCATCGCGGCGGGCGAGTCCGCCAAAGAGCAGCACCTGTCGGTCGTCGCGGGCACGCAGCGCCGGCACGAGGACTCGTACCTCGCGCTCATGGAGCGTGTGCAGAACGGCGAGCTCGGCGACATCGTCGCGGCGCAGTGCTACTGGAACCAGGGCGGGCTCTGGGTTCATGACCGCAAGCCCGAGTACACCGATATGGAGTGGCAGTGCCGAAACTGGCTCTACTTCTGCTGGCTCTCGGGCGACCACCTCTGCGAGCAGCACATCCACAACATCGACGTCGTCAACTGGGCCAAGGGCGGGCCGCCCGTCAAGGCAACGGGCATGGGCGGGCGTCAGGTGCGCACCTCTGAAAAGTACGGCAACATCTTCGACCACTTCGCGATCGAGTTCGAGTACGCCGACGGGTCGAGCTGCATGAGCATGTGCAGGCAGATCGACGGGTGCGCGGGGCGCGTCGAGGAGGTGCTCCGGGGCACGAAGGGCACGAGTGTGTCCCGGCCGGGCTTTGCGGTGGTCGAGGGCCAGAACAGCTGGCGTTTCACCGACGAGAACCGCAACCCGTACGAAGTCGAGCACGCCGACCTTGTCGCATCGATCACTGGCACGGGCAGCTACCTCAACGAGGCCAAGCGAGTCGCCGAGAGCACGCTGACCGCGATCATGGGCCGGATGAGTACGTACACGGGCAAGCAGGTGACGTGGGATTTCGCGATGGAGTCATCGCTGGACCTGTCGCCGGCGAGCTACGATTTTGGCGATCTTCCGGTCGGGCCAGTACCATCCCCCGGATCGACACCGCTTGTCTGATGCATGACCAAGGAGTGCGGACCAATGCAGCGTAGAACATTTCTCTCGGCAGCCGGTGGTGTCGTTGCCACGGGCGCAGCGCTCGATGTAGCCGCGGCGAAGGCACAGCCCGAATCGTCCGCACGCAGCGACAAGTTCACGATGCACTTTGCGCCGCACTTTGGCATGTTCAGGCACCACGCGGGCGACGATCTTGTCGCGCAGCTCGAGTTCGCCGCGGACCAGGGCTTCACCGCTTGGGAAGACAACGGCATGCGGAGCCGGAGTATCGAGGAGCAGGAACGCCTGGCGACCGCGATGAACCGGCTGGGCATGCGCATGGGTGTGTTCGTGCTCAACCCGGACTCGGCGTGGGGGCCGACCTTCAGCCAGGGCAAGCAGGAAGACCTCGACAACTTCGCGATGGCGTGCGAGGAGTCGGTCTTTGTCGCTGAGCGCGTCGGCGCCAAGTGGATGACCGTCGTGCCGGGCACCATGCACCCGCGGATCGATCCCGAGTACCAGTCCGCGTACGCGATCGAGCAGCTGCGTGTTGGCGCGGCGATCCTTGAGCCTCACAACATGGTGATGGTGCTCGAGCCGCTCAACCCGCGGAACCATCCGAACATGCTGCTGTCGAAGATGTCGCACGCGTTCGAGATCTGCCGGGCTGTGAACTCGCCTGCGTGCAAGATCCTGTGCGATCTCTACCACCAGCAGATCACCGAGGGGAACCTGATCCCCAACATCGATCGGGCGTGGAGCGAGATCGGCTACTTCCAGATGGGCGACAACCCGGGGCGCAACGAGCCGACCACGGGCGAGATCAACTACAAGAACGTCTTCCAGCACATCCAGACCAAGGGCTTTGCGGGCATCCTCGGCATGGAGCACGGCAACAGCAAGCCCGATCGCGAGGGCGAGCAGGCTGTCATCGACGCGTACCGCGCCTGCGAGCCTGCCGAAAGCTAACATACCGCTCGCTTTTTCTCGGGGGGTGTGCGATGCAAGAGATTCGAGGCAAACGCGCGCTCGTCACCGGGGCGGCTTCGGGCATCGGCAGGTCCATCGCGCACGCGCTGGCCCGCGAGGGCTGCGGCCTCACGCTCGTTGACCGCGACGAGCAGGGGCTGCACGCGGTTCAATCGGAGCTTGCGGGGACGTGCGATTCGGTCGTGACGCACACCTGCGACCTTGCGAGCCCAGAGCAGACCGACGCCTGCATCGAACACGCCAAGAGCGAGCCGGGCGGCGTCGATATCCTCGTCAACAACGCGGGCACGCTCTATTTCGACACGCTCGAATCGATGCCGACCGAGCAGTGGGACCGGCTCATGCGGATCAACCTCCACGCGCCGGCGAGGCTGATCCAGGGCTTGCTGCCCTCGATGCGTCAGAGGCGTGAGGCGCACATTGTCAACATCGCCAGCGTCCTTGGTCTCACACCGAAGCGCAAGGTCGTTGCGTACAGCGCCAGCAAGTTCGGCCTCGTCGGGCTGAGCCTGTCGCTGCGCGCGGAGATCTCGCCGAAGATCGGCGTCTCCGCGATCTGCCCGGGACTAATCGAGAGCAACCTGTACGGCTCGGCCAAAGAAGAGGGACGCTCGACGAGCAACCGGAAGCTGCCGGAGTGGCTGGTCGCCTCGCCCGAACTCGTCGCTAGGCACACGCTCGCCGCGATCCGCAAGAACAAACGGCTCGTCGTCGTGACGCGTCACGCCAAGCTCGCGCACTCGGCGCACCGGCTCGTGCCCGGGCTGCTCGACTCGTTGCAGATGAAGCGCAACCGCAAGCGTCAGAGCGAGGCGCCCTCGACCAGCTGATAGAAGCCCTGCCCGGTGTGCTTCAAGACACCCGCGCGTGCCAGGTCCTTCCAGACCTTGTCGCTGAACTCCCGGGGCGGCTCGATCGCGTCGATCTCGGAGCGGAGCCCGCCGGTCAGCTGCCGATTCCCGATCCGGGATTCATCGTCAAGCCTCGTGAGTTTGAGCCGTTTGCGGAACGCCTTGAGCGCCTCGCGCATCTCGCTGGTCACCTCGACCGGCCCGTTGTCTGCGTCGTCCTGCTGCTTTGCCGGGTTCTCGATCTGTGTGAGGATCGCGTCGAACGCGTCGAAGTCCTTGTCTTTGTACGCCTGCATCGCGGCGTCCTGGTCGGCGGGGAACCGGGAGATGAGCCGAACCGCGAGATCCCAGTTGGCCTGGAGTTTCATGGGGTCCTTGTTGTCGCGGATGTCTTCGACGACCTGGCGGAGTTTCTCGAGTGCGTTCATGCCCGCATGTTAGCGGATCGAGGCGAGCCACCTCGACCAGATCGAGAGCACGAGCAGCATGTAGAGCCTCTGCGAGTGGTCCCGGCCGCGCCAGGGGTTGATGGATTTCTCGCCCGCCGCGTCGTGCTCGCGGAGCATCGTGCGGACGAAGCCCGTGTTGATGTTGACGCCCGCGTCGGCCAAGCCGGGGAACGGGTCGGCGGATTCGAGGTGGTCGTAGAGCAGCGTGCGCATGGAGCCGAAGTCCGTGCGGAACCACTCGCCGATGGGGATCGCAAAGCCCTGCTTGGGCCGGTCGACGATGTGGTCGGGGAGGTAGCGGCGGGCGACCTGTTTGAGCAGGCCCTTACGCTGGCGGTTTGGCATGAGCACATCCAGCGGCGTGCGCAGCGCTGCTTCGACGAGTTCTCGTGCGAGGAACGGCGCACGGACTTCGAAGCCGACCGCCATCGAGGCGGTGTCGGTTTTGCGGAGCAGGTCGTCGGGGAGGTAGTGGTCGAAGTCGTAGCGGAGCGGGTCAGTAATCTCCTGGAATATTACATTGGCATGTGGCTCGTTGCTCTTTGTGATCAGGTTGCGAAGATCGCGGGTTTGAAAGATCGCGAGCAGTTCCGGGTACCCGCCGTGCTTTGCAGCGTTTACAAGACGTGCGAGGTAGTCGCCCTTTGAACCGGGCGTGCGTCGGTCGAGCAGCCTCGTGGGGATCAGTCGGAGCAGGCTCCGGTATCGGTTGAGCTTGGGTGCGATCGTGTGCCTGCGGTAGCCGCCGAAGAGCTCGTCGCCCCCGTCGCC
Organism: Phycisphaerae bacterium; assembly: GCA_030432905.1. Lineage (GTDB taxonomy): Bacteria > Planctomycetota > Phycisphaerae > Phycisphaerales > UBA1924. The sequence continues at coordinate 41,701 of JAUILU010000003.1, read as the reverse complement.
CGCCAGCGCGACCTTGACGTGTTCGCGTGCGGCTTTGCTCACCCAGTACGTCGGCAGCAGGGAGCTGTCGCCAAACGGCAGGCCCAGCTGATGGATGAGGTGCACGAGGTCGTCGGCGGGGTTCGGGTCGCAGTCGAGCGTGTGGTGGTCGGTGCCGAGGTGCTTGGCGGTTTCGGCGGCGGCCTCTGACTCGTCGAACCTCGCGTCGGGCATGCGCACCGTGAACGTCTTGATGTCGGGTCGGTGTTCTTTGGCGATCGCAGAGATGATGCCCGAGTCGATCCCGCCGGAGAGGAAGACGCCGAGGGGGACGTCGGCTTCGAGGCGAGAGACCACAGCCTTGCGTAGTTGAGACTGCACGCCATCTAGCAAGAGCTCAAGGACATTGCCAAAGAGAGCGGCAGCAGGCTTTCGTATGGGAGGGCACAGTATCTTTGGCGAGTCGGGTAAGCTTGCTAGATTTGAATACCCTGCGGGTGCTGAACGAACGACTCCGGATGAAGTACCTGACAAGAAACTTTCGCCAGCAGGGATTTGTATGCCTTCGAGACCGCTTAACAGTTTGGGTGCGAGTTGCGGAATCGATTGGAGAGAACTTGCTACCGAGCTAAGTGATGTATAAGTAGGTTTATCAATGTCTCGGGAATAGAAAAGTGGCTTCTCGAGATTTGGATCGCGAACAGTTGAAACGAGGCATCGGGCCCGATGCCAGCAAGCTGCAGCAATCATGCCGTCAATTTTGTGAATGATGAGCTCGTCCCACTCTCTCCACCCATGCACCAAAACCTCCGTATCCGAGTGGTCCGTCTCGAACACGTGCCCCTTTGCCTCTAGCTCCTTGCGAAGCTCCCGGTGGTTGTAGATACACCCGTTAAAAACAACCGCAACCAACGGCAAATCCGGCTCGATCTCGCTGGCGATGATCGGCGTCTCGCCCGGTTGGTAGGTCAGGTCGGGGCGCAGGCGCGAGCCGTCGTGGACCATGGGCTGGTGGCCGCCCTCGTGGTCGATGATGCTGAGTCTTCGGTGCACGAGCGCGACATCAACAACGATCCCGTCGTCGCGCACGGCTCGGTCACGAAAGCGTCCCTGCCCGTCGGGGCCTCGGTGTTTGATCGATTCGTCGAGCGTGTCGAGCCACGCTTCGGGGATGGCGACCAGCGGCAGCGGTGGGTCGCCGACCTTCGGGTCGTGGATTCGGATGATGCCCGCGATGCCGCACATGGGTCAGTCGCTGCCTTGCTGGGTTCGGTCGTTGTCGTCGGCGAGGTTTCGTTTGTGGTGGTCGATGTAGGTGCCGGTCTTGAAGCCCCAGATCGTGTGCAGTGTCCGCGTGACCGCCAGGCCCGCGGGGTAGGCCAGGGCGACGGCCCACGCCGGGTGCCAGCCCTCGTGCTGCTGGAGGAACTCGGTGCCGGCGATCGCGATGATGTAGTAGAGCGGGCTGATGACGGCGCGCTCGAACTGGAGCCGGGTCGTGTCGGAAACGATGTTCGGCGCGGGCGCGTGGAGCTTGGCGTGCTCGGTCTCGTTTCGGCCGTCCAGAGGCCGCCAGTGGTTGGCGACCCAGTGCAGGCTGGTGAAGATCCCGACGTCGAGCATCAGGTCCATTATCCCGCTGAACGCGGTGTAGCCCCAGCTTGGCCAGTGCAGCCCGAAGACCTCTTTCATGAGCCAGATCATCGCGACGACGATCAGCGTGGACACGAGGCCGCTGACGATGATGTTGGCGTTGATGTTGATGATCCGCTTGCGTTGGTACAGGCGGAAGAGACGGTGCGTCATGGGGCGGATTGTAGTGCCGGGCGGGTCGAACTCCAAGCACCGAACGTTTGCCCTTTGGCGCCCTTTGATTCAGCGTCAGTAAACGGGGTTTCGCTCGGCACGGCACGCACCCCCCGAGGTTTGCCCATTGGCACCCTTTGATTCAGCGTCAATAAACGATGTTTCGCTCGGAATGACACGCACCGCACGTTGCCCTTTGGCGCTCTTTGATTGAGATGCAATCAGAGGGGGTAGTCTGGCGACCTATGCAAGTGAGTGCGAGAGAGAGTGCAAGAGAGGTCAGCACGAACGCGGATGACTGTGCCGGGTCACTCGTGTTCCACCCGCCTCACCGGCCCGCTCACCCGGGCACGCCCTGTGCTTGATCGGTTGACTCTGCTTGAAGTTGATTCTGCTTGAAGACTCTCTTGAGCCCAGCGGCGGAGCACCGAGTGCAAACCTACGCACGTCATAGTGTGCCAACGAACCCCCCTCTGACAGCATCTGAATCAAAGGGTGCCAAAGGGCAAACGATTTTGGGAGCATCATCACAAAGAAAAGACCCCCGCGTAAACGGGGGTCTTCGGCTCTGGAGTGTCGGTCACGCTCAGCTGGGCATCACTGGCTGACGGCCCACCGAGTAGTAGTGGAACCCGAGCTGGCCCATCTGCTGGCGGCGGTACAGGTTGCGGCCATCAAAGATGACCTTGCCCTTCATGACCGAGGCGAGCTTCTCGAAGTCGGGCGTTTTGAACTCGTCCCAGTCGGTCGAGATGATCAGCGCGTCGGCGTCCTTGGCGGTCTCGTAGATGTCCTCGTGCAGGCTGATGGTGTCGCCCATCTCCATCTTCACGTTGTCCATCGCGACCGGGTCGAAGCCCTTGCAGGTCACGCCGTAGCCGAGCGACTTGCGGACGATCGTGAGCGCGGGCGCCTCGCGGATGTCGTCTGTGCGCGGCTTGAACGCCAAGCCCCAGAAGGCGAAGGTCTTGCCGTTGAGGCCCATCTCGCCGCCGAAGTGCTTGAGGATCTTCTTGAAGAAGAGGTTTCGCTGGCGTTGGTTGGTGCCGTGGACGGCGTTTGAGACCTGCGTGGTGACGCCGGCCTTGTCGCCCATCATGATGCAGGCGAGTGTGTCCTTGGGGAAGCAGCTGCCGCCGTAGCCCAGGCCCGGGTAGAGGAAGTGGTGACCGACGCGTGAGTCGGAGCACATGCCCTCGCGGACTCGGTTGATGTCGGCGCCGTAGGCCTCGCAGAGGTTCGCCATCTCGTTGATGAACGAGATCTTGGTGGCGAGGAAGTTGTTGGCGGAGTATTTGACCATCTCCGCGGACGGGACGTCCATAAGGAAGATGGGGTGGCCGTTGCGGACGAACGGGTCGTAGAGGTCCTTGAACATCTCGCCCGTGCGTTCGTCCTCGATGCCGACGACCACGCGGTCGGGCTTCATGAAGTCGACGATCGCGTCGCCCTCTTTGAGGAACTCCGGGTTGTCGGCGACGCTGAACGGGATGTCCGGGCCGACGCGCTCGCGGATGCGGTCGCGCACGTGGAACGTGGTGCCGACGGGAACGGTCGACTTGACGACGATGACCTTCGGCTTCTGGTCCGGTCCGAGCTGCTTGATCGCGTCTGCGATGTCGTCGGCTGCGGAGTTGATGTACTGCAGGTTGGTGTGGCCCTTCTCGTCGGAGGGCGTGCCGACGCAGATGAAGATCATCTCGGCGTCTGTGTATGCAGTCTTGGGGTCGGTGGAGTAGGTCAGGCGGCCGGCCTTGTAGTTCCGCTCCATCATCTCCGTCAGACCCGGCTCGTAGATCGGGCAGATGTTCTGCTTGAGTTTCTCGATTTTGCCTTCGTCGACATCGAGGCAAGTAACGTCGTTGCCGGTCTCGGCAAAGCAGACGCCGGTGACGAGACCAACGTACCCGGTGCCAACCATCGTGAGCTTCATCTGAACGTACTCCTGCGGGAGAGAATGCTTGGTGTATACAAAGCCCGGCCCGACGGGCCAAGTTCCGCAGTATAGATCGGTCAAATCACAGAGAACCTTGCCCGGATCCGGCTTTCCGGCGATTCATTGCCAGATTGTGACCTAGACTCCGCTATGGCAACAGCAACCAAATCTCGCAAGTCCAAGGGCAAGAACAAGATCCTCAAGTACACCGCTGTCTCGGCGGATCGGCACGAGCTCTACCAACTCTCGGTCCAGAACGTCGAATCCGAAATCGACTTTGTAGACGCGACTTACAAGCAGCTGCGAGGCAAACAAGCCGTCCTGCTCCGCGAGGACTTCTGCGGCACCGCGGCCACCGCCTGCGAGTGGATCGGACGACGGGAAACCAACAAAGCGGTGGGTGTCGATCTTGACGGCCCAACCCTCGATTGGGGGCGGAAACATAACCTCGACAAGCTCGAACCCGACGCCGCCAAGCGGGTGACCCTGCTCGAACGCGACGTCCGCGATACAGGCCCGGAAGGCCAGGGCGCCGACATCGTCCTCGCCATGAACTTCAGCTACTGGATCTTCCAGACACGCGACGGTCTTCGCGAATACTTCAAATCCGTCCTCGATTCGCTCGCCGACGATGGCATGTTCATGTGCGATTTCTACGGCGGCTCCGAGGCCATGTGCGAGCAAGAAGAGACCCGCAAGGTCAACAAGCACTTCACCTACATCTGGGACCAGCACCGCTACAACCCCATCACCGGCGAGATGGACTGCAAAATCCACTTCAAGTTCCCCGACGGCTCGATCATGGAGAACGCATTCGAGTACACCTGGAGGCTCTGGACACTCCCGGAGATCCAAGAAATCCTCCTCGAAGCCGGCTTCGAGGACGTGGGCGTCTACTGGGAAGGCACCGACCCCGACGACGAGGAAGAGGGCAACGGCGAGTTCGAGCTCACCACCGAGGGCGACGCCGACCCGGCGTACATCTGCTACATCGTCTCACAGAAGAAGAAGCAGTAACAAAGCCGAACCGGAAGCCGCGACGTGAAGCAAGTCCTCGATATCCCGGCCGAACTCAGCGGCATCCAGCAGTGGGTGCTCGACGGGCTCGTCGCGGTCACCGACGAGATCGAACGCGCGCTCCACTCAGACGTCCCCGCGGTCGCCGCGCTCTGCAAGCAGGTCGAGCAGTTCCGGGGAAAGATGCTCCGCCCGACGCTCGTGCTCGTGTCAGGTGCTGCCTGCGGCGCATCGACCGACGAGCCGCCGACAACAGAGCTGCTCAAGCTCGCGGCGGTTGTTGAGATGGTCCACATGGCAACGCTCGTGCACGACGATGTGCTCGACGAAGCCGAGATCAGAAGGCGCTCGCAGACGATCAACGACAAGGCCGGCAACGAAGCCGCGGTGCTGCTCGGCGACTACCTCATCTCCGCGTCGTTCCGACTCTGCGCAAGCCTCGACGACCCCGAGCCCTCGCGTCTGATCGGCAAGGTCAGCATGGAACTCTGCGAGGGCGAGCTCCTGCAGATCCAGAACCGCGACAATCTCTCTATCGACGAGGCGACCTACTTCGAGATCCTCGAAGGCAAAACCGCGGCCCTCGTCGGCGCGTGCACAAGGCTTGGCTCCCGCGCAGGCGGCGCGAGCCAGACCATCCAGAACAGCATGGACGTCTTCGGGCGTTCCATCGGCTCCGCGTTCCAGGTCCAGGACGACCTGCTCGACCTGCTCGGCACAGAAGACGTCGTCGGCAAAACGCTCGGGCGTGATCTGCAGAAGGGCAAGCTGACCCTGCCGCTGATCCATCACCTGGGCAACCTCTCACACGAGAGCCGCGCCCGATCGCTCACCCTGCTCGAGAACGCCTCAGAAACCCGAGCCGAGGCGACGGGCGCCAAGGCCAAGGCGCACACGAACGAGCTCGTGCAATCGCTCAAGGAATCCGATTCGCTCGAGTACGCACGAACGACGGCCAAGTCGCTCATCGAGCGGGCCAAGTCGGCGCTGCTGCCGCTGGACGACACGCCGGCAAGGTCGGTCCTGCAACTGCTCGCCGACGCGGTGCTGACGCGCGACCGATGACTACCAGCGGGCAACCCCTCGAATTGATCGCGACAGCAGCGTTCGGTGTCGAAGCCACCGTCAAGTGGGAACTCTCGCGCCTCGGCTACGAAGCCAAGGGCAGCACGCCCGGCAGGCTCGCGTTCACCGGCGATGAAGCCGCCATCGTGCGCACGAACCTGCACCTGCGTGCCGCCGACCGGGTCCTGCTCGTGCTGGGCAGATTCCAGGCCGAGGACTTCGACCAGCTCTACGCGGGCATCGCGGCTCTGAACTGGAAAGACAGAATCCCGCAGGGCGCCAAGATCACCGTCCGCGTCGGCGTCGTGCGATCCACAATCAGCAGCCCACGCTCGGCGCAGTCCATCGTCAAACGGGCGATCGTCGATGCCCTCGCCGGCAAAGGCGGCACGCTCGACGAATCGGGCGATGAGATCGTCGTCGATGTCTCGATCCTCAACAACGAGGCAACCGTCTCCGTCGACACGAGCGGGGCGGGCCTGCACAAACGGGGCTACCGCCAGTTCTCGCACGCGGGCCAACTCAAAGAAACACTCGCCGCGGCTCTCGTCATGATCTGCAGATGGCGAAGCGACGTGCCCCTGATCGACCCGTTCTGCGGCAGCGGCACGATCGCCATCGAAGCCGCGATGCTCGCAAGTAGCCGCGCGCCCGGCCGTCACCGATCATTCGCCGCCGAGAGCTGGCCTTGGATCGACAGCACAATCTGGGACCGCGAGCGCACACTCGCAGACGAAGCGGTCAACGACGAGAACATCGCGCCGATCGTCGCAAGCGATATCAACCCGCAGGCGATCGGTCTCGCCCGAAGGTGCGCCGAGGCCGCGGGTGTTGCGGACCTCGTCACGTTCGAGCTGCGCGACTACCGCGAGCTCGAGAGCGACCACGACAACGGCTGGGTCATCTCGAACCCGCCCTACGGCATCCGCGTCGGCGAGGAAGAAGAAGCCAAGCGAATCCAGCGTGACCTGCCAGCGGTGCTCTCGCGCCTGACGACATGGTCCCACGGCCTGTTCCTCGGCGGCGACGACTTCGAGCCCATGATCGGCAAGAGCGCCACACGAAGACGCAAGCTCTACAACGCCAAAATCCAGTGCACGCTCTACCAGTACGAACCAAGCCGCGACGGCTCGCCCGCGTTCACCGCGGATGTAAACCCGCAGGCGATCGAGGCGTTCAAGCAGGGCCTGGCCAAACGCGCAAGACACGTCCGCAAGTGGCCAGAGAAGCACGACGTGCACGCGTACCGGCTCTACGACGGGCAGGTGCTGGGCATCGACTTCACGATCGACCGGTTCGGCGAGTCGCTGCGCGTGTTCGACAGCGGGGAAGCAGGCCGGGCGTACTCCGCCCAGCGGTTCAACACACTCGAAGCGATCGCCAAGGCCGCCGCCGAGGTTTGCGAGGTCCCCGAATCCGCGGTGCTGACGGTGCACGCTAACGCATCAACGCAGCGCGCTGCAGAGCCGGTCGTGTTCAAAGAGCGTGGCACACGGTACGAGGCAAGACCCAACGACCAGCACGACCCCGGCTTCGAGCTGTCGCTGCGCGAACTGCGAACCTGGGCCAAAAGACGCGCCCAGGGCGCCAGGGTGCTCGATCTCTCGGCAAGACCCGGCGTGCTCGCCGAGTCGGTCGCGACAGAGTGCCGGAGCCTCACCGCGTGGTCGCCCGACGAGCACACACTGGCGCGTCTCAAAAAGAATCTATCGCTCAACAGCATCGACCCCGCAAAGGTCACGCTCGAAACGGGCGACCCGATCACCGCGGTCGATTCCTGTGGCGACGATGCCCGGTTCGACCTCGTCTTCTGTGTGCTGAGCGAGAAAGACTCCGACGAGATCAACCCCGCGTTCGGCGATCTGCTCGCATCGTGCCTGGAACTGCTCGCCGAGGGCGGCTCGGTTGTGTTCGCGATCCCGTCGAGCCACATCGCCGAGTCCGATTCGCCGCTGGCTGGGTTCGATGCGAAAGAACTCTCTCGATCGGTCCATCCTGACGACTTCAAGCCACAGGCGCCCTGGCGTATTTGGGCCTGCAGGGCTTCTTCAGATTGACAGCCGACACGCACGGCAGCTAGCCTCGTGCTCGCCCATCCGATAGGGAGACCTCACCGTGGCCGGCTGGCTCGTCCTTGCGATCGCAACCCCCATCCTGATTGCCGCGTCGCTTCTCGGCGGGCTGCTCCCGATGATCTTCAAGGCGACGCACCTGCGGATGCAGCTCGCGCTCAGCTTCGTCAGCGGCCTGATGCTCGGCGTCGCGGTCCTGCACCTGCTGCCACACTCGATCATCATGCTCGATTCCGTTGACAAGGCGGCCTTCCTGATGCTGCTGGGTGTCGTGAGCGTGTTCCTGCTGATGCGATTCCTGCACGTGCACAGCGTCGAGCCGGGCATCAAGCCGCACTCGGCGTGCGACCACGAGCACGAAGCGAACCAAGAGGGCGGCGCGGTCCGCTGGATGACGCTGCTCGCGGGTCTCTCGCTGCACAGCTTTGTTGACGGCGCCGCATTGGCCTCGGCGATCAAACTCGAACAGGGGCACGCGCTGCCCGGCTTCCTGGTACTGATCGTTGTGGTGCTCCACAAGCCGCTCGATGCGCTGGCGATCTCGGCGACCATCGGGAACAACCAAGACAAACGCAAGAAGGTCAACCTGCTGTATTCACTGATCGCACCTCTGGCGGCTTGGCTCGTCTACCTCGGCTTCACGGGCGCGGGCGAGTCGGGCGCGCAGCTCGCGGGCATCGCGATGGCTTTCTGCGCCGGGGCCTTCGTCTGCGTCGCGCTGGCCGACCTGCTGCCCGAGGTTCAGTTCCACTCGCACCACCGCGTGCCGCTGACGTTCGTGTTTCTGATCGGTGTCGCCGTCGCGATGCTGCTGGGCGTCGTCGAGGGCCACAACCACGGCGTGGCTGGTCACGAAGGGCACGACCACTCGAGCCACTCTGACCATACGGACCACACAGGCCACAACCACTGACCGTGCCAAAGAGGCCTCGTCTGATTTGAGCGGGCTGGCGGCTCGCCGATCGCTGCATAGAATCGGGCAGTAAAGCCAGCAGCTACACCCAGGCCTCTGCCCCAAAGGGCGGCAACACGGCACGGACACTTTGGGAGACAGGAATGGATTGGAATCTCACCGGCAAGCGGGCGCTCGTGTGCGGCTCAACCCAGGGCATCGGGAAGGCTTCCGCGATCGCGCTCGCCGAGATGGGCGCCGAGGTCACCCTGCTCGCACGCAACGCCGACAAACTCGAAGCCGTCTGCGCCGAACTCCCGCGTGAGCACAGCCAGAGCCACGACTGGATCGCGGCTGACTTCTCCGAACCCGCGAGCGTGTCCGCAGCGGTATCGGGAGCGATCGCCTCCAACAGCAGGTGGCAGATCCTCGTCAACAACACAGGCGGCCCCGCGGGCGGCAAAGCCATCGACGCGACCGGCGACAGCTTCATGGACGCGTTCAAAGCACACCTCATCAACAACCAGAAACTCGTGCAGCTGCTCGTGCCGGGCTTCCGCGCTTCCAAGTACGGCCGGGTCATCAACATCATCTCGACCAGCGTCAAAGCGCCCATCCCGGGCCTTGGCGTGTCCAACACAATCCGCGGCGCGGTCGCAAGCTGGGCCAAGACCATCGCCACCGAGCTGGCGCCCGACAACATCACCGTCAACAACGTGCTGCCCGGCTTCACCGACACCGACAGGCTCTCGCAGCTCTTCGCGGCAAAGGCAGAGAAACTCGGCAAAGCTCCCGAGCAGATCCTCGATGAAGCGATCGCATCGATCCCGGCGGGCCGACTCGGCAAGGCGGAAGAGGTCGCCGCGGCTGTCGCGTTCCTCGCATCACCAGCAGCCGCGTACATCAACGGGATCAACGTCCCCGTCGATGGCGGCCGGCTCCCGACGCTATAGACTGTGCCCATGCAGAAGCTCCAGAACTACATCGCGGGCGAGCTCGTCGATCCCGCCACAGACAACTGGCTCGACGTTTACGAGCCCGCGACGGGCGAGGTCTACGCGAAGCTTCCCGCGTCTGATGAGGTTGATGTTGGTCGTGCATACGAAGCCGCGCGCGACGCGTTCCCGCAGTGGTCTGGCACGCCCGCCGAGCAGCGCGCTTCGTACCTTTACGCCCTCGCCGATGCGATCGATCGGAACCTAGACAGACTCGCCGAGGCGGAATCACGCGACACAGGCAAACCGATCGGCGTCGCCAAGACGGTCGATATCCCAAGAGCCGCCGCCAACTTCCGCTTCTTCGCCGGCGCGATCCTGCACTCTGAATCTGCCTCGCACGACACGAACGGCCAAGCGATCAACTACACGCTGCGCAGCCCGCGGGGCGTCGCGGGGCTGATCTCGCCCTGGAACCTGCCGTTGTATTTGCTCTCGTGGAAGATCGCGCCCGCGATCGCGACCGGCAACACCTGTGTAGCCAAGCCGTCGGAAGTCACACCGATGACCGCGTTCATGCTCGCCGAGCTGATCGACGAGGTCGGCATCCCGCAAGGCGTGGTCAACATCGTGCACGGGCTCGGTGATCCCTGCGGCAAGGCGATCGTCGAACACCCCGGCATCCCGACGATCTCGTTCACCGGCTCAACCGCGGTCGGCAAGTGGATCGGCTCTACCGCGGGCGGCATGCTCAAGCGCATCAGCCTCGAACTCGGCGGCAAGAACCCAAACGTCATCTTCGCCGACGCCGATCTCGATCAGGCTGTCGAGACTGCATGCAGAGGCGCGTTCAGCAACCAGGGCCAGATCTGCCTCTGCGGCTCGCGGATCATCGTCGAAGATTCGATCGCCGATGCGTTTACACAGAAGCTTGTCGAGCGAACCAATGCAATCAAGCTCGGCGACCCCGCGGACACCGGCGTCGAATTCGGCGCACTCGTCTCGCAAGAGCATCTCGCAAAGGTGGCGGGCGCAGTCGATCGGGCCCGCGAACTCGGGGGCGAGGTGCTCACCGGCGGCGATCGATTCACTCCAGATTCAGAGCGCTGCGCCGGGGGCTATTTCTACCAGCCGACAGTCATCCGCGGGCTCGACATGAGCTGCGACGTTCAGCAAAGCGAGATCTTCGGCCCGGTCGTGACGGTCACGTCCTTCAAAGACGAAGCCGAGGCGATCAGGCTGGCCAACGACACGTCGTTCGGTTTGGCGTCGATGATCTGGACGGGTGACGGCTCGCGTGCGCACCGCGTGGCCAAGGCGATCGACGCCGGGATCGTGTGGGTCAACTGCTGGATGCTGCGCGACCTGCGCACACCCTTCGGCGGCGCGAAGGCCTCGGGCGTCGGGCGCGAGGGCGGCAACGATGCGCTGCGGTTCTTCACCGAACCGAAGAACGTCTGCATCAAATTCTAAGGAAACACCAATGTCTGACAGAATCCAGAGCAGCCGGGCACCGGAAGCCGTGGGCGCGTACCCGCACGCCAGACGAGTCGGCAATCTGCTGTTCCTCTCAGGCGTCGGCCCACGCCAGCGAGGCACCAAAGACATACCCGGTGTCACGCTCGATGATGCCGGCAAGATGATCGACTACGACGTCGAGGCCCAGTGCCGGAGCTGCTTCGACAACATCCGAGCCGTGCTCGAAGACGCCGGCAGCAAGTGGGAGAACATCGTCGACGTGCTCGCGTTTCTGACCGACATGCCGAGGGATTTCGACGTGTACAACCGCGTCTACGCCGAGTACTTCGCGGGCGAGGGCAACCCGAACCCTGCTCGCACGACGATCGAGATCTCAAGACTGCCCCAGGGCGGCAACGCGCCGATCGCTGTCGAACTCAAAGTCATCGCGACGATCGACTAGGCCAGCGTCCGCAGCACAGCGCGGACCGGGCTCGCGTCAAAGCCAACCAGCTTCAGCGGGAGCGCGATCAGTTCGTACTCCCCGGCGGGCACGCTCGCAAGATCGAGACATTCGAGGATCGCGATGCTGTGCTGCAGGATCGTGCGGTGCGCGGGCAGGTCTTTCGAGTCCGCGACATCGACGCTCGGGGTATCGACGCCGATCGTTCGCACACCCTCGGAAGCGAGATGCTCAACAAGCCCAACCGAGAGGCCGGCAAAGTCGGTGTTGAACTCGGTGCTGTCGGGCCACGTGCCTGTCTTGAGCAGCACGCGCTCGGATGCGACCGGCTGGCGGAGGTCGCCGATCTCAAGCCGACGCCCGCGTGCAGCTGCGCACTCGATGACTTGGCACGGGCCGAGGTAGTGCTCGATCGGCATCTGGTCGATTGGCGGTGCGTCGGCGCCGTAGTGGTTCGCGCCGTCGGCGTGTGCGCCGAGGTGGACCGTGCCACGCAGCGTCGAGAGCGTGAGCGGATCGCCTCGCTTCATATCGAGCAGGACTTCCCGCGACAACGCGGTATCGCCCGGAAAGACAGCGGTTTCGGGCGACACAGGCGGCGTGATGTCGTAGATCATGACACGCCCTCTTTCGAGCCGACAAGCGCCAAAACCCGTTCAGTCAGTGCCGCGTCATCGAGAGCCAGACCCTGCTCAACTCCGATCGAATCGACGATCGATTGGGCGAGCTTCACGGTCTCACCGCCAACTTGCTTAGCCTCAGCGTAGGGCATGTTCGAGAAGCTCACAAGGTTGTAGAGCGGCTTGAACTTCGCCGGGTCGAGCGTCTGCAGCGCGTGCTCGATGCGCTTGCGCAGCTGGAACGACGGGTTGGCGACGCTGTCACGCATCTCGATGAAGTTCTGGATCGCAAGGTCGGCGATGACGTCCGCGTTCTCGATCCTGCTCTTCGAGAACGCCTCGAACACTCCGGCAAGGTCGCCGTCGCTGCGTTCGATGAGTTCGTCGAGCACCCGACAATCCTCAAAGCCGGCGTTCATGCCCTGACCATAGAACGGCACGATCGCGTGCGCCGCATCACCCAGCAGAACCGCGGTCCCGTTCTGCTGCCAAGGAGAGCATCGCACCGTCACGAGCGACCCGATCGGGTTGCGTGTGTAGTCCTCGACCAAAGTCGGCATGAGCCTGGTCGCGTCTGGGAAATGCTTTTCGAAGAACGGCAGGATCTTGTCGGTCGAATCGAGCTCCGCGAAGCTCTCCGGGCCTTCAAAGGGCCAGAAAAGCGTGCACGTGAACGTCCGGTCCGCGTTGGGCAGAGCGATCATCATGTAGTGGCCGCGGGGCCAGATGTGCAGCGCAAACGGGTCCATCGCGAAGCCGTCAAATTTCGACGGATCAACGCCGCACTCCTCGGCCTTCGGGATGTGCAGCTCTTTGTAGCCGTGGTCGAGGTAGCTCTGCGAATACGAGAACCTGTCCTGCACCTGCATCGCGCCGCGGACCGCGGAGAACGCGCCGTCGCAGCCGATGATGAAGTCGGCCGCGATTTCTTCGGTTGAACCACCCGCAGTCTCCACAACAAGGCTCGGGCGCTGCAGGTCAGCGCCGACGCATCGGCTCTCGAAACGGACATCGACGTTCGGGTGCTTGGCGATCTCTTCGAGCAGCGTGATGTTGAGCTGGCCCCGCGAGACGGAGTGGATCGCGTCCGCCGGGTCGCCGCTGTAGGGTTGGAACGAGAGCTCGCCCGATTCGCTGTGCAGCATCCGTCCGGGCATCCGGATCGCATCGCTGAGCACTCTGTCAGCACAGCCGACGCGTTCAAGCGCGGTGATGCCTCTGCACGAGAGCGCAAGGTTGATCGATCGCCCGCCGATGAAACCGGCCTTTCTGGCGTCCGGTCTGCGCTCGCAGAGTGTCACGCGGAAGCCGCGCTTGCCGAGCTGGCACGCGAGCAGCGAGCCGACCAAGCCGGCGCCCGCGATCGCGATGTGCGTCTCTCCCGGTGATCTGGCCATCGTGCCCCCGGTCATCGGACAAGCTCGCACAGCACATCAACAAAGCGCCACACATCGTGGTACGACACATACGACGGCACAGGCGCCACGCGGATGACGTTCGGCTCGCGGAAGTCGGCGATCACGCCTTTGGATTCGAGCAGATCGCGCACGCCCGACACGTCGCCGTGCACGACGAGCGAGAGCTGTGACCCGCGCTGGTTCGGATCGCTCGGCGTCAGGATCTCGACCTTGCCGCCGAGCCTTTGCTTGATGAGCGATTCCATGTAGCCGGTCGATCGGACCGCTTTCTCGCGGAGTGTGTCGATCCCGATCTCATCGAAGAGCGCGAGCGATGCTTTGAGCGGCGTCATCGCAAGAATCGGCGGGTTGGAAAGCTGCCACGCGTCGGCGCTGTGCTCGGGCACAAAGTCGGGCTGCATCTTGAACCGTGTCGCCGGGTCGTTGCCCCACCAGCCGGCAAAGCGTGGCCTGTCTGTGTCGTGGTGCCTCTCGTGTACAAACGCGCCTGCGATCGCTCCGGGTCCAGAGTTGAGGTACTTGTAACTGCACCACGCCGCGAAATCAGCGCCCCAGTCGTGCAGTTTCATCGGCACGTTGCCCGCCGCGTGCGCCAGGTCCCAGCCGACAACGCAGCCCTGCTTATGGCCGGCTTCGGTGATGCGCTGCATGTCCATCAGCTGGCCTGTGAGATAGTTCACGCCGCCGATCATGACGAGCGCGATGCTCTGGCCTTCGCGCTCGATCAGTTCGCATACATCCTCTGTCCGAAGGGTGTGCTCACCCTCGCGTGGCTTGAGCCGGATCACGGCGTCGTCGATCGGATAGCCGTGCAGCTCAACCTGCGAGCCGACGGCGTACGAATCCGACGGGAACGCGTTGTCCTCGATGACGATCTTGTACCGCTCGGCGGTGGGGCGATAGAACGAAGTCATCAGGATGTGCAGGTTGACCGTCAGCGAGTTCATCGCGACGACCTCGGTCGGTTTGGCGCCGACCAGCCGAGACAGCGGCCCCCGGAACTGCTCGTGGTAGTCCTTCCACGGATCACGCCCCTCAAAGTGCGCGTTGACCGCGAGATCCGCCCAGTCTTCGAGTTCCTGATCGATTAACCCGCGGACCGCTCTGGGCTGGCAGCCGAGCGAGTTGCCCGTGAGATAGACAACCGGCTTGCCGTTCTTGGTCGGGATGTGAAACCGGTCGCGGTATCCTGCGAGCGGGTCCTGCTCGTCAAGCGAAATCGCGTGGGCCTCGTCGATTGAAGTTGTTGCAGTGTTCACGCGAGCATCATAGATCAGCTCGGCAGCCCGGACATGCCGAGGAATTCGAGAGCCGTGCCCGCGAGGAGTCTGTGCTTGGTCTGCGTCGAGAGATGATCCATCGCCTGGATCATCGCGCCCGGGACGTGCTCACCAAGCGGGAACGGGTAGTCAGACCCGAGAGCGATCCGCTCGGCTCCGAAGATCCCGATCAGATGGTCAAGTGCCGATGGATCATGAACGAGCGAGTCCACGTAAACCTTTGCTGGCTGTGCGTTGCTGTTGGCGTCTGTGTGCGCGAGATAGTCGCGCGGGTTGTTCGGGTTGTCGATAGCGCAGAGATCTGGCCGAACGTTGAAGCCGTGCTCGATGCGTCCGATGGTGCCCGGGAAGGAGCCGCCGCCGTGGGCGAAGGCGATGCGCAGGTTCGGGATCTTGTCCAGCACGCCGCCGAAGATCACCGAGCACATCGCCCGGCTCGTTTCCGCGGGCATGCCGACAAGCCAGGGCAGCCAGTACTTTCTCATCTGGTCCGAGCCCATCATGTCCCACGGGTGGACAAACACGCACGCCCCGAGATCCGCCGCGGCCTCAAAGACCGCCATCACCTCTGGCTCGTTCAGGTTCCAGTCGGGCGAATCGCCCCGGTCGATGTGCGAACCGATCTGCACGCCGCGCATCCCGAGCTCGTTGACACAGCGTTCGAGTTCCTTCGCCGCGAACTCCGGGCACTGCATGGGCAGTGTGCCAAGCCCGACGAACCGTGTCGGGTGCGCCCGGCAGACCTCGGCGATGTGGTCGTTGAGAATCTTGGCCAGGTAGAGCCCGTGCTCCTTCTTCGACCAGTAGCTGAACATGACGGGCACCGTGCTCAGCGCCTGCACGGTCACCCCTGTGCTGTCCATGTCCTCAAGCCGGATGGCGTGGTCGAAGCAGTTGAGCTTCACGTCGCGGAAGTGCTTGCCCTCGCAGTAGAGCGCCGCGCCGCAGCACGAGCCGTCCTGCGCGTGCTCTTTCTGCATGCTGAGCCATTTGCCCTCACCGAACCGGTCGGCCAGATCGGGCCAGTCGGGCGGCAAGATGTGCGTATGCAGGTCGATTTTCGCTGGTGAGCCGTTGCACATGCGTGAGTGTATCGCCCTTAGTGCTCGATGCTCGACAGATCAAACTCGCCGGCCCGTTCGATCACGACGTTGCAGTTCGGGCAGGTCCGCCCGGCTTCCGGCCCGTTCCAGAAGTTGTCCATCGCCTCGTGCAGATCCTCGTCGATGCTGGCAAGACGGAACTTGGCTTCGTGGACGAGCGTGTCGCACTCCTCGCAGTACCAGCGGAGCGCATCGTCGAGCACCTCTTCGCTGTTGTGCGTGCGGGGGAATTCGACGATCAGGCCCACCGTGTCGGCCGGGCGCTGCGGGCGGTGGGGCACCCAGCGCGGGCAGAGCCACAGCTCGCCCTCGCGGATGACGACCTCGCGGGGCTTGTCCTGGCCCGGCGGGCGGATGCGCACCGAGATGTCGCCCTTGAGCTGGTAGAACAGCTCCTCGGTCGGGTTCACGTGGTAGTCGTTGCGGTTGTTGGGGCCGGTCGAAACAAAGACGATCACATCGTCGGCGCCCTTGTAGAACTGTTTGTTCATCACCGGCGGCGTGAACTCGTCCTTGTGCTCCTCGATCCACTTCATCAGATTGAACGGCGGCGTCGGGTCGGGCTGGTACGTGGTCATGTCACGGCCTCCTGATACAGACACGCTCCCGCGTGCCCCGCACAAGTATAACAGTGCGCACACTGCCTGAATGTAGCCCGCGACGGGCGACATTGGACGCCGTGAGGATTGAGAAACAAGCCTGATTTCAGCGTGAATTGTTCGTGTCGGTAGCCGAGTTCATCAGCAGCATCAGGTTCCGGATCGCGTCCCTGCGGTCGAGTTGCCTCGGCGGCTGGCCGAGCAGCGTGGTGCAGGTGCTGGTCAGGTGCGCGTGGCTCGAGAACCCGCAGCGAGCCGCGACGACCGCGAGCGAACCGTTCGTGTCAGGAAGCATCGCAAGCGCGTTGAGCAGCCGCGTGCAGATCAGATACTGATGGATGCTCTGGCCTGTCTGAAGCCGAAAGATCCGGCTGAGGTACGCGGGCGAGATGCCCAGTGCGTCCGCGAGATCCGAGATCGCCAGCTTCTCACCATACCGAGTCGAGATCTCCATGCAGATGCTGTTGGCGATCTCTCGCTGTTTCTTGGGTGTTGCTCCACGTTTGCTGGAGCGGCGGTCCTTCACCTCAGCGGCCCGGTGTGCGATCAAGTCGAGGATCGTGAGCGCGATCTCATCGAAGAGCATCGGGTCGATGGTCGTGTTGTACATGAACGCGGCCCGCGAGAGCCAATCGATCAGAGTCGCGGCTCGAACATCGGTCGGCGCGGTGCTGTGCTCGAAGGGTGAGTCGGGGCGGTCGAGGCAGGACTGGTCGTGCTTGCTCGCGATCTCGGTCATGATCGGGGCGCTGGTCCGGATCCAGCTCACACGGTGCCCCGCGGCGGACCTCGGCACGCGCGTGTAACCAGAACGCACCTTCGGAGTCGCCACGTTCGATCGGCTCAGAACCGCCGGCCAGTGCCCGTCGAACGACGCCTCGATCGGGGTCTCGCTGAACGCGATAAAGGGGTCGGCGGTCAGCTGCCGATGCTGCTTCCATTCGCTGTCGCTGTTCGTAAACACATGACGCCCGAGGCTGAACGTCTGTGACGCGAGCGACATGCGGGTGCCGTCGTTAAAGCAAGCAAGTTCTTGTGCGTTGGAGTGCATGCGAGCCCTGTCCATACTCCTCTGGCTTGGCAGATCACACGGCGCGCAGGATTCTGAAAGCGTCATCCGGATCGGCCTGTACGTTACATCGTACTAGACGCGTTCGGTTGCGTTTGGTTCCACAGAATCCCGGAGTTCGTTCATGCGTTGCCAAAGTTTCATTGCCCTGTTTGCCGTAACCACATCAGCCGCCGTCGCACAGCCCATCGAGCCCCGCGGCGTGTTTTTCCACCACTTCGCATCCGCGGGCTCCGATGGGACCGAGTGGGTCCACATCTGGGACGCACCCGGGGACCGCCGATACGAGTTCAGCGATGTCCAAGGCTTCGCCCCGTTCACGGGCACCATCGAAACCAACGGCGACACCACCTGGGACGTGGGCCTCACCGGCACGGGCAGTTTCTCGGACCAGAACACCGCGAGCTTCGATCTTGTCTATCAGGGCACGCCGTTCTCCTCAGACATCTGGCGCGCACCGGGGACCTCGCCAGACTTCATCACACGGCTGGACTCGCCCGAGCAGGGAGATGTTTCGCTGGAAGGCCAGTGGGAGGTCTCGATCCAGTCGCTCGATCCGCAGACCGGGGCGTTGCTCTCGAGCCGCACCGAGCAGTACGACCTGACCGTGGATGACCAGACTCTCCGCTTGACCGACCAGTCGGGCGATTTCATGCAGGGCGTCTTCGAGACTGCAGACAGCGTCGGCTTCCGCGTCGTGACCAACACGTCGCGCCCGGGCTTTCGGTCTTTCGACGGCAGCACGACCAACATCCCGCGCAACATCCTCGCCGACCTGCGGTTTACCAGCCCGGACGAGTTCGATGCGACGTTCCTTTTCCAAACCCGGAACGCGCCCGGGGCGCAGACACAGACCATCGAGCGGTTCTCGGCCATCAAGGTGCCCACCCCGGCGACCGGCTTTGTGTTCCTGTCGGGTCTCGCGGTTCTGGCAAGACGGCGGGGCCGGTGATATCGGTCCAGTAGCTCCTTGTAGAGGCCCTACAAGCCGCTCTCTGGTGTGAATGAATCCAGATTGGAATACTCGAGCGGTCTGACCGATATATACTGGTAACGTGGCCAAGAGTATCGCTACATGGCTGATGGTTGTTTCCCTGCTGCTCGGCGGGGTAACGCCGCGCGCCCACGCGACGGTCTGTGTGGCGGATACTTCCTCGGATACAACAGAGACAGTCTTGGTTGCCGATTCGCAGGATGATTGCTGCGCACCCGCCGCGGAGTCTGACTGCTGTGATTCTGACACCGGCTGCGAACCCGAGGACGGCTCAAACGACGAGCCGTGCTCGGACCAGGGCTGCGACTGCCCCTCGGCGTGCTGCGTCAAGGTCATGCCAGTGGTGACAACCCTGCCTATTTCAATGGCGGTCTCGCCATTCGACCAGTCCACTCGTGCGACGGAGTTTCCTCTGTCCACGCTGGCGCACGGATATCAGCAGGATATCACGTGGCCTCCAATAGCCTGAGTCATCGTTCATACCCAGTCTGCGCGCTCAAATAGCGCGCCTGTGTTCGATCACTCAGGAGCTAAGAATGCAATCCCAAGACAGTCAGCCGGCAAAAGCGCAGGGCGCAGCCGGCGTTCCGATGCCGAAACGTAACCGCAGGGCGGTGCTCGTCCCGCTTGCGATCGTCGGCGTGCTCGTTGCCGTCACCGCGGGCACCTTGTTCAACACCTTCGTGCCCGTCGCCGCGGTTGACGTGGAGCCGGTCATCGCCGAGCACGTCTCGGCGCCAGTCGTGACCGAGGCTCAGCCGACCACCGGCGGCCGAGTTGTCCAGGCCCCGGGCTGGCTCGAAGCCGACCCCTACCTCGTCGCCTGCACCGCGCTCGCCGACGGTGTGGTCGATGAAATCCTCGTGCTCGAGGGCGAAGCCGTAGAAGCGGGCCAGCTCGTTGCGACGCTGGTTGATGAGGATGCAAAGCTCGCGCTCGAAGATGCGAAGGCCCGGCTCATGCTCGCAGCCGCCGAGCAACAAACAGCCCAGGCGGCTCTCGAAGCGGCCCAGACCGACTGGGACAACCCGGTCGAAGACCAGCGCATGGTCGGCGTCTACAGAGCCAAGATCGCGACCAAGCAGAACGAACTCGAGCAGCTCGACTCGCTGATCGCGATGGAAACGGCTCGGCTCGAAGGCTTGCAGGAAGAGCTCGAGCGCTCGACTGAAGCGCTCCAGTCGGGAGCTGCGACCGATACCAAGATCATTCTTCAGCAGAAAGCCGTTGATGCACAGGCGGGCATGCTCCGGGCCACCCAGCAGCGACGCGGCATCCTCGAGTCACATCTCGCCGAGTACCAGAGCGAACTGGATGCAGCGACCGAAGCCGCCAGCCTGCGTGTCGATGACAGACTCAGGCTCGACTCTGCAAGGGCGAGCGTGGCGCGAGCGGATGCAAACGCGAGGGCTGCACAGTCCGCCGTCGACACCGCTCAGCTCCGGCTCGACCGGATGACCATCGAGGCGCCGATCTCCGGCAACGTGCAGCGCCGGCTCAAGCAGCCGGGCGACAAGGTCATGCTGCAGATGGACTCGATGCACTCGGCGCACATCCTGCACCTCTACGACCCCAGCAAACTGCAGGTCCGCGTCGATGTCCCGCTCGCAGACGCGGCAGAACTGTTTGTCGGCCAGCAGTGCGAAGTCGTCATCGATGTCCTGCCCGACACCGAGTTCCAGGGCGAGGTCGCGAGGATCACACACGAAGCCGATCTCCAGAAGAACACGCTTCAGGTCAAGGTCAGTGTCAAGAACCCGCTGCCCATCCTCAAGCCCGAGATGCTCACGCGCGTCAAGTTCCTACCTCGCGGGAGCACGCAAACCTCGAGTTCGGCTTCATCTGACGAGAGCCAACGCTCAGTCTTTCTCGTCAGCCCCGACCGGATCTCAGATATGGGTGAAGAGGCTCATGTCAGCGCGATCAGACAGCGCAAGGGCCAGGTCGGTCGAGTCGAGATCGTCCGGGTCGATCGCCTCGGACAAGAAGACGGCTATGAGCGTGTGACGGGAGAACTGCACGCGAGCGATCTGCTGGCCGCCGCCGATGCGTCACTTTCACAGAATCAGCGGGTCTCGTTCACAGCAAAGACACTGCAAGGAGGCCAGCCATGAGTTTCATCGAATGCATCGGGCTGACCCGAGAGTACACCAAGGGCGACAACGTCATCCGCCCGCTCGACAACCTCGACCTAACCGTCGAGCAGGGCGAGTTCATCGGGCTGATGGGGCCCAGCGGCAGCGGTAAAACCACGCTGCTCAACCTCGTCGCCGCGATCGATACGCCGACCTCCGGCAAGCTGATCGTTGACGGCGTCAACCTCGCAGGACTCAGCAGAAACAAACTCGCCGCGTGGCGTTCGGGCAACGTCGGCTATGTCTTTCAGCTCTACAACCTTGTGCCGGTCTTGTCCGCGTACGAGAACGTCGAGCTGCCCCTGCTCCTGCACGGCATGAGCCGACGCGAACGGCACAAGCGAATCAGCGAAACGCTCGAGATTGTCGGGATCGCCGACAGGCACGACCACTTCCCGCGCCAGCTCTCGGGCGGGCAAGAGCAGCGCGTTGCCATCGCACGCGCGATCGTGACCGATCCCGCGATCATCGTCGCCGACGAACCGACCGGCGATCTCGACAAGTCGAGCGCGAACGACATCATGCGCCTGTTGCAGCGGCTCAACGTCGAACTCGGCAAGACCATCCTCATGGTCACGCACGACCCCGCGACAACCGCGTTCGCGACACGCACACTCCATCTCGAAAAAGGCGGACTCGTGAACCACGATGAAAGCCCGCAGCACGAGGAGGTGCTGGCATGAACCCGATCAAGCTCTTTCCATACGTCCTCAAGCAGGTCACCCGGCACAGAATCCGATCGCTGCTCACAATCGCGGGCATAGGCATCGCCATGTTCCTGTTCACCGTCGTTCAGGCGATGCAGCAAGGCGTCACGACCGCAACGCAGGCGTCGGCGAGCGACACCAGCCTCGTCGTCTACCGCAAGGATCGTTTCTGCCCCGCAACGAGCCAGTTGCCGCAGGACTACCAGAGCAAAATCGAACGCATCGACGGCGTTGCATCCGCGATCCCGATGAAGGTTGTGGTCTCCAACTGCAGAACCAGCCTCGACGTGGTCACGTTCCGTGGCGTCCCGAAGGACGAGTTCATCGACGACAAAGGCAGCAAGATCACGATCGTTTCCGGAAGTCTCGATGACTGGGAGCGCCGGACCGACGCTTCGCTCATCGGCGAGACCCTCGCAAACAGACGGGGCCTCAAGCCCGGAATGACGTTCGATGCCGCGGGCATTACGTCGTACGTCGCGGGTGTGATCAGCTCCGATGATCCGCAGGACGAGAACGTTGCTTACACCTCGCTCGAATTCGTTCAACTTGCAGGACGGGACCAACTCGGCATCGTCACGCAATTCCAGGTGAAGGTAAACGATCCTGCACAGCTTGAGTCGGTCGCAGAGGACATCGACGAACTGTTCCGAACCGCGCAGGAGCCGACCTCGACGTACACCGAGAAGGCATTCGTGGGCAAGATCGCCGACGATGTGATCGAGCTAGTCGGATTTGCGAGCTGGCTTGGCATCGGATGCCTCGCCGCCATCCTCGCGCTCGTCGGAAACTCGATCGTGCTCAGCGTGCAGAGCCGAATCCAAGAGCACGGCGTGCTCCAAACGCTCGGGTTCAGCGGCCGATTGATCATGCTGCTCATCGTGCTCGAGGGCGTGATGCTCGCGATCATCGGCGGCAGCATCGGGGCCGTCGCCGCGATGCTCATCGCGCAGCTCGGCAGCTTTGCGCTCTCGGTCGAGGGGCAGTCGATCCCGATCACCGCCAGCCCGATGCTGCTCGTAACCGGCATCCTGATCTGCGGCTCGATCGGTGTGCTCGCGGGGCTTGTCCCGGCGTTGCAGGCTTCAAGGCGGGAGATCGCATCCTGTTTCAGGGCGGTGTAGCGCATGGCGAAGATCCGTGAAATCCCATTCGAATACGCACTACGCAACCTCGGCAGGAGCCGAACCAGACTCATCGCGTCGCTTTTCGGTTCTGCGCTCGTGGTCTTGCTTGTGCTCTCAGCGGCCGGGTTCGTGCGGGGCATGCAGCTCACGCTCTCGCAGCACTCGGCGATCCATGAGAACGTCATCCTGCTCGGCACCGGGAGCGAAGAAGCGATTGAGCGTTCCGAGATCCCGGCCAGCGCCGCGGGCGTTGCATCCGCTTCGATCGCCGGGCTGAAAGAAACCGCCGGCGTGCGGTACGTCTCTCCCGAGATTCACATGGCCCTGCCGCTCAGGCTCGAAGAAGGCGACGAATCGCAGCTCCAGTCCGTCATGCGAGGCGTGCAGCGCGAGGCGCTCCTCGTGCACAGCGAAGTCGAGATCGTCGAAGGCCGATTCCCCTCGGCGGGCATGAACGAGATCATGGTCGGCGCACTCGCATCAACAAGACTCGGTGTGCCAGAACGGGAGCTTGCCATCGGGCAGACGCTCAACTTCGACAGCAGAGACTGGACCATCGTCGGCCGATTCTCTGCGCCGAACACGGTAATGGACGCCGAGGTGTGGATTCCGCTGACCGATCTGCAGATCGCGACGAAGCGAGGCGCTTCATTGTCGTGTGCCGTCATCTCGCTAGATGATGCGACCTTCGCCGATGTTGACATGTTCGCAAAGAGCAGGCTCGACCTGGAACTCGCGGCGATCCGCGAGGTGGACTACTACAGTTCCATCGACGCGTTCTATCGCCCGATCAGGATCATGATCCTCATCACCGCTGCTCTCATCTCCGCCGGTGGGCTGCTCGGCGGGCTGAACACGATGTACGCCTCGTTCGCGGCCCGCGTTCGTGAGATTGGGATGCTCCAGGCGCTCGGCTTCCGCAGGCACGCGATCATGATCAATCTCGCCGAGGAGTCGATGTTCATGGCGGCGTGCGGCGCGGTCATCGGGATCGCGATCGGTCTGATCTTCCTCAACGGCGTTGCCGTCAGGTTTTCAATGGGCGCGTTCGCGATCACAATCGACGCGCCGGTCATTCTCATAGGTCTCGCAGGCGGCGCCATCGTCGGATTCGTCGGGGCGATCCCGCCGACGATCAGGTGCCTCCGCCTGCCGATTACACAAGCACTCAAGTCAAGTTGATAGATAGGAGTCCGTACATGCTTACCAGAATCATCGCTCTTTGTGCCGTTTCAACTACGCTCGCGATCACCGGCTGCGGCAAAGAAGAGCAGCAAGCCAGTACGAACACCGGTACGCCCGTGGTTACAAACGCGGCGTGGGTTCTCGACGCCGAGCCGGCAGATGCGAAAGGCGTCGCCGATGCCAAGCTCACAGCTGCCGAGGGCGAAGAGATCACAATCCGCGGCAAGATCGGCGGCCGGAAAGAACCGCTCAGTGCCGATTCGGCGATCTTCGTGATCATGGACACCGCGATCCCCAGCTGCGCGGACAATCCGGGTGATATGTGCACGACGCCCTGGGACTACTGCTGCGAAACTCCCGACACGATCACCGCGAACAACGCGAGCATTATGCTGGTTGACGACGAGGGCAAAGCGATGGCACTGAATCTGCGTGACTACGGGTTCGACGAGCTCGACGAGATCGTGGTCGTCGGAACCGTCAGGCCCCGGCCGTCAGAAGCTGTCCTCGCGATCAACGCCACCGGGATCTACAAGGTCGGCGGCTAAGGCGCAGCAGGCGGGGTCCATTTCGAGTAGAGCTCGTCGAGGAACTCTTGCGTGCGCTCAACAAACTGAGGCGGTGAATCCTTGAGGATCTCGGCGGAGTTGAGCAGGTGCTCTTCTGCCTCAGGGTACTGCTCCAAACCCATCAAGCAGCGCGCTAGGTTTCGCTCGAAAATCCCGATGTAGAACAGCGGGCACTCCGGGCTCTCGTGCCCCGCGGCGATGACATCCCGGAGCAAGTCGGCGCCCTGCTGGTACTCTTCGATCTCCAGCCAGAGCATGGCGAGGTTGTTCCCGGCCACGATCGTCTGCCCGTCCAGCGGCCCGAACGTGTCCAAGAGAAGTTGATGCAGCTGTGTTAAAACCTCGGCCGCGTTACTGAGCCTGCCGACGCCTTGAATCGCGATCGCGTGATTGCCGAGCGCAACAAGCGTGCGCGGGTGTGTGGCACCAAGGTGTCGAGTTAGCCGCTCGTGCACGTCCTCTGTAAGCTCGAGCGCTTCCTCGAATCGTTCGAGTTCCAGCAGCATGGCCGCGACGTTGTTGAGCGAGACAGCGACGTCCGGGTGGTCGTCGCCATAAACCGCCCGGTCGTCTTCAACGACGCGCCAGGAGAGTGCGAGGGCCTCGTCTGATCTGCCGACTCTGTGGAGCGAATCAATAAGACCGCCACGCGATGTCCGGACCGTGTGATGCAGCTCGCCCAGCACGCGTTCGCCGATCTGGATGTTCTCTTCGAGAACACTCACGGCTTCTTCGAATTCCCCGATGTCGTTCAGAGCGGTGCCGAGGTTGCCGAACGCGATGAGTGTGGTAGGGTGCTCTCGCCCCATGTGTGTTTCGCGCAGCACGATCAGCCCGCGCAAGACCTCTACAGCTTCGGTTGACTTCTGGTCCTCGAGCAGTGACCTGACCACGCCGCCGAGCGCGGTCATGTGCTGGTTCGAGCTTTCACCGAGCGATTCTTTGGAATCCGCAGCGAGGATCTTGAATTTCTCGACCGATGTGTCAAGGTCGCCTTTGAGCCGGTACCACTCGGCTTCGGACTCGCGTAGCGCGAGCGTCATCGGGTCGTTGATGCCGTACTCCTCAACGGCCATCGGGAGCGCCGTGTCGAGCAGTTGTTCGGCTTCATCGAGTTCTCCGAGGAACATGAGCGTATTGATCAGCCCCGTGTAGAGATCGATCAGCGGCACGTGCGGGTTCGTGTTGTTCGGCGCCACGATCTCGAATGCGGCACGGAAGTGCAGCAGGGCCTCGTTGAATTGCCCGAGCGCAAAGTACGTGTCACCAAGCAGCGCGTGGAGTCTGGCGCGGGTGTCGGAGTTGTTCGGGAACGACGAATCGATGTCGTCACCCCAAGTTGCGATCACGTCGGCAACCCGTGCGTCTGGGCCGTGGTTGACCGGCGAGACCGAGGTCAGCATCCGCTTGATGTACTCGCCGATCGTTTGTTCCCTGCCGAGCGCTTCCTCGGCGATTCTCGCCTGTTCGGTGGCGCGTTCGGTTTCTGAATCGGCGATCGCTCTAGCTTCAATAGCCGCGTCGCGTTCCTGTGAGGCCGACACGAACCCGACAACCGAAGCGGCGGTCAGAGCAAGCGTCAGCGAGGTCGCGATCGAGCCAGCAGTCACCATCGCCTTGTTTCGGCCAGCGAACTTGCGAAGCCGGTACATCGTGGTTGGCGGGTGTGCTTCAACAGCCTCGCCCGTGAGAAGTCGATTAAGGTCAGCTGCGAAGGCTGCCGCCGAGTCGTACCTGAGTTCTGGCTCTCGCGATGTTGCCTTGCTTAAAACCGCTTCGAGATCTGCAGGCACATGGATTCCGAGACTCCGGAGTGTCGGCACCGAGCCCGCTTCGATCTGCTTCATCGTTTCCGGGATTGAGCTCGCGCTCGTGTCGAACGCCGGCCTGCCCGCGAGCATCTCGAACAGGATAACGCCGAGCGAATACACGTCCGTGCGGATATCGATCAGGTCCCCGTCCGGACCGAGTTGTTCAGGGCTCATGTAGGCGAGCGTGCCGACGAGTTCGCCGGTCATGGTGTGCCCGCCGCGCGAGCCGTCTTGCGTTGCGAGTCGCGCGATGCCGAAATCGAGGATCTTCGGCGTGCCGTCGGGTTTGACAAAGATGTTCGCCGGCTTCAGATCGCGGTGGATCACGCCTCGCTGGTGCGCGCCGTGAATGCCCTGACAGACGAGTGAAACGAGTTTGATTTTGTCGTCGGTGTCGTAGGCTTGCGAACGGGCGAAATCTGTCAGAGGCTCGCCCTCGATGTACTCCATCGCAAGATAAGGCAACGGCACGGGCGCCACCTTGTCGCTCATCCCCGCGGCATAGATCGCGGCGATGTACGGGTGCTCAAGCCTCGCCAGGATCTCGACCTCGCTCTGAAATCGTTCGAGCTGCCTGTTGCTGCTCAGACCGGCACGGAAGACCTTGATCGCCACGCTGCGTTCCGGGTGCTGCTGCTTGGCGAGGTAGACGTCGCTCGTGCCGCCACGTGCGAGGAGGCGTTGGATGTTGAAGCCATCGAAATCTGTAAGGCCTGAAACATCGGGCAGGGGGGTGACTCCTACGAGAATATCCAGATCAGTGCTGAGCACCTCGCCGGTGTCATCGTCTTCATCGTCTGCGAGCAGGGCGTTCACGCTTGCAAGCAGCTCCGCGTCGCCGGCGCACTGCTGGGCTACGAACGCCGACCGCTCACACTTCGGGAGCTCGAACGCCGACGCAACGATGTCCTTCACGCGGTCCCAGTTCTGCTGATCTTGGCTCATTCCCCAAGCCTACCCGCACCGAGCTTTGTCCGAAGCCACGCCCGCGCAACCGACCACTCGCGCTTGACGGTTCGAGGCGAGAGCTCCATGAGCTCCGCGGTCTGCTCGACCGACTGCCCGGCGAAGTAGCGGAGCATCACGATCTCGTGCATCCTCGCGTCGCGTTCCTGGAGTTCTTCGAGTGCCATCTGGAGTGCTTCGAGCGACCGGAGTTCAGGGGTGATGCCGATCGTGTTTTCGTCGAGTTGGAAGTGCAGTTCCTTGCCGCCTCGTTTCTGGCTGTTGCGGTGCCGGGCGTGGTCGATCAGGATCCGCCTCATCGACTCGGCAGCTGCCCCGTAGAACTGGCGAGGCCCGGACCAGCGGACATCGGGCGTCGCGGCGAGCTTGAGGAAAGCCTCATGGACCAAGGCCGTGGCTTGGAGCGTGTGGTCGGCCCGCTCCGAGGTCATCTTCGCACGTGCCATGGTCCGAAGTCGGTCATAGACCGCCGTCAGAAGCTCCGGCGGGCACGTCCCGGGAGCTGGGTGCTGGGCCTCGGAACCCGTTGGAGTGGAATGGGTTGTGATGTCCGCTTCGCCCATGGAAATAAAAACTTCTCTTCCGTGGCCCCCTCGGGGATCAGATCTCGCTACTTCCTGCAGCGACCCTCGGGCTCGCTAAACGAAGAACCCGGTCACGTATGACCATATAGGGGTTTTCCTGAACAGAGTACCACAGAATCGGTGGTTTATCACCGAATCGGCGTAATGCAGGTAAAGGAGATCAAGAGATGATGAAACCAACCAAGCTATCGGGCGCAGCGGCTCTCATGGCGGCTCTTATGACCACCAATGCGGCGGGCCAGGTGTCAAACTGGACAAACTCCGGCGGCGGTTTCTGGAGCACGATGGGTAACTGGGACGCTGCGGTTCCAACGGCGCCCGGGCAGTCGGCGGTTTTCGGTCTGGGCACCGCATACACCGTCAACCTCAACGGGATCAGTGTCTCGATCGACGAGATTCATGTGACCAATCCGGACGCCATTGTCTCGGTAGCGCCCGCTCGGATTCTTGAGCTTGTCGGCGCAGCCTCGACCAACAACGGGATCATCCAGCTCAACCCGAACGGTTCGACAGCCAATAGCATTCTTCAGATCGACGGGGCCCACTCAATCAGCGGCACCGGTGTGATTAACCTTCGAACCTCTTCTGACAACTCTCAGATTGATGGAGTAGGCATCCTCACCAACGGTGCGGGCCACACCATCCAGGGTGCCGGTCAGCTCAACACAGTGCTCGTCAACAACGGTCTGATCGCGGGCAACATCGCGGTTTCAGTGTCGGGCAACTCGCTCGATATCCGAAACGACGTGACCAACAACTCGCTGATGCGAGGTGAATCGGGTTCAATTCTGAGCCTTGTGAGCACGATCATCGATCAGACCGCAGGCGGTTCGCTCGTGGCTGCAAACGGCGGCTTTGTCAACGTGAGCCCGTCCGATGCCATGATCCTTGGCGGCACGATCGACACTGAAGGGACCGGCGAGTTCAACGTGCTCAGCGGGGGCACTGCCACACTCGACAGCGTGACCAACAATGGATTTATCGACGTTGACCCGGCAGGCAGTCTTGATATCACCGGTTCGGGGCTGATTAACGACGGCGTCATTATGCTGAACCGTTCGGGCTCTACTGCAAACTCGATTATGACGTTCCTAGATACCGGCGTGCTTGTCGGATCTGGTGAAGTTCAGATGAGAACGCTCGAAGACAATGCGCAGTTCAATACCGAAATCGGCATGACCGTCACTCAGGGCGCCTCGCACACGATCAGGGGTGTCGGCGATATCCACGCCAGTCTCATCAACAACGGCACCGTGAGCGCTGATGTTTCGATCTCGGTGTCAGGCAACGTGCTGGATCTCCAGAGTGAGAACAAAGTCAACAACGGCGTGATGACCGCCGAAGCCGGAAGCAACCTTCGGGTGCAAACAGTCACAGTTGATCAACTCGGCGGCGGGCAGCTCGTCAGCAACGGCGGAGAGATCCAGCTCAACAACGGTGTCATCCTTGGTGGTACGTACTCAGCTCCCGGCGGCGGCCTGCTTCGCTCTGACAACGGAACTCAACAGCTCAACGGTGTCACCTTGAACGGCCCATCGATGGTTGATCCGGGTACCTTTGTGACCGTCGATACAAACGGTCTGACCAACAACAACGTGATGCAGCTCAATCCGACCGGGTCCTCGGCGGATTCGGTCCTTCGCTTCACGGAGTCGGCATCGCTTGCCGGGACAGGCGAGATCCAGATGCGTTCCGCATTTGATAACTCGATCATCGATAGCGTCGACGAGTCGGTTGTGACGCACGGCGCGACTCACACTATTCGAGGCGTGGGTTCAATCAATGCAGCGATGGTCAACAACGGCGAGATCCGTGCCGATTCGTCGGTCTCGGTGTCCGGCATCAATATGGAAATCCAGGTCAACGACAAGGTCAACAACAACATCATGGCTGCCGATCCGAGCAGCATCCTCGATATCGATGGTGTAACTATCTTCCAGAATGACGGCGAAGGCCTTGGCGGCACGTTGCTGGCAAACGAGGGCAACATCAGGCTGTACAACGCCACAATCGAAGGTGGCCAGTATCTCGCGGTCGGGGCCGGTACGCTCAACACCGGCGTCGGAACTTCACTCCTGAGTGGTGTCGTCCTCAATGGGCCCTCGCTCATCAACGCGAGCCACACGATCACTGTCGACGCCGATGGCTTGGTCAACAACGGCGTGATGCAGATGAACCCCACCGGGTCGGCGGCGGACTCGATTCTTCAGTTCACAAACAACGCCGCACTGGATGGCTCTGGCGAGATCCGGATGCGCTCCGCTTTCGCGAACACTCAGATTAACACTGACCCGACCTTTGTAGTCGCCCACGGACCTGATCACACGATTCGCGGAGTAGGCAGCATCAACGCGGCAATGGATAATCAGGGCACTGTGGTCGCGGACGTTACGGTATCGGTCTCTGGGAATGTTCTGGACATCGAAGGTCAGGACAAGACCAACTCAGGCGTGATGTCTGCCATCGGCGGCTCAATCCTCGAATTGTCGACGATGAACCTCACCCAGACCGGCGCGGGTAACCTCCACGCCGACGAGGGGCTTGTGCGGTTCATTGGTGGTGCAACTCTGACCGGCGGCAGCATCGAAGCGTCGGGTGCCGGCAGCTACATTGTCGACGGCCCGGCGACCTTCGTCGATGTCATCAGCAACGCACCCGGCGTAATCAACGCCGCTGATACATTGACCGTGGCGGGCAATGGGTTTGTGAACAACGGCTTCCTCTCGGTGAACCCCATTCAGTCCTCGGCAGACGGCATCATCGCGTTCCCGGCTGACGGCTTCCTCAACACCGCCGGCGGCGGCGAGGTCCGTCTCGAAGCAGGCTTCGGCAACAGCCAGATCGACGGACCCGGCATCGTCACCAACGGACCCGGACACACCATCTCTGGTCTTGGCACCATCGATACCGAGTTCGTCAACGACGGCCTCATCGCCCCGGGCAAAGACGCCATCGGTACGCTCGACGCTTCTGGTGATGTCACGTTCGGCGCTGGTGGTTCCATGACCATCGAGGTCGGTAACTCAAACCAGTCAGACCGCTTCGCGATCACAGGCACCGCAAACCTCGGCGGCACACTCGATGTCGTCACCATCCCGGCGTTCGAGATCGGCAACCAGATCGACTACACCATCCTCACCGCCGGTAACGTGGTCGGCACATTCGACACCGAAAACCTCATCGTCGATGGAAATCTCATCACGCGAATCCTCTACGAGCCGACCCAGGTCCGTCTTGTCACACGCTGCATCGCAGACGTAAACCTTGACGGCATGGTGACGCCTACCGACTTCACCGCTTGGGTTGGTGCGTACAACACCAGCAACCCGGTCGCCGACCAGAACCTCGACGGCATGGTGACACCAACCGACTTCTCGGCGTGGGTTGGCAATTTCAACGCCGGCTGCCCGTAAAGCCAGTGCCACAACCACTGCCTCAGCAGAGGTAGAGACCGTGTCTTTACCTGCATGCCCCCGGATACGTCCTGTTTGGACAAATCCGGGGGCATGTTCTTGGGGGGGAGAGAGGAGTTCTGCTTTGGTCGCGTGCTGCGTTCTACTCGGCGACGATGCTTCTGCCGCCGGTCTGCTCGCCGCCGTCGTCGTCACCGCCGGAAGCGAACGCGGATGAAGTTGTCACAACCGAGAGGCTCAGCCCCAGCAGCAGGACGGCGATGTTTTTGCGAAGCGATTTCATAATGTCTCTGCTCCTGTGCAGACTGCGTGAACGCATTTTTTCAACTGTGTTTGTACGGATCTCACCCGAGGCCACGGAATCTCGCAGCTCTCGGTCTTCTGCTCGGTTGGCGTCGAGCGCGTCGCCAACGCGCTCGCGTTCTGTCGGGTTCTTCCAACTCGCGGCGAGCTTGCCACGCAGGTCGGCGTTGAGCCGGCTCCGCAGCGTCTCGATCGCGGCTTTGGTCGATTCCGATTTCTCGATTCTGGGCGTGCTCGACTTCGTGGTCGCGAGCTGGCGGATGCGTTCCATGTCGCAGGCCCGCTCGTTCTCGGCTATCCGCGTGCTCTTTCGGACATGAGCCAGGTAGGCCCATCGTGCGAGCATCTGCGAAGCGTTGCACACCCGATCCGCGCACTGCTCGGCGGACAGGCTCTCGGTCAGCAGCTCGTTCGGACGATCCTCGATCATCTTCCACACACGGCAGTTTGCCCACGAAACCATGTCGTCGGCATCAACGCAGGTGTTCCGCATGCGGTACAGATGGTTCCGGCACGCATTCTCGATCGCTGGTCTGCATCGTTCGTCGAACAATGCCCAGAATTCGACTTCAAACTTTGGGTCTTTCATTTCTCGCCCTCCGCGTCGTGCATCGATGATGCGAGCTTGCGGTACAGCGCATCGAGTGCCGGTAGGTGCGGCGCCATATCGAGAAGGCTGTCGTCGAAACGCAGGTACGAGTACAGATCCGTTCCAGGCTCGAGCAGGTCCTCGAGATTACCGAGCGCAGCGAACACTTCGTTCGCGTCGTCGGAATGGCCTGCGTCAAAGAACGCCCTGGCGCCGGTCATCATGACGGGCACGCTCGCGGGAGCCGCATCCCAAGCCTTGAGGAACCACTCGATGGCTTCCTCTGCGCGATCGAGCCGAACGAGCCGGTCCGCGATGTTGCCGAAGCTGACTTCCTTGCGTCTGTCGGTGTCGGCGTACTTGGCAGCGATCATCTCGACCTCGACCGCTTCTTCGATCTTGCCTCGCGCCGAGAGCGCGAGCGCGCGCTGGTTGGGTCTTGCCCATGCCGGGTTCGCGTGGCCGTCGCCGTCGGTCTCGTCGTACTTACGGATGAGTGTGTTGAGTTCCGAGCTGATCTCGGCGAGTGCATCTTGATCACCGCGGGTGCGTGCAGCGTGCGCGAGGTTGCACCAGTCCATGATCGCCGCCTCGATCGGGCTGAGCCGACGCGGGTCGTCGGTTGTCACGATGGTGTTTTTGGATCTGTCGTTGTTCATGTTGAGTCCCTTTCCGTTGGGGTCTGCTCGGATCGCTTGGCCGCGATCCTGAGGAGATCCGCCACAAAGACGAACCCCTGACGGCTTTGACGGATTCCAACGCAAAAAGTTTCTGTTCACTAACAAAATTCCACAAAATCGCTGATTGGGTGTCAGGAGCGTGGGTGCGGCCGCGGAAGCTGTCCCGTTGAAGCCGTGGCAACAGCCAAATAAATACCAAAAACACACGGCGCATTCGGCACAGCAAGAGGTGCCAGAAAGGAAATGGAAATGGCAAAGCTGAGCAAACGCATGAACAGGTCGTGCCTGGTCGCGGCACTGGCAGTCGGGATGGTCGCGGCGACAGGAACCGCATCCGCGCAACGAGGCGGACACGGGTGGAACAACACCAGGCACGCGCAGCAAGACAGCATCGGATCGCTGCTTGTCAACGGAAAACGCTACAACCTCGAGGGTCGGCGGAGCATCGCCTACGAGATCCGCGAAGCGCTTCGGTGCGCGGGCTACCGCGCGTATGTACACGACGGCTGTGTCACCGTGCGGTTCCGAGGCAGACAGCCGAGCATCTCGCTCAGCGGGTGCGAGTACGGACTCGATCAGTCACGCTCGCGCGGCTGCATCACGCTGAGACCATTCAAGATCCAGCCCGACTACCACAGACCAAAGCACCGCGACCGCAACTACCGGCCTCGTCATCGCCAGCCGAACTTCCGCTGGCACTACACGCCGCGCTGGCGCAACAGCTGTGACCGCGGCTTCACCATCCGCTTTGGCTGCTGAGATGATCCCTCGCCGGTCCGCCCGGCGATGACAACCACACCCGCTGGCAACCCGCCCAACCCGTGGCGGGTTGTCGCGTCGGCAGTGCAACCGCTTCTGCGGTATGGTGTACGCCGACAGCGGGGGAGTACTTTGCATGCAGATTCCATACGATTCGCCCTGGGTTCAAGTCTTCGGCAGGCTGCACATCGTGGTGCTTCACTTCCCGATCGCGCTCGTCGCCGTCGCGGCTCTGCTGGTCCTGTGGTCGATGATCCGCCGGCAGAATGAGGACGCGCCCCGCCAGTTCAGCCCCGGGCTCTGGCTCGTCGGAATCGCCGCCGTATCTGCGGCACTTGCCGCCGTGACCGGGTGGGTCTTTGCCGGCGCCGAATACGCGGACACGAAAGGCTCGCTCGGACTCCACAGATGGCTCGGCGTCGCGTCGGCTGTGCTGGTCGTCGCGGCTTATGTCGCAGGCATCACTGCTTCCAAGGTTTCGAGCACCAGAGCGAGCAGGCTGTACATCGCGATTGTGCTCCTCGCCGCTCCGCTTGTTGGATTCACGGGCCATGTTGGCGGCGGGCTGGTCCACGGCAAAGACTTCGTCTTCCAGCCGCTACTCCAAGCCCAACGAGTCGAAGAACCAGCCAAACAGCAGCCACCAACCCAGCCGCTTGACCAGTTGGGCTTTGAAGAAGAAGCCGATGTAATTCCTGAACCACCCTTGCTGACGGGCCCGTCAGTCGAGATCGAAGAACCAGCCGAACCGATCCCGGCGATGACTGTTTTGTTCGAGGATGACGTCATGCCGATCCTGCAGGATTCGTGTGTGTCGTGCCACCGCGAAGGCAAGTCGCGTGGCCGGGTCCGTCTCGATGATCTCGAACACGTTCTGCAGACCGTCGAGCGCGGCAAGCCCGACGAGAGCTTGCTTGTTTACCCGATCGAACTGCCAGAGAGCGACCCGGACTCCATGCCTCTGGATCGACCGTCATTGCCGGATGAACAGATCGCCATCATCCGCGCATGGGTTGCATCGCTCGAAGCCGAGTAACTACTGGGATTTGTTCAACGTGTATTCATCGAAACGCACAGCTGAGAATGTTGCCGGCTGCGATCAACGCCAAGGTATCTAGAAGTACACTGTGGTCATCCCTCGAACCCAGCCTGCGGCGTCTCGAGCAGCATAAACAGGATGTTGTCGATGAACGTGTGATCCTTGGTCAGGCCAAGATGGTCGGCGAAGATGAACTGAACACGGTGCCACGCCACGGGAGTTCGCAAGAACGGCTTCCACTCGCCACCCGTGCGTTCATCGTGGACGGCGCTGTAGCGAGCAACAGTCGAATCACCGGGCCCGGTCTCGAGCACACTCACCCTGCCGTTCTTGCTGACGCCGAGCACGATCGGAGTTCGCTTCGCGTCCCCAGCAAACAGTGAGATTGTGGTGCCCTTGGGCGGCGAAGCGGGGATGTCTACAGCGCGATGGAACTGCTCAGCTCTAGCGAGGCATTTCTCCAGATGATCGCGTGCGATCGCGTAACGTTCTTCTCGCGTATCCACGCCCGGCAGCAGCTGTCGCAGCTTTGAGTCTTCGCTGTCTGAGACCAGCCCCCAGCCGTATTTCTCCCAGGTCTCGACACGGAAAATATCGATGCTCTCACCCGTAACACGATCAACAACGACGTTGTGTCGTTCGCGCGGCAAGAGCTGGTAGATCGCCGGCATCGTCCCGAGGATGCTCGGGCGGAAGTTCGGCAGGATCGGGTTCAGGTTCAATCCATCGACAAGCTGAGCCAAGGCCGATGCCGCCCCGGCGTTTGGTGTGCCTATCAAGATCGCCTGCCTCACATGCTCCGCGCCGGCCCAGTTCAGTTTTGGCAGCGAGCCGTCGTTGGGCAATGGCTGCGTGCCGTACCGCAGGTAGTAGCGCAGCACCAGCCCGCCCATCGAGTGCGCGACGACATCCACTTTGATCTCTGCATCATCGCCAAGCCCGAGCGCGTCGCGGTTGGCGTCCTTGGCATCGAGGATGACCTGCTCGAGAGCCGCCGCCTGTTCCGCGATGTCTCGGCGCCAGTCGTATGGCAGTTGGAAGCACGTGTAGTGCAGCCCGCCGTAGTCGATCGCGCCCGAATCTCCGAGCGATTGATCACGGTAGTTGCCGGCGGCCAGCGTTTTCATGATGTCCACGTACGCGCTCAGCCTGATGCCACGGACAAGCCCGACATCAACCTCGACAACATCCAATACATCGCTTGGGATCACGTTGTCGCGCAGCTCGGACAGGGGTGTGCCGAGCTCCATCGGCAGCGACAGTTGCCTGGCGCCCTCGGGCGTGTCCACATCGGTCGCGCCGTATGTAAACGATCCCCAGACTTTTGAGCCGACATCATCGGACAGCTTCGATCCGAGAATCCCCGGGATGACTACGACCGGTGTCCGGTTCTCGCCGAGGTTCTGCGCCGACGCGTTGTAGATCGAGGCAAGATCCGCCGATTGCTCGCGTTTCAACGCGCAGCCCGAGATCAAAAGTGCCGAACACGAAATCGCTACGAGTGCATGCCTTATCATCGGGAGTCCTGCAATCGGGTGAAAATCAGAACAGTGCTTGAACCGTCTCAACAGAGTTCAGGACCCGGATATTCCTACATCCACGCCTGGATGTGCGTAAAGGTCACTCTGCCATCAGATTCGACTGGCTCATGTTAAACGCAGACGCGAAGAAGCTGGCCACGCGGTCGTGCTGAACCGCGGGGTCCTCGCTCTCTACTACGTCCTCGATCGGGAGCACCGCGATCGGGATCTGGCCCTCTTCCTTCGACCAATGCCCGATCGGCAGCCTGTCCCAGCTGTCCTTCTCGCTCTTGACGTTCGATCGCCACGGCGCGACGTACCAGTACCCGCCGGCAGCAAGCTTGCCGGGAGGCGCGAGTCCCATCACGATCAGCTTCGGGGGCATCTCGTCTTTCGGTGTGAGCCGAACCTGTGTGCTCATCTCGAAGCTGTGTGGCCAGACACTGACCGGGCTTGCGCCCTCAACGGTCCATGAGACCTGCTCCAGCACCGAAGCCGTGTTCCCGTAGAGACGCAAGAGCTCCGCGTGTGCCATCTGCGAAGGCTCGCTGAAAGGCGCCCCGTTCGTGACCGCGTGCTCGGGCTTGTCTTGGTTCTCCGGGATATCTCGGGCTGCCTCGCCGGCCTGTTGTTTCACCGCTTCGACAATCCAGTTCCGCGCATCGTCCAACGTCTTGCCGACGGTCTTGAACTCGTCGATCGGGACGCCCGACTCTTCGACGAATAGCAGGTCGAGATTCCACAGCCGGACCACGCCGCGCATTGGGCGGTCGCCGGCTACGGGTTCGCTCGCAAAGAGCCCATCGAGCAGGCCCTGGCCTGAGTACCACGTCATGGCTGCGTGCAGGCCGTCGCCGCGTGGGCTTGCCCAGGCCTTGCCCACAAGGCCCGCGATCCTGACCGCGTGGTGGGTCTGGGCCCACGCAACAGCGAGATCCGCCGAATCGTGTCCGGCAAGCTCCCACCAGTGGACCGCTTCAGCCGCCAAATCGCCTGTTCTGAGAATCTCCAAACCAGCTCCTGAACTCTTGTGTCCTGTATTCATGGCCTGACGAACTAGGGGCAAGCCGTGAATGTTCCGATTCAGCCTACCCCTGACATCGGCACCCGGCATCGGATGTGGCAACAAGCACTTGACATAATTATTCGTGTGACTAATATACATTCATGTCATACCAAAGACGACACGAAGCCATCCGTCAGATCCTCGACCGCGGCCCTGTAGAGAGCCAAGAAAGCCTTCAGGCCGGTCTCGCGGAATTCGGGATCAAAGCCTCCCAGGCAACCCTTTCTCGCGACCTGCGGGAACTGGGCATCGTCAAGGGGGCTATGGGCTACATACTCGACTCTTCCTTTATGGACTCGTCCAGCCTGGGTTCTCGGCTTGAAGATGCGCTCCAGCGCGAGGTCTTCCAGATCAGCGAGGCCCACGCCATGGTCGTACTCCGCACACGCCCCGGAGCGGCCCAGGCCGTGGGCGCCGCGTTCGACGCCGACCTGCCCACAGGCATCGTCGCGAGCCTCGCCGGTGATGACACCATCTTCTTGGCGATCGAGCCGAGCGAGACCGTGTCAGGTGTCGCCGAGCGGATGCGCGAGCTGGCGGGGCTCGTAGAGAACGAGCCTGCGAAATGACGCTGCCGATCGCGATCGTCGGCGCTGGCGGCTACACCGGGCAGGAACTGGTAGAACTGACGCTCGGACACCCTTCGCTCAAACTCGAGGCGTTGTTCGGTTCATCGCAGACCGAGGGTGTGCCGTTCGATGAGCTGTGCCCGCGTCTGCGCGGCTGCACCGATCTTGTCGTGGCCGAGACGTCCGCAGCCGCCATCGCGGAGACCGGCGCCAAGCACGTGTTTCTCGCCACGCCGCACGAACTAAGCATGACAATTGCGCCTGAATTGGTCGAACTCGGTATCACAGTCTTCGATCTCTCCGGCGCGTTCAGGTTGAGCGAGCTGAGCCTGTACCCGAAGCACTACGACTTCACGCATACCTCTGCTTCGTCTGTCGAATCGGCGCTCTATGCCATCCCGGAACTGTGCCGCGCGAAGCTGCCGAATGCGAAACTCGTTTCGCTCGCGGGTTGCTACGCGACGTCGGTGATCCTTCCTGTGAAGCCGCTGGTAGATGCAGGCCTGCTCGATAAGTCGAGGCCAGTTGTTGCTGACTCTGTTTCAGGCATCAGCGGTGCGGGCAAGAAAGCGTCGGCGACGACGAGCTTCTGCGAAGTCAGCCCGACACCATACGGCGTATTCACTCACCGCCACACGCCCGAGATGATCGAGCACTCCGGCACCGACGTGATTTTTACGCCGCACCTCGGGCCGTACAAACGGGGCATCCTCTCGACCATCCACGCAGACCTTGCCCGCGGTGTCGATAGAGCCAGAATCGAGAAAACGCTCGAAGCTGCGTTCGCCGACTCGCCGTTTGTCCGGCTTCTACCTGAAGGGCAATGGCCAAGCGTGAACGCGGTCGCACACACCAACATGATCGACATCGGTTTCGCCATCGATGAATCCCGCCAGCACCTGATCCTCGTCAGCGCGATCGACAACCTGCTCAAGGGCGCTTCGGGCCAGGCGGTCCAGGCACTCAATATCCACATGGGCTGGGACGAAACGCTCGGCTTCTCGGCAAGGGGGAACGCATGAACCCCATCGTCATCAAAGTCAGCGGCAAAGTCATCGATGATCCTGCCAGGGCCCAATCACTGTGGCACGCGATCTCTGAGGTGAGCCGAAAGCAACCCGTCGTGCTTGTGCACGGCGGAGGCAAACAAGTAGACACTCTGCTTTCAAAGCTCGGCGAACCAATCGAACGCATCGACGGCATCCGCGTGACTCCAGAATCACAAATCGACATCGTTGCGGGTGTGCTCGCGGGGCAGATGAACCTGAAACTCGTCGGCGCGATGAATGCCGCGGGTGTGAAGGCTGTCGGCCTCTCGCTCGGCTCGCATGGCATTCTTGAGTGCGAAGTCGATAGTACGCACAACGGCAAACTCGGCCGGGTCGGTACACCGATCCCTAGCGAGGCGTCGCTCGTTCGCTCACTCAGCACCGGAGGCTACGTTCCGGTGGTCAGTTCGATCGGCCTCGATGCCGAGGGCGGGCTGCTCAATGTCAACGCCGATGACGCCGCCGCGGCGCTCGCGGTTTCGCTTAGCGCGCAATCACTTTTCTACGTTTCTGACGTGACCGGTGTCGCCAATTACCACGGTGAGATCATCGAATCCGTATCTGTGGAAGAAGTAGAGCGTCTCGTCGAAAGCGGCGTGGTCGTAGGGGGTATGGCCGCCAAGCTCCGTTCCGCTGCCGATGCTGTGTCAGCGGGCGTGGATCTGATCCGTATTGCATCCGCCGAGTCCGCCGCGACTCTGCTGGCAGGCAAAGCCGCCATCTCAACAACAGTGGCCATGCAGAAAGCGGGGGCGTCGTGATGCAAACGCCAACTGCTGCAACCGCACGCCACATTCTGAGTGCGTCCGATCTCACCCGCGATGAATACGCCTCGCTTATCGAGTCGGCGATCGCATGGAAAGAATCGGGTGACTACCCGCAGGTGCTCTCGCGTCAGTCGGCGGCGTTGATCTTCGAAAAGCCGAGCCTCCGGACCCGTGTGAGCTTCGAGGCCGGCATCCATTCGCTCGGAGGCCTGCCGATCTACCTCGACCACAAAGAGAGCAGACTCGGCGAGCGTGAGCCCGTACGGGATCTCGCCGAGTATCTCAGCCGATCGGTCGGCCTCGTCGTCGCCCGCGTACACAGTCACGCGACTCTGAGAGCACTCGCATGCCACGCCACGATCCCGGTCGTCAACGCGCTCTCAGATCAGGAGCACCCTTGCCAGGCACTCGCGGATCTGATGACCATCGCCGAGCATGTTGGTACGCTCGAAGGAACTCGCCTCGCGTACATCGGTGACGGCAACAACGTGTGCCACTCGCTCATGCTCGTGTCAGCTATCACAGGAATGGATCTAACCGTCATTACGCCCGTGGGTCACGGCCCAACTGAGTCAATCCTTGAGCAAACACATGCCCTGGCTCAAGACATTGGCGCAACCATCACGTGCACAACCGAACTTGCTGCAGTCGAAAATCATCATTTCGTGTACGCCGACACATGGACGTCCATGGGGCAGGACTGCGATGACTCGAAGCTCAGCGAGTTCTCGCCTTACCGCGTGACGACGGAAGTCATGCAGGCCGCCGGTTCAGGCTTAGATCATGAAGCCATGTTCATGCACTGCATGCCCGCCTACCGAGGCGTAGAAGTCGATGCCGACGTCATCGACGGCCCGCACAGCATCGTTTACGATCAGGCAGAAAACCGCAAGTACGCGCAGAACGCGCTGCTCGTGGCGCTGCTCACACATTCGCTCGAAACTCCGGAGGACTGATGGCACAGAAAGTTGTACTCGCGTATTCAGGCGGCCTCGACACCTCCGCCATCGTGCCCTGGCTGATCAACGAGAAGGGCTGCGAGGTCGTCGCATACGCCGCCAATGTCGGGCAGGGCGACCAAGAACTCGAAGGAATCGAGGAGAAAGCCAAGAACAGCGGCGCCGTCGCGTGCATTGTGGACGACCTCCGCGCCGAGTTCGTCGAGGAATACATCTGGCCCACGCTTAAATCGGGAGCGATCTACGAGGGGACGTACCTGCTAGGAACTTCAGTAGCCAGGCCTGTCATCGCCAAGGGCCAGGTCGCCGCGGCGAGATCGGTCGGCGCCGACGGCGTCGCTCACGGGTGCACCGGTAAGGGTAACGATCAGGTCCGCTTCGAGACCGCGTTCTCGGCGCTCGCGCCCGATCTCGAGGTCATCGCGCCGTGGCGTGAGTGGCAGTTCCGTAGCCGTCACGATCTGCTTGCCTACTGCAAAGAGCAGGGCGTGCCCGTCACAAGCACAGCCGAGAAGCTCTACTCCCGCGACAGAAACCTCTGGCATGTCTCGCACGAGGGCGGCGCGATCGAGGACCCGCTCTCGCCGCCGCCGGATGATGCGTGGATGCTGACCGCCGATCTCGCTGAAACGCCCGACGAGCCAGAAGTAGTCAGCATCGCGTTCGAGCAAGCGGTTCCGGTAGCACTCAACGGCAAACGCATGCCCGGCGTTGAACTCATCGAAACACTCAACACGATCGCCGGCAAGCACGGCATCGGTCGTATCGATCTCGTCGAAAACCGCGTCGTGGGCATGAAGTCTCGCGGGCTCTACGAGACACCCGCGGGCACCGTGCTTTACGAAGCATTGCGAGGCCTCGAAGATTTGACACTCGATGCGCGTGCTCGCAAGCTCAAGGCGCAGCTCATGCCCGAGATGGCCGAACTTGTTTACGCGGGCAAATGGTTCGGGCCAACACGCCAAGCGATCGCCGCGGCGGTCGATGTTCTGAGCCAGACAACCACTGGTGAAGTCGGCGTGAGGCTCTTCAAGGGCAACGCCGCGACCGTGACACGTTCGAGCGCGCACTCGCTATACAGCGAAGCCCTCGCCACCTTCGACGAGGACGAACTCTACAACCAAGCCGACGCCAAGGGGTTCATCAGGCTCTTTAGCCTTCCCGAACGGGTCGGGGCGGGTCACTACACAAAAGAGGC
>JAUILU010000012.1 GCA_030432905.1 Phycisphaerae bacterium | reverse complement strand
GCCAACGACTCGCTCCCCATCGACTGGCGGCTTGTCCAGCACGACATCACCGGCTCGATCGCATGGGCCAATGCGCTCTGTCACGCGGGTGTTCTGTCGAAAGACGAGTGCGACTCGCTCTCGCATGCACTCGATGAACTCAGCTCGGAAGCAGCCCAGATCGCAAGCCCACCGATCGACAGCGGCGCCGAGGATGTGCACTCATGGGTCGAGCAGAAACTAATCGAAAGTGTCGGTGACCTTGGCAAGAAGCTCCACACGGGGCGGAGCCGGAACGACCAGGTCGCGACGGACTTTCGTCTGTGGACGCTCGATTTCTGTGAGGAGCTTTGCGGCGCAACCAAAGCACTCGCGCTCGCATTGGC
Source organism: Phycisphaerae bacterium (assembly GCA_030432905.1). Taxonomy (GTDB): domain Bacteria; phylum Planctomycetota; class Phycisphaerae; order Phycisphaerales; family UBA1924. The sequence goes on along the minus strand of JAUILU010000012.1, from coordinate 2,453 downwards.
GAAGCAAGCCGACAAGAACGCCGACGCGCCGATGCCCGCGTACACGCACCTCCAGCCAGCGCAGCCGATCACGTTTGGCCACTACTGTCTGGCGTATGTCGAGATGCTCGAACGAGACCTGAGCCGGATCGAAGATGCACGCAAGCGAGCCTCGGTCTGCCCGCTCGGATCCGCGGCTCTCGCTGGCACAGCCTACAACATCGACCGGGATCGCCTCGCGGATGATCTCGGTTTCGACTCCTGTTCACGCAACAGCCTCGACGCGGTGTCCGACCGTGACTTTGCCATCGAGATGCTCTCGGTGCTCTCCACGCTCGCGGTGCACCTGAGCCGGCTCGCCGAGGATCTCATCGTCTACACCAGCAGCGAGTTCTCGCTCATCAAACTCGACGACGGCGTCACGAGCGGTTCGAGTCTCATGCCGCAGAAACGAAACCCCGATTCGCTGGAAATCATCCGCGGCTCGTGCGGCACGATCATCGGTGCGCACGTCTCTCTTCTTGTAACTGTCAAGGGCTTGCCCATGGCGTACAACAAGGATCTGCAGTTCGATAAACAGCCGCTCTTTACCGCCGCTGATCAGATCATGACTGTCTTGGTTCTCGCAGAGCGCACAGTGTCCGGACTAGAGCTCAACGCCGAGCGGGCCCGCGAGCGGGCAGACAAGGGCTACGCAAACGCAACCGATGTCGCGGACCTGCTTGTCGCGGCGGGCGTGCCGTTCCGCGATGCGCACGACAAGGTCGGCAAGCTGGTCCGCATCGCGGAAGAAAGCGGTGTGCCGCTTGAGCAACTGCCCGACGATGTGCTACACCACGTCACCCCAGAGTTGGACATCGCTGATGTCCGTTCGCTCACAGTCGAGAAGATCCTCGGAGCGCGCAAGGTCAAGGGCGGGACAGCCCCGGCGTGTGTGCGCGCCGAGGTTATCTCCGCCCTTGATCGGTTGTCGTAGTCTGTGAATCGGGTGTTTAGCGCCGGCGACGGATCGCAGCGATACCGCCGAGGCCGAGCAAGGCTGCAGAGGCGGGCGCCGGGATGACCTTGACTTCGAGGTCGAGCGTCATCGGGGTGCCGTTCTCGTTCGTGCCGAAGACCGGGAAGACAAGCGGGCCGCTCTGTGCAGCGACGTGTAGGCTGGTCACCGAGAGGCTGACGATGCCGTCGTTGAGTGATTCCTGCAGGTAGCTGACGACGTCGGGGTTGTTGAGGTCGAAGGTGAACTCAACGATCTGGCCCGAGCCGGTCACGGTGGTGCCTGGGACCTCACCGATGATGTTGCCGACGGCAAACGGGGTCGGTGTGAATCCGTCACGGATGTTGTTGGACACGTCGCGCGATACGCCGCCGGCGTAGTCGGTCGCGTAGGCGTTTCGGATGTCCTCGCTGGTCGGGTCACCGAAGCCATAGGTAAAGCTGTCGCCGTACGCGAAAGCGTTCAGGCCGCCGCGGAAGCCGGTGCCGAAGAGGTCGATCGAAGCGCCCTCGTTGTAGACGTTGTCGTAGCTGAACTCGCCGCCGGTGATAGTCGCGGTCGCGGTCGCCGAGGTGATGATGTAGTTCGAGGCGCCCAGTGCCGGGGCAACATCGCCAGCGGTGATGAAGCTGTTGAGGAACTGCGCGTCACGGTCGTCGAACATGCCCGGCACGAAGCCCGAGCTGAATGTCGAAGCCGCGGTGCGGACGCCCGGCGTGGTGTTGAAGGGGTAGTTCCACCGATCAAAGGTGGGCGAGTCAAAGGTGTGCGTGGTTTGGGCCGATGCACCCGCTGCCAGCAGCATGCCGGCGAGGATTGTGGTCTGCTTGAACATGTCTCTCTCCTGAACATGAAGTGTGGGGCGACACAGCTGCCCCGATGCGACAGTTGTACGCTTGCTGAGAATGAGTCTCAATCGCAGCAGCCAAAAATATGCCCGTTCTGGCTCGCTGGGCTAGGCTTGGCCCTCACGGAAGGATTTCGCGATGGATCTACTCAACGAACTGACCTGGCGTGGATTGCTCCACCAGAGCACGGACGAGGCCGGTCTGCGGGAGCATCTCGCCGACCCAGAATCAGCGACCAGGCGCATCTACGCGGGATTCGACCCAACAGCCGACAGCCTGACCATCGGGAACCTCGTCCCGATCATGCTCCTCAAGCACATCCAGCGCGCGGGCCACGAGCCGATCGTCCTCATGGGCGGCGGCACAGGCCTGATCGGTGATCCGTCGGGCAAGTCAGCCGAGCGCCAGCTCATGACCCCGGAACGCGTCAAGCAGAACATCGAGAAGCAGAGGCCGATCTTCTCGCGAGTCTTGGGCGACGACGTGACCATCGTCAACAACGCCGACTGGCTCACGTCGATCAGCTTCATCGATGCGCTCCGCGACATTGGCAAGTTCTTCAGCGTCAACGTGATGATGCAAAAAGACAGCGTCCGCACCCGACTCGAAGACCGCGAGCAGGGCATCAC
>JAUILU010000006.1 GCA_030432905.1 Phycisphaerae bacterium | reverse complement strand
ACACGCTGCTGTCTGAGATCTCGTCGGCCGCCAAGGAACAGTCCACCGGCATCAGCGAGATCAACTCCGGCGTCACCGAACTCGACAAGGTCACGCAGCAGAACGCGGGCAACGCCGAAGAACTTGCGTCAGCGGCGCAGCAGAACGCTGCAGAAGTCGCGCAGCTTCGCAACCTTGTCAACCAGTTCAAGATTGACGCACAAGCGACTGTTCAGCAGGGACAGCCGGTCGCGGTTGCCACGGGCGGCGGGTTCCAGACCCAGACTCCAAAAGCGACCCAAGCACCCAAGCCTTCTATCCCAGCACAGCCGACCGAAGTTGATTTCATGGACTTCTAAGCCGACAGCACTGTTCTAGTAGTCACCAGCCCCCGGCGCCTGTGCGTCGGGGGTTTTTATGCGCCACTGAGCAATCGGCACTGCGCCTCATTAGCACATACCATCTACCCATGGCACGCAGAGTCACCCAGGATCAGTACTTCAAGAAGGCTAAGGAAGACGGCTACCTCGCCCGTTCCGCCTACAAGCTCAAGCAGCTCAACGACCGGTTTGATCTCGTTCCTCAAGGCGGGCGTGTGCTGGACCTCGGCTGTGCTCCGGGCTCGTGGATGCAGGTCGAAGCAGAGCTCGTCGGGCTGAGGGGCACGCTCGTCGGGGTGGATCTCAAACCGGTGGAGCTCAAGCTCAAATGCGAGTTCCACACGATCGCCGGCGACATCAACAAGCTCGATCCCGAGCACCTCAAAGAGCTCGCAGGCGGGCAGTTCGACACGGTCCTCTCGGACATCGCCCCGAACACGACGGGCCACGGCGACGACCTGCGTTCGGCGCACCTCTGCCGAGCCGTGCTCAACATCGCCGAGCACACGCTCCGACCGGGCGGCAGGCTCGGGATGAAGATCTTTGACGGCGCCGAGTTTCAGGATGTTCTCAAAGAGACGCGCGTCCTGTTTCAGCAGGCCAAGTCGTACAAGCCAGATGCGACTCGCGATGTCTCGCGCGAGACCTACATCGTCGCCCGGAACTTCCGCGGCGCGAGAGTCAACCCGTGACGCTTCTGGATCCAGCCTCAGCGATGATCGCCGGCGTACTCGCGTCGCCGATCTTGGTCCTGCTCTACTTTCTCAAGCTCCGCCGACGCCGGATGCGTGTGGGTTCAACCCTGCTCTGGCAACGAGCGGTCAAGGACCTGCAGGTCAACGAGCCGTTCCGCTGGCTCAAGCCATCGCTGCTGCTGTTTCTTCAACTGCTCGCGCTCGCGTGCTTCGCCACTGCTCTTGGCAGGCCCGCGGTTCCCGGCAATGCTGTGTCCGGTGACCGTGTCATTCTGCTGATCGATCGATCCGCTTCGATGAACGCGCTCGACGGTCCGGCGGGCGCTTCCCGGTTCGAGGAAGCGAAGCAGATCGCCGCGGAGATTGTCGACGACCTTAGCCCCGGTGCAAGCGTTCAGATCATCGCGTTCGCGGCTCAGCCCGAGATCCGTTTCGCCCCTTCGACGAACCACGCCGCGGCGCTCCGCGCGATCGAGCAGATCTCCCCCACCGACCAGCCCGGTGACATCGCGCAGGCTCTTGAATTGACGCAGAGCATGCTGCTGACCTCGACCAGCGAGCAGGCGACCGCCGAGAGTGTCTCAATCGTGCTGATTTCCGACGGCGGGTTCAGCCGGACCAGCCTTGCACTGGCAGGCGGGGATCTTGAGTTTCGCAGAGCCGGGCCGCCGGAAGCACCGACTTATGACAACCTCGGCATCACACACCTCAACGTCTCGGCAGACTTCGATGACCCGTCGATCACCCGGCTGTTTCTTCGTATTGAGAACGCCGCCGATCGAGAAGTCGCGACCACCGTCACGCTCAGCTCACCAGCCGGCGTGCTCGATCGCAAACCGATCCGTGTGCCTGCAACGACTGAAACGGGCCCGGGCACGCAGACGCTCACCTTCGAGCTCAACCGGGGCGTATCTGGTCTTGTGACCGCGATACTCGAACGCGAGGACTATCTCGCGGAAGACAACAGCGTGTCGGCGATCATCACACCCGCGTCGCTTCCCGAGATCCTGCTGGTCACCCCCGACGGCGACGATGGCTCGCTCGACTGGGTTATTCGAAACACGCTCGAAGAGATGAACATCGCCCGGCTCTCCAGCTTGTCCGAAAGCGCACTCGACGAGCAGCTTCAGAATCGGAGTTTCAGGCCGGTGGATCTTGTCGTGTTCGACCGCGTCGATGTCCCGGGAGACTTTCCAGCGCCGACGCTTTCGTTCGCCGGCGCACTGCCCGGGCTGCCTGTGACAACGGCCCCAGAAAACGCGGATAGGTTCACGGCGTGGTCTCGCTCGCACCCCATCATGCGCCGGCTCGTGCTCGACGGTGTCCGCATGAGCAGCCGAAGCTGGTTTGATGCTTCGGGCACGGACCGATCGTTCGAGGAACTCGCATCGGGTCGGCAAGGGCCGAACATCGTGCTCACGACGGAGAGCGGTCAGCGCCGGCTCGGTGTCGCGTTCAACCCAGCTCAAACGAACTGGCCCCTGGATATCGCGTTCCCGCTGTTTCTGATTCAGGCGGTCGAGCACTTCACGCTGGAGACGTTCAAGGCCGCCGACGCGTTCGCCACGACGAGCGAGAACGCATCGATCGCGATCGACGCGGGCAGCGGCACGCTCGTGCTCACCGGCCCGGCCGAGATCCGTGCTCAGATTCCGCCTGCGGGCACGGGCCCTGGTACGGGCCAGAGCCGACGCGTCTCGCTCGGCGTGCCCGAGCGAGCGGGCGTGTACCGCGACAGTTCGGGCAATCCCGTGCTCGCTGTGAATTTGGTGTTAAGCGGTGAATCGAGCATCGCCACCTCCGATACGATCAGAATCGCCGGCCGGGTTGTACGGGCCGGACAATCTGACCAGGGCCACCGCGAGGTCTGGCACTGGTTCGTGATCGCGGCGACGGTGCTCCTCACCGCGGAGTGGATGCTGTTCGCCGGGAGAATGCGCACATGAGCTCGACACACACACACCACCCGCTCTCCCGAAGACACCTGCTCGGCCTCGGCGCCGGCGGCGCGCTGGCCGCGGCCATGCCTTCGCCGCTGCAAGCACAGAGGCCGCCCGCGCCGAACTGGCAAACTCGCAAGAAACCGGTCAAGAACATCATCTTCATGGTCAGCGACGGCATGGGCATGGGCGCGTTCACGCTCGCGGAGATGATGCGTCAGCACAAAGGCCTCGGCGAGTCACACTGGCGCAAGCTCTGGAACACGGAAGGTGTAAGGCGCGCGACCTGCATGACCCACTCCGCCGACGGCTGGGTGACCGACTCCGCGGCTGCCGGCTCTGCTTGGGGTTGCGGCGAGCACATTAACAACGGAGCCGTCAACTTCACACCCGACGAACTAACGCCCGAGCCGATCCTCGTCACCGCCAAGAACCTCGGCAAGGCGACCGGGCTTGTCTCCACCGCGAGGATCACGCACGCCACGCCCGCTTCGTTCATCGCCAATGTGCCAAAGCGAGACCTTGAGGATGACATCGCCACCCAGCTGCTCGACCGCAAAGTGGACATCGCGCTCGGCGGCGGCGCGAAGCATTTCCCGGACGAACTGCTCGCCAAACACCCCAATCTCTACGTCGCCCGCTCACGCGATGAACTCAACAGGCTCACACTCTCCAACGGCAGGCTGCTCGGCCTCTTCAACAAAGGCCACTGCCACTACGAACTGGATCGGCCCGACACGATGCCGTCGCTGACGGACATGACCAGATCGGCGCTCGCAAGACTCGAACGCGCCGACAGCGGGTTCGTTCTCCAGATCGAGGGCGGCAGGATCGACCACGCCGCGCACGACAACGACGCGGCAGGCATGATCTTCGATCAGATCGAGTTCGACGAGGCCGTCGGGGCGGTCGTCGATTGGATCGGTGACCGCGACGACACGCTGCTGATCGTAACCGCAGACCACGCGACCGCGAACCCGGGTCTGACGTTCTATGCCAAGACCGGCAAACGCTCGTTCAACACGATGTCCAAGGCGAGCAGAAGCTTCGAGTGGATCTTCGACGAGTACAAGAAGACCGACCGAACCATCGACTCGTTCGTCGCGACCATCGAACGCGGCACCAGCATCCGGCTCAGCGACACCGAGATCGACACGCTCCGCAGAGCCGCGTTCGAGAAACAGCCGATCGACGCGTTCGACATCGCAAACGGCTCGGCGATGACACTCGGCGCGCTGCTGGCCAACCACACCGGCGTCGCGTTTCTCAGCCCGAACCACACCGCGGACTTTGTCGAGGTCACCGCCATCGGTCCCGGCAGCGAATCGCTCCCCGGGTTCATCGACAACATCCACCTTTACCCGATGATGCTCGCGGCACTCGGCGTTAACGCACCGAACTAACGGCCAAGCCCGCCCCAAGTTGCAAGATCGATCGCCGCCCTGCCGCACGCGCCCTGCCAGGGGAGCATGGGCCTGGGCCAAGCCGAGCGCCGCCCAAGGCTGTCCGTGCGTTCGATGCCGAGCCTGAGCCGATCGCCGTTGGCTTCGATCGAACGCTCCGGCACCACGAGCCGGGCCGACCAACCGCCCGGGAAGGTCTCGACCTCGGCATCCGGCACGAACGGTGCCAGCAGTGCGGCGCCTCGCTCGAACTCGACCTTCGGTTCTGAGCCCGGCGAGAGCTTGACGATGAGATCACCCGGCGCGCCCTCGGGGCCGAGCGTGACGCGAACGCTCTCGTCTTCCTGATCGCGCCTCGGAGTCACGCATTCGATGTAGAGCATCCACCGGCCGCCCGGCTCGCGGTACAGAAGCGCCCCCGTGCGGTACGCGTCCCCGCCGGGCATCGTCGGAATGACGTTGGCCTGTAGTGTGGCGAGCGACCAGTCACCGAAGAAGCGGTCGATGCGCAGACCCGGGGGTCTTGCTTTGACATCGACACCCCCGACCGCGAGCACGCGCTCGTCGTTGCCGACCTTCGCGACCACAGCGGGGATCTCGCCGACCGCGGTGCCGCAGGGCACCTCGTAGGCCCGGGCGCTGAGCGCCCCGAGCGACGACAGCTCAGAACCACCCGCGTTGCTCCGGCTTTCGACCGAGGCGAGCCTCGCCTCGTAGTCCATGTTCGCCACGGCGATCGTTGCGACCGAGCGACCGGTCGCCGCGTCTGTGCGTGGCGCATCGCTGACGACCCACGCGACGGCGGTCTGCTGATCGTCGAGCCAGAGCTTGGCGCGCCGGGCGCGCTCTCGGGGCTGGAGACGCTGATCCAGCAGATCCGAAAGCAGCCGATCGATGCCCTCTCTGTCTAGCGGCCAGAGCGGCGCTAGCTCACCCGCGCCAAAATCAACGATCGTGCAGAGCCTCTGCCTGACCTGCTCGGCCAGCTCGTTGTCGGCCTGATCAAGCCTCGCCAGTCCGATTGCCCATTTGGACTCGCGCTGACTTGCGAGCAGTTCGAGCACCTCGCCCGTGAGTTCACCCGACGCCCACTCGACCGACGAACCGAGTCTTCTGATTCTGCCGTCGATTTCAACGACCCGGCGTTCCGCTCTGGGCGAGATCTCGCCGACCATCAGGCTGTAACGCCACCTGCGGAACGGGCTCTTGCGTTCGGGTTCGACCAGAAAGCGCAGCCTCTGCGATTCGCGCATCTCTGCGGTCAGCGGGCTCTGCCACGCGCGGGCCGACACTCGCGAGGCAACAACCGTCGGATCAGGGAGCCAGTTGACCGAGTGCCGAGTGCCGGCGATCCACATTCCTTGACCAACCGCGTCGATCGGCGGGTCCAGCAGGATCGCCCACGTGCCAAGCTCGCCCTCGGGGACAAATCCCTCGGCAACCTCTTGCACCGATCGAGCCACCCACTCGCCCGCGGGCTCGAGCCACGACCCGCTGCGTTCGCCGGGTTTGACACCGATCCACACGACGCGGGTATCAAGCGCTCTGCCGTCGTCGAGCACAACCTGGCCGACGTCCTCGGGCAAAAAGTTGCCCGCGAAATCGACACGGATCACCAGCGGCAACCCGAGCACCGCGTCGATCCGCTCGGTCGGGAACACACCGAACCTCGGATCGTTCAGAAGCTCAGGCGCTACGGGCTCGAAAGCGGTTTCAATCTCTTGGCTCGATTCGCCGCAACCAGTCACTGCGAGCGGCACGACCGATGCAAACATTGCTGCGGCAACGGGTAGCGCAGCACCGCACCGGCGAACGAACCGCCGAAGATCGGCGGATGATGTACATGTGCCATTATTCAGACTGGCCTGCATGCACCTCTCCAACACAAACTCAAATCGGTCGGCCCCGAACGCTCTGACTCTCATCGGCAAGCCGGTCCGGATGCGCCCAGCCGAAGCCGGCGACATTTGGACCCGCTGCCCATGTATGACGTCAGTAAACGCTCACCGGTTCCGTATCGTCAGACTGTTTGCTCGCGTGGAAGCGTCGAAACCGCGTTCTCGATGATTTCGTCTGCTCCAACGCCGTCCGCGTCGGCCTCGAAATTTGTCAGGATCCGGTGCCGAAGCGCCATCTTGGCGATCTTTTGGATGTCGTCCACACCCACGCTCGGCCTGCCCGCAACCAGCGCCCGGCACTTGGCCGCGAGCACCAACGCCTGAGCCGCGCGGGGCGACGCCCCCACCGCGACGTACTTGTTCACCATCGGCGTCGCGTACTCGCCCCCGGGATGCGTCGCGAGCACGAGCCGGACCGCGTAGTCCTGCACATGCTCGGCGATCGCGACCAACCGCACGAGCTGCTGATACTTCAAAATCGACTCGGCGCTGAGCACCGGTTTGATCTCGGGCATGTCGCCCCGCGTGGTGCGGTTGAGGATCTCCTGCATCTCGTCCCGGCTGGAATAGCCGACGACAAGCTTGAAGAAGAAACGGTCGAGCTGCGCCTCGGGCAGCGGGTACGTCCCCTCCTGCTCGATCGGGTTCTGCGTCGCCATGACAAAGAAGGGCGAAGGCAACCGGTGCGACTCACCTGCGACAGTCACGCTTCGCTCCTGCATCGCCTCGAGCATCGCGGACTGCGTCTTCGGGGTCGCACGGTTGATCTCGTCGGCGAGGACGATCTGCGCGAAGATAGGGCCGGGCTGGAAGGTGAACTCGCGCGACACGCCGCCACCGGCGCGCTCGACCTCGTTGACGATCGTCGTGCCCGTGATGTCAGCGGGCATCAGGTCGGGCGTGAACTGCACTCGGCTGAACTCCAGACTAAGCGCCTCTGCGAGCGAGCGGATCAGCAGCGTCTTGCCGATGCCCGGCACCCCCTCGAGCAGCACGTGCCCGCCTGTGAACAGGCACACAAGCACGCCGTCGATCGTCGCGACGTTGCCCACAACAACTTTGCTGATCTGCTCACGCACCGCGGCATAGTCGCGCCGGAACTCCTCGCTCAGCGACTCGAGAGCCGAGGGATCGAGGCGACCAAGATCATCTGTACGCTCGGCCAAGGCTTAGTCCTCGTCTTCTTCTTTCGCGACGTTCGACGCGATACTGATCAGCTTCTGTCCCGGCTGGAACGGGATCGCCTGCTGCGGCGCCACCACTGTCAGCTTGCCAGATTCGCCGAGCACAAAGAGCGGTATCGCGCTGTCGCCCTTCTCTTGAATGAACTTCTCGAGTGTGTTCTCTGCGGTGAGCTCGGTCACCTGAACTCCGCCGCTCTTGCCGAAGAGCGTGGTGATCGCTTTGTAGGTCGCAGACGGTCTTGAGAGCACGCGGCCGACGTCTTCGTGTTTCTTGTCCTTGTTCTCGTCGGCCTCACGCCCGGCGAGGCGGTAGACATTCACACTCCCGAACGCCCGCACCATCTTCTGCGACGCCAGCGTGTTGACCTGATCGTTGGGCGTGAGCGCCACGAATCTGCCGATGCCGGTCAGTTCGAGGTCGTTGAGTGCGCCGTCGGACATGACGCTGCCGTGGTGCGCAGGCACGCCGTCCATCCAAGCCGCGGCTGTGTTCGCGTAGTTCGTATCGACGATCATCGCGTGCACACCGAGCGATTTGAGCTTTTTGCCGATCGCGCGGGCCCATGGCTGGCCGCCCAGGATGAGCACGCCCTGCGGGTTGGTGTCGGCGAGCTTGAGCTTCCGGGCCGCGATCGGGGCGCAGATGCTGTAGACCATCACCGTGCCCACGATCACCGCGAACATGAGCGGCGCTAAGCGGTCCGCGTGCTCGGGGTACCGATCCGAGAGTTCGTGCGCGAGCACCGGCGCGATGGCCGCTGCGACGATACCGCGGGGCGCGACACACGCGAGCAGCACCTTCTCACGCCAGTTCAGCCTCGAACCCATCGTCGAGAAGATCACCGCGACCGGGCGGATCAGGAGGATCAGGAGCAGCACAAAGAAGAACGTCGACCAGCCGAGGTCCTGCAGATCAGACAGGTCCAGTCTCGCGGCGAGCACGATGAACAGCGACGAGATCAGCAGCACACGCAGGTTCTCTTTGAACTCCAAAATGTGCTCGACGTCCGCCGACTTCTGGTTCGCTAGGTACATGCCCATGACCGTGGTTGCAAGCAGCCCCGACTCGGGTTGAAGTTTGTCGCAGACCGCGTAGGTCACGATCACCATCGCGAACGAGACCGCGTTCTGGAGATAGTCAGGCACGAGGAAGTTGCGGATGATCAGCGCCATGAACCAGCCTGCGATAAACCCGAGCCCACCGCCCACGATGATCGTGTAAACCACGCGGTAGAAGACGTCGTATGCCGCGGCCTGACCGCCGCCGACAAGCACCGCCTCGAAGACGATCACCGCAAGCAGCGCGCCGATCGGGTCGATGACGATGCCCTCCCACCGCAGGATCGAGCCAGTCGCGCCCTTGGGCCTGACGTGCCTGACCAGCGGCAGCACCACCGTCGGGCCGCTAACTGTCAGGATCGCTCCGAAGACCAACGCCAGCCCCCACGGCAGCTTGAGCACCACAACCGCGAGGAACGCCGAGAGCAGCCACGTGATCGCCGCCCCGACCGTGACGAGCATGGTGATGACCTTCGCGCCTGTTTTCAGTTCGCGGAAGCTGAGCGTCAGGCCTCCCTCGTAGAGGATCATGCCCACGCTCAATCCGACAATAGGCGTGAGCAGATTACCTAGAAGATCATCTGGATCGATCGCGATAAGCGAATCGGGTACGAGCTTTCGGAGCACCGGGCCAACGAGTATGCCGATGACCAGCAGCAGGAGAATCGCCGGCATCTTCATGCGCACAGCCGCGACCTGCGCGAACACGCCAAGGCCGAGGATCACCGCGATTGAAACGAGTTCGTTGTGCAGCGTAGATCTCCGTCTGGTGACAATTCTGGGTAGGTAAGCCTACCGCCTGCCCGGCTGGCGTGCCCCGCCGCGGGGATAGGATCCATGCCGATATTCAAACAGGGAGAAAGGCCGCGGTGGGATTCGAACCCACGAATAGTGGATTTGCAATCCACCCCCTTAGACCACTTGGGCACACGGCCGACCGGCTCTCGCCGAGGGAAAAGGTAGTCTTGTCCCCGCTTGGGATCAACAAGGCCAAGCCCGTACAGACCGCCTCATCAGCCCCGCAGGGCTTCGCTTACGATACCAGATACACTCCGAGCAGCCAAAGCCCGCTGACCGTGTCTGGCACGCCTGACCGATACTTCCCTCGGAAGGATACGAGGAAACGCGATGAACGGATTCATTCGACTCTCAGCAACGCTCACGCTCGCGCTGGCGGGCCAGGCCGCCGGGCTTCAGCCCGAAGACGACCCGACGCTCAGCGATCCGAGCCTTGAGACCGTCGCCGAGGAACTCAAAAACTCGGGCGAGAAAACCAAGGGCCTCAAGCCCACCCGCGAAGCCGGCGTCGCACCGATCCGCTCGCACGCCGACCTCGGCCTGCCGCCGGTCGAGGGCAGGCTGCTCCCGGAAGGCTCGTTCATCGTACAGCTCGAAGGGCTCGTTCACCGATCCGTGCAGGGCGCGTGGATCTTCGAGCCGACGGACCTCGTCGATGAATCCGCGATCAAACCCATGATCGTGCTGCCCTCGCAAACGCTCACACGCCTGATCCAGATCGTCGGCCTCGACACCGCGCACAACGAGGTCGCCCTGACCGGCGAAGTCCTGCTCTACCGGGGCAGGAACTACCTGCTCATCACCGCGATCACTGCCGAGGCCTCCGGCGAATCAGAAGCACAAGCCACCGAACCCGAAGAACCGGGCGACATCACCGAGAACCTCGAACTCTCTGATCCACTCAGCAAGAGCGTGCAGGACCTGATCGACGAACTTGAAGAAGCTCGCCACGCCGACCGCGCGATCCTCCAGCCGATGACCAGCAACATCGGCAGCGGCCGGGCACCCGTCCCCGAGGGTCGAACGTTCATGCGCCGAAGAGCACGCCTGACCTACCAGTCCGCCGGCGAGATCGCCGTCAGTTTCGACAACGACCCCGACTTTGTGATCGAAGCGCCGCTGGTCGTGCTGCCCTGCCACTTGCTCGAGCAGGTCGAGCGCATCATCGAGAACCACGGCGACGCGATCGCCGTCCGCGTCAGCGGGCAGAGCTATGCCTACAACGGCAGGTCGTTCATCAAACCCAACAGCATCGTCATCGAGCGGCAATCACAGCTCGATACGCGGCAATAAACCCAGCTCGTTCTAAACAGTACAACCGCTAAGCAGGCTTACATCGCCGGCGAGATGCCCTCGACCGGGCGGTCTTCGCTTGCCAGCCCGCCCGGCGCAACGGTCTGCACACGCTCGCCCGGCATCGGGTTGAAGCGTGAGCCGTACATCGGCACGCGGTTGTTGACCTTGTTCTTGGGCAGCACCGGCAGGAACAGCATGATGACAGCCGTCAGCAGAGCGTTCGCCGCGAGAAGCTGGTACCACGCGGTCCACTGGTAGAACACCATGACCGAGGTCATCACCAGCATCAGCATCGAAAGCGGGATCATGCTCTGCCAGCCGAGGAACATCACCTGGTCGTACCGCAGACGAGGCACTGTCCAGCGGATCACGATCATAAACGTGATCAATACGAGCACCTTGCCCATGAACACGCCGAGCTTGAGCAGGCCCGCCAGGATCGAGGTCTCCTCGATACCGAGCCCCGGGATCGCCGGCAGGTGGAACCCGCCGAGGAACAAGAGCGCGAAGAACGCACAGCTCGTCACCATGTGCATGTACTCGGCGAGGAAGAACAACGCGAATCGCATCGACGAGTACTCGGTGTGGTAGCCGCCGACCAGTTCCTGCTCGGCCTCCGCGTTGTCAAACGGAGCGCGGTTGGCCTCGGCGAGCACCGAGACAAAGAACAGCATCGCCGCGAGCGGGTGCGCGAGGATGAGCCAGCCGTTCTGGACCTGGTACTCGATGATGCCCATGGGCATGATGGTGCCGCAGATCAGGAGGGCGCACATGAGGCTGAGCCCGAGCGGGATCTCGTAGGAAACCATCTGGGCACTGGCGCGCAGGCCGCCGAGGAACGAGTACTTGTTGTTGGAAGCCCAGCCGCCGAGCACGACGCCGTACACACCGAGCGACGCGACGGCGATGATGTAGATCACACCGACGTTCAGGTTCGCGCCGGCGAGCAGCACCCGCCCGCCGATCTCACCGAGAATCGGGACCGTCATGTCGGGCACGTTGATGTAGCCGCCCCATGGCACGATCAGGAAGCCGATCATCGCGGGGATCACGATCGTCGCGGGCGCGAGCGTGAAGAGCACCTTGTCGGCGCTCTTTGGCATGTAGTCCTCTTTGAGCATGAACTTGATGCCGTCGGCGAGCGGCTGGCCCAGCCCGAGCGCCCCTTTCAGGAAGCGGAGCCACGACTGACCGAAGTCGAACCCGACGCGGTTTGGCCCCACGCGGTCCTGGATGTAGGAGCAGACCTTGCGTTCGACGTAGATCAGGTACGCCACCATCCCCAGGATCACATGCAGCATGATCGCCAGAAACGGCAGGCTGACAAAGAGCTGGGTCGCGGTGATGCCCGTGGGCAAGAGATCTTTCAGGAAGGTATCCATGTGGCCCTACTGTAGATCACTCAGGCAGAGTTCGCCAATCCAATCAGCCCTCGGGTTTCTCCCAATCCATGGTCATCGCGAGCCCGAGCCGCTGCCCGATTTTCCGCCAGCGACTGGCCCGAAGCTGCTCGATTCGGCTCGAAAGCAACCGGATCTGCTGCTCCTTCTCCTCGCAGATCTTGGCCAGCGTTTCGATGTCCCTCTCAAGGCGTCGCACACGCTCTTCGGAGCCCGCCGTCGGCATATTTGACCCGGAGCCGCTCACAGCGACAGTCTCCTGTAGTGCATCCTCACAGGTTCATCCTCGGAAACTCTGCATTCAACAGCTGTTACGGACTCTGTCGATGCCTCATCACGCGACATCATGACACTGATCTCTGGCCGACCGGGCCAGTTGTGCTCGTGGTACGCGTCCTGATTCTCGATCGAGAGCCCCGCTTCAACGACCATCTCACCGAATAGTTCTAGTCTGGGAGACACCTCGGCATCACCGAGCCCAGAACTGACAAGACAGACCGGCCCGTCGAGATGCGTCTCAACTGCCAGTTCTTGACGTGTCCAATCCAGGATCAGCATCCTTGGTGATACATTGCCGTCCTCGTCCCCAACCAGATCAATCGCAAGGAGCCGAAAGGGCGCGAACCGCTCGACGTCCATCTGCGAGAGCCGATCGACCACATCTTCGATGCCCTGCGAATCGAGCAAGCCCGGAATGATTGTTCCTCGAGACACAAGATCCGCTGGCAGAGCGGGCAACGATTCCGGGAAGCTGTTGACCAGAGCCAACGTCAGCCCCGATTCCGCGGCCCCGATCCATGTGCCGCCCGAATCAGGATCGGTAGGCCAGACCACGCCGAGACCTTTGATGTCTCTCCATTCCGGTTCGACGGATCGGCTTCGCGTGCGCTGCTCGTCGCGGCTCATCACAACTCGGTACCCGTCACCCACACCGGTTGCCGCAAGATTGATCGCTGTCAGCGTGCACACCGCGTGGTTCTCCGCGAGCTAGGCCGGGTTGCTGGCGATGACGCCTTCGATGAACTCTCGGTGGTTGGCGCACCTCGGGCACTTGTGCTGGCCGCCAAGCTTTCCCCGGCTGTCGAGCCACGCGTGGAACGCGCCCTCGCGGAGCACCGTAATCGTCGGCTCGGCCATCCCCAACCCATCCGTCCGCTTCGTTGTGTAGTCCACGTTCTGCGCTTTGATCGTCTCGTCGACCACGTCGCGGAACCTCCCGACCAATTCCGCCGGAAGCTCGGCCTCGACAGCGACCTCAAGCCCCGCACGGGTCGTGCCGCTCGGGTAGACAGGCGCCGCGGTGAACTCGCCGATCCGCACCCCCACCGACTCGGCGGCCCTCGCGATCGCGCTCTCGATGTGCTCGACGATCAGGTTCTCACCGAACGCGTTAATAAACAGCCTGTGCCGACCGACGATCCGCATCCGCGAAGGGCCAGTGCCTCCCGAACCATCGAGCCCGCCGGGCACCGTGTCGAACTCGACCACATCACCCAAGATGTACCGGAACAACCCGGCACACGTCGAGAGCACGACGACGTACCTCTGCCCGGGCTCGACCTCCCACGCGGCGCACGCGGTCGGGTTGGCGTCGTGGATCTCTTCGATCGGGACGAACTCGAAGAAGTTGCCGAGGTCGGCGCACAGTCGCAAGCCTCGCTCGTGCCGCTCGTCCTGCAATGCCACGAACGCCTCGCTCGCGGGGTAGAGCTCAAGCCTGCACTGCATGTCGGCGTTGGCGTCGCCCTCGACGAGCTCTGCGATGCGCGACTTGAACGGCGCGTAGTTCACGCCGCCGTGTACGAACAGATCTAGGTTCGGCCAGACGTCCCGCATGCACGTCGCGTTCATGCCGCGTTCGTTTGCAAGCTCGATCACGCGTGCAAAGAGCACCGAGGCCCAGCTCGGGATGCCGCTGATCATGCGCACGTCCTGGTCGATCGTCCGCTGCGCCATGGCCTCGATCTTCGCGGGCCAGTCGCTCATGAGCGCAATATCAGGCCCCGGCGTGTACACCTGCGAGATGGGCCAGCGGATCATCGGGGTCACCAGCCCAGACAAGTCGCCCGTGCGGATGCCGTGCTCGTTGACTTCGAGATCCGTCGAACCGCCAAGGAACAGGCATCGGCCCGACATCATCTTGGGCAGCGAGACGCCCCACCGCATCAGGTTCGCGAAGATGTCAAGGCTCGACAGGAAGTTCGACCGGAACAGCTCTTTGCTGACGGGCATGAACTTGTCGCCGGACGTGGTGCCGCTGGTCTGGGCAAAGTCCATCACCAGCCCGGGCCAGAGCACATCGGGCTCGCCGCCCTCGCGCATGCGTTCTATGTACGCCCGGTAGCCCTCGTAGTCCTGAATCGGAACCTCGGCCCTGTACGCCCCGAGCAGTTCTTCATCGCTCAGTGTGCTCAGCCTCGAAAAGCCGTGCTTCCTGCCGAATTCTGTTGACCGCGCCCGGACGAGCAGCCTGCGGAGCTGCCGGAACTGCAGCCTTGCCGTGTGCGAGCGCCAGTAGTCGGTGTTGTCGAGTTTCGGCACACGCAGCGCCATGCGCGCCTCAAGGGCAGCGCCGACCGCCGCGGTCCATGAGTAGGTCGAGCGGTCCCGGTTCACTTCGAAGCCGCAGCGTCGCGCTCGTCGATGAACTCGGCCATCGCCTGCGCGAATTTCTCGGGCCATTCCATCATCGGAGCGTGGCCGCACTTGTCGAACCAGACCATCCGCGAATCAGGCAGCGAGTTTGCAAACTGCTCCGCGGCCTCGGGCGGCGTCACGACGTCCTGCCGACCCCACACAAGAAGCACCGGCGACTTAATGTCCTTGATCCGATCGCCGAGGTGGTCGTGTCGAGCCGATCGGCTGAGCCGAACCATCGCACGAGCGCCGCCCCGAACCGAAAGCTCCGCGTGAGCGCGGTCGAGGTCTTCCTCACGGACATTGGACTTGTCGTAGAAAAGCTCTTCGAGCTTCTCGGCTAGCCATTCCCGGCTCGGGCGGATCTGGGCGCCCTTGACCATGGTCTTCTCGATCAGCCCGCTCGAACCCGCGAGGATGAGCGAATCGACCAATTCCGGGTAGTCGAGCGCCAGCCGAAGCGCGACGTGCCCGCCGAACGAGTTGCCGACCAACGACACAGGCCCGTCGACATGCTCACGAAGGAAGTTCGCGGTGAGATCGGTCACGCCCGTGATCGAGCAGTCGTCGCCGCGCAGGTTCAGGAGCGGCATCTCGAGCAGCACGCACCGCCTCCGGTCGGCCAGCTTCATCGCGGAGTCTTCCCAGTGATCATTCAGACCCACCAAGCCGTGCAGGAAGCACAGCGTCTTCCCGGAACCGAACGCCTTGACCTTCGCCTGTATCGGCCTGCCAGACAGCCCGGTCACTTCCAGAGTGCCCTCGGCTGGCGCGGTAGAGTCGGTAATAGAGGTCGTGAATGAGGACACTGGGTACTGTTTCTCCGTTGGCAAGGATAGCGCTGCACCTGCCAGCATGCCCACCCGCCTAGGCGGGGTTCTTTTGGGTTCGTAAGCCTGTCGGTTGGACCGTCCGGACCAGCCCGTCGGCCATCTCGATCACCCGGTCGGCCCGGTCGGCGACCTTCTGATCGTGGGTCACCATCACGATCGTCCGCTGGGTATCGCCCCGCATCGACTCGAACACATCGAGCAGCTCGTTGCCCGTCTTCTGGTCGAGGTTGCCCGTGGGCTCGTCGGCCAGCAGCACCGGAGGGTTGTTGATCAGGGCTCTGGCGATCGCCACCCGCTGACGCTCGCCGCCCGAGAGCTGGGCCGGTTTGTGATTCAGCCTGTGAGAAAGCCCGGCATTGCCAAGGAGCTGCGCGGCCGCCTCTTTGAGCTGCCCCGCTTCTTTCATATACCCGAATCGGCCGAGCCGGATCATCGCGCCGAGCAGCGTGTTCTCCAGAACCGTCAGCTCGGGCACGAGGTGGTAGAACTGAAACACGAACCCGACGTGCTCGCGCCGGAAGACGTTCATCTGCGAAGAACTCATCGACGAGAGCGCCTTGCCGTCGTAGGCGATCTCGCCCTCGTTTGGTTTGTCGAGCCCGCCGAGCAGATGCAGCAGCGTGCTCTTGCCGGACCCCGAGTGCCCGAGGATCGCGACCCACTCGCCCGACTCGACTTCTAGCGACGCGCCGCGCAGCACCGGAACCGGGACCTTGCCCAGCTTGTAGGTCTTGTGCAGATTGGTCACGCTGATCGAGCTCATGTGTTTCTGTCGGCCTTCCTTTACTCGAACCGGAGCGCCCGGACCGGGTCCATGCTCGCCGCCCGCCAAGCCGGGATCAGCGCGCCGAGCCCGCACGACACGATGCCCGCCGCGCCGATAATGAGCGTCTTGGTCAGGTTCATCTCCTCCGGGATCTCGGCAAAGTAGTACACAGACGGATCCCAGATCGCGATCCCGAGCGCGCTGCTCATCCAGTCGTGGATCGCGTTGATGTTTGTGATGACCACATACCCGAGCCCGATACCGAGCACCGAGCCGACGGTTCCGATGACAAGCCCGTAGCGAACCCAGAACCACGCGACGCCTGGCCCGCTTGCGCCAAGCGCCCGCAGAATCCCGATGTCCTTCGTGCGTTCACTGATCATGCTCCAGAAAATCGCGAGCACAAGAAAGACGCTCGTCATGCTGATGATGCCGAAGATGAACAGCACGAGCGCTGTCTCCTTGCGGATCGCGCCGATGAGCGTCGCGTTTCGGTCTTCCCAGGTGTACACGTTCACCGAACCGAGCAGAGGCATGTCTTCGTTACCGGCGGCGAACCGCTCGTAGATCTCTTCGACGCGCGCCCGCAGGTCTTCGAGCGGGATGTTGTCACCCGCGGCCCGCACGAGCACCGAGGTCACCTTCGCCGGAACCACCCCCACCGTTTCGCGGGGCTTGGTCCCGATCGGGTTGCCGTTGTCGTCGTAAACGAACTCGACCCGGCCGCTGGTATCGACCTTCTCTGCCTCGTCCATCTTGAGCATGTCCTGCAGAACGTCGAGCGGGACATAGATCGTCTGCGAGTCGATCTCGTAGATGTTGCTCGAGAACTCGTTGCCGATCTGCAGCTTTCGTGCGACCGGTTCGAGGAAACCGCCGCTGGTGTCGATGGGCAGGACGTTGAGCGTGACATCAAAGCCGGGCAGGAACGTCGGGAAGTCCATGACGAACCCCTCGGGCGTTCTGAGCCCTCGCTTGCCGAAGACCTCGATGCCAAGGACCGCCTGGGGGCGATCGCTGCCGGTGTCGAGATCGATGCCGTCGAGGTTCTCGCCAAGTTTCTGAAGCTGGCCGAGCGCTTCGTGCTTCGCTGGATCGAGCCGCGGGTCTTTGCGTTCCTTGTCTCGTGGTAGCGCCTCGTCTCTCGGTGTCCAGTAGAGCGTGTTGTAGTAGCCCGTAACGCGGTCGAAGCTCTCGGGGTCGATGCCCTTGATTCTGCACGTGGTGACCTGCTGGGCGTTGAGCTTGACGAGGCCGTAGGCGTCGATCGTGGGCGAGGCGGCCTCGATCATCTCGTCTTCTTCGAGCAGGGCCATCAGTTCTTTGTAGTCGGGGAAGCCCCGCTGGGGTCTGCTGATCTCTATGTCACCCATCAGCGTCCGACCGGACTGAATGAGCTGCTCAAGGAAGCCGCCCATGACTGACCAGGTGATCAGTTCCATCGCGACTGATAGCATCACCGCCGCCGAGGCGAGCAGGGGCATGACCTTGCTGGTCAGGTATCGGCGTGTAAGTAGGCTCTGGAACACGGCTGCACTGTACCCCTGCTAGCGAACGCAAACCCGATTCGGGCGTCCCTGTCTCTACTATGATCGTTCGTGATTGGGATTCCGCTCCAGATCGGTTCAGTCAAACTCGCCAGCAACATGATGCTGGCGCCGATGGCCGGCTATTGCGACCTCGCGTGGCGGCTCACCTGCCGGAGCTACGGCGGGGTCGGGCTCGCGTGCACCGACCTGCTTTCCCCTCACGGCCTGCTCCGAGGGACCCAGCAGTCGCTCGATCTCGCAGCCACCAACGATCAGGACAAACCCGTCGGGATGCAGCTCTACGGCTCAGACCCCAAGCTCATGGCTGAGGGGGCCTTATGGGCCGCCGACCACGGCGCGACGCTCGTGGACATCAACATGGGCTGCCCGGTGGACAAAGTCGTCAAAAAAGACGGCGGGTCCAAGCTCATGTGCGACATCGGCCAAGCCGTCGGCATCGCGGAGGCAGTCCGTAAGGCGCTGCCCGAGTCGATCCCGCTGACCACGAAGATGCGGATCGGCTGGGACGAGCAGGCCGTCGGCGAGAGCTGCGCTTCGGTGCTCGCGTGCAAGCTCATCGACGTCGGCGCCGCCGCGATCACCGTGCACGGCAGGACCACCGAGATGCGCTTTAAAGGCCAATGCCGCCACGACGAGATCAAGAACGTCGTTGACGCTGTGCGCGAACACACCGGCGGAACAATCCCCGTCATCGGCAACGGCGACGTCAACTCTGCCCAGGACGCGGTCAGCATGATCGAAACAACCGGGTGCGCCGGCGTCATGATCGGGCGGGGCTCGCTCGCAAGGCCCTGGATCTTCCGCGACAGCTGGGACCTGCAAACCAAGGGCGAAACGCTCGACCAGCCCAGCAACGAAGAGATCGCCGAGATGATCCGCGGCTACTTCACCATGATGTGCGAGTTCCGCAAAGAGGCGTACGCGCTGCACAAGATCCGCTCGCGGATCAGTTGGTTCGTCAAGGCGATGAACACACGCAAGGTCAGCTGCAAGCCCTTGAACACAGCGATCCGCACCGCGCCCGACGCGGAGTCGGTGCATCGTGTGCTCGACGAGTTCCTCGCCGGAGGGCACCGATTGCTGCCGAGATCCCAGCACGAAGCGCGTGCCGAGTCGGCTTGATTTCAAACACTTTCAGTGTTTCGTGACGGGCTAGCTATCAGTGCGCATCCGTGTACCCAGACCGCCGCGGCTCTTGCGTGCGGGTTACAAGGGGGATCAACGGATGGTCAATCGACGAGCGTTCGCTGCTGCGCAATGGAAACTGCCTGTCGTCGGGATCGCTGCCGCGGGCTGTATCGGTCTGATGATCTACCAGCTCGTCCCCAACCGATCCGAACGAACAGACATTCCAAAGCCCTCGCTCGTCCGCGCCGACGGCACATCGCCCGAACCGAGACGACGCCGGGCACCTTCCGGCCCGCCAGTGTTCGAAGAACTCGAAGAAGACGCAGGCGTTGACTACTCGTTCCAGACCGTCAGCAACGCCAGCGATGTGGCCGAGCAGATGACACAGATGGCAGACGCGATTGCGGCTGAACACAGCGAGAACGCCGGCGGAAACGCAGTGCTCGGCGAACGCGTGCGCACGTTCCTTGAGCCTTTCAATACGGGCGAGCAGGACAGCTTCGCAGCCGAGATCGCGGACATGGGCGGCAACACCGAGCCAGACGAAGAGGGCCGATCCCCCACCGACGGCATCTTCACGCTCTTCTCCGGCCTGCTGAAATTCGCGTCGCTCGACACCAACGAGATCACAGTGCGCAAGCCGACTCGGGCCTTCGAATCGCGCGAGGGCATCGCCATCGGCATGAACCGCGATGTGTCCGCCGACCCGGACACAGGCGAGGAAACCGAGGTCGTAAGCAGCACGATTTCCGGCTCACCGACCCGGCTCTTTCCAGATGCTGCGAGCGAGGGCGCCACCGGTGAGCTAATCGAGCTCCGCCTGCCGTTCCGCTCGAAGGGATCCAAGTCGATAACCCCGGACGTTGTGGTTCTCCTGCAGATGCGCAACGTCGCCGGCGCCGGCTGGCAGCCCGCGGGCTTTGAGGTCAACGTGCGCAACGAGAGACTCATGGATCAAGTAATGAAAGTGATGATGGCACGCAGAGGCGGATAAAGGAACAGAGAACATGAAACACAACAAAGCATTCACGCTCATCGAAATGCTCGTCGTCATTACGATTGTCGCCCTGCTCATCGCGATCATCCTGCCCGCGCTCGGCGCCGCCCACACCACCGCGCGTCAGACGCTCTCAATCTCGAACGTCCGCTCGATCGGCCAGACATTCCAGATGTACGCTGACACTCACAGGACATACCCCTTCCCGGGCCAAGTCGAGGACGTCGATGCCCCAGTGCCGGGCGACATCTACAGCTATCAGTGGTTCCCCGAAGGAGCCATCGTGGCGACCACCGAAGTCTGGCCCGCCGCCACGCTCTGGCCGGCGCTTCTCAGCTCGATCACTCCGTGGGAGGAGGCGTATTCGACCTGGGTCAGCCCGGGACGAGACAAGGCTTTGCCGACTCTCGATTCGATTTTCGATGATGTCGAGCCAATGGAAGTCGTCAGCTACGAGTACAGCAACAGCTTCCTCGCCTCACCCCGCAACTGGTCTGGATCAGCCGCCGAAGACTCAGGCCTGCTCGGCCCGATCCGCTCCCACGAGGTGACGTATACGTCGCAGAAAGTCATGCTCTGGGATCGGCACCTGACCTACCACACAGAGCAGCCCGAGATCGTCGAGGGGCACTACGACGAGAAGACGCCGATGGTGTTCGCCGACATGCACGCCGAGGCGTTCAACCCGCTCGACGCGAGCGAGGGCACACCCAACCCCAACAACATGACCGACATCCGCAGGCTGCACAACACCGCCGACGGCGTTCGTGGCAAGGACTACTAAGCAGGACTTCAACCGACAGCCCGCATCGCCTGACATCTCATCGCTCTGCAGACCGGTCGCGCGCACGGTAGTCTCTGCGCAGCAATCGGCTAACCGAAGGGAGCCTCGATGTCAGCAAACGATGTGTTCACCAACGCCATCAAGCGTCTCGACACCTCTGCCAAGTTCTCAAACGCGCACGCCGAGACTGTGAGCCGTCTCCGCCAACCAAAGCAATGTCTCGAAGTCCATATCCCCGTCCGGATGGACGACGGCAGCGAACAGGTCTTCACCGGCTACCGCTGCCTGTACGACGACGCACGTGGGCCCGGCAAGGGCGGCATCCGTTTCCACCCGGACGTCAGCCGCGAAGAGGTCATGGCGCTCGCGTTCTGGATGACCATCAAGTGCGCCGTCGCCAACATCCCCTTCGGCGGCGGCAAGGGCGGCGTAATCGTCGATCCTCGCAAGCTCAGCAAAGCCGAACTCGAACGACTCAGCCGCGGTTTCATGCGCGCCATCTCGGGCGTCGTCGGCCCGGAAACCGACGTCCCGGCGCCGGACGTTTACACCAACGCGACCATCATGGCCTGGATGATGGACGAATACTCAGTCATCGCGGGCAAACGCTCACCCGCAGTCATCACCGGCAAGCCAGTCGCGCTCGGGGGATCGGTCGGCAGAGACGACGCGACCGCGCGAGGCGGGTTCTACCAGATTCAAGAACTCGTCAAAATCAAGCACTGGAAACCGAGCAACCTCTCAGTCGCGATCCACGGCTTCGGCAATGCGGGGCAGCTCTTTGCCAAGCTCGCAAGCGAGGCCGGCTACAACGTTGTCGCGGTCTGCGATTCTCGCACAGGCCTGCACAACCCGGACGGGCTCGACGTCGCATCGGTCATAGATGCCAAAAACAACACCCGCAAACTTTCCGGCGACGGCAAGGAAATCTCTGGCGAAGACCTGCTCGGACTGGATGTTGACATCCTCGTACCCGCATCGCTTGAGAACACCATCACGGCTGACAACCAAGCCGACGTCAAAGCCAGGGTCATCATCGAACTCGCCAACGGCCCGCTGACCAACGACGCGGACGACGCCATCAGCAAACGCGAGATCATCACCATCCCCGACGTGCTCGCAAACTCGGGCGGCGTCACCGTCAGCTACTTCGAGTGGACCCAGAACCGGGCGGGGTACGCATGGACACTTGATCAGGTGCACGACAGGCTTCAGGCAAAGATGTCGTCCGAGTTCCGTTCGGTCTGGGAACTCGCTCAGGACAAGTCGATCGACCTTCGAACCGCTGCGTACGCCATCGGCCTGAATCGACTCGCAGAGGCCCACGAGGCGACAGGAACGTCCGAATTTTTTGCAAACAAATAGGGAAGTATGTACCTATTGAAACCGCACCCCGCTCGACCATTCTCCGAACATCCGCCTATAATCCTGCCGCGCCATTAGCGGGCGGGTAGAATGCAAGGATGCCGATGAATGAAGAGAAAGCGGAGAAGAAGCAGACCGGGCCGGAACCGGAGCGCCTCGCGATCGATATGGAGTTTGAGGACGCTATCGACACGGCGTTGGAGAAGAAGCGGCCAGAGGGTGGATGGCCGAAAGGTGGCAAATCGACCGGACTTGACGATCAATAGTTTTGATTTGCACAAATTTGCTGTGTTTGCAAATACTGTGTCGATGCAACACGTGTGGCACCCGATCCAGAAGCTCAGAATAGTGAAGAAAAGTCGATTCGTAACGAATCGTACGCCAAAGAGCTACTTGTGCAAATCAAGTATTTGCTTGATGACGAGCGCAGTTTTGCGGCCAAAATGGTAGACGACCGCAAAACGAAGCTATCGCTTTTGGCTGTGGTAGTTGGCTTGGGATTCTTTAAAGTTGAGTCGATTGGAGATTTAGCTGAGGGTCTGCAACACACGCCCGTTTTGGCGTTAATTGTTGGCTGTGTGTTTATATTTGGGCTGCTCGCGCTAGTGATTGCGATATTTTTGCTTGCATTGGAACGAGATCCGACACCCATATCAGGGTGGGTATTTTCGGGCTTAATGAAGGTGCGAGCGAAGTCTTCCAAAGAAGAAGACGCTGAAGAAAGCGAAACTGAGAACGATGACCCAAGAGAACTGTTTGGTGCGGCACTAGTTGTGTTGTACGGCGACCCAAACGAAGTCAGCAATATGGGTCCCGAACTAGACTGGTTAACCCAGCGTATAGAAGAGGCCCGACTAGCCTACATGAGGCTGGCGGATGCGAACAGGAGGGTCCGGAAACGGCTTGAACTAGGTTCACTGGCATTGTTGGCTGCGTTTGCGAGTGTTATAGTAGTGATTGGTTTGGTAACTTATTCGGCATCACAAGTCGAGCCCGGGCCAGCCGGTGAAGCGGCAAGAGGTTATTCCCATGTCAAAAAGCACGAAAACACCACAAAAGAAATTCAACCGGACAGAAGCGATCAAAAAGATCCGGGACCAGCAGCAGGAGATTCTTGATCGAATCAGTAAAGAGAAGAAGAGGGAACAGAAGAATTTTTTCTCTCGGCTTCGTAGTGCTGTTGCCGTGCCCTGATCTAGAGCATTCTAGTAAACCAACCGCTTCCCCACAGCCCCTTCTACAGCCAGTCTCATGCGTTCCCCGTCGTCAACCTTGCGAGTGTTGTACCTGAACGCAAACTCGTCCATGTAGCGGTGCAGGTGCTTCTTGCTGACCGCGTGGAACGTGCCGTAGATACCGCGCTTGACGAGTGAGAAGAAGCCCTCGATCGTGTTGGTGGTAACGTCACCCTTCGCGTAGACGTGGTTCTTGTGCGGGACCGATTCGTGCCCACCCTCAAACTGCTTGCCGACGACGACGTAGCAGACGTTCTCGTCGGTCATCAGGCGTGCCGACACGTCGATGGTGTCAAGTATGGCTTGGCGCAGGTTCTTGGCGTTGACGCGGGGGATAACGCGAGTCACGACGCGCCCTCCACGCTCGACAGCCGCGAACACCGGAGTCTTGCGGGTGTAGCGTGTGCGGTGGCTGCTGCCCGGCTTGCCGCTGTCGATCTGCTTGGTCTTGTTTCGTGGCTTGCCGCCGACGAAAGTCTCATCTGCCTCAACCACGCCGGTCAGCTTGTCTCCTGACGTGTCCTGCATGGCGAAGCGGATGCGGTGCATGAGGAACAGGGCCGACTTGTAGCTCAGGCCCGTCTGGCGTTCGATCTGCTTGGCCGAGACACCCTTTTTGGACGAGCACGCCGCCCAGAACGCGAAGCACCAGTGACGCATGGGGATACGGCTGTCCTCGAATACGGTGCCCTTGCGGACGCTGTAGAGGCTGGCGCAGTCCCGGCAACGCCAGCGGAAGTGCTGCTCACGCTCGTCTGAGCCGCGCTTGGTCATCTTGTACACGTCAACCGAGCCGCAGCACGGGCAGCACGGCGAATCGCCCCAGCGGCGCTTCTCCATGAACTCAACGGCGGCCTGCTCGTCGGCACAGGCGAGGGGAACGTCGCGGACGATCTCGGACTTGTTCTGGCCAACTTTGCATGGTTTCTTGCGTGTCATGCTAACATGATACTTGATGAAAACTACTCTGTCAAGGGTGAAGATTTGTTATTTTCAACAGGTACATACTCCCGAACAAATAACCTGTTTGTAACGCGTAGATATGTTAGAATGGGTAAAGAGGTACCTGCGACGGCTGTTGATTGGGGTCGCACCATTTGTGACGGGCGATATCGATCACGCAACCGCAGATCCGTGGTGCCGTAGAGTAGAGAGAAGGAGACTGGGCCGATTCTTAAGGCTCAGCGGGGATAACACTGGCTAAGCGGCTCGATCAGGGCCGGCTTCCGGAAGGAACACTGAAAATGCGTGCACACACAGCCGCTTTCGTCGCCTCACTCATCGCAGTCGCCGGTGCTCCGGCAGCACTCGCGCAGGACGCCACGACCGAACCTGCCAGAAGCATGCCTGCCACGTCCGGACCCCAACTCACACTCAGCACCAACGTGGTTGATTTCGGCGACGTCGACGACAGCGAAACCGTCAAGCAGATGGTCACCATCACCAACACCGGTGACGACGTCCTCGAGATCGGCAAGATCAACGTCACCTGCGGCTGCACAGCAAGCGAAGTCGAGCAAAGCTCGCTCCAGCCCGGTGAATCGACCCAACTCGAAGTCAGCTTCAACCCGAAACGCCGCACCGGCAACCAGCACGGCAAGCGCGTCACGATCGAAAGCAACGACCCGAGCGGTGCCGCCGAGGTCGGGCTGAAGGTCTTCGTGATTCCGCGTGTAATCACCGAACCCCAACTCGCTGCCTTCGGCAAGGTGCTCCAGGGCGAGAAGGGCACTGTGGAAATGAAAGTCACTGGCATGACCGAGGACTTCAAGGTCATCGCCGCTTCGGTTGACCGCGAAGATTCGTTCAGCATCCGCGTCGTCAAGACCGAGATCGTCGAACGCGAGCATCCACGCACCGGCCAGTTGATGAAAGTCGGCGAATCCACGCTCGAAGTCAGCATGACCGAGCAGGCACGCATCGGACGAGTGGACGGCAGCCTGCTCATCGAAACCAACGACGAGGGCTCGCCGAAGATGATCGTCCGCGCAACCGCGGGTGTCACCGGCGACATCGCCGCCGACCCGACCCGGATCTCGTTGAGCGCTCTGGCCCCGGGCGAAGAATTCGAGCAGACCGTCAAGGTTGTCAGCTCGAAGGGCACCCCGTTCAAGATCAAGAAGGCGCGCCTCGTCACGCAGACCATGAGCGACGAAGACCGCGACGCGATCAAGGTCAGCTACGAGCCGCTGCCCAGTGACAGCGAAGAAACCGGCTACCTCCTGACCGTCAAGGGCACCGCCACCGAGACCATGCGGATCATCCAGGGCAGCATCGTGCTCCTGACCGATGCTCCGGGCCAGAAGATTGTCCGCACTCAGATCACCGGCGTGGTCCGTGTGCAGACAGCTAGGCAGTAAATCCGCATGAAAAGCTATCTGATCAAGACCGTCGGGATCATTATGGTCGCCGCGCTCGTCGGGGTAGCGCACTTTGCGCTCGGCGAGAAGATCGAGTTCGCAGGCGAGCTTGACCCGGTCCAGAACACGATTGGCGGGCCCAAGCAAACCGAGCCCGTGACCGACCCTGTCGAGAACGATCCGACGCCGCAAGACGTGGTCAAGGACCCGGAAGATACGCAGGATGCCTCCGTTCAACAGGACGAGGATGAGCCATTCGTGCTGCCGCCTGATCAGAGAATCCTTGAAAGAGAAATCACCACAGACCAAGCCCGCTATCTCTTCGAGCAGAACCTGGCCGAGTTCTTCGATGCCCGTCCCAAGGACACATTCGAAGACGGCCACATCGCCGGCGCGTTCAGTCTCCCCGTCGATTCCTTCGAGAACGGCGAGCCCTTCTCCGTCAGCATCCTCAACGACGACAAGTACATCGTGATCTACTGCTCCGGCGGCAACTGCGAGGAGTCGCACTTCATCGCCGAGGACATCGCGACGTACCGCCCCGAGCTTGTGAACATGATCCACATCTACGTCGCGGGCTACCCCGGCTGGACACAGGCAGGGCTTCCAACTCAATCCGGCCCGGACCCCTTTGCGGAGTAACGACTCGATGAGTCAGGATTCTCTTTCCAGTGGTGCCGCCGGCACCGGAACACTCGCGAGCTGGCTCTCGCTTCTTTGCCGAGTCGCGGTCGGTCAGGTGTTCATCTTCGCGGGCCTGATGAAGGTCATCGATCCGCAGAGTGTCGCGGGCGCGATCATCACGTTCGACGTGATCAGCAAAGAAAACGAAACGCTGATCTCGCTGGCCGCCCACATTCTCCCGTGGATGGAGATCATCGCTGGGTTCCTGCTGATCATGGGTCTGTTCTCAAGAGCCGCCGCCACGATCATCATGCTGATGCTGGCGGGCTTCTTCTTGCTCATCGCACACGCCCTCAATCAGACCCACCCTGTGATTTGCAGCTGCTTCGGCAAGCTCAAGATGTTCTGTCCGCCCGAGATCACCAACTGCAACTACATCCAGAACGGCGTCCTGGCCATGCTGACGCTGGTCCCACTCCTCATCGGTGGCGGCCGAGCCTCGGCAGACGCCCTCCTGAGGCCCAAATACGAGCCGAACTACGACGACTACGGCCAAGAGGACGACGAGATATTCGACTGACCCCCCACCCGGGCCTACGCTCTGTGTCCAGAAACACAGTTCCGTCGCCGATCCACGCGGGTCGGCCGACACAGCCCAAGACGGAGGTCAGCAATGAGCCGCTTCAACAGATTCAGCCACGGTCCCAAGCCAAAGGTCACCAAGACTTCTGGTAAGGATGTCAAGTACATCGACTACAAGCAGTTCGAGGACCTCCGCCGGATGATGAGCCCCAACGGCAAGATCTACAGCCGCAAGCGCCTCAGCACCAGCGCCCGCGAGCAGGCGATGATCGCCCAGGCCATCAAGCGTGCCCGTTTCATGGCGCTCCTGCCGTACACCTCGGCGACCCTCTGATCGCCGGCTCCGAAACGGAGCACCGCACATGAACCGCGACTACACACAGATCAGGCAGACGCTCGATCGCGCGATCTCTTCGGACATGACTCGCGATGAGCGCATGTCTGTGTTTGTCGATGCGCTCTGGCCGATGCTCTCCCCCACCGGTGTCAGCTGGCTCGGCTTCTACTCACGCAAGCCCGGCGCCGACGAGATGATTCTCGAAGCACGCCGAGACAAGCCCGCGTGCTCGCCCATCGGACTCCACGGTGCGTGCGGCCAATCCTGCACCACCAAGACCACGCTCGTCGTCACCGACGTCGCCAACCTGGGCGAGGGCTACGTCGCCTGTGACCCGCGCGACCTGAGCGAGTTGGTCATCCCGCTCATCGACGAGTCGGGCGAATGCTGGGGCGTGTACGACGCCGACAGCTTCGACCGCGGCTCGTTCGACGAACACGACGCGCGCGAAACCGCTGCGCTTCTCGTTGCGGCTGGGATAACGAGTAGCGCAGAAATTCCAATCAAAGCCGTCTGAGTCAGAACGGTGCAGCGGACTCAAAGTCCATCACACGCTTCGCCCCCGGCGGCCTGATGCTCAGCTTCGCCGCGTGCAGCATCAGCCTCGGATGATCGTCGCGAACCTCGCCTTCCGCGTAGAGCGAATCGCCGAGTATCGCCCTCCCGAGCCCCCTCTCATCGGCGCAGTGGACGCGGAGTTGGTGCGTCCGGCCGGTGATGGGCGTCAGCTCAAGCCTGGTGCGGTCGGTCTCGCGGAGCTTGACCTTGTACTCGGTCTTGGCTGGCTTGCCCTCGTCGAAGCACACGATCTGCTTGGGTCGGTTCGGCCAATCGACGCGGAGCGGCAAATCGATCACGCCCGACTCTTCCTCGACAATCCCATCCACGAGCGCGACGTACTGCTTCTCGACGAGGCGGTCCTGAAACTGGACGGACAGGTGCCGCTGCGAGCCGCGGTCGAGCGCAACGACGAGCAGGCCAGAGGTATCCATGTCGAGCCTGTGCACGACCATCGGCCCGGTCGCTTCCGGGAACAGGTTCAGCACCCGCGAGACAACGCAGTCCTGCTTGTCCTCGCCCTTGCCCGGCACACTCAGTAGCCCCGAGGGCTTGTCAACCACGACAAACCGCTGGTCGATGTGCACGAGCTTGAGTTCGAGATCATCAGTCTGCATGGGCCGGACTCTACGACACGTCGGCCCTGATAAGCTTGTGCAGCATGATCGAACCCGACGATTTTGATCTCGGCTGGCAGGAGACGCTCGCCAGTGTCTCGCACGCGAGCCGAAGCCCGATGCACGGCGCGTTCTGGCAGCAGTGGCACCGCTCCATCGACGACCGCGAGCCGGTGCTCCGACCCATCGGCGCGGACGACGACCCCTCCGACCCGACCGCGACCCATGCCTACGACGGCGCGGGCGGCGTGCCGATCGGGTGCCGGGTTCAAGAAGCCAGAGCCTCCAACCCAAGCGCGATCGTCATTCTTCTTCACGGCTACGACGACCCGCCCTCGCTCGCCGAGTCGATCGATCGGTTCCACGCCGCCGAGGGATGCGTCGTTGTCGCGATGCGGATGCGAGGCTACGCGGGATCGCGTGCTCGCGTGGGCGACCTCAAAGCCAACGAGCTCGGCTGGATCACGACCGGGCTTGCTGAACCCGTCAACCACGGCGCCTCGGCGACCGAGTGGGTGCTGTCGCACACCGTCGCGGATCTGCTGCTCGGTGTCCGCGCGTGCCGGCACACGCTCGGGCTGGATCTGCCCGTGTATCTCAAGGGCGAGAGCTTCGGTGGCGGGCTCGCGGTCATCGCGGCCGCCCGGTCGTGCGCCATGGCGTGCAAGCACCCCGAGCAGCTCATCGACCGAATTGCTGTCGGCCTGCCCACGTTCGGCGACTGGCGCTGGCGTCTCAAACGCGTCGAGCCTCGGAGCCTTGGCGCAGGGGGCGAGGTCAAACGATTCCTCATGGCGCCCGGCTGCGACCCCGAGAGCATCATGAACCTGCTCGATCTCTTCGACTCTGCGCTGCACGCCGAGCACGTGGACTGCCCGGCGCTCGTCAAGGTCGCGGTCAAAGACGAAATCGTGCCCGCGCCGACGCAGTCGGCGATCTACAACGCGCTGGGCACACCACCCGGACTCAAGGGCCGGTTCGTGACACAGTTCGGCCACTTCGACGGTGGGCTGACCGACCTTCGCCGGCACGCGATGTTCGAGAACATGACCTCCGAGTTTCTCGACCCGGAGCAGACACCCTTTGACGTGCTGGCGCGATGGGAAGACGTCATGACCAACGGCACACGCCGACCCGAGGGCGCAGCATGAGCGGTTCGCTTTTCGGTGATGACGTCAGCAGAGCCGCCAAAGACGAGGCGATCGTCGCCGCGTACGAACTCGCCGGGCGGACGCTCGATGATCTGCCCTACACGGACGAGTTCGAGACGCTCATGTCTGAGGTGAAGAAGACCGACGACTCGGCAAGTCACCGCGAGGTATTCCACAGGCTTCACAACCTGCGCAAGGCGGGCAAGCTGCCGAGGCTCGGGCGCGGCAGCTCGACGCCGCCGAGCATCGCCTACGAGGACCAGCAGCTTCTGATCGGTCTCGTTGCTGAGGAAGCAGGCTCGCTCGGTCAGCGAGATCGGCTGCCGTACACCGACGGATTCGACAAAGTGCTGGGCGCGTTCAAGAACGAGACAGGGCTGAATCTGACGCACCACGATGCCTGGCGTGTGATCGCCAAGCTCGCGAAATAGATCCGCCCGCGCGGGGTCTATCGTGTACGAGACACAGGAGACCCGCCCATGCCCGCCTCGATAGACGCGTTGATTGACGGCCTGATCGACTACGCCGGACTCTTCCCCCCGGCGCAGCTGGACATGGAGCCCGCGGTCTCCGAATTCGCCCGGCACCTCCGCGGGCCGAACGCGGGTGTGCTGAGCCACTTCATCTGCCCGGCCTGGCGTCTCGAGGAATTCAGCAAGCACGCAGCCCTCGTCATGCCTGGCACGTTCGCAACCAGCGGCTACACCGAGATGGCGGACGTGACCGCGCCGTGGAAAGTCGCGGCGATCGTCAAAGCCGACGACCCGCAGACCGGGCTCGATCAGGTCAAAGCCTTCAACGACCGCCACAGCGACGAGTCCAGAGGCCTCGCCAAGATCGACGCGATCGAGATCAAGGCCCCCACCGCGACGTTCATCGACGAAGCCATCGAGGCGATGCCCGACGACATCATCCCGTTCTTCGAGATCGACCACCGCGCCGATCCGCGGGGCATGATCGCGGCTCTCTCGGGCCTGCCCGCCGCAGCGAAGCTCCGCACCGGGGGCGTCACGCCCGACCTCATCCCCACCGCCGAGGAAGTCGCGAGGTTCATCAACTGCTGCGCGATCGGCGATGTCCCGTTCAAGTGCACCGCCGGCCTGCACCACCCGCTGCGAGGCGACTACCGACTGACCTACGAAGACGGCTCGCCCAACGGCACGATGTTCGGCTTCCTCAACATCTTCCTCGCCGGCGCGTTTGTGCGCCACCAGAAGATCGACGAAGCTGCGATGAGGCTCTTGCTCGTCGAGAACGATAAGAGCAAGCTGAGCTTCAACGACTCGGGGGCCTTGTGGCACTCACCCGACGGCGAGATCAGCCTGAGCACCGACGAGATCGTCGATGCACGCAGGCAGTTCGCGTTCAGCTACGGCTCGTGCAGCTTCACCGAGCCAACCGAAGAACTCGCCGAGCTCGGCTGGCTGTGACAGTGCCGATTTAGGCCGCCTTCTTCGAGACGAACGCAGCACCGAGAAGTGTGAGCGGCGCGAGCATCACGATGAAGCCGATGTGATACCACGCCGGGGCGAGGTGCCACATCGATCCCTCGACACCGATCCCCACGAGTGTGAGCAGGATCGCCAAAGCAAGCGGCGCCTTGCCCTTCGTGGCCACCAGTCGGCACACGGCGCCAGCGACGACCGATTGCAAGAACGTGATCGCCAGCGTCACAAGCAGCGGCGCGGTCTCGAAACACGAGCCGTCTTCCGCGATCGCATCGGGGAAGATCGCTCGTACGAGTGTCATATTCCCAAAGTGAAGCACGCTCCAAGCGACAAACCCGACAACGACCGCTGCGATTGACTTACCCATTCTGATTCTCCGGTTGTGCGCCCCACCACGGGCTGTGAGTATGTGATTTCTCAGACCCAGTTCTCTGTCTTGCACTTCTTTGGTGTCAGCGGCCCCATGACTTTGAAGAGCACGCCGAGCATGCGGTACCCGAACGCTGGCTGCCCGGTCTCGATAATCTTCTTGAGGTTGTTGCAGATCATCGTGCCGCCCGAGGCCATGTTCTTGGCGGTCTTGGTGCCCATCGGCATGTTCTCGACGGTCAGCGTGAGCTCAACGCCCGGGTCTTTGGGTGCGATCTCGTAGACAACCGTGCACTCCGGGTCGTCGTAGGCCGTGAACTTGAGCGTGTGCGTGAAGCGCGTGTGCGGGTTGTACTCGAGCACCTTGCCGATCATGGAAACGAACTTGCCGTTGGCCGTCCGCATGGTGACGGTTTCGCCCGGCTCGAACCGGTCGATGTGCATCCGGTTGAAGAAGATCGCCTTCTGGATCTCATCGGTTTTCGTGAGCTCGTTGAAGACCTGCTCTGCGGTGCCGTTGATGAACACCTTGAAGATCGCCTTGCGGGCGGCTTCATCGATCTGCTTACTTGTCGCCATTGTGTTGTTCCTTGTTCGCTTCTTCGATGCGGTACTTGATGGACGAGATGTGCCCCGCCCAGTGCTTGCTGTACTCGGTTGTCCAGCGGTCGTAGATCTGCTGGATCGGGACCGCGTTGTGATACAAACGCTTCGTCCGCCCTTCTCGCTCACGGATGAGTAGGCCGGCGTCTTCGAGAACCTGAATGTGCTTGAGCACCGCGATCCTGCTGGTGCCGAAGTGAGAACAGACATCCCCCACCTTCACGCCCGGCGAGTCCTTGACGAGGTCGAGGATCCGCCGGCGATCGGCGTGGGCAAGAGCCGCAAAGACCGCATCCATGGAGTCGTGGCTCATATGTAACGTATAGGTTACATATAAATCCGCAGATGTCAAGCTCCTTCAAAAATCAACTCTCAGAAGCCCGCAACGCCCGTTTTGGTCCCGGCCAACCCGTGTCTAGACTCCCCAAGCAGAGCACCCAAACACCACAGGAGCCGGACCGATGCCCTACGAGATCGACGAGACCCACGACCAGAGCCTGCAGAGCTGGGTCGAATCCGCAAACGACCCCGCGACGGATTTCCCGATCCAGAACCTGCCCTTCGTGCGGGCTGTCTTTGCTGATGAAGAGGACCGCACCTTCCTCACCTCCGCGGTGGTCATCGGCGACCAGCTCCTCATCCTCGAACTCGTCGCACAGGTCGGCCTGCTCGATGAAGTCGTTGACACGGACCTCATCGAGTCGATGCTGCTCGACGAGATCTACAGCGACATGACGCGCAACGAACGCCAGCGTTTCCGCGCACGCCTGGTGTCGCTGCTCTCCGCCGACAATGACGAACTCAAGGGCCACGACGTCGCCGAGCATGCGCTGGTTCCGATGAACGAGGTCCAGACCCTGCCCGCTTTCGAGTGTCACGACTACACCGACTTCTACGCATCGGTGTACCACGCCACCAACGTCGGCACGATGTTCCGCCCCGACAACCCGCTGCTGCCGAACTACAAATGGATCCCTGTCGGGTACCACGGCCGGGCTTCTTCTGTCGTCACCAGCGGCACACCGATCCGCAGACCAAACGGCCAGCTCTCGCCCGCAGAAGAAGGCGGAGCGCCGAGCTTCGGTCCCTGCAAACTGCTCGACTACGAACTCGAGATGGGCGTCGTCGTTGCGCGCGGCAACGAGCTCGGCCAGCCGATCGCGATCGGTGATGCGGAAGACCACATCCTCGGTATGTGCCTGCTCAACGACTGGTCGGCGCGCGACATGCAGAAATGGGAATATGTGCCGCTCGGGCCGTTCCTTGCTAAGAGCTTTGCGACGACAGTCAGCCCGTGCCTTGTGACAATGGAAGCGCTGGTGCCATTCCGTTGCCCAGCAATGCAGCGCCCCGACGGCGACCCGAAGCCACTGCCCCACCTCACCGACGAACATGACCAATCGCAAGGCGGGCTCGACATCACGCTTGAGGTGTTCCTCGCGAGCAAGCAGATGCGGGACCAAGACATGGAACCGATCCGTCTGAGCAAGGGCTCGTTCAAGGACATGTACTGGACCATCGCCCAGATGCTCACCCACCACTCAAGCAACGGCTGCAACATGCAGGCGGGCGACCTGCTCGGTTCGGGCACCATCTCGGGCCCGACGCGCGAGAGCCGGGGCTGCCTGCTCGAGATGACCTGGGACGGCGACCCGTTTGCAAACCCTGCGGTCATCAAGCCGGGCACGGAGCGAACGGCGATCGAACTCCCGACCGGCGAGGAGCGTAAGTTCTTGGCCGACGGTGATGAGATCATCATCCGGGGCTACTGCGAGCGCGATGGTTACAGGCGGATCGGCTTCGGCGAGTGCCGGGGCATCATCGAGCCCGCGGTGATTTGAGCGGAGATTGGACGAAACGGTCCTGCCTGCCCGAAATGAGGCATCAGAGATGCCCGCGGCGGCATTTCTCGATTTGGCAGGGGTTGCCTGCTAAGATGGTTGTTCACACGGACTTGAAACTGATTGCATACAGCAGAGCGGTTCAGCGCTGGTGCATGGTTAACGGGGATTCACATCATGGCTAATAGCGCCGGCAAAAACGTAATTCTTCTGGTCGTTGCAGTGGCCGCCATCGGCGGAGCGATTTACCTGCTCACAACGATGAAGACCGAGAACCCGCAGGATCAGAACGTCGTTCACTTCATTGATCCAGAATCGGTGCTCAACGATCCCCAGGACGTGGTAACTATGACTGCGGGCGAACTGAAAACACGCCGCGACGATGTGCTGCTGAGCACACCCGAAGCCGATGCACGCCGCGTCTACGCCGGTCAGTGCCCAAGCTGCAGCAAGTTCTTCCCGCTCGTCGGTCACGGCGAGACGCCGCCGAACTGTCCGGTCTGCAACGCCGACCTCAGCGACTACTAATCCACCACAGCAGAATCAATCGCGCCCAAACGGCGTGAGAAAAGACTACACGGGCCTGGTGCTTCGAAAGAGCGCCAGGCTCGTTGTCATTGTGTGCAGATAGCTTTCCTGCCCGACCGGTCCGATCTCGCCACCCGCGAACGCGCCAGCCAGCGGTAAGCCCTGCTGGCCCACGTCGATGTGGCTGCCGCTCTTGGCCTGCTCGACACCAGCCTGCGCCGGCGTGAACGACCTGCTGATCGCCGAGGCGTCGTGGTTGGGCTTGCCAAAGAGCTGGCTGCCTCGCCTGATGCACGTGAACACAAGGCCCGCGTCCGGCGCCGCCCTGAGCTTCTGCGCATCGAGCACCATCGACAGATCCGCCTTGGCGGTCTTCGCGTCGCGCACGTGCATCTGCACGGTCTGGCCCACACGGAAGAGATCATCCGAGATAATCGCGCCGTTGGTCTGTTCGATGCTCTCGACCTTGCGGATCAGGAAATCGCCCTGACCGAACCTGTCTTTGTACTCGTTGATGACCCTGCCGAGCAGAATGCCCTTGCTCAGCATCGCGCGCTTTGACACCGGGAGCGAACGGACCGCGTCGCGGATGGTCTCGACCGCGCGGCGCCCGCCGAGTTCGAGGATGATGTTGCCCTTGGCCTTCGTCACAACCATCGTCGGCCCGATCGGCGCACACCCCTGGCTCACCACGCCATCAACGAAGACCGGCCCCGAAAGACTCAGCCCGATGCCGCCCGAGGTCATGGTCTGGTCGTTGATGCCGATCACGTTCTGTCCCGGAGCCGACCCCGATGATGCCAGCCCCCCCACGACCGGAGCCGACCTGCTCGCTTTGCTCATCGCGGGAAGCGTCCGAACCAGCGGCACCGAGAACGGATCCGCGAACATGAGCGTGCAGACATGGTCCTGCTCGATGTGCATCGCTGGCGCGAAGATCTCTTTGTACCAGTCGGCGTTCGGTCTCTCGGGAACGCGCGGGAGGTCCTGCAGCTTGAACGGCCTGACGCGAAGCCCGGGCACCGCGCCGAGCAGCAACGAGATTCCCGGCAAGTTCTCGATCTCGATGCCGTCACCGATCACACCCGCCGCCGACATGGAGACAAGCTGACCGGCGCCTGTGATCCGCGAGACCATCGCGGCGATCTCTTGTGCTCGGCCCACGTGATGAGGTGTAAAGAACAGGCAGCCGAAGTCGGGCGAATCGGTCCCGAGGCGTTCGAGGGCACGCTCGGACACTTCTTTGGCCGCCGATGCCGAGTCCGCACGCACCGAAAGTGCTGAGGCGTATCTCGGAATACCTGTTTGGTCGGCCGCGTCCATGCCGAAGATCATAGAAGCCCGGCTCGCCCCGGAAGCACTAGACTGAGAGAGCCTCAGCGAAAGGATTTCCGATGAGCAGCCAGAAAGCCTCGATCTCACGAGCCGCGACGATCATGTTCCTCTACGCGGCCCTGCTGCTCGCGTTCGGGATTCTGGCGTACCTCATCGCCCCGCCCGGTGCCAACGCCAAGACCGCGGTCATCGCGACCGGCGCGTGCGCCGCGATCATGATCGCCATGGGCATCATGACGCTCATGATCAAATCCAAACGCAAGGTCGGCATGATCGGGATCCATCTCGGGCTCATCCTGCCGCTCGTGTTTGCGGGCGTGTTCCTGATGCGTGCCGGCAAGAACTACAGAGATTCCGGTGTCCACCGGTACTTTGACAAAGCCTACCACGCGGACATCAAAGACCGCGGCGCTGAGGACACGCCAGACAACCGTGAGTCGTTCCTTTCAGGCGCCAAGCCCGAATTCGCGGCTGACATCCCCGAGGGCGACAAGGCCTACCTCGGCTTCATCCTCACGATGCTCTTCGGCTTCAGCGTGGCGGCGTTCATGTTCCTGCTGCTGAGCAGGCCCGAACTGCCGCCCAAGCTCGCCATCGACGAACCAAAGCCGGCCAAGCCCGCGGAGAAGGCGAAACCCAAGCCCGAGCCTGTGAAGGCCGAGCCGGAAGTCTCACAAGCTGAGTTGAAACCCGAGACCGAAGAGAACGTTTAGCCGCCCTTTTCGATCGAGTGGATCAGATCAACCTTGATCGGCGTGATGATCCGCAGGTTGAGCCTCGGGTCGAGGTTCGGCGTGCCGACGACGCCGATGGTTTCGCCGAGCATGCTCTCGAGGCTGATCTCGTCACTCGGGCGCAGGTAGCCGAGCGTGCGCGGGGCCTCGGTGCCGTCAACCGACTGGATGCGGTACATACGGGGCAGGCGCTGGCCGTCGTAGACCGCGCTTGGAAGCAGGCGACCAACGACGGCGTACGAGCGTTTGATCTCGAGTTCGCGGATCTGGTCGACCAATTCGCCCTCACGGACACGAGCAGCGTTCACCGACTCGGCGTTCGCGCGGGCGGCTTCCTGCACACGCTGGCGGATCTTGAGGACCGAAAGACGCTGACGAAGCGCGGTGCGGAGGCCTGCGTTCTCCGGTGAATCCGGGGTTTCGTCGTACATCCGCTGGACCTCGGCGAGGAGCGGGCCGTACTCGGCTTCCTCGGCGGTCTGCTTCTGAACCGCAGTAAAGATCTGCTCGAGTTCTTCGATGCTGCCGATCTTCAGCGGCGCGGGCTCGGGGTTGGCGGGCTCTGTCGCGACGGCTGGTGTCGTGTCTCCTGCCTGCTCGTTGCTCGCCGTATCGGTGCCATTTGCGTTATCCGTGGCGGCGTTGTCTGTTGCAGACTCGTCACCCGTGTCCTGCGCGACCTCGGTTGCCTGGTCGTTCTGGTCGATCATCGGCTCGATGAGCGAGTCGTTTGCCGTGTCGTTCGTGTCCTCGTTGGTGGCGACGTCTTCGGTGACTTGCCCAACGCCGGGATCGGTCTGCGGGATCGCATCGGTGCCGGGATCGACAGCAGGCATGTCGCTGGCGAGTGACTCAGAGCTCGACGAATCGGCGGACATCGGTGTTGCGCCACCGGTTGAATTCCACGCGTCAACTTCGGCGCTGGTTGCCTCGCGGAGGAACTTCAGACGGACGTAACCGCGGGCTTCCTCGGGTGCCTCAACCTGGTAACCAGCGAGCTCGCCCGATTGCTTGTTGGTCGCCTCGGCGTTGATCTTGAATTCGGTGCCGCGAGGAAGTGGCTCGGAAACGAGCTTGCTCCAGCTTCCCTTGGCGCCCGCGAGCGTGTTGTACGCGATCAGCGAGTCGTCGCGGTTGAGGCGCAGCGTCTTGCCGTCGGCGGCAACATCGGCGTACTCGATCCGCACGAAAGCGGACGCGGTGCTCGGGTATTGAACGCGTGCCCAGCCGCTAGGGGTTTCCCCGTCTTTGACGAGGATCATGTTGGTGCGGAGCTCGGAGACGGGGTAGTACGCCATGCCGGCGCCGCAACGGACCATCGCCTGCTGGTTTGTGACGACCATATGAGTCGGCTCGGTCTGTGTGACCTGCGACGAAATCTGAGCCGAGACTTGGCCGACCAAGACGCTCGGGCCGAAGCCGGCCACGGCACCCAAAACCACCACACCACCAATTAACTTGCCAACCATGCGAGCACGCTCCTCGTGTTCATACCATTTCCCCCAGTTTCCACCCGTCACCTAGACACTGGTTGCGGCTTTGTGACGCCGGGGGGCATAGTCTACGACACCTAACTGCCTCGCAGAGCGCGAAAGCCGCAGTTCGGAGAGACAAAGGACACCTAGAAGATGGTTAGACCCTCTGCGTCCCCTTTTCTTGTGAAATTCGCGCCTGTCATTTGCGCAGGTCTTGCCCTTTCCGGCTGCACAAGCCCGATTGTCGAGCGTGACAGCAGCGTGCTGACCCGCTCGGTGATCGACGCAGTCCGCCGGGAAATGGTCGAAGCCGAGAAATCCCCCGAGTACCTGCTGACCGAACGCGACTCAACTGTCGATATCCTCGGCATCCCCGAAGAACGCATGAGCCGGCTCCGCGAGATGGGCGGGCATGAGTCCTACGAACGCGGCGCGTTCCCCATGGACAAGGACCTGCTCGGTGGTGAGCAGCGACTCGTCTCGGTCAACCTCGAACGCGCCATACGCTCGGCGACCGAGCGCAACTCGCAGCTCCAGTTCGATCGGCTCAGCCCGGCGATCTCTGAAAGCCAACTCGTCGCGGCAGAAGCCGCCTTCGACTGGACGTTCTTCGTCAACGGCCAGTACCAGTCGATCGATCGCCCACGCACAAGCACAACGTTCGTCGGCTCGTCCGCCGACGTCTTCGAGCAGTCGGACGTTTCCGCGGGTCTTCGCAGAAGGCTGACGTCGGGCGGCTCGTTCACGGTCGATACATCGTGGTCGTGGAGCGACAACGACACCCCCGGCCTGACCGTGATCCCGAACCCGGCCAACACCGTGACCGTCGGCGCACAGCTGACCCAGCCCCTGCTCCGCGGCGCGGGCTCAGACTTTGCGCTCGCCTCGATCCGCCTCGCCAAGAACACCGAACGCGACGAGGTTGCGCTGCTCGAATCGAACGTCATCCGCACGATTCGACAGACCGAAGAGGCCTACTGGACACTCGTGCAGGCGCACCAGAACCTGCTCATCCAGCAGCGTCTGCTTGAACGCGGCATCGAGACTCGCGACATCATCGTCAAGCGTGACATCCTCGACGCGACCCAGGCACAGATCGCAGACGCAAGGGCAGAAGTCGAGAACCGCAAGGCCCAGGTCATCCGCGCCCAGCGGAACCTGCGCTCGGCGAGCGACTCTCTCAAGGTGCTCATCAACGACCCCGAGCTGACGATCGGTTCCGAGGTCCTGCTCCTGCCGTCGGACATGGCGATCGACGAACCGATCCGGTTCAGCCTTGTCGATGCTGTCACGACCGCGCTCACCGAACGCCCCGAGATCACCCGCGCGTTGCTCTCGATCGACGACACGACCATCCGCAAGCAGGTCGCCCGCAACCAGCTGCTGCCGAGGCTCGATCTTGAAGTCTCCGCTCGCTACTCCGAACTCGACGGCGATGTGGGCGACGCGTACGGCGATGTCTGGGAGGGCAACTTCATCGACTATGTAGTGGGTCTGACGTACGAGTACGCGATCGGCAACCGCGCGGCCAACAGCGAGCTGCGCCGCCGCCAG
Organism: Phycisphaerae bacterium; assembly: GCA_030432905.1. Classification (GTDB taxonomy): domain Bacteria; phylum Planctomycetota; class Phycisphaerae; order Phycisphaerales; family UBA1924. Next base: position 90,980 of record JAUILU010000006.1, on the reverse strand, counting down.
CTTGAGAACATCCAGGCGGTGACCTCGTTCCAGAACACGGTCCAGCAGGTCGTGCTCGACGTCAAGAACTCGATGCGCGACGTCGTGACCGGGTACCAGCTCATCGCGCAGACCCGCACCGCGAGGTTCGCCGCGACAGAGAACCTGCGGGCGTTCAAGGTGCAGATCGACACGACCGACGGCTACACGGCCTTCAACCTCGATCAGCTCTTCGCTCGTCAGCAGTCCTTGGCGATCGCCGAAGGCGAAGAGATCCAGGCGCTCGTGAACTACAACATCGCGATCGCACGCCTGTACGCCTCCATTGGTCGCACGCTCGAGCAGAACGGCATCCAGTTTGTCGTTCCCGAGACCGCCGACGAGTAAGCCGTGATCACGCACGACATCGAGGCCGCGGCAGAATCACTCCGAAGGGGTGATGTCGTCGCGTTCCCGACCGAGACCGTCTACGGTCTCGGCGCCAGCGCCCTTGATACCCACGCCGTGGACAAGGTGTTTGCACTCAAAGGCAGGCCCGCGAACAACCCGCTCATCGTGCATGTCTCAACTATCGAGATGGCGCAGGAGCTGGTTACGAGTTGGCCCGATCACGCGGCTGTGCTCGCCGAGCAGTTCTGGCCCGGACCGCTCACGCTTGTCCTGCCAAAGTCCGACGCGGTGCCAAACAACGTCACCGGGGGCGGCGGCACGGTCGCGATCCGCATGCCCAACCACCCGATCGCGCTCGAACTCATCAACGAATTCGGCGGGCCGATCGTCGGGCCGAGCGCCAATGTCTCGGGCGGTGTCTCCCCCACCGCTGCAGCTCATGTCGATGGTGCGTTCACACCCGACATCCTTGTCATTGAGGGCGGGGCCTGCACAACCGGGATCGAATCAACGGTTGTCCGCGTGACCGAAGACTGTGCCCAAGTGCTCAGGCCGGGCGTGATCGGTGTTGAAGATCTGGCCAACGTCGTGCCCGTGGTCGAGAGCGACCCAGTAAGCAACACAGCTGCCCCGCTTCCCTCGCCCGGTCTATTGACCAAGCACTATGCGCCCGGCACACCGACCAAGTTCGCCGACGAAGTTGCAGAAGACCAACTCGGCGCCGGTGCTGTCCTGCTCGCGATCTCGCCCGCGCCGGCTGGGCAGAAATCGATCCAAATGCCGACCGAGGCGGGCGCGTACGCCGCAAGGCTCTACGCGGCTCTGCGGGAAGCCGACGCCTTGAACGCGGATCTCATCTTGATCGAAAGACCAACCGGGATTGGGCCGATCTGGGATGCGGTGAGGGACCGACTCCGCAGGGCGACGGCTGCTGGCTGACGCATCGGCGGGCTATGGTTCCAAGGAACTACACACACACCGCTTGCGAGGCTCAGAATGTCCGATAAATTGCAGATCGCTCTGGCTGAAGGTGACGGCATCGGCCCCGAGATTACCAAGGCCTGCCTCCTGGTTTTCGAAGCCGCCGGCTGTCTTGAGCACCTCGACTTCATCCCGGTCGAGATGGGCAAAGCAGTCTTCGACTCTGGCGACACCCGGGGCCTCACCGACAGCGCGATCGACACCATCGAACGCCTCGGCCTGCTCTACAAAGGGCCGATGGGCACACCCTCGGGCGGCGGCGGCAAATCGATCAACGTCACGCTCCGCAAAACACTCGGCGCGTTCGCCAACCTCCGCCACTTCCAGAGCCTGCCGGGCGTCGAGACCGTTTACAGCCAAGCCGGCGTGCCCGTCGATTTCTACGTCGTCCGTGAGAACGTCGAGGACACCTACGGCGGCGTCGAGTATCGGCTCACCAACGACGTTGTTGACTGCAAACGCATCATCACCGCGCCGGGCTGCGATCAGGTCCACCAGTACGCGTTCGAGGCGGCTAAATCATTCGGCATCGACCGCATCACCTGCGGCCACAAAGCCAACATCATGAAGATGACCGACGGGATGTTCCTCGATCGGTTCAACACCATCGCCCGCGACTACCCGGACATCGAGACCGAGGACGTCATCATCGATGCGCTCTGCATGAACCTCGTGCTCAAGCCTCAGCAGTACAAGATGGTCGTCCTGACCAACCTCCAGGGCGACATCGTCAGCGACCTCGCCGCGGGCCTCGTCGGCGGGCTCGGCTTTGCACCGTCGGCAAACATCGGCGAGAAGGTCTCGATTTTCGAGGCGGTCCACGGCACCGCCCCCGACATCGCGGGCCAGAACAAGGCCAACCCGACAAGCCTCCTTCTCTCGGGCTTGATCCTGCTTCGCCATATCGGCATGCGGAAACAAGCCGCGACCATCGAGAACTCGCTGCTCTACACGCTCGAATCGGGCGTCCACACGGGCGACGTCCGCGGCGAGAAAGCGCCGGTCGGCACGATCGAATTTGCCGAGGCGATCGCCAGCAACCTCGGCAAGACCCCGAGCGATCGGTACGTGCGTCAGGTTCCGAGCGAGGATACACCCGAGTTCACGCCGCCCGAGCGCCCGCGGATCAACCGCGTCATGCGCACGAACGAGACCGTCGAGAGCGCCGTCCGGGGCTGCGACATTTACATCGAGACCCTGCTCGCGCCGCACGATCTGGCGCAGAAGCTCGAACTGATCTGCGCCAAGTCGCCTTTCAAGCTGACGATGATGTCGAGCCGGGGCACGCAGGTCTGGCCGACCGGCTCGGTCTATACCGAGGTTGTTGACTACTACCGCGCACGTTTCGAGCTCCGCGACCGCCACATGATCGGCAGGATCGGCCAGCAGAAACCGATCCACCTCTTCGAGAAGATCGGCGAGAAATTCCCTGTTTCGAGCTTCCAGTTGCTCAAAGAATTCGAAGGCAAGCGAGGGTTCTCGCTGGCGCAAGGCCAGTAGCACTTCACCAAGTTCTATCTATGAGCAGACGAGCCCTCTCGGTTGAGAGGGCTCGCTGTTTTAAACAATGTCAGATTTCGGACTAACTAGTTTAGCCAATGCACTTTGCCGGTGGCCAAGTCGTACCACGCGCCGACAACCATGAGATCGCCGCTTGCGATCATGTCAGCCATGACCGGGCTTCGATCAGAGATGTCGGCAACTGTGATACGCACGTTGTTCTCGACTACCCGCTGAACAAACTCGGCGTCGTCCGCTGTCGAATCAGGTGATTCCTGCTTCGCCATCTCGACCGCGGGTGTGATGTTCGCCAGAGTCTCGGTCAGGTTGCCTAGCTCCGCCTCGGCAATCGCGCCCTTGACTGCACCGCACGACGTGTGCCCAAGCACCACGATCACCTTCGAACCGGCAAGCTTCGTGCCGAACTCCATGCTGCCGAGCATGTCAGTGTTCTCGAAGTTACCAGCAACCCGGCCCACGAAGATGTCACCGATGCCTCGATCAAAGATGATCTCGGTCGGCACCCGTGAATCAAGACAGCTCAGCACGATTGCCTTGGGGTATTGTCCATCGTTTGCAGTCAGGCTTGCCTGCTTCAACCAGTTCTGAGGTGTTGTTTCACCTCGTACGAATCGCTCGTTGCCTGCCTTGAGTTCCGCGAGAATTTCTTCTGGCGTGATCTGCTGCTGGCGTTCTTGAGTGAGCACCGCCTCACGCGCTGCGTCAGAATCCTTGCCAGCTGAGTGTTCGATCGCGGCGCACCCGCCCATCGCCGCACACAGTGATAGAGCCGAGAAAGTGAGCTGCATCTTCATTGAACGTTCCTCCACAAAGGTGTTGATCACCGCCTTCGAGGAGTCCCGTGCTTGGATTCGGCTAGAAAATTTATTTTGGGCGCTGTGTAGCACTAGGGTGCAAAATGCGTCTTGATGTTGTTAGTTAGTCCTGACGTAACAACTTGTCGATCTTGCCGCCGCGGTCGATGAGGACCTCGTCGGCTTCGCCCAGGAACAGGCCGTGGTCGATGACTCCCGGGATGTCGTTGAGGTGCGCCGCGAGTTCTTCGATGCAGTGGTCGGGCGTGAGCGTGACGTCGAGGATGAGGTTGCCGTTGTCGGTGACGAAGAGGTCGCCGTCAAGGCTTCTTCTGCACACGCCGTTGAGACCGACCGCACGAAGCGAGGCGCGGGTGCTCGCAAGACCAAACGCCATGACCGCGACGGAGAGCGTGCAGTTCTCGCCGAGGTGATCGACGTACTTCGAGCCGTCGATCATGAAGACGCGGCGTTTGCTCGCCCAGGCGATGATGCGCTCGCGGGTCATCGCGCCGCCCGAGCCCTTGAGCATTCGGAGCTTGGCGTCGATCTCGTCGGCGCCGTCGAAGAGGTAGTCCACTTCCTCGACGAGCGCGAAATCAACGAGCTTCATCTCGAGTTCGCGGGCGAGCTGCTCGGTCGCCTCGCTGGACGCGATGCAGTCGATCTTGAGCCCCTCGTGGCGGATGCGTTCGGCCAGTGCGCGCACACCCCTTCGCGCGGTGCGACCGGTGCCGAGCCCAACGAGCATGCCCGATTCGATCGGAGCGACGGCTGCCTCTGCCAGTTGATCTATGACCTGCTGCTCACTCAAAGCGAATCCCCTGTGCGAGCCTCAGCTCGTTCCCGAAGTTGATGGTGCAAGTCTGTCGGCGCATGTACGCCTTCCAGCTGTCGCTGCCTGCCTCGCGGCCCCCGCCCGTGTCTTTCTCGCCGCCGAACGCGCCACCGATCTCGGCGCCGGAGGTGCCGAGGTTGACGTACGCCAGGCCGCAGTCGCTGCCAGAGCCGTCGACGTTGAGGAACTTCTCGGTGGTGTTGACCGAGCCCGCGAAGATCGCGCTCGAGAGGCCCTGATCAACGCTGTTCTGCATGTCGATCGCCTCGTCGATGCTGTCGAACGTGAAGACGTACAGGATCGGGGCGAAGGTCTCTTCCATCGCGATGGGCAGCTCGTTGCTCGCCGGTGCTTTGATGATCGTGGGCTCGACGAACCAGCCCCCGAGGCCCTCGGGCTTGGCGACGTTGCCGCCCACGAGCACCTCGCCGCCCTGGGCCTTGGCCTGCTCGACAGCGTTTGTGAACGCGTCAACAGTCCGCTGACCGATCACGGGTCCTACGAGCGTGCCCTCTTCGAGCGGATCGCCGATCTTGATCGTCTTGTACGCCCGGGCCATCCGGCCAACAAGATCGTCGGCGATGTCCTTGTGTGCGATGAGCCGGCGGGAGCTGGTGCAGCGCTGGCCCGCGGTTCCGACCGAGCCGAACACGGTGGACTTGGCTGCCAGATCGAGGTCCGCGTCCTTGTCGACGATAACGGCGTTGTTGCCGCCCAGTTCGAGCAGGCACTTGCCGAGCCGGCCCGCGACGACCTGGCCCACGTGCCGACCCATGTTGCAGCTTCCGGTGGCGCTGATCAGCGGCAGTCTTCTGTCAGCGATCATGCGCTCGCCGATCTCTTCGTCGGTTCCGATGACGAGCCTGAACACACCCGGGTGCCCCATCTGGGTCGCGACGCGATCAGCGACGGCATTGGTTGCCATCGCCGTCAGCGGCGCCAGCAGCGAGGGCTTCCAGATCGTGATGTCGCCACAGATCGCGGCGAGCATCGCATTCCATCCCCAGACCGCGTTCGGAAAGTTAAACGCGGTGATCACACCCACGAGCCCGAGCGGGAGCCACTGCTCCATCATCCGGTGCTGGGGCCTTTCACTTGGAACTGTCCGGCCCCCCACCATGCGCGACAGGCCCACGGCGTAGTCTGCGATATCAACTGTCTCCTGCACCTCGCCGATGCCCTCGGCGCGGATCTTGCCGACTTCCATGCTCTCGATCTCGCCCAGTGGGCCAAGAAGGCGGCGCATCTCGTTGCCGATGTTGCGGACGACCTCGCCCCGGACAGGAGCGGGAACGCTGCGCCAGCGTTTGAAGGCTTCCTGCGATTCCCTGATCGTCTGCTCGTAGGACTCGGCAGTGTCGAGCCTGACACCCGCGATCGGCTCGCCCGTCGCCGGGTTGAAGCTGACGGCGATGCCGCTCTCCAGCCCTTCCTTGCCCGTCACGTCGGCGACGTATCTGGGGTCCTGCTCGAGATTCAAATCTGGGTGTGGTTTATGCATTGCCCGATGGTAGGCGTGCTTTTAGCCGACCTGAGACCTCGGCAGGTCCCGCAGGAACTCGATGAGACGCTCTATTCCGGGGCTAGCGGCGTCACGCACGTACGCACCGCTCGTAGCGCACCCTGCCGCGAGGCATTCGTCGAGGCTGAGCCCCAGCGCCTGGGCGAGTGCAAAGCCGCCGTTGAAGTGATCGCCCGCGCCTGTGGAGATTTTGGGCCTCGCTGTGAACGGACCCTCGAACCATGCTGAGGACTGAGTATCTGCTGCCGCTGCGCCCTCGCGCGGGTGGACGACGCAGCACGAGATCCCGAGCCTGGCGCGGATCGAAGCAGCGGCGTGCTGCATCGCGGAACCGAGCGATTGGTTGCCTGGCCCTTCGTAGATGTCAACACCCAGGATCTGCCCCATCCGCTCCGCCTCGGCTTGGTTGAGCCCGAGTGTGAGTTGGACGTGGCTGTTGAGTTCGGTCAGGAACCCCGCGGCGCGGCGCACATCCTCGTCGGTGCGCTTCGCTGGGTCGCACAGATCGATGAACATCCGGCGAGGTGTGTCCCGAGTCAGCTCGGGCAGCACCTCGTCCATGAGACCACGCCAGATCCCTTCCACGCCCTGAAGCATGACCCAGTTGACGATTCCGATCGTGGTTGATCGCTCGAAGAGTTCCATGAGTGTGTCGAGCCCCACTGTTTGCTTGAGCAGTTGCCAGCTCACAGCCTGGACACTCGCGGTTTTGCCGAGCATGAGCTTGCCGTCGTCGAACTCGAGCGCATCAGTGCTCGCGGCGGGCGCAACCGGGAACACGCGCTCACACCGGTCAGCCATCGGCTGGTAGACAGGACTGAGCAGCGTCGGTTCGTCGGGCGAGCCCACGGCACCGATGAACGTGACCGAAGCACCGAGGCTCCCCATCGCGGAGGCGAAGAGCGGCCCGTTGCCGCCGAATCGCCGCTCGACGACGTGAAGTTCCATGTTCGTGCTCTTGCCCGCTGCAGCGGCGCACCGATCGGCGAACCCGGTGATCGTGGTCACTGGGCGGAAGTCGTCGGGCTTCATCGAGTGGCGTTGATCGACGACCCGGATGATCGAGTCGATGAAGCCGTCAAAGCCCACGACCGCTCGCACCCCGGACAGATCCCCGGATTCGAGGCCCGCAAGTTTCGAGGCTGCGGATTCTGCGATGTCACGCCGGCGGTCGGTGGTCATGGATCATTCTTGCTCCGCCGAACCCTACAGTCGTCCATGACCATCACCGAGCCAATCGTCCTTGCGACCGGGAACCCCAAGAAGGTCCGCGAGCTTCAGGAGATCATGGACGAGATCGGGGTCCAGATCATCTCACTCAGCGATCTCGGGATGGACCTGACCGAGCCCGAAGAGACGGGATCGACCTTCGAAGAGAACGCGCGCATCAAGGCGATCGGGTACGCCGAGCAGACAGGCCGGCTGTGCCTCGCGGATGACTCGGGTCTGGTCGTCGATTCGCTCGACGGTGCGCCGGGCGTGTACAGCGCCCGCTACAGCTGCGACATCGACCCGAGCGATCTTCCCCGCGAACAGCGCGATGCACTCAACAACAAAAAGCTGCTGGATGTTCTGGGCGACCGGGTGATCGCGGATCGGCAGGCGCGATTCGTCTGCGCGATGTGTCTTGCCGGGCCTTCACAGGGCGGGAACGGGTGCGAAGTGCTCGCTGAGGCCGTCGGCACGTTCGAGGGCGCGATCGGGAAGCCGGGCGATGTGCCAAGGGGCGAGTTCGGTTTCGGGTACGACCCGATCTTCCTTGTCGCTCCGGAAGACATCACGACCAGCGCCGAACTCGAACCCGAGCTCAAGCACAAGCTGAGTCATCGCGGCGCGGCGTCGCGAATCATGGCGCACAAGATCGAACACCTCTAAGCCAGAGCTCAAAAACAAACAGGCCCGCTCCATGACGGAACGGGCCTGGTAGTGTGCCGAATCCTGCGGCTTACTTATCGTCATCCTTGACCGTGAAGTCTGCATCGATGACGTCGTCATCGCCGCCGCCGGTGTCGCCCGAGTCACCCGCCGGCGCACCCTGGGCCGCTGCGGCCTGTTCGTAGACGATCTTGCCGAGCTCGCTCGATGCGGTCTCGAGCTCCTTGAGGGCGGCTTCGATCGCGTCCTTGTCGTCGGTCTTGAGCTTGTCCTCGAGGTTGCTGATCGCGGACTCGACGGAGCTTCGGACCTCTGCCGAGACCTTCTCGCCGTGCTCTTCGACGCTCTTGCGGATGCTGACGACGAAGCCCTCGGCGCGGTTCTTGAGATCGACGATCTCGCGGCGCTTCTTGTCTTCCTCGGCGTGAGCCTCGGCGTCGGCCTTCATCTTGTCGATCTCGGCCTCGGACAAGCCGCCCGAGTTGGTGATGTCGATCTTGTTCGACTTGTTGGTCGCCTTGTCGGTCGCGGTGACCTTGAGGATGCCGTTGGCGTCGATCGCGAACTCAACCTCGATCTGCGGCGTGCCTCTCGGCGCGGGTGGGATGTCGGCGAGCTCGAACTGACCGAGTGTGCGGTTGTCGCGTGCGAAGTCGCGCTCGCCCTGGAGGACGTGGATCTGCACGCTGGTCTGGTTGTCGGCAGCCGTCGAGAAGGTTTCCTTCTTCGAGGTAGGGATCGTGGTGTTGCGCTCGATGAGCTTGGTCATCACGCCGCCCTGGGTTTCAACGCCGAGGGAGAGCGGGGTCACGTCGAGCAGGAGCACGTCCTTGACGTCACCCTGGAGAACGCCGCCCTGGATCGCGGCGCCGATGGCGACGACCTCGTCGGGGTTGACGCTCTTGTTGGGGTCCTTGCCGAAGATCTCCTTGGCCATCTGCTGGACCTTGGGGATACGGGTCGAACCACCGACGAGCACGATCTCATCGATCTTGCTCGCGTCGAGCTTGGCATCGCGGAGTGCAGCCTCGCACGGGGCGCGGAGACGATCGAACAGGCTCGAGCAGAGGTCCTCGAACTTGCTGCGGGTGAGCGTGAGCTGGAGGTGCTTGGGGCCGTTCTGGTCGGCGGTGATGAAGGGCAGGTTGATCGTGGTCTCCATCATGGTGGAGAGCTCGGTCTTGGCCTTCTCTGCGGATTCCTTGAGTCGCTGCATCGCCATCGCGTCGTTGGAGAGGTCGATGCCCTCCTGCTTTTTGAACTCGCTGACGAGGTGGTTGATGATCGTCTGGTCCCAGTCGTCGCCGCCGAGGTGGGTGTCGCCGTTGGTGCTGAGCACCTCGAACACGCCGTCGCCCACGTCGAGGACTGAGACGTCGAACGTACCGCCGCCGAGGTCGAAGACCGCGATCTTCTCGTTGGTCTTCTTGTCGAGGCCGTAGGCGAGAGCAGCCGCGGTGGGCTCGTTGATGATGCGCTCGACCTTCAGGCCCGCGATTTCACCCGCGTCCTTGGTCGCCTGGCGCTGCGCGTCGTTGAAGTACGCGGGCACGGTGATGACCGCGCGGTCAACAGTCTCGCCAAGGTAGTCCTCGGCGATCTTCTTAAGCTCTTGGAGCAGGAACGCGGAGAGCTGCTGGGGGGTGTATTCCTTGTCCTTCACGCGGATAGAGACGAAGTCCTCGCCCTTGCCGTGGACAACCTCGTACGGGACGCCCTTCTCTTCCTCCGCGACCTCGTTGGCGCGTCGGCCCATGAACCGCTTCATCGAGTAGATGGTGTTCTTTGGGTTGGTGACCTGCTGGTGCTTGGCGGGCTGGCCGATGAGCCTCTCGCCCTTGTCAGTGAACGCCACGACCGAGGGTGTGGTTCGGTTGCCCGAGCTGTTGATGAGGACCTTCGGGTCGCCGCCTTCCATGAGCGCGACAACCGAGTTGGTAGTGCCTAGGTCGATGCCGATGATTTTGGACATTGTGTGTACCTCCGAATTGGCCGCGGGGGACGCGACTGCCCAAACGAATGCAAGCCCGGTGCCAAGAGCAGAATCGACGATTCCGGGGTCAGAACGCCCGAATTGACCGCCCGATCGGCGATCCGCCGCCCCACTTCTGCCGATCTGGCAGACCCTGTACGCTTGTGCCATCGAACAGCAACCGGACCAACCAGAGCACGACCACGCCCTGATCGTCGGGGGCACGGGCATGCTGGCTGGGGTCTGCCGCACACTGGCCTCGCGTGGTTGGCGGGTCTCTGCGCTTGCACGACACGAACGCGACATGGGGCCGGCCATCCGCGTATTCGAGTGCGACTACTCCCAGCCCGGGTCGCTCGAATCGGGTATCGAACGGGCGATCGGCGGTCAGGGACAACCCGCGCTGTGGGTGACATGGATCCACAGTCACGCAAGCGCGGCTGAGCGAGCCGTCCGCGAAGCCGCAGGAGACGCCCAGCGCATCCGCGTGCTGGGCAGCGGCCATACACAAACACCCGCACCGGAAGACTCCGATGCGGGCGCTGAAACAGTGCTGCTGGGCTTTGTGATCGAACCGAACCAGAGCCGATGGCTGACTCACAAAGAGATCTGCGCGGGCGTGCTCCGGGCGATCGACCAGCCGTGTGCGCGAACCGTCGTCGGTGTGCTCGGGCCTGACGCATCTCGGCCTTCGTAACTCAGCCCTTGGCGTGCTTGGGCTTCTTGTTGTTCCACAGGTGCAGGCCGCGGTAGATCGTGCAGAGGAACACCACGCCCGAGGCGGCGGTGATGATGACCATCTCCGAGCTCGGGACCTCCATCACGAGGCTCGATGCACCGGCGATCCAAAGCCCGGCCCACGCGATCAGGATCATCGATCCGAGACGGCGCATACCCGATGCGGGCGAGAGCGACATGCCAAGGCCAGCCAACACGGCGAGCGCCTGACCGCCGGCGATGACCGCGCCGAGCTGACCCTCGTAGTGGAGCCCGAACGGCGGGAATGTCAGCCCGCCGAGTCTGGCGCTGAAGAACTCCGCCATGCCGCCCTTGTAGACCTGCTCGGCGAAGATAATGCACTTGGACGCGGTGCCCAGGGCAAAGAGCCAGACAACCGCCGAGAGCGTCATGCCGATGACACCGCGGCTGATCTTTTTCCTGACGCCGAGCTTCTTGGCATCGTCCTGCGAATTGCTCCCGAGACCGAAACTCGGACGTCCACTGGTGGCCATTGACATGGGCAGCTCCTGTTCAGACTGTCCGGGCGATCACCCGGAACAGGCACTCGATTCATCGGATCCACAGGCCCACAGATTGGCTCTAACCCCATTTGGACGGCAAAGTTAGAGCCGAAACGCCCATCTATACCGCCTGTTCAGGCTGCACGACGGCCGAGAATGCGCACCCCGCACAGGCCAAGCCTATTATGTTTTCAAGAATCATTGAAAGAACCGCCCGCATGACCACGCTCGCCAGCCCAACGCTCGCCCGCTCGACCAAGACCGACCCAGGCCTGGAGGCGATCCGGGCCAAGATCCTCGCGGGTCAGCGCCTGTCGCTCGAAGAGGGCGAGCTGCTGTACTCCACGCCCGACGTCTGGTCCGTGTGCGAGCTGGCCAGCCTCGTCCGTGATCGCATGCACCCGGGTGTGGCGTACTACAACATCAACCGCCACCTCAACTACTCCAACGTCTGCGCCCTGAGTTGTAAATTCTGCGAATTTTTCAGAAAGAAAGACGAAGACGGCGCCTACACGCGCGACCTCGACTACATCCGAGCCGAAGCCCAGAAGGCCATCGACTCAGGTGCGACCGAGATGCACATCGTCGGCGGCCTGCACCCCTACCTGCCCTGGGACTACTACCCCGACATGTGCCGCGCCATCCGCGAGGTCGTTGACAAAGCGGGCAGCGAGCTGCACATCAAGGCGTTCACCGCGGTCGAGATCGTGCACCTAGCCAAAATCGCCAAAAAGTTCAAGCGCGACGACCGCAAGGCCGGCATCCGGTGGGTGCTGCAGGAACTCAAGGACGCGGGTCTCGGCTCACTGCCCGGCGGCGGCGCGGAGGTCTTCGACGACCGCGTCCACGACGAGGCCTTCAAGGGCAAGATCCGCCACGACGCGTGGCTCGATGTGCACACCGTTGCGCACGAGCTCGGGCTCAACACCAACTGCACGATTCTGTACGGCCACATCGAGCAGCGCAAAGACCGGCTCGTTCACATGGACATGCTCCGCAGGGCACAGGACCAGGCGCTCGCGCGGCTCGGCTACACAGGCGACCCCGACTGGCGGAAGTACTCGGGCGAGTACGAGGGCATCGACGACAACTCGGTCGATGCGATCACGCTCACACGCGAGGACTCAAAGCTCCCCCACCCCGACATGGCATCGGGCGGCGGGTACTTCCAGACCATCACGCCCCTGCCATTTTTCCCCGACGGCTCGGAACTCGAGAACCTCTACGGCCCGTCCGGGTTAGAAAACCTCCGCACGCTCGCGGTCGCCAGGCTCATGCTCGACAACTTCCCACACACCAAGGCGTTCTGGATCATGCAGACGCTCGCGATGAGCCAGCTCATGCTCAAGGCCGGCGCCGACGACATCGACGGCACGGTCGTCTGGTACGACATCACCAAAGTCGGCGGCCAGACCACGCACCAAGAGACAACTGTGTGGGATCTTGAGCGTGCGATCCGCGAAGCCGGGTACGAGCCGGTCGAGCGGGACACGCTGTACAGGCGGGTGGAGCGGGAAGGCAAAGCTTGGAGAGTGTCTATCCGCTGATTAAAGCAACTCCCTAGCTTGTAGTGCGTAAATTGCTACATGAGCTTCAGTGGACCAATCGACATCACATCCCTTGTTATACCCGCTATCTCGCTGGTGCCATTCAGCGTTATATCTTGGGAAGTATGGTCTAACCGCAACAAGCAAACCCGTATTCAAGCAAAGATTGGTCGCAAGCATACTAAGACTGCTCGCGAGTCCGCATTTGGATTGCTTGTTGCAATCTCTACGCCCCTGCTCGTCATGAAGACCCATTCGCTTCACACCTATTGCTTCGAATCAAATATCCCGCTCAACGGGAACATTGTTTGGTACACGGCGTTTCAATTCCCGTTTCTGATCTGCTTAGTACACCACCACCTAATGTGGCATTCTGTACGTTCAACACTTGCGATCCTGCCTTACTCAATTTTTATAGCTTTGGCGAGTGCCGCCGCTTCCCATCGCATCATGCACCCTGACTTCAGTCCATGGCAAGGGGTTTGGGCCGCGTTAACGCTGTTGTTTCTGTGGCACTTCGCGTTACATAAAGCCCACAAGATCATTCGTAGTGAGAAATCTAATGCATGCCTTAGTTGTGGCTATTCGCTAACAGGACTCGTTTCAGACACATGCCCGGAATGTGGCTCCATAGTCTCACACTCAACCGCCGCCGCCACATGATCCGCCGGCAGTTCCATCGACTCATCGCCAGCCCGCTTCTTCAGGCGTGACGTCGTGATGTGCTGAACAACCAGCATCGTGACGGCCCCGGTGACCGCCATCCCGCCTGCGATCCATTGCGAGGATTCGAGCACTTCGCCGAACCAGATGTAGGACAGGATCGCGACGCAGAAGGGTTGGAGCTGGATCACACCCGTCGAGACCGCGACGCCTAGGCGGGCGATGCTGATGTAGTACAGCACGTGCCCGGCGGCGATGCCGATGATTGATGAGATCAAGAGCCACGCGATCTGGTCTGCCGACATGTCGAGGGTCGTGACGCCGAACTTGTCGCCGAAGATGAGCATCAGGACGACCATGCTGCCCGCGGTGTACTGGCTGATCGCGGCGAACGAGTAGAGCGGGCTCATGCCGACCATGAAGTAGCGGACCGCCAGCGCGTAGAACGCGAACCCGGCGCCGGCGCCAAGCGCGAGCAGAACGCCGAGCGTGTTGGACTTGGCGCCGAAGTCGTTGTCGAACAGGATCGTGCCCGCGGTGCCGAGCACAACGAGAAGAAGCCCCGCCAGAAACGCGGGCTTCTTGATGACCAGCCTTTCGATCGGGAACAGGATCGCGGCTCCGAAGGCGACGACGACCATCTGCGCCCGCAAGCCGAACGTCAGCAGCCCGGGGTCGATCTTGTAGTGCGCCCAGGTGAACGCGACCTGGCTGATGCTGTTGATCGCGCCGGGCACGAGCGCCGCGAGGAAGAGCTTGGGAGGGAGCTTGCCGCGTTTGGCGCCGTAGATGAGGTACGGCGCCCACACGAACGCGGCGAACCCGTAACGCCAGCCGTTGCTCGTCCACGCGTCGATCTCGTGAGAGAAGTGCTTGATGAACAGCGGCGTCACCGACCACCCCACCAGCGTGAGCACAACGGTCACGAGACCGAAGATCATGCCTGTATTGTGGCCCGTGTGCTGAGACTCTGATTGGAGCGCGGTCTTGGTCACTGCTGAGCGTAGGACTCCACATCCGGGGAGCCGGCGGCACAACCAGCAAGCGGACCGCTTGGTCCGTCATCGTTATCGCTGAGCAGTTCGTGTCTGCGACTGATCTGGCGGGCGGTTTGTGCCGTTGTTGGCTTCGGAGTAGCCCAATAAGAGCTTGTTCCGGAGATCAAAGACGTGGCATCGCACAAGAATCAGCAGACGAAGTCCCGAACCACCGGCCCGGCAGACTCGATCGCCGAGGGCAAGCTCGCCCGTGTTGAGATGATCGCGATGGAAGCGCTCGACATCCTCGGCGAGGAATCACCGAAGCAGCTCCGCGAATCGCACGCCTTGGCGATCGCCGAGTTCAGCGAGCAGATCACGAATCTTGAGCACCGCCTGCAGGGCGCCGCGGAGCAGATCAAGTCCGTCGAGGGCGAGCTGCGTCACGCGAACCGTCTGGCGTCGGACCGTCTCGAAGAAGCCGAGCGCGTGTGGGACGTCGCCGCCGAGCAAGCCAACGAGCTGAAGGCGAAGAAGGCCGAGATCGACGAGCAACTCAAGCTCAACACCACGCAGTCGCAGACGATCGCGGAACTGAAGCTGAAGATCGAGGAGTCGAACAGCGAGGCCAGCACGCTCCGCAAGGAATTGACCGAGCACCAGTCGCAGTCGGAGGCCATCCAGCAGCAGCTGGAATCGCAGCTCGACGACGCGGCGACTCGCGCGAGCGAACTCGAAGCCTTCGCAGACGAACTCAAATCACAGCTCGACGAGCTTACGACGCAGGCTGCCAAGCACGAATCGAACCTGCTGAAGCTGACCGAAGAGCTCGCCGCGACGGCCGAGGAACGCGACGAGGCGCTGTCTCAATTCGAGCATGCCGAGGGCCAGCTCGCTGACGTGCGCGAGGAACTGGCTGAGCGTTCGACGAGGCTGTCGGAGGCGCAGGCCGCGGTGACGATCGCACGCGAACAGCTGGCCGAGATCGAGACGCGTGTTGAATCGAGCGATTCGCGCGCCGAGGAACTCGAAGCCGCCAACGCGGAACTAATCGAGAAGATCGAGGCGTTCAAGCAAGCCGAGGCCGAGACCCAGTCTCAGATCAACTCGGCACGCAGCGAGATGGCCGAGCTCTCGGGTCGGCTCGCCGAGCGCGACCAGACCATCGCCAAGCTCTCGCAGCAGGTCGGCGGCCAGCCAGCGGAGCAGGCCCCGATGCCCGTCGTTGCTGAGCCGATCAAGACAGAAGACTTTGCCGATCGTGCCTCGCTCCAAGCCGAGCTCGACGCCCGCAACACCGAGGCGGCGTACATGCACGAGCAGATGGAGCGTGCCGACGCCCGTGCGGATCAGTACAAGGAGCGGATGGAATCCGCCGAGCTTTCGCTTGAGAAGGCACACGCGATCGTCATGCGTGCACGCAGGCGTGCGAGCCTGCGGACCCAGCAATACTCGGACACGATCGAGGCGATGTCTGCCCTGCATGTCCGCTACGACGTGCTCAAGGGCGAGCTCCGCAAGGCCGAGTCGATGGCGAGTCGGCACCTACTAATCGGACGTTTGAGCGGTGCCGCGGCGATCATGGCGGCCATTCTCGCGCTAATCTCGGCTTTCTAAGCCGGTTATCGTGCCAACAACAGCTCTGCCTCGCTATTCTCTTTCCGAGAGGCGCCCCGAGTTTCCGGGCGTGCCCGGCGGAGAATCGCTGTGTCCAAGGGCCTTCGAAACGTTGTGTATGACCACCTTTGCAGCCAGCTGCTAACCGGTGCGCTCCGCGCCGGCAGCCGAGTCTGCGAGCTTACGGTCGCCAAGGAAACCGGTGTGAGCCGAAGCCCCGTCCGCGAGGCGATCGGCCAGCTCCGAAGCGAGGGCGTGCTCGACCACGTTGCCGGCTACGGCGCGTTCGTCAAAAGCCCGACGCGCGAGGAACTCGACGAAGCGTTCCAGGTCCGCGAGTGGCTCGAATGCGAAGCCATCCACGCGCTCGCCTCGATGACCGTTCGTCCGTCGCTCGACAAGGCGCGCGGTGTCTGCGACAAGATGCTCGAGATGCTCAAGGCCGACTACTCGGGTGAGGGCGGCGAAGAGATCTCCGAAGACGCGTACGACCTTCTTGAACGCCTCGACCGCGACTTCCACGCCGCGATGCTGCACGCCGCCGGCAACAGGCGCGTTGTCAAGATCATCAACGACAACCGTTTGCTGATCCATGCAACCGCTTGCAGACCCGGCCCGCTGACGCACGACAAGCTCAGCGAGATCTTCAGCGACCACGACGTGATCCTTCGGACCGTCGAGCGAGGCGAGGCCGACCGCGCCCGCGACCTGATGCTCGAGCACGTCCGCTGGGCGCACACCGAAACGATGCGCGTCTACGACGAGCTGGCGGCTCAGGCCGAGGAAGACGAGCACCCAGCTGATGTTGCTCGAAGAATCGGTGTGGGCTACCGCAAGCGCGCGTCGATGTAAGCATCAATGGACCCGGTACTGCAAGCCGCACTCATCTCGGGGATCGGACTCTGCGCCGGGCTGATCGGCGGGCTGACGGGCCTCGGCGGGTCGGTCATTATGCTGCCGGGCCTTGCCATTCTCATCGGGTTCAAGGACGCATCCCACGCCGAGCAGCACACCTATCAGGCGGCCGCGATGGCGGTCAACTTCCTGGTCGCGGTCCCCGCCGTCTGGCGCCACACCAAGGCCGGCAAAGTCCGCAAGTCGCTCCTGCTCCGACTCTTGCCCCCAGCGGTCGTGTTCATCGTTCTGGGCGTGCTCGCGTCGGACCAGATCGAGGGCGAATCGCTCGTGAAGATCCTCGCGGCGGTCATCGTCGTAATGGTGCTCGTCGGCGAACTCGGGCGGATGCTCGGCAAGGACGACGAAGAAACGCTCGAAGACAGCGAACGCATCCGCAAATCAACACCCGCGATCGTGGGCACAGGCGTCGCGACCGGATTCCTCGCCGGTCTGCTCGGCATCGGCGGCGGCGTCATCACCGTCGTCTCGCTCCAATCCGTCGCCAAGATCAAAATCAGGCAAGCCATCGCAGCTAGCGCCGCGGCGATGTGCCTCATGGCGCCCGTCGGCTCGACGTTGAAGATGATCAACCTCCCCCACCACGGCCAGAAAGCGATCGACGCCATCGAACTCGCTGGCCTGCTCGGCCCGTCCGCGGTTGTTGGCTCGCTGATCGGCTCGTGGCTCGTGCACAGGCTGCCCGTGAACGTTGTCCGCCCGATCGTTTCGATCGTGCTGCTTGTCGCGGCTGCCAAGCTGGGCGGGCTCCTCGACTTCGCGTAGCTTGTAAGCTGCGGGCATGCCCATCGACATCGTGAATTGGAACCTGCCCGGCGCCGACGGTGAAACAATCTTCGGCAACACGCACCTGCCCGAGACCACACCCCGTGCCGCGGCGCTGATTACCCACGGGTTCTTTGGCTACAAGGACTACGGGTTCATCCCGACACTCGCGCACACACTCGCGGGCATCGGCATCGCGGCGCACCGGTTCAACCTCTCGCACTCGGGCATGACCGAGACCATAGAATCCTTCGAGCGCCCGGACCTGTTCGAGAAAGACACCTGGAACAAACAAGTCGAAGACATCGAACGGCTCATCCACGCGCTCGACAGGCAAGAGCTTGTCGGGCCGGGCATGCCGATCGTGCTCGTGGGCCACTCGCGGGGCGGCGTGGCTTCGCTGCTCTGCGCGGGACGCCGGGCGGTCGCGGCGATGAAGCCGGTCGATGCGATCGTCACCATCGCGGCGCCGAGCGAGACCCAACAACTCAACGATGCGCTGAAACAGCAGCTCAACGAACAGGGCTACTTGGAGATCACCAGCAACAGGACCGGGCAGACGCTCCGCAAGGGCCGGGCGTTCTGGGATGAGCGGGAAGCCGAGCCCGAGGCGCACGACATGCTCGCATTGGCGGCCAGGATCCCCAGCCCATCGCTCATCATCCACGGCAGCAGCGACCCGACCGTGCCCTGCGACTCGGCGCACAGGATCGCCGATGCCATGCCAAACGCCGAGACGCTCATCCTCGAGGGCGGCGACCACGTCCTCAACACGCCCAATCCCTTCCCAATCGGGGGAGAACAGTCGAAACAACTCTCAACAGCGCTGGATCAGATGACGATATTTCTGGACCGGGTGCTGGCTGCCCGATAACCACAGAGTCGAACCGCCACGGAGATACGGACATGAAACGCTGGCCCGCTTTGCTGATTCTCGCACCCGCCTGCACCACGCTCGCCGACGATCGGCAGGGCCTGCTCGGCTCGCCAACTTGGGAAGAGCAGTTCCCGTCGCTGGCTTCACTCACGGCGGGCCCGCTCGATTCGCCAAACGCCGGCGATGACACGTTCGTCAAAATCCGAGCCGGCGGCATGTTCGTGACCGCCGACGGCGAGATTACAGTCGGCGACATGATCGGCGGCGCTACCAACGTCCTCGATTTCGAGGACACACTCGGCCAGGACACCGACGACATCAGCCCCATAGGGAGCATCACCGTCGCCATCCCCATCATCGATCTGAGCATCGAGCTGGGATACATGGGCAACTACAAGTTCGATGGCAGCACAACCAACACCGTCAGCTTCGACGACCAGGAATTCAGCGGCACCATCGACAGCTACGAAGACCTCACCATGTACGAGCTCAACGTGCTCTACGAACTCGCCGAGCTCAAGTACATCACCATCTACGTCGGCGGCGGCGCACGAGTCATCGACGCGGAAGCGAGCATCACCGGCGACGTCATGGGCTCGACCACAACCGAGACCGAAGAAGCCATTATCCCGATCCCGGTTGGCAGCATCGGAGCCAACTTCGACCTCGGTCGAAACATCGCCATCCGGGGCAACCTCTCGGGCATGTACTTCGGTGACTACGGCACAGTCATCGACGCCAAAGCAGAACTCGGCTACGACTTCCACCGCCTGTTCGGCGTCTTCATCGGGTACCGGTTCATGAACGTTGAGAGCACCGAGTTCGATGTCGAAGTCGAAGCGACGATGCAGGGCTTGTACGGTGGCGGCGAAGTTCGTTTCTAACTCAGCCCTTCATCAACTCGCAGAGAATATCGAGCCCCTGCTCGATCTTGGCGCGCGGCGCGGAGAAGCTGACGCGGAAGTGCGTGTCACGGTCGCTGAACACACTGCCCGGGATGACCATGACTTCGCGTTCGAGGCATCGATCGACGAACTGGTTGCTGGTCAGGCCGAGGCGTTCCGGCACCTTGACGAAGACGTAGAACGCGCCCTCGGGAACCGAGACCTCGGTGACCTCGCTGAGCCTCTCGACGACCATGTCGCGTCGGCTCTGGAAATCGTCCACATGCTCGGACATATCCACATCGAACGCCGCGAGTGAGCCCCACTGCGCCATCGAAGGGGCACAGACGTAAGTGTACTGGTGGATGCGCGTCATCGCGTTGATGACCGGTTCAGGGCCGGCGGCGTACCCAGCACGCCAGCCGGTGATGCCGTAGGTCTTGCCGAATCCGCGGATCAGCAGCACGTCGTCCTCGGCACCCTCGAGCCTCGCGGGGCTTGGGCAGCGAGGTGTCTTGCCGTCGGACTTTGCGACGTCGGTCATGCCGCCCCTGAAGGTGAACTCGTCGTAGATCTCGTCTGAGATCAGCAGGACGTTCTTGGCCCTGCAGAGATCGAGCAGGTCTTGGCACTCTTGAACTGTGCCGACCACGCCGCTCGGGTTGCCGGGCGAGTTGTAAAGGACGAACTTCGTGCGATCGGTAATCAGCGGCTCGACGCGCTCGGCGGTCATGCGGAAGTCCGGGTACGTGTCGCAGCGCACCGCGGTCCCGCCCGCGATGGCGGCCATGTACGGGTACATCGCAAAGTACGGGTCCGGGATGATCCCCTCGTCGCCCGGTCCCATGAGCGCGAGGAACGCAAGCGTGAGCGCGCCCGAGGTGCCGCTGGTCACGAACGAATCGATCGAGTCGTTGCCCGCGACGTCCCAGCCGAGATCGAATTTCAGGTGTTCGTTGATCCTGTCGAGCAGCGGCGCGATGCCACGCGTCAGGGTGTAGCCGTTCTTATCTTGCTCGATGGCGTCGATCGCGCCGCGTTTGATCTTGTCGTGGACCTTAAAGTCGGGCTGACCGATCGAGAGGTTGATCGGATCTTCCAGCTTGGCAGCGAGGTTGAAGATGCGCCGAATTCCGGACGCATCGACAGCCAACGCACGATCACAGATCAAACGCTCAGTGTTCATATTTGAGTGTCCCGATTTGGGGCTTTACTTCTCGACGACCTGGGTCTTAGGGAGACCGAGCGGCGACTGCGAGCCCTTTTTGAACTTGCCGTCTTCGATGAGTTTCTCAAGGCGTTCGGCGCGCTTCATAACGCTCCGCTTGCCGGAGAGGTTGCCCGAGGTTTTCAGTGAACTGTTCAGACTCATATCGAAGCTCTTTTGATCTAACCGGACCCTGCTGGGCTACCGGGGCGGTGCCTTGTACCACTGTGACTGATTGGCCCGGCTGTAGTCAATCGACCCGCCGTGCTCGTTGAACCATATGCCCCCTAGTCGCCGGATCTCTCGCACATGCGAAAGCTTCTCTGTGCTGGTGGACCAGCCCTCTGAGGGGATCCCGACGAGGGTGATGAGCTCGTAGACGGTCCTGCCGCCGCGAGGCCCCTCACGGATGTAGCTATCGATGCCGTTCTCAGCGAGGAAGATCTGAAGCCTACGGGCCTCCTCAGAGTCCGCCAGAGCCGCCAGATGCAGGTAGTTGTTGTCTGGGATGCGGGCGTCCACGTTCACTATTTGATCGGGTTCGATCTGTGACTGAGCGTTCGTGGGCGTCTGCGAAGGAGTTTGCGCCGGGGCCTCGGCCTGCTCGTTGTTCACGGTCGGCGGGACAAACTCCTGATCGCGAGCAATCTGGAGCGGGTCGATCGGGCGAGATTCTTGTCCGGACTCGTCGTCGATGTTTTTCAGAGTCCGCTCGGCATCTTTGTAGAGCTGCGGCTCCCGCTCCTTCTCGAGTTCGGATCGGCCTGCCCAACTGCCAACGACAAACATCGCAAAGAACAGCAACAGGATAAAGGCACCGAAAATACCCATCTTGATGGGCGTGACCTCAATTTGCTTGCTGCCAACCTTGATCTGCTGGGCCTGCTTTGCAGCGGGCTGATCGGTTTGCTTTGGTTCGCTATCGACACCCGGCGACTCGGGCTTGGAGTCCACCTGTTCGGCTGAGTGCTTCTCGGGAGCACCAGCAACAACACTGGGCAGACTGGGGCTCGGCTTCGACTCGATCTCGCTTGTCACATCAACCTTCGACACCGACGGCTCAGTCTTGGGCTGTGACGGGGTTTCAGCCTTCTTGGTCTGCTTCGCCTTCTTGCCGCCGGGCTTGGATTTAGGAGCTTTCGGCGTGGCGACTGGCTTAGAAACCGGTTTCGATTCCGGCTGGGAAACCGGTTCGCTCACGGGCTTTGCGACAACTTCCGGCTCAGCGGGAGTTTCTGACTCCGGCTCGGATTCGTTTGTCACTTCTGGTTCCGGCAATGGCTCGACGGCTCTGCCTGCTTTGAACTCGGGCATGGCAAGGAGGCCGTCCATCTCGATGCCGAGATCGTCGCTCGTGGAGCCCGGATCAGCTGTTTTTTCAGGGTTCAGCTTCGCCTGCGCCTTGGCGAGTTCGGCTTCCTGTTCAGCTTTGAGAGCGTCGGCCTTGGCCTGTTCATCCGCTTTGGCCTTGGCGATCACCGCCGGGTGGCCGGGCGGCCGAGGTGCCGAGTTCTGGACGACACCGGCGCCGATCTGCGAGCGCATCTGCTCGTTGCCCACCTGCCCAGTGCGGGTGGAGTTGGACTCACGGAGGAGCTCGAAAAGTGCGGGCGCGTTGCGACGTTTGGCCATGGCTGGTGCATTCTCCCCGCTCGGAGCCCAGGTTGCAAATCAAAGGCTGCAATCTCTTGGCAACTTGCTCACTTCTCCGGCCCGCATCGCCGCCCAAGCGTTGGCTATGAGACGTATACTCGGTTCATGGCCATCAAAGACCAAGATATCGTCACCATCGCCCCCAAGCCCATGAACAGGCTTGAGAGCGTCTACCTCCCCGAATTCTTCCGCGGGTTCGGCACCACAATGCGGCACCTGTTCAGCTCGTTCGGCCAAGGCAAGACCAGCAGGACCATCCAGTACCCCGAAGAACGCCGCGAGGACTACCTGCCCCAGGACGGCGGGATGGAAAAATCCAACTTCAGAGGCTTCCACCGCCTCAACCGCGACGAGGACGGCAGGGTCAAGTGCGTGGCGTGCATGATGTGCCCCACTCTCTGCCCCGCCAACTGCATCCACATCGTCGCCGACGAATCCCCTTGGGACGACCGCGAGAAGTACCCCAAGAAGTTCGAGATCGACGAGCTCCGCTGCATCTTCTGCGGCATGTGCGAAGAAGCCTGCCCGGTCGACGCGATCGAGCTGACCACCGAGTACGACGTGGTCGGCTTGTCTAGGCAGGAAATGATCTTCGACAAAGAGAAGCTGCTGAGCATCTACGACGTCACGATCGACAAGAAGCCGATGTGACTCCCCGGCAGGCCCGATCAGGCATGCCTCCGATATCAACCTGAATATTCTTTGCCAGATTGCTGGCAGGACCGAGAACGCGTGGCATATTTGCGGCGTGGTCAGTGGAACATTGTCTCGGCGTGCGCCCTAGGTGTGCGTCGGGTGACTGTATGAAGCCACCGACTACGAAAGGGTCGCCATGCGTCTTGGTGCGATCGTTGTTCTCTCCATGTCTGCCGGGATTGCCAGCGGGCAGAATGTCACCTTCAGCTTTGCGTCCGACGTATCCACCGAGGTGCCCCAGTTCCGCGGCGGCGCCAACGATGGCACTATCAGTTCGGTACGGATCCCTACGAGACTGCTCGTAGACGACGCCAACGGCCCCCTGCCGACGCTCGAATACAACGAGCGTTTCTACTCGGGCTTCACGCTGACACACAAAGACTCGACCATGCTGCCGTCCGGCCAGTACGTCCACACATACGGCATCGACGGCGGCTTCTCGATCGACGCCCTTTCAGTTATGCACGTTAACATCGAGAACGGCATCCTGACCGCTCTTGGCGATGAAAACAGCTGGGGCTCGACCGCGACCATTCAGGCCTCGTCCTCGGCAGGCAGCACCGTCACCTACGGCTGGGAAGCCGCTGACGAGCCTGACTACAACCTCTACCGATTCCAAACAACATCTGAACTGACCGATGCGGCGTTCACGCTCACCAACATTATGTCTTTCCCCGACGTTGGCATCCCGATCAACGGTGCCAACCTCAATCCGCAGACCATGCTGCCCGAGATCGAATGGCAATCGGAAGGCTCGTACTCGGGATCGGCGTTCTTCGTGCCCGCGCCCGGCTCGATTGCTGCGATGAGCATCGTCGGTGTTGGGCTTACGCGCCGGAAGCGCTAAGCCTCCAACTCAACCAATCACCGAGGCAAGGTCATCTCGCATGGCCTTCGCCGCGCGCGCCACGGCTGCCGACCAGGACTCGCCGGGCTCCGGCTCCGCGTAGATCACCGATCGGCTCGCGTTGACCAGCACACCCCGCCCGGGGATGTCGCTCTCGGTCAGCAGAGGCTTGAGATCCTCCGCGCAGCCGCCCTGTGCCCCGTAGCCCGGCACCAAGAAAATCTGCCCGGGCATGAGCTTGCGAAGCGATTGGCCGTCGGCGGACTTGGTCAGCCCCACCACCGCGCCGACGTCGCTCATGCCGCGCTCACCAGCCCGCGGCTGGCCCGACTTGCTGACAAGGCCTGCCATTAGTTCCGCGACTGTGCCGCCGGTTGTAAGTTCGTTCGACTGCACCGCGTCGCTGTCCGGGTTGCTCGTCCTGACAAGCACGAACACGCCCAGACCCGCATCCAGATAGGGCTCAATCGTTGACGGCCCGAGATACGCGTTGACCGTCACAGAATCAGCGCCGATCGCGAGGACGGCCTTGGCATAGTGCTCGGCGGTCGAGCCGATGTCGCCACGCTTGGCGTCGAGCACGACCGGGACTTCATTGGCTTTGGCCTGCGCGACGACCCGTTCGAGAACCGCGACGCCCGCGGAACCGAGCCGCTCAAAGCACGCGGACTGGGGTTTGAAAGCCGCGGCGTGCTCAGCGGTCGCGTCGATCACCCCGATACAGAACGCCTCGACCGCCTCCGCGTCGCTCGTTGAAGATGTACGGATGCTCTCTGGGAGCCGATCGACGACGGGGTCCAGCCCTATACAGGTCGGCGAACCGACGTGGGCGATGCGGGCGAGCAGGCGATCGACGAATCGGGTGCTTGGCATGCGTCCTCCGGGCGTGCTGGCCGCAGGAGCCTACGCTCCAAAGAGATGTCGGATCACGAACCCAAAGCGATCGACCTGAAAAAGGACAAGGGCCTTGCCATCGAGTGGCACGACGGCTCAAGCTCCTACTACTCCATCGCGTACCTGCGCAAGATGTCGCCCTCTGCAGATATGCGCCAGCTCCGCAAGGAGATGGACAAGAACCCGCTGACCGTGCTGCCCAGTTCTGCCTCGTGGAACGAACCGGTCGTCGCTCGCGGCGCGGAGCTCGTCGGGAACTACGCGATCCGCATCCGTTTCTCCGACGGCCACGACACGGGCATCTACTCGTGGGCGTATCTGAGGCAGATCGACCCAGCTGTCAAACGCACCGACTCGCCGAGCGACTAAGCTGGTCTGCTCATGTCGGATTCACAGGACACCAAAGCGCTCCAGCTCACATCGCCCATCGCCGACGTGCCCGGCGTGCGCGATCAGGTGGCGCGCGACCTTGCCACGCTCGGGCTCCGCGCGATTGGTCAGCTGCTCGTGCACCTGCCGTCGCGACACGAACACGAAGAAGCCGAGGCCCCGATGTCGGAGCTTGTGCCCGAGCACATCGTGTCGGCCAGGGGCGAGATCACCGCGTGCAGGCTCTCGGGTTACGGCAAAAAATCCCGCTTCCAGGCGGTCCTTTCCGACGGCACCGGCAAGCTGGATCTCGTCTGGTTCAACGCGCCATACCTGCGGGGCAAGCTGCACCCGGGCATGACGCTCCGCGTGCAAGGCAAGGCCAAAACCTACAACCACGGCCTGCAGATCGCCAACCCGAAGTACGAGATTCTGACCGACGACGCCGAGCCCGCCGACGACAAGGAAGCCAGGCTCCGCCCGATCTACCCGGCCTCTGAGCGCGTACCCACACGCACGATCGAGCAGACGATCGAGAAGGTGCTCCCGATCGCGCTGCCGTTGATCGAGGACCACCTGACCGACGAGTTCCGCAAAGAACGCGATCTTCCGACGCTGGCCGAGGCGTACCGCATGATGCACACGCCGCGCGACGAAGAAGAGGTCGCCCGTGGCCGACGCCGACTCGCGTACGACGAGCTGCTCATGCTCCAGCTGGGTGTCGCGATGAAACGCTACGAGCTCCGCGATTCTCAGCGCGCCCCGGCATTGCGCGCCAGCCCAGCGGTCACGCACAAAATCCTAAGTATGCTCCCGTTCTCGCTCACGGGTGCCCAGCAGCGCGTCGTCGATGAGCTGTCGGAAGAACTCACACGCGACATCCCCGCCAACCGGCTCGTGCAGGGCGATGTCGGCTCGGGCAAAACGATGGTGGCGTTGTACGCGATGCTGCTTGCGAAAGAATCCGGGCATCAAGCGGCGCTCATGGCACCGACCGAAATCCTCGCCGAGCAGCACTTCGAGTCGATCAGCCGAGTGCTCGCGGACCAGGACGTGAGAGTCGAGCTGCTGACCGGCTCGGTCCAGGGTCTCGAACGCGAGGCCATGCTCGCGAGGCTCGAAGACGGCACCATCGACATCCTCATCGGGACGCATGCGCTGCTGACCGAGCACGTCAGGTTCAGTTCGCTCGCGGTCGCGGTCATCGACGAGCAGCACCGCTTCGGTGTTGAGCAGCGGGCGACGCTGAGGACCAAGGGCGAGGACGAGTCGGGCACAACGCCGCACGTGGTCGTGATGACCGCGACCCCGATCCCGCGGACAGTCTCGATCACGCTGTTCGGCGATCTCGATGTCTCCGTGATCGATGAGCTGCCGCCGGGACGCCAGCCGATCGAGACGACGTATTCGCCGCCGGAGGATCGCGAATCGGTCTACGCGATGGTCCGCAGGCACGTCGATGCAGGCGAGCAGGCCTACGTCGTCGCGCCCGCGATCGAGAGCGAAACGGGCGTGCTCGTCGGTGCTCGGGATATCGCCAAAGAACTCGAGACCGGCTTTCTCGAGGGACTCAGGGTCGCGCTCGTTCACGGCAAACTCAAAAGGCACACTCGCGAACACATTATGGAGCGGTTCCGGAGAGGCCTGATCGACGTGCTCGTCGCGACGACGGTGATCGAGGTAGGCGTTGATGTCGCCAACGCCTCGGTCATGGTCATCGAACAGGCCGACCGGTTCGGTTTGGCGCAGCTCCACCAGCTCCGAGGCCGGGTCGGCCGGGGAACTCAGGCGTCCAAATGTGTGCTGATTTCCTCGCCAGCGACGACCGACGGAATCGAACGCCTGAAGATCATGACCCAAACGGGGGATGGATTCCGCATTGCTGAGCGAGATTTTGAGATTCGGGGACCGGGTGAGATATTCGGGTCGCGCCAGTCGGGTCTGCCACCGTTCCGTGTGGCGGATTTGATCCGAGACACAGATCTTTTGGCAAAGGCGCGGATCGATGCACAACATTGGATTCTGAGTTCTCCAAGGCTCGAAAAACCGAGCGAGAATTTGCTCTTGCAGCGCGTTTTAAAGACACACGGGCGCTGGCTCGGGCTTGGAGATACTGGATAAGCTGGGTCGATAAGGCGGTAGATCTGTTGGCGACCTGATAGGATGCCGTCCGGGCAACCAGCCGCCAGACAAGCACGGAGTCAGACACCATGTCCATGACCGAGACCGCTTCGCCCCTTCACGAACGCCTGCTGGCTGCTACGGGCGACCGGACCTACCGCCGAGTCGGCGAGATCACCGGCACGCACCCCGAAACCGTCCGCCGATACCTCCAAGGACAGTCACCCAGCGTCGAGTTCATCTCGGCGATCTGCTCTGCGCTTGAGATCAACGGCCAATGGCTGCTGACGGGCGAAGGCCCGATGCGGACCGCCGACGCCAAGCACCACGCGCTCCGTCACGCAGATCCGGGCGAGCTTCTGTCAGCCATTGCCGGTACGCTGGACTCGCTGGGCGAACGGCTCGATCGGCTTGAGCTGTTTGTCCAGGGTCTTGAGGTCCGTGTACGCGGCAAATCGAAGCCTCAAGAGCTGAGCGATTTTGCTGCCGGGGTGACTGATGGATCAGGATCCGCTTCTCAAAGAACCGAAACCCAGTCGCGAGCGCGCAGCATCGGAAATGCTGTCGCCCAGCGACCATCTCAGGCTGCTGGTTGATCTGCTCAAACCCGCCGGCCCCGAGCTCGCAAGGCGCTGGCTCGCGGCGCTGACGCTCGTACCCGAGGAAGAACGCGAGAGCGTGATCGAGAGCGTAGAAGCCGAGATTCTCAAGCAATTCGGCGGCGACTAGCCCCCTCCACTGCACCCGCTGGCCGACCCCTACGATCGGTTATGTCATTCAACACCACACTCGCCGAGCATCTCAATGAGATGTCAACGCTGCTCGAACTGACTGGCGCCAACCGCTTCAAGATCGCTGCGTTCGCCAAGGCCGCCCGCGTTGCCGAGAACCAGACCGCAGACCTCAGCACACTGGACACCAAGGACCTGCTCGCCATCGACGGCATCGGCAAGGGTGTGGCGGCGTTCATCGAGGAACTCGCTGAAACTGGCGAAGTCACGGACCTGGTCTCGCTCCGTGAAGAGGTGCCCGCGGGTCTTGCGGAGGTGCTGGATATCCAGGGCCTCGGGCCCAAGACCGTCCGCCAGCTCTGGCAGGACCTCGGCGTGACGGACCGACAGAGCCTCGCCAAAGTCATCGACGGCGACGAGATTTTGTCCCTGCCCCGCATGGGCCAGAAGACGATCGACAACATCAAACGATCGCTGACCTTCGCCTCGAAATCGAACCAGCGTTTGCCTCTGGGCGTGGCGGCGAGGATCGCCGATAAGCTGCTCGAACGCATGCGCGAGACGCCCGGCGTCAAGCAGGCCGAGCTCGCGGGCTCGTTCAGGCGAGGCAGGGACACGATCGGCGATATCGACGTGCTCGTTGTCACCGACAAAGAAGAACTCGCACGTGCAGCGTTCTGCGAAGCGGACGATGTGCTCGACGTCATCGCACGGGGTGAGACGAAGTGCTCGATACGCATAGAGGTGCCGACCAAGAAGGGACGCTGGAAGACCGACCCGGGCAAAAAGGCAACCATCGGCGCCGATCTCAGGATCGTGCCCGCCGAGAGTTTCGGCGCGGCCCTCATGTATTTCACAGGCTCGAAAGAACACAACATCCGCCTCCGCGAGCGTGCGCTCAAACAGGGACTCACGCTCAACGAGTACGGCCTGTTCCCCGACGAGAAAGGGGAGAAGGGTTCGCCGCAGAGCCGGGGTGTGAAACCCGTCGCGTCCAAGACGGAGAAGCAGGTCTATGCCAAGCTGGGCATGCCCGTGATCCCGCCCGAGATCCGCGAAGACTTGGGCGAGATTGACCTCGAAGAAACGCCGAAGCTCGTCGAGCTCAAGGACATCAAGTCCGAGCTTCACGCGCACACCACGGCGTCGGACGGGCACATGCCCCTGCACGAACTCGTGCAGTGCGCGATCGACCGCGGGTTTCACACAATCGCGGTCACCGACCACAGCCGATCGAGCGTGCAGGCCAACGGGCTTTCCGAGGACAGGCTCCGCGAACAACGCGAAGAGATCGAAGAAGCCAAAGCCCACTTTGGGAGCAAGGTCACGATCCTTGCCGGCTCAGAGGTGGACATCCTCGCCGACGGCTCGCTCGACTACGACGACGACATGCTCGCGGAACTCGACATCGTGGTCGCAAGCCCGCACGCAGCGCTGACACAGGACCCGAAGACCGCGACCAAGCGACTGCTCAGGGCCATCGAGCACCCGCTCGTGCACATCATCGGGCACCCGACGGGTCGACTGATCAACCGCAGGCCGGGCCTTGAGCCTGCGATGGACGAGCTGATTGCCGCGGCTGTTGAGCACGACACGGCGCTCGAGATCAACAGTCACTGGATGCGGCTCGACCTGCGTGACACGCACGTCCGTGCCGCGGTCAGCGCCGGCTGCAAGATCGCCATCGACTGCGACGACCACATGCCGGAGGATTTCGACAATCTCCGTTTCGGGGTCTCGACCGCGAGGCGAGGCATGCTGACACCAGAGCTGTGCGTGAACGCGTGGAGCAAAACGAAACTGCACAAGTGGCTCAAATCAAAGAGGTAACTCATGCGATCTTTCGCACTTTTCTCGTACATCCTGCTGTCGGTGGTTTGTTGCTTGGCACCCTCGTCCTTTGCTCAAGAATCAGGCGACGAGCCTCGCGTTCTGGTGTTCACCAAGACCGCGGGATTCAGACATTCGTCGATCCCGGCGGGTGTTGAGGCGTTCCGCAAGATCTGTGATGAGCATGGCTGGGTCATCGAGCACACGGAAGATTCGGACAGATTTACGGATGAAACGCTCGAAGCGTTTGATGCGGTTGTTTTTCTCAACACGACGGGCGATGTGCTCGACGACAAGCAGCAGGCCGCGTTCGAGCGGTTTATTCAGAGCGGCAAGGGCTTTATGGGTGTGCACGCCGCGGCGGATACCGAGTATGACTGGCCTTGGTACGCGGAGCTTGTCGGCGCGCAGTTCAAGAGCCACCCGCACATTCAGGAAGCGATCATCCGTGTCGTCAACCGCGAGCACCCCTCGACCGAACATCTTGACGCCGAGTGGACCCGGAGCGACGAG
Source organism: Phycisphaerae bacterium (assembly GCA_030432905.1). GTDB lineage: Bacteria > Planctomycetota > Phycisphaerae > Phycisphaerales > UBA1924. The sequence continues at coordinate 60,761 of JAUILU010000006.1, read as the reverse complement.
TGGTACGACTTCCGTGCGGTGCCTGCCGAGGAAGTGAGCCGACTGCTCGAACTCGATGAATCAACCTACGAGGGTGCGACGATGGCCGGCGACCACCCGATCGCGTGGTTCCACGAGTACGACGGCGGGCGCAGCTTCTACACCGGGGGCGGGCACACCGAGAAGGCGTACACCGAACCCGATTTCGTGGCGCATCTTTCTGGCGGATTGGCGTGGGTGCTCGGTGAAGAAGACTGAGCGGGCGCGCTAGACTCTCCCGGCTGCGGTCAGGCCATGACAACCACGTACTGGAGCGCCCGGATCAACACCCGGGCGGTGTGTCATGTTCGATCGACTGTCCGACGGCTTCAACAACGTCTTCCGCAAGCTATCAGGCCGAGCCGAGATCACCGAATCCAACGTCCGCGAGGCGATGGCCGACGTCGAGACCGCGCTGCTCGAAGCCGACGTCCACTACGACGTCGCCAAGAAGTTCTGCGACCGCGTCGTGCAGGACGCGATCGGCCGCGAGGTCACCAAGAGTCTCAAGCCCGGCCAAGAGATGATCGGCATCGTCAACGAGCAGCTCATCGAGTTCCTCGGGGGCGACGCCGAGAACCCGGGCATTATGAAAGTCGCGCCGGGCCCCACCGTCGTCATGATGTGCGGCCTGCAGGGCTCGGGTAAAACAACCACCTGCGGCAAGCTCGCGGCGCACCTGAAAAAACAGGGACGCAGCGTCATGCTCTGCGCCGCCGACCTGCAACGCCCCGCGGCGGTCGAGCAGCTCGAGATTGTCGCCAACCAGGCCAACGCGATGCCGGGCAACGCGCCGGTTTCGTTCTACTCTGAGCCCGACAAGTGCGCCGAGTACGGCAAAGCCGTCGGTGTCGCGGTCAAGGTCTGCCAGAACGCGCTCAAAGAAGCGAAGAAGCAGAATGTCGATGTGCTCATCCTCGACACCGCGGGTCGGCTTCACATCGACGACGGGCTGATGGGCGAGCTGCGCGGCGTGAACACCTCGCTCCAGCCCCAACAGATCTTCCTCGTCGTCGATGCGATGACCGGTCAGGACGCGGTCAACAGCGCCAAAGCCTTCCACGATCAGCTCCAGATCGACGGCGTCATCCTCAGCAAGTTCGACTCCGACACACGCGGCGGCGCGGCGATCAGTGTCAAAGAGGTCACCGGCGCACCGATCCGGTTCATCGGAACGGGCGAAACACTGGGCGACCTTGAGCTGTTTGCACCCGACCGCATCGCCAGCCGAATCCTCGGCATGGGCGACATGCTGAGTCTTGTTGAAAAAGCACAAGAAGAAGTCAGCGAAGAAGAAGCACTCGCCCTGCAAGAGAAGATGGCCAAGGGCGAGATGAACATGGACGACTTCCTCAAGCAGCTCAAAACGCTCCGCCGGATGGGACCGATGAAGCAGCTGCTCGGGATGCTGCCCGGCGTCGGGCAGGCGCTCAAAAACGTGCAGCTCGAAGAGAAAGAGCTCGACCGGGTCGAGGCGATGATCGGCTCGATGACCTCCGAGGAACGCGGCAAGCCAAAGCTGATCGACAACTCGCGCCGCCGCCGCATCGCCAAGGGTTGCGGCGGCGAGCAGAGCCGGGTCAGCCAGCTCGTCAAGCAGTTCGACATGGTCAGCAAAATGAGCAAGCAGATGGCGAGCATGGGCGCCGGAGGCAAGGTGAGCGCTGTCAAGCAGCTCGCCGCGGGCGGCGGCCTCGAGGGCATGATGCCCGGTCTTTCGGGCATGCCGGGCCTTGCGAGCAAGGGCTCAACCAAGTCCGGGGGTGCCGGTAAGAAGAAATTCAAGCAGCGCAAGAAACGGAAGTAGACTCCGTCTTGGGCTGAGACACGCCCGAACACGGAGACCGACCGATGCCTAAGAAAACGATCCTCGCTCTAGCTGCTGCCGGTGTGCTTTCCGCAGGAGGCTGGGGCGCGTACGAGATGCTCCAGCCGACTGACGCCGAGCGGATGCCCGAGATCGCCGCGGAAGATCTCGCCGCGATCGATGCGCTGATTACAGAGACATACGCGTCGATCTCCGGTCCGGTCGGTCAGAAGCGCGACCGCGAGCGAATGGCTGCGGTCTTTGCAGAGGGCGCGACGCTGACTTCGATGCAGCCGACCTCGCGCGAGTTCAAAGAGTTCACGCCGAGTTCTATGACGCCCGCCGAGTATGCCGACCGCTCACTCGATTTCTTGGAGAACATGGGCTTTACCGAAGCCGAGATTGGGCGCACACTTGAGGTCTACGGCACAGTTGCCCACGCCTTTAGCGCCTACGAGGGCCACTTCACCAACGCACAGGGCGAGCCGCAGATGGTCAAAGGCATCAACAGCATGCAGATGATCAAGGTCAACGGCGAGTGGAAGATGTACACGATCCTCTGGGATCAGCAGTGGCCAGAGGGCCGGAACCCGGTTCCGCAGCGGTACATCACTTGGCAAGATGGCGATGGCCTAGTCCCGAAGAAACAAGCCGAGGATGATGTAGCACTACATGCCGTCGACCCTGATGCCAGACGCGTGCTCGCAGGCCAGTGTCCACACTGCGAAAAGTTTTACCCGCTGTTGAGCAACGGTACCAAACCAGACGAATGCCCGATCTGCGACGAGAAGCTCTGACTAGTCCTTGCTGATCGGCAGGAAGTCTGGGCGTTTCCCGGCGATCCATTCCTGGAACCTCGGCCAGAAAAGCTCTTGCAGGAGGATCTTCAGGCACGCCGCCAGCGGGATCGCGAGCAGCAAGCCGTAGATCCCCATGAGTGAGCCGCCGGCGAGTGTTGCGAACAGGATCGTCGGTGTGTCCATGCCTGTGGACTTGCCCTGGATCATCGGCGTCAGCACGTAGTCGTCGAGCGCCTGCCCGATGAAGTAGAGCGCGACGGGCGCACCGATCGTCCAGAAAATCGAAGCGCGGAAACCGCTGCGTGTTTCGAGCCAGAGCAAGCCGATCGAGACCGGGATGCCGACAAGCGCAGCGTAGGGCACGATCGAGAGCACCGCGACACCGACACCGAGCAGCACCGGGGCTGGCACGCCGATCATCCAGTAACCGAGCGAGAAAATAATTGACTGGATAAACGCGATGGTGATCCGGCCTCGCACAAATCCCGCGATGACCTTGTCGAACTTATGGAGCAGATCGAGCGTGATGTCTCTGTGATCCTCGGGGATGAACTTGTGACCGAACTCGAGGACCTTGCCGTAGCCGGATGAGATGAAGAAGAAGAAAAACGCCGTCAGGAAAAGCGTGAACCCGATGTAGATCACGGAGGTGACGGTTCGGATGAACGCATCGAACGCGGTGGCGCCTGTTTGCAGGGCGCGCTGCGTCACGGCCGTCGCGTTCTTCTCCACCCACGAGATGACAAGCTGAAGCGCCTCGCCCGCGTCGTCTGATGGGGGCTGGTACACGATCTCCGGCGCGGGCTCGCCGTTGGCCTCGGCTTCGGCGGCTGCGCGGGCCGCTTCCTCGGCGGCCTTGACCTGCTCGGCCTCCTTGAGTTTCGCATCAACGATCTGATCGCGGATCCACGTCGGGATTCGCCCTTGGACCTGCATCTGCGCCAGATCGTCTTCCGGGTTATCGACGGCGTTCTTGATTGCGGTCGCGCTACCTGCAACGTCGCCCGCGAGTTGCACGCCCTGGACCGCCGCGAACGACAGCCCGATGACCAGCGGCACAACGACCACCAGCGCGCACGCGCCTATCACACCCGCGACAGCACCTTGCCGACTGACCCACTCGCGCTTCGTCGCCCACTGGATCACCGGCTCGAAGAGGTACGCGAGCATGATCGCAAGCAGCACCGGCACTGTGACCACGCTGAGCTTGTAGCCGAGCCAGAAGATGCCGACGATGGCCAGCAGAACGAGCACATCGCGCACCGGCTGGATCTGCCACAGATGGCGGTCGAGCCAGCGGTCGGTCGTCGGTTGTTCTGATTCAGAATTCGTGTTGGCGTCGTCCTGCTGGCTCATGGTCAGACAGGATACACCAAACCGGGCGTGTTAGATGAGTTCAGCCTCGGCGAACGCTTCGTCGAAGTCGTAGACGCCAACGAAGTCCTCCTGGCAGTCGTCCTCAGTCTTGCGCAGGATGCCGATGTCGATCAGGGCGAAGACGATCTTGCCGAAGTCATCGGTGCCGTGAACGTTCCAGTGGCCGAGCACGGTGCGTGCGAGCGGGCCGTAGCGGCGGATCGCCAGATCACGCAGCCCAAGGCAGAGTTCCTGACCCGAGACGTGGCGGGACTCGTCCTCGACGATGTCGCCCTGCCTGCTGGCGGCGGCCATCTCCGAGGCGTGCTGGAGCCCATCACGGACAAACTCGAATACCTGCGGGCTGTACCCGCCGGCATCCTTCGCCAGCTTGTGCCAATCGATGATCGGGGCTTCGGTAGTCATTGCACTCACACTCTCGGCTCGCTCGCGTCCCCACCTTGAGGACACGCTCTGTGCCAGCCTAACACCCGCTTTCCGGCGCTCCAAGCACTCCTTGGGGCATCGGGCCGGGGCCTTTCTGGTGAAGAATACGAAACGATCGCCGGGTCGGATCGTGGAATCCAAGAATTCACACCAAAACCGCCCCACGGCCCCCGCAGGCCCCTCTTAATCGGTCGTTCGTCGGCGCGGATCACGCAACTTTTACGCGTAGGCGTGCAGGCCCGGCAGGAGCAGGTTCACGCCGAAGTACGTCCAGAGCATGATGAAGAACCCAATCACGCTCAGCCACGCGGTGACCAGCCCAGGGTTCTTGGGTCCGGCGAAGCGGACGTGGATCACGATCAGGTACACGATCCATGTCACGAGCGCCCATGTTTCCTTCGGATCGAACGCCCACCAGCGACCCCACGAATGGTCCGCCCACCAAGCGCCGAGCAGCGTCCCGACGCCGAGCGTCCAGAACGCGAGTTGAAGCACGCTCATCTGCGCGGTGTGCAGGTCAGCGAGCGTCCGCTTCACACCGGTCGGCTTGCCCTCTTCGATGCCAAGCGCATCGGCGGCGAGCATCGCGTCGCCCTCCCCGCCCCGCAGCTTGGAGGCGTAGTGCGTGCCGAGGTAGAACAGGCTCACGATGAACCCGAGCGAGATCAAGCCGTAGGAGGCGAGCACGGTCGTCACGTGGTACTTGAGCAGCACGCTCGTGTTCAGGATCGCCGCTTCGTTCTGAATATCACGCCCCGGCACGCCGGTCTGCGTCGCGGTGATGAGCACCAAGAACCCGACCCCCGCAGTCGCGGCCCCGAAGAGCCACTGCTTCTTGAGGATCATCAGCCCGCACCCGACGATCGCCGCGAACAGGCTCAGCCCGGTCATGGACTCGAACTGGTTCTGGATCGCGAATCGGTCGGCGACGATGCAACGCAGCGTGAAGCCCGTCGCGTGCATGACGATCGCACCCATCAGCAGCACCGCGCCTAGCGTGATGATCCACTTCCGCCCCGTGCCGAAAGCCAGCATGAGCGTGACAAACGCGAAGCCGTAGAGCCAGAGCCCCCACTCGAACGCGCCGAGCGAGTTGTAGAGCGACTCGACCTTGAGTTTCTGCGTTGGATACTGCGCTGAGTTAATCGTCGGGAGCGTACCCGCCAGTTCTGCGATCGCCGCGTTGACCGCCGGGGCGTCTTGGGCGCGCCATGCTGAGCCGAGCTTCGCGGAGATTGCGCCGAGTTCAGTTTCGCCGCCCCACTCGCCGAGGTGGTGCCATTTATCTTCCAGCGAATCCGGCGCGACCATCGCGAGGTTGTTGACCGTGTTCTGGTAGAGCCCGAGCCTGCGGTCGATCCGCCCGATCGATTCGCGGTAGGCCGGAACGGACTCGTTCTGCGTGTAGATCAGACCGCCGAGCTGGACCGCCATGACCGGCGAGATCCGGCCGTACTTCGTCCAGCGTTCGACCGCCTTGTAGTCGTCCTCGAACGCGGCATTGAGAAACGCCTGCCTCGCGGGCAGGAAGTCCACCGCGACGAGCGGCTTGTCGCTGTAGTACGCCGGGTCGATCGCGAGATCGAGAAGCGTGAACACCGGGTCGTACTTGAGCTTCTCTGACTTGCCCGCTTCGTTCGGCGCGCTGGGTTCGTCGTACTTGCGCTTACCTGAGATTTGGAACACCGTTTCGCGGGCGAGCGTGCCGATGGTTTTGACGCGACCGTTGTGGAAGACCGCCGCGGTTCGGATCGGTGAGAGATCGAGTTGCCCCGCGAATGCGTGCTTGCCGTCGGGCGATGAAGACGACTGGGCGGGCGGATTGCCAAACGGGTTGACGAAGCCGCCCTCTTGGTTTGCGAGGAGCTGCGACTCGGGGTGCGCGTTGCCCGCCGGCGCGTTCTGCGCCAGAGCGCCGACTGCGAGCATCAGCATCGCGATGAGTGAGAGTGTGCGTTTCATGCCGGGACTTCTCCTTCCGGCTCGGCGGTCTGCTGCGCGAGCTGCGCCTGGATCTTGCGTTTCTGCCGGCGCACAAGCCAGGGTTTGACATAGAACGCCCACGGCGTCCCGACGCCCATGAGCACGCCGCCCAGCGCGATGACGTGGATCCCCGGGTTGTTGCCGACGCCGAGGATCGTGAAGTTTGCACGCGGCCGATCGAGGATGCCCTGATCGACGAGCTGCTGGCTCTGCTCCCAGCCGGACCTGTCCCAGCCGGCCTGCGAGAACTTGAACTGCGTCGGGCTGAGGTGGCTCATGATCTCGCCGTAGAGATTTGCGCCAAACCCTCGCCGACTCGACCACTGGAACGGCGCTTTGAGCGGCGCGTTGAGCCTTGTCACGTGGTCGTACGCCTCGAACCCGCCTGCGGTTGGCTCGACACGCACAAGCGATTGGTAGTCGCGAGGCGAGCCGCGGTGGTCGTAGCTGAGCATCGTAAAGTCGAGCATCCGGAGCTGGAACCCGGGGAGCCGGTGCTGGACCCTGCCGAAGACGAGTGAGATCTGTCGGCCGTCGGGGAGTGTCACCGAACGCTGTGTCGATGCGCGGAGTGAGCCGACGTCCGTGAACTTGCAGAAGGGCAGCCACACGACTTCATTCCAATCAGAAGTCGTGCTCGATACCTCGACCGCGATCATGGCTTTTTCGTGCGAGCCGACGAAGTTGCCGTCTTGGTCGTCGGCGGGCACGGGCTCTGGTGCCTCGAACTGTCTCGCGTCTTCCCAGCGGTCGGCGATGTCGAATGAGAGCATGGGCACGGGCTCGAGCAAACGATCGCCGCGGGTCAGGCCGTCGCGTTTGACGAGTGTCATGGACGTGCGCACGATCGAGTCGATCTCGCCAGTCTCAGAATCCTCGTTGAAATAGACCTGAAACTTGCTCGCATCGATGTAGCCCACACGGATCGCCGGGTCCGGGTCTCGGCGAACGGGCCTGCCGTCGTCGCTTTCCACTTCCAGCAGGTCCTGCGAGATCTCGGGGAACCTGTGGTACACCCACCTGACGAACGGGTCGCCCTCGGGCGGCTCGAGCCTGACAAAAGCGACGCTGCTCGTCGCGCCCTCGTACCCAGGGGTCACGATCGGAAACGGTGGCTCGGGCATCGTCTGCTGGAGCGTCAGGTGCCAGCCGGTGTCACCCAGCGGCGTGCGCACGCCGGTCACGGGCACCATGACCCGCCGGAAGCCGGCTTCGGGAATCTCGACGACAAAGCCGTACGGCGCGCCCTGAGGCAGTTGCTCGCCGAGATCGCGCCATCGGGTTTCGTCCATGTCCTGCTTGTACTCGATGCCGATATCTGGCATCTCCTGCATGCCGTGCACCGGATCGTTCGGCGTAAACGCGAACCAGAACGCGCGGACCCCCTCATCGTTGCGCGTGCCGGTTGCCTGATCTGTGTGGTTGACGATGTACACGAACTGCCGGGGTGTCCGCTGGCCCTCGGGCCTTGGCGGGTCAACCTTTTGCCAGTCTTCTCTGGGCTCGGCGTACGAAGCAAAGCCGACGACGCGGAGTTCGACATCTGAGAGCCCGGTGTCGGAGCCGCTCGTGTCGAGCGGGATGTCCAGCGCGCCGAGCGAAGTGTCAACGGTCTCGTCGTGGTCGTCGTGGTCGTCGTGGTCGTGTGTGTGCTCGACCGTGCCCGCGACGACGCTCTGCGCGGTCTCGCCCTTGCCGACGTCAAGGTTGTAGTCGTTGTACCTCGGCAAGCCCGGCATCCGACGCTGGTGCCAGTCCATGCCCGCGTGGATCCAGAGCGCCGGGTCTTCGCGGTCGTAGAACGCGGCCTGCGCCGGGCCCGCCCCCATGCCCGCGTGCCCCTGCATCGCGCCGCCCGCGAGCAGCAGCGTGTCGCCCTCCTGCTTGAACATCTGGTAGTAGACGCTGCCGATCGCGATCATCACGATGCCCGTGTGCACGGTCAGGACGCCGAGGTTGACGAACTTGAACTCGATCCGGCGGATGGTCGCGATGATGAGGTTGATCGTGAAGATCATGAGCATCGCACGCATCGGCCACCACGCGTAGAACTCGAGCTCGGTCATCTCGAACGCGGGGAGTCGCCGAACGGTCGTGCTGTCGTAAGCCTCGACAAAACCACTGAAGAGTCTGAGCCCTTCGCCGGTGGCTGGCTCATAGCGAAGCGCGGGCCACGCGAAATTGAGCCAGAGCACCACGCCGCCCGCCGCGACAAGCAGCACCGGGATCACGGTCATAAGAAATCCAACGGCCCGGCTGGTTTTGCTGGACGCGATGAACGCCTTGCAAACCTCAGCAGCGATGAACGCCGGGATGAGCGCCGCCGCAACCAGTGTTGAGATGTAGATCAGCCACGTCGGGATCAACGCGAGCAGCCCGACCGGCACGCTCGCGAGCACCGCGTAGAGCGCCACGCCGACGAGCATGACCGCGGCTAGACGGATCGAACTGAACAGAAAGAGGACCATGCGAACAGGCGCAAGCCAGCCCGTCAGATGCTCTTTGTCCCAGGCTTGTACCCGTCGCCACTTTGCGCTCAACCTGATCTCCAATACAACGCCGATCAGCGTCTAAGACTGTACGCAGCGACTCGATTTCGTTCTGCCTTACCGGATCAAATCCCGTCAGACAAGAATCTCCGGCGCTGCATTCGATTCGAACACAGACAACAGCGGATTCGCGCTCGGCTCTGCTTCGACCGCGATGATCCCGGCGGGCTGGGCTCCCTCGGCAAGCGACACTCTCGACTCCGGCTCGCCCAGCACCGCCGCGCCGTTGGTCGTCATCATCCGCATCAGGACACCCGCGTCTGCTGAGTCTCTGCGGAACAGATGCCGAGCCTCGGCGAGCGGCGATAAACCCAGCCCAGATTCACCAACCTCCGACTCGGGCAGGTTGATGATCGAGTCTGTCCCGAGCGCAACGCAGATGCCACGCTCGATCATCTCGCGGTACCGGTGCGGCCCGAAGTGCTCTCGCGCCCCGAAGTACTCGCTCGCCCTCGGGCAATACACAACCCGCGTGCCGGTCAGTGCGAGCAGGTTGAGGTCGTCGTCCGAGCACTGGTTCACGTGGACCGCGTTCATGTCGAAGCCCGCGAGGATCGCGGCGAGGTGCTGGACCGGGCTTTGGCCTCTGCCGAATTGAGCCGCGGCTTCGTCGTTCCAGATCCCGAGCCGCTGGATCAGTTCAAGCTGAGGCCCGGTTGCTTCAGCAACGAACTCCCGTTCTTCGACCGACTCGGCGAGGTGCGTGATCAGTGGCAGGCCCCGCTCGTCGGCGAGCTTGCCCGCGGCGAGGTACGCGGGCGGGGCGACCGTGTTGGGCGCGTGCGGCTGGAGCCCAAAGCGGACGCCGTCCTGTTTCGTTCGTGTGAGACCTCGCACAAGCTCTTTGACGCGATCGATCGAGTCCTGTGTCCGCGTTCCGATGGCGAAGAACTCGAGGAAACTGACGCCCTGCAGGCCGGATTCTGCGAGTGTGTGGAACGGCACAAGTGAGGGTTGCCCCCCCGCTGCCCCGGCGATGTCACCGACGATGCTGACACCACCCTTTTTGAGCAGATCGCAGCCCTGGCGGACGGAATCGGCGATCTGTTCGTCTGACGTGTGCCGTTCTGCCCGGACCATGTCTACCCACGCCACGAACCCGGCGTTCGGGTCGTGCGGGCGGGGGCCGACGTGTGTCAGATCGAGGTGCGTGTGGGCGTTGACGAGGCCCGGCAGAATCACACAGCCCGGGCGGTCGATGCGTGTTGCGTTTGCTGCTGCTGGGTGCGATTCCAGTCGGTCCAGTGAGTCCACGCCGAGCACGCGCAAAGTCTGCCCGCTTTGTTCTACAAGCAAGGCTGCGGGCGAGTTACGGCTGCCTGTAACCGACAGGTTGGCGTCGCATATCGCGTCAGCGGCGATCAGAATGACAGAACTTTCGCTTCTGACCATGATCTTGCCAACTCCTGCTACAAACCGCTGTTCTCGACGGTATCCTTGCCAGTCCGCCGGTGATTTGCCCGGCGATTGGCCCGGTCTTAGGAATCGGGCACTGGTGGTTGGGACGATCCAGATGAAGGAGTGGTCGATGTACACACGCACGCAGAAGAAAGCTTTGGCATCCATGATCCTCGGTTCGGGGCTGGCCCTCGGATTGGGCGGTTGCGTGTCGCAGCAGCACTACGACCAGATGGAGATGCAGTACCGCGTCGCGTCAGACCGCAACTCCGAGCTCGCTCGCGAAAACGAGCAGCTCCAGAGCGCCCTCTCACTCCAGGGCAACGCCACCAACGACACCCAGAGCACGCTCAGCCAGCTACGGGCAGAGAACGAACGCCTCCGCGGCGAGCTCGCCGAGAACGCCGCCCTGTTCGCGGAACTCGACGACAGCCTCCGCGGCCTGCAGCTCATGGACCCCGCGACGGACCGCGCCCTGCGCGACCTCGCCCGCCGATTCCCGGATGTGGTGGTCTACGACTCGACCCTCGGCATGCTCCGCTTCGCGAGCGACCTGACCTTCAACTCGGGCTCGGATCAGCTCCGCGAAGGTGCTCAGCAGACGCTGGCATCGCTGGCCGAGGTTCTCAAGGGGCAGGAAGCCGCCCGTTACCAGCTCCACATCGTCGGTCACACCGACTCGCAGGCGATCAGCTCGGGCACCGCTCAGCGTCACCCGACCAACACGCACCTGTCCGTGCACCGTGCGATCTCGGTGAAGTCGCAGCTGACCTCGCTCGGCATCCCAGCTGAGCGCGTGCTTGTTGCGGGTTGGGGCGAGTACAAGCCCGCGGTTCCCAATACATCGTCGGGCAACACGCCGCAGAACCGCCGGGTCGAGATCTTCTTCCGCGCCGACAGCGGGACAGCCTCGAGCTCAAGCAGCACGTCGCAGGGCTCAAGCTCGGCTGACACCACCGCGGCCCCGACCCGCGCGATCGACCCGACCAAGTAAGGCGCCAAGCCTCGCTTGGTGAGAGCGGAGACTGACCAGTCGCCAACGCAGCCGAAACTTCTCAGAACTCCCGAGACCTGCTGAGCTACTTGGCAGGTCTTGGCGCGCGCGTGGACCAGACACTCGGCGGCGCGGGCAACTTTGCCAGATTCGCCGCCGCGACTGTCCACGGCCTGCTCACGCCCTGGACGTGGTTCAAATGGGACCGGCTCGCCAAGCAGCTGTTCTTCATCGGCACCATGAGCGTGCCCGTGCTCGCGATCACAGGCGCGTTCATCGGCATGATCCTGGCGATCGAGGGCTATCTGCAGTTCGCGGCGATCGGCCAAGAGGTCAGGCTCGGCGGCGTGATCAACATCTCGCTCACGAAACAGATCGGGCCTGTGCTTGCGGCGGTCATTCTCGCGGGCCGGGTCGGCTGTTCGCTGACGGCTGAGCTGGGATCGATGCGTGTGACCGAGCAGCTCGACGCGATGCGCGCGATGGCGGCGGACCCGGTGCGTGTTCTCGTCTGCCCCAGAGTTGCCGCGTGCGTGCTCATGATCCCGGCGCTGACCATCGTCTCAAACGCCTGCGGCGTCTTCGGCGGTTGGTGGATCACTACGCAGGTTTACGAGGCCAATAGCGATCAGTTCTGGCAGTACTCGTCGGCGCTGGTGACGTGGTTCGACCTGTTCAACGGCATCTCAAAGAGCATCGTCTTCGGTTTCGCGATCGGGCTGATCAGCTGCTACAAGGGCTTCAACTGCAGACCCGGCGCGGTGGGCGTGGGTCGCGCGACGACGGACTCGTTCGTGACGAGCTTCCTCGCGATTGTGATGATCAACCTTGTGCTCGCCAAGCTGCTCAACGAGGTCGATCTCTGGCGCACGGGCGGCGTGCTCAGAGCCGTATTCAACTAAGACCCGGCGACCGCCTCGGCTGCATCCGATTCTTCGGTGCGTTTGTCGGGCGAGAAGTAGAAACCGACCGCAAACGCGAAGATCACCCCGGCAATTCCAGCGAGCACGAAGTCCAAGCCGAACAGCAGCGAAGCGTCGCTGTCGAACTGGGGCTTCGGTCTTGAGACAGGCGGGATCGAGGTCATCGCGGCGTCGTACTGCCATGTGCCTTCGATGAGTTCGCCGTCCTTGGGCGGCTCGTTGCCTTTGCGCTTTGATGGGTAGGCCAAACGCTCGTGGACGATCTCGCCGGACTCTTTGAGCTCGTAGAGATCGAACACCCAGCCGCCCGACCAGACCTCGCCCCACGTGCGGTGGTTCGTGCCGGGAGGCGGCGTACGGACGACGATCGCGAGCCGGTCGTCGAGCGTGTCGTCGAGGATGCCGTCGATCGCGTCCTGTGCGGACATGCCCTTGACCATGACGAAGCGGTAGACGTGGAGCCAGTCTTCGTAACGCCGTAGGTCCGGGACCACGCCGAGGTCGTTCTTGATCGTTTCGCGCAGGCGGAGTGTCTGATCACCGAAGGTGACGACGACTGTTTTGTCGCCCGCTTCGTCGGTTTCTTCGGTGAACTCGACGGGGAAGTTGCCGTACTCGAATCGCTCGGCGGAGACTTTGGAGAAGTGAGCACGGGCGGGCAGATCGTTCTTGTTGAAGTCAACGATCTTGATGCCGAGCATGACAACAGCACCCGCGAACACCAGGGCCGAGATGGCCATGACGAGCGCTGTCTTTGGTCTTTTGATGGACATGTTGTTGTGCTTGGCTCTGGCCTTAGTGGCCGCCGTCGTCCTCGTGGTGTTCTTCGTCGCCATGACCGTCGTCGCCGTGCGAGTCTTCAGCGTGCGCATCGCCGTGGCTTTCGGCGTGATCGTCATGACCGCCGTGGCTGTCGTGGTGATCGTCTTCGAGACCTTCCCAGACACCGGTGCTAAAGAGTCCCGGCGTCAAGCCAGTGCGAGTTCTGCTGGTCCAGGCGTTTGATTCTTCCTCGTGCTCGCCGTGCGCCGCGTGATGGGCGTGGAGTTCACGGTTATACGCCTCGATGCCGAACTCTCGGATGTACTCGGCCTTGTGGCTTTCCTTCACCTTCAGGTATATCGGTCCGGACATTTTGTTGATGTCTTCTCGCCCGACAGCAAAGCCATTGCCGCCAAAGCCGACGCCTGTGCCGCCGGCGGTGATCTCACCGGCACGCCACTCTGTAATCTCGCCCCGGTTCTTCAGATCGAGCGCGGTGAACATGATGAACAGCCACACAGCCATGATTGTGAAAAGGAACAGGATGACGTTGATGCCCTTGTCGTAGCGAAGTTGCATGAAGTACAGCACCACGAGCGTGCCCTTGATGACGGCGATCGTCATCGCGAGCACGATGTTGACCCAGCCCGGGATATCCCAGCCCCAGGTGCCCGCGGCGAACTTCTCGAACTGCGACTGGAAAATCGTCAGCCCTGTGAACACGAAGAGCGCCAGCAGCACCCCGAGTAGGATCTGCCAAGGCACGATGACGTGCTCGTGCTCGCCGTGCTCATGGAAGCCGTGCGGGTCATCCGGGTTGTACGCATAGTTTGGTTCGTTGCTCATTGCGATGCTCACTTAGTGGACGAGGTACAGCAGCGGGAAGAGGAAGATCCAGACGAGGTCAACGATGTGCCAGTAGAGGCCCACGCCTTCCATCATGGTGTAGTGCGTCGGGCCAAAGTGACGCTTGTGCTGGCGGACGAGGAGCCAGGCGATCAGGACCATGCCGCCGATGACGTGCGTCGCGTGGATGCCGGTCGAGACGTAGTAGATGCCCCACCACACCGACTCGTGCGAGGTCTCGGCGAATGGGTAGTTGAAGAGCGCGCCGGGCCGCTTGCCTTGGCCCCACTTCGGGATGTACTCAAAGATCAGCTTGATCGCGAGGAAGCCCGCGGCACAGAAGAACGTGATGAGCAGGTTGATGCGTGCCCAGAACTGCTGGTTGAGTTGCACGTTCCGGATGGCCATCGCCATCGTGAAACTGGAGATCAGCAGGACAACGGTGTTGAGACCGCCCCACCGCCAGTCGAGGTAGCTCGAGCCCGCCGCGATCGATTCCGGGTACATGAGCCTGAACAACGCGTACGCGCAGAACATTCCCGAGAAGAGCAGCACCTCCGTGGCGAGGAAGAGCCAGATGCCGATCTTGGCGGCATCGAACTCGTCGTCGGCGTTGCGCCAGTGGTGGCCGTGCTTGTACTTCTGCCAGTACGAGACCTTCTCGTCCCCCGTGCCCGGCAGCTTTGAGTGTTGTGTGTCGATCGTTGCCATCTGAAACCTTCCTCTTTGTGAGGCGTGGGTATTGGGTCAGTCCTTAGTGCTTGGATCCTTCGGGGGCCGGCTCGGGGAGCGGGTAGTCCTTCGGGTCCCATCCGGGCGGCACAACCTCGTCGAAGTCGTACGGGCCGTGGGTCAGTACGGGGTCGCCGTGGAAGTTGTGCTCGATCGGGGGTGTGTCGGTTTCCCACTCGAGGGTGAGGCCGCCCCACGGGTTCTGTGTCGCCTTCTCGCCAAGGAACATCGAGTGCAGGAAGACGATCAGGTGAACGACGAATCCGAACGCGAGTGTGAAGGACCCGATCGACGAGATCACGTGGTAGATCTGGAACTCGTCAACGTAGCTGGCGTACCGGCGAGGCATGCCCTGCGTGCCAAGGAAGAACTGGGTGAAGAACGTCACGTTGAAACCGACAAACACGAGCAGGCAGCCCAGACGAGCGCCGTTCTCGTGGTACATCCTGCCGAAGAACTTGGGCCACCAGTGGTGCAGACCGGCGAGCAGCGCGATCACTGTGCCGCCGAACATGACGTAGTGGAAGTGAGCGACAACGAAGTAGCTGTCGTGCAGGTGAAGGTCGGTCGAGAGTGCACCGAGCGGCAGGCCGGTCAGGCCGCCGATCGAGAACAGGAACAGGAACGCGAACGTGTAGAGCATGGGTGTGGTGAACGTGATCGAGCCCTTGTAGAGGGTTGCAATCCAATTGAACACCTTCACCGCAGTCGGTATCGCCACGAAGAACGTCAAGAAGCTGAAGATCATCGCGCCGAGTTCGCCCTGGCTGGTGAACATGTGGTGTCCCCAGACGAGGAAGCTGATCGCCGCGATGGCGAGCGAACTGAACGCGATCGCGCGGTAGCCGAAGATCCGCTTGCGGCAATGCACCGCGAGGACTTCGCTGATGATGCCCATCGCGGGCAGGATCATCACGTACACCACCGGGTGGCTGTAGAACCAGAAGAAGTGCTGGAACAGGACGGGGTCGCCGCCGAGGCCCGGATCGAAGATACCGATCTGCAGCACACGCTCAAAGATGAGCAGCAGCAGCGTGATCCCGATGACGGGTGTCGCGAGCACCTGGATGATCGACGTCGAGTAGATCGCCCAGATAAACAGAGGCATGTCGAACCAGCCCATGCCCGGGGCTCGGAGCTTGTGGGTGGTCACGATGAAGTTCAGACCGGTGAAAATCGAGCTGAAACCGAGAATAAACGCGGCCAGCACCATCGCAATGACCTGCGGTTGTCCCGCGGTCGTCGTTGAATACGGCGTATAGAACGTCCACCCTGTATCGACACCGCCCATAAAGATCGACAGCACGCCGAACATCGAGCCAAAGACGTAGACGTACCAACTGGCTAGGTTCAGCCTCGGGAAGGCAACGTCCTTGGCGCCGAGCATCAGCGGCAAGAAGAAGTTACCCAGTGATGCCGGGATGCCGGGCACGATGAACATGAACACCATGATCGCGCCGTGCATGGTCATGATGCGGTTGTACGCGTTGCCCGCCGAGGCGATCGAGGCGTTTTCTCCGCCGCCGCCCGGGAAGTACTTCAGGGCAGCGCCGGTGAGCTCGCCATCGATGATGCGTGCCGGTTCGAGCAGTTCGATCCGAAGGGCGATGGCTGCGAAGCCGCCCAGGAAGAACATGAACAGCACTGCGAACATGTACATCACGCCGATCTTTTTGTGATCGACAGTGGTCATCCAATCCCAGACGGTCCCGATCGGGCCGTACTTCGGTGTGAGGTACGAACCCTCGTCGTGGTGACCGTGGCCGGCCAGCTTGTCGAGATTGTTATCAACGGTCGTCATGACTCGTTCCTTGTGCCGTTGTCGGCTCTAACCCCGGCGGCCCGTGCCGCCGTGAAACTTCCTTACTCTCCGCCCTCTGCTGCTTCCAGCTCAGCCGCTTCCGCCTCGAGATCATCAAAGCCCTCGATCGGCGACTTCGGATCTCTATCCGAAAGGCTCCGCATGTACGCGATCACGCCGCGAAGCTCTACCTCACTGATCTGACCATCGAACGATGGCATCGCGTTGGCGAACCCGGCGCGAACCTTGGCGCCTGGCAGAAGGATCGACTCACGGATGTAGTCATCCCACTTCGTCGGGCCCTTGTCATCGATTTCCTCTTGAGTCATCGATGACCCGTCGGTGAAATCTCGCGGGTAGCCGTAGGCGTTGAGCCACGTCGGCCCGGTGCTGATGCCTCCGTCAACTGTGTGACACACGGCGCACTTGGCCTTCCAGACGAGTTCACCGACTTCTACCGGAGGTGTTACAACGTCGTACGGCGGGGTGTTGACCCAGGCTTTGTAGAACGCCGGCTCAACAACTCGGAGCGTTGCGACCATCTCGGAGTGCGAGTCACCGCAGTACTCGGCGCAGAAGACAGTGTGGTCGCGGTAGTAGAACTCTTGGCCGCCCTTTGAGAGACCTATCTCAACGCGGGGATCTGCACCGGAACGGTCCAGCGGGAGCGCGGTGAAGACGAACGGCGTGTAGCGGTTCGGGACCACGTCGAGTTTCATGCGGAAATCCGGGACCCAGAACGCGTGCAGCACGTCTTCCGAGTGCATCTTCAGACGGACAGGGGTCTCGGCGGGCATGTAGAAGATCGGCGTGTTGTCGTTGCCGCCGACGGTGTGGAATTCGCTGGCACCAATGCCGGTGGAGTACTCCATCGTCCACGACCACTTCTGGCCCGTGAGGTTGACTTCCTCGGCGTAGCTTGGCGCCATCGAAGCCTTCAGGTAACCGTCGAAACCCCAGAAGAACATTACGGCCAAGAGCAGCGACGGGATGACCGACCAGGCGATCTCGAGCGGTGTGTTGTGGCTGGCGCTTCGGATCGGGACGTCGCCCTCTTTGCGGCGGTAGACGACCATGCAGTAGACCATGATGCCCATGAGCAGCACAAAGAAGAAGACGCTGACCCACCAGATGTAAAGGAAGAGCGCATCGGAGCCCGTGGCGCCGCTTGCCATGGTTGAGTCGGCCGACTGTCCGAAGAACAGACGGATAACCATATCGTTGATGCCGGCGAGTGTGGCCGTCATGATCCCGCTCCGCTGACCTGAGGCGCCGCGGATCGGGGTGAACGCCCCGCGATTCCGCCGTTGCCGTTTCCATCGTTGTTGTCACGTGCCGCGCGGCGTCGCCGCACGGATTCTGCGATCCTCAGCCCGCCGATCAGCGAGCCGACCGCGATAATCGAGAGGATGCCGCCGATCTGCATGACCCGCATCGCCTCCACCGAGTACGCGCCCGCGTTGGGGTCGTACACGAAACAGAAGTGAAGGAAGAAGTCGCTGATCGAGTTGGCGATCTTGCCGTCGCTGGCGCCGAGCAGCCCGAGGCGGAGCTGCTTGGCGTCGTATTCGAGCCCCGAGAGATAGTTTGCAACCCGACCATCCGGCGTGAGCAGGTACATCACCGACGGGTGGCTGAACTCGCCCGACTGCGGCAGGAACCGGTAGTCAAACCCGACCGAGTCCGACAGCCTGCGTGCGTCCTGCGCGGTCGCGGTGTGGAACAGGAAGCTGTTCCGCCCCACTTCGTCGAGCCCGCGTGCGTACGCCGCGTGGTGATAAATCTCTTTGCTCTTTGCCATCGAGGTGGTGTTTGCGTGGTCGAAGCTGACCACGATCACCTGATAGTCCTCGCCGACGTCGAAGGTGACGTCGTTTATGGCGTTGTTCATGCGGTTGAGCATGACCTCGCACATCTTCGGGCATGAGTAGTACACGAGCAGCAGCAGCGTCGGACGCTCGCCGTCGAAGTAGTCGCCGATCAGCACGGTCTCGCCCGCGCTGTTCATGATGGGGATGTCCCTCGGCACCGCATCGCCCCGGCGGTCCACGATCTCAAGACCGTCGATCTCATTGGGCAGCGTGTCGTTGAGCACCTGCGCACCAGCCGCGCCCGCCGTGACGACGGCTGCGAGCGATGCGATCAGGATGGTGCCAAGCAAACGGATCATCTAGTTGTTCGATTCCTCTGCATCGCTTGCCGGGCCGCTGTAGTCAGCAACCACGCTGCGTGCGGCGACATCCCAAGGCACACGCACGGTCTCGGCCTCGCGGTCAACCCACGCGTACTCCTTGAGCCGGCCCTTGGCCTCTTCCATGTACGGCATGTACTCCGTCGAGTACTCGTGCGTGTTCTCGACGAGACGCGACGCCATGTTCGTCTTGCTGTACCCGAAGAAGATGATGAGCGCGAAGACGGTGACGAGCACGAAGACCACCATCGCGACGTAGAAGATCAGCATGAACCGGACGTTGACGTGCGCACCGACCTCGACCTTGGGGTACACCTTCGGCTCGGTATGCTCGCCGTTGCCGGCGTGTGCGTCATGGGTGTGATCGTGACTCATCATCTGTCCCTTCGGCGGGGTGCGTCCCGCCCTGCTTTCACGGCAAACTCACCGTTTCAGCGTATACATTCGCTCTCCCCGGGTGGCGGATTTTGCCCCCCGGATTCAACCGATCCCGCTTACACGTAGTTCTTGTGATGCAGGCAACCGGGCAGCCTCGGGTCGTTCAGCGGGACGAGCGGCCCCGAGAAAACATTCCGGACAACAACAGCCGCAAACAGCCCAAGAACACCCACGACCGCCGAGATATCGAGCCAGAGCACGCTCAGGCCCATCGGCTCCTTGCCGTCGTGAAGCAGGTGGGCGTCCGCCATCGGGCGGATCACCCAGAACATGTCAACAAAGTGGATCACAACCGCGGCGAAAGCCATGATCGTGATCAGCAAACCAGAACGCTTAGCCGGCCTCGAGATCAGCAGCAGGAAGGGCAGCACAAAGTGGCCCAGGACCAGAACCTTCGTCAGGTTCGGGAACTCCTGCATGCGTGCGATGAAGTAGGTCGTCTCTTCGGGGATGTTCGCGTACCAGATCAGGAAGTACTGGCTGAAGCCGATGTACGCCCAGAAGACGGTGAACGCAAAGAGCAGTTTGCCCTGGTCGTGGCGGTGCTCGACCGTCACGACGCCACGCATCCGGCCCATGCCGAGCAGGCCGCGGGTGATGAGGATGTTCACCGCCATCGCGCTGTACGCGGCACCGGCGAAGAAGTACACGCCCCACATCGTGCTGAAGAAGTGGTAGTCGAGCCCCATCAACCAGTCGAACGCGGCGAACGCGGTCGTCAGACCGAACACCAGAAGACCCCAAGCGCTCGTGAAGCGAGCCTTGTTGGTCAGCCAGCGGTTGCCGGTCTCGTCCTGCTCGCGCTGCCATTTCCAGAACTTATGGATCAGTGTCAGCCAGAGCACGAAGTAGATCGCGAGCCTGAGCACGAAGAACGGCACGTTGAGGTAGCCAGACTTGTGCTGGTAGATCGGATCAGCCGCGGCGTGCGAATCCATCCATGTGAACAGGATGCCCTCGTGCATGATCTCTAGGATCATGATCGGCAGGATGAGAATCAGTACGAGCCACATCGCCCGCATGACGTTCTCGAACTGACGCCTGAGCGTGACGCTCCACGTCGCGCTGAACATGTGAAAGAGCATGACCCAGAAGAGCGACCCGAGGCAGATACCAAGGATGCCCATCACACCGACGTGGTACGACGCGATCGCGTGCTCGATGCCCACAGACTTGGCACCGATCAGCGTGAGCACGATGCCCACGATGCCGATGGCAAGGAACAGGCCGACGAGCTTGGTCGGTGACTTGCCGACGAGTGTGATGTTCTCACGCGTCATGCGCGAGTCGCTGACGATCTGGCTCAGGCATTGGCCCTGGTTTACTGAGGCCTGACTCATTGCTCGCCTCCTTCAGCGATCGCCTCGCCAGTCATTGATTGGCCGGCGTCACCGACGGGTGTGCCTTTTTGTTCCATCAGCCTGTTGCGCTCGGCGCCCGGGACGATGTCGCTGTCGATCGAAACACCGCGAGAGGCCTGCAGGGTTCGGATGTAGGCGACGACGGCCCATGCCTCGATCTCGTCGAGGGCGTGGCCGTAACCCGGCATACGCATCGTGCCCGCGGCGTCGTAGAGACCGTTACGGGCGACGTTGAAGATGTAGCCGTCACGGCTTGTGACGACCGACGGGTCGACGTACTTGGTCGCGTCGTGGAAGTTCGCGGGAGCGACTGCGTACCGCTCGCCCACGGTGCCCTTGCCGTCGCCTTCATAGCCGTGGCAGATGGCGCAGTAGATGTCGAAGTTTTCCTGACCGAGACGGATCAGATCCATCGTGACCTCGACGGGGATCTCGCGGATGTAGTGCGCTGGGTCGTCGGCGGGCGCATCGGTCGTGCCGAAGTACGCGGCCTGGTCTTCCTTGAGAAGCCGTGCACGCTGGGTGTTGTACTCCTCGGCCCAGCCGGCTTCGGTCGCGGCGGCGTGGTCAATCGGGGCCCGGCCGTAAGCGACCGTGCCCGCGACACTCGGACGCTGGCTCCTGCCGTCGGCGAAGAACTCGGTCTCCGATTGCGGACGGAAGTGCTCCTGGTCATCCATGTCGGGGAAGAACTGCCTCGGCGGCTTGTCGGTGCGCTCGCCCCGGCAACCGACCATGCCGGCGGCTACGGTCGCGGCAAGCCCGAGACTCATCAGCGTGCGTGTTGGTGCGTGGTTCATGTTCATGACTCTTCGATCACCTCCACGTGCATCGCGCCAGCATCGCTCAGAAGCTGCTTGGTCTGGTCGTAGTCAAACTTGGCGTCCGCGGCCTCGATCGAGATGAAGAACGCGTCGTCCGTGCAGCGGAGGAAGTTGTCGCTCGTAAAGAGTGGATGATGGTGCCTTGGCAAACCGTTGAACGCGAACATGCTCAGAAGCGAGCCGAACGCGGTGAACAGGATGCCCAGCTCGAACGTTACGGGGATGAATGGCTCCCACGCCCCGCTCGTCGGCTTGCCCTGCACGATGATTTCGTAGTCAACGTTGATCAGGTACTGCATCAGGTAGCCGCCGCCGGCACCGCAGATCGCGGCACAGCCGATGACGAACATCATCGGAGCGATCGCCTTGCCGACGATGCCCATGGACTCTTCCATCTCGTGGACGGGGAAGGGCGCGTGGGTGTCCCACTTCTTGAAACCCGCGTCGCGGATCTTCTTGGCACCCTCGGTGAGCGTGTGCGGGTTTGAGAATTCGGCAAGCAAGCCGAACACCTTCGCACCCGATTCGGTTTCGTAGGTGGTCTGCGCCATTAGTGAGCTCCCTCCCCGGCGTGTTCGCCTTCGTGCTCATCGCCGTGATCGTCGTGGTAGTCGTGCGGGCTGGCGCCGGGCAGGACGTTCTTGATCTCGGAGATCGGGAAGATCGGCAGGAACCGGATGAACAGCAGGAAGAGCGTGAGGAACACGCCGCACGAGCCGACGAACGTCAGGATGTCGACGGGCGTCGGGAAGAACATGTGCCATTCACCGGGCAGGAACGCGCGGTGGATACTGGTCACGATGATCACGAACCGCTCGAACCACATGCCGATCGTCACGAAGAACGCGACGATCCAAATCGCCAACGGGCTGCGGCGCATCTTGCGGAACCAGAAGATCTGCGGCGAGATCACGTTGCAACCGATCATCGCGTAGTACGCCCACCAGTACGGAGCACCCCGGCTGTCGAGCCAGTCGGGTGTGGCGCGGTTGTAGAGGAAGGCGTCTGCCTCGAACTGGCTGCCGCTGTACCAGGCGATGAAGAACTCCATCGAGTACGCGAAGCCGACCATCATGCCCGTGACGAGGATGATCTTGGCCATATTCTCGAGGTGACGCAGGGTCAGCAGATCACTGAAGTTGGTCATCAGCGCCCGAAGCGGGATCAGGAGCAAGAGCACCATCGCGAACCCGCCGAACACAGCACCCGCGACGAAGTATGGCGGGAAGATCGTGGTGTGCCAGCCGGGGACGACGGACGTCGCGAAGTCGAACGAAACGATCGAGTGCACCGAGAGCACGAGCGGCGTCGAGATGCCCGCGAGGATCAGATACGCCTTCTCGTAGCGGTACCAATGCCGGCCGCTCATCCGCCAGCCGAGGCTGAGGAATCCGAACACGTACGCACGGATCAGGTCGCCGCGCCAAGGCAGCTTGATCGTCGGCAGGGGCAGAGGCACCGGCAGACGGAGCTCGACC
This sequence comes from Phycisphaerae bacterium, assembly GCA_030432905.1. Classification (GTDB taxonomy): domain Bacteria; phylum Planctomycetota; class Phycisphaerae; order Phycisphaerales; family UBA1924. Next base: position 38,053 of record JAUILU010000006.1, on the reverse strand, counting down.
TGCTTGCTCTTGCCCTGACGCATACGAAGGTGCGCCCGGTCGCGGAATGTCGCAAAGTCCGGGATCATTCCCATGTACCAGAACAGCGCCGAAACGGTCGCGTACGTCGAAACCGCGAACACGTCCCAGAGCAGCGGGCTTCTGAAGTTGGGCCAGATGTAGTTGTAGTTCGGGATCGGGAACAGCATCCAAGCGAACCAGACGCGGCCGACGTGGATGCCGGGGAAGATACCCGCACACATCACCGCGAAGATCGTCATCGCTTCCGCCGCCCGGTTCACCGCGGTTCGCCAGGGCTGCTTGAGCAGGCAGAGGATCGCGGAGATCAGCGTTCCCGCGTGACCGATACCGATCCAGAACACAAAGTTCGTGATGTCCCACGCCCAGTCGACCTGGTTGTTCAGACCCCAGACGCCGACGCCGGTGATGATCAGGTAGAGGATCATGACCTGCGCGATGGACGCGACAGTCGCCGCGAACCCGAGCGCGTGGAACCACCACCAGTTGGGCGCCTTCTCGGAGTAGCCGGAAACGATCTCGGTGATGTCGTGGAACGAACGGTTGTTCAGAACCAACGGGGCGACCTTGCCTGGATCGTCTACGAGGCTGCCGTCGCCGAGCGCCGGATCGATGTCCGTGCGGTCGGCGCTGGGCCTCAGGCCCGCGAGCCGCTGTGCGTTGATCTGGTCGGGATTGATGACGCTCATGCATGCACTCCTGCCGGGGCGCCCAGGACTCTGAGGCTGACGGCGTAGCCGCTGTCCTCATGCTTCTTAAATTTGTCAATGAACGATGCGTGGCCGTTGTCCTCCGCACCGTGGTCGCCATCCGAGCCGTGGTCGTCGTGTCCGCCGTGGCCGTGGTGGAACGGGTCCTCGACGGGCTTGCGGAGCCTCGGGTTCGGGTTGGCAAGGCTGACCTTGTAGGTCGTGCGTGGGCGGGTGTTGAGGTAGTTGAGCAGGCCGTAGCTTCGGCCGTCGTCTGCCGCCTTGCGGACCTTCGAGTTCTCGTCGAGCAGGTCGCCGAAGACGATCGCGCCGGTCGGGCAGGCCGCCTGGCACGCGGTCTGGAAGAACCCGTCGGGGATGCTGTCCAGATCCTGCAGTTTCATCTCGTAGCGTGCGGCGTTGATGCGCTGGATGCAGTAGGTGCACTTCTCCATGACGCCGCGGCTGCGAACCGTGACGTCCGGGTTGTTGCGCAGCTTCTGGATCTCCTCGACCTTCTCGCGAAGACGCGCAGGGATCAGGTTGATGTTGTTGGGCTTGGGTGTCCCCTCCGGGAACTCGCCGCGGTAGCCGCCCTTGGTCTTCTTCGTCGCGTAGTCGAAGAAGTTGAACCGGCGAACCTTGTAAGGGCAGTTGTTGGCGCAGTACCGTGTGCCGATGCAGCGGTTGTATACCATGTAGTTGAGGCCCTCGGGGCCGTGGGTCGTGGCGTTGACCGGGCACACCGTTTCACACGGCGCGTTCTCGCAGTGCTGACACATCACCGGCTGGTGGTGCATCACGCCCGGCTTCTTCATGTCGTGGCCGGTGAAGTAACGGTCGACACGGATCCACGTCATCTCCCGGCCCTTGCGGACCTCGGTCTTGCCGACGACGGGGATGTTGTTCTCGCTCTGGCACGCGATGGTGCACGTCGCGCAGCCGGTGCAGACGCCCTGATCGACGCTCATGCCCCACTGCGGCCCCTGCGAGTACGCTGAGTTCTCGGCGGCGTCGCCGCGCGACTTGTTGAACGGGTTCTCGTAGATCGACTGGTTCGGAGGCGTGTGCGCCAGCTCACCAAGCTTCTCGCCGAAGTTGAGTTCTTTCTCGGTGCCGTAGTGACCGGTCGTGGTCTCGACCTGATCGCCGTGACGCAGGTACGCGGGCAGATCGACCGCACGGACGATGGTGTCGCGTGATTCCATCGACCAGTGATTCTGCGTGCTGGAGATCGGGTAACGCCCGCGAGCGGGAGTGACCTTCGCGCCGGTGTACACACGCTTGCCGGTGATCGAGCGGATCGCCTGAACACTGAATCCGACGCCCGCACCGATGACACCAACGACCTCGCGGCCGTAACCCTGATGCAGGATCACGGTGTTGTCGGCCATGCCGGGCATGATCCAGACCGGGACCTCGACCTCGCGGCCTTCGACCTCGATCTTGGCCATCTGGGCCTTGGGCTCTTTGACGGTGTACGGGTCTGGTTCAAGGCCGAGTTTCTCGGCCGTCGCCGGGCTGACCAATGTCGGGTTGTCCCAGACAACGGTCGTTCCGAACTGCGGCAATTCCTGAAGCCAAGGCAGGTTGGCGAACCGGCCGTCGTACATATTGTTCGTCGATACGACCACGTCGAGCGCCTCGGACGAGGGCTTCAGGCCGACCGCGGCGTTCGAGAGCGACGACGCGACGTTTGAGTAGAGCGAGCTTGCCGCCTGCCCCCCGTCGTCGCCGCGTTGGCTGGTGCCGGCGATGAGACCGTCGTGCAGGGCGCGGCGCCAGGTCTTCTCGAAGTCGGACCAGTCGAACCGGCCCATCCACACATCGCGGACAACGTCGTAACCAGAGGGCTGGTTGGTGTAGTCGTCGGCGCTGCGTTTCTCGGCGATGAGAGCGAGCAGTTCGATGTCGCTCAGGGCGCCGTCGTAGAGCGGCGCGATCATCGGCTGGATCGGGGCGATCGTGCCGTCGTCGGCTTCGGTGTCGCCCCACGACTCGAGGAACGTCGCGGCGTTGAGCGCCCACGTCGCCTTCGCGGTTGTTTCACTCGGACCTATCGAAAGAGCGATCCGGTTCGTCACACGCTCGTACGCCTCGGCAAAGCCAAGTTCGGTCGGCGTGTCGAACACCGGGTTCGTCTCGACACAGACAACAGTCTTGACCCGACCCGAACGCATCGAGCCGACGACCTCGGAGAGATCGGACAGCCCGTCGCGCGATTCCTCGGTGCCGGCGGCAACGTACGAAACAGTCTTGCCAACCGCACCGAGCACGCGGTTGAGAGCCGCGACCAGTGCATGGATCTCGGCGGGCAGTTCTTGGCCGACCATTACAACCGATCGGCCGCGGGCCTGGATCAGATCGTCGGCAGCCGCGTCGAGCATCTCGCGGAGCTCGGCGGAAATCTCGCCGCGGGTGTCGAAGCTCGAAAGCGCGTCTGCCAGCGGTCCCCCACCGCCGACACGATCGACAACCATGCGTGCCAGTTCAACAACCGCGGCCGGCAGACGCGACGGCGCGAGCATGTAGCGGTGGTCCGCCACGCCGCCCATCGGTGTGTATCCCGACTCGACCGCGTACACCCGGCACATCGTGTCGTTGGTCGAGGTCATCCGGCGGGCAGCGCCGAAGCCTCGCGAGTTGCGAAGGGCGCTCGGCCCCTTGTCCAGATCGTCGCACGCGAACGAGAAGATCACGTCCGCGTTCTCGAGGCTCAAGATCTCACGCTTGGGCTGACCGAACGCGATCCGCATGCCGGCCATTTTGTTGTCAACGCCCGTCGGGTCGTACGAGATCCACTGCGCCAGAGGCCAGCGTGCGCTGATCCGGTCACGCAACGCGTCGCGTGTCGGGCTTGTTTTTTTGTCGACGATGAAGACCAGGCCGTTGCCGTTGTTGCTGTCGAACTCGGCAAAGTGCGAGGCGCTCCACGCGCGGAAGTCGTCCCACGTCGCAACGACGGTTCGCGCGGCGTCTCCCTGGCCTTCGCTGAAGACCGGGTACTTCAGACGGTCCGGGTCGTAGATCGAGAGCGTGCTGGCGTTCGACCACGCCGAGCTCTTGCCCTGGTTGAGCGGGTGCAGCGGGTTGCCCTCGACAAAGGTCGGGCGTCCCTCGTTGGTCTTGACCAGAAGACCCTCGGCGCCGCCGCCGGGCAGCGGCATGCTCGTCGCGTAGTACAGCGGTCGGCCCGGGATGACGTCGCTCGGGACGTTCCGCGAGTACGTCATGATCTTGTGATCGGGACGCCTGCAACCCGGGATCGTCGCGGCACCGGCCAGCGCCATCGCGCCGCCCATCAGCTGCAAGAACGTCCGCCGGCTCGAAGCCATCAACTCGCTCGCGCCGGCCGGGAACTCACGCTGAAGGAACGACTGGAACTCGCCCGAATCATTCGAGGCGAACTCGTCAACGCTCCGCCAGAGCTTCTGACCGTTGCCAACTACCGTGGAAGCCGGACCCGCGTCCTTCTTCCCGACCGTCGATGGGCACTGCTTTGCTCCGCTCATGGTCGCTCTTTCCTGTCAAATGCCCCCGTCGGGCGTGTCTGCTTCTTCGAGTCGTTCGGTCGAATCTGAATCGTGGGAATCACTGGTGGCACGCGCCGCAGTTCTGCGGCCCGCCGCCGGCGATGCTCTCCTGCAGCGATTTGATGATCTGCTTCGCCTCGGGCGTCGCGTTGTCTGCGCCCTGGGCGCGTTCCTTGAGATGCTGCTCGGCCCACACAAGGTCAGTCACCTTGCTCGGCCCGACGATGTTGTCCTCGACGTTGCGGTGGCAATCAAGACACCAGCCCATGCCAAGACCCTGCTCCTGGTAGACAACAGGCATGCCGCGGATCTGCCCGTGGCACGAGAAGCAGCTCACGCCCGCGCGGACGTGCATGTGGTGAGGGAAGTTGCCAACGTAGTCGGGCAGCTTGTGCACACGGCGCCACGGGATCGATTCGTCGGCGGCATAGGCCTCGCGAATGAACGCGACCTTGTCACCCGGGTCGTACTCGGGCTTGAGCTTCTGCTCGGTATGGCAGCCCATGCACGTGCTGGCGGTTGGAATGTTGGCCCAATGTGAATCTTCGACATTGGTGTGGCAGTACCGGCAGTCCATACCGAGACGGCCTGCGTGGATCTGGTGGTTGAAGCCGCTGCCGGGCTGGGTGGGCATGTAGCCGACCTCCCAGAAGTCAGGCGTCGCCCAGTACCACGTGCCCGCGGCCACGGTCGTGAGCGCTGAAATCGCTCCGATCGCGACCACCGTCGGCAGCGCGTTCATCCATCGTGGGAAGAGCATCGACATGTGAACCAATCTCCTGCCCGAAGCCGAGGCCGATGCCGAAACCAAATCGGCACCATCTACATTCGCGCCCGCGCGAGACCTATCGCCGGCCCCGCTCGAACGCGCTTTGGCCGACTATCGACCCTTTTGCGTTCTTGTCTGGCCGAAATTTCTCCACTCCAAGCGTATCCTGTCAAGGCATCCAGAGTCCTGTAGCACAGTTGAGACCAAGTCTCAGCGGCATCCAGGACCAGTCCTGCCAGAGAAGGCGGCCAGAATTGACCAATCAAAACCCAAAAACAAATTCTGTCAAACAGGAAACCAATTCTCAACCTGTCGTTTGGCCCGGCGTGACCATCGGCTTCACCGCCGCCATCGCGATGTGGCTCGTCTGGTACCCCTTGCATTTACCGGGTTTACAGCTCTCACCCTCTATCACCGCCCCGATCCTGCTGCTCGTCATGGTGGCCATGATCGTCAAGGGCTCCAGACGGCTCAGCAGCCGGGCCTTGCTCGGCGGGATCGTCGCGGGCCTGACCTGCTCGCTCGTTAATTTGCTCCTGCTCGGCAACACGCTCACCGAAAAAGACGCCTTGACCGGCGAAATCTCACTCCGTGAGAACGCCCCCCTGATCGCGGGCGGCTTCTTCTTGGTCAGCATCGCTGCGGGCATCATCGCCGGCGTCGTCGGCAGGCTGCTCGCCACGAAGGCCAACGATGCCCCCGCTTCCCAGACCAACTGGCTCCTGCGTTTCGGCGTGGCGGCGGTCGCGGCGCTCGTCCCCCTCGTCGCCATCGGCGGCGCGGTCACAAGCGCCGGAGCCGGGATGGCGGTCCCCGACTGGCCCGGCACCTACGGCCAGAACATGTTCCTCTACCCCATCTCACTCATGGAAGACGCGGTCAATTCTCGCATCTTTCTTGAACACACCCACCGGCTCTTCGGCACACTCGTCGGCCTGACCGTGCTCACGCTCGCGGTGTTCACGTTTGCAAGCCGAGCGCCGAAGTTCTCTCGCAACCTCGCCCTGACTGTCTTTGTCGCGGTGTGCGTGCAGGGCTACTTCGGCGCGATCCGCGTCGAGGACATCAACCCCGCGTTCGGCCTGCTACACGGCATTTTCGGACAGCTCATCCTCGCGATGACCGTGATCCTTGCATCCAGCTACTCGCCGCTTTGGCAAGAACGCGCGCCGGTCGATATGAACGCAGCATCAGGCTCTCGGAAGTGGGCGATGCTCGCGATCGGTGCTTTGCTCATCCAGCTCGCGCTGGCCGCCGCGTTCCGCCACTTCGAATCAGGCCACGCGATCATGACGCACGTCGGCTTCTCGCTCATCGCGCTCTCGATGACCGTCGTCTTCGCCTTCAACCTCATGAAGATCGACAAGGCCTCGGGTGGAAGCAGTACATTCAAACGGCTCGGCATGTTCCTGCTGCACGGCGTGACCTTGCAGATGCTCCTCGGCATCGTCGCGCTCGTCCTGCTCCCAGACAACGCGGGCAAGGAACGCGTGGTCATGTACGACGAACTTGACACCGCGGCAGACGTGTCCGTCGCGCACGTCCTCTTTGCGACCGCGCACCAGGCGCTCGGCGCTTCGCTGCTGGCGTGCTCGATCCTCGCCGCCGCTTGGACGCTAAGGGTCAGGCCCATGGGCGAAATTTCGGGTCAGACGCAATCCGAAGAGGGCTGATCCGTTATTCTGGCAACACCGCGGCGGCGCCGATGATGGCGCTGCCTGCGCGAAAGGCCACGCCCGATGAGCAGCAGACGGATCTCGGACGTTGATTTCGGTTACGACCAGGCGAGGCATCTGCTCCTCCGCGCCGGGTTCGGCGGCACGCCCGACCAGATCCGCACGCTTGCCGACTGGGGCGTCGAGAAAGCCGTGGACTACCTGCTCGACTACGAGCAGGTCCCCGACGCCGACAAGCCCCTGCCCGACACGTTCGACCGCGACATCATGCGCCCCGCGTCCCGTGAAGAACGCCAACGCTACCAGAACGCGCAGAGCCGACGCGACGAGGATGCGCTGGCTGCATTGCGTTTGCGTCGCCAGCAGGCCCAACGCAACGACCGCCGGCAGATGCGGGACATGCAGAAATGGTGGCTGGCGAGGATGATCTCCACGCCCCGCCCGCTTCAGGAAAAGATGACGCTGTTCTGGCACGGCCACTTCGCAACAAGCTACCGCACCATCGAGAACAGCTACCACATGTACATGCAGAACCAGCTGTTCCGCTCCAACGCGCTCGGCAGCTTCGCCAAGCTCCTCAGCGAGATCATCCGCGACCCCGCGATGCTCGCCTACCTCGACAACAACGACAGCAGAAAGGGCAAGCCGAACGAGAACCTCGCCCGCGAACTCATGGAACTCTTCAGCCTCGGCGAGGGCAACTACTCAGAACGCGACATCAAAGAAGGCGCCCGCGCCCTCACAGGCTACAGCTTCAACGACGACTCGTTCGTATTCAACGCGGGCAACCACGACACGGGACGAAAGACCATCCTCGGCTACACCGACACGCACGACGGCGACGGCTTCGTCACCGCCATTCTTAGACAGCGCGCCTGTTCAATGTTCATCTGCCGGAAGCTCTACAACTTCTTCGCGACCGAGATCGACATCACCGCTCGCGAGCGCGACCTGCCCAAGGACGCCGCCCGGATCATCGCCGACATGGACAGCGCGATGCGGCGGAGCAAATTCAACATCAAGCCCGCGATGCGCGAGCTCCTGCTCAGCGAGCACTTCTACTCGGACGCGGTCGTTCGAGAGCAGATCAAGGGCCCCGTCGATCTCATTGTCGGCACCGTCCGCGCTTTCAACACGCCTGTCCGCGACCTGTCCGTGCTGCTCGATGCGCTTGATCTCATGGGACAGAACATCTTCTTTCCGCCGAGCGTCAAGGGCTGGGACGGCGGCCGCACCTGGATTAACACCTCAACGCTCTTTGTGCGTCAGAACATCCTCGCGTACCTGCTGACGGGCAAGATGCCGCAGGGTTATGACGCACTCGCCGACAGCGAGCAGTACGACCCGATGCAGCTGCTCTCGTACCTGACCAAAGTCATGCCCGGCTCAGACGCGGATCCGGCCGCGGTCACGCGGTACATGCTCCGCTTCACGCTTGGTACAACCACTGGCCAGCCCGAACGGATCATCCGCGAGTTCCTGAGCGAACATCAGGGACAGATCAACCGCGAAACCCTGATCGGTGTCCTGCTGCTGATCAGCGCGATGCCCGAGTACCAGCTGTGCTAGCAGAGCCCCCAAGAGGTCATCACCCATGAGTTTGCACAACGACCCAACCAAAGCCAACGCGTACACGCGCAGGCTGTTCCTCGGGCAATCGCTCACGCTCGCCTCGGCAGCCGTCACCGTCCCCCACTTCATCCAGGCCTCGGCGCTCGGCATGCCAATGCCCGGGCCCAACATGACCTCCATCCCGGGCGTCAACGAGGACAACGTACTCGTCGTCGTCCAACTCGGCGGCGGCAACGACGGACTCAACACCATCATCCCCGTCGGGCACGACGAGTACTACACCGCACGCCCCACCATCGCCATCGGTCGCGCGCAGACACTCGACCTCGGCAAGGGCCGAGACGTCGCGCTCCATCCGTCGATGGAGGGCATCAAGTCGCTCTACGACGAAGGCCTCTGCGGCATCATCCAGGGCACGGGCTACCCGAACCCCAACCGCTCACACTTCAAATCCATGGACATCTGGCACACCGCCGACACCTCGGGCACCGGCAACGGCTGGATCGGCAGATACCTCGACTCCCAGTGCTGCGGCGAGGGCAAGGGCGAATCGGGAACCGCCGAGAACGAGGACACTCCCCAGCAGCCGGGCATCGCGATCGGCAGAACCGCACCGCTCGCGATGGAGGGCGGCAAGATCAAGCCCATCGCATTCGACACGCCCGATCTCTTCCGCTGGATGGGCGAAGACATCCACGACTCGCTCCATGATCCGTACAAGCAGTTGACCACGAGAGGCGTCAGCGACGAGCACCACGACCACCCCGCCGCCGAGTTCTTGATGAAGACGGCTCTCGATGCGCAGGTCTCGAGCGACATGATCCGCAAGGCTGTCCGCCAGGCGCCGCTGACACCTTTTCCAAACTCAAACCTCGGCCGACAACTGCAGATGGTCTCGGCGATGATCCGCGCCGGCCTCAAGACGCGCGTCTACTACGTCTCGATGGGCGGCTTCGACACGCACGCGGGCCAGGGCAACATCAACGGCGCGCACGCCAACCTGCTCCGCGAATTCTCAGACGCGATGAAAGCCTTCTACACCGACCTCAAACGCCAGGAGAACGACGGGCGGGTCCTGTCGATGTGTTTCAGCGAGTTCGGCAGACGCGTCAGCCAGAACGCATCGGGCGGCACGGACCACGGCACCGCGGCGCCGATGTTCCTCTTCGGCCCAATGGCGCGCCGGGGCGTCATCGGTAACCACCCGTCGCTGCGCAACCTCGACAACGGCGACCTCAGATTCCAGATCGATTTCCGCAGCGTCTACGCCGGCGTGCTCGAAAGCTGGCTCGGCGCCGACTCGGACGAGATCCTGCAAGGCCGCTACCGCGCGCTGCCTGTGCTCTCGCGTAGCTGACTACTCAACGGCGCTCGGTGTGTTTTCACCGCCGAGTTCTTTCGCCTGATCCTTGATCGAAAACGCGAGCGTGTACATCAGGACAATCAGCACCACGAACGGCAGCACCAGAAACAGCGTCAGCGCAACGCGTTTCTTCAGGCTCGGCTTGTCTGACGCTGGCTCCGGCATCGTGTCCCGATCATAGAAAAGGGCCGAGACTCAAAGGAGCCCCGGCCCATCGTATGCGTTCAATTCAGGCGGACCGCTCAGTCCATCGCGGCTTCGTAGAGCTCCGAGACCTTGTTCCAGTTGACGACGTCCCACCACGCGCTGATGTAGTCGGGTCGGCGGTTCTGGTAGTTGAGGTAGTACGCGTGCTCCCAGACATCGAGGCCGAGGATCGGCGTGCCGTGGAACTCGCTCATGTCCTCGCCCATCAGCGGGCTGTCCTGGTTGGGGGTCGAGCCGACGAGCAGGTTGCCGTCGCGGACAACGAGCCACGCCCAGCCCGAGCCGAAGCGCGTGGCGCCGGCGTTTGCGAACTGGGTCTTCATCTCGTCGAGCGAGTTGAATGTGCTGTTGATCGCCGAGGCGAGCGCCTGCGAAGGTGCGCCGCCCGAGCCCTTGGGCGCCATGATCTCCCAGAAGAGGCTGTGGTTGGCGTGGCCACCCGCGTTGTTGCGGACCGCGCCGCGGACGTTGTCCGGGACGGTGGCGAGCTTGGCCAGCACGGTCTCGACGGGTTCGTTTGCGAACGCGGTGCCGGCGAGCGCATCGTTGGCTTTGGTGACGTAGGCGTTGTGGTGCTTGGAGTGATGGATCTCCATCGTTTTCGCGTCGATGGCCGGCTCAAGAGCGTCGTAGCTGTACGGCAAATCAGGCAGACTAAAGGCCATAGCGTTCCCCTTGGAATCGAGTGTTTGATGATCCTGTCGAATATTATCCGAAAATCCGTCCGCTCGCGCAGCCACGAAATCAGCGCGTGCTGACAGGGGCCACAGCTTGACAGCAGTGCCCGCAGCAAGTACCGTGCAAAACGACCGGCGATTGATGGGGTGTTTGTCCACAAATTCCCTATTCTTCGACCGATAATCGTAGGTGTCAGGAGTGTTCAGGTCAATCTGGACCTGATCGGGAAGCATTTGGGACGTGGATTGGTCCAAAGTGCTGACCAGGGCGAAAATCAACTGATGGACGGGCCAAAGCGGAGCTTGGACCTTACCTGATGAGACAGGCGGCTTTGGGGAGCCTCCGAATCCGGTGAGGAAAATTCCCTATTTTGACGTAAGTCATTGGGAATCCTGAACCGGAATGGCTTATTTGGCGTACAACTTGGGGTATAGAAACCGAGTGATCGGCGCGGGGTGGATATGCCAACACCCGCGGCAAGCTGAGCCTGTGTGACCACCCACCAACCCGGGGGCACCAGATGATCCATCAGCACCGCGTGAGGCTCCCGAAAGACGAATCGGTTCTTTGCCACGAACGAATTGAATGTAGCCGGACCCTCCCCGGGGGCCGCCGGTACACGACTGCAAGGAAAGCATTGGAATGAATCGAGTTCAGCACAAAACACCGAGCCCGCTCGAGCAGGTCAGGCGCCGACACCGCGTCCGCGTCGCCACGACCCCGGGCAACGCGAACAGCCGAAAGGTCACCCGCAAGCTCAGCCCCGCCGACGAGCGGCTCCTCCAGCGTCTGCTTCAGGGCGAGCAGGACTTCATCGACTCCCCCGCCTTCTACGAAGAGAACGCGGAAGTCCAGATCTACAACGAGGTTCCCGACGTTCAGAAGCCCGACACCACCTGGTACCACCCGGTGATGGACGACCTGAGTTCCGCCAGCCGGACCCGGACAATCAAGTCCAGCCAGCAGGTCATCCTGACGGGTGCCGAGGAACGGATCCTTTTTCACCAGTTCAACTACGCCCGTTACTGCGTCAACAAGCTGCAGAAGGCGATCCGCTCTCAGCCGGGGCACGTCCCCACCGCCGAGCAGGCCGAGACGATTCTCAGCTGGCACCGACGGGCCGAGCGTATCCGGGAGCAGATCGCCGAGACCAACCTCGCGCTGGTTCTGGCGATGGCCAAGCGGACCCGTATGAGCGAGGTGGATTTTGCCGACCTCGTCAGCGAGGGCAACATGGCCCTGCTCCGCGCCGTGGACAAGTTCGACGCGGGCCGAGGCTACAAGTTCTCGACCTACGCCTGCCGGGCGATCCTGAAGGCGTTTAGCCGACAGGGCATGAAGCTCAGCAAGTACCGCCAGCGGTTCCCGACAGACTTCGATCCGAAGCTCGAGAAGTCCAACTTCCTCGAGACCAAGCGGGCGAACTTCGAGAAGGACACCGCCGCCGAGGTCCGCGAGATTGTCAACGACAACCGCGCGGAACTGACCGACGTCGAGCGCACTGTCATCGAGCACCGCTTCGGTCTCGAGTCGGGCGAAGAGAAGCCCATGACCCTTGAACAGGTCGGGCAGATCATCGGCGTCACCAAGGAACGCGTCCGCCAGATCCAGAACAAGGCGATGGAAAAGATCCGCAAGGAGCTCGAGTCCAAATTCCTGGGTCAGGCTCAGGAAGACCAGGACTCGTCGGACGAATCCGGCAAGACCGTCGCGAGCAAGTAAACCCGCGACCAGACCCACAACCACCCACAGGCCCGGCACCACGCCGGGCCTGTTTCAGTTTGGGAAACCCCTCAACACCGGCGATGCAAAAAACCGCCCCGAATCGACCAAGAACGCCCAAAATCGGCTTCTGCATGCCCCACGGTGCCGCCCGGTCGGATATCGTGTACCGATGGAACCGGCCCGCCCGGATCCGAGAACCGAAGGATGCGGGTCGGCTTGGCAGCGCGGCACGCACACCGGTCACCGAATCGAACAGTCAGCCAGCGCAAGAGTGAGAGGAAGTACGCATCATGAGCGTTGAGAGCGAAATCCATACCGACGCAACGGCCGTTGGTCACGTCGCCATGCCCGGCACACAGAAGCACGACCCGCACGCCACGCGTTGGGGCGACTTCCTGAAAGCCACTATCAAGATCGACAGTTCTGACCTGATCATGAAAACCGATCAGCAGCCGAAGGTCCGAGTCAGGGGCTCGCTCAAGGCACTCAACACCGAACCGGTCAGCCTCGAAGAGTTCTGGCAGATCGTCAAGCACATTCTTACCGAGGAACAGATCGCAGATCTGCACAAGTTCGGTTCGGTCGACTTCGCGTACGACTACACCGATCGCAACCGCTTCCGTGTGAACCTGTTCATGGCGCGAGGCAAGATCTCCGTCGCCGCGCGAAACATCACCAGTGACATCAAGCCCTTCGACGGGCTGTACCTTCCCCCCATCATGTCGGACATCGCGATGCAGCCGCAGGGCATCGTTCTTCTCTGCGGCGTGACGGGTTCGGGTAAATCAACGACGATCGCCTCGATGCTCGACTACGTGAACGAGCGCAAGGCTGTCCACATCCTGACTCTCGAAGATCCGATCGAGTACATCTTCAACGACAAAAAAGCCACCATCAACCAGCGAGAAATCGGGCTCGACTGCCTCGACTTCAAGACCGGTCTTCGCGCGCTCGTTCGTGAGAACCCTGACGTCGTGCTCATCGGTGAGATGCGTGACAAGGAAACGTTCGAAGCCGCCCTCCACGCCGCCGAAACCGGTCACCTTGTGTACGGAACCATCCACGCATCAAGCACAACGCAGACCTTCAGCCGTATCTACGGCTTGTTCGAGCAGGAAGAGGTCGATCAGGTCCGCCGAATCCTGGCGTACCAGATGCGTGCGTTCGTGTATCAGAAGCTCCTTCCCACGCTCCACGAGAACATCGCCCGAATCCCCGGCATCGAGATCCTGATCAACAACGGCGTCGTCCGGACGCACATCCTCGAAGGCCGAGAGGGCGAGCTCCGCGAATACCTGCGGACGATCGAAGCCCAGCAGTCCGGCATGATCGACTTCAACGGCACGCTCGTGAAGCTGGTCGAAGAAGAGTACATCCACATGCGTGTCGCGCTCGAGGCCTCCCCGAACGTCGACGAGCTCACCATGCGCCTCAAGAAACTCGGCTAACCTGTATCTACGAAAGGGGCGATCGGCCCCTGACAGACCGAAGGAAGATCGACCATGCCCACAGAGGCCGACCCGTCTTTGCACTTGCACATGACCGCGATGCTCGCCGACGCACTGATGCTCGTCAGCCCGTGGAAACCGGTGTTTCTGCTCGCCCCGCTCGCAGTCTGGGGCTGGTTCGTGTCCAGCATCATGGACAAGCACGCGACGCGCTTTCACCTGCCCCGCAAAAAGTGGAACCTGATCCACCTAACCGTGGCGACCATCGCGCTCCTGCTCGCGTTCCTGCTCCCCGTGCCAGGCATCGGCGGCTTCTTCGCAGGATTCGGCGCGATCACCGTCATCCTGCTGGCTGACATCCTCATTTTCATGTCATTGCACAACCGGGACGATCGCGTCCCCGAAGACCACATGCTCCGGCTCGATTTCTCCGAGATGGCCGCCAAACGCGAAGCCAAAAAGTCGGCCAAGGAAGCCGGCACCGTCCAACTGAAGATCGTCAGCGCCGCCGGCAACACCGCCGCCGTCCCCGACAAAGAAACCACCGAGTACGAGGTCAGGGCTCAGGCGGAGACCTACATGATCCAAGCCGTCGATATGCGCGCCAGCCGATTCGAGATCGGCCCGCTCGGCGGCGACGGCGGCTACGCGATCACCGCAACCGTTGACGGCGTCAAGCAAGGCATCGAGCAGATGCCTCCCCAGCAAGCCGTCAAGCTCGTCGATTTCTGGAAATCCACCGCAGAACTCGACGTCAACGACCGACGCAAAAAGCAACGCGGCGAGGTCACCGTCTCAAAGGACGACATCTGGCACCACCAGGTCCGCATGGACACGATCGGCGGCCAGGCGGGACCGAAACTCACCTTCACATTCAACCCAACCAAGGCCGTCACCAGAAAGTTCGACGAGCTTGGTCTCTTCGAGTCGCAGGAGAAAGCACTCCAAGAGATCCGCGAGACTACCGGCGGCCTCATCCTCATCGCCGCCGCTCCGGGCAACGGTCTGACCACATCGACCTATGCGATCGTCGGCAAGCACGACCCGTACACCTCGATCGTGCAGACAGTCGAGTTCGACGTCCAGGCGCCGATCGAGGGCGTCATGCAGAACAAGTACGACGCGTCGGGCGACGCCGAGTACTCCACGACCGTCCGCTCGATTCTCCGCCGAGACCCCGACGTGGTCGGCGTCACGGACTTCCGTGACCCGGAGACCGCTAAAGAGATCGTCCGCGCCGACCTCAAACGCTCGAAGGTTTATCTGTCTGTCAAAGCAGACAACTCGCTCGTTGCAGTCCAAACGCTAGTCAAGCATCAGGGCAACCCGGAAGAGTCCGCCGAGGCTCTGGTCGGTGTCACCGCGCAGAAACTGGCACGAAAGCTCTGCAACAACTGCCGAGTCCCTTACACACCCGACGCGGGCCTGCTCAAGAAGCTCGGCCTCCCCGCCGACAAGGTCAAGCAACTCTTCAAGAAGGGCGGCCAAGTCCTCATCAAGAACAAGCCAGAGGTCTGCCCGATGTGCGCAGGCTCCGGTTACTACGGCCAGGTCGCGCTCTTCGAGGTCTTCCCGATCGGTAACGCAGAGCGGGAGATGATCAAGGCACAGAACTGGAACGGACTCCGAGGCGAGTTCCGCAAACGCCAGCTCCCCACCATCCAGCAGGCAGGGCTCCGCCGGGTGGTCGAGGGCACGCTCAGCCTCGAGGAATTCGGCAGAGTCACCGCAGCCCCGGCGAAGCCAAAGGCTCAGGCCGCCAAGGCTCCACCGAAACCAAAGCCCGAAGAGTAAAGCCAGCCGCTTAGCGGATTCTCAAAGTTGGAACTAACGCTCGGCATGGGCGTCAATTAGAATACTTACATCGCCGGAAACGGCGACCCCCGGCGTAGCCGGACGCAGACTGGAACGGAGCGAGTTTCCATGATCATGAATCTGATGAGCATCGCGATAGTCCTCGGGCTCGGGTACCTCTGGGTCACCCGCGGCTTCTTCTCGGCGCTCTTGCACCTCGGGTGCGTGCTCGCCGCCGGTGCGATCGCCTTCGCCGCCTGGGAACCGGTGGCGATGCTCCTGCTGACCAAGGCACCAAACGGGTTCTTCTCGTTCATCGGTGACGCAGCTTGGGGCCTAGGGCTGGCGCTGCCGTTCGTGATCTCGCTGGCGATCCTGCGATTTGCCATCGACAAGATCGCACCCGCGAACATCATCGTCGAGGAAACCTTCGACTCAATCGGCGGCGGCATCTGCGGTGCGGGCATCGGGCTCATCACCGCGGGCATGTTCGTCCTCAGCACCAGCTTCCTGCGAGTGCCGACAGCGTTCTTCGGCTACCAGCCGGTGCATATGGTCGAGCAGGGCAACCTGCAGATCAAAGAGAACCTCTGGATCCCCGTCGATCGTCTGACTTCCAATCTTTACAACCACCTCTCGTCGAACGTGCTCCACACGAAGACGCCTCTGGTTCACTACTACCCCGACCTCGCGACCGCGGCTGCCACGCAACGCATGAGCGAGGGCGGCGGCAACAACAAGAACACGATCACCGAAGCCGGCTTCGAAGTCGCCCTCCACTTCACCGTTGGCAAGGGCGCCAATCTTTCCGCGAGCGAACTGTTCGCAGACCAGTTCGACGCGCGGACCCAGCAGATCACCATGCTCGACGGCAACCCGCTGCCGACAGGCTCTTACATCGACGGCTACCTCATCAACTTCAAGGCCGGCGCCAAGGAAGACTTCGGCCAAGTCGTCGTGAGCAAGGGCCAGATCAGGCTCGTCGCGCACAACAGCGCGGGCGAGGCCGTCACGCTCTTCCCGATCGCCGTGACCTCGCAGGCCCGCTCGGGTGACAACACCTTCGGCCGATTCCGGTTCGACGGCGAGCTCTACGTTGCGTCCGTCGGTGGCGCCACCGAGGCCCCGATGGCTTTCGAGTTCGGCGTCCCCGCTGGCTACGAACCGAGCTTCCTCTACGTCCGCAACCTCCGCCACGACGTTCAGGGTCAGGCGCCGGACCGCGAGTTCGCAGACTCCACCTCGCGCGACATCGCGGTGCAGACAGGCGACCTGCTCGCAGGCGACCGCACCGCGAACCTCAACACCCAGTTTGCAACGGTTGTCGACGGCACATCGGGCCGAGGCCCGGGCATCTCCACCGGACCTCGAATGGGCAACCGCATGGTTCTCCAGAAGGGCCAAACACAGGGTCTGCAGATCAACGAAGAGAACCAGATCGTCAACGGTCAGCAGCTCTTCCTGCCTAACGACGTCAAGGGCCGGGGCATCGACCGTGCCCTGCGTGTCGACGAGTTCTACGTCACCAACGACACCAACATCGTGCAGATCGAGGTCACGGGCGACCCGTCGGTCAACCCGGGCAGCTACTTCTCCTCAGCCGCAGCCGCCGAGCTCCGCGCCGATGTGCCGCCCATGCTGATCGACTCCAACGGCCAGGCCTACAACGCCATCGGCTACATCTATCAGGACAACAACAAGGTTGAGATCCGTTACACCCCGGGCCAGCCGGTCCTCGGGCTTGACGAAGCCGACTCGCTCGTGCGAAGCCGTGACGACCAGGTGCTCATACTGATCTTCCGTCCGAGTATCGGTGTCGATATTGAGTACTTCACCATCGGCGACGTAGCGCTCATCCAGTTCGACGCACCGATCGTGCTCGACAGGAAGCGTGGCCGGTAAAGCCGACGGCGGTTCACCGCGAGGCATCGCCGCACCAACAACACCACAAAAAGAAGAGAGCCGACCCAATCGCGGGTCGGCTCTCTTTGTTTCTAGCTTGTCAGCGAACGCCGGGTTCACTCGGCTGCTGCGGGCTCCTCGGCTGCCGGGGCGGCCTTGGGTGCCTTGGCTTCCTTGACGATCAGCTCGCCCTCGTTGTCGAACTCCATCTCCTCGCGCTCGTCGCCGTCCATCTCGCGGTCGGCGACCACGTGGATCTGGACGTGCTCTTCGAGGTCGCTCGCCAGCTTGACGTTGACCTCGAACTGACCGAGCCGCTTAATGACCTGCGGCAGGCGGACCTCACGAGGCTTGACCTCGAAACCGAGCGACCGGAGGGCGCCCGAGATGTCCTGCTGGGTGACGGAACCGTAGAGCAAGCCGAGATCGTTGCAGGAGCGCTGCATGGTGATCTCGACGCCTTCGAGCCTCTTGATGAGTGCTTCACGCTCGACACGGAGCTTGCCCTGCTCGATCTCGGCGGTCTTGCGCTTCTCGGCGAGCGAAGCGATGAGTGCCTCGTCCGGGGTGGTTGCGAGGCCGCGCGGCAGGAGGTAGTTGCGTGCGTAGCCCGCACGAACCTTGACGACATCGCCGACGATGCCGAGGTTGTCAACACTCTCAAGAAGCAGAAGCTGGATGTCTTTACGCATGCGAATGTCCTCGCTGTCTTCCCGTGCGTGATCGCCGGGAGTTGAGGAGCCCAAATCGGGGCCCCAGCGATGCCCGCCGACGTTCGGTCGGGCAGAAAGTTGTGCCGGGGAGCTTAGGCCGCCCCGGCATGGAAAGCATGTTCTGACAGCTGGTTAGAACGGGATATCGTCGGCGCTGACGGGCTCGCCGTAGTTCTCGTACCCGCCGCCACCGCCGCCGCCGCTGGACTGGGCCCTTGAGCCCCCGCCCCCACGGCTGCCGCCGCCACCACCGCCTTGACCGCCGCTGTCGATGAACTGGAAGCTCTCGACCACGATCCGCATCTTGGAGCGGTTCGAGCCGTCGTTTTTGTCTTGCCAGGTATCGAGCTTGAGTCGGCCTTCGATGAATACAGGTCGGCCCTTGGAGAGGTACTGAGCCATCACCTCGGCCTGACGACCCCACGCCTCGCAATCGACGAAGGTGGTCTCGTCGCGATCCTCGCCTGACTGGGTGCGGAATCGGCGGTTCACAGCCAGACCGATGTTGGCGACCGATTGGCCGCTGCCGATCTGCTTGAGCTCCACGTCCCGCGTCAGGTTGCCCATCAGGAGGACTTTGTTGTAACTGGCCATGGCTTTCTCCTTATCGCTCGCCTGGGCTTGTACCCATGCAGCATAGCGTTCGGGTTCGACTCGGTGCGATTATTCCGGCTGAGGAGCCGCGGCTTCTGTCGCTTCGCCCTCTGCGGGGACTTCCTCGGCCTTGGGCTCCTCGGCAACCGGGGCACCAAGCGAGACCGAGGTGCTCATGCCGGCCTCTTCACGCTCGGCAGCGCGAGCCGCACGCTCCTTGACCTCGATCTCAAGATCGCTCCGGCGATCGAACGCCTTCATCTCTTCCAGCGTCAGGTGGTCGGCCTTGGTCACCATCGTGCGGAGGATCCGCTCCGAGATGTTGCAGTCACGCTCGAAGTTCTGCAGGTTCTCGGTCGGCGCCTTGAAGTAGCTGAGGATGTACACGCCACGCTTCTGCTTGTCGATCTCGTAGGCGAGGCGACGCTCGTCCCACTTCTGCATCGCGATGACCTCGGCGCCGGCGCGCTCGAAGAGGTGGTTGATGTGATCGATCACACCACCGAAGTCCGCGGCCTCTGCCTGACTGATGAGGAACATCGCCTCGTACTCGTTGATTCTCTGCGTATCTGCCATTTCTCTATGCCTTTCTCACGGCTCGTCGCCGCGCTGTGTTCATGCTGATTTCTCTTCGCTCTCACCGTCGGCGGGCGGTCCCCAGCCTGTCGGCGAGTTGCGAGAGTTGAATCTGTTCATCGCGGCTTCGATACCCTCCGCCGCGAATACACCCGCCGCCTCGGCCGACTGCGTAAGAGCCGGTCCCAAGCGATCGAGTTGTTCCTCCGTGAATCGGCCCAGGACGTAGTCGTCGAGCCTCATCATGGGTGGTTTCTCATCGACCCCGATGCGGAGTCTTGCAAAGCCCTCGGTGCCCAGTTTGCGTGCGAGGTCAGTCAGCCCGTTGTGCCCGCCCGCGCCGCCGCCGGCTTTGAGCCGGATCATGCCGCACGGCAGCGCGACATCGTCAACGAGCACGAGCACATCCGTTGCCGGATTGAGCTTGTAGAACCTGCACGCTTCCGCGGCTGCCTGCCCCGATCTGTTCATGTACGTCACGGGTTTCATGAGCAGGCACTTCTCGCCGCCGACCTGGGCGTCGAGCACCATCGAGTGGAACTTGCTGCGAGCGACCTGCCCGTCGGCGTGATGCTGGGCGATCAGATCGATAGCCATGAACCCGGCGTTGTGCCGAGTCTTGACGTATTCCGATCCGGGGTTGCCCAGTCCGACGATGAGCTTCATCGCAAACACCAATCCGCCGCGGCTTACTCGCCCGCGTCGTCCTTCTTCTCGCCGACCACTTCTGGCTGGGCGTCTGATGAAACTTCTGCTTCCTCGTTAGAGGCAGCTTCTGCTGCCGAGTGCGTGACCTGAGCGAGGATGTCTTCCTTGTCGCTCAGGAGCGTGACGCCCTTGGGCATCTCGATGTCGCCGGCGTGGATGATGCCGTCGAGTTCGAGGTCGGAGATGTTGACCTCGATCTCGTGGGGAAGATCGCGGAGCTTGCACTCGATGCTGAGCTCGGTGATCGGGTGCAGGAGAAGCGTGTTGGCTTCCTTCAGGCCGACCGCTTCGCCCTTGAGCACAACGTGCACGTGCGCGTGGGTGGTCTCGTCGAGGTCCACACGCGAGAGGTCGGCGTGGATGATGCCGTCGCCGAGGTAGTCGAACTGGACATCGCGGAGCAGAACGGTCTCCTGCTCGCCGGCGACGTCGATCGTGAAGACGCGTTCGCCGTCGTGGATGTAGCGGATGGTTTCCTTGGCATCGACGCTGATCGAAGCGGGATCCTTGCCGTGACCGTACACAACCACGGGCAGACGGCCCGCGTCGCGCAGCCGCTTGGAGTACCTCGAGCCGAGGCGTTCTCTGACTTCGCCCTTGAGGACAGGTGCTTTCTCGTTCATCTTTCTTTTCCTTCACAGTCACCCGGAGGCCCATCGCCGCCGGCACTTACAAACGTGGTGTTATCTCTTAAAGCCCGCTGTTCCGCTGAACAGCGCGCTGACCGATTCTTTCAGGTGCACGCGGTTGATGGCGTCGCCCAGAAGAGCGCTGACATCAAGCGTCACCAGCTTGTCACCCAGCGCCTCCGAGGCGCGTTCGGGTGGGATTGAGTTCGTCACGACGACCTTGCTGATCGGGCTGGACTTGAGACGCTCGAACGCCTTGCCCACGAACAAGCCGTGGCTGGCGGCAGCGATCACGTCCTTGGCCCCGTTCTCCATTACGACTTCGGCCGCGGCGCAGATCGTGCCCGCCGTCGAGATCATGTCATCAACCATGAGCACGGTCTTGTCTTTCACATCGCCGATGATGTGGCCCGTCTCGACCGAGTCGCCCGAGAGCCGGCGCTTGTTGATGATCGCAAGATCGCCGCCGAGCATGTTCGCAAAGCCCTCTGCGACCTTCACGTTGCCGACGTCCGGGCTGACCATGCACAGATCGCCGAGTTCCTCGCGGTGCTTCTTGAAGTAGCTGCTGAAGACAGGCGTCGCCGAGAGGTGATCCACCGGGATGTCGAAGAAGCCCTGGATCTGTGCCGCGTGGAGGTCGAGCGCGATGATCCTGTCTGCTTTGCCCGCGGTGATCAGGTTCGCGACCAGCTTCGCCGTGATCGGCACCCGGCCCTCGCTCTTTCGGTCCTGTCTCGCGTAGCCAAAATAAGGCAACACAACAGTGACCGTTTCCGCCGACGCCCGGCGCAGGCAGTCGAGGAAGATCAGCAGTTCCATGAGGTTGTCGTTCACCGGCATGCACGTCGAGAGCACGATGAAGCAGTCCCGGCCGCGAACGTCCTCTTCGACCTTGAGCATCATCTCGCCGTCGGGGAAAACGTGCGTGCGTGACTCGCCGATAGGGATCTCGAGGTGATCGCACATCGCTTCCGTCAGATCCCGCATGTTGCGGCCGGCAAAGATCTTCAGCTTGTTCGCGTCGGGGTGTAGCATCGACTTGGACTCCTAAACCCGACCCCCGGAACCCGCCCGGCTCCGAAAGATCGAATCGACCTCTGCCAACTGCTCGAGCGTGTTAATGCTCAGCACGTCTTCCGGCGGCACCGCGTCGATCACCTCAACCGTCTTGCCGCTACCAAGCAACAGCTCGGGGACGTCGGTGATGTACTCTTCGCCGCTGGTTTCGTTCGTTGTAATCCTGGCGAGTCCGTCGCGCAGATCGCCGAGCCTGAAGCAGTAGTAGCTCGGGTTGATCTCGCGGATCTGCCGTTGTTCCTCGGTCGCGTTGACCTGCTCGACGATCTTGCAGAACCGGCCGTCGCCGTCGCGCACAATCCTGCCGTAGCCGGTCGAGTCCACGACCACAGACGTAGCGAGCGTTGCCGCGGCGTTCGTCTTTGTGTGCAGATCGATGATCGCTGCGAGCGTTTCCGAGCGGATCAGCGGGCCGTCGCCGCAGAGCACGAAGACGGGCGTGTCGTCGTGCACGCCTTCGAGGTTCGGTAGTGCGCACTTGACCGCGTGGCCCGTGCCGTTCTGCTGGTCCTGCACCGCGTAGCCGACCTTGTCGCCGTACTCGGAGAGAGCGTCGCGGACGAGTTCCTGCTTGTACCCCACCACCGCGATTGTTTTGTCGCAGCCCGCGTCGAGGCACGCATCAACAACCGCGCAGATCATCGGCCTTCCACCGATTGGATGGCAGACCTTGGGTAGATCCGACTTCATGCGGGTGCCCTTGCCGGCGGCAAGAATGACAGCGATCGGGGCGTATGTGCTCAACGGTGTTCACCGGCAAGCAGCAATCAATCACGATTCATACGAAAGAGAAAGTAACCCGACCAGGACTCGAACCTGGACTAACAGTATCAAAAACTGTGGTGCTGGCCATTACACTATCGGGTCAACTGACTTTCACGAATCGGCGATTGCCTGCTGGCTGCCGGACGCTCCTTACTACGAGGCACAGACTCTCGTCTGCGCCGGGCCTATCGATCGCAACCGACAGGCCTTCTCGTAAGGCGCCGGCCGCGGACTGGGCGTGCCACGATGCACACCGGAGCTGGACCCAGACCTTCCGCGGCGAGGCGATCAAAAACCGCCCTACCGGCCTGAACCCATGGATGCGCCTCGGCTTCGTGCCTCATCGCATCCGGCTCTCTACGGACCAACAACTATTGGAGCGGCCCTACTCAGAGTCAAAGCTCTCGCTCGCCTCTTCCCCACCATCACCGGCCTCGTCCCCGGCACCCTCGCCGGCGGCCTGCTCATCCGCCAACACCTGCTCACTCACCACGTCGTAGCACGTCTGGAGCAGCCCAACGAGCGGGAATCGGCTCCCCTCGAACGGGCTCTGGCCCAATCGACGCAGGAGTGGATGGCTCACCGCGGGCCGTTCCGGCGTCAGATGAAGCTGCTCAAGGCTCGCCGACGGGTCCCAGAAATGGTCCAGGCACTCCGACAACGGCTTCTGGGGCAGGATCTCGATCGCCTCGATATGAGGCGAGTACACCGGAGCCGACCCGTCGCCCGAGCCGGGCAGCAGACGCAGGTGCTTGAGCTGCTCGACGAGGTCCTCTCGCTGGATGCCACGGATCGAGAAAATGATCCACGGGTCCTGAGCCAGCTGGTCGGCGACGATCATCGCGGCGCACACCGAGTGCTTGCACCACGAGGACCCCTCTTCCCGCGGCTCGTCGCAGTTGCACGAGACTTTCAGGTCCTCGGCCTCGATCGGGAAGAGCTGGAGCCCGAGCGGGGCGAACAGCTCCTCGATCGTGGTCGGCAGCTCGCCCGAGAGCAGCTTGGCCGAGTAACGGGCCTGGCCCGCCATTTCCTGGATGATCTTGTCCCAGCTCGGCCGATCGAACGCCCCAAGCTCGATGGACACCCGGTAGGCCCTGGGCATCCGGCCCTGCACAAGCACATTGACCTTGCCCGGCTCAACCTTCAACGAACGAGTCTGGCCCAGCTTGGCGTACTCAAGCCCCTCGACCTGCGCATCCTGCGACGCGCCGGCCTCGATGAGACGAAGCCATCGCTGGCCGGCCCAGCTCTCCGAGGCGCGCTCGGTTGACGGGATTTTCATCCCGGAGCGGACCCGGCGGGGGTTTTTCGTCTTCTCTGCGGGCTTCTTTGGAAAGTGAGGCGACTGCATATTCGGTCGGGTCTCCGTCCCTGGTCTCGGTCCCTATTCCGTGGGGGCCAGACTCATAGGGTTGGGCCGGTGAACCGAAATATCCACTCGCTCGGGTATCTCACACCGGATTCATCTGCCCAAGGCCGACCGGGTGAACCGATAGAGCCACTAATGACCCAGCCCCACCCCTACGCAGACCTCCCGATGATCGTCGTCACCGGCGTCGGCAGAAGCGGCACCACCGCCCTCCGCAAGGCCCTAGGCTGCCACCCCGACATCATCTCGACCGGGCACGAGCACAACATCGCGTTCGACCTGCTCGAAACCGCCCGGCGCAACCGCACCGAGTTCAGCCGGCGCGTCGCGATGCAGGTAACCGATGCCGAGCACGACGCGCTCTTTCGGAACCTTCTGCTCGATCTCATATTCCCAAAGCCCGAGATCGTGATTCCGAACAAGGTGCCGATGCTGTTTACCAATCTGTTCCCGGAGACTGCCGACTACCTGCTGGAGCTGTTTCCAAACGCGAAGATCGTCTGCATCGTCCGCGACGGCGTGGACACCGTTCACTCGCGCACCAAGCACGCGCACCTCGGCGTCCATCCGTTCGAGCGTCAGTGCACCGCATGGAAAAACGCGCACGCCATGGCGCAGTGGAGCGACACAACCGACCGATGCCTGACCGTTCGCTACGAACACATGAAGTCCGACCCGGTGCGCACCTGCGAACAGGTCCTCGCGTACTGCTCACTCACTCCGAGCGAATCGCCGGCGAATCACCTGCTCGAAACTACCCACCACCCGACCAAGCCGGAACACAACGCAAGCTGGCAGAGCTGGACAACCGAGCAGCGCAGCATCTTTGAAACCCACTGCGGCCAAGAGATGGCAGAACTCGGCTACACGATCCCGTGGAAAGCACAGCCGATCTCGAACGCGAGCTAGAAAGCCCTGTCTACTCGACACCCACAGCGTCGCCGCGGAGCGTGAGCAGGTCACGCAGCGCGTCCGTGTCGAGCTCGGTCAGCCACTGCTCACCCGAGCCGACGATCTGCTCGGCGAGCTGGCTCTTCGTCTCGAGCATCTCGTCGATCCGTTCCTCGAGCGTGCCCCGGCAGACAAACTTGTGCACCTGCACCGTTCGGGTCTGGCCGATTCGGTACGCACGGTCCGTCGCTTGGTTCTCGACAGCGGGGTTCCACCAGCGGTCGAAGTGGAACACGTGGTTCGCGGCGGTCAGGTTCAGACCAACACCACCGGCGCGGAGACTGACAAGCATGATCGGCGCCGATCCGTCCGCTTTCTGGAACTCATCGACGAGCTTCTGGCGTTGCAAACGCGGTGTGCCGCCGTGCAGGAACAGGACCTCCCGGTCGAGCGAGTGGCGCAGCGTCGTTGCGAGCAGGTGCCCCATCTGGCGGAACTGGCTGAAGATCAGCGCCTGATCGCCGGCGGCCATGATCTCGTCGAGCATCTCGATGATCCGCGTTGTCTTACCCGAGCGTGCGGGCGAGGGCGGCGTGGTCGAGCCCTTGACGTATTCCTTGAGCGCCTGCGCCGGGTGGTTGCAGATCTGTTTGAGTTTGACGAGCGCCGAGAGCACAATGCCGCGCCGGCGGATGCCCTCGGTCGCGTCCACGTCCGACAGCATCTTCTTGACTGTCTGCTCGTAGAGCTCCGCCTGCTCGCTGGTGAGGTGGCAGTATTCGCGGCTCTCGACCTTCGGCGGGAGATCGCCAACGACCTTCGGGTCAGACTTGAGCCTGCGGAGCACGAACGGACGAACTAGCGAACGCAGCTGCATGCTCTTGCCGTCGTCGCGGTACTTCTCGATCGGCACCGCGAACTTCTTGCGGAACGTGCCGGGCGTGCCGAGGTAGCCGGGGTTCAGGAAGTCCATGATGGACCACAGCTCGCTCAGTCTGTTCTCAACCGGCGTACCGGTGAGTGCAAACCGCGACTTCGCGTTGATCTGCCGGACGGCCTGCGCCTGCTTAGCCGCCGGGTTCTTGATGAACTGCGCCTCGTCGAGCACGAGCCGTCCCCACTGGATCGCGGTCAGCAGGTCCTGGTCGCGGTTGGCAAGCGCGTAGGTCGTGACGACGAGGTCCGCCTTGGCGACGCGTTCGATGAACTCGTTGCCCGAGAGGCGCGTCGGGCCGTGGTGAACCATGACGTTCAGGTGCGGGCAGAACCGCTCGGTTTCACGAACCCAGTTGCCGACCACCGACGTCGGCGCGATCAGCAGCGTGGGCGGCACCGTCTCGATGCCCTTGGCCTTGGCCTCTTCCCGCTCGCCCGACATGATCGCAAGCATCTGGATTGTCTTACCGAGACCCATGTCATCCGCGAGGCAGGCGCCAAAGCCGAAGCGTTCGAGGAACGCGAGCCACGAGTAGCCCCGGAGCTGGTAAGGACGCAGCGTGCCCTGGAAGTCGGTCGGCTGGTTCAGGATCGGCAGCGCCTCGCCCGCGGCGGACCCGCCGAACACGTCCGCGAGCCAACCTGTGGTTTCCAAACCGGTGACGTGCAGGCCGCTGGTGCGTGCATCGGCGCCGAACGCCATGCGGATCGCTTCGCCGACACTCATCTCTCCGCCCGGGTTCTCGCGGATGAACTTGATCGCGGCTTCGACATCCTCGGGGCGGATCTCGACCCACTTGCCGTTGATCTGCACGAGCGGCGTCTTCCGCTCGGCAAGCTCCTCGAACTCCTTGAGCGAGAGCGTGACGTCCCCCACTGCGATCTGCCACTGGTACCCGACGAGCGCATCAAGCCCGAGCTGCGACGCGCCGGCAACCGTCGGCGAGTTCGCCGGGTCGAGCGGATCCTCCATCGGGTCCGAGTCGAGCAGCAGCTTCGCGCCGAGGCGCGACGTCGAAGAACCGAACCAGCCCGGCTCGATCACCCCGAAACCCTGCTCGCGCAGCAGCGGGCGGATCTCGCGGAGGAACTCGTACGCCTCGTTGGTTTTCAGGCCGAGATCGACCGGCTCGGTCTCGTCGAGCGCACGCTCTAGCGGTTTGTACAACCGGCTCGCCCTGCCAAGCTCCGCCAGGAGCAACTCCTGCGGGCTGTCGATCCGCCGACCCTCGATCGTGACCGACTCGCTCGAGAGCAGCCAGATGTCCGCGGCATCAACGATGACCTCCTGCGCACCCGTCGGCTGCAGGTGGAAGCTGAGCGACCAGAGCGCATCGTTTGGCTCCATGATGCTCGGGCGCATCTCGTCGCCTTCTTCGTCTTCGGGCAGCTGGAGCATGATCGGCTCGTTGAGCCGGAGACAGAGCCTCCACTCGGTGCTCGAGCCGCGGTCTTCGAGCCTGCCGATCCACGAGCGCACATCTTTAATCAGCGCCCGCCGATCCGACGGATCGACCGAGTTCTTGTCGCCGAGCAGGCCGGTCAGCCATGACACACTCGGGTCGCTCGTGTCGCGGCCGTCGAGCACCTCGGGCAGGTCGTCGGCGATCAGCGCCCGCCTGCACCCCGCATCAACCATGTCGGTGACCATGTCGTTGAACACCGAAGCCGGGTCGTGCTCTCGTCCATCGACCACCGCGCGCACCGCGGGCGGCATCGCGGACACCAGAATCGACGCGTCCTCCGCGGATTGCTCGTCTGCGAACCACGCCTGCCACGCGCCGTCGAGCTCGCCCGACGCGTTCTGCCTGAGCCCGGGCACGAACCGATGCTGCGCGAGCAGTCTTCTTGAGAACCGGCCCACGAGCGATAGATAGTCCACCGCGCGCCCGATGAGCAGGCCGTCTTCGCCTGATGTGTTTGACGCGTGTTCTTCGATGCGTTCAAGAACAAACGGCGCCTGCTCGGCATCAACAACCAGCGTCTCGACACCAAACAGCCCGAGCCCGTCGGCGCCGCGGTCGGCGAGCGCGATGCCCGACGCGTGCGCGAGTCTTGCCGAAGGCAACGCCCTGCCGCCCTGCGCCGGCAACCTGAGCTCGGCCCGGCCCTCGCCCGGTTCGGCTGTCAAGAAAGGCTTGAGCCAATCGCGCAACTCTTGTGAATCGACCGCGAACGGATGGTCAGCGAGCTTCAGATCGACCTCGACCTGAACCGCGACGCCGCCCTCGTCTTCGGATTCGACGGGTTGCTCGTCCTCGGCTTCCGGCTGGTCGAACGATTCTTCCTCGAGGCTGGTATCGTCGTCATCGCCGAGGTCATCGACCGGCGCGACAAACTCTGCCGCCCCCTTGGCGCTCTCCGCCCAGAAGTGCAGCTGTCCCTCGGTCCAAACGCTGTGTAGAACGATCATCCGTGCGTTCACCCTTTGCTCCATCGTGCCGAGCTCTGTGCCGGTCTGCACTGTAGGCCCGAGAAAGACGACACCACGCAGGTTCGGGTTCTGGAAATCAGGCCTCCGGCCCGGGGTATGGCGTAGCTGGCCCAGATCGGTCATACTCGGCGTTGTCCACACAACGGAGGTCCCCGAGATGCAGAACAGCCAATCCGATTTACCCATCAGCCGCCGCCGTGTTCTGGCAGCAGGGGCCGCGCTCGGAGCCGCCAGCATGGTCGCCCCCACGTCCGCACTCGCGTCCACAGGCCCCAGGCCGAAGTTCAAGATCTCACTCGCCCAGTGGTCGCTGCACAAGCTCCTCTACGCCGGCGAGATCGACAACCTCGACTTCGCCAAGGAAGCAAAATCCCTCAAGTTCCACGGCATCGAGTATGTCAACAGCTTCTTCAAAGACAAAGCCAACGACGAGGCGTACCTGACCGACATGGACACACGCGCCAAAGACCTCGGCGTGACACAGCTCCTGATCATGTGCGACGGCGAGGGCAACCTCGGCGACCCGGACGAGAAGCTCAGGACCGCCGCGATCAACAACCACAAGAAATGGCTCGAGGCCGCTAAACGGCTGGGCTGCCACTCCATCCGTGTCAACGCCGCCAGCGCCGGAACCTACGAAGAACAGCAGAAGCTCGCTGCCGACGGACTCGCGAGGCTCTCGGATATCGCAGAGCCGTTCGGCCTCAACGTCATCGTTGAGAACCACGGCGGCTACAGCTCCAACGGCCAGTGGCTCGCGGGCGTCATGAAAATGGTCGACAAACCAAACTGCGGCACACTGCCCGACTTCGGCAACTTCTGCATGGACTGGGGCCGACAAGACGAACCCGACGCCTGGTACGACCGCTACAAGGGCGTCGAAGAACTCATGCCCTACGCCAAAGCCGTCAGCGCCAAGAGCCACGAGTTCAACGAGCACGGCGACGAGGTCCGCACCGACTACTACGAGATGCTCAAAATCGTCCTGAACTCAGGCTACAAAGGCTGGGTCGGCGTCGAGTACGAAGGCAGCAAGCACCCACCCCGCGAGGGATGCAAGCTGACGAGAAGACTGCTGTACAAAATCTCGATGAGCGATCTCTAACTGTTCGCCTCTGTGTCGGGTTTGGCCTTGGCGCCGGGCAACAGCAGATCGACGACAATCAAGAATCCCAGAAGCCCCACGCTCATCGACATCGCGAACCCGCCGCCGACGATGGCATAGGCCCAGAACGCGTCGGTGCGCGCCAGCCACTGGCCTGAGATGTCGAAGAAGATCCCGATGCCGCCGGCCGCGCCGAGCGCGCCGACCAGAACACTCGGCCACCTCGTCATCGCGCTCAGCAGCACCAGCACGATGAGGACCATCGCTAGGCTCGGCGCGTGCACGTGTGTCGAGAGCGCCACGATCTTCAGGTTTTTAGGCATCACCTCGCGGCTGATCGCGATCGATTGCACATCGTCGAAATAGTCCAGCGGCACGCGATCGCCGATACCGTCGCCCATTTCTGCGCCGCGTGTGTGACAATCGAGGCACGACACCGCGATGATCTCCGACGGAGCCGCGTCGCCTAGGTCGAGGTTGTCGTAGTCGTCGCTGACCCGGTCGCTCTCCAGCCAGTCGATCAGCGCCTGGCGGTCCGGATCGGGCAGGTCCTCGGGGTGGCCCGACTTCAGCGACTCAAGCAGCGGCGAGGGCGAGCTGACGCCGTGGTACGCGCCGACGATGTCGGTCATCGTCAGGCCTTCACGCTCGTCGCGGTTCTCGTACTCCCATTGGAGATAGATGCCGCTGATGATGTAGCCGCCGACGAGAGTGAGGATCAGGAAAATCAGCCCGATCCGCGAGAGTAGCCCGAGCGACCTGAGCCTCGGCCAGTTTGCGCGTTGTGTTGACACGGTTGTCTCCGAGAACCGACCAAACTCGGTCAGATGCTGATGTCCTGTGTTTCACCCATCGAGATCGCCTTGTGCGCCGCGATGCCGACCGCGGTGGCCCGCGCCGCTTCCTCAACCGTGCAAGCCGGCGCGGTGCCCTCGGCAGCGGATGCGATGAAGTCGCCGAGCGTGTAGTACAGCGCGGGGTGAGGCAGGCCGATGCCTTCTTTCAACTTGCCCTGGCTCGCCAGCTTCGTCGCGTCGGCGATGAGCGTGATGCCCTCGTCGTTGTGGAACTGCTGACGGTTCGCGTAGACCTCCCAGCCCTGCGTCGGCGCGTCAGATTCCTTGAACATCCAGCCGTGACTCCAGCCGAGTTTGATCGCGGCGTTCGTGCCCCGGAGCAGCTCGTACGCGCCCTCGTACGAGTTGGCCAGCGAGGCCTCGTACTGGATCGTCGCGCCGTCGTCGTATGTCAGCGTGCACGCGATCGTGTCGTGTACCTCTCGGCCGTCGTTGTGCAAACGGATCGAGCCCGAGCCGGACACCTTGACCGGGTACCGGCCGGTGTACCAATGGAACACATCGAACTGCTGTGTGCCCCACTCGCCCGCGAGGCCGAGCGTGATCTCCGGGTCGAGCCGCCAGTTGAGCGCCTTGGAGCGCGCCGGGTCGTTGGCCGGCGTGCGCCACGAGGTTTTCTTGAACTGCTGCGCACGCATCGAGACGAGGTCACGCACGGAGTCGGACCTGAAGAATGTCCGCGCGAGCTTGTACACCGGGTTGCTCCGGCCCTGAAGACCAGACGCAACCACACCCTTAGCGCCCCTTGCCGCGGCGACGATCGCGTCGCAGCCCTCGGCGGTGTTCGACAAAGGGCCATCGACGTACACGTGCACACCCGCGTCGATGCACTGCTTGGCGACCTCGTCGTGCGTCTGCGTCGGCGTTGCGACCGCGACCGCATCGACCTTGCCCGAGTCGAGCATCTCTTCAACTGTTGCAAAGCCCTCGGCACCCGACGACCTTCGCAGGCCAGAGCTTCGGCGGCGCTCATCGATATCGCACACTGCGGCGACCGTCGCGCCCTCGATCTTCGTCAACTCGCCAAGAATCGAACGACCCTGACGGCCCGCGCCGATCACACCAACACGCAGACCTGCCGAGCGATCGGGGAGACGAACGAAACCAAGCTCGGGCAGAACCGAGACCGCGGCAAGCCCGCCTGCCGCCTGAACGAGAAACTCACGCCTGTTCTTTTTCACTTCTACGTACCCTTTTCTAGATCTCGTTTCGGATCTGCAATGACTCGCGGAGCAGACTCCCCCTCGATGCTCCACTCGGTCTGCGCGCTGTGTGTGCCGTGAAGGATACTGGCAATCTCGGCCCGCATCGACCCCGGTCTTTCACCTAGAACAAGCAGCGCCGTTGACCACGCGTCACTCTCGGCGGCGCTGTATACAACGGCAGCCGCGAACCCGGCGCAATTCGCCGGCTGGCCCGATCGCGGATCGAGCACGTGCCCCTCCTGGTTGTCGTTCAATCGGCCCGAGGGCGCGCTGGCCGAGAAAGATGCATCGCTGAGTAGCACGATCGGGGCGTGTTCGTCGGCGCACACCTTGATGCGCCAGGGCTGACCGTCTGGCCTCGACCCGATCGCCCTAGCGGTGCTCGACCCGCCGTGCAAAAGCGCGGAAGCGATGCCCGCCTCGCGCATCAGCTCGCACGCCTCGTCAATCGCCCAGCCCTTGGCGACCGCGCCGAAGTCCAGCCGAACGTCCGGGTGCGAAAGGAACACCGCGCTCTCTGCTTCATCGATCTCAAGATGGCCCATGCCGAACGCAGGCACCTGTGTACCGGCTGGCGCGCCGCCGCGAAACCCATGGTGCTTCATGAGTGAGCCAAGCGCAACATCGAACGCGCCGCCCGAATCCGCATGCCACGCCTTGCACGCTTGCAGCAGATCGAGCATGTCCCGGTCCACGCGCACAGCTCGCTCGCCGGCAGCCGCGTTGATCGCGCTGACGACCGAGCCCGCATCGAACGCGCTCAGCCTGTTGTGCCAGTCGGCGATGCACTCGAGCGCCTCTTCACCGACAGCCCGCAGCTCCGACTCGTACCCGGTGTCCGCGATCAGCAGCTCGAACCTCGTGCCCATCGCATCTAAAGCCAGACGGAGGCCGACTTGGCCCCCGTCCGGTGTGTTGCTGTTGGTTGTCATACCGAACGCCGACTAGGCCTTGCTGACACGCATGGTCTTCGGGTCGAACTTGAACGCGCTGCCTTCCCACATGCTTCGGGCGGCAAGGTCAACCGCAACCATCACCTTCGACGCGAGATCAATGTTGCTGACCGCTTCCTCGCGGGTGCGGATGCACTCGAGCCAGTTGAGGCGCAGCTGATCCTGGTCATTGCCGATGTCCGGGCACTCGATGCGCTCGGCGTCCACCTCATCAACAAAGATGCGTTCAGGACGGATCTCGCAGTGGCGGCTATTGAGGTAGATGTTCGCCTCGTGGCCGCGGATCATGGTCTCAAGACCAACCTCGTTGGCGGTCGAGCCCGCGACGACCATGGTGTGGCCGTTCTCGAACTCGACGTTCAGGTTGACCTGGTCGAAGTTCTCCATGTCCAGATCGACATGATGATGACCCGATGCCGTCACGCGCGTCGGCCAGCCCGCGTCAACCGCAAGAATCAACGGCGTCATGACGTGCACGAGCAGGTCGCCGATGATGCCCGTCGAGAAATCTTTGTACCGGCGCCAGCGTGCGAATACCTTCGGGTCCCACTCGCGCGGGCCGAGGTCGCCGCACCACGCGTCCCAGTCAACGTTCACGCCCGGCTGCCAGCGGTCGTCGATCGAGTAGTAGTTCCACTCGCCAGTGGTCGAGTTCCGGCAGTAGCTCGTCTGACTCCAGACCGCCTTGCCGATGCCGCCGGCCTTGATGACCTTGCGGGCTTCGAGGTACTTGGGCAGCATCATCATCTGCGTGCCGACCTGGAAAATTCGCTCCGGGTTCGCGAGCACGGCATCACGCACATCGAGCGCCTGACTCAGGTGAAGTGTCAGCGGTTTCTCGCAGTACACGTCCTTGCCGGCGGTCAGCGAATCGATCGCATGCTGGGCGTGCCAGTGCTCGGTCGAGGCGATCAGCACCGCGTGGATGTCGTCGCGTTCGAGGATCTTGCGGTAGTCGCGGTACGTATCAACATCGATCCCTTGGTTCTCTTGGCACGCGCGCTGCGCGTCCTGCACGCGGAGATCGTTCACGTCAGCGAGCGCGACGATCTGCGCGTTGGTCTTGCCCTGCTTCGTGAGGTTCATGATCGCGTGGCAGTGGCCGGTGCCCATGCCGCCCGTGCCGATGACCGCCATGCGGATCGGCTGGCCGTCGACGACCTTAACACCCTTGGCGGCGGCAACAGACGGCACAACCTTGCGCACGCCCGGCTGACCGCCGAGGCCCGAACACCCGGTCGCGGCAAGCCCCGCCCCACCGGCGACCGCAGCCGCGGTGCCCAAGAATTTACGCCGAGATTGATCCGTACTCTTCACCCGCTTCTTCATGCACTGCTCCTCGAAAGACCCCTCACCGAATCGGCAACGGGCAAAGATGTAAGTATCAGAGAGGCCAAAGCCATCGGCCCGCCTCATCCTTCTGCCGTAAAACTACACGGCTTCTGTCTGCGTTTCACCCTTCTTCTTCCCCGGGTCCTTAAAGAACAGGAAGAAGATCACAAGCACGACCGCCGCGAAGACGCATGGGATAAGCCACACGCCCTTCCAATCGATCGTGCTGATTTCGCCAACTGTTGTTGTCTTGCTCTCCACGAGCTCGCCGATGACCTGAGCACCGATGAACATGCCAAGGCCCTGCGTGATGAGCACCAGGAGTCCCTGCGCCTGGCCGCGGATTTTCGGGTCGGCCTCGTTATCAACGTATATCTGGCCCGTAACGAAGAAGAAGTCGTAACAGATGCCGTGCAGCACGATGCCGCCCAGCACCATCCATTTGACCTGCTCGTCTGCAGCGCCAGCAAAGAGCCCGTACCGGAGCACCCACGCGCCCATGCCAATCAGCAGCATCCACTTCACGCCAAGCCTTGCGAAGAACGCCGGCATGACGACCATGAACAGGATCTCGGACATCTGTCCGTAGG
Source organism: Phycisphaerae bacterium (assembly GCA_030432905.1). Taxonomy (GTDB): domain Bacteria; phylum Planctomycetota; class Phycisphaerae; order Phycisphaerales; family UBA1924. The sequence continues at coordinate 3,939 of JAUILU010000006.1, read as the reverse complement.
ACATGGTCTGGCCGATCTTCTCGAAGCCAGTCGCCCCGACAAACTCACCCGCACGCGCGTAGTACGCGGCTAGCGGGATGCAGATCAGGAAGCTGCACAGCACAAACACCGCGAACGACCGCTTCTTCAACAGGCCGACCGCATCAAGCCCCAGCGCTTCACGAGCCGAGAACCTTTGCCCCTTCGCAGGCGGCGGCGTATGCGGCAATGTAAAGCTGTAAACACCCATCAGGATGCCGCAACCGCCCGCGAGATAGAACATGTTGGCCGACGTGTCCCACGTCAGCCGCGAGAGCGTGATCCCCGCGACGATCCAGCCGATCGTGCCCCAGACCCGGATCAACGGGAACTGCTTCTCCGCGTTGGTCATGTTGTGGAACGCGAGCGTGTTCGTCAGGCCCAGTGTCGGCATGTAGCAGAGCATGTGGATCGAGAGCATGACAAGAAAGAGCCTCGGTGACTGGTCCACGGCCCACGGAGCCGCGCAGAGCGCCGCACCGCCGATGAGTTGCATCACACCAAGCACGCGCTCGGTCGCGAAGAACCGGTCCGCGATCAGCCCAAGAAAGAACGGGCTGATGATCGCCGCGATCGGGCCGACCGAATACGCATCCGCGTTCACATGGTTCAGCCCCCGGCTTGCCAGATAAGGCCCCATCGTCACATACCAAGCACCCCACAGGAAGAACTCGAGAAACATCATCACCGACAGGCGTGTGCTGAGCAGTGCGGGAGGCTGGGTTTGGTCCATGGATGCGGTCTCACTTCACCGGGAAATCGGTTGCGCGACGAGTGTAACGCATCCAAACACGCCCCGCAGGCTGTATACAGCTTGTTTTGCTACCGTGTGCGAAGAACAATCAGCGAGCACCGCGTGCCAGCCGAACACACCATTCACGGAGTCAGCAGATGCCCCGACCAGTCACACTCTTTACAGGCCAGTGGGCCGACCTACCCCTCAAGACTCTCTGCGAGATGGCGAGTGACTGGGGCTACGACGGCCTCGAACTCGCCTGCTGGGGCGACCACTTCGAGGTAGACAAAGCCCTCACCGACGACGGCTACTGCAAAGCCAAGCGTGACCTGCTCGAATCGTTCGGCCTCAACTGTTTCGCCATCAGCAACCACCTCGTAGGCCAAGCCGTCAGTGACCCGATCGACGACCGCCACAAGTCCATCCTCCCAGATCGCGTCTGGGGCAACGGCGACCCCGACGGCGTCAACGAGAGAGCCGCGGCCGAGATCATCGACACTGCCAAAGCCGCCAACCTCTTTGGCGTCGACGTCGTCAACGGGTTCACCGGCTCGCCCATCTGGCACAAGCTCTACTTCTTCCCCCCCACCAGCGAGGAAGACATCGACAAGGGCTACCAAGAATTCGCCAACCGCTGGCTGCCGATCCTCGATGAGTACGAGAACCAAGGCGTCTCCTTCGCGCTCGAGGTCCACCCGACCGAGATCGCCTACGACCTCTACACCTTCGACCGCACACTCGAAGCCCTTGACGGCCACGAATCGTTCTGCGCCAACTTCGACCCCTCACACCTCATCTGGCAGGGCATCGACCCCGTCAAATTCATCGAGGTCTTCGGCGACCGGATCGCGCACGTCCACGTCAAAGACGCGGCGACATCGCTCGACGGCTCGACCTCCGTCCTCGGAAGCCACCTCGCGTTCGGCTCGCTCGGCCGGGGCTGGGACTTCCGCTCGCCGGGCCGGGGCGATGTAGATTTCGACGCGATCATCCGCGCGCTCAACCGGATCGAGTACGAGGGCCCGCTGAGTGTCGAGTGGGAAGACCCCGCAATGGCGCGCGAGCACGGCGCGATGGAAGCCGTGGACTTCGTGCGATCGATCGACTTCCCAGCCGCGGGCCAGGCCTTCGACTCCGCGTTCGACAAGGACGGCAACTCATGACCGGCAACCTCACCTACGCCATGATCGGCGGCGGCAAAGACGCCTTCATCGGCGAAGTCCACCGCAAGGTCATCGCGCTCGACAACAGCGCCACGCTTGTCGCCGGTGCGCTCTCGTCTACGCCAGTACGCTCGCTCGAATCAGCCAAAGCCCTCGGCCTCCCACAGGACCGCTCCTACGGCTCGTGGCAAGAACTCATCGAGAAAGAAACCAGCCGCGATGACTGCGTCGATTTCGTCGTCATCGTCACGCCCAACAACACGCACTTCCCGATCGCCAAGGCGTGCCTCGAAGCGGGCCTCAACGTCGTGCTCGACAAGCCGATGACCTGCACGAGCGACGAAGCCCGCCAGCTCGGGCACCTCGCCAACGACAAAGACCTGCTCTGCGCGGTGACGTACACGTACTCTGGGTATCCGATGATCCGCGAGGCGGCTGAGCTCGTGCGCACGGGCAGGCTCGGCACGATCCGCCGGGTCGAGATGAACTACATCCAGGGCTGGCTCGCGCAGGACCTCGAAAGCAGCGGCCACAAGCAGGCAAGCTGGCGTGTCGACCCGAAGCAAGCCGGCGCGGGCGGCGCGCTGGGCGACATCGGCACGCACGCCGAGCATCTTGTCGCGTTCGTCACCGGGCTAGAGATCGAATCACTCAGCGCCGAACTCACCTGCTTCGGCGCGGGCCGGGTGCTCGACGACGACGCGATGATCCGGGTCCGCTTCGCCGGTGGCGCTAAGGGCAGCTACAACGCCAGCCAGATCTGCATCGGCGACGAGAACCGCATCACGCTCAGCGTCCATGGCGACAGGGGTTCGCTCTGGTGGGCGCACGAAACACCGAACGATCTCAAGCTCGCCACACTCGACGACGGCACCAAGTTCCTCACCCGAGGCCAGGCCGGTTTGAGCGAACGAGCCGCCGCCGCCGCGCGCACGCCGCCCGGTCACGCCGAGGGCTACCTCGAAGCCTTCGCCAACATCTACCGCGGCGTCGCGGAGCTGCTCAACGCCAAGAAACTTGGCACACCGATCGGTCCGCTCGGCCAAGACGTGCCCGGCCCGGAAGCCGGACTCGTCGGCATGCAGTTCGTCGAACGCGTGGTTGCGAGCGCCGCAAACGACGGCGCGTGGACCTAACCGCTACTCGAGTTCGAGCACCCGGATGTCCTTGTACATGATCTCGTTGCCCTGGTGGTGCGACTGCAACGCGAAGTGGCCCTCGCTGAACTCGTCGAGCTGCGTATCAACCATCGGGACGCCGTTGATCCATGTCTGGATGTGATCGCCCTCGGCGCGGATGCGGTAGTCGAACCACGCCTCGTCCTGCGTAATCGGCTCGCCGACCTCGGCCCATGCCTTGTTGTAGATACAGCCCGTGTAGTTCTTCGGATCGTGCTGATCGACCTGCGCCTCGTAGCCGGTGGGCCAAGGGAAGCCTGCTTGCTCGCTGGGCACGGTGCGGAAGTACAGGCCGCTGTTGCCGCGCTCGTTGACCTTCACGAGCGCACGCAGCTCGAAGTCCGTGTAGCTCTTCTCGGTAAAGATGTGCCCCGGCCCATTCCGCCCGACTAGCGCACCGTTCTCGAACGTCCACTCGCCAGCGTCACGCGTGAACCAGCCTGACAGGTCGCTGTCAACGAGGTGCTGCATACCAGCCGGTTCCGGGTCGGGTGAGAGGTCCTTGATTTTGATGTTGCGGTAGCGGAACGCGTGGCCGTGGTCCTGAACCGCGATGTACCCGGTCGTGGCGCGCGTGTTCAGGGGCAGCGCGTTCTCTTCGCTCCTGAAAAAGCCGCGGTCATCAAGGAGCGTGTCGATGTGGATCGGCACGTTGTTAAGCCACACATTCAGCGTGTCGCCGATCAGCAGTACACGGTACGTGTTCCACTGCCCCGGTTCGTTGACAGCCATCCGCAGAGGTGGGACAGCCTCGTACAGCGCGCCGCAGTTGCGAAGCCCCGGCTCCTCGCCGTAGGTGTCGAGCATCTGGACCTCGAACCCCGTAAACGCCGGGTCACCGCCC
>JAUILU010000001.1 GCA_030432905.1 Phycisphaerae bacterium | reverse complement strand
CCGGGGATAACAGGCTTATCGCTCCCGAGCGTCCATAGCGGCGGAGCGGTTTGGCACCTCGATGTCGGCTCATCGCATCCTGGGGCTGTAGGCGGTCCCAAGGGTTAGGCTGTTCGCCTATTAAAGCGGTACGCGAGCTGGGTTCAGACCGGCGTGAGCCAGGTCGGTCCCTATCTGCTGTGGGCGTTGCAAGTTTGAGAGGAGTCAACCTTAGTACGAGAGGACTGGGTTGGACGAACCCCTGGTGATTCTGTTGTGCCGCTAGGCGCATTGCAGAGTAGCTACGTTCGGCAGGGATAACCGCTGAAAGCATCTAAGCGGGAAGCCCCCCTCGAGATGAGACTTGCTTGCACATAAGTGTGAGAGACCCGTGGAAGACTACCACGTTGATAGGCCGCGAGTGTAAGGATTGAGAAGTCCTCAGCTGAGCGGTACTAATGGTCGAACGTTTGATCACTCCAACCGGTCGCCGTGATACATACATCACGACGCCGGCCGACATTTCGCTCAAGTGAATGTCTCGGTTTACATCTCTTTGTTATCAAGGTTCTCCCCCGCCGGGAGATGCCATCTGTCAGAGCGGTCATTTATGCCGCACTTGCTCGTGAAAGCGATCAGCGTGTGATTCGGTGACCATAGGTAAGGTGTAACACCTGTTCCCATCCCGAACACAGCAGTTAAGCCCTTGCCGCCGATGATACTGCATGGCGGGAAAGTAGGTCGTCGCCGTTCTTTGAGCCCTCAGGAGTCAAATCCTGGGGGCTCACTTCTTTTTTACTCCGAGCATCCCCTCACCAACTTCCTCAACCAATCCACCTTTCCAGCCTCTTCGATGCTGGCCCGGTTCCCCGTTTGCCGATCTAGACTACTGCGACGGGGTATGTCCCAAGGAGGTCCATCATGTCGAGCCAGATCAAACTCTACGACGGCGACGCCGACGATCTCATGTCGGGCGATCACGCCGAGCAGGTGTCGCTCTTGCCCGGTGATCCCTCGCCCGGTTTCTCTGCCGGCGAACGCATCCGCGTGCCCTGGGGTCAGGACATGCTCCGCGACATGCTCGACGGCAGGTACCGCGCCGTCGTCTGCGGCGTAAACGACGAAGACAACTCCCACGGCATCATCGCCCAGCTTGTCCACCTTGTCACGTCCAGCCAGTGGACTCAGCAGACGGTCACCAACTACGCCAAGGTGTTCCAAGAGTCGGTCAGCGTCCACGCCGCGCACGACCACGAGCCGTATGTCCTCAAGTACGACCTCGACAGCATCCTGATCCTTGCACTGCTCAGGCCGAAGGGGCAGGACCACTTCACGACCGCGGACCTCGCTCGCGGCTTCTCGACAGTTTCGAAAATGCTCAAGGGTCGCCGCGACCGTTTGCCCGTCGCGTCGGTTTCGTTCCTCGGCGCACGCTCGAACAGATTGCTCGACGAGAACGGCAAAGAGCCGAGCTTCGAGAGCGTGCTCCGCACCATGTATCAGGCCGGCTACCGCGGCGATGTGTACCCGGCGCCGACACTCTGGTCCAAGGGCGACGTCGGCGTGTTCGCGACGTACCCGTTCCCCGAGGGCGTGCAGCGTATGCGTGAGGGCAGCAGCTAAGCGAGGCCGCGATGGATCTTGCACGCCTCATCGCGTCGCTCGAGTCATTCCCGCCAATGCTCCGCGCGTCGGTCGCGGGGCTCGGTGATCGTGAACTGCGATGGAAGCCAGAAGCCAACATTTGGTCGGTGCTTGAGATCGTTTGTCACGTTGCGGATGAAGAACTCGATGACTTCCGCCAGCGCGTGCTCGGCACACTCGAAGACGCCGCGAAGCCCTGGTCGCCGATCGACCCCGAGGGTGTGGCTGTCAGTCGGCGGTACAACGAGCAGAGTCTCGAAACAGTCCTCGATCGGTTCGAGCGCGACCGCGCGGAGTCGGTGCGCCTGCTGCGAGAGCTGACGGCTCCGGATTGGCAAAGCGCGTACGAACACCCCGTCTTCGGCCCGATCCGCGCGGGCGATGTGATGGTCAGCTGGGCGGCGCACGACATGCTCCACCTGAGACAGATCGCCAAACGCCGATTCGAGATCGTGTCGTCAGCGGGCGACAGATTCAGCACGAGCTACGCGGGCGAGTGGTAGCAGCTTGATCAGAGATGTCTTGCGATCGGCATCCGTCGGCCCGAGCCGAACGCGACGCTGGTGACCTTCAAGCCAACCGGCGTCTGCTTGCGTTTGTACTCGTTGATCCCGATCAGCCGAACGATCCGCTTGCACACCTCGGCGTCGAACCCGGTTTCCTCCGCGATCTGCGGCGCCTGCTGGTGCTCTTCGACGTGCCTGCGGACGATCTCGTCGAGCACGTCATACGGCGGGAGCGAGTCCGCGTCCTTCTGGTCCGGTGCGAGCTCGGCGCTCGGCTCTTTGGTGATCGTGTTCTCGGGAATCGGGGGCGACGCAAACCCGAGCTCGGCGAAACGCTCGTTGATGTCGCGCGAGAGCTCGTAGACCAGATTCTTCGGGATGTCGCTCAGGACACCGAGCCCGCCGTTCATGTCGCCGTAGAGCGTGCAGTACCCGACCGCCAGTTCGCTCTTGTTCCCGGTGGTCAATAGCAACGCCCCGGTCCTGTTCGAGAGCGCCATGAGCACGGCGCCGCGGACTCTGGATTGCAGGTTTTCCTCTGTTAAATCGGGAAGTTTCTCGCCGAGCCTGCGCTGGTTGAGTGTGCCGAAGAGCGAGTTGAGCATCGACTCGTACCCCGAGTATGGCTCTTCGATCGGCGCGACCGCGAACCCGCACCCAAGCCGGTCGGCGAGGTCTTTCGCGTCGTCGATCGAGTGCTGCGAGGAGTACTTGCCAGGCAGAGCGATGCCCGTGATGTTGTCCGCCCCAATGGCTCTGCATGCGATTGCGGCCGTGAGCGCCGAGTCGATCCCGCCCGAGAGGCCGAGGCAGGCTTTCTTGAATCCGGTCTTGCGGATGTAGTCGCGAACGCCGAGCGTCAGCGCATCGAGCACCCGGCTCGTTGATGAAGCACCGCCTGAGTCTGCCTGCGTTCCGAGCGCATCGGTGTCAACAACTAGCAGCTCGTCGGTGAACGCGGCGTTTGATTGCGCGACCTCGCCTCTTGCGTTGACCGCAAGGGCGGAGCCATCGAAGACGAGTTCGTCGTTGGCGCCGAGCTGGTTGACCGCGAGCACCGGGACGCTGTGGCGTTTGGCGTGCTCGGCGAGTATCTGCTTGTGCCGTTCGTGCTTGCCGAGCACAAACGGGCTGGCCGACGGGTTGATGATGATCTGAGCGCCGGCTTCGACGAGCTGTGTGACCGGGTCCGCGTCGTCGGCGTAGCGGTCGCCCCGCCCGACGTCGATGCCTCGCCAGAGATCTTCGCAGATCGAGAGCCCGATGCGCGAACCCTCGTGTTCGATGACAGCGGGGGAGCCGCCGGGCGTGAAATAGCGGTCCTCGTCGAACACGTCGTAGGTCGGCAGCAGGCGTTTGTCGTAGCGGGCGACCTGCTCGCCGTCACGGAACACGAGCAATGAGTTGGTGATCGTGCTGGCCGAGCCTTCGAGCCATAGCGGCACACCGAAAACAACGGTGATACCGGTGCTTGCATGAGCGCCGAGCTTGTCTGCGTGTTGCTGGCAGCTCTCGATGAACGCGTGCGAGTGGAGCAGGTCCTTGGTTGGGTAGCCGCTGAGCGCGAGTTCCGGGAAGACGACAAGGCTGGCACCGAGTTGTTTGGCTTGCTTGATGCGCTCGGTCATGAGCGCCGCGTTGCCGGCGAGGTCACCGACGGTCGGGTTCAGATTGGCCAGTGCGATGTGCATTGGCAGATGGTAGGTCGCCCTTGCCGGCTCCTCGTATGAGCCGATCCGGGCGGAGCCAGGCGATGCCGATCGCGGCCAGCGCCGTGTTGGCAAGAATCTCCGAACCCGTGACGACGAGCATGATAACCGCGAGCTGCTCGAAGTTGATTTCGCCGAACCACTCGAGGATCTTCGCTGTGCCGCCCTCGCGAGCGCCCAGCGCCCCGACCGGGCTGACGACACCGATCACGAAATACGCGACGCTCCCGAACAGCGATTGGTCCGCTGGGAGCGGGTTGCCGACGATGCGGGCCGCGACAAAGAGCCGGGCGGCCATCGACGCGATGTACAGCACCCTGAGCCCGACCGCGGCGAGCGTGTTCTTGAAGTCCGCCAGCATCGCCAGGCCCTCGTCGAGCAGCACGAACGTCTCGGACTTCGTGATGCGCTCGATGAGCCGGATCGGTTGTTTCTCGGCGAACGCCTGGATAAGCCTGAGCCCTCGCTTGCCGCCGAGTGTTCGCGCCGCGACGGTGAGCGTGACGGTCACGAACAAGAGTGAGATGACCAGCAGCGTGATCCAGAGCAGGTCGATCTCCTGCTTCCAGGCCGCCAGCAGTAACACCGGCGCGAGCGAGGCCAGCATGACCGCGCCGACCGCCGCGAACCACGGCCCGATGATCGCCAGCGGCACGCCGTCACGCTTGCGGTGGATCGCGACTCGTGTCATCACGCTCAGCTTGAACGGCAGCAGGCTCAGGAACGTCGCGAGCGCGTTGGTCGCGAGCATGCCCGAGAGCTGGATCTTGCGTACGGGTCGTAGGACGAGCCAGATCGTCAGGCCGTCGAGTAGCACGCCGACACACGACAGGAGCACGAGCGTGATGATGTCGATCGGTGCAGCTTTGCCGAGGTTGGAAATCGCTTCGCGGTTCTCGCCGCTGAAAGCGATCTTGCCGCACCACGCGAGCAGGGCGAGACCGACGAGAAAGCCCGCGAGTTGCAACGCCAGCACCAAAGGCTTTCGGCCCGACTTGGCTTGGCTCTTGTTGTCGGGTGGCTGGGTGTCGGTCATGGGAGTTCAAACACGAGATGCGGCGCGGTGCTGCTCCTGTATATCGGCACAGCGGACGACACGAGCCACTCTGAAACCCTGTTCGGCTCCAGCAGCGGGTCGCCCCAGCCCGAGCCGGTCAGCCGCGAAAGCTCGCCAAGATCAACGAACACGTGCGTCACGCCCATGTCGGCAAGCCCCGATGTCCACCTTGCGGCTTCAGTCGGGTGCTCGCGCATGAGCGCAGTCAGCGGCGACGTGTCCCAGGTTGTCGTGTACACAAGATCACACGTGATGTACAAAGGCGTCGCGCTCCCGATCAGCAGGACCTTCGCGTCGGGAGGGAGCTCTGCGTTGATGAACTGCACAACGTACAGATCCTGCGCCGAGTCGTACTGCTCGGGCGGCAACATGAACTGCGACACACCGAGCGTCGTCGCGGCGTTCGGCCCGCCCGCGTTCGGGGCCTCGCTGGTAAACACAAGCACAGTCGAGACCGCCGGGATCAAAGCCGCGACGAGCCCGGCGGGCGCTGCGGACTTGGACGAGATCCGCTCGCCGAACTGCACGATGCCCGCTGCGATTACGCACGCCATCGGCAGGATCATCGGCATCAGGAACCGGCTCTGTACGTGCGTCAGGGTGAGCCAGGCCAGCAGCTGAAGCAGGAACACAACGAGCATCGGCAACGCAAGCCAGCGCGTGTTCTTGTTGAATCCGAGCCAGCCTAGGGCGACCGCCGACATGGGCAAAAGCAGCGACCACTGCGGGTGCATCAGGCCCCTGTGCACGGGCGAATTCGCGTTTGCAGCGGGGTCGGTCGGGTCGGGCAGGATGAGCAGGCGCAGCGCATCGAAAATCGATCCGCCGAACGAGTGCGCCGAGGCGTACCGCTCGATCTGAGCCTGCGTCCAGTGCGCCGAGCCGAACACGCCCGAAAGCTGCGGAAAGACCGGGTTGCCGCCCGCCATCGAATTGCGGCTCAGCCAGGGCAAGAGCATCACCAGCCCGCCGACGCACGCTGTCCATGTGAGCGTGAGCCAGAAACGTCTGGGTGCGACCCAGACGAGCGTCAGCCCGACGGCGGGCGCGACGAAGAGGAGTGCGGTTGGTTTGCAGCCGCAGGCTGCGCCGACGAGCAGGCCCGCGACCAGCCCCCGCCGGCTCGGCTTCAGTCTGTGCTCGAACGCGATGACCAGAGCAGCGGCGAAGAACGCGACGACGCCCAGCTCGTTGTACGCCATCGATCCGGTTACGACCGACCAAGGGGTGGCGATGACGATCGAGCCCGCGATGGCGCCGCCGATTGCGGAGAGCTTCGTTTGAAACCCCGCGCGTTCGCACAGCGCCGAGCACGCGGACGCCGAGAGAACACCCGCGACGAGCGTGACCAGCGCGTGCAGAAGCTGGCACGCGAAGACGATGTCGCCATCGAGCACCGCGTTGGTGTCCTTGCTCGCGCCGAGCGCGACCGCGGTGTGCGTGAACGCGGCTTCGAGGTATCCCGGCAGGTACGAGTACACGTTGTGCTCGACGGGCCAGATCGTGCCCGCGTTGATCCAGTCGCGCGGCAGCTGGAGGTGGTAGCTGAGCACGTCGTAGCCGCCGATCTCGCTCGCCCAGAGCCAACCGGGCGGGCTGCACGCTGCGGCAAGCAGAACCCCGATCGCGGGTACCGCACCGAGCCACGGCAAACTCGGCGTGAGTCCACTGAGTTCCTGCTTGTGTTTGGTCAGCCGATGAGCAAGCAGAGCCGCGCCCAAGATCGGCACCGCGATCGCGATCGGGCGAGCAAACAGCAGGCCCGTCATCCCGAGCAGGTGCGTCAGCGTGAGCAGGCCAGCAAGCCCGAGTCCGGTGCGCACAGCCCAGACTCGTTTGATGCCCGGCGCGAGGAACAACTGCATCGGCACACCGAGCCCGATCGCGCCGAGGAGATAGAGCAGCGGGAACACCGACGCGGTGAGCACGAGGTAGACCGCGGTGACGATCGACGCGGTCCCGCCAGCGTCACCCACGCCCGCGGCCCAAACGAGCGAGACCACGACACCCGCGCCGAGCAGCACGGGCATCCAGCGGTCCTGGGTTGATTGGTTGCCGGGGGATCGGGCCATGGACGCAGTGTAAGCGGCTCGGCTCGGCTTGCTGACGTATGATCGGGTGATGGACCTTGAACCGATCCCAGATCTCGATGTGAGCGACAACGTGCCAGCGATCTTCGAGCCGCTCTGCGCGGTCTTCCGTCGCAGGCTCAAAGCCGACGGCCAGAAGTACACCCCAGAGCGCGCCCGCGTGCTCGACGCGGTGATCCGCATGGACGGCCCCTTCGAGGCCGAGCAGCTCGTCTCGGACCTGCGGGACTCGGGCTACCGAGTCAGCAAGGCGACGATCTACCGCACCATCAAGCTCATGCAGGACGCCGGTATCGTCCAACGCGTCCTGGGCGGCGACGATGTGCCAAGGTTCCAGATGATCTACGGCGCCAAGCCCGACGACACCATCGTCCGGGTGGACAACGACGAGGTCATCAGTATCGACGTGCCCGAGCTGATCGAGCTCCGCGACAAAATCTGCGCCAAGTACGGGCTCAGCCCGTCGAGCCACAGGTTCCAGATTTTCGCGACCGGGGGCGATAAGGACTAACGCAGCGAACTGCTATTCCTGGTCGAGGTCCGCTTCGTGGATCTCGCGCGTGATCGAGTAGCCGCCCGTCATCCACTGATAGAGATCCATGAGCCTGGCGCGCTCGCTGACGAAGGGCCAAGTCGGGCTGTCCGCATTGACCTGTTCGCCCGTGGCTGGGCAGGTCGTGGTCGTTCGGCTGCCGCTGGGCGTGACGAGCGCGAGCATGCCCGGGCGTTCGTTCCACGATGGGGGCAGGTCGAGATCGAACCGGCGCGAGGTCTCGCCGAGCTGGCTGATTGTGATCGTCGCCGAGGTGTCGGGCATCGCCTCGGCGATGCGCTCTGGCCACTCGACGAAGACGATCGCGGAGCCGTCGATGATGCGTTCCCAGCCGATGGAATCCAGATCGTCAGAGCCCGAGAGCCGGTACGCATCGACGTGAACAACCGTTGGCTTGTCGGCTTCCTCGTACTCGTTGGCGATGACAAACGTCGGGCTCGAGACCTTCGATTCGTCCATACCGAGGCCAGCGACCACGGAGCGGACGAGCGTCGTTTTGCCCGAGCCGAGCTCGCCCCGGAGCTCGACAATATCGCCCGGCCTGAGCACAGCCGCGAGCTGCGCGCCGATCCTGCCCGTGTGCTTCGGCGATGTGCTTGTGATCGAGGCTTTCATCAGGGCATTCTTAGCAAGAAAACGTCAGTGGTCCCAGCCCAGCTCCGAAGCGTCGTGCCGAGCCCCCGCGTCGTCGATGACCACCACGCCAAGTGTGCCGCTTTCTGCGCACCGCCCGATGGGGCCGATCAGCCCCGGCAGCTGGTCACCGAGGTTCTGCCCGACGATGAGCAGCTCGTAGTCCTCACCGTCGGAGGCGGCTTCTCTCCAACTCGCCACGCCCGCGTTCGCCGGGATCTTTGAAGCATCAATCTCGATGAGCACCCCAGACGCGCGCGCGATTCGGCCCGCGTCGCGCCCCAGCCCGTCCGAGATGTCCATCATCGCGTGCACATCGTCGCACGCAGAGGCACGCTGACCAATCTCGAGTCTTGGCGCAAACGTCAGGTGATGCCCCGATTCGAACGACCCACCGAGCGGCCCGGTCACCCAGACCTCGTCGCCGGGCTTGGCGCCCGAGCGGAGCTTGGGGGTTGATCCGGGATTCATCCTGCCGCACACGGTGACGGTGAGAGAGAGCGGCCCATCGCCCGATGCGATGTCGCCCCCGATGAGCGGGCAACCAAAGCTAAGCGCCCACTTGCTCATCGTCTCGAAGAGTTCGTCGCCCCGGGCAAAGCCGGTCGGCAGGATGCCGGTCCCGAGCGACCACGTCGGGACGCCGCCCATCGCTGCGATGTCGCTGACCGATCTGGCGACCGCTTTGCGTGCGACGAGGTCGAGGTCGGCGCCCGGCTCGTAGTGCCTGCCCTCGATGAGTTGATCCACTGTCAGCAGGAGCACATCCCCGCCAGGCGTCTCGATGACGGCGCAATCGTCGCCCGGGCCGACCAAGAGCGAAGCGCCGGCCAACTCCAGCGAACCGCTGCGTTTGTAGATCAGATCCAGCAGTTTCGACTCGTTCACGACCCTACCCTTTCGACCCAGCACCACAAGCCTATAGGGAGCACGAGCATGTCGGGAGCAGAAGTCCAAGCCGATCTCTGGGTCAACGAGTACATCAGCCCCTGGGACATCTACCAGCACGGCATCACCGACCTGCTCTGGGCAGCCAAAACCGAGTGGCAGGATGCGCAGATCGTCAAGACCGGCGTCTACGGCACAGCTCTCGTCCTCGACGGCAAGTGGCAGTCTTGCACCGGCGACGAGTTCCTCTACCACGAGCCGCTCGTTCAGCCCGCAAGTGTCATGCTCGCCGCGAGGGGCCACGCACCCAAGACCGTTCTCATCCTGGGCGGCGGCGAGGGCGCGACAAGCAGAGAAGCATTGCGCTGGAACTCGGTCGAGCGCGTCACGATGGCCGACATCGACGGCCAGGTTGTCGACGCGTGCCGGGAGCATCTCTCCGACATGCACCGCGGCGCGTTCGACGACCCGCGTCACGACCTTGTGATCGGCGATGCGCTCGAGTACATCAAGGACTCAGCGAAGACACCCGAGGGCGGCTGGGACCTGATCATCAGCGACCTGTCCGATCCCATCGAGGACGGCCCATCGTTCCCGCTCTTTACCAAGGAGTACTTCGCCGACCTCAAAGGCATCCTCGCGCCGCACGGCGCGCTCGTGGTCCAGTCGGGCCCGGTCAGCCCGCCCGAGCTCTTCCGCCACGCGCGCCTCGCCAGCACGCTCCGCAGCGTGTTCGGTCACACCGCGAGCGTCTCGAGCGATGTCCCGACCTACCCGGGTCCTTGGAGCTTCATCATCGCAAGCGACGAGAAACTCGAGATCCCGAGCCCCTCTGTCACCAACGAGATCCTGAGCGCCAACACAAACGACTCGAAGTTCGGCCCACTCAAGATGTTCGACGGCGAAGCGATGATCGGGCTCATGAACCTGCCCAAGCACCTCCGCGAGGCGATCGACGCCGAGACCGAGGTCTACACGATGGAGAAGCCGCCGGTGTTCTTCGGGAGTGGAGCGGTTAGAGAGGCATGAACTCGTCGATCTCGCCGGTCTTGTACGCCTCGTAAGGATCTTTCTGCGCGATGACGCGGAACCACTTGCTGCGCAGGTTGTGCGATTCGTACTCGGTGCCGCACTCCGGGCAGTTGCCGTCGTCGGGGCATGTGTCTAGCGGGTAGAGGCACTGGCTGCAAACGAGGTAGTTGTGCGCCTTGGCGGCTTTGCTCGCACGGGAAAAACGGACTCCCGCGTAAAGCGCGAATGCGCCCACGCCGCCCGTCCCGAAGAGTGGCAGGTACGTGTTGATCCTTGCGATTGTCAGTTCGGTTGTGCTCGGTGGAACGCTCGTCGGCATCTGGAGGATTATTTGTTTACCGGAGTTCGTAGTGATCGGCGTGGGCGTATTGATGATCTTGGGAACGCTGCTCACATATTTGGAGATCACCTGTGACGCGGGCCAGAGCAGGAACATGCAGATCGCTGGCACTAGCAACTTTGGGTCGCTGAGCATTCTTCTAGCTTGACGAGGAGTTGGCCCGAACAGGTCAGGAGCGGCTTCCACCACGACTCTTCGCCATTTGTCCCTTGCACTGAGCGTGTTGAATTTCAGATGGCACTTGGCACATGTATGCGTTGGCTCGTCCGACTCGAAGGGCTTGGTGCAAGCCGGGCAGAGCCGATACTCGGCCTGGTAAGCCCGGGTACCTAGCGATCTGCTCCAGCGAATCGAGAGGACGAGAAGGCCCACCGCAACGGCGAGCGTGACGAGCCAGATTGCGATGCCCACTGGGAGCCCGAGCGGATTCGTCCACATTCTCGGATTTAAAATATGAATAAAAACTAAAATACCCGGGGCAATCGGGAGAAGCGACCGCAATACGAACGGTTTGGGCAAGTCAGGCGGGATGTTGAACGTACCTGCCACGCCTACTCCAGATACGTGTACCCCTCGAGCCCGCTCTCGTAGAACCTTTGCAGCGAGTGCCCCTCGGCGACGTCCAGCCGGCCGGCGTGGACAGCGCGTTCGATCTGCATCCGCATGTCGCGTCGGAGCCGATCGACGTCGTACTGCACAAAGCCCAGCACCTCGCGGACCGTGTCGCCCTCGACCACCTCGTCGATCCGCCATCGGCCGGAGTCGTCGAGGCTCACGTGCACCGCGTGCGTGTCGCCGAACAGGTTGTGCAGGTCGCCCAGTACCTCCTGATACGCCCCCGTAAGGAACACGCCCAAGTAGTACGGCTCGTGGTGGTCTCGATCGCCAAGCAGCTCGTGGAGTTCGAGCCTCGGCTTGCTGCCTGAGGCAGTCGGGTCACTGAATCGCGAGATCTCACCATCGGAATCGCAGGTCATGTCCGCGAGCACCGCCAGCCTCGTCGGCTTCTCATTGAGCCGGTGGATCGGCACGATCGGGAAGACCTGGTCGATCGCCCAGTGGTCGGGCAGCGACTGGAAGATGCTGAAGTTGGCGTAGTAGATGTCGCTCAGCTGCTCGGGCAATCGGATGAGTTCTTCGCGGTCGTCGAGGCCTTGCTGCTTGGCGAGTTCGAGCACCCGGTGCCCGGTCGCCCAGAACACCCGTTCGGCTGTGGCGCGCTGGGGAAGCGTGACGTAGCCCATGCCAAAGAGCGTCATCGCCTCGTTCCTCGCCTGCTCGGCGTCGTGGAAGATCTCGATGATCCCCGCGTCCTCGTTGTCGAGCGATTCGTACGCGCCGATCAGGTCCCAGATGGGCTGGGGTGTCTCGTCGGATTCCTCCGCGAGCGTGCGCGCATCGTCGATCCTCGCGGGCACATCGAACTTCGTTGAGCCGAGGACGTTGACGACGAGCACGCTCGAGAACGCCGCGATCGCTCGGCCAGATTCGCTGAGAATCTTCGGGTGGTCAACCTCAGCATCGTCGCAGACGCTTTTGATCCTGTGCACGACGGAGGATGCGTATTCGGCGATGCCGTAGTTCATCGAGCCGTCCGAGGGCGAGCCGGAGCCGTCGTAGTCAACGCCGAGCCCGCCGCCCACGTCGATCATCGTGAGCCCGGCACCGAGTCTTTTGCACTCGCAGTAGATATGCGCCAGCTCCGTCACCGCGGTGTTCACCTGGCGGATCTCGTGGATCTGGCTGCCGATGTGAAAGTGCAGCAGGTTCAGGCAGTCGAGCATCTTGTGCTCTTCGAGGTAGTTCATCGCCTCGAGGAGGCCAGTGGCGCTGAGCCCGAACTTGGACCGGTTGCCGCCCGAGGTCGCCCACCGGCCCATACCGGTGCTGGTTGGTTTGACGCGGATGCCGATGCTGGGCCTGACGCCGTACTGCTCGGCGAACCGGATCAGGGCGCGCAGCTCGCGGGGCTGTTCGACGACGGTGATGATGTTCCGACCGAGCTTGGCCGCCAGCACGACGGTCTCGATGTACTCGTCGTCCTTGAACCCGTTGCAGATGATCGGCAGCGATGCCGCCCGCTCGTCGTCGGCAGCGGTCATCCCGAGCACCGCGAACAGCTCCGGCTTCGAGCCAACCTCGAGCCCGAACCCGAGCTGCGATGCGATGTCGTGGATCTCCTCGCAGACCTGCCTCTGCTGGTTGACCTTGATCGGGTAGACGCAGCAGTAGCCGTTCTTGTACTCGGAGTCTGCGATCGCATCATCAAAGGCGCTGCGGATCATGCTCATCCGCTGGCGGACCATGTCAGTGAACCGAAGGAGCACAGGCGCGGTAATGCCGCGCTGGGTGAGGCCTTTGATCACCTCTGGCAGATCGATCTCGAGGCTCGGCGTCTGCGTAGGCCGAACGACCAGCGAGCCCGACTCGCCCGCGGCAAAGAAGCCCTGTCCCCAGGCATCAAGCCCGTAGAGCGACGCGGAATCGGCAGCGGTCCAGCCGGGGTTCGGGGTGGTGTCCGAGCCGGTGTTGGTGGGGGCGGTTGTCATGCAAAACAGTAGGATTGAACCGAAGCCGTCAACGCCCGGCAGGAGCCGTGATCTTCTCCGTGGCCTCGCCGAGCCATTCTCCAATCTCGCCCATCAGCCGGTAGGGCAGCTCCGCGGTCACCCGGACAATGTCGCCCTCGGGATAGCTCGCCATGATGTCATCGATCGTGCCGAGCTCGTCGGTCTGCGCGGTGTCGAGGCGGATCACCCTGTACGTCGATTTCTCTTTGAGCCTCTGGAACTGCGCCCCGATGTCGCCGGAGTCGATGTCCCGCATATCAGGAAAGTGCTGCACCATCACCCGCGTGTCGAACCGGGCGACAACCTGCGAGCCGCCCTCGACCCAGCCGTCGTACCCCTTGACCCAGACCCGCTCGACGATCTTGCCGTTGTCGCCGCGTTCATGCCTGACAAGTTTGCCCGATGGTTTCTCGAGTTCGTAGAAGCCGTAGCCGAGATCGGTCCGGTTTGGCGCACTGCAGCCAACCAAAAGCAACGGCAAAGCAATCAGTGTCAGCAGCATTCGCATCGCGTGTACCTCGCAAGGATTGGACTATCTCGTCTGGTCGATGAGCACGGTCTCGGCGTGCTCAAGCACCGAGTCGGTCTCCCCGATCAGGTCGCTCGGCTTCGGCTCGATCGCGATATCGGGCGCGACGCCGTTGGTGTCGTAGAGCTTGCCGTTGGGTTGGTAGGAAACCATCGACGCAAGCCTCACATCGATCCCGAGCGCTTCGATGCTGTGACGCTGCGACCTGGCACTCCCGCCCGATGTCGGCTGGCCTACGAGTGTGACGTTCGGTAGTTCGCCTAGCGCCGCCGCGAAGATGTCGGTCGCGCTGAAGCAGCCCGCGTCGATCAGCACAACCACCGGGCGTGGCTCTTGTGGGCTTGATTCGTCGGGCGACACGACCATGTAGTGCCAGTCGCCGAAATCCTTGTCGCTCGGCTTCCACTCGGGCGTGAATTGCTTCTTAAACTTCGCGATCGCCCTGCGCTCGGCTTCGGTCCAGCCTTGCCAGCATTCAGGGTAGAGCATGCGGTTTTCGAGGTGGCTTTCCTCGGGCGTGCGATTCATCCCGGGCATCAGCTTCGCCCGTGCGGCGTTGACGACCACCGGCTCGCTGTCCGCTGCCATGATCCGCTTCATGAGTGCGATCGTCGGATGCCGAAGCCCACCTCCATTGCCACGCACGTCGATGATGATCGCGGGTGCTCCACGCAAGCTGTCAATCTCGTTGTGCAACTCGTCTGCCCAAGCGGACATAAGCTGCTCGTCTTCCCAATCTTCGTCGTCGGCGCGATCCTCCAGTTCATCGCTTGGCGTCATCTGTGACAGCCGCAGATAGCCGATGCCCGAGTCGAGCACGCCGGTTTGGGTTCTGGGCCAATCGCCATAAGTGGGGCGTCTCGATGCGACAAAGAGCTTTACGTTGGTCTCGTCGCCGTTCCCGTCGGTGAGTGTCAGCGTGACGCTGTCCGAGTACGGCAAGTCGAGTTCTTCGCGGACAAAGATAATCCACCGAAGCAGTCTGAGCGATCTCCGGCGGATCAGTTGAGGAGAGCCATCGGTGACATACGCCGAAGCCGCGGCTGTCCAATCCTCGATCGGTAGGCCATCGATCGCCGTGACATAGGGTCTCGCCGGATCGACGAAGCCGGAGCGGTCTTTCTTGAACGCAACAACCCCACCCGACGCGTGCTGGAGCAGCACCGGCAGATAGCCCTCAGGCAGAGCATCGTCCCAATCGTCGGCCCTCGCGTGCCCGTCGCCGAGCCTGCAGATGACCCGCTGAGCCGCCAGCACCACAGAACTCCAGTCGTCCTGCTCGTCGAGCCTGCCGACCTCGGCCTCGATCAACGCGTCGAGATCATCCACTTGAAGGGACGTGTAGGCGTGATGTTCTGTAATGGCAATTGAAAGCTCATCAAACGCAACACGCACATCGATTTTGCCGTCACGGATCTGTTGGGCACGCTCCATAAGGGCCATGATCTGTCGGCCTTTGAAGAGTTGCCTGTTCTTGCGTGTCATCGGGACCGCTTCAAGCGTCTGAACCTCGCCCCCGCCGATGGGCGAGACGAGCATCTCAACGGTTTCGCCAGCCGGGGTGCCGTGCTCGATCAGGACCCAGTCGAGGTCTTCCCCCAAGCGGACCTGCCAAAGCTCCCCCGCAAGGTTCTCGGCGAATGCGCGGAGTTCTGCGTATTCAATCCCGTCGATGCCACGCCAGACGTACATCTCGCCGTCGATCTCGATGTGCGCCTCATCGCCGTCGAAACGGATGTCCGTGAACGGTGAACGTTGTTCACTCCCGACGGGCTGCGCCAAGGCTTGAGATGTGAAGAGTGCGAGCAGAGCAACGAGAACGAGCCGCATCAAAAACCTCCATCAGACCTACAGCACGAGATCGGGCAGTTTCAGTCTAACAGAGTGCTCGCTGATTCAGAAGCTAGAGCACCTCGAGCGCGCCGGATTCCTCGAGCACTCGTTCCGCGTAGCTGTTCATCGCGTCGCGTAGCTGCTCGAAGCTGTCCAGCACGTACAGGATCGGCTGGTAGTGGTCGATCTCGAACGGCGTTTCGCAGACCCGGTCCATGTCGAACGGCCTGCGATCGACGTGCGGGCTTTCGAGGGCGTGGTTGCTCTCGCCGATCGAGCTGATCAGGCCCGAGCCGTAGAGCTTCACCTCGCCTCTTTCTCGGATGAGGCCGAATTCCACGGTGAACCAGAACAGTCGTGAGAGGCGTTCGATGTGGTACGGGTCGTCGCAGAACAGGGCGGCCTTGCCGTAGGTCTGCAGGAACTCCGCGAACACAGGATCCGCGTGCAGCGGGACGTGGCCGAACACGTCGTGGAAGATGTCGGGCTCGGGCAGGTAGTGAAGCAGCTCGCGCGGGCGGACGGTGACCGTCGTCGGGAACCGGCGCTGCGCCAGGCACGCGAAGAACGCCTTGGCCGGCAGGTAGCCCGGCACCGGGTGACTCTCCCAGCCGGTCAGATCCTGTAGCCTCGCGTTGACGTCGGTAATCGTCGGCACCCGGTCGGGCACGAGACCGATCGCCTTCAGCCCATCAAGAAACACGTCCGACGCCTGCTGATCGAGCGTTTTCATCCGCTCCTCGTAGAGGATCTTCCAGACCGCGTGGTCCTCATCGGTGTACCGGTCGCAGTGCTGGGTGATGAAGAATTTGTACGGGTCGATCTGGTCGCTGGGCAACGCCGGGGCCGCGTCGGCGGCTGCCTGGGCGATGACGGCTTCCGAGTCTTTGATCACGTCTGAGTAGCGGATGTCGGCGCGCATGGCAGAGTCTCCAATCCGAGGGGCTTTGTGGGCCTTCTCTTAGTCATCATACGGAGGAAACACGCCGGAGTTTGAAAACTCACACCCGGTCCGCGAGCTCGTCCAGCAGATTGTGGATGTGCCGGGAAGCCGCTTTGCCCTCGGTGACACGCTCGCCGAAGGGCAGGCGGACGATGTCAAAGCGTGTTCTGATGTCGATGCCCATCGGATCGACGCCAACGAGCAGCCCGTCGCCCGAGGAACGGGCGTCGAACGCGGTCGCGAGCTTGCCGAGGCGCTGGCGGTCGGAGTTGAACTCCTTGCACAGCGCCGGCTCGTTCGGGGCAAGAGGGTTGGCGAGCTCGATGTCGCTGCCGTCGGCGATGAGCGAGCCGAACCGGACCGCGATCGGCTTGGCGCTGACCCAGTTGTTGTCGGTCGGGTCGCCGTGGTAGATGCGCCAGCGGTCTGCGGGCTCGGAGTTGCTGCCGTCGATCTCGGTGAGCTCGACGAGGATCTGCATGGCGTTGTTGCGTTCCTCTGGGAGCCAGAGCACGGACTCCTGCGCATCGAGCGCGAACGCATTGACCGAGAAGACGAACTCGCCGGCCGAGTTGTCGAGCACGGTCTTCACCTCGAGCGGGACACCATCACCAACCAGCACGGCGTGCCGTTCGCTCCTGATCGCCAGTTCGAGTTCGGTGTGTTCGTGCATTGCAGGTCCATGCTAGACGCGGGCGGCGGGTGGTGTGCGCGGCGAGATCCTCCGGCTGAGGGTACAAAAAAACCACGGGACCGGCGAGCGGTCCCGTGGAAGTTGATCCGAGCATCAGAATCGGCGTCGAACGCAGCCGATCCGCTCAGGCGAGCGCCTTAGCGGCGGCGAGCGGCCTTCTTGCGTGTGGCCTTCTTACGAGTTGCCTTCTTGGCGGCCTTCTTCCGGGTTGCCTTCTTGCGAGTGGCTTTCTTCCGGGTGGTCTTCTTAGCGGCCTTCTTGCGGGTCGCCTTCTTGCGAGTGGCTTTCTTCCGGGTGGTCTTCTTCGCAGCCTTCTTCCGGGTTGCCTTCTTGCGAGTGGCTTTCTTCCGGGTGGTCTTCTTAGCGGCCTTCTTGCGGGTCGCCTTCTTGCGAGTGGCCTTCTTCCGGGTGGTCTTCTTCGCAGCCTTCTTGCGGGTTGCTTTCTTCCGGGTTGCCTTCTTGGCGGCCTTCTTGCGTGCCGGCTTCTTACGTGTTGCCTTTTTGGCTGCTTTCTTGCGAGTTGCTTTCTTGCGCGTCGCTTTCTTACGTGCTGCTTTCTTTGCCATCTGTGCTTCTCCGTACCGTCCTCTGTTTTCGTGCCGTGACTGCCGCGGCGAGGACGACGTGTGCATGCATGCATCCGCAGTCAAATCAACTATCGGGACTCATGTGCACCTATCTTGAGCTTTGCACACGAGATGATGATGGTGACGATGCGCGATATACGTCATGTTGTCAAGTCGGCATGACAACTCTCCACAACATTTAGGTGTTGCGCAGCTGCAACATCGCGCGCGATGTGCATCGTTTCACAAGCGTTCTTGCGCGCGTGCGCGCACGCGTGAAACACACCGACACACGCGCACTACCATCATGCGCGCAGCGTGATACAGCAAACGGACGTTGCAAGTTCAGCGTTTCATTCCATGCGGTGCGCGCGTTGTTTCAGCGATGCACACACGGCGGATTACACGCGTGCGCGTGTTGTCGGTTGGTTGTGCGGTGTTTGCGTGTTCGCGAAGTATCGGTGCAAGATCGCGAAAGATGTGCGATCAATCGCTGCTGTTAGCAACTGGTTGTACTGATGCCTGCACAGTGTTTGAAGCCGATAACGACTGCAGATCGACATTGTTGATCGTGTTGTACGAATCGATTGTGGCTTTGTCGGTCGGTTGCATCGGCACGCGTGCGCGCACGATGCCGAGCGCCGGGTTGTACCAGAACGCCGCGTCGCTGCCACTCACATCGAAGAGCGGGCGCGGGTGTTCCCACGACGCCTGTTCGACCGACGCGATCTCCATCCAGGGGCGGTCTTCACTTAAAACCGTGTTCGCAGGAAGTTCTCCCCCAAACCAGGCGGGAAC
Organism: Phycisphaerae bacterium; assembly: GCA_030432905.1. Taxonomy (GTDB): domain Bacteria; phylum Planctomycetota; class Phycisphaerae; order Phycisphaerales; family UBA1924. Next base: position 1,403,659 of record JAUILU010000001.1, on the reverse strand, counting down.
AATTGTTTCCGACCAGCCGCGGGGGTTGAGCGATGCCTGGCCCGATTGCGAACGGATGACCAGTTCGCTTTGGATGGTGACAAGGGCGGCTCGTGTTTCTTCGACGCGCTCGGCGAACTGATCGCCTCTCTTGTTCATCATCACCGCAGCCACGGCGATCGACGCGACCACCAGCACACAGATCAGATCAACCACACGACGCATCGGCACACGCTTCCTTCTTACACGGCGCACCTACACATGCCCGAAGCCTGTGCGGGCGCCATCCTCTCTATTCGGACGTGCGTCACCGGTCCCAAAGCCGGCCCGGGCTCGCCCGGCATACACAAAGCCATTCGTTCCGGTTGTGCGGTTTCTATCGGCTAGACTCGATCCGATATCGCCCGGATCCGGGGCACGAAAGGAAACCAAGGCTTGAGCAGCATCCACACATCGACCCTCGCCTGCGGCCTCAAAGTGCTCGTCGAGCCAATGCCCGGTGTCATGTCAGTCGGGCTGAGCTGGCAGATCGACGCGGGAACCTCCGCCGAGCCGACCGAGCTCGCTGGCCTGGCCTCGGTTGTGTCCGAGATGCTGCTCCGCGGCGGCGGCGACCGAGACTCCAAACGCTTCGCCGACGATCTCGACCGCATCGGGGCCACGCGTTCGGTTGACTGCGCAGGCAGGACGATGCACATCCGCTCGACCACGCTCGGCGACAAGCTCAGCGAGGTGCTGCCCATGATCACGGATATTGTGCGGCGCCCGCGATTGAACGAGTCAACGCTCGGGCCATCCAAAGAACTCGCGATGCAGGGGCTCGAATCGCTCGAAGACGACCCACGCGAACGCGCCTCCATCAGCGCGAGCACCAGGCACTTCCCGGCGCCCTACAACCGATCGATCTACGGCACAGCGTCTGGCATCAACGCGATCACACTCAATGACGTCGAGCAGTTCTGGGGATCGAGAGCGCTGCCCTCGTCGTCGGTGCTCGCGGTCGCGGGCGATGTCGAGCCGGAACGCGTGGTTGCTCAACTCGACGAGCTGACCTCGGGCTGGCAGGATGCGGAGCTGTCGGTTGCGCAGCCGGGTGAGCCGGTGCGCGGCGCGGATCACATCGACGACGATTCGAACCAGGTCCAGATCATGCTCCTCGCCGAGGCCCCGCCCGAGATCGACGAGCGGGCGGCTCTGCTGACCAAGGTCGCGGTGAACGTGCTCTCGGGCGGCATGTCCGGCCGGCTGTTCACGAAGGTCCGCGAGGAACGCGGGCTCTGCTACGCGATCTCGTCTTCTTATAGAGGCGACGACAAGTTCGGCGTCCTGACCGCCTATGTGGGCACAACACCCGATCGGGCCCAGGAATCGCTCGATGTGCTCACTGAAGAGCTGCACCGGATCTGTACACCAGAGGGCCGGATCACCGAGGCCGAGTTCCACCGGGCCAAGGTCGGGATGAAATCCAGCGTGGTGTTCCGGAGCGAGTCATCCGTGGCCCGTGCAAGCGGGCTGACGGGCGATGTCCGCAGGCTCGGACGTGCCAGAACGCTCGACGAGATCCTGAGGAACCTCGAGAGTGTCACGCTGGAGGAGGTCAACGCGTATCTCGCGGGTTTCGCCATCCGCGGCGTCACGCTCCAGACGCTCGGCCCGAAGCAGCTCACCCCACCCGCATCTCTCGGGGTCTGACAAGCCGAGCTAGACTGTTGGCCTATGTCCCCCAAGCTCCGACGATTCCTGGCGCAGTACGGCATGCTCTTCGCGTGCATGTTCATCCTCGCGGTCTTTCTGCTCCTGCCGATCGGGCTGACTGTCTACGGCGGACTCGTCAAGCAAGTCCCGGGACCCGACAACACAACCGTCACCGAGTTCACACTCGAACACGTCTCGCTCGTCTTTGAGAACCCGCTTTACCGCCAGGGCCTCATCAACTCCTTCGGCATCGCATGCGCCACGACGCTGCTGTGCGTCTTGATCTCGCTGCCGCTGGCGCTGATAAGCGCGAGGTACAAGTTCCCGTTCAAGGGTGTGTGGAACGCGGTGATACTGGTGCCGTTGATCCTGCCCCCGTTTGTCGGTGCGATCGGCATGCGCGCGGTGCTCGGCCGCGAGGGGATGATCAACGCCCTGTTCGGCACCGATTTCGATGTGCTGGGTCAGGGCCGGGTCTGGGGCGTGATTCTGGTCGAGGCGCTCCACCTCTATCCGATCATCTTCCTCAACGCGACGGCTTCGCTTGCCAACCTCGACCCCGCGCTCGACGAGGCCGCCGAGAACCTCGGCGCGGGACCTATTCGCAGATTCTTCAAGATCGTGCTGCCGCTGATCCGTCCGGGTCTGTTCGCGGGCGGGACGATCGTGTTCATCTGGTCGTTCACCGAGCTCGGCACGCCGCTGATGTTCGAGTACGGCAGAGTCACGCCCGTGCAGATCTTCCACGGTCTGAAAGAGATCCAGAGCTCCGCCGAGCCTTACGCGCTCACGGTTGTGCTGCTCTTCGCGGCGATCATGTGGTATGTGCTCGGCAAGCTCGTCTTCGGGCGCAAGGGCTACGCGATGTACTCCAAGGCGTCGCGCGCTTCGTCGGAAGTGAAGCTGCCCTGGTGGGGCGGCTTGATCGCGACGCTGCTGTTCGCGGGTGTGACGATCGCCGCGGTCCTGCCGCACGTCGGTGTCGTGCTGACCAGCATCTCGCCCACGTGGGGCTGGAACGGGACGGTCCTGCCCGAGGCGTACACCGCGGACCACTTCGTGACGGCGCTGTCCGACCCGGTTTCGTCGACTTCCGTGCGGAACAGTCTGATCCTGAGTCTGCTGGCGGTTGTCGGCAGCGTGCTCATGGGTCTCGTCGCGGCGTACATCATCGTGCGGACCAAGGTCCGCGGCCGGGGCTTGCTCGATGCGATGTGCATGCTGCCGCTGGCTGTTCCGGGGCTCGTGATGGCATTCGGCTACTTCGCGATGACGCTCAGCGGCCCGATCCCCGCCTTCGTGGACATGCTCGACTCGATCGGTCTCGGCGGGCTTTCTAGGTACTTCCAAGTTGTCGGTGAAGATCCGAACCCGTTCCTGATTCTCGCGATCGCCTACGGCATCCGCCGATTGCCATACATGGTCCGCGCGACGGTCGCGGGTCTCGAGCAGACCTCGGGTGAGCTTGAGGAAGCCGCGGTGAACCTCGGCGCCGGGCGTGTGCAGGCGTTCCGCAAGGTTGTGCTGCCTTTGGTGCTCGGCAACGTGATCGCGGGCGGTTTGCTCGTCTTCAGCTTCTCGATGCTCGAGGTCTCCGACTCGCTCATCCTCGCGCAGCAGTCGAAGCACTTCCCGATCACCAAGGCGATCTACGAGCTCTGGAACAGACTCGGCGACGGAGCGTTCGTCGCAAGCGCGATGGGTGTCTGGGGCATGGCGCTCCTCGGCACCACGCTCGTCGGCTCGTCGATCCTGATGGGCAAGAAGTTCGGATCGATCTTCCGTGCCTGAGCACGCGGGCAACTTATCAAAGCCGACCATCGCGGTTTCCATGGGCGACCCGGGCGGCATCGGTCCCGAGATCCTCGTCAAAGCACTCGCGGACCGCGCTCGCAGGTCATCGGCGCGGTTCCTGATCCAAGGCTCGACGAGCGCGATGCAAGACGCCGCGGACCAGGCGGGGATCTCGCCGTACTGGTGGCAGTTGCCGACCGGGTCAAACATCGCGGCTTCTGCCTCCCACGACGTCGTCGTCTTCGATCACGGCGGCGAGGGATTCCCGCACGCACCCAGCAAGGACAACGGCCTGCTCAGCCACCGCTACGTGCTCGACGCGATCGAGCACTGCAAAGGCGAGGCCGACGCGCTCGTGACAGCACCGATCAGCAAAGAAGCGTGGAAGCTCGCAAAGAAAGCCCGCCACCCCGGGCACACCGAGCTGCTCGGCGAGCAGTTCAAAGCCAAACGCGTCGGCATGTTCTTCGAGAGCCCGAAGCTGCGCGTCATTCTGGCAACGGTGCACATCCCGCTACTGGACATCCGCAACGCGCTGACGATCGGCAAGATTTTCGACGCGATCGATCTCGGCAACGACGCCTGCAGGCAGCTCGGGATCGCAGAGCCCCGCATCGCGGTCTGCGGCCTGAACCCGCACGCGGGCGAGAACGGCATGATGGGCGACGAGGAAACAAGGCTCATCCAGCCCGCGATCGAGCACGCGGTGCGCGTCGGGATCGACGCCAAGGGGCCGTTCCCCGCCGACACGATCTTCAATCAGGCGGTCGCCGGGAAGTTCGATCTGGTGGTCGCGATGTACCACGATCAGGGATTGATCCCGGTGAAGCTGCTCGCGTGGGATCAGGCGGTCAACGTGACCTGCGGCCTGCCCGTCTGGCGCACCAGCCCGGACCACGGCACGGCCTTCGATATCGCTGGCAAAGGCAAGGCCGACGAGGGTTCGATGGCCGCGGCGATCGATCTTGCGATTCGCCTCGCACGCAGCGAATCTTCTGCTGATGGGTAACACCGTGGGTCGGCTGGCGCACTAGCCTTAGCCGACTCGTATGAGCACAGAAAACGCAACCATCCCGACCCACGAGCGCAGCCCGCTCGTGGAGATGTTCGCCATCGCGGCACCAACGATCGCGACCATGGCGACCTACACCGTCATGCAGTTTTTCGACGGCTTGATGGTCAGCCGGATCGATCCGCCGAGCCCGGTGTACATCGCCGCCCAGGGCAACGGGGGCATGGTCAGCTGGATCCCGATCTCGTTTTCGGTCGGTCTGCTCGGGGTAATCAACACGTTCGTCGCGCAGTACTTCGGCCGGGGCGAACCCCGCAAGGGCGCCGACTACGGCTGGGTTGGCCTCTGGCTCTCGCTCATTCTCTGGCTGTTGCTGCTGCCTGTCGTGTTCGTCATCCCGGCGGTCTGCGGCGGGTTCCTCGGTCACGAGGGCCAACTGCTCGAGTACGAGGTCAGCTACGCGCAGATCTGCCTCGTCGGCGCGGTCTTCACCATGATCGCCCGGGGCATCGCGCAGTTCTTCTTCGGGCTCCACAAGGCCAAGATCCCGCTCATAGCGGCATCGGTCGCGGTGACGGTGAACATCGCCGCCAACTGGGTGCTGATTTTCGGGCATTTCGGTGCGCCCGCGCTCGGGATCAAGGGAGCCGCGATCGGCACGATCATCGGCGGGTTCTGCGAGATGTTCGTGCTCATGCTCGTCTTCCTCAGCCCGGCGTACAACGACAAATTCGGCACACGCAGCGAATGGAAACCCAAACTCAGGCCCATTCTCGACATCGTGAAACTCGGCTGGCCCGCGGGCGCGATGATCACCAACGAGATGATCTGCTGGGGCTACCTGATGACCGGTCTGCTTCCCTTGGCGGGCAAAGCCGCGGGGGAGGCGACGGGCGATCTGTCCGGTGAATCGGGCGAGATCCACAACGCGGTCGGCTGGATCGCGCTGCGGTTCATGCACGTCGCGTTTATGCCCGCGGTCGGTATGTCCATCGCGCTGACAGCGATCATCGGCCGGTGCATGGGCATGGGCAGACCCGATCTTGCTGCAAAGAGAACTTGGCTCGGTCTCTATCTCACGGTCGGGTACATGGGCACCTGCGGCCTGCTCATGGTCATCTTCCGCGAACGAGCAGTGGGGCTGTTCATCGACGAGGGCACTGATCCGGAGATCGCTTCCCGGATGATCGCGATCGGCGGCTGGGTCATGGTGATCGCGTCGGTCTTCCAGGTTTTTGATGCGCTCGGTATGGCGATGACCGGCTCGCTCCGCGGAGCGGGCGACACCGTCTGGCCCGGCGTGGTCTCGGTCGTGGCGAGTTGGCTCTTCCTCGTGCTCGGCGGGCACCTGATGATCGAGTACTACCCGAAGCTGGGTTCGCTCGGGCCGTGGTCCGCCGCGGCTGGGTACATCATCTTTGTCGGCGGGGCCTTGTTTGTTCGGTTTTTGGGTGGTAAATGGCGCACGATGAAGGTCATCCGCCACGAAGATGTGCCGAGTCTCACGCAGACCGGGCCGGATGAGGATCTGACGGCTTCACCGGATGCCCTTTCGGGGGTGACGCCCGGCTCGCCGTAAATCGCTTTAGGGCTTTGCAGTGTCTAGGATTGCGTTCGACCCCTGAGCGAAGCGGTGGAGGCCTCGCTCGGGCTATGGCCGCGCAACCATCAAGGAGCATCCATGTCCGGCGACCCCTTGGACATCGTTATTGGCGCAGACGAAGCAAAGCGTGACGCGGAGCAAGCCGCATCGCACGCGCGCGACGCGGACAAGGCGCAAGCCGAAGGCGACCGCGAGCAGGTGATTATTGAATTGCGGAAAGCCGTGGCCGCCGACCCGACCGATCTCGATCTGACGTTCCGGCTCGCGTACGCGCTCGATCTCGTGGGCGAAGAAGAAGAAGCGACAACGATGTACGAGACGGTCTGCGAGACGCAGCCGGCTCCGATCAACGCGCTGATTAACCTCGCGGTGCTCTACGAGGACCGTGGCGACTACGTCCGCGCCGAGCGTTCGCTGCGCCAGGTGCTCGACACCAGCCCGAACCACCCGCGTGCGCGTCTCTACATGAAGGACGTGCAGGCGAGCCGCGACATGTTCGTCGAGGAAGAGCAGACCCGCGACGTGCTCAAGCGCAACGCGCTGCTCGACACGCCCGTGACGGACTTCGAGCTTTCTGTTCGCACGCGTACCTGCCTGAAGAAGATGAACATCCGCACGCTGGGCGATCTGCTCCGCATCACCGAAGCCGAGCTCATGAACTCGAAGAACTTCGGCGAGTCGAGCCTCGTCGAGATCAAGGCGATGCTCGCGGTCAAGGGCCTCAAGCTGGGCCAGGGCCTCGAAGATGCGCACCGAGCCGCTCGCAAGGCGCTCATGGACAAGCTCAAGGGCACCGGTCAGGAGGGCGCGCTCGCCAAGAGCGTCACCGACCTGCAGCTCTCGGTCCGCGCACGCAAGGCGCTTCAGATGCTCAACATCGAGACGCTGGGCGATCTGGCGAGCCGAACCGAGGCGGAGCTCATGGGAGTCAAGAACTTCGGCGCTACCAGCCTCGAAGAGGTCACCGAGAAGCTCACCGAGTACGGCCTCGGTCTCCGCACGCTCGACGAGTAGTCTCGTCAGTCATCCGATGAATCACCCTCACCCCGCTGGGTTTCCTCAGCGGGGTTTATTGTGCGCTCACCGGTCGCCTTGAACTCGACCCGGCTCTTCATGTACGCCTCCGGGCTGATCGAGAGATCGACCGGCTTGCCTTTGGTGTGCTGATCGTGCAGGTGCTTGAGGAAGGGCACGCACCAGCCGCAACCTGTCCCAGCATCGAGGCACTCGCTGATGAGCGACGCGACGGGCGGGTCCTCGCGGTTCAGGTACGTCTGGATCTTGCGCAGCGAGACTCGATAGCACAGGCACACGTGGTCGTCTTGGTCCATATACAGAGTTTACAGCGCCGAGATGTGCCCAAGAATCTCAAGCACGCCCTCGGCCTCAGGTTTACTCGCGACGTAGTCCGCGACGGCTTTCACGTCGTCGTGCGCGTTGGCCGGGCAGGCGAAGAAGCCGACCTGTTTGCGGATCTCAAGGTCGCTCGACGTGTCGCCGATGCCGACGAGTCTGTCGGAGCCGAACCCGGTGAGCGACTTGAACCGCTCGATGCCGGTGCCCTTTGAGATGTGCGTCAGGTCGCAGTTGATGTAGAACCACGACATCGACACACGGAACGGCCAGCTGTTCTGCTCGCACAACTCGCGCACGCCGGGGTAGACGCTGCCGCGCAGGTGCTCGGTGTTCTCGTGCCAGAGCGTGACGCTGGCGGACTTGCCGGGCTGCATCGTGACGCCGGTCGGTTTGAGGTTCTCGTGAAAGTGTCCCTCAAGCCCGGCGACGCTCTGCAGGTGCCCGCTGTCGATCGCGGGGTCGAGCTCGCTCTGGGCGGACTCGGGGTGGTGCAGGTACACGCCCATCTCCGCGATCGCGGGCAAAACCGAGTTACCGATCAGCCTGGTCATCGCTTCGGCGAACCCGACGGGTCTGCCGGTGCAGACGGTGATGGTGGGGCGGTCTTGGTGCTTGATGGACTGCTCGTTGTGCTCGCGGATTCTGGCGAGGCTGGCGAGATCGAACGGCGAGCCGTCCTCCCCGCAGAGGCAGCCGTCGATGTCACAGATCACAGCGTCAAAGGTTCGTGTGCTCATGGCCCGCGACTCTAGACCGGCAAGCTATCCTGTACCTATGCCAAAGCTCGAATACCAGACCGCCGGCGAATCGCACGGCCCAACGCTCGTCTGCACCATCACCGGACTGCCCGCGGGCCTCGAACTCGACCTCGACTACATCAACCACGAACTCTCACGCAGGCAGGGCGGCTACGGACGCGGCGGACGCCAGCGCATCGAGACCGACCGCGCCGAGTTCGTCACGGGCGTACGCCTCGGCAAGACCACCGGCGCGCCGGTGACGGCTCTCGTCAAAAACAAGGACAGCAGGCTGGACGATCTCGAACGCACGCCGCCCGTGTACCGCCCGAGGCCCGGGCACGCCGACCTTGCGGGAAGTATTAAGTGGCTCACAACCGATTGCCGCGAAACGCTCGAACGCGCCAGCGCCCGGGAGACCGCGGCCCGCACACTCGGCGGCTGCGTCGCGGGCTGCCTGCTCCGCGCGATCGGCGTCCAGACGTTCGGGTTCGTGCGCCAGATTCTGGATGTGCGTACGGACGTGGAAGTCACGCCCGACAACTGGAACAAGATCCGCGCCGACCGCGACGAGAGCGAGACGTACTGCCCCGATGCAGACGCGACCGAGAAGCACAAGGCGATCATCCGCCAGGCGAAGATCGACAAGGACACCGTGGGCGGCCTGTGCGAAGCGCACGTCTTCGGGCTCCCGCCCGGCATCGGAAGCTGCATGGACTGGCGCGACAAGCTCGACGCAAGGCTCGCCTACGCAGTCATGGGCATCCAGGCGTTCAAGTCCGTCGAGATCGGCATGGGCCGCGCCAGCGCCACGGTGCACGGCTCGCAGCTTCACGACCCGATCCACTTTGACGCATCGAAGAAGACCGAGCCCACGCTCGGGTTCGTCCGCACGAGCAACAACGCGGGCGGCACCGAGGGCGGTATGACCAACGGGATGCCCGTTGTCGTCACCGGTGCGATGAAGCCCATCGCGACGCTGCTTCGGGGCCTGCCCAGCGTGGACCTGAACACCAAGGAGCCCGAGCACAGCCAGTACGAACGATCGGACATCTGCGCGGTCAGCGCTGCGAGCGTGGTAATGGAGGCAGTTGTTGCGTTCGAGGTCGCTCGCAGCGCCCTCGACAAGTTCGGCGGCGACTCGATGATCGAGTTCAAGGACAACTACGAGCGGTTCATCGAGACTGCGAGGATCCTGCCACTCGATCCACCCGAGACTGTGATTGCGTGAGGCGAATCCTCTCCATCACACTCTGGTCTATTGGCACTCCAGTTGCGTTTCTATTCGTCATTACAATGTTTATGTGGGTGCTCGCGTTAGCAGGAGTCATTGGCACTGACCCAAGCGGACGGTTGTCTGTTGCGAACATCCCAGCGGGCGTCATTGCGTGTGGATCAGCACCGCTTGTGTTGTTAACCATGCTCGTGCTTGGCATACTTGGAAAGCTACCCGGAACCACCGTGACGAGAAAGGTAAAAGCGCTCTCTGCCGAAGAATATTGGAAATGCCCAAAGTGCAACTATGACATGGCTTCTGTGAAGGGCGACATCTGTCCCGAGTGCGGTGAGAGTTTCTCGCTGAAGCGCAAATAAGCTAGACACGATTTTCCAAACCGCGTTTCACATCGTCCCATTCATCCTCCAAAATCGAATACACCACCGAATGCCGATAGCTCCCGTCGGGCATGATCACGTGGTTGCGGAGGTTTGCTTCGTGCTTGGCGCCCAGCTTCGAGATCGCGGCCTGGCTTCTTTTGTTCAGGTGATGCGTCTTGAGCACGACCCGGATCGCCGGGCCTGATTCAAACAGATCGGTCTCGAACGCGTGCTTCAGGAGTAGGTACTTCATCTCGGGGTTGACGACGGTGCCGCGGCGGTCGGGCGCGATCCATGTCCAGCCGATCTCGACGCCCCGGTGCGGCGCGCGGATGTCGCAGTAGCTCGTGCCGCCGATGAGCTTGTTCGTCTTGGCATCGAAGAGCGAGAAGGGCAGCGTCGTCGCGTGGCCGATGAGGAAGCGCAGGTAGTCCCGGCACGAATCGACAGACCACGGCTCGATGTGGCGCGAGAAAAGCGAGAACGTGCCGGGCGTGGCGGCCTCGAACATCGCCTCGGCGTGGTCCTCGCTCGCGGGTTCGAGCCTGACGTGCGTGCCCGTGAGTGTGACGGGCCGGATGCCTTTGTCCATGTGCGTGTTCCTTTCGCAACCAACGCGGATCGTAACGGTACGCCGCTACACACAACGAGAGGAAACCGATGCTGAAGCTGTTTCGACTGGTCGTGTTGGCTCTGGTGGTTGTCGGTGCAGCGCGCGCCGAGGTCGGCGCTACCGATCTGCACGCGATTCTGAAAGCCCGCCTCGAACGCTCGGGCGTGACCGGGATCACCGCGGCGATGACGCTGCCCGACGGCACGCTCGTCGCGTCGTCGGCTGGCCTGGCAAGGCGGGGCACCGACCAGCAGTTGCAGCCCACGAGCCGGATGATGGGCGGGAGCAGCGGTAAGACGTTCGTCGCCGCGGTCATGCTCGGGCTGATCGACGAGGGCAAGGCCTCGCTCGATGACAAAGTAAGCAAACATCTAGGCGAGAACGAGTGGTTTGGCAGACTCCCAAACGCCGAGGCGATCACGATCCGCCAACTCATGAACCACACCTCCGGCATCCGCGACCATGTCCGCGAGCCGGCGTTCGCGGAAGCGGTCAACGCGGATCCGATGCGTGAGTGGGAGTGGGACGAGTTGCTCGGGTTCATTCTGGATTCGGAGCCGCTCTTTGAGGCGGGCGAGTCGTTCGGCTACGCGGACACGAACTTTGTCATCGTCGGGATGATCATCGAGCACATCACCGGGCGGACCGTGTACGAGTTGGTCGAGGAACAGATCCAAACGCCTCTGGCGATGCACGGCACCATCGCGCAGACGCAGGCCAAACTCCCCGGGCTTGTTTCCGGTTACAACTCGATCCCGCTGTTCGACCTGCCCGAAGAGGTGTGCGTCGATGGCGTGTACGCGATCAACCCGCAGTGGGAGTGGTGCGGCGGCGGCTTCGTCACCAACAGCCCCGACATGGCGAGGTGGATCCGTGCGTACGCCGACGGTTCGCTCTACTCGGAAGAAACGCACGCGGCGTTCTTGGATGGTGTCGCTGCCAACACCGGGCCGGGTGACAGGTACGGGCTCGGCTTGCAGATCATCTCGCTGCCAGCGGGCGAGGGCATCGGTCACAGCGGCTTCATGCCGGGCTATGTGACGATCGCGCTTTACTTCCCGGAGCTTGACGTTTCTGTCGCGGTGCAGGTGAACGAGTCAACGCGCGCGGGGCTATCGCTGCTTCGGCCTCTGGCTTCGGAGTTGGCGAGGATCGCAAGCGCAGGCTAGTGCAGGACGCGGTAGACCTCGGCCTGATCGGTCAGGCCTTGTTTGACCTTGTTCATCGCATCGTCGCGCATCGGCAGGAACCCGCCGTCAACCGCGGCTTCGTAGAGCGTCACGCCGTCGGCGTTCTCGGCGGTCAGCCTGCGGAGCCGATCGGTCATCTTCATGATCTCGTACACCGCGAGTCGTCCCCGGTAGCCGGAACTCATGCACGTGTCGCAGCGCCGGCGATCACCCGAGGGCGTGGTCTCGACGCCTGAGCCGTGGCACGTCGGGCAGATCTTGCGGACAAGCCTCTGCGCGAGCACGCCGAGCAGCGAGCTTGTGATGAGGAACGGCTCGAGCCCGATGTCGATCAGACGCGGGATTGCGCCCGGCGCATCGTTGGTGTGGAGCGTCGCGAGCACGAAGTGGCCGGTGAGCGAGGCCTGGATCGCAAGCTGCGCGGTCTCCATGTCGCGGATCTCACCGACGAGTATGACGTCCGGGTCTTGGCGGAGCAGAGCGCGAAGGCCCGTGGCGAACGTGACGTCGCGCTTCGGGTTGACCTGCATCTGGCTGATGCCCTCAAGGTGGTACTCGACCGGGTCCTCGATGGTCATGACGTTGCGCGTCGCGCGGTCGATTTTCTGGAGCGCCGCGTAGAGCGTCGTTGTTTTACCAGAGCCCGTCGGCCCGGTGACGAGCAGCATCCCGTTGGGGCGATCGACGATGTCCATCAGGTCGGTCTGCATCGCCTCGGTCATGCCGATCTGATCGAGGTTGAGCTGAGTCTGGCTCTGGTCGAGCAGTCGCATGACAAGGCGTTCGCCGAACACGGTCGGGATAACCGAGAGGCGGATGTCGATTTTCTTCGAGCCGACGCGGACCGAGGTGTAGCCGTCCTGCGGTGAGTGGCGGTTGGCGATATCAAGCTCGGTCATGACCTTGATTCGGCTCGAGATCGCGCTGGCGAGCGAGGTCGGCGGGCTGAACGCATCAACGAGCATGCCGTCGACACGGAAGCGGATGACGAGCTTGTTCTCTTCAGGGTGGATGTGTACGTCGCTTGCGCGCCGGCGGATCGCCTCGAAGAGGATCATGTTGACGAGACGGATGACCGGCGTCTGCCGAGCCATCGCCAAGAGATCGTTGCCCTCGGCGATCGAACCCGCAGCCGACGCGATCGCCGACTCGTCGAAAGGCATCTCGTCAACAATTTCGGTGACAAGGTCGCCCTGCTGTTCGTAGCCGCGGTTGATCAGCCCCGCGACCGCGCCGCGCGGCGAGAGCACCAGACGGATCGGCATCGACAGACGCTCTTCGAGCATCTGGAACACCGAGGGCTGCATCGGCTGGGCGGTCGCCACCACGAGCACAGGGTTGGTGTGCGTGCCGACCTGTTCGAGTCCCGCGAGGTGATGCTCGCGCGCAATATCCGGCGGCACAAGCTCGTAGAACCTTACCGCGGACTCTTCGAGCCTCGGCTCCGGAACGAAGGGCAGACCCGTGCGTTCGCTCAGCATCTCAAGCGCGCGCTGCTCGTCTGTTGCCAGAAGCGAGAGCACGACGTCCCAAGGTTCTTCGTCGGAGCCCGGCGCCATGGTGAATGTGCGGAGTTGCTCGGCGTTGAGCTTTACTTTGCCGAACGCATCAGCCGCGCGTTCGAGGCGCTGCTGATCGGTGACGGCAAGCTCGGTCGCGCCGTTTGAGGTGTCGCTCTTGGCGCGGGCCATCAGTCGTCTTCCCGCTTGAGGTCTTGCTGGTTGAGGTTCGGGTCGGTCTCGCTTGGCAACCCAATCCGAGGCGTGCCGTCGTCGTTGGTCCGCGGAGTCGCGTTCTTGTTGACGTACGTCGATTCCATCATGACGGGCGGGAGTTCCGGGATGTCGTACTCGATGCCCGACGCCTGCTGAGGGCCACGGGTCAGGAGGCGGTAGTCGTGCCACGACGGGTCACGCAGCACGCGCGGCTTGAGGAAGACGTAGAGCGTGGTCTTCCGGCCGTCGGTGTTCGTGTCGCGGAACAGGTGGCCTACAACCGGGATGTCGCCGAACAGCGGCACCTTGATGATGGTTTCGCCTTCGGAATCGAGAACGAGGCCGCCGATGACGACGGTTGCGTCTGAGGGAACCGTAACGGATTCACCCGTGATGTTGTTGGTTTGCTTGGGTGGCGGTGCGCCGTCGAGCGCGGTGCCGTTGAACGCTTCGAGCAGGATCTCGTAGTCCATCCGGATCGTGCCGCCCGCGGATATCTGCGGCGTCACGGTCAGGCTTGTCTCGGCGGTCACGAACTCGAACGAGGTCAGCTCGCTCACGTCGGTACGCGATGTTGACTGGTAGGGCACTTCCTGCGACGTGAGTACCGTCGCCATCGAGTTGTCATCGACGAGAAGCTGAGGCGTCGCCACGACGCGTGAGTTCGAGTCGGTCTGTGTCGCGTTGATGATGAAGGGCACGAACTCGTCGTCGATGAGTGCGCCGGTGAATCCGCCGAGGCCCGTTGCGACACTGGTCGAGTTGGTGAAGACGTCAAGGGCGCTCAGGCCGAAGTTGGTGCGCAGGCCGCCGCCCTCGCCGTCGCCGTTGAGGTCGAGGAACTGCGACTCGATCGCGAGCCTGAAGCTGTCGGTGTCGCTGACAGCGACGATGATGGCTTCGATGTACACCTGCGCCCGGCGCAGGTCGATCCGCTCGATGAGCTGCGCGAACTCATTCTGCTGTGAGCGGGGCGAGGTGATGATGACCTGGTTGTTGCCCACGTCGGCGATGACGAAGCTGGATTCCGGGTCCGGGTTGAAGCCAGCGACTTCGCTTTCTTCGCTCTGGTCGTTGTTGACGCCGTTGGGGAAGACAAAGGTGCGCTGGGCGTTGTTGTTGCCGCCCGGCAGGAATGTGGACGACTCGGTCTGAGGCCGGGTCCGCTCGATCAGCGCCTGAAGAATATCTGCGACCTCTTCCGCGTCGGCGTACTCGAGCTTGTACGTTTCGACGACGATCTCTTCGTCCTCGGCGCCGAACTGCTCGACGAGTGTTGCGAAGATTTCCTGCTGCTGAGGTGTGGCAAAGTAGATCACCCGGCCCCGGCCCTCGTCAACCAGCATCCGCGAGCCGCCCGAGATTACTTCCTCGTCGTTGCCGAAGTTCTGGAAGTTGTTCTGCTGCTGTTGCTGGCGGAAGAAGTTCTGCTGGTTGTTGGTGGTGCTGTTCGAGGTGGTCATGAAGTCCACCTCGCCCAGCCCGTTCTTCTCAGCGAACTCCGCGACGGCGCGCGTGCTCGAACCGGTGTAGTACACCTTCGGTGTGAGCTGGCTCGGCATATCGACGGCTTCGATCAGCATGCGGATCTCTTCGAATTCTGCTTCGAGGCCGCGGAAGATCAGGTTGTTGCCGGATGCGTCAACGGTCAGCCGGTTCGAGAGGCTGCCCGAGCCGCTGGTCTGGTTGTTGTTGAACTGATTGGGGTCACCCTGGAACTGGTTGAGCTGGTTGCTTGAGTTTGTGTCGTTCGCCAGCAGCTGCTCGGCGCGCTGCTTGGCCTGCGGCGCGCTGATGTGCGTGAGCGGGATGGTGCGTGTCACAAGCGAAGCGCGCTGCTGGATGTACGCCTCGACAAGGCTCTCAACCGCGGCGATCCGGCGTGGGCTGTCGGTCATGATGATCACGCCCAGCTCGTCCTCGTAGCTGATACGGACGCCGCCGGTCTGCTGGTTGCCCTGCTGCACCGCGATGCCGAGCTGCGTCGAGATCGTGTTGCGTAGCGAGCTCGGGCGTACGCCGGGTGTCGAGATGAACTTGGTGGTCTCGGGGCCGCCGAGCGGGACGCTGTCAGTTTTGATGATCGTGTAGAAGCCCATCGAGTCGAGCGTGATCGTGTAGCCCAGCTCTTCGAGCCTCGCGTCCAGCAGCGGCAAGAGATCGCGCTTGGTGATCTCTACACCAGAGTTGAACGCCACCTGGCCTGCCAGGGACGAGTCTCTGCTGATGTTGATGTTGAGCGTCTCGGCGACGTACTCGACGAACGCGGTGATATCGAGCGCATCCGTGAACGGCCCGAACACGAATGGTTCATCGAGCGAGCCGGCGTCTGAGTCAGCCCCACCCGATTCGGGCTGGCTGTCAGTTGTCTGGGGGCTGTTGTTGACAGCCTCTGCCGGGTCGTTCGCGTCCTGCGAAGCGGCGTGAGTCGCGAGCGTTCCAGCTGCGAAACAGGCCAGCACAATGTCGATCCAATCTCTGCGCACCTCAAGCCCTCCGGGCGTGGACTACCGTTATAGCCCATACCGACCAGCCATGCCCGTTTTTGGGCCCAGTCTTTGCAGTGTTCTTGTCCAGATTCCGCCTACCGGGTTGCACCGCCCGGGTGCCGATGCGGGCCGAGTCGGCACCAAAAAAGCTCAGGAACCCGCCATGCGAGTCGTCAGCCTGCTTCCCTCCGCGTCCGAGATCCTCTGTGCCGTCGGCGGCGGGCACCTTCTGGTCGGGCGGAGCCACGAGTGCGACCACCCTGAATCGTTGGCAAGCCTTCCCGTATTGACCGGCCAACGAACGACTTACGAATCGCCCGCCCAGATCGACGCCGAAGTCAGGGCTCAATTGAGCACCGGGCAGTCGCTCTACACCCTCGACACGGACCTGCTCGCCGAGCTTCGGCCCGACCTGATCCTGACACAGGATCTGTGCGAGGTGTGCTCGATCGACCTGAACGCGGTCCGGGCAGCCGCGGCGGACATTAAAAAGAAGACGGGCCACACCCCTGAAGTCGTGAGTCTCGATCCGCACACAATCGAAGCAGTCTTCGATGACCTGCTCCGAGTGGGCGAATCGGTGGGGCTGGCCGACGAGGCGATGCGGGCGTCGGTCGAGCTCCGCGGCAGGCTCCACAGCGCGCAAGACTTCGTGAACCCCTACACGGAAGGCCCGGTTGTCGGCTTCATGGAATGGACCGACCCGATCTTCGTTGCGGGCCACTGGAATGTGCAGCTGATCGAACGCGCGGGCGGCAGGCACCCGTGGAACCCGACGGTCGCCGCCGAGGACGCGGGCGCCGCAGCCGGCCCGCAGATGGCGTACCGCTCAGCGGGCAAGTCGAAGACGGTCACGCCCATCGAGTTCGCCGCCGAGGGCCCGGAGTACCTGGTCATTGCGCCGTGCGGGCTCGACCTCAACCAAACCCGAGCCGCGGCGGCGGATCTTCAAAAACAAGACTGGTTTCAATCACTCCCTGCTGTGAAAAACGACAACGTCGCGATCGTTGATGGCAACCAGATGTTCAACCGACCCGGGCCGAGGCTTGTGGATGCGTTCGAGTTTTTGGTCGGGTTTTTGAACGATCGGCCGGGGGTGATTCCGGTCGGATTTCCAGTAGATTACATGGGATGACGGGCATCACAGACTCCAAAGATCCAAAGCCAGTCGTACGAGCGCATAGCCGCCCTTCCACACTTGAGGAGGACGAATGGGCCATCGGTTGGGTGAGTAAGCAATGGAAAGTAACGTACGCGAATGAGCTCGGTTGCTCGTCTGTTGCACTTCTTTTTGTGGTTGGGATCGTAGCCGGAGCGGGTTTTTACAACTTTGGCAGGGGTGTTGGATACTCGCTGCTCGCTATCGGGGTCGCTGTATGGGTGGCATTATCAATTGTCTATCTCCGTCGTCGGCAGAAGGTGCCCTCTGTGCTCGCCGGCGAGCCACTCGGAACTATCGAGACAATGTCATTGCCTGTTGCAAAGGCATGGAATGTGAACTCGCACCACTTTGGGAACAAGAAGGACGGCTTGTTGTGGGTGATTCAGGTGGCACAGGGTGTGCACGCTTTCTTTGATTTGGGCGAGGTGTCAGAACCTCGGCCACTAGTTTCAGGGTCGATGCCAGGGACAAGGGTCGAGTTCGATTACTACAACTATGAAAAAAAAGGTGTGGTCAGGTTGCAAATGAAGAAGCTATTGGCGATTCGGGTCGAGGGCCAGCTCGAAGCTTGCAATCTTGGTAAAGAGCTTCAAAGACCACCGTACTTGTGTAGTTTTTTGAGTTCTTCTTATCCTGTTTCTTTTCACGAAGACGGTTGTGATGTCGATTACCGCTATATGGATGGAGCACTGCTTGATGATCTAGAACATCCTGTGTTTCGGGAGTTCTGTACGGTCATCCGTAGCGAAGCTTGAGCTTGCTACTGCCTCTTCCCCTTGCCCTTCCGATCCGACCGGTAGTCCTTCTTGCCCTTGTCTCTTCGCTTGCTCTTGGCGGCTCTGCGTTGCCCGCCGGTGCGCTGCTTGAAGCCGGCGCCGTCGGCTGAGCCAAGGCCGCCTCCGCCGCCGAGGTTGAGTGTTGGCATCTTGTCTTTGCCGGCGGAACGATCATCCGAATCGGCGATCGTCAGCTCAAGCTGGCGTTTGAGCAGATCGACCTGAAGGATCGAGACCGTCGTCATGTGCCCGACGTTGTAGCTCCGGCCGCTGTTGGCATCGACGAGCGCGCCGCTCTTGCTGTCCAATCCCCAGCGCGGCGGCTTGCCGCCCTTTGGCATGGGCAGGTCGGTCGTTTTGATGAAGCCGTCGATGACGAACTTGTCGATCTGCACGAACAGGCCGCGTGCGTTGACGCCCGTGACGACGGCGGGGAACGTCTCGCCGATCTTGTTCGAGAGCAGCTGCAGGATCAGGAATTTCCGCAGGTCGCGCTCGGCTGACTCTGCGTTCTTCTCGCGGTCCGTCGAGTGCCTGCCGATGTCGGTGAGCGTGTCCTCGCTCGGGCAGTCCTCGTGCTTCTTCATCTTCTTGCCGAGCTGGCGGAACTCGTCGTCAGATTTGGGCGGCTTCTGCCCGTTGTCGGTCATCGACAGGAACACCGCCAGCGCTCTGTGCACTGTCAGGTCGGGGTATCGGCGGATCGGGCTTGTAAAGTGCGCGTACGCCTTGCTCGCGAGCGCGTAGTGCCCGATGAGCGCCGGCGAATACTCGGCCTTGGTCAATGTGCGCAGGACCGCCATATGCACGGCGCGGGCGGCGGGCGTGCCACGTGTCGCGTCGAGCAGGCCCTGCAGCTCCTCGCGTGTCGGGCTTGCGGGGATCCTGAAGCCCGCAACCATCGCGCTCTTCTGCATCTCTTCTTTCTCGCCCGGCACAGGCTCGGCGTGGATGCGCCGAAGCAGAGGCACCTCGAGCCGCTCGAACAAACGCCCGAGCACCTCGTTCGCCTCGACCATGAACATCTCGATCAGCCGGTGCGTGTACGCGTCGTCTTCCGGCTCAGCGTCAACAACGTGCCCGTTGTCGTCGAAGATCAGCTCCGCATCGGGCAGATCGAGCGTGATCATGCCCTCGCTGTGCCGACGCTTCTCGATCGCCTTGGCAAGCCGGTTCATCTCGCGCACAACCCCGATCAGCTCCTCCGAGTGCGGCGTGTCCGTTTTGGCGTGTTTCTTCGCTTCTTCGAGGTCGCCGTCGATGAGCGCTTGTGCTTCGAGGTAGGTCATGCGCTTACGTGAGTGGATGATCGTTGACGCGACGCCCTGCCTGGTGACCTCGCCTCGCTCGTTGTAGCGGATGATCGCGGTTTTGCTGAACCGTTCGACGCCCTCTTGCAGCGAGCAGATGCCGTTGCTGAGCACCTCGGGGAGCATGGGGATCACGAGCCTTGGTAGGTAGACCGAGTTGGCGCGGTCTACGGCCTCGACATCGAGCGCCGAGCCGGCGGGGATGAAGTGCGCCACGTCGGCGATGTGGACCGAGAGCTCCCACCCGCCGCCGTCGGACTTTGGAAGGCGTTTGATGCTGATCGCGTCGTCGTAGTCCTTCGCGTCGGGCGGGTCGATGGTGCAGACATAGTCGCCCGTCAGATCGAGCCGACCCGCGAGCGAGCCCTCGGCCTTGAACTTGTCGATCTCTTCGTCAAACTCGCGTGTCGCGTCGCGCGCCTGTTGGACGCATTCCTCCGGGAACTCGTTGCTCGGCAAGCCGTAGGCGGCGATGGTCGATTGCGTCTCGACGTCCGGCAAGCCGGCCTCACCCAGCACGCGGACGATCACGCCCTCGCCGAGGTAGTTGTCCTCCGGATACTCGGTCATCTCGAAGACGACCTTGTCGCCCGGTCCGGCGTACTTGGCCTCGGCGTCGCGGACAATGACGGGTGTGCCCCCGAGTTCTCGCGCGTCGGGGATGACGACGAAGTCGGTGCCGCGTTTTTCGATCGTGCCCGTGAAGCTAACGATCTTGCGTTCGAGGATCTCGATGACCTCGCCGAAGAACTGGCGGTCGTTGAAGCCCCGGCCTCCCTTGCCCTTGCGTTTGTCGCGGACGACGCCGACCTTGACACGGTCGCCGGTCAGCGCGCCGCCGGTGGCGTTGGGCGGGATGAACAGGTCGCCCTCGCGGACCTTGATGTCGGTGCGGATGAATCCGAACCCCTTTGTAGTGCCGCGGAATTCGCCTTCGATGATCTGGTTGCCGTCGCCGAGCGAGGGAAGCGAGACGAAGCCCTGATCGTTGAGCCGGACGAGCCCCTGTTCTGCGATCTCCGCGAGTTCCTTGCGAAACGCGGGCGGGTCGTCGATCTCTAGGTCGTCGATGATCTGCGCGACGTTGGCGGGGGTGTAGCGTTCGTGAGAGATGTGCGCAAGAAGACGGTTCTGGTATCGGCTGGGCATGTGAATTTAGAGATTGGCGACTGCTTCGCGCAGCGCTCCTTGATAGCTTCCCGGCGTGAAGCCGAAGTGTGCCTGAAACTTTTCGAGTGATGCTGTGGAATCTTCGCTTGCCATCGAGGCCATGCCCGCGTCATAAGGGAGCAGGCTGCCCATGCCGACGGTCTTGGCGACCGTGGCCGCAAGGTGCGCCGCGGGCGCGGGGATGCCGCCCGGGTTGATTTTGGGCTTGGTGTTGTCCGCATTGTCACGGACGAACCGGAGGATCTCGGGCCAGGTCGTGGTTTCGCTGCCGACGCAGTTGAAGATCTCGCCGATCGTGTCCTCGTTGTCGAGCGCATCGCACGCGGCTTTGGCAAGATCGGTCACGGGGATCGGCGCGATCGCGGGGTCAACGGTTTCCGAAGGCAGCAGGTTCCACTGGCCGTCGGCTCTGCGTGTGAAGTAGGGCATGAAGAGGAAGGGCTGGCTCTTGCCGCGCGCCCAATCGACCATCATCTCCGACATCTCGCCGCCGGTGCCGAGCACGAGGCTTGGTCGCAGGATGGTCCAGTCGATGCCGCTTCGGCGGACCACGCTCTCGCCGGCGTGTTTGGTTTTCTGGTACTCGGCCCTGCCGTCTGGGTCGGCGCCGAGCGCTGAGATCTGGACGAACCGTTCCACGCCGTGCTGGTTGCACGCCTTGGTCAGCAGTTCCGGCACGCGCGCGTGCAGCGTCTCGAAACGCTGGCCCTGCTGCTCGCGGATGATGCCGATGCAGTTGATGCACGCGGCGGCGCCCTCGACCAGACGCGAAGCGGACTCGGCGGTCACGCGGTCGGCCTGCACGGGTGTCAACCGGTCCCGGCCCTCGACGTCGCGGAACACCTCAGATGCCTTGGACGTGTTGCGGACCAGCGCCCGGACCCCGTAGCCGCGGGAAAGCAGCTCCGCGGTGATGTGACGCCCCACAAATCCGGTTGCCCCGGCCACCGCCACTGTCCGATTCTGTTCGCTCATCGATGCCCCGTTTCTCTGGTCGGCCTGATCCCGGCCCTCATGCACTGATCGTAGCGGTCAGTGGCGGACTCTTCAGCCTCACTACAATCGGCCCGTGGGACTCTGCGCCAGCCAAATCCGCTTCGCTTACCGACAGGATCGGCCTGTGCTGCGCGACATCGGCTTCGAGGCCGACGCCGGGCAGGTCGTTTCACTCCTCGGGCCCAACGGCTCTGGCAAATCGACCATCCTCCGGCTCATCGGCGGTTTCGTCGCGCCGGACTCCGGGTCGCTCACCATCGACGGCCTCGAAACCCGGTCGCTCACGCCCAGCCAGCGGGCGATGCGGGTCGCGTTCGTCCCCCAGCAGCCCGCGGTCGCCTTCGAGTACATGCTTGCCGACTACGTCGCGCTCAGCAGACACGCGCTGGGCCGGCGCGGCGCGTCAGCGTTCGTGAACCAGGCCCTCGATCGGCTCGACCTTTCGCACCTCGCCGATCGTCCGGTAGGTCAGTTGAGCGCGGGCCAGCGGCAACGGGCCGCGTTCGCAAGGGCGTACTGCCAGCTCATGGGCGAGAGGCCCGCCGGCTGCACGCGCGTGCTGCTCGCCGACGAACCGATGTCGGCGCTGGATCCGAAGCACGCGTTGCTCGTGACCGAGATCATCGGCGAACTCGCCAACCAAGGCGTGCTTGTTATCGTGGTGCTGCACGAGCTCGCCCTCTCGGCGCGGATCTCGGACAAGGTCGTCCTGCTCGCTGATGACGGCTCGCTGCTCTCGCAGGGCCTGCCGGGCGAGGTTCTGACCGATGAGACCCTCGAAGCGGGCTTTGGTGTGGGTTTCCAGAGGATCGAGCAAGAAGGGCAGCTCCTGGCGCTTTTGCCCGAGCATCGGCGATAAGCTAAGGAAGCGATGCCCAACAGCAACCTCATCCAGATCCTGATCTTCGTCCTCGTCTTGGCCGGCCCGGTTATCGGCAAGATCGGGCAATGGATGATCGCGCAAAAGCAGAAGCGTGATCTCGAGATGCAGCGGCGTCGGCGCGAAGAGGAGAGCTACCGCACGGGCCGCGAAGAACCGGACGAAGAATCCGGGCCGACGCCCGATCAGCTTGAGCAGATGATCCTCGCCGAGCAGCTCCGCCAGCAGCAGGAAGAGATGATCCGCCAGCGCGAGATGCAGGCCGAGGCGCGCCGTCGTGCAGCACAGGAGCGAGCCGAGGCCGCCCGCCGGGCCAAACAGCGAGCATCCGGAGAAGAATCACCAACACCCGCGCCGGTTCCCTCGGCAAACATCAGAGCCGAGCAAGCCAAACGCGCCGCCGCGGCTGCGAAACTGTCGAACAGGCCCACAGCCCCGAGCAGGCCGCTCGCGCCGGTCGGTGGCTCACGCGGACCTAACGCCGCGTTGATCGGGAGTCTCGATAGGGAGTCGCTCCGCAAGGCGATCGTCATGACCGAGATCCTCGGCCCGCCGGTCGCCATGCGTGAAGATCACCTGAGCTGATCGGCTCAGCGGACGATCGCCTCGATCGCGAGGCGCAGCCTTGATTTTCCGGTCCACCAGAGGAAGTCTGATTCTGTGTAGATGTCCTGCGCGACGATCGTTGTCCTGCCGGGCAGGACAGTCGCGATCCACGTCCGGGTGTCGCGTTTGAGCTTGCCGACGCCGAAGTCGATCTCCCATGAGGTCAGCACCACGTCCGCGTCGAATGGGCCCATGGGCGTTGCGATGCGCTGGCGGCCGGCGTACTCGGTCCACGTGCGTGAGGGGCCAGTGCCTTTCTGCTCGCCGTCGGCTCTGACGTAGCGGGCTTGGAAATCGGTGCTGATCTTGTCGCCCGATTCCATGAGTGCGGGCGAGACGCGAACGGGCGGGTCGAAGACGATGGTGTGTTTCTTGTCCTTGCCGAAGCCGCTGGAGGCGAGGACAGAGCCGTCACCGCCGCGCTGCAGCGCGAGCGCGTGCATGAAGGTCGGCTTGCCCGTCGAGCGCCTTGGCATGTGCCACCACGTGACGCGCCAGCCCTCTTCGGTCGTGGCGACCCGCATCTCGGTTCGGCGCGTCGCGGGCTTGGACGAGCCGCCCTGAAACCGCTGGTAGCGCGCGACGATCGGGTCGTCCGAGTAGAGCAGCTCAGCCGAGAGCATGCCCTCGGCGGGGAGCATGACACCCAGTTCGAGCCCCTTGGCGGGCGCGTCCGCGGACAGCTCGTGCTTGGCAGAGCAGCCGACCATCAACGAACCCAGAACAGCAAGAACGATCCATCTCATGCCCTCATTCTAAAGCCGGCCGATCGGCTCCGTATACTCCTGCAATGAGATCATCCCGATGCTCTGCCATTTTGCCCGCTCTCGTGCTCGTGACCCTGTTTCAGGGCGGTTGCGCGTTCATGGAGGACATGGGCTACCAGACCAACCCGAACGCGACGGGCATCCTCGACCTGTTCGTGCGCCCATCTCCTGAGGAGGCAACGGCTTGGGCGCTCGACACCACCAACAACGACCGCCGATACCAGGGCACGCTGCTGCTTGCCAACGCCCCGTTTGCGGGTGAGGACATCTACCTCAAGCTCTTTGAGGACAATCTGCAGGACGAGGACGCCGCGGTCCGGTCGGCAGCCGCCCGCGGGCTTGCCCACCACGGCGGCCCGGCGCAGATCCCGCTCATTCTCGGAGCGCTCGAAGACGAGGAAGTGCTTGTTCGGCTCGAAGCCGCCCGCGCGCTCCAGCGGATCCACAGCACCGACGCCGTCGCGCCCCTGATCGCGAGACTCGATCAGGATGTGGAAGAGAGCCGCGAGGTCCGCGCGATGTGCGCGCACGCGCTCGGGCAGTACCCCGAGCCTCGCGTGCTGGCGTCGCTGGCTGCGTCGATCCGGGACCAGTCGTTGGCGGTGAATCGGAGCGCGCTCGAGGCGCTGCAGTTTCTGACGGGTCAGGACTTCGGCCTTGATCAGCGGGCGTGGCTCGAGTTCATCGCTGAATCCGAGGACCCGTTCGTTCAGCAGGTGACGTACACGTACCCGTACTTCGAGCGGGACAAGAAGTGGATCGAGTACCTGCCCGTGATGCCGCAGGCACCCAACGAGCCCAAGGCCGAGCCGATCGGGATGCCGCGACAAGAGTGACAACCGTCACAAACGGGCGCGGAAATCGCGGCCTCGCCAGCCGGGCGGACCCGCTTGTGTGATCTGGTCGAATGCTCCTTACGGATAGAACGCGCACCGCGTTTGGTCCGGATAAAGGAGCGGCTGTGCGAGCACTGGTAACTGATACCGACGGGCCAAGACTGATCACGACCCACGCGCTACCCGAGGTCGGCCCGACCGAGGCGTTGGTGCGCGTCGAGCACGCCGGCCTCTCGCCCATGGAACTCGCAGCGGTCGCGGGCCGGATCGATCACTCAGGCGTGATCGGTCACGAACTCGTCGGCACGGTCGAGAAACTCGGCAGCCGGGTTTCAAAGTCGCACATGCTCGGCAAACGCGTTGTCGCCTCGCCCGATGTCGCTTGCGGCTCGTGCGACCTCTGCAAAAAAGGGCTCAGTGTCCACTGCCGAAACCGCAAGGTCATCGGGTTGAGCCATCACGACGGCTCGCTCGCCGACTACATCGTTCTCCCGCTCCGCAACCTGACAGAAGTCCGCGCCGACATCGACCCGCAACTCGCGGTGCTCGCGCCCGCGGTCGCGGACGCGGTCCATGTGGCGCACATGGCGCCGGTCGAGAAGCAGACATACGTCACGGTGCTCGGCGACGGAGCCGCGGCACTGCTCGCGGCGCAGGTCCTTGCCAAACGAAACGCCTCGGTCCGGCTCGTCGGCGCGCGCGAAGAACGCTTCGGGCTGTGCGAACGCTGGCAGATCAGGCACCGGCATATCTCTGAGCCCGGCCTGCGCGCCGATCAGGACGTTGTTGTGGTCTGTCTCGAGCCCGAGGTCGGCCCGAGCCTGACCGGCACCGACGCGGTGCGCACGGCGCTCGGCATGCTCCGCCCGAGAG
Source organism: Phycisphaerae bacterium (assembly GCA_030432905.1). Classification (GTDB taxonomy): domain Bacteria; phylum Planctomycetota; class Phycisphaerae; order Phycisphaerales; family UBA1924. The sequence goes on along the minus strand of JAUILU010000001.1, from coordinate 1,378,504 downwards.
GTTCGCTCGTGTTGCAAGGGCCCGCGGTTCATGTGCAGGGGCTGGACTTCTCGCTCGGGGATCATCTCGAACAGGTGATCCGCGACGAAATGCGCGTGCTCGGTGCGCGTTCAGGCCGGATCGGCGAGGGGCTGGAGGCGATCGCATCGGGGCTTGTCGATCTTGTGCCCTTGGTGACAAGGCGCGCCAGGCTCGACGAGGGCGTGGGCTTGCTCCGCGCCGCGGGCGAGCCGGAACAGATCCGCACCGTCGTCAGCATCGCGGCGTAAAGACCGGTTCGATTCACTCGGTCTGAGTGACAGGTGCTGCGTCGGCGGGCGCTGAGGTGCCCACGGTCACAAAGCCCGCCCAGATCAACCCACCAAGCACCGCGGCCAGCACGATCCGGTACCAGCCGAAGGCTTCGAGGCCGTGCTTGTTGAGGAAGCCGACGAGCCAGCGGACCGCGACCACCGCGCTGATCGTGGCGACAGCGAGCCCGATGACGAATGTCGTCGCGCCGAACACCTCGAACATGTTTGGCAGGTTCTGTTCCTGCGATTCGACGATGTTGCTGCGCAGTTTCCACACGCACGCGCCGCCCAGTGTGGGCAGGCCGAGCAGGAAGCTGAATTCCGCTGCATGTCTAGGTTTGAGACCTGTCATCACGCCCGCGGTGATCGTCATCATGGATCGGCTTGTGCCGGGCCACATCGCGATGCACTGGATCAGCCCGATGATGAGCGCGGACTTGAGGGTCATGGAGTCGAGGTCTGGGCCGTCGTCTTCTTCGCCCTCGTCGCGTTTGGCGCGGAGCTTCTTCATGCGCCAGCGGTCGATGGCGATCATGTACACCCCGCCGAGCGCGAGCGCTGTGAGGACCGGGCCTGTGAAGAAGAGGCGTTCTTCGATAAAGTCGTTGAGCAGCACGCCGAGGATCGCCGCGGGCAGGAACGCGATGATGAGCCGGATCGCGAGACGAAGCCCCGCCGGGTCTTTGCCGAGCAGGCCCAGGGTCATCTGCGCGACTCGTTTCCAGTACAGCCCGAGCACCGCGAGGATCGCGCCGCCCTGAATGACGATGTTGAACGCGTCTACCGATCGTTTGAGCGAGGCGTCTTCGAGTCCGAGCAGCGACGACGCGATAATCAGGTGGCCAGTGGACGACACCGGGAGGTATTCCGTCACACCCTCGACGAGTCCCAGTATTGCTGCCTGCCACCATTCCACGTCGGTCTGTGTTCCTTCCGGGAGAGATCAGTAGCGCCCAAACGTTGGCCTTAGTATGAACCCGCCGTGAATACCACAACGAACATCATCCCGCTCGAAGAACCGGTCTCTCCGGATGATGATCGGCTGATCGAGTACCGGCAGTTACGCGAAAACAGGCTATCTCGGCCTTTGCCGGGTGCGCCGGATGGGGTGTTCATCGCCGAGGGTGACAAGGTCGTTCGGCTGATGATCGAAGAGGGCCGATTCGCGGTTCGCTCGCTTCTGATAAGCCAAAGCAGACGTGCGGTCGCCGATGAGCTGGCGGCGCTGCTGCCCGCTTCGGTCCCGGTGTATCTCGCGGGTCAGGAGCTCATGGACGAGATCGTCGGCTTCCCGATCCACCGCGGCGTTCTCGCTTCGGGCGTCAGGCTGCCTGACCCGCCGATCCAGGCGCTGCTCGGGAAAGCAAGCGGGTGCATCGTGCTCGAGGGGTTGTCGAACCACGACAATGTTGGTGGGGTGATGCGGGTTGCTGCCGCGCTTGGGGGGGTGAGCGGTTCAGGCGTTCCTGCTTGCCCGGTTTTGCTCGACCCGAAGAGCTGCGATCCGCTGTATCGCAAGTCGATCCGGGTTTCGATGGGCCACGCGCTGAGGGTGCCGTACTCGAGGATCGCGGATTGGCCTGCGGGGCTCGGCGTGCTCGGCGGGCTTGGGTTCACAACCGTCGCGCTCTCGACTGCCGCAGATTCGGTGGGCCTCGGGGAATTGGGTGAGATCAAGAAGCCGGCGCTGATGTTGGGCGCCGAGGGCCCCGGGCTTTCGGAATCGGCTTCGTTATCGGCGGATGTCAGGGTGCGGATCCCTATGTCGCCCGGCGTGGACAGCCTGAACGTCGTCACAGCGGCCGCCATCGCGCTCGCAGGCATGCGATTGCCCGGTTTGGAGTGAACCGAACCTCAACCGCTGCGTCTACATACAGTAGAGTAACGATGAGAACCCCCGGCAAATCCCCGGGGCTATGCAATGCGTTTGGAGTGACGGCGATGCGATTGATGAGCAAGGCGATTCTGACAGTCTCGGCGGCCGGCCTGGTTGGGCTCGCACAGGCCCAGGATGTCCGAAACGAGGGTGTCGGCCAGCGACGGTTCGCGCTCGACAAGATGGTCTTTAACCCGGCACCGATCGACGCGATCTTGAACGCGTCCGAGTGGTTCGGCGAGAAACCAACCGCTGCAGATCTCAGCGGCAAGCCCGTGCTCGTGTTCTCGTTCTCCGAGTGGTACCGCCAGTCACATTCCGCGGCGATGCTCGCCAAGAAACTCAAGTCGCAGCACAGCGACCTCGTCGTGATCGGTGTGCACGACGCCGACGGCTGGGATGAAGCCATCGCCTTCACCGAGAAGCGCAAGCTCGGCTTCCCGATCGTCCGCGACACCGACAGCCTGATCCGCACCGAGTTCATGGTCGATCAAGACCCGGACGTGTACGTGATCGATCGCTCGGGCAACCTCCGCTTTGCGGACATCGCGACCGATTCGGTGACGCGCGCCGTCGAGATCGTGGCCGGCGAGGATGCCTCGGTCGCGGCCAACGCGCAGTCGGCTCTCGCTGCGCAGCGGGCGCAGGCACGCGCTGAGGCGCGCCGATCGGGCGCGATCAATCAGGACGCGTCGCTTGATAACCTGCCGAAGATCCCGTTCACACCGCCATCCGCCGAGGACTACGCGAAGACGAACTGGCCCAAGCACAGCACCGCTCTCTTGGAAGAGGCGTCGAGTATCGCGGAATTGACGCCGCCGTTCGCGGTGCCCGATGGCGAGTGGCTCAACGGCAAGCCCGAGACCGCGGGCAAGATCACCGTCGCGTACGTCTGGCATCCCGCCGACCGCGATGTCGTCAACGACCTGATGATCCGGATGGAAGACATCCACAAGCGGCAGGGACGGGACATCGCGGTCATGGGATTCATGATCCCGAATGAAGCGAGCCAGAGGCGTGGCAGGAACGGCGGGGGCCTCATCGTCGATGAATTCCTCGACATCCCCATTACGCAGCAGGGCATGAAAGATTCGCTCGGCAATCGCAAGCTCACCCAGTCGCTGCTAGCGATCCAGGGCAGCCCGATGCCATCGGTTGGCCAGAGGCGTGGAGGCCGAAACAACACCGATACTTTCGGGCGAGTGATTGTGGTCAGCTCCGACGGTCGAGTCAGGCGCTCGGCGCTCTGGACGGAGTGGGGCGAGGTCCAGCAGGCGATCGACCACCTGCTCCGCGTCGATCCGGGTGTCAAAGCCAGGCGCAAGGCCGAGGAACGATACATCCGCGGCAACGGCGGCTAAACGACCTAGCCTTGGCTCATGTTCAACATCGTGCTCCATGAGCCAGAGATCCCGAACAACACGGGCAACATCGGGCGGACGTGCGTGGCGACCGGGTCGTCGCTGCATCTGATCGAGCCGCTCGGGTTTGATATCGACGAGAAGGCGTGCCGGCGCGCCGGTCTGGACTACTGGCCCAGGCTCGATCTGCACACCCACAGCGACCTCGAAAGCTACGAAGAGGCCACAACCGGCGCGAACCGCTGGTATCTGAGCACGACAGGCCAGCGGAGCGTGTTCGAGGCCGAGTTCTTGCCGGGCGATCACCTTATCTTCGGCAAAGAGTCCAAGGGGCTGCCTCGTGGCTTGCTCGAATCGGCGCCCGACCGGGTGCTCTGCCTGCCCATGATGCCCGGCGAACGGTCGCTGAATCTGTCGAGCTCGGCGTGCGTAGTCGTGTACGAAGCGATCCGGCAGTGCATCGCACGCGGCGACACCAAACTTGATACGAACAAAAGACTGGTTGGTTCTCGCAATGTCTGAGTTCTGAGCAGAAGAGTAATCGGCCTGTCGGTTGAAATTATTGGAACCTCACAGAACCAGACGTTCACGATCGGCGTATCGAGTGTTGTCCGAACAAGCTCCTTGGTTGTTTCTGATCTCCTCCAGCACACACCCGGCTTAACCAGCCGGGTGTGTGTTTCTATGCAGCGCCAGAGCGGATTCGGGGCTATGCTGTGTGTGTTATGAGACGCAGACGAAACAGCCATCACACAACATCTAGGGCGGCGCTGCTCGCTGGTGTAGGCGTGGTTGTGCTGGGGGCCTCACTGCTGGTCGGTGGCTGCCGAAACCCCTTGTTCCGTGAGGGCGAAGACCGATCGCCTTATGCGCGGTACGACTCGGTTCGCGGGCAGAACGTGCCGGAGTATCGGTACAACGAGTACGGCAGGCGGGTGCCAAATCTGCGAGCGAGATTGATGCCCAAGGAGTGAGGACAGGCGCGCTTTCTGACGCGCGTTTTATAGCAGAAAAGAACTTCGATCCGATGGCATGTATCACAGCGTGCGAATCGGTGCCGGGCGGAGCGCCGGCGGCTACAAGACTGAGCATCGAGCGAAGGAACGCGACTGGTGAAAAGCCAAAGTACCAGATCACAAGCGAAGAAGAAGCAGGCCGCCAGCCCGTCCGGATTCAGCAGGGTCCAGGTCGTGTGGGGGGCGCTGTGTCTGGCGATGACCGCCGTCGGCGGGGCGCTCTGGATGCTCGATGGGAGCAAGAGCCTGGGCATCGACGGCATGCGTCTGCCCTCGCTCGTCGCGCCTGATATCACCAACTCGATCGACAGCATCTTCAACACCCGCGCCCCGATGGACAACGCGCCTTGGCAGGCGATCGTCATCCATCACTCAGGCGCTCCCTTCGGCTCGGCCGAGACCATCGAGAAAGACGCCAAGGCCATGGGCCTATCCGGGCTCGGCTACCACTTTGTCGTGGGCAACGGCTCGGGCGCCGGTGACGGCGAGCTGCACGTCGGCTACCGCTGGCTCGACCAGCTCCCGGGTGCTCACACCGCGGGCCAGTACGGCGAGTGGTACAACCGCAACTCAATCGGAATCTGCCTCGTCGGCGACGGCGACCGGGGCGAGTTCACGGGGGCACAGATCACCCGCCTCGTCCAGACCGTCAGGGCCCTGCAGCGTGAGCTGGGCATCCCAGCCCAGAACGTGATATTGCACAGGGACGTTGCCCAAACGACAAGCCCGGGGCAGTATTTCCCCATCGCGGCGTTCCAAGAGCAGCTTCTGTCGAATCCGAACTAAGACCTAGCTTCATCGAACCGATCTTTGTCCTGACCCGTAGTGCCATGACCCGGGCTAGGTGTTGGCTAAGATAGCCCACAACCCGAGTCCGCATGTCGTATCGCCTGATTCGGGGCCAATCTGCCTCGTGAGCTGTTGTAGAGGGAAGCCGCCTTGGAGGTCTTTAAGAAAGACGAGATTGTCGAGGGATACCGGATCATGTCCGAGCTCGGGCGTGGCGCGGCCTCGATTATTTACCTCGTCCGCGACGACAAGACCAAGCACATCTGGGCGCTCAAAGACGTCCAGAAGGTCAACGACAAGAGCGAACGCTTCATGGCTCAGGCCGAGTCGGAGTACAAGATCGCTCAGAAGTTTGATCACAAAGCGATCCGCAACATCCCCAAGATCATCAAGAAGAAAAAGGGCCTCCGGCTCAACCGCCTGTTCCTCGTCATGGAGCACGTTGACGGCAAGAGCATGGACGACCCGGAAGTCAAGCCGCAGACCTTCGAGCGCGCCTGCGAGGTATTCAAGCAGGCGGGCTCGGCGATGAAGCACATGCACGACGTCGGGTATGTGCACGCGGACTTCAAGCCTCACAACCTGATCGTTGATGGGAGCAACCACGTCAAGATCATCGACCTTGGCCAGTCGTGCCAGATCGGGACGATCAAGAAGCGCATCCAGGGCACGCCCGACTACATCGCTCCCGAGCAGGTGCACCGCCGGGAAATCACGCCCAAGACGGACGTGTACAACCTCGGCGCGACCATGTACTGGGTGCTGACACGGACCAAGGTCCCGACGGCCCTTGGCAAAGGCGACAGCCTGATGGGCCGGGTCGATGACAGCCTGCTCGAGAAGCCAAAGCCAGCCAACGAGATCAACGAGCGGATCCCGCCGAAGCTCAGCGAACTGATTATGCAGTGCCTCGAGGTCGATCCGGCCAAGCGTCCCGAGATGGAGCAGGTCGTCGATCGGCTCGAACTCATCCACGCCATGCTCAAGGCAGGCGTGAAGGATCGCACGGCTCAGATGAAGGCCATGAAAGAATAAGCCCGACCGGTCAGGGCGGGTGACATGAGCGAAGAACACAACAACCCCGACGCAGTCATCGCGATCTTCGACGCGGCGGTCGAGGCCAACCTCGATTCTTCGTGCAGGACAGGCTCAATCGACACCATCTCTGCGCCGGGCCACCTGATCGCCACGGGTGATCTCCACGACAACCCCGCGCACTTTGACAGGCTCGTCGAGCTTGCTGGATTGAATCCCGGTGCTGATGAGTCGCGTCGCAAGCACCTGACGCTTCACGAGCTGATCCACTCTGACCGCCTCATCAACGGCATGGACTTCAGCTACCGGATGCTCGCCAAGGTCGCCAAGCTCAAGGCCGAGTTTCCCGAGCACGTGCACACGCTGATCGCGAATCATGAGATGGCGCAGATGCTCAAGTCGGGCATCATCAAAGACGGCGTCAAGTGCATCGAGGTCTTTCAGGATGCGCTGCGGTTTGTGTTCGGCGAAGACGCGGCGAGGGTCGAGAAATCGATCGACAGGTTCATCCGCTCGATGCCGCTGGCGCTGCGGTGCCACTGCACGAAACCTTCCGGCGGTCGGTTCGATGTGCTCTGCGCGCACAGCCTGCCCAGCCCGGGCATGATGGGCCGGTTCGATACCGATGTGCTGAGCCGACCGCTGACGGAAGAGGACTACCAGCCGCGCACGGGTTCTGCGTACGCGATGGTCTGGGGCCGGGGCTACGACGCGGAACTGCTCGAGGATCTCGTCGAGCGGTGGGGGGTCAACTGGTTCGTGCTTGGTCACGAGCACGCCGAGTTCGGCTCGGACTTTGTCTCACCCAACGCGATCATCCTCAACAGCGACCACGAGAACGGCGTGTACCTTCCGATCGATCTCGGTGCGGTCTACGGGCCGGAGTTTGCGCTTGAGAGTGTGAGGCCGATCGGCGAGTTGGTCTGAACGAACAGAACCGTTCACAATGAAATCCGTATGCTCTTTGCAGAAGGAGCTTCGGAATGAATCCCTCGAAACTGGTCAAGCTGATGTGCTCGGTTCTGTTTCTGTCATTCGCGGCGATCGCGTGGGCGTGCTACTGGGATTCTGACACGCTCCGCACCGAGGCCAAGGGTGTGCCGGGGGTTGTCGAGGCGGTCACCGGTTTCTTCCCTGTGTATCCCGATGAGTACTACGAGCGGCGTATAGAGATCGCTGAGGAACGCTTGGCAGCAGACCCGGATCGGCTTGAATCGTACGACGATATCGCGGTCTCTCTTGATAGGCTCGGGGATTCGACCGCTGCGATCGAGTCCATTAAATCGAAACTCGAAGTCGTCGAACGGCTAGGCGACGACGCGGGTGATCACCTCTACAGGTACCACGCGAACATCGGCACGTTCCACGCGCATCGGTGGATCCGAAACGGTGGGGATGCCGAGGATCTGGCTGATCTTGAAGCCGCCCGCGAGCATATATCCAAGGCGATTGAGATTAATCCTGACGCACACTTCGGGCGTGAGTTTGTTCAGCTCGGAATCGTAGATTGGCTCTTAGATGAAGAAGCTGGGGAGTTTGGAAACACGTGGATCTCGCGATTTCCAACCCCGCTTTCTCAATTCAGAGATGTAATCGGTGAGAACTTTGAGAGCTATTCGGCGCGAATCGATGACGATAAGTATAAAGAACTCGTCGATGGTTTCGTTGGATTGATTGTGCTTGGTGATGCTTGGGAGAGCGTCGACGTTGTTGGGGCGATCGGCATCCTCATGATGTATCACGACTTTACCTCGGTTTCAGTCTTGTGCGGTGAGCGCATCGACGATCTGGCAAGCCAAGGCCGAACGAGTATTCATCCATTTGCATTTGAAACAGAAGGTGCTGAGGTTCTGACTGGTGAGTGGTTTTCGTATTCACTAATTGGTGCCTCGTCAGTCGAGAAATTCTATAAGAAATCAATGCGATCCTCTGAAAGGTATCGAACGAGGTATGCCAGCTTTGTACAGAAGCAGCTTGATGCTGGGATGTACCCAGACACGCACTCCAATTTCTTTGATGGGGTTCCGAAGGCAAGGGTGCCCCGCCTGCCCAATGGGTGGTTCGGGTATGGCGGATATCAGAAGTACATCGCGATGGGTATTACATGCGTAGTGCTTTTGGTGGCATGTTTCGTAGCGCGTCACACATGGAAGAAGAAACGACCTTCCTCTACAGAAATCAGTACCGGCTGACTGCATCCCAGACCCAGACCTCCGGTACCACCGCCGGAGGCTTATTCATGCTCAGAGCTATCGCTGTCGCATCTGCCGCGGTTCTTGTTTCGGCTTCGCACGCCCAGAACGACTGGAGCCCCGCGGCTCTGGCCAAGGAGGCGGAAAAAGTCGCCGAGGTCATCACACACCCGGCGATTACCGAGTGGCTCGAGAAGGCCGAGGAGCTGCCGGAGGTGAAGGGGGCGGTGCTGGTGGTCGGGCCTCGCGAGGAGGGCGGCTTCGATCGGGAGGTCTACACGCTCCAGCAGTCGCTCGAATTCACAGGCGACGAACTCGAAGACTTCAGGCAGGTAGAATACGGCCCGAAGCGCTACTACGCCACGAACTACGGCACCCCGATCGCGTACGCCCCGGCGCTGCTCGCCGCGGCGGAGGCGGGCGGGTTTGATTCGTTTAGAAACAAGCGGGTTCTCGACTTTGGCTACGGTCAACTGGGCCAGCTTGAGATGCTCGCACGATGCGGCGCGGCCGTGTTCGGTGTCGAGGCCGACCCGGTGATTCACACGCTCTACCACGCGACCCGGATCGGTGACGGCGTGACCGCAGAAGACGGCACCAAGGGCTCGGTCCATCTCGAACTCGGGGAGTGGTTCAGCGACTGGCGGCTTCGCGAAAGACTCGGGGGCAACTTCGACGTCATCATCGCCCGCAACGTTCTCAAGCGGGGCTACGTCCAGCCGGACGAGCCGATGAGGGGCTTCGACCCGATCGACATCGGCGGCGAGCCCGAGGACGCGGCGCGGGCGATCTACAACGCGCTCGACGACGGCGGTGTCGCGGTTGTCTACAACCTCGGCGGCGGCGCGTGGCACCGCGAAGACGGGACCTACAACGCGCCTGCCGACGTCCGTGACCCGTTCGGGCGTGAGGCGTGGGAGGCCGCGGGCTTCGAGGTCGTTCACTTCCAGGCCAACGGCTCGCAGCTGATGCGCGAGGTGTTCTCCGTCGCGACGGACCGGGATCTGGCGGAATTCGACGCGTACAACGTGCTCTACACGGTGGTGCGGAAGCCCGAGTAGGTGTGCATAGTGTGAATAGGATCTGATTCAGGACCGGTTGCGATTCTCGGCGGTTGCTGCCGTAGGATCGGGCCATGAGTATCCACGACCAGATCGTCGAGCTGATCCGCTCGCAGGACCCGGAGGCGGCAACCATCGTTCAGGCCGAGGCGGACCGCCAGGCCAGCACGATCGAGCTGATCGCGAGCGAGAACCACGCGAGCGAGGCCGTCATGCACGCCGGCGGCACCTGCATGACTAACAAGTACGCCGAGGGCTACCCGGGGCGTCGGTACTACGGCGGGTGCGAGCACCACGACGCGATCGAACGCCTCGCGCAGGACCGCGCGAAAGAAATGTTCGGATGCGAGTACGCCAACGTCCAGCCTCATTCGGGCGCGCAGGCGAACGCCGCGGTGTTCATGGCGCTCATGGAACCCGGCGCGACGTTCTGCTCGCTCGTCCTCGCCGACGGCGGTCACTTGTCGCACGGCCTGCCGATCAATTTCAGCGGGCACTACTACAACCCGGTCCACTACCCGCTGATCCGCGACGAATCGAGCGACCAGTTCGAGCAGATCGACTACGAAGCCGTTCGCAAGGTGTGCCTCGAAACCAAGCCCGCGATGCTGCTTTGTGGCTACAGCGCGTACCCGCGGACGATCGACTTCGCCAAGTTCCGCGAGATCGCCGACGAGGTTGGGGCGCTTCTGATGGCGGACGTGGCGCACATTTCAGGTCTGATCGTGGGCGGTCAGCACCCGAGCCCGTTCCCGCACGCTCATGTTGTGACGACGACGACGCACAAGAGTCTGCGCGGTCCGCGCGGCGGGCTGATTCTGACCAACGATGAAGAGATCAGCAAGAAGGTCAACCGCGCGCTCTTCCCGGGCATGCAGGGCGGGCCTTTGATGCACATCATCACGGCCAAGGCCGTCGCGTTCGGCGAGGCGCTCAAGCCCGAGTACAAGCAGTACCAGGCGGATGTTGTATCAAACGCGAAGGCTCTCGCCGGTGCGCTCACTGAGCTTGGCTACCGCATTACCAGTGGTACGACGGACAACCACGTCATGCTCGTTGATTTGACCGCCAAGGACCCGAACGGCGCTGAGGGCGAGTTGACTGGAAAGGCCGCGGAGAAGTGGCTCGAGAACGCGGGCATCATCTGCAACAAGAACGGCATCCCGGGCGACCAGCGCAAGCCGATGGTCACCAGCGGCATCCGCCTCGGCACGCCCGCGACTACCACGCGTGGGTTCGGAGCCGATGAGATGAAGACCGTCGCGTCGTTCATCGACCGTGTCCTGAGTGCCGGCCTTACCGGTGAAGACGAACTCTCGGCTGTGACGCAACAGGTCCGCGAGGATGTGCGTGGCCTGTGCGCGAAGTTTCCGCTGCCGGGTCATTGATCGGACGAGGCGGCACTTACAATCAGCTGACACAGGGGGAGCGAAGGAGAATCGCAGATGACGACTTCGATCCGTACAGCGGCTTTGACATCGCTGCTTATCGCCAGCGGTGCGCTGGCTGACGAGGGCAAAGACAGCTCGTTACTTGGGCCAACCGAGAAGCTCGGCGGCATCCTCAGCTCGATGACGCTCGCCGACGTCGAGCAGGACACGTACTACTCATCAGGCGGGCCTTACCCGCACGTGTACGCACGCGGCGCGGCTTCGCTTGTCTTCCCGTTCGATGTTGACGTCGAACGCAGCTCGGGCACAAGCGACGATCTCGAACTCGATTCCAAGCTCGGCTTCGGCTACAACGCCGGCGTCGGGTTCAGGCTCGGGCCCGGGCCGAACCCGAGCGATCCCGGCATCGGCTATCGGTTCGAGGGCGAGTTCGCCCAGCGCTTCTACGACACCGACGGCATCATCGACAGCGACGGCAACACCGTCCAAGACATCGACGGCGACATCGAAGTCACAACGATCATGGGTAATTTCCTGATCGACATCACCAACGGGGGCTACCGGGGCTACATCGGGTTCGGCGCCGGCGTCGCGATGGTCGATGCGGACATCGAGGGCGACACCGACGACGACACCAGCTTCGCGCTTCAGATCCCCATCGGCATGGAAGTGCGCGTCATCGACAATGTCTGGATCGACTTCGGCACCCGCTGGATGTATGTTCCCGGGCTCGACATCGACACGGACATCACCGAATTCAACGTGCTGACGTCGGACGTGTATGTGGGTGTGCTGATTGAGTTCTAGTCAGTGTACGAGTCGATAATCCGGGACACACTGTGAAACTTGCCGGTTAGCGCATCTTCGAAGTACGCGACGAGCATCACTTGCTCAGGTGGTGTGCTTGTCAGCGGTACCTGGATCATATAAGAACTGCCTGAAAGGCCGGATACGAACGAGTCGCGTATCTCTAGCGCGTTGAGAGTCTGCATTCCGATCGTTGGAACGTGCTCGTTGCGCGCGAGGTCGTCAGGTTCGGGCGGCTTGTTTGGTTTTTCATATTCTGAAACTGATACAACAAGCTTGCCAACCGCAGGCACAAACCTTCCCATGCCGTCTTTGGGAACAACAAAGAACCGCGCCTCGCTCGCGCCGCCCTCGGTCCAAATCGAGCAGTACCGGGTCAGCTCGATGCTCGCAACCCTCGGCATCGCGGCAAGGACGTCTTCTGAGAGTTCGCTGTCTGTGCTCTGCATCAGCTCCGCGATTTTCACGTGAAGCTCCGCGTTCTCGTTCTCGAGCGCGGTGACCTGTTCTTTGAGTTGCTCGCGCTCGATGCGGAGGTTGTTGTTGGCTTTGGCGATGCGTTTGCCGGAGTTGCAGCCGGTCAGAGTGAAGGCCGAGAGCAGGGCGATGGTGACCGCGTGTTTCATGCGGAGAGTGTAGCCGGGGGCGTGTTTGTGTTGCGTTAACGGGGCAGGATGAGGAAGTCGGCCTCGGGCGAGAGCACGATCTCGGGCAGATCCTCTTCGATCGCCTCCCGCATCAGCTCCGATGCCTCGGCATCGACAGCACCGCCGGCGAACGCCTTGCTCCGCACCTCGGCGGAGGGCCACTGGGCGTAGGCGTACCAGATATCGTCAGGGCCCCGGTGGAGGCGCGAGCCGAGCGCGCCGCGTCCGTCGCGCAGGCCGACCGTGATCCGTGACCACGAATCGATGAACTGCTGCTCGAATCCCTCGCGGACTCTGAAGCGGTAGATGACGCAGTGACCGGGTGTTTGCATGCCCCAGTCTAGCTGTGGGTGTTGTGGTTAGCTCTTGTTTGCGTTGGGCAGGTGCTCGAGGACCTTGTCGATCAGGCCGTACTCGAGCATCTCCTTGTCGTCGAGCCACTTGTTGCGGTCGCAGTCGGCTTCGATCTGGTCGGTGCCCTTGCCGGTGGCCTCGCTGTACAGTTTGTACAGGCGGTCACGCAGGCGGATCATCTCGATGGCCTCGATCTCAAGGTCGGTCGCCTGGCCTTCCATAACGCCTGAGAGCAGCGGCTGGTGCATCAGGTTGCGTGCGTTGTGCAGCGCGTACCTTTTGCCCTTGGTGCCCGAGCAGGCGATCATGCTTCCCATGCTGGCGGCCTGACCGAAGATGTACGTGCTCACGTCGGGTGCGACGTACTTCATCGTGTCGATGATCGCCAGACCCGCGGTGACGCTGCCGCCGGGCGAGTTGATGTACATGTGGATGTCGAGCTTCGGGTCCTCGTTCTGGAGGAACAGGAGCTGCGCGACCGCGAGGTTGGCGATCTCGTCGTTGATGCCGCCGCCGATGAAGACGATGCGGTCCTTGAGGAGGCGTGAGTAGATGTCGTAGGACCGCTCACCTTTGCCGGACTGTTCGATAACGATTGGGACGAGGTAGGACATTTTCTTCCTCGGGAGTTGTGTGGTGTGAACGGGCGAGTTAGCTGAACGCGTGCTTTGAGATTTCCTCGGGCGGGTGCTCGAGGACTTCGTCGACGAGGCCGTAGGCCTTGGCTTCTTCTGCTGAGAAGTACTTGTCGCGCTCGGCGTCCTTGGCGACGGTGTCGTACGGCTGGCCCGAGCAGTCGGCGAGGATCTGGTTCAGGCCGTGCTTCATTTTGATGATCTGCTCGGCCTGGATCTTGATGTCCGCGGCCTGGCCAGTGACGCCGCCGTAGGGCTGGTGGATCATGACCTTGGCGTGGGGGAGGATGAACCTCTTACCTTTTTCACCGGCTGCCAAGAGGACAGCACCGCCCGAGTAAGCCCGGCCGATGCAGTAGGTCGCCACGGGCGAGCTAAGGAACCGCATGGTGTCGAAGAGGGCGAGCGTGTCGTCCACAGCGCCGCCGGGAGAGTTGATGTAGAGGCTGATGTCGGTGCCCTTCTTCTGGTTCTCCAGATAGAGCATCTGCATCATGACGCGGGCGGCGGATGATTGGTTGATCTCACCGATCAGGAAGACGATCCGGTTCTCGAGCAGGAGCTCGTCGATGGACATCTCTCGAGTTCGTTGGTAGTTCACGCTGCTGGCTGCAGGCATATGCGGGTTCCTTCCTTGGCCCTTGTCGGGCCCATGCTTGGGCCCCTGTCAGTGCGGGTCCTCGCCTGATGGTTGTCGGCGAGATCCGCGTGGTATCTTAGAGGCGAGTCTCCAAAGGACCAGTCGATGTGGTCAACTGGGCGATGTTTGGCTCTGTTCCCGTGCTCTGGGCTTTGTGAACCCGGATCGGCAGGCCCGTTGCTCTTGACCGCTTCGTTCCCTAGCATCACGGCCCTAGGGCTGCCGATTCGTTCGGGATCCCCAGATTGGCCCTCAGACCGGATTCCAGCCAGTGCCTACAGCCATCATCAGCGACATCCACTCGAACGCAGAGGCCCTACGGGCTGTGTTGGCAGACATCAAATCCAAGGGGATCGAGCGGATCATCTGCCTTGGTGACATTATCGGGTACGGCCCGGACCCCCTTGAATGCCTGGACATGGTTCAGGAGCACTGCGAATGGTCCCTGATGGGAAACCATGATTTCGGCGTGCTTTACGAGCCGACGAATTTTAACGCGCCCGCCGCGTCCGCCGCGTACTGGACGCGCGACCAGCTCGACGCCGAGCCGGACGACGAGAAACGCGCCCGCCGGTACGACTTCCTCGGTCAGCTCCGCGTGCGTGTCGTCGAGACCGCGCCCGACAGCGAGATCCCGATGCTGTTCGTACACGGCTCGCCCCGCAGGCCAATCAACGAGTACATCTTCCCAGACGACGTCGTGGGCGATCCCGACAAGCTCGGCTCGATCTTCCGCCGCGTCGAGACCATGGTCGCGGTGGGGCACACCCACCAGCCGGGCGTGTTCACCGACGAGCCGGACTTCTACCCGCCGGGTGAGATGACGGAAGAGACGTACACGTTCGAGAAGGGCGAGAAGGCGATTATCAACGTGGGGTCTGTCGGTCAGCCCCGCGACGGCGATGTCCGTGCTTCGTATGTCGTGATGCACCCGGACAAATTCGAGTTCTTCCGCGTCGAGTATGACATTGCCAAGACGGCAGAAGAGATCAAGGCCATCCCCGCGCTGAGTGATCGTCTTGGCGAGCGGCTGTACGAAGGCCGCTGATCAACCGAAGGGAATCGTTTTCATGGCTCAGAAGCCAAACCGACTGCTCCGGGTGGTCGTTCCGCTTGTCCTGATCCTCGTCGGCATCGGTGTCGCGGTCTCAGTCTTTATCAACTCGACCAAGCCCCCGTACCAGCCCGAGCCTACCCAACAAGAGCAGATCGCCGACGAGAGCAGCGAGGCCAACCAGGCACTGCCCGAAGCCGGCACAGATTCCGCCGACGCGGACAACGACGAGGCTCAACCTGATTCGGACGAACTCGCGGCTGACGAAGGTCGGGGCGACAGCGCCGAGCCGGCGCTCCCCGCTCAGCCTGAAGCACAGCCCACAACTCAGGACTCGGGTGTCTCGCTCGCGGGTCTGCGTGTCCGTCAGCAGGATTCGTCGCAGGCCTTCGACCCGATCGGCGGCATCGACGCGGACGGGCCGGACCGCATGCTGATCGAGTTCAGCAGAGCGGGCGCCGGCATCTCGTCGCTGCGTCTGGCGCGAGAGTTCGACAGCGTCGAGAACTACACCAAGTACCACGTCGCCGGCGAAGAAGTCGGCCCCGAGCACCACGTTCAGCTCCAGTCCGAGCAGATCAGCGGCTCGCTCGCGGTCACGCCATTCGCAGCACTCTGGGTCGAGATCGACAAGACCCCGATCCACGTCTTCGGCACCGACATCTGGCGGCAGACCGCGCCCGGCGCGTTCGAGGCGGTCATCGAGAACGAAGCCGGCGAAGCGGTTGTGCGACTCACCCGCACGTACGTCATGACCGACGGCACCAACGACCTGCGCATCGAGCAGAGCCTGATCAACGAGTCGAGCAGCGAGCTGACGGCACGCTTCGTGCAGTTCGGTCCGATCGACATGCCCAAGGACGCCGTGACCTACGGCGGCGACAAACGCCGGGTCCGCTTCGGGTACATGATGTCTGCGGGCATCGACAAGAACCGCGAGTTCGTGCTGGGTGAGAAGTTCCTGACCCCGCGTGCCAACGTGCTCGGGCCTCGGCATGTGACCGATTCGTGGCAGAACCCCGAGACCGGCAAGGTCTTCAAGCCCTACGTCGCGGCGCGTGAGGTCTGGCCCAACGAGAAGAGCATCAAGTCCGATCTTGAACTGGTCTGGGCGGCGATGACGAACCGCTACTACGGCGTCGCGGTGCACTCGGTCGAAACGCCCGGCTCGCCCTTGGCGTTCAGCTCGATCGAGAAGATCGACCGCGTTGTGCTGCAAGAAACCAACCAGCCCAAGGACGGCGTTCTGATTCTCCGCTTGGTCGGCAAGGAGCGCACGCTCGCCGCGGGCCAGTCGAGCGACGAATCGATCATGGTCTACGCCGGGCCCAAGAGCAAGGCTGTGATGGACCAGAGCCCGGCGGCTGTCGCGGCTGGCATGAAAGAACTGGTTGTCTACAACTTCGGCGGTCCCTGCGCGATGTGCACCTTCACATGGCTCAGCGATCCGCTTCTGGGCTTGGTCCGGTTCCTGCACTCGTTCGTGAGCGACTGGTCGCTTGCGATCATCATGCTCGTGTTCTGTGTCCGCGGCGTCTTGCACCCGATCAACCGCTGGTCGCAGATCCGCATGCAGCGCTTCGCCAAGCAGATGCAGGATCTGGCTCCGAAGCAGAAGAAGATTCAGGAGCGTTACGCGGGCGATAAGCAGAAGATCCAGCAGGAGATGGCCAAGCTCTGGCGCGAAGAGGGTGTCAACCCCGCGGGCATGCTTGGCTGCCTACCGATGCTGTTGCAGTCACCGATCTGGATCGCGCTCTACGCGAGTCTGTACTTCCTCTACGAACTCCGCCAGCAGCCCGCGTTCTACGGCGTCTTCCAGAACATCACCGGCGGCGCGTGGCCCTTCATGGCTGACCTTGCCGAGCCTGACCACTTCATCCCGCTGCCCGACTCCATGCACTTCACGCTGCCCCTGATGGGTCTGATCTCGGCGATCAACATCATGCCGTTGCTGCTGGGTGTCGTGTTCTTCATGCACCAGAAATTCCTGACACCCGCGACGACGTCCACGCTGACGCCCGAGCAGCAGAAGCAGCAGAAGATGATCAAGGTCATGACCGTGGTCATGTTCCCGTTCATCATGTACAACGCCCCGTCGGGTCTGGCGCTCTACTTCATCGCCAACTCGACCATCGCGATCCTTGAGAACAGCTGGATCAGGGCGCACATCAACAAGCACAACCTGCTCGAGGTCACCAAGAAGCCCAAGAAACCAAAGGGCGGCTTCATGGCCAAGCTGCAAGAGATCTCCGACAAGCAGCAGGCCATCCGCGAGCAGCAGCAGCGGATGCGTGACGGCGGCAAGGGCGCCCCGAAGAAGCCGGGCGGCGAGAGCGCCGCGCAGCGGGCGATGCGCAAGGGACGCGAGTGAGCACGCCGGGCACAGGCTCGGCTTCGACCATCGCGGCGGTCGCCAGCGCACCGGGACAGTCTCCCCGCGCGATCGTCAGAGTCTCAGGCAGCGCAGGCGATTTTGCGGCGCTGTTTGTTGAGCCGGTGCCGACCAAGCGCGGCGCGTACCCGCTGACACTCAAACTCGGAGAGGCAAGGCTTCGCGTCTTGGTCATGGTGACCGTCGCGCCGGCTTCGTATTCGGGCGAGGATTCGCTCGACATCGTTATCCCGGGCGGGCCCGCGATTGTCGCGAGGGTGCAGCGCGAGCTGTTGTCGCACGCCGGGCTGCGTCAGGCGGAGCCGGGCGAGTTCACGGCACGCGCGTACACCAACGGCAGGCTCGGGATCGAACAGGCCAAGGCGGTGGCCGCGATCATCGCCGCCGAGAACGAAGCAGAGCTTGCCGAGGTCAACCGCGTGATGGATGCGCACCTCGGCGATCAGGCGTCGGCTTGGTCGTCGCAGGTTGCCAGACTCTTGGCGCTCGTCGAAGCCGGTATCGACTTCGCGGATCAGGAGGACGTGGTGGCGATCGAGCCCGCTGCGTTGGTCGGTGAGCTCGATGGGCTGCTCAGTGCTGTCGGCGGGCACATCTCTGGTAAATCCGCGAGGGAATCGGTGACTTCGTCGCCGCGCGTGGTATTGGCGGGCAGGCCGAGTTCCGGCAAGAGCACGCTCTTCAACGCGCTGCTCGGGTTTCGGCGTTCTGTGGTTGACGCCGAGCCCGGCACGACGCGGGACGCGATCGCGGAGCCTCTGTCGCTGCCCGGCGGGGGCACGATCGAGCTGGTCGATCTCGCGGGACTCGACGAGTACGAAGCGGGTGGGTTAGACGAGCAGATTCAGGAACGTGCGAACAAGGAGATCCAGCGCGCCGATGCGGTGCTCTGGTGCGACCCGTCGGGCGAGTTTGCGGACCCGTTGGCGGTGACGAACGCCATCCGCGTGCGCACCAAAGCCGATGTCCCGATCACGCACGAAACGTCGGCGGACGTCGAGGTCTGCGCGCTCGATGGCTGGCATCTCGATGATCTCAGACTCGCGGTTGTCCGCGCGTGCGGCTTGGCGGGTCCTTCGGCGGGCGGCGCGATCGCGGCAAGGTTCGACTCGGCGCTCCGCGATGTTGAACAAGCCATGTCGAACGCCAGATCGCTCGCCTCGGCGGGGCGCGTGCAGTGGGAGCTGGTCGCGGGCGAGCTCCGGGCGGCTCTTGACGGGCTGGGTGTGCTGGCGGGCCGAATCGAGCCCGACGAGGTACTGGGGCTGATCTTCCAGACGTTCTGCATCGGGAAGTGAGCCGTCAATCGGCGGCGTGCTGCCTCGCGATCGACTCGACAAACCCCGAGAGGTACCGCTCCGCGAACGCCTGCGCCGCTTGCCTGGTCGAGATCGCGTCGCGTCCCCAGCAGCTGGCGACCGTGTCGTCGCTTCGCAGGTCCATCTGCACCACGAGCACGTCCTTGACCGAGTACACATCGGGCAGCTTGTCCGCAAGAAACGCGGCGTACGCGTTGAGCTCGGGCTCGCCGACGGAAACCGTGGGGCGGGTCTGGAGGCGGTCGTCGTTGAGGTACCACAGATCGGTGCAGACGACGGCGCACAGGTCCGGGCACGCGTCGGCTAGTTCGTCGGTAAGCTGGTCGGCGAGCCACTGCGCGGTTGGGCGGTCCGAGATCTCGGCCCTGATGTGCGCACCGACAACCACGGGCACGATCGTCGAAATATCCAGCTCGCCGGTGAGTCCAAGAACCATGCGTGCCAGCTTACCGGGCATGCCAGCGGTGCGGGTTGTGCGTCCTCGGCCCACCCAACCGGAATCTCCTGAATCGGGTATGGAACGAACCTTCGCCGGCGGCGGACGCGGCGTGTCCGATGCCCGATGTCCACGCCGGTGGCTCGCGGGTTGCTGGAGATGCAGCCGCGACGGACGCACCGGGAGAGAGACATGCCCCTACGCATCGGTGACATTCTTGTAGAGCTTGGCGTGCTGACCGAGCACATGCGCGAAGAGATTCTCGACGAGCAACGCATCGTCGGCAAGCCCTTCGGCGAGCTCGCCGAGCGGATGTTCGGCATCGACCCGCGCGTCATCGAGGACGCCTGGGCGAGGCAGTACGAGCAGATCGCCGGCGTCTACAGCTTCGAAAAGGGCGGCCCCCAGCCTGACGCGGTTTCGTGCGTCACGGCGAGGCAGGCCTGGCAGTTCAAGCTGCTGCCGATCCGCTTCGAGCACGGCGAGCTGATGATCGCCACCACGCGTGAGAACCTGCCAAGAGCCCTGCGGTTTGCGGCGACGCAGATGCCCGAGGTCTGCTTCTTCGTGACCTGCTCGCCCGACGAACTGGCGGACGCTCTGCAGGGTGTTTTCCCGATGCCGGGCTTCGGTGTCGCGACGATCGAGCAGCCCGGCCCGCGGCTTGCCCGTAAAGCCGGGTAGGGACTGTCGGTTACGCCCCGGGGCCTACCATGTTCCCGGATGACACAGACCCAAAGCCCAACCGGAACCGACCCAGAGATCCGCACAGTCAGCTTCGTCAGCCTCGGCTGCCCGAAGAACCTTGTGGATTCGGAGAAGATGCTCGGCACGCTCGCCGCCGACGGGCTGATGCCGGTGTCCTACAACCCGTCCGAGGACGAACGCTGGGACGATGCGGGCCACACCGAGGGGCGCTCGCTGGGCGAAGGCGACCACGTCGCGACCGATGAGGGCGTCGATCCAGCGGATGCTGTTGTTATCAACACCTGCGGCTTTCTCGAAGCTAGCAAAGACGAATCACTTGCGGTCATCAAAGACGCTGTCCGCGCGAAAGAAGCGGGGCGCGTCAAGCGCGTCGTCGTCGCGGGCTGTCTGGTTCAGCGCCACCGGGCCAAGATGCTCGAATGGGAGCCCGGCATCGACGCGATGATCGGCGTATTCGATCGGGACAAGGTCATCGACGCGGTCCGGGGCGTTCGGCCGGACCGCGAAGCCATCGGCAAAGAAGGCGAATCACCGAAGTACTGGGTCTCGGCTAACGCGCTGCTGGCGGCGCGCGAGCGTGGGCTGCAGACGACGGGCCTGACCGTGCAGGGCAAAGACGGCAAGGGCATCGGTTACTTCGAGGACGACTCGGCGCGGCTTCGGCTGACGCCGAGGCACTACGCGTACCTGCGCATGAGCGAGGGCTGCAACCAGGCGTGCGCGTTCTGCACCATCCCCTCCATCCGCGGCAAGATGCGCAGCAAGCCGATCGACCGCGTCGTCACCGAAGCGCGCGAGCTGCTCAACGACGGCGTCTTCGAGCTCAACCTCATCGGGCAGGACACCACCAGCTACGGCGACGACATCGGGCTTGGTTTCAATGAAGCCACCGGTCAGGGCGGTTTGCCCGAACTCCTGCGCGCAGCAAACAACGCGGTCAAAGACGCGGGCGGTCACGGCTGGGTCAGGCTCATGTACGCCTACCCGAGCAACTTCCGCGACGAGTTCATCGACGCGTTCGCCGAGCTCTCGCAGAACGGGCACGTGCTGCCTTACATCGACATCCCGCTCCAGCATGCGAGCCAGCGCATGCTCGAGATGATGCGCAGGCACGTTGATGCTGAGCAGCAGCTCGGGCTTATGCACAAGCTCCGTGAGCGTGTGCCCGGCATCGCGATCCGCACGACGTTCATCTCGGGCTTCCCGGGCGAAACACAGGAAGACCACGAGCAGCTAATGGCCTTCATCGACGAGGTCGGCTTCGACGCGGTAGGCGTTTTCGAGTACTCCAAAGAACCCGGCACACCCGCGGGCACCCTCGAAGAAGACCCGACCCTCGCTGTGCCCGCAGAGGTGAAGGCCCAGCGCAAGGCCGAGATCATGGAGCTCCAGCAGGGTATCGCCTTCGATCAGGCGGACTTCCTAGCCCAGCAGTGGGACGAGAAGAACCCGCTCGAGTCGGGCGTGCAGCTGGACATCCTGATCGATCGCGACACGGGCAGCGAAGTCGAATCGACTTCGGGCGTGTCAACCGGGGGCAGGCTGTATCAGGGCCGGGCGTACCACCAGGCGCCGCAGATCGACAGCGTGACCTATGTGCAGTCGCGTCAGAAGATCGCGCCGGGCGAGCTTGTCCGCTGTGCGATTGTCGCGGCGGATGGCTACGACCTGATCGCAAGGCCGCTGTCGGATCTGGATCCGACGATCAGGCTGAACATTCTGAAGTAAATCTGATTCAGTTCACATAGAAAATATACCTGAACGGCTCATCACCGAACGCGTCCTCGAATTCCTGCCAGAGGAAGTCGCGTGTCAGCTCGCCTTCTTCGAGATAGTCCGCTGCGGCGGTGCCCTGGATCCAGAGGAGCAGGTCGAACGTCTGTGGTTCTGCGAAGACGCGGCGGAGGTTGATGCCCTTGCTGCCGTCGCCGCGCCAGAAGCGGACGAGTTTCTTGCCGGTCAGGGCAGCTTCGGAATCGCTGAGCAGATCGTGCCAGAGCCTGATGCGTTCGGCGGTCATCTCCATCCCGCCCAGCGCGCTGTCCTGGTCCGGGTTCGGGAGCCACTCGCGGTGGTTGTCGGTCTCCTGCATCGCGTGAACCCACATGATCCTGCTGTGACCGATCGCGCTGAGGAAGTGCTGCCTCGCGGCTTCCATGCGTTCGGGCTCGTCAACGGGGAAGCGGAGCAGGTGCACAGCCGCGATGACGTCGGTCACATCGACGCCCGCGCCCATCGGGTCGAAGACGTTTCGGCCCTTGATGTAGTTGTGGGGCGTGTCGATGTTGGGGAAGATGAGATGCCCAGCGCGCTCGAAGAGTTCGCGATGGTTGTGCGCCAGGTGCAGCTCGCCGAAGCCCATGAAGACGTGGCAGTACGCGATGAGCCACTCGGCGTCGCTCCGGTCGGCGCCGATGACAAAGCTCGGGACTTCCTCGCCTCGGTTTCTGCCACCGGTGAAGATGAATGAGAGGGCGGCGCCGGCGGTTTCGCTGTCGGACGCGACGCCGTCGCCGTTGAGATCAAACCTGAGTTTGGCGAGATCGACATCGAGCAGGACGTCACCGTCTTTGATCTGTGTCAGGATCGCCTCGGCCTCGGCGAGTTCTGCCATCCAGCCATCAAAGAACAGGTCGATGTCCTCGTAGCTGACCTGCTCCGGGTTCTGGTTCGCGGGTACCGCGCCAAGCGCCGGGAAGACGAACATGCCGACGTTCTTCGTGGGGTTGCCCGCGCCGTGGCGGTAGAGCCACTGGGCTGTGGTTTCGCCCGTTCTGATGATCTTGAGCATGCCCAGCGCCAGGCGGACCCGGTCGTCGTCCGGTTTCTCGGCGAGCATGTCGGTTAGCGCCTCAACCGACTCGGTCATGGTGCCCGAGCCGACCTTGCCCTGCAGCGCATCGTCCACCGGGTCGGCGGCGGCGCTGAGCGAGAAAGTCACGAGTAAGAACGCAGCAAATGCACGGAGCATGGCGAGTCTCCTTTGGTCAAGGCCTGTGTGTAAGTACATGCTAACACAATCTGCGAGCTGGGTGCGAGCCGGGCGTGGAAAGAGGGTGCGAATCTGGCCCAGCAAGCGGGTTCTGGACGATGTGAGATCGTGCTTCGAAACGGTCAAATCCTGTTCCTGTGTGCCCTTGCGCTGCTGACGCTCGGGGTCCTGATGGTCACCAGCGCCGGCATGCAGATCGCCCCGGCGTCCGCTGACCAACCGATCCGAGGCGACGGCGGTCTCTCGCCCATCGCGATCATGTCGGGCCGGACCGGGATCTACGCGGCGCTAGCGCTCTTTGCGATGGGCGCCGCGGCGTTCATGCCCGCGCGGTTCGTCAATTCCGCGATCAAGCCAAGACCAGACAAGTTCTACATGATGCTCTGCATTGGGACGGCTGTGCTCGTTGGCTCGCTGTTGCTTGTGTACCTGCCGGGCATCGCGCGCGAGAAGAATTTTTCCTCGCGTTGGATCGAGATCCCCGCGCCGGTGTTCGGCACGCTCTCGATCCAGCCGAGCGAACTGGTCAAGTGGAGCATGCTGGGACTGCTCGCGTGGTGCGCGGTTTCGGCGGGGGATCGGCTCCGTCAGTTCTGGCGCGGCTTGGCTCCGATGCTGATCGCGCTGGGCATGGTCTCGGCGGTCATCATGAAAGAAGACCTCGGCACCGCGGTCCTTGTTGGCGCGACGGGCGTGCTCGTGCTGCTTGCCGCCGGCGCGAAGTACTGGCACATCGGTGTGCTCGCGCCCGCGGGGCTCGGTGTCGTCGCGGCGGGTCTGCTGACGAGCGACTACCGCATGAAGCGTGTGACCTCGTTCATCGATCCGTACGCGGACCCGGCGGGCGACGGGTTCCACATCATCCAGTCGATGGGCGCCATCGCCAATGGCGAAGGCGTCGGACGTGGGCTCGGCCACGGCTTGCAGAAGTTCGGCTACCTGCCAGAGGACACGACCGACTTCATCTTCGCGATCATCTCCGAAGAACTCGGTCTCTTCGGCGTTGCGCTCGTGCTGTTCTTGTATTGCGTCCTGCTCACGACAGGCGTGGACATCGCCAAGCGCGACACACGCCCGGTTGCGAGGTTGTTCGTTCTGGGCGTGATCGCCACGATCGGGCTGCAGGCGTGCATCAACCTGCTCGTTGTGACGAAGCTGGCGCCCACAAAGGGAATCGCGCTGCCCCTCATCAGTTCGGGCGGCACCGGATGGATCCTGACCTCGGCTGCCCTTGGCATGCTGATCCGCTTCGACCGCTCGCAGGCGGCGGGTGAGCTCGGATGCGACAACATCGAACCGGAGGACGCCGACGAGGATGCGGAACCGGTCGGCGCGCTGGCGTGAGCGATCGACGCGCACTCGGTGTTGTCTTCGCGGGCGGCGGCACGGGCGGGCACATCCAGCCCAACCTGGCGGTAGCCGAAGAACTCGCACGGCTCATGCCCGGCGAAGTATGCGGCGTGTTCGTCACCTCCGACCGGCCGATCGACGCGAACGTGCTCAAAGACGAAACGATCGATGGGTTCGATTTTTCAGTCTCTGTTTCACCCGCCAAGCCTCTTGCGATGAGGCCCAGGGCGCTGGCGAGGTTTGTGATGTCGTGGGGCGGTTCGGTCCGGGTTGGGCGGGCCGCGATCGGCGAGCTGAAAGCGCGCTGCGAGCATGTGGTTGTGGTTTCAACCGGCGGGTTTGTCTCGCCTGGTGCGGCGCAGGCGGCCAGAGCCGAGCGCGTGCCGAGCGTGCTTGTGAATCTGGATGCTGTGCCGGGCAAGGCCAACAGGCTCATGCAGAGGTGGGCGACCAAGCAGCTGTCGAGCGCGCCGACCGATGACAGCAGGCTCGTTCGGATACCGCCGATCGTGCGCAGGCGGATGCACGAACTGCCCAGCGCACCCGAGGCGCGAAAGTCGTTCGGGCTTGATGCGGATGCGAAGACGCTGCTCGTTACGGGCGGCAGCCAAGGAGCCTCGACGGTCAACACGTTCGTTGTGCGCACGCTCGAAAGTCTGAAAGAAGACACAGACCTCACGGATTGGCAGATCCTGCATCAGTGCGGCAGTGGCGCGGAACAGGAACTCCAACACGAGTACGAACGCCTCGGTATCCGCGCGGGTGTGCACGCGTACATCGAGCGGATGGATCACGCGTTCGCGGCTTCCGATGCGGCGGTCACGCGGGGCGGTGCGGGGGCGATGTCCGACGTCTGGGCAACCAAAACGCCGGCGCTGGTGCTGCCCTATCCGTACCACAAAGACGAACACCAGCGGCTAAACGCGAAGGAACTCGAAGATGCGGGCGGAGTGTCGGTTGGTACCGACATGATCGACGCGAGCGAGAACCTTCGTGTGAATCTGGGTGGTTTGCGGTCGCTCCTGAGCGACGAAACGAGGGCACGCATGTCGGTTGCGATCGAGAAGCTGGGGCCCGCCGACGGGGCGGCTGCGGTTGCACGGTGCGTGCTCGGGCTGGCCGGGCTTGAAACCTAAACGGAGTGATCCGCGGTGTGTAGACTCCGATCGATGTCACCTGAACCGATGTCAACCGATGGTGTAGAAGCGGCGTGCGTGCTGTGGTGCGCGAGCGATCCGCCAGCGGAGCTGATCTCGTCGCTCCGCGGCAAGGGAGTTTCGCCGGTGATCTGCACGTCCGCGTTCGGCGCGATGGCGGAGATCTGTTCGTGCGGGACGATCGGCCGGTCGCCGCGCGGCGGGGCGATCCTGCTCATCGCCGAGCCCGCGCACGTCCGAGGCAAGAAGGCGCTGCTCACGTCGTGCAAGAAGTACGCGCCCTGGCTGAGACTCTGGGTCTACCAGCACGACGCGCCGATCCAGCTCCGCCCGCTCGACGTGGCGCAGCTCGGCATCGAAGCCGAGGACCAGCCGACCGACGCCATCCCGATGCACAGGCCCCCGGCGGCGGATCCTGCGCCTGTGGTCCGAAATTCTGCGCCCTCGCTGCGGCTTTCAGGCGAGGGAGCCGCGAAACCCGATTCGGCGCTGGAATCAGACGATGATTCAGGGGATGATGGGTTTGGGCAGGATCGGCTTCTCTCGGACGACGAGCTGAGCATGCTGCTCTCGGACGAGCTGGATCTGGACGACTGATGATGGGCAGCCACGGCACAACGCACGGCTCGGCTGCGGGCGGGTCTTCGCCCGAGATGTACGATGCGCGCGTTGTGCTTGTCGGGCGCACGGGCCTTGACGCAAAGCTCAGGCTTGATCCGGATCTGGAATTGATCCGCACGCGTTCTCCTCTGGACGCGATCGGTGAGCTCGCCAACCCCGTCGGCGGGCACGCGAGGCGGACGGTTGTGATCGTCGGCGCGGACGCGGATATCGGTGGGCGTTCGGGCTCGCCCGAGGAATTTGTCGCTGCAGTCGGCAGAATCGTCCCAGGCGCCGTGGTTCTTGGGGCGGGCGATGCGAACCAACCCGTGTCCGCTGCGTATCAGGGTGTGGTGGAACCAACAGTCTCGACAGACCGACTCCGTATCCTGATCCACGGCGACGACCAGTCGATCCCGGCCCCGATCGATTCGGGCACGCCGATCTTCTCTGCGTCTCCAAAGCAACCCGAAACGCAAACGCCGACAACCGAGCCAGTGGACTTCGGCGAGATGCCCGTCGCCGACCCGCTCGGGTTTGATGACAGCACCGACGAGAGTGCGGACGAAAGCGTCGATGAAGAGGTCGCCGAGAACGCGCCGATTCCCGAAACGTTCGACGAACCTATGCAGCCCGAGCCAGCGAAATCAGAACCCGAGCCTGTGCCGCAGCCGGTCGAGTCTGTGCGCCAGGTCGCGTTCGAGGAGCAGGTTGCTGAGATGGCGATGCCGACGTGCGGGGCCGGTGATGGCTCGCTCGTCGCGGCGCTGCTGGGCGGCCGACCGATCGTCGAGGCAGCGATGGACATTCTTCGCGCACGTGTCGGTCGCGCGGACGTCGAGTTTGTCGCCGAGTCGAACAACGCAGAGTCGGGAGAAGCCGGTGCGCTGGCGGTCGAGTTCGACGGCAAGCGGTTCGGCTGGCTGCGATCAACAAACGACCCCGAGACACTCCGCCCGCGGAGCGACCCCCGCGCCGGCGGGCTGGGCCAGTTACAGGAGCACGCGAGATGGCTCGCCGGCTGGCTCTCGCTCGCGGATCAGCAGCGTCGGCTCCGCGCCGAGGCGATGACCGACCGCGTGAGCGGCGCGTGGAATCGGCGTTATTTCGATCGGTTCCTTGAGGCCGCGATCGAGCAGGCGAGGTCGCAGCGCCGGATGCTGACGGTGCTGGTTTTCGACCTTGACAACTTCAAGCAGTTCAACGACGAGATGGGCCACGAGGCGGGCGATGTGATCCTGCGCGAGACGGTGAACCTGATGCACTCGCTGACGCGACCGACTGACCGGATCTGCCGGATCGGCGGCGACGAGTTCGCGGTGATCTTCTACGAGCCGGAAGGGCCGCGCGACGACAACTCGAACCACCCGAAGAACTTCGAGGCGGTCGCCGAGCGGTTCCAGCGCGCGGTGCTCGAACAGCGTTTCCCGCGTCTTGGGATCGATGCACCGGGCCGGCTCACAATCTCCGGCGGTCTGGCGACGTTCCCCTGGGACGGCAACACGCCCGAGGAACTGCTCCGGCGCGCCGACCAGCTCGCGCTCGAATCCAAGCGAGCCGGGAAAAACAGCATCACGTTCGGCAGCCGGAATTACGACTAGCGAAGCCGACCGCTGCGCGGGGCGCGTACGCTCAGGCGTGCCCGAACCAAAGACCAATCTCGCCTACGACCTGCTCGCGATTGATATCGACGGCACGCTCGCCGATTCCAAGGGCCGGGTCTCGAAGGAAAACATCGAGGCGGTTCACCGTGCGCGGGAGGCCGGGTTTGCGGTGCTGCTCTGCACGGGGCGCAACTACGCCGAGAGCGCGTTCGCGGCAGAAGCGGTCGGCGCGGTGCACCCGATGGTCACCGCGGGCGGCTCGATGGTCGTTGAGCCGGGAACGGGCGACACGCTGCACCGGTTCGCGATGCGGACGCAGATCGTGCAGAGTGTCGTGGATGTGCTCAACCGCAGCGGCCACGCGGCGCTCGTGCTCAAGGACAGGCTCGCATCCGGGTTCGACTACCTTGTCGTCCGAGGCGACGGCGGGCACGAACTGCACCCGGTGACTGAATGGTGGCTCAATCACATGCAGCTGACCCGCCGGGACGTGGCGACGCTCGCGGACGATGAGCACCCGGAGTGGACGGTGCGGGTCGGCGCGTGCGGGCCTTCGACCTTTACGATGCCGCTGCGTGACGAGATCTTCGAGCTGCTTCAGGAGCAGGTGACGCTCCACTCGTTCCCGGCGGTGACATCGCAGGAACACGCCGACGGCTTCGACGGGCAGTACCACATTCTGGAGGCGTTCGACTCGCTGACCAGCAAGTGGGCGGGCATCGGCTGGGTGTGCAACGAACTCGGCATCGACCCGGCACGGACCGTCGCGATCGGCGACCAAGTCAACGATCTCTCGATGATCAGCGGCGCCGGTCTCGGCATCGCGATGGCCAACGCGATCGACGAGGTGCATGAGCTCGCGGACCACGCGACGCTGGATCACAACGAATCGGGTGTCGCGCACGCGATCGACCGCGTTCTGAGCGGGGACTGGTAGCGATGCAGACGCTCGCGGAGATCAAGCAGATTCTCGAAGAGCGGTGCATGTCGCCCAGGCACAAGCTCGGGCAGAACTTTCTGATCGATCACAACCTGATCCGCAAGCTCGTCGATGCTTCGGGCGTGGGCGCTGGCGACCTCGTGCTCGAAGTGGGGCCTGGCACGGGGACGATGACGGAGGAACTGCTCGATCGGGGCTGCCGGGTCGTGGCGTGCGAGCTTGATCCGGAGATGGCTGAGCTGCTCCGCGACAGAAACGGCTCGCGCGAAGGGTTTCGGCTGATCGAGGGCGACTGTCTGGAATCAAAGCACGAGATGTCGCGCGCGATTGCAGATGTTGTGGGTGATGAGAAGTTCACACTTGTCGCGAATTTGCCGTACGGCGCCGCGACGCCGCTCATGCTTGCGCTGCTGCTCGATTGGCCGACGTGCGTCGGTCAGTATGTCACAATTCAGCGCGAGGTCGCCGATCGGTTGATGGCAAAGCCGGGGAGCAAATCGTTCGGCGTGATTTCGGTGGTCGCGCAGCTCTTTGCAGAAGTTGGATTGGTGGCGAAGCTGCCTCGCGAGTGTTTCTGGCCTCAACCGGATGTTGCCAGCGCGATGGTGTCGATTGTGCCTGGCGATGCGCACAAAGACTTTGATCGCAGGATGTTCGCGACGTTCTGTCAGAAACTGCTCGGGCAACGCAGGAAGCAGCTGGGCGGTTTGCTGGGCAAGGAGGGTGTGCTGCCCCAAGGGATTCACCCTACAAGCCGGGCGGAATCGTTGTCTCCTTCACAATTTCTGGGCTTGTATCAGGCTCAGCCGGCGCGGTAAGATGTGCGTATGGAACGAGGCAGGAGGCTTCGAAGCGCATGATCGCATCCGGCAATGGACATGCGGATTCAGGTGATGACCCGGCGGCGCTCGCAAGGTCGCTCGAGCCTGTGATCAGAGATTCTTGCGGCGGCCGACTCGGCGAAATTGAATGGTTCCGTGCCTCTTGGCAGCGTGGCGGCGCCGCGACCGGCTACGCGACGTGGACGCCTGACGGCGCTGACGATGTGCCGGTGATTGTCAAACTCCCTGTTGGCTCAACCGAATTGAACTGGACTGTTCGCTTGGGCAACCACGGCCTCGATCGCGACGTTGTCGAGGGCCAGGTGCCGCACCCGACGCCGCGCGTATTGGGTTCTGGGCGCGAGCTCGGCGGTCATGACCTTGGCTGGCTTGTCATCGAACGGCTCGAGGGCGAAACCGTCGCGGGCGATCTCACAGAGATGTCGATGCAGGGGCTCTTAAATGCCGCGGTCGAGTTTCAGGCGCGTGCGGACGAGTCTGGCGTTGAGATGGAAGCGGCTCCTGCGACGCCTGACTGGGCGAGCGCGCTCGAGCGTTCACGCGAATGGGTTGCAGACAACGAGATCACTGAGAAGCCGCGCTGGAAGAAAGCGATCC
Source organism: Phycisphaerae bacterium (assembly GCA_030432905.1). Lineage (GTDB taxonomy): Bacteria > Planctomycetota > Phycisphaerae > Phycisphaerales > UBA1924. The sequence goes on along the minus strand of JAUILU010000001.1, from coordinate 1,348,413 downwards.
AGGCGACTCAGAAGCTGCTTCCTGACATGCTGAGGCAGTGGGAGGCCCGCCCGATCAACACGTGGTGCCACGGCGATCTGCACCCGGGTAACGCGATGCACATGGCACAGCACTCAGATCATCCCGATCGCTGTGTGCTGATCGATCTGGCGCTCGTACACGCGGGTCACTGGGTCGAGGATGCGGTGTACCTCGAGCATCTGTTTTGGGGCCATGAGGACAAGTTGTTTGGGATCAGGCCTGTTCGGCACATGCGCAAGCTGCGCAAAGAGCGGGGTCTTGCGGTTGATTCGCACGATTCGAAGCTTGCGGACATCAAACGGCTGCTGATTGCATCGACAGCGCCGAGCTTTTTCGGCGTTGAGGGCGATGAACGCTACATGCACCGGGCGCTGACACTCGCCGACGAACTGCTGGTTCGGGTCGCCGGCTCGTAGTTTGGTGTTTATAAGGTATTTTTGCTTTGTGCTTGCCTCAGCGGCTTGGATAGCGATGATATAGCACACACACGGGCCGCTTGTGGGGCCCGTCGTCATGGCAAACCGCCCTGACGCACACGCAGACACCGATCCGATAGGAGACGCCGGCATGGAGTCATTCGAGAAGCTCAAGCAGATCGTGACGGAGGCAGAGGACGACATCGCCAAGGCCGAGGGCGGCAACAAGGCCGCTGGCACGCGTGCACGCAAGTCGCTGCAGGATGTCCGGAATCTGGCTCAGGAGATCCGCAAGGAGATTCTGGCGCTCCGTGATCAGGGCAACTGACACGCTGATCCGCATTAGATACAGGGTTAACAGGACATGGGTGAAGTGGTCTCATCAGGATCGCCTCTGGCAATGGATGATCCCAGCGCACTGCTCTTTGACGTGAGCGGTGTCGATATCGGTGCGCGGCTGTGCACCAAGGTAGGGATCCATGAGTGGATACCGCACAGGGGCGATATGTCGCTCCTGGACGCGGTGATCTATGCCAACGAGGAGCGCACCCAGGTTCTCGGCCTGAAAGAGGTCCGTGAGGGCGAGTTCTGGATCCCGGGGCACTTCCCGGATCTGCCCGTCCTGCCCGGTGTTCTGATGGTCGAGGCCGCGGCTCAGCTGATGTGCTGGATGTTCAACGTCCGCAGGGGCAGCCCCTCGCCGGCCGCGTTCCTCCGGATCAACGACTGCTCGTTCCGCAACAGCGTGACGATCGGCGACGACCTGTACTTCCTGGTCAAAGAGAACAAGTTCGGCAGCCGGGGCTTTAGCGCCTCGGTGCAGGGCGTGGTTGAGAACAAGATCGCGTTCGAGGCCGAGCTCCGGGGCATGGTCCTGCCCGACAAGATCTCGAAGCCGGGCGACTGACGCCCCCAGCGCCGGAGCCCGGTGTGGCAGACCTTGTCTGGACATCGCGCACCGCTCTTGCCGGCGGAATCAACGAACAACACAGCAGCACAATCCCCGCCTCGCACGGGGTTGTCTGTGTGCGCGACACCAACGGCGGGGTCATCGCGCTCGCCTCGACCGGAGACATGCGGTCGTTCCTTACCGATCGGCTAGGTGCCTCGGCGTCGGGTGCGACGGATCTTCGGCAGGTCGCGGCTTCGTATGAATGTGTGAACTGCGATTCGATCTTCGAAGCCGACCTCGCCTTCATGACCGCCGCGGAGACCCTCGACCCGGGATTGCACGACAAGGCGGCTAGGAAGCTGCGCATCTGGTGGCTCGGGACGCAGACTGAAGCGTCCAAGGCGCTGTGGAGCTGGGACACCGATCCCTCGGTGTTCGAGCCCGGGACGCGGATCATCGGGCCTTTCTACGAGAAGGCCGGCGTGCGTCGGCACTCGGAGCAGCTCGATGCCGCGTTCGAGCTGTGCCGGTATCCCGCGGAGTTGCACCGGGCACCGAACGGTCGGGCCTGTGCTTACAAAGAGATGGGCCAGTGCCCGGGCGCATGCGACGGGTCGGAGCCGCTCAATGAGTATCAGAAGCGGCTGCTCTCGGCGATCTGTTTCGATGCAAATGCTGTTCGCAAGAACATGATTGAAACTGAACTGCGCATGAGGGCGGCTGTGGGTGATGAAGACTTTGAACAAGCCGGCGCGATCAAAGCAGAACTCGAGCGTTGGACGGTGTTCGACGAGCGCCAGCTCGAAGCGATCGGGTCGATCGATGTTCATTCGTACGCGGTGCTGACCAAGAGCAATCAGAGCAAGGTTGCCAAGGTGCTCGTGGTTGATCAGGGCCGCTGGGCCGAGGTCGGCGTAGTCGATGGTGAAGCCGAGGCTGGGGATCTTGAAAGCGTTGTTGAGTCGATCCGATTATCGGCCAATCGGATGAGGTCCGAGCCGGGGGTGGGTGATCTCGGCGTGCTCGGGGTTCTCGGGCGTGAGCTGCTGAAACCGAGCCGGGGCGGGCCTGAGATGGTTCGGCTGAATCGTTTGGATAGTGTGATACTGTTGCAAGCTGCCCAGAGAGTGCTCAGAATGGGCCCCGCCCGGCCGAGGAAACAGTCCGAAGATGAGTGAGCCTTATCCATTGATGTTCGAGCCGATGCTCCTGGAGAAAGTCTGGGGCGGACGCAGGCTGGCCGGGCTTGGCAAGAGCCTCGCCGACGGCGTGAACATCGGCGAGAGCTGGGAGATCGCGGACCTCGGTTCGACCGCGCCATCGGGCGCCGGGGGCGGCGCGAGGCGCTCGGTGATCGCCAACGGTCCGCTGGCTCGCAAGACGATCCACGCCGCGATGAGCCAGTGGGGCAGCGACATGCTCGGGCAGGCGTCGCTGACCTCGGCAGACGGGTTCCCGCTCTTGGTGAAACTGCTCGATGCGCGTGAGCATCTTTCTGTTCAGGTTCACCCTTCGCCCGAGTACGCCGCGGCTCATCCCGAGGCGACGCCCAAGACCGAGTGCTGGTTTGTGCTCGCGGTCGAGAAGGGCGCGCGGGGCGAGGAGCCCGTGATTTTCAAGGGGTTCAAACCCGGCGTGACCGAGGCCGACTACCGCGAAGCAATCGCGGCGGGCACGATCCCGGAACTCATGAACGCTGTGCCGGCGGTTGTCGGCGAGATGCACGACCTGCCGACGGGGACGATCCACGCGCTTGGCGCGGGCGTACTCGTCGCCGAGGTGCAGACGCCCAGCGACACGACGTTTCGCGTGTTCGACTGGATCGCCAAGTACAACCGGCCGGTGCGTGAGCTACATATTGAGCAGGCGCTCGAATCGACGCTGTTTGTTGATCCGCCCGAATCGGTCAGCGTCCAGGGCGACGGCCTGCTCGTGGACAAAGACACGTTCCGCGTCCGCCAGCTCTCGGCGCACTGCGAAGAGAAAGCGGTCTCGGCGCCGGGCGTGTGCACCGCGGTGATGGTGCTCCAGACGATGGGCGCATCGCTCGCGAGCAAGTCGGGCGCGTTCGCTGAGATCACGATGGACCCGGGCAAGACCGTGTTGATCCCATCGGTGTGCGCCGAGGACGTGGTCCTGCGCGGCGGGCCGGGGACGCGGTCGCTCGTGGTTGATGTGGTTTGATATACTGCTTCGATGGGCAGTTTCTATACAAATGTCACGGTCGTTACCCAGGATCATGGCCCGGTTCTAGATGCACTACGTGAACTTGGCCGCACTGCGTATGTCACGCCGGTTGATGGAAGATCGGTTGTCGTCTACGACCAGGCGTGCGAAGAGCAAGACCCAGAAGAGCTCGGCGGCTTATGCGCTTCACTCTCCGATCGGCTAGGCGCGGCTGTCTTCGGTGTGCTGAATCACGATGATGGTGTGCTGTTGCTACTCGCAGCAAACGGTGGCGAAGTCATCGATGAGTACGATTCGTGCCCCGCTTACTTCGACGGTGTCGGTTCGGAGCTTCCTGAGGGGGGTGACGCGATGGAACTGGCCAAGCTGGCCGGCGAAGGTGCCGACTCGGCCCAACTCGATCGCGTGCTTCGAGATTCTGAAGAATATGTGTTCGCTTCGGAGCGTCATCAGGCCATCGTCGAAGCACTCGGTCTTTCAACTGCAGCGGTGCATACTGGTTACATGTACATCGAGCAGGGCGAGAGCCCGGAGCGATTTGAGCTAAGCGAACTCACGCATGTCGAATAAAAAACAGCCCATTGGCGGGCTGTTTGGCTCACTTTGTGTTGGCTGGCTTGGGTTTAGCAGCCGTCATTGAAGTTTGCGACCCACGCCGAGAAGTCGGTGGGGGTGCATGCGCCGTCGTTGTTCTGGTCGCACCCGGGTTCGTTGTTGTTGAACGCGCCGACCCAAGCGGTGAAGTCGGATGGTGAGGCGATGCCGTCACCGTTGACGTCGGCGAGGCAGGGGTTCGTCACGGGTGCGGGCACGCCCGGCTCGGTTTCGTAGGCGTAGCGGACCACGCGGTAGGGCTCGCTGCAGCGGCTCACGCGTGCCGGGTCGAAGTCGGTGAGGCGTTCAATCTCGATCCAGCCGTAGTGCACCCCGTCGGCCTCGGTGATCTCGAGCCCGATGATGATGCCGTTGCCGACCCAGTCGATGTCGCTGCGGAACTCTTCGTCGGTGATGTCGAACTGAGGAGTCCGGGTCCAGAGCTGACTCCAGCCGAGCCTCTCAAACGCGCCGAATTGCCACTGGGCGTTCGGCCCGACGGCTTCGCCCGCCGCGAACGGGTACGGGCCTTGGATCTCGCCGAAGAGCGCGTTGCCGCCGACGTCGTAGAGCGTGCCCGGTTCGGTGCTCGGCCCGCCGTGGGCGAACCTGATGTTGCCGCCGGAGTCGGGGCAGTTGCCGATGTTGATGTTCCGCGGGAAGCTGCCCCCGAACTCGCAGTCGCCGATGATCAGAAAGTTGCCGTCGGCGCTCTCGACCGGCTGGGCCTCGGGCGGCTGGCGGACATCGAAGTACTCGAAGCTGACGCCGGGCATCGATGGATTGAGACACGAGAACCCATCGGAGTATGGCATGAGAAGTTCGCCGGTCACCTTGAATTCTTGTAAGTCAGCACCAGCGGTGCCAGCGGCGGCGATCATCGCGAGAACTGATAGCTTTGTAACGGTCATTTACAGACTCCCATTTTGTGTGCCGTTAGCATCCGGCGTTGAAATTTCCGATCCATGCGGTGAAGTCGGTCGGTGTGCAGCTGCCGTCGTTGTTCTGGTCGCACCCTGGTTCGTTGTTGTTGAACGCGCCGACCCAAGCGGTGAAGTCGGTCGGGCTGAGCATGCCATCGCCGTTGACGTCGGCGAGGCACTCTGTTTCAAACGGATCTACGACGAGGGCGGGCACACCGGGCTCGGTCTCGAACGCCCACGCGATCGGTTGGTAGTTTGAACCCGAGGGGTAGTCGTCAACCATGAGTACCCATCCGTAGTGGGTTTGGCCCTCGATGACGATGGAGACACCGACGAACCCCATGCCGTCGATAGGTGAGTGGTTGATCGGCCCTTCCCAGCTAAAGGTGAGGATGTCTCTTCCGACCGCGTCGGTGAACGACTCGGGTCCGACAGACTCGCCCGGGCTGAACGTGGTGACGGGCGTGTACCAATCCTGGTAGTAGCCGTTGTCTACAACGGTGATCTCGTCGCTCTTGGTGACTTTGGCGTCGCCGTCGTCGAAGAAGTAGTAGTTTCCCCAGCCCGACGAGGTGGATGGGCCGTCGGCCCAGATTCCGAAGGCGTTCTCATCGAGGGGCCACTCGTCTGTTGCTGCTTGGGATGCTGCGTCTAGCCTGATGTTGAGGCTCGTCCCGACCGGCGGGCTGGATAAGAAGTGGTAGTAGCTCAGAGTGAATTCGAAATTGGTGTTGGTGTGGATCTGCAAATCGGCGTGCGTCGCACCCGCGGCAGCGATCGAGGCAATGGCTGAGAGAATTGCTTTGTTCATCTTTGTGGTCCTTATATCAGGCGTATTCAGCAGCCGGCGTTGAAGTTTGAGACCCACGCCGTGAAATCGGTCGGCGTGCAGTTGCCGTCGCTGTTCTGGTCGCACCCGGGTTCGTTGTTGTTGAACGCGCTGTCCCAAGCGGTGAAGTCGGTTGGGCTAAGCATGCCGTCGTCGTTGACGTCGGCGGGGCATTCAGGGGTCGATCCGTCGGTGATGACCGCGGGGGTGTCGAGTTGGTTCTCGAACCCCCAGCCGGTGACCATGTAGAGATCGCGGAACGTTGTTTCGCCGGTCGGCTTGTTGAATTCATCGACGAGATCAAACTCGACGCCTTCCATGAAAGTGACGCGGAGGTAGCCGTAGCGGATGCCCTCGGTTTCGTCGATGCTGAACGGGATGTACGTCTCGTCGCCGTAAAGCGGCGTCAGCCCTTCGCCGAGCTGGTAGTTCGCGACCGCTCCGACATAGTCGACGTACTTGTCAGAATCGGTGAAGGCCGAAGCATCGACCGAATCGCCAACAGCTAGAGTTGTGAGCTCTCTCGAGTACGGCAGCCATCCGCCGGTGGTGCCGAACCGGACCGACGCGGATGGCCAGCCCCGGAACCAATCTTCTTCGACCGAAGACCCGGTTGGTGGGTTGCGGTTGATCTTGTACGTGAACGTGTGGAACCCGACCCCGTTGCCGTCGGCGTTGTCGGCGGGAGACGAGAGGGGGTAGAGCGTGGTTTGTACGAGCAGCGGGTCGTTGAATCCTGAGCCGTCGGCAACTCGTGGTTCAAAGGGTGAGAACACAAACGCCAGATCGGAATTGTCATAAAACGTGACATCCGCGAGTGTGTTGCCTGAAACAAGGGCGAGCGTGACAGCGGTAGCGGTCTGCAGCTTCATGGGTACACCTCTCACCTGGGCGCGGTCGCGCCGGTTACAGAAACAGTACCCCCACAGGGCACAGGTTACCTGAGGTGCCGTACTGTCACAACTGTGACGGATGCTGTAAATGTGAAATTAGCGCACCGGCTCTAGGAGTGTGCGAGGGCCACTTTCTTGACAGCGTCCACGACCTGCTGGATCTGCTCGTCTGTCAGTTCGTGGTGCATCGGGATGCTGAAGACTCTTGTTGCGAGCCTGCGGGCCACGGGCGGGTGGTCGGTGACGATGTCGGCGAACGCCGGCTGATCGGTCAGGCTCTTGGGGTAGTGGACCGCGCTCGGGACGCCCTCGGCGATGAGTGCCTTGATGAACTCGTCGCGTGTGCAGGTGACCTTGTCGAGGTTGAGCTTGAGGCTGTAGAGGTGCCAGGCCGAGTCGCCGCCCTTGGTGCGTGTGGGTGTTTCGACCGCATCGACATCGGCAAAGAGCGCATCGTACTTGTCGGCGACAGCCCGGCGGACGTTGGTCTCTTCTTCCAGACGCTGGAGCCTGGAGAGGCCGATCGCGCCGGTAATGTCGTTCATGCGGTAGTTGTAGCCGATGCGTGTATGCAGGTATTTGTCGGATTCGCCGTGGGAACGGAGGAGTCCGATGTCGTTGTTGAGTTCATCCGTGTTGACGGTGACGAGGCCGCCCTCGCCTGTGCCGAGGTTCTTGGTTGCGTAGAAGGAGTAGGTGCATGCGTCGCCGAACGCGCCGATGCCTTTGCCGTTGTAGGTGGCAAGGTGCGACTGGGCGCAGTCGTAGATGACCTTGAGGTTGTGCTTCTTCGCGATGGCCTGGATCGCGTCGATGTCCACGGGCATGCCGTAGAGGTGAGTGACGGCGATCGCTTTGGTGTTGGGTGTAATCCGCTTCTCGATGTCCGCCGGATCGACCTGCATGGTGTCCTCGAAGGAGTCGCAGAAGACGAGCTTGCAGCCGCGGGCGACGAGCATCGATGCGGTGGCGATGTAGGTCCACGCTGGGACGATGACCTCGTCGCCACGCTCGAGGAGCGCTTCGTAGGCGAGCTGGAGGGCGCAGGTGCCGTTGGCGCAGGTCAGACCGAACTTGGCGTCAGACATTTCTGCGAACTGGGTTTCGAGCTCGGCGCAGTTGGTGTGGGCGCGGAGCATGCCCGATTCGAGGACCGCGTGAGCCGCGGAGATATCCTGCGGGTGGAGCTTTGGGGCCATAAAGGGGATGGAGGGCGAGGCGACGGGGGTGCCGCCGTTGAGTGCGAGTGTGTCTGCAGTGGAAGTCTGTGGCATTCGAGTCTCTCCATAACCGATACGGTGTATACAAATGGTAGGAATGGCTCGGGGCTCGCTGCAACGATTTGCGGGGCAAAGTCACTCGGTGCGGAGATCGGTATGCAAGCGATGATGGTGTCGGTTCTGGCAGTCACGGGGCTGTTTGCCCAGCCCGCGGTGGATCTGAGCGAGCTGCCCCCGCCTGAGACGTTCGGGATTAAGGCCGTGACGCGGCCGAGCCAGGACGCGATCATGGGCTTTAGCTTCCCGACGTCGGTGATGGAGATCATCGTCGCCGACGGCGATGAAGTGAAAATGGGCGACCCGATGGTCGTGGCGGACAACCGCGAGGCGCACGACGCGGTGGTGCTCCAGACGATCCGAGCCGAGAGCACGCTGGACGTCGATGCCGAGCGGAAGGCGCTGGAACTCGCCGAGGTCGAGCTTGAGGCCACTAAAACCGCGTTCGAGGGCGGCGGCGGCTCAACGCTGGAACTCGACCGAGCAGAACTCAACGCCGAGACTGCCAAACTCAGACTCGACGCCAGCCAGCAGAGACTCCAGGAACAGCAGATCCAGCTCAGCCAGCTCCAAGCGAGGCTGGACAAGCACACGGTCTCGGCTCCGTTCGACGGCGTGGTCGAATCCGTGCTCGTAGCGGTGGGGGATTCGGTCCGAGAATCAGACCCCGCGGTCCGCGTAGTTTCCGTCGATCCGCTCTGGGTCGACGTTGCGACACCCACGTCGATCACCCTGGGCCTCGAAGACGGGGATCCGGCGTGGTGCTTGGTGCGGATCGGTGATGACGCCAGCCTGCTCGGCGCTACGATTGTCGGTATCAGCCCCGTGGCTGATTCGGTGACCGGCGCCCGGAGGGTGCGGGTCGAGGTGCCAAACCCGGGGACGCTGCCTGCCGGGCTCACGGCATTTGTTCGGTTCGATGAGCCGGGCAAGGAGTGGGCCAAGCTCGCTGCGACACAGGCAACGGCCCGAGCGGGGCAAGACATTCCGGGCGAAGAAGGCTGACGGTGGGCGTTGGCCTGCGCATCAGCGAGATAGAGCCGACGTGATAGACCTTTCCAATCTCAACGCGCCAGGGTGGCGTCGCATTGTCGCGGACCTGACAGCAGCGTCGGGCGACGAACGCACGTTCCCGAATCATCTCTTGGCCGCCATGGGCCAGGTCGCCGGTGCGCGCCAGGCGGCGATGTTCGTCCACGCCGGCGCCGGTGCCGACTCGGGCGACAGACCAACGGCGACCATCGTCTGGCCCGAAGGCCCGACCGACGGCACCAGCGCCGACGACTCGCTCGGCGAGCCCGTGGTCATGCGGTCCAGCGCCGCCAGCGCCTTCGCCTCGGGCACGACCGCGGTCTTTGGCATGGGCGCCGACGACGGGTTGTACGACGACTCGCACAGCAACGGCTTTACGCTCGCGGTCCCCGTTGGAACCGTGGCCAACGCCGACGGCGAGACCCGGCCCGCGTTCGTGGTCGTCTTGCTTTTAGATCAACGCTCGCGCGGCGCGATGCAGTCAACCATCGCGATGGTCGAGCTGCTCGCGGGCTACGCGCACCTGGCAAGCACTCGGAGCCAGCTCACACGGCTCCGCTCGGCGGGCGCGGCTCTCGAACTTGCGACAAGGCTCGTCGCCTCGATCAACTCGTCAACGGGCTTCAAAGGCTCGGCGATGCAGCTTGTCAACGACCTGTGCAGACACCTCAAGGCTGACCGAGTGGCGCTCGGCTGGCGCGACGGGCTCGCGGGCGCAGCGCAGGGCGGCGACGAACTCGTCACCGAGCGTGACTCGACGCCGATCAAGGTCGTGGCGCTGAGCGATACCGAACACGTCGACCGCCGGATGGCGATGGTCCGCAAGCTCGCGTCGGCGATGGACGAGTGTCTGGATCAGGATCAGCCCGTGGTGTTCCCGGTGCCGGAACTCGGCGAGCACGTCGATCCGACGCTGACACAGACCGTCACGCACGCGCACCGCGATCTCGCGTCGAGCGATGCGAACCTGAAGGTCACGTCGCTGCCGCTGCGTGACGGTGACGAGGCGTTGGGTGTAATCACGATCGAGTCGGCGCAGGTCGGTCAGGCGATCGATGTGCGCACGGTTGAGCTGTTGCAGGCGACGATGGACCTTGTCGCGCCCGTGCTACGACTGCGCAAGAGCGACGACAGGCCGATCCCCGCGAGGCTGATGGACGAGGTCCGCAAGGCCGGCGCGTGGGCGGTGGGCCCGAAGCACACGCTCTGGAAGCTGCTTGGTATCGCGGTGATGGTCGCGGCTCTGATCGTGACGTTCGTGTCCGTGCCCTACCGGGTTGAGGCGGATGTGCAGCTCCGCCCGGTCGAGCGGCGGATCGTCGCGGTGCCTTTCGAGGGCATTGTGAGCGAGGTGCTTCCCGAGGCGAAGGCGGGCGAGAAGGTGACCAAGGGGCAGCTCTTGGTGCGGATCGACACGAGCGATCTAGAGCTGAGCGCGGTCGAGGCGAGGCAGTCGATCGCGCAGGCGCAGTCGCAGGCCGCCGATGCGATGCGTCGCGGCAACGGCGCCGAGCAGCAGCAGGCCGAGGCGAAAGTCATGCAGGGCCAGGCGAGGCTTGATCTTCTGAACAGCCGGATCGAGGCGGCGCGGATCGTCGCGCCGATCGACGGGACGATCATCGCGGGTGATTTGACCGAGCGCGTTGGCGCGAGGCTCGAGCTCGGCGAGCCGCTCTTTGAGATCGCGCCGCTGGATTCGATGCGGCTCATCGCTGAGGTTGACGACTCGGACATCGGGCTGGTGCTCGGCGCACTGGAAAGCGACGGCATGGTCGGCAGTGTGGCGACCAAGGCTTACCCGGACCGCCGATTCCCGCTGACGGTTGAGCGCGTCGTGCCGATGGCGCAGGCTCAGGACGGCAGGAACTCGTTCCTTGTGTACGCGAGCCTCGACGAGTCCGCGGGCTGGATGCGCCCGGGCATGGAGGGGCTCGCCAAGCTTGAGGTTGGCGATCGGACGCTGCTGTGGATCGGGTCGAGGCGGATCGTTGACAAGCTGCGCCTGTGGCTTTGGTGGTGAGTCTGAGCATTGGCTGAACGAGCAACATTCAGTCCGCACTGGCACCGCGTCGCGCCGACAAGGCCGAGGCTGCGCCCGCACGTGCAGATCACGCGCCAGCGGTACCGGGGCCGGCGCTGGCACGTCGTGCACGACCCTGCGTCGAACAAGTTCTACAGGCTGAATCCGGTCTCGCACGAGCTGGTCGGGTTGCTCGACGGCGCACGGACCGTCGAAGAGGCGTGGAACATTGTTCTCGATCGGCACGCGGACATGGCGCCAACACAGCCCGAGGTGATCCAGCTCATCTCGAACCTGTACAACGCGAACCTGCTGAGCATCGAGGCCTCGCCCGAGACCGAGCAGCTGCTCAGAAGGCAGCGCGATCGGCTCACGAAGAAGGTCAAGAGCCAGGCGATCGGCATCATGTATTTCCGGGTCAGGCTGTTCAACCCGGACGCGATTATCTCGGCGGTCGAGCCGGTCTTAAGGCCGATCATGAACCGCTGGGGATTCCTGGCGTGGGCGGTGTTTGTGCTGTTCACGCTGACGAGGCTCGGCTCGCACTCGGGCGCGCTCGCCGAAGGGTTTAAAGACGCGATCGCGCCATCGAACTGGGGCTGGCTGATCGTGGTTTACGTCGTGGCGAAGGTGTTCCACGAGATGGGCCACGGCGTGATCTGCAAACGCTTCGGCGGGCAGGTGCCCGAGTTTGGTGCGTTGCTCCTGGTTCTTGTGCCTTCGCCATACGTCGATGCCTCGGCGTGCTGGGGGTTCCCGAGCCGATGGCAGCGAGTCTCGGTCGGCGCGGGCGGCATGATCTTCGAGCTGTTCTTCGCGGGCCTCATGGCGCACGTCTGGCTCGCGACGCCCGAGGGTTCGCTCATGCACCAGATCGCGTACAACGCGATGCTGACCGCGGGGCTCTCGACGGTGCTCTTTAACGCGAACCCGCTCATGCGGTTCGACGGGTACTACATCCTGTCCGATCTGCTCGAGATCCCGAACATGATGCAGCGCTCGTTCCAGCAGCTGCAGTACCTGATGCAGAAGTACATCTACAGGCTCGACGACGTGAGCTCGCCCACGACGCAGCCCGGCGAGGCGTGGACGCTCTCGATCTACGGCGTCGCGGCGCTGATCTACCGCGTGTTCCTGTTCATCACGATCACGCTCTACGTTATGGGCAAGCTGTTTGCGATCGGTCTGATCCTCGCGATCTGGACCGCGGCGGCGTGGTTCATCATGCCGGTCGGCAAGCTCATCAAGTGGCTCAGCAGCGGGCCCAAGCTCGCGGACCAGCGGGGCCGAACCATCGCGATCACACTCGGCATGCTCGCGGTGGGCGCTGTGCTCGTCGGGATGATCCCGATGCCCGACGTCCGAAGAGGCGTGGGGGTGGTCGAGAGTCTGGATCGAACGGGTGTGTTCATCGGCGAGCCGGGCTTTATCGTCGGCGCGTATGCCAGGCCCGGCGACTACGTGGAAGAGGGCGACGTGATCGCGGTGCTTGAGAGCCCGCAGCTCCAGTCGCAGATCTTGATGGCCAAGGGACAGCTCGCCGAGTTCGAGAGCATCGAGCGCGAGGCAACCGCAACGAGCCCATCGTCGGTCCCGGTCGCGCGCGAGCGAGTCGCGGCGGCCAAGCTCTCGCTGGACTTCCTGCTTGAGCGTGACAACCGCCTTGTCGTTACAGCGCCGCACGCCGGGCGGTACGTGGGCGCTGACCCGCACGACATGCTCGGGCAGATGGCAAGCGCGGGCGAGGTGCTCGGCGAGGTAGTCGATACGGATAACGTTCGCGTGACGGCTTCGATGACTCAGAACGAGGCGGCGTGGCTGTTTGACGAGATCGAGAAGCCGAGAGTTTCGATGCGGCCGGTTTCGATGCCGGGTGTTGTGGTCAAGGGCGACAACCTGCGCGCGATCGACGCGGGCCAGGCGTACCTGCCCCACGCGAGTCTCGGGTACGCCGGCGGGGGCACGATCCAGACGGATCAGACCGATCAGTCGGGCCTGCTCGCCGAGACGCAACAGTTCATCGTTTACATCGAACCCACCGCAAGCGACGAGTGGAGCGGCGTACCAGGCGAGCGGGTGTACCTGCGGTTCCGTCTTGGCGCCAAGCCACTTGCCGTGCAGTGGGTTGATCGGCTTCACAAGATGATTCAGGGCCGGGTGCAGCTGTGACGGCTACCGATACCGGTTTGAGCCGGTACCACGCTTTGTTCGAGGCGGTCCGTTCGCGCAAACGCAGCGTCGAGACGCTCAAGGGTGCCGACCAGTTCGTCGCGTGGGGCGCGCTCAAGCTGCGCCAGCGCAAGTCGCGTCTTGAGGTGCTGCTTGGCTGGGCCGAGCGTGTGGACCAGATGGCGCCCGAGATCCGCAGCCTGCCCGAGAACGCGCTCGATCGGGAGATCGAGGAGCTTCGGAGTGTGGTCGTGCGCGGCCGGGCGAGCCACGAGCAGATTCTGCGATCGATGGCTGTCATCCGCGAGGTCGCGAGCCGGGCGACGGGCGAGGAGGCGTACATCGTGCAGCTCGCCGGCGCGCTCGCACTCGTGCACGGCAGGCTCGCGGAGATGGTAACGGGCGAGGGCAAAACGCTGACCGGGTCGCTCGCGGCGCCGCTCTTGGCCTGGCGCCACAGGCACGTGCACGTCTTTACGGTCAACGACTACCTCGCCGAGCGCGACGAGCAGAGCCGATCGAAGATCTATAAGAGATGCGGGCTGACATCCGGCGCGATCGTGCAGGACCAGTCGCCCGAGGAGCGAGCAGCGATCTACGCGCGTTCGATCGTGCACGGCACACCGAAACAGATCACCGCCGACTATCTGCGTGACCAGCTCATGCTCGGCAGGATCGAATCCGCATGGACGGGCTGGCAGAAGCTCGGCAGCAATGGGCCGCTTGTGCCCGGGCTGCAGGCGTGCCTAGTTGACGAAGCGGACGCGGTGCTGATCGACGAGGGTGTGACGCCCCTGATCATCGCGAGGTCGCGCCGCGAGGACGAGATGGCGCCGGCGTATCTCAAGGCGCGCGACGTGGCGCAGGAACTCGAGGTCGACAAGCACTACACGGTTGACAGCATGCGTAAGCGCGTGAAGATCACCGCCGCCGGTCGCGCGGTGCTGCAGTCGATGCGCGTTGACGACGACGAGCAGTGGGCGACCGCGAGGCGAGGCGAGGAGCTGGTCAGGCAGGCGTTGGTCGCGCAGTACTGCTACATACGAGGCCGACAGTACGAGATCGTGGACGGGTGCGTCGTGATCGTTGACGAGTACACGGGCCGATTCTTGCCCGACCGCTCGTGGGAGCACGGTCTGCACCAGTCGGTCGAAGCCAAAGAGAACGTCGAGATCACCGCCGACCGCGAGACGCTCGCGAGGCTGAGCTTTCAGCGGTTCTTTAGGAGCTACAAGTTCCTCTGCGGCATGACGGGCACGGTCGCCGACTCTGCGGGCGAGATGGAACGCGTTTACGGCAGACCCGTGACGGTCATCCCGACCAACAGGCCGATCGCGAGGGTGCAGGAGCCGACGCGATATTTCAAGTCCGCGGACGCCAAGTGGTCGGCGATTGTCGATCGCGTGCGAAGCGAGCATGAAACGGGCAGGCCCGTGCTGATCGGCACGCGCAACGTCGAGGCGTCGCAGCTCTTAAGCGAGCGCCTCGAAGTGCTTGGTCTGCAGCACTCGGTGCTCAACGCGCACCATCACGAAGAAGAAGCCGAGCTTGTTGCCAAGGCCGGTCACGAGGGCGCGATCACCGTCGCGACGAACATGGCGGGGCGGGGCACGGACATCAAGCTCTCGACCGCGGCACGCGCCAAGGGCGGGCTGTTTGTCGTGCTCACCGAGATGCACGGCGCCAAGCGCGTCGATCGGCAATTCATCGGTCGCGCGGGTCGGCAGGGCGACCCGGGCGGCGCGCAGATCTTTGCGAGTCTCGACGATGAGCTGGTGACCAAGTACGCGAGGCCAGCGGGTGAGTTTGTCGCGGGGCGCGCGAACTTTGAAGAGCTGACCGGGTCGCGGCTTGCCGAGTGGGTGTTCAGGCTCGCGCAGAAGCGGAGCGAGACACGCGACCGCCGGGGCCGAACACAGGTGATGCGTCAGGACGACTGGGTCGATCGGTACATGCCGAGCGTGTGATTGTTAGAGATGATCGAGCGTGCGCCCTGCTTCGGCGCCGCAGTACATGCACTTGGTGTGGCGTTTGGAGAGCTTGCGGTTGCACTGGCCGCAGGTGTTGGTCTCGACACGGACCTGCCCGTCGAGTTTGCCGTCGGAGAGATCGATCTCTCTGATCTTGGCTTCGAGATCGGCTTCGGTGACACCGAGCTTCTCGCTGAGCAGAGCCCAGATAGCCATCGTGGTGAGTGCCTGCCTGTCGGCGCGGCGTTTGATTTGATGAATTTCAGTTTTGACACCGCGAGATTGCTCGGCGGCCACGTCGGCGCTGGCTTTAGCGCCGGCGATCTGTGTCTGCTGATAGAGTTCCCAGAGCATGTGTATTCTCCCCTTGCCCGATTATTGGGTATACAGGGGAGTCTATTTCAAAAGCCGCTCGAGGTAGTGGATATCCACGCCGCCCGTGGCGAAGTCGGCGTTCTCCATGAGCCGCTGGTGCAGCGGGATGGTCGTGTTGATCGGGCCGATGTTCAGCTCGCCGAGTGCCCGCTTCATGCGGTTGATGCACTGCTTGCGGTCGTCGGCGTGGACGATGAGCTTGCCGATCATGCTGTCGTAGTTCGGCGGGACGCGGTAGCCGGGGACGACGTGCGTGTCCATGCGGACGCCCAGGCCGCCGGGCATGTGCAGCGTCTCGATCGTGCCAGCTGACGGCATGAAGTTCTTGTCCGGGTTCTCGGCGTTGATCCGGCACTCCATCGCGTGGCCGTTGACCTTGATGTCCTTCTGCTTGAAGGGCAGGGGCTCGCCCGCGGCGACCATGATCGAGGTCTTGACGATGTCCACGCCCGTGATCATCTCGGTGACGGGGTGCTCGACCTGCACGCGTGTGTTCACCTCGAGCATGTAGAAGTTCTGGTCCTCGTCCATCAGGAACTCGACCGTCGCGGCGCCGGCGTACTCGGCGCTCTTGATGAGCTTGGCGGCGCTCTCGGCGACCCCGGCGATCTTCTTGCGATCGACGTTTGGGGCGGGGCACTCCTCGATGATCTTCTGGTGGCGGCGCTGCATGGAGCAGTCGCGCTCGAAGAGGTGCACGGCGTGGCCGTGCTTGTCACCGATGACCTGGACCTCGACGTGTCGCGAGTGTTCGAGGAACTTCTCGATGAAGACCGCACCGTTGCCGAACGCCGCGAGGGCTTCTTGCTGTGCGGATTTGAGGTTTGAGCGGAGGGTGGCTTCGTTGTGGCAGATGCGCATGCCGCGCCCGCCGCCGCCCGCCGCGGCTTTGAGGATCACGGGGTAGCCGATCTCGGCGGCGCACTCGACGGCCTCGGCTTCTTCTTCGATCGCGCCCTCGGAGCCCGGGAACACCGGGACCTTGGCGGCCTTGGCGTACCGCTTGGCCTCGACCTTGTCGCCCAGCTTGCCCATCGCTTCCGGGCTCGGGCCGATGAACTCGATCTTGCAGTCTCGGCAGATGGCGGCAAAATCCGCGCGCTCCGAGAGGAACCCGTAGCCCGGGTGGATCGCGTCAACGTCGGCGATCTCGCCAGCGGCGATGATCCTGCTGATGTTGAGGTAGCTGTCCTTGGCCGGGCCCGGTCCGATGCAGATCGCGCGGTCGGCGAGCTTCAGGTATGGCGCGTCGGCGTCGGCTTCTGAGTAGACGCAGACCGTCTCGATGCCGAGTTCCTGGCAGGCGCGCATGATGCGGAGAGCGATCTCGCCGCGGTTGGCTATGAGTACGCGTTTGAACATGTGTTGTGTGTCCCGATTCTGTTAGCTCGGCTTGATGAGGAAGAGCTTCTGGCCGAACTCGACGGCTTGACCGGATTCGACGAGGCACTTGTGGACCGTGCCGCTGGTCTCGGCCTTGATCTCGTTGAAGACCTTCATCGCCTCGACGAGGCAGACAACCGAGTCGGCGCTGATCGGATCGCCGACCTTGACGAACGCGGGGCTGTCCGGGTTGGGCGACGAGTAGAACGTGCCGACCATGGGCGACTCGATGACGATGAACCCCTCGTCGGAATCTGCGGCCTGTGGTGCTTCGGCTGGCGCTGCAGCAGCGGCCGGCGCCGGAACAGCCGGCGCGCTCGGGGCGGCCGCGTGCACGACAGGCTGGCTCGCGAGCACGGTGCCGGGCTGGCCCCGGCGCAGAGCCACGGTTTCTTCTTTGTCTTGCAGATCGAGCTCGGTCAGATCGTTCTCGACCATGAGTTTCACGAGCTCTTTGAGTTTGCGGATGTCGATCATTGCGGTTTCCCGTCTCGGATGTTCCGCCTGCGCGATCGCGCAAGCTTTGGAATGGTTGGTAAGTAGGGTAGCCGTTTGCGCGGCGTTGTGCCGGGATTTGGGGGGATCGGTAGACTCTTGCAGTGCCGAAACTCAGCAGATCTCTGTTCACTGGTTCGCCCTGGCCCGCTGTCGGCCTGTGGGCGCTGCTGGTCGCGCTTGTTTCGGGGTTTCCGCTTGGTAAGGCGCTGATCGATGCGGTCGGCGGCGTGACTTCGGACGGCGTGGGCGAGTTGCTTGCGCCGCAGTGGTCGCTGCTGGGGATGTCGGTTGTGTGGGCGGTGCTGATCGGCTGCCTGTCGGTTGTGTTCGGCTGGTGGGGCGCGTGGGCAAGCCGGGGCTGGCGGGCGTGGTGGACGCCGTTGCTCGTGGTGCCGATCCTGATGCCCAGTTCGCTGGCATCGAGCGGGTTCGGGTTGCTCAGAGCGCCCGGGACCGCGATTGGCGACTGGCTGGCGATGGGGCCGAGTTGGAGGCCGATCTTTGTCGGCAGGGCGATCGCGATTCTTGGGTTGGCACTCTGGACCAGCCCGATCGCGCAACTCGTTCTCTCGGCACGGGTTCGGTCGGTTGATCCTGCGTCGCTCGAGGCCGCTCGGCTCGTCGGTGGGGGCCCGGTGGCGTGGGTTCGGCTCAGGCTTGGGATGAGTCTGCGCCACATGCTCCTGGCGGCAGGCGCGGTGACGATCCTGATGCTCGGCTCCGCGGTGCCCCTTCACCTGGCGCAGATGGAGACCTATGCCACGCGGGTCTGGCTTGAGCTCGATGCGACCTCCGCGGGCGACCGCTGGCGGGTGCTGGTGACCGCTTGGCCGATGTTCCTGATCGCGGCCTGTGTGTCGGTTGTCGTGGTTCGGCACTTTCGCAAACGTCCCGGCTGGATGCGCGGTCAGGGCGGCGAGGAGTCGCACGCACGCAGGGTTCCGGTCGTGCTGGCGTTGGCTGTGCCCGTGCTAGCGGTGTTGGTGCCAGCTGTGCTGTTTGCGGTTGATCTGGAGAGCTTGAGCACAATTTCGACGGTTTGGCGCACGGAATCTGGTTCTGCCGGTCTGGCGTGGTTGGTGGCGGCCGGTTTGGCGGTGTCTTCAGTCGTGATGGCGTCGTGTGTCTGGATCGGGTTGGGCGGGGGCGTTGCTGCGCGCAGGGTGACGCTCGCGGGCGTGGCGTTGATGCTAATGACGGCGCTGGTGCCGGGCGTGGTGACGGGGGTGCTGGTCGGCTCGGCTTGGCGCGGGGTCGGCGCGGTGAGCGATTCGTGGGTCATCGTGCTGCTGGCGCATCTGGCGAGGTTCGGGGCGCTGCCGGCGCTGGTGGGGGTGCTGCTGGCGTGGAGCGAGGCAGAAGAGGACCGCGACCTTCGGTTGATGACCGGCGCTACTGGTGTTGTCGGCTGGGCCAAGACGGTCGGGTTGCGGTCATGGCCCGCACTGACACTGGCGGGGGCGGCTTCGGCGGCGTTGTCTATCCATGAGATCGAGAGTGCGGTCGTCGTGTCGCCGCCCGGGATGGCGTCGCTTGCCAGATCGATGCTGAACCTCCTGCACTTCCAGCGATATGAGCATTTGTCAGGGCTCTCGCTCATCGTCATCGCGTTCGGTACGCTGCTTGTGCTTGCGTCGGCTGCACTTTGGTGGCTCTGGATCCGAACAAGCACCGGGGGCGGTGCGAACCGTACCATGAGTCGGAATAACGGCACGCAGAGCGGAGGCGGGCGATCAGACTGAGCGGTTCCATCCTGTCCTTGCTCATAGCGGCACTGTTAGTTCCGATCACTGGTTGTGACGAGCCGGCGCCCGATGGGAACTCGGCGCTGCGTGTCAAACGCATACTCGGCGAGCCCGGCAAGCAGCCCGGTCAGTACATGTACCCGCGAGGGATCGCGGCCGACCGGGGCCAGCTCTGGGTTGTTGACAAAGCGGCGCGCGTGCAGAGGCTCGACCCGGAAACAGGTAACGCGCTCGCGTTCTTCCAGACGCCGATCTTCGCGCAGGGCAAGCCGACCGGGTTGACCGTTGCGCCGATGCCGGGCGACGCCTCACAAACGGCGCTCTACGTCGCGGACACGCACTACAACCGGATTCTGATCTACGACACGGACTCGCAAGCCGCCGAGCCGGTCGCCGAGTTCGGTTCCTACGGCACAGGTCCGGGGCAGTTTGTGTACCCGACCGACATCGCCGTGCTGACCGATGACGCGGGCGAGGTCGAGCGGATCTACGTCAGCGAATACGGCGGCAACGATCGGGTCAGCATCTTCGATAAGGACCTGAGCTTTATCTCCAGCTTCGGGACGTTCGGCGTGGAGCACGAACGAGAAGACGGGGAAGAGGGCTTCGTGTTCGATCGTCCTCAGTCGATCGAGATTGATAAGGCCGCCGGCGAGATTGTGGTTGCGGATTCGTGCAACCACAGGATCGGCAGGTTCACGCTCGACGGCGAGTTGATCGCGTGGCTCGGGGGTGCGGGGTCGGATCTATTCAGGTACCCTTATGGTTTGGATCTGGTCGAGGGCCGAGGCGTGCTCGTCGCGGAATACGGGGGCAACCGCATCAGGCACGTCGAACTCGAAACAGGTACCACGCTCGGTGTGTACGGCACGTCCGGCCGTGAACAGGGCGAGCTCGCTTCGCCCTGGGGCGCGGTCGTGCTCGGAGGCGAGGTCTTCGTTCTGGACTCGGGCAACAACCGCATCCAGGTGATCGACAGCCCGGCGGTGTCGCTCACGCAGAACGGCGGCGGCCGATGATCGCCTCGCTCGCGTCGCTTGTGATCGGCCCGATCGAGTTTGCGCTGCCGGCGTGGCTCTGGTTGTTCGTGCCCGCTGCGGTGTTCGTCGTGCTTATCGGGCGCAAGAGCCTGTCCGCGATCGGCAGCGGTTCGAGGCGGGCGGCGTTGTTCTTCCGTTTGATTGTCGTCGCGCTGATCGTGTGCACGCTCGCAGAGCCGAGCCTGCGCGAGGAATCGGACAAGCTCGCGGTGACCGCGGTGATCGACATGAGCCGATCGGTCCCGATGGCCAAGCAGTCGGTCGCCGAGGAGTACGTCAACGAGGCGGCGGCTGTGAACCGGTCACGCAAGGAACTCCTCGGGCACGTGACCGCGACCCGCGACGCACGCTCGCACGGCATCCCCAGCGAGCGGCAGGTCATGCTCGATGCGGGCGACATCGGATCGACCGATGCGACGAATCTCGAAGAGGCGATGCGGGTCGCGCTTGCGATCCGGCCCGAGGACGCGGCGTACCGGCTGATGCTCATTACCGACGGCAACGAGACAGACGGCAGCTTGCTCGCAGCCGCCGAGAGCGCCCGGGCGATGAAGGTGCCAGTCGATGTGCTGCCGCTCACGTACCGGTACGAGGGCGAGGTGATCGTCGAACGCGTCGAGACACCGATGAACGCGCGGATGGGCGAACTGATCAACGCCCGCGTGACGATCCAGTCAACGCGGCGCACCAAAGGTGCGCTGACGATCCTTATAAATGGTACGCCGATCGATCTCGATCCGCAGAGCGATGCGCTGGGTGTTGGTGTTGAGCTGATACCAGGGTCGAACACGTTCGAGGTGCCGCTGGGTGTGACCAAGCGTGGTCCGCAGGAGATCTCCGCGGTGTTCGATCCGTCGGACGACGAACGCGGCTTCGGCGATGTCATCGAGGAGAACAACAAGGCGGGTTCGATTACGTTCTTCTCGGGTGAGGGGCGCGTGCTGGTTCTGAGCGAGTCGCCGCAGGAGTCGGCGGAGCTTGTCAGCGCCCTCGAAGCCGAGCGCATCGGTGTTGACCTGTTGATGGCGGACCAGGCGCCGGTGTCGCTGGTCGAGTTCAACGCATACGACGCGGTGGTGCTGTGCAACGTGCCCGCGTACGCGTTCAGCGAGCAGCAGCAGCAGGCGATGAAGCAGTACGTCGAGGACGGCGGCGGCGGGCTTGTGATGACTGGCGGGCCGAGCTCGTTCGGCGCGGGCGGCTGGATCGGTTCGCCGGTCGAAGATGTGCTCCCGGTGCAGCTCGATCCGCCCCAGACCAGGCAGATGCCCCGCGGTGCGTTGGCGCTGATCATGCACTCGATCGAGATGCCCGAGGGCGTGTACTACGGCAAGAAGACCGCCGAAGCCGCGGCGGGTGCGCTTTCGAGACTCGACTACGTCGGCATCGTCGAGTACGCGGGTTTCGGGGGCGGATCGGAGTGGGTGTACCCGATGTCGCTCCGAGGCGACGGGAGCGCAGTTCGTGCTGCGATCAACCGATTGCAGTTCGGTGACATGCCCGACATGCACCCGTCGGCGCAGCTTGCCTACGACGGGTTGGTCGCCGCGGACGCTGGTCAGCGGCACGCGATCATCGTGACCGACGGCGACCCTTCGCCACCGTCGCGGGCGCTTCTTCAGAAGTACGTCGATGCGGGGATCACGATCAGTACGGTCGGCGTGTTCCCGCACAGCGGCGGGCCGAACAGCCCGGATTTGAAGCGGCTCAAAGACATCGCCGAGTTCACGGGCGGTCGTTACTACGGCATCACAACATCAACGCAGCTCGCGACCATCCCAAAGATCTTCATCAAAGAAGCGCAGACCGTGAAGCGCTCGCTGATCTGGGAGGGCAACACGTTCGAGCCAACACTGACCGGCATGCCCAGTGCGCCGATGACCGGCGTCGGTGCGGTGCCCGGGATCCGTGGTTACGTCGTGACCGCCGACCGTCAGGACGGGCTTGCTGTGACGACGATCCGTGGGCCGCAGGACGATCCGATCCTGGCGCACTGGCAGCGGGGGCTTGGGCGTGTTGTTGCGTTCACGGGTGACACGACTACGAGGTGGTCGCCGCAGTGGTCGGGCTGGTCGGGGAACCGGTCGTTCTGGGGCGAGCACATCCGCTGGGTGATGCGGCCAACCGGTTCCGCCGAGGCGCGGACGCGCATCGAGCAGATCGGCGACGAGTCGGTGCTTGTGGTCGATCTTGCCAAGCCCGACACCGGCGAGCGTATCAACTTCGCGACGATCAAGGGCCGGGTCGCCGGTCCCGACGGCGATTCGCAGGAGGTCGTGCTTCGCCAGGACGGCCCGGGCCGGTACGTCGGGCGTTTCGATTCGTCGAACCCGGGTTCGTACATCGTCGGGCTCCGGTACGTTTCGTCTGACAACACGACCGGCGCGCGGACCGAGGGTTCGGTGCAGGCGGCGGTGACCAAGCCGTTCACCGATGAGTTCCGCGCACTCGAGGACAACGCGGGCCTGCTCCGCCAGATCGCCGAGCGCACGGGCGGGCGGGTGCTGAACCCGGACCCGCAGCTTGCCAACATCTGGCTGCGCGACGGGCTTGAGATGCCGGTCTCGCGTCAGCCGGTGTTCTTGACATGCGCACTGATCGCGCTCGGGTTCTTCCTGCTCGATGTGGCTGTAAGGCGCGTAAGGCTCGACCTCGGCGTGCTCCGCGCGGTCGGGACCAAAGCGTTCGGGAAGTCGGCGGCGCAGGAAACAGAGTCGGTGCGCAATCTGCGAGAGGTGCGCGCCAAGGCACAGGCAAAGATGGCGAGTTCGAAAGATCGGCAGGAGGCCGCCGCTGCTGCCAAGGCCGCGGCGAAGCGGAAGTTTGAGGCCGACCCGGACGCGAGCGATGCGCCGCTGGACGTCGTCGGTGGCGATTCGGCGCCGCTTGTCAACAAGGGCGAGCAGAAGAAGCAAACGCAGAAACCCCAAGAAAAGGGCGAGGGGCTCAGCAGGCTGCTGCAAGCGAAGCAGCGCGCCAAGGACGAAATGGATCAGGATTGACCGCGCGGCAGGACCCGACACGGGCCTGTGTGCGGATAGACGGTTGCGAAGGAGCATGAGTTATGGCGATGAACGAGAACGCGCAGACCCCGCAAGAAGTCGCTGCCAAGTGCGAGGCGTTCAAAAAGACCTACGACGCGCTCGTCAACGAGGTCGGCAAGGTCATCGTGGGCCACCGCGACGTGGTTGACGCGGTGCTGATGTCATTCTTCGCCGGGGGCAACGTGCTGCTGGAAGGTGTTCCGGGCCTTGGCAAGACACTGCTTGTGCGCACGCTCGCAGAGACGCTCGACCTGCCCTTTAGCAGGATCCAGTTCACGCCCGATCTCATGCCCGCGGACGTCGTCGGCACGAACATCGTCATGGAAGACCAGGCAACGGGTCGGCGGACGTTCGAGTTCCAGAAAGGCCCGATCTTCGCGCAGGTTGTGCTCGCCGACGAGATCAACCGCGCCACGCCCAAGACGCAGTCGGCGCTTCTGGAAGCGATGCAGGAGCGCAGCGTGACCGTCGCGGGGCAGACGCACAAACTCGACCTGCCGTTCATCGTGCTTGCGACGCAGAACCCGATCGAGCAGGAGGGCACGTACCCGCTGCCCGAGGCGCAGATGGACCGGTTCATCTTCAAGATCAACCTCGGCTACAACAAGCTCGACGATCTGATGACGATCATCGATCGCACGACCGGCGCCAAGACACCCACGGTCGGCAAGCTGTTCGACGGGCCTCAGATTCTCGAAGCGCAGCAGCTGATCCGCTCGGTGGTGATCGCGCCACACGTCAAGCAGTACGCGGCGAGGCTGATCCTTGCGACCCACCCCGAGGGCGAGTTCGCCGGCGGCTCGTCGAGCGTGACCAACCGCTACGTCCGCTGCGGCGCTTCGCCCCGCGGTGCGCAGGCATTGATCCTTGGCGCAAAGGTGAAGGCCGTGACTGACGGCAGGTACCACGTCGGCAACGACGACATCAGGAGCGTCGCCAAACTGGCGCTGCGGCACAGGCTGATCCTGAACTTCGAGGCCGAGGCGGACCGTGTGAACCCGGACGACATCGTGGACGAGATCCTGAAGATGACACCGACGGAGCCGGTGGGGGCAAACATTTAATAATGCTCCGCACCCCCTCCCAAACCCGGCCTGCGTCGCTCGAGGATCTGCTCGACACCAAGCTCCTTGCGCGGCTTGATGCGCTGGATATCTCGAGCCGAAAGGTCTTCCGAGGCAAGCTCAAGGGCGAGCGGCGGTCGAAGAAGCGGGGCGAGAGCGTGGAGTTCGCGGATCATCGGCCTTACGTGGTCGGCGATGACCTCCGGCACATCGACTGGAACGTCTTCGGTCGGCTCGACACGCTGTTCATGAAGCTGTTCATGGAAGAAGAGGACCTGAGTCTGCACCTTGTGCTCGACTGCAGCGCGAGCTCCGACACGGGCGAGCCGAACAAGCTGCTGTTCATGCAGCGGGTGGCGATGGCGCTCGGGTACATCGGGCTGGTCAAGTACAACCGCGTCGCGGTTAGTGCGATCGGGGCCAGGCTCGGCGACGAGGGCGAGGCCGGGCTGGTGCAGTCGCTCCGCGACATGCGCGGCAAGCGGCGCGTGCACGATATGTCGCGGTTCATCTGCGACCTCCGGCCCGACACTGGCGGCGACGAGTCCACGCCCGCGTCGTTCGGCGAGGCGTGCCGGCGCATCGCGCTCTCGCGTCGCGGCAAGGGCATCATGGTCATCCTGAGCGACATGCTCATCAAAGAGGGCTACGAAGACGGCCTGCGCATGCTCGTCGGCCGGGGCTACGACCTGTTCGTCATCCAGACACTCAGCCCACAGGAACTCGACCCGTCCATCACGGGCGATCTTCGGCTCAAAGACATCGAAGACGGCGACAAGGCCGAGATCACGATGTCCGCGCCGCTCTTGAAGAAGTACAAGAAAACACTGGCGGCGTACACGAACCAGCTCCGTGATTTCTGCGCACGCCGCGAGATCATGCTCGTAACGGTGCCGAGCGATACCGCGGTGGACACGATGGTGCTGGATCACCTGCGCAGGCGGGGGGTGGTCAAGTGAGCCGACTCTTCGCGATTCTCGTTCTGGTGCTGGGATTTGCTGGCTGCTCAGTCAATAGCTCGCCCATCTATCTCTACATGACGACCGGCGAGATGCAGCGGGCGATCGATGCGCGCTACTGCGCTGGCATGACCGCCGACCAAGCGATTGCGCAGGCCAAGGCGGACGGGCAGGAGTACTTTGTTACGGGTGACGAATCGGTCGAGCTTGTGGAGGTGCGAGTGATGCCCGCGGGGCTGATCAGGCAGACCGAGCCGGAGTTCGGCAGGCTCATGCTCTCGTTCACCGGCGGAGAACTCGCTTCGGTTGAGTACGGTTCGCCGATCGACGGCGGGAGCGACTGGGAATACACCGCATACAAGCTGACCGAATGCACGAGCGAACCGCCTGCGGTTGAGAGCGAGGTGTCGCCATGAGTTGGTTGACGCCAGGCTTGGCAGCGGTCGCCGCGGCGGTCGCGGTGCCGACCCTCCTGATTCTGTACTTTCTGAAGCTCCGTCGGCGCGACGTCGAGGTGTCGTCCACGCTGCTCTGGAAACGCACAGTACAGGACATGCAGGCCAACGCGCCGTTCCAGAAGCTCAGACGGAACCTGCTCCTGTTCTTGCAGTTGCTGATCCTCGCGGCGGGCTTGTTCGCGATCGCCCAGCCGGAACTCTCGGCGGAAACCGTCACTGGCAACCGGCACGTCATCATGATCGATCGGTCCGCGTCAATGCAGGCGTTCGACGGCAACTGGAAGGGCGAGACCGTTACGCGGTTAGAACAAGCCAAGCGCGAGGCGTTGGCGTTCGTCGATGCGCTCGCCGAGCCGACCTGGCTCGATGGCGTCATGGGTGGTGCGGACGCGGGCGCCGACAAGGCGACTGTGATTACGTTTGACAGCCGGGGCGGCATCCGCCAGCCGATGACCGCGGACAAGGGCCTTCTTCGCGCGGCGATCGAGTCGATCGAGCCGAGCGATGCGCCGACCGCGGCCTCCGAGGCGTACAAGCTCGCGATCGCGCAGGCGCCGCCGAGATCAGTCCCAGACCGCGACGGGACAATGGTCCCGCTCCCGCCCGCGGTGGGGACGGTCCATCTCTGGACGGACGGAAAGATCGGCGATGCCCGCGATGTGGTTCCCGGGCCGGAAGACGTTGTGCGTTTCAACCGCGTGGGCGGCGAGAACGCGATCAACCTCGGGATTACCGGGTTGCGTGCCGAGCGGTCGTATGAGAACCCGCGCGAGCTCTCGATCTTTGTGGGCCTGAGCAACACCGACACCAAGCCTCGCACGGTCGATGTGCAGTTCATCGTCAACGGCTCGCTTGCGAGTGTGCGGACGGCAGAGATCGCGCCCGCCGAGGGCGCGGTGTCCGAGGGGCGAAGCCTGCCTGGAACGGGCGGCGTGGTGTTCAAACTCGACCGAGCCGCGGGCGCGGTGGTCGAGGTGCGGACCAAAGCGACCGACAACGGCGAGGACCTGCTCGAGCGCGACAACACGGGCTGGGTCGTGGTGCCTCCATCGAAGCGACTGCGTGTTGCGCTGGTTTCGACGGGCGACTTCTTCACGTCGCTCGCGCTCGAAGGCTTGCCGTTCGGCGAGTTGGTGCAGATGAGCCCGTCAGAGTTCGAATCTCTGGGCGGCAACGCGTCACAGTTCGATGTCGTGCTGCTCGACGGGTGGCTGCCCGATGGTCCTCTCGCGGCAGGGAACTACTTGGTGCTCGGCAAAGTGCCCGAAGGGCTTGGTCTGATCGCGAACGGAGAATCAAGTCCATCTGAGATTGTTGACTGGAACGAGGACCACCCGGTGATGGCGGACCTCGAACTCGGCGGCAGGGTCACCATCCCCGAGGCACTGACTGTTGAGGTCGAGCAGGGAGCCGCGGTCGAGGTGCTCGCCGAGACGAACTCCGGGCCTGTGATCTTTGATGTGAGCACCGGTTCGTCGCGCGCGATCGTCGTCGCGTTCGATCCCGACAACTCGACGTGGCCCTTCGATGTGAGCTACGTCGTGTTTCACGCGGCCGCGATCAACGCGCTGGGCGGCGTGACCGGGAGCGCGTCGGCGGGCACGGTCCGACCGGGGGGCACGCTGTCGGAACGATTGCCGATCGGTGCACGCAATGTTCGTCTTGAGATCCCCGAAGCGCCCGACGTCACGCTCGCGCCGGCGCCCGACGGCAGAATCGCCTACGGCCCCGTCCCACGCGCGGGTGTCTACGCCATGACTTGGAGCGGACCTGCGGGCATTACCGATGAAGTCGAGGACGGAAAAGCGACAAGGCGCGTCGCGGTGAACCTGCTCGACCCGGACGAGACCGATATCAGAACCAAGGCTGTGCTGTCCTTCGCTTCTGGTGACGTCGCGGCCTCGGCGCAGGGCTCGGCCCAAACGCCGCGCAGGCTCTGGCCTTGGCTCTTGCTGGGTGCGCTCGCGATCAGCATGTTCGAGTGGTGGATCTACAACCGCCGTGTGTATCTATGAGAACGCTAGCGGGCATTCTGGTTTGCTTGCTCCTTGCGTTTGGAGCGCACGCTCAAAGTGACACAGCGGATACTGAGCCCGACGATGTTCATCTGTACGCGGACTTCGGCTTTGATGGTGTCATGCCGGGAAGCCGGAACACGCCGGTTCGGCTCTGGGTGCAGGCACAGGACGAGGACATCTCGGGGCACATCGAGTTTTCGTACCTGAGCGATCGGGGATTGTCGGGACGGGTGATGACGCCGGTGGATGTCCCAGCGGGCCAGCTCTCGTCGGTCTCGATCGTTGCTCCGATCTCGATCTGGACTCAGCGTGTGCAGCTCGTGCTCCGCAGCCAGAGCGGGGCTCGGCTCGCAGAGATTGGCTATGCGAGTCTGCCATCGCCTACAGAGTTGCAACTTCCAACGTCGCACCACGCGTCGGTTGAACTGCTGCTCTCGACGACATCGCGAACATCTGCCGAGATCATCGCGAGGGAGTTGACTCAGCAGACGGTGTTCATCCAGGGCAGCAAGGAAGCCGGGCTGCTCTCGGATGAACCGCAGAGCAGTTTGAGTCGGCACATCAACGTGTTTGCGAATCTGGTCGGCGTGGATGTGCGGGCCGAGGAGCTGCCGCTCTCGCAGATGGCTTACGAGGGCGTTGCGGCGGTCGTTGCCGATTCGATTACTGTCCAGAACGCCGACCCGCGCGCGATCTCGGCCTTGCACCGCTGGGTGCTCGGCGGCGGTCGGCTCGTGGTCATCGCCGACATGCCGGGCGAGCTCTGGCGACGCTTGCTCCCGCCAATAACACCGGCGGAGTCGATCAGCCTCGGCGTGCAACGAGAGATGCAGATACCCAGCGATCTTGCGGCGGCCTCGGGTGAATCGCCGAGCCGAACGCTGCTCGCCCGCCCGATCGGTCTCGCGCTCCCGGCGACCGATGCCGGCTGGCAAACGCGATGGAACATCGGCAACGATGCGCTGCTAGCCGAAGGGCCTGCCGGGTTCGGTTGGGTGACGGTTGTGTCGGTGCATCCGGATGGAGCCGAGTTTCACGAGAGTTGGCGCGTCTGGGCCGAGGTGCTGGATACCGCGTGCGAAGTTGTTTCGATGGTAGACAGCAGCGCCCGCGCGGTTCAGGTCGAGTCGGGCAGTTGGTACCAGCGGGGCTACACGAAACAGGTGCCGGTTTACATCTTCGACGCAATCAGCACCGCGGCTCCGATCGGGAATGCCGCGTTCATGCTCGTGGCGTTCGTGACCATCTCGCTCGCGTTGGCGCTCGGGCCTGTGGACTTTCTCATCCTCAAGTTCATGAAGCTCCGGCACCTCGCTTGGCTGAGCGCGATGATCTGGATCGCCGTTGCCGCGGCTGTTGGTGTTGTGATGCCCGATCGTCTCCGGGCCGGGCCTTCGTCTGTGGCAAGGCTCTCTGTAGTCGATCAGTTCGTGGTGAACGATGCACTTCAGGGCGGCGACGCGCACCAGCTCAACGCCCCGATCGCGCAGCTCCCCGAGTCTCTGAGTTCGTGGCGGCTCGCCTTTACAAACGTCTTTTCCGGTTCGCGCGGCGATATCCGCATCGACGCAGAGGACTCGGGTGTGTACTGGACCGAGTACTCCGGCTTCCGCGGCGCGAGTGTGATCAGCAGGCCGATGACCGCGGTTCAGAACCCGAAGTCCGGCGGGCTCGACGCGGTCCGCTCGTCCGCGCCCCGCGCCATCAACCCCGGCGTCTGGACGTCGAGGGTCTATACCGAGACCGGCCCGGCGGCATCGCCGATCGGTGTATCGCTCGCCGCGGATGAGCAGGGATGGCGCGCCGAAGTTTCGGGGCTCGGCGAATCGGCGCGTGTGATCGCGGGCCAGCTTCGCGTGGGTGATCGCTACTTCACGGTGCCGCCAACTGCGAATCGCATTGGAACATCGTTTCGCTTTTACGTTCCAACAAATCTCTCGACCGCGTATCCCATGGGCAGCTACGGCGAGGATTCGGAAAGCCAGAGCGAGCGGCGGTACATCAACAGCATGTATTTCAACAGAACGCTCGAAGAAATCCAGCCACCGCTGGTGCATGCGGTCGCCGGGCCGCAGGAACGAACCGTGGCGTGCGAGAGGCTGCTTGAAACTGGCCGATTCGCGATGCTCGATTTGTTCGTCACTGACCAGCCCGCCGACGTCACCGTCACGGCTGATGAGCTGGACACCACGCAGTCAACGATTTACAGGCTGATGATCCCGATCGAAGGAGACCCGTTCAGTGATTGAGGTCAAAGGCGTCTCGAAGAAGTTCGGCAAACTCGTCGCGGTCGATGATGTCTCGTTCGCTGTTGGCGCGGGCGAGGTCTACGGCTTCATCGGTCCAAACGGCGCGGGCAAAAGCACGACCATGAAGATGCTCGCCTGCCTGCTGACACCCGACTCGGGCACAGCGTTCGTCGATGGGCTCGACGTGACCAAAGACGGCGATCAGATCCGCAGAGTCATCGGGTACATGCCCGATGTGCTCGGGGTGTACGACGACCTGACTGTGGAGGAGTACCTGCATTTCTTTGCAGCCGCGTTCGGGCTGTCGCGGAAGAATCGGGTCGGCACGATTGACGGTGTGCTCGAACTGACCGATCTCACCGAGAAGAAGAAGTCGATGGTCGACAGCCTCTCGCGCGGCATGAAGCAACGTCTGGGCGTGGCGCGCGTGCTTGTTCACGACCCGAAGGTGCTCTTGCTCGACGAGCCAGCCAGCGGGCTCGACCCGCGCGCCCGGATCGAGATGCGCGAGCTGCTGACCGAGCTTGCCCGGATGGGCAAGGCACTGATCGTGTCGAGCCACATCCTTTCCGAACTCGGTCAGATGTCGTCGTCGATTGGCATCATCGAGCGGGGCAAGCTGCTCTACACAGGCTCCATAGGCGACGCGTACGCGAGGATGGGCGTGGGCGACAGGGTGCGGGTGAAGATCGAGGAAGACGATGACCGGCTCGGGCCGCTGTGCGCCGCGGTCAAGGGCGACAAGCGGATCGGCAGCGCCGAGGTCGCGGGCGATTCGCTGCTCATCGAGTTTGCGCCGGGGCAGAAGAGCCACCACTTCCTGATCGAGCTGCTGATCGCAAAGGGTGTCCGCATCGCCTCGTTCACGCCCGAAACACCGAGGCTCGAAGACGCGTTCATGACGCTGACCAAGGGGCAGGTGCAGTGAGCGTCGCCCGCAGGCTCATCTCGCCGGCGGTCTGGCTCAAGGGGATTCTCTTTAGCCCGATCCTGCAACGCGAGCTCCGCGCCTCGGGCCGGCGCAAATCGACATACATCATCCGTGGCGGCTACGCGGCGCTCTTCGCGCTCGGCGCGCTGCTCGCGATCAGCACGATCATGTCTGCGATGGAGTTCGACTCGGCGACGATGCGCTCGCAAGGCCTGAGCATGCTCGCCGAGTCGATGGTGATGTTCGTGGTCTGGTTCCAGTTCATCGCGATCGTGCTGCTGGCGCCGTCGATGACGAGCCCGTCGGTTTGCGAGGAGAAGCAGCGGGGCACTCTCGGGGCGCTGATGACGACGCCACTGACCGCGGGACAAATCGTTGTCGGCAAAATGACCGGCCGGATGTACCAGGTGCTGCTTTTAGCGTTGATCAGCGCGCCGCTCCTGCTCGCGATCCGTGTGTTCGGCGGCGTGCCCACGGAATGGGTCCTTGCGTTTACGTCGGTCACGCTCTCGGCTGCGTTGCTCGCCGGTTCGCTCGGGATGCTCTATGCGATGTGGCACGACCGATCGGGGCCTGCGTCGATCTTTGCGCTGCTGACACTCGGGCTGATGTTCGTGACGCCGCCGCTGGTGATGTTCGCGATCCAGCAGACAGGGTTCGACAAAATCGAATCGACGATCGGTGTCTCGCAAGAAGAGTTCATGAAGCTCGTGCCCTACGGCGTCGCCGCCTGCCCGCCGGTGGCGTTGGTCATGGTGGTTACAGACCGCGTGACAACACTGAATATCCCGTTCATCGCCGGCACACCCTTCGATCGGATCTGGCTGCTTTCGACGCTCTACATGCTGTCCGTTGCGGCGTTCGTGCTCTGGGTCGCGTCGCGTTCGATGCGCAAGCTGCTGCTCGAATCGTCGGGCGCGATCCAGTCCGCCGGTGAATCAGCATCGAAAGAAAGCGTCACACCGAAGGGGCGCAGGGGGATCGGTCGGCTCAAGACCTGGCCCGTGTACTGGCGAGAGGCCCGCACACCCTGGCTGCCGACACGCTTCCAGCGCGCGGTTTTGACGGTCGTGCTCGTGTCGCTGCTGGGATACGCGTACTTCAAGATCGATCTCGCCGATCCCCCAATGCACCAGCTTGTCGGCTTCTCGGGGCTCGGTGTGCTGCTGCTGTGCTCCACCGTGATGACAACCAGCTCGATCAACGGCGAGCGGGTCGCCGACACCTGGGATGCGCTGATGACGTCGCCTGTCACGGGTAAGCAGGTGATTCTGGGTAAGTACCTCGCGGTCGTGCGCCGGCTCGCGCCGATCGCGGTGCTGACGTCGCTCCACTTTGTGGTGATGGCGGCCCTCGGGCATGTGTCCTGGGGCGCAGCGCTGATGGTCGTTTCGCTCATCACGACAACGCCGATGTTCTACCTTGCGACGGGGATCATGTTCAGCCTGCTGCTCAATAAGGGTGTGTCGTCGAGCGTGTCCAACATTGTGTTGCTCCTGATGATCCTGCTCATCGTCCCGATCATTATCGCGATCATCTTCGAGGCCCTGATGCCAAGTGATGACCTGTCGAGGTTCGCCGAAAAAGTCGTTGTTGGTTCAAACCCGCTCATGATGCTCGGCACAGTCATCAACGACGATATCGACGGCCGATGGACACGCGGGGACAGGCAGTTCTCGCTGGGCAGCGACGGCGTCTCGATGTCCACGATGATCGCGGTCACACTGGCGCAGGGGGCCGCGCACATCGCGCTGGCTGCGGGTGTGCTGGCGTTCGCGATCGGCAGGTTCCGATCGGCTTCCGGGCGGAGCTCGTAGATCAGTCGTCGTGCACGACCATGATCTCGTCGAGCGGCTTGCGCTCGATCGCGGGCACCTGGCAGTCGTTCGCAGGGTAACCAACAGGGATGAGCAGGTAAGGCCTCTCGTTGGCGGGTCTGCCAAGGACCTCGGTGAGAAACTTCATCGGGCTCGGCGTGTGCGTGAGCGTCGCAAGCCCCGCGTGCTGAGCCGCGGCGAGCAGCATCCCGACCGCGATACCGACGGACTCGTTGACGTAGTACGTCTGCCCCTCGTCGTCGGTTTTCATGAGCTTGAACACCACGATGAGCCACGGCGCAATCTCGAGAAATGGCTTGTGCTCGTCCGTTGCGAACGGGCGGAGGTCTTCGCGCCACTCGTCGCTGACTCGGCGGTGGTAGAACTCGCGTTCCTCTTCTTCAGCCGCGGCTCGGATCTTGGATTTCAACTCGGCGCTGCGGACCGCGACGAAACGCCAGGGCTGCTTGTTCGCACCCGAGGGAGCCGACCCGGCGGCGCGGATGATCGTCTGAATCGTCTCGAGCGAGACAGGCTTGTCCGAGTATTCCCGGACCGTGCGGCGCTGTCGCATCACGTCATAGAACGCCGCCGCGGCCTGCTCCGGGGGCGTTTGGGGGCGGTAGGGGACGAACGGGATCATCGGGGCGGACTCGGTCATCGGGCGGCTCTCAAATTCTCAAAGCTCGGCGGACGCTCGCCCGCGTGCGGTGTCTTATTCGTGTGGGCACAGTGTAAAGTGAACGCCCGCGGGAGAGCGAATATGCCAAGAATAGCGTTCCTTCTTGTGTGTGCAGGCTTGTCGATGGCGGCTTTTGTTCAGGCTCAGGTCGATCAGCCGAGCGACCGAGACCCAGCGATCGGCGGCTCGCCCGACATCCCGTTGACGCCGGCAAGGTCCAACGCGGCGCTGCAGTATCACCTCTCTTGGAGAATGATCGAGACCCTCCTGGAACGCACAAACCTGACCGCGGAAGAGATCGAAGCGGTCGATCGCGGCGAACTGCCCGAGAGATACCGAGAACAGCTTGCAGCCGAGCGTAAACGTATTGAGGGTCTCATCGAGGTGACAAAGCTCTCGCTTTGTGATTTCGGGAATCACTCCGAGAAGGGCATCGATGCAATCCTGCCTCACCTCGGCGTTATGCGTGAGACCGGCCGGTTGCTGATCGCCGACGCGAAGCGGCTCGAAGCTACAGATATGGACGCCGCGGTCGACCGCATCGCGGCGACGATCAGGCTCGGTGAACATGCCTCGCAGACAAACTACGTCATTGGATCGCTCGTCGGTGTGGCGATCGCTCAGATGGCGCGTGTAGAGATTCAGCGTTTACTCGATGCAGGCTTGCTGACAGCAGACCAAGCCGGCGTGCTCGATGGTGCGCTGGATCGGGTGCTCATCGAAGATCCATTTCACAGCTTGTGCGCACTTGAAACCGAAGCCGCGATGATGGAGCACTGGATCTTGTTTACTCACCAAGGTGATGATGCGGGTGAGCAGCTCAGTCAGGTCTTTATCATTGAGGGAATTGATAACGAAGTGAGCCGAGAAGAACGTCGTCTCAGTAAGATGAACGGCGAGCAGCTTGCGAAACAGGTCGAGAAAATGGTTGCGGGTTACGAAGACACGATCGGAGCGTGGAACGCCGAGGAACCGGTTGATGAAATGCAGAAAATCGAGCAAAAGAACGTCAAAGGCGAGTACGGCGTAGCGGCAAAGCTGCTGCTGCCCGCACTGGCCAGCTTCCGGAATAAAGTGCTTGAGGCAGAGCAGGATTTCAAGGATCTCCGCGAGCAGTTGCAAGAGGTCTCGAAGGGGTAAGGAGCACAGGCGAGCTTGAGTGACGAGCGGACGCTGCTAATTAGAACGGCGCGCGGCCACGGCCCTTCGGCGAGGCGGCTCTGGGATCTCTACGCGCCGAGGCTCATCGCGTACGCACGGACGCTGCTCGCGGCTCAGGGTGCTCAGGATCAGGCGGAGGATGTGGTGCAGATCGCCATGTGCAAGGTGCTGCAGGTCAGGCGGTCGAAGCTGAAAGAAATCGAAGCGGTGGGGCCCTGGCTGTACACGATCGTCCGCACGACGGCGTTGAACCACATGCGGGGCGAGCGCCGCGAACGCAAGCGGCGCGTGCACGCGAAAGTGCAGAGCGCGCTCGGGCCTCCGACGTCGTACGAATCGATCCGCCGAGCTGTCGAACGGCTGCCAAGCGACGAGGCCGAGGTGGTCTCGCTAAGGCACGTCGGCTGTCTGACCTTCGATCAGATATCAGAAATACTCGCGATCCCGCGCTCGACCGCGGCCTCGCGCCACGCCCGCGCCATCGACAGGCTCAGGGCGTTCCTGGCAGAACTGGACGAACCGGTCCGCACCGTGGAGGGTGCCAAACATGTCTGACAAAAACCTCGCCAACGACGAAGTGGTCCGCCGGCTCAGTGTGTCCTTCGAGGCAGACAAGCTCCCGGCCGCCAGCAGCGACGAGTTCATGGCAGCCGTCCGTGACAAGGCGATGTCCGTGTTCATGTTCCGCCTGGCGGTTGTGCTGGGTGTGCTCGTGGTGGTGGGTATCGGGGTTGTGGGCTACCAGATCGCGGTCTCTCAGCACGACGTCTCGCAGATCCAGTCGACCGACGATCAGCCTGTGTCCTCGGTGCGGAGCGTGGCCCCCAGATAAGCCGTTTGGCGGTTCGTGCAGACGGGGTGGGTGCTGAGCCGATGATTCTCTCTGTATGGTGCGCCGTCGAATCGTAAACACTTTGGTGGTCCTCGCTTGCGGCGTGGCCCTCTGGCCCTCGCCGGCGTGTGCGCAGGATGACCAGCCGCCGACCTCGGACCGCGTGATCGCGATCTTTGACTTCGAAGAGCCGGACAACCCGTTCGACTACCCGGGGGCTTTCTTTCGAGCCCAGAGCGACCCGGCCGCCGGCATCGACCGCCCGGGATACCCGGTGTTCAACATGGCGGTGTTCGATTATGACTCGGCGTACTCGGGCGAGGCCTCGGTCAGGCTCCCAGTTCGGCGCGGCTCAGTCTCGCTCAGGCTCCGCCCGGGCGTGCTCCCGA
The DNA here is from genome assembly GCA_030432905.1 of Phycisphaerae bacterium. Taxonomy (GTDB): domain Bacteria; phylum Planctomycetota; class Phycisphaerae; order Phycisphaerales; family UBA1924. The sequence continues at coordinate 1,312,545 of JAUILU010000001.1, read as the reverse complement.
TTTTCTCCGACGCCGACTACCGGCTCAGCTGCAAGGTCCGCGCCGAGGGCATCGAGCACTCGCGCTTCCGGCTCGTCGCGCGCTTCCTCGACACCAACGGCCAACCCATTGCGGACTCTGACCTCTACGCGGACCCGATCCTGCCCGGCACTGACTGGGAAACCGTCGAGCTCGTCATCCCCGGAGGGCTGACACCAGGCGCGGCGTTCCTGCAGATCGATACAGAAGTCGTCCAGCCGCGCCTGCTCGGCGAAGCGAAGCTCGGCGAACACCAGGTCTGGAACGAGGACTACTCTGGCGATGTCTGGGTCGATGATGTGCTCGTCGAGCAACTGCCGAGGCTCTCGCTTCGGACGCAGGACGACACGAACATCGTCGCGGCCCCGGAGTACCCGGAGTTCCGTCTGCTCGTTCGCGACCTGACGGGCCACAACCTCGACGCGAGGTTGGTCGTGCGCAACCATTTCGGTGAGATCATCGACGAGCAGTCGCGGTCGGTGACGTCGAGCCAGATCCCTTCAATCTGGACGCCCGAGATCAACCACTTCGGTTGGTACACCGCGCAGGTGCACCTCGCATCGTCGGGGCACGAGATCTCGATCGTGCCGCTGGTGTTCTGCTGGGTGCCGGCCGCGATCGCCGAGGAAGCGGTTGATAAAACGATCGCTAAGACGAAGGGCCGATTCGGGCTCGGTGCCGAGCACTTCCGGCCCGAGCTGATCCCGCTGCTCGACGAGCTCGCGGAGCGGCTCTCGACCGACTCGCTCATGCTCGGTGCCTGGGACGCGGACTCGAGCGCCGCAGAGTCAAGGAAGCAGGCGCGCGCGATCGGCAAGCTTTCCAACAACGTGTCCAGCACATGGAACAGGCTTGGCATCACGCTCGCAGAAGTCCCCGTCTCGATCCGGACTCTGCTGCAAGCTGATGGCGACGAAGTTCTGCGTGTGCTCGCGACACAGGACGCCGAGAGCGCCGAGGCGGTTGACAACATGGTCGAGCCGCTGCTGGATCGCTTGGGACAGTTCGTCCGCAGGTGGCGGCTCGGCTCGCTTCACAGCCACACCGCATTCTGGAGCGCCGACACGTCTGAGCAGATCGCCTCGGCGCGCGGCCTGCTCTCGCTTCTGGTTCCCGGGCCCATTGTCGATATCCCATGGAGCCCGCTCTACGACTTCTCTGCGCTCGACGATGCGCAGGCGCTGGGCGCGGTGACGGTCCACGTCCCGGGTGGCACGGGCACGCGCGCCGTTGCCGATGTGGTACACCGATGGAACGAATCCGAGGCTTCCAAGTCGGCGACGCTCACGATCTCGCTTGGCTCAGAGGGCAGCGAACAGTTCGGCCCTGCTCGCGCCGCGTCCGAACTTGTCAAACGGATGGTGCTCATCGAGAACGCGGTCAGCGAATTGAACCTGCCGCGTGGCCCAGATGTGGAACTGGCCAGCCCGTGGCGATGGAGCGAGGGGCTCTCACCCGAGTTCATGCCGCTGCCCGAGGCGTCGGCGTGGCGCGCAACGATCGACAGACTCAAGCGCAGGCGGGTCGCCGCGAACTTGGCGTTCGAGCCGGGCACGCACGTGTACCTGCTCACGCCAATCGACCCCGAGAGCGAGCGGGGCGGCGCGCTCGTCGCGTGGAACGACACCGCGTCTCTGAACGACGCATCGGTCAACATCTTCCTTGGCGATGACAACGTGACCGCGATCGATATGTGGGGCAACACGTCGGGCACCATCTCGCCGAAGCGCCTCGATATCGGCGGCGGCGCGGGCATAGACATCCACGAGATCCCGATCTCGACCGACCCGGTCTTCATCGAGGGTATCGATGTCAACCTCGCGCTCTTCACATCATCGATTCGGCTCGACAACCCAGTCATCCAGGCCACACCCGGGCCGCACGAACGGATCATCACGCTGACCAACCCGTGGACGGTCGCGATCGACGGCTCACTCATCATCAGCGAGCCAAGCCCGCGTCTACCCAGCGGCCGCCAGTCTGGCTGGGTTGTCTCACCGCGCGTGATCCGCTTCAGCGCTGCGCCTGGTGAAGTGATCGAGATCCCCATCTCGATCGAGTTCGCCGCGGTTGAGCAGGCGGGGCAGAAGCAGCTCGTAATCGATGTGCTGCTCAGCTCGGGGCCGACGGGCGAACGCATCCGCTCGGCTTCTAAATTTGACATCGAGCTCGAAGGCATCGAGCTCGATGTGCGAGCGATCGTCGGCGCCAACGGCAAGGACATCGCGATCGAAGCCGTCGTAACGAATACGTCGCTCGAAACGCTCGACCTCGACCTGAGCGCCTCGGCTCGCGGCTACCCGCGCCAGGGCGCGCCGATCACACAGCTCGTCCCCGGCGCTTCTGTGGTCCGCAGATTCATGTACATGGACGGGGCGAATCGTCTCTCGGGTGGCGCGGTCTTTGTCGGCGTCGATGACCCGGCGAGGCTCGGCAGGCTCAACAAGAGCGTCAAGATCGACTAACGCGGCGCCAGCACCCAGATCGCGTAGCCCGGTTCCTCCGGCTCAGCGGGCTCACCCAACATATCCACCACGCCAAGAACGCGGAGCGCAGATCGATCGATCACATCGCGCCACTGCGATTCGTTGTACGTGCGGAGTGTGTAGCTGGATGGGATGTGCTCCTCCCCGGAGGGGCGCGTCACGGTCAGGTGGCTGTAGATCTGCTCGGCCCGGTCGCTCTCGGCGGCAGGCGGGAGGTAGTTGATGACCTGCATGACCTCGCACGTGCCGCGCTTGCCGGTCCACACATCTTCGCTCGGCATCTCAAGCCCGTAGGCGGTCAGGCTGATGCCCACCGCGTAGACGCCGTTGGTGTCGAGGCATCTTTCGATCTCCGCGAAGTGCTGGATCAGGTCCTCGTCGGTTTCAAGATGCCTGATCGTGTTGATGAGGTTGAACGCGAGGCCGATCGAACCGGGCGCGATGTGCTCGGCGAACGACCGCATATCCGCGACGAAGAGCTGCTGCTGATCGGATGTGTTCCTGCGATCTGCGATGTCTTTGGCGTACGCGATCATGTGCTCTTCGAGGTCGAAACCGACGACTGACTTTCCTCGCCTTACCGCGAGCCTGAGGTATCTGCCGCTGCCGCAGGCGGGTTCGAGCCAAGTGCCCGTAGCGCCGGCGCAGAAGCAGGCCTCGATTCGTTCGAGCGCGTTGACATCGTCGGCGGTTCCCGACGCGTGCAGGATGTCGTAGATCGACGGGTCGGCGTAGAGGGCGTTGGGCTCGGGTTCCATGACTACCAGAACCGCCGGGCGGAGTTTGGCCAGCAGGCGAGCCCGATGAAGACCGCCGCGATGGTCTTGATGAGCATGCCCGGCAGGAACGGGAAGCACGCGCCCTGGAACGCACGGACGAGCGTGAAGTCGCGAACAACCGCGAACCATGGAACGCCAATGAGAAAGATGACCGCGTGCCCGGCGAGCATCGCCGAGACGATCGCGCCCCAGCCTCGCACGGTGCCGTCGCGTCGTCTTATGATCGACGCGATGACCGGCTGGGCGAGCAGAAAGCCGAACAGGAATCCCCCGGTCTGGCCCATGAGCACGCCGACACCGGCTTGGCCCTCGGAGAACACGCCCGCGCCGAGCGCGCCGATGATGAGATACAACAAGATGCTGATCGTGCCCCAACGCCCGCCGAGACCCATCGCCGCGATCGCGACGACGAGCGTTTGCAACGTTTGCGGTACGCCGTCGGGCGGCATCGGGATCTTGAACTGCGCCGAGAGCCCGAGCAGGAACGTGAACGAGCCCGCCAAGACCGCCTTCGAGAGCAGCGACATCGCGCCGTCGCTCGCGGTGGGGCGTTCGATTGGTGCGGAGGTGCCTGCCATGGGCTACTTTAGCCGCCGCTGGCCGCCAGCAGTTCGTCGAGGAATGCCTCGCCGAATTTCTCCAGTTTCGACCGCCCGACGCCCTTTACTTCCAGCATCGAGTCCGCGGAGGTCGGCATCTGGCGGACCATGTCCCGGAGTGTCGCGTCGTTGAACACGACATAGGGCGGCACGCCACGCTCGTCGGCGAGTCTCCGGCGCAGTGCCCGGAGCCTGTCGAACACGATGTGCTGCTCGTCGGTGAGCGGGTCTTCCCCGTCGGCAGTCTTGGCGCGTTTGACGGGCGCGGGGGGCGAGAGCAGCGTGACCTCGCGCTCGCCCCGGAGCACCTCGATCGACTGCTCGGTCAGGATGAGCACCGGGTACTCGCCCGTGTCGCGCTGCAAGAGCTCTTGGTCCACGAGCTGGTCGATCATGCTGATGATCGCGTCCTTGCGCATGTTCTTGAGCAGGCCGTGCGTGGTGAGCTTGTCGTGTCCTCGGTCGATGATTTTCTGCGACATGGAGCCGCGCAGCACGTCGGCGATGTGCGCAGCGCCGTAGGCGGACCCGTTCTGTCCCGCGGCCCGCGCGATGCACGACAGGATCTTTTGTGCCACGACCGTCGCGTCGGGCACGCGCGCAACCTCACCGAGACAGATGTCGCACGCGTCGCACGACTCGTGCTCGTAGGGCTGGCCGAAGTGCTCGCTGAGCGACTTGTGCCTGCACCGCATACCCGCCGCGAAACCCCGCATGTGGTTGAGCAGCTCGATCTGTTTCGGATCAACTTCGACGCACGCCTCGTACGCGGACCGTTCGAGGAGCTGCTCCCATTTACGTGCATCGCCCGAGGAATAGAGCAGCACGCACTCGGCTTCAAGGCCGTCACGCCCGGCGCGGCCTGTCTCCTGCTGGTACGCCTCGATGCTCTTCGGGAGCGAGGCGTGGATCACGCACCGCACGTCCGATCGATCGATGCCCATACCGAACGCAACCGTCGCGACAACGACGTCCAGCCTTTCGGTGAGAAAGCGTTCCTGCGTTCTTTTGCGGCTTTCCGGGGACATTCCCGCGTGATACGCCGCGGCGTTGAAGCCCCGGTTCATGAGCGACTCGGCGACCTGCTCGGTCTCGCGCCGGCTCATGCAGTACACGATCGCTGCCTCGTCCTTGTGCCTTGCCAGGATCTGCGCGATCTGGTCCGCTGCGCGCACACGGGGCAGGACCCGGTACGTCAGGTTGGGCCTGTCGAAGGTGCCGATCAAGATCTCTGGGTTGCGCAGCTCGAGTTGGTTTGCGATGTCATCGCGGACGCGGGGCGTCGCGGTCGCGGTGTACGCGTGCATCGAGACGTCGGGCAACCGCTGGCGCAGCTCGATCATCCGGCGGTACTCGGGGCGGAAGTCGTGCCCCCAGTGGCTGATGCAGTGGGCCTCGTCGATCGCGATCGCGCCGACGCCCATCCGGGGCAACCGCGACATGAACCCGCTCGTCACCGCGCGCTCGGGCGAGACAAGAAGCAGGCGCAGGTCGCCCGTATCGAGCCGGTCGTAGACATCGGCGACCTCGTCGTCGGTGCAGTTGCTGTTGAGTGCCGCGGCCGGGTACCCGTTGAGCGTGAGCCCGGCGATCTGGTCCTGCATGAGCGCGATGAGCGGGCTGATGACGAGTGTGAGCTCGCCCGAGACCATGGGCGGGAGCTGGTAGCACAGGCTCTTGCCGCCGCCCGTGGGCAAGACGACGAGCGAGTCGCGCTTTGCGAGCACGGCCCGGACGGCCTGCTCCTGAAGCTGCCTGAACGTGCGGAATCCCCAGATCCGCTCCGCGATATCCGCGATCGCCTCCTGCGATACATCGATGGGTCCATCCATGCCCGGATGCTACTCCAGCTTGGAGCGCACTGCAGCGACCTGCTCGGGTTTGATTGGCCCCTCGTCGGCGTAAGCCTGTCGGATGTAGGTCAGAAGATTGGCGATCTCGGTGTCTGTCATCGAATCCGAGGCGGGCATGGTCATCGCGTACTCGCCGCTGGGCGGGAGAGCCGAATCTGTTCCGCCCATGCCGCGGAGCACGACCTCGATGAGATGCTCGGGCTCGCCCGCGACGGCGGGGTTGTCGATGAGCGCGGGCTGCATCGCGGGGACGCCGCTGCCGTCGTACTGGTGGCACTGGAGGCACGCCTTGACGTAGAGCGCCTGCCCCTGCGTCAGCGCTTCGGCAGTGATGGGCGCATCTGGCAAGACGGTCGCCGCCTCGGGTTTCTCGGGTTCGTCAGAACAACCGGTCAGGCACGCCAGAGCCGCAACAGAAATACAAAGCAGAAATCTCACTCGCTCTCACCGACGTAGAACACGCGCCAGATTTTGCCTTCGACGGAATCGCTGATGTAGAGCGAGCCGTCGGGCCCGGTCGCAAGGCCCATAGGTCGATGCTCGGCCTCGCGCGGCGAGCGGATCTCTTCTTTACCCGCGAACCCGTCGGCGAAGACCTCGAAGCCGCCGCTGGGTTCACCGTCCGCGAACGGTGTGAACGTGACGTTGTACCCGGCCTGCATCTGCGGCGCGCGGTTCCATGAGCCGTGGAACGCGACGAATGCGCCGCCCTTGTACCGCTCGGGGAACTGGCTGCCCTCGTAGATCATCACGCCGTTAGGCGCCCAGTGTGCGGGGAAGGCCTGGATCGGGTCCTGGTAGTTCTCGTTGGTTGATGCGGTCTTGCCGTCGCCGCCGTACTCGGGGCCGACCATGCGCTCGTCGCGTCCGCCGTCCCAATAGGTGTAGGGCCATCCCGCGTCGGATCCGAGCGTGAGCTTGTGCATCTCTTCGGCGGGTAGGTCCGCGTTGTCATCGGAGTCGTAGAACTCGGGGAAGAGCGAATCGAGCTGGTCCCGGCCGTGCATGACGATGTAGACAGAGTCGTCGTGCGCATCCATCGCGACACAGTTGCGCAGGCCCGTTGCGAAGCGCACACCATCGGCGGGGTGCTGCTGGTTCGGTGCGTCCGGGTCGTACGACCAGATGCCGCCCGCGTATTCGAGGATCGGGCAGGGCGAGAGGCCCTGTGATCCGGGCGTGCGCATCTGTTCTTGGCACGTGTTCGCCGGTGCGCCGCAGTTGACGTAGAGCCTGCCGTCGTCGCCGAAGTCGATGGGTTTGGCCGCGTGCTGGCCGTCCCGCACGAATCCATCGACGATCAGCTCTGGTTCGCCCGTCGGCACCAGCGAGTCCACGGGGAGCTTGTACCGGACGACCTTGAAGTCAGCGCCGAAGTAGAGCCACTCATCTCGCAGAGCGATGCCCGTGCCCTGGACTTCGCCGAACCGTTCGACGATGTCAGCCTTCCCGTCGTCGTCGGTGTCTCGAAGACAGACGATGCCGCCGTCCCTGCCAGCGCGGCGGAGCGCGACGTAGATGTCCCCGTTTTCACGTACGGTGATGTGCCTGGCCGGGCCCACGCCCTCGTGCACAACAACCGCGGCGAAACCCTCGGGCAGTGTGATGCCCCCGTTGCCCGTGGTGGGCTCGGGCTGGGCGGCCAGCAGCGCGGGAATGAAAAGGAGCGGTGTGAGCATCGGTCGTTTCCTTCGCTAAGGCAGCGGTCTGGTCCAGCGTTCGTGGATCTCTTTGTGTGAATGTGCGGAGGCGTCGAACTTGCCGGCGTCGAACGCCGATTCGTCTGAGCCGTGATAGTAACCGAGCCTGTTCTCGGTATGGATCGGGTTCCGGAAGTCGATCGTCGAGATGGTCCGCGAGGACGGCGGGGCGTCGCCCGTGATCTCGGCGGCCAGCGAGTCGACGTACCAGACCGTCTCGCTCGGCCGATCCACAAGCCACGTCGGGATGTGCACGAAGCCCGTGTCGTAGTTCGCCCGGTCGCCCGCGGCTCCGGCAAGTCCGGTGACGTTGGCGGCGTACGTCCGCGTCATCTCGCGCCCGTTGATTCGGCTTGCCGAGGGGCAGACCAGCGACGACCGGGTCGAGTAGCCCTCGGCGTCCGCGTGCTCCTGCACCACAAGCGCCCAAAACGGGACCCGGCCCCAGGGCACACCAAGCGCGGGCGACCAGCCCTCGTTCTCGTCGGCGTACACGGATGACGACGTCGCGATCTGGCGGAGGTTGTTCAGGCACACCGATTGCTCAGCCGACCGCCTCGCAGAAGCGAGCGATGGGAGCAGGATGCCGATCAGCAGCGCGACGATCGCGATCACCACGAGCAGCTCAATCAGCGTAAATGCCTTTGAAAAACGACGCATCCGAGGCATCGTAGCGGATGCCCCGGATGGAGTTAAGCCTTACGCGTGTCTCAGTTCCAGGGGTTCCGCACGTGGCACGCCCGGCCCGTGTTCACGATGTAGTCCTGGTGGTAGTCCTCGGCGTCGTAGAACGTATCGGCCTGCTCAACCTCGGTCACGATCGGGCGCTTGAACTCGCCCGACTCGGTGAGTTTGGCGATGTACGCCTCGGCCTGCTCCTTCTGCGCATCGCTCGTGTAGTAGATGCCCGAGCGGTACTGGTCGCCGATGTCCGGACCCTGGCGGTTGAGCTGTGTCGGGTCGTGCATCACGAAGAACGCGCGGAGCAGTTCCTCGTAGCTGATCTTTGCGGGATCGAAGACAACCTTGACCGCCTCGGCGTGCCCGGATGCCTTGCTGCACACGTCCTCGTACGTCGGGTTCTTGGTGTGGCCCTGCATGTACCCGCTGACAGCGTCGATCACACCATCGCCCTTCTGGAAGTAGTGCTCGATGCCCCAGAAGCAGCCGCCCGCGAAGTACGCGGTTTCGGTTTGAACCGCGGTCGCGTCAGGCTTCGATCGCTCGGGCAGTCCCTCGTCGTTGCTGAAGAACTCGAGCGATGCGGAGTTGAGGCAGTGGCGCTCGCCGGTGGGGGCCGGCCCGTCGTTGAAGACGTGCCCGAGGTGCGCATCGCATCTCGCGCAGTTGATCTCGACGCGGGGCATGAACGCTATGGAATCGTCCGCTTTCCGTGTCACGTGCTGTGGGTCGAACTCGCGGTAGAAGCTGGGCCAGCCCGATCCAGAATCGAACTTGTGCTCGCTCGAAAAGAGCGGCAAGCCGCACACGACGCAGGTGTACGTGCCTTCGAGCTTGTTGTCGAGGAGCGTGCCGCAGTGCGCGGGCTCGGTGCCGGCTTTCTGTGTGATGCGGTACGTCTCGGCGTCGAGGGTGCTCGCGAGCTCTTCGACTCTGTCGCGCGAGTAAGGGGTGATGTCGTATCCGGTTCTTGAGACCTTGCCCAACGGTGACTCCTTGGTTTCGGGTTGGTGGCTGACGCTTCTTGTGTAGTCGGTCATTTGCGAGTGCCGAGCCTCGGTGTACTTGGCGTACGCGAACAGGGCGAGGCCCATGCCGATGAGGATCGAGATAATCAGGAGCTGCGCGTGCTTCATGCGGATTCAACCTCTGGTCGGCGTGGATTATTCCTTCCATCGGGCCGCCGGCCCACACACTCTGCTTCGCTGAATCCAGACCGGCGGATACGCTCGAACACAGATTAACATGGGCTTTCGGGTGCTATCGCCCGCTGGGAGGGGTCAACGTGCGGGCAATGGTGTGGTTCAGGTCCGATTTTCGGCTCAAAGACAACCCGGCTCTTCACCACGCGTGCCAAGACGCGGACCGGGGCGTAGTCGCGGTCTTTGCCGTCTGCCCGGATCAGTGGGAGCAGCACGACGATGCCGGGTGCAAGGTGGATTTCTGGCTCCGGAACCTGAAACAGCTCTCGCAGGATCTCGCCGAGAAGAACATCGCGCTCCGGATTCTCCAGACCGACTCATTCGAGGGCGTGCCCAAGGCTCTGCTCAAGCTCGCCCGAGACAACGAGTGCGATGCGATCTATTTTAACCGTCAGTACGAGGTCAACGAGAAGGAGCGCGACGACCGGGTCGTCGAGGCGTTCGAGGGCGCCGATCTTGGCGTGAACCGGTTCACCGACCAGTGCGCGTTTGCGCCGGGTGAGCTCCGCACCGGCAAGGGCACGTTCTACACCGTGTTCACGCCCTTCAAGAAGGCGTGGTATCAGGCGTTCATCGATGAGCCGGATCGGCTCGAACCGTTGAAGAAGCCCCGCAAGCTTTCGGAGATGGTGGGCAAGCCGGACAAGGTGCCGACGTCGGCTAGTGGGTTCGATGTGCCGGGCAAGATCGCCGATCTCTGGCCCGCGGGTGAGAAAGCCGCCCACGACAGGCTCAAGCGGTTCCTCGCCGATGGGTTGGGTGACTACAAGAAGGATCGCGACTTCCCGGGCCGCGATGGGACGAGCGCGCTCTCGCCATACCTCGCGTCGGGGGTGATCCCGATCCGTCAGTGCTACCACGCAGCCATCTCCGCAAACGACGGCAAAGCCGATTCGGGCGATGCGGGCGCGGTCTGCTGGATCAGCGAGCTGATCTGGCGCGAGTTCTACAAGCACCTGCTGGTCGCGTTCCCGCGTCTGTCGCGTCACCGAGCCTTCAAACTCGAAACCGAATCACTTGAGTGGAACGACAGCGACGACCTGCACAGCGCGTGGTGCGAGGGGCGGACGGGTGTGCCGATCGTTGATGCCGCGATGAGGCAGCTCGTGCAGACTGGGTGGATGCACAACCGGCTGCGGATGATCGCCGCGATGTTTTACACCAAGAACCTCTTCCTCGACTGGCGCCGGGGCGAACGGTTCTTCATGCAGCACCTGATCGACGGGGATCTCTCGGCGAACAACGGCGGGTGGCAGTGGTCCGCCTCGACCGGCACAGACGCGGCCCCGTACTTCCGCATCTTCAACCCCTACTCGCAGTCCAAAAAGTTCGACCCCGAGGGCGAGTTCATTAGGACGTTCGTGCCAGAACTGGAAGACGTTGACAGCAAGGACATACACGACCCGAGCCAGATCCCGGGCCTGCTCCGCTCGCAGTTGGACTACCCGGATCCAATCGTCGATTGCTATGAAACCAGGAAGGCTGCGATCGAGGCGTTCAAAGAATTGTCATGATGCGCCCGCGGCGGCTGCCACGAGTTTGAGCTTGGACGAACGAGTCTTGCCGGTTTGAAGGACCTTGCCGAGTTTGATGAGGCGTTCAACCGGTGCATGGATCGCGGCTCGCGTTACGCCGCACAAGCCGGCGAGTTTGGACTTGCTGATGCCCGCCGGCTCGTCCGAGAGGAAGCTCAGGATCGACTTGTCGATCTCTTTGCCTTTGCCCATGAACTCGACCTCGAGCCAGCCGGGGTTGTGCTCGAACACGGAGCGGTTGGGTTCCAGCGCGTCGTACCTAGGCTTTACATCGCCCACAAGCACGTTCCACCGGAGACTGATCGGGTCCGCGAAGTCACGGAGTACGCTGACGTACTCGGTCATCGACTCGGACTCACGCGACAACGGCACAGCGTCTCGGTGTTCTGTGCACAGCGTCTGCAGCTTCTTGCACGCGCGCGTAAACTTGTTGTCGCCTGAGAATGCATCAGATGACTCGAGCATGTGGCCGAGGATTGCATACTGCAAGGGCGAGCAGCCCCGGCGCTTCAGCTGCCCGAGCAGGTAACGCCATGGGAGCAGGTAACCAAACCGACTCAGCCAAGTCGTCGCGGCTTCGAACAGGTCCGGGTCGGTGCGCACATGATCCAGCGTCCCCGCGATCAGCTCTGCCGGGCAGACCTCACCCCGCCAGCTCTGCTCAGCGAACAGATACCCGGCTCGTCTCCATTTCTGTCTGAGGATGTTGATCGTCTCGGTGCTCATCTGGCTACTCATCGCTCTCGTTGAGGTCTTTCAGCCGGGCTCTTGCTATCGCGATCGTGAACTTCTCGCGCGGGTGCTGGGCTTCAATCTCATCGAGACGTTTCTCGAACCACGCCCGTTCTTCCGCGGTTGGATTGAGTTGTCTGAGGTCTGCCATGTCCCGGTCGCGTGTGGCCAGGAATTTCATCGCGATGAAATCCAGCCTGCTGATGCAGTAGATGTCCATCGGCCCGAAACGCCCGACGTGCTCCCACCGATCCTGAAAGTCTGCTGGCAGTTTCCAGCGCGCCGATTGGTAGCAATCGCTGTTGAACCAGCCCGGGCTCAGGCCGAGCTTGCCGGCGATCGACTGCGCACACTGCTCGATTCGCCCAGAATTTGAGAACCCGGCGGGCCAGGCAACAACATCGCAGTCCTGCGTGGCGGCCAACCCCGGTGCGTGATTGGTCAGCAGCGCCGCGGCTCGCCCCGCCAGCACGACCGTAGTCTGCGCCATGCCCGCGACCTCGGGGTGCTCCCCGAGCGCACGAAGGGCGTCGATGATCACTTCCCGGTTGTGCAGCATCCGTCGGTCCATATCGTGTATATATACTATACGAATAATAGCCTACTAACATTGCAAAAATCGGCGAGATTCTGCTAATTGAGTACAGATATGCACTCGATATATAACAATATCCAAACAAAAATGCCGTGGCTTTGGAACTTGAGGTGAGCGTTCTGACTTCCCCGGCGGTGGGCGTGTACTGAACAGTGCGCAAGAACTGATCGCCCAACTCGCGGTGCCCTCGCCGCCGGCGTAGCGTTTTGCACGCATTCATCTCCTGGGAGTTCAACCAATGACCACTGTCAACGCATACGCAGCATCAGAAGCCGGCGGAAAACTCGAGCCCTACCAGTACGAACTCGGCCCGCTCGGTGACCACGACGTCGATATCGCCGTCGAGTCCTGCGGCATCTGCCACTCAGACCTCAGCATGCTCAACAACGAGTGGGGCATGACCAGCTACCCATTCGTGCCCGGTCACGAGATCATCGGCACCGTCAAAGAAGCCGGCGCTCACGTCTCGAACCTGAAGCCCGGCGATCGCGTCGGTGTTGGCTGGCACTCGGGCTACTGCATGGACTGCCAGACGTGTCTGAGCGGTGATCACAACATGTGCGCCACGGCGCAGGGTGTCATCGTCGGGCACCACGGCGGGTTCGCCGACACCGTCCGTGCGCAGGCCGCAAGCGCGATCAAGATTCCAGATGGCATGAACGCCAAGACCGCGGGCCCGCTTCTCTGCGGCGGGATCACCGTCTTCAACCCGCTCGTTCAGTACGACATCTCGCCGACCTCGCGCGTCGGAGTCATCGGCATCGGCGGGCTCGGCCACATGGCGATCAAGTTCGCAAATGCGTGGGGCTGCCACGTCACCGCGTTCACCTCGAGCGAGTCGAAGAAGCAGGAAGCCATCGAGATGGGCGCGCACACAACGATCAACTCACGCGACGCCGGCGAGCTCGAGTCCGCGGCGGGTCAGTTCGATCTGCTGATCTCGACCGTGAACGTGAAGCTCGACTGGAACGCGTACATCGGCACGCTCAAGCCGCGCGGCAGGCTGCACGTTGTCGGCGCGACGCTCGAACCGATGGACCTTGGCGCGATGCCCATCATCATGGGCCAGAAGGCGGTTTCCGGTTCGCCCGTGGGCAGCCCGGCGACCATCGCCACCATGCTCGACTTCGCCGCCCGCCACGGCATCGAACCCAAGACCGAGCACTTCCCGATGGCGAACGTCAACGACGCCATGGAGCACCTGCACGCGGGCAAGGCGAGGTACCGGATCGTGCTCGATCGTTAGTTCTGACTCACTCAATAAGCACAAAAACGGCTCTCGCGGTGTGCGAGAGCCGTTTTTTGTTCAAAGCGGAGCGGGTGGGATTCGAACCCACGAGAGGCTTGCACCTCCACACGAATTCCAATCGTGCGCCTTCAACCGCTCGGCCACCGCTCCGTGACGTGCGGGGCGATTCTAGCCCGCTGTGCTCGGGCGGTCAGCCCTCGGGGTGAGCTTGTCGATCACCGCCTGTCCGAGCCGTCGACGGACGGCGAACTTGGCGACCCAGTACCCGACAAGAGCCCCCGCAAGCACGTCTGTGGGCCAGTGGGCGCCGTGCAAGACCCGCGAGATGCCCACGATCACCGCGAGCACATAGACGAGCACCCGGACCCGCGGGTACACGATCGCGATGAACGTCGCGATGGCAAACGCAGCCGAGGTGTGGCTCGAGGGCATCGATTGGAGCTGGCTGGCGCCGGGCGTGAGCAGATTCCATGAGTACAGAGGTCCATCGCTCACCGAAGTGTGGTGAGAACGGAAAGGTCCGAGGAACACATACGGCTCGTCGATGTTGAACCTCGGGCGGATCCTGCCGATCAGGACTTTCAGGCAGGTTGAGACCGCCGCCGTGGCGGCCATGGTCATGAGCAGATCCCAGATCCGTCTGCGTTTGCTCGCGTCCAGTCTGAAGATGAGATACGCGACGAGGACGATCGAGGTGGGGCCGCCGAACTGCTGGACGAGGTTGATCTCTCTGCGGATGTCGCCGCCGAGGCTTTGGTTGAACTCTTTGAGTGAGTCAGAGAGCCACAGATCGATCGGCAAGAGCACCACGAACAACGCCGCGATGGCTGTGTAGCAGAACCTGCGCGAGCGGAAGAGCGATGCGACGAAGTGGGATGCCCGAACCGGCGCGATCAGCCCGCGGTTATGATCGATCGCGTGGGCTGTGTACCGATTCATCATGGGGTGCGATCCAGCGGCGAGCACCGCAGTTTCAGCATGAGCCTAACGCGATGAAGCACATCAGGCCCACGCGAGCGATCCTAGCGGCCCACGCTTTGCTCTTGGTTGTGCTGTGTTTAATTTGTTATCTGCCCGGGCTGCGTTCTACGCCTCCCATCGACCGCGACGAGGCACGCTTTGCCCAAGCGAGCAGGCAGATGCTCGAATCGCAAACATTCCCGGACGAACAGCTCGATCCTGCCCTGCACTCGGGCGGGCTGGCGGTGCCGATGGTCCAGAGCAAGCCCCGGCTCAAGAAACCGCCGATGGTGTACTGGCTGCAGACCGCCAGCGCGTTCGTGTTTACGGGCAGTGATGCGCTCACCGACGCGATCTGGATGTACCGCGTGCCTTCGGTGCTGGGCTCGATCGCGGCGGTGCTCGGCGTGTGGTGGCTGGGCCTGCTGATGTACGACCACAGGGCGGCTTGGCTCGGTGCATCCTTTCTTGGCGCAAGCGTCGTCGTCGTGTTCGATGCGCACCAGGCTCGCTCGGATCAGCTGCTGCTGGGTGTGACGACATGGTCGATGGCGCTTCTGTGGTGGGTGCTGAAGCGCGCCCACGCGGGCAAGCGCGTTGGGGTGTGGCGTTGGCTGCTGCTTTGGTCCGTCGTCGGGCTGGGCGTGCTGACCAAGGGGCTGACGCCGATGGTTGTGCTGCTGACGCTCGTCTCGATGGGCGTGCTTGCAGGCCGATGGTGGGCGTGGCGCGCCGCGAAGCCGATGCTCGGTTTGCTGGTGCTAGTCGCGGTCGTGGCGCCGTGGGTGTACGCGGTTGCTGATCATGTCGGGTTCGAGACGTACCGCTCGATTCTGTACGACGAGGTCATCGCTCGGGGTCAGGAGGCCAAGGAGGGGCACTCGGGGCCGCCGGGGTATCACTTCCTGCTCGCGGGTGTCGCGTTCTGGCCCGCGTCGCTGTTCGCGATCCTGGGCGTGTGGTGGGGGGCAAGCCGTGCGATCACGCTCGGCCCCAAGGGCAGCCGGTGGAAGGGCCGGCGCGTCGGCAGGCCCGCGGAGTTGTTTCTGCTGAGCTGGCTCGTGCCGATGTGGGTGTTCTTCGAGGTGTACTCGACGAAGCTGCCACACTACACGTTGCCCGTGTACCCGGCGTTCGCATTGCTCGCCGCCCGCGCTGCGCTGGCGTCGCCCGCGATCGTCAGACGCTGGCCCGCACGGATCAGTGTCGTCGGTTTCGCGGCGTTCGGCGTGCTGGCGCCGGTTGCTGTTGTCGTCGGCGCAGCGATGATACCCGAACTCTTCCCTTCGATCTGGCTCGTTGCGCCGCTCGCGCTGCTGATTGTGGTGCCCACGTGCGTAGCGACAACTCACGTCTGGCGAGGACGCACACGGAGCGGCGCGATGATCGCGCTGTCGGGCATCGTCCCGCTCGCGCTGCTCGTGCACGGCCTCGTCATGCCGAACCTCACATCGCTCTCGCCGAAGATCCACGACTCGATCGTTCGGCTCGGCGAGAACAGACCCATCGCGTGCACGGGCTACAGAGAAGACAGTCTTGTGTTCCTCACACGCGGCTCGATTCTTAAACTCGATCGCGACGAGGCGTTCGACTGGCTCCGCGAGCACGACGACGGCCTCCTGATCTGCAGGCCACGCGACCGGGATGGCTTGGATGACGGGCTTGTCGTGGTTGAAACACTCGAGGGCTTCCAGTTCGCACGCGGCAGCATGGTTACGATCGACATCGTGGAGAACGCCCGTGACTGACGCACCGACGCCAATAGGCGTGCTCATCATTGACAAGCCGCTCGGCAAAACCTCGATGGATATCTGCGGCAATATCCGCTGGCGACTCCGCCAAGCCGGCGCGCCGAAACGCATCAAGGTCGGCCACGGCGGCACGCTCGACCCGCTCGCCTCTGGTGTGCTTGTTGTGCTCGTCGGCAAAGCGACCAAGCTGCAAGACCGAGTCATGGTCGGGCAGAAGGTGTACGAAACGGGCATCGATCTCGCGCACATCTCACGGACTGACGACCGCGAGGGGCCGATCGAAGCGGTTGAGTGCGAGCCGGTGACGATCGAACGGGTGCGGGAGGTGCTGCCCGGGTTCATCGGGACGATCATGCAGAGCCCACCCTCGTACAGCGCGATGAAGATCGGGGGCCGGCGCGCGTATGACATCGCGCGCAAGGCCGAGGACGAATCGCAGATGCCCAAGATGGAGCCGAGGCCCATCCGCATCGACGACATCACGATCGAAAGTTTCGAGTGGCCGATGCTGACGCTGACCGTCACCTGCGGCAAGGGCACCTACATCCGCTCGCTCGCGCGCGACATAGGCCAAGCGCTCGGCACCGGGGGCATGCTCCACAGCCTCCGCCGGACACGCGTGGGCGGCTTCGATATCAAAGACTCGGTCGCACCCGACGACCTGCCCGAGCAGATGACACAGGACGACCTGCTGCCGATCCCGCAGGGATTGCTAGGTCAGTCCTCGTCGGACTGATTCGCATCGATACCCGCGACGCGCGAGGCGAGCGCTCGGTCGATGCGTGCCTCCATCTCGCCCGGGACGAAGATGTCCGTGACGTCCTGGCCGTCGGTGGCCTGACGGAGCAGCAGGTACTGCACACTCCAGCCGCTGATCCAGTAGCAGAGCAGGAACCCGCCCGCGGCCAGCGCCGGGAGCTTGAGCATGAATTCGACGACCCGCGCCGCCCAGTCACCGGCAAAGCCGCGGCCCTCTGAGGTTGCGCCCGCCGCGACCGCTACACCGTCTGGGTTGTTGGTCCAATCCATGATCAGCCCCATGCTCCACGCGGCAAGGCCCGAGGTGGCGCCGGCGATGGCTGCCGCGATCGACGCCACGACCGCGAACTGCACGAACAGGATGAACGCGTAGATCGCGAATCGGCCCGGCTTGGAGAAGATGTAGCTGCCGACGCGCTGCATCGCGTCGAAGCCGTCGAAGCCCTCGGAGGCGATCGCGGGCGAGAGCATCGGGGCACCGAGCCCGAAACCGATGAGCACGAGCACGCCGACGAACGCTAGCAGCACGCCGAGGATCGTAAAGAGCGAGCCGACCATGTTCAGGTAGGGCACACCCAGCAGGACCAGCCCGCCGACCGAGAGCACGCCGACAATCAGCAGCAAGACCAATATCGGGATCAGGTGCGCCACGAGCGTGCTGACAAAGCCCTGCAACGACCACGCAAGCGCCTCGGTCCACTTTGTTGACTTGCCTCTTGCAAAGTCATCGACCGCCATCCGCGAGATGCCGACGGCGAACGTGATGTAAATAAGGAAAGCAACCGGGAGCACGAACGACGCACGCCACGGCGCATCGCTGAAGGTCGAGGTGATCGCGCGCCATGTGCCGTTCCAGCCGATGATCAGCGCATCGCCGACCGCCAGCTGCGCGACCGACTCGAACGCCTGGGCCTGGCCCTGCGCGAAGCGGGTGCTGAGCATCTCGACGACGGGTGTCGCGGGGGAGTCCTCGGTGTTGGCGATCGCGGCCAGGGTCTGGTCGATCAGCCCGATGAGCAGGACGATCAGGATCGCAAGCCCGATCCGGTCGGGGCGGAGCGCCAGACTCGGGACGCGAAGCAGCTTGGGCCAGAGCAGGTCCCCGATCAGGTCGCCCGCGGTCAGGCGGAAGGGCCTGCCGAAGTCCGGCTCGCGGGTGCTGGTTCCGGTTTCGGTGCTGCTGTCGTGGCTGGTCATGGCCTTTGCTCCTGCTTGCTTGCAGATGCTACCCCGTCTGGGGCATCGGAATCGGGTGTCGAGAATTCCCAATACATCGTCGGCGGGGGCATTCTATCGTTTCATTGTCAGTCCCGGCCCTTCGGGTACCATGCTCGCAGCGTGGCCGACGTAGATCGGCACAGACTGGCAGCAGTGGGAGGAAATGAAACAATGGGAATCGGACTCTGGATCTTTCTCGGCGTATTCGCAGCGGTCGCGGTCTTGCTGCTGCTCTGGCTCATCGCGATCTACAACAAGTTTGTCCGCCTCCGCGTCGAAGCCGACAACGGCTGGGCGCAGGTCGATGTCCAACTCAAGCGCCGGTATGACCTCATCCCGAACCTCGTCGAAACCGTCAAGGGCTACGCCTCCCACGAGAAAGACACCCTCGATGCGGTGATCTCGGCGCGCGCCAAGGCGGTCCAGACCCACGACGCGTCAAACACCGGCGCGAAGGAGATGGGCCAGGCCGAGGGCGAACTGACCCAGGCGCTCGGCAGGCTCATGGCGGTCGCCGAGGCGTACCCGGATCTCAAGGCCAACACCAACTTCATGGCGCTGCAAGAAGAGCTGACCAGCACCGAGAACAAGATCGGTTTCTCGCGCCAGCACTACAACGACACGGTCGGTCGCTACGAAGAGTTCCGTATGAGCTTCCCGTCGAACATCATCGCCGGCGTGTTCAACTTCAACAAGCGCGACTACTTCGTGATCGAGAACGAGGCGGAGAAGGCGGCTCCCACGGTCAGCTTCTCGTAAGCAGGGGCGATCGACTTCTGTATGAGCAAGCACCGACCACATCCAAGGCCGGCGCCGGGTGGTTCTGATGGCCCGAAGAGGCCAAGACCATCCGGCAAGTCCTCAAGAGGCCCCGGCCCCCGCATGCACGCGGCGGCGCCCGGCGGGTCGCGCACGCCCAACCTCGACGAACGAGTCCGCGAACGCATCAAGGCCTACCCGGGCACGATCACGTTCCACGACCTGATCCGCAAGAACAAGCGCGACAGCGCGCTGCTCATCGTGCTGATGATCGCGCTGGGCGTGGCGATCGGCGCGATCATCGGCGGCGTTGTGCTGCCGGTGGGCATGGGAACGATCGATGCAGCCAGCGCCGCGACTTCCGACTATGCCAAGCTCGCCGACCGCGACCCGATGTCCGATGAATTCGCCGATTCCACCGATGACATTGTCGATCGCGCCAAACCAACTCGCGTGCTGGGCGCGGACGTTTCGGTGCTGGGCGACGCGGCTGTGTATCTGCCATCGCTCCTGCTCGGCGCGGGCGTGGCGCTGGTGATCGGCGCGGGCGGCGCGATCTGGAGCTATTTCCAGGGCGCCAACGCGATTCTGCGGATGGTTCACGCGCAGGAGATCACGCCCGAGCTGGATCAGGAGCTGTTCAACGTGGTCGATGAGATGCGGATCGCCGCGGGGCTGCCCATGCCTAAGGTGTACCTCATCCCAGAGAGCGCGCTCAACGCATTCGCGACGGGCCGAAACCCGGAGAACGGCGTTGTCGCGATCACCACAGGCCTCCGCGCCAAGCTCAACCGCGACGAATTACAAGGCGTCATCGCCCACGAGATGGCTCACATCCGCCACTTCGACATCAGATTCAGCCTACTCATGGCGACGATGGTCGGTCTGATCGTGATGGCGTGCGATTTTTTCCTGCGCATCACGCTCTACGGCGGCGCTGGCCGACGCGGGCGTGACTCCAAGGGCGGCAGTGGCGCACAGATCATCCTCGTCGTCGTCGCGATTCTGCTCTCGATCATCGCGCCGATCCTGGCCAGGTTCATCCAGATGGCTTACTCGCGCCAGCGCGAGTACCTCGCCGACGCGGGGGCTGTCGAATTGACGCGAAACCCCGAGGGGCTGGCCAGCGCGCTCCGCAAGCTCTCGCACGACGAGGAGCCGCTGGTCGATCTTGCCAACCGAGGGACGGCTCACATGTTCATCATGAACCCGCTCCGCAAGATGCGGAAGTCTCACCAGAGCGTCAAGTCGATGTTCAGCTCTCACCCGCCGGTGGAGGAGCGCATCGCGAGGCTGATGGCGCTGGCGCGCTGATCGTTGTAGAGACACGCCCCGGATGAGCCGATGTAGAAGCTGATGCCGAGGCCTCTCCGTGGACTTATTGCGCTTGCTGTTGCCTTTGCCGTGATCGGTCCGATCGCGGGGCTGCTCATTGGTTCACTTCGGGGCACCGATGGCGGGACGCAGGCGACTCTGCTCGTCGGGCAGAGCCCGATCGTCGGGATCATCTCGGGCCTCTTCGCGTTCGGGTTCGCGGCGTTGGCGGGCGCTGCGGGCAGCAGGGCGGCGGGGCTGAACGTCGGGCTCGGCTGCGCCGGGCTCGTGCTCTCGTGGGCGGCATGGCTCTCTGGGCAGCTCGATGAGATGGTCGCGGTCTCGCGCGAATCACCGATGCCGGCGCTCATACTTGAAGGTCTGCTTGTTTCGCTCATGCTCGGCGGGATCGTCTGGGTCGTCCGCAGATTCTCAAGCGACGAGCCTGATCTTGAAACCGAGGTCGGCGCATCTGCCATCGCGGTCGCGCTGACCGCGGGTCTTGCGATCAGCGCCACCGCGGCGTGGGTTGTCGCGATCGAACCGCTCAAGGGGCAGACTATCGGAGCCGCGTTCGTCGCGGGATTGGTCGGCGCCGCCACGGCTCGGCTTGTGTTCCTCAGGCTCCCAGGCTGGTCCGCGGTCTGCATCCCCGCGGCCTTGGTCGTGCTCGGTCCGCTCGCGACGCAGGCCATGGCGGGTGATGTGGTCGACGCGGTATTCGAGCGTTCGATCTTTCGGCTCGGCTGGCTGATGCCCATGGATTGGGCCGCCGGTGCGCTTCTGGGCATCCCATTGGGGTTGGCCTGGACCGATGGCGTGGTCCAGCAGCAGATAGATCGCGCCGATCCCCCCTCGCCTAGCATCTAAAGGCTCGGCTTGCACGAACCGGGAATCAGAGCCTGATATCCGGGGTTTGTGCCGGTAGAGACCTCACCAAGACGCAAGCGCGAGGCCGACCTTCGGCCTTCTGTCCGAAAGTTGACCACCATGCAGACCGCCTCAGATCCGAATTCGATTGTTGATGTTCAGGGCTACGAAGATGAGCGGCATATCGCCATCGACAAGGTCGGCGTCAAAAACGTCACCTACCCCATGACACTCAAAACCCGCGACGGAGATTCGCAGTCAACCGTCGCCAAGGTCAACATGTACGTCGCGCTCCCGCACCACCAGAAGGGCACGCACATGAGCCGGTTCCTGGAGGTGCTCAACGACCACCGGAGCGAGCCGCTGACGCCCGACCGGATCCC
The DNA here is from genome assembly GCA_030432905.1 of Phycisphaerae bacterium. Classification (GTDB taxonomy): domain Bacteria; phylum Planctomycetota; class Phycisphaerae; order Phycisphaerales; family UBA1924. The sequence continues at coordinate 1,291,102 of JAUILU010000001.1, read as the reverse complement.
CGAGGTGACCGCCGCGATTCGTGATCGGCTGAATGCCGAGACCGCGCACTTCGAGGCCTCGTTTACCTACTTCATGTGCAAGAAGGCCCCGGTTACCGAGATGAAGGGCCTGATGGACTACGAAGTCACGTTCGAGTGCGAGGCCAACGGCTCGCCCGAGACCTCGAGCTTCATCATCGGTGTCGCGGCTCCCGCGACCAGCCTGTGCCCCTGTTCCAAGGAGATCTCGGAATACGGCGCTCATAACCAGCGATGCCGAATCTCGGCGCGGGTGAAGTTCGAGGGCACGCTCTGGATCGAGGACCTCGTCGAGACGCTCGAATCGGCGGCCAGCTCGCCCGTGTACGCGGTGCTCAAGCGGCCCGACGAGAAGTTCGTGACCGAGGCCGCCTACGACAACCCGAAGTTCGTCGAGGACATCATCCGCGATCTGGCGCTGGCACTCGACAAGGACGACCGGATCAGCTGGTACGAGATCGATTCTGAGAACTTCGAGTCGATCCACTCGCACAACGCGTACGCGCAAATCACGCGCGACAAGTCGTAACCCGCAGGGCTCTGCTCGCGGTGAGGTTCTACGCTCTGTAAAATGACAGCAGCGGGATCGGAGCGGCAGCCCAGTGGCGATCAGCAGGATAGTTCGGAGCAGAATCGCGCGTCGGCTCATGCTGATCGTGTGCCTGCTCGGGTTTGGGCTGCTCATTCTCGCGGGCAAAACGGCTCATCTGACAGCGATCAAGGGTGATGAACTTCTTAAAGTCGCGCAAAGCAAGCTGGTCCGGCTGGACTGGTCGCCGACTGTGCGAGGAAAGATCCTTGATCGCAAGGGGCGTGTGCTCGCGCACGATCGCCCGAGCTTCGATATCGCTGTTGACTACCCCGTGATGACGGGTGAATGGATCGAGCGTGAAGCCGCGGATCGTGCTCGGCTCGACCGGGGACGAGAATGGTCAAAGCTCAGCCGGGAGCTTCGCGAACAGCTCATCGAAGACGCTAAGCCCGCGTACCGTGCCGCGGTCGATCGCATGTGGAACGTGCTCGCCGAGGAGACTGGGCTGAGCCGGGCCGAGATCGACGGGCGGCGCATGGACGTGACCGAGCAGGTCAACTCTATGGCGAACGCCGTGCGACGGATCCGAGCCGAGCGCGAGCTGCGAGAATTTGCGCAGAACCACGGCATCACCGAAGTCGAACTCGAGCAACGACTCGCAGAACTCGATCGCCCCGACCTCGAATCCACAGCGGAACTCCTGCGCGAGGTGCTCGCTCAGGAAATCACGGTCGAGGTACAACGCCAGATCGACAAAGCCTCGGACATCGAGATGGTCGAGGAACGCCAGCCGAGCGTGATCGTTCCCGAGGTTGATGATGACACGGGCTTCCGTCTCCGCAGGCTCGCCGAGCAGTCTGATCCGAACGATCCGACGATCCCTTACCTGCCGGGGCTAGCCGTGCTCGATTCGGGCCAGCGCGAGTATCCGCTGACAACGATCGACGTCGAGATCGACCGTTCACTTTTGCCCGGTCCGCTTTCGTTCCCGGACAAGCAACTGGTGACAGTTTCGGGTGTCGCATCACACATACTCGGCGGTGTTCGTCGTCGCGTGTACCGGGAGGATCAAGAGCGGCGGGCCGAGGAACTCAAACAGAACGAGTCGCTCGCCAATCGGTCGCTTTTACAGGGGCCGAGCGAACTTATAGATCGAGGTAGGTACGACATCGGCGACATGGTCGGCAATCGCGGACTGGAACGCAATCTCGAGAGCACACTCCGAGGTATGCGCGGCATCCGCATCAGACGCATCGACCAAGAAGAACAGATCGAAAGGCAACGCGAGTTCGGCAACGACGTCCATCTCACGCTCGACATCATGCTTCAAGCACGGATCCAGGCGCTGCTTGAGCCGGACCTCGGGCTTGCGCGCATGCAGACCTGGCACCACAACAGAGAACGACTCGACCCCGAGGACCCGAACAGCCCGCTGGTCATGCCCGTCGGCACGCCTCTTGATGCGGCGGTCGTTGTGCTCGACGTCGATACGGGTGAGATTCTGTCGCTCGTTTCGACCCCGACCGGAGGCGACCTGCCCGCGGACCCGAAAGAGCGCGAGCTGTACAGGCACACGCGTCAGCCCTGGGTCAACCGCGCGGTTTCGGTGCCTTTGCCGCCGGGGTCGATCGTCAAGGCGTTGGTGCTCTGCGGTGCGCACTCGCGCGGCGTGGTCGAGCTCGGCGAACGCATCTCCTGCACCGGGCACTTCTACCCGCACGAGAAAGAGATGCTCCGCTGCTGGATCTACAAGCAGTTCGGCACAACGCACGACGTGCAGTTCGGGCACGTGATCAACGGATCGGAAGCGATCAAGGGTTCGTGCAACATCTACTTCTACACCCTCGGCCAGCGGCTCGGTCCGAAGGGGATTGTCGATCTGTACCGCTCGATCGGTGTCGGCGAGCCGCTGGATCTGCACCTCGATCAGATGCTTAGCGGCTGGCTCGGCGTGCGAAACCAGCCCGAGACAATCACCGAGGGCGAGTCGATCCTGATGGGCATCGGTCAGGGCCCGGTCGCTTGGACGCCCGTGCACGCGGCTGACAGCTTCGCCACGCTCGCGCGAGGCGGGGTCAAGATCAAACCAAAGATCATCGCCGACGGCGGCGCACCTGAAGCGGTCGATCTCGGGTTCGATCCTGCCATCGTCGACGAAGCGCTGCACGGGCTTTCGATGGTCGTCAACGACAGCGACGGCACCGCGCACCACGTCCCGCTCGACAACGGCGAACGCTTCCTCATGTTCGACGTGCCGGGCGTCAACATCTGGGGCAAGACCGGCACCGCGACCGCGCCCGAGCTGAGGTTTGAGGGCCGGGTCATCCGCCGGGGTGACCACTCGTGGTTCGTGCTGCTCTGCGGCCGGGGTCGGCCTCAGTACGCGATCGCGGTCGTCGCCGAGTACGCGGGTTCCGGCGGCCGAGTCTCCGGGCCGATCGCGAACCAGGTCGTGCACGCGCTCGTTGCCGAGGGCTATCTGTGAACCTCGCGTTCCTCGAGTCGATCATCCGTGGGGGCTACGGCGGGTCCGGTCCGCTCTCTCGCAATTTCTCGATCATCAACTGGGCATGGATCACACTCGCCGCGTCGCTGGCGTTGTCGGTGGTGGGGCTCTACGCGATCGATCTCGCCGAGGCTTCGACGATCGAGCGGAGTCCGTCGGGCACGACGATTCGGCAAGCGGTGTTTCTGTGTGTCGGGATGGGGGCCGCGATGTTCGCCGCGGCTCCGCACTACCGGCTGCTTCGATTCATCGCGTGGCCGAGCTATCTGGTGAGCATCGCGCTTTTGGTTTTCTTGCTGGTGCCATTCGTGCCCGAGTCGATCGTGACGCCGCGCAACGGTGCGCGAGGATGGATCAACATGGGCGTCGCGGATTTCCAGCCCGCGGAGGTCGCCAAGATCGCGTTCGTGCTGACGATGTCGGGCTTTCTGCGGTACCGCAGAGAACACACGCAGCTCCGAGGTTTAATCGCGCCGGGGCTGATCGCGGCGGTTCCCGTCGGGCTGATCACACTCCAACCCGACCTTGGCTCGGCATCGCTGTTCGTGCCGAGCCTGTTCGCGATGCTGCTGGCCGCGGGTGCTCGGCTCCGGCACTTGGTGCTGATTGTGATCATCGCGACCGCCGCGGCGCCAGCGTCGTGGCCCATCCTCCGAGACCACCAAAAACGCCGTTTCGTCGCGATTTTTCAGCAGATGCTCGGCAGCGACGAGGGCGCCCAGGACATCAACTACCAAAGTTTCACCGCGCAGCGGCTCGTCGGCGCGGGCAGATACTTCGGGAACTCGGACCACAGCACACGTGCGCTCGTGAAGTACAACAAACTGCCAGAAGCGCACAACGACATGGTGTTCGCGGTCATCTGCCTGCGGTTCGGTCTTGTCGGCGGCGGGCTCGTGCTGCTGCTCTATCTGATCTGGGCGGTCGCGGCGCTGGCGACGGCGTGGTGCTGCCGGGACCCGTTCGGGCGCGTCATGATCGTCGGGCTGACGACGTTTATCGGTGTGCAGGTCATGATCAACATCGGCATGACCGTCGGGCTGGTTCCCATCATCGGCGTGACCCTACCCTTTGTCAGCTACGGCGGGTCGAGCATGCTGACCAGCTGGCTCATGGCCGGGCTGATCCTTAACGCCGGGCTACGCAGACCCGACAGCTCGATGATGAGAGACGACTTGGAAATCCCCGAATGATCCCAGCGACCGATGAATTCAAGCAGGCCTGCGCCGAGTTCGGCATCGAGCTCGACCTCGGCGAGCCCGAGCAGCTCTATGCGTTTCTCGATGTGCTCTACGAGGCCAACGAAACAACCAACCTCACCGCGATCCGCGACGAATCAGAGGCGTGGATGCGGCACATCTTCGATGCGCTCACGCTCCTGCCCGTCATCGCCGAGCTCGAGCCAGCAGATGGAGAGCAAGTCCGCGTGTGCGATGTGGGTTCGGGCGGCGGCGTGCCCGCGATCCCGCTCGCCATCGTCCGACCCGATGTCAGCTTCACCATGCTCGAAGCGACGGGCAGGAAGACAGCGCTGCTCGATGGGTTCATCGGGCAGCTCGGACTGAAGAACATCCGGGTCGTCAACGCCAGAGCCGAGCGTGTCGGCGCGTTCGAGACGGGCGAGATGCGTGAACAGTTCGATCTCGTCACCGCGCGAGCACTCGGGCGGATCACGGTCGCGTCGGAATTGTGCGTGCCCTTGGCACGCGAGGGCGGCATCATCGCGCTTATCAAGGGGCAGAAAGCCGAGGAAGAACTCGCCGAGGCCAAGAACGCGATGCACATGCTCCACGTCGGCCACACAGGCACGATCGACACGCCGACCGGCAAGATCGTGATCCTCGAGAAAACGCGCAAGACACCGAAGAAGTACCCACGCCGCGACGGCGAACCCAAGCGTGCGCCGCTGGGCTGATTCTCGGGCGGGTTACTTGTTCTTGTGATCCGGGCCGTACTCGTCCCAGCGTTTGTGGATGGTCTCCCACATCGCCTTGTCGCCTTCCCAGTAGAACGTGTGCGTCATCCCATCGATGACGACGATCTCCGCGTCGAAGTTCTGCTCGTCGAGCGAATCTTTAAGCATGCCGACGGCTTCACCCAGATAGAAGTTGTCCATCGATCCGCCGAAGACGTGCAACTTGCCCGCGAGCGCTTCGCCCGTTTCTGGGAGCTCTTCTTCGAGCTTGAGCCGGATGTCGTACTTCTTCCACGCGTCTGCGATGTCGGGGTTGATGGCGCCGGTTTCAACATCGAACAGGCGCGCCGGTGTGCCGTCCTCGGAGGCAGGGCTGAAGACGGCTTCGAACGAGCGGATCTGCCCGCCTGGACCGAGCATCTGTTCGCGTGCGATGAACTCGTCGGCCCAGAACATGACCTGGTCGCCGCGCCTTCCGACCGGCCTGCGGTTGCCGTCTTCGTCTGTGTACATGTTCGCGCCGTCCGCGGTGATATCGACGGTCTGGAACGCGCGGAAGTCAACCGGGTCTGGCACATGGCTCCACGTGCCCGCGAACACGTCGGGGTACTCGACCTGAACCCACAGGCTGCCCCAGCCGCCCGAGCTGATGCCCGTGACGTACCGGTGCTCTGCCGATTCCGGGCCTCGGAATTCTGCTTCGAGTTCGGGGATGAGCTCGGTCGTCAGCGCTTCGCCCCAGGGCCCGGTGATCGCGCTGTCGGCGAACACGGAATGGCCCCAGAAGTTGGTCGCGTCGAGTCCGACGATGATCGTGTCGCCGATGAGGTCCTGGTGGGGTATGCCCTCCAAGTACCGCATGACCTCGGTCTCGTTGCCGCCGAAGCCGGTGATGTAGTACACGATCGGGTAGGTCTGTTCCGGGTTGTCGTGCCAGGCGTCGGGAACGGTGACCGAGGCGCGCATCTCGACGGGTCTGCCGTGAAACTCACTGAGCAGTTTGCTCTCGTGTGTGAACAGGAACGTGTTGGTGGTTTCGACAAACTCTCGCGGTTCGACCACGCCGTCGAGCGTGAAGTCCGCGATCGAGCTTCCTTCGCCCACGGCATCGAGATCGACAGCCACCGGCGCCGAGAACAGATCGCCCGCTCCCTCGCCGGGTTTCGGTGAGTCCTTGCTCACGCGCGCGACGGCTTGCAGGTTCCGCTCGCCGGTCTTCCACGAATCGCCGAGGTTCGCCGGCGCGTGGAAGATGTCGAAGCCTTCGAGGACGATCGTGTCGCCCGGTTTCGCATCGACGACGTCCCACGCGACCGCGGCGGGCGGGTTGAACCAAGCGTTGAGCCGGGTGCGGGGCTCGTAGCTTCCGTCGCCGAAGACGATGTAGATCCTGCCGGTGAATGGCTCGGCGTGGCTTTCCGGGTCGATCACCACGGTGAATCGCTCGGACTGGGCCATGGCGCAGGTTGTCAGGAGAAATCCGAGTATCGCTGCAAACTTGCGCACGTTTGGTCCTTTCAGTAGGGGTGGTGCATCGTACACTCTCTGCGTGATCAGCCCAACAGAAGCACTATCAGAAGCCGGCCCGATCGCGGCCATGCTCGGCGAGGGCTACGAACCACGCCAAGAGCAGATCCAGATGACGGCTGCCGTCACCAAGGCGATGCATTCGGGCGGCAGGCTGCTCGCGGAAGCAGGAACCGGCGTCGGAAAGAGCTACGCGTACCTGCTACCGGCGATCCAGAGGTGCGTTGCCCACGGCGAAACGGTCGTCATCGCAACCAACACCATCGCGCTTCAGGAGCAGATCGTCCGCAAAGACCTGCCCATGCTCATGAAAGCGCTCGACCTTGGCGAGCTCTCGGGCGAAGCGCTGCAGGAGCACGACCCGACGGCGCTGCTCAGGCCCGCGATCGTCATCGGTCGCGGCAACTACCTCAGTCTGCGCAGGCTCGAACTCGCGAGCAAGCGTCAGGACAAGCTCTTTGTTGACGCCAGTGCGCGCGGGTCGCTGCACATCGTTGAGGACTGGGCGCGCGAGACACGCGACGGGACGAGATCGACACTCCCGCAGCTCGAAAGGCCCGGTGTGTGGGACAGCGTCCGCTCTGACTCGGGCAACTGCATGGGCCGACGCTGCCCGAACCACGACATCTGTTTCTACCAGCGCTCGCGGCGGAAGATGGAGCGATCGAACCTGCTCATCTGCAACCACGCGTTGTTCTTCAGCGATCTCGCGCTTCGCAGCCGGGGCGTCGGGTTCTTGCCGAGGTACGACCACGTCGTGCTCGACGAGGCGCACATGATCGAGGACGTCGCCAGCGAGCACTTCGGCGTGTCGCTCACCGAGGGACGCGTGCAGCACTTGCTGCGTCAGCTGTTCGTCGAGAAGGGGCTTAAGGGGTTCCTGCCTCAGCTGCAGCTTAACTCGAACGAGACCCAGCACGTCCAGAAAGCGGTGGCTGCGGTGCAGGACGCGCGCGACGCCAGCGGCGCGTTCTTCGAGTCGCTCATCTTCTGGCACGACCAGAACAAGAACGCCGGTGGCCGGGTCCGTGAGCGGGCGGTCGTGGACAACATCATCTCCCCGATCTTTAGTCAGCTCGCGACTCGGCTCCGACTGCTCAAGGACATGTGCCTGTACGAGGCGGACAAGTTCGAGCTGCAGTCCTACGCCGAGCGGGCTTCGGACATCTCAGACTCGGCGCACATCATCATCGAGCAGACGCTCGAGGGCTGCGCGTACTGGGTCGAGGTGAGCCGGTCGCAGGGGTACAGGACGCCGAGCGTCAAGATCCAGTGCTCGCCGATCGAGGTGGCGCCGATCCTGCGTGACGAGCTGTTCAAGCGTGACCTCGACGAGGAGCACTCGCCGTTACCGAGGTCGGTGGTGCTTGCGAGCGCGACGCTGACGACCAGGAGCGTCGGCGAAGAAGAACCGAGAGAGCGACAGGAGACCGCGTTTGCGCACCTGATCGATCGGCTGGGGTGCGAGAACGCGGATGTGCTCCAGCTCGGCAGCCCGTTCGATCACGCGGCGCAGACAGAACTCGTTGTCGATACCACGATGCCCTCGCCCCAGAACTTCGGCACAGGCGGCATGACCAGCAAGGGCGCGACGTACCACGCCGAGCTTGCCAAGCGAGTGCTCTCGCACATCGAGCACACCGACGGCGGGGCGTTCGTTCTGTTCACGAGTTTCGCGGCTCTCTACGCGGTCGCCGACGCGATCAAGCTCGATCTGGTAGAGCAGGGCATCCCGCTGTTTGTGCAGGGCCGGGGCGCATCGCGTTCGGAGATGCTCGCCGCGTTCAAGGATGACCCGCGGTCGGTGCTGCTTGGTGCCGCGAGTTTCTGGCAGGGTGTGGATGTGCAGGGCGAGGGGCTGCGGAACGTGATCATCACGCGTCTGCCTTTCGATCCTCCGGGCAGGCCACTGACCGAGGCGAGGCTCGAACGAATCAAAGAAAGCGGCAGGGACCCGTTCCGCGAGGAGTCGATCCCGCGCGCGGTGATCCGTTTCAAGCAAGGATTCGGCAGGCTCATCCGGAGCAAGTCGGACTCGGGCCGGGTTGTGGTTCTCGACCCGCGGATTGTGACGACGGGCTACGGGCGGTACTTCGTCGCGGCACTGCCCGAGGGTGTCAAGATCAGAAAGATCGACGGCAGCCAGCCGATCAGCCTCGCGACCCAGAGAGTCGAGCCGATCGAACCAAGAGAGCGGCCCGAGCACGAGTCGTTCGACCCGGATGATTTGCCGTTCTGACGGGATAGGCGAAGACTCGGTTGATCTTTACTATCAATATCCTAACAAGTGTGAAATCTTGACACGCGGGCGCTACCCTGCGGTCCTCGGCTCGAATCGCGGGCCGGCCAAACTCGGAGGAATTGCTTCATGCTCGGTCGAGTCTTCAAAGCGTACGACGTTCGCGGTACCTACCCGGATCTCCTCACGGACCAGATGGCATGGCAGATCGGCTTCGGCTCCTCGCAGTTCCTGCTGAGCGACGCGGCTGCCGACGGCGACACCACGCCGATGATGAAGAACATCGTCGTCGGCCGAGACATGCGGCTCTCAAGCCCGACACTCGTCGAGCGCCTCATCAAGGGCATCAACGACCAGGGCGGGTTCGTGATCGACCTCGGCCTCTGCGACACGCCCATGATCTACTTCGCGATCAACTACTACGACTGCGCCGGCGGCGTCATGGTCACCGCGAGCCACAACCCGCCGCAGTACAACGGCTTTAAGATCTCGAAGCGCAAAGCCAAGCCCGCGGGCGAATCGACCGGGCTGGGTCTCATCCGCAAGCACGCCGCGATGGTCGACCGCACCAAGGCGACTGCGCCCTCGCTCCCAACCGCGGGCCGATCCGAGAAACGCGACCTCTGGGACAAGTACGCTAACCACGTCCTGAGCTTCTGCGACCTCGACGGCAAGAACCTCAAGGTCGTTGTCGATGCCTCCAACGGCATGGCGGGCACGATGTCGCCCAAGATCTTCGGAAAGAACGGCGAGAACGTCGAGGGCCTCGAGATTATCGAGCTCAACTACGACAACTCCAAGGGCGAGTTCGTGCACGAGCCGAACCCGCTTGTCGCGTCGAACCTTGTGCAGCTTCAGGAAGAGGTCATCAAGAACAACGCGGATCTGGGCATCTGCTTCGACGGCGACGCCGACCGGTGTGTTGTTGTCGATGAGAAGGGCCAGATCGTCGGGTGCGACCACCTGACCGCGGTCATGGCGCCGTACTTCCTGAAGGAAGACCCGGGCTCGGCGATTGTCTACGACCTGCGTTCGAGCAAGGCGGTCGAGGAAGAGATCGTCAAGGCGGGCGGCATCCCGATCAAGGGGCGCGTCGGGCATGTCTTTATGAAGCAGGAGCTCGCGGAAGAGAAGGGCATCTTCGGCGGCGAGCTCTCGGGCCACTTCTACTTCCGCGACAACTTCAACGCCGACTCGGGCGCGATCGCCATGGTCGCGGTGCTCTCGATGCTCGCCAAGAGCGGCAAGAAGATGAGCGAACTCATCGCGCCGGTCGCGCGCTACGCCCAATCGGGTGAGATCAACTTCGAGAACGAGGAGAAGGACGAGGCCATCGCGGCTCTGATCGAAGAGATCGGGCCGGGCTCGGAGATCGACGCGGACATCGAAGAACTCGACGGCGTGACGCTCGATTGCTTCGAGCGCGAGGGCTGGTGGTGCAACATCCGCAAGAGCAACACCGAGCCGCTGCTCAGGCTCAACGCCGAGGCGAAGGACCCGGAAACGCTCGCCAAGACGCTGGCGATGATCGAGCCCATGCTCGGCGTGAAGGTCGCTCACTAGGTAGGCTGTAGTCAGCGCGGGGCCGGTCACTCAGTGACGGAGGCGGAGTCAGATGAATCTGCAGCAGTTCTTTGATCATTGGTCCATATCCGAGAACCCTTTCCGCGGCGAGGAAGCCCGGCAGGACGCGGTGTTCTCGCGGCTGTCGCAGGCCGACGCCGAGGGCAGGCCCAGAGCTGCGCACTCCGACTTCGAGAAAATCATCGGCCAACTCGAGTTCCCCTCGACCTCGATCGTGTTCGGCGAGAAGGGCTCGGGCAAGACGGCGATCCGCATGCAGATCGCGGGCCGAATCGCGGAGCACAACAAGGCCAATCCGGAGAAGAAGGTCATGCTCGTCGCGTACGACGAGCTGAACACGCTGCTGGATCAGTTCCACCAGCGCTGCGGCGCGGGCGATGTGCTCGATTCGCTCAACCGCATCCGGCTCGTTGATCACGTTGACGGGATCCTGATGCGAGTTGTGCCGGGCGTTGTCGATGCGATCGTGGGCGAGACCGCTTCCGGTCGGTCCACCGATCTCGGTGAGTCGGTCCGCCGAACCGCGCGTGCGCTCGATCCGACGAGCAAGAAAGATCTGCTGCTTCTGCAGATGCTCTACGACAGACCCGACCGCGCGCACGAGCGCACCACGAAGCTGCGCAAGTCGCTCCGGCTCGGTCTGCCCGGTTCGGTTCTGCTCTGGAGTTTGCTCGGCTACGGCGGCTGGGTGCTGCCCGCGGCAGTCCTTGTCGTGTTCCTCGTTCTCGATGGTGACCCGCAGAACGTTGTGTGGATGTCGCTCTTCTTCGGAGCGGTCGCGGTCTGGCTCGGGCTGCTGCTCAAGAAAGTCGCGTGGGACAACCTCGCGCTCCGCAGGCTGACCCGCAAGGTCCGCCGGCAGATCCGCGGCAGCACGCGTTCCGACCTCAGCTACTCCGAGTCGCTCAGGCAGCTCGACCCCGCGCTCAGACAGAGCGGCGTGCTCCCGTTGACCGACTCCGATGACACCCGGTACGCGCTCCTGACCAAGTTCAAGCAGGCGATCTCAGGGTTCGGCTATTCATCGATCATCGTCATTCTCGACCGCGTCGACGAGCCCACGCTCATCAACGGCGACGCTGACCGCATGCGCGCGGTCGTCTGGCCCATGCTCAACAACAAGTTCCTCCAGCAAGAGGGCCTCGGCATTAAGATGCTCCTGCCGATCGAGCTTCGCCACGCGCTGTTCAAGGAATCGACCAGCTTCTTCCAGGAAGCACGCCTCGACAAGCAGAACCTCGTCGAACGGCTGACATGGTCGGGCCCGACACTGTATGACTTGTGTGAGGCGCGCCTCGCCGCGTGCAGGGCCGACGGTTCCGAGGACGTTTCGCTGCTGGACCTCTTCGCCGAGGACGTGACACGTCAGGACCTGGTCGATGCGCTGGATCAGATGCACCAGCCCCGCGACGCGTTCAAATTCCTGTACGCGTGCCTGAACGAGCACTGCTCGAACGTGACCTCGACGGAGCAGTCGTTCCGCGTGCCCAGGCTCGTGCTCGAATCGGTCCGCCGACAGCAGGCCGACCGTGTGCAGCAGCTCTACCGCGGCATCGGCCCGGCTTAGCTAGTCGGCAAGCTCAAGCCTCGCGTACTCAAGCACGAGTGTCTTGACGCCCACGCTTCGGAAGTTGATCTTTGCACGCGCGTTGGCGCCCGAGGTCACCGAAACAATCTTGCCGACGCCGAACCGCGGGTGGCGGACGGCTTTGCCCTCTTTGAGCGACGCCGCCATGATGTTGCCCTCGCGGGCTTTTTGTGCCTCGCGCGCCGAGTCGAATGTTCGGATCTGCGGCACGGGCTGCACATCGTCCCAGTTCTCGTCGGTGCCCGTGCTCGGTGAGTACCCGCCGAGCGAGTCGGCGCGGTCCACGATATCGACGTGCTCGCTGCCGATCTCGTCGATGAATCGGCTGGGGATCGTGCGTTCAGAGATTCCTCTAACGGTCCTGTACTTCGCGGAGGTCATGTGCAGGAGCTTCATCGCGCGCGTAATGCCGACGAAGCAGAGCCGGCGTTCTTCTTCGAGTTCGCTGTCGGCGAAGTTGGCGCGTGAGTGGGGGAGCACGTTCTCTTCGAGGCCGACCATCGCGACGATCGGGAATTCGAGACCCTTGGCCGCGTGCAGCGTCATGAGTGTGACCGCGCCGTTGTCCGATTCCGCGGCGTCGGCGTCCGCGACGAGCGTGACCGATTCGAGATACGCACGGAGCAGCGCGAGCATGTGAGGCTCGTCGGATTCGCCGCCCGCGACCGCCGCGTCGAACTGCATCGGATCGTCGGCAGGGTCGTAGTTCTCCTCGAACTCCGCAGCGGACGACACAAGCTCGGCGAGGTTGTCCAGCCTGTCTTCTTCCGCCTCGTTCTTCGCGGCTGCAGCTTTGTAGTGCTTCTCAAGCCCCGACTCGACGATCACACGCTCGACAAGATCGCGAAGCGAGCTCGAGACGCTCGCGCCCATGAACGTGCCCCGGCCGTTCCAAGCGTCGACCGATTCAACAAAGGTGCGGATCGAGTTCTTCGCTCGCGCGGTGATCGTCGAGACCTGGTCGGCCTGCCCGAGCGCCTCGAACAGCGGCAAGCCACGGTCGGCTGCGAAGATCTGCACGCCGGTGAGCGCCGCCTTTCCGATGCCCCGCGTCGGAGTGTTGATGACTCGCATGAGCGAGATGTCGTCGCTCGTGTTTGCGACGACGCGCAGGTACGCGAGCGAGGTTTTGATCTCTTCGCGTTGGTAGAACGCCGTGCCCCGCGCGACGACGTAGGGGATGCCGGCTCTACGGAACTGGTCTTCGACGACGCGAGAGAGGGCGTTGGTTCGGTAGAAGACCGCCGCGTCATTCCATGAGAGTTCCTGGTCACCGTCGCCGCTGTTGTTCACGAGGTCGCGGACCCAGTCGGTGACGATCTCGGCTTCGTGGCGTTCATCCCGGCAGAGCGTGACGGTGACGCGATCGCCGCCGGGCTTGGAGGTGTACAGGTCTTTGTGTCGGCGCTGCTTGTTGTTGCGGATGAGCGTGTCGGCGATCGACAGGATCGGGGCGGTCGATCGGAAGTTTTCGCCCAGCGCGATCACGCGAGCACCGTTGAATCGGTCCTCGAAGTCGAGGATGTTGGTGATGTCCGCGCCGCGCCAACCGTAGATCGCCTGGTCGGGATCGCCCACGACAAAGATGTTCGGGGCCGCCCCTCGTTCTTCCTTTGTGCCCGCGATGAGCGACGCGATCGCGAACTGCGCGCCGTTGGTGTCCTGATACTCGTCAACCATGAGCCACTGCCAGCGTTCCTGACACTCGCGGCGCACCTCGGCGTGGTCTTTGAGCAGCTTCACCGTGAGCACAAGCAGGTCGTCGAAGTCCACCGCGCCGGCTTTCTTCAGGCCCTTCTGGTACTCGGTGTAGATGTCCGCGATCTTGCGCGTGGAGAAGTCCATCGCCTGAGCCGCGAACGCCTCGGCGTCGATCAGCTCGTTCTTGGCGTTGCTGATCGCGCTCAGCACGGACCTCGGCGGGAAGTTGCTGGTCGAGAGATCCAGATTCTTGAGGATGCGTTTGACGAGCGCCATCTGGTCGGCGGTGTCGTAGATCGAGTAGTCCGGGTTCAGCCCGATCACCTCGGCGTACCGGCGCAGAAGTCTGGCGCAGAGGCTGTGGAACGTCGTGACGACCAGACCTCGCGCCTGTCCCGAGCCGAGGATCGCGTCGATACGCTCGCGCATCTCGGCGGCGGCCTTGTTCGTAAAGGTCAGCGCCAAAATCGACCACGCGGGCACGCCCTGCTCGATGAGGTACGCGACGCGGCGGGTGATGACTCGGGTCTTGCCAGAACCAGCCGCGGCGAGCACGAGGATCGGGCCTTCGAGCGCGGTCGTCGCTTCTCGCTGCGAGTTGGTCAGGCCCGAAAGAAGCGGGGATTCTGGCTGAGTCTGTTCGGGCGTTTCCGTCATGCAAAGAGCGTAGGTTGCCTACCGCGGGATTAGCTCTTTGCGACGTGCGGCGTGCTCGCAGAACGCGTAATCAACGCCACGCTCTCGGGCAGAAGCGAGGCGACCCTGCCGACCACATCGACGTCGAGCTTGCGTGCGAAGAACGACCGGCGCGTCTTACCCATGATCAGCGTGTCGCAGAGGTGCGTGACGGTGTAGTCGAGGATCTCGTCAACGATCTCGGGGCTGGTGACGTAGATCGGGACGAACGGGACGCCGGCTTCTGCCGCCAGCGCCGCGGTGGTGCCGAGTGCTTCCTGCGCGTCCGGGTCGTGCTCGACGTCGGGCACCTGCCCGGGGATGACATCCATCACGCGGAGCGAGCGGACAAAGATCGCGTACAGCGTGGCGCCGCGCCGCTTGGCGAGGTCCACCGCGAAGTCCGACTGGTTGCGACCACGAGCGGCGAGCATGATCGCCGGCTTGGTCGGGTCGATCTGGATTGTCGGCTTCTTGAGCTCTGCGAGCCAGCCCTGTTCGGGCACCGCCAGCGGTTCGGGCGCTTCCTTCTGAACCCTCGCCATGACCCATCGGGACCCGAGCGCCAGAGCGATGAGCGTGCCGCTGAACGCGGTGGAAACGAGCTGTGTGACACCGATCGTGACCGTAATCGAGAGCAGGAACAGTCCGAGCACCCAGAGACCGGCTCGGCTGAGGTTGCCGATCTCGAGCTTCTTGTTGACCGCGACTGACAGAAGCGTCACGGTAATCGCGCCGCACACGCCGAGCACATACAGCTTGGCCAGCACGGTCACGTCCTGCTCGATGATAATCACGCCCGCGGGGATCGCGACCGAGACGAGAAGCCCGACCCACGGCACACCCGAGTAGTTGAGGTTCGTCAGCTTGCCGGGCAGCTCTTTGTCCTTGGCCATCGCAAAGAGCACGGAGACCATCGCCATAACCGCGGTGTTCGTAGCGCTCAGAAGAAGGAGCCCGAACGCGATGCCCGCGACGTTGCCCGAGACTGCGCCGAAGGATTCGCCGAACATGTGTTCGCCGGACTCTTGGGCGATCACACGCATCGAGGCGTTGGTGTACTGCTCGACCTCGTGCTCGAACTCGGCGAAGTGCTCCGCGGACATCGTGCCCGCATCGACCTGTGCCTGCATCTCGGCGAGCTGCTCGATGTGCGGCGCGTGCGTCTCGGCGAGCGAAGTGTCGCCGACCGTGAAGCTCAGGCCCGCGAGGGCTAGGCCGAAGAACATGTTGAGCGCCACGACCTCAAGAGTCACGGGCCAGATGGTGCGTTTAGCGGTTTTCTCGACCGGGTGGGTCATCAGGCCAGTCATGTTCGCGACCGCCTCGACACCCGCCAGCGCGAGGCAGATGCCCGTGAACGCGACCCACGCGTTGCCGGGGCTTGTGTGTTTGAGGTAGTCGAAGTCGATCGTCTGGATGCCCTTGAGGAAGAAGGGCACGCTGAAAACGAACATGATCGCCGACACGCCGAGCGCGGTCATCGCGACGATCAGCGCGAATCGGCCCGCGGCTCGGGCGCCGAACCAATTAATAAACCCGACGAAAACAAGCGTCGCCAATGCCAGCGGCACGGTCAGGCTGTGGGATGTCCCGAAGTAGTGGAACGCTTCGACCACGCTGATCGCGGCGGTCATGATGTAACCCGAGAGCAGGAGCGTCGAGCCGATGACCGAGAGGGTCGGGCTGAGCTGGCGGGCCGCGGTGTAGACGCCGCCGCCGTCGGGGAAGCTCTTGCAAACAATGGTGTAGGCCCAGCTTACCGCGATCATCAGCAGACCAATGGCGGCCAGGTAGAGCACGCTTGTATGCGCGGTGTAGAGGAATGCGAGCCCGAGGACGTAGAGGCGGCTTGTGCCCCAGTCGCCGTAGAGCAGCGGCCCCGCGTGGATCCATTTGAGGTTTCTCGGCCTGGAATCGCTGACAAGCATGGGCTGCGTGGAACCTTTCGGAAGGTTGGGCCGGAGTATAGGACAGCGGGGCGCTCGGCCCCGGCTGGGGAGGCCATGTGACCACTTTGACAGCCATTCTTGCCCGAGGTAGCGTGTTCACCCGTATTGACACACTACAATCCGAGTACCGATGGCAGCACCCGGCAACAGCAACATGGAAGATACCTCTCCGATGAAAGACTCGGCCGGTAAAACGCGCCCGGTGCCATCGCCTACGACCGCTCAGGCCGAGGAAGCGATCCAGGACGCTGCCAAGGGTGGGACAAACATCGACACCCTTGTCGGTCGGCTCGTCATCGACCAAGGCCTAGCCACCTCCGATGAGGTCCAGCACTGTCTCGAGCAGGCCAAGACCGTGCGAGAAGAAGCCAACCAGGCCTCGCTCGTCCAGATCCTCGTCGACAACCAGTACGTCACCCAGCGGCAGATCGCCCGGCTCCGCAAGATCATCGAAGCCGAACGCTCGGGCCAGAAGATCCCGGGCTTTAGGATCCTTGGGAAGCTCGGCGCCGGCGCGATGGCGACCGTGTTCAAGGCCAACCAGCTCAGCCTCGATCGGACGGTCGCGATCAAGGTGCTGCCGCGCAAGTTCAGCGACAACCCTCAGTTCATCGAGCGTTTCTACGCCGAGGGCCGGGCCGCGGCGACGCTGAACCACCCCAACATCGTGCAGGCGTTCGACGTGGGCAAGGCGGGCGAGTTCCACTACTTCGTGATGGAGTACGTGGACGGCCGAACTGTTTACGACGACATCGTCAAGCAGAAGCGGTTCGCCGAGACCGACGCGGTCGAGGTGATCATGCAGGTCGCCGAGGCGCTCCAGCACGCTCACGAGAAGGGCCTGATCCACCGCGACGTGAAGCCCAAGAACGTGATGATCACCAAGGACAGCGTGGTCAAACTCGCCGACATGGGTTTGGCCCGCGCGGTTTCAGACAAAGAAGCCGCGGAGGCAGAGGCAGGCAAGGCGTTCGGCACGCCGTACTACATCTCGCCCGAGCAGATCCGCGGCGAGCGTCAGATCGGCCCGCCTGCTGATATCTACTCGCTGGGCGCGACGTTCTACCACATGGTCACCGGAGCCGTGCCCTACGAGGGCAAGAACCCCTCGGCGGTCATGCACAAGCACCTCAAGGCTGACCTGGTCCCCCCGGATCATGTGAATCCGAAGCTCTCAGGTGGTGTGTCCGAGATCATCGAGATGATGATGGCCAAGGACCCGACCAAGCGGTACCAGACCTGCAAGGACCTGCTACTGGACCTGCGGGCGGTGCACAAGGGCGAGTCGCCGCCGCTGGCGCACAAGGACATGTTCGGGGAAGAGGATCTGGCAGCCGTCGCGGCGGCCGAGGTCACAGCCGAATCAGAGATCCAGGTCGATCAGTACCGGTCTCAGGATGTCCGCCCTTGGATCATGTCCGCGTTCGTGGTCACCCTCGTTGTGGCGATCGTGAGCATCCTGGTCAACGTCATCCAATTCGTGCAATGATCGTTACCAAAGCGGATTTTCCCTTGTCGGCTGCCCTGTCGGGGCTTACGCTTGGGGTGATGACACGTCTCTCGCAGGAACAAAGACCGACCAAGCCAAGCCGCGTTCTGTCGCGTGTGGGGTTTGGTTGTGCTCTTCATCACTCTTCATGATCCCTGCTTGTGTCTATGTCGAAAGAAGTTCTAGCCGCTTCCTCACGGGCGCCTCGGCCCGGATCTGTGGATGCGATTGGATGAACCTGAAATCTGTTGTTACCCGAGGCACACTCGGCAGGGCGAACCGGTCGCACGCCCTCGCTGCTAAAAATCCATTCCGCGACTAAAATCGGAGTTCCACTTATCGCCCGCAGAAGATTCTTTCGAGATACAGGCCCCGTCAACCGCACACGCGTGAACCACATGATCCGCATCAGCCCCATCAGGCTCATCGGGTCCAAGAACGAGCAGATCGGCGTGATCGAGACGCATGAAGCTCTGCGCATGGCGGAGGAGCAGGGGCTCGACCTGGTCGAGGTTGTGTCGGACAGCAGGCCCCCGGTCTGCAAGATCATGGACTACGGCAAGCACAAGTACGAGCTGTCGAAGAAGAAGCAACCGACCAGCAAGGGCAACGAGCTCAAGGAAATCCGTCTTGGCCGATCGATCAAGATCGACAAGCACGACATCAAGATCCGCACGGATCAGGCGCGCCGGTTCCTCATGGAGGGCCACAAGGTGCAGGTGATCCAGCGGTTCAAGGGCCGGGAGTTTGCGCACAAGGATCTCGGGCTGACCAACCTGCGTCAGTTCTTCGAGGAGCTCGAGGACATCGCCAAGGTCGAGCAGCCGCCCAAGCCGTTCGGCAGGCAGTTCACGATGCTGCTCTCGCCCGACAAGCCCAGGGTCGAGTCTGCCAAGAACCGCCTCGCCAAGAAGGCTGCGGAAGAACTCGCCGAGGAGCAGGCCAAGCTCGATGCGCAGATCGCCGAGCTTGACGCCCGCGACGCCGAGGAAGCCGAGTCGGACGACGAGCACGAGACTGAGGTCGAGCAAGAGACCAAGGCCGAGAAGAAAGCCGCCAAGACCAAGAAGGGCAAGCAGCGCGACACCCGCGGCGGCAACCCCGTCGATGATGAGATCGCGGAACTGCTCGGCGAGTAAGCCAATCTGAATCAGCAACACTCAAGACCGGTCCTGTTTGGGGCCGGTTTTTTTGTTTGGCATTGAGAAGTGCTAGTCGTGGCGGAGCGCGACGATCGGGTCCTGCTTCGAAGCTTTGATCGCGGGGTAGAGCCCGAACACCAAGCCCGTCAGCGAGGCGACGCCGAACGCGACGATCATCGACCAGGGCGTGATCTGGATCGGTGCGTTGACGTCGGGCGGGACGAACTCGCCGATGATGAACACCTTGTGCAGGCGTGGGGTGACCCAGCCAATAAAGAGGCTGCCGCCGACACCGACGGCGATGCCGACCAGCCCGCCGATCATGCTGAGTACGCCGGTCTCGACGAGGAACTGCCAGATGATGTGCTTCTGTGTTGCCCCGAGTGATCTCCGGATACCGATCTCGCGCGTGCGCTCGGTGACGTTGGCGAGCATGATGTTCATGATGCCGATGCCGCCGACGAGGAGCGAGATGCCCGCGATCGCGCTGAGTGTCACGGTCCAGGCCAGCGCCTGACGCCTGGCTTCTTCGAGCAGTTCGTAGGGGACGATCAGCCCGATGTCGTTCATCTCCGGGTGGCGGACCGCAAGGATCCGGCGCATGACCTCCGAGTCATCGATCACTCGTTCTCGGCTCGGGCTCTGCACGTAGACCTCGGCGATCTCCACCTCGAACGCGTCGGTCGATCCTGATCCTCGGCGTACGATCATGTCGCCGAACGATGCTCTCGCGGTTGAGAGCGGGATGTGCACGTCGAGGTTAAGGTCACGCCCGACGAGGGCTGCGCCCGCGCCGCCGGACAAGCCGATCGGCGAGAGCACGCCGACGACCTTGAGCGTTTTCTGGTCGATGCGCAGCGTCTCCTCGAGCGGGTCCTCGAGGTGGAACATTTCTTTGGCGATCTCGGCGCCGATCACACAGACCATGGCGCGGGAGTCGATGTCCGCCTGCGTGAGGTATCGCCCGCGTGCGACCTTGAGCTGCGCGACTTCTTGCATCTCGGGGGTTGTGCCGTAGGTCTGGCTGACTTTGCGATTGGGTCCTCGGATGATCTGGGCGCCGACTTCTTTGAGTGGGACGATCGCCGTAGCGTCCGGGAACGAGGTCTCGATGACCGCAAAGTCCGAGCGGGTCAGCCCGTACTTGCTCATGAAACCCTGCTGCTGGCCCTGCTGCTGGTTGGATTGGGGCGGCTTCTGGGACCGGATAATGATGTTCCTGGCCCCGAGCTTCTCGATCTGGAGCAGGGCCTCTTGTTTCGAGCCTTCTCCGACAGAAACCATCGTGACGACCGCTGAGACGCCGATGATAATGCCAAGGGCGGTCAGGAACGACCGCAAGAGGTGCAGGCGGAGATTGGAAAGACCTAGCCGGATGGTTTCGAGCAAGAACGTCATCGAATCGAGTGTCCCCCTTGGTCAGTGTTATAGAAGACACCGCCCGGCTTGGGGATGCTACCGCCAAATGAAGTTCCGGTGGCGGATCGGGGTCACCCGATGACCACGATTCATGTGACCGAGGAATCTGACTCGCCGACCGGCTGGACGCACAGCGTCACGATTACCCACAGCGATGGGAAGATCCAGACACTAACCGTGACCCTCTGCTTTCAGGACTATGAGTACTGGTCCGGGGGCAGCCGCCCGCCTGAGCGCGTCACCGAATCGCTGATCGAGAGCCTGCTTGGCGCCGAGGAGGGCTCCAAGGTGCCAAGCCCGTTGCCCGAAAAATTCGATGCGTCCACCGCGAGGCGCTGGATGCCCGAGATCGACCGGGCTCTCCGCAGCGGCTCGTGGCACTGATCCGTCGCCCGCCGGTAGAGCATGACCGAATGAGTCTCGAAGCCGCCACCCAATCAACACAGAAGAACAGGCCCGGGCTGCTGGTGCTGGCGACGAGTATGGTGTGGCTCGTGCCTGCTCTGCTCAGCAGCACACAGCAGTGGGCGCAGCTTCTCGACACGCCCAAGCACATGTCGTGGATCGCGGCGTTCCTGTATCAGGCTCCGAGCTGGCTCTTGCTCTGGCTCGCGACTCCGCTTGTCTTGCTCGCCGTCAAACGCTGGCCGATCGAATCAGGGCAAAAATCATTGAGGATCGCGCTGCACCTCGGTTTGGCGCTGTGCTTTGGCGTTGCGTTTCTGATCGTGTCGGTGCCCGCGCGAAATCTGGTACATCCGAAGCCGGTGGTCTGGGAATTCTTTGGTGTGCCTTACTTTAAGTCTGGGCCGCAGTTCGTGGCTGTCGGCGTGTTCGCGTACGGCTTGCTCTTGCTGATCGGGACACTCCTTGACACGCGCGCCAGGCTTCGGCTTCTGACCGAGGATTCGAGTGGTGTTGAAGCCGAGCCCGAGCAGGCAGCGGCGAAAGCACCAGCAAGACTGATCATCGAAACCCGCGTGGGCAAGTCTGTCATCGCGCCCGCTGAGATCCGCTGGGTTCAGCCCGACGCCGGTGGGGGGTGCGTCCTCAAATCGGACGCGGGCGATATCCGCGCGCGAGGCTCGCTGGCCGAGATCGAAGAACTCCTCGCCGAGCACGGCTTCTTCAGGGTCCACCGCTCACGACTTGCAAATCTCTCCCGCGTGACCGAGGTCGTCGGCGGCGCACACCGCGAGGCAGAGGCCAAGCTCGATTCGGGCGATGTCATTCCGGTCAGCAGGCGTCGGCGTGAGGAGCTGGTGTCGATGCTCAGCGGGTAATCAACGCTGACAAAGTCGCGCCGCTGGGCCTTCAACCCGCGCCACTGGGCTTAAAGGGCGTTTCCTGCGGCACCCGTCGTGGTATCTCACTCCGATGAACACCCCTTCACGGAGACTCGGCATGCACATCGCAACCCTTGCACTGACACTCTCGCTCGTTCCAAGCTGCGGCCAGGACGCCGCCTCGCCGGTCCATTTCACGCAGGTCGGCGAGCCGATCCCCGTCGGACCGATGGCGGGCACGCCCGTGCTCGAAGACTTCGATAACGACGGCGACCTCGACGTCGCGGTCGTCTGCGGCCCGTGCTGCGGGCGTGACCCAGACCCGGAATCGGGCCACCTCCGGGTTCTGCTCAACGACGGCTCTGGTCGGCTCGGTTACGCGGGGCATTCGATTAAGATCGGAGAGACTTCGCTCGGAGCCGCGGCTGGCGACATCAACCACGACGGCATCATCGATCTGGCCTGCTACCAGCACAGCTCGTACGACCTCGCGTTCCTGCTCGGCAAGGGCGACGGCACCTTCGCACCGCCGACCTACGTCGCGGTGAAAGAGACCGGTGAAGCGCACGTCCACTCGGTCGTGCTCGCCGATGTCAACAACGACGGCCATCTCGACGCGCTGGCAACGCTCGTCGAGGACCATGCGCTCGCGGTCTTGCTCGGCAACGGCAAGGGCGGGTTTAAGCCCGCTCCGCATCAGCCGTACTTCGCGCATCAGCACCCCTACGCGCAGCTCGAGATTGCGGACGTCACGGGCGACGGCAACCCTGACGCGTGCATGACCGATATGCGGGGCGGTGCGATTACCGTTCTGGCAGGCGTGGGCAACGGCGCGTTTCTGACAAGCAACGGCTTCCACCTCGGGCCGCACACAGAGGTGGTGGCGTTCGAGCGACCTATGGCTCTGCAACTCGCGGATCTGGATAGCGACGGCGATCTTGATGTGGTTGCCATCGGCGATGAAAGCCCGGAGGCGACGGTGCTGCTGAATCAGGGCGAGGGCAGATTCGTCGAGCGGGGAAGCCGACCGATCCGCCTCGCTGTGGCAACCACGAGCTTGGCGCTCAGCGATCTGAACGGCGACGGCATCGCGGATCTGATCACAGGCGGTGTCGGTATGGGCCGCGAGTCGCGCATCTCGATCACGCTCGGCAAAGGCGACGGCACGTTCGAGACTTCGTTCCCGATGCAGACCGGGGGCGACTCGCCCAGCCCGGCGATCGGCGACATGAACGGCGACGGGCTGCCCGACATTGTCACCGGCAACTACGACTCGGGCGATGTTTCCGTGCTCATCCAGACCGCGCGCGCGCAGAGTAGCCGGCTAACTCAGCTCGGCTTGCAGCTTCGCCAGCAGCTCGGCGTGACGGCCTTTGGGCTCGGCCTTGCGCGCTGACGAGAACTCATACGCCTCGAACGGCCCGAGCCTGCGCTTGGCAGGGTCTTCGTGCGCGAACCGAGGGATCACGTGCGCGTGAAGCTCGGGGGCCATGTTGCACAGGATCAGGTAGTTGATCCGCTCCGCGCCGGTCGCCGAGAGCACGGCATCACCCAGCCGGAGCAGGTCACTCATAAACACTGCACGTTCGATCTCATTGAGGTCGTTGATGCTCGGGACCACCCGCTTGGGCAGCAGCACGCAGCACCCCGCGATCGCGTCCGGCTGGTTGTCGTTGAGAATCGCGTAGCCCGAGGGCAGAGCAGCGACCAACGCCGGGTCGCCCTCGGAGGCGATGCGTTCAACTCGAGATGAGATGGGGCCTGCCATGCCTGAATGTATGCAGCCGACGGCGTTCGCGTTATGCTGACCGCATGAAACAGCTTCTTACACTGCTCGTTGTCATTGTGTCCACGCTTGCTTTCGGAGCTGCGGCACAGGAGGAACGGGAGTTGGTCGAGCGGGACTACGTGTTCGTGTTCATCACCACCGGCCCGGTGACCGATCTGTCCGACGAGGACCGCAACAAGGCGTTCGCGGGGCACTTCGGTAACATGAAGCGGCTCGCTGAGGAGGGCAAGCTCTTGATCGCCGGCCCTCTGGGCAGGCCGTTGTCTGATCCCGATCACCGCGGCTTGTTCGTGTTCGACGAGACCGAAATCGAAGTAGGGCAAAAGCTTGCCGAGACCGACCCGACCGTTGAGATGGGCGTGTTCGTCATGACCTCGCACACGCTGACGACGGATGCACCGCTTCTGGACTTGGTCGAGCTTGATAAAGAAGCCGCCGAGAAGCTCGGCGAGAACGCCCAGCCCGGCGCCAACGCACGCCCTTACATGCTCGCGACCGCGCCGTTCGACGAGTCGCTGCTTGAGACTGCGAAAGAGACTGAGGGGGTGCTCATCGCCGCCAAACTCCACGGTTCGGGGCCGGAGAAATCCGACGAGCTCTTGTTGTGGCTCGACGCGGAGGATGCCGAGGCCGCGGAAGAATTTCTTCCAGGAGATGTTGAGTGGACGCTGCATGGGTGGTTTGGGTCGAAGAGTGTGGCCCAGATGGCAGGTTAGATGTTTCTTAGTTCGGGATGTATTTCGATTTAGCAGGATCTGCCTATGGAATTAAGACACATGCGAGGTGTGTTCTGTTGGCAGCACAGTAGTGTATTGCCTCCAGCATTTCGAGCCAGCACTCCCAGTTATGCTCTTCAGTCCATTTTTTAAACGCAATATCCAGATACTTCTTCTTGTACCTACCGAACAGGCGTGGCTTGGGGTTGTAGGCTCGGACGGCGTCGAGAGAATTGAATTTCAGGATAGGTGATGCCCATTCTGCTACCGCATCGGCTGACCATGCCTGGTAGACCCCTTGTTCGATTGCTTTCGGCCATTTGGGGAGTTTGACATCAGACGACACCTTACAAAAAAACGGTATAGTTCTTAATGCAGGAATATGTTTGAAGGCGTAGCCGAGTAGGTTGGGGTGAAGTGATTTGCCAAGCGCCCACTCGGCATCGGTGACGAGAGAGTACATGAGCGTGTGGGCAATGGATTCATTGAAGTATTCGTCTTCGTGCTCTAGGTAGTCGATTTCTTCCAACAAACCGGTGTCGGGTGTACATCCGAATGCTTGATACCATCCAGTCGCAGCTTCTCGTGTAATTGAAGGCTTCGAGGCGAACAAGGTTGCGACTTGCTCAAGCTTGCTCGAGTTGATTGCGATGAGCGAATAGCTGTATCCCACGAAGCTCTCCTGCAGATTTGCTCAGGGTAGCATGTTTTTGAGATACATCCCCGTATGGCTCTTCTTGCTCTTGGCCACAGCCTCTGGCGTGCCGGAGGCGACGATGGTGCCGCCGCCGTCGCCGCCTTCGGGGCCGAGGTCGATGATCCAGTCGGCGCACTTGATGACGTCGAGGTTGTGCTCGATAACGACGAGCGTGTTGCCCGCGTCGGCGAGCCGGTTGAGCACGCCGATGAGCTTGTTGATGTCCTCGAAGTGCAGGCCAGTGGTCGGCTCGTCGAGGATGTAGAGCGTGTGTTCCTGCGAGGCGGTGCCGTCGTGGCGGACGCCCTTGCCGAGTTCGGTTGCGAGCTTGACGCGCTGCGCCTCGCCTCCCGAGAGTGTGGTCGAGGGTTGGCCGAGCGTGATGTAGTCGAGCCCGACGTCGCGTAGGCATTCGGTGAATCGCAGGATTTTGGGGTGATTCTCGAAGAAGCCGCACGCGTCCTCGACGGTCATGCCCAGGACGTCGGCGATGTTCTTGTCGCGGTACATGACCTCGAGTGTTTCGCGGTTGTAGCGTTTGCCCCGGCATGTTTCGCACTCGACGAAGACATCGGGCAGGAAGTGCATCTCGATCTTCTTGAGGCCCTGACCCTGGCATTCTTCGCAGCGTCCGCCGCCGTTCTGCGCGGAGACATTGAAGCTGAACCGGCCCGGCTTGTAGCCGCGGATCTTGGCTTCTTTGGTCGCGGTGAAGATCTTGCGGATCTCGTCGAAAATGCCGGTGTACGTCGCTGAGTTGGAGCGGGGCGTTCGGCCGATCGGCGACTGGTCCACCTCGATGATCCGGTCGATCTTGCTCAGCCCGGTGATGCGCGTGTGCTCGCCCGGTTTCTCTCTGCTGCCGAGGATCTCTCTGCGGACAGCCTTGAGCAGGATCTCGTTGACAAGCGTTGATTTACCGCTGCCCGAAACGCCCGACACGCAGACGATGCCTCCGACCGGGAACGCGGCGTCGACCTTCTTGAGATTGTTTGCGCGGGCGCCTTTGACGACGAGCGCCTTCTTCTCGCTCATCGGCCTGCGTTTTTTCGGCACCTCGATCTTCTTCTTGCCCGAAAGGTACTGCCCGGTCATGGACCGGCTGACCTTGCAGATCTCTTCGACGGTTCCCTGCGCGACGACCTCGCCGCCGTGCACGCCCGGGCCGGGGCCGATGTCGACGACGTGGTCGGCGCTGCGGACCATGTCCTCGTCGTGCTCGACGACAAGCACGGTGTTGCCGATGTCGGTTAGGTGGCGCAGGGTGCGGATGAGTCGGTCGTTGTCGCGTTGGTGCAGGCCGATCGTCGGCTCATCGAGCACGTAGCACGCGCCAACAAGACCCGAGCCGACCTGCGATGCGAGCCGGATGCGCTGCGATTCACCGCCCGAGAGCGTCGCGGTTCGGCGGTCGAGCGAGAGATACTCAAGGCCGACACTCGAAAGGAACCGGAGCCGGTTCCCGATCTCGCGGATGATCGGCTCGGCGATCTGTTCCTGCTCTTTCGAGAGCTTCAGACCCTCGACAAAGTCGATCGCGTCGTTGATGTTGAGCCTTGCGAGTTCGGAGACGTTGAGCTTGCTGCCGTCGTTCGTGTCTCTGCCGATGACGCTGGTGCTCATCGCGCGGGAGGTGTCAGCCTTGTGGCTCGACGTGATCAGGATGTGCAGCGCCTCGACGCGGAGCCGGTCGCCGCAGCATGTCGGGCAGGTGTGCTCGGACTGGTACTGGTGCAGGTGGTCCTTGACCCACTGGCTCTCTGTTTTGTGGAACCACGCCTCGAGCATGGGCATGACACCCGCCCACGCCGCGTTTTTGCGTTCGCCGCCGAACATGAGTTTGTCGTACTGCGTCTGCGACAGCTCGGAGATGGGCGAGGTGATGTTGATGCCTTCTTTTCGGCAGTAGCGTCTGAGAAGTCTCGGGTAGATCATGCCGCCCGGGCCGTTCTTCTTCCAGGGCGCGATGCCGCCGGCGTTGAGCGACTTGCTCTCATCTGGCACGACGAGGTCTTCGTCGAACTCAAGGATCGCGCCGAGGCCGTGGCACGTTGGGCAGGCGCCAAACGGCGAGTTGAAAGAGAAAAGCCTTGGGCTGATCTCTTCGAGCGCGCACTCCGGGTGGTCGGGGTCGGCGAAGCTGGTCGAGTATGTCCGGTCGGTCCACTTCGCGCGGTCGTCTGGGTCGTTGATCGAGACGAACACCGTGCCGCCGGCGAGCTTGAGCGCGGACTCAACCGACTCGGCGAGCCTCTGCCTGACGTCGGCGCGGATCACGATGCGATCGACAACAGCTTCGATGTCGTGCTTGTGGTATCGGCCGAGGTTGAGCGGGTTCTCGCCGCCCGCTTTGAGCGCATCGCGCAGCTCCACTACTTCACCGTTGACCCGAGCCCGGCCCCAGCCTTGCTGCTGGAGTTCTTCGAGTGTGTCCTTGTGGTGCCCCTTCTTGCCTCGCACGACGGGCGCCATGACCATGAGCCGCGTGCCCTCGTCGAGCTTCATGATCGCCTCAACGATCTGCGAACTCGGCGTCGCGGTGATGGGTCGGCCCGAACGTTCGAGCACCGTGCCGTCTTTCTTCTCTTTGGTTGGCGCCCAAGAGACCGGCGTGCCGCAGCGGGCAAAGAGGAGTCGCAGGTAGTCGTAGATCTCGGTAGTCGTCGCTACGGTCGAACGCGGGTTGTGCGACGACGAGCGCTGCTCGATTGCGATCGTTGGGGGGATGCCTTCGACCTCTTCGACGTCCGGCTTCTTGAGCTGATCGAGGAACTGTCTCGCGTACGCCGAGAGCGATTCCATGTACTTGCGCTGGCCCTCGGCGAAAATCGTGTCGAACGCGAGCGAGCTTTTGCCCGAGCCCGAGAGACCCGTCATGACGACGAGCCGGTCGCGCGGGATGTCGAGATCTACGTTCTTGAGGTTGTGCTCTTTGGCGCCGCGGACACGGATCGTGCGGATCGGTTGGCTGCGCTCGGGCGTTGGTGCCCCCGCGGCTTTGGTCTGGCGTTTCTTGGTCGATTTCTTGGCGACCTTCTTTGCCGTCTTTTTCGAGCCGGACTTCTTGGTCGTATTTTTGGGGGCTGCTTGGGTCATGCAGGCGATGGTAGCCGTGTTTATTCCCCGGATGCAGGCCGGGCGTGCTGCGGGTCTTGGTTCGTCGCCGGGGCCTGCGTTTGCTGGCCGGCCTGATGGTCCTTGAAGACCCGCTGCTTCATCTGCATGATCAGCCCGACGAGCATGATGCCGATCGCGATGCCCATCAGATAGGTCGCGATGTTCGAGATGGTCCGCTTGTTGAGCTTCACAGGGTCATCCTAGGCGGGGGCGGGGCGTGCCCCGGTTTAGCGCTTCTTTCGCTTCTTGGCGTGAACGCCGGGCATGCCCGCGGACTTGCCCTGGCCCTTCTTGCCCGTTTTCTTGGCGAGCTCTGACTTGCGGACTTTGCCGTCGGAGCCGACCTTGCCCTCGCGGATGAGCTTGATCTGGTCGCGCAGCTGGGCGGCTTTTTCGAACTCGGTCTTCTCCGCCGCGGCAAGCATGTCCTCTTCGAGCTGCCGCACCAGTTCCTCGGCCTCGTAAGCCTCGTCGTCGTTCCCGATGACGTCGCGCGCGGTCCGTCGTGCTTTGAGTTCCATCTCGATGCCTTGTCGGATGGCTTTCTCGACAGTCTTGGGAGTGATGCCGTGCTCTTTGTTGAACGCGATCTGCTTCTCGCGCCGACGGTCGGTCTCGTCGATCGCGGTCTGCATCGCGGGCGTCATCTTGTCGGCGTACATGATGACCGTCGAGTTCACGTTCCGCGCGGCGCGGCCCATCTGCTGGATCAGACTCGTCGGGCTCCGAAGGAAGCCTTCTTTGTCCGCATCGAGAATGCAAACGAGCGAGACCTCGGGCAGGTCGAGGCCCTCACGCAGCAGGTTTACACCAACGAGCACGTTGTACTCGCCCTTGCGGAGATCGGTCAGGATCTCGGTGCGTTCGAGCGTGGTGATGTCGCTGTGCATGTATCTGGATGCGATGCCCTGCTGATCGAGATAGCTCGCGAGATCCTCGCACAGTCTCTTCGTCAGCGCGATCACGAGCACACGCTCGCCCCGCTCGATGCGTTCCCTGCACTGCTCAAGCAGATCGGGCACCTGACCCTTGGCGGGTTTGATCTGGATCTCGGGATCAACGAGACCGGTCGGCCTGATGACCTGCTCGGCGATCTCGCCCCCGGTCATCTCGAGCTCGTACGGCCCGGGCGTCGCGCTCACGTGAACGATCTGTGGCACGAACCGCTCAAATTCCTCGAACCGCAACGGCCTGTTGTCGAGCGCCGAGGGCAGGCGGAAGCCGTGGTTGACCAGAACTTCTTTGCGGGCGCGGTCGCCGTTGAACATCGCGCGAACCTGAGGCAGTGTCACGTGGCTCTCGTCGATGATCAGCAGCCAGTCCTTGCAGTTGACCCGCAGCGCGCGCGCCTCGTCGCTCGTCGGGCGCACGGTTGGCGGGATCTCGCCCGTGTACCGCGCGCCCATCGATGCGCCCGCCTCTTCATGCGAAGGCGGGGCGAAGTCGAAGTAGTCCATGAGCGTGTAGGGCGGCTCGCCCGGCATGCGCCCGTCCATGTACCGGCTGTAGTTTTCGATGCCGGAGCAGAACCCGACCTCTTCCATCATCTCGAGGTCGTACTTCGTGCGCGCGAGCAGACGCTGGGCTTCCATGAGATGCCCGCCGTTGCGGAGCTGCATCACTCGTTCGTCGAGCTCGGTCCTGATGCCGTCGAGGGCGGCCTTCATCTGGTCCTCGGGCATCACATAGTGCACCGCGGGGAACAGGAAGAACTGCGATTCTTCCGCGAGCAACTCGCCCGATGTCGGGTTGATCAGCTCGACCTTCTCGATCTCGTCGCCGAACAGGTTGATGCGCACCGCGAACTGCTCGTACGCGGGGAATACGTCGATGGTGTCGCCCCGGACGCGGAACATGCCGCGCTGGAACTCGATGTCGGCCCGCTTGTACTGCATGTCGTTGAGCGCGAGGAAGAACTCACGCCGATCGATCGTGTCGCCCGCGGTGATGGTCAGGACCTTGTTGCCGTAGGCGTCGGGCGAGCCGAGACCGAAGATGCACGACACGCTGGACACTACAATCGTGTCGCGCCGGCTCAGGATGTTGCTCGTCGCGGCGAGTCGCAGCTGATCGAGTTCGTCGTTGCGGCCCGCGTCTTTCTCGATGTAGATGTCCCGCTGGGGGATGTACGCCTCGGGCTGGTAGTAGTCGTAGTAGCTGACGAAGTAGTTGACGCTGTTGTTCGGGAAGAGCTCCTTGAACTCTTCGAAGAGCTGCGCCGCGAGCGTCTTGTTGTGGCTCAGCACGAGTGTCGGCTTCTGCAAACGCTCGATGAGGTTGGCCATCGTGAACGTCTTGCCCGTGCCAGTTGCGCCGAGCAGGCAGGAATGCTTCGCCCCGCCCCGGATGCTATCTTCGAGCTGCGCGATCGCCGTCGGTTGGTCACCGGTCGGCTTGAAGGGGCTTACGACTTTGAACGGGTTGCTGGGCATCGTTTATTGGTATCGCTTCCCATCGAACTCGATCCAGCCGCCCTCGCGATTGTTGCGCGGGGCGTGGTGTGTCCAGTGCAGCACGCCGCCGCGGTCGTTCCATTCGTACTGGCCGTAGACCGTGATCCTGTCGCCCTCATCCGCGGGGACGCGGTGCGCGAGGTCGATGTTGTGTGCGACGAGGACGGTGCCGCCGGTTTCGAGTTTGAGCAGCAGCCTCTGGTGGCGTGATCCTTCGTTATCGTCGGGCAGCAGTTTGACGATCTCCGCGTTCTCGAAGAGCACCATCTCGCCCGAGATCTCGTTGTCGATCAGGAGGCGGATCGCGTCCTCGTTGCTGCTGTCCTGCGAGACTTCTTGCTCGTCGCGTTGTGTCTCGGGCGTAGCCGATTGCTTGGGCGGCTCCAAGACCGTCGCGGCGGGCTGTGCTTGGCTGCTCTGCGTCTGCGTGTCGGAAGACTCAAGCAGGTCGATGCCGAAGATCAGCTTCGCTGTGATGACGACCACGACGAGCAACACGCCGCCGGCGGTGATCTTCGCCGCTTTCTTCTTTTGTGCAGTTGCCATCGCCGCCGCCTTTCGTTAGGTTGATAGTAGGCGGATTGAGCCGTCTCACCTCGGCATCGTACGGCGATTTTGAGGTTCTGATGGTTCAATCCGATTGACAGGCATGATATGTGACTGTATAGTCACATATATATCACACGGATCCGGGCGATGGGCGCTCGGCTGGCAGCAGAGCATCACACAAGGACGCAAAGACCATGTCGAACGCAACAACTGATTCCAGTCTCCGTAAGGTCACGCTCGATTCGCTCCGATTCGGCAGGAACTTTCTCAACATGATGCTCGAGAAGACGCCGGACGAACTGTTCCACAAGCCCGCATTCGAGGGCGCTAACAACGCCGCTTGGGTGGTGGGGCATGTTGCGTCGACCGACAACTACTTTCTCAAGGCGCTGGCGGGCGACGCCGGGGCGTTGCCCGAGTCTTGGGACGAACTCTTCGGCATGAACTCAACCCCGAAAACCGACGCCGGCGACTACCCGTCGCGCGATGAACTGATTGCTGCGATGAACGAGCGCCGCGAGAAACTCGAGGCCTGGCTCGGATCGCTTTCCGACGAAGAACTCATGCGCCCGATCGAGGGTGATCTCGCACAGTTTGCCAGCACTCTTGCGCAGCTCGGCGCTTCGCTTTCGTTCCACGACGGCTTCCACGCCGCCCAGATCAGCGCCACCCGCCGCGCTACAGGCCTGCCCCCGATTTTCTAAACCTCAGACCGCACGGAGCGTTCTGTCAGACAGTTTGAATCATGGATGATGACCAAGCCAACCCGTTGGATCTGGTGTGGCGTGCGCTGTCGGACCCGACACGCCGGGACCTGCTCGACCAGCTCCGCACCGGCCCGAAGACCACGAGCCAGCTCGTTGATGCTGTGCCCGCGATGAGCCGGTTCGGTGTGATGAAGCACCTGGGCGTGCTGGAAGAAGCGGGCTTGCTTGTCGCGACCAAGGAGGGTCGGCAGAGGTTTAACCATCTCAATGCCGTCCCGCTCCGGCAGATCTATGAGCGGTGGGTCAGCAAATACGAGGACTCATGGGCGGGCTCGTTGCTCTCGCTCAAGCGCCTCGCAGAACAGAAGGAGCTCGGCATGTCCGCCAAGATTTCAGACCGCCCGGCGCGCATCGCGACGGTTCAGACACAGATCGATATCAACGCGAAGAAAGAAACCGTTTTCGAGGCGTGGTTCGAGGACACGCACAAGTGGTTCTTCGAGACTGAGGACGACATCACGAAAAGGCCGGCCCGGTGTGACCGCGAACTGGGTGGACATTTCTACATGGAACTCCCCGACGGCGGCTTCAACTCGCTCGCCGAGATCACGATGATCAAGCCGAACAAGTCAATCCGTATGCGGGGCGACTGCACCATCCCCTCGGCGATGGTCATCAACATGACCATCACATTCGAAGAGGAAGCCGGCGTCACGACTGTGAAGGTGGACCACCGGATGTCGGGCGAGTTCGATGACGACCTGCCCGCTGGCTTTGAAGAAGGCTGGCTCGACGGGCTGCAGAAACTCAAGGCGTTGGTTGAGGCGTGAGTCCGCGTGTCGGTCGCCAAGATGAGTTTCGAGTTACACTCGTGCCGGCATGCGGATCAGACGGCTGACAATCATCGCAATTCTCGCGATCCTGCTCGGGATCGTGATTTTCATTGGCTCGTTCGCCACGATGATGGTGTCCTGGACACAGATCATGGCCACGGGCCACGGCATCACGGTGCCCGCCTCGGTTGAACTCGACGTCGCTCCAGACAAAGAAATCGCGATCTGGAGAGAACTCGCCGGCACGCACATCACCGTCAATCAACCTCTGCTGCCAGCACCCGACGACCTTGTGGTCACGGTTACAGATCGCAAGACGGGCGAGTTAATCGAAACAGAATCCATGGACTGGCGTGTCCGGCAGAAGATCATGCCCGGCTTCGAGCGATCCCGGCGCGCGCTGGCGGTCTTCACCTCGCCAGCCCACGGCGAGGTCTCGATCAGCATCCAAGGCTCCTTCGAGCATCCGCAGGTGTACCGGGTTGCGCCGAGCGTGCGTGACTGGGTGGCAACCATGCTCCCGATAGTGCAGATCGGTTCCGGGATTGGCATCGTCCTGTTTCTCTTCGGTGTTGTGGTGCTGATCGCCAAGGCGCTCAGACAAGAGCGGGCCGCGCTCTCGCACGACGAGTTCTAGCCGGACTTGCTCTGCAGCAGCGCTCTCGGGCTCGTTCGCATGATGAAGTAACCCGCGGGCACCGCAGCCGCGACGGTGATGACGATCACCATGACCCATCCCAGGCTGATCCCGATCGCCGGGATGTGCGGCTTGAGTTCCAGCCCCATGATCAGCGAGTTCATGCGTCGGCCTGCCCACGCGCCCTGCAACCCCATCGCTGACCCGAGCACGCACGCCGCCGCGGCGATGATGAGCGCTTCACCGATCACGAGCCGGAGCAGCAGCGCTTTCTGAGCGCCCACGCCCCGGAGCACGCCGAACTCGAAACGCCTTGCTTCGATGCCCGCTGCGATCAGGTTCGCGACACCGAAACACGCGACAAGCATGGAGCACACGCCGACGATGGTCGAGGCGCCGATCGCGCCGCCTAGCACGAACCGGAGCTGGCTCTTGATCGCGCGCCCGCTTCCGGCGTCCATGATGGCGTGGTTGAACAGAGCTGTGCGGATGATCTCGATGGCCTCGGCGTCGTCGAAACTCTGGTCGAGATCGATCTGGATGAGGTTGATCGAGGTGTTGCCGAAGTGCTCGATCATGTCGTCACGCGAGCCGAACACAGCGTGGATAGCCTGCTGGGTGTACTCCTCGCCGATGTTGAAGAACTTGCTGACGATGTCGAGTCCCGGGCTGGTGACGACGCCGACGATCTCGAATTCGTGCTGCTCGCCGTTGTCGGTGCAGACGAACGTGTCGCCGACACCGAGGCCCTTGGCGACCTTGAACTCGCGGGCGACCATGATCGCACCGCCCTCGATGAGCCTGCGCTTTGCGGTCTCCGCGTCGCCCTCGACGAACTGAAGCTCCGCGATGTCGAAGAACACCTCGGGCTCGAACGCGATGAACGACGAGCGGTATTTGGTCATGCCCGACACGCCGAACACGTCGGTCTCGACTGGGTGAAGCGTGATCGCGCACGTGCCGGTTACGAACGGGAGTTCTTCGAGCGTTGTTTGCGCCTCGGGCGAGAGCGAGAGCCCGCTGACGAACGCATCGGGGAATTTGAGGTTGCCCAGCCAGTCACGCATGACCGAGCCGCCCTGTGTCCAGATCGAGATCATCAGCGCCAGCCCGCCCATCATCGCGCCCGCTGTAAAGCCGAAGCGGTAGGGGGTCTGCGCGATCGTCCGCTCAAGAATCCTGGGCGGGAGACCCAGCAGCTTCGAGATCGTCGGCCCGAGCAGCCTCGACCCAAGCACCACCGCGGGCACGCCCAGCATGAAGTAGCCAACGAACATCGCGGGCAGCCCGATGAAGATGTACAAGAAGAAGACAGCGTCGCCGCTCGTCGGCAGGCGAACGGTCGCAAACTGAATGGCAAGGCCCGCCAGACCCAGCACGCCGACGATCGCGATTGATTTTCCTTTAACCGCTGTGACGCGCGGGCTGAGCGCCCGGAGCGGGCTCGTGCTCGATGCCTTCCACGCGGGCCAGAGCGCACCGACCAAGCCCGCCAGGATCGAGCCTGTGCCCGCGAGCACGACGGGCCACCAAGTGAGGATGAGCCCCGCGCGGAGCTGGTCGCGGAGCAGATGCATCAGGACGCCGCAGAGGAAGATGCCCGTCGGCGTGCCGATGATCGCGCCCAGCCCGCCGATGATGAGCCCGCTGAGGATCTGGCTCTTTGCGAGTTGGAGCTTTCGGCCGCCGATGCAACGCAGGACCGCCAGTTCGTGCTGGCGCTGGGCGACGTCAACGGTCAGCCCGGTCATGATGATGAACGACGCTGACAGGAACGCGATCGCAGAGGCTAGGACCATCCCGATCCGGCTTGCGCGCATGTTCTTGTGCAGGCCCGAGGTCACCTTCGCGGTTGTCTGGATGATCACACGCCGCTCGGCGTCCTCGGAGAGCGACGCGACGGTGCGTTCGACAAACGCCGCGGCCTCCGTGTCTTCGTTCAGCAGGATCTCGACCGCGGTGACCTTGCCCGGCTGACCCGACAGATTCGCGAGCGCCGACCGCGTCATGTACGCCTGAGGCCTGCCACCCAGCGGTGGGGGCTCGACGATGCCGACCACCGTCAGGATCGCGCCGGTCCGTCTGGCCAAACCTGTGACCTGTTCGATGGTGTCGCCGA
Organism: Phycisphaerae bacterium; assembly: GCA_030432905.1. Classification (GTDB taxonomy): domain Bacteria; phylum Planctomycetota; class Phycisphaerae; order Phycisphaerales; family UBA1924. Next base: position 1,255,912 of record JAUILU010000001.1, on the reverse strand, counting down.
TTTTAATCTGCACGTTGTCGTTGAACTCGTCGGCTTCTCGTTTGCCGAGCTTCGGAGCATCGAGCTCTTCGTTCTGGTTGAGCAGCACATCACGCATGGTGATCGCACCGCCCATCGCGCCCGAGTCGCCCTTGCGCCCCGCGAGCCGGTCGGCGAGCAGGGTGTCGATCGCGATCTCGTTGTCGTTCCGGGGCAGCCGACCTTCGACGATCGGCAGCGGGCGGATCCGGTCGGTGGTGCCCACCTCGAACCCGTTGCCCATCGATGTGACCATCGACTGCGTGCGGATGAGCCGGTGCTCGCCGTTTTCGTCTTCTATTGGTTTGTACAGCTCGATCGTCGCGCGGAGTGAGAGCGGGCTCTCGAATCGGCCCGCGACGGATTCAACACCTTCCCACGTTTTGGCTTGGTCGATCCACTGCTCGAATATGGTCTGGCCCGTGCCGCGGGGTTTGATGACGACGTCGGATTTGCCGATGGTCGAGGCGATGCGTTCGGTGAGTGAGCCCTGGATCGACGTCATCGCGGTCGACACCGCCGCGATGAGCAGCGCCGACAGAGCCACAGCGAGAACGAGCAGAGCCGTCCTGTTACGCCTGGCCAGTAAGCTCCGAATAGCGAGCCGCGACGCCGAGCCCATCGGCACCCTCCACCTCAAAGTCTCCGGTCATTTTGCCGTCCACGAGCACGAAGACGCGCTGGCAGTGCGCTGCTGCGGTGGCTTCGTGCGTCACCATGACCACGGTCATGTTGTCTTCGGTTGCGATCTCGCCGAGCAGTGCCCAGAGCTTGGCGCTCGAGCCTGAATCTAGGTTGCCCGTCGGCTCGTCTGCGAAAAGCACGGGCGGCTTGAACAGGAGCGACCGCGCGATCGCGACGCGTTGCTGCTCGCCGCCCGAGAGCGCTTGGGGCAGGTGGTCCATGCGGTCGCCGAGTCCGAGCCGATCGAGAAGCTCTTCGCTCCGCCGGCGCAGCTCTTTGCTCTCAAACCCGCGAAGATCGCCCGGCAGGCTCACGTTCTCTCGTGCGCTGAGTGTCGAGATCAGGTTAAACTGCTGGAACACGATCCCGATCTCGCTGCCGCGAAAGGTCGTGGCGTCGCGTTCGCTGAGCGAATGGATCGCCCGGCCCGCGATATGAATCTCGCCCGAGTCTGGTCGGTCAAGTGCGCAGAGCAGGTGGAGCAGCGTGCTCTTGCCGCTGCCGGATCGGCCCATGATCGCGTAGAAGCCGGGCTCTTCGATCGACATGTCCACGCCGCGGAGCGCCTGCACGGACCGATCGCCGAGGTCGTACGACTTCGTGACTGCGTTGCAGGTGATCATGCCAGTAGTTGCGTGTTGTGCCGAGCCGATTTCATGCCCGCTCAGCTGGGGTTCTTCTGCTCGTAGGCCTCGGCGTCCATGAGCGAGTCCATCTCGCTCGGGTCCGAGGGGCGGAGCTTGACGAGCCAGCCGTCACCGAACGGGTCGGTGTTGAGCAGGCCCGGGTCGTCGGCGAGCGCGGGGTTCACTTCAACGATCTCTCCCGCGACGCCCGAGTAGACGTCGCTAGAGGTCTTGACGGACTCGACTTCGCCGATCTCGTCGCCCGCCTCAACAACGGTGCCCTCGTCCTTGAGCTCTGCGAAGGTGATGTCTGTCAGCTGGTCAACGGCGAACTGGGTCAGCCCGATTACGATCAGGTCCCCGTGGGGCATGTGCCATTCGTGAGATTCGGCGTAGCGTCGGTCGTCGGGAACTGCCATGTTCGTCGCTCCATGCTTGTCTAGGGCCGGTCATCGGCCGGATCGGGCCATACTAGCGGGATGGGGCCTTGGTGTCTTGGGAATGACCTGGCCGCTTTGGCCCGCACGCTGGCCACCGCGCTCTGTGGGTTATACGCTGACTCAACCCATGCTGCTGACCCTCCATACCGATTCCGTTGCGTCGATGATCAGGCCCTCCCGAAAGGGTGCCAAGCCGAAGCTCGCCTTCGACGATCTGCCCTCATACGCCAGGCAGACGCTGGACCTCAACGGCCTGAACATCACTACCGACCTGCTCGCCGGCGCGACGCCCTCTCGGCTCGAGAAGTTCCGCGAGCGAGCCGACAAGGAAAGGTGCTCGTGCCTGCTGCTCATCGAGCCAGAACCGATGAAGCTGGCGCACGAGAGCGACACCGTCGGCAACGCGGGCGTGGACCGGATCCGCAAGGTGCTTCGTGCGGCTCACATCCTCGGATGCAACGCCGCCGCGATTTCGATCGACAGTGAAGACTCCGACGACTTCCTCGACTTCACCGTCGATCGGTTCCGTCAGATCGTTGATACCGCAGACAAGCTCGACATGAACGTGCTCATCTCGCCCACCAAGGGATTGACTGAGAAGCCGGAGCGTGTGACCGAGCTCATCAAGAAGATCGGTGGCTTCCGCGTGGGCACGTTCCCGGACTTCGCGGCCGCGATCACGTCGCAGGACCCCGAGGCGTACCTCCGCAAGCTCGTGCCGTACGCGTCGGTCATCAGCGCCACGACGATGGACCTGACCGAGCCCGAGATGCCCGAGCACCCGCCGGAGCCAGAACCGAAAGAAGAAAAGAAGAAGCCCGCACCGGCTGATGTTGAAGAAGAAGAGACCGAAGAGAGCCTCGACGACGCTGACGACGCCGAGTTCGGCGGCGACGGTCTCAAGGGCCTTCTCGACGCGGTGCTCGGGGGCGACGACGACTTCGAGGACGAAGAGCCCGATCCGCCCGTCCACTCGCCCTACGAGCTCCAGCCGCTGGTCAGCACCGTCGCTGCTGTCGGATTCGACGGGACGATCGCCGTGCGGTATATAGGACAGGGCGATGCGTCGAAGGGGACCGATCTCTCCCGCTGGGCGCTCGAACACGCGGTTGGTGTAGCGACCGCGAAGAAGTAAACTGGCAGCAGACCGTTTCCGAGGCGAAGAGCACGTGACTACTTTGACCGACGACCAGAAGACCACCCTGACCAACGACGCCGGGATCCCGGTCGAGGGCCCGATCGTTGTCACGCTCGACGGCCCAGCGGGCACGGGCAAATCAACGGTCGCCCGATTGCTCGCCGCCCGACTCGGGCTGGACTTTCTCGATACCGGCGCGATGTACCGAGCCGCAGCGGCGATCGCACTCGATCACAAAATCGACCTCGCCGACGTGCCGGCCGTGCTCGAGAGGGTGGTCGATGCGGATCTGCACTTCGACTGGACGACCGACCCGCCCGCGATCCTTGCCTGGCTCAAGCCCTTGAACGAACGCATCCGTGATACTGATGTGACCAAGGCTGTCTCGCAGATCGCTGCGATCGGCAAGGTCCGCGAGCACATGGTGCGCAAGCAGCGGCTAATCGGTCAGCAGCACCCGCGTCTTGTCACCGAAGGCAGAGACCAGGGCTCGGTTGTGTTCCCCGATGCCGCGGTGAAGTTTTATCTTGATGCCGACCCCGCGGTTCGCGCCCGGCGCCGGCGTGAGCAGATGCTCGAAGCCGGAATCGACGCGCCGAGCGAAGACGTTCTTTTGCAGGACATCCTGCTCCGCGATTCGCGAGACTCGACCCGCGCCGACGGCCCGCTGATTTGCCCCGACGATGCCATGCGGATCGACACCAGCCCGATCACGATCGACGAGGTCGTCGATCTTCTGGTCGTCAAGGTCCGCGTCAAGCTGGCTGCTGCTTCGTCATGAGCGAGAAGAAGCCCAGCCGGGGCAACCTGACCTATTCCACGATCCGTCGGCTGTGCTGGATCTACCACAAGCTCTCGACCCGCGCGGTGTTCCTGCATTCAGACCGCGTGCCCGCGACCGGCGCGAACCTGATCGTCGCCAATCACCAGTCGTTCCTCGATCCGCCGCTGATCGGCTGTGACATCACGCAGCGTGACATCACCTACCTCGCGCGGGCAAGCCTGTTCAAGAACCCGATCCTCGGGGCAATTCTCAAACGCATCAATGTCGTCCCGATCCGTGACGGCGAGGGCGACGTCCAGGCGATCCGCGACATTATCGAGAGGCTGAACAAGGGCGAGACCGTGCTGATCTTCCCGGAGGGCTCGCGGACCTACGACGGCCAGATGGTCCCGTTCCGCGACGGTGCCTCGCTCATCATGCGCCGCGCCAAGTGCCCGGTGATCCCGGTCGCGGTCGAGGGCGCGTTCGATGCGTGGCCAAGGACTGAGAAACTCCCACGCCGAGGCGGACGGACGATGGTCATGTTCGGTCATCCCATCCCGTTCGAGCAGCTCAAAGGCAGAGACGCCAACGCAAAGCTCCAGCGCGAGATCGACACGATGCGGCTGCAACTCCGCAAAGAACTCCGCCGAAAGTCAGGCGGGAAGTACCCGCCCAAGGGGCTCGGCGACTACGCGTTCGGTTCCGCCGAAGCCTCTGCTGGCTCCGCGTCTTCCGCTGGCTGATCGTCCTTTGGCTCTGGTTCCCAGGCTCGCAGCCCCTCCCAGTTAAGCTCGAAGTCGAATTCGACCATCGGCCCAACGAGCGTCGGGAACTCGAACACGCCCCGCGACACGTGGTTCTCGTTGAAGACAGGCTTTGCGATCACAAGCGAGGTCAGCTCCCAGCGGTCGGTGCGCGAGCCGCGGTTGAACTGTTCCTGGAACCGCTTCGGGAACTGGACGTCGAACGCTTCGCCGATCGGCAGGCCCGTGTTCTCATCGACGACGGTCATCCGCACGACGAGCGAGTCTTTGCCGAGCCTTGCCATGTCTTCGAGCTTGACGACCCATGTGCGTTTGCCGCGGAGCTTCTGGTGGGTCAGTCGGCACCAGAGCTTGAGCTTCTTGATGTACTCGGCCTTCTCGGCTTCGGTCTCGTTCTTGACGTTGAGCATCTCAACCCGGTACATGCTCTTGAGTTCGCGCAGCATCGACGCGGGCGAGGCGAGCGGGTCGGAGGGGACCTGCGCCATCAGTCTCGCGGGCGGCGGGGCGTCGGTCGCGCCGAGTTGCCGGCGGAGCGACGAGATGAGGTTCTCCGTCTGGCGGAGCGTGCCCATGAGCGAACGCCGCTCGCTCAGCAGCTGATCGACTCTGGATTCGAGTTCATTGGCGCGTGAGGTCTGCTTCTCGAGTTCGTCGCGGAGCGCCCGGTTTTCTTCCTGCAACTCGGTGCGTGTGCGGTCCTGGGCCTCCGCTGCACCGGCGGCGAGCAACGAGAGCAGTATCACGATCGAGCGGGTCGGCATGAGCACACGCATTGGACTGGTCCTTGTTTCTTGCTCGGGGCATCTCCGGGCGGGTGTCCATGTACACTGTACCGCGCCGAGAGATTGAAGCCGCGGACGGAACGATGATCGCAGGAACCACAGAATCACGCCCGGCCTCCCGTGACGAGCTTATCAGCCCTGAACTGGCGGCTCGCCTCGACAGGTTCGACGTCAGAAGCCGGAAGGTGTTCCCGGGAGCGCTGCCCGGAGAACGCCGATCCAAGCGTCGGGGCCGATCCGTCGAGTTCGACGACTACCGCAACTACTCGCCGGGCGACGACCTCCGCCACATCGACTGGAACGTCTACGCGAGGCTCGATCGGCTGTTCATCAAGCTGTTCCGAGAAGAAGAAGACCTCGCGGTGCACGTCCTGCTCGATACCTCCGCCTCGATGGATGCGGGGAAGCCGAACAAGCTCGTTTTCGCGCACCGGCTCGCGATGGCGTTCGGCTATCTCGGGCTCGTCAGCAACAACCGCGTCGGCATGAGCACGTTCGCAAGCCGAGTCGGCGTCAGGCACCTGGCCCCGATGCGGGGGCGAAAGAGCGTGGCCCAGCTTAGCGAGTTCCTGCTCAAAAACCTCGAAGAAGCGCCCGACGGCCCGAGCCAGTCGAAGGGCGAGGGATTCAACGGCGCGCTCCGCCAGTTCGCGTCGCGCCGGGTCGGCAAGGGCGTTGTCGTTGTGCTCAGCGACTTTCTCATCCGCGAGGGTTACAAGGACGGGCTCGGGTTGCTCGCGGACACGGGCAAGGGCGGCTTCGACACAACGTGCATCCAGATCCTCAGCCCGGGCGAGCTGGATCCGTCAGCTGAAGAGGGCAAGGTCGCGGGCGATCTGCACCTGACCGACAACGAAACCGGGCAGGGCGCGGAGATCACGGTCTCTGCGGAACTGCTCGAGAGCTACAAGCGGGGTGTCGGGAACTACTGCGACGAGCTGGCGCACTTTTGCAGATCACGCCGGATGAAGCACACGCTTGTCAGCACGGCTTCACCGATCGACGAACTCATGCTCAGCACGTTCCGCCGGATCGGTCTGCTCGCGAGCCACTAGATCACATCGGGGTTGCGGACGCCGCGGGCTTCTCGCCGGTGATCTGTTCGTAGAGAAGATCGTCGATGCCAAGGAATTCGCGCATGTGCGCGTCGTACATGTCCGAGTCTTTGTCCTGCGAGAGATCGAGCCTGAGCTCGTTGATGACCTTGGTGCCCTGCCCGATCCACGCGTCGAATGTTTCCTGGCAGATGTTCTGGTAGATCCATTCGCCGATCTTGCCGCGGAAAGGCTGGGCCTTCATCTGGTTGCCGGGCTTGCCGGTCTTTCGGCAGATGAACGAGCCATCGGGCGCGGGGCCGGCTTTCTGCTCCTCGACCTGCGGGATCTCGATGTTGAGCTGTTCGAGCATGTCGCCCATGGCGCGCTTCGGCATCAGATCGCCCCGCTTGGCGGCCTCGGTGTAGCCCGCGAGCAGGATCTCGCCCGCTCGGTCTGGCTGATCCGTCGCGATCAGAGCCGCCCCGGCGAGCTGGTAGGCCTTGCTCATGCCCGGGTTCAGCTCGACGCACTTGAGATAGCTCTCGGCGGCGTCGGCGAATCGGCCCGCCTGCTGGTACGCCCCACCGAGCGAGAAGTGGGCCATGTCGTTGGTCGGGTCGTCGGTCGCCATTTTCTCGAACTGCGCGATCCGGGTCTCGATATCCATGCGTGTGCCTCCGTTGAAAGACGATAGGGGGCGGAACCCGGCGCAGCGCCCCGGCGGCCCGGCTAGTCTTCACCCGTGGCACGCGAACCAGACCCAAGGCTCTCGATCGACCTGGCCGGCCTCCGGCTCAAAAGCCCCGTCATCCTCGCCGCGGGCACCGCGGGCTTCTCAGACGAACTCACCGACGTCTTGGATCTCTCGCACATCGGCGCGGTCGTTAGTAAATCGATCACCAAAGAACCCCGCGAGGGCAACCAGACCTGGCGGATCCTGCCGAGCAAGGTGGGCATGCTCAACGCCATCGGTCTAGCCAACCCGGGCATCGAACGCTTCATGTCCGAGATCGCGCCGAGGCTCGCCGACACACCCACGGTTGTCATCGGTTCGATCGCCGGGACGAGCATCGCCGACTACGCCGAGGTCGCCCGGCACATGGACACCGTTGATGCCATCCCCGCGGTCGAGCTCAACGTGAGCTGCCCGAACGTCCACGGCGGGACCGAGTTTGGAACCGACCCGGTCGCGCTTGCCGACCTTGTGACCGCCGTCCGCGACGAACTCAAACACACAAAGCTGTTCGTCAAGCTCAGCCCGATCGCCGTCGGTCAGCCGAGCATGGTGGACGTCGCGCAGGCTGCGATCGAAGCCGGGGCCGAGGCGCTGACAATCGCCAACACGGTTCCCGCGATGGGCATCGATGTGCGCACACGCAGGCCGGTGCTCTCGAACGTGACCGGCGGGCTCTCGGGGCCGGCGGTCCACCCGATCGCGGTTCGGCTCGTGCACACCGTTTATCAGGGCATTGCGCACAAGGCCAACGTGCCGATCATCGGTGTGGGCGGCGTGACGGCGTGGGATGACGCGGCTGAGATGGTGCTCGCCGGCGCGAGCGCGTTCCAGATCGGCTCGGCTCTCTTTGCCGACCCGAAGATACCCGTGAAGATCACCAAGCACATTTCACGCTGGCTGAACACACACCGCGTGGACAGCATCAAAGATCTTGTCGGGCAGGTCATTCTGCCCGGCTAAGCCGAGAGTGAAGGAGAATCCCGATGCTTCTACCGAGTCTGTTCGTCGCGGCGGCGATCGCCGAACCCAAGGACCTGTCGGCGGACCTCGAGCAGATCCGCCGGAACAACGATGTCTCGTCGATGGTCTGCGCCGCGTACCGCGATGGCGAGCTTCTCGGCGCCGGAGCCGCGGGCTGGTACAGCTACGAGGACACCACGCCCGTCACGGTTGAAAGCAAGTACCACATCGGCTCGTGCACGAAAGCGATGACCGCGGTGCTCATGGGCATGATGGTCGACGAGGGCGCGCTGGCTTGGGACACGCCGATCGCCGATGCGCTACCTGGCATCGTCGAAGAGCCGAACGAACACTGGGGTACGGTGACGATCCGAGATCTGTTTGGACACCGCGCTGGCATTGACGCAAACAGGAACCGGGCGCTCATGAGCCTGCCCGGGATGCTCTCGCTTGCAGCCGATCCACTCACGCTCCGCGAGCAACGCCGAAAGATCGCGGAGTGGATTTTGTCGAACGAACCACAGCTGCCCGGCGGCGACGAGGGCGAGTTTGCCTACTCGAACCACGGCTACATACTCGCCGGTGCGATCCTCGAAGCGCACTACGACACGTCGTGGGAAGAGCTGATGCGTGAGCGGATTTTCGAGAAGCTGGGCATGGACTCGGCGGGCTTTGGGCCTCCGGGCGAGGTCGGTAAACTGACCGAGCCGGTCGGCCATCTCAAACGCGACGAGTGGCAGCCGATGAATCTGGTCGAGGGGCAGCGCATGCCCGACAACCCGGCAAACTTCGGCCCGGCGGGAACCGTCCACGCCAACATCATCGACTGGGGCAAGTTCGTCGATGATTTCGAGCAGGGCCTCGACGGCGCGGGCAAGCTCCTCAAGACCGACACCTACAAAGCGATCATCGCAGACAACGACGGCGACACGTACGCGCTCGGTTGGGGAGTCTCCCAGCGCTCGTGGGCCGACGGCCTGGTGTTCAACCACTCGGGCAGCAACACCTACTGGTTCAGTGTGACGTGGGCCGCGCCGGAGAAAGATCTGGTGCTGCTCTGCGCCTCGAACGTGCCGCCGAACCCCGGTTCGCCCGCGTGCGACGCGGCGATCGGGATGATGGTGGGGCACTTCAACACAGAATCAAGCAGCGACACGAAGCCGACGCCGCAGTCGGGCGACTGACTCAGACCGCGGCTTCTTCGGTTGCTCGTGCGTCTTCACGCATGTCAGCCAGTGCTTCTTTGAGCTTCGGCTTCTCGTCCTGCGCCGCCGCGTCCTTCTTGATCGAGCCGTCCGCGTGGACGTCGTCAACCTTGACGGTGACTCGCTTGGACACGCCGCGTTCCTGCATCGTGATGCCGTAGAGACGGTCCGCTTCAGCCATCGTGCGCTTGTTGTGCGTGATGACGATGAAGTGCGAGCGATCGACGAACGACCGGACGACGTTGCAGTAGCGATCGACGTTCGCGTCGTCGAGCGCCGCATCGACTTCGTCGAGGATGCAGAAGCAGCTCGGCTTGGTCTGGAAGATCGAGAGCAGCAGCGCGACCGCGGTCATGGTCTTCTCGCCGCCCGAGAGCTGGTTGATCGAGCGGGGTTCCTTGCCGGGCGGGCGGGCGATGACCTCGACGCCGGATTCGAGCATGTCGATCTCGTCGGTCTGGACCTTCTCGCCGTTGATCTCTTTGACGAGCGGCATGAGCCTGACCTCGGCCTTGCCCCCGCCGAAGAGCTGGCGGAACATGCCGTTGGCGCCGGCGAAGTTGTCGCGGACCGCGGTGAACGTCTCCTCGAATCGTTCCTTACTCGCAACGTTGAGCTTCTCGATGAGTTCTGAGAGCCGCGTCTTGGCCTCGTCCATGTCCGCGACCTGTGCGATGAGAGTCTCGTTCTTGCCCTCGAGCTGGCCTTCTTCTTCGATCGAGTCGAGGTTGACGTTGCCTAGCTTCTTGATCTCGGCGCGGAGCGATTCGCATTCCTGCGTCGCCTCTTCGACGTCGAGCAGCTGCATATCGCCGACGGACAGGATAAGCCGGTATTCCTCGTACTCGGCGCTGACGTCGAGCCCGAGTTCTTCGAGCGTGCGTTCCTCGGTGTGCTCGCGTTTGACCTCGACCTCTCGGCGAGCGACCTCGAGCGAGTGCCAGTTGCGTTCGATCCGCTGGGCCTCTTCGCGTGCTCGGGAGACGTGCTCGCTGAGTGAGCCGAGCTGCTCGGTCGCCTCTTCGAGTCTTGCCTTGGCCTCTTCGATCTGGCCGACGAGCAGCTGCGCTTTCTCAAGCGCGCCGGCATGCTCGGCTTCGGCTGCGGCGATTGTTTGCTTGTGCTGATCGATCGCGCCGCGGGCACGCTCGGCGTGCTCCTCAAGCTCGCGCACCCGGCGGTTGGTTTGCTCGGTCTCTTCGACGGCTCGTGCCAGCTCCCGGCGTGCGCCAGAGAGTTGCTCACGGAGCGCGCCCGCATCGACCCTGGCCGCGGTGACCTGCTCCGCGGCCTGCTCGGCGCGGATCTGAAGCCTTGACACTTCGGCGTCGAGTGATTCCGCCGCCGCCCGCTGCTCAAGAAGCAGATCGTCCAGCTTGCTCGAGCGTTCACGCAGCTCGTCGGCTTCCTTGCGGAGCGTTTCGAGCCGTGCCGATGCCTGTTCGGATTCCTGCGAAAGCGCGCTCAGTGATTCCTGATGACGTTGGCGTTCGGATTCGAGCCGTTCCGAGCGTGCGTGCGACGCGGCAAGGTCACGCTCGCTGGCGGCCAGCTTCGTGCGGACCTCGGCGCGGGACTGACTCAGAGCCGCGGCCTGTTCGTCGGTGTTGGCAAGCTCGATCTTGTTGGCTTCGAGTTCTGTTTCGATCTCAACCAGATTCGCGCGCAGGCTTTCAAGCTCAGCTCTCCGGCGAAGCAGGCCCTCGCCGCCCGTTTCTGATGAGTTCGGTCCCGCGATGACCCGGCCGTCGGCTTCGAGCACCGAGCCGTCTTTCGTGACGAAACGCGAGCCCGAGCCGATCACACCCGCTGAGAGCATCGTCGCGGCTTCAAGGTTGTCAACGAGATAGGTGTTGCCGAGCAAACGATCGAGCAGCGCCTCGCCCGATTCGCCGAGTTTGGCACGCACATCGCTTCGCAGGCGAACCAGAGGTCTGACCGACGTCACGCGCCCGGCTTGGAGCACCGCGTCCATCGGTGCGCGGGTGCTGCAGCAGTGCGACTCGGTCCCGATCGGGCGCATCGGCAGGAACGTCACCCGGCCTTCGAGCGTGTTCAGCTCTTCGGTGCTCGGCAGTTCCATCTGCGAGCGGACAACGAGCGACTGGAGTGACTGTCCAAGCGCCGCTTCGACGGCTTCTGCCGCCTCGGTCTCGGTCTCGATCAGGTCCGCGACAGCGCCGAGCACGCCGGCAAAGCCCGTGCCCGAGTCGCGTGCTTCGAGCACCTGCCTGACCGCGTCGCCGAAACCCTCGCGTGACGCGTCCATCTCTTCGAGTGTGAGCCGGCGCGAATCAAGACGCACGCGCTGCTGGTCCTGATCGCTGACGCGCTCGGCGAGCTCGCTTCGCCCCTCAGCGAGGCTCGATGCCTTCGAGTCGAGGCCCGCGAGCGACGCGGTGAGTTCGTCGACGCTCGCCGCGTGCGCGACGCACGCTCGGATCATCTGGGTGTGCTCGGCTTCGAGGCGGTCCTGTTCGGTCGCCGCTTCCTGCTTTTTGCGGTCGATCGTCGCCAGCTGCTCGGCGAGCTGTTCGGCCCGGCGTGTGTCGGATTCGAGCGACGCGACAAGGGCCGCGCGTTCACGCTCGACGCCCGAGACCGCCGCCTGCTTTTCTGCGAGCTTGGCCTTCGATTCGGCCGCACTTTCGAGGACCGCCGCCCGCGCTTCGGTCGCGCGGTTCATCGCGGCCTCTGTCTCTGCGAGCTTCGATTCCTGGGTCTCGATCGTGTGGCGAGCCTCGCCCTCGATACGCGTCATGTCGTCGAGTTTGATCTTGAGCTCTTCGACCTGCTTCGCGTCGGATTCGAGACGACCCTTCGCCTCGGCGATCGCGTCGTGCGTCATCTTCATCCGCTGCTGGGCACGCTCGGCGTCGTGCTCTGCGGACTGGCGCTCGGCGTCGGTCCGGCGCACAGTCTCTGCGAGTTCGTGGCGCGTGACCTCGGCGTCCTGACGCTTGGTTTCAAGCTCGGCGACACGTTCCTGCGATTCGTCGCGCTGGCCGCTGAGCGAGGTCAGCTCGCTGGTCAGCCCGTCGAGGCGCTGGCGCAGGTCGTTGTACTGATCGAACGCGAGCGCGGTGCGGATCGCGCGGTACTCGTCGTCGAGTGCCTGGAACTTCTTCGCCTTGGCGGCCTGTCCCTTGACGATGCGGAGCCGGCGCTCGGTGTTCTCGAGCTGCTCGCGCGCACGGGTCAGGTTGACCTCGGTCCGGTCGAGCTTGCGGGTCGCCTCGATCTTGCGCTGCTTGAACCGCGCGATGCCAGCGGCTTCCTCGAAGATCGTTCGCCGTTCTTGGGGCGATGCCAAGAGCATCGCGTCGACCTTGCCCTGTTCGATGATCGAGTAGGCGTCGGCGCCGATGCCGGTGTCCATGAACAACTCGCGGATGTCACGAAGGCGGACTCGCTTGTCGTTGATCAGGTACTGGCTCGTGCCGTCGCGGTAGAGCCGGCGTTCGACGTTGACCTCGTCGGCCTCGATCGGAAGCCCTCGGCGGCGCCGGCCCGAGCGGCGCTTCTCGCGGCGTTCTTCGTCCTCGGCCATGTCCGGCTCTTCGTCGAGCGGGTCGCCGAGCTCGAGTTCCACAAGCTCCGCATCGGCGTCGATGATCGGGTTGTCAAAGCCGAGCGTCACCGAAGCCATGCCCGAGGGCGGCCTGCCCGCGGCACCGGCGAAGATGCAGTCGATCATTTCTTTGCCGCGGAGCGACTTGCTGGAGCGTTCGCCAAGGACCCATTTGATGGAGTCAACGACGTTTGATTTGCCGCAGCCATTGGGGCCGACAACGCCGGTGATGTCGTCGTCGAACGTGAATTCCGTCCGGTCGGCGAAGGACTTGAAGCCGTTGAGAATGAGCTTTGATAAACGCATAGGTCGAAGCGCCCTCCGTGCCGCTCTTGACTGTGCCCGAGACCGTTTGGGATGGCATCCTGCCGGGCCGGTCTCGTCAGAGTGAGCAGTCTACATCACCTTGAGCCGCCTGTCCCCCCTGTAGAGTTGTTTGTCTTCGGTTTCAGAGGCACAACATAACCCGGGTCGTTCTCGGGCCTTTGCTGCTCGTCGTTCGTCTGGTCCGCTGCAGGATCGAGATCGATCTCTTCGCCCTCGCCGCCGATCAGCGCCGGTCGGTCGATCGCAGTGTTCTGCGTCGCGGTCAGGATCGTCGCCAGCAGGCGGTCGGTCTCGGTCGCGAACGCGGCTTGGGTGCCGCCGGCGGCCTCGATCGCCGCCAGAGCGCCGACAACCTCGGAGTACGTAAACCCAAGCCCGGGCCTGATATCCGTTGCCGACGCGCCGCGGGCCATGTACTTGATCAGTTCGACAAGTTCGGTGCCCATCCGGTTGGTCAGGATCGGCCCGTTGCCGGAGGTCTCGTAGCGGAGCCTGACCTCGTCGCCCTGGTTCGCCGCGGTCATGATGAAACGGTCGGACCACGCCGAAACGAACAGCGGCGTCACGAGCTGCGTGTTCACGCCGATGATCGCGATCCTCGGCGTGCCCTGCTGGGTGACATAGATCAGCGGATCACCGAACGGCACGATGTCGATCTGGAAGCGGTCGCGTATGTTGATGCGTTCGATGCCCTGCGGGTTGCCGCGCGGGATTACTGACTCGGCGTAGTAGGCTAGCTGTTCAAGCGAAGCACGCTGACTAGCGGGGCGTGATGCGTTGGATGCGATGAGCCGTTCGAGCCTGTACCGCCTGGCGCGTTCCATTAGCGCTTCGTAAGCCGCGGTTCGGATCGTCAGCTCTTCCTCTTCTTCGAGCAGTTCGTGGAGCGTGCGTTCGATAGAGCCGTGGCCTGATGCCACGCCAAGCAACTCGATCGCCTCGATCCGGTTGCGAGAGAGCTCATCGAAAGCGATCTGCTCAAGGTACGCGGTGGCGCGAGTGTCGCCGAGGTGCGCGCCTGCTCTGAGCGCCGCTATGCGTGGTGCCTGCTCGGAAAACTCGTACATGTCGCGGACATACGGGATCGACCTCGGCCCGATCGCACGCAATGCCCAGCTCAGCTGATCGACCGAGCTCGGGTCGGCGACCATCGACTGCGTGTACCGCCGAGCCAGCTGGTCCGGGTAGTCCTGGTTGACCGGCGTGTGGAGCAGCAACTGAACAAACTCGTCGAACCGGTCTTTGTACGCCGGCGGAGCGAAGACCTGGATCACCTGGTCGTCCCGGCCTCGGGCGGTCGAGCCCTGGCCGTTGGGGCCGTCGAGAAAGAGGTAGCTTTCGTTGATCGCGCGTGTGATGGCCTGCGCTCGCGAGTGCAGCGGCGTTTCGAGCAGCAATTCAAGAGGCAACGGATCGATCACGCGACCGCCGCCCAGCACTCGGCCGATGCGTGTGTTGATCTCTGTCGGCGCGCCGGGTTCTGCGAACGGGTTGACGAAGACCTCGCCCCGGGCCTCGCCGATGGTGCTGGTCTGGAGCCCGCCGAGCGTGCTTGCCATGCCCAGTTGCAAGCGGGTGGTCCAGAGCTTGCCGCCCTCGAGCGATTCGGCGGTCGAGCCGGACAACGCTCGCACGCGCACGTCGAAGTGGGTGCCCTCCGGTGCGCCCGATGGCACAACGCCCTCGACCAGCACAACCGCGGTATCGGGATGACGGATCACCTCGCGCGGCGACATGCCCTCGAACGGCGTGTTGATGAACGCGCCGACCTCGTCGCTGGCCATCGTCAGGATTTCTTTCTCCATCGTCGCCGCGACGTTCTCGGGCACGGTCGTGCTGCCCGTGCCGTCGAGGCCGACCACAAGCCCGTAGCCCGAGATGTACGCGGGCTCGGCTCTGCGGAGACTGGTCTCGTAGCCGATCGTGCCGCGCAGGACGCGTGGCGCATCCGTGAACGTGGGTTTGACTTCGCGTGGACCTTTTTGTGGGTTGCTGCTGCACCCGGCGATCAGTGCGCCGCACAACGTCAAACCAGCCGCCGCTCGCATGAGTTTCATCGAAGCGAATCCTCCGCACAGCTAGGCCCCGTCGGGGCCGATCGTGCATGTCGTTCGAGGCAATCGGCCGGCGCCGCCCGTGTCCGCAGGGCGGCAGCGCTTTGAGGCGACCAGATACCCACGATTGGTCACGCTCAGCCGTCCTCTTGATGGTATCCGCTCCGGGCTTCTGGCCCCACACAAAGGCTTCATCTACGGCAGAACTTCTGCTTGACAGGCAAAACCAAACGTGATACTACTAAATACCAAATAAGCAGTTCGGATCGCGTGACAAATCAACCAACCGACAGCTATCGACAACGAGTACACCCCTTGTGGTACCTGAAACAGGGTAATTGTGTGGGCAATCACTACATGTTGTGGATAGATCGGGATCGAATTTAGCAAAGCGCTCAAACTACGATCAATCAAGAACTTGGGCGCAATCTCTGCCGGTTGTTGACAGTTGAGCACGATATTTTGTGCTCAAAACGCTCTACTCACACGATGTGTAGTGGTAGCATACTGACCCGGCATCACTCATCGCGTGCTGCCAAGGATCGTGGAGGGTATCTACAACGTTCCCAGCGTCAGGAGTGACGCGTGTAAATCGACCCGAACAGGCTTTCCGGGCCGGAAAGCGAGTTTTTAGGGTCGTTGGTGGTCGAGGTGCGCCCGTTCGGGCACTTCGGATTGAGCTTCCGGTTCGCGGCGTTGGAGGATGCCCCGGGCCGGATCGAGAGAGAACAACCCGGCGGCGGGCCACAGGGCCCCCGTCGATCAGGCAGATAAAGGTGGAGCCAGTGGGCGTTCTTTGTGACACGCAGATCAGGGAGCTTGTGGAGATCAAGCCCTACGCCGCGGCCGAGAAAAGACTCGGCAAGGTCAGCTACGGCGTCTCGAGCTACGGCTACGACGTCCGCGTCGGGTCGAGGTTCAAAATCTTCACTCCGACACCGCACACCGGCGACATCGCCGTCGTCGATCCAAAGCGCTTCAGCGACGAGATGATGGTCGAGGTCGACACCGAGACCCCGGGCCACGGCGGCGAGGACAACGGCAGCCGGTACATCATCATCCCGCCAAACAGCTTCGCGCTCTGCGAGACCGTCGAGTACATCTCAGTCCCGCGCGACGTCCTGGTCATCTGCGTCGGCAAAAGCACCTACGCCCGCTGCGGCCTGATCGTGAACGTCACACCACTCGAACCCGAGTGGCGCGGCAAAGTCACGCTCGAGATCAGCAACACCACGCCGCTGCCGGCACGCGTGTACGCGAACGAGGGCGTGGCGCAATTGATCTTCTTGAAGGCTGAGCAGGTGTGCGAAACCAGTTACGCAGATAAGGCCGGGAAGTATCAGGATCAGGCAGGGTTGACGCTGCCGATGGTGGATTGATTCACAAAACCTGTAGGAGGATGGCGTGGACAAGACTGACGATCAAATTCTTGAGCGGTTGGCAAAGCTGTCACAGGACGTTGACTCTCTCGAATCAGACGTTAGCAGTATCAATATTAATCTGATGACGATCGAAGATCTGCTAAAAGATATTAAAAAATTGCTGCAAAATAGATAAATTGACTTACGGCTTTATTTAAAAACAATTGGGCACATCAATGAAAATTACACGGAAGTTTACAAAGCAGGGCCAGGATGCCTTCGCCACGACCAAGTGGACGAAGCGGGCCAGTCGTATCGCGAACCCCGACGGGACGGTCGTCTTTGAGATGGCCGACGCCGAGGTTCCCGAGTCGTGGAGTCAGCTTGCGACCGACATCATGGTCAGCAAGTACTTCCGCAAGGCTGGCGTGCCTCAGGACGGCGGGCCCAACGGCATCGCCGGGCACAGCTACAAAGGACCCAAAGGCAAAGACGCCGAGATGGGTCCCGAGTCGTCGGCGAAGCAGGTGATCCACCGCCTCGCCGGCTGCTGGCGCCACTGGGGCGAGACGCACGGCTACTTCGACACCAAAGAAGATGCGCAGGCGTTCTACGACGAGCTCGTGTACATGCTCGTACACCAGGTCGCCGCGCCAAACTCGCCGCAGTGGTTCAACACCGGGCTCAACTTCGCCTACGGCACGACCGGCCCGGCGCAGGGTCACTACTTCGCCAACCCGAAGACGGGCGAGATCCTGGAGTCGGATGACGCGTACACCCACCCCCAGCCGCACGCGTGCTTCATCCAGAGCGTGGACGATGCGCTGGTCGAAGACGGCGGCATCATGGACCTGTGGGTTCGCGAGGCACGCCTCTTTAAGTACGGCTCCGGCACGGGCACCAACTTCTCGAACCTCCGCGCCGAGAACGAGCCGCTCAGCGGCGGCGGCAAGAGCTCGGGCCTGATGAGCTGGCTGAAGATCGGCGACCGCGCTGCCGGCGCGATCAAGAGTGGGGGCACCACCCGCCGCGCCGCGAAGATGGTCTGCCTCGACATGACCCACCCGGACATCGAGCAGTTCGTGAACTGGAAAGTCCGTGAAGAGGTCAAGGTCCAGGCGATGGTCGAAGGTCTCAAGCTCCTTCAAGAGAAGGACGAGACCACCAAGGAAACCTGCGACCGCCTCGGGCTTGTGCTCGACTACGACTTCAACGGCGAGAGCTACCAGACCGTCAGCGGCCAGAACTCCAACAACTCGGTCCGCATCCCCGACGCGTTCTTCGATGCGCTCGACGCGGGCGAGGGCTGGGACACGTTCAACCGCACCGACCCGAGCGTGGTCGCGGTGACCCTCGACGCGAAGAAGCTGTGGGACGACATCAGCTACGCCGCGTGGAAGTGCGCCGACCCGGGTGTGCAGTTCGATTCGACCATCAACGAGTGGCACACCTGCCCGAGCGCCGGCCGGATCAACGCGAGCAACCCGTGCAGCGAGTACATGTTCCTCGACAACACCGCCTGCAACCTCGCGTCGCTGAACATGATCAAGTTCTACGACGGCGAAGCGCAAACGTTTGACGTCGATCTGTACGAGCACGCGGTCGATATCTGGACGACCGTGCTTGAGATCAGCGTGCTGATGGCCGCGTTCCCGAGCAAGGAGATCGCGCGCCTGAGCGAGCGTTACCGCACGCTCGGCCTCGGCTACGCCAACCTCGGCGCGATGCTGATGCAGGCGGGCATCCCTTACGACTCGGACCAGGGCCGATCGATCTGCGGCATGCTCAGCTCGATCATGACGGGCCGGTCGTACCGCCAGAGCGCTCTGCTCGCTTCCGAGCACGGCGCGTTCCGCGGTTACGACGACGACCGCGAGAACATGCTCCGCGTTATCCGCAACCACCGCCGCGCCGCGCACGGTGTCAGCCGCGACGCGAAAGAGTGGGAGGGCCTGCGCACACGCCCGGTGCCGATCGATCACGACATCGTGACCAACGGCAACGTGCCGATCGCAAACGCACGCAACCTGCTCGACCGGGCGGCCCTCGTCTGGGACGATGCGCTCGAGCTCGGCATGGAGCACGGCTACCGCAACGCGCAGGTCACCGTCATCGCGCCGACCGGCACGATCGGCCTGCTTATGGACTGCGACACAACAGGTGTCGAGCCCGACTTCGCGCTCGTGAAGTTCAAGAAGCTCGCCGGCGGCGGCTACTTCAAGATCGTCAACGCTTCCGTCGAGCCCGCGCTGCAGGCGCTTGGCTACTCGGAAGAGCAGATCCGCCTCATCCTGACCTCGATCCTCGGCACGCTGAGCCTCGCGGTCCCGATGCCAGAGGGCGCACCCGGCGCTGAGGACGACAAGACCCTCGCCGAGTTCCTGATGGACAAGGGCCTCCAGCCCGAGCACCTGACGAGCATCGAGGAAGCACTGCCCGGCGCGTTCGAGCTGAGCTTCGCGTTTAGCGCTTGGTCGATCGGCGACGATGTCCTGACCGCCGCGGGTGTTGACCCGGAGCGGGCCAAGGCCGACCCGGCGTTCAACCTGCTCAAGCATCTCGGCCTGTCGAACAAGCACATCGAGGCGCTCAACCGCCTCGTCTGCGGCCGGCAGACCATCGAAGGCGCACCCGGCTTCGACGATGCGCACCTGGCCGTCTTCGATTGCGCCAACCACTGCGGCCCCTTGGGCACCCGCATCATCAAATCCGAGGGCCACATCCGCATGATGGCCGCGGCTCAGCCGTTCATCTCCGGCGCGATCAGCAAGACGATCAACCTGCCGACGGATGCAACGGTCGAGGACATCCAGAGCTGCTACCGCCTGAGCTGGGAACTCGGCCTCAAAGCCAACGCGCTCTACCGTGACGGCTGCAAGCTGAGCCAGCCGCTGTCTGCTAAGAAGGACGCGGACCTGGACGAGGAGGATGCCGACGAGCTCGACATCGCCGAGGCCAAGTCCGAGGTCGCAAGCTCGGTCGCGTCGCTCGCCGATGCGATCACCGGCGCCGACGGCGCCAAGGTCGAGGCCGAGAAGGCCAAGATCGTGCACCGCCCGCTCCGTCGCCGGCTCCCGGTGACGCGCGAGTCGGTCACCCACAAATTCAACGTCGCTGGGCACGAGGGCTACCTCACGGTCGGCCTCTACGAAGACGGCATGCCCGGCGAGCTCTTTATCACCATGGCCAAGGAAGGCTCCACCATCGGTGGTCTGATGGATTCGCTGGGCACAGCGGTTTCCGTCGCGTTGCAGTACGGCGTTCCGGTCCAATCGCTCGTGACCAAGTTCACGCACCAGCGGTTCGAGCCGGCAGGGATGACCGCCAACAAGGACATCCCGTTCGCCAAGAGTCTGGTTGACTACATCTTCCGCTGGCTCGGGATGCGATTCATCCCCGGCTACCGCGAAGCCAACCTGCCGCACCGCCCGACGAAATCGTCAACCTCGAACGACCAGACCGCGTCACGCAAGAGTGCCTCGCCCGCAACGGGCGGCACCGGGGGAGACAGTCGTTGGACCACGCAAGAGAAGCAGCCCGCCGCCGGCGATTCAGGCAGCAGTTCGGACAGGAAAGACTCGGGCCCGATAGGCCGCATCGGGGCGACCTCTGCAAAGGCCGTCGCGGTCTCGGCGACCACCGAGGTGGTCTCAGAAACAAGGGGCGATGTGACGACAGTCGTCGTCGAGGAACACGTCTCGGCCCTCTCGGCCGCCATGAGCGAGAACATGGGCGACAGCCCGCCCTGCGACGTCTGCGGCGAGATCACTGTCCGCAACGGCACGTGCTACAAGTGCATGGGCTGCGGCAACAGCATGGGGTGCAGCTGATACTCACCATCCCCGGCCGGTTCGAGTGAACAGGCCAGGCAACAGTTGACCCACCACGGGTTGGCTCGCTCGGTGCAACGCCGACCGCGGGCTAGCCCCACTCCAAGACCCCCGGGCAGACCACCGTTGCCCGGGGGCTTTTTGTGTTTTTAGTGTTTACTTACGAGGGGCACGTTGAATTGTTGCGCGCAACAAGTGGTCAACAACTAGAGGGGCGATGAGTAGCGAAACTAGTTGTGCGGCGAAAATGTATGGGTCTGACGGGTCTTTAGTGCTGCGGTATGCGACCACGGTGACGGTAGCAAAAATCGCATTCGTTAGCAGGCTTGTCGCAAACGCAAGCGATGCGGCGCTGCGCCAGCCAAAAGTTGGATAGGCCTCTAGGCAGAAGGCTCCCTTGGATGCCTCTGTTTTTTCATGTGCCTTGCTTAGAACAAACAGCTGAAAACCAACGCCGAATAGGGAAACAAGGAAATCGCTCGAAGTGAACAGGCCGGGAGCTATGGCGAGGCTAACGCACATAGCCGGAATTGAAACGGCTACATAAACTGCAAAATAGTGGAGGCCGTTGTGTATGTCCTCTGAAGACTCAGGCTGTTCAGGTGTATTTTGTGTCATAAATGAGATGTGCCGAATTTGAGCTTGTCGAGCGGGCGTGATTCCCCTTTGCGTCATCACAGATACGCAATGTCCGATTTGGCTCAAGTATACAGTGGGCTTCTGATTGCAGGCTTTGTTATAATAGGCTATTTCCCCGGCCTCAAATCAAACCTCTCCCGCGTAAAGCAATAGCTCAGCCCGCCCATCCTGCCGATCAGGTCCAGCGAGTCTTGGTCCGTGTGCATCCGGTTGTTGAGCAGTGAGTCCTCGATGTGGACTCGGCGCACTCTGCCCATGACCACGTTGCCGCCGGCCGGGGCGCCGGGGTTGGTGCGGATGACCTGCATCGTCTCGCACTCGAAGCACACCGGGCTCTCTTTCACCCGCGGCGGCTTGATCGATTCGCACGGGATCGGCGTCAGCTCTGCAAGCTCGTACTCGCTCTCGCCGGGCGGCAGGGGCTCGGCGGCGACGGCAACCTTCTTGATGATCCCCGACGTCGCGACGCACACCGCGAACTCGCCCGTGCCGCCCTCGCTTGTCGGCTTGGCGTTGCGGAGCGTGTCCTTCTCGTTGCCCTCGAGGTCGTTTGCGGGGCAGAACATCAGCGTCATCGGGTTCGACCCGATCCCCGCGAAGAACGAGAACGGCGCGACGTTCGGCTCGCCGGCGGGCGAAACCGTTGACACCACCGCGATGGGCCGCGGCGCGATGCACCCGGTCAGCAGCTTGTACCGCTCGGCGATCTGAAGGTCGTTCGGGTCGAGGATCATGGGCGTGTGCTCCGGCTGGAAGTCGCAAGGTGTGCCCGGGATTCTAGTGGGAAGCGGGGGCCTTAGAATCCCGCGATGACCACCAACGACCCCGAACGCGCGATGACATGGACGGCCCTGCTCGGCAAATGGACCGAGTTCGCTCAGAGTGCCCTGGCGCTGCCCGATGACGACGAGGGCGGCAGGCTCAAAGAAGCCGTGCCCGCGATCATCACGTTGCAAGCCGTCACGCACGCGTGCGCCGAGCTTGGCGATCTCGATCCTGACGAGCGTGCGCTCGGCGCGGACAAAGCCGACATGCTCATCAAGAAGAACGCCGGCGAGCTGAATCGGATCTGGACGGGCGAGGTGATGCCCGAGGCGGTCGTCGAGCTTGTTGAGGATGCGCGGTTGGCGCTCGCCGCCGCGACGCAGGGCGGCTGGGAGTGGGTGGTCGAGGCGGAAGCGATCATCGCGCACCATCCGTCGGAGATGCTCGAGGCGCTGGTGGTGTCGGGGTTCACGGGCGATCTATTCCTGCCCACGCCCGGCGTGCCGATCTTCGAGCACGCGCCGGCCGCGTTTGCGCGGGGTATCGAGCCTGACTCGGACATCGGCGCGATGCTTTTCGAGTTGGTCCCGGCGTTTCTAGAGGGCGTGGGCGACGCGGAGCCTGTGCCGATCGCTCGGCAGACCTACCGCCAGTTCGATTTCTCAAAGGGCGGCCCCGTCCGCGACCTCGTCCAGCCGATGGACGCGACCCTGACGCCCGGCCAGCCTCTGCTGATCCCGGCGATTCTGTCGGGCGAGGTGCAGCCGATCTCGCTTCCTATTCCGGGGGCCGAGCATCAGAAGCCCTTGCCGGTCGAGTTCGAGGCCTGAGGAACGGGTCGGTATACAGGTGGCCGTCTATAGTGGATACCCGCCTCGCCGAGGCGGGTTCGGACACCGAATTAGTCGAGCAAAGAGCGAGGAGAAGCCGCGATGGGTCGCGCCAAAATCAGCATCATCGGAGCAGGGAACGTCGGAGCCACTTGTGCACACTGGGCCGCAGCCAAGGAGCTGGGTGACATCGTCCTGCTCGACATCCCTCGCCCGGATGCCCCCGACCAGCACATGCCCAAGGGCAAGATGCTCGACCTGGCCTGCTGCGGCCCGATCGAGCGTTTCGACGGCACACTCACCGGCACCTTTGATTACGAGGACATCGCGGGCTCCGACGTGGTCGTGGTCACCGCGGGCATCCCGCGTAAGCCCGGCATGAGCCGCGACGACCTGATCGAGACCAACGTCAAGATCGTCAAGAGCGTCAGCGAGAACATCAAGAAGCACGCGCCCGACTCTATTGTCATCCTCGTTTCCAACCCGCTCGACGCGATGGTCTACACCGCGTGGAAGGCGACCGGCTTCCCGACCAACCGCATCATGGGCCAGGCAGGCGCTCTCGACGTCGCACGCTTCCGCACGTTCATCGCGTGGGAAGTCGGCTGCTCGATCGAAGACGTCACCGCGCTCCTGCTCGGTGGTCACGGCGACGACATGGTCCCGCTCGCGCGCTGCACCAGCGTCCACGGCATCCCGGTTTCGGACCTGCTCGACGAAGCAACCATCAACGCCTGCGTCGAGCGCGCCAAGGCGGGCGGCGGCGAGGTCGTCAAGCTCATGGGCACCAGCGCGTGGTACGCGCCCGCCTCCGGCACCATCCAGATGGTCGAGGCCATCGTCAAGGACAAGAAGCGGATCATCCCGTCCGCCGCCTATCTCGACGGCGAGTTCGGCTGCAACGGCCTCTTCGTTGGCGCACCGGCGCTTCTCGGCAAGGGCGGCGTCGAGAAGATCGTCGAGTTCAAGCTCACCGCTGACGAGCAGAAGCTCTTCGACGAATCGGCAAGCCACGTCAAGGACTTGGTTGACACCGTTGTCCGCATGTTCCCGGAACTGGCCTAAAGAACACGCAAAGACTCGAGAATTCTTGAACCCAAGCTCGCCGGGACCGTACACACCGGCAGGAGAGATTCACCATGAAACCACGCTGGATTACAGCCCCGCTCGTCGGTCTCGCCCTTGTCGGCGGTACCGCGTTCGCACAGGATGAGGCAGCCGAGGCGCAGCCCGCCGCTGCCCCCGCGCTCATCGACGCGCCGGAGATCGAGATGTCGTTCTCCGATGAAGAGATCGCCAAGGCCGCAAGCCTGCTGACCGGGACCTGGAAGACCTCGGCGCCGGTCCGCGAGTTCGGCACCAACGGCCAGACCAACATCGTGATGTCGATCGGCCCGGCCAAGATTGCTGGCCTGAACGATGTGCTCTACTGCGAAGTCGCCCGCGCGGGTGATTTCGCTTCGCCGTACCGCCAATCGCTGCTCCAGTTCTACCGCTTCAAGGGCGACCTCCGCCTGCGCACGCTGGACCTGCGTGATACAAGCGCTGCCACCGCGTTGCTCGGCATGTGCTTCACGCCAGAGGTCTTCCCGACCACGCTGACCTCAGCCGAGTTCTTCCCGACAATGGACATCGACCTGGCAGCCGACGGCGACGGCTTCAGCGGCTCGTCCCCCGCGCCATACCCCGACCACCGCGGCGGCGCTGTTCAGATGACCAGCTCCATCAGCTTCGACGGCGAAACAATCAGCATCTCCGACGTCGGCTACGGCTCAGACGGCGAGGTTGCCTGGGAAGTCGGGAGCGAGAGCCCCGTCGAGTTTGTCAAGGACAGCGAGATCGTCACCGTTGACCGCTACGAAGACGGCCTCATCGTTACCAAGTTTGTCGATGTCGAATCGGAACCGGTGACCGAAGGCGACTTCATCGTCGTTGACTACGTCGGCAAGCTCACCGACGGCACCAAGTTCGACGCGTCCTTCGACCGCGGCGAGCCGTTCCGCTACCAGTACCCCGGCACGCTCATCCAGGGCTGGATGCGTGCTGTCGAGGGCATGTCGCAGGGCGACCGCGTCCGCATCTACATCCCGTCGGAACTCGGTTACGGCCAGCGCGCGATGCAGCGCATTCCTGCGGGCTCTGACCTCATCTTCGACGTCGAGTGTGTTTACATCGACCGCACCGAAGCCGAGGAAGCGCCAGAAGCCGCGCCAGCCGGTTAAGAGCGAATAAACAAATCCTCAAACCAAAAACAAAGTGCAGGCCTGCCTCGGCGGGCCTGTTTCTTTTTTGCGGTTTCATGAGTCTGTAGGTCGGTGTCCGATTCGTTACCATGCAACCGAGCACGATCGACTACAGGAGTAAACGACATGGACAAGCAGATCGCCGCGCGTCTCGAAGAACTCGAATCAAGCATGGCAGGGCTACGCCGGAGCGCCAAGCGGTGGAAGCTTGCGTGCGCAGCACTCGGGCTTGGCGCGGTCGGCGCGATCGCGCTCGCCGCGGGTGAACTCCCGGGCCGGGTGCTCGATGTGGTCACGACCGAGCGGCTCCGCGTCGTTGATGCCGAGGGCAACGTGCTCGTGCAGATCGGTCACGACAGCGACGGCGGGACGTTTTTCCTGAACAACGCCGAGGGTAACTCGATTTTCGAGGTCTACGGCGACCGCCAACGCAACGGCGTGCTCATGCTCTCCGAAAGCCAGGGCGGCAAACGCGTCACACTCGCGGCTGCCGCAGAATCCGGCAAACTCAACATCAACAACGCCGACGAACTCAGCACGGTCATGCTCAGCGCCAACGAAACTGGCGGTGGGTACATGGCGGTTCGCAACTCGGCAGGGATGCTCCAGGTGGAGCAAACCGCCGACGCCGAGGGCGGGCTGTTCAGGGTTTACAACAACTCCGGAGCCGAGGTCGTCGAGGCCTTCGCGGACGAGAGCCTGCGGGGGTTGGTCGCGGTCAACGGATCCCGGTCCGGCGAACGCGGAACAATCATCAACTGCGACGCTGACGGCGGCTCCGTGAGCACATTTAACACCGACGGCATCCGCTCGGCATGGGTATATTCGACTCAGGAAGGCCGGGGCGAGATCGCGACCTTCAACCAGGACGGCGCACAGCGCACCATGATCGGAAGCGACGCCGACGGCGGGCAGATCTTCATCGCTAACGCGCACGACATGTCCGTCCTCGGGCAGTTCGTCGATCCCAACGGCAGAGGCGTGCTCGCTGTCCGCGACGACAGCGGCGACAACCGCGTCACATTCCACGTCGATGACGACGGCGGCGCGTTCTACCTCACCAACGCCAAGAACGCGACTGTGCTCGAGGGCTACTCCTCACCAGAGGGCGACGGGCTGTTCATCATCTCCGATGTGAACGCCGCGACTCGGCTCGAGTTGGTGGGGAGTCAGGACGCTGGGAACATCCGATACTGGCACCCGGGGTCGGGCGATTCGCCGGCGAGGATCGAGGCCGCCGACGAGTAGAACTGGAGTCATACACTAACCCAGCCATGGCCAAACGCGACTACTACGAGGTGCTCGGCGTCAGCCGATCTGCGAATCAGGACGAGATCAAAGCCGCCTACCGCGAGCTGGCGCGCAAGTACCACCCGGACATCAACAAAGACGAGGAAGCCCAGGGCAAGTTCGTCGAGATCCAAGAGGCGTATGACGTGCTCTCAGACGCCGAGAAGAAGCAGATGTACGACCGCTTCGGGCACGTCGGCGAGGCCGGCAGCGCACGCCCGGGCCCACGTGGTGGGGGCGGCGTGCACGTGGACTTCGACGTCGATGATCTCGGATCGATGTTCGACTCGTTCTTCGGCGGACGCAACGCCGGCCCGTTCGGCAGGCAGCAAGCGGGCGGCCAGCGTCGCCAGCAGCAGCCAAAGGCACCAGACACACGGCACACCATCGAGATCGATTTCGTCACCGCAATCACCGGCGGCAAAAGACAGATCGACATCAAACGCGGCACCAAGAACGAGTCCGTCGAGGTCACGATCCCCGCGGGCATCGTGCACGGCAAGAAGCTCCGCGTCCGGGGCGTGGGCAACGCAGACCCGAACCGCCCGAGCCAAAAATCAGACCTCATCCTGACGATCAACATCGCGAGCCACCCGCTCTTTCGCAGAGGCGACGCCGCCCAGGGCGAGAAACAGGCCGACGTGTACCTCGACCTGCCGATCACGTTCGCCGAGTCCGCGCTCGGGGCCAAGATCGATGTGCCGACACCCACCGGCACCGCGACCATCACCATCCCCGCGGGCAGCAAGTGCGGCTCGCAGCTCCGTCTCAAAGGCCAAGGCTGCAAGACCACCCCTCCGGGGGACCTGTATGTCGAACTCAGAGTCGTTCCACCCCCGGCAGACGCGATTTCTGAGCAGGACAGGGCGGTACTGCAGAATCTTGGTGACCAGACAAACATCCGAACCGGGGGGGGCTGGCCGAAACCGCCTGTCGGATAAACAAGGCGCTAAACTCTTCCGCTGAGGCAGCGGACGCCGATGGCTCTAACTCATGTCAGGCACGCGACCTAGATCCGGTTGGAGCACCAGATCAGGGCAGGGGGCGGCTTCCGCGTGGTAAAGCAGCGACATCAACTCTTTGTTTCGATCTTGTGCCTCGCCGACGCTGCCGTCGTGACCGCGGCCTGCTACCTCGCCTGGCTGCTTCGGCTCTACATCGCCTCCGATCTCGATCCCATAACCACCGCCCGCGCCGTCCGCGAGCCGCTCGCGTTTCTGGTCGTGCCCGCGGTGCTGTACGCGATGTGGGGCTTTCGGCTCTACACGCCTCGGCGCGACCAGTCGATCCTGTCCGAGGTGGGGCAGATCATCCGCGCAGTGATCGGCGCGATGGCAGCCGTCGTCGTGCTGCTGTGGGTCATCGGGTCGTCGCTGATCAACCAGAACCCGGGCGTCACGGTGATCAACATCGGCTCGCTGGGCATCGACGCAAGCCGACTCCAACTCGGCATCCTCGCATTCATGCTCGTCTTCCTGCTCTCAGCGGAACGGCTCTCGCTTCGGAGCGTGCTCCGGTCGCTGCGTAAACGAGGCAAGAACCTCCGCCACGCGTGTGTCGTGGGCGTCGGCAGACTCGGGCAGATCACGTGCCACACGCTCGATCGCAACTCGTGGACCGGGATCAGCGTTGCCTACTTCGTGGGCCACCGCGAGACCACCCAGCGAACCGAGTGTCTCAACCGCCCGGTGCTCGGCGGCATCGGGAACCTGGAGAAAGCACTCGAAGAACGCGAGGTGGACGCGGTCTACCTCGCCATGCCGAGCTCAAAGGCCAACGAGATCCCTGGCATCATCAAGCGCCTCGAACGCTTCGCTGTCGATGTGCGGATCGTCCCGGACATCAACCCCCGCCACATGCCCCAGAACATGCTCGTCTCCGAGCTCGACGGCATGCCCATTCTCAGCGTCCGCGAGTCGCCGCTCTACGGCGTGGGCGGGCTGAGCAAACGCGTCCTCGATATCGCCGGCGCACTGGCGGCGCTCGTGCTCTTCTCGCCCATCCTTGTGTGCATCGCTGTGCTCGTTCGATTCTCAGGCCCGGGCCCGGTCATCTTCCGCCAACGCCGAGTCAGTCTCGGGGGCGAGAACTTCAACATCTACAAGTTCCGCACCATGGCGCATGTCGAGGACGAAGAACCCGCCCGCTGGACAAGCCGGAACGACCCGCGCGTCACGCGCATCGGCCAGTGGCTCCGCAAAACAAGCCTCGATGAACTGCCGCAGCTTCTCAATGTTCTCCGCGGCGACATGTCCCTCGTCGGCCCGCGACCCGAACGCCCCGAACTCATCGAGCAGTTCCGCGAAGACTGGCGGGGCTACATGCTCCGCCAGCACGTCAAGGCCGGCATGACCGGCTGGGCCCAGGTCAACGGCCTCCGCGGCGACACCTCGCTCAAGAAGCGCATCCAGTACGACCTCTTCTACGTCCGCCACTGGTCGATCTGGTTTGATCTCAGGATCCTCTTCCTGACTCTTCGCCGCGGGTTTGTGCATCGCAATGCGCACTGAACCAACGAGATTCGTTTGCCTGTTTCTGGGGCGTACGGGTTCGACATACTTCATGGATATGTTGAACAGACACCCCCGGATCACCGCAAAGGCAGAGGTCCTAGTCAATCTGAAAGAGGATGGGGCAGATGCTCAGGCGAGATGGCTGGAGAAGCTGTATCACCCGTTGAATCCCTGGATAAAGGCGGTGGGGCACAAGACGAAACTCTGGGACGTCGTTGATCTCGATGGATTCAGCGAATCACTACAGAAGTACAATGTCCACACAATCGTTCTCTCGCGGCAAAGTGCGCTGAAGGCGGTTGTGTCTGCAATACGATCGGCCGCTCTGTTTGAGAACACAGGGCGATGGGAGCTTGTGAAAGACAAGGATCGGTTGGGCGTCACCGCTGTTGATCCTGCTGACGTAGTAGAGAGGCTAAAGAGTTGGGAATACTCGGAGCACCAACTCAACGCCTTTGTCGGCAAGCTCGATACGCCTCGTCTGGATCTGAATTATGAAACGTTAGTGTCTGATACTGCGGACGTGCTGGCTCGGGTTAGTCAGTTTCTTGGAGTGAAAGTAAATCCGAAACAACTCATGAAATCTCGCATCAAGAAATTGACATCTGACGATCTCCGTGATGTGGTAGACAACTACGAAGAGATGGTCGACGAGATTTGTGAGGCGGGGTTTTCGCGATACGTTGATGTTGAGTAAGTTCTCTAGTTGCTCACCTGCCAATACCCAACATCAATCGCCTGCCCGTATTTCTCCCCGATTCCCGGAAACAGCGCCACCCGCTTCATCCCCATCGATTCGTGCAGGCGCACGCTCGCCTCGTTTGGCAGGCTGATGCCGCCGATGATGTGCTTGTAGCCGATCGCCCAGAGCCTTGAGAAAAGTTCCGTGTACAGCGCCTTGCCCACGCCGCTGCCTTGTGCATCAGGCGCGATGTAGACGCTGACCTCGCAGGTGATGTCGTATGCGGTGCGTGGGTTCCAGCGTTTGCTCCACGCGGTGCCGACGACCTGTGGTCCCTCCGGGCCTTCCCGCTCGGCGACGAGCCACGGGTACGTCGCTTCGTCGGCCTCGGCGATCTGCTGGGCCAGTTCGCTGTCAGGCCTCGGCTCGGTCCAGAAGCTGGCGATTGTGTGCAGGATCGCGTGGTTGTAGATCGCGGCGACCGCGGGGGCATCATCGATCGTCGCGTGTCTGATCTTCATGCGCAAAGCGTACAGCCTGGAATCCACGCAGGTGGTCTCGACGACGCGACTTCTTCACATGACTCAGCGCCGCCGTCGAGCCGTAAGCACAAGCCCGGCAAGAACCGCGCTGGCGGTGGTTGGGGCCGGGATGTCTGTCAGGATGCGGAACGTGCCCTCGAATGCGACCGTCGTAATCCCGGGGTGCGGCACAAGTATCTCAAGCGGATCGGCGCGGACCTGCAGCCGGACCGCGCTGAAATCGCCAGTCGCGTTGCCGTTCCAGACATCGCTCTGCGACGTCCCGTTGGTCTCGAGGGATTCGAGTTCGGTCAGCGTGCCATTCTGGTTCACGCCCGACAGGGTCACTGTGGGCAGCGCCATGGGCACTGTCGGGAAGTTGTAGTTCGAGCTGTACGACACGGACATTTCGTACTGCTCTATATAGGTGAACGTGCTGGAACCGCCCCGGAAACCGATCAGGTCAACAACGAGGTCCGAAGTCGCGCGACTGAAGTATGGTGATGTAGAGAAAAGAGTCCCCGCGCGTGAGAGCTCGCCTGAGATCGTGACGTCGTAGTACGCGTCGCCGAGCGGGGTCGTGCGGACAAACTGAACGCGGTCAACGGAGAACCGGCTCGATGCCGAGGGATCGAAGTCGAGCAAGGGGTCGTCGTACGACACGCTGTGATTCAGCGAGAAGGGCATAAAGCCGGCACCCGCGATCGTGTCCGATGTCGTCACTCGTTCGTCGGTGTCCGGGTCGATGATCTCTGTCACGGATACTACAGAGTTGTACTGGATCTCAGCGGTGCCAACCTGAGCGTTGGCTCCCGCGGTCAGCAAACAGCACACCCCATACATCATCGCCGTTCGTCGCATCATGGCTCCTTTGCTGGCCGGTCGTGAATCCAGACTACTGATTCGGTTCTGATTTTTGTACTGATATGGTAAGAACTGAGTGATAATCGTGGGCCTCGTCGCCTAGCAGAACCCACTCATAACCTCCCCGCAGCGAGACTACTATTGCCTTGATGCAAACGGAGTACGAGATCATCGTGATCGGGGGCGGGCACGCCGGGGCTGAAGCCGCCTGGGCGGCCGCGAATCTGCTGCGCAAGCCGCATTCTGTTGCCCTTGTCACCGCCAACCCCGCCCGCATCGGCGCCATGAGCTGCAACCCTGCCATCGGGGGACTGGCCAAGGGCCAGCTCGTCCGCGAGATCGACGCCCTCGGGGGCCTGATGGGCCTGGCCGCCGACACGTCAGGCATCATGTTCAAGATGCTCAACACGAGCCGGGGGCCGGCGGTTCATGGCCCGCGATGCCAGTGCGACAAAAACGAGTACGCGTTCGCCGTCCAGCGCATGATTGCAAGCCGCCCCGAGATCGACGTCATCCCCGGCCTCGTCGATGACTTCATCCTCGAAGACGGCAAGGCGGTGGGGGTGATCATCTCGCCGCCCTCGGACACCAAGCCCCTGTCCGTCACCAGCATCTGCGATGCGGCTACCCAGCTCGAACGACGGGCCGCCGAGCAGAACCTCGAACGCTACGAAGTCCCCAGCGAACTCCGTGCCCCGGCGACGGTCCTAACCACGGGCACGTTCATGCGCGGGCTCATGCACACGGGCGAATCCAAAACTCCCGGCGGCAGGTACGGCGAGGCGCCCGCGATCGGGATCTCAAAGACCCTCTCAAGACTCGGTTTCGAGCTCGGAAGACTGAAGACTGGCACACCCCCGAGGCTCGACAAACGCACCATCGATTGGGAATCGCTCCCCCCGCAGTTCGGCGACGAACGCCCGATGGCGTTCAGCGATCTCTCGGGCCGAGTGACTGACGAGTCGTTCGCGGAGATCGTGCCGACCAGCTTCCCGCTGCTCGAACAGCACGCCTGCCGGGTGACGCGTACAACCAAAATCATCCACGACATGATCCGCGCGAACCTGCACCGCGCACCGATTTTCTCCGGGCTGCCCAGCGGCAAGGGCATCGGGCCGAGGTACTGCCCGTCCATCGAGGACAAGGTCGTGAGGTTCGATCGCGACGAGCACACCGTCTTCCTCGAACCCGAAGGCCTCGGCTCCGACTGGGTCTACTGCAACGGCATCTCCACAAGCCTGCCCGCCGATGTTCAGCAGGCGATCATCCGGGGCATGCCCGGCTGCGAGAACGCCGAGATTCTCAGGCTCGCCTACTCCGTCGAGTACGACATGGTCCGCCCGCACCAGATCTACGCAACGGGCCAGACGAAGCTCGTCCCGGGTCTGTTCCTCGCGGGCCAGATCAACGGCACTAGCGGCTACGAAGAAGCCGCGGCTCAGGGACTTGTCGCGGGTGTGAACGCCGTTCGTCACGCACAGGGCAAGGGCGACTGGCTGCTCGGGCGAGATCAGGCCTACATCGGCGTGCTGATGGACGACCTCGTCACAAAAACCCCGACCGAGCCTTACCGGATGTTCACGAGCCGCGCCGAGCACAGGCTCCTGCTCCGCGCTGACAACGCAGCGGACAGGCTGACACCGATCGCAGAAGATCTCGGCCTGCTCGGCACCGAACTCGGCAAAGCCCGGCTTGATCTCTTTGCCGAGCGTCAGCGCCAGCTCGCCGAGATCAACCGCGAGATCGACGAACGCACACTCGATGGCGAGCCGCTGACCAAGTGGGTCAAGCGTCCCGAGTTTACTGAAGCGGATCTCAAGTCGGCACTCGAAGGCGACTACGACGACTCGGCGATCGCGACAGTTTCCGCCGACCGCGCGTACGCCGACTACGTTGTCCGCCAGCAGAACGAGATCAAACGCCAGAGCGAACTCGAACGCCGGGCGCTGCCGACGTGGCTCGTGTACAAAGAGATTCAGGGCCTGCGCACCGAGGCGATCAACGCGCTGACTCGCTTCGGCCCCGCGACGTTCGGCCAAGCCGGCCGGCTCGAAGGTGTCACGCCCGCCGACCTGAGTATTGTCGCGGTCCACGTCCGCCGAAAGACCGCGAAACCGAAGTCGGCGGCGAACGATGGTTGATCTCTCACCGACGCTTGCAGCAGCCGCGGCCGACGGCGGCGTCATGGTCGGCCTGCTGATCATCCTCGCGACCGCCGCCGTGGTCTCGCTCGTTTTTCGCAGGCTCAAGATCGCCACGATCCCCGGCTACCTCATCGCCGGCGCGATCTTCGGCCCGAACGCAGTCGGTCTCGTGCAAGACTCCGCGAGTGTTGACGCGATCTCGCACGTCGCGATCGTGCTCCTGATGTTCGGCATCGGGATGCACCTCGACCGGCGCGACCTGCGATCAGGCTTTGTGCCGATCCTCGCGGTGGGCATGATCTCAACGCTCCTGACCGCGATGTTCGGCACCCCGATCGCGATGCTCTTTGGTCTCACACCGACCGCGGCTGCCGCCGTCGCGATCGCGATGTCCATGTCTTCGACCGCGGTTGTGCTCCGCATCCTCCAGCAGCGGCGCGAGCTGCGACAACTCCACGGCCGGATCTCGTTCGGCACGCTCCTCTCACAGGACCTCGCGGTTGTCGCCGCGATCGCGTTCATGCCGGTGCTCGCGAGGCTTGCTGAGTCCGGCGTTCAGCTTGAAGAGGGAGCCGAGCCGACGAGTGTACTCCGCATCAGCGCCTCGGCGCTCGTGTCGATCGGCGCGGTCGGGCTCATGATCATTGTCGGCAACTACGCGCTGCCCAAGGTGCTCGCCGAGGCGGCCAAGGACACGTCGCACGAACTGCTGCTGGTCTGCTCGGCGGCGATCGGGCTCGGAGCCGCGGTATTGACCGGGGCGCTCGGGCTCAGCCCGGAACTCGGCGCGTTCCTTGCAGGCTTCCTGCTCGCCGGCACGCCATTCAAGCACCAGCTCTCGGGACAGATCGGCCCCATGCGCGACCTGTTCATGGCGGTCTTCTTCACCGCGGTTGGGTTGGGACTCGACCTCGGTGTCATGATCGAGCTGTGGTGGGTAGTCCTGCTGGGTGTGTTCGCGGTGATGTCGCTCAAGTCACTGACCATCGGGATCACCGCGTGGGTACTCGGCGCGCCGCCCATCGTTGCGGGTGTCGTCGCGGTTTCTTTGGCGCAGGCCGGCGAGTTCAGCCTCGTCATCGCGGGCGTCGCCGACGCCAACGGCCTGTTCGGCGAGCAAGCCGACCGCGTTATGGCGATCCTCATCGGCATCGTGTTTATCTCGCTGCTCGTGACGCCGAGCATGATCTCTCGCGCCAAGTTCATCGCGGGATTCACGGTCGGCTTCCCGCGCAGCCCACTCCGCCGGGGCGTCGTGATCTCGCAAGACTCGCAGACAGAGGGCGAAGCCGACACCCGCAAGCGTGTGGTTGTTGCTGGGTTCGGCCCGGTCGGCAGGGTCGTCGCCGACAAGCTCGCGCAGGCCGGCTGCCGGATCACCATCGTCGAGATCAACCCCGAAACCGTGCGAAAGCAATCAAGCATCGGTCGCCGAGTAATCTTCGGCGACATCACCAACGAAGAAGTCCTGCACTCGGCGGACATCTCGGAAGCGGACGCTGTCCTGCTGACAATGCCCGACGACGAAGCGGTCCTGCGTGCAACCAAGCACATCCGCGAGCTGAACACGACCGCGTACATCGCGGCACGCACGCACTACCTCTCCGGCGCGTTCCTGGCTAAAGAAGTCGGCGCGAACATCGTGACCGTCGAAGAGATGGCAACCGCCAACACCATGGCGGATCAGGTTCAGCAGCTGCTTGAGAGCATGGACGGCGAGCCCGACGACGAACCCGTCAGTCAGGCATCGAGTTAATCTCGTCGCGAAGGATCGCCGCGAGCCGGTAGTTCTCGACCTCGACCGCCTCGTCGAGCCTCTTGCGGAGCTCGGCTTTCTGGCTGACCGGGAGCTTGGGCGTCAGCGCCTGCTTCATGCCCTGCAGCACCTGCACCTCGCTCGAACGCTCGAACAGCTCGCTGTGGCCGATGTTGTCGAAGTGCTTGCGGAGCGCCTCGATGCCCTCCTCGATCGCGTGGACCGCGGCCTTGGGTTCGTTGTCGCGGATCGCAAGACTTGCAAGCGCCCGCGCACGCATCATCGTCACGTGTGATTTCGTGTGCGAAACCGACTCGCGGTCCTCGTTGTGCTCGGCGTACTTGGCGAGCGTGTCGAGCACGCGCAGGTTCCGTGTTGTGTCGCGGATCACCCGCTCGAAGTCTTCGAGCGCCAGGAGCGCGAGGTACCTGTGGTAGTACTGGATCGCTTCCTCGCGGAGCACGCCGCACTGCTCACGGGTGAGCCTAAAAGGCAGCTCGTCGTCTTCGTGCGATCGGCGGGGGGGCTGGAGCGGGGCGCTGCCGGGCAGTTCCTCTTCGTCGATCTCGAATTCGGGCGGCGGGCCTACTTCGCCCCGCTCGGCTTCTTCGATCCAGTTCTCGACCATGTCGAGGAAGCTCTCGAAGCCCTGCGGCCTGTTGCCGTCGGGTCGGCCGTCGAGGTGCATCTGGAGGATGCCAAGATCGAGCCTGACCTGGATAAAGGAGACGCCGTCGCCGGACTCGATGAGCCTGACGTTGATCTTGCCCGGTTCATATTTCCAGGCGTCCAGCAACTCGGTCAGGTCTGGATTCATCGGCTTGGTTCGGCCCTTGTCGTTTGGCTGCTTTCGCTCTCTCACGCAGAATCGTAGTCTCGGGTCGGGGGATGACCCAGACTTCCCAGTTTGACAATCGAGCTATAACCGACAGGAGTTGCGTTTTCGGGTTTCGTAATACAGTTACCGGGCGGAGAGATATCCGGTTTGCGCTGACATTTCCGTAGCTTTGGGTGGCACTGGCGCGGTAAACTGCCATCGCGGTTTGACGCCGAATACTTGGGTTGAGTCCAGACGGGCTCCGGACGATGCAACCGGAGCCGACTGCGATACGAATCGAGTAGTGCGGCACACCCGCCCGACCGCGAATCGGGTGGGTTAGTCCATGGGCCAAGTCGGTCCACAGGGAGGTGGGATTCGTGAGCCAATCTACCGGAACAGCCCGTACGGGCGGTGGTCCGCTGCGAACAGATCTGCAGCTGTACCTCAAAGAGATCAACAGGACACCGCTGTTGACGGCAGAAGAAGAGCGAGAGCTCGGCTGGGCCATCATCAACGACAACTGCCCTGTCTCCCGTGAACGCATGATCCGGGCCAACCTCAGGCTCGTCGTCGCGATCGCCAAGAACTACGCCAACCGCGGCCTGCCGCTGACCGACCTCATCGAAGAGGGCAATATCGGGCTTATGAGAGCCGTCGAAGGCTTCGACCCCGCTCAGGGTGCCCGGTTCTCGACCTACGGCAGCTGGTGGATCAAGCAGTCCATCAAGCGAGCCCTGATCGGCGCAACCCGCCCGATCCACGTCCCGGCCTACATGGTCGAACTAATCGCCAAGTGGAAGTCCCATAGCCGGCGCATCGAGGCCGAGCGTGGCTACGAACCGAGCATCGAAGAACTCGCCGAGCTGATGGACCTGCCGATGCGCAAGGCGCAGATCGTCAAGCGCGCGATCAAGGTCTTCGGTGCCTCGAACCAGGCCCCGATGGGCGAAGACGGCGACCTCAACACACTCGCCGACATGATCGCCGACTTCCGCTACGAGAGCCCCGAGAAATCGACCTTCCAAGACGAGGACTTCACGATCCTTCGGAAGCTGCTCGATTCGATCGACGGCCGCGAAGCCGAGATCCTCAAGCTCCGCTTCGGGCTCGACGGTCAGGAACCGATGACACTCAAGCAGATCGCCGCTCACATGGACCTGAGCCGAGAGCGCGTCCGTCAGATTGTCGAGGAATCGCTGGCGCGTCTGCACAAGCAGATCGAGGGCAAGCACGCGGAACCGGATTCGCCCCTGCGGATCAGCGGCCGCTCCGTCGGCTGAGTCTCTTTTTCGAGCCTGAAAACACGCATCTTCTCTAGCGGGGATCCCACGAACCCGAGAGGCATCTGCTACCATCTTCTGGCCGCCAACCCCGCGGCCGGAACTGATGAAAGGGTGCCGATGAATCATCTCTTGCGCGTGCTGTGCTGTGCTGCCGCTCTGACTGTCGCTGGTAGCTCCGGTGCAGACGAATTCACCGACCGCCTCAACTCCGCCTACCAGAACTTGGCCGATTCCAGACGCGCCGAGAACGTCATCATGCCAGCGCTGGGCAACATGCAAGAGCCGCCGCAGGTCCTTGTCGGACGCGCCGACCGCGTGCTCCTGCTCACACCCTCCAGCCCGGTCTGGGCATCGGCAACAAGCTGGTCCACCGCGGACGAGCAGCAGGCCGCCCTCGAAGCCCTCGCACAGATCGCTGAGGAAGAGAACCCCCGTCGGGCGATGCGGTTCGCGCTTCCGTATGGCATCAATGGTGTGAATACCTCATGGGTCCGCAAGGGACTCCACGCGGAGCTTGGCGATCCGCCGACGATCGCCGCCGTCCAGATGGGCTACCTCGACCGCATGAAGTGGCTCGAATCGCTGGTGCATATCGAAGCCACCCGTCTTGCCAGTGATGGCGAAATCGAGCAGGCGATGGAGATCGTTTTCGATCTGGCCATCTTGGGTCGGATGATCGCCGACCGCCAGCTCGCCGACGAGGTCATGTGGGGACTCGAAGCTACCAGCACCGCGATCATGCGGCTGCGCGACTTGGCCTACGTCGATTCGCAAGGACCCCGGACGCTCACAAGCGACTTCCTGAAGGAACTCATCGCACGCATCGACATCAGCCGAGGCGTGTTCAGACTTGACCGGCTCCGCATGCCGCTCGGCGATCAGGTCGCGGCAGAGCAGATGGCAAGCCGAGTGTTCAGCAACTCGGGCATCCCCGATCAGGCGATTTTCCCGACAGCGATGGCAGAGCTCGCCGCGACTTCCAGGCCGCTGCGTCTGTTCTCAGAGTCCGGGCGGTGGAACGACGCCGCCGAGGGGCACGCCGACAAGCTCTCGACTGATTCGATGATCTCGGGTGTCTACTCCGACTGGTCGATCCGATGGGACGCCGACCTGTTCGACCCGACCTTCCGCACCCCGTCCGCGTACGACCGACTCGACGCGACCGAGTTCGCGATGGTCAAGGAAATCGTCCCCGACCTCGACGAAGTCTTCGTGCTCCGTCGCGAGCTCGACGCCGAACTCGTCGGCACGCGCGTCGCGCTCGGGGTTCAGGCGCTCAACCTCGAGACCGGCGGCATGCCGAGCTCGCTCGCGCTCATCCGACCGCACTACGTCGACGACCTCGGCGTCGATCCGTACAACCCGGACCGCAGGTCCAGCAACAGGCCCGAGTTGATTTTCTTCGTGCCCGAACGCGACACCGTCGGCAGCGAACTGCACAGCATGAGCGTCGTTCCCGCGAACCGGACCAACTTCAGTGTCCGACTCGGCCAGGAGCAGTTCGTGCTCTACTCGCTCGGCGGCAACGAGTTCGACGACCGCGCGACTGTTGTTTCCGACAGCGGGCTCAACCAGGCGGGCGACTACCTAATCTGGCCGCCCGTGCTCGGGCTTCTTCGCGAATACCTCGAAGACACCGGGGCTTCAGAGTAAGGCTGCGGACACACACGGAATAGTTGAGAGACCCCACGGGTTCTTCGTCGGCCAGATGCAAGGAGACGCCGAGCGATGTCTGATCAGGTACACAAAGTCGTCATCATCGGTTCCGGCCCTGCGGGCTGGACCGCCGCGATCTACGCCGCCCGCGCCAACCTCGACCCTGTGGTTTACGTCGGCGTTGCAAAGCAGTCGCCCAGCATCCAGCTCCCGGGCGGGCAGCTCATGCTCACGACCGACGTTGAGAACTACCCCGGCTTTCCCGAGGGGGTCTCCGGCCCGCAGATGATGCAGATGTTCCAGAAGCAGGCTGAGCGGTTCGGAACAAAGACCCAGCCTCGCGACATCGTGAGTGTCGAGTTCAACCAGAACGGCCCGCACAAACTCACCACAGACAAAGACGAGACCGTCCTCGCGCACACGGTCATCCTCGCGACCGGCGCCACCGCCAACTGGATCGGACTCGACAACGAGCAACGCCTCGCCCGCAACGGCGGCGGCGTCAGCGCCTGCGCCGTGTGCGACGGCGCCCTGCCCATGTTCCGCGACAAGCCGCTCGCCGTCGTCGGCGGCGGCGACAGCGCCATGGAAGAAGCAACCTATCTCACCAAGTTCGCCTCGACTGTCTACATCATCCACCGCCGGGACGAACTCCGTGCGAGCAAGGTCATGCAGGAACGGTTCCTCTCCAAGCCCAACGCCAAGGTGCTCTGGAACAAGACCGTCGAGGACGTGCTCAGCGCCCCGGACCAGCACGGTCACGAGGTCATCACCGCTGTCCAGCTCAAGGACACACTGACCGGCGAACTCTCCGAACTCGAAGTCGGCGGCCTCTTCGTCGCGATCGGCCACACACCCGCGACCGGGTTCGTCAAAGATTCGGGCCTCGAGTTCGATGACAAGGGTTACGTCGATCTCAAGGGCAAGAGCACCGCGACCAACATCCCAGGCGTGTTCGCCGCGGGCGATGTTGCGGACTCGGAGTACCGCCAGGCGATCACCGCCGCGGGCACGGGCTGCCAGGCCGCCCTTGATGCCGAGCACTGGCTCGGTGACCACGATTTGATCTAACAAATCAAATGAACCTGAGTACATAATAAACAGCGGCCGAGTCCGAGGACCCGGCCGCTGGTGTAGTTAGCTAACTGTGCTTCTTGATTAGCCCTTGAAGGTCTCGAGCGATTTCTCAAAGTCTGCGAGCTGCGGGTGATCTTCGCCGAGAAGCTCGATGGCTTTCTTCTCGATCTTGGCTGCGCCCTCGGCATCGCCGCTGCGGAACTTGGCCCAAGCGAGCGTGTCCATCACCATCGGGTCGGACCAGTCCGATGCTTCGCATGCTTCCTTGGCGATCTTGCGGGCAAACTCGATCGCATCCGCATCCCAGCCTTCGTTCTCGACGATCGTCCAAGCGATGCTGTTGTACGCACCGGGCATGTCTGCATAGACGGTTTCTGCAATCGCCTGACCGAACGCGGCAGCCTGGGCTTTGTCCGTCCCGGCTAGCTCCATGAAGTGACCCATGTAGTTTGGGCCATTGCGGCGGTCCCACTCGGCCTTCATGTTCTTGATGCGTGCCTCGTGCATCGCTTCGTAGTCGTGCTCGTCGGCGAGGATCGCGTCGAGGTGGTCACCGAGCGACCTGTCGGTGCCGTAACCGATCCAGCCGACCTTGCCAGCGCGGTCAACGATCATGACGGTCGGGATGCCGCCTTGGCCAGCGGCTTTCATCCAGTCTTGCTCGAAGCCGGTGTTACCGGTCGCGACCGTGTAGCCCATCTTCGCGTCGTTCTTGTCAACGAATGCCTGTACATGCTCGGCGTGGGCCTCGCCCTCAAGGCGGATCCGCTGGCCGTTCTCGTCCCGGCCGTTCTCCCAGATGCTGACGCCGACAACGCGGAGACCATCGCTCGCGTGCTCTTCTTCAAGTTCGGTTAGGTGTGGCATGATCGCGATGCAAGGCCCGCACCATGTCGCCCAGAAGTCGATCAGGTACACGTTGCCCTTCTCGAACTCGCTGATCGGTGTGCCCTTGTTCCATGATTCGACCTTGAAGGCCGGCGGCTGGTCGCCGATGTTGAGCGTCGGCATCACGAACGGCTTGGCCTCGCCCTGGGTTGCCTTGAACGCAGCGACAATCTGCTCTGCGGTCTGGTCACCCATTAGATTCTGCGAGAGCGCAGGGCTCGTCATCGCCGCGAGCACGACGGCTGCTGTGAGTTGTTTCATCATTGTTCTTACTCCTGAAAGGTTCACTGTCGGTTCATTCGGTCCGTTCTTCAGGACGACACCGAAACAACTCCCCGCATCAGTATACAGCGTAGCTGATAACGGGCTTCTGATTTACAGAAACGTGAATATGGGCGAATTCCGGGCCGGATCATCCCGTCTTGGGGAGGTCGAACTCCCCAAAGAGGCGATATTCCTTCCGGCGGAGGATCTGCCCGGCCAGCGTCAGGTCATCGACCGACAACGCGATGGTGGGAGTGCCGTTGGGCCTGAGCATCAGCGGATAAGCGAATCGGATATTCAGCTCAGCCGCCAGCAGATGCAGACACAGACTCGTCATCGAGTGGCCCTTGCTCAGCTCGACGACAATGACATCAGTCTCCGCAAACGGCACGCCGGCGCTCTTGAGTAACTTGCGAGCCTCCGCGGAGTTGTTGGTGATCATCCGCACCACGGCGTGGTCAGAAGCCTCGTGGACATTCAGGGCACACACTCGTGTGTCCGACGTGTCCAGCGCCTCCATCAGGTCGTAGAGCCGACCGACTCGGTTATCGAGAAAGACAGAGAACTGCGTCACGCATGGCGCGGCGTATCCTCGCATCGTTTCTGGGGGCATGGGGCTCTGGCTCATCGACGGTCCATGTCAGAGTCGCTCTGGCGGCGTGAGCAGCACGCTCTTGGCAAGCACCCAGCTTACCAAACAGCGCTCTAGAACGCCAGCTTTCCTGCAAAAGAACACCCGCAGGGAGGTATCCCGGCGGGTGAGTCGTTGGTTGGTCTTTGCTTGTTAGGCTGAGAAGCTCG
This sequence comes from Phycisphaerae bacterium, assembly GCA_030432905.1. GTDB lineage: Bacteria > Planctomycetota > Phycisphaerae > Phycisphaerales > UBA1924. Next base: position 1,214,574 of record JAUILU010000001.1, on the reverse strand, counting down.
ACCCGCAGCCGCAGGTCGCAGAGGCGTTGGGGTTGTTGAAGACAAAGCCCCGGCCCATCAGCTCATCCTTGAAGTCAACGGTGGTGCCGTTGAGGTAGAGCAGGCTTTTGGGGTCGCAGATGATCTTGATGCCGTGCTGCTCGAACATCTCATCCGAGTCCTTCTGGGTCTCGGTGAGGTCGAGGACGTAGCTAAAGCCCGAGCAGCCGCCGCCCTTGACGCCCAGACGCAGACGGACGGTTTCGGTGTCGAGTTCCTGCTGCTCGATGATGGTCGCGATCTCTTTGGCGGCCTTCTCGGTCAGTGTCACAATTGCGGCTGTCTCTTGCATCGCGGTCTCCTGTCGGCTGGAAGATTCTAGCCCCTAAGGGGCGGTCCCACCCGATCTGGCTATCGGCCCGCTCGGGCCGTTAGTTCTGTCCGTTCTTCTCTTTGTAGTCCGAAATCGCGGCACGGATCGCGTCCTCGGCGAGCACCGAGCAGTGGATCTTCACCGGTGGCAGGCTCAGCTCCTCAACAATCTCGGTGTTCTTGATCGCAAGGCCCTCGTCCAGGCTCCGGCCCTTGAGCCACTCGGTGGCGAGCGAGCTGGACGCGATCGCCGAGCCGCAGCCGAAGCACTTGAACTTGGCGTCCTCGATCTTGCCTGTGGCTTCATCGACCTTGATCTGGAGCTGCATCACGTCGCCGCACTCGGGCGCGCCGACGAGTCCGACGCCGACGTCCTTGCGCGACTTGACTTCTTCGGTCGTGCCGAAGTTTCCAACGTTTCTTGGGTGGTCGTAGTGATCAACGACCTTCTCGCCGTATGCCATGGTTTGGCCCTCTCGCAGTCTCTATCCGCCACCCGTATATACGAATGAGCGGCTTGGTTTGTTCGTTCGCTCTTCGGATTTCAGAACCCGCCCCGGCTCTTGGGGACGGGCCGGTTATGGGGCGCTTAGTGGGCGGCCCACTCGATCTTGGAGATGTCGATCCCCTCTTTGTGCATGTCGTACAGCGGGCTGAGCACACGCAGCTTGTTGACCGCCTCGACGATCGTCTTAATCGCGTAGTCCACCTCTTCTTCGGTGGTCCATCGGCCAAAGCTCAGGCGGAGCGAGCTGTGCGCCAGGTCGTCGCCGATGCCGAGGCCCTTGAGCACGTAGCTCGGCTCGAGGCTGGCGCTGGTGCACGCGCTGCCCGAGCTCATCGCGATGTCCTTGCACGCCATCATCAGGCTCTCACCCTCGACGAAGCCGAAGGAGATGTTGGTCATGTGCGGCAAGCGTCGGTCGGCGTGGCCGTTGATCTGCACGGTGTCGAGCTGCTTGGTGATCTCGGTTTCCATCTTGTTCCGGAACTTCAAGAGCCGGTCCGCGTCGGCCGCCATCTCGTTCTTGGCGATCTCAGCCGCGGCGCCCAGACCCACGATGCCCGTGACATTCAGCGTGCCCGAGCGGTAGCCACGCTCCTGGCCGCCGCCCTCGGTGATCGGGACGAGGCGCACGCGTGGTCGGCGCCGGCGGACGTAGAGCGCGCCGACACCCTTCGGGCCGTACATCTTGTGGCCGCTGAGCGAGAGCAGATCGACGTTCGCCTCGTTGACGTCGGTCGGCATCTTCCCGACCCATTGCGTGGCGTCGGTGTGGAAGATCACGCCCTTGTCGTGACACAGCTTTCCGATCTCGGGGATCTCGTTGACCGTGCCGATCTCGTTGTTGGCCCACAAAAGCGTGACGAGGATGGTGTCGTCGCGCATCGCGTTCTCGACCATCTCCTTGGTGAACACGCCGTCGGGTCCGGGCTCGAGGTAGGTGACCTCGAAGCCTTCTTTCTGGAGCCTCTTGCACGGGTCGAGCACGGCTTTGTGCTCGATGTTCGCCGTGATGATGTGGCCCCGGCATTCGCCCGAACCTGCTGGCGCTTTCTGGTACATGTTGGCCGCGCCCTTGATCGCGATGTTGTTCGACTCGGTCGAGCCCGAGGTGAACACGATCTCCTTGCGGTCGGCGCCGATCAGGTCGGCGACCTGCCGGCGCGCCTTGTCCACGGCTTCTTCAGATTCCCAGCCAAACGAGTGGTTACGGCTGCCCGGGTTTCCGAACGTCTCCGTGAAGTAAGGCAGCATCGCCTCGACTACGCGCGGATCGCAGGGGGTGGTCGCTGCGTGGTCCATGTACATCGGCAACTTGAGACTCATCGTGCTTCGGCTCCGTCAAACGGGTCATCTCAACCCGAGGATCTACTTATTTAGAACTGTTCTATCTTATGGAACAGATAGTACCCAGATCAACAGAAACGTAGGCCTTTGGCCGGGCATTCAGCACTCGGAATCGGGCTTGTTGTACGTCATTCGGATCTGGTTGCCCGCTTGGTTGTGCGAGACATCGCTCATATAGGCCCGCATGAGCAACAGGCCCCGGCCGCTGGTCTTCGTCAGGTTTTCCTCGGCGGTCGGGTCCGGGACGTCCTCGGGCTTAAAGCCGGGCCCCTTGTCCGTCACGACGAGCCTGATCGACTGCTCGTCGACCTCGAACTCGACGCCCACGGTCTCGCTCTTTGGCAGAGATTTGTGGCCGTGTCGGAAGGCGTTGACGACCGCCTCCTCGAGCGCGAGCCTGACGGCGAACCGTGAGGCCTCGGAGTAGCCCGCACGCTCGGCTGCCGCCAGCACCTGCTCACCGAGAGCGGTGATCGCGTCGCGGTCGTTTGTGACCTCGACGCGTCCCTCGGGTGATGCGTGTTGTGCTTGCGGGTCCGGCACGTGTGTGTGGCCTCCCAATAGAACAGCGCACGGCGCTGATCAGTCCGGCATGCGGTCGTGTCCTTAGCTGAAACTTCCAACGGCGTCGGCCGAGGTCTCGTGGATCTCAAAGAGCTTGTTCAGTTTCGTGATCGCGAACACCTCGTAAATCTGAGGCGAGATGTCCGAGAGTCGAAGCTGGCCCGAGTGCTCGCGGATCTTGCTGTTGACCGAGATCAACTGACCAAGCGCCGCCGACGAAAGGTGATCGACGTTGGCAAAGCTAATCACAAGCTTCGGCTCATCGGTCGATTCGATGATCTTGGCAAGGTCTTCGCCGATGGCCTTGATGTTGGCCTCGTCGAGGATGTTCCGATCGATGAAATCGACGCGTGTCACGCCGTCTTCGACTGTGACCCGAAGGCGTGAGTCTTCACTCGCCATCGCGGCTTCTCCTTCTCCGGTAGTGCACGGCCCGGCCACCCCGGCCCCCGCCCCGGCACTGATGAGCATAGTCCCGATGGACCCGCTAGCACAGAGTATAAAAAAACGGTCCGCCGGCGATGAAACCGGCGGACCGTGAATGTTCAGAGCTTGATCAGCCGCCCAGGCTGTTGACGAGCGTGTCGCTCAGGCCCGGGAAGTTCTTCTCTTCCTGCTCCGACTGGATCAGGATCGTCGGCTTGACGAGCACAAGCAGGGTCTGCTCTTCCTTCGATTCGATCCGGTTGGTGAAGAAGCGGTTGAGGATCGGGATCTTCGACACGACGGGGACGCCGGTCTCGATCTCGAACTCGGTGACCAGACGCTGGCCGCCGAGCAGCACGGTGCCCTGGTCGGGCACGGTGACGGTGGTCTGGATCCGGGTCACGGTGGTGGTCGGCAGCTGGATGAAGGACTGGACGTCCTCAGAGCTGACGAGCTGGCCGCCGGCGACCGCGGTGACCGCCTGCTCGGCGAAGCCATTGATTCGGCTCACACCGGTCTGCAGGTTCATGGTGACGTATCGGCGGTCGGAGCTGACCGTGCCCTCGACTTCCATTGTCACGCCTTCGCTGACGACGCTGATCGTCGGCGTGAAACCGACAGCCGAGGTCGCAACAACCGGGGTCAGCTGGCTGACGAACGCGGTCTGGGTCGCCACGATGATGTTGGCGATCTGGCCGTTGGTGAACGTCAGGCGTGGGGCGGTCAACTGAACCGAACGCTGGTCGGCCTGGGTTGCCTTGACGAGGAAGTCCACCTGGATGTCGTCGAGGAACTGGCCCGCGACGCCGAGCGCCGGAGCCGAGCTGAGGATGCTGTTGGCGAACGCGCCGGCGTTGGCACCGAGGGTTTCGGTCAGGCCGAGCGAGTTCTGTGCCGCACCGATTGGCGAGAGACCGTTGTCCGGGACAGTGCCCTGGGTCGTGGCACCCTGAACGCCGCCGGTCGAGAAGCCGGCACCGGTGACCGAACGCTGGAGACCGACGCCCGAGTCGGGCGCGGTGTTGTTCGGGTTGAACTCGAAGAAGTCGCTGACGGTCACAGTCGGGTCGGTCGCGCGAGCGAACGAGACAGAGTCGTTGTCGTCGCCGAAGTAGATATCGAGGTCGAAGCCGATCTCTTCGAAGAAGTCCTGATTCACGAGGAGGAACCGGGTTTCAACGTTGATCTGCATCGCACGCTGCGAGCGGATCTGCTTGAGCAGGCCCGTGATCGCGCGGTGGTTCTTGGGTGTGTTGCGGATGATGAGCGAGCCGTTGAACTCCTGGATGGAGCCGGTGTCGCCGCCGTTCTCGACCCAGTTGATGGAATCGACGTTGCTCCGGATGATGTCGGTGATGGCGTCGATCGCGTCCTGACGGTCACGTTCTTCGTTGTCGTCCTGCTGGTCGCCGTCGAAGGGGCTCTGGCCGCCGCCGCCGCCCTGGTTGGACTGCAGCACGTTCTGGAGGTCGATGTTCGGCGCATCCTCGTAGTCGGGCACCTCGATCAGCAGGTCGCGGATGTCGTAGATAACAAGCGCGGTGTTCCGGCGGAGTGCTTCGTCGGACGCGATCTGCACGATGCCGTCACGCACAGCCCAGCCGGCCGGCGATAGCGGGTCGGAGATCTTATCGATGATCCGGTCGAGCACGGTGTCGAACGGCACGTTGCGGAGGTTCAGCTGAACAGGCGTCTGCTCGTCGATCGAGATCAGCTCGAGGCTCGCCCAGTCAACGTCGAAGTTCTCGCTGCTGACGGCCTGGAGGAAGTTGACCACGTCGCCGAGCGAGTTGTCGAAGTTGATGTCCTGGCGCTGCGACTCAAGCGAAGCGAGCACCCGGCGGTTCTCAGGGGTTTCCGAGGCGGAAACGGGCTCGCCGCGGTTGAGGCTGATGCGGGGCCAGTCATCCGGGTAGGTCACGATGTCCGCGACGGGCAGCGCCGCCTCGGCGTTGTCGTTGACGATCCGCGAGAACTGCCACTTCTGCTCTTTACGGTTGCGGTAGTAGCCCTGACTGATCACGATGTCGCGGATGATGTCCTTCATCAGCAGAGCAGCTGGGTTGTTCGGATCCAGGAACAGTGTCTGGTCGAGAACCTGCAGGCATTCCTCGTACTTTTGCTCGGTCATCAATGCGCGGACGCGGTCGAGTTGCTCGTTGATCTTGTCGGCGCGCTGGGTCATAGCCTGTGTTTCGTTGTCGAGCGCTCTCCTGCGGATCTCTTCCTCGCGGCGCTGGGCTTCGATGCGCTGGAGCTCGATGGCTTGCTGCTCGATGCTCGTGAGCTGCTCGTCGATCTTCGAGAGGCGGTCTTCGTACTCAGACTCGCTGAGCAGGGTCCGGCCGGCGTTAAGCACGAGCCTTGCCGACGAAACACGCTCGCGGGCACCCGAGATGTCAGCTGAACGCAGACGCTGCTGGGATTGGTTGAGCAGGTTCTCAAACTCACGGCGGAGCTCGGTGCGGGCGGCCTCGTTCTCGTCGATGGTGACATCGATCAGGTCACCGTCGCCCGGCTGGTTCATGGAGAACTGGGCATCGGTCCGGTTGCGCTCCATCTGCTGGATCTGCTCAGCCGTGAAGTAAGCCCGGCTTGTCGCAAGAAGCTCGTTGTAGAGCTCGATCGCGGAAGCAAAGCGCGACTCGGACATCGCTTGGTTCGCCTGTGCGAGCTTCTGCTGGGCGTTGGCGCGAAGTGTGCGTTCGATGATGTCGTCGGGCAGGGGCTGATCTTCACCGCCGTCACCCTCGGGCTGGCTTTCGTCGTCGGTCAGCTCGATCGGGGCATCCAGCGGCGGGACGTCGTCGTCGCGGCGGATCACGCCCGGCTGATCGTCCTCGACGAAGCTCGCGTTGGCGAACAGGTCAAGAAGCAGGCCGGCTTCACTGGTCTCCTCGGACTGCTCGTTGTCGGCGATGCGGGTCAGAACACCCGGCTCGAACAGGCCAGCAGCTTCGACGAGCGTGAACGGGCGGCCGCGGTCGAGTTCAAGGTTGAAGATGCCGGTGCGGATCGCGTCGGCCTCATCGGTCAGCTCGACTCCAGCGCGGGTCAGAACCGCGAGCGTGCTCTTGGCGCGGGAGAAACGCCCCTCGACGTAGTCGGTGTGAGCCTGCGCGATGAAATCGTCAGCGAGTGTGCTGACCGCGTCGGTGACTGTTTGGCCCTCGGCGAGGATGCCGCTTGCGATCTCGCGTTGCTGGCTAGTCGCCTCGGTGCCGCGGGTCACGGGCTGGAGGTGACGCTTCATCAGGGCGATGTCACCCTCGGTGAGCGCGAGCTCTGCTTTCTGGAGGCTCAGCTCAATCGGGTCGGCGCTGCGGAGCCTGCGGTCGAGCATGCCGAGCAAGTCGTCGAGCTCTTCCGCGGTCGCCGCGGTCAGCGACTCGGAGCCGATGTGTCGGCTGAGGAGTTTCTGGGCCTCGATGATTCGGCCTCGGTTGAGCAGCGACTTTGCCTGCTCGAAGTCGGAGACTGCTTCGGAAGCAGTCGGGGCTGTCTCGGGTTCAACAAACATCTCGGCCTGGGCCATGCCCACGCAGAGCCCGGCGGTTGCGGCCAGCGCCGCTGCCGAGCGTCCAAACAAACGAGACGAACCGTACTTCCAGATGGTCATCGTGATCTCCAGATCGCTCATGCCGAATCCGCGCGGAATCGGCACATCACTGCACAACTTTCACGTTATGGAGCCCCGGGGGGGACGCGTTGTTTGCTGGACCATGCACCGGCTACTCCCTTGCGCCGGGCCAGTCCTACGCGTCGTCGTGGCTGCCCTGGGTCGTCTGCGACCCGTCGCCCACGGCGAGGTGTTGCCTCATTGCGTGCCTCGCCGACAGGAAGATACACCCCCAAACCCTCCGACGCAAACGCCGGGGTCACCCTGTTTCATCTGTCAGCCACCTTCTCGCCCAAATCTTGGACTGGCCAAACTCGGACAGATCGCCTGTCGGTTCGCCTCCGAGCTCCCGGGTGAACTCCTTCGGCCCGAGCCGATCTGCGGCCACGACCAGCGGCTCCTCGAACTGCTCCACGTCCATATCCGCCAGGATCGAATCCACCGCCAGATCCTCGGCCTCACGCAGACAGCTGGCGGTCACCAGAACCTCAGCGTACCGCCCCATACCCGACTTTCCGGGTGTCCGAACCAAGCAACGCCAAGGAGTTACGCCCAGCGGCCTGCCACGGTCGTCATTGTTTTGTTCGGGGTCTACGTTGAGCAGAAGCCGCCAATCGTCGCGGAGCCTCTCCACGATTTCATCCACACCCAACAGATCAGGGCGGTCCTCGGACACCCGCAGAACAGCCCGGTGTTCGTGGGCCACCGCGTCGGCGCCGGCCGGGTCCTCGCGTTCTTTCAGCTCGAACGCCCGGAGCACGCTCTCGACCCGATCCTTGATTTGGGGCTCTGCGCGGACGGTAACAATTTTGTGCTCATCCACAAAAATATACAAAAACGGGTTGTCGCTCATGGCTCCGAACCCGATCAGGCCGTCCTCGAAGAAGAAGTCCCGGAAGCGGATCAGCCCGTCGAGCATGTGGTCGAGCCCGATCCTCTCATAGCTGATATATGGATCGATCTCGCGGAACGCGTCCCGGCCCAGCACGTCCAGAATCGGGTAGAGCCTCTGGGGCATGAGGGCCAGGAGGCTCTGAACAAGCCCCGGGAGCCTCTCGGCGGAGATGACGATGTCGTAGACGTAGCGGTCGGGCCATTCTTCCCAGTCGCCGGAATCGTCGTCCCCGTCGGCGGATTCGAATTCGAGCGTGTAGCCCTGCTTGGGTTCCATCGGCTCGATCGGGTAGACCCCCAGCGGGAACACCATCTCATCGACGGCGACGCGTTCGATCGTTGGGTCTGCTTCGCATCGCTCTGGGGTCACATGATCCTCCCGATCGCCGGCCTTGGCGCTTCGGCGTAGGGTATCGTCCCCGATCGCAACAATCGGGCCAGATTGTGGAGAAACCGGTTTGGAAGATTCAACCAAGGGCCAGCCTGAGCAGACAAACGAGTTCGGCGCACCCGGCAAGGTGATCGCCGTCGCGGTCAACAACACCAACACCTCGGTCGGCCTCGTCGAGAACCTCGCGGTGACGCGGGCAAGCTCGATCCCGAGCGACCAGCCCGAGCAGATCGCCAAGGCGGCCGAGGACCTGCTCGATGCCGACCCGGAGGTGGTCCTGCTTGCCTCGGTCAACACGGCCGCGAGCCCGGCGATCGTTGATGCGATCCGTCACACGACCGGTCTGCAAGTCGAGCAGTTCGGATCGAAGATGCCCGTGCCGATCGCGCACACGCTGCCCGAGCCTGTAACGACGGGGCTGGACCGGTTCCTTGTGGCGCTCGGCGCGTTCGCTGTTGTCCGTCAGGCCTGCGTGGTCGTCGATGCGGGGACTGCGCTCACCTGCGACTTTGTCGATGGTCAGGGCGTGTTCCACGGCGGGGCGATCCTGCCGGGCGGGCAGATGATGCTCGATGCGCTCCCGGCCAAAGCACCGGCGCTGCCCAAGCTGAGCCTCTCGGACATGCCGAGCCCGCTCGAACCGTTCGGGAAAACGACCGACCACGCGATGCTGCTCGGTGTGCAGGCCTCGGCGCGGGGAGCGGTGCGGTATCTCGCGGAGCGCTACGCCGACTTCTACGAGGCGTACCCGCAGGTGATCGCGACCGGCGGCGACGCCCGCCTCCTTTTCGAAGAAGACGAGCTGGTCGAGAGCATTGTCCCGGATTTGCAGCTCATCGGGATCGGGGCTGCTCGGTCGCGGCTGCTCGGATCGCAGGACGACGAGGGTGACGGCGACGCATGAGTGTCAGCGCCCGGCTTTCGACACCGGCTGGTCGAGCCGCGGCTCTTGCGGTGATCGATCTTGTAGCCGAATCTGAAGAACAGCTTTCTGACGCGCTCCGGCGTGTGTGCGGCAGATCGATCGCGGTGGGGCAGGTCGCGTTCGCGGATCTTGCGGGTGTCGATCGCGGGGTCGCGGTGCGATGGTCTGATTGTTTGGCGCAGCTGACGCCGCACGGCGGGGTCGCGGTTGTTGATGCGCTGCTTCAACAACTCACGTCGCTCGGCATCGAGCTTATTCAAGACGTGCCGGCGATGACCGTTTTTCCCGAAGCGAGAAGCGAGATAGAGGCACGGGCATTGTCGGCGCTGGGCGTCGCGTCCAGCCCGCTCGCGGTGGATCTGCTTCTGGCTCAGCACAACGCGTGGGGCAATGGTGATCGGGATGCTGATTCCGAATTGACCGAACGGGACCGCCGGCTGATGGCGTTGCTTCGGCCGCCGCTGGTCGTGGTCGCGGGGCCTCCGAACGTCGGCAAGAGCACGCTGCTCAACGCGCTGGCTGGTCGGGAGCTCTCGCTTGCGGCGGACGAGCCCGGGACGACGCGGGACCATGTTGGGGCGCTGATCGACCTCGGGGGCTTGGTGGTCCGCTGGGCCGACACGCCCGGCTTGCGGGAGACGCAGGGGCCTGAGTCGGAGGCCATCGCGCTGGCTCGTGAGCTGATCGAGGCGGCGGATTTCGTGATCGCGGTGGGTGATAAGTCATCGCCCGACCCGCGTCCGCTCGTCGGCAGGGAACCCGATCTGGTCGTGGCGCTGCGGTCCGATCTCGGGGAGCCGGGCTGGGAATCCAGCTTCGCGGTCTATGTCCTGGGTGGATCGGGCGTATCCGAGTTCGCGATGAGGGTGCGGGACGAAATCCTGCCTCCGGGTGATCTTGAGGCTGGCGAGCCTTGGAACTTCTGGGCTGACGAGGCATAAGAGGCGGGGTTTGGGCACTAGTATCGCTTTCCAGCGGGCGGTGCCTGCGGGTCTTGGAGTAGATGCAGATGGACGATCGCAAGAGTGAGATTCGCGAGGGTGCGGGCCTGGACGAGAGCCGGGTCAACCAAGAATTCATCGACATGCTCTCCAAGTGGAGCACGCCGGCGCTGTTCATCATCGCGGCGATCGTGCTCGCGTACTGGGGCTGGGGTCAGCTACAGAAGCGTGCCAACGGTAAAGTCAACGAGGCGTTCGACGAGATCGCGGGCTCGGTTGACTACACCGTCAGCAACCCCTCACCCAACACGCTCAGGGCGATCCGCGCCCAGCACGGCAACGTCGCGGGCGTTGTTCCGATGACCTCGCTCCGTGAGGCGGACGTGTACCTCGAAGCCGCGGTCAAGGGCGTGGCGCCTGGTTCTGAACTGGCGCTCGACGAAGACAACAACGTGACCGGGACGTACTCGGCAGAGGATCTGCTGAGCGACGAAGAAAAGGCGGAGATGCTCGACAAGGCCGAGGCTTTGTACCAGGCGGTCGCGACCTCGCAGGAGGGCGGCGAGGGCTGGGCGATCCATCGTCTGTCGGCGCAGTTCGGACTGGCGGCGGTTGCCGAGAGCCGGGGCGATGCCGATGCCGCCCGTCGCGCGTATGAAGACGCGAAGGTGACCGCCGAGACCGCGGGCTTCTCGCTCTGGATTCAGATGGCCGACAACAGGCTCGACACGGTTGACGAGATGGTCGTGCCTGTGACGCTCGTTTCACGCGATGCGCTGCCAGAAGAGCCGGAGCCCGAGTTTGACGAGGTCGAGGTCGAGCTTCCAGCTCCCGGGACCATCGGGCCAGATCCTGACGCGGACACCGACGAGTCCGCGGGCGAGGCGGGTGAAGACGACGCCGAGACCGAGCAGCCCGCAGAGGGCGACGGCTAAGCGATGCAACGCAAGCTCGACTTCGGCAACGAAGCCGACGCGCCCATTATCAACGCGACAGAACTGACCAAGCCGGGCGGCAAGATCGACCCGGACGAGCTTCGTGCGCGCGTCGAAGAAGCGCGGGGCGAAGCGGAGGCGATGCCGAGGGTGCAGTTCGAGCTCTGGCGGGATCTGACCGACGCGAGGCTGGATAAGTACCTGACGAGCCGGATCACGTTTTTAAGCCGGAATCAGATGCAGCAGATCATCGATTCGGGCGGCGCGAGCATTAACGGCAAGCCCGCCAAGCGTTCGACGAAGCTGAAGAAAGGCGACACGCTCAGGCTCGCGATCCCGCCGCCGCCGTCGAGTGAGGTGGTGCCCGAGGAGATCCCGATCGAGGTGCTATTCGAGGATACGCACCTGATCGTGCTGAACAAAGCGCCCGACATCATCGTCCACCCGGCCCGCGCGGAGCTCGACGGCACGCTCATCAACGCGCTCGCGTGGCACTTCGAGAACACAACGGGCGGCTCGCTTTCTGACGTCGGCAAAGAACTGGCAAGGCCGGGCGTGGTGCACCGGCTCGACCGCGACACGTCGGGGTGCATCGTGTTTGCCAAAGACGAGGAAGCGCACTGGAAGATCGGGGCGCAATTCCAAGACCGGAGCGTGGACAAACGCTACCTCGCGGTGGTGCACGGCCGAGTCGAGCCCGAGGCGATGGTGATCGACAAGCCGATCGGGCCTCACCCGTCGAAGGTCAAGGGCTACCGCGAGAAGATGGTGGTCCGCCACGACGACCTCGGCAAGCCCTCGGTGACGATCTGCAGGGTGCGAGAAAGGTACAGGCTTCACGACCGAGTCGTTGGCGATCAGGAGTTCACGCTCGTCGAGCTTGAACTCAAGACAGGGCGGACGCACCAGATCCGCGTACATCTTTCTGACGAGGGCTGGCCGATCGTTGGGGATGACATGTACGGCGGGCGGGCGTTCGAGCACGAAGGCAAGACACTGATCAGTCGGCAGTCGCTCCACGCGGCGCTGCTGGCGTTTGCGCACCCGCTGACGGGCGAGTCGATGGTGTTCGATGCGCCGCCCCGCGACGACATGCTGACGCTCATCGAGGCCCTTCGCACCGGGACAGTCGAGAGGCTGAACGTGGCGCAGACTGTGCCTTTGGTCCGGTTCGGGCTCTAGGGGCTGGGCGGTTTTCGGACGTGAAAACTCGATGATGTGAAGCTTGTGTGCAGTTGCGCTCGAAGTCGCGAGGTGCGATTGCCGCTTGTGTATCTTGAAGCCCCGCTGGTGGAGAGAGACACGTGGCGAACCTCGGCAAGACAGCTCGGACGGTGCTCGGGTGTGTTCTGACGCTCGGCTTGATCGTCGGGCTGTCGGTTGCGCCGGAGTCGGCTTCGGGTGTGGACAAGCTGGCGGCCTTTCCGAGCCCGTCTGTGCTGAGCTTTGTGCTCTTTGGGATCGGGGCGGTGCTGCTCCGCGGTTTCATCGGGCCGCAGAGCACCGACGACAGCGAGAGCTGAGCGGGTTTCTCCGTCTTTTTGAGAAAAACCGGGATCTGACTGGCAGCCGCCGCGGTGGGGCTGCGCCTTGTTCATATATGATGCGCTGTAGCGTCATCTCGCTGAGCCCCATTGTCGCGGCTCCCAGTATGAATAGGGATTTACTCCATGCTTCAGATCCACCGCACGTGCCGCGCACTCGGCGCTGCCGCAGTTCTTTCCGCTTCTTCGCTGATGCTGCTTGCCGGCTGCTCGACACCGGGCGACGCCGTGACAGGCGCGCAGTTCTACGAGGGCTTTGGGAACTACGAGCGTCCGATCTCGACTGATTCTGAAGTGGCGCAGGCCTGGTTCGATCAGGGCATGCAGCTTCTGTATGGTTACAACCACGACGAGGCGATCCGGTCGTTCGAGAAAGCGGGCGTGACTGATCCCTACGCGGCGATGCCCTGGTGGGGCGTGGCGTACGCGCACGGGATCAACATCAACGACCCGCAGATGACCGAGGAACGCTCGAAGGCGGCGCGACACGCGGCGAACCTTGCGTTGTCTCGGATCGGGACGGCGACCCCGAAGGAAGCCTCGCTGATTCGCGCGGTATCCGCGAGATACGAGTGGCCGGCACCCGAGAACCGCGATCATCTCGATCAGGCGTACGCCGACGCGATGCAGAAGGTGTACGAGCAGTTCCCGGATGACCCGGACGTCGGCGCGTTGTACGCGGAGTCGCTGATGGCGCTGCAGCCCTGGGACCTGTGGACGCACGAGGGCGAGCCGAAGGGGCGCGTGCTCGAGATTGTTGAGGTGCTCGAGGGTGTGCTGGCGAAGTACCCGGAGCACCCGGGCGCGAATCACTTTTACATCCACACGGTTGAGGCCTCGACGGACCCCGACCGCGCGGTCGCGGCTGCCGATCGGCTGACGGACCTTGTGCCGGGCTCGGGGCATCTCGTTCATATGCCCTCGCATATCTACATCCGCGTGGGCCGGTACGCCGAGGCGGCGCAGTCGAATGTCGCGGCGATCGCTGCCGACCGGGCGTACTTCGCCAAAGCGCCCGAGCAGAAGCTCTACGCGATGTACTACGGCCACAACATCCACTTCCTGGCGTACGCGTCGATGATGAGCGGCAACTACGAGTCGGCGATTCAAGCGGCCCGCGAGCTTGAACGCGACGTGCCGAAGGGAGCGATCGAGGCGTACGCGGGGCTGATCGAGGGCTTCATGCCGACGAACTTTCATGTGCTTGTTCGCTTCGGCAAGTGGCAGGAGATTCTGGAAGAGCCGGAATACACGGATGACTACCGGCTTGTGAGCCGGGCTGTGCGTCACTACGCGCGGGCGATTGCTTATTCGGCGATTGGTGACCCGGACTCGGCTCGGAGCGAGATCGCGTTGTTCGAGGAAGCCGCGGCTGCGGTGCCCGAAGAGTGGTTCATCATGAACAACAAGGTGAGCGATGTGCTCCCGATCGCTCGTGCGATGGTCGAGGGCGAGACTCTCTACCGCGAGGGCCGAAAGGCCGAGGCGTTCGCGAAGCTGCGCGAGGGTGTCGAGCTTGAGGACAAACTCGTATACGACGAGCCGCCGGCGTGGATGCTGCCGGTGCGCCACGCGCTCGGGGCGCTCCTGGTCGCTAGCGGCGAGTTCGCCGAAGCAGAAGCCGTCTACCGCAAGGACCTTGAGATCCACCGCGAGAACGGCTGGGCGCTGACAGGATTGCAGCAGGCGCTCTTCGGGCAGGGCAAGTCGCGGGAAGCGCTGGCGCTCAACGACCGGATCGCCGCGGCGTTTGCGGCGGCCGATGTGTCGCCTACCTCGTCTTGCTACTGCGAGCCGGGTCCTGCGAACTAACGCCGGTCGAAGAGCCCGAATCTAAGAATCGCATAGAGCGCGTGCAGGCCGTCGGTGAAGCCGATTTTCTTCCCCTCGGCCTGCGTTCTGCCGTGGTAGCTGATGGGGACTTCGTAGATGCGCAGATTTCTGCGCGAGAGCCGCATCGTGATCTCGACCTCGATCTCGAACTTGTTGCTGACGAGTTTGATCTCTTTGAGCACATCGGCGCGGACGGCCTTGTAGCACGTCTCCATGTCGGTCAGGCTCAGATCGCTCAGCATGTTGCAAAAGAGCGTGAGAATGCGGTTGGCCTGCGCGTGCCAGAAGCGGTGGACCTGCCTGCGCCGGCCCGTAATGAAGCGGGAGCCGAAGACCGCGTCGGCCTCGCCCGAGAGGATCGGGTCGAGGAGCTTCGGGTAGTCCTGCGGGTCGTACTCGAGGTCCGCGTCCTGAACGATGGCGATGTCGCCCGTCATGAGCTTGATCGCGCTGCGGAGGGCGGCTCCCTTGCCCTTGCCGGTGTCGTGGTGAATCACGCGGATGTTGTCGTGCTCGTTTGCGAGCTCTGTGAGCAGGTCACCCGAGCCGTCGGTTGAGCCGTCGTTGACGCAGACGAGCTCGATGTCGAGGTCGATGGGTGACTGGAGGACGCGCCGGATAATCTCGCGCAGCGTTCGCGCCTCGTTGTGCACGGGCATGAGTACGCTGAGTGTTTTATAGACGCCGGGCTGGTTCACAGTTCTAGCTTATACGCAGATCTGCTCTTGCCCGTTCATGTACGGGCGGAGTGCCTCGGGGATCTTGATCGAGCCGTCGGCTTGCTGGTGCATCTCCATGAGCGGGATGAGGAAACGCGGGCTTGCCAGGACGGTGTTGTTGAGCGAGTGACAGAAGGTGGTGGCGCCCTTGCCCGCCTCGCCGCCCGGGCGGTAGCGGAGGTTGAGGCGTCGGCACTGGAAGTCGTAGAGTCGGCTCGCCGAGTGGGTTTCGCCCCAGTCGCCGGTGGTGGTGCCGTCATCCAAGACATCACCCCGGCCCGGCATCCAGCACTCGACGTCGATCATGTCCGCGTTCTTCTGCCCGAGGTCGCCCGTGCAGCACTGAAGCAGGCGGTAGGGGAGTTCGAGTCGTTCGAGCAGGGTCGTGACGAAGCCGAGCATCTTCTTGTGCCAGTCGCGCGATTCCTGTTCGTCCGCCTTGCAGATCACGACCTGCTCGACCTTCTCGAACTGATGGATGCGGTAGAGGCCCGCGGTGTCCTTGCCGGCGGCGCCAGCTTCTCGGCGGTAGCAGGGGCTGACCGTGACGTATTTGAGCGGGAGGTCGGCCTCGTCGATGATCTCGCCTTGGTGCAGGCTCATGAGCCCGACCTCGCCTGTGCCGGTGAGGTACATGTCGTGCCCGCCGCCGCGCGCTGATTCTTCGATGTGGTAGCTCTGGTCCTTGCCGTGGGGGAAGAAGCCCGTGCCGAGCATGGCTTCCTCGCGGACGAGCGCCGGGACCGAGCGTGGCTCGAAGCTGTTCTCGTTTGACATGAACTCGAACGCCATGCGCAGGATGGCCTGGTGGAGCCGCATGCCGTCACCGGTGAGGACGTAGCTGCGGGTGCCCGCGATCTTGACGCCGCGTTCGAAATCGACGAGGTTCAGATCGTGCACGAGCTGGATGTGCGACTTGGGCACGAAGCCTTTGTTCTCTTGGAATGACTTCGACTGGTCCCACCATGAAGGCGCCCACTTCGAGATCTCGACGTTGTCGTCCGAGGAGGCGCCCTTGGGCACGTCGGGGTCGGCGGGCTGGGGAAGCTCGAGCAGCAGGCTTTCGAGCTCGGGAGATATCTTTGATATCGCATCATCGAGCGTCTGGATCTGGTGCTTGAGGTCGGTAGGCTTTTGTTTGATTCTCTTGAGTTGAGACTTCAAGATGTCTAATTGAGATTCAATCAACGTGCGTTCAGCATCGCCAACCAATGCCAACTCGTTAGAGAATTTTCTAATCTCACCTGACAACTTGCCAATTTGTGGGCCGCTCTCCTTCGCGAGTTTTTTCTGCTGGGCACGACAATCCTCTTGCAATGACATCAGTTCGCGGCGTTGGGAGTCAAGAGCGAGAATCCGGTCGATATCGACGTTCATCTGCTTCTCGGCGGCGCCGGCTTTGAAGTGCTCCGGGTTGTCTCGAAGGGCCTTTAAGTCGATCATGGGGCGGATCGTAGTGTGCCACTTCGGTTCAGTCTTGGAACCCGATGGCCGATAACGTGTCTAATCGGAGATGCGAATGTCAGACACACCATCCTCTACACCCGGTTCGGATATCTCTACCTGTCGGCTCAAGCACATCAACGGCAGGCGTCGGCCCGTACCCATGCTCAACGAGCCGATCACCATCGGCAGGCACCCCGACAACACCATCCGCGTCAAAGACGACCGGATCAGCCGATACCACTGCGTCATCGAGCCCAACGCCGAGGGCGTTTGGGAGTTCCGGGATCTTGGCAGCCGGAACGGGTCCAAGATTAACGGCGTCAAAACGGAACAGGCCGAGCTGTGCTTCGGCGATGTGATCCGCCTGGGTAGCCAGGATTTCCTCGTGGAGGAGGTCAAGCCGGGCGACAACCTGGATGATGAGCCGACCGATGACGAGATGCCGCGCTGGATGATGGAGATGGTCTCCGTGATCAAGGCCGCCTCGGGCACCGAGCCGGCGGCGATGACGCTGAGGCTGATCGACGCGGGCGGGAAGTCAACAGATGCGCTCGCGGGTGATGGCGACGGCGCTCGGGCCGCAAAGCTCTTGCTGCTTGTTGCGTCTTCAACGCACGCGACTGATATCCACATCGAACCGAAGGCCGGGCACCACACGGTTCGGATCCGTGTTGACGGTCAGATGGTGTGGGTGACGGATCTGCCAAGCAAGGCAGGCAAGCGGGTGACAAACCTTGTGCGGACGGCGTGCAACTCGAGCGACACCTCACGCGATGCGATCATTGACGGGCGTTTCTCGGTGTCGTTCAAACAGGGCATGCAGAGCCGAGGCCGGGTTGACTACCGGGTGTCGCTGACGCCTTCTGTTAATGGCTCAAAGTTGGTGCTGCGCGTGCTTGATATGGGCAACGTGCCTAGGAGCATCGAAGAGATCGGGATGCCGACGTTCATGCTCGACCGTGTTCGGCGTGTCTGCGAGCAGGACACTGGTTTGTTGCTTGTGACCGGGCCGACGGGTTCGGGCAAGACAACGACGCTCTACAACGCGGTGCGAGAGGTCGATCGTGAGATCCGCAATGTGGTGACGATCGAGGATCCGGTCGAGTACGAGCTTGAGGGCGTCACGCAGATGCCGATCGATGATGCGCGCGGCAACACGTTCCACGCGCTCCTAAGGTCCGTGCTTCGCCAGGACCCGGACGTGATCCTGGTCGGCGAGATCCGCGACCCGGAGACCGCGAAGGTCGCGATGCAGGCATCGATGACCGGTCACCTCGTTTTCTCGACGCTTCACGCGAAAGACTCGATCTCGAGCGTGTTCAGGCTTCTCGATCTCGGGCTTGAGCCTTACCTTGTTGCCAACAGTCTTCAGCTCGTGCTCGCGCAGCGGCTTGTGCGTGTGCTATGCGACCGATGCCGACGGGCCGAGGGCGTGACGCCCGCGGAGGCGACACGCATGGGTCGGCACCTCAACGGCAAGACCGAGATCTACAACGCCACAGGCTGCCCGGCGTGCCTGCGGACGGGCTTTGCGGGTCGGCGCGCGATCTTCGAGCTGCTCGATTTCAACGATCAGCTCCGCGATGTGATCCTCGAGAACCCGACCATCAGCGGCATGCGCAAAATCATCGATCAGGGCGTGTTTACCACGCTTGAGCAGTCGGGATGGAAACTGGTCGCCGAGGGTGTGACGACGCTCGGCGAGATCGATCGGGTCGCGGGTTCTGCTTAACGGCGACGGCGGGTGGCGATTGTTCCAAGGCCGAGCAGCGCTAAGCCGCTGGCGGGTGCTGGGACGAACACGACCGAATCGGCGACGACTCTGACCGGGACCGAACCGGGGTTACCGTTTGCGTCTTGGTAGTAAAAAACAATCGGCAGCGGTGAGTTTTCATACGAACCAGAGATCTGTCCGTTCAGAACGAACGTCGGGAAGTAGAGCGCGGTGTCCGGGGTGGTCTGTGTGAGAGTGAAGTTGTAGATCTCAATAGGGTTGGACGAGTCCGGCCCGCCCAAGCTGTTAAACGGCGGGATGCCGTTCTGGCCGTGAGCATCCAGGATTGTGTCACCGGTGACGGTGCCGTCGTCAGCGGGGCCGAAGAAGTCGCTGTCGAACGAGCTGGTGAATTCGTTGTTCGTGATCGTGAGGTTCGGGCTACCGAAGGTCAGGTCAAAGCCGAAATCGACAATGGTTGCGAGAATGGGTCCTGTGGGGTTGAGGAGTTCGGCGCTGATCGTGTAGTTCACCGAGCCGCCGAGGACAACGACATCTTCGTCTGCTCGAATCGAGAGCAGAAGCTCGGTCTGAGCCGCGGCTGAGCCAGCGCATAACGAACCGATTACTGTTGGGATCAAAAACGCTTTCATGACAGAACTCCATAGAAGATTGGAACACTCTAACGGCGGCGACGCACGGCGACTGTGCTGAGGCCGAGCAGGGCCAGTCCGCTTGCGGGTGCCGGGATGACTCTGACGCCGGCTATGTAGTCAGAGAATGTGCCGCCGAAGCCCCAAGGGACATCGCCGGGGTTGCCGAGAGCGTCTTGATAGTTGAACACTTCAGGGAACGGTACGCCGTGATACGCGCCGCTGACTTGGCCGACCAGTTCGAAGTCTGATTTATGCACGCGGTAGAAGCTTTCCTGTGGGTTCTGCGGGATCACGATGTCGAAGCTGTAGATCTGCAGCGGATTGCTGGCGTCGGTGCCCGCGGCGTTCTGCAGCGGTGGGATCGTGTTGCTTCCGAACGCGTTGGTGATCGAATCCCCGATGACGGTGCCGTCGACTGCTGGGCCGAAGAAATCGCTGTCAAAGGCGGGGAAGAAATTGTTGTTCTGAATGATGAGGTCGGTGCCCCCGAAGCTGAGATTAAAGCCCATGTCCGCGACAGTGGCTATGAGGCTGCCTGTCGGGTGTAAGAGCTCGGCGATCATTGTGATGGTCACGGTGTCGCCCGGGGCGGCGGTGTAGGCGCTCTGGGTGAATGAGAACGCCAATTCGGTTTGCTGTGCCGAGGTCGTAGCTGCGCACAGAGCGCCCAGTGCAGCGGGGAACATAATCGCTTTCATGTCTGTCTCCTATGTAGGCGCAGCTTACCGGAAGGCAGGCGTCGAAGAAACAGGAAACTGTGAAAGTTCAGAATGACTTGATCTTGCCGTCTTTCCACGCTGGGAAGGTCTCACGCCAGTTTCGGACGGCTTCTGGATCGATCTCGATTGTTAAGATTCCAGGCTCTTCACCGAGCTCACCGAGGACCTCGCCCTTGGGGCTGAGGGCGATCGAGCCGCCGATGTAGGTAAGGTGCGGGTCGCTCCCGGTGCGGTTGACGGCGAGCACGAAGGCCTGGTTTTCGATGGCTCGCGCGACGGCGAGTGCGCGCCAGTGGGCCTGCCTGGCTTCGGGCCAGTTGGCGCCGAGCACAAAGAGCTGGGCGCCCTTGTTGAGTCCCGCGCGGAAGAGTTCGGGGAAGCGGAGGTCGTAGCAGACCGCGGGGCAGACGGTGAGCGCATCATCCCCGGCTGACCATGTGTACGTGGTGACGGCGTCGCCTCCGTCGAATCGCTCGGGCTCTCTGCCGAACGTAAAGGGGTGGATCTTGCTGTACTCGCAGATGAGCGTGTGGTCCGGGCCGACGATGGTCGCGTTGTTCTTGGCCTTGTCGCAGGAGCAGGGGCGTGTCGTTCGGCTGCCCTGGATCGTGACGCCGAGGTCGTCCGCGAGGTTGAGCAGAAACTTGAGCGTCCGGTCGCCCGAATCAGCGGTGACGTCGGTGTTGAGGCTGAACCCTGAGTCGAAGAGTTCTGGCAGGACAACGAGATCGCCTGTGTTGATGTCGGCGTTGTCGAGTGCTTCCTCGACGAGCCTGTAGTTGGCCTCTGGCGATTCCCAGACGAGATCGAGCTGAACGAGGTGTGCACGCATACTCAAACGGTAGCGTTCGCGGCTTTGCGGTGCGAATGCCGATAGAATAAGCCCGGAGAACCCAGTGTCAGCGATGATCCACAACCCGCCCAGGCTGGTGCTTGCCAGCCGAAGCCCGCGCCGTCGGCAGCTGCTGACCGAGGCGGGGTTTGCGTACACGATGTCCGAGCGGTCGATCGACGACGGCGGGCTGCTGTCAGGGCCGGTCAACCCGGAGCAGTGGGTGATGGCGCTCGCGTATCTGAAAGCCGTCGGCGGCGCGGACGCTGGGCTTGCGAACTCCGTTGTGCTCGGCGCGGACACGATCTGCATCGGTCCCGAGGGCCAGCTCATCGGTCAGCCGAGAGACGCGGCTCACGCAGAAGAGATCCTGCGGTCGTTTGTCGGTGTGCCGCACTCGGTGGTGACTGGCGTAGCGATTGTTGACCCGACTACGAATCGGCGTGAGATGTTCTCTGATGGAGCGAGCGTGACGTGGGGGCACGTCAGCGACGCGCAGATCGGGGAGTACATCGCGACCGGGCAGTGGCAGGGCAAGGCCGGGGCGTACAACCTGCGCGAGCGGCTCGACGCGGGCTGGCCGATTGAGTTCACGGGTGATCCCACATCGATCATGGGGCTGCCGATGGCGCAGCTCGCGGATCGGTTGCCGGCGTGGGGGATCGTTCCGGGCGTGGCTGCATGATGCTCGCTTCTGCCGGGCCAGCTCTGCCGCTGTGGGCGGTTGTGCCGCCTTGTCTGCTCCTGATGCTCGTGCTCGCCGGGTATGTGATGGCGCTCAAAGAAGCGGACGTGCCCGAGTCACGCCGGCGCATCCGCACGGCTGGCTGCATCGTGATGATGATGACTCAGCCGATGATCGTGTATCTGTTTGCCATCGTGACGCCGAGCAGCCCGCGGAAGTTCATGCTGACGTGGGCGATGCTCATCGGATTGCTGGGGATGCTGGTGTTTCTGGCGCTGGTTGATGTGATCAACAACCTCAGGCTTCACACGAAGATGAAGAACGATCTCCGGATCGACATGGCGAGCATCAAAGCCGACGTGTCGAAGATCGTCGCCGAGGAGCGTCAGCGGAAAGAAAGTGAGCCTGTTCTTCGGCTCGTGGATTCGGATGATGCTGACGCCGATTCGGAGCACGAGTGATGGGCTCGCTCTTCCGGTCGTTGTTGAGGCTGCTCACGCGGGTGTATCGGCGCGAGATCACCCGGCGCAACGGCAAATTCGACGCGGGCCAGGGCGTGGTCACGCTGGACAGGCCGGTGATCAGTGTCGGGAATCTGTCCGTCGGCGGGACGGGGAAGTCGCCCATGGTGGGGCGTGTGCTCGGGGTGCTGATCGCGGACGGGCGCAGGCCATGTGTCGCGATGCGTGGCTACGGGTCGAAGCGGAACGCGCACGGCACATCGGACGAGGCCGACGAATACGCGAGCCGGTTTGATGACCTGCCGATCGTCGCACAGCCGAACAGAACTGAGGGGCTGATCGATCTTTTCGGCACCGAGCGCGGCGCGGCGGTCGATTCGATCGTGCTCGACGACGGCTTCCAGCACCGCAGGATCGCGAGGACACTCGACATCGTTCTGATCGACGCGACGCGCAGCCCGTTCGAGGACGAGCTGCTGCCCGCGGGTCGGCTGCGCGAACCGGTTGAGTCGCTCAGCCGAGCGCACGCGGTTGTGTTGACGCACGCCGAGGCGGTGACTGACGCGAGGCTAAACGAGATCCGCCAGGCTGTGCTCGATGTGAACCGCCAGCTCGTTGTCGCGACCGCCGAGCACGCGTGGGAAGGTCTTGAGATCACAGGCGATGAGCCGGATCAACCGGTGCAGTGGCTTGCTGGAAAGCGTGTGCTCCCGGTGTGCGCGATCGGGAATCCGCAGCCCTTTCTCGATGCGGTCGCCAGGGCCGCCGGCGAGTGCGCTGAACCGGTGGTTCTCCGGGACCATGATCCCTACAAGCCCGCGACAGTTGCGAGGGTGATCGCGTCCGCGAAGGGGTGCGACGCGATTGTGTGCACAGCGAAGGACTGGTCGAAACTCAGGTATGTGGCTGACGATCGGTGGCCCTGCCGGGTCGCTCGTCCGAGGCTGGCGATGCGGCTGCGTGAGAACGCAGATCGGCTCGATGAAATGGTCCGCCAAGCGGCGGCGGATCCGGCGGAATAGACTCGACGCATGGTTTCACTGACCGAATCTATCTCGAAGATCGAGCCGTTCCGCGCGATCGTCATCGGTGACCTGATGCTCGACGAGCTTCTCTACGGCGACGCGGATCGGCTCAGCAACGATGCGCCGGTGCCCGTGCTGCACGTGAAGCGGTCAGAGCACAGCCCGGGCGGGGCGGCGAACGTCTGCCTGAACCTGATCGCGATGGGTGCGAGTGTTTCGGTATTGGGTGTGACCGGCAAGGACGAGGACGCGGGCAAACTCCGCGAAGCGCTGACCGCCGAGGGTGTCGAGGTCGAGGGTCTGATCGAAGACGGATCGCGCCCGACGACGGTGAAGCGTTCGCTGATCGGTCTGGCGCAGCACCGCCACCCGCAGAAGATGTTCCGCGTTGATTTCGAGTCCCGCGATCCGATGCCGAGCGAGATCGCCCAGCGGATGCTTGAGGTGTTCGACCGCCAGCTCGCCGACGCTGATGTTGTTTGCATCGAGGACTACAACAAGGGCGTGTGCACCGAGGAGATCTGTCAGGAGATCATCTCGCGGGCGCGGGCCGCGGGCAAACCCGTGCTTGTCGATCCGGCATCGGTGACTGACTACACGAAGTACCGCGGCGCAACATGCATCACGCCCAACCGGACCGAGGCCGAGAAAGCAACCGGGCTTGTCGCGGGAACCGAAGAGCAGAACAACACGATCGCGAGCAAGCTTCTGACCGATCTCGATCTTGAAACAATCGTGGTGACGCTCGACCGGCACGGTGCGCTGCTGCTGGAGCGTGGGAGCGAGCCGGTTGTTGTGCCGACTGTCGCGCGGCAGGTGTACGACGTGACCGGCGCGGGCGACATGGTGCTCGCGGGTCTGGCGGCGGGCGTCGGGTGCGGTCTCGACTGGCCCAACGCGGTCGCGTTTGCGAATACGGCTGCGGGGCTTGAGGTTGAGATCTTCGGTGTCGAGCCGATCCCGCTGGCGCGCATCAGGCACGAGGTGCTCAAGCAGTCGGGCCGGTTGCAGGGCAAGAACCGCACGAGCGAGCAGGCGAGGCTCGAGGCCGACATGGTGCGTAAAACCGGCGGCAAGGTCGTGTTCACCAACGGCTGTTTCGACATCATCCACGCGGGCCACATCTCGATGCTCGAGCGCTCCGCCGAGCACGGGGCGATGCTAATCGTCGGGCTGAACGACGACGACTCGATCCGCCGGCTCAAGGGCGAGGACAGGCCCGTGAACAAGCTCGAAGACCGGGCCCGCGTGCTCGGGGCGCTCGGGTGCGTCGATGCGGTCGTCGCGTTCGGCGAGGACACACCGATCCGGCTCATCGAAGAGATCAGGCCCGATGTGCTCATCAAGGGCGCCGACTACACACGCGAGCAGGTCGTCGGGCACGAGATCGTCGAGTCCTACGGCGGGCGCGTTGAGCTGATCGATCTTGTCGAGGGCAAGAGCACGACGGGCACGATCGAGAAGATGAAAGCAAAGTGAGCGGCCGGTGATCCATGTCGCGGTGGTGCACAAGAAGTACGCGGACTTGATGCTCGCCGGCGACAAGACCGCAGAGCTTCGGCTCACCAAGAACAAGATCGTCCCGTTCGGCAGAGTCCACGCCGGCGACACGGTGTACCTCAAAGTCGCGTCGGGCCCGATCTGCGGACGTGCGACAGTGGCGAAGGTCGAGTCGCACGCGGACCTTTCGCCCGCGAAGATCCGCGATCTGCGTAGCGAGATCAACGACAAAGTGCAGGGCGACTCGGCGTTTTGGAAGCTCAAGCAGTCGGCGCGATACGCGACGGTCGTGCACCTTAAGAGTGTGAAGGCGTGCAGCGACGGACCCGACTATTCCAAGGCCCGAGCGGCCAACCCGCGTTCGGCGTGGCTGTTGCTCGGAGACTGAACTACGACCAGTCGATGACGACCTTGCCGAACTGCTCGCCGGCTTCGAGCCTGGCCCAGGCTTTGGCGCCGTCTTCTGGCTTGAAGACCTGATCGACGGTCGCGTCTACTTTGCCCTCGCGGAAGAGCGCGACGACTTCTCTGAACTCTTCGTTGCTGCCCATTGTTGAGCCGAGCAGTCGGAGCTGGTTCCAGAAGAGGCGTGCCAGATCGGTCGTGGCGTCGGGTCCGGTGGTGCAGCCGGGCGAGACATACGCGCCGCCGCGGGCGAGCGATTTGATGCAGTTGAGGTGCGTGGCCTTGCCGGTCGAATCGACGACCATGTCCACGCCGCGCTTGTTGGTGATCATGCGGACGTCGCGCGACCAATCCTGTCCCTCGTCGAGGATGGCGTGGTCCGCGCCGAGCTTCAGGGCCTTATCGAGTTTCCACTGGTGTCGGCTTGTGACGATGGTGGGGCAGCCGCGGTGCTTGGCGAGCGCCAGTGCGCTGGTCGCGACGCCGCCGCCGATGCCGGTGATGAGCACAAGCTGGCCCGGCATGAGTTGGCCCTTGGTGAACATCATCGAGTACGCGGTCAGCGCCGTCAGCCCGAACGCCGCGGCTTGTTTGGGGTCGCAGTCATCGGGCACCGGGGCGAGGTTGTCGGCGGTAATCAAGAAACGCTCGGCGTGCATGCCCTGGTGGTGCTCGCCGATGAGCTCGTACTCGGGAGCGAGCGTTGTACCGGGCACGCCGCCGAGGTCGGGCTTGATCTGCACACGCGTCGCGGCGTTGACGATCACACGCTTGCCAACCCAGGCTTCGTCTACGCCCTCGCCGACGGCTTCGACGATGCCGCAGGAATCGCAGCCCGAGATGCGCGGGTACTCAAGGTCCAACCCGGGCACGCCCCTGCCGACCCAGAGGTCCATGTGGTTGAGCGCTGAGGCGAGTGTCTTGATGCGGACCTGACCAGTGCCGGGTTCACCGACGTCGGCCCATGAGTTTTGAAACTCGATGCTCGGCGTGACGGGGTTGCCCTGTTTGGTGATGACGATTGCTTTCATGATGAGAGCGTAGGCAAAAAGACAATCGGCCCATCCCGGAGGATGAGCCGACTGGCGGATTCGTATGTGGTGAAGCTGGTTTAGTGAACCGTCTTCAGGCCTTCGACGTGCTTCATGCCGCGGCGGCGGTTGCGGAGGCGGCGGCTCTTGCCGATTCTGTCGCGGAGGAAGTAGAGCTTGGCCCGGCGTGCATCGCCGCGGCGGACAACCTCGAACTTGGCGATCATCGGGCTGTTGATGGGCCACTGACGCTCGACGCCGACGTTGTCGACGATCCGGCGGACGGTGATCATCTCGTCGATGCCCCTGCCCTTGCGGCCGATCAGCACGCCTTGGTAGACCTGCACGCGTTCCTTCTCGCCCTCGACGATTCGGACGTGCACGTTGATGGTGTCGCCGACGTCAAAGCGAGGGATGTCGCTCTTGATTTGCTCGGTTGTCAGGCTTTCGAGCAGTTGTTGGGTGCTCATGGCGTCGGTCTCACAAGTCAGATGGTCTATCAGATCGCTCCGGGACCCACTCCCAGTCGCGAGGGTGATGGTATGCCTGCAGGGCGCTCAGATTCAATGGCAGGCGATTTTGGATCTCACTCTGCCGGGCCCAGCAGGTCGGGTCGGCGGTCGCGGGTCCGGGCCGCCATCTGCTCGAGCCGCCACCGGGCGACGGCGAGGTGGTCGCCCGAGAGCAGCACGTCTGGCGTCTCAAGACCCTCCCAGACCCTCGGCCGGGTGTAGTGGGGGCAGTCGAGGAGCTTGGTGCCCTCGGGGATTCCGAGCTCTTTGCACCACTTGGCGTGGAGCTTGGGATCGATGGATTCGCCCTTGGCGTCGGTCGTCGGGGGCTTGGCGAAGCTGTCCTGGATCGCGGATTCCGAGTCGCCCAGGACGCCCGGGATGAGCCTGATGATCGCGTCCATCAGGACCAGGGCGGCGGTCTCGCCCCCGGAGAGGATGTAGTCGCCGATGGAGATCTCGACCGGGTCGAGTTTCTGGACGACGCGTTCGTCGATGCCCTCGTAGTGGCCACAGATCATGAGGAGCCTCGGCTTGGCTGCGAGGTCTTCGACGAGCTGCTGATTCAGCGGCTTGCCTTGCGGGGTGAGCAGGACGCGGGTCGCGGGTCTCGGGTCCTGCGCCTCGGCGGCGTGCACCGCATCCCACACTGGTTGGCACGACATGACCATGCCCGGCCCGCCTCCGAAGGGGCGACGGTCTGTTTTGTCATGCTTGTTGTCCGAGTAGACGCGGATGTTGGTCGCGTGCCATTCAACGAGTCCCGCGGCTCTGGCTCGCGCGGGGATCGAGATCCCGAGCGCACCCGGCGCTTCGGCGGTGAACATCTCTGGAAAGGTTGTGAGGATGTCGAAGCGCATGTGTGTGCAGGATACCTCGGTGCGGGCAGAGAAAGAGCCGCGGTGGTGATTCCGCGGCTCTTGGTGCTTGTTGCAATTTGATTCGGGTTTATTCGCCCTCTGCGGCTGCCTCTTCTGCTGCCTTGGCTTCTTCCTCGGCCTTGGCTGCTGCTGCGGCCGCGGCTTCTTCGGCTGCCTTTGCTTCGGCAGCGGCGGCTTCTTTCTTCTCGCGGCGGGCGTTGGCCATCTTCCGGTCCATCTCACGCTTTGCGGCGAGCTTCGGGGTCAGCAGGTCGTGGTCTGCGAGCAGGTCGCGGACGGTGTCCGATGGCTGGGCGCCGACGCTGAGCCAGTGCTTGATGCGATCGCTATCAAGATCGATGTTCTTCTCGCCCTCGCCCGGGGTTGGGTTGAACCAGCCGAGGCGCTCGATGAACTTGCCGTTGCGCTTGAAGCGAGCATCGACAGCGACGAGGCGGTAGAAGGGGCGGTGGGTGCGTCCGTGACGCTGGAGGCGAAGCTTGACCATTTCATATTCTCCGTGGCCGGGGCACCGGGCCGGTCAGAGCCGCTGGTGCGCCGTGGGTTTGGGTTGCCGGGGGGGCCAATTCCACCCGGACGAGGCCAAGCATAGGCACGGGGGTGACTTGCGGCAGGGTTGAGTCCTAGTCTCAATTGGAAACCGGAGACTTATCCCATGCTGAGCATCGCAGCCGCAGTCGTCGCCCTTTCAGTCGCCCAGCCCTCGTCTGGCCAGCCGGAATCGGACCCGGCCGCCGAGAGCAAGTTTCTGAGCGATGCACGCCAGATTACGTTTGCGGAGCAGTGGGCGAAGGCGGGTGAGGCCTACTTCAGCCCAGATGGGACTGAGATTGTCTTCCAAGCGATCCCGGCGGGCTCGGATAGTCAGAACTACAGCATGTACAGACGCAAGTTAAATGATGTCAGTGCCCACAACACGGGTACCGCGTTCAGGCTCGCGCCGAGAGTATCGGCAAACACCTGTGCGTGGTTCCATCCGACAGAGTCCGGTGTCATCATCTTCGGTTCGACTCTCATGGCACCGAGTGAAGAGAACGTTCCTGGATACCAACGGGGTAGCGGGCGATACCGGTGGGCGTTTCCTTCTGAGATGGAAGTAGTCGAATACGGCAGGGAGGTCGAACGAGGCGTGTGGAACACACCTGAGGGATGGAAATTCGGCTTTTACAACGACGGGAATTCGTATGGCTGGATGGATGTACCCGATGGTCATGAGTTTGTAGATATTGTTTTCAAACGTCCCGGCTACACCGCCGAGTGCTCGTATTCCCCCGATGCGCGTCACATTCTCTACGCACAGGTCGACGAGGAGAAGTCGAACGAGCAGGGCAAGCCCGATGCCGATCTTTGGGTGTATGACACCGAGACCGAGGAGCACACGATCCTGGTCGAGGCCGAGGGTTACGACGGCGGGCCGTTCTTCTCGCCCGATGGCAAGTGGATCTGCTACCGCTCGGACCGCAAAGGCAACAACCTGTTGCAGCTCTTTGTGTCTGAGCTTGCGTACGACGAATCGGGCAAAATTACCGGTATTTCGAGGGAAATCCAGCTCACCGACAACCGCCACGTGAACTGGGCGCCGTTCTGGCACCCGTCTGGCGAGTACATGCTGTACGCGTCGAGCGAGGTAAGCCACGGCAACTACGAGGTCTTCGCGATCCGGTTCGACGCCGACAATCCCGAGAAGAAGCAGACCCCGATCCGGATTACGCACGCCGCGGGGTTTGACGGGTTGCCCGTGTTCAGCGCTGACGGCGAGTACATGATGTGGACCGCGCAGCGCGGCGACGACCGCTCACCCGACGGCAAGGCGTCGAGCCAGCTCTGGATCGCCAAGTGGAACGGGCTCGGCGACGAGTAACCCGATCCGATTCATGAATCTGGGATATTCGATGTGTCTTTGATCTTGATGCCCAGCGGCACGATCGATTTGTCCATCACGGACGCGAGCGACGTGGCGCCGAGTTTTTCACGCGCGATCACCGCGAGGTCGTCGAGCGCTATGTGTAGCGGGCACAGGTTGTCGCAGTGCTCGGGGAGATTGATCGGGCACTGAGTGATGCGCTCGATGGGTGAGATGCAATCGACAACATCGAGCAGCGTGATCTCCTCGGGAGATCTGCTGAGCCAGAACCCGCCGGAAGGGCCGCGCTGGGACTCGATGAGCCCGGCCTCGGAGAGTGTTTGGAGCACCTTTGACATGTAGCGGACCGGGACACGGGTCTGCTCGGCGATCTCGGTAGCGGTGGCGCGTCCCTCGATCTGAGAGATTAGAGCCATCGCGCGTAAGGCGTATTCGGTCGTTCGAGAGAACAAATCAACTACCCCCAATTCAGTCTAGCGGACGGTCCATCGAGTATGAGCCTGTCGGCGTTTGGAATCAATTTGGACCAAAGTTGTCCCCAATTCTTGACGACAGTGGATTAGAGTATAAGTATATCTATATATTTATACAAATCGGCGATTCGAGGCCGAGGGGGGCGATTGAGCTGCAGATCTGGCAGCAATCCCTTGCCGGAATTGGGTTTGGGCCGAGATGGGAGGCGGAATTGATGACTTTGCTTCAATCGCAAACGCCACAGCAGGTGAGCGAGCTTGAGAGTTTCACGTATGACGACGCGATCGTCCGGAAGTTCTTCTGGGCGACGCTGATCTGGGGCTTGGTCGCGTTCCTCGTCGGGGTGATCCTCGCGGTGCAACTCGCGTACCCGCAGGCGAACCTAATCCCCGAGATCGCCTTCGGTCGGCTCCGCCCGCTCCACACGAACGCGGCGATCTTCGCGTTCGCGGGCAACGCGATCTTCACGGCGGTCTACTACTCGACTCAGCGTTTGTGCAAGTGCCGGATGTGGTCCGACAAACTCAGCAAGCTGCACTTCTGGGGCTGGCAGCTGATTATTGTGAGCGCCGCGATCACGCTCCCGCTCGGCATTACCCAGTCAAAGGAGTACGCCGAGCTTGAGTGGCCGATCGACCTTGCGATCGCGGTGGTGTGGCTCGGGTTGTTCGGGACGAACTTCCTGATGACGCTGGTCAAGCGTCGCGAGCGGCACATGTACGTCGCGCTCTGGTTCTACATCGCCAGTCTCGTCGCGGTCACAATCCTGCACGTGTTCAACAACATCTGGATCCCGGTCGGCGTCGTTGAGTTCCTCAAGACGGGCGAGGTCTCAAGTGTCTCCAACCTGATGAAGAGCTACCCCGTGTACGCGGGTGTGCAGGACGCGTTCATGCAGTGGTGGTACGGCCACAACGCGGTGGCGTTCTTTCTGACGACGCCGTTCCTCGGGCTGATGTACTACTTCCTGCCCAAGGCCGCCAAAAGGCCTGTGTTTAGTTACAAACTGTCGATCATCCACTTCTGGAGCTTGGTGTTTATCTACATCTGGGCCGGCCCGCACCACCTGCACTACACGGCGCTGCCCCAGTGGGCTTCGACTCTTGGTATGGCGTTCAGTCTGATGCTCTGGATGCCGTCGTGGGGGGGCATGATCAATGGTTTGCTCACACTTCGTGGCGCTTGGCACAAGGTCTCGACGGACCCGGTGCTCAAGTTCTTTGTTGTCGGCGTGACGTTCTATGGCATGTCAACGTTCGAGGGGCCGCTGCTCTCTGTGAAGACGGTCAACGCGCTTAGTCACTACACGGACTGGACGATCGCACATGTTCACGCGGGCACGCTGGGCTGGAATTCGTTCATGACGTTCGGCATGCTCTACTGGCTCGCGCCGAGGCTCTTCCAGACCAAGGGCATCTACTCGGTCAAGCTCGTGTCGCTGCACTTCTGGATGGGGACGATCGGCATCCTGCTGTACATCATCTCGATCTACACAGCGGGCATCACGCAGGGCCTGATGTGGCGCGCATTCAACGAGAATGGCACGCTCGCGTTCCCTGAGTTCATTGAGACCGTGACGAAGCTGATGCCGTTCTACTGGATCCGCGCGATCGGTGGCACGGTGTTCCTTGCGAGCTCACTGATCGGTGCGTACACGCTGTTTATGACCTGGCGTCAGCGCCCGGCGAAGTACGACGTGCCGACGCACCAGGCACCGGCGTTGACGAAGTACTACGACGACGGCCCGCCGCCCGTGTCACGCCTGACTTCAAACGCCGGCATCGGCCACGCTGGCGACCGGTTCCTGCAGGGCCACTGGCACCGCCGATGGGAGCGTCTGCCTGTGCGGTTCACCGTGTGGGTGGTAGTCGCGGTCTCGATCGCTTCGATCTTTGAGATCATCCCGACGTTCCTGATTAAGTCGAACGTGCCGAAAATCACGACCGTATTGCCCTACACGCCGCTTGAGATCGCGGGGCGGGATATCTACATCGCCGAGGGGTGTTACAACTGCCACTCGCAGATGATCAGGCCGATTTTCTCGGAAACCGAGCGTTACGGCGACTACACCAAACCGGGCGAGACAATCTATGACCGGCCGTTCCAGTGGGGCAGCCGACGCATCGGCCCGGACCTTGCCCGCGAAGGCAAGACCAACCCGAACGCGGCGTGGCACTACGACCACTTTTACGACCCCAGGACAACCAAGGGCTCGATCATGCCGAGCTACAAACACCTGTATGAGCGGGACATCAACTTCGCGGAGATCCAGCCCCGCATCGTTTCGCTGGCCTTGCTCGGCACGCCTTACGGCGACGCGGTCACCAACGCCGAGGAGATGGCGCGCGAGCAGGCCAGGCAGGTCGCAGACTCGATCCGCGAGGGCAGCACCGTGACCGAACTCGTAGACAACCTCGAGGACAAGCAGGTCGTCGCGCTCATCGCCTACATGCAGCGTCTGGGTACGGACCTCACCCGGACACCCGACGAGGCCGCGACAGAGGAAGGAGCATCAGAATGAGACTCTCAGATATTATGAGCTTTTTGGATTTGCATGTCTGGGCAGAAGTCGCGCTCGTGATCTTCCTCGCGGTGTTCGCGTTGGTCGTGTTCAGAATCTTGTTCGCTCCGCGCGAGGTCACGAAGCGGATCGCATCGCTCCCGCTTCAGGACGACAACGGGGTGAGCACATTGGAAGAGGGGGAGTAAGAGATGCCGCACGATCCAAAGATTCTTGACCACGAATACGACGGCATTCAGGAGTTCGACAACCCGACGCCGGGCTGGTGGCACTTCCTGTTCTTCCTGTTCTTGGTATTTGGTGTGTTCTACTCCGTGGTTTCGATCGCGGGCAGCCCGTACCTGCCCTCTCCTGAAACGAAGCACAAGCGGGCTTCGATTGCGGCCACGCTGAAGAAGTTTGCGTCGCTCGGGGATCTTGAACCGACCGCCGACGAGATCGCGTACTACGCACAGGACGACGAGTGGATGGCGTACGCGTCGAGCGTGTTCGCGGCGAACTGCGCTTCGTGTCACGAAGCCGACGGCGGCGGGAAGGTCGGCCCGAACCTGACCGACGAGTTCGGCAAGAACGTTCGCACGATCGAAGACATTCATACGGTCATCGCTAACGGCGCCAACGCCGGCGCAATGCCCGCGTGGAGCGAGCGTTTCCACCCGAACGATGTGATCCTGTTGTCGTCCTACGTCGCGTCGCTCAGGGGGACTACGCCTTTCTCCGGCGCTCCCGCAGAGGGTGAGCAGATGGAGCCATGGCCCGAGCCTGCGCCGAGGCCCGAGACTGGTGACGATGCTGCCGAGGGAGGCGGGTAATTCTGTGCCGATGTCGATCGGCATGAAGGACTGAGATATGACGGGTGCACCCGAACCAGAAGTGCAGGTTCTCTCGACGCTGAACGCCGACGGCTCTCGGCGGTGGCTCAAACCGAAGGTCTCGCCCGGCAGGTTTCTAAATGGCAGGAAAGTCGTCGGGTACGCGTTGATCGCGTTCTTCTGTGTGCTGCCGCATCTTCGGATCAACGGCAAGCCGCCGATCCTGCTCGACCTGCTGCGAAGAGAGTTCACGTTCTGGGGCATGACGCTCTATCCGACCGACACGCTGCTGCTTGCGCTGCTGATGCTCTTTGTGTTGCTCTCAATCATCTTCCTGACAGCGATGTTTGGGCGAGTCTGGTGCGGCTGGGCGTGTCCGCAGACGGTGTACCTCGAGCTTGTGTACCGGCCGATCGAGCGGTTCTTCTTAGGTGCGCCGGGAAGAAAGCCCAAAGAGGGCGGCTGGCGTCAGCCCGCCAAGTTCCTGACGTATCTGGTTATATCATTTCTGCTCGCCAACACATTCATCGCGTACTTCGTTGGTACGGACAACCTGTGGCGATGGATGCTCGGTTCGCCCTTGACGCACCCTGTGCCGTTCCTTGTGATGGCGGTCACGACGTTTTTCATGATGTTCGACTTCGCGTTCTTCCGCGAGCAGATGTGCATCGTGACCTGTCCCTACGGCCGATTCCAGTCGGTCATGCTCGATCGAAACTCGCTCATCATCACCTACGACCCGAACCGCGGCGAACCACGTGGAAAGAAGAGAAGAAAGAAGAACGCTCCGGCAGGAGATGTTGCACTCAAAGTCATTCCCGACGAGCCGGAACTCGGCGACTGCATCGACTGCAAGATGTGCGTCACGACCTGCCCGACGGGAATCGATATCCGCGATGGGTTGCAGCTCGAATGTGTGAACTGCGCTCAGTGCATCGACGCGTGCGATTCGGTCATGGACAAAATCGGCAAGCCGCGCGGGCTGATTCGTTACGGCTCTCAGGCGTCGGTGATCGACAAGGTCAAGGGCAACCTGCTTCGGCCGAGGACTGTGATCTACCCGGCGCTCTTAGCAGCACTGTTCGGTGGATTCGTGTTTATCCTGCTGACAAGGTCGGAAGCCTATGTCTCGATCATCCGCCAGCGAGGTGCGCCGTTTGCGCTCGTTGATGGCGATGTCGTCAACGCCGTCACGCTCAAGGTGCAGAACCGCACGCCGGTTGATGTGGAGTACACGTTCACGCTGCCTGATGTCGAGGCGGGCGAGGTCGAGATTCCCGGCGAGGCATTTGTGGTCGGTTCGCGTGAAACCGTGAGCAGGCCGGTTCGTTTGGTAGCGCCGCTGGGTTCATTTAAAACCGGCGCGCGCGACATCGTCGTGCGTGTGTCTGATGGTCAGGGATTCGAGAGCGACGTCACCTACAGGATGATGGCGCCAGCGCCGGGCAGGCAGCGCAACTCGCAAGAGAACAACACAAAGGAGCAGGGCGATGACTGAGCAGCCCGCAAAGCGCACCGGTATCCGTGCATGGTGGCCGTTCCCCGGGATCGTGTTCGCGCTCATCGGCATGAGCATGACCATGGCGACCGTCACCGTGGTTTTGGCAACGAATGATCCTTCGTTCGGCCTCGAAGAGGACTACTTCGCCAAGGCCGTTGCGTGGGACGAGACCGCGGAGCAGACGGAACTAAACGCCCAGCTTGGCTGGAAAGCCGACGTCACACTCGCGGCGGACCTCGACGGCAGGGGCGATCGGGCGGTTACGGTTCTGCTGACGGATGCAGATGGAAACGCCGTCGAGGGCGCGACGCTTGAGGCGTTCTGCTTCCACAACGCGAGGCGGAAGGAAACGTTCGAGTTCGGTTTCACCGAGATCGCGCCGGGTCGATACTCAGCGGGCCAGCCGATGGCGCGCGACGGCAGATGGACTGTTCGCCTGCGAGCAACGGTCGGCGACACAGTCTTCACGCACACCGCACACACATGGACGAAGGTTGACTAGGTGAACACCGAACTGTTCCCATTGATCGGTGCGGTGCTGACGGCCAGTGTGCTGGGCAGCTTGCACTGCGCCGGGATGTGCGGCGCGTTCATCGCGCTGGCAGTGGGTGTCGGGCAGGAAACACCTGTCTCGAAAGTCAGGCTGCAGTCGGCGTACCACCTCGGCAGACTCGTCGTGTACTCGCTGATCGGTGCATCATTCGGGGTGGCGGGGCAGGCGATCGATCTCGGAGGGCGAGCGGTGGGGCTGCACAAAGCCGCGGTGATGCTCGCCGCGGCGACCATGATCACGATGGGGCTGGTGTCGCTCTTGCGTATCGCCGGTGTCAAAGTCCCTAAGCCCGCTTCGCCGGGTGTGATGCACAGGCTGTTTATCCGGTTGCACGGTGTCGCCTCAAAGCTGACACCGACCAGACGTTCGCTTGTGATCGGATTGATGACGGGCCTGCTGCCATGCGGCTGGTTGTACGCGTTCGCGCTCGTCGCCGCCGGAACGGCTCACCCGATCGCGGGCGCACTGACGATGGCTGCGTTCTGGGTCGGCACGCTCCCGGTCATGGTCGCCGTCGGAACTGGCGTGCAGACGATCAGCGGCTCGCTCCGCCGGTACATCCCGGCGGCGATGGCGATCACAATCGTCACGATGGGCGTGCTGACCGCGCTCGGGCGCACCGGGCACATGCTCCCGACGCACGACCGAGCCGCGGCCATGACCAAGCTGAATAATGAGGCTATCGATGTCGCAGGTCAGTAGCGCACAGCCGGTCTCAACCGCGGACATCGAGCGTTGCTCGTGCACACACTGCGGGCTGGGTGTGCCACGGGGCTTGATCGAGCCGAGCAGAAAAGAGCAGTTCTGTTGCAGCGCCTGCATGACGGCATACGAGGCGATCCAGGCCAGCGGGCTGGCGGCGTACTACGACATGCGTCAGCGTCTCGAAGCCGAAACCCAGCCCGCCAAGGCCACGGGTAGTCGATACCAAGAGCTGGATTCTGAAGCGTTCGAGCGTGTGCATGTCCGAAAGGATGAAGAAACAGGACGCAGCTCGTGCGAGTTGTATCTCGAAGGCGTGCACTGCGCGGCTTGCGTGTGGCTGGTGGAGAGGACGCCGCAGATCGTGAGCGGCTTGAGAGAGTCGAGACTCGATCTCGGGCGTTCGCTTGTCTCGCTCTCATGGAACCCTGAAACAACGAAACTGTCAGAGATCGCGCGCACGATCGACTCGTTCGGGTACCGCGCACACCCACCCAGCCGCTCGTCGCAACGCTCGGCACGGCGCGAGGCCGATCGGAAATCGCTGATCCGGATCGGGATCGCCGGGGCGCTCGCGGGCAACGCGATGCTGCTGGCAATCGCGCTGTACGCGGGCATGTTCGAGGGCATGGACGCGGGCATTCGGCTCGCGTTCCGGCTCATCAGCGCCGCGATCGCCGTGACCAGCACTGTCTGGCCCGGCAGGGTGTTCTTCGTCGGCGCGATCGCGGCCATCCGAACCAGAACATGGCATCTCGACATGCCGATCGCGCTTGCGCTCGGTGTCGGTCTGGTCGCGGGTGTCATCAACGCGCTGCGCGACTCGGGCGAGGTGTACTTCGATTCGATCACGATGCTCGTGTTCCTGCTCCTCGTCGGAAGGTGGTTCCAGCAGCGTGGGCACAGAGCCGCGTCTGATTCGCTCGAATTGCTTTTCTCGCTCACGCCGGCTTCGGTTCATGTGGTCGGCGAGGACGGCGACACAACGACCCAGCCCGTGGAGGCGGTGTCGCCAGGGATGACAGTCGAGATCCTTGCCGGTGAATCGGCACCGGTGGACGGCGTTGTCGTAGCCGGTGCTTCGTCTGTTGATGAGTCAGTGATGACCGGTGAATCGAGACCTGTTCGGCTTGCGCAGGGCGACCGGATCGCCGCGGGCACGGTGAACATCTCCAGCCCGATCCGCGTGCTCGCGGAGGCGGTAGGAGATCAGACAAGGCTTGGCGCCGTGATGCGCGACATCGAACGGCACGCGCGCCAGCAGACGCCGGTCATCGGGCAGGCAGACCGGCTCGCGGGTGTGTTCGTGATCGCGGTGCTGGCGCTCGCGCTCGGCACGTTCGCGTTCTGGGTCCGCAGCGGTTTCGAGGACGCGGTCGGTCACGCCACAGCTCTGCTCGTCGTGTGCTGCCCGTGTGCCCTAGCGCTCGCGACGCCACTCGTGACCGCGGTAGCTGTTGGCAGGGCGGCTCGGGACGGGGTGCTGATCAAGGGCGCCGGTGCATTCGAGAAAATCTGCACGCCCGGTGTTGTGCTCATGGATAAAACAGGCACGCTCACCAAGGGCACGTTCCGCTGTGTCCGCTGGCTCGGTGATGAATCGCTCAAACCAGTAGCGGCGGCTTTGGAGAGGGGATCAACACACCCGATCGCGCTCGCGATAGCTGCATCTGCTTCAGATGAGTGCACTGCTGAGAAAGTCGATCACCGAACCGGGCTCGGCGTTGTCGGCGAAGTTAGTGGCGAACGGGTCGCGGTGGGGTCGTTGGCGTTGATGGAATCGCTCGGTGTAGCTGTAGATCCTGATCTGGCGGCTGCTGCAATGACAGAAGCGAAGGCCGGCAACACGCCGATTTTCGTAGCAAAGGGGGATGCAGTCCGATCGGTCGCGGTGCTGGGTGATGAACTCCGTAGTGAGGCGCGAGAGGTCGTCCAATCATTGCACGTCGGCGGCTGGCGTGTCGGGATCGTGTCGGGCGATCGGCAGGAGGTCGTGGATACGGTCGCCGCGGAGCTCGGCATCGATTCGCAACTCGCGCAGGGTTCGATGAGTCCAGAAGAGAAAGTTGCGCGCGTCGAGTCGGCTGCGGACGAAGCGCCGGTGGTCATGATCGGCGACGGTGTGAACGACGCGGCTGCACTCGCCAAGACGTCGTTCGGTGTGGCGC
Source organism: Phycisphaerae bacterium (assembly GCA_030432905.1). Lineage (GTDB taxonomy): Bacteria > Planctomycetota > Phycisphaerae > Phycisphaerales > UBA1924. The sequence goes on along the minus strand of JAUILU010000001.1, from coordinate 1,177,118 downwards.
TTCAGGGTGGGGCTGAGGCATCGCTTGCCGCGGCTCACGCGTACATCATCGGCGACGATCTCCGCCGACTGCCCGAGATTCTGGTCGGAGCAAAGCGGACGGTTCGTGCTGTGAAGGTCTGCCTCGGCGTGAGTCTCGGGTACAACGCAATCGCGGCTACGCTTGCGGCGGGGGGGCTGCTCACGCCGCTGTTGGCCGCGATCCTGATGCCGATAAGCTCGCTGACGGTGCTCGCTTTGGCTCTACATTCCAAGACGTTCTCAAGGGTGCAATGATCTGCTACCGATGGGTGTGCTCTGGATCGTCATCCCGCTCGCGTTTCTGTTCGCCGGTGCCGCGGTTCTGGCGTTTGTGTGGACCGTCCGCACGGGTCAGATGGACGATCTTGACACGCCAGCGTCGCGTATCCTTGTGGAAGACGACGAGCCTACAACCGCAGAGACCGACTCCGATACATAGGAACACGCCGTGCACTTCAACCCACAGATCGAGCAGCTTGTCCAGAAGGCGATCCAGGACACGAATCAGGGCAAGTTTGAAGACGCGCTGCGTGGGCTCGATCAGGTTCGCAAGGCCGACCCGCAGTACGCGGCCCAGCAGCCTCAGATCCAGTTCGCCGCGGGTCTGTGTCTGTCTGCGATCGGCAGGATCGAGGCGGCGCTCGCCGCGTTCAGGGCGACGGTTGAGCTTCAGCCAAAGAACATCATCGCGAGGCTTGAGCTTGCCAAGCTTCACCGCCGGACTGGCAACGACCCGAGCGCGTATGTGCAGCTGAGCAAGGCGCTCGAACTGGATCCGTCGAACCAGCGCGCCATGAGCCAGATGATCGAGCACGCGATGGATCAGGGCGACTACGAAGCCGCCCAGCGGATGATCGACCCTGCGGTGGCGCTTGTTGCTGCGGGCGCTTCGCACGATGTAGCGGTTGTTCTGTTGCTCTCAAGGCTGGCGAGGATGGTCGGCAGGGAAGAGGAAGCGTTTGGATTGCTCGAACGGTTCGCCGCGAGCGATGATCACAATCCCGGTGTGCGGTTCTCGCTCAAGCGAGAGCTTGCTCGGTGCGCCGACAGGCTCGGCCGCTATGACGAGGCGATGAAACATCTGTCGAGTGCGCACGCCGAGCTCCCGACCGTGTTCGACGCGGATCGTCACAGTGCGCGCGTTGATCAGATGATCGGGATATGGAACGAGGACACGATCTCAGCGCTGCCTAGAAGCGAGCAGGTCGAAGGCGCACCAAGGCCAGTCTTCGTGATCGGCGTGCCCGGTTCCGGAACCACACTCGTCGAGCGGATCATCGGCGTGCACCCGAACGCGATCGCCTGCGGCGAGCTGCCCGGCTTGCACCGAATCGCCGCCCGGCTCGACCCGCAGACCGATGGCGCCAGGCCGATGCCGCTGGACCCGTCGCTGCTGACCGGCGAGCTGATGCAGAACGCAACCACAAGCTACATGCAGATGGTGGGGCGTGTGCTCGCGCTGCTCGGTTCTGGACTTCAGCCGAACGTCGTGACGGACAAGAACTCGTACAACGCATTCTATCTGCCGATGATCGCGTCGATGTTCCCGGGGTCGAAGATCGTGCATGTGACACGCGATCCGAAGGACGCCTGCCTGTCGCACCACATGAACCTGTTCGGCTTCGACCATCCGCAGTCGAGCGATCTGTACAACCTCGGCCGATTCGCGCGCGACCACATGCGATCGATGCAGCACTGGCGCTCAATGGCGAGCTCGCTCGGTGTCGAGTTCCACGAGGTTTCGTACGAAACCCTGGTTGCGAATCAAGAAGAGCAGAGTCGGCAACTGATCGAGTTTGCCGGGCTTGAGTGGGACGATGTGTGTCTTGAGTTCTACACCGCGCGACCCGCGGCCCGGACCGGCTGCCTCGACGAGATCCGCCGGGCGATTCACACGGGTTCGGTTGGGCGGCACACGAACTACGCCGCGTACCTTGGCCCGCTCGAAGCCGGGCTAGAGGGTGCGAGCCGTCCTGCCAGCTAAGCCGGTTCGTATCCAAGACGCTCGACGATCGGCGCGAGCTGCTCGATTGTGTCAGAGATCTGCTCGCGGTATTTCTTCCATCGGCCGATCGCGTCTGCGTTGATCGGTCGGCTCACCGCTTCGTAGCTTGGTGTCGAGATCAGCGTGCCCGGTGTGTGCATGTGGAATTCGCCGAGCGTCTCGTCCCACGGCAACTCCAGGAACTCCAGTACGCGACGTGCTTGTGCACCGAAATCGCTGACCGTGTCCTCGTACCGGACCTCGAGCCAGTCAACCGCAAGCCGATCCCTGATGTCCAGCCACATCCCGATGAGGTGATTGAAGTAGGTTGCTGCTGACTGCGGGGTCAGCAGCTGCGCCATCGAGATGTTCAGGCTGAATTGCTGCATGAAACAGCTCAGGCACACGTCCCTCGGATCTCTGATCGCCACGAGCACCTTTGACTCAGGCAGAACGCGTGCGATCGAACCGATCGCCGACAACTCAAGCGGGTACTTGTCGAGGACAAGCAACTCGCCCTCTTTCCACCTCTTGGTCTGCTCCGGAGTCAGCCGCTTCATCACGGCCTGGCGGTAAGCGGCGCGGAGTTTCTCGACTTGTTCCGGCTTCATGTCCGGGTATAGCTTGGCAATGGGTCGGCCTGCGGGGTCGAGCCCGTGCAACGCGGCGTGCATCTCACGGATGGTCGGCAACTCCTCAAAGACGACGACCTGGTCGTGCGCGCCGAGGATGCGGTCGGTCATGGTTGTGCCCGAGCGCGCAAAGCCGAATAGGAATGCAACCCTTTCTTTCATCGGCTTGAGCGGCGTTTCGTAGCGCCACTGCTTGTGATGTTCCGCGGTAAACGACCTGAGCGTTTGACACAAGGAAACCGCCGGGTTCGCGGGGATCGGGTCCATCCTTGATGCCCGGGCCTGGGACTTGTTCGCAAGCGTGAAAGCCTCGAATGCTTCCGGATACTTTCCGAGCTTGTCGAGGAGCTTGGCCTTCTCGAACGCTGCGGGGTATGTGTCGTCGTCCGTCGCTGCAGATTCGAGCACGTCGTTCAGGATTGCCAGTGCTCTGTCCTGTTCACCTTGTCTGCGCAGGATTTTGGCGTGTATCGTGTTCGCCACTGCCGAGTCCGGGAATGTCTCTACCGCGGCCTCTATCGCGTCCTGGGCTTTGTCGAGCATGTGCATCCGTTCGTACACAGACGCCATCCCGCACAGGCCGCGTGGATCGCTCGGGTTGAGCTTTGACGCGGTCTCGAACGCACGCATCGCGTTCTCACCGTCGCTGAGGAGTTCGTAGATGACCGCGATTGAGATGTGGTGTTCGCTGTTCTTGGGGTCGGCGGCAATGGCTTTCTTTGTGACTTGCAGGGCTTGCGTCATGTCGCCGCGGTACTGAAGAACCGCCGAGAGCTGCGTGAGTGCTTTGACAAAGTTGGGACGCAGCCGCACGGCTTTTTCAAGAGCACGAACTGTGGCGGCTGAGTTGCCGCGTCGCCATGCCTCTCCGGCTTCTCGCATGGCCGAGTCGACCATTTTCTGAGTAGAGATCACGTCAAAGTCCTCTAGTCGAGTCGCTTGCCAAATGGGCCCGGTGGGACTCGAACCCACACTGGAGTTACCCCCAAACGGATTTTAAGTCCGTCGCGTATACCAATTTCGCCACGGGCCCGGCGAGCGGATTGTAGCGGTGAGTCGGCTCGGTCGCGATCGCTCCGAAGCGGGCATGGTGCAGACTGATTCGCGTATACTCGCGCCAAGACCCGCGAACACTCAACAGCTGTACGCCTACAACGGAAAGTTCTCGATGCCAGACCAGGAAACGACCAAGCACGACAAGAAACTGCTCGCCGGCCCGGACTTTCGGCGGTCGGAGACGCTGCGAGTCTGGCGGATCGCGATGGAGTTCATTCGTGGGTTCCGCGCGCTGCACTTTGTCGGCCCGTGCGTCACGGTGTTCGGCTCGGCGCGGTTCCACGACGGCTCCGAGTACTACGAGATGGCCCGTGTCATGGGCAAGAAGATCGCCGAGGCGGATCTAGCCGTTATGACCGGCGGCGGGCCGGGCATCATGGAGGGCGCCAACCGCGGCGCGCGCGAGGCCGGGGGCAGTTCGATCGGTTGCAACATCGAGCTGCCGATGGAGCAGGAACCCAACAAGTACCTCGACAAGTTCGTTGAGTTCCGCTACTTCTTCGTCCGCAAGGTCATGCTCGTGAAATACTCGTGCGCGTTCGTTGTCCTGCCCGGTGGGTTCGGCACGCTCGACGAAGTCTTCGAGACACTGGTGCTTATCCAGACCGGGAAAATCCATCACTTCCCGATCGTCCTTATGGGCAAGGACTATTGGCAGCCGATCGTGGACTTTGTGCGCAAAGACCTGGTCGAACGCGGTGCGATCAGCCCCGAGGACTTGGATCTCGTGCTCTTTACCGACGACCCGGACGAGGCGATGGTCGCGATCGAGCGGGCCAAGGCCGAGCACAGCGGCAACTTCGCGAAGAAACGCAAACCGTTCTGGTGGCTCTGGGAATGAGCGGTCGGCGGGTTATCGCCTTCTGACAGCGGCCATGGCCGCCGACACTGCGGCAAAGATCGCGGCAGATGGCGCTGGAATGTAGCTGAAGTTGTCGTATGTGCTGACGCCGCCGACGGTTCCTGCGGTACCCCCTTCACCGTCGAACGCAGCGATGGCATCGAACCTGCCGAACTGAGGGTCCCAGTCGGTGAAGTTCAGGGAATCTTCGCCGAGCAGCTCGCCGGTGGCCGCGTTGTAGACAGAGGCGTCAAAGACGCCGGTCGTGGTGTCGATTTCGAGCTGGAGTGTGTACCAGGTCCCGGGGTTGATGCGAGGGATGCCAGCCAGAATTCTGTCGGTGTTGCGAATCGGAAGTCCGTCGGGGCTGTTCTTGACAAAGAGATGCCACCGGCCATCCTGCCACGCATAGAGCACGGCTTGCGGATCTGCATTGAAATCCGACGCGCCCTCATCTTGCAGAAAGCCGATCCCGCCGGGCCATGAGCCCCGCACATCCGAGAACTGGTCGATGCGGACATCCATACGGAGCGTGTGGCGGTCCGCGGGCTGAATCTCTGTCATCACACCCGAGCTGGTCCCGATGTTGTCGACGATCTGCACAGCCTGTGTGGGTAAGCCGTCGGCGCCGGTGGTTTCGAGCACAAAGGCGGTAGGGGCCGGGATCGTTGGGTTGTCGATCCGCGTCGAAACATCCTGCCACGCAGCGCCCGGGAATGCTCCGGGTGCGTAGCTCTCGAAGTCGTCGTTGATCGGCTCGGCGAGTGTAGAGGCTGGTGCGAGGAGCAAGGCGGCAGCGAGGCGGTGCGGTTTCATGGTGATCTCCTGGTACAGATTGGGATGACTCTGCTCTAGAGCTACCGCCGGGTGGGGCTAAAGTTTCGCATATATAAAATAAAACAAAAGTATTGCGTGCGGCTCGGCATGGTGTGTTAAGAATGAACCGCCTAATTCCGATAATCCTGCCCCTGACAAGCTGTCGCAACCGATAATGAGCAAGTGAGTACAACCTGTGGCTCAGGCTATAGACGAGGCAGCACCATGCGAACGACGCGCTCAGGCTTCACATTGATCGAGCTCTTGGTGGTCATCGCGATCATCGCGCTGCTGATCGGCATCCTTCTGCCCGCCCTGTCGGCGGCTAGGGACTCGGCTCGTAACCTCAAATGCGCCTCGAACATGCGGCAGCTAGCTGTTGGCCACGCGCTCTACGCCGACACCTATGACGGCATCAACATCCCCGGTCGCATGGCCAAGGTCGGCGCGGGCACGCACCCGGCCAACCACTACGACGTCGGCAACGGGCTGCACTACAGGCCCAGGTGGATGGTCAGCATGGGCGCCGGCGCCGGGTTTTACGCGTACGCCGCCCCCTCGACCGACCCGAGCAAAGAGAACGACAACAACAGACTCCTCGAGCATGAGATCTTTGTTGATCCGAGCGCAGACCAGTACATCAACAACCGGAACTACGGCCTCGGCTACAACTTCCAGTTCCTCGGCAACAGCAGGCTCAACGCCGCGGGGCGGATGATGAACTTCCCGACACGGATCCACCAATTCCAGAGCCAGACCGTGCTCTTTGCCGACTCGCTGGGCACTTCTGCCGCGACGCCCGAACTTCAGAGATTGCCTTACAACTCCATGCCCCACCCGAGCAACGACCCGCGCGAGATCGCCAACCACGGCTGGTCGCTCGACCCGCCCAGACTCACCGCCGACAGCGACAACTGCGACGGCGGACGCGACGGCGCCATCCGATCCGCACCGGACGAACGCCACGGCGGCAAGGCGAACGTCGCGTGGATGGACGGCCACGTCAAAGCGCTCGCGTCCGAAGACCTCGGCTACACCAAAGAGGCCGACGGCAGCTACCTTTACGAATCCATCGGCGCGACCAACAAGTTCTTCTCGGGCACAGGCACGGACCGTGATCCGCCTAGCGTGAACTGAGCATCTGCACGTTCTGTCAATCCGCCAGCTGCTCTGCCTCTAAATATTCGTCGTACAGCACTTCGTCGATCCGGTCTAGCTCAAAGTAGAGCACGCGGTGATCCTGCTGATGCGGTGAGTCAACAAACTCGATAAGCCGGCAGTGAACTTGCAGTGCAAGCTCTTTGTCGGTTTTCTGAATCTCGTACCACGCCCTGCCGAGCGCGTTGATCAGTCTCGGGCGGGGGATGTCGGGGCATTGGTCTGCGAGCATCAGGAGCACCGGCAGCTCCTTAACGAGCTTCTCCGCAGGCAAACGCGATAGCCCCGCGGCCAAAAATGAAGCCGACTCCGGGTTCTTTCTCACAGATTCTTCCACGACAGTCAGCACTTCATCGATGCGTTCAGAGTTCTTCGCAAGCACTGATGTAGCGAGATTTATGCGTGCCTCATCCTCTGAGAGTATGTTCGCGGTTAGCTCGTCCCAGAACATGTCTGTGTGATGGCCAACGCTGTACAAGGCCGAGATCTGGCGACCTGCGACAACGTTATTGGAGTGCATCAGGTTTCTTCGCACAAGACTTTCGGCACGGGGGTCATGAGCCGCTTCAGCAAGTATGATTAGTGCTGCGGAGTAGTACCCGCTCGAGCTGAAGTCATCGATGAGAGAGAGCCGATCAAGCTGCTCGAAGGCCTCCGGTAACCATGGGCCAAGGATGCTGTAAAGTGCAGCTGTAGTGTTTGAAGTGAGGACCGGTTGCGATCCGGTCTGTGCTCGCTCGACTTCTGTGATGAACTCGGAGACGACTCCCGTTGCCTCATGCGGAACAGGAATAAATTCTGTGCTGCTTGTCACGACCAGTACGCTCAGACCTAGATACTCGTCTTGTCTCAGTCTCGGTTCGTCATCGCTGGTGTCTTGAAGTGATTCAGTAATCACACGCAGCACGCCGATTCTGGCATCGTCTGAGATCGGCTTCGATCTTGAGATATGCTGCCGTCTGAACCCGAGCCATCTGTCAAGGTCCCCAAGTGAATCGGCATCAGCGAGGATGGAATCTGTTTTACTGGCTATTGCTGTGTAGTGCTCAGGCGTGAGTGTGCGGTTCACGAGAGCATGGTCGTACCAACGTTCGCTGTAGAACTTGTGGGTCGGGTGTATCCAGTTTTCTGGAAACCAATCCATGCCAGCAATGAGCACGCGGGTCGGGATGTACCTGAGCACGGGTTGGTTACGGACTCCCGGTGTTGCGATCCCAGCAGCGCCGCACACGAGGATGAGCAGGCCTGTGATGAGTACAAACTTTCTGCGGACTCGGTACGACTGAACAGAGGAGTCTGTTTCGCTGCCACACTCTGGGCAGCGGTCTGACCTGAGCGAGCCGATGTCGTACCTGCATCTCTTGCAGAAGGTGCCATTGATCCGCTTGCCACGCAGGCCGATGAGTGCGAGCACGCAGCCGATTCCAAGCAAAGCTACACAAAACCACATGAGCACGCGGTGTCTCCAGAGCCATACCGATCTCTAGCCACTATCCTAACGGGTCATGCCAAGCGGACTGGTCAACGCGTTACTGATCGCCGGCGGTGGAGCCGCGGGGGCGCTGGCGCGGTACGCGGTCAGCGGGCCGATCCTGGGCAAGCTCGGCGGGCGTTTCCCCTGGGGGATCCTCGTGGTGAACCTGGTCGGCTGCTTCTTCATGGGGCTCGTGATGCTGATGTATCTCGAGCGCGGCGAGACCGACGATCGGCTAAGGCTCCTGCTTGTCGCGGGATTTCTCGGCTCGTTCACGACGTTCTCGGCGTTCGGGTTCGACACGTTCGAGCTGCTCCGTGACGGCCACCCGCAGATCGCCATCGCCAACGTGCTCGCGAATGTTCTCTTTGGCATCGCACTGGCGGCCGCGGGCTGGCAGGTCGGCAAGCTCATGCTCGGGGCCGGCACTTAGCGCAGGATTGAGAGTCAGTTCATGTCGAGTTCGCGCACGCCGCGGGCTTTGCGAACGAGTTCGACGTTCTCGCGGATGATCTGCCTGACTCTGGCGGAGTCTTTGATCGCCGGGATGACAAGCGTCGGCATCGACTCATCGGACGAGATGACCGTGACGGTGCCGAGCCCGAGCAATCTCTGCACGAACGATCGCGTCAGGCGTGTGTCCTTGATCCGGTACAGCTCGATCTCTTCGAGGTCGCGCTTGAACACGCCGGTTTCTAGTGTCAGCCGTTGTGTGGTGATCGCGTAGTCGGTTTTGCGCGTCGAGATGGCCTGCCAGAACGCCCAGGGGATCGGGATCAGGAGCAGGCACAGCAGGTACCACCAGCCGCTCGAAGCAAACAGCGCGAAGCCCGTGCCGAGGATGCCCGGCACGCAGACAAGGAACCACCAGAAGTTGATCCACTGGCTCGGCGAGCCGGTCCAGATGCCCTCCTCGGGTTTGTCACGGAGTTCCTGAGCCGAGCCCGAGAGCGGGTTGTCCGTCTTCGGCGAGGTCGTGTCCGCGCCGGCTGGCTTGCGGTCGCCGTCGATGACCTCGATGGCGAGCACCTCAAGCCCGATCGCCTCGGCCATCTGCCGCGCAGCATCCCCCGACTCGGCCTCGAAGACCTTGGTCATGGTCTCGCCGTCGTCTTTGACGTGAACACGGTATCGGCTCTGCATCGACTCCTCCTGACTGCCTGCAACACGACTATTGGGGAACCGTGAATCCTGCTTGCACGTTAGCCCACAACCCGCACGCCTTCGGTCTTCGTGAGCACCGTAAACAACTCTTTGAGTCTCTGTGTCACCGGCCCGATCAAACCGCCGCCGATGGCTCGGCCGTCAACCCTGCCGACCCATGCGAGCTCGCCCATCGTCCCGGTTGTAAAAACCTCGTCGGCGTTGTAGACATGCGTCATCGAGATGTCGCGCTCACGCCACGGGATGCCGTTGACTCTGCACAACCCGAGCACGGTGTCGCGCGTGATGCCCTCGGGGCACGCGATGGGCCTGCTGGTTTCGACCACGCCATCGGTGATCACAAACACGTTGGTCGCGTTCGTTTCCGCGAGAAAGCCCCTCTGGTCGAGCATCACCGCGTCATCTGCTCCAGCGTAGTTGGCCTCGATCTTGGCGAGGATCGACTGCAGCAGGTTGTTGTGATGGATGTTCGGATCCAGACAGTCGGGCGGGAACCTTCTGATCGAGCTTGTCATCAGCGACAACCCGGTGTCGCCAACCGAGTCCGCGTACACCGGGGCCTTGAACTCGGCCAGAACGATCAGTGTCGGCCCGGATTGGTTGAGCCTCGGGTCCATGCCGCTCGTGATTTTTACACCCCGCGAGAGTGTCAGCCGGATGTGTACATTGTCCGTCATGCTGTTGGCGGCGAGCGTTTTCTTGATCTCCTCAACAAGCTCGTCGCGCGACGGGATCACCTGAAAGTCGAGCGCCTTGGCGCTGCGCCTGAGCCGATCGAGGTGCTCGTCGAGCTTGAAGATCTTGCCGTCGTAGACGCGCAGGCCCTCCCAGACGCCGTCGCCTCCCTGCACGAGCGAGTCGTACGGGCTGACGCCGGCGTTGTCTCGGTGTATGAGTTCGCCGTTGATGTTGATAAGGATGTCGCGGTTACGTTCGTCGAAGGTCTGAAGCATGGGCTTTGTCTTTCGCTTATGACTCGATCCGGTGATCGGCGAGCACATCATACAGAGACTGGCATTCCGCAAGCACGCCGTGCAGCCGGCTCGGCACCTTGTCTGGCTTAGGTGTGTACCGCCCGAAGCTCGTCGATTTCTCGACGCTTGCGTACCAGTGGGGTGCCCACACGCCGTCTTCCGGCCGAGGCCCGGGCTCCCAGCTCAGCATGGCCTCGTCGAACGGAACGCCGACGCGCGAGCAGAGCGAACCGAGCACGCCGCGCGGGTTCTCGAGCACATCCCGCGAATCGATCACCGGCGGCGTCGTGCCAGTTTCCTTCTTCAGCCACTCAAACAGCTCGACCTGCTGTGGCAAGCCGAGGTGCTCAGGCCGAGGATCGGGGATGACCTTGATGAAACTCGTAATCATCTCTCTCGGCTCGCGGATCAGAAAGCAGTTCTGCATCCCGAGCAGCCAATCGCGCTCCATTCCTCGCGTTAAGTGATGCGACATCTGCTTCTGATACCAGATGTCTTTGTTCCCGGGCACATCTCCGGACAGCTGATCAACAACCTTGCGCCAGTCCATCGGCTGGGATTTCAGAACATCCTGCCAGCCCGGGTGTGACTCGCGGAGCGCCGGCTCGCATGTCTCAAGATAGTGCGCATACAGGGGTTCGTCGCTCACGGCACAATCCGGTCTGCTGCCCCATGAGCGCATCAGTGCCGTCGAGATGTTCCTCGGCCCGGACCACATCGCCATGCGGGTCACGGTTTCGGTTGTTCGCTTGTGTTCCATCTGTAAAGAGCGTACAACATACGGCTATGCAAGCGATACTCACCGCGTTGATCTCGGCCTTCCTCATGCTCGGACACTCACAGGCTCAACCCGATGAAGAAAACACGGCTGAGCGCGTGAAGATCGAGCACAGAACGCTCGAGCACGACGGTCAGACCTACGCGTGGGCGATCATGATCCCCGAGTCCGCAGAGGAAGGCGGGCGGGCGCTGCTCTTCCTGCACGGCGCGGGCGAGTGCGGCACCGACGGCGAGAAAAACCTTGCCGTGGGCCTGCCAACCAACGTGAAAGCTGATCCCGACCGCTGGCCGTTCGTGGTCATCGTTCCCCAGAAGCCAACCCGCGAAAGCGAGTGGGAGGACCACGAAGACGCGGTGCTCAAGATGCTCGACCTCTGCGCTGAGGAGGGACTGATCGACTCTGGTCGCCTCGCGATCACAGGCCTCAGCCAGGGCGGGCACGGCACCATCATGATCGGGTCACGAAACCCCGACCGATTCAAAGCCGCGGCTCCCGTCTGCGGGTACGTTGATCGGCGATTCTCGGAAGACGGCACCCGTGCAAAGGAAATACCCGCAGCGCCAACCGACGAAAGTGTCATCGAGGCCGCCCAGGGTCTTGAGTCAATGCCCGTCTGGCTCTTCCATGGCGAAGTAGACAGCGTTGTCCCAGTCGAAGAATCTCGCGCGTTGTTCGCTGCACTCAACACGACCGGCGCGTCATGCACATACACCGAGCTAGAAGGTGTAAATCACGGCGCGTGGATTCCTGCGTACGCCGACCCGGATCTTGCGGAGTGGTTCAAAGGGCACACGGGTGATGACTAACTCGATCGCTTTACTTGGTGAGAAGCTGAATGTATTCAGCGTTGAGAATAAATTGATTCGCACCGATTTCCTCAATCTCAACCGTGTAGTTGTTCCAGCTCTCTAGGGCTGCGCTGTCATCAAACATGATCGTGTCGTCAACATTTTTCCAGCCGCCCCAGTAGTTCTCGAGTAGGTCGCACACTTCCAGCAAGAGGTCCAAGAACTCGTAGTCGAGTTCGAATGTCTGGCGTTGAATGTTCAACATTTCGGGATCGCTCTGCATTGCCTTGACAACGCTGTGTTCGCTTGCCGGAGAGTCGATTCCTTCTTGGAGCAGAACCTCGCGAACCCACGCGCGAGGGTTCGTGTTCGACCTGGCCACCTCTTTGGATGCCGATCGGAACCGTTCGATATCTCGGCGCGAAAGTTCAAGGTCTTCAAGTGATTTGATTCTGCCAGTCTCAAGCGGGGAAGTGAGCAGGAACTGTTCGAGTGAGCTGTTGTATTCAGCCCAGTTTTTCGCCTTAGCTTCATTCAGGGCGGCGAGGCCTTTGAGATAGTCACCATCGCTACCCTTGTAGTTCGTTGAAAGATCGCGAAGATCTGCAGCGTATTGCAGCATTGCCTCGGGGCTTGGTGATGCATCGCCAGCCTCGGCCCGCTTTCTACTGGCAGCCTCGAAGTCGTTGGACAACTTCAAAAATTGTGAGTATGTGGCTTGGTGAACGGCAGAAGGAGTCTTGCGTATAGCCCGGTAGACAGTAAATGAGTTGCCAAGTGTCGACACTGTGCACAAGAGCGCTATGAAAATACTCAGTACGAGCCTGCTTCGACGGGCGATTAGCGCGAACAGCAAACCGATTAGATAGTAAGCAGCAATGAGCACGCCGCCCGCGAATATGGCTCCGCCGACTACACCTGCATTATGAAACGGATCGCCTGTTTGCCATTTTTTGATTGAGATGGCAACAGGACCAACGATCGCGAGCAGCGCAGCGGGTAAGTAGGCCCACACATAAGGCGACTTCCATCCCGGATTCGGCTTCACTGATTCATTCGGCGCGTCGTGGATGCTGCCGCTTCTCATTCGAACTTCGCCCGCACGCTCGAAGCGCCCTTGGTCGCGATCTCCTCACGGATCGCACTGACGAAGTCGTCCGTGTTCATCGCGCCGAGGTCCTTCTCGATGCCGAACGCACGCACCGAGACGTTGCCCGCCTCCGCGTCGCGCGGGCCGACGACGACAAGGTAGGGCACTTTCCACGCTGAGCCGTCTTTGATTTTGGCCTGCACGCGCTCGTTGGTGTCGATTACGCTCGTCCGCACGCCCGCGTCGATGAGTTTCTGGTTCACCTGGTGCGCGTAGTCAGCGGATTTCTCGCTGATCGGGAGCACACGCACCTGCTCGGGTGCGAGCCACGCCGGGAAAGCGCCGGCGAAGTGCTCGATCAGCACGCCGACGAATCGTTCCATCGAGCCGAACGGTGCGCGGTGGACCATGACCGGGCGATGCCGCTCGTTGTCGCTACCGACGTACTCAAGATCGAACCGCTTGGGCAGGTTGTAGTCCACCTGCACCGTGCCGAGCTGCCATTCACGACCGATGACGTCCTTGACCACGAAGTCGATCTTCGGCCCATAGAACGCGGCCTCGCCCGGCTCCTCGCTGACCTTGGCGCCGAGGCTCGCCGCCGCGTCCTTGCACGCCTTCTCCGCGCGGTCCCAGATCTCCGGGTCGCCCACGTACTTGCTCGAATCCGGGTCACGCAGGCCGACGCGCACGCGGAAGTCGTCCATGCCGAGTGTCTCAAGCGCGATCTTGACGAGCTTCAGGCAGCCGGCGACCTCGTCTGCGACCTGGTCCTCTCTACAGAACAGGTGCGCATCGTCAACCGTAAAGCTTCGAACTCTGGTGAGCCCTGAAAGCTCGCCCGACTGCTCCCAGCGGTAGACCGTGCCGAACTCGCTGAGCCGGATTGGAAGGTCGCGGTAGCTTCTTGGCTGGCTCGCGTAGATCTTGATGTGGTGCGGGCAGTTCATCGGCTTGAGCAGGTAGCCGTCGACGTCGCCGTCTTTCATCATGTTGGCAAGGTCGCTGCACGAGCAGCCCTCGTCCGCGACGCCACGGAGGAACTCGCGCTCGAACACGGGTGTGAACTGGCTCTCGGCGTAGTAGGGGAAGTGGCCGCTGGTCTTGTACAGACCGAGCTTGCCGATGTGGGGCGTGAACACGTCCGTGTAGCCCATCTTCCGCAGCTCTTCGCCGATCCAGTCTTGGAGTTCTTTGCGGATGATCGAGCCGCGCGGCGTCCACAGCACAAGCCCCTGCCCGACCGCCTCATCAAAGTGGAACAACTGAAGCTGCTTGCCCAGCACGCGGTGGTCGCGTTTCTTGGCTTCTTCGAGCCGTTCGAGATGGGCTTTGAGGTCTTTCTTGTTGAAGAACGCGGTGCCGTAAACACGGGTCAGCCGGTCCGAGTTCTCGTCGCCGTGCCAGTAGCTGGACGCAAGACTCATCACCTTGACCGCGCCGATCTTTCCCGTGCTCGGGACGTGTGGTCCTCGGCAGAGGTCTTCCCAGTTCTTGCCGGGCTCGCCGGTCGCGTAGAAACTCAGCGAATCCGACCCTGCGTCGAGTGCGCGCTTGGCGTTGTCGATCTTGTACTTGCTTCCCTCGCCCTCGAGTTTGGCCATGCCCTCGTCGGCGCTGACGTCGTACCGCGTGAACTTGCGGTCCTCTTTGATGATCGCGTTGATTTCTTTCTCGATCGCCTCGAAGTCACCCTCGCGGAGCGGGCGTTCTTCCGGGAACGCGATGTCGTAGTAGAACCCGGTCTCCAGCGGCGGGCCGTAGACGAGCTGTGCTTCCGGGATGATGCGCTGGATCGCTTCCGCCATGACGTGCGCCGCGGAGTGGCGCACAAGCGTGAGCGCATCCTCGTCCGGCTCGCCCTCGCGGGTCTTGGCGGTCACGAGCGCGAGCTCGCAGTCGGTGTCGATGGTCGTGGTGATGTCCGTGAGCTCGCCGTTGATCTTCGCGCCGACCGCTGCGCCCGCGAGGCGCTCGCCGATGGTCATCGCGACATCGAACGCGGAAACCGGGCCATCGAACTCTTTCACCGAACCGTCTGGGAGCGTCACACGCGGCATGGCCACTGATCCTCTTGAGGCAACGGCCGTCAACGGCATTGCCAATCAAACTGCGAACAAATCGGAATCGGCGACCACCCGGCAGCCTATCTAGAGCCGATCCTGCTCATCTCGGCGGGAGTATACGGCTGCCGGGCTTGACACAATTGACTCAATATCGTATATATCTGCAACCGATATATATCAAGATTGTATATATCCGCGGAGAACACTCATGAGCAAACCCATCACCACGCCGCAGCTCACACCGGATCACACCGAGTTGGTCATCCTGTCTCTGCTACGCGAGGGCCCGAGCTACGGCTACGCCATCTCCAAGCTCGTCGCCGCCCGCTCGGAGGAAGCGTTCAAGGTCGGCCCGAGCCAGCTCTACCCGCTGCTGACCAAACTCGAGAAGCAGGGGCTTGTCGAGACCGACTGGGAAGAGATCAAGGCCAAGTCCGCAGGTCCCGACGACAACGGCAGGAAACGCAAGTGGTACAAGCTCTCCGCCAAAGGCCAACGCCGACTCCAGCAACGCATCGAAGCGCACCAACGCTTCACCTCGATCATTAACAGCTTCATCGCCGGTTCCGAAGCGACCGGAGCCGTCGCATGACCGAGACGAAATCAAAACAGCAAACCCACGTTCGGCCCTCGTCGCGCGACCCGATCACGAATTGGCTTGACGTCTTTACGAAGCTGCTCGCGGTGCCGCCCGCCGAGCAGATGCGCATCCGCGACGAACTCGAAGACCACCTTCGTATGCGGGTTGAGGATCTTCTGATTCTCGGTATGTCTGAGCCAGAAGCAGTCCAGAAAGCAGTCACCGAACTCGGCGAGACCGCCGAGCTTGCCAAACGATTCAAAGAAGCACGCACGAACACCCGCAGGAGGATTGTCATGCACACCGCACTCTTCGCAGTCGCAGGCCTCGCGCTGACCATGAGCGTCGCCAACTTCATGCCCGGTTCGACCACTCCGACGCCGGCATCAAGCCCCGCAGAAATCGCCGCGGTTCAGCCCGAGCAGGGCGAGCAGAAGAACGGCTATCTGGGTTACGACATCGAGGGGGGCATGCTCGAAGATGTGCTGATGAACATCGGAGAAGCCGCGGATTCTCGCGTATTTGTGCACTGGGGATCCCTGGAAATGAGCGGCATCGACCGCGAGACCGAGGTCGGGGAGATCCCATCCAAGGGACTCGAACTGGACAAGGTCCGCGAGCTGCTCAACTCGATGCTCGGTCTTGAGGGCGGCGACAGCATCACCGCCCGCATGGAATACGGCCTGCTCGAATTCGGCACGGTGTCCTACTTCGACAAGCGCGAGATCGTCACGATGGATCACGATGTTTCAGGACTCGTGCCAGCGGGCAATGTCTTGGACCATTCACTTGAGGCCTCTGTGCTCAGCAGCAACATCATGTCGATCATCGAGCCTGAAATCTGGAACAGCCGTAACCCGGCTACGGGCAGCAATGGTTCAAGTCTCCCGTTTCAACATGTGCAGGTGAGACCAAGTGCGGTGGGGGCCATCGCGATCAATGGAACCCGGCTGAGTGTCCGCGCACCCGAACGAGTGCAGGTCCAGATCATCGACTACATCGCCCGTCTCCGTGTCAGCCAGCAGGAGCAGGACAAACTCGCAGACCGCAACTATGAAGAGATGGTGGCCAGGAACCAGGAATCTCGCAAGCAGATGATGGCGCAGATGCACCAACGGATCGAGATGTTGCAGCAAGAGATCGCAGAGCTTGAGCAGTTGCAGGGCCGCTACGAGTTTGACTACTACCACGCCAAACTCGACATGGACCGGCTTCAGGACAGTTACAACGTAGCAACAGGCGACGAGGAGCGCCACAAGCTGGGCGGCAGGCTCGTCGGGGCGCAGGTCGAACATGCACGGCTCGAATCAAAACGCGACCAGACCTACCGCGAGATCAACGCCTTGGAAAACCGGCTAATGGACCTGAAGTCGTCCCTCGCCGATCTGCAATTCGCAGAAATCAACTCCCGCGATACCGAGGCGGCAATCGATGAGATAAACAGGCTTCGGCGGACAGCCGGCAATCGCCACCCGGCAGTGGTGGAAGCCGACCGCACCACAAATCGTCGCTAAAGCCCTTTGACGTACGGGACCAAACCCGCGACACTACCCTCCGTGGGGCCAATCACAAGATGTGGCACCGCGGAGGGTTTCTCGTCACATGATCTGCCCGTATTGCCAAGCCAACGACGACAAGGTCATCGACTCCCGGGCCAGCGACGGCGGGAACGTCATCCGCAGACGCCGAGAGTGCCTCGGCTGCGAGAAACGCTTTACAACCTACGAACGCGTCGAGCAGTCCACCAAGCTCCTTGTCATCAAGAAAGACGGCACCCGCGAGCCCTTCGACCGCGAGAAGACCAGCCAGTCCATCCACATGGCCTGCGGCAAACGAAAGATCCCCGCTGACCAGCTCACCCGCATGATCAACGACATCGAGGAAGAGCTCCACCGCCAGTTCGACCGCGAGGTCGACGCCCGGGTCATCGGCGAGCGCGTCATGGTCCGGCTCAAGGACGCCGACGAGGTCGCCTATATTCGCTTCGCAAGCGAGTACTACCAGTTTAGAAACGTGGACGACATCTCCCGCCAGATCATCGAGCTCAACGCCCGGATCAAGGATGTCAAAAACCAGCAGTCGCTCTTTAAGGAGTCCTGAGCGTGCGTGCACTTCCAGCTACCGTCGTTGTTGTTCTCGCGCTCGCAGGCTGCCAGTCTCAGGGCGGCGGAACCACCCCGGGCCAAGACGGCGCACAAAGGCCAAGTCCCAACCAATCCGGTCCGCTCCGCCCGATCAGTCAGACCGGCAGCACCAACAGACCCGAATGGCGCCCCGATTGGTGGTTCAACGACGCTTCGCGCACCTCCAGAGGCACCGTCCAGGCTTGCGGCAGCGCGACCAGTGACACGCTCATAAGCGCACGGCGTCAGGCCATCGACGAGGCCCGGGCACGCGCACTCAAGCTCACGGGCGAAGGCCAGCCAGAGCGAGTGATCCAGTCCGCATCCAGCCCCAACACCGACGGCGGCTACACCGTCTGGGCTGTCATCGAACTCGGCGTGCAATAGTCGGTTCAACGAAGAAGTTGGCCTGCCTGTACCGTTAGAAGCGGGGCGATATGGCCAAGAAGCAACCAGCCAAGAAACCAGCCAAGCGTCCTGTTGGTCGTGCGCTGCCGATCCTGACCGAGGCCCGAGCGTGTACCCATTGCGCGAGCGAGCTCCCGCTCGGGCCAAAGCCTCTCCTAGCGGGCAAGAGCTCCGCGAGGATCCTGATCGTCGGTCAGGCACCGGGCCGGGTGGCGCACGAAACGGGTAAGCCCTGGAACGATAAGAGCGGCGAGCGTCTGCGTGACTGGCTCGGCATGACGGACGACCAGTTCTACGACGAATCGGTCACCGCGATCGTTCCCATGGGTTTCTGCTTCCCGGGCACCGGCAAGTCTGGTGACATGCCACCGAGGCCCGAGTGCGCCCCGTTGTGGCACGAACGCATCCTGAAATCGCTCAAGCACATCGGGCTGACTGTCTACGCGGGCAAATACGCGATGGAGCACAACGCAGGCGGCGCGTATGCCTCAGTGACCGAAGCCGCCAAGGCCTACGCGGATCACCTGCCCGAGCGGATCTTCCTGCCTCATCCCTCGCCGAGGAACAACCTCTGGCTCAAGAAGAACCCGTGGTTTGAACGCGATGTGCTTCCAAAGCTCCGGCGCAGGGCCGCCGAGCTTGTGGGCTGATCTTCGCGTCTATCGATCGGTTGGGGTCCTAGACCCTCGGCTCGGTCAAGGTCGCACTCGCACCGATCCAGTCCGCTATCCTGAGTACATGGCAACCAAAACAACTTCCACAGCAGCTGAAGCGATCGCCGACCTCAAGGATAAGGGCATCATCTACGACGGCTGCACCGTCATGGTCGGGGGCTTCGGGCTCTGCGGCATCCCCGAGCAGCTCATCATCGCCCTCCGCGACACAGGCGTCAAAGACATCACGTGCATCTCGAACAACGCGGGCGTCGATGACTGGGGCCTAGGCCTGCTCCTGCAGACCCGCCAGATCAAGAAAATGATCTCCAGCTACGTCGGCGAAAACAGCACCTTCGAGAAGCAATTCCTCGACGGCGACCTCGAAGTCGAATTTAACCCGCAGGGCACGCTCGCCGAGCGGATCAGAGCGGGCGGCGCGGGCATCCCGGCGTTCTTCACAGCCACCGGTGTCGGCACGCTCGTTGCCGAGGGCAAGGAAACACGCGACCTCGTCCCGCCCAAGCAGCTCGCCAAGATCAACCAGTCCGCGGCTGGCCCAAGCAAACGCGAGTTCGTCCTTGAGACAGGTCTGTTCGCAGACCTTGCGCTCGTCAAAGCGCACACGGCCGACCACTTCGGCAATCTTGTCTTCAACAAAACCGCGCGCAACTTCAACCCGATGATGGCGACCGCAGCCGCGTTCACGATCGCCGAGGTCGACGAGCTTGTCCCGACCGGACAGCTCGACCCAGACCAGATCCACACGCCGGGCGGGTTTGTCGATCGCGTGGTGCAGACTGTGAGCGAGAAGCGGATCGAGCAGAGGACGGTCACAACCGCGTGAGTCGGTAGGGGGGCACCATGCCGCAATGGCTCGAACTCACGCTCGTGATCATCGGCTTGGTCGTGGTCGTAATCGCCGGCATGTCTGTGCTGCACTATCTCAGTGTGAAGGGCATGTCCAAGGCCACGCTCAATCCAGTCGACCCCGCAGAGATCCCAGACCAGATCGAGCGCAGCAAACCCGACAGCCAGTGGGCCAACAAGCACGGCTTCACCTGGGCGGGCTCGTACACCTTCAAGGCCGGGATGAATCCCGCGATCACCGTCCTTGCGTGGCGCAGCCAAGATCGCGCGACGTTCTTTTGTGTGTACTACGCGCTGAACCTGCAGTTCTACGACCTCGTGACCGCGTTCGAAAAACACATCGCGATCACAACAGGCTCGATGAAAGACGGCGTGCTCTTCCCGCACCCGCCGGGCGAGTTCATTCAGGTTTTCCCTGGCGACGATCTCGAGGAGCGGTACATCAAGCATCTCGAGTCGGTTCGCTTTATCCAGAGCCGGTTCTCGATCAGTCCTAACCCGATATCCGACGAACTCACCGATGAGTTCATCCCCGTTGTCCACAGGCAGATGCGCTATATCCGGTCGATCCCGCTTTGGATAGTCCGGGTGCACTGGTGGTTCATCACCCAGCGTCTGCGCAAGAACAAGACGATCGAGCAGCAGCACCCGGATCTCGACACGGGCGATCTGCATGAAATACGCAGACTGATCTCGGAGGAGTTTGATGAGTCAGTTTGACGCCGCCGACATCAAAGCCATCACCTTCGACTGCTTCGGCACGCTCATCGACTGGGAAGCCGGCATCCTCGGCGCGCTCGGGATGCTCTGCGAGCGTTACGGCATCGACCACGCGCCGGCTCGCCACGAACTGCTCGCGATGTTCGCCTCGCTCGAAGCCGAGGCCGAGCGTGGTGAGTACAGACCCTACAGAGAAGTCCTCGCGGACGTCACCCTCGGCTTCGCGGCCAGGCTCGGGTTCCAACTCGCCGCCGCCGACAAATCGCTGATCGCAGACTCGATCAAAGACTGGCCCGCGTTCGCCGACACCGCCGAGTCACTCCGCAGACTCAAGCAGCGCTACAAGCTCGGCGTGCTTTCAAACATCGACGACGACCTGTTCGAGCCTGTCCAGCCAAGGCTCGGTCTTTCTGCCGTCGGCGGGCTCGATCTGCTTGTCACCGCACAGCAGGTCCGCAGCTACAAGCCCGGCCACGCTCATTTCACCGAAGCACTCGACCGCCTCGGCCTCGAAAGGACGCAGCTGCTCCACGTCGCCCAGAGCAAGCGTCACGACGTTGCGCCGTGCAACGAGCTCGGGATCAGATGCGTCTGGGTCGATCGTCAGGCGGGCAGCTGTGGGGCGTCGGGTGAACACGACGCGAGGCCCGACATGGTGGTGCCGAGCCTCGCGGGTCTTGTGGGTGAACTGGGTCTTTAGCAACGCTTAGCCGTCGCCGTTGTCCTCGTCGTCGCTGCCGTTCTCGTTGTCATCAGTGTCTTCAGCGTCATCGCTCGGGATGCGCGGCCGTTCGCCTGTCTCGTTCAACCAGAACTGATCGGCTAGCTTCTCGAGCTTCTCGGGACCTTCTTTGTGCCAGTCTTTGTAGGTGTCGCCGAACAGCCCGTCATAGAACAGGAAGAGCCTGTCGTTCTGGATCACAAACCGCTTGGGGTTCGGCTCGGTGTAGGTGTCCTTGGCTATCGCGTATGAGCACCACCCGCCGTGCGCCGGCTCGTACTTATCTGGGTTGTCCACGAATGTGTCTTTGTTCGAGTTGGTTGCGAAGCGATAGACCACGCCGCGGTGCGTGTAGGTGATGTCTTTCTTGCCCTTTTTCGGTTTGCCGCCGCCTTCGGGGAAGTACGCGACCGGGTCGTAGCCCTCGATCGCCAGGTCCCGTCTGCCCAGGTCGTACTTCTTGACCTTGCGAGGCTCGGGGTTGACCCACTCTGTGGTTTCCTTGGTTGTGGTTTCTGTCTGCGACTGCGCGTTCGAGGCGGCTGCCGAGACAAGCATGCCCGCGACCGCGAGCGCTCCGATAGCTGTCAGCCGTATATCACGTATACGTTTCATCCGCTGGCTCCTGATGTTGGTGTCTGCTACTTCTGCTTGGCCAACTCAGAACGGGCACTGGTTTATGCCGCGGTGAACAAAAAAAGATCCGGCCCCGCGTCCACGGAGCCGGATCTGAGTTGAGTATCACAGTGCCATACAAGCACTACGAAGGGGAGTCTGGTTTAGCAGCCGGCGTTGTAGTTGCCAACCCAAGCGGTGAAGTCGGTTGGGGTGCAGGCGCCGTCACCGTTCTGATCGCACTCAGGTGCGTTGGAGTTGTAAGCACCAACCCATGCGGTGAAGTCGGTGGGGGTGACGGCGCCGTCGCCATTGACGTCAGCGAGGCAGCTGCTCGGTGCATCGAAGGTCATGTTGTCCATGACGGTTGCGAAGACACTCTCCGAGCCGTCTGGGTTCTTCGAGTAGATGCGGACGGTGTCGAACGAAGCGCCCGAGAGCTCGACACGGGTGTGCGTGACGCTGTCACGGCCGCCGAGGTCGGAGATCACGAACGAGTCGGAGACAACAGCGCTGCCGCGGTTGGTGCCCTCGACGATGACTTCGATGCCGCCCCACGGGCCGTTCTCGTAGTAGAAGAGGTCAACCGCGAAGTAGTCGACCGCGGTGTTGGGTGAAATGAAGACCTGGCTCATGAGGTTAATCGTGAGGTTGTCACCCGGGACGAACGAGCCGCCGAAGCTGAGCACGTTATCGGGGCTGACATCGGAGAAATCGAGTGCGAGCAAGTTCGCGTCTTCGATGACGACCTGATCGCCGTAGTCGCCCGGGCCGTAGGACGAGCCGTCGGGGTTGACGCCCGAGTTCTGGTTGACGGCGAACACGGTGACGCCGCTGAAGTCGTTCGAGGTGCCGAGGAAGCCCTCGGTCTCGCTGTCAAAGTTGAGAGTCTGGGCGGTTGTGGTGCCGGCGATCATGGCGACGGCCATTGCTGTCAGAGTGCGCATTTCTAAATCTCCTGTTCTCTTTGTATGGGAGTCTGGTGTGTACGTTTCAATTCCGCCTTCTGCGAGCAGCGATAAAGCCCGCAAAGACGAGTGTGGTTCCTGAGGCTGGTGTCGGGACAAACCCTTGAATGACAAATCCCGCGATGTTTCCGTCGGTGGTTTCCCCGAACCCGACGATGTCGCCGTGCTCGTTGACACCGGTGGCTTGGAGGAGGTTGACGAACTCACTGCCCGAGTCGAGCAGCTCGTTGAGATCGAACATGGTCCCGTTGTTCCATGCGAAGGCTTTCGGTGCGAGCCCGCTGCCGGTTCCGTCAAAGGCATAGCCAACAACAAGACCCGAGTCATTCACATCGACCGCTTCAGAGACCGATAGCCCGGGAAGTCTGCCGAGCGGGATGTAGTTTGTGCCGCCCCGGCCGTCGTCTTCGTAGATCACGGCTTGCCAGTCGCCCCCGTCGCCGTTGGTCCCCAGACCCGCGCCGTTGGTGTGGCCCACAACAATCCCCGAGTTGCTGATCGCCGAGGCGACGCTCAGCGTCAGGCCGGGTGTGCCGATCTCGCCCACGAGGTAGCCGCCCATGCCGTCCGGCAAGGCGATCGTCGCGGTGTTGGGATCACCGAAGAAGAACGAGTGCCCAACCGAGACACCCGCGTTGTTGATCGAGAGGTTGGCACCGCCCTGGTAGAGCGTGCCCGCGGCGGTGCCGCCGTTGGCTGGGTCCCAGAAAAAGCCCTTGGCGAAGCCCGGATTGATGGTGGCCTGCCCCGCGACGACGCCGCTGTCGTTGATGTCCCAGGCGACGCTGTTGCCGTTGACCGAGCCCGCGGCTTGGCCGACGTCGATCAGTCCGCGTGATTCAAACATGGTCGCGGTGCGAAGACCGCCTGCCAAATCACTCGAGCCGACCGCAACGCCGAGATTGTTGATAGCCCACGCGACGGAGTTGCCTGAAGGCTCAACCGCTCCAAGATCCGACGCGACGCCCGCGTTCCAGATGGTGGCGTGGGCAACCGCGTCGCCGGCGAGCGTGGATTCGCCGACGATCTGGCCTAAATCGTTGATGTCGCGTGCGATAGAGCCCGACCCGCCCAGCGTCTCAAGACGCGTCACGTCTTGGGCAGAAGCTGAAACAGCGAGCGCAAGCCCGGCGACAGTTGAAAGCAATCTGTTGTTCATTTCTCTTTCTCCTGTCCCCGCTTCAGTTTCCTGATTTGGCACTGGACACGGCCAGCGATCTGTGGCAGAATACACGAATCTGATTTGAGGTCAACCCCTAAATCTATTCCGAGGACAGAAATGCGAGAATTTAAGTACCCAACCAATACCCTACCCAATTCTGGGGCTTCTTCGGTCGGTACCGTGTATGCTCCTACGGTCCCAACCATGTCAACAGCTGTGATCAACAACAGGAAGCCGCATGCCAGACCGCTCTCGGATCAGGAAACCCTGCGCGGCCTGCGCGTCGCCGGGCGTATCCACGCGGACCTCATCCAAGTTATCGAACAGCTCCCAGCGCACGCCCGCGGCGGCAGCGGCATGTCCCGCCACCTCGAGATCGTCCGCAACACATGTCAGCGCATTTGCTATGCGATCCAGGACGAGCCGAACCTTCAAACGCTCGGCAGGCTCCCGGGGGTCAAAGGACTGCACCAGTTCGTCGAGGCGGCCCGGCGTGTCGGCGTCAACGCAGAAACGGCGGACCTGCTTGTCGCATCGATCAACGAGTTCTCGCGCCTCATCGACGACATCGCGGGCAGCCACTCCAAGCTCAACGACAGACTCGACGCGAACATCGGAAACCCGGTCGGTATCGGCGGCAGCTCGGACATTAACACACGCGCCAACCTTTACGCGGTCTCCTCGCAGCTTACCGGCGGCGGGTGCCAGACCGCTGTCAGCATCAACATCATCGACCTGCACGACGAGAAAACACTCAGCCGAACCTATATACACGGCTTCATCGGCGCTTCCATCGCGCCCAGCGGCATGCCCTTGGTCGTCTGTTCGGGCGACAACCTGCGCTGGGCAAAGAAAGACTGGGACCACAGGCTTCTCGATGACACGGGCCTCAAGGGGCGCACGCCAACCGCGTTGATCGAGCCGTTCACCTCATCGCCGAAGCCCGAGATCACGGGCCGGGGCAAAGAGGGGCAACTGCTTCAGGTCATCGACCCGTCGAGCCTCGAAGCCGGCGAACAGCTCGACGTCGTAACCGCGACGCGCACGACCTGGCCGCTGGTGAACCCGGAAACAAACGAGTGCGCGTTCGAGCGCGTGTGGTACCTCGTCAACTGGCCCGTGCAGAACCTGGTCTTTGATGTCTACCTGCACGAGAAGCTCGAACGCATGTTCAGGCCCTCAATCGACGCGCTGCTCTGGTACCCGGGGCTTTCGATCCCCGGCGGCGACAAGTGGGCCACCCGCTTCCCGAGCCAGACCAAGCTCGAACTCTTGGGTCGGGGCATCTCCGCCTCGCACAGCGCCCTCTGGCACCGCCACGGCGAGCTGACCCAGCACACCTTCGACCGCATACAAGAAGAACCGGGCGACTACGTCGGCTTCCGATGCGAGGTGCAGTACCCGATCTGGCGTGCGGGCTACTGCATGTCGTTCGAAGAGCTCCAGAAGCCGGGTGAGTGATTTCAGAGCTGGTTCTGGTTGCGACTCAGTCTCAACGGACCTACAATGAGTCCGTGATCGCTACCGAAACAACACGCACAGAGTCCATCCCGCTGACCCAGCTTGCGCAGGGGCAGTCCGCACGCCTTGATTCGTCCTCGCTGCCCAGTCTTGAGACTGAGGAGCTCCGGGCGATGGGGTTGCGTCCTGAATGCGAGTTGAAGGTCTGCAAAATGGGCGAGCCGTGCATCGTCACGGTGGGGCCGGGCGCCGGCGGCTGCCGGATCGCGCTGGCCAAGAAACTCGCCGGTCAGCTTCACGTCCGCCCCTTCTAAGGACGAACCGTGAGCACCACTGACTCGGAATCGTCGCACGCCGCCCGCACACCAGCTTCGCAGGGCGCAAGCTCGACGATCGCGTTCATCGGCAATCCGAACGTCGGCAAGACGACGCTGTTCAATAAGCTCGCGGGCCGGAAGCAGAAGACCTCAAACTTCCCGGGCACTACGCAGGATGCGCACCTCGCGAGTCTTGAGATCGCAGGCGCGATGCGCACGCTGATCGACCTGCCCGGCATCTACAGCCTCAACCTCGAGCAGTCCGAGTCCTCGATCTGCCGGGGCGTGCTAGAAGGTTCGACCGCGCCCGCGGGAAGCAGGGCGGCGCCGCCGGATTCGATTCTGCTTGTGCTTGATGGTACGAACCTGCTCCGCAATCTCAGGCTCGCGGGCGAGGTGCTTGCAAAGCAGTTCCCGACGCTCGTGGCGGTCACCATGACCGACGACGCGAGCCGGCGCGGCATCCACATCGACAAAGAACGCCTCGAAAGCCACCTCGGCTGCCCGGTTGTGCTTGTTTCGAACAAGACGGGCCGGGGTATCGACGATGTGCGCGCGGCGCTCGCGACCGGCAGGGTTTCGTCGGCGATGATCCCAACCGACGCGGATGCACTCGAACGCTGGGCGGATGAGGTCTACGCGGACGTTGCGTCCGACTCTGCTTCAGACAACAACGCCGACAAGCTGACTGATCGTCTTGACCGCGCGTTCACGCATCCAGTGCTCGGCGTGCTCATGTTCGCCGCAATCATGACAGGGCTTTTCTGGGTCATCTTCAAGCTCGCGGCGTTCCCGATGGACGGCATCGACTGGCTCTTTGCCACGCTCGGCTCGCAGGTCGCATCGATCCTGCCCGAGGGTCCGGTGCGCGATCTGCTCACCGACGGCGTCATCGCGGGCGTGGGGGGGACGGTCATCTTCCTGCCCCAGATCATCCTGCTGTTCTTCCTCATCGCGCTGCTCGAACAATCGGGCTACCTCGCGAGGGCTGCGTTTGTGATCGACCGGCTGCTCAGGCCCTTCGGTCTGCCCGGTCACGCGTTTGTGCCGTTCTTGTCTGCGCACGCGTGCGCGATCCCCGCGGTCATGGCGGCGCGAGCGGTGCCCGATCGAAGAGATCGGCTCGCGACGATTCTCGTTGTGCCGTTCATGAGCTGTTCGGCGCGGATCCCGGTGTACGTGCTGCTCACACAGATCCTGTTCCCGGGGAGCAGCACCAAGCAGGCGCTCGCGTTCACCGGGTGTTACATCATCGGGATCACGGCGAGCTTGCTCAGCGCGATCCTCGCGCGCGGCACGATCCTGCGGGGGAAAAGCCGACCGATGGCGCTCGAGCTTCCGAGATATCAGATGCCCGGTCTGCTCGCCGCGGTCAAGCACTCGCTCGGGCGGGGCTGGATGTTTGTCCGCAAGGCGGGCACCGTGATCCTTGCGATCTCGGTCGTGCTCTGGTGGCTCAACACCTACCCGGGATCGGATCCATCACCCAAGGCAGAGAGCCTGCGGACCGAGGCTTCGGTCATCGCGCTCGATGCGCCCGAGCAAGCCGAGGCGCTGCTGGAACAAGCGGACCAGGAAGACGCCAAGCACGCGTCGCGGAACACATTCCTTGGTCGGATCGGCAGCGCCGCACAGCCAGTTTTCGCGCCGCTCGGCGCCGACCGCCAGCTGACGGTCGGCATCCTTGCGAGCTTCGCCGCCCGCGAGGTGTTCGTCTCAACGATGGCGGTGCAGATCGCGGGCAACGAGGACACCGAGAGCGAGGGTGTGTTTGAAGCGGTCTCGACCGCCAAACGCGACGACGGCTCGCTCGTCTTCTCAGCCGCGACAAGCTGGTCAATGCTCGTCTTCTTCGTTCTCGCGATCCAATGCCTGCCGACACTCGTGGTCACAGCCAAAGAAGCCGGCGGTTGGAAGTGGGCCGTGCTCCAACTGGCGTGGATGTCGAGCGTCGCGTATGTAGCCGCGGCTCTGACAAGGCTCGTGCTCGTCTCGACCGGGGCGAGCTGATGCCTCTGGACAGCATCCAGTTCTGGATCGTGACCATGCTCGCCGCTGGCGGGGTTGTGGTGCTCGCATTGCAGTTCAAGCCAGCACGCAAGAAGCGGAGCAAGACCCAGCTGACGGTCTCGGCCAAGAAAAGAGACTGACCGCGTTCTGTACTACAATGCGGCTATGCCACTGACACGAGACCAGATCGCAAAGCGTGCCGCCCAAGAACTCGAAGACGGCTTCCTCGTCAACCTCGGGATCGGGATGCCGACCCTCGTTGCCAACCACATCCCCGTCGGACCCGACGGCAACCCCATCGAGGTGTGGCTGCAATCCGAAAACGGTTTGCTCGGCATCGGACCCTTCCCGACCGAGGACAAGGTCGAGGCGGACCTCATCAACGCCGGCAAGCAAACCGTGACCGCGCTGCCCGGCTCGTCGTTCTTCAGTTCGTCCGATTCCTTCGGCATGATCCGCGGCGGTCACATCGACATGTGCATCCTGGGCGCGATGCAGGTCGCTCAGAACGGCGACATCGCCAACTGGATGATCCCCGGCAAGATGGTCAAGGGCATGGGCGGCGCTATGGACCTTGTCGCGGGCGTGGACAAAGTCGTCGTCATGATGGAGCACGTCTCAAAGCGGGGCGATGCGAAGATTCTCAAAGAGTGCAACCTTCCGCTGACCGGCAAGGCGGTCGTTGACATGATCATCTCCGATCTCTGCGTGATGGTCTTTGACAACGAAGCCAAACGCTTCCGTGTCACCGAACTCGCCGAGGGCGTGACCGCGGACGAGATCAAACAGAAGACCGAGGCCGAGATTCTGTTTGCTGATGATCTCAAGACGGTCGAGGTGTAGCAATGCAGGTTTACAAAATGCGACTCAAGGATCGGTCCCAAGCAAAGTCTGCCGGCTATGACTACTACCGGGTCGGATCGAAGGTTGAGGCGTATGTAACCGCGAAAGTCCTCGACTACGAGCTGCAATCAGTTGAACGCGTGCCAGATCACGAAATCAACACACTTGACGAATCAGCAATCGAAGAAGTTGATGCAGGGTGGCTGATTGCGGGTTCGCCGCTGATCCGTATGCCGGTACGAACAATCGCCTGTGGTGTCGCTTTAGGGATGATAGTTGTGTTTCTTGCATTCGCCATCCTGCAATTGGGTTGGAATGGTTGATGTTCTCTGAAAATTCTGCTCAGCCGTGTTGCTTCGCGCGGAGCGGATTTTGCCCTAGAATGCGGCAAGCCGGGACTTCCCCCGGCCAAAGAGTTGGAGAATCACACAATGGCAAACTACCCCATCGAAGACGTTGAAGGCATCGGCCCAACCTACGGCGAGAAGCTGCGGGCTGCGGGCATCGAAGACACCGACGCGCTGCTCAACGCGTGCAAGACACCAGACGCACGCAAGGATCTGGAAGAAAAGACCGGCATCGGTCACTCGCACATCCTCAAGTGGGCGAACATGGTTGACCTGTACCGCGTCAACGGCATCGGCTCCGAGTTCTCCGAACTGCTCGAAGCATCCGGCGTGGACACCGTTCCCGAGCTCGCTCAGCGCAACGCCGCCAACCTCGCCGCCAAGATGGTCGAGGTCAACGACGCCAAGAGCTTGACCCGCCGCGTCCCGACCGAATCCGAGATCACAAAGTGGGTCGAGCACGCCAAGACGCTCGACCGCGCCCTCGAGTACTAAGTCATACTCACAGAATAATGAAACAGGGCCGGCCTTCGAACGAGGCCGGCCCTTGTGTTTTTCTAACTCAGATTTCTCGCGAGCTACTCGCCGCCCGGCTCCAACTTCCTGCCGAGTGTTTCTTCGATCAGCCGATCGAGCTCGGCGACTACATCCACGTTCAGCGGCTCGGGGTCGAGGCCCTTCTCTTCTGCGAGTTTCTCGGCGTTCTCGATCACCTGCAGCAGCTCCGCATCGGTCGCGTCGCGTGGCTGCTTGATGTTAATGTCTTTGTCCGCCTGGACGCCGTCGCCATCGACCGTGACCGATACACCCGCATCCTTGCTCAGCGGTTTAAGCACGGCCTCGAAATCACTGTCGGTCAGCTTGTCATCAACAAAGCCCCGCGCGAGCCTGCCGAACACGAGCTTGCCGCGGGCCTTGTCTTCATCGCTCAGTGACGAGGGCACGATGTACCCGCCGTACATCGCCTTGGAGATCATCATCGGCATCAGGTCGCTATCGGTGAACGCCTCGCCGAGTTTGCCGAGTTCTTCGAGTGAGATGTTCTCAGCCTCGAATTCGTCGGCGAGCAATTGAACGCGCTCCATGAGAGCTGCCGACTCCTCGTCGGGAAGGTGGAACTCATCGAACACCGCGTCCGCGGTCGCAACAAACCCGCTCGATACCCAGCCGCGCCAGTTCTGCCATAGGAACACACCGCCAACGCCGAGCAGCAGCAGGCCCGCGATCATGATCGCCAGACAGCCCACGAGGATGAACTTGCCTCCGTTGCCTTTCTTAGGCGGGCCGAATTCGTCAAAGTTGTTCTGTTGTGCCAATCGTGATCCCCCGAGTTGAATCGATTTCCAGCATCTTATTCGCTACCGTCTAGTCGTGATTTCACCCAGCATACCGATCTTCGACGCCCACCTCGATCTCGCGTACCTCGCCGAGCTCGGCCGGGACATGACCACGCCCTTGGATCCGTCGACCCTGCCGCACCCGCCGGCGGCCGTCACGCTGCCCGAACTGCAGAACGCAGGCGTCTCGGCGTGCCTCGGGACGATCTTCCTCGAAGCCACGGACACACCCGCCCCGGGCGACGAGCCGATCTGCTACCCGCCGGGCGACGCCAACGAGGCCTATTTCAAGGGCGTCAATCAGCTCAACCGCTACCACCTCTGGAAGCGCGAGGGCCTCATCCGGTTTTTCAACGATCCCAAAGATGAGCCGTTACCTCCGGGGTCCGCGTCGAAGGCCGAACCGATCAGCCTCGGCATCCTGATGGAGTGCGCCGACCCGATCATTGAGCCGCACCATCTGAGTTTTTGGTCGGGCCGCGGCGTGGTTGCGATCAGCCTGAGCTGGGCGGTCGAATCCCGCTACGCCGGGGGCAACAGCACAAGCATCGGGCTGACCGACCTCGGCCGGCAGCTCATCG
The DNA here is from genome assembly GCA_030432905.1 of Phycisphaerae bacterium. Taxonomy (GTDB): domain Bacteria; phylum Planctomycetota; class Phycisphaerae; order Phycisphaerales; family UBA1924. The sequence continues at coordinate 1,146,558 of JAUILU010000001.1, read as the reverse complement.
AAGAGATGGCCCGCCTGAACATCGTCCTCGATCTCTCGCACCTCTCGCAGCGCGCCACATACGACGCGCTCGACTACACGAACGTCCGCGTCTGCGCCACGCACTCGAACTGCCGATCCCTGCTCGGCGACCAGAACAACCCAGCGTGGCAGCGTCACCTCGACGATGACACCATCAGAACCATCGCGAGTCGCAAGGGCATCATCGGGCTGAACCTGTTCAAGCAGTTCGTGCAGTGGCCATTGGCTGAATCCGATCGCCCGAGCATCGCAAAGGCCGTGGATCACATCGACCACATCTGCCAACTCACCGGCTCCGCCCGCCACGTCGGCATCGGCTCCGACCTCGACGGCGGCTTCGGCGCCAACGACCTGCCCGCCGGCATCGAACGCGCATCGGATATTCGAGCTGTTTTCGATGAACTCAGCAGCCGTAACTACAGCGACGCAGAAATCCGCAACATCGCCCACGACAACTGGGCCGGCTTCTTCTCACTCAGCGAGGGCTAGCTCAGGATTGCAGTGGGCGCACCACAGCGAAGGATTGTCGAGCATCCCCACGCTGGTCGTCGGCCCGTGCGCCGGTGGGCCGAGGCGGTTCAGTCTTGCCAGCATCCGGCGTTGGTACTCGTCCTCTTTCATCACATAGTCTGGCGAGTTCTGGGTGTAGGCGTACTCGTCAGAGAGCAGCTTGTTGATCCGGGAGATGCGGGTCTGACTCTCGGGGTGCGTGCTCAGCCACTCGGGCGGACGCGAGCCTCCCTTTGAGGCTGCTTGCAGAACCTCCATCACCATCCGCTGGCCGACCGGGTTGTAGCCGGCGCGGCTCATGTACCTCACGCCAAGCATGTCCGCTTCGAGTTCTTCGTTCCTGCCGTAACTCAGGAGCACAACATTCCCGCCGAACGCGAGCGCGGGCACACCGATCTGGCCGTACTTGCGGATGTCGCTGTCCTCGTCGGAGGCGCCAACGACAAGCGCGACCGCGCCCATCGCGACGTTGAACCCGATCTGTTTCGTGATGCGCTGGTTGCCGTGGCGCGCGGTGACGTGCCCGATCTCGTGCCCGATCACGCCCGCCATCTCGGCTTCGCTGGTCAGCTTGTCGGCAAGTCCCCGCGAGAGAAACACCTGACCGCCCGGCAGCGCGAACGCGTTAATCACCGACGAATCCAGCAGAGTGAACTCCCAGGGCAGGTCCGGCACGCCCTCCTCGATCCCCATCAGCAGACGCTTGCCGACCTCATCGACGTACAGCCGGGCTTCGTTGTCGGGTACCTCGCCGCCGAACTCGCTGGTCATACTCGGGGCCGCCTCGAGGCCCATCGCGATTTCTTTCTCCCAGCTGTTGAGCACCACGATTGTTCTTCCTGTAGCCGGGTTGACGGCACAGCCAGTCCCAACCGCACCACACAGAGCACCAAGAATGACGAGCACGATCAGTCGCATGGGATTCCTCTCAATCGGGAGCGCCGAAGCCTGCCGGGAACCTACCATCATACGTGAGCAATCAATCAGCACCAACCGAGGCGTGGTCCAAGGCCGAGCTTGCCGAGAACCCCCACATGCGGGACGACAAGCCCGAGCGCGTGCGGAACATGTTCGCGGCGATCGCCGACTCATACGACCTGAACAACCGCGTCCACTCGTTCGGCAGAGATCAGGCCTGGCGCAAGGCCGCGGTCCGGCTCGCGGACGTCAAAGAAGGCGACGAGGTCCTCGACTGTGCGTGTGGCACGGGCGATCTCACGCTCGCATTCGCAAAGACCAGAGCCAAACGCATCGTCGGTTCCGACTTCACACAAGAGATGCTCGACATCGCCGGCACCAAGCTCGCCGATGCGTCGGGGCGCGTCAGCTTCCAGCAGGCCGACGCGATGGCTCTCCCGTTTGATGACGAGTCATTCGACGTCGTCTCGATCGCGTTCGGCATCCGAAACGTCGCCGACCCCGCCAAGGCCGTCGCCGAGTTCTACCGCGTCCTTCGCACCGGTGGTCGGCTTGTGATTCTTGAATTCGACGAACCGCGCAACCCGATCATCCGCCTCGGCAACAGCTTCTACACCAAGGTCGTCATGCCGATCACCGCAACGCTCATCGCGCGCGACAAGAGCGGGGCGTACAAGTACCTGCCCAAGAGCGTCGAGACGTTCATGAAACGGGAAGAGATGCAAGCCGCCCTGAATAGCGCGGGGTTCAGCGATCTGCACGCTAAGCCCATGACGTTCGGCGTGTGTGTGTGCCACCGGGGTGTGAAGTAAAACAAAAGATGGGCCGCCGGTCTCAAGTGTGGGAAGACCAGCGGCCCGTTGTGTGCGAGTAAGTAGCTTGAAGAGAGATTGATTCTCGATTTATCGGCGACGACGTGCCGCGACCAGACCGCCAAGGCTGATCAGAGCCGCGCTGCCGGGCGCCGGGATATGAACAACCCAGCTGCTGGCGCTGCCCGGACCGCCCCAGCCGGCGATCCACTGGCCATCCGGCGAGATGTCAGAGACAAACGCGAATCCGAATCCGGTCGGGTAGGCGACACCCTTGCTGTCGAGGTAGTCGGAAACGGTCATCGTTCCGACGCCTTCTTCCCAGATGAACCCGTTGCCGAATGTGGCAGGCCCGAAGCCCCATGTGCCGCCGCCGATAAGCGAGCCGTCGGCATTCGTGGTAGCCGCAGCCATGAACCGGTTCGCGCCACTCGAGAGGTTGGGGATGAGCTCGGTCGTATCGGTTGCGGTGTTGTAGCGGTATGCGTTGCCCGGAGCGATCGGGCTGCCAACGCCCATGCCGACCACGTATTGGCCGTCGCTGGAAACATCGAATGCTTCTTGGGTCGGCGTGGTCCCGTCGGGCTGGTAGATCAGTTCCTGGGTGCCGTTGACCCAAGCGGCACCCTGTCGGCCGTTGCCGTCTTGCCAGCCTGCAGCAACGGAACCGTCGTAGCTGAGCGCGGTGGCGCGGCTCGACTCACCGACTTGGTTGGTGCCGAGGCTGAACACGCCGACGCCATCGGACCATTGCGTGGCGTGAGCATCGGCGGTGCCCTGTGAGGTCCAGCCGAGGCCAATGACGTGGTTCCCGTCGCCTGATACGCCCCAGCCGCTTGATACCGACGAGTCAACCTGTGCGCCGATTGTTGGGATCAGGCCGAAGCCGGTCCAAGTGCCGGTGTTCATGTCGTACCGGCTCATCTCGTGATAGCCTTGGGCTGCGTTCCAAGTGGTGCCGCTGATGTAGCGTCCGTCGTCGGAGATTCCACCCTCGCCACCAACACCGTTGCCGGGCGTGACGCCGCCGATGCCAAACGCACCCCCGGCAGGGGTCCACGCAAAGTACTGGCCGTCACCAAAGGTTGAGCCCGCGGCGGTGCCGACGTTGCTGATGCCGTCGATCCGTCCCATCGGGACTTCGTAGAACTGCGCCGACGCGGTGCCAGCTGCTGTCATGAGTGCTGCTGCGATCAAGGTCTTCATCTGTAACTCTCCAATGAACAAAGTCTTGTGATGTGATTGGGCCGCCCACTCAGACAAGCCCCCGTCCTTGGTTTGCCCGATAGTACAGCAGAGTTATTTCCACTGCAAGTTTCCCTAGGGAAAATCATAAAGAAAGTTGTGACCGACCCAAAACCCTGCTAGTATCCAGTGAGGCTCAGTTTGCTACGCTCCATAGGTCTGGCCGGTTGAGAACGTTCGTGTTGTGTTAGAAGAGGCTCGCGTTGACACAAGTTGCTGATCTGAAATTCGACGAGCACTGCCGGGAGTCGGTTCTTGTCCTCCGCGGTGCGCTTTTGGATCTGTACCGCGAGGCCGGCGCGGATCTGACCAAGCCGCAGGAAGTCGCCCGCAGGTACAAGCTCAACAAGAACCTCACCTGGAAGGTCGCCAAGATCATGCAGACCGAGGACGCGTACTCGGCGGTGCCACTGATCCCGGGTGCCGCGGGGTTTGAGATCCTCCTCGAGGCGATGAGCAAGGCCGGGGCGCCTGCGGATGTTGTCGCGCGAGTGCGTGCCGCGGCCGAGGGATTCGATCGCATGATCGAGATCCATACGGGCGACCGCGCAACGCTCGAACTCGCGCTCGACAGTATGGGCGGCGAGCGCCCGCTCGAGATGAGCCGAAAGCTTGCGTACCGCGGCAACAGCGGCATCTGGGGTATCCAGTCCGAGGTCCGTGTGACCACTCAGTTTCTCGCGCCGAACAAGCACGATCCGTCACTGCTCGACGCGGCTCTCGTTGGCGGGTTCACACGCATCCGCCGACTCCGGCCCGTGCCCAGATGGCCCGTCTTCCAGTTGCTCCGTTACAACGACGACGGCTCAACACCAAACCGTGTCGAACCGATGCCCATCGAAGAGTCAAGCGATGATTCACAGGCATGGATGATGCGTTCGTTCTGTGATGGCGCCGAGACACCGATGCACGTCGTCGATTCAGCCTCGGGCACGACCTACGAGATCGGCGACGGCCCCGTCGGCAAAACCGGTGAGTTTTCCTGCTTCTTCGGCTACACCGAGCAGGGGGTTGTTTCACGCTACCGCGACGAGCACAACCAGTTCGGCGAGCTCTACTCGACCGTTTCCATCCCGACCGAAACGCTCATGTTCGACCTCATCGTGCACAAGAATCTCACAGAGGTTGTCAACGCCGAGGTCGAACTCCACGGCAGGCTCTGGGGAAATACCGATGTCGGCCTGCCCGCATCAAAGCTTCCCTGCGCCGATCGGGTGCTCGATCTTGGTGTCGGTGCGAACCTCGCAACGCCGCTCGTACCGAGGTACAGCGAGATGGTCAGAACGGTGCAGGAACGCGCGGGCTGGAACCCGTCGGAATTCCGCTGCCTTCGTCTGGTGATGATGTACCCGCCGATGCCATCGACCGCGGTGCTCCGCTACGAACTGCCCGAAGGCCCGGCTTAGACCTTCGCGCTGTCGCGGTTCTTGGCGGCCCGCTCGTTCCGCCGGCGCGAGCCCTCGTCGAGAAGGATCTTGCGTAGGCGGATGCTCTTTGGTGTCAGCTCGACCAGTTCGTCGTCCTCGATGTACTCGAGTGCTTCTTCGAGCGACTTCGATCGCGGAGCTTTGAGCGTGACCGTCGCGTCCTTGCTCGCGGCTCGCATGTTGTCGAGCTTCTTCTGGCGGACGATGTTGAGCGTTATGTCGTTGGGGCGGTTGTGCTCGCCGATGACCTGCCCGCCGTAGACGGGGTCGCCAGGCTTGACGAACAACACGCCGCGATCGTGCGCCAGCCCGACCGCGTGCGGCGTGACCTGCCCGCTCTCGGTCGCGATGATCACACCCGCGGGCCGCTCGAACGTCTCGGGAGAAACAGGTTCGTAGCCGCTGAGTGTGTGGTGGATGATCGCCTCGCCCTGCGTCGCGGTCAGGACTCGGCCGCGAAGACCGATCAGCGCCCGGCTCGTAATCTTGTACACAAGATGCGTCATCGAAGGACCGCGCGGCTCGACGTGGATCGCCTCGCCCTTGCGTGCGCCGACAATCTCCATCACGGAGCCCATCTGTGCCGTCGGGACATCGATCACAAGCTCTTCGACTGGCTCGCACTTGACGCCGTCGATGATCTTCTCGATGACGATCGGCTTGCCGACCGAAAGCTCGAACCCCTCGCGGCGCATGTTCTCAAGCAGGATGCCGAGGTGAAGCAGGCCCCGGCCCGACACGACAAACTCATCCGACGATGCGCCGGGCTCTACTCGCAGTGCCACGTTCGATTGCAGCTCTTTCGCGAGGCGGTCTTTGATCTGCCTGCTCGTGACAAACTCGCCCTCTTGCCCCGCAAACGGCGAGGAATTCACGCGGAAAATCATCGTCAGCGTTGGTTCGTCAACCACAACCGGAGGCAGGGCTGCCGGTGCATTCAGGTCAGCGAGCGTGTCGCCGATGTCAACCTGCTCAAGGCCGACCACCGCGCACAGATCGCCGGCTTCGATCTCGTCGACTTCGAGTCGTCCAAGACCTTGGAATCTGTGCAACGCGCCGACCTTGACGGCTTTCTGTGTGGTGTTGCCCGATGCGTCGGGGCGCGAGATCCGCATGACCTGTTCGCCCTTACGGAGCTTGCCGTTATAGACGCGGCCGATCCCGATCCGTCCGACGTAGCCCGAGTAGTCGAGCGTGGTCACCAGCATCTGAAGCGGCGCATTCACATCGCCGACAGGCGCGGGGACCGACTCGACGATCAGCTCGAACACATCGCGGAGGTTGTCGCTGCCGCCGTGATCGGGAAGCAGCGCGGTGTCCATGTCGGTGGTCGCCCAGCCGTCGCGCGCCGAGCCGTAGACAACGTCGAAGTCGAGCGTGTCGTCGTCGGCGCCGAGTTCGATGAGCAGCGAGAGAAGTTCATCGACCACGCGGTGGGGGTCTGCCTCGGCGCGGTCGCATTTGTTCACCATGACCACTGGCTTGAGCCCGAGTTCGAGCGCTTTGCCGAGCACGAACCTGGTCTGGGGCATGGCGCCCTCGAACGCATCGACAACGAGCATGCAGCCGTCGGCCATGCGCAGCACACGCTCGACCTCACCACCGAAGTCGGCGTGGCCCGGGGTGTCGATCACGTTGATCCGGTAGTTCTCGCCGTCCTTGCCGGTGTAGTTCACGGCACAGTTCTTCGAGAGGATCGTGATGCCCCGTTCACGCTCGAGCGGGTCCGAGTCCATGATGTGGCCGTGCTGGCCGCCCTTGAGCTTGTCGAGCTCGGCGTCCCGGAATTGCCCCGACTGGCGGAGCAGCTGGTCCACGAGCGTGGTCTTGCCGTGGTCAACGTGGGCGATAATGGCGACGTTACGGATGTGTTTCATGCGGGCGATTCGTATGCCTGAAAAACACCAAAGTCAGTCATCAGAGCCATACATACGAAATTCAAACCGAATCTCGGACTTGCCCGGCCGGTACCGCTCTGACCATTGCATCGTCTGGATCTCGTGGAGCGGCTTCTCCAGAGGCCGTTCGCTCTTGGCCACACCATCAACGACCGACGCCAGGGGCCCGGGCCGCGCGACACCGGTCGAGATTATCTGGCCGCCTTGGTCCGCCTCGGGCAATGAGTCGGCCAGCGTGCGGAGCGCCACGCCCTCGTTGCCTGTCGTCGAGCCGAGCCTGAGCACCCACCAGTTCGACGAGTCCTTGTTCTGAATCAACCACGACAGATTCGGTTCGTCTCCAACGAGCGCAATGAGGAACTCCTCGGCGAGCAGGCCGTCGAGCTTGGCGGTCCGGGTCGCCTGCGGCAAAAACCCTTGGTAGTCGGGCGATGCGTCCGGCCTGCCGACGAAAAACTCGACGACATCTTTCATCACCGAGTCGGCGGCCTCAGCTGATTCGATCGTTCCGTCGGTCTCGATCCCGGCCATCACCGAGACCCCGTTCCGAGCCGGCCGAACCGTCAGTGCGACCCGCTGGGTTGTGTGGTCGTCGAGCTTGGTGACCAGCTCTGGTTCAAGCTGAAGCATGTTCCCGATCGGTGTGCCAAGCAGTGCCACCGGATCGACCTCGTCGAACATCGCAAGCCATGCCCCTGCCGAGATCTCTTCCAGCTGTCTCCCTGTCCAGCCAACAGTCTGCTGCTCGGCGTGCGGCGTGGAAAGCGTTGCAATGCCGTGCCAGCCCGCGTCGGTTTGAAGCACGTTGACCAGCCCAACATCCTGCCCGTCCGCCCTCAACACCCCGGCGATCTGTGGCTGGAATCTCTCGTTGCGCCCGACCAAGTTGTCCCAGCCTTGTTGCTTGCCGAGCCCGCGAACAAGCACGCGGAACAGGTCCCTGCTCTCGCGTGGGGCAACCACGAAGATTCTCGCGTTCGATTTGTTCTTCGTATCCTCACGCGAGCGGACCAGAGAGATCCGGTACGCGCCGTCTTCGATCGCAAAGATCGTGTTGCCCGAGTCCATGTCCCTCCGTTTGGCGCCGAGTGATTCGAGGACCTGATACGCGAGCTTGGTCGGCACGACAGTCGCAAGCGCCCACTCTCCGCCGCCGGCGATGGTCAGGTCCTGCGAGATGAAAATCGCGCGACGCCCGAAGAACAGATCAAACGCCTTGTCCTCGGGCATCCCGACTTTCTCTGAAAACCCAGACCAAGCTTGCCTGAGCGCACTGTCCTGATCGAGCAGGCCGATGTTCGTCAGCAGCTCGGTCATCGATCGGCCAGCCTGGCTCTTTCGCTGCTTGGCTGCGTCGTCCAGAACAAAGATCAGGTTGGCGTCGGGAGCGGTTTCCGCAATTGTTTGGACCGCCTCGTTTGCCTGGGTTTGGAACCGTTCACCGTGCGCAATCGGAGCGATCACGACAATGAAAAGTGAGAACAAGCATCGTGCCAATGAGTTCAGGCCCGTGTGATTCGCAGGAGTGTTCATTGGTTGGCTAGTGAGGGTTGCTCGGGTCGGGGTGGGGCCTAACGGTGATGATCTCGGGCAGACGAATCACGTCTGAGCCGTACCAAGGAGGCATCGCCCCGCCGATCGCAAACTCGCCAGATCCTTCAAGACCGATTTGCTCGATGCTCTGCTCGACGATCGCGGGCCAACGCGTCACAAGACCTGTCGCGGGCCCGGCACCGATCATAAACGAACGCCCGGCCGGGATTGCCAGCCCATCTTTGAACACGATGACCTGCTGATGTGACGGAGTGTCGGCCTCAGAAAGCGGGCAGCTCGGGCGCTGCATGGTCAAGCCTACCGAAACATACGAAGAAGGCGACTCTGCCGTGTGCCTCGTGAAAGTGGCAAAGTTTCGGTCGTGTTTCTGTGAGGTGTGAATCGGCTTGAGCTGTGCGCGATGACTGTCCGCCTCGCGCTGACGGTTTTTGATCGCGGTCAGTTGGATGAGCGCTTCGTTCTGCCATGTTGCCGCGGAAGCGATCTGTCCCCGGCTCTCGCTCTGGGCGCTATCAACGATGCACGACACAACACCCGGCTCTGCAGTACTCGGCAGCAGTCCCGCGCGAGCCGCGATCGCGCCCGAGGCAAAGATGCCGAGCGCCAGCCCGATGATCGACATGCGGATCCAGCGGACCTGTTTGCGTTCCTTGGCGCCAAGGAACGGACGAGCCGCGTCAACCTGGCCGAGAACCGAGTCCTCAAACGATGTGTCACTGGATGCGGACGGGACAGACTCGCTCAGGACCGATTCGAGTGTTTCGGGCGAGAGCGAGCGGCTATCACGTCGGCCAAAACGGAACCGGCGGTGTTTCACGACCAGACCTCTTTCAGTCTGGAGTTGTGCTTGGAGTGCTCAACAAGGATCTTGCGGAGCTTTTGCCGGCTGCGGTGAAGATGGCTCTTGACCGTTCCCTCAGGCATGTCCATGTGCTCGGCGATTGTCGAGATCGGCCAGTCGAGCTGATGGAAGAGCACAACGATCTCGCGCTGAAGCTCGCCGAGTTCCATGAGCGCATCCTGCAGCGCATCCTTGACGTGACCCGCGACCTCGCCCGCCGACGACTTCATGCCCGGACCCGAGTCCTTGCTCTGCCTCCAGCCCAGCGCCTCGGTGTTGAACACCGGGCAGTGCTTCTGGCGAGCGTTGACGTACAGCCTTTTGGCGATCGTAAAGAGCCATGTCGAGAAGCGGAACCGGTCGTCGAACCTGTGCAGGTTCGAGAGCACACGGACGAACGCTTCTTGGCAGATGTCCTCGGCGATGTCCGCCCGACCCGAGAGCCGGTGCAGGTACGCACGGAGCGAGGGCTGGTGGTGACGAAGCAACTCAGCGGCGGCGTCCCGATCGCCCGCGGTCGCCCGCGCGATTAACTTCCGCTCGATGTCTCGTTCCATTGCCAAAGCCTGATGCCTCCGGACTCAATATACCACCATCTCGCGGGAAGGATGCCCTACCAAAGTCCATAAAAAGCCCCCGCGGCGATTCTCTCGCGGCGGGGGCCTCCAAGTTGCGTTATAGGACGTTCAGGCGTGGCTCAGGCCGCGACCTTCCGCTTCCGGCCAACCGTCCGCTGATCCTGGTCTGCCCGGCGTCCGGGCTCCTCGATCAGCGTGTGTACGAGTTCCAGCAGGTCCGTCGCCCAGGTGTCGGCTCCGATTTCCTCGGCAAGGCCCTCGGCGCGGTTGAAGACGCCGCCGCCGACGGCGATCTGGGTCTGAGCGGAGGCCCCGATCTCGCGGACCGTGTCGATCAGGTTGCGGATGTCCGGCAGGTCCTCGGGCGAGGACGCGAACATCAGCAGCACGTCCGGCTTGCTGTCGTGGACCTGGGCCAAGATCTCGTCGCGGGGCACGCCGCCGCCGCCGAAGCGGACCTCAAAGCCCGACATTTCCAGCAGATCGACCGCCATCTGTGCCGCGAGTTCTTCCGGCTCGTGGTTGCCGCAGAACGCAAGAACCCGGCGGTTCACCGAGGGCTCCATACGGTACCTCGCGGCGGTCTGGTCCACGAGCATACGGAGCAGGCGTGTCGCGTAGTGGTGGGCGATTTTGGTGAGTTGGTCGTTGCGGAAGAAGCGTTCGACCATCTCCATCGTCGGCCAGAAGAGTTCCAGCACGATGTCTTCCGGCGGGATGTTGTTCTCGTACAGGCGGTTCACCGCGGTGCGGGCGCCGACCCTGTCGCCGTTGGTGATGATCTCAAAGAATCGTTCGATGTCGCTCTCACGGATGTTCACTGGCTCTTCCTTTCGTACCCACCACACCCACCACGGGTTGGCTCGCGTCCGTCTGACGCACTCGGATATGCCCGCCGACCTCCTCACCGCGAGGTTGCCGACCGGCAGGGGACTATCGAGTGCACAGGCCCAAGCTCGCTACAGCAGCAAAGTGAGATTCCCAAACCGCACGCCAACGCTGCGCATCGCGGCCCGATAACGCCAAAGTTGTGTTATCAGACCACCGGGTCTTCCGGTTATCGGGTTCTGACTCCCTCACATGCCATCAGCTAAGGGGGCTTTCGGAAGCCGTACACTGTTTAGACCAACTCCCGGAGCCGCCATGAATCCCGCCCAGAAGTACCAACAGGCCCAGCAGGCGTTCGCGCAGGGCGATTGGGCCCGCGCCAAGGACCTGTTTGGGCAGGTGGTCCGCTTTGATAAGAAGAACGAGCAGATCCACACCGCGATGGGCTTCTGTGCTGCCCGGCTCGGGCAGTTCGACGAGGGACGCAGGCATTTGGCCAAGGCGGTCAAGCTCAAGCCCATGTCGCCCGACCCGCACGTTCAGCTCGGCTACTTGGAGGCCGCGGACTTCAACTCGGACGCGGCACTTGCGCACTACAAACGCGCCGCACTGCTCAAGCCGGGCCACCCGCCGGCGGTCTTCGGGCTGGTCGATGTGCTTCGCAAGCAGGGCAGCTATGACGAGGCCGCCAAGGAACTCCGCGTTGCGCTCGATAAAGCCAACTCGATGGACGTCCAACTCGCCGAGGCGTTGGCGCTGATCGCGGTGAAAACGGGCCAGCAGGCGGAAGCGATCGACGCGATCAACCAAGTGCTCGGAACCGATCTCGACGACAAGCCCCGCGCGTTGATGCTTTTCCGATTGGCTGCGCTGCTGAACGATCAGGGCGACTACGACGGCGCGTTCGACGCGGTCGAACTGGGCAGCAGGCTCAAGGGTGTGCCGTGGGACGCCGCGGGATACGACGCCCAAGTCCGGGGCTTTCTTGATGCCTGGACACCCAAGGCTTTCGAGTCTGTTGCTAAGTCCAACGAGCAATCAGAGCAGCCCGTGTTCATTCTCGGCCTGCCACGCTCGGGCACGAGTTTGGTCGAGCAGATTATCGCCTCGCACCCCGACGCGACGGGCGTGGGGGAGCTATCCGCGATGGTCGGTATCGCGGGCTCGCTTCAGATGAACCTCACGGGGGCGCTCTCGATCTTCTTTACAGAGGCTGGTCGGCTGACTCCGGAACTGCTCGATGAAGGCGCCAAGCAGTATCTCGGTGCGATGCACACGCTGGCCGGCAAGCTCGGTGTGTCACCGTCGGCGACGAGGATCGCGGACAAGCAGCCGCACAACTTCGCACACATCCCACTCATCCGCGCGATGTTCCCGAACGCGAGGATCATCTACACCCAGCGCGATGCCCGGGACACCGCGGTCTCGTGCTTCTTTCAGGGCTTCGACGGCCCGATGGGCTACTGCTACGACTTGAACGCGCTCGGGCGCTACATCGCCCACGAACGCCGGGTCGTCCGCCACGCGGCAGAGAGCCTCGGGATCGAACTGATGACCGCCCGCTACGAGGATGTGGTGGCAGACCCTGAGACACAGATCCGGGCCATGCTCGATCACGTAGGTCTGCCATTCCACGAGGACTGCCTGAGCTTCCACAAGACCCACCGGCAGGTGGTGACCGCCTCGACCGATCAGGTCCGCCAACCCATCTACAAGGGCTCGTTGGCGAGGTGGAAACGGTACGAAGCCCGGCTTGGGCCGCTCTTTGAGGGTTTCGAGCAGGGAGGCTTCGATCCCGACTCCGAAAGCTGACCCGGGCACCGCAGCGGCCTAGACTTGTGGCCCGATGTCGGCCGGGACCAAAGCAAGGTCCGGTGTCAGCGATCTCCCCGAGACCGACGCGGCGAAGCGAGAAGAACCATGTACGCGATCATCGAAGAAGGCGGCGGGCAGCGGAAAGTCACCGAAGGGCAAGAGGTCTACATCGACCTGCTCCAAGGCGGCGAAGCCAAGGCCGGCGACACCATCACGTTCGACAATGTCCTCATGACCGGCGACGGCGAGGGCAAGGTCGCACTCGGCCAGCCTTACGTCTCTGGCGCCAGCGTCACCGCTGAAGTCGTCGAGCCGATGGTCAAGGGCCTCAAGCTCCACATCTACAAGTTCCGTGCGAAGAAGGGCTACCGCCGCAAGACCGGCCACCGCCAGCGCTACACGCACGTGAAGATTACATCCGTCAAGGGCTGATCTGTATAGAGCAACACAAGACTCGAAGAACACGCTCATCCGGGCGTGTTCTTTCTTTTTTTAGAGCTTCACGAACGTGCCCTTGGTTCTGTCCTTGGTCACACCCGGGAACTTGAGCGCCCTGCCGTGAACGACGACGTACACGCCCGGATCGAGGACGCTGACCGCGAAGATCGACTCGGTGAGGTTCTGCAGCGCATCGGACTGTTTCAGTTCGTAGGGCCGCATGGCGCCGGTCAGGACGATGGGGCACTTGGGGTCTTTGATGCCCTCGACGAGGCACTCGCCTGTGTTGCTGAGTGTGTCGGTGCCGTGGAGGACGATGACGCCGTCGATGGTGGGGGCTTCCGATTGGAGCCGGACGGTCTCGACGATGAGTGCGCGCTCGACGTCGGTCATGTCGAGGCTGTCTTTGTTCATTAGCTCGTGGATGTTGATGCGCGTGTCCTCGAGGCGGAGGCCCTGGAGGATGTGCGCGACGTTGGAGTGTCGGTTGACGAGCGTGCCCGTGGTTTCGTCGTAGACTTTTTCGAGTGTGCCGCCGGTGGTGACGAGTGTGATCGTGCGCATGGCAGATGGTAGTAGGCGCGGCGGGTCTAGGTGTGAAAAAGCAAGCACCCCGCGAGTGGGGCGCGGGGTGCAAGCCGATCAGCGAGATCTACGGGAAAGTGGTGCGGTCCGTCCGCCTACTCAAGCATGCTGATGGTCACCGGGCTGAGGCCGGTACCGGTGTAGCGGACCTTGGTCGGCACACGAGAGGCGTTGTAAAACTCGAGGATGAACGAGCCGTCGATCGCCATCGTGTAGGTGTCCGACGGTGAGACGGTCGCCTGGTCTTGGGGCACCCGGAGCGCAAGCTGGCCCGAGCCGCGGTTCTCGACAAGAAGCTCGGCTTCCTGACCCGAGACAGCGAGGTTGACCTGCTGGTACGGCTCAAGGGTGAGCGTGTTGCTGGACGAGCTCAGCTTGCTGCTGCCGCCGGTGGAGCAACCACCAACCAGACAAGCCGCTCCGGCGATCCCGATGACACATGCTGCGGTACGTGAACGTTGTTTCATGAATGCAATCCCCATTGCTGGTGCGCCCCGCCTTGGCCCGATCGGCTCGGCGACGCATCGAACGTAGATGTGCGATTCAAACGGGAACCTCGCACCCGTTCTTGGGTGGAACCGGTCCGGCTGTACTGGTTGTGTCGGCTGGGCGAATCTCAAGAGCCTGTGAAACGCGTTACGGGGACTCTCCGAACAAGTTAACAAGGCCAATCAGCGCCACCGCCTAAGATTGGTTGAACAGGGCGCAGGCCCGCAAGGAAGGATCTAGGTATGAAACTCGCGAAGATCGCGCTCGGTGTCGGCGGCGGACTCATCATTCTGATCGTGCTCGTTGTGGTCATCGTCTTCATCTCGATTGACAAGATCGCCAAGTCAGGCATCGAGAAGGGGACCACCTACGCCCTAGCGGTCCCGACCTCGCTCGGCTCCGCCGACGTCGGTGTGTTCGACGGCACATTCAAAATGCAGGGGCTGCAGATCGACAACCCGGAGGGCTACACGTCGCCCTTCTTCTTCAGGCTCGAGTCAGGGGGCGTCGAGGTCTCGCTCGGCTCACTCTCCTCCGATGTCGTCACGCTCCCCAAGCTGAGCCTCGCCGACATCGATGTTCACCTCGACCGCGCCAACGGCAAGACCAACGTCTCGGCGATCCTCGACAACCTCAAGCGTTTTGAGTCGGACGACAAACCCGACGCACCCGATGCCGACGACAAGAAAGCGGGCAAGAAGTTTGTTGTGAACGAGATCGTCATCACAAACGTCACGACACACGTTCACCTGCTGCCGCTGGGTGGGCAGCTTTCGACCACCAAGCTTGTTGTGCCAGAGATCATCCTGAACGATGTCGGCTCCGCGGGCGATCCGGTGTCGCTCGCCGAACTCTCGAACATCATCACCAAGGCCATCCTCGCGTCCGCCGCCGAGTTCGGTGACGGCATCATCCCGAGCGAGATCCTGGGCGACCTCGAAGTCGGGCTGGGCGAGCTGAACTCGCTCGCTGAGAACGGCGTCGAGATGTTGACGACCGAAGTCGATAAAGCACTCGAAGATGCGCAGGGCCAACTCGACGACGCGGTGAACGACCTCAAGGGCGACGCCGAGGACGCGATCAACAAGGGGCTCGACTCGCTCTTTGGAGATGACGAGAAGGACGACGACCAAGACAACGGCGGCGGCTAAGCGTTCTCTGATACAATCCGGGTTATGTCCGGCGCGTATCAGATCAGACCGACGTTCACGAAAGAACATCAAGCCGAGCCGGCTTCGCTCGCCGAGTCACTGCTGCACACGTTCGCGGGCGACGACAGCGACGCTCATGTCCAGCGGGTCGGGCAGCACATCGTCCTGACTCCGATTCCTAAAGCAAGGCACCTCTGGTCACCCTGGCTGCACGTCGAGATCGAGGTTGCGGAATCAGGCAGCCTTGTGCGGGCCAAGTTCAGCCCGCACCCGAATCTCTGGACCAGTTTCGCGTTCGGCTATTTCACGCTCGGCACGGTCGTGTTCTTTGCGGGTTTCTTCGCTGTTGCTCAGATGTTTACAGGCGAGAGGCCCTGGGCGTGGTGGGTTACCGCGGTCGCGGCGGTCGGGCTGATTGCGATGTGGATCACCGCCAAGGTCGGCCAAGGGCTGGCGCACGAGCAGATGCACCAGCTCCGCACTCAACTGGAAGAAGCGCTGGAAACCGCAGCCGACACCCCCAGTTCGCAGGCTTAGCCCGAAAGAAAATTGCCGGTGTTGACACAGATCGGAACGGTTCAAACCGTGATTTCTTGCGTACAGCAGGGGTTTGTGCCGGCAAACGGGGGTCAATTCTTTGTCAAAATCCTGCTCGGGGAGTGGAAAGCATCCTTGCCGACTGGCGGCGTGACGTATACTTCCGTGTGTCCGGCAGACAGGTCGCCCGATGGTGGGTGGGTGTCAGGACCAGCCGGTGATCCGTTGTGCCCGAGGCAGATCACCTTGCAGAATCGAATTGTTCGCGGGCAGATGGATTAGATATGTCGAAGCTTTACGTCGGGAACCTTTCTTACCAGACATCAGAGAGTGAATTGCGCGAGCTGTTCTCTCAGCACGGAGAGGTTGTCTCGGCCACTCTCGTTATGGATCGCGAAACCGGTCGCCCTCGTGGCTTTGGTTTCGTTGAATTCGCAGACGCATCGGGCGCCAAGGCCGCGATCGAAGCACTCAACGGCCAGAGCGTCGGCGGTCGTGACCTCACCGTCAACGAAGCACGCCCGCGTGAGCCCCGCTCCGGCGGTGGTGGCGGCGGCGGTTACGGCGGCGGCCGCGGCGGCGGCGGTGGCAACCGCGGCGGCGGCTGGTAAACCACCAGCAACAATCGCTAACTAGAACAGGCCGGACTCTTCGGGGTCCGGCCTATTTCTTTTTGTACAGATATATTTCCGTTCAGCTTTCAGTGAGTGCGTGCTCGATGAGCATGCCGTACACCAACTCGTACGCACGCAGCGTTGTGATCCCCGCGCGCTCGGCGAACTCATGCGCCACGAAGTACTGATTCTTCCCAGCACGGAGCCTGCTCAGGATCTCGTCTTCGTACGTCGCAAACTCGGCCTCGGCTTGGGGCGAAGTATCCAACGGCCAGCTATCACGCCGAGCACCACGCATCAGGGGCGTCGTCAGATAGTTGTACAGATTCATCACGACGCAGTAGGGCGCGACTAGAACCGACGTGACACTGACCCAGCCGATCAGTCCGGTCGGCAGCGTGTTCTTCCAGAAAAGCTTGTCCACGCAGGTCCGGCAGTACACACCGATTTCCTCGTCATAGAACCGCACCAGCACCAGACCAAAGTTGCGTCGGAACGTCTTGTTGGCACGCGGAGCGACGATGCCGCACTTCATGCACTGCGCCTTTTTGGGGTTCCACTTGAGACCCGTGAGAAACCGCTCGGGCTTGTTGCAGTGGGGGCAGGTGATCTCGGTTCGTGCGGCGTTGAGCCCGTCCATCGGCCTGTACATCTGCTTGCAGTCACGGGCTCGGCACACGATCTGCTCGGTCATCGCCTTGCGCATCTTGTCGGGATTCCACGAGTGCAACTCCGCCCTGGCATGGAAACACTGCTTCTTCATGCCTGACCCCCCGGCTGCGCCTGCGCGTTTGCTTTCGGTCCAAACGCCGTGTTGAGAATGATGTAGATCAAACCGCACCCAAAGAGGAGCATCACGCCCCAGCCAAAGAGCGCCGTGGTCACGAGCAGCACCTTGTCCTGCCCTGTTGGCCTCGAGCCCTCGCCCTTGACGCGGATGGCCCGGTCGTAGTTGAAGCTCGCGGTCTTGTCGATGAATGTCGAGCCCGGGCCTTCGCTCGGGTAGAGAATCCGTCCTTTGATGCGCAGGTCGCCGTCACGCCCGATGTACTCCTCGCCGGTGGGCATGGTGACCGCGACAGAGACCTTGGGCTTCGAGGCGCCGTCGGACACCTGAGCGCCCTTGTACGTCATCACGTTGGTATCGATCGAGTCGCCCCACGTGTTATCCCCGACCGACTTGGCTTCGAGGGGGATAACCGTGCCGTCGTCGAGTCTGAGTTCCGCGGTCACAGATTCAACCCGGCTCAGGCCCGCGATCGCCGCTGCATCAACCGAGCGGATCCGCACGTCGTATGGCTCGTCTGTCGGCACGCTCCGCCTGTTTGAATCTGGGATGATCGCGGACCCGATAGTCAGCCACGCGCAGGGCGAGACAAGCATCAGCATGCCGAGCATCATCAGAAACCGGAAGATTGAAATCGCTCGCAACATCTCTGGAACTCCGTCTGGGGTGATGTTAGCGAGTGCTCATATCATGTGCCATGAGCGATCGATGAATTCTTCAACTCGTGCAGTACGATGTGGCGAGCACACCGACGCCGGAGGTCGGCTGTTGTGACAACAATTTGCGAAAGGCATTGCCATGCTCGACAAGCTGCTTGAATCGAACAAAGACGAATTCATCGGCGCACTCATGAACAAGCTCGGCGTCAGCGCCGACCAAGCCGACGGCTTCCTCGGCTCGTTACTCAGCAAGATTCAGGACCTAATCGGTGCCGACAAACTCGACATCGCCGATTTGCTCAAGGGTGACGTCAGCATGCTCAAGGACAAACTGAACTTCGAACAACTCGGCAGCCTGCTCGGCGGCGGCTCCGACAAAGCTGAGCAAGGCATCAACGCGGTCATGGGGCCGTTGACCGAGAAGCTCAGCGACCTCGGCGGCGCGGATGACCTGCTCGGCAAACTCACCGGCGGCGACGGCGGCGGCATCGCGGGCGCACTCGGCGGGATCTTCGGGAAGAAGTAACCTTACAACAGGAACCGATCCCTAGATCGAGTTTTAGCTGCTTCGCAAACGTTTACCCGCCCGATGCTTTGGCTTTGTACCCAAGCTCGCACAGCTTCGTCACAACCGAGTCGCGGTGATCGCCCTGTAGGATCAGTTCGCCGTCCGTGATGCCACCGCCGGTGCCAAGGCCGGTCCGCAGGGATTTGAGCAGCGATTTCAGATCCGTCGCGTCAGGTTCGAGGCCCGAGACAACGGTCGTCCACTTGCCGCGCCGCTTCTCACGCCTGACCCTTGGTGACTGATCCTTCGGCGCGCACACAGAGCCCGACGAATCGCGCGGGCATGTGCACGAATCGAGCACCTCGCCGCAGCGTTCGCAGGTCACGGGGCGTTCAAGCGATGTGCCGGCGAAGAGTCCTGACATTCACACATGATAGTACCCAGTACTATATTGAGTCGGGTATGAGCGAGTGCTTGTGTGCCTGCCTTTGGAGTTTGTCTTCACGCTCACTACGAATCGACTGTGATTCTTTGAATTCTCTGGCCTCTGCTGTAAGCACAAACTCGGCATGGGGTGCAAGGTTAGTAACTTCGCGTTCTATTTCGTCTAGTGTCAATCGGAAGAATTCTTTTCGCGTATTGACTAGATTGAGTCTGTCTGAGTCAAAGGTGCTATGGAGTTCCTTTTCTAGTGTTGGAGCATCATCAGAATAGATCATTGCGTGAACGTCAAACAGGAAAGGTACGCTTGCGTCCCCAAGTTCTTTGACTCGATCAAGGGGTTCAAGACGTCGGGTCATGCCGATTTTGTACACATTCTCACCGAATGATCCTATGTTTGAGATGACATAGATATGACCTGCTCGGGTTTGTTGAGCCATCGAGATTGCACGTTCACTCTTCGAGTGGGCTTCGGCGAGATCGTGTTCCAGTTGTGCTATGGCCGCCTGCATTTCCTGTAGCTTCTCGCCGGTTGCAAGTGCCGCATTTTCTTTGGCTTTTTCGAGTAGCTTCTGGTATCGTTCCTCCTCTCGAAGCGCCTTGTCTTTTTCTTGCTCAAGCTTCGCCTCCTCTCTCATCTGCTGCCTGATCTCTGCCTGTTCTTCTTTTTCTTTCTGTTTCTTGTCTTTGTACTCGTAAGTAAGGCGGAGTTCGTCGAGCTTTAGCCTGAGATACATTGGTGCGATAGAGACGAAATTAGATTCGTTTAGTTTGTTTATTGCATCGAACGCTTTTTCGATCCGTTGTTCCATTCGTGTCACGTTGTTCCATCTGGTATTTGAGATCGCGGCGTCACATTCGTTATTGAACGCTCGGGCGGTGAGTCTAATTGCACGGTTGATCATCGTGCGGCCTTTTGCCGCGCTCCCCTCGACGGTCCATTCTTTGGCGCATGTGATCGCCGATTTGTTTGAGATCATGGACTTTTGGTCTTGCCTTACGCGTGCAATCTGTTCTTTAAATCTCTCTGATGTTCCAAAGTCAAAATGCGGCTTATAGAAACCCAGTTCTGCAAGTTCGATTTCTTCGTCGTAAATCGCGGCTTGTCTAATCAATGTGTCGTAGTAGAACTTCTTCTCGTTGTATGCCTGTCGGAGTTCGGTCATTTCATGCGAAAGTGCTCGGTGCTCTGATTCGAGTTTCTTGACCTGGCCACCAGCTTCAGTAAGCGGGCCGTACTCTTTTTTGAGCCTACGAGTGCCGAGCCACATTCGAATCACCCAGTAGAGTGTTATGCCATAGGTGATTACGAAGACTGCTGATAGAAAGTAGAGCATGCGACGGGTTCTCGATGGTGTATATGATTGGAAGTGACAGTATAATGAAGCATATCATATATCGAAAAATGACGATAAATGCGGTGTCCATGGCACTGATCCTGCTCAGGTGGCAGATTGTCATTTAAAAATGATTCTCCTGCTTGTTCCGCTGTAGCTCGGAATCCGCGGTTGCCTGACAATTTCTCTATCAACCACACTCCCGATCCACTAAAATAACCCTCTGATGTCGTGTGAGAGGCGGCATCTACGGATAAGACAAGACACGTCAACGCATCATGGGGGAGAATCATGTTCCGAATCACATCCGCCGCGGCGATCGCCGCTCTGGCTGCGCCTGCAGCCGCTGACATCAACTACGGCCCGTACACCTTCCACGACAACGCCTTCGCCGACCGCGCCGAGGTCAACGAATCGGGCGGCTTCTTCGTGCACGGCGCCGCTACGATCGACGAGGCCCTCACCGGGTTCACGCCCGACTCGGGTCTCTTCAACATCGGCTCTACGAGCGGCGCCGACCCGTTCGCCAACGACTACACGATGCACTTCGACGATCTCCAGGCCGTGGACAACGCGGGTCCGGACATCGTTCTGTTTGATCTGCGTTACAGCCGGGACTCGTACGAGGTCGCAGTCATCTCCGGCGGCACCGTGAGTGCGTTCCTGTTCTACGACTTCACGACCCAGGTCAACACGGGCGAGTCGCAGCTCGGCGGGGATGCCGTCGCGTGGGCCGTCGAGATCGACCTCGCCGACTACGGCGTCACCACCGCAGAAGCCATCCGCTTCCGCGCCGGGCCGAGCGACACAAGCTCAGGCAACCCGCAGGCCGACCCGACCATGGCCGGTGTGCTCAACGTCCCCGCTCCGGGATCGATTGCGATCGTTGCGGCGGGGGCGCTGGCAGCGCGACGCCGACGGTAGGACGTAAGGCTGACACCTATCCAACGCGGGCTTGACACAAGAATCGGCGCGGGCTTAAATACGGATAATAAATATCCGTAATAAGGAGCCCCAGATGTCAAACCGAATCAACTACTCCGCGCTCTCGGCGCCGTTGTTCGATAAGTTTCTCGCGTTCTCGCTCGCTATGCACGACAACAGCAGCATCGAGCGTTCGCTCATCGATCTCGTCAACATCCGCGTCTCGCAGCTCAACGCCTGCGCGTTCTGCGTCGACATGCACTCCAAAGAAGCCAAGATCCACGGCGAGCGTGAGCTGCGGATCTACCACCTCCCGATCTGGCGCGAGTCAGACCTCTTTTCGCAGCGTGAGCGGGCCGCCCTCGCGCTCGCTGAGACCATGACCCATCTCCCGAGCGAAGGCGTCAGCGACGAGGCGTTCGAGGCCGCCCGACGGGAACTGTCCGAGCAAGAGGTCTCGGATCTCATGTACACCGTCGTCGCGATCAACGGCTGGAACCGGTTCAACGCGGTCGCCAGAGCAACACCGGGCTCACTCGACGAGATGTACGGCCTGACCAAAGCGGGGCTGAGCTAGTGCAGCTTAAAAACCACGTCGAGTGGGCGCTGCACTGCTGCTCCGTGCTGGCGGCGCTGCCCGAGGATGAACGCATCCCTGCCAAGCTCCTCGCCGAACTGCACGGCATCCCTCGTGAGTATCTCTCCAAGGCGCTCCAGGCCCTTTCGAGCGCGGGCATCATCTCCGGCACACTCGGCCCGACCGGCGGGTACAAGCTCGCGCGTGCGCCGGGGCGGATCACGTTTCTTGATATCGTCGAAGCCGTCGAGGGCAAGGGGCGGACGTTTGTCTGCACCGAGATCCGCGACAACATGCCCTGCGCCGAGAAGCCGCCCGCCAAGGGGAAAACGCGTCGTCCCTGCGCCGTCGCCCGGGTGATGTACGACGCCGACAAGGCGTGGCGTTCGCATCTGCAGAGTGTTACGCTCGCGGACCTTGCCAAGACGGTCGAGAAAGAGGTGCCGCTGCGTGTGCTCAAGGGCAACGCCGAGTGGCTCGCGGCCAAACGGAACGCCTAGCTGTCCGCTGATCCGAACTTCTCTGCGAGCTTCTCAAACCGATACCGGAAGATCTTCTCGACGTCGCGCTGCACGAACAGCGTGTTGACAATCGGCGCGAGCAGCCAGCCGCGCGGGCGGTAGCGGACGATATCGGTGCAGAGCGTCCGCGTGCCGCCGTCGATCGGCTCGAACGTGTGTATGTGGTGCCAGAGCCGGTACGGCCCCCGGACCTGCGTGTCGACGAACCCCCGCGGCGGGTCCCAGTCCAGGATCTCCGTCCGCCACCGGATCGGAACGCCCCGCACCCGGAGCCGGTAGTCGAGGATCAGCCCCGACCGCATCTCGATGGGCTGGGGCGTGAGCACCTCAAACCCGAGGATCGCCGGCGTGATCTCCTCGAGATTGTGCGCATCGGCGAAGAAGGGGAACACCTCCTCCACCGGGTGATCAAGCACCTGCCGAGCCTCCACACGCCACACCCGCCCATACCCGGGCTCGGAGGTGGGGGTGATGCGGACTGTGTCGGGGGCTTGGGGCATGGGGTGGAGTTCGATGGTGGGGGGGAGGGTGGATTCGTTAGCGGAATGAGAAGAGATGTAAGAACAGTGAAGGCAGGGGGTGGTGTATATCTGAAACATGATGGGGCTATAAAGTCGTGCTCAACCATTTGTTGTGAGTGATCGCAAATTGTCAAATCCTGCGGAAAATTGAGTCTTAAGAGATTCGAGTATGGAACTTACGTGGTCTGATACTCTTTCAAGCTCTTCTGTGGAACGTACTACTTTGTATGGGTCATTTCCCGCAGCGTGTTTTACTAGTGGGTATATCTGGTCGAGTGCTATACTCCATGCAAGCCGAAGCCTTGCCTTGTCAGGTGTGACAGACGCAGCAATGGCTTTCCAGCCAAAGCGGTCGGCAACCCGTCCGCCAATGATCTGTTCACACAGACGACCCGTCACCGCGATTAAGAATTGTTTGGACGTAGAATACGATAAGAATTTTAGTAACAACTCGTCTTCTGCAGAAGCATTGCCAGTGGCCACCGTGGCCTTGAGTGTAGATTTCTTTTCATCAATAGCGTCTGACAGTGTTTGAACTAGGAAGACATGTTCGGCTGAAATCCCTGCCGGGAAAGTCCTGTTATACTTTTCGTCACTTTCAAATATGTCAGCTCTATTCCTAATTGCAGTTTGGAATTCACCGTGAAAAGAGGCTAGGCAAGGCGCGACTGTGTCAGCATGTATGGCAGTCGCCGGTAAGCGTCGCAATCCAGAGCGTCTATGGGCATATTCAATTTCGTAATCCTTGAACGCAGTTTGTAGTCTGTGCTGGGTAGCGTCGTTGCTTCTGAGATCAAATGACTTTATGGCATTTTGGGTGTTGTTGTAGCGAATGATATTGTTTACTACATCTTCATCTGTGCATGCAACGACACGGCATGGTACTTTGATATTCGCTGCTATATCCTCATCAAGTTCGGCTACAACGCCAGTAGTCTGTGCGCCATTGATGATAGAAAGCCCTTCAAGTACAATTTCGCCGTCACCAATAGTAAAGTTATTGGTTAGAATAGTAATTCCGTTGTTGTATGGCCAAAAAGTCTGTGGCGAAGTTGATGCGGACTCGCGAATAACTTTGTTGATGTTACCTTTCTTATTAACAATACTAAGATAACCGCGAATGTTTGCAGAAAAGAGTCGCTCGGAAAATTCGCTATACAGTTCCTTCAGTCTGTTGCCGGGGAGGACAAAGACGGCGGCCTCCCAGTCTTCGTTGTGAATGCCAAAATGGTCTTCAATTGGTAATGGTACCGCTACGCTGATTAGGATGTCTTTGTCTAAGTCGTCAAATAGATCTTGAATGCGATTGATGCCAAGCTCTCGATATGCGACGTTGACGTTGTCCTTGCCAATTAGGCGATTAGTGGTAGCAGCAATTGTGCGTAACTCGTCATCGGCGTTCTTTGATTCTGTAGCATTATGAATAAAAAGTAACTCAATTCTGATCGGTTCATCTGATTCAAGTAGATCTCTGAGTTCTTGTGCCTTCGGTTGTAGGCGGGACGGTAGGCTGTCTATGTCATCTTGAAGCAACCATCCCATGCCAACCGCGAGATCGGAAGCCTTATTGGATTCGGCAGACTCTTTATCCCACTCGGCATAGACAGTAACCTGACCTATGTAGGCTGTGTTTGTGTCTTTGTCGATATGGATTAGATCTAACTTCTTGTCATCGGCGCCATCGGTATTGGCATCTGCAGCAAGCGAAAGGAAGTCTGTTTCGGAACAGTACAAACCGAGTGCATATATGCCATAGGCCTGTGTTGCTGTTAAACTAGCCCAATCTCTGATCTTAATATCAGTAGTGAAGTTATACTTGCCATCTACGGAATCAATATTGTCAAACATTGCAGGTCTCCTTCATGGCGAAGGTAAATCAGTATAATATAGTGTTAGTAACTCGGTGATTTCCTAGGATTCGTCCTACTTGAAGTGTCCAGCCGATCTGGCTGTCAAAGACTACACCAAACCCTACCCTTGTGCCCAACCCCCTCCCCTCCTAATCTAACCTAGACACACACCGCCTTACAGGCTCGGCATCAATGCCAGGGGATTTTGCATGAACACGGCACACACGGGCGTTCTTCTTGCCGCTTCCATCTTCGCCGGCGCTGCGTCGGCTCAGCTCGTCTACGACAACGGCGTCGGCGGGCCTGCTGGCGTCACCACGGGGCTCGTTGCCGATTCCAGTGTGCCGCAGACCGTCACAGACAACGTCGCGATCCAGCCGGATCAGGCCGTCACGCGGATCGAGTGGACCGGTTTCTACGGCGGGGGTGACGAAACGCCGCCCGCGACGGACAACTTTTTCATTTATATCCGCGACGACGCGAACGGCACGCCCGGTGCGGTCATCGCCACTTTCCCCGTGGGCGATAGCGTGAGCCGAACCCTTGTTCCGCCGGGTACGAGCGTTCTGAGCAGCGTGTACACCTATGAGGTGGCTATCAGTTTCACGTTCCTCAGCGGCGTCGAGTACTGGCTCGAGATCGAGAACGACAACGGCAACCGCGATAACGACACGTGGTCGTGGGCCACGGGACCCACAGGCACCGGCGGCTCGGTCTGGTTCTCGGCGAACCTCGGCGTCAACTGGTTCGACAGCACGTTCCCCGGTGCCGACTTCAGGCTCTACGCAGATGGCGACACCTGCCTCGCCGACGTCAATGGTGACGGCGTCGTTTCGCCCACCGACTTCACCGCGTGGATCGCCGCGTTCAACCAGATGGGCCCCGGGTGCGACCAGAACGGCGACGGCATGTGCACACCGACCGACTTCACGGCGTGGATCGCCAACTTCAACGCGGGCTGCGACTGATACACAAACGGACCCGCACTTGATGCGGGCCCGCGTGGAGTGTGTGGGTGTCCTTCTGGTCTCGCTTAGCGGCGGCGTCGCATCGCACCGAGGCCTGTCAGTGCAAGAAGTGACGCGGTGCTCGGCGACGGGATCGCGGCGACCGGGATGCGGAAGATCAGGAACTCGTGGTGCCCGTCCGAGCCTTCCGGGCCCGCTAGGAACGGGTTGGCGATGGTCGAGGGGTCCTCGTTGTACCACATCCACTGGCCGGTGGGATCGATGCCGTTGATCGCGCCGAAGGGGTGCGTGCCGCCGGCGCCGCCTGTGTTGTCATCGCCGAAGACGAGCGCGCCGCTGCCCGTCGAGCCGTCGGGCAGGAGCCCGGTTTCGTCAACCCAGCCGACGGAGGTGCCCGCGCCGCCGCCCATCGAGTTTGCCAGCACGATCTGCGAGTTGATCAGCGCGATGTCCGCGGCGCTGTTGGTCAGCGTGTCGCCCGCGATGTTGGAGTCGCGGTCGATGCCGGTCGCGTAGACCTCCCAGCCCACGCCCGGGTTGGTGCTGATGGTGGTGGACCCGACGGTGAACGACGCGATCGCGCCCTGGTAGGACGTGTCGTCGGACCACGCGACGAGGTACATGTAGTCGCTGGCGGGGATCGCGTTCAGGTCGTAAAGCTCGGGCCCGACGCCGATGTTGCGGTACCCGTTGCCGGCGTTTGCGGTCCCCGCGGTGTAGAGCACGGGCAGCCCGTTGGTGATCTCCGCAGCCAGGACGTTGCGGATCCCGCCGTAGTAGCTCGAGGTGGTCATCCCGGTGGCGCTGCCGAACCCGAACCCGTAGGCGTTGTCAACGGTGATGACGCCGTCAACGTCCACCTGCCCGAGGGCGGCAGAAGCCGAGGCGGCGGCGAGTGCGGTCAGTGCGATCTTGGTCTTTCGGTTCACGTCTGTCTCCTTCGTGGTGCCCCCCCCGGTCATGCGTAGATTCGGGAGGTGGTACGGGAGACATCCGTAGTTTGGGGAGGGGGCACGACATTGAATCCACTGATAATTAGTGAGGGGATATATATGGAAATTCTCGGGATCTCTTGCTGATTACTTCCGAGTCTGCGAGCTGATTAAACATGGTTGGTTGGGAACATCAAAGGCGACGGTCTGTGCATTCAACATGTTTGCTGCGAAGATCACGAAATTTATTGCTGGCATGATCAATATTGGGCTGAGGACTTATATTGCCCATACTTGTTGAGTATGTAATTATGAAAAAAATAATGCGAAATACAGGCCGCACGCATCTAGAAAGTGGCATCTGAGAATGAACTAGGCAGAAACGGCTTATCTAATTCCTCAGAAAGTGCGTGGAAAGCATACGCAGGCATAACAATTTTCCACGGTCCAGGTCCATGTAATCCAGCCCGGGCTCGGACACCTTCGCGTGATGCGTACTCAGGCCAGACTTCCATAAGTTCGCTAAGAGCGATAGAAGGGAAATTGTCAAAGTTGCTGTCCAGTTCAATAGGACGATTAATAGCTTCATCATACAAGCAAAGTACGAATCCGACACAGCTAAATTGTCTGTCGTACATCTCCCCATTGTCATTGTACGACGCATCAAATGCTGGATATGCTTTGTAGGAAACTGAGTATGTTACTAGATTGCTTTCTGGAGAGTGGAGTTCGATCCAAGCTAGCCCAGCATGAATCTGGTCTTCTGTAATGTCTTGCCAGCCCGCTACATTACACTTCACACTATGTTCTTCTACAGGTGGGCGCTGCCCTAGAGTCTCGACATTTTGATTGTTCTGTACCCGTAGTGTTCTTGGTAACACAGCAACATGACAAACATAGCCAGCTGGATTGGTTTCGCCAACGAGGGCCATTGCTCGAAGTTCAATTGGTTCACTATCTGTCAGTCGTACGGATGACATACTTATCCTTGATTAAAGTCAGCAAACTATATCTCTCGTCATTGGCATCAAGGTTGGTAAGAAATTGACTAATGGAACTACTTGCCACTCTTAGCAAATACGGATTAAAATATCCAGTTAATGCTGAGTCTACTTTGTCCGCAATGTCTTGACAATTGAGGGCTATTTGCTGCGCAACTGCAGAAACATAGACGGCGTGGTTGGCGGGGGCGTTGATTAGTCGTTTTTGAGAGAATTGCGAAGCAATGTCATAGCCTGCAGAAGCAAAATCTGAGTAGCTTGGAATCGAAGTGTGCGGTAGACCGGCGAATCGGATTGCAAGTGAACGCAGTGTGGAAGAGAGTTCAATTGTTGTAGCTTTGTATGTCAGAAAATTGAGCATGAACGGTAGGTCTTCGGCCGGCAAAATCGCCGTGAGTCGTTTGATTCCTATTGCAATGCCTGTTTGCAGCGATTCGTCGTAAGTGTGGCGGAGTTTAAGTAGAGTATTGCGGATTGGTTCGCATACTACTGATTTATCAGTGGGCGTGGATGCATCGAGGCTAGCAGATAATTGCAGGAGTTGGCTTTGGGCGAGTGGGCTGTTTGTGCGTAATAGTGCGTTGGCGTATTCGTTTATCGTGTCTGGGTCACTTTGTTCGATTAAAGAAGTAATTAGAGCAGCCTCTTCTGTGATTTGGGAAACAGGCCATTCTAATTTGAGTTTTTCAAGATGGAAGTGCCTCCAGATAACATTCTGCCAAACATGATGCTCGGGTTCGCGACGACTTGGTTTGTCTTGGAATGTGGAGAGTGTGTGTTGGTGAGATATCCAAGAGTTGTCTCGCCAACAATTTAAAACAGAAGCTGAGTTGTTTTCTACTCCATATGCCAAGATGGTGTTGTAAAGTTGATCGGATGAGTCTGTTGGGAATTTTGAGGAGAAGGCGGCGTCCCATTCTTTTGAGATTCGACTCATTTGGAGTGATCTCCGAAGCGGGTGATTGCAATCCCAGATTCATGCATTTTATTGTTCACGGTTTCAAGTTTCTTAAGTGCTCGCATGCAAGCCGATTTTAGCGATTCAAGGTCATCCCTGTCTACCGCCAGTGATATCGTATTGCGATCGTCCCCGTCAATGTACTCTATGTGAAGTGTGGATAATGCCACGACTAACGAGATGTCTGTGTCATTGTTGTCAAAGACTGGGCGGAGATCTGTGAGAATCCGAGAGCGTGTTAGGATGTGTTCTCGTTCAAATATGAGTGACTGTGCCTTAGCAAGGTAGCTAATGCTGGAATTATGTAGGATTGCAAGCAAGGTGGATTTTGATATTGTCCAATGATCCTGTGCGGTTGCTGGGATGTAGCTTGGTCTGTGATCATCAGCCAGCCCGTTAGTAATTGCATCGACTAGTTCGTCAGCCTCAACATCAATGGATGATTGCAGTTGTGCAGTGCCAAGCAAGAATGAGGCGATTGAGCCAGAATCTGATGGTGATAAATCTGGAATTGGGCTAATGATCTCTTCGAGCTCGCGAACAGATGTTAGAGTTTTCAACTTACCGATGTTCTCGGCTATCGTCTTACGAGAATTGTCGGGAAGGCTTACAAATAAAATGAAGCCTTTCGCAAGAGCCTGGGGAATTGTCACGCGACCCGCCATAATGTGTGCTCCCAAAAAGCAGCGTAAGGATAATGTATCATATATCGGCAGATCCTACATCCACTTCACAATATCATCCCCAAACTCCGAGCACTTCCGGAGTGTCGCCCCGTCCATCAGCCGCTCGAAGTCGTAGGTCACCGTCTTCGCCGTGATCGCGCCTTCCAGGCCCTTGACGATCAGGTCCGCGGCTTCCTGCCAGCCCATGTGTTCAAGCATCAGCACGCCCGAGAGTATAACGGATCCCGGGTTGACCTTGTCCTGGCCCGCGTACTTGGGGGCGGTGCCGTGGGTGGCCTCGAAGATGGCGTGCCCGGTGTCGTAGTTGATGTTGGCACCGGGGGCGATGCCGATGCCGCCCACGCAGGCGGCCAGGGCGTCGGAGATGTAGTCGCCGTTGAGGTTCATGGTCGCCACGACCGAGTACTCGGCGGGGCGGGTGAGGATCTGCTGAAGGAATGCGTCGGCGATGACGTCCTTGATGACGATCTCTTTCCCCGTCTTGGGGTTCTTGAGCGTGTGCCAGGGCCCGCCGTCGAGGGGCGTGGCGCCGAACTGCTTGGCGGCGACCTCGTAGCCCCAGTTCATGAACGCACCCTCGGTGAACTTCATGATGTTGCCCTTGTGGACAAGCGTCACGGAGGGCTTGTCGTGGTCGATCGCGTACTGGATCGCGGCCTTGACGATCCGCTCGGTGCCTTCCTGCGAGACGGGCTTGATGCCGAGCCCCGCGGTCTCGGGGAAGCGGATCTTCTTGAAGCGGTCACCGAAGTTGTCGGCGAGGAGCTTCTTGAACTTGGCGTTGTCGTCGGTGCCGTGCTCGAACTCGATGCCGGCGTAGATGTCCTCGGTGTTCTCGCGGAAGATGACCATGTCGGTCAGCTCGGGCTTCTTGACGGGGCTCGGCACGCCGGAGAACCAGCGGACAGGGCGGAGGCAGGTGTAGAGATCGAGGAGCTGGCGAAGCGCGACGTTGATTGAGCGGATGCCGCCGCCTGTGGGGGTGGTCAGCGGGCCCTTGATGCCGACGAGATACTTCTTGAAGTCCTCGAGCGTCTGATCGGGGAGCCAGCTTCCGGTCTTGTCGAATGCTTTCTGGCCCGCGAGAGTCTCGTGCCAGGCGATCTTGCGGTCACCGCCGTAGGCCTTCTCGACGGCCGCGTCGAAGACCTTGACGGATGCGTTCCAGATGTCCGGTCCGGTGCCGTCGCCCTCGATGAAGGGGACGATTGGGTTGTTGGGCACGTTGAGGCCGTCGGCGGACATGGTGATGGGTTCTGACATCGTGGTCTCCCTGGAGGGTTTGGTGTTGAAAGAGGGGCCCGTGTGCGGGGCGTCGGTGAAGGGTAGGGGGGGATTCGGCCCGCCGGTCGACCAAGCCGGGCCATTCCGCTATGCCGATCAGGACCTGTCGGTTGTGCGAGAGATCCTGAGCAGCCTGGCGAGTTTCTTCGGCCATTTGGGGTCCATCGTGGGTCGTTCGATGAGGGCGAACATGACCGCGCTGAACGCAACGGCGATGGCGGTGGCTGCCGAGATGTAGAACACCCGGTCGTGCCAGTTCGCGCCCGGCGAGAACAGCTTGAAGTGAACCATCCGATAGCCCGCGACGATCAGGAAGTGCCACAGATAGATCGAGTAGCACATCCCGCCGAGGATCACGATCGGCATCGCTGAGAAGAACCGGCGAACCATACACGCCCGGAACACCGCGAGGTAGCCCACAAAGATCAGCCAAGGCGTGAGCATCACGGGCGCTAAGCCGTACGCCTTAAAGACGAACACACCCGCGAGGGCGCCAGCCGCCAGCAGATCCCACGCGAGAGAGAACTTCGAGCGTTCCGCGTCGCGCAGGTAAGTGAGATAGACGTCCGCGAGCAGCAAGCCCACGAGGAAGAACGCCATCTGGTTGACGAGGTAAGGCCCAAGGATCGGCTTCTCAATCCCAAAGAACCACGAGAATCCGATCGCCGCGACAACGAGGAACGCCCTGCGCATGAGTCTTGGCCAAGCAAAGATCGTGCAGAGGAAGGGAGCGAGGATGTAGAACTGGACCTCGACTTCCAGCGACCAGGCGACTGGCGAGATCGCGCCCTGCTGGCCGTAGAACGGCGTGTGGACATAGAACAGCGACGCAAGCAGGTGCTTGCCGGTTTCCGTAATCTGTGCAGGATTCGAGAACGCGTTGGTCTGCACCAGTTCCTTCGCCGCCAACACGAGCAGGCAGAAGATATAGGGCGGCTCAAGCCTCGTCAGACGGCGCAAGAAGTACTTAGAGAGCTTCGGTTTGGTCTCGCCCAGCATGTAGTTCGAGGCGAACGGCAGCGCGAGGATGAACCCTGAGATCACGAAGAACAACGGCACGCCGTACTCGCCCGTCGAGAGCATGCGGACAAGGAAGCTGTCAAGCCACGAGTCCTGCACAACTGAGTCGGTGTAGTGAAGGAAGTTCTCGGCCGAGTGGAACAGCACGACCGAGAGGATGGCTATCGAACGGAGCCCGTCGATCTCCGGAATGAGCGCCCGCCCCGAGGTCTTCCGGGTCAGAGACGAGGCGATCTTGGAACCGAGGCTCGATATCACGGTGCGATGGTACTGGAAGTCACCGTTCGATATGCTCTCTGTGAGCAAAAACAATGCTCTTTAAGTCACTCTCGCTATTAGGGCTGGGTCATGTATTACAAGTCATTCTTAACTGGTTGTTGCTTGCTCGCTTTGACGCTCGGCGGCTGCACTGCAACTCGTCCGGTGCAGCTCTCGGGGAATCCCATCTTTGATGGCTGGTACGCCGACCCGGACTCTGCGGTCTTCGACGGCACATTCTGGGTCTACCCGACCTACTCCGCGCCGTACGACGAGCAGCTTCATTTCGATGCCTTCAGTTCGCCCGATCTCATCACTTGGACGAAGCACGAACGGATCTTGGATTCGTCGCGGGTCCAGTGGGCCAACAGGGCGATGTGGGCGCCGTGCATCGTCAAGAACAGAAACAGCTACTTCCTCTTCTTCGCGGCCAACGACATCCAAAGCAACGACGAGCCGGGCGGCATCGGCATCGCCATCGCGAGCAATCCCGAGGGGCCGTTCAAGGACTACCTCGGGATGCCGTTGGTGCATCAGTTCCACAACGGCGCGCAGCCGATCGACCAAGCCGTCTTCCGCGACCCGGCGACCGGTCAGTGGTATCTGATCTACGGCGGCTGGCGACACTGCAACATCGCCAAACTCAATGACCGGTTCACAGGGCTCGACCCGTTCGACGACGGCACGATGTTCCGCGAGATCACGCCCGAGGGGTACGTCGAGGGGCCGACCATGCTCGTGCGCGACGGCAAGTACTACTTCATGTGGTCCGAGGGCGGCTGGACCGGGCCTGACTACCGGGTCGCCTACGCCGTCGCGGATTCTCCGATGGGCCCGTTCGAACGCATGGGCACGATCCTGCAGCAGGACCCCGAGGTCGCAACCGGTGCGGGGCACCACAGCGTGCTTCAGACGGGTGACGACGAGTGGGTGATTGTGTATCACCGCAGGCCGCTGGACAGAACCGACCGAAACCACCGTGTGGTCTGCATGGATCGCCTCGAATTCGCAGACGACGGCTCAATCCTGCCCGTCAAGATAGGATTCGAGGGCGTGCCCGAGCGACCCGCACCGAGCGGCAGCGCCCACGAATGAGTCAAAGCGAAAGGGGCTGCTCGTGCCGGATCAACACACCAACGTCATTCGGCACGCCGGCTCCATCGCGGCTTCGTTTCTTGAATCACTCGACAATCGGCCCGTGTATCCGAACCCGGACACAATCGCTGCGATGGATGCGCTCGATGTCGAGCTGCCTTCGGGGCCGACCAATCCTGTCGGCGTCCTCGACGCGATGCACGCGCACTGCTCACCCGCAACAGTTGCAAGTGCCGGGGGCAGGTACTTCGGATTCGTTATCGGTGGGGCGGTCCCGGCCTCCGCGGGCGCGGCGATGCTCGCTTCCGCGTGGGACCAGAACACAGGCATGGCGATCTGCACACCCGTCGGCGCCAAGCTCGAAGAGATCGCGGGCAAGTGGCTCCTCGACATTCTCAGGCTCGATCCAAGCAGCGGCGTAGGTTTCGTCACTGGCGCCACGGTCGCGAACTTCACCGCGCTTTGTGCTGCACGTCACCGCTTGCTCGCGAACCAAGGCTGGAACGTCGAAGAAGACGGCCTGTTTGGCGCACCTGAAATCCGCGTCATCGTCGGCGATCAGGTCCACGCGAGCGTCAAGAAAGCCCTCTCTATGAGCGGCTTTGGCAGAGCACGCATCGAGCAGGTCGAAGCCGACAACCAGGGCCGAATCATCCCGAGCAAGCTGCCGAAGCTCGACGGCCGGACGCTGCTTTGCCTGCAAGCGGGCGAGGTCAACTCGGGCGCGTACGACCCGTTTACAGAGATCATCGCCGACGCCAAGTCACAGGGTGCGTGGGTCCACATCGACGGCGCGTTCGGTTTGTGGGCCAGAGCCTGCCGAGAATTCGACGACCTCACCGCGGGCATCGAGCTTGCTGATTCATGCGCCGCCGATGCGCACAAGTGGCTCAACGTGCCGTACGACTCGGGGCTTGTGATCTGCAAGGACCGCGACGCGATCATCAACGCGATGAGCATCCGTGCGCCGTACCTGCACGACACGCTCGCGAGCGAGCCTTGCTGGTTCACGCCCGAGCTGAGCAGGCGCGCACGAGGGACCGAGGTATACGCCGCCCTCAGGTCGCTCGGCAGGAGCGGCGTGTCGGACATGATCAGCAGATGCTGCAAGCACGCGAGGACGTTCGCCGCGGGGTTGAGCGATGCCGGATTTGAGATCATGAATGACGTGGTGCTGAATCAGGTCTTGGTTCGGTTCGGCGATGACGACGAGACCCGGGCCGCGATCGATCTGATCCAAAAGGACGGCACCTGCTGGGCCGGGGGCACGACCTGGCAGGGCAAGCACGCCATGCGGATCAGTGTCTCAAGCTGGGCAACCACGGACACCGACGTCGATATGAGTCTCAAAGCGATGATCCGCTGCGGGAAACAGGCGGCTCGGGCCTCGTAGCGCGTTCTTTGGCCTGACGAAACCGCCCAACTCTGTTACGCTCATGCCGTCGGCATTCTCGGCGGCGATTCTGGAGATGGTTCACATGGTGCGACGCACACTGATCGGTTTGGGGCTTTCACTCGGTCTTGCCAGTTCTGCATGGGCGGCGCCCGTCACTCAACCCGAAGACGACGGCGCGAAGGACGAAGCCAAAGCCGCGCCGGTGTTTCAGGCCTACCCAGAGGACGCGTCGGTCACCTATCACACCGCCGAGATCAACGGCGAGACCGTGCACTACGAGGCGACCGCCGGGACGATCGTGCTTGTCGGCGACGAAGCAGGCGACGCCGAGCCAAGAGCCAAGATGTTCTTCGTGTCCTACCGCAGAACCCTCACCGCCGGCCCGTTCGGTGACGATGTTGACCCGAACGAGATCTACCCGGACGCGACCAAACGCCCGCTGACCTTCAGTTTCAACGGCGGCCCCGGCTCAAGCTCCGTCTGGCTCCACCTCGGCGTGTTCGGACCGAAGAAAGTCGCGTACGCCGACGACGAGGGCCGACCCGGCCCGCCGCCGTATCAGGTCGAGGCCAACCCGCACTCGCTCTTGGACAAGTCCGACTTCGTGTTCATTGACCCGGTCTCGACGGGCTTTAGCCGGGCGCAGGGCGACACCAGCGAGAAAGACTTCCACGGCCTTGAGAGCGATATTGCTTCAGTCGCTAACTTCATTAAACGCTACATCACCACACACGAGCGATGGTCCAGCCCGCTCTACATCGCCGGCGAAAGCTACGGCACGACTCGCGCCGCGGGGCTTGCGAACCACCTCCAAGGCTCGCACGGCATCTCCGTCAACGGAGTCCTGCTGATCTCGGGCATCATCGAGTTCACCACACTGCGTTTCGGGCCGGGCAACGATCTGCCGTTCGTCTGCTTCTTCCCGTCGTTCGCCGCGACCGCGCACTACCACGGCGTGCTCCCGCCCGAGCACCAGAACAAACCGATCGACGAGTTCTACAAAGAAGCCGAGGCGTTCGCGCTCGGCGACTACGCGTCCGCGCTCATGCAGGGCGCCCGTCTTTCGCAGGAAGAAGAGGACCGCATCGTCCGCGAGATGTCGGGCTACCTCGGTCTCACACCCGACTTCATCCGCAGAGCCAACCTCCGCGTCAGCCAAGGCCGATTCTGCAAGGAATTGCTCCGCGATCAGGGCCTGACGGTCGGTCGATTTGATTCCCGATTCACGGGTCAGGACCGCGACGACGTGAACGACACCTACGACTACGACCCGTCATACGCCGTCATCCGGTCGAACTACACCGAGTCGTTCAACGCCTACGTCCGTCAGGAACTCGGCTTCAAGAGCGACCTGAGCTACGAGATCCTGACCAACGTCTGGCCCTGGGACTACGGCAGCGCCGGCAACGGGCGGTACGTCAACGTCGCTGAGCGTCTGCGTTCGGTGATGCACGAGCAGCCGCACATCCGCGTGTTTGTTGCCAGCGGTTACCACGACCTTGCGACGCCGCCGCTGGGCATGGACTACACGCACGACCACATGCAGCTCCGCGACAACCTCCACGAGAACATCAAGAACCACTACTACATCGGCGGGCACATGATGTACCTCGACATCAACTCACTCGCCAAACTCAAAGCCGACCTGGACGCGTTCTACGACAGCGTCCCGGTCGGCCTAAGTGAGTGAGTTGCCCCGTTCCTGAGCCGGTTCTGATTTACTCTTCGGAGAACGTAAACCCGACGGCCTTAGCCTGCGAGGTCAGCGCGGTGACCAACGCGTAGTCGAGCGCATCTTCTGTTTTCTCGCCCAGACGCTTGCGTTCTGCTTCGAGCCACTCGGCGCGCTCGGCGCTCAGCTTCGTGATCTCGGCCTGAATCGATGCGCGCTCCTTCGAAAGCTCGGCGATCTTGGCTTCCAACTCTTCGTCGGTCGCCGATTGCAAATCCTCGGGGAGGGTTTCGCGTTCTACTTCAGAAACGTCAAACTCGTCGTCCTTTGAGGCATCCACGAGATCCCATGCGCGGTTGTCGTACGATTTACTAGCTTTGGCTGAGATCCGTGCATTCATAGCCATCCCACTGGCCGCCTCATTGCTCGAGTCCGCTGAGAGCTGCCGCATCTGCGAGATTTCGCCATCCGCCCCGTAGTACAGGTACGTCCGATTCAGGCTCGAGTTGAGTTCGAGCAGCCGGTCGTCTTGCGGGCAGATGATC
The DNA here is from genome assembly GCA_030432905.1 of Phycisphaerae bacterium. GTDB lineage: Bacteria > Planctomycetota > Phycisphaerae > Phycisphaerales > UBA1924. The sequence goes on along the minus strand of JAUILU010000001.1, from coordinate 1,110,358 downwards.
TCAACGAAATCGCGGTCGTGGTCGATGTTGTTGAACTCGCCGCCGCCGAGCTTGGCTGCGTGCGCCCACATTCCTTGTTTACCTCCTTGGGCGTTGCCGCAGTGCACGGTGTTGACGGTGATGCCGTACTCAACCGCGCCGGGGACCGTGTTCTTGTAGGACATCGGGCCTTGGGTGAATTCCTCGTTGCCCGCGATCACGATGACTTTGAGGGTCTCGTCGTTCTTGGGGAGCCAGCCGAGCTGATGCGTCGCGTGATGGATTGCCTGGCCGCAGTACTCGGCGGACCCGGATACCTTCAACGCGAAGAGCGCTTCGCTGATCTTGTCGAGGTCGCTGGTGAATGGCAGGACGCACGTCATGTAGCCCTCTTCCGATGATTGCAGGCTTGAGCCGTATTGGATGAGAGCGACCTCGAGCTTCGGTTTCTCGCCATTCAGTTCGGCCTTGTCGAGCCGGTTGACGACGCTCCAGATCCGGGTCCGGGCCTGGTTGATCAGACCCTCCATCGAGCCCGAGGTATCGAGGCAGATCGCGAGCTGGATCACCGGCCCATCGACGGGCTCGCGTTCGCTGACGACCGCGTCGCTGAACGGTTCGAGCGCGATCTTGAGCGGCTCCGCCGACTGTGCCTGAACCGCCATGCCTGATGCCATCGCCACCGCGAGTGCTGCCGACCGAAGTGCTGTCCGTTTCATGGGTGTCTCCTAAGGGGTTTGCCCCGCCTCCCTAGAGACTTACCCGCTCACGCACCGGTTCGCGCCGGACAAGAAATCCCAAAAATAGCAGCTTCCAAGGCGTTATTCCGATATCTACACCATGCCTATCCCTGTCTGGATACCCCGGAGATACCAGTCCCGCTTCAGCCTCCTCGGCGCGATGGCGGACGAACTCGCGCTCGCGTTCGAGGCCAAGGGCTACGAGGTCATCGACGGCTTACCCGACGGCACCCGAGTGGGCATCTACATCTTCTTCAACATGCTCCCCTCGCTCGAAGCGATCCCGCCGGCGGTCAGGCGTGTCAATTCACGAGTCGCCGCGATTCAGATTCTTGTCGATCACCCGTTCGCGCTCGACAGCGCGATCATGGACCAGACCTGCAAGCACCCGAACTTCCGCCTCGCACTCCCGAGCATCGACGGCTTGCACCTGCTCCGCCTCCGCTGGCCCCAACTCAGGCACGGCCACATGCCGCACGGCATCGCGCGCTCCGCGATCATCGACAGCGCCGAACTCACCCACGAATCAATCGAATCCCGCGAGCACGACGTCGTCGTCGCCGGTGCCATCCACGACGAGCAGGGCATCGCCGACCTCAAGAACGCGCTGCCCGCGCAGACCCACCCGTGGATCGACGAGATCGTCAAGCTCATGACCGACGACCCGACCATGCCCTACGAGCAGGCGCTCGACTGCGTGTGCGGCAGCAGGAGCGTCATCACCGGAAACTGGCCTATGGCCGCGGGCATCTGGCGCGTCTGCATCGCGGGCGTCAATCGCAACCGGCGCAAGAGCCTCGTCGAATCTCTCCAAGGCCTCGACGTCGCGGTCTTCGGCGGGGAATCGTGGCAAGAGGTCTGCACCGGGACACTCACGTTCAAAGGCCCCGCCGACTACTGCGACATCCCCGCGGCGCTCGCAACCGGCAAAGTCTGTCTCGCGTGGGGACCGACGCAATTCCCGCAGACCTTCAGCGAACGACTGTTGCTCTCGATGGCCAGCGGCTGCGCGAGTGTCGCCGAGGACCGCTACCTCGTGCGCCAGCACTTCCAAACCGAGGGTGACTTGGCACAGCTGGCAACGTTTGATCCACGACTGCCCGGAGCCGCACGCGTCGCGGTTGAAGACCTGCTCGCAGATCTAGACCTGCTCGTCAAGATCGCCAACAACGGCCACGTTGCCGTCACGCGTGAGCATCTCTGGGAACACCGCGTGGACAAACTCGCGTCGCTCGCGTCAGAAGCGCTCAGCAGAACGCTCACGCCGCAAACGCAGAACGCTTAGTACAACTCAGACAGTTGTTTCCAGAACGTCGGGTACGTCTTGGCAACGCAGCTAGGATCGCGGATAAACACGTTCGGTCTCACAAGCCCGATCAGCGCCAGACTCATCGCCATCCGGTGATCGTCGTAAGTATCAAACTCGACGCGAGGCGCATCCGCGGAACAATCGATCCCGCCCTCGGGCGGCGTAATCGTGATCGTCTCGTCATCGCCCTGAACACCAACCTCGACACCCACTCCGATCTTCGTAAGCTCGTTGCGGATCGCCTCGATGCGGTCTGTTTCTTTGACTCGAAGTGTGCCAAGCCCGCGAAGCACGCTTGTGCCCTTTGCGAAACACGCCGCGACCGCCAGACTCATTGCCGTATCGGGCATGGGCGAGAGATCCGCAAGAATCGGTCTGAGCGAAACCGGCCCCGTGACCGTGGTCTTTGGCTCTTCGCCCGGCTGCGAGAGCTCAACGAACGCCCCCATGCGTTCGAGCATCCCGACGTACCGCGCATCACCCTGCACCGCACGGCTGTCAAGACCCTCGACGCACGCCTTGGCACCGGGCACCAGCGCAGCCGCGGTCCACATGTACGTCGCACCGCTCGCGTCTGGCTCGACATTAAGCTCGAACCCATCAAGCCCGGTTTGCTCTCCCGCGGACACACGGAGCAGCCGGAGATCGTCGGACGATCGCACCGTCGCCCCGACACGATCGAGCAGGTCGAGCGTCATCGTCAGATAGGGCGAACTCGTGACGCGACCTGTGATCCTCACCGTGATCCCGCCCGTCACCCAGGGGCCGAGCATCAGGAGCGCCGAGATGAACTGGCTCGACTCGGGCGACTCGAACACAAGCTCGACTCCGCGCGGGATCCCGCCGCCGGGCGGCACGATCGTAAGTGGCGGGTAGCCCTCGTTGCCCTCCCAGCGGATCGTCGCGCCGAGCACATGCAGCGCATCGGCAAGCTCACCGATCGGGCGCTGCTGCATCCGTGCGTTGCCGGTGATCGAGACCGGTCCTGGCGCCAGCATCGAAGCCGCCGATAGAAAGCGCGTCGCGGTGCCCGCGTTGTGTAGATCGAGCGTCACACCCTGGGCGTCCGAGTTCCAACGCCCGCCCACGCCTCGGATCGTCAGCGTTGAACCTTCGACAGTGACATCAGAGCCGAGCGCACGGATCGCCTCGATCGCGACCTGCGCATCGTCGGCTTCAGTCAAGGCACCGCGGAGCACCGATGTGCCGTGCGCAAGCGCTGCCAGAATGATCGCCCGGTTGGTCTCGCTTTTAGAACCCGGCGGCGTCGCGGAAACCTCGAACTTCCCATCCACACAGCTGATCGGGAGTGGGTCCGGAAGCTCGGACAGCGGCAAAGTCAGCATCGATCGGCTCCCGCCATACTCGCCCATCGGTCATTCCGATTCGCGGCGGAAGATCGCGACAACATCCTCGATCGGGATCACAAAGAGCCGGTTGTCGCCTTCGAGATCCACCGGGATCGCCTGCTTCGGGTTGAACAGCACGCGGTCGTACTTCTTCACCGGGTAGTCGTCGTCGTTCTCGATCTGCGCCGCGACCGCGATGACTCGGCCCGTAATCGTCGGGATCTCGACCTTGTCGGGCAGGTGGATGCCGGACTTCGTCTGTTTCTTGTCTTCGTCCTTGCGGATCAGGACCCGTGAGCCAACCGGCTCGATGGTCTCCAGCGCGTTCTTCGATGTGGATTTGCTCGACATATCTCTCGTCTTGGTCTTCGGCCTATGCCTGGTTCCGCTACACGCTATCCTATCCTCGGCCAAGATCGTGGCCCACGGCCCACTTTCCGCCCACAAGGACTGGAGATCTCGCTTGGAACAGCTCCGCAGGTTGATCAGAGATGTGCAGGATCACCCGAAGCCCGGCATAGTCTTCAAAGACTTCACGCCGCTGCTGGCTGACCCCGCAGGCCTCGCGCTCGCGGTCGAACTGATGGCAAACCCGTACCGCGGCAAGGGCGTCGAGCTGGTGGTGGGGGCCGAGAGCCGGGGCTTTATCTTCGGCACCGCGATCGCCCAGTCACTCTCAGCTGGATTCGTGCCCATCCGCAAGCCGGGCAAGCTCCCGGGCGATGTCCACGGCGCCGACTACGACCTCGAATACGGCTCAGACCGACTCGAGATCCACACCGACGCCCTTCATCCCGGCGCCAAGATTGTCCTTGTGGACGATCTCCTCGCCACCGGCGGCACACTCGAAGCCTGCGCACGCCTGCTTTCGACGAACTGCAAAGCCGAGATCCTGGGCATCACCGTCCTGATCGAGCTCGAAGCACTCGCCGGCGGCGCACGCGTCAAGCCCTACGGCGAGCTTCACTCGGTCCTGAAGTTCTAACGGCGTCGCCTGAACGCAAGCCCGGCAACCCCGAAGAAAGCAGCCGCCGATGCCGGGGCGGGCACGATCTTGATGCTGTAGGGTGTGTTTCCGCCGTTCATATTCTGGTATGTCAGTATGACTGGGAAGGGTACCCCAGCATACGCACCGTTTACTTGGCCGACAAAGGCGAAGTCCGTTACTTCAGTCGCTGTGAACGAGGCGATGTGAAGCGGGTTGCTGCTGTCGGGACCGCCATCGTTGTTGAGCGGCGGGATGGTGTTGCCGCCGAGGAAGTCAACCTGGCCATCGGTCACGCCCACGGTCGCGGGTCCGAAGAACATGCTGTCGAAAGCCGGGTTGTAGCTGAAGTCGTCAAAGCCTGAACCGGACATGTTGAAGCCGAGGTCCGAGATCACCGCCAGAACTGTGCTCGCTGGGTTGAGCAGTTCGGCTGTGATTGTCCAGTCGGTACCGTTGGTTGTCTCGATGAGTACGCACAGCTCGGTCTGTGCGTTGGCAGCCGGGGCCGACGATACCAAGCACGCAAGTGTGAAAGCACGGCTGAACACGGCTATTCCTTTGCGCAAGAGGTCAGGAAAGTTGTTGACTGGACGCCGGCTGGCTAACGGCGACGACGTGAGGCGCCCGCGGCGGCCAAGAAGAGCAGGACCGAAGACGACGGGGTAGGCCAGTTGTAGTAGTTCTCGATGCGGTAGGGCATGTCGCCAACACTTCCATCGGCGTTCTGGTAGTTAAACACGTTCGGGAAGGGGACGCCGGCATAAGCGCCAGTGACCTGTCCCACCAGTTCGAAGCTGTTGATGTTTTCAGCATTAAAGGTCGCGATTGCAAGCGGGTTGCTGTCGTCCGTGCCGCCGGCGTTGTTGAGCGGGGGGATGATGTTGCCGCCCAGAAAGTCCACCGATGTGGATGAAGTAACGACAGACGCCGGACCGAAAAAGTCGCTGTCAAACGCAGAGTTGTATTGGAAGTTCGAGATGTTCCGGCCGGTCATCCTGAACCCAAGATCAGAAATCACGGCAAGAATAGTGCCGGTCGGATTTACGAGTTCAGCGGTGATCGTGCCGCCAGTGTGTGAGAAGCCTGAGAGCGTGATGACCAGTTCGGTATTCTGAGCCGCTGTGTGCCCTGCGAAGGTGATGCTTGCCAGCCCAACAACAAAGTGACGATTCATAGTGATCTCCCGTATAGCCGCTGGATACAGAGTACATGCAAAGCGCAATGGGGTGGTGAAGTGGTTGTAAAAAGACAGCCGCCCGGTCATGGACCGGGCGGCTGAGTCTAGATCAGATTGATCTTGCAGTCGGAGCCGAATTAGCGGCGGCGACGTGCAGCGGCGAGACCGCCGAGGCCGAGCAGAGCAGCCGAAGCCGGTGCCGGGATGGGCTTGATCTCAACGCGGTAAGCGGTGTCACCGAGGTTGCCGTTGGCGTCCTGGTAAACGAAGGTGACGGGGAACGGAACGCCAGCGTATGCACCACCGACCTGGCCGACGAACGAGAAGTCGGAGACCGACGAAGCGTCGAAGGTAGCGATAGCAAGCGGGTTGCTGTCATCGGTACCAGCAGCGTTGTTCAGCGGCGGGATGGTGTTGCCACCAAGGAAGTCAACCTGGCCAGCAGAGACGTTAACGGTCGCGGGACCGAAGAAGTCACTGTCGAAGGCCGAGTTGTAGCTGAAGTTAGCGAAGTCCGAACCGGTCATGACGAAGCCGAGGTCCGAGATGACAGCAAGGATGGTGCCGGTCGGGTTCTCGAGTTCAGCGGTCATGGTCCAGGAGCCGAGAGGGCCTTCCTGGATGCAAAGGTTCAGTTCGGTCTGAGCGGTTGCCGAAGTGGCGACGCCAGCTGCAAGAATGGCTGCAAAAGTCTTCATTTTAAGCTCTCCTCTAAAGGCTTATTCGCGAACAAACTATCGTTTCTGATCCACACCCACGCCGAGCAGGACGCGCGATGGGGAACTTCATTTCGTACCAGCGAAGTATACCCGAAAACGCCAAGTGTGCACCCCTTTTTTGGAAGAGAACCCAGCTTTTGATACTTCAGAGCCGTTGTGTTTGCAATATGATCGGTTCTGGCTTCGCATAATCATCGCTCTTTGCCCACTATGCCCGATTTAGGGCGCTCAGGCTCCCAATTCGACTCCACATTTTATTGGGGGCTTAGGCAAGAAAAACTTTCCACCCACACGGGTGAACCCTGTATGAGTGTGATTAGCGTTCCAGTGTCAGGAATGTCATCGGCACCGGATTCTTCTCGTCAGCCTCGGCGTATCTGCTCGAAACCACCGTGAAGTCGCCCGCAGGCAGCTTCGGGAAGGTGGCATCCCCGTTCGGGGTGCTGTGGATCACCGTCAGCTCGATCCGGTGAGCCAAGGTCAGGGCCTGAGTGTAGATCTGGCCGCCGCCGGCTATATAGATGTCCGAGTCCGGCTGCTTTCGGCTCGCTGACTTGACCGCGTCCTCAAGCGAGCCGACCACCTCGGCACCCGGGGCCCGATATCCGGGGTCTCGTGTCACCACAATATTGAGCCTGCCAGGCAGAGTGCCCTCGAAACTCTCGAAGGTCTTGCGGCCCATGATGACCGGGTGGTGCAGCGTCAGCTTCTGGAAATGCTTCAGGTCCGCGGGCTGGTGCCAGGGCAGATCGCCGTCACGTCCGATCACGCGGTTGAGTGCCATCGCTGCAATAAGTACGGTCGCCATCGTGCCCGCAGTCTAGTGGGCAAACCAGCCCTTAGACCGCCACCGGCGCTGCGATGTGTGCCTGGGGCCGATAGTCCACGACCTCGATGTCCTCGTACCTGTACTCGGCCAGTTCCTTCACCGCGGGGTTCAGCCTGAGTGTGGGAAGCTGCTCCGGCTGACGATCGAGCTGCGTGCGGGCCTGCTCGAGATGGTTCATATAAAGGTGCGCATCGCCCAGCGTGTGTACGAACTCGCCCGGCTCAAGACCCACGACTTGGGCGATCATGTGCGTCAGCAGCGCGTAACTTGCGATGTTGAAGGGCACCCCCAGGAAAATGTCCGCTGACCGCTGGTAGAGCTGGCACGAGAGCTTGCCGCCTGCGACGTAGAACTGGAACAGGCAGTGGCAGGGGGGCAGGGCCATCTCGTCGAGCTGGCCGGGATTCCAGGCGCAGACGATGTGTCTGCGAGAATCCGGGTTAGTCCGTAAACCCTCGACGAGATCCGTGATCTGGTCCACGCTCTGGCCGTCGGGCTTGGGCCAGCTGCGCCACTGCTTGCCGTAGATCGGGCCGAGCTCGCCCGTTTCAGGGTCAGCCCACTCGTTCCAGATCGAGACCCCGACGTCGTTGAGCGATTTGTTGTTGGTGTCGCCCCGCAGAAACCAGAGCAGTTCATGGAAGATCGACCTCGTGTGGAGCTTCTTCGTGGTCAGCAGCGGGAAGCCCTCGGCGAGGTCGTACCGGGACTGGTGCCCGAAGACCGAGAGTGTGCCGGTTCCCGTGCGATCCGATTTCTCGTGGCCGTGGACGAGGACGTGCTGCAAGAGATCGAGGTATTGACGCATGTCGGGCTCCTTCCCGCCCGGATTGTCGGGCGACTGGAGCGAGATGGCAAATCGGCTTTGTCGTTTACTTCCGCCCTGTGATCTCAACCGTGCCGCTCTTGTGCTGTGAGCGCCTGCGGTAGGTGATCTCGACTCGCTCGCCTTTGCTAAGGCCGGTGAGCACGCGGTAGAACTCGTTGAGGTCGCGGACGGATCTTCCGTTCATGCCGGTGAGGATGTCTCCCGGTCGCAGGCCGGCGTCCTTTGCCGAGTTGTGCGTGATCTGCCGGACGATCGGGCCGTCGCCGGGCGAAACATCGAACACGACCCCGATCCCAAGCGCGGGCGGCGAGTTTTGCTCATGCACCATCTCAAGCCCGCGAGCCCACTGCCGCAGATCCTCGTCGAATTCCTTGGTGGTCGTGTCCAGGGTTTCGAGCAACGCGGTCAGGCCCGATGGGTCCGACGAGTAGTTGTCGGTGTACTGCTTGTAAAACGCCGCGAGCTTGCGCTGCTCGTGCAGGTACATGAACACTGCACGAGCATGGGCGTAGTTCGACAAAGGTCGGCTGCCCGCGAACCTGCTCCTTGGCATCGACGTCAGCTGCTCGATTTTGGTGAGCTTGTTCTGCTTCGCGAGCCTCGCGATCGAGTTGGTCCGCCACGAGACCGCGGGCTCCCATCGGCCTTGGCGTGTCTGGTCCATGTCTTCGACGATCGAGGCGAGCCCTTCCTGAATCCAGACCGGGTGGCGTTGGCCGAGGCGGTCAGCCGAACGCCAGTGGAGCACGTGGAAGAATTCGTGCCGAAGTGTCGAGCCGAGGTCCTGCGTAACAAGTTTTTTCTGGTCGTGCGCGTACGCGCCGCCGAGCTGGCTCGTGGCGCTGGCGTGGAGCTGGCCGTAGGTCTCGTTGGCCCACACCGCAAAGTGGCTCTGTGTTGGGAGCACCACCATGACCCACGGATCGAGCCCGTCGCTTGTGTCTCTCAGATCGTGAAAGACGTTCTTGTACGCCCACTCCGCGGTTCGGCGGACCTCTTCGCGGGCCTGCCTGCTGGTGATCGTGTCGTAGCTGGAAGCAAACGCGAGCCGGTACTTGCTGTCCTTGGTGTAGTTGTACCTTGAGCCGTAGGTCTTGCGCGCCGCGTCGAGGTCGGCCTCGACTCTGCGGTCAAGAAACGTCGGCCAAGCATCGACAAGCTGCTTGTACGTGTCCGTCTTGCGGAACGCCTTGAGGTTCGGGTCGCGCTCGAGCTGGTTGATGTCCGCGAAGCCTCGCTCGATCGCGGTGAGCATGTACTCGCTGGCGCCCTTGGTGTCGCCGCGCAGCGAGCGTGCGCAGGCAAGGTTGTACATCGGCACAAACGCCTGCGGGTCGCGGTCGGCCCATTGTGTCCAGAGCCGCTCTGCCTCGTCGAAGTCTTGGTTCTGAAAAGCCTTGAGCGCCTTGTCGCTCTCGGGCGCTTTCTCCTGAGCCGAGACGAACGTTGGCAGCGAGAACATCACCAAGAACGCGAGGGTGAGCATCCGCATGGGTTTCGCTCCAAAGGGCGTGTCTGCCCGCTTAAGCGTCGGCGGTCAGGCCGAGCCTCTTGAGGGTTGTACGGATCGCTTCGGGGTAGGTCTCACACTCGACCGAGAACACACGCGATGCGAGCGTCTCGGGGGTGTCGCCCGGCAAGACCTCGCACGATTTCTGCAGCACGATCGGACCCCGATCGAACTCGCCGTCACAGATATGGACGGTGCAGCCAGAGATTGGTTCCCCGGACTCGATCACCGATCGGTGCACCCGATCGCCGAACATTCCGGGCCCGCCATGCTTTGGTAAGAGCGAGGGATGGATGTTGAGCACCCGGCCCTCCCAGCCCGCAGGGATCGGCATCAGCTTCAGATACCCGGCGAGGCACACAAGATCGGCTCTCGACTCTCTGAGTATCTCGGTCAGCCGGGCTTCGGGGATCTCGCCCCGCTCGATCATCACGGGCAGGCTCCGCGCCGCGCACCGGTCGTGGCCCGCGCAGGGCTTTGACGCGACAACGATCGCGATCTCCGCGTCGATCTCTCCCTTGTCTATCGCGTCGGCGATGTTCAGCGCCGTTCGGCCGCCGCCCGAAAGAAAGATCGCCAGCCTGGGCTTGCTCATGAGACGGCTTTGATCGCGGCTTCGCGTGTCGGCTTGATCGCAAAGAGCTTGTCGAGATGCGTCACCTTGAGCATCGCCATCAGATCGTCCGCCACACCAAACACCGCGACCTTGCCCTTGGAGCTCTTGGCGTTGTTGTGGATCGCCACAAGCATCCCGAGCCCGGCCGAGGGCAGGAACGTCACCTTCGAGAGATCGATCGCCAGCCGCCAGCCGGCGGGTTCGGCAGCCGCGGTCAACTCGTCTTGGATGATCTGTGTCTCCCGCTCGCCCATCTGCTCGCACAGGATCTGCGCGAGGACGGCTTTGCCAGCGGGCTCGGTCTGTAGAAAGGTCGAACGGCTCATGGCACCAGTCTAGCAAAGTCGGATCGGAGCGGAAGGGCTCCTAATCTGGCTACTGCTCAAGCGTCACGCCCGGCTCGATGATCGTCGGGGGCGAATCGAACGGGATCGGCTTGCCCTTGGGACCGACCGCAACCAAGGTCATGTCCGCCGAAGTCACGTCGACCGATTCGCCTGTCATGTATCGCTCGGCGACGACGTCGATCTGGACGGTGACCGATGTGGTCCCGGTCCGGGTGGTGGAGGTGTACAGGCAGATCACATCGCCCACGTTGACCGGGGCCTGGAACTCGACTTTGTTAATCGCCGCGGTCACCCAGCGGTGGCAGCCGTGGCGCCTCGCCTCGACAAATCCCGCCTGGTCGATGTAGGAGAGGATTACGCCGCCGAAAATGGTGCCGTACTGGTTGGTGTCCCGGGGCATGGCAACCACACGGAGAGCCAGACGCTTTGATTCATCGCTCGTCATGACCAACAGTAGCAAATCGAAAGGAGCCGGAGATGCAAGCCGACCTTGTAATGCGTGAGCCTGGCCCGAGCTTCGACGAACTGGCCGAACTGCCCACTTCCGAGCTGATCTACCGCTACGGCATCGGTGTCGAGCGCATCGACCCGCGAGCGTTCGAGCTCGACGACGACCTGCTCGATACAGCCTTCCTCGAATCCTCCGGCGTCGGCAAGTGGCCCGTGCGAGTGCTGATTGGGCATCTGGCGGACTGCGAGATCCTAAACGCCAACCGGCTGCGCCGCACCGTCGCCGAGGACGGCCCCATGCTCCACGGCTTCGACCCGGACCCCTACATCGACAACGGCCTCTACAAGCTCAAACCAAAGGATGCCCCGGGCGATTCGGCGCGGGCCGCCTGCGGCGCGTTCGTGGCGACCATCCACACCATCCGCGCGTGGACCCGCGACTGGCTGATGACGCTCGACGACACGGCATGGGACCGCAAAGCCCTGCATGTCACACGGGGCGAGTTCACCACGAAACGGCTTCTCGGGCTTGCGACTTGGCATATCGAGCACCACGCCTCGTTCCTGCCCAGAAAGATCGACCTGCTGCTCGGTAACACAGGTCCCGGGTCGGCCTAGGCCTTCGGTATAGACTTTTTCGATATGGAAACAGGCCTCGACGATCGCAGATACCTGATCCCGTTCCGCTCGGGGCTCTTGCCGCAGATGTTCACCGGCACGCTCGTGATCGGTGGCGGGGTCGCCGGCGCTCGCGCGGCGCTCGCGGCTGCCGAGTTCGGCGAGGTCATCGTCCTCTGCAAAGAAGGCGCCGAGGTCAGCAACACGGCCTGGGCGCAGGGCGGCATCGCCTCGGTGCTCGCCGAGTCTGACAGCTTTGGCGCGCACGAATCCGACACGCTCTCGGTCGGCAGCGGGCTGAGCGACCCGGACGTCGTTTCCAAGGTCGTCGCGGGCGGGCCTGATCAGATCCAAGATCTGATCGATTGGGGCATGGCGTTCGATCGCGACGAGTCGGGGCAGATCCAACTCGGCAGAGAGGGCGGCCACCATCAGCGGCGGATCCTGCACACCAGCGGCGACGCGACAGGCCGATTCATGCAGCAGACCCTGACCGCCAAGCTGCGAGCCCATCCGAACATACGCGTGTTCGAGAACTGCTTCGCGCTGGATCTCGTCACGCCCAGCACCGAGCCCGGCTCGCCGGTCGTCGGGGCTGTGACATGGCACGCGCGCTATGGCTTGCAGATGATCTGGTCACGATCGACTGTGCTCGCTTCGGGCGGGTCGGGGCAGCTCTACCGCGAAACGACGAACCCAAGAGTCGCTACAGCCGACGGCATCGCGATGGCGTACCGCGCCGGCGCGAGCGTCGCGGACATGGCTTTCGTTCAGTTCCATCCGACCGTTCTCTACCTGCCCGGTGCACCGCGGAGCCTGATCAGCGAGGCGGTCCGCGGCGAGGGGGCGTACCTCCGCGACGAGACCGGCGAGCGGTTCATGGTCGGCGTGCACGAACTCGCGGAGCTGGCGCCCCGCGATGTGGTCAGCCGCGCCATCGTGCAGCGCATCGCGCGGACCGGGAGCACGCACGTCTTCCTCGACGCGACGCACATCGAGAACTTCGCCGAGCGATTCCCGGGGATTACCGAGGAACTGCGTCTCTACGGCATCGACCCGCAGAAACAGCTCATCCCTGTCCACCCCGCGGCGCACTACTGCATCGGCGGAGTCAGGACCGACGCCTCGGGCAAAACCGACGTGCCGGGCATGTTCGCGGTGGGCGAGGCGGCCTGCTCGGGCTTGCACGGCGCGAACCGGTTGGCGAGCAACTCGCTGCTGGAGGGGTTGGTCATCGGTGATGCAGCGGGCAAGCTCGCGGGCTCGGCGGCCAAAGAACTGGGGCTGCAGTCGCCTATCTCGATCGTCAGCGACATCCGCCCGAGCGAGCACGGCGTGCTCGATATCGAGGACGTCCGATCGAGCCTCAGATCCGCGATGTGGCGGAACGTCGGCATCGAACGCGCCGGCCCGATGCTCACCGACGCGGTCCACATGCTCGAGTTCTGGGCGAGGTACACCTTCGACAAGATCTTCGACGACCCCGAGGGCTGGGAAGTACAAAACATGCTGACGGTGGGGCACCTTGTAGCAAGGTCAGCGCTCTGGCGCGCCGAGTCGCGGGGCTGTCACACAAGGACAGACGTGCCCGAGACCGACGAGCGGTTCGCGGTCCATGACCAGTGGCGCCGGGGCGAGCAGGAACCGACAGCGGTGCCTGTCGATCAGCCGACCGGGGTGCCGACGTGAACGCTCGCGTGATTCTCGCGTGTATTGCCGGTTTGATGTTCGCTGGGGTCGGGTGCGAGCCCTACCAGCGTGATGTTTCTTCGAACTCGTTTTTCAGCGGTCTCGACGGCGCCGACGGTCCCGAAGTCGCCCGCACAGACCTCGGCAGAAACCACGACCCAAGGCATCTCCCTCAGGATGCGCAGCGCATAGAGGACGAGGACGGGAACGTCACGCTCCAGGCCCGTAGCCCGAGGCACCTGATGCGGCATATCTTCGAGACCCTGCGAGATGAGGACATGGAACTCTTTCTCGACCAGGTCCTCAGCGAGGCTACCAAGCAGGAGTTCCGCGCCCACGGCAAAACCCCGGAGGACGCGTACTGGATGCTCCGTGACGAGCTCGACTCGATCGACAAGCTCTTCGCCCGGATGCCGATGGCCGAGCACTCTCCAAACGCGACGTTCACGAGGCTGGGCGACGGGATCCACCGGCTGAGGCTCGTGCGTGGGGCCGGGCGGGACCTGCGGTGGCAAGGCTTCGACATGATTTCAGAAGAGGGCAACGAAAGGCTGCTCTGGTTCTACGAACAGCGCTGATTCCGCGTAAATCCCCGGCTGCAAGACCTAGCATTCCCGGCGGGCCGATCGTGGCCCGATCCGGCACAGCGGAGGCTAGGTGAATGACAATGGTTGATGCGTTTGCAGCGGGTGTTTCGGCTCATTCGGTCCTCGATCCCTCGGACCAGTTCATACACCGGCACATAGGCCCAAACGACGACGAGATCGCGCAGATGCTCAAACGCGTCGGCTGCGCCTCGCTCGACGAACTCGTCGATCAGGTTGTTCCCGGTTCGATCCGTATGCAGGGCGATCTGAAAATAGGCAAGCCGCGCGGCGAGAGCGAACTGCTCGCCGAGCTCCGCACAATGTCGAAGAAGAACACGGTCGCGCGTTCGTACATCGGCATGGGCTACCACGGCACGATCACGCCCCCGGTGATCCTGCGCAACGTGCTCGAGAACCCGGGCTGGTACACGCAGTACACGCCGTACCAGGCCGAGATCGCGCAGGGCAGGCTTCAGGCGCTGCTCAACTTCCAGACAATGGTTGCCGACCTGACCGGCATGGAGATCTCCGGCGCTTCGCTGCTCGACGAGGGCACCGCTGCAGCCGAGGCGATGTCGATGTGTGTCGCGATCGCAAAGGGCAAACGATCCTCGTTTGTTGTTGATGAGAGGTGCCACCCGCAGACGATTGAGGTGCTGCGCACACGAGCGGGCTCGATGGGCATCGAAGTTACTGTGAAGGATGTGCGCGACGCGGAGATCGGCGATGACATCGCCGGCGTGCTCGTGCAGGTGCCGGACACCAGCGGCAGGATCGAGTGCTTCAAGGCGCTGACCGAGCGTGCGCACGAAGCCGGCGCACTGGTCGTGTGCGATGTGGATCTGCTTTCGCTGGCGCTCATCACGCCCCCGGGCGAGTGGGGGGCCGACATCGTTGTCGGCAGCGCCCAACGCTTTGGTGTCCCGATGGGCTTCGGTGGCCCGCACGCGGCGTTCCTCGCAACGTCTGCAGCGCACATCCGCAAAATGCCCGGCCGAATCGTCGGTGTTTCCAAGGACTCGTCGGGCAACTCTGCGTTACGCCTGACCATCCAGACCCGCGAGCAGCACATCAAACGCGACCGCGCGACGAGCAACATCTGCACCGCGCAGGCGCTGCTCGCGATCATCTCCGCGATGTACGGCTCGTACCACGGGCCGGACGGGATCAAGCAGATCGCAAGCCGAGTCCGCGCGATGACCGTCGCACTCGCTGAGGGGCTGATCGAGCTTGGCTGCGACGTGGGACAGAACGATCCCGAGCTTGCGTTCTTTGACACGCTCCGCGTTCGGCCAAAGTCGGACGCGAGCCAGGTGCTCAGCGCCGCCCGTGCCAAGGGCATCAACCTCCGCGACTTCGGCGACGGCTCGATCGGTATCAGTCTTGATGAGACCGTTACTCGCGATGATGTAGCCGACGTGCTCGGTGCGTTCGGGGGTGACTCCGGTGCTGATGTTGATGCGTTGCTCGCAAGCTCGAAGCTCCGCGAGATCCCCGGCGTGTTCGCCCGCACGAGCGAGTTTATGACGCACGAGGTCTTCAACACGCACCACTCCGAAACCGAGATGCTCCGCTACCTCAAGGAACTCGAGAACCGCGATCTCTCGCTGGCGCACTCGATGATCCCGCTCGGCTCGTGCACGATGAAGCTCAACGCGACCAGCGAGATGCTCCCTGTGACGTGGCCCGAATTCGGCGCGATGCACCCGTTTGTTCCCGCGGATCAGGCCGAGGGCTACACCGAGCTCTGCGAAAGCCTCGAGAACATGCTCTCGGAGATTACGGGCTTTGCGGGCATGAGCCTTCAGCCAAACTCAGGTGCGCAGGGAGAGTACGCGGGCCTGATGGTCCTCCGTGCGTTCCACGAGGCCAACGGCCAGCCGAACCGCAACGTCTGCCTCATCCCGACCAGCGCGCACGGCACCAACCCGGCGTCGGCGGTCATCGCGGGCATGAAGGTCGTTCCCGTCAAGAGCACCGAGCGCGGCGATGTCGATCTCGATCACCTCCGCCAGCAGGCCGAGGCGCACAAAGACGACCTCGGCGCGCTGATGATCACCTACCCCTCGACCCACGGCGTGTTCGAGGAGCACATCAAAGAGGTCTGCCAGATCGTGCACGACCACGGCGGGCAGGTGTACATGGACGGTGCGAACATGAACGCGCAGGTCGGCCTGTGCAGGCCGGGCGATATCGGCGCCGACGTGTGCCACCTCAACCTGCACAAGACGTTCTGCATCCCGCACGGCGGCGGCGGTCCCGGCATGGGACCGATCGGCGTCGCGCAGCACCTGCTTCCGTTCTTGCCGGGCCACCCGGTCAGCGCGCCCAGCTCCGCGGGCGATAAGGCGATCGGCCCGATCTCCGCGGCTCAGCAGGGCTCGGCGAGCATCCTGCCGATCAGCTGGGTGTACATCGCGCTCATGGGAGCAGCGGGGCTGAAGAAGGCGACGCAGACCGCGATCCTCAACGCCAACTACATGGCAACGCGTCTCAAGGATCACTACAACCTTGTCTACACGGGCAACAGCGGACGGGTCGCGCACGAGTTCATCCTCGACTGCCGAGACTTCGACAAGACCGCCGGCATCAAGATCGACGATATCGCCAAGCGTCTGATCGACTACGGCTTCCACGCTCCGACGATGAGTTGGCCCGTCGCGGGCACGCTGATGGTCGAGCCGACCGAGTCCGAGTCATTGGCTGAACTCGACCGGTTCTGCGACGCGATGATCGCGATTCGTCAAGAGATCGCCGAGATCGAACGGGGCGAGGCGGACCGGGAGCAGAACGTGCTCACGGGGGCGCCGCACACGCTCTCGGTCGTGACGAGCGATTCGTGGGAGAAGCCCTACAGCAGAGAGCGTGCCGCCTGGCCTGCTAGTTGGCTTCGTGAGCGCAAGTTCTGGCCCGCGGTTGGTCGCATCGACAACCCGTGGGGCGACCGCAACATCATGTGCTCGTGCCCGAGTGTGTCGGAAGTCGCGGGCGCGTGAGCACGCGGGCTTAACTTAGCTCTTTCCAATGAGAAACCGCGTGCAGTTGCACGCGGTTCTTTTGTATTGATGAACTGCTGTGGGTTAGCCGCCGCCGCCGCCGCCGCCATCACCACCTCCGTTGCCGCCACCGACGACCGCGGGCACTGGTTGCTGGGCAAAGCCATCGACGGTTCCGATGCCTGTGTCGAGCGTGAAGGAGACATACCGGCGTGCGCCGATACCCGCGACGCTCGTTGATTGCGTGGGCCACCAGTTGTAGCCGTCGATCTGGCGGTGCATGTAGTCGGGTGCACGGATAACGAGCGTGTTCTGGAAGGACTGGACGGTGCCGCCGTCGCCGCCGTTGTCGGCCCATTGCTCGGGCTCGACGATGGTCTGGATCAGATTGATGACGTTTTCTTTGCGGAGCTGCAGGTCACGCTCTTCGTTCTCGTCCTGCTGATCGCCGTCGAACGGGCTCTGCCCGCCTCCGCCGCCCTGATTGGATTGCAGAACGTTCTGCAGATCGATGTTGGGCGCTTCGTCGTAGTCGGGCAGTTCGAGCAGCAGGTCCGCGATGTCGTAGATTACGACGCGCTGGCGCCGGTTGAGCAGGCTCTTAGGGCCGACCTCGATCGAGCCCCAGCTTGTCATCTGCCAGGTGTTCTCTTCAAACGTATCACGGGCGGCCTGTTCGAGGATCAGCTCGAGCAGACGAAGCGCTGACATCTCCTTGGCGTCGATGCTGATCAGGGCGTCCGGGTCGAGGCCTTCGGGCCTGCGGTCGGTGACGTAGTGGACGTCGATGTCCGCGCCGGTGAAGTCCTTGAAGAACGTCATGACGTCTTCGAGACGCTGGTCGTTGAAGTTGATGGTGACGGGCCGGAGCATGAGCGCCAGGTTCTTGCGTTTGGCTTTGACGTCGCCCTCGTCAACCTGGGCGTGCGAGGTGCTGGTCATCGGTGAGTATGCCGAGGGCAGCACGCCGGCGGTGAGCACCAGTGTGCACGCGGTCAGAGCGATATTGCCGAGTTGAGTCGTCATGGCCGGGTCTCCTTGCATGCCGAGCAGCTGGCAATCGAGCCAGGCCATCGGTCATACCTAACTAGACGCACAAGGTTCGCGGTGGTTCCCATCGCGTCTGTGGTAGTCTATCAGAATGAAGCTGGCGATCGTCAGACACGGCAAAGCAGAGCACGATTCTGTAACCGGACGAGACAGGGACCGGGAATTGACCGCCCAGGGCGAGCGGCAAGCGGTTTGGCTCGGCGAGGCCCTCCTAGCCGAGGGATTCGGTGGCAGCCTTGTGCTCTCGAGCGAGGCGGCCAGGGCGATCGCGACCGCCGAGCTGCTCTGCAAGGGCATAGACAGCGAGCCTCAGCGGGTTCAACCCCTGATGCTCGGTTCACCCGTCAATGGTCTGATCCCGTTGATCGAACAGCACCACGAAGAGCCGAGGCTGATCGTGGTGGGGCACAACCCGCCGATGTCGGAACTCGCTTCGCTGCTGGTGTCCGGCTTCGGCGGCTACGGCGTGCAGCTTAAAACCGGGACGGCGGCTATCGTGGAACTGCCCGAGTTGACAGCGCCGGGCACGGGCAGGCTGGTTGAACTGCTGCGTCTCGATTCATGAGCAAAAAAACACCGGCTCACGAGGAGCCGGTGTCAGGTGATGCGTTGGAATGAATCTGCTTAGCGGCGACGGCGGCTAGCAGCGATGCCGCCAAGAGCGAGCAGCGAAGCGGAAGCCGGCGTCGGGACCGAGAAGAAGCCGCTGGTGCCGCTGACTGAATCGTTGGCGGACAGCGTGAAGTTGAACTGCGCCTGGATATCCGTGAGCGGGTTAGCGATCGGGCTGAACACACCCGGTGCAGCAGGGAAATCCTGCGTTCCGGAGTTCGAGCCTGCCGGCGCTGTGCTGAACGGGCCAGAAACAAGGTCGGCGAATGTAGTGCCGCCGTTGTATGCCGCGTTAAAGAACGAGCCGCCGGCACCTCCGCCCACGAGCGTTGCGCCATTGGCGTTGTTGTCGGTGACGGTCACACCCGCGGTGGCGCGGAGCGCCGCGTCGTTGACGCTGCCGGTGTTGATGAAGCTCGCCGTCAGGTTAAACGTCGTGTCCGCGTCGCCCGCGAAAGCCGCGAAGCCGATGCTGGTCAGTGCGTCTTGAACGAACGGCGTGTCCGTGCTGTCGGCGTTGTTGACGACCGACAACTGCGTGATCGAACCGATCACGTTGTTGTTGTTCTGATCAACGATGTTCAGCGGTGTGCTGAACAGCAGGAACACGATCCCGCCGTTGGGCTGGGTGATCGCACCGACGTCGCCGCTGGTGAAGCTCACGGATCCCGATCCCAGCGAGCTGGAAGCGCTGATCGTGATGAGCGGGTCAGACACCTGTGAACAGGCGGTTCCCGCGGTAAGTGCTGCGATTGCAGCAATGCTCATACGTGCATGAGGCATGGAGTCTCTCCTCTCCCTGGCTCTCCGACATACCCGTGGGCCATGACGCCTCGGGCTTCTCTCAACCCCCAGTATCGGACCGGGGTGATTCTGTGTCAATGAGGTTTCTGGCAGAATGCCAGCAACTTTTCAATAAAAAAACCGCAGCCGACAGGGGCTGCGGTTTAGGTTTTTGGTTGGTTTTGCCTTAACGGCGGCGGCGAAGACCAGCCAAGCCGGCGAGGCCCAGCACTGCCGTAGCGGGGGCAGGGATGATCTCGAACTCGCTCGTGCCGGCGGCGATGTCACCAGCCGAAAGCGTGAAGTTCCAGTCCGACTGGATGTCGGTCAGGCTTGCACCGATGCCGGCGAATCCGACAGCGGGGAAGGCCTCGTTCGAATCACCCGTCGAGAACGGGTCAGCGGTCACGGTGCCGATGAGGTTCTGGAACAGGTTGCTGCCGTTGTAGTACGCGCCGTACGCCCCAGCTCCCATCGGGGTGTAAGTCGCGCCGCCGCCGTTGATGTCGGTGACAGTCACGGCAGCGCTGGCGCGGCCCTGTGCGTTCGAGATGGCCGCGAAGCTGAGCACGGCGGAATCAACGCTAAACACGGTGTTTTGGGCACCGGCGAGCACCTGGAAGTTCAGCGAAAGCAGCTGGCTCGGGCCAAAGCCTTCGCGGTTGTTCTCGATGCGAACGCTCGCGGCGTCAAGCGTGAACACGTTCTGGTCGTTGTCGTCGACGATGTTAACCGAATCACTAAGCGACCACATAAAGTTGCCGCCGTCTTGGTTGCTCGGGTTGTACTCGACGTCGTACGTGTATGAAGGGCCAGCGCCATTGTCGAGCGTTGCGGTGATGCTGAACACCGTCGAGGAAATGTCGGCAGAGGCCGATCCCGCGGCAGCGATCAGAGCGAAAGCCGCCAATGCGACACCACTCTTTGTGGTCTTACTAGTCATGTCTTCTCTCCCAGCTTCAAAGCCGCGGTGTCTTATGCCGCGGTCCAATCCGCATCTCATGATCTCTTCTTGCGGGCAGAACGCCCTTCTCCATGTGCCTCTAGGGTGACGGTGGTCCAGATATATGTCAACCCCTTCTCGGGAAGGTGAAGCAAAAAAGCACCCGAAATCGCTTGCAATAGACAGGTTTGTACATAAACCAAACAAAATTAAGGGTGTGCGCAATTGTTTGACGGGTCCACATAAAACTGTGCCCGGCACCTAGCGGCTGGTCGAAGAGACCAGTACGCTGGCTTTGGGTGGTGGCAAAGTCGCTGCCCGCTGAGGAGAGGGAAATGTTGCGAACTCACGGGGGTAAGCTCGCGATATCTGTGTACCTGTTTGGGTGCATCGGCACCGCCACGGCACAGATTGCGAGCCATTCGGATATTGAGGCCGCGGACATAGACCGCGGCGTCCATCACAGTGCGATGGTTGTGCAGCTTGCCGATGGATTCTCGATTCAAGAGAATCTCGAGGTTGTCGGTTCGTCAACTCTTGAGGACGGGCTTCAGGCTGACATTGTTGCGTTGGCTTTGGAAACCATCGGCGCAGCCGGGGTGAGGCCCGTACTGCCCTTTCAGCCAGCGAATCTCGAACTCGCCGATTCGCTCGGACTCACGAGTATGTTCGTGGTCACACTCGACGGCTCGACGGATGTTGAAGCGGCATCCGCCTGGCTAGCTTCGCAGAGCCAAGTTGTTGTGGCCGCAGACCCGGTTGTGGTTGGCGATCAGACACGCGATGGCAATGGGCCGAACGATCCGGGATTCCCGAGTCAGTACAGCCTGCACAATCTCGGCCAGCGCATCGACGGTTCAGCCGGCATTGCTGACTCTGATGTTGACGCGGTGGAGGCGTGGGAACTGACGCCCGGTGCGGCGCAGATCGTTATCGCCGTGCTTGACGCGGGCGTGAGCAATGAGCACCCTGATCTCTTTCACAAACTCCTTGATGGATACAACTCGACCGGTGCGGGCAATACTCACGACACCCACGATCCGTTCAATTCTCACGGCACCCATGTCGCGGGGATCGCGGCTGCCCAATCGAACAACCGCGAGGGAATGACAGGCATGAGCTGGGCCTCGCCGATCATGCCGATCAAAATGGCCAATATCCTCGGCTTTACCAGCGATGTCTGGATGAGCGAGGGTTTGATCTGGGCGGTCGATAACGGCGCCAATGTCGCGGTGATCAGCTTCGGGTTGGACAGCGGCAGCGATCTCATGCACGCGGCGATGCGGTACGCGTGCGAGAGCGGCGTCGTCGTGTGTGCTTCGACCGGGAACTCCGGCGTTGAAGGCGTGAAGTACCCCGCGAAGTATCCGGAGACGATCGCTGTCGGTGCGACGGACAACCGCGACAAGATCGCCAGCTTTTCTACGTTTGGTGCCGAGGTCAGTGTCGTGGCGCCCGGTGTAGATATCGTTTCGACCTGGGACGATTTCCTTCGCGCACCAACATACGAATACCAATCGGGCACCTCCGCGGCATGTCCGCTTGTCGGCGGCGTCGCGGCTCTCATGCTTTCTGCGAACCCAAACCTAACTCCGGTACAAGTCGCAACGATTCTCAAGAATTCGTCGGAGGACTTCGGTGAACCCGGATTTGATATCCACTACGGTCACGGCAGAGTGAACGCTCATCGTGCGGTCGCCACTGCAATGGGCGTCCGCCTATGCATCGCTGATGTAAACTTGAACGGAAGCGTCGAATTTTCGGACTTCTCGGCATGGATCACGGCTTATACCGCGGGCCAGAGCCCGGCTGATCAGAACGAGAACGGCGAGGTCGAGCCGACGGACTTCACTGCATTCATTACGAACTACAACGCCGGGTGCCCTTAGTTACCGGACGGTTTAAGTTCGAGATTTCTGTATGTACTCGAAGCCCACCAAGACTGGTGGGCTTTCTTCTTATTGCAATGCCCAGCAAATCAGGGTTTTACATGAAGCCCTTGGCCACTGATTCCGATCATCGTATGTGCAGCAGTTGCTGTGGATTCGTCCGCGAGCTGCTAGGAAGCAGTTGTGTTTGACGGTTCGCCGATCAAATAAGATGAAGTATGGATGGTGAGTAATGGAAAGCAACACAGGCAACCCTGAACTGATCATGAGTGAATTTGCTGATGATCCGGACATGTGCGATCTCGTCAGGGAATACGTCGGGATGATGCCCCGACGTATGGAGCAGATGACCGACGCGTTCGAGCACAACCGACGCGAACAGCTTATCCGGCTTGCACACCAGCTCAAAGGTTCGGGTGGGGGCTACGGCTTTCCGATTCTCACTGATAAGGCCGGCAAACTCGAACACTTCTTGCACGACATGACTGGCGATGATCTTGCAGAGGCGGATGCAGAATTTAGGGCTCTCCTTGACGTGTGCAGCAAGCTCGCGGCATAACAGGGACAGCAATCAGATCGTAAATCTACCAGTCACAAGTCATACGAGATCGAGAGCCTGATGAAGCAAGATCTAAACAACGACACAGATGACAAGCGCCACTCGGTACTCGTGATCGACGACTCCGAAGATGTGCACCGCCTGCTCCAGGCAAGACTGAGGCAGGAGAACATCGATCTTCTGGCGGCACTTGACGGCAGGACGGGGCTGGCGATCGCGGAACAAGACTCGCCGAGCCTGATCCTTCTCGACCTCGACATGCCCGACATGGACGGCTTCGAAGTACTGCGTGAGCTCAAAGATGGTTCCAGCGCACACGATATACCGGTCATCGTGCTGTCTGGTCTGCACAGTCCGGCGGACAAGGTCGTCGCGTTCGACCTCGGCGCGGTGGACTACGTCACCAAACCGTTCGATCTGATGGAGCTGCGGGTGCGTCTGCGTGCCGCGCTCCGTATGTCAGATCTGGTAGACATGCTCGCAAGGCTCGCGCACGTTGACGGGCTCACCGGTCTCTGGAACCGTGCGCACTTCGACGACCGTTGGGCCGCGTGCATCTCGGAGAACAACCGTCACGGCAGGCCGCTGAGCGTTGCGCTCTTTGACCTCGACCATTTCAAATCGATTAACGACACCTACGGCCACCCCGCCGGGGATGCGGTGCTCCAGTCATTCGCAAAGCTCATCAAACGCGAGTGCCGCGCGAGCGATATCCCCTGCCGATACGGCGGCGAAGAGTTCGCGCTCATCATGCCCGACACCGCACCGGAAGATGCGAAGTTTGTCTGCGACAGGATCCGCACCGAACTGGCGGCCCTGAGCTGGCCCGCGCACCCGGAACGCAAAATCACCGTTTCGATCGGTGTCAGCGGCACCGACAAGTCTGTCGCTGTGACTCCCGAACAGTGGCTCGAAGACACCGACAAGACCCTTTACCGCTCGAAGAAGGGCGGCCGGGATCAGGTCACCGCGATCGATGTCGAATCAGGCAACATGGTCGAGGCTTCGGCCAAGGCCGCGTAACACTCAGAAATCGAATAGCAAACCCATGTACAACCCCGGCGCATCGCGTGCGGGGTTGTTTGCTTCGCCGCGGATACGCGCGTTGGAGATGTGGTGCCAACGCAAGCCGGCGATCAGCCTCGTCGTCGAGTCATCGAACAGCCGGTAGGTGATGCCCGCGCCGACTCTCGGCATGAGGCTGAAGCTCGTTCCTGTGTCGGGCGCATCGTCCCCGGTCAGGATGAGACCCATGCCGAGTTCGCCGAACGCGGACCACCGCTCGGCTTGGTAGAAGTGGTACCGCATGACCAGGCTCGAGCTGATACCCACGGTGTCGTCGTCCTGAAAGATCGCCCAGAGTCCGGCTTCGACACCGACCTCGAAATCATCGATCAGGAAGTATGTGTACTGGCCGTGGATGTTGACGTCCGTGTGCCCAAAGAAATCAGGCGCGACCGTTGTGCCGACCATCCAGTGCTCGGTGTCCTTCGTGCCAAACGCTCGTGCACTGCTCGCTAGCGTTTCCAGATCCACGGCTTCGCTCGTTTCTGTGTCGGGCTGCTCGAACGAGACCATCTGAAACAGCGAGACCCCGTGCGAGTCCTGAGCGTGTGCGAGCGGGCTGGCGGTGAGCCAGAGCAGAATGACGGTGGCTATTGTGGCACGCATGATGCGTACGGTATCCTCACTTGCGTCACGCCGGGAGCGAGCACATGGATGAATCTCGGGTTCAGCAGATCGAAGAAGCCCAGGCCTTTGCCGACAAGCGATCGGACGACCTCGACGAGGCGATCCGCGAGCTCGGCGACCGCGTGCTCCAACTCATCGAACGGTTCGACAGCCTCGAACGCCGGTTCGAGCAGCTTAGCTCCGTACAGGACGCCGACGACCATGACGACGAGGTCCCGCCGCATTCGGGCAGGCTGCCCGGCGGCCGGTAGTTTCTCGCTTACACCAGCAGCGACTCACCCGTCATCTCGCTGGGCTTGTCGATCCCCATCATCTCAAGAGCGGTGGGGAAGATATCCGCGAGCCTGCCCCGTTTGGCTCGCACCGATTCGTGCGACCAGTTGCTGGCGTCTTGGTCGCCTCGCAACGCCCGGTTCTTGAACGCCTCGCCGACCACGATCAGCGGCACATCAAAGATGGTGTGCGCCGTCTGGGGCGAGTCTTCGGCCGAGAGACGCAACTGCTCCGCGTTGCCGTGGTCCGCGGTGACGATGAGCGAACCGCCGCAAGAGAGTGTCCTTTCGACGATCGCACCGGTGCACGCATCGACCGCTTCGCACGCCTTAATCGCTGCGTTCAGATCACCCGTGTGTCCGACCATGTCCGCGTTGGCGAAGTTCACGACGATCACGTCCTCGCAGTCGTCCGCGTCGAGCCTCGCGAGCACTGCGTCGCGCACGCCGGCCGCCGACATCTCGGGCTGAAGGTCGTACGTGGCGACCTTGGGCGACTGGATGATCTCCCGCCTTTCGCCCTCGAACGGGTCATCGCGGTAGTCGTTGAAGAAGAACGTAACGTGCGGGTACTTCTCAGTTTCGGCGCAGCGGAACTGCGTCAATCCGAGCTTCGAGAAGCATTCGCCGGCGAT
The DNA here is from genome assembly GCA_030432905.1 of Phycisphaerae bacterium. Classification (GTDB taxonomy): domain Bacteria; phylum Planctomycetota; class Phycisphaerae; order Phycisphaerales; family UBA1924. The sequence goes on along the minus strand of JAUILU010000001.1, from coordinate 1,085,191 downwards.
CATGGGCATCTTGGGCGGCTTCGTGAACGCGACGTTTGCAAGCTCGGCGAGCCGCTCCGAGTAGGGCGTCATCAACACGAACACGAGATCAAGCCTCGGCCCGCGATCAAAGCCCCTTTTGCCCGAGTCAGGCGAGGCCTTGAGCTCTTCCGAATCCTCGAACTCCGGCAGCAGAAACGCCGAGCAGATCTCGCGCGGCCGGTCGCCCCGGTAGTTGTAGAAGATGACCGCGTCGCCGTCGGTGATCCTGCTGATGCTCGCGGCTCCGATCGTGCAAGGCTCTACGAACTCATCGCCAACGAGCGCGGGGTCCTTGGGGTTCTCGTAGAAACTCGCGATCGCTTCCGTTGCCGATTCGAAGTTTGCAGAATCATCGCGACCAGTGAGCAGGTCGTACGCCTTCTTGACGCGTTCCCATCGGTTGTCGCGGTCCATGGCCCAGTACCGGCCGACCACGCTGGCGATTCTTCCGACGCCGATCTTGTCCGCGTTCATCTGAACCTGTTCCGCGAACGCCTTGCCGGTGAAAGGGCCGGTGTCCCTGCCGTCGGTGAACAGGTGGATGTAGACGCGTGTCTGGTTGAGTGATTTGCACAGGCGGAGCAGCGCGTAGAGATGCTCGAGCTGGCCGTGCACGCCCGCGTCAGAGTTGACGCCCATGAGGTGGACCGACTTGCCCGCGTCGCGCGCCTTGGTGATCGGTTCGACGAGCGCCGGGATCTGGTCGAGCGTGTCGTTCTCGCAGGCTTTGGAGATGCGCACCGCGTCCTGATCGACGATTCGGCCCGCTCCGATGTTCTGGTGGCCGACCTCGGAGTTGCCCATGGTCGAGTCGGTGAGCCCGACGTCGAGGCCGCTGGTCTTGATGAGCGTCCACGGGTAGTCATCCATCAGCCGATCGGCAACAGGCGTGTCCGCCTGCGCCACAGCGTCAAACGGGGCCTGCTCGGGGTTCGGGTTGGTCCCCCAGCCGTCACGGATGATGAGGACGAAGGGCGTGTTGTGGGGCTTTGAGGTGGTCATGGCTGATGCTAGGGAGCCACTCCAGGCAGAAAAATGCCGTTGAAGTTCAATGAATGGGGTTGTCTGGCCGAGAATTATATGTAAGCTAGTGCTAACTCATTTATTCGGTGAGGCGATTCGACCGTAGGGAGGTCACATGGGCAGGAACTCAAGGACAACTCGTGTGCTCGTCACAGCCGGTCTTGCGGCCGCGCTCGCGCTGGCACCCGGCTGTAGCGCTTGCCGATCGGTCGGGAACTACTACAGCTCGGGTCGGTGCTACGACGACGTCGGCGCGATCCTGATCTTCGGCGCCGGGTTCTTGTTCGGGGTCTTCTCAGGCAGCGGGCACGGCCACTACCACTCTGGTTACCACGGCTACAACTCGCACTGCAACTGGTAAATCTCTTTGCATGATGCGATGTTCTTCGCAAAAAACAGAGGCGCGATGGCAGAGAGTCGGATAAGGTAGTCGGATACCGGCAAGGATGCCGGCTTCGACAATTGATACGTCTGAGCGGAGCTCGAGGATGATCGATACAGCCATGACACTTTCAGACCGATACAACGCGGTCCTCCAGCGGGTCGCCGATGCTGCTGCGCGTTCGGGGCGCACCGCGAGCGATATCATCACCGTCGCGGTCACCAAGTACACCGAGATGGATCAGATCAGAGAACTGGTCGAACTTGGGCACCGCGACTTCGGCGAGAGCCGGGTCCAGCAGATGGTCCAGCGGGCCGCGATGATCGACGAGTACATCCGCAGGCGTGCCGCCCTCGGCCAGAAATCCAAGGGCCCGGCGCGCTGGCACATGATCGGGCATCTGCAGCGCAACAAGGCCAAGAAGCTCGGCGACTCGGTCCGCCTCGTGCACTCGGTCGATTCGCTCAGGCTCGCCGAGGAACTGCAATCGGTCGGCCTGAAGTACGAGACCCCGATCGATGTGCTCGTTCAGGTGAATATCTCGGGCGAAGAATCGAAGCACGGCTGCCCGCTCCCCGCGTGCGAGCCGCTCGCGGTCGCGATGGATTCGATGGCGCACCTGCGGGTCCGCGGCCTGATGACCATGGCGCCGTATTCCGACAACCCCGAAGATTCACGCATCCACTTCTCGCGTCTGCGCGAATTGTTCGAGGACATGAAGCTGCTCGGCTTCGGCGAAGGTCACTTCAACATCCTCAGCATGGGCATGTCGGGCGACTTCGAGGTTGCCATCGAAGAGGGCGCGAACGTTGTGCGCGTCGGCTCTGCGATTTTCGGCGAGCGTTCTAGCACGGAAGTTGTAGAAGATTGAAGCCGGTCGCGTCCCAGCCGCGGTTATGCCAGCAGCGATGCGAGGTTCCCGGCCGAGGCGCGAGTCGAGTTCATGTGGGCCTGAAGGTTCCGGCCCGGGCAAGCGGTGCTTGCCCACTCGCGGTGCGTGCGGATGCTGCGCAGCGGGACGCGGTGCGTCAGGGACTGGTGGGCGAGCAGTCGGTCGAGGGTTTGTTTCGCAGCGGGTGTCGGGTGCTGAACTTCGAAGTTGCCAAGAACGAGAACGCCGAGGTTGCGTGGGTTGTGGTCCTTGACGTGCGCGCCCTGCAGGTTGATCGGTCTCGCCTGCCAGACCCGTCCTTGCGGATCGACGATCAGGTGGTAGCCGATGTCAGCCCAGCCCCGGTGCTCGACGTGCGAGGTGCGGATCATCTCGATGCGGTCGGCGGCATCGGCCTGCGTGCGGATATCGACGGGCGACATGCCGTCGTGGTGCACGGTGATCGACTCGATCCGGACCATTGGGTTGGTCTGCGAGAGGATGGGCTGCGTGTTGGTCCACTGCGAACGCGCGAGGACCGTGACCTGGCCCTGGCTGGGGATGGTCGGCGTTGTTCTGGGTGCCGACGGGGCGGGTGTGTTGGAGCCCTTTTCGTGGGGCCAGATGGGTCCTGGCAGGGACGCGGTATTGGAGCGGCTGCGTGATGCGCAGGCAGGGATCGTCAGACCGGAAGCCAGCAGGGCCACGCCCTTGGCAAGAACTGCGCGTCGGTTGTGCTGTGGATCAGGCATCATCGGGGTGTTTCCGTTCAATGTGTGCTCGAGAAGACGTATCGGCGTCTCGGCTTTGGCGCATCCATTCGCCGCTATTCCCGCGGTTGTCGCCTGCTGACCGATGCAAAGGGTCGGCGGGCATCAGTCTGATTGTAACCCCGCTTAGGGACTCGGTTTTCTTGAAGTCGATTTGGATGACAATTCTGGTCCTGCTGTCGGTTGTTGGTGTCGGCACAGCAGCGGGGGACGAGGGCCCTGAGGTGCAGGCGGCCGCCGCCGCGGTATCGAGCGCGACCGGCGGGATTCTCACTGCCAAACCTGTCGTGCTTCTCGATCCGGATCCGAGCAGCCAGCCCGAGGACGAGCCCTTGCCCTCGGAAGAAGAAGCGAAAGCCGCCGAAGCCGACATTCTTCAGGGGCCTGAACTCGAGCCCGAGCCTTACTGGTTCGAGAAACTGATCGAAGGCTGGCAGGGAGAGGTCAGGCTCGGCACCGACTTCTACAGCGGCACATCCGAACGCACCCGCTTTCGGGGTGGGTTCAACATCAACAAGAAGTACGACGGCCACAAGACCGCGCTGCGGACCGACTACTCGTTTGCAAAGACTGACGGCGGCGAAACCGAGAACCGCCTCGTCAACGGGCTCATCCAAGACTGGGGCACCGGGCAGACGAAGTTCTCAGGCGTGTTCTTCAGGGCCACAGGCGAACTCGATCGGTTCAGGGCTTACGACTATCGGCTCAATCTCTCCAGCGGCGGGCGCTACCAGATCGTCAAAGACGAGAATACCGATGCGCTCTTCCGCCTAGGTCTGAGCGCAACTCGGGAGTTTCACGGACCCCGGGACGAGTGGGTGCCGGAGGGCGCGTTCTTTCTGAGTTTGTCGCACAAGATCAGCGACAAGCAGAAGTTATCCGCGAACGTTGACTACTTCCCCGAGGTTGAGCAGCCCGAGCGGTACCGCATCAACGCGCGGGCGACGTGGGACTACAAGATCGACGAGGAATCCGGGCTGAGTTTGCGTATCGGCGCCGAGAATCGCTACGACAAGAGCCAGGCGAACCGACAGGACCGAAACGATCTCGACTTACGCGCCGAACTCGTTTGGCAGTTCTAAACTCCCCCCCAAACTACAGATCCGCTAGGAGTTGGCGGACAGAATAGAGGAGGGGCGAGATATGTGTAGAAAGACAGCCGCGTTCGTAACGGGCCTTGCACTTTGCGGCGGCGTGATGGCTCAGGATGAAGAAGAAGCCCCAGTGCTCGTCGAGTCCGAGACCGGATTCTTTACTGGATGGACCGGCAATGTGGCGTTTGGTCTCTACGGCTCTGACGGCAACACCGAGCGGCTCAACCTCCGCGGTGAGGTCGACGGCGAGCGTGACACCGACAAGCACCTGACCTCGTTCCTCACGACGTACTCCTACGCCGAGGACGAGGGAACCACCACCGAGAACAAGTACAACGCGAAGATTCGCAACGATTTCAAGCTTGAGAACCCGGAATGGTTCATCTTCGCACAGGGACAGCTTGAGACCGACAAGTTCCAGGATTGGGATCAGCGCGTTTCGCTGTTCGCTGGTCCGGGTCATGTGTTTATCGATGACGACAAGACCAAGCTCATCGGGAGTGTCGGTCTTGGTGCTGTCCGCGAGTTCGGCGGCGAGGACGACGACTGGACACCAGAAGCGATCATCTCGGGAAGCCTTGATCACAAACTCACCGAACATCAGCACATCAAAGCCAGCGCGGAGTTGCTCCCGAACCTGGATGACGGCGGCGAGTACCGCTTGAATTCTCGACTCGTCTGGGAGCTGCTTGTTGATCCAGAAGTCAACCTGAAGCTACTCGCGGGCGTTGAGGATCGTTACAACTCAGATCCCAGCGGCAACGCAGATCACAACGATGTTGATTTCTTCATCCTGCTGAGCTGGGGCTACTAACCGGCGAGTCTGAAGTAAAAACAAACAGGCCCGGATGGCTTCGTACCATCCGGGCCTTTCTTGTTTTTGGGTGTCTCGTGTTTAGAAAAGCGTGGTGTGCTTGGGGTAGCGGGTCAGCATGAGCGTGCGTTCGTGCTCAGCCCATTCGTCCCAGCCGAGCGTTTCGAGAAGATCGATGCGCTGCTCGTAGAGATCCTTGTCGGGCTTGTCGCCGAGGCTCTTTGAGAGCATCGCAAGAGCGTTGCCGTGACGGTTGTGCAGCATCTCACGCTTGAGTCTGAGATCGAACCCGTCGTCGCCGTCGATGCTCGACCAGACTTCAAGGTCGGCGATCGCGTCCTCGAAGGCCTCGATCGAGGCTTCGTTGTTGGCGGTCGCTTCGTCGCCCCGGGTCTCGGCGATGAGTGTGAGCGCATCGACCAGCGCGGATTTTTGCTCCTTCATCTCGTCGGCGAGTTCTTCGTCGAAGTCGTCGGCGTCCTTGTCGTGGTTGACGCCGGTGTACGCGGCAAGGGCATCTGTATCGATGCTCTCGATCACGCGCTCGGCGGCCGAGATTGTCGCGTCGGCGTCGTCACCCTCGGCGGCACGCTCCATCTGCTTTAGCAGAACGGGCAGGTGGTTCGGACGCTCAGCGAGCACTTCCTCGGCGATCGAGTCGAACGCATCCGCGTCGTCCTCGCCCATCAGGTCACCAAGACGCTCGACCTTGAGATCGAGGATGTCGTCATGCAGCTTCTCGAGCGAGGTCGGCTCGTTGTCTGCGACGTCTTCGTCCTCATCTTTGGTGGCTTCGATCTCTGGCTTGTCGTTGGGCTTGGCAATGACGGACATGGCGATGGGCCAGCCGCCGGGCTTGGTGGTCGAGCCGATCAGTTCGGTGTCGCCGCCGAGTGTGAAGGAACCGACGAGCACATCGCCCGGCTCAACAACATCGGGAAGGCTCGACATGCTCGGAGTCGCGATGTAGCACGGGACCGACGAGCCGGCTTCGAGTTCGGGTGAGCCGAAGCCGCCTCTGCCGTTGAACGAGGCGTCGGGGTCACTTGCGAACTTCAGGCCGACCGACTTGGGCAGCGCGAGCCTGAGGTTGAGCGGCGCATCCTCGATGTGCGAGAGCGAGTTGGGGTCGTCGTTGCGGACGTGCAGTTTGATGGTGTAGTCGCCCTCTTTCAGCGAGATGTCCACGTCTTCGCCGGCCTGTGATTCGAGAAGCTCGCCGTCTTCATTGAAGACGTACCAGAGGAACGATTCGTAGACCTCCCACGCGTGGGGCACGAGCGAGACCGCGGGGTTCACGTTTGCGTCCATGTCCTCGGGCACTGTCACGTCGTACTCGACGACGATCTCGTACATCTGGCGGTCGTCGCTGAGGCGGTCACGCACGGGATCGAGCGCACGGATGGTGGAGTTTGTCGGGCGGAACGCGCGGAGCACACCGGTAAGCGAGCCGGACGGGCTCGCGACGGCGTCGCGCATCGGCGAGTGGATGTCAAAGCGGGTGACGAGTGTGCCGCCGTCGATGAAGAGCTGCGAAGGCTCGGGGCGGAGGCCGCGGAAACGCACCTCAAACTCGAACTCGCCCTCACCGAGGCTCGACCAGTTCTGTGCCGCTGCGATTTCAAGGGTCCGACCGCCGTCAACTGGCAGCGTGAAGATCTGCTCGTCTTCGTCATCGAAGCGGACCCAGCGCGAGAGCTTCTGGAAGTTGTTGGGCTTGTCATCGACAAGCTGGAGGGCCTGGACAACAAGCAGACGGGAGGTGTCGTCGTCGAGTCGGCGAATAATCAGATCCATCCATGTCGCGCCGCTGGGGATACTGAACATCCACTTGTTCAGATCGCCCGGCTCTGAGGTGATGGTCTCACGCCAGACGTAGTTGTCGGCGGCCTCGATCTCGTGACCCTTGACGACCGTGATCGGGTACTTGCAGAGCGCGCCGCGTTCGGGCTTGTCGGCGTCGTACGCAACAACCTCGGCATAGTGCGCGCCGGCGGGCAGGCCCGTCGGGTCGATGCGGACGTCGGTCTGATCGCCGCCGTAAACAAGGTTGACGAACTCGGCGGCCTGCACCCAAGGCTCGGAAGCCTCGAGGCGGAGACGCATCTCAAAGTCGACCTTCTTTCGGCTCGGTGCATCCTCATGGAAGTGGGGGGTGATGGCCACACGGCGCTCTGTGGTCTGGTTGTTCTCGAAAGGCTCACGCAGGTACGCGCCGCGTTCGTTGCCCGGGCCACGCATGTCGAAGTAGACGTCGCGGTGCTCGTCGTTCTCGTAGTTCACGAGGTGCTCATAGGCGGAATCGACCTGGAGCATGCCGTTGCCCTGCGCCCAAGGCGACTGGCCCGGCATGTAGACGGTCGAGTTGAAGAGTGCGCGCTTGACAGAGTGCGGCGTGTACTCGATGCCGTCCTGCTTGAGCTTGCTGAGGATGAGCGCGATGCCGCCGCAGGTGTTGGGCGAACTCATGGACGTGCCGTTCATGAGTCTGTTCTTCTGGAGTGTCCAGTTTGGGACACTGGAGATCGCGCCGCCCGGTGCGGTGATGTCCACGCCGAGGTCGCCGTCGAGGGTCGGACCCCGGCTTGACCACGGGTACTGCATCTCGCCCGCGTTCGCCTCGCGGAGCGCGTACTGGGCGGTCATCATCTCGGGTGAGATTGAGGCGCCAACACCGATGATGGCGCTGGTTGAGCCGCCGGGGCCGCCGACGGTTGAGAGCGCCGGCCCGTCGTTGCCAGCTGAGCTGACGAAGATGACGCCGTGCTTGTTGACGATTTCAGCGCCGAGTTGCCCATTGCGGTACCGGGTGTCGGGGAAGGCGTCAGCGCCGCCATAGGACATGTTGATGAGATCGCAGTCGTTCTCGAGGACGGTGGTGTAGCCACGGACAGACCCGGTGCCAAGCGAGCTTGAACCAAGGCGTGTGTCACCGATTTTGACGGAGACGATCTGTGCGCCAGGTGCCATGCCGTTGAGTTCGGGCTGGTCGGGGAAGTGAGCGGCGACGATGCCCGCGACGTGCGTGCCGTGCGCGCCGGCGTCGGCGACGATCGAGAGCACGTTGCCCTCGTCGTAGATGTTGAGGACGTAGTTGAGCAGGTCGGTCTCGCCGAAGGTTGCGTACTGGCGTTCGGCTCGGAAGTTGGTAAGGGTTGTTTCGTCGCCGAAGTCGCCGTCGCCGTCGGTGTCGATCGAGGCGCGCCAGGTCGAGCCGTCGTGGAACACGACGCAGTCAAAGATCGGGCCCGGGTCGTTGAACGAGCCCTGCATGGCCTTGAGCTGGTCGATCTTGGCGACGAGGTCTTCGCGGATGGCGAGCTCGTCTTCGTTCGGCTTGGGTGTTTCGCGATCGAACGCTGCGAGTTCGCGTGTCAGCTTCTCGGAACGGTTGCGCTGGGTCTGGTCCCAGTCCTTCCGCCGTTCGTTGTTCATTCTGCCGACGAGTCCGCCCGGGAAGATCTCGCTTGCGGGCTTGAGGCCGACTCGGAATTCCCCGGTCGGGTTCACCCAGTCGGCGTGCGGCGTCAGCTCTCTGCCGGACAGCCCGGTGAACGTGCCTTCTTCGCCGAGCTCGGCGATGGTCGAGGTGTCGACGTCGCCCGAGCCCGAGCCGTCAACGACGTCGATGATCTTGGGCTTGCCGTCGGTTGTGACCTGGAGGCCCGGGGCGCCCGGATCGACGCCGGTGTCGAAGACCGCGACGACCACGCCCCGGCCGTCGGAATCTGGGTACTGCTCGAGGAAGCGGTCAACGCCGGTTTCTTTCTTTGGTTGGAGTGCGTCGAGCGGCCCGCCGGTGGGCTGGTAGGGCATGGGAGTCGAGACGTTGGTGATGTTGCCGGCCGGCTCGGTCGAGGTGTCCTCAAGTGTTGGCGAGGCACACCCGGCAAGGGCGATGAGCGAGGCGACAGCGATCCGGCTGCTGAAAGAACTGTGGTGCATGAACGGCTTCCCTTCGTAGCCCGCGGATTCGGGCGGTGATGCAAGATCCTACCGGACCCAAGGCCGAGTGATGCGTTGGCGAAATCTAGTTAATTCAACCAATTGACTTAGGTGTGAGTATGGGGAACGCTTGGCTATGGGTTCGCCAGATGTTCAACCGCAGACCAGCTGCAGCAAGGGCCGGGAGGCCTGCCTCGGCCGGCATGTGTACGTCCTGTTCCATCTGCTGATGCGGCAATGCGACGCGGCAGCGGAAGAAATCGGGCTGACCTCCTCGCGGTGGTTCCTGCTCTGCTCGATCGGAGAATCCGAGCACGAACCGACGGTTGGCGAACTCAGCGACGAGTGCATGCTCAGCACCCAGGCGGTGAGCCAATTGGTCGCGGCGATGGAAAAAGAGGGCCTTGTGACCCGGCATACTAAGCCGGGCAGCGGTCGATCGGTATATGTTCGTATCACGGACGAGGGTCGGCAGGCCCTTTCCCAGACCGACGCGATCGCGACACGCATCGAGGGCCGACTGCTGGCAGGCCTCGATCAGAGCGAGATCGATCGAATAAGTGACGACTTGGAGAGGCTCATCGAGAACATGAGTTCCAAAGAAGCGGAGACACCACGGTGAGATATGTAATCGGTGTGTTGATGGTGTGCGTTGCGGGGCTGGCTTCGGCTCAGCCGCCGGCCAACGTGGTGATCGACGAGGCGAGGGTTGAGAGCGTGGAGCGCATGCGCCGGGTGACCGGCGACCTGCGTGCGTTCCAGCAGGCGAGGCTTGCGTCGCGTCAGGAGGGGCTCGTGCTTGAGCTTCTCGTCCGCGCGGGCGATGAGGTCCAGAAGGGTCAGGTCATCGCCAAACTCGACAGCGTGCTCGCTGAGCTGACACTGGCGAGCAGCGAAGCCGACGTCGCAGCGCTTGAAGCCACGGTTGCACAGTACGAGGCCGAGGTCGATCGTGCGCAGCTCGAATTCGAGCGATACGAGAATCTTGTCGCGCAGGCGTCCGCGTCGAGTCAGGAACTCGACGATGCACGGCTCGAACTTGTTTCAGCCAAGGCGAGGCACCAGCGAGCCCAGGCCGACGTTGTGTCCGCCGAGGCCAAGCTGGCACTCGATAGGCAGAGGCTCGAGGACATGACCATCCACGCGCCGTTCGACGCGAAGATCGTCGCGACAACGACCGAGGTCGGCGAATGGATCGGGCAGGGCGATGTGATCGTCGAGCTGTACTCGGTTGATTCGATCGAGGCTTGGGTTTCGGTGCCGGAAAACATCGTCGAGCGGATCGTCGAGGCGCGCGGGCCGGTGATGGTTCAGATCCCAGCGATCGCGGGGGAGGTCAGCGGCAACATCCGCCAGATCGTGCCCGTGGTCGATGAGATGAGCAGGCTCTTTCCCGTGCGGATCGCGGTGCCGAACGAGCGGCGCGTGCTCCAGCCGGGCATGAGCGTGACCGCGATGATCCCAACGGGCCAGCGCACCGAGATGCTGACGATTTCCAAGGACGCGATCCTTCGCGACGATGCGGGCGAGTTCGTGTACATGGCTGTGCCGAACGAGCAGCCCCAATCGCCGTTCAAGGAGCAGGCGGTCCCGGTCCGAATCTCGCGCGAGTTCTCGGTTGGAAACCGCGTAGCGATCCGCATGGGCGCGATGCCTCCCGGCGCGCGGCTTGTGGTCGAGGGCAACGAGCGGATGTTCCCGACTCAGCCTCTAAACGACGTGAGCGATACCGCGCACGTATCAGACAACGCAGACGAATCGGCATCGGCAGACGAACCAAAGCTTGGAAGCTAAACGATGAACATTGTCGGACTCTCAATCAGTCGGCCTGTCGGTGTCACGGTCGCGGCGCTCCTGCTCGTCATGTTCGGGCTGATCGGCCTGACCGCGATCCCGGTGCAGCTCACACCCACGGTGGACTACCCGATCGTCACGGTCGAAACGGCGTGGCCCGGGCGTTCGCCCGAGGAGATCGTTGACGAGATCACCAAAGAGCAGGAAGAGAACCTCAAGAACATCTCGAATCTCAAGACGATGCGTTCGACCAGTTCGGAAGGGCTCTCGACGATTACGCTCGAGTTTTACCTCGGAGCCGACGTAACACGCGCGTTGCAGGAGGTCTCCGATGCGCTGCGTCAGGTGCCCGACTACCCGGACGAGGTCACCGAGCCCACGATTAAGGATGCCAGCGGCGCCGCCGAGTCCGCGATCGCGTGGATCATTGTCGATCTCGATCCGCAGTACAAAGACCAGCACCCGGACTTTGACATCTCGACGCTGTTCGACTCGCTCGACAAAGAAGTCCGCCCGATGCTCGAACGCATCGACGGTGTCGCGGAGGCGAACGTCTACGGCGGGCGAGAGCGAGAGGTCCGTGTCCTTGCCGACAACGAGAAACTCGCGCAGCGTGGCCTGAACATCGCGGACCTGATCGATGCGCTCCGCCGGGAGAACGTCAACACGTCCGCGGGCACGATCGCCGAGGGCAAACGCGACTACCGCGTGCGCGTGGTGGGGCAGTTCGACTCGCCCAGCAGCGTGCTGAAGACCGAGATCGCCAACCGCGACGGCAGGCCTGTGTACGTCGGCGATGTGGCATCGGTCGAGATCAGTCACACCAAGCAGCGAGGGTTTGTCCGTTCGTTCGGCTACCCGAGTATCGCGATCAACATCATCCGTCAGACCGGCGCCAACGTGATCGACGTGATGGAGGATGTGCGGACGAATCTCGAAGATGTCCGCGCCGATATCCTGCCGAACCTCGGCGGCGAGGTCGGGCCTCACCTTCGGATGCGGCAGGTGTACGACGAGACGGTCTACATCGATTCGTCGATCAGCCTCGTGACCCAGAACCTGTGGATCGGCGGCTCGATCGCGGCGATCGTGTTGCTGATTTTCCTGCGGTCGTTCGTGACGACGGGCATCGTCGCGATGGCGATCCCGATCTCGGTCATCGGTACGTTCCTGGTGCTGCTCGCGCTGGGTCGCACGCTTAACGTCATCTCGCTCGCGGGCATCGCGTTCGCGGTCGGGATGGTGGTTGACAACGCGATCGTGGTGCTCGAGAACATCTACCGGAGATACCAAGGCGGTTTGTCACCGATGAAAGCCGCGTACGAAGGCGGCAGAGAAGTCTGGGGTGCTGTGCTCGCATCGACACTCACCACGGCGGCTGTGTTCGTGCCCGTGCTGACGATTCAAGAAGAAGCGGGGCAGTTGTTCCGTGACATCTCGATCGCGATCGTGAGTTCGGTTGTGATCTCGCTGATCGTTTCGATGACGGTGATCCCCGCGGCTTGCTCGCGATGGCTCAGGCCGCAGCGCGACAGAAAGAGCAAGTTCCGCCAGGCACTCGATGGCATGTTCGGCCTGAACGCGTTTTTCGGAAAGGTAAACGAGTTCGGTGCTTCGATGATCCGTGCGTTGCAACGCGGCATGCTGGGACTCGTCGTTCGGCCTCTGATTATCGTGGTGATGACGATCGTGAGTCTTGGCGCTGCGGTCTGGATCGTGCCGCCGATGGACTACCTGCCTGCGGGTAACCAGAACCTTGTGTTCGGCGGTCTGCTCATCCCGCCGGGTCTGAGTCTGCCGGAAAAAGTTGACTTTGCCGAGCGCATCGAGGCGAAGGTGCTGCCTTACATGGAGGGCAACTCCGAACTCGCGGACCTGGCGCCGATCTCGTCGGGTCAGGGCGAAAACAGCTTCGAGTACGATCCGGTGCAGATGCAGAACTTCTTCATCGGCGCGTTCGGCGACTCGATGTTCGTCGGTGGCACAAGCATCGATCCGACTGTGGTTATCCCGATCGGTCAGCTGCTGACCAACTCGATGAACGAACTGCCGGATACTTACGGCGGCGCGAGCCAGGCCTCGATCTTCGGTCGCGGCTTCGGTGGCGGCAACAGCATCGACGTCGAGATCATGGGCCCGGACCTCGACCGTGTCGTCGCTGCGGCTGGCATGGTGTTCGGGACCGCGGTGAGCCACCCGGACTACGGCTACGGCCGAGTCGCCGCCAGCCCTTCCAACTACAACCTTGGCCAGCCCGAGTACCGGGTGACGCTGACCGACCAAGCGCGTCAGCTCGGGCTGAGGCCGAGCGATGTCGGTGTCGCGGTGCGAAGCCTGTTCGACGGCGCGTTCGTTGATGACTACATCCTCAACGGCGAAGCGGTCGACATGGTTGTGCTCCCAGACGGCGGCCAGCTCGAGTACCTCGAGCAGATGGCGATGGTCCCAGTCGCCACGCCCAACAACGGGCCGATCGTGCCACTTGATACGCTGGTCGAGATTACGGGTTCGGTTGCGCCACAGTCGATCCAGCGTATTCAGGAACTTTCCGCTGTGAGCCTGCAGATCACACCCCCGCCGGGCATGGCGGTCCAGGACGTGATGGATCAGATCAACGAGGAGTTTCTCGCGCCGGCGCGAGGTGCTGGGCTGATCGACCGCACGATGCGCGTCCGCCTCGAAGGCACCGCGGCCAAGCTCGACGAGGTTCAGGTCGCGCTCTTCGGTGATCGTTCCACGGGCGACGTCGATTCGTCCGCGGCATCGGCGGGCAAGTTCCTTGCGTACGGACTCGTTGCGGTCGGCTTCATCGTCGCCGGCTTCGGGTTTATTAGGGCGCTCGCGTCCGGGAAAGCAAAGTTTGGTTACGGCGGCGTCGGCGCTCTCTTGCTCCTTGGCATCATCGGCGTGCTGCTGTTCGGTGTGTCGTCGATGCCTCAGCTGATGCTGGCGAGGTTTATTTGGTCGCTCGCGGTGACGTACCTGCTGATGTGCGCACTCTTTGAGAGCTTCGTGTATCCGTTTGTGATCATGTTCAGCGTGCCGCTGGCGGTCGTCGGCGGGTTCTTCGGACTCAAGCTTGTGCACGACTACACCGCGACGAACCCGATTGTCCCGACTCAGCAGCTCGATGTGCTCACGATGCTCGGGTTCGTGATTCTGATCGGTGTTGTGGTGAACAACGCGATCCTGATCGTGCACCAGTCGCTGAACTTCATGAAGGGGGTCGTCGAGGAAGGCGAAGCGGCGGCGGACCCGATGGAGCCGGCAGACGCGATCGCAGAGAGCGTCCGCACACGAATCAGGCCGATCTTTATGAGCACGCTCACCTCGGTTGGCGGCATGCTCCCGCTGGTGCTGATGCCCGGCGCCGGTTCTGAGATCTACCGCGGTCTTGGCTCGGTGGTGGTCGGCGGTCTGCTTGTCTCGACCGTGTTCACGCTGCTGCTGGTGCCGCTGCTCTTGGGGCTCGTGATCGATATGTCGCGAGGCTTGAGTGCGTTGTTCAGCAGGGAGCAGTCGTCGGTTTCGAGCGATGCGGTCACAAGCTGATCGCTACTTGTCCGACGAGAACGTCGGCTGCTTCGCCCAGTGGAGCTTGCTGACCAGTGTGTGCCAGTAGTTGCCGCGCTGGTTGACGACCAGCTCGACCGAACGCTCCGCGCGTTTGATGATGACGCGCTGGTCACTTGTGATGCGGTGGCGGATCTGTCCGTCGAGGACAAGTGTCGTTCCGTCGTCGGTGCGTTCGTTGATCTGGATCGGGTCGATCTCGATCGTGCTAATGCCCGGGACGGCGATGGGCCTGAACGCGAGCGAGTGTGCCGCGATGGGTGTGATGACTGTCGCGTCAACGAGCGGGTGGATGATCGGCCCGCCCGCCGAGACGTTGTACGCGGTCGAGCCGAGCGAAGTCGAAACGATGAGCCCGTCGCCGCGAACCGCGGGGCCTGTGGCGTCGTCGATCCGGATGCCGAGTTCGATGATGCTGTAAGGAGGCCCGGCGGTAATCACCGCTTCGTTCATCGCGCAGCCGGCTTGAACGGTCGAGCCGTCGCTGTTTCGGATATCCACTTCGAGCAGTGGGACGGCTCTGGTGTTGAGCTCGCCGTCGCCGAACAGGCTCTCGGCTTGGCTGCTGACCGCATCGATGTCGAACTCGGCAAGGAAGCCGAGCTTGCCGACGTTGACACCGAGCATGGGTGTGCCGCTGCCGGCGAACCGCCGGCCTTCGCCGAGCAGTGTGCCGTCGCCTCCGAGGACGACGATGAGGTCCGCGTTCTGTGCTTCGTCGGGGATCGGGCCGTTGGCTGCGGGGATCTGCGCGATGAGCGAGCCGTGCTTGCTGATGAGCGAGGCGAGCTGCTGGGCGGCTCTGTCGGCGTCGGGTTTGTCCGTGTTGACCACGAGCAGAGTCGATCGCCTGGAACCGGTCATGGGTAGCCTTTCGAGCAGAGTCAGCCGAGCACGCGCCGGGCGTTGCGGGAAGCCTACCTCGCGGGCTGGCGGTTCGCCTCTTTGACCTCGACCTGCGAACGCGCTTCGTCCGAGTTTGATTCGCCGCTGGCGGCTTGGCGGATCGCACGTGCGATACCGGCGGCGTCGAGCCCGGTTTCGGCGAGCTGTGCGCTACGCGGGTTCTGGAGCACCCACGAATCGGGAAGCGCGAGCTTCGTTACGCACGAGGCGTCGAGTCCGAGTTCGTTCGCAGCGTCGAGCACTGCCGAGCCGAAGCCGCCCATCGGAGCGTGCTCTTCGACGGTGATCGTCGGGATCTTGCGCGAGAGCAGCTTGCGGACGAGCGATTCGTCGATGGGCTTAGCGAAGCGTGCGTCGAACACCGCGACGCGGTAGCTGTCCCCGAGTTTCGCGGCGGCTTCGAGCGCCGCGATCGCGGGCGTGCCGAACGCGAGCACCGCGACGTCGATCTCGTCGTGTTCGATGTCGATCTCCGGCGTCAGGTTCCTCGCCTTGCCCAGCACAAACGGCGGGCAGGGCTGGTCTGCGAGCACCGGCGAGACGTTGTCACGCGGGTAACGCACGCTGCTGAGCGCTTCGTCGTAGGTGCGCATGAATTCGAGCGATGCGAGCAGGCTCGGCTCGTCAATCGCCGCGGTGATGACCGCTTCAGGGAGTGTGCGGAGCAGCGCAACGTCGCAGAAGCCGTGGTGGACGGCGCCGTCGCCGCCGACAAGACCGGCGCGGTCGAGGCAGAGCCGCACGGGCAGACCTTGCAGCGCGGCTTCCTGGAACGCCTGATCGAACGCACGCTGGAAGAACGTCGCGTAGACCGCGAAGAAGGGCTTGAAGCCGGTCTTAGCAAGACCCGCCATCATGTCCATCGCGTGGCTCTCGCAGATGCCGGTGTCCCAGACGCGGTCGGGGTGGGCCTTGAGGACGGGCGCGATGCCTGTGCCGTCGGGCATGGCTGCGGTCGCGGCGACCACGCGATCGTCGCGTTCCATCAGGTCCTTCATCGCTTCCGCGTACGCACCGGTGAACGACCGACCGGACGACGGGATCTCGACCCGGCAGCCGAGCGCCTCGTCGCGTTCAACGGTGAACGGCTTGGGTGAGTGGAACGTCGTCGCGTCGTTCTCCGCGACATCGAGCCCCTTGCCCTTGGTTGTCTTGACGTGAAGGACCATCGGCTTGTCGTACTCGCGGGCTTCGCTGAAGAACTCGATGAGCTCGGGGATGTTGTGGCCGTCGATTGGGCCGACGGTCAGCAGGCCGAAGTGCTCGAACCACGAGTTTTCCGCGATGACTGCTTTGGTTGCCTCGCCGGTTCGGTGGTATGCGTCGCGCAGGAGCGAGCCGCCCGGGATGCTCTCGAGTATCTTGCCCGCGGACTTCTTGAAGTCGGTGTAGGTGTGGCTCATCCGGACGCGGTCGAAGTATTGCGCCAGTGCGCCCTGGGGCTTGGCGATGCTCATGCCGTTGTCGTTGAGCACGACGAGGAACTGGCGTTTGAGTGTGCCGGCGTTGTTGAGGCCTTCCATCGCGACGCCGTTGGCGATCGATGCGTCACCGATGAGCGTGACGACGCGTCGGCCCTTGGGGTTTGATTTCTTGTCGAACGCTTGCTTGGCGAGCGTGTCGCCGCGCGCCATGCCGACCGCGGTCGAGATGCCCGTGCCCGCGTGGCCCACGTTGAAGAGGTCGTACTTGCTCTCGCTCGGATCGGGGAAGCCCGCCATGCCCTCGCGTGTGCGGAGCTTGCCGAGTTTGTCGAACCTGCCGGTGATGAGCTTGTGCGGGTAGCACTGGTGGCCGACATCAAAGAGCAGCCGGTCATGGCCGAAGTCGAAGACGTAGTGCATCGCGATGGTGAGTTCGACGACGCCGAGGTTCGGGGCGAGGTGGCCGCCGGTCTTGGAGACCTGCTCGATGATCGCGGCTCGGATCTCACCCGCCAGTTCGGTGAGTGCGTTGACCGGGAGCTTCTTGAGGTCGGCCGGGGTCTTGATGTTGGGCAGGTAGTTCATGCTCTCTCGCGTCTGTCTTGGTATTGGCTATCGACTTCTTGCGTTGTGTGCCCGGATGATTCGCTCCCGCGTAGAACCGTGTTCGCTCGCCCGCCGAGGCGGATGTGTTTTCAAAGTATACTGAAACAATTGCGCCCTGGCGAATCGCCAGGGGACATATTTGGGGTTCGGTCTTATCGGTCGCGGGTCGCGATCAGGTTTGCGATCGTGACCAGCGGGGCGGATTTCGGGCCCAAACTCTCGACCGTGGCGACGGCCTCGGTCCTGAGCCGCTCGATCTCGGCCTTCGTGCCCTCGACTCCCAGAAGCCCCGGGTAGGTAAGTTTGCCGGCCTCCGCGTCCTTGCCCGTGCGCTTGCCGGCATGCTCGGTGGCCTGCTCCACATCGAGCAAGTCATCGACGGCCTGGAACATCAGCCCGATGTCGTCGGCGTATGTGGTCAGGGCGGCGAGCGACTCGTCGGAAGCGCCGCCGCAGATCGCACCGATCCGGCACGATGCGCGGATGAGTGCGCCGGTCTTGTTCCTGTGGATGCGTTCGAGCCTTTTGCGGTCGTCGATCGCTGGGTCGGCATCGGGCAGCGAGTCGAAGATCTGCCCGGAGATCATGCCAGCACAACCCGATGTCAACTCTTGTACGAGTCTGATCGTGAGCGATGGATCGATATTCACGCGTGTCGTCGCAGCGAACGCGAGGTTGAGCAGCGCATCGCCCGCGAGGATCGCCATGGCTTCTGAGGTGTGGATGTGGAGCGTTGGTTTGCCTCGGCGGAGGTCGTCGTCGTCCATCGCTGGCAGGTCGTCGTGGACGAGGCTGAAGGCGTGGATGTACTCGATCGCCGCAGCCGCGGGCAGACAGATGTTGGGGTCGCCTCCCACGGTGGCGCACGCGTGCCAGACGAGCAGTGGGCGGAAGCGTTTGCCGCCGCCGAGGACCGCGTAGCGCATCGCCTCGTGCAGGCCGACCGAGAGATCGCCCCCGAGGCCTGCTGCGTCGATGTGTCTGGCGAGTTCTTCGTCGATCAGGGCGATCGGGGCCGAGATGTCGCTTGCGGTGCTGGCGATGGCTGGGTCCTTTGGTTCTATCAGCGTGCGGGGTTCGGGCTTGTGTTGCCGGTGTACAGTACGATCCAACCATGGCAGGGACGATCGGAAATGCCGGCGAGTTATTCGCAGCCGCGGGGTGGGTGGCCTGGCCGCTCGCTGCGGTGAGCGTGGTGTCGGTTGCGCTGTGCATCGAGCGGGCGTTTTTCTTTCTTTCGCTCCGCAAAGGGATGGCGCCGGGCCGGGTGTCCCGGATCGCGGCGGCCCTGCGATCGTCAGACGAATCGGCGCTGGCCAGGCAAACCGGGGACGGCGTGCTCGGGCAGTTTGTCTCGGCGATGCTCGACGAGAGCGCCGGCGGGCAGATGGGCGAGAGCTCGGTGCTCGCCGCCGCCGAGAGTGTCAGGCCGAGACTCGAGCGGTACCTGTCGTTCCTCTCCACGGTCGTGACCGCGGCACCGATGCTGGGCATCCTCGGCACGGTTACGGGCATCATCAAAAGCTTCGGCTTGCTCGGCAGCGCCGAGCAGGTGACCGACCCCGCGGCGATGGCGGTCGGGATTTCAGAGGCGCTCTACACAACCGCGTTCGGGCTCGTCATCGCGCTCGTGGTGCTGTTCCCGTACAACCACTTCAGAAGGTCCGCGGACCGGGCGCTGGGTGTGTTCGAGACAATCGGCGCTGCGGCTCTTGAGAGCGGCACTCATCCATCGCGATCAAAGTAGTGCTGGACTAGCTGGCAGCGTTTTCGACCAGCAGTTCGTAGATCTCTTCGGGCGAGTTCGCCGCGTAGATCTTTTCGCGGAACGCGGCTTCCATGTGAAGCCTGCTGATCTTGGCGAGCGCCTGGATGTGGTCGCTCATCTGATCGGGTCGGCTTGCGAGAAGCACGACGAGGCGGACCGGTTTGCCGTCAACGGACTCGAAGTCGATGGGCTCGGCTGGCTTGCCGATCGCCATGGCCATGTCGGTGAGCGACTCTGACTTGCCGTGGGGGATGGCGAGACCCTGACCGATTCCGGTGGTCCGGGTCTGTTCGCGTGTCCAGACGGTTTCGACGAGGGCCGCCGGGTCCGAGACCTGCCCCGCGTCGGCGAGGGCTTGCACCAATTCGCTGATGACATCTTGCTTCTCGGTCGCTTTGAGCGGCGAGATGATGCAGGCAGGTGTGATCAGGTCCGTCAATTTCATGCAGTTGGCCTCTGGAGTCGTTGGTGCGAACAGCGTCCGTGAGCGGAGAGTCTACGCTCTTTGGCTCCGCTCGGGAGTGAGCAGGACGCTGTAGGAGCCGTCCACAGAAGATTCGGGGTTTCCACGGGTTGTGGGCAGCGATGCACGCTCACGGGACACGCTCATCTGGAGAGCTTTCGACGCCCAGATCATCTGCGACTGGTTCTCGGCGTGGTCGATGCTGCACGTCGCATAGAGGATCCAGCCCGATTTCGCGAGCAGCGAGACCGAGTCCTGGATGATCTGGCGTTGGATCGATTTCAACCGTTTGAGTGCAGCTGGTGTCGATCTGTACCGCGACTCGACGCGCCGGCCCATCACGCCTGTGTTCGAGCAGGGCACATCGAGCAGGACAAGGTCCGCTTTGCCGCGCTCGGCGTGCCGGAGTTCAGCCATCGAGAGAACGTTCACGCGGTCATCGTTCTCGAACACCTTCGAGAGCGTTGCAAAGCGGGCTTGGTCTACGTCGGTCGCGATGATCTGCGCCTCGGTGAACGTTGCGCGGAGCTGGCGGGTCTTGGTGCCCTGGCCCGCGCAGAGATCGATGATCCGCTTCGGCTTCAGGTCTTCGATCGAGCGCACCGCCTCGGCCGATGACGCGTCCTGCGCCCAGACGTCGTCGCGCTCGAGCAGCAGCGGGCCGAGGTCGTCGCGCTGACCGATCCAGAGCGCGTGGCCCTTGCAGTCGTGGGGGGCTGTCGAGCCTTCGGGCAGCGGGCTTTGCAGGTATGACACATTCAGCACAGTCGGCGGGTTGGCCAGCGAGTGCAGGCAGGCGTCGGTGATCTCGGTTTGGCTGTGGTCGTTGGCCCATCGGTCGATCAGCGGCAAGGGGACACTCGTCGCGACCGAAAGTCTTTGGCGTTCGTTCTCCGGCAGCTTGATCCCGATCAAGTCGCGCGAGCCGGATGCAAGCGGCACCGAGCGCCGGTCGTTGTGCCAAGGCCCGGACCGGTCGCCGATCGAGGCGTTGACCCGCCTGAGCACCGCATTGACGAGATTGCCCGCGCCGGGCCTGAGCGCACGCTTGGCCAGTTCGACGGACTGATCGAGAGCCGCGTGCGGCGGGATGCGGTCGAGAAGCACGAGCTGAGCCGCCCCGAGGATCAGGATCGCCTGCAGTGCGGGTTCGAGCTCGCGGAATGGGCGGTTGAGTCCTTGCTGGATGAGGTACTCGAGCGTGAGCCACCGCCTGATCGAGGCGTCGTAAAGGGCGTGCGCGAGTGCGGCGTCGCGGCTGTCGAGCGATGCTGTATCGAGATCCAGCGGCTCGATCTCTGGGAATCGGGCGGCCTGCTGGGTCAGAACCTCGGCGACCAGTCCGCGCGCCGAGGTCGGTGCTGTCGTATGTTGTCGGGGTCGGCGGCTTCGGCGTTGTGGTCGTTTAGGATCAGGCACGGGGCGAGTCTAGGAACGCACGGGAGTCGTATGTCCAGCCAGAACGAGCAACCAGACCGGATGAACCCGGGTCGGCTCACACGCCTCGGGCTGCTGGGGACGATGCGCATCCGCAAGAAGCTTGTGGTGCTGCACACGCTTTTCTCGCTGATCCTTGGTGTGGTGCTGCTCGTGACGCTCCGCCCGGGCGCGTCGGCGGTTGTGAGTCGAGCCGAGCACAGCCAGGCCGAGGCCGCGATCGAAATCCTCAGCGCCTCGGGCTGGACGGGGATCGACGAGCCTCTGCCCGATCGGCTCGGTGAGATCGAAGGCCTGGAGTACCGCGTCGGGCGAGCGGGCGAGCTCGGGCTGTCGCCGGACGTGATCGCAGCGGCGTCGGAACAGCCCGGTGTGTCGGTCCCGAACGGGCAGTCAAAGGCTGGTGGATCGGTCGCGATGCTGATCGAGGGCGCGGGCGGAGACGAGCCAAGGTTTGTCGTCGTCAGCGCGCACATCCCGGAAGCAAGGCGCGCGGTGCTCGAACTCTTCGCGTTTACCGCAGTGGTCATCCTCGCGATGTACGGCTTGATCGCGGCGTTCCTTGAAATGTTCGTTTTGCCACAGAACGTCTACGGCCCGATCGCGAGGATGCTCGAAGCGGACGACGCGGTTCAAGTCGGAGATTCGGAGCACGAGATCATCGCCGAGGAGCACATCCCCGCAGACGAGATCGGTTCGATCATGCGCTCGCGGAACGAGACCGTGCGTTCGATGCGCCAACACGAGCGTGACCTTGCCGAGGCGCTAGGTCGGTTTGAGATCGTCGCCGCGGACCTGACCCGGAAGAACCATCTGCTAGAAAATGCGCAGCGGAACCTTGCGGACTCAGATCGGCTGGCGAGTCTCGGCATCTTGTCTGCGGGCATCGCGCATGAACTCAACACACCCCTGACTGTTGTGAAGGGGCTTGCAGAAAAGCTCGAGCAGAGCGGCGGCGACGGCTTGTCAGAGTCCGAGGCGAAGCTGCTTGTTCGCGTTGTGGGTCGGCTCGAACGACTCGGCGAGAGCCTGCTCGACTTTGCGAGAGTCAGGCCGCCGCAGGCGAACCCGGTGAAGCCGAAGGAGATCGTTGACGAGGCGGTCACGCTCGTTCGGCTCGACCGCGACGCGAAGGCGATCGAGATCGTAAACAACCTCGACGCAGGGATCGTGATCGCCTGCGACGGCGACCGGATGGTGCAGGTGTTCGTGAACCTGATCCGCAACTCGGTCGATGCGGTGCGGAGCTATCAGGGCGCCAAGCGAGTCGAGATCACGGGCGAACTGTTCGAGCGTGACGGCGCCGAGTGGGTGAGCCTGCGCGTGATCGACGACGGGCCCGGGATCGAGTCGGAGCTGATCGAATCGTTGTTCGAGCCGTTTGTTTCGACGAGGCTGGACGCCAAGGGGACTGGGCTCGGTCTTGCTGTAGCGCAGGGGATCGTGCGCGAGCACGGCGGTGTGATCGTCGCGCACAACCGTGCGTCCGAGCGGGGCGCGGTGTTCGAGATTGTGCTGCCCGTTGTGCCGCCGGGGGAGGGGTGCAGCGCCGTTGTCGATGGTGTTACAGTGAGGCCCCCGGGTCGGGATGAGGAGCAGCATGACGATGGCTGAACGCAAAGACGGGACCCCGCAGTTGGAATTGTCGCTGGACATCGCGGTGCTTGATGACGACGCGGACTTTCTCGAGTTTGTACAGGTCGTCTTGGATGACCTTGGCCACTCGGTCCGGACGGCCTCGAAACCAGACGATCTGATCGCGCTGTGCGAAGCGTCGCTGCCGGACGTTGTGCTGCTGGACATGAACATGGGTCGGCACACCGGTCAGGAAGTGCTCGGCCGGATCCGTGAGAAATGGCCCAGACTCTGTGTGATCGTGGTGACCGGGTACCCGTCGATGGACACGATGCGCGACACATTCAAGCGGGACGCGTTCGACTATCTTGCGAAGCCGTTCTCGGCGGAGCAGTTGGCGGGGGTGCTTGAGCAGGCTGCCGAGTCGTACGGGCTCGGGCTCAGGCCACAGGATCGGCTGCGCACGGAGTTGGGTCGGCAGATCAGGCTTGCAAGGGCGGATCGGAGCTGGACACTCAAAGAGATGTCCGAGGCATCGGGCGTGAGCGTCAGCCAGCTCAGCTCGATCGAGCGGGGCACGCATCTTCCGAGCCTTGATTCGCTGATCCTCATTTCGACCGCGCTGGGCCAGAAACCCTCTGTGTGGCTCGATTCAGCCGGTTTCTGATCGCGGTGATTGCGATGCTCGGGCTTGCCCAAGTTGACTCTGGCGAAGCCGTGGGCTTACGTCTTGGGCAATGACGACGGTTTCTACGACAGCCAGCCCGCCTGAGACTGCCCCATCGCAGGGCACAAGACCTCGCGCGTTGCTTTTTACGTCGTTCGAGCCGAGCGGCGACGACCACGCCTCGACGGTGATCGCCGAGCTTCTGCGTCGGCATCCCGATCTGAAGATTTATGCATGGGGTGGGCCGGAGATGCAGGCCGCCGGCGCCGAGATTGTCGAGCAGACAGGCAAGGATGCGGTCATGGGCGTGCCCGGTCTGGCGAAGATCCAAGAGCACCGCAAGATCAACGAGCGCGTCGAGCTGTGGATGGACAAGAACCCGATCGCTGCTCACATCGCGGTCGATTCGCCCGCGGCTAACTTCCCGATCTGCAAACTCGCCAAGAAACGCAACATCCGGGTTGTGCACCTCGTCGCGCCGCAGGTCTGGGCGTGGGGGAAGCGGCGGGTTAAGAAACTACGCAGACTCACGGACATGGTGCTCTGCCTGCTGCCGTTCGAAGAGAGCTGGTTTGAGGGCAAAGAAGTCCCGGCGAAGTATGTCGGGCATCCGCTCTTTGACATCGAGCTCGATCATGATGCGCTCGCAGTATCGGCGGCGACGATGCCCGAGGGCTCGCCCAAGATCGCGCTCTTCCCTGGGTCAAGGCCCAAGGAACACGACCGGAATTTCCCGCTGCTTCTTGAGAGTTTCCGGAGACTCAAGCAGGACAGGCCCGGTGCGGTGGGGGTGGTCGCCGCGACGACACCCGAGGTTGCCAAGAAGCTCCGGGCGCAGGCTCAGAATCTTGGGGGCTGGCCTGACGGGCTTGTGATTGAGACGCACAACACGGACGCGATCGTCAAGTGGTGTGATCTCTCGCTCGTGGTCAGCGGGACGGTGACGCTCCAGATCGCTCGCCAGCAGAAGCCGATGGTGATCGTCTACAAGACAGGCCGTTTGTTCTATGAGCTGGTCGCCAAGTGGCTCTTGACGGCTCCGTTCTTCACGCTTCCGAACCTGATCGCAGGCAGGGAAATCGTGCCAGAGCTTGTGCCGCACTTTGGCGATGCCGAGCCGATCGTGCAAGAGGCGACGAAGCTGATCGAGGACGAGTCGTACGCGCAGCAGCAGCGGGACGACCTCGGGAAGGTGACGCAGCAGTTTGAGACGATGGACGCGTGCGTACACGCGGCCGATGCGATCGAGCGGGTCGCGGGTCTCAAGCAGTCGGCGCAGGCTTCGTAAGTTCAGTACTCAAACTTGGTCTTCACAGGTGTCACGCAGACCGCAGCGACGGTGTTGCCGATCCGTTCGTCGATGGGCGTGATGCTGATCGACGGGCTGCGGATGGGCAGTGACTTGTCGAGCCATTTGTGGACAGCGATCTGCAGATCGTGCCTAGCTGTCTCTTCGTCGGTCGCGAAGAGCACAAGTACCGAGGCGGCCTCGGCGATCGCGCGCTCTTTGGCGAGCTTCTTAATGTCGGTCGCCGGCGCGAGTACGACGCCGGTGGTGTACGCGGTGTTTGGGACTGGGACGCCCGAGACGAATTCGTACTGGCCGCAGACTTTGACCTCGAGCCAGAGGGCTTCTTCCGGGCGCGTGCCTTTGATGGTCGCGGCCTGCTCGGCCACCGGGGCAAAGAGCGTGCCCTCGAGTTCGTGCTCGCGCTTGTCGATCTCGACCAGATCGATGACCGGCAGCCCCGGGTCTTGGGTGAGGACAAGATCGCAGCGCTCGCGCTCTGAGTTCTTGGCCCGCCGCTGCTTCGGGGTTGGGAAGGGGAACTCGCGCCAAACGCCGAAGCCAAGGGCTTTCAGGGACGATTCAAGAACCGGATGGATGCTGGTCTCATCGAGCCCATCGACACCGACGACGGCGTCCTCGTCCCGAAGCCGGAGGTTCTCCCGGTTAATGGATTCTGCGATGGCGTCGGCTATCTGGTCGATGGTCCACACGGCTATTAGGGTATCGGATGGGTAGGTGTTGCAGAACGGGCCCAGATCGGCGATGATCGCGGGCTGACAGATCTTGTCCTGCCCATCGGGCAGCGGGCTTCACTGGCAAAGGACTCGGACTCACATGGACGGATTGAACTCTTTTATTAACTCGTTGAACGGTATTCTGTTCTCCGACTACACGGTCTACGCGCTGCTCTTTACGGGCGTGCTGTTCACGGTGTGGTCGGGCTTCGGGCAGTACCGGGCCCTGACCCACGGCGTATCCGTCGTGCGAGGCAAGTACGACGACAAGAACGACCCCGGCGCGATCAACCACTTCCAGGCACTCTCTGCTGCTCTGTCGGCAACGGTTGGACTCGGCAACATCGCGGGTGTGGCGGTCGCGGTCGCGCTCGGCGGACCGGGCGCCATCTTCTGGATGTGGGTCATCGGTGTGCTCGGCATGTCGCTCAAGATGACCGAAGTCACCCAGTCCATGCTCTACCGCAACACAGATGACCCCGAGAACCCGCACGGCGGCCCGATGTTCGTCGTCAAGAAGGGCTTCGCCAAGTGGGGACTCGCTCCCATCGGTACCATCATCGGTGGTGTCTTTGTTGTGACCCTCATTATCTCGGCGATCACCGGCGGCAACATGTTCCAGGCGTGGAACGTCGCTGACATCACGTTCACATACTTCCAAGTCCCGCAGGTCGTCACTGGCATCGTGCTCAGTGTTGTCGTGGGCCTCGTGATTCTGGGCGGCATCAAGCGGATCGGCGCGGTTGCGGGCCGGATCGTGCCGTTCATGTGTGTGATGTACATGCTCGCCGCGGGCTACGTGCTGATCCTGCACCTCGGCGATGTCCCCGCCATGCTGGGGCTGATCGTCAAGAGCGGTCTGCCCGACTTCTTGGGTGGTTCGAGTGCTAACCCCGAAGGCGCGTTCCTAGGCGGCACGTTCGGTTACGCCGCGATGTGGGGCGTCAAGCGTGCACTGTTCTCGTCTGAGGCGGGTCAGGGTTCTTCGCCCATCGCACACTCAGCAGCCAAGACCGACGAACCGGTGCGTGAGGGCGTCGTCGCTGGCCTCGAGCCTTTCATCGACACCATCGTGGTCTGCACCCTGACCGCGCTCGTGATTCTGTCCAGTGGCGCGTATAACCGCGGCGCTGAAGCAGAGTTCCTTTCAACCGACAGCGTTCGGATCGTTCAGGTTACAGATGAGGCAGGCCAGCCTGTGGCTAACGACTGGACGCTTGAAACGGCGCCGCTGCCCGTCATGTCAGACGACGCACGCCGGATCCGGAGAACCGCGTCGGACGAGTCGGCTTGGCGTCCGGGTGAAACGGTCTTCTTCATTGTGGCTGGCTCGGTTGATGACAACACAGGCCGCGAGCTTCGAAAGATCACAGGCACGGTATCGCAAGATGACGCCGGCATGTGGGTTGCGAGTTGGGGCGACCTCGAATCTGAAATCGAGCCAACCTTCCGACAGAAGGAGGACGGCTCTGCTGATCTTGGTATCTACGGCGACTACGCCGGCGCTTCGATGACGGCGTACGCGTTCGACCGTGTCCAGCCCGGCCTCGGCATGATTCTTGTCTCGGTCGCCGCTTGGCTCTTTGCACTCTCGACCATGATCTCGTGGTCGTACTACGGTGAACAGGGCGTGTACTACTTCTTCGGAACACGGGGCGAGAAAGCCGCGAAGCCGGCGGTACTCATCTACAAGCTCGTGTACTGCTCGCTGATCCTGCTGACGACGGTGCTCGCGATGCCGATGTTCGGAGCAGACGGCGACAAGGCGATCATCGGTACCGACACCGAGCTCGACATGTGGACCACGCTCGGTCTGGGTGTCATGCTTGTCGCCAACATCCCGATTATGTTGATCTTCGGTTCGCAGGCGATGAAGGCGTACCGCGAGTACTTCAAGCGGATGGACGCGGGCGAGGACCCGCCGCACGAAGCTCCGCCGATCACCGATGTGGTTGAAGGCCATGACGTCGAGTAGATCAATGAAACGAAACCAGTAACCCACCGCGGCCGGGCATTCGTGCTCGGCCGCGTTTGTTTTAGGAAATGAGAACGCTTTATTCGTTGACTTCGCCGCCGAGTGATTTCGCGATCGCGTGGATCTGTTCGTGCGCGTGGACGAGGGCGGCAAGCCTTGTTCTTGCCATCACGGCTTTGTGCAACCAGGGCAGGGGCAGCACCGTCAGCGGGATGTACCACGCGAAGGTGATCCACGTCTCATTCGGGTACCAGCCGAACCATGTGTTCAGAAGCGAGTCGGTGAACAGGACACCTGGCCAGACGGTGAACGCCATGACCGCCCAGAAGATGATGGGCATCTTGCGTTTGATTTTCATGGTGAACGAGAGCTTGCCCGGCGCGTGGCTCGCGATGAGCCTGTAGTCGAATGGGTTGCCGAAGGCGTTTGCTTCGTAGAGGCCGTCGGGTGTAGTTGCGACGAACCCGGGGAGCTTGCCGCGCTCGCTCTGGCGTCTGGCGCGCTTTGCGATCTCGTTTGAGTCGAGATCGGTGGCGATGTGCGGCAGATTCGCGATCATCCGGCGGACGTCCGCCGGGCGCGGCGCGGCTGGCGCTTCTGGCTGAGGATCGGGCTGTGGCTCTTGGTCGGTCATCGGGCGAGAGTGTATCGGCACAGCGGGGCGTACACTCTCGCCTCATCCACAGAAAGGAAGACGATGCCATTGATCGATGAAGGTAAGAAGGCCCCGGCGTTCAATCTGCCCGACCAGGACGGCGTCAAACACAGGCTAAGCGACTACACCGACGGGCCGGTCGTGCTGTTTTTCTATCCCAAAGACATGACCAGCGGCTGCACCGATCAGGCCTGCCAATTCCGAGACATGCACGTCAAGTTCAAGAAGAAAGGCGTGACGGTCTTCGGAATCAGCATACTCAACTCCAAGAGCAAGAAGAAGTTCGCGGACAAGGAATCGCTGAACTACCCGCTGCTCGCGGACGACCGCGTGAACGACGACAGGAAGCCGGATCCCGAGATCTGCCAGAAGTACGGCGTGTGGGTCGAGAAATCGATGTACGGCAAGAAGTACATGGGTATCCAGCGCACGACGTACCTCATCGCGCCGGGCGGGAAAGTTGCCAAGCGATGGGACAAGGTGAAGGTGCCGGGTCACGCGGAAGAGGTGATGGCGGCGGTGGGTGAGTTGAGCTGATTACCGCACCGCATCTTTCGCGATCGCCTTCTCTTCCTGCGTTTTCTTCCGTGTCCAGAGCTGGCTTGCCAGCATGCCGGCGAGCATGAGGCCGCAGCCGGTGAGTTCCTTGGGGGCGAGTTGTTCACTCAAGAACAGCCAGCCCGTGACGGCGGCGAAGAGTGCTTCGAGGCTCATGAGGATCGCGGCGTGGGTCGGCGGGGCGTCGCGCTGGGCGATGACCTGCAGCGAGAATGCTAAGCCGATCGCGAACACGCCTGAGTACAGGATCGCAACCTTGGCGTCGAAGATCGCGTTGATGGTGACGGGTTCGAAGAATGGCGTAACGGCCGCGGCTAGAAGGGCGACGGTTGCAAACTGAGCGAACGCGAGCCGGATCGGCTCGGCCTTTGGCGCGAGGTGGCCGACCATCGCGACGTGAACAGCCCAGAGCACGGCGCAGCCCATGATGAGGAAGTCGCCCTTGCCGGTCTCGCCCGAGAGGTCGCCGCTGAGCAGGTACAGGCCGATGGCCGCGAGTACCGCGCCGATGATGTGGCCCCGGTGGAACCTATGCCCGAAGAACAACCCCGTGACGGGAACGACGAGGACGTAGAGCCCCGTGATGAACCCGCCCCGGCTTGCGGTGGTGTAGACGAGGCCGATCTGCTGGAGTGAGGCGGCGGCGAACATGACGAGGCCGAGGATGACGCCCGCGCGCCACTCGCCGCCCTTGGGCGTTCGGCTGAGCACGAACGGCAAAAGCACGAGCGAGCCGATCGCGAACCGGATCGAGGTGAACAGGATCGGGCCAACGTGCTCCATCGCGGCTTTCTGCGCGACAAAGCCGGCGCCCCAGACGATGGCGACGACCAGGAGCATCGCGTCGGCGCGTTGTGCTTTAGTGAGCATCGCGGATGGTAGAACCCCGGTGGCAGCCGAACTCGGGATAAGGTTGGCCGACTGAAACGCAGCAGGCGTGCACGTTTGGATGCGGGTGCCTAGCGTAGTTTGTGATCGCCGAGCACTCCAAGCCAGACCTTTCAGACTCGCAGATTCTGCGGTTTGTGTGCGGCATCAGGCCCTGCCGGGTGGGGGGGCTCAGGCTTGAGACCGAGAAGGTCGCGGGCAAAGACGTTGTTCACAACTACGGCCACGGCGGGTGCGGTGTCACGCTCTCGCTCGGGTGCGCCGATGTCGTTCTTGAACAGGTCCGATCGGCGGCAGGTCCCGATCAGGGCAGAGTCGCGGTGCTCGGCGGCGGGGTGACTGGCCTCGCCTCTGCGCTGGCGCTGCTCCGTGCAGGCTACAAGGTCGCGGTGTACGCCGAGCAGTTCGCGGGCGACACGACGAGCAACATCGCCGGGGCGCTCTGGCTTCCCACGGGTATCGACTTCCCGGAGCCCGGGCCTGCTCGCGATCGGTTTAACAGCCTCATCCGCGCATCGCATGTGTGCATGACCGGGCTCGATCCGAAAGCATGGGGCGTGCGAGAATTGCCGGTGTTCGAGCCTGACTTTACAGAGCACCACCCGGAATATTTCGAGTCGGGCGCGATCGTAGAGCCGAGGCCTTGGTCAGAATCCGACGGCCTTATCCCCGGCATCACCGGTGGCCGGGTCTTTCGGACGTATTTCATCGATACGCCGACGTTCATGCAGAAGCTCTACGACGAGGTTGTGCTCCTCGGCGGCGAGATCGTTCGCAGATCGTTCCGTTCGCTCGGTGATGTCGAGGTGTTGCCAGAGGCTGTGGTCGTCAACTGCTTGGCGATGGGCAGCAAGGTGTTGTTCGGCGATGGGTTGATCTTCCCGGCTCGGGGGCTGCTTGTGCATCTGAAGCCGCAGCGGCTCGGGTATGTGTACCACGACGGATACCGGTACATGTTCCCGCGTGAGAACGCGTTGATTTTGGGGGGGACGTACGAGCCGGGCGTGAGCGAGCCGCCTGCGGATGACGAGCCGTACTTGCAGATTTTGGAACGGCACCGCGCACGCTTCGATTAGCTGGCTCAGACCCGGCGCACACCAGACAGCGTAAAGAGCTTCGAACGCAACGGCTTCTGGTATTTGCAGAATCCGAGATCGAGCCGTTCTGCGTATGAGCGGACTTGCTTCTTGCTGAGCTGGTCGGCGAGATCGGTCCAGACGAACCCGGGTGTCATCGCGCGTTCGAGTTTGCCGAGTGCCGTCAGCATCGGGAGTTCGCGCTTGTGCGCCAGGCAGAGCGCGACGTGCACGCAATCGAACGATTCAAAGTCTCGGCCCGCCAGCGCCTCGTCTCGGACGACCGTGATTTCCTTGTGCCGATCGACTGCATCGCGCAGCAACTCTTCCGCGACCGCCGATTCGACAACGACAGTGAGATCGACCGAGACGGAGTGGGAATTGGCTTGATTAAGCACGGCATGCAGCAGCTCGGGCCTGGCCCCGGAGTGATCCAGAACGCGGATGGGGCGTTCGAACGGCTGTTTTTTCGACCAGCTGTGCAGGAAGCGGACGAGCCTGTCCGCGGCGGCTCTTTGCAGGTCCGCAGAGGGGGTGTGCTGCTCGCCGACTTGGCGGGAGCTGCCCTCGTCGTAAGTGTCGGCGAGTTTGAGCGTTGGATGCTGCACGTACCTAGGATATGCCATGACTCGCACGGCTTCAGATCGTCGGGACCCGGTGGAAGTTTCGGCGCAGAACGCTGAGCCAAACAAGCCCTCGCGTCTTGGAACCCCGCTCGAGAAAAGAGTGACCATCCGCACGCTGCGCCGAATGGCCAAGGCGGGCGACGCGTTCGCGTGTCTGACGGCTTACGACGCGACCACCGCGAAGTGGCTCGAACGCGCCGGCGTCCCGGTGCTTCTTGTGGGTGATTCCGCGGCCGAGGTTGTGCTTGGCTTCGATCGGACGACCAGCATGCCGCTGGACTTTGCGATCACGCTGACCGCAGCGGTCAAACGCGGCGCGCCCAAGACGCTCGTGATGGCGGACATGCCCTTCATGAGCTATCAGGCCAGTGAAGACCAGGCGATGGTCAACGCGGGGCGGTTCATGGTCGAGGGCCAGGCCGACTGTGTGAAACTGGAAGTAGACGAGAGCTTCGCAGGCTTGGTGGAGCGGATGACGCGTTCGGGTATCCCGGTGTGTGCGCACGTCGGCGCTCGTCCATCGACCGCGGCGCTCGCGGGCGGGTACGGCTCGGCGGGTCGGCAGGCGGACGATGCGGAGCAGATCGTCGCCGACGCGGTGGCGCTCGAGCAGGCCGGCGCGGTGTTGTTGTTGATCGAGGCGGTGCCGCCGGAGGTCACCGAGCGTGTGCTGCGTGAGACGAACGTGCCGCTGATCGGGATCGGTGCAGGCCCCGCGTGTCACGGCCAGATTCTGGTCGTTCAAGATCTTCTTGGAATGACTGACGCCCCGCCGAGGTTTGCCGAACGGTCGGCAGCGCTTGGTACGGAAATCCAGGCGGCGGCTGCCGACTGGGTCAAGCGGGTGTCTCTAAGGGACATCGGCGGCAAGGGTTACGAGATGCACGACGGCGAAGCCGAGCGTTTCTACAGCCGATAGCCCCTCGCACCCGTCCGGCCCGTCCGATAGACTGGCCGGCGGTACGGATCACGCGGGCGGGTCGTGCCGACAGAGGGACCGTTTGGGCCGCAACCAAACGCAGAGATCCGGCGAATTGGTGAGAGTGCCGATCCTAAGAAGTCGGCATGACGGGGCCCAGATCCCGCGTCGGCGAAGCCAGAGGGCAGGTCGGCGGTAGAAAGAGTGCTCAAGAACGCCGACCGGCGGGAGATGGGCAGAGGAGACGCTCCATGCGGAAGTTTGTCGCCATCGGACCAGCCTTGGTGGTGCTCTTTGGGGTTGCGGCGGTCATGCTCGCCGGCCCGACCGCCATCAGACAGATGGTGTTCGCCAACACCGCCGCCGAGGTCATGCTCGCAAGGCAGGTCCTCGACGATGACGACATCCTCGTCCGTATCGATCGCGCCGTCCGCAGCATCGCAGACTCGGTCGAGCCCTCTGTGACGCACCTCGAAGTGCTCATCGACGGCGACAGCATGCAGAGAAGAACCGGGTCTTCCGGTTCGGGCTGGGTGTACGACTCCGACGGGCACATCATCACCAACGCCCACGTCGTGAGCCGGGCGTCGGAGATCCGTGTCGAGTTTGAAGACGGTCGAACCATGATCGGCAAGGTCATCGCTTCGGATTCGTTCACCGACATCGCGGTTATCAAAATCGATCCGGGCATCGGGCTGATCCCGATGCGCCGCGCGTCTGACAAGCGTGTCAACGTCGGTGAGCGTGTGTTCGCGTTCGGATCGCCGTTCAACTTCAAGTTCTCGATGAGCGAGGGCATCGTGTCGGGTCTCGGTCGGAACCCGGACACACGGGGCTCGGGCAACACGTTTACGAACTACATCCAGACCGACGCGGCGGTGAACCCGGGCAACTCGGGCGGGCCGCTGGTGAACGTGCGGGGTGAGGTCATCGGGATGAACGTCGCCATCGCGACCGGGCGCAACAGCTCGGGCGACCGGGAAGGCCAGAGCGCGGGCATCAGCTTCGCGATCCCGCTCGGCGTGATCGAATCGGTTGTCGACCAGATTATCGATACGGGCGAGGTCCAGCGCGGCTTCCTCGGCATCCGCAACGACGGGAGATTCGAGCGAGTCCGCGCTATCAAGGACAACGAGGGCAACTTTCACGGCATGGGGGTGCTGGTGACGTCTGTGACTCCGGGCTTGGCTGCGGATCGGGCGGGGATCGAGCCATTCGACATCATCGCAGAGATCGACGGGAACCGGATCACGAAGTGGCACCACCTTCGTTCGGTTGTTACAACGTCGAGGCCGAACTCGCTGATCAACGTCAAGATCTGGCGTGACGGCGCTGAGCTGGAGATCCCGGTCTCGCTCGCCGAGTTTCCTGACGAGGACCTCCATGAGGAGAGCCTGCGACTACCACTGGCCGAGGTGCAGCTCGAGTTCGGGTCGCGTCAGAACACGGTCTACGCAGCGAAGGTCACAAGAAGATTCCCGGCGTACGAAGCGGGGTTCAGGCCCGGCATGATCATCAAATCGATCAACGGTGTCGAGGTTGAGGACGAGCTCGCCGCGTATGCAGCGCTCGGCAGGGCGGACTTCATCTACGGCGCACCCGTCGAGTTCGAGGTCATCGACAAAGACGGCGACACCCAGAGGCTCACTCTTCGGCTTGATCGCTAACAGATTCCTCGGCTTCGTCAGCAACCTCTTCGATCGCGGTCAGCAGCAGCGTCATCTTTGTGTCAAAGGGCGGCACTCGGTCGTTGATGGTGTACCAGACCGGGTCGCCGGCGTCTGAGTGCGGGCTGAGTACAGGCGTGCAGCCGACGGTTTCGGCGCCGCCGTCGATGGTACCGAACGTGCACAAACCGACCACGGTCCCCTCGGCGCGTGCCATGTACCACTCCTCGCCGGCGAACGTTCGGAACGACGAGCCGCCGAAGTAGAACCTGGGATTGAGATCGCTGAACACCGTGTCGGTCTCTGGGTCGAAGACCCACGTGCACGGGTCCTCGATGACGGTCTCGCCGTCGCGTTCGAAGCGGAAGCGGACTCTGAGTTCGGGCCCGGTCGGATCGACCTTGGTCATGGGCTGATCGGGCAGCGTGTTGTCAACTTCGATCCTGCCGGGCGATCCGGGTTCGAGGCCGAGCATGAGCAAGGCGGCGTGAACGTTTCTGGCTTCGGTATCGAGGCTAATGAGCGCTTCGAAGTCGCGCACGCCGTGGGCCTCGGCGATGAGCTCGATCCAGATTTCAGGCGTTTCTTCGTGGCTGACATCGACGGGGACGAAACCATCGACCTCGACGGTCCGTGTGTCGTAGTCAACAACAACGCCAGGGAATGGCTCGACGCGTCCCTCGGGCTTTGGTGATTCTGGCTGGGTGTGCAAAGCCGCGGCGATGCAGAGCGTGGCGATCATGTCAGCGAGTGTACCAGTTGGCGGAACGTGTCCCCGCGGTGCTCGAAGTTTTTGAACTGGTCGAACGAAGCGCAGCCGGGGCTGAGCACGACCGCGTCGCCTGGCTTAGCGTTTTGGTGTGCTTCTGCGACCGCCGATTCGAGTGTGCCCTGGTGCCTCACGCCCGCGAGCTTTGCGATTGTTTCGCCGGTCATTCCGATGCAGAGCAGCGAGGCCGAGGACTTGGCGAGGTCCGCGATCGGCTGGAGATCGACGCCCTTGTCGCTGCCTCCGACGATGAGATGGACGCGATCGGGCCTGAGTGCTTCGAGCGCGAGTCGGGCGGCTTCGGGGGTTGTCGATTTGCTGTCGTTGTACCAGCGGATGTTGTTGTGTGTGCGAACCAACTCGAGTCGGTGGGGCAGCCCGGCAAAGCCCGCGATGCCGCTGGCGGCCATGCCCGGGTCGGCGCCTAGGCGCTGGCAGGCGATGAGCGCGACCGACGCGTTGATGCGGTTGTGCTTGCCCGGCGTGTTCAGCTGTGGCAGCGAATCGCACACCTTGATTGGCAGCGTGTGTTCATAGTTGGTCGCGATATCCGGGTGCGCGATGAGTGTGCCGGCCGGTTTGAGCAGGCTGGTGATTCCGAGTTTGGATTTGGTGTAGTGGGCGAGGTCGCCGTGCCAGTCGATGTGGTTTGGCGCGATGTTGGTGATGACCGCGGCGTCCAGCGGGTGAGTACGCTGGGTGCAGCCCGGCTGCGCAAGCCACCAGAGCATGGCGCTCGAGAGTTCGAGCACGACGGTTGCGTTCGGGGCGATCTGGTTTGCATTGCCGAGCATGCTGCCGCCGATGTTGCCGCCGAGGATGGCGTCGTGGCCCGAGGCGAGCAGCCCCGCGTGGATCATCGCGCTGGTTGTGCTCTTGCCCGCGCTGCCGGTGACGCCGATCGCTGTGCATGTGTCGGGTAGGGCGTCGATCAGCAGGCCGATCTCGGTCGTGAGCCGAACACCCGCGGCCTGCGCGGCTCGCACAAACCGGTTCTCCCAGGGCGTGCGCACCGCGGGGTTCACGACCACAAGGTCGCTGGTCGTAAAGTCGCTGACGTTGTGCTCGCCGAGGCGGAGTTCGACGCTGCCCGAGTCGATGAGATCCAAGATCGAGTCGATCGCCTCGGTCAGTTCGGCTTCGGGCGACATGTCCGTGACGAGCACGTCGTAGCCGAGGCCGACAATGTGCCGAGTGGCGCCAGCGCCGCCGCCGTATCGGCCTAGACCCATGACTGTGGCGCGTGCGTCGGGCATCGGCGTGATCCTAGAGCAGCGCGAGCGGGTCCACATCGACAGCGGTCTTGGAATCTCCGAGCAGAACGCCGGCGGCTCGGAGGACGTGCATCGCACGCTGGAGCGTCGCTGAGTCCGGCGCGGACAGCTCGATCGCGATGCGGAAGTGATCGGCGATGCGTTCGATCGGGCAGGGCATCGGGCCCATCACGCGTATGTTGTGCTCGTCGGCGATCGAGCTGGCGGCATCGGCGATCGCGGCCGCGGCTTCTTTGGCGCTCGCGAGGTTCTTGTCCCTGCACACGATGCGCGCCATTCGGCGGGCGGGGGGCAGGCCGACCGCGCCGCGGAGCTGGAGTTCCTCGGCTGCGAATTGGTGGTACGCGTGCTTGGCCGCAAGGTCGATCGCCGGGGCCTCGGGCTCGAAGGTCTGCACGATGACCTCGCCAGGGAACTCGCCCCGGCCCGCTCTGCCCGCGACCTGGCTGACAAGCTGGAAGGTCCGCTCGCCGGCACGGAAATCGGGCAGGTTGAGCGCCGTGTCCGCCGAAAGCACGCCGACCAGCCTGACATTGGGTACGTCGAGCCCCTTAGCGATCATCTGGGTGCCAAGCAGCACGCGGATGTCGCCCCGCGAGAATCGCGCGAGGGTTTCGAAGAGCTCCCTGCCGTTGCGCATCGTGTCGGCGTCAACTCGGACGAGCGATTCACCCGCGACGAGCCTGCACTCTTCGGGCATGGATTGCGTGATCGATTCGACGACTTCCTCGGCACGCTGCGTGCCGGCGCCGAACTGGCGGAGTTTGGAGGTACAGTCGGGGCACTGCTTCGGGAAGATCTGCTCGGCGTTGCAGTGGTGGCAGCGGACGTAGCCGCCCTGCGGGACCGAGTCGAAGCGGTGGACGACCATGCGTGCGCTGCAGTGGTCGCACTCGAGCACCCACTTGCAGCTGGAGGAGCAGCAGCCGACGAAGCCGGCGAGGCCTCGTCTGTTGAGCAGCAGCACGGCTTGGCCGCCCTCGGTCAGTGTGCGTTCGAGCGCTTTGTGCAGGGTCGGCCCGACGAGCAGTTCGCCCGGCGGAGCGCAGTGGTTGAGGTCGGCGTAGGTTTGGCGCTCGTCGAACATGTCCACGACGCGGACGCGCGGGAGTGTGCCGCCGCCGACGCGGGTGGGCAGCGACCAGAGTCTGGATCGTTTGGACTGCGCGTTGGCCCACGATTCGAGCGAGGGGGTTGCGGAGCCGAGCAGGACCGGGCATGAGGCCATGTGCGCACGTTTGATCGCGACGTCGCGGGCGTTGTAGCGGGGGAGTTGGTCCTGCTTGTACGAGTTGTCGTGTTCTTCGTCGACGATGATCAGGCCCAGTTTGTCCAGCGGAGCGAAGATGGCCGAGCGTGCGCCGACGACAACCTTGGCTGATCCGTCGAGGATCGTCGCCCAGGCGCCGTTTCTTTGGGCAGCGGTCAGGCCCGAGTGGAGCACCGCGACTCGGTCCGCGCCGAACCTCGATTGGACTCGGCCCGCGGTCTGAGGAGTCAGCGCGATCTCCGGGACGAGCATGATCGCAGTTTTACCCTGTGCCAAGACGGTTTCGATGAGTTTGAGGTAGACCTCGGTTTTACCAGAGCCTGTGATGCCGTGGAGAAGGTGGGTTGAGAACGAACCGAGCGCATCGGTTACGCCCGCGATCGCCTCGGCCTGCTCGTGGGTGGGGATGAGCTGCTTGTGCGAATCGAAAACCGAGTCGGAATCGACCTTGCGTGACCTGACCGACGAGTGCTGGACTTCCTGCAATAGGCCCGCGCGAACGAGGCGGTTGATCGGGGCGACGGTCTTGGACTCGATCTGGTCGGCGAGCACCCGCGCGGTCATAGGCCAACCGACAGACGAGAGCTTCCCGATCGCCTGCCATGCGGCTCTGGCGGTGGGGGTGAGCTTGGTTTCTTTGGAAAGCTCGGCTGCCGGGTCGGCGGCGAGTTCGAGCCGGGTCTCTTGGCGCCTCCCGGTGTCGGACTTGACCGCCGCGGGGATCATGCCCGCCAGTGTCATACCCAACGGGGCGACGTAGTACCGGGCGATCCACTGGCCGAGCTCGACGAGTTCGGGCGTCAGCGGGCTGCCGAGGACGGCTCGGATGCGTTTGACCTTCTTCGGGTCGTAGCCGTCGAGCAGTTCGGAACCCCCGGCCGCGACGACCACGCCGGTCGCCGGGGTGTTGCCTCGGCCAAGCGGGATCTCGACGCGTTGGCCGACATCGAGCGGGTCGGTGGAGGCGTAGGTGAGGCCGTCGTTCGATGGGCTCTTGAGCTCGACTCTTCGCTCAACCGCGACCCTGACGAAGTGGCTCGCCTTGGGTTCGTCGTTGTGGAGTTTGAAGAGTGTGTCCATCGGGGTCCGCTTCTGCTGCCGGCGCTGGTTCGGCGCTAGACTGTACACCATGGGAACCACAGCTCAGGCGGACTCGGGGACAACACTGACATGCAGGCTGGCGCTTGCCGACGGAACCATTCTCCGTGGGCGGGCGTTCGGTGCGACCGGGCTCGGGGTGGTCCAGATCGCCGAGGTGGTGTTCTGCACCGCGATGACCGGGTACCAAGAGGCCATGACCGACCCGTCCTACACCGGTCAGATCTTGGTCCTGACGGCTCCGATGATCGGCAACACAGGTGTCAACGCGGAGGATATCGAGTCGGGCGGCGTGCAGATCGCCGGGCTCGTCTGCCGAGAGCTGGCGAGGACGCCCTCGAACTATCGGGCGACCGGGGATCTGTCGGGCTATCTCAAAGAGCACGGCGTGCTTGGCATCGAACAGGTCGATACACGAGCACTGACTCGGCGGCTTCGCAGCGGCGGGGTGATGTCCGGGGCGATCACCGACGACACAAGCATCAGTGATGATGAGCTTGTGAGCAAGGCTGCCAACGCGCCGTCGATGAAGGGTGCGAACCTGGCCAAGGACGTTGGGTGCCAGGCCGAGTCGGACTGGAGCGAGGGGCTCGGCGAGTGGTTCTCGGACAAGGTTGTTGATGAGGACGCACCGGTGGTGCTCGCGGTCGATTGCGGCGCCAAGCACAACACGCTTCGTCACTTGGTTGCGCGAGGCTGCCGGGTCCGCAAGATCCCGTTCGATTTCGATGCGGACGAGGTTATCGCCCGGTTTGAAGCCGGCGAGGTGCAGGGTGTGTTTGTCTCCAATGGCCCGGGCGATCCCGAAGCTGTTGAGATGGTGATCGAGTCGCTGCGCAAGCTGATGGCCGACTCGGCGCCGCCGATCCCGATCCTGGGAATCTGTCTCGGGCATCAGCTCTTGGCGCTGGCATCGGGGGCGAGTTCATTCAAGTTGCCGTTTGGTCACCGGGGTGCAAACCAGCCGGTGCGGAATGATCGGACCGGGCGAGTGGAGATAACAAGCCAGAACCACGGCTTTGCAATTTGCCCATCTTCACTGGACTCCAAGCATTCCGAGGCAACCCATACGCATCTGAACGACGGCACTTTGGCCGGCTTCAGACGGATCGATCGCCCGGTGTTGGCGGTCCAGTACCACCCAGAAGCCTCTCCGGGGCCTCACGACGCGGGGTACGTGTACGACGAGTTTGTTTCAACGCTCGGATTGCGAAGCCCTGAAGCTGTATGAAAAGTCAAACTAGGTAAGTGTTGTGCTTTCCAGAGTTTCTGATGGTTCGGGCTCCATTGCGTAATTTGTGCTTGCAATTGCTGGTGGTGCCTGTATATTCGATGAAGCCGCGGGTTTCTTGGAGGAGAAGTGCTCGTGGTTACAGAGGAGCCGATCCGTTCTTGGATCGCAGAGAGGTAGTGTTCGCGTAACCCGTTGTACCCTTGGAAGGGCCCAGTGTGTTCGTGAGCGGGTGGATGGAACCCTATGGGGTTGTATCCGTAGTTTGTAGTAGTTCACGTTCACCGATGGTTCTCTTCGGTGACTTGATTTCTGGTTGTGGTATTTGTCAATCTCAGAGGAGTCTCTCATATGAAGACCAAAGTTATTTTGTCCGTCGCTGGCCTCGCCGCTTGTGGTGTCACCGGCGCTCAGGATCGTCCTGAACTCGTCAGCAAAGAGCACAACGGCAAGGTGTACTACCCTGTCAGCGCTACTGCTGTCACCGCTCTTACCGTCGACGGCCAGTTCGTCTACGGCGAGACCATCCACTTCGACAACAACCAGCAGAACTCGGCTCGTGGCGGCCTCGTTACCGCTTACGACTCGATGCTGATGGACGACACCGACGGTGACGGCGTCGATCTCGACCCGGTCTGCGCCGACGTCGCACCTCACACGCTCACCACCCCTGGTAGCCGTTACTTCTTCGGCTCACAGTTCTCGTTCCAGAGCTTCTCGGAAGACGTGGTCCCGGCATCGGGCACCGAAGGCCAGACCATCAGCGAGGTCTCGTTCAACGGTACCCGTCCTCTCTGCGACCTCGGTGCCGGTACGGTTTCCGAGCCTATGCAGCAAATCCTGATCTCCTGGGAAGTCATCGATAACTTCCCGGATCTCGACGGCTCCGACGGTTTCGACACCGACGGTGACGGCCTCGTCTCCCCGTTCGATCAGAACGACACCGACGGCGACACCTTCGTTGACGAGTTCAACGGTGCTGTGATCCTGACCTACGCCGACATCGATACCGACGGCGACGGTGACATTGACGCTGATGACGAGATGCTCTCGTTCGGTGCAAGCGGCTACGGCATCTTCCGTGCGACCGGTCTTGACACCCTCGGCCTGCCAATGCCTTCCGGCGTTGACCGCTACGACGGCTCGGGCGGCGCTCCTGACGGCCGTCCTGACGGTGCTCTCCAGCTGATCTGGACCCGTGGCGACGGCGGCGACGCGGCTGGCCCGCTCCTCGGTGGTTTCTACCCCAGCACCCGTGCATCGAGCATGTTCTGGGGCACCCTGGAAATGGAAGCTGCTGGTACGGCTTGCCCCATCACCGACGCAACCAACCCGGGCTTCGGCGCTGGTAACTCGGACGGTACCGTCTGGGGCGAAGGCACCGACCTCTGCAACGATCCGAACAACGCTGGCGGCGACTGGTCGACCGGTGGTCCTGCTGGCAACGCTGACGTTGACGATCAGCTCGACCCGAACTTCGACATCGCTGACTGGTTCGGCATCGTCGGTGACTTCGACGTCCTCGGCCTCTCCATCCGCGTCCGCGTGGCTGGCGGGCCTACTGGCATCGATTGCTGTGACGTCAACAGCGACGGCCAGTGCAGCCCGACCGACTTCTCGGCATGGGTTGGTGCGTTCAACGCTCAGACGCCGAACTGTGACACCAACAAAGACGGTGCTTGCACCCCGACCGACTTCTCGGCTTGGGTTGGTGCTTACAACGCCAGCATCGGCGGCACCCCGGACCTGGGTTGCACCTGGTAATCTGATTTAAGCGGGTTCGCCCGCATCAATACAAACTTCGACCGGCCCCGCCTTCTGGTGGGGCCGGTTCTTTTTTAAGCGTTTCAATAGATAATCGAGATGACTGCTTGAGCGTGCTTGCTCGAATCGCAAACTCGACTAGTAACGCGTCAGCGTAGTGTCGATGTCTTGCGCCCAGAGGTCGATGCCGCCGGCTACGGATTTGATGTTCGTAAAGCCCATCCTGCGGAGGGCGAGTGTGGCCATGAGCGAACGCTTGCCGGTCCTGCAGAGGATCGCGGTGGGGGTGTCTTTGCCGTTTGGGAGGTCGTCGGCGACGTCGTCAACCTCGTTGACAAGCCTGCCGAGCGGGATGTGCACCGTGTCGTTCAGCTTTGACGTTTGCAGCTCGTCGTCTTCTCGGCAATCGATCACGACGAGGCCGTCGTTGGCCTGCATCCTGCGGTGGGTTTCGCGCGGCGTGATCTCGTCATCGGGCCGGAAGTTGTAGGTCTCGGGCAGGCCAGTCTCGCTGTTGATCGGCGCGTCGCTCATTCGGTGGCCCCGGTTTCGGTTTCGGTGGAGTCGATGCTGCTGGCGTTCTCGAGATCCTCGAGCTCGGCCTTGGTCAGTGTGATCAAACCCGGCACGAGCATGCGCGGCTTTGAGCTAGTGCGGTTTGGTAGCTCGCTGGGTGAGCTGGTTGTTTCCCACGGGCCGTCGATGATGAGAGTCGGCGCGAGCCACGCGAGTTCGACGACCGACCACGCGGGGATGGCGACGAGCTCGTACACCTGCGTGAGTGTGTCGGGGTCGTTCTGCTCTAGGACGGTTTCGTAGGTCGGGAAGTCGCCCCGCTGGCGTGCGTGCTCGTCGGTGGTTGCGTAGGGGAGCGTGTTGTGCGGGTGGTGGTACGTGCCGTCGATCGGGACACGGAACTCGGAGGGCTCGAGGTTTGAGCGGTCGAGACCCGTGATGCTCGGCTCGTCGCCAGGGATGTTGTCGCGGTCGGCGGAACCGATCAGGCCCTGGCGTTCGTCGGCGACCGCGGGCGGGAGCGACTGCATCGGCACGCTGGTCCCGACCGAGAGGCGGAGGTTGTCTTCAACGGCGCACCCGGCAAGAGCAGACGCGGCGAGAGGGATAAGAAGGGCTTTGGCGTTCATGCCACTAGTGTAGATCGCTCGGCTCGGGCTCGTTGAGGGCGGTGTCCACGGCCCTGCGGACTTGGTCGTGCTCGAAACCCCGGCGGAGCAGGAAGCTGTAAAGCCGGCGGCGGGCGACGTCGGGCTCGAAGCGGGCCAATTGAGCGGCACGCTTGCGGGCGAGTGTGAGCACGGCGTCGGGGTCGCCCGATTCTTCGATCGCCTCGCGTGAAGCCGAGCGGGCGAGGTCTGAGCCGATGCCGCGGGTGCGGAGCTTGAGTTCGATGCCACGGGCGCCGTGCTTGCCCGAGCGGGCGAGCTCTTCCGCGAGCCGGGCGGCGAGTGTGTCGTCGTTGATGATGCCAAGGTCCTGAAGCTTCTCGACCGAGGCCCGGGCGTCCGGCTCGTCGTGCCCGGCGAGCTTGAGTTTGCGGGTGAGGTCGTAGGCGGAGCGTTGGCGAACGCCGGTCAGGCGGACCGCGTGAGCGAAGGCGGCGTGCCTCTTTGCCGCGGCGTGGACCCGTGCGGCTAGTTCGTGTGTCCAGGGCATCTCGCTGTGGAGGCCCTCGTCCATGGCCCAGGTGGTATCGACCTTTGCGACTTTCTTGCGTTCGACGATGATCGAGACCGAGGCCCCGTCCGTGCCGACGGGCCTGAGCGCTGAGATCGCGGTCTCATCCGTGGGCGGGACGACCTCGGCGGGGTCGGGTGCGAGCGTGCGTGATGTCTTTTTCTTGTAAGG
The DNA here is from genome assembly GCA_030432905.1 of Phycisphaerae bacterium. Taxonomy (GTDB): domain Bacteria; phylum Planctomycetota; class Phycisphaerae; order Phycisphaerales; family UBA1924. The sequence goes on along the minus strand of JAUILU010000001.1, from coordinate 1,042,397 downwards.
CGGCACGGCAAGAGTGTACCGGGCCGGGCTCCTATGCTCTGGTTCCGTGTATACAGCCTTTAGCAGGAGCAGTAAGCGATGAGCGAGATCAAGCGTTTCGGTGTGGTCGGTTCGGGTCAGATGGGCGGCGGGATCGCGCAGGTGGCGGCGGTCAGCGGCTTTGAGACCGTGGTCATGGACACCAACGCGGATCAGGTCGCAAAGTGCGAAGCGACCCACGACAAGCTGCTGGCTCGCGCGGTCGAGAAGGGCAAGATGACCGAGGACGACGCGAAGGCCGCCAAAGGGCGTCTGAGCTACGTCACCGATATCTCGGGTCTCAAGGATTCGGACATCGTTGTTGAAGCCGTCGTCGAGAACGCTGACGTGAAGAAGGCGATCTTCAAGCAGCTCGCGTCGATGTTTACGGGCGATCAGATCCTGGCGAGCAACACGAGCTCGATCAGCATCACCGAGATCGCCGCGGCTACTGATTGCCCGGAACGCGTGATCGGTATGCATTTCTTCTTCCCGGTGCCGGTGATGAAGCTTGTCGAGGTGATCAACGGGCTGGCGACCGATGCAGCTGTGACCGACCGCGTGATCAAGCTCGCCGAGGCGATGGGTAAGACCGCGCTTCCTGCCAACGACCGCGCCGGGTTCGTGAGCAACCGCGTGCTGATGCCGATGATCAACGAGGCGTTTTACTCGTGGATGGAGGGCGTCGCCGAGCCCGCGGATATCGACGGCATCATGAAGCTCGGCTGCAACCACCCGATGGGGCCGCTGGAGCTTGCGGACTTTATTGGTCTCGACACGTGCGCCCACATTATGAACGTGCTCGCCGACGGTTTGCACAACGAGCGCTACCGCCCCTGCCCGAAGCTCGACCAGCTCGTTGTGGCGGGCCGGTACGGCCGGAAGAGCGGTCACGGTGTGTTCAAGTACTAGACACACTCAATCGATCGCGAGTTAACGGAAAGGTGCCGAGATGCGGAGCAAGCTCAAGCTCATCGTGATGCTTGTGGTGGTGGTCTTGATTGCGCTCATCGCGTGGCTTGTGGACTACCTGTTCTGGTTCGGGGCCGATGCGCCGCAGATCGACTACAACACGAAGATCCGCGAGCTTCAGGCCGATCCATCGGGCACTTCGCTCGACGACTACCGGGCGCACGAGGCGCTCGTCGAACTCGCGGCGATTGTTGAAACGCTCGGTGAGGACGAGCACTATGAGACGGGAAACATCGACTACGACAGGCGGCTCGATCAGCAGGACCCGGCAGTGCTTGCGGAAATCGAAGAGTGGATCTCGGTATGTGAACAGCGGGGCGTGTTCGACAAGATCGATGAGTTCGCGGCGTTGCCTGGCTACGTCATGGATTGGGATCCATCGGTGCTGTTTATCGACTTGGACTATCTGGAGGGAAGCAGCGCACTGCGCTCGGGGCTGCGTGTCTGCGGGTATCGCGGCCGGCTCGCTTTGTACGCGGGTGATAGTGCGCAAGCGATCGATGATTGCAAGCGGCAAGTCGGTATGGCGAAGTTGCTGCTGTCGCAGCCGATCGCTATCAACCGGCTGGTCGGCCACGCATCGCTCGCGTTCTCGATCAGCTATTGCAGAGAATTGCTAAGTTATGGTGTCTCAGCAGATGAGCTTGTCGAATTGATGGAAGTGTACGACTCGGTCGAGTTGCATCCCATCGAACAGGTGATCGACGGCGAACGGCTCCTGGCACAGAACGCGATCACGGGCGCGTTTACTGGAAACAAGACGATCAAAATCATGAGCCGGGGCGCGCAGTGGGCGAGGGTTGAGCATCAGTTTGATCGGATGCAGGACTGGCTCCAGCTCTCGGCGTTCGAGCGGGCGAGATCGCCGTACCTTGAACCGATAAAGGATTGGCGTTTCGCCCCGGCAGACATTCTGCTCCCTGCGTTGGTTGCGGTTGTGAGGTCGGACGATCAGATTAAGTTGGATCTCGCCGCTGTGCAGTTAGAGATCGCGATCGAGCGGTACCGCTTGGACACGGATGGATTGCCGGCTTCGCTTGGCGAGCTTATGCCGACCTATATCGACGAGATTCCGCGAGATGTCTTCGCCGAGGGGACGCCTGAACTCGTGTACCGGGTGCTGGATGAACCGGACGAGAAAGGCCGGGACTATCACCTGTACAGCGTGGGTCACGACGGCGAGGACAACGGTGGCCAAGAGCCCGAGAAATCTGCCGCCCAGGCGCTGGATCCCAAATTCCCGGGGACGGATTTCATGCTCCACGATTTGGACTAGCCGATCGTAATCCGGTGGGGCGGCGGTGTTTCTATTGGTGTCGGCGGTCTGCCGATCACGAGGGGACGATGATGCTGCATTGCCAAAGCCGACCCGGTCGGTTCCGCCCGGTCCTGACCATGGTCCTTGTGCTGATGGTTCTGTTTCTGGTGTGGCTTGGGCTTGAGGTCTTTTTCGCCCTGACGGCCAAGGCGAACCCGACGGTTGACTACGGCGCCAAGATGATGGAGCACGCCGCGGCTTGGCAGGGTGGCGATGAGGCGGACGATGTCTGGTCGTCGGTGATCGAACTGGTTGATCTGCATCAGGGTTTGGTCGGTGGGCTTGCTGATGAAGAGTCTGGGACGGTGTTTGCGGACTATCAGTGGGGATACGACGTTATCACCGACTACGACGAACTGCTCGAAGAGCTCGTTTCAGATGAGTTCTTGGTAACGAACGAGTACGAGAGTGAAGAGCACGCGGTCGCGAGTCTTGATGCGTGCCGGTTGCTTGCGATCGAGTCGCTAGCGAGCTGGGAAAACAGCGGCATCATCGCAAGGCTTGACCGGATCGCATCGGGTACTCGCGCGGTTCGGCCGCTGCCCGACACAACGCAGACGATGATGATCAACATCCTGCTGCCGGAGCTTTCGAAACATCGGACAATCGCCAAAGGTCTCCGGGCGCAGATGGTTCTTTCGCGTGAAGACGAAGACTGGGCGACCTACGCACGTGCGTTCGAGCACGCGATGGCGATCGGGCGGATCGAGACGTACCAGATCACGCTGATCGATCGTCTTGTTGGTATCGCGATCAGGGCGCTCGTAGTTGGGCAGGTGAGAGAAGATTTGCTGAACGGATCTCTGCCCGCCGAGGTGTTGGTAATGCTCGATGATGTGATGCAGAGGCAGTCGAAGCTGGCGCCGATGAGCTACCCGTTCGAGGCAGAGCGAGCGATGGGGCTAGACATGGCGCAGTGGCTTCACGACTCGCGCGGCAGGCTGATGCTCTCCGAGGTCTCAGTGGTTGAGGGATTCAACACGGCAGGTCGGCACCCGATCGTGAATGTCGCATCGATCGCGTATCCGCGGAAACGGGCCACGGAGAAGTGGTTCAACGAGTTCTACGACTCGCTCGGGCCGTGGGTCGATTCGCCGTTCTATGAGCGGCGCACCGCGGCGTATCCCGCTCGTGACATGGAAATGGAGATCGCAGACAACTGGCGATACCCGATCCAGAAGATGCTCGTCCCCGCGTTTGGTAGAGCGGTCAGCGCGAACGATCAGAGCATGCTCGAAGAGCGCGGGCTTCGGACGTACATGGCGATCGAGCGTTTCCGAATGAACACCGGCGGTTTGCCGACTGAGCTCGGGGAGTTGGTGCCCGAGTATCTGGCGCAGCCGACGATCGATCCGTACGGCGACGGGGTTTCGCTGTTGAGGTACAAGCTGCTGGATCAGCCGGACGAGTTTGGCCGGTCGTACTTGCTGTACTCGGTTGGCTATGACAACTCAGACAACGACGGCTTGCCAAGTGAAGAAGCATCTGAGGCGTTGCGCAAAGCAGGCGAGGGAACGGACTTTGTGATTAATCAGAGCCGTGACTAAATCTCTCTGAATTTCATTCGAAGACTGAGGAATCGGCCTCTCATTTGCGCAGACATTCGTTGAACGCCAGTTGGCCTGTTAGGAGACATGAGATGGTGAATGCGATGTTGGTTCTTGTAACGGGTTGTGCCTGTGTCTTCGCGAGCACGTCTGCAGGTCAGGCAAGCACAGAGCCGGCAGAGTCGCGGGATCACCTGCTCGAAGGTGTAGGCTCTGCCCGTTCAACGCCTGAATTCAAAACGCTTGAGGAGCTTCTTCCGAATGAGCGGACGCCCGAGCTCTGGATTGAGTCACCCGCGCCGGCGCTCCGGTTGTCGCATTTCTCGCGTGGAGAGCCGATACATTCGCTCGAACCGGGGCAGGTATACATCATCGAGATGTGGGCTACATGGTGCGGCCCGTGCATCGCGGCGTTCCCGCATCTTGCCTCTCTCCAAGAGAAATACGGTGCTCGGATTAGCATCATCGGGGTCAATATCTGGGAACAGGCCGAGGGCGACGCACGCGTTGAGCTTGTAGACGGCTTCGTTGCAGAGCACACCGAGATGGAGTACACCGTCGCTATCGAAGAGGGAAGTATGATGACCGAGACTTGGATGAAGCCGGCCGGTCGCAACGGGATCCCGGCTGCGTTCATAGTTGATGCGAAGGGGAAGATCGCGTGGATGGGGCATCCGCTTGCGATCGATGAGCCGCTCGATCAGATCATAAATGGCGGGTACGACATCGATGCCGTGAAGCACAAGAAATGGATCGGGCATCTTACGAGCGTCGCCTACGACCAGATGTTGATCGCCGAGCACGAGAATGAAACCGATCGGCTTCTCGACGTCTGCAAGACGCTGGTGTACGACGCATACGCCGAATCGGCTCAGCCACTCAACGCGATCTCGTGGAGGTTGCTTGGGTATGAGGACGCTACGCCGGGCATTCTCCGTGTCGCGTACGACGCTGCGGAGCAGGCTTGTAATTTGACCGACTGGCAGGACTGGATGATTCTGGACACGTACGCGCTGGCAGCGTTTAAGAACGGCGACCATGAGTCAGCAGTGAATTGGCAGAACAAGGCGATCGAGCTTGCGCCCGAGGCGAGCAAAGACGAGCTGCGCCCGCAACTCGAACGCTTTCTTGAGACGGGTTAAATGAGTGGACATTGTCATCAGTTTTGACGGTCGATTCACTCGATGGTGTAAGCTGGCGGCATGAAAACCGCCTGTGTTATGCGTGCTGGACGCTTTCGACCTTTGATGACGGTAACAGTTTCTGTCCTGCTGCTCATGATCCTGTGGTGCGGTATTGAACTCTGGGCCGCATACACCATGGAGCCAGCGATACAAGAAAACTACGGCGAGGATCTTCGAGAGCTTGTTGCTACGTGGCAGGAGCCAAGAGGACGAAATGCCTGGGACGATCTCTCGCTTGCAGTCCGCCTGCATCGTGAACGAGGTGACAGTTTCTACAGCGAAGAGCTCGACACCGGCTGGCTGGGGGGAGGTTGGGGGTACGACCTTGCAGAAGGGACACCAGACGACTATGAGTTGTTTCAAGATGTGGTCTGCGATGCGAAGGATGAAGACGATTGCGAGGCGTTGCTTGAGCTATTGCGAGGGTGGGCGTTCGACCAAGTTGATTCGCTCGAGTCCGCAGGCATCGCCGCGTTGCTGGACTCGGTAGCAACTGCAAGCTACGCGTGTATTCCCATCTCGGACAGCAGCCTTGACGGTTCAATTCTTGCAAATCGGCAGTTGCAGGATTCACGGCTCTTGCTTCGGTGTTTGCAGACAAGGATGCAGATCGCTCGGGATGAGAAGGACTGGGCGCGTTACGCCGAAACGTACAGGTGGATCAAGTCAGTCAATTCGGCGATCTCGTATCAGCCGGGTACGATCAATCAACTGGTTGCCTATGCGGGCGAATCGGCTTTAATGGAACGTGTGCTGATGGATCTTCAGGGAGGCAGACTCGGCGCCGATGCAATACAGCTACTGTCAGCAGAAGAGCGATCGGCGAAACAACTCAATCCGCTTTCTCGAACGTTTAATGCGGAAAGATATATTCTGCTCGATGATTTGCAGAAGTACTTTGCGAGCAATGGTCGGTTGATCAAAACCGAGTACGCCAAGCTTTCTCAGAATCCGCCTGACACACACTGGATCTCAAATGTATCCAGTATCTGGTCGCCGAAGTGGTCCAGCTATGAGCGTGAGATTCATTCCCATTTTGAATCTGCTGTAGCCACGGCACGGTTGCCGTATCAAGAACTCAAGGCGCATCGAGAACGCTTGAAAGAACAGGTTGGTCCGGTCTCAACGCAAACTCTGTTTCCAGTACTTGATGAATCACTCTCCTTTGAAGAACGATTTTTAGATAGTGCCCCATTTAGTATGGCATCGCTGCACAGGTATAACTACAAGCTAATACGTCACGGGCTGCTCCAGGTGCTGGCGATCGAGCTGTACCGGATTGATAATGGGAAACTGCCTGATTCACTAGGTGAGCTCGTTCCGTTGTATCTGCCTGAGTCCATCGGTGATCTGTGTGAGTTGGACAGCAAGCCTTGGCGGTATTCAATTTCTGAGCCGGGAGATGAGAGCCCGCTGGGCTATCTGCTCTACAGCGTGGGGTACGACTCGATCGACAACGGCGGAACTCGTCCCGGCGGGTACCTCACTCAGGGTCTAAGCCCAAGTAACGACGGGATCGACTTTGTGGTGAGCCACCCGGTGCTCCACACCGATGAGAGCGATTGAGAATCGCCCCTACCCCGGGCCGGGTCTGGCCACTAGAATACCCTGTATACAGCCCTTAGAGGCGTTCCATAGCTGTGCCACCGGCCAGGAGACTGACCATGACGACTTCGCCTACCAACATCACCGGACCCGGACTCGACGGCGTCGATCCGCACGCGGTCACCATCTCCGGGCTCGTCCTTGAGCCGAGTTACGGCCCCGACGCGCCGGCGAAGTCGCTCCAGGCCATCGACCGCGACATCGCAGAGCCGGGCGAGTACCCGTACACCCGCGGCCTGTTCCCGCAGGGCTACCGCTCGCGGCTCTGGACCATGCGTCAGTTCGCAGGCTTCGGGTCCGCTGACGACACGAACCAGCGGTTTAAGTATCTGCTTGAAGCCGCCAAGACGAGCACGAAGGCGAACACCGGACTCTCGACCGCGTTCGACCTGCCCACGCTGATGGGACGGGACTCTGACGATGCGCTCAGCATGGGCGAGGTCGGCAAGTGCGGCGTCGCGATCGACACCATCGAAGACATGCACCGGCTCTACGCCGACATCCCGATCGATCAGGTCACGGTCAGCCAAACCATCAACGGGCCGGCGGCGGTCATCTGGGCGATGTACCTCGCGATGGCGAAACAGCGGGGGATCGGCTGGGAGACGCTCGGCGGCACGCTGCAGAATGATATTCTGAAAGAGTTCCATTCTCAGAATGAATTCATCTACCCGCCGGACCCCTCGGTGAAGCTGGTCGTGGACACCATCGAGTTCCAGAGCCAGCACCTGCCCAAGTGGAACAGTGTTTCGATCTCGGGCTACCACATCCGCGAGGCCGGCTCCAGTGCGACGCAGGAACTGGCGTTCACGCTCCGCGACGGCATGGAGTACGTCGAGGCCTGCCTCGAACGCGGGCTCGACATCGACGACTTCGCGCCGCGGCTCAGCTACTTCTTCAACAGCCATAACGAGTTCTTCGAGGAGATCTGCAAGCTCCGCGCAGCACGTCGGATCTGGGCCCGTGTCATGCGCGAGAGGTACGGCGCCAAGAACAAGCGGTCGTGGTACATGAAGACTCACGTGCAGACCGCCGGATGCAGCCTGACCGAGCAGCAGCCGCTGAACAACATCGTCCGCGTCGCCTACCAGGCGATGGCCGGCGTGCTCGGCGGGTGCCAGAGCCTGCACACGGATTCGATGGACGAGACGCTCGGCCTACCGACTGAGCAGGCCGTGACCGTCGCGCTCAGGACGCAGCAGATCCTGGCGCACGAGACGGGCGTCACACGTTCGGTCGATCCGCTTGGCGGCTCGTGGTTCGTCGAGAGCCTGACCGACCAGATGGAAGCCGAGGCGCTCGACCTCCTGCGCGAGATCGACGAGATGGGCGACTACCGCGGCTTCGATTCCGCGGACAAGGTCGAGGATGCACCCAACGCCGAGCACCCGGCGTACAAGCCGACCGAGGGCTACGGCAAGGGCGTGGTCAACGGGATCAACAAGGGCTACTTCCGCCGGCACATCGCCGAGGCGAGCTACCGCTTCAGCGAGGAGTGCGAGGCCAAGGATCGGATCATCGTCGGCGTCAACGAGTACGTGGACACCGAGGAGGACCGCCCGATCGACATCCTGACCATCCCCGACTCGGTCGAGACGATCCAGGTCGACCGCCTGAGCAAGTTCAAGTCCAGTCGCGACGCCGCGGGCGTTGAGAAGGCTCTGGACGAAATCCGCGAAACCTGCCGCGCCGGCAAGAACGTGATGCCGTCACTTGTTGATGGTGCGCTGGCCAACTGCACGCTAGGCGAGATGGTGCAAGCGATGGCGGATATCTACGGGCGGTATTCGGGTGGGCCGGAGTGGTGAAGAAATCAATATTAGATAAGTATCGCTATTATAGTGTGCGTATTAATCTGTTCGAGCCTAAGAATGATACAGAGTACATGCTCAGTATTGACAAGGATGAGCTACTTGAGCGTGTGTTAGTGCCACGAGAGCGTGGTATTCCAATTCTAGTTAATGGGAAGACGATTCCCTGGACAAACGTTGAGTATGTTAGAATTTCAGGTACGGATGACCAGAGAGATACATTGATAGCCCGTGCCAAATTTGAGGAGGCTAACTCCCGTGTAGTTGCTATCGGATTGACGGAATATAAGGCTTGGTCGTACGGCGAAGAAATAACAAATAAGCTGATTACAAAGCCAGCAGGGGGTTCAGGTGTGTGTGAGATCAGCGAGGAGACTGGGTCGTTTGATCGCCTTGAACAACTTCTTGATCGATTTCATGCTGTAAGTCTTAAGCTACGTAAGCGTCATGGCAATCGAAATGGCATTGTGATTAATGATGAGTATGACGTGCAAGATGTGTTGCATGCATTGTTGAAAACGATTTATGCAGATATTCGGCCTGAAGAGTACACCCCTTCGTATGCTGGGAGTAATTCAAGAATTGATTTTCTCTGCAAAGAAGACTCTGTGGCGATCGAAGTAAAAATGACGAGGGCCGGGCTAAAGGACAAAGAGGTGGGAGAGCAACTGATTGCCGACATTGGTAGATACAAAGGGCATCCCTCGGTCAAGAAGCTGGTTTGTTTTGTGTACGATCCTGGTCATGAAATCGCAAATCCTGCAGGAATTGAATCTGATCTGACCAAGATGGTGGGTGGGTTGGATGTGCGGGTGGTGGTCCGGCCTAAGCAATAAACCTGCATTAACTGACTGTTGTGGCAACCGATACGCACCTCCCGGTTCACCCCTGATACACCAGCCACCCGACCCACGCCCACACAACCAGGTGCAGCCCGCCGATCAGCGGCATGCCGATGGTGAACTTCTTGGTTCTGGTTTTGTGCCGAACGAGTTTCATGGCGAGCATGCCGCCGGGCCAGCCGAAGGCGAGGCTGAGCAGCAGGAGCGTTTTTTCGGGTGTCCGCCAGAGGTCTTTCTTGGCCTTGCGTTTGTCGAGGGCGAAGGCGGCGAACGTCACGATCGACATCACCAGATAGAGCCCGACTGCGATTCCTACATACGTCATCGCGTACACGATACCCTGTCGTCATGAACGATGCCCGGCGAATCGTGATGGTGGCGGTGGTGTTGGTGCTGGCGGTCTTGCTGCTGAGCGGGTGTACGGGGTACACGATCCGGCCGCCGGTGGAGGTCGCCGAGCCGGTGGGGGTCCACATCGTTGACTACGGCGACACGAGCCGACTCTGGCTCCCCGAGGACGCGGGCGGGTTCACCGAGTGGGGCTACGGCGACTGGCGGTGGTACGCCAACGACAAGCAGTCGCTGCTCTACGGCTCGGTCATTTTCATCTGGCCCACCGCGGGCACGCTTGGTCGGCACGAACGCGAGACGGGGCCTTGGGGCGCTGATGGTGTGCTGCTGCCCGACCTGGTTGGGTATGCGACTCATGTGCACTCATTCGATGTGGAGTCGGCTGACATGCGGGCGCTGCGGGACGAATTGAACGCGAGGTACGAGAGCCAGCAGAGCACAGAGATTTTCAACGAGCGCAGACAGATGGCGTTCGTGAAGGATGATTCGAGCTACTGGCTCGGGCACCAATCGACCACGGTGATGGCCGGCTGGGCGAGGGATCTCGGGTGCGAGGCGTCGGGGTTTTCGTTGCGTGCGAACTACACGCTGAAAGAACCGGGGGTGACGGCGGTTCTTGAGCCGAAGAAGTAGCGGTTTCTCGTTTCTTATCGGTCTTGGATCATTAAGAGCGGCGGTTGCTGGGTCGATAAGCGTTCCTGAGGTACACCCCAAAGGAGCGTGTATTGGCCGAAGCCGAGCACAGAGAAGAGAAACCAACGATCGCGCCGATGGAGGCGTTGCTGCAGGCGTGTTCACGGAACGCGCCGCTGGAGATCGTGCAGGCGGACCGCGCGGGCGAGGAACCCTTTGCGCGGGGCCGAATGCTTGAGATCGAAGACGGCGTGCTCATGGTCGAGCAGGTCCAGATGATCGGCAAGGTAGCGAAGTTCGCGAAGAAGACGCCGCTCTTGGCGTACTTCCGGTTCGGGCACAGGCTCTACGAGTTCCGGTCGCGGGTGGTGACGGTTGATGAGGCTGTGAAGCTGAACCGGGCGCTGCTTGTGCCTGCGATGGGGATCGAGCTCCCGAAGGCAGTCGAAGAAGGCCAGCGCCGGAATGTGTATCGGATCCCGCTGAGTGCGCTCAAGGACCCGATCCGGGTTGAGGTCTGGCGCGAGATGGAAGTGCCCGACGACAGCGAGTTGCCGCTTCAGCGCGGGCAGACACTCGATGGTGACGGCGTGACATGCTCGCGCGAGGGCGGCGAGTCTGACGAGGGCGAGGTCCTTGTGCCGAGCCGGAGGGCCGACTGGGGTGGCACGCTTGTCGATGCATCCGACGTCGGGCTGGGCGTGAACATCGAGAAATGCCGGATGACCGAGATCAAGCTTTTCAGCGAGTTCTGGGTGCGTTTCTCGATCCCGGGAGATGACGAGGGGGCACTGGCGTTCAAGGCCGAGGTGAGGCAGATCCGCAGCGTTCGCGAGGGTGTGATCCGGGTTGGTCTGCTGGTGCTCGAGGGGAACAACCGCTGGGCGCACGCGGGCAAGGTGAGAAGGTTATGGGGGTTTCTGACTACGTGGCGCCGACGAGTTTGCCGCGTGATCGACCCGACCGAGATGGGCAAGGCCTAGCCTTGCGCCGTGACACCGCCGATTGAGACATTCAAGACCGACCAGCCGGGGCTTCCCGATGGCGACTCGGCGACATTCATCACGACGATGGCGCACGCACTGGGTACCTACGGCGCCTCGGCTCCAAAGCTCGAAGAGGCGCTCGTTACGATCTCGAACCGACTCGGGCTTGAGGGGCAGTTCTTCTCGACACCGACGGCTGTCTTTGCATCGCTCAAAGCGCCCATGGGTCGGCCCCAAACAACGCTGATCCGTGTGCACCCGGGCGAGGTTCACCTCGAACGGATGGTCCAGCTCGACGAGATTTTGGTTGATGTGGCCGAGGGCAAGATCGGGCCGGCGGAGGGCACGCGAAGGATCGATCGGGCGATCGAAACACCCGACCGTTACAGCATGCCACTGTCGATCGCGAGCTTCTCGGTGTCTTCGGCGTGCGCTGCACGATTCTTCGGCGGCGGGATCAGCGAGATCCTCGCGGCGCTGGTCGCGGGTCTCATGATTGGGCTGCTCATCGTATTCGCTTCGAGAGGACGCGACCTTGCGAGACTGATCGAGTTCATGTGCGGGCTCTTGATCTCGTTCGGCGCGGTCGCGTGGTCAAAGCTCGTTCAGCCGATCTCGCCCGAGGTGCTCATGCTCGCGGGGCTGATCGTGTTGTTCCCGGGTCTGACGCTGACGATGTCGATCAACGAACTCGCGTCTCGGCACCTGAGCTCGGGCACCGCGCGGATGATGTCCGCTGTTACGGCGCTTGTGTCCATCGGCTTTGGTGTCGGTCTCGGGACTCGGCTCGCGGACATGACGTTCGCGATCGCTGCGCCTGAGACAGCCGCGGTGGCGCTGCCCGAGTGGTCACTTTACCTTGCGATTGCTGTTGCGCCGATGGCGCTCACGGTGCTGTTCAAGGCCAGGCCTCAGGACATGCCTGTGCTGATTGTGTCAGGCCTGATCGCGTATTCGGGCGCTCGGTTCGGCGCAGCCAAGCTTGGGCCCGAGCTTGGCGCGTGTGTCGGGGCTTGCCTGATGGGGTTGTACTCGAACATGTACAGCCGGGTGGCGCGTCGGCCTTCGAGCGTGCCGTCGATTGTCGGCGTGATGCTGCTCGTGCCCGGGAGTATCAGCTTCCGCAGCGTGTCGTCGTTCCTAGAGCACGATGCGCTCGGCGGTATCGAGACCGCGTTCGCGACGCTGCTTGTGGCGATGTCGCTGGTTGTCGGGTTGCTGATGGCAAACGTGGCGCTGCCGCCGAGGCGGGCGCTGTAGCGATTTATTCGGTTTCGGTGCTGCCTTTGCCGAGGCATTCTTCGAGCATCGCGGCGAGCCTGATCCCAGCCTGGCTCAGACGAAGCTCCGCGATGGGCGCAGCCTTGAGCACGTAGTCTTCGCCGACATCGGAGTTTGGTTCGAGTGTGTACGCGTGCTGCTCGGCGAGATTGTGCGACTCGAACGCCCACCGGCCCGCGGTTGCCTGCCAGTTGCTGCTCGCGGTGCCGGCGAGCCAGGTGAGTTTGTCCATCTCGTCGATCTCGTCGTAGAGACGATCGGTGCGCTCGATCCAGGTCTCTTGGCTCGATGCGTTGAGGATGCCCGAGTCCCAGATGCGGTGCAGGTTCGTTTCTTCGCCAAGGAAGTTGAGGTCGATGCTGTTGCCGCCGCGGTCCTCGGCTCGGCCTGCGTGCATGGGTTGATGCAGGTCGCCCACGAAGTGGATGAGGAACATGAGTGCCTCGCCCCGTTCTTGTGGAGTGTTGCTTCGGTCTTTGAGGACGCCGGCGAAGTGCTCGATCGCGGAGACAACGCAGCCATCGGCGGGGCAGTCTCGCTCGTTGTTGTACTCGGTTGCATCGATCGGAAGGTTGACGTAGTGGAGCGGTGCGGACCAGCGGTAGTCGTCTTCTCTGCGGACCGCGTCGGCCCAGCTTGATACTTCCGCAAGGCTTGAGTCGCCCAGCAGTGCTTTGATTTCCTTGCGTGCTTCTTCGCTGAGTTCGCGCCACGCGATCTCGGCGACGATCGAGTGGCCGTCACGACCCCAGCCGCCAGAGACCGCGACGAAGAGCGACAGTGTGACGGCGAGCGTGACGAATTTGCTGAGAATCTGGAGTGATCGCATGTGGTGCTCCGTGGGTGCTGTTGCAGCTTACGATATGCCCGCTGATTCTTGGATATGCCTGCTCGAAAGGTGAGTCGATGCGTGTACTGGTAGTGATGGCGATGCACGCCGAGGCCGAGCCGGTCGTGCGGGAACTCGGGCTCGCACCGGTCTCCACGCCGCCTTGGGCGGCTCATGTGCCGATGAAACTCTACCAAGGGCGTGTTGGCTCGATGGAACTAGATCTCGTGGTCAACGGGGTTGATAAGCAGAGCGGGCTCGATCTGATCGGGACTCAGGCCGCGACGGCATCGGCGATGCTCGGGTGCGAGGCGTTCAAGCCTGATCTTGTTGTGTCGGCGGGCACATGCGGCGGGTTTGCAAAGCGGGGCGGCGAGATAGGCAAGGTGTATCTCGCAGAGGACCGGGTCTGGTACCACGACAGGCGGGTGCCGATCCCCGGGTTCGATGCGATGGCGCGGGGCGGCTACATGGTAGCAAATCTGGATAATGTCGCCGAGACGCTGGGCCTCGCACGCGGGGTTGTGACTACGGGCGATTCGCTCGATCTGTCCGCTGAGGATTCCGAGCGGATCGAGGCGGTTGGCGCGCACGCGAAAGAGATGGAAGCCGCGGCCGTCGCTTGGGTCGCAGGGCTATTTGGGGCCGGGTTCACGGCTCTGAAATCGGTGACGGACATCGTCGATGGGCCGCACCCGCCCGAAGAGGAGTTTTTCGAGAATCTCAAGCACGCGACTGAGCAGCTCGCCAAGGAACTCGTCCGCTTGGTTCACGCGATCGCCGAGGACGCGGGTTTGGCGTGATTCTGACGCGGGCGGGGCGGTTGTATACCATTGAATCGACCCGGATCAGGGGTCAGATGAGGGACACCGGATGCGAGCCACGACCGAAGCCACGACCGAGTTTGAGCGTAAGGACCGTTGCGAGGGGCTCGACCACAGGCCGAGGGTGCTGCTCGGCAAGATGGGTCTGGACGGCCACGACCGGGGTGTGAAGGTCATCGCCCGAGCGCTCAGGGATTCGGGGATTCATGTGATCTATTCGGGTCTCTGGCAGACGCCGGCGAGCCTTGCGATCTCGGCGCGTGACGAAGACGTGGACGTGATCGCCGCGAGCATGATGAGCAACTCGCACCTGTCGCTCGGCCCGAGGCTTATCGAATCGCTTGGCAAGGTCGGTCGGCCGGGCATCCCGGTACACATGGGCGGCATCCTGCCCCAGAACGATATTCCAAAGCTCCTCGAAGCGGGCGTCGCCAAGTGCTTTACGACGGGCATCGGCTTGCTCGATGTGGTCGCCGCGGTGACGGAAACGGTGAAACCCTTGGAGGCGACGATCGAGGGCGCTTCGCCCACGGCTCAGCTTGCACGCGACATCACATTGGCGCACGAGGGCAAGCCGATGCGTTCGGGTGTGAAGACACGCAGGCCCAAGCGCGTGCTCGGCGTGACCGGCTCCCCCGGCGCGGGCAAGAGCACGCTCGTGGCGCAGCTGGTCGGCGAGCACTCACGCAGGGCCAAGGCCGACCCGTCGCTCGGGCGATGCGCGGTTGTGGCGTTCGATCCGAAAAGCCCGATCACGGGCGGTGCGCTGCTTGGCGATCGGCTGCGTGTCGATTTCAACAACCTCGGTGAGCAGGTCTTCTACCGCTCGCTGGCGATCCGCGGCGAGGACTACGGCACGCTCGACAGTATCCTTGAGCTCATCGGCGGGGCCGCCGAGGGTGATGATGCGTACGACACGGTCTTTGTTGAGACGGTGGGCGCGGGTCAGAACGAGACGCGGATCCGTGACCACGTCGATACGACCGCGGTTGTGCTGACACCGGGCATGGGCGACGCTGTGCAGATGGACAAGGCGGGCATCCTCGAGATCGCCGACCTGTTTGTGTGCAACAAGGCGGACCACCCGGGCGAGAACGAGCTTGTGCGCGACCTGAGAGAGATCGCGGGCAAGCGTGCGATCCTCGAGACCGTCGCGACGCGTGGGCAGGGTGTGCCCGAGCTGCTTGAGACGCTGCTGGGTTAGCGGCCCGGGTAGCGATCGGCGGCGGTCAGGATGCGGCGTTGGATTGCTTGCTGCTGCTCGGCCAGGTCGATCATCGAATCGAAGAGCTGGTTGAATTTGACCATCGCCTCGTCGTCCTCGAACACGATCTGCTCGGCGTTGGAGTCATATAGCCACTCGCCCCATGACAGGTGCAGGACTTCGAGCATCTGGTTGACCGTGCGGAGCAGCCTGCGGTCGAGTTCCTGGATCTTGAGCCGACCTTTGGTATCGAACCCGTAGAGAAAGACTTTCTTGGCTTTGTTTTGAAGCTCGACCGGGAAGTCGGAGTCGTTGAGCTCGGCCTCGAAGTTGCCTAGCAGGTCTGAGATCCAGCTGGACATGTCAACGAGGACGGCGTCGAGTTCGCGGAGCCTGCCTGCGCGGCGGACGAGTTCTGCCTTTGACTGCACGTTCGAGAAGTCCATGATCCACTCGAGGTCTTCGCCGACGATCGATGTGTCGGGGGCTGTCTTGTTCGAGCTGAGCACGAAGTCCGTGATGAACGCATCCATGGACGTGTCGTCCGGGTTCGCGGCTCTGTAGTCTTCGAGTTGTTGGGTGTGCTTCTGCTGGTACTCCCAGACCGCGTCAGGGTTCGAGTCGAGCTCCCCCAGCGCATCCTGGCGGATGTTGTCGAGGGAATCGACGAGTCGTTCGACTTCCTGCGCCTCGGCGGATGCGGAGTCGAGCTTCATGCTCGTAAAGACCCGCGAGCCGGCGCCGATGACGCCGAGCACGACGAGGCAGGCGACGATGAACATATTCTGCTTGGCTTTAGAAGCAGGCGCAGGCGATGGTGCTTTGGGCTGTTCGTTCATGTGCGTAGACCCCCGTTAGCAGGCGCGGTGATTGTTTCGGATTCTGTGCAGAACCTCAGAAAATTGTCGGCGGCCCGAGGCGGTCTAAGTCACGGGTAGATGGCAAGAGGGTTTCGGAGGGCAGAATGCAGTAGGGGAATCCTCCCAGCCGTCAGGATCGGAGGTCCCAGAACTGATTTGGGACAGGGGCGGGTTGAATAGGGATCGGGGTGTCCGGCGGACTGATATGTGCCCAAGTTCGTGTCTTGGCGGGATTGGAGCGTGCGTGCGGTCGTAGTATCGCCTCTCTATGACACCAAAGGACCCACACGACGAACAGGAACTGGCGATCGATGCTCAGACGCTCGATCCGTCTCAGGAGTCGTGTGCGCCGGTGAAGAAGGGCGAGCGGCAGCTGCTGACCGAGGATGGCAGGCTGACCCGGGGGCGGCTTGCCGGGCTGAGCATGAACAAGGCGATCTGGATCCTGGCTTGGCCGATCCTTGTCGAGAGCTACCTCAACTCGTTCGTGGGTTTGACGGACACGATGCTCGCGTCGCAGATCTCGGCAGAGGCGACCGACGCGATCGGTGTGGCGTCGTACTTCGTGTGGTTCATCGGGCTGATCGCGATGGCGCTTGCGACCGGGGCGACCGCGCTCGTGAGCCGATCCGTTGGCAAGCAAAGGCTGGCGGTCGCCAACGCGGCGGTGGGGCAGACGTACCTCGTTGCGATCGTGTCGGGTTTGATCGTGGGCGGGCTGATGGCGGCTCTGGCCCCGATGATCTCTGACCTCGTGAACCTCAAGGGCGAGGCGCGGGACGCGTTCATCGGTTACCTGCGGATCGTCTCGGCGGGCGTGCCGATGAGTTCGGTGCTCTTTGCGGGCATCGCGTGTCTCCGCGGCGCGGGTGATTCGTACAGGCCGTTGGTCGCGATGGGGATCTGCAACCTTGTCAACATCGCGGTGAGCTTCACGCTCACGGGCGCGCCGATCCAGACGTCCCGGATGAACGAAGCGGGCGAGATGGTGACGAGGCTGATCGTGCCGGCCTTCCCGGGGCCCGAGATGGGGATCTACGGCATCGCGACTGGTACGCTGGTCGCGCACTCGGTCGGGGCGATTCTGATCACGGCGTTTCTGCTCAAGGGCCGATCGGGCATCTTCCTCAAACGTCGCTGGCTCCGACTCCACAGAACGACGCTGATGCGGCTCTTGCGACTCGGTGCGCCGAACTTCGCCGAGAGCCTTGGTATGTGGGTCGGGAACTTCATGGTCGTGATGTTCGTCGGCTGGCTCGGGGTTGCGGCGCAGCTCGAGGGCGGCGACGGTAAGGGCATCTTCGGGGCGCACATCTGGGGCATCCGTATCGAGGCGTTCAGCTTCCTGCCCGGCTTTGCGATGGGCATGGCAGCGGCGACGCTCGCGGGGCAGTACCTCGGCGCGGGGAGCACGGCTCGGGCCAAGACCGCGATCCTGCGGTGCACGTTCATCGGCGCCGGGGTCATGGCGCTCATGGGTCTGATGTTTATGCTGATCCCGCAGCAGATCATCGGGCTGTTCACCGCTCAGCCGGTGCACCTTGAGCTGGTACCGAGGCTGCTTGTCATCTGCGGCGCGGTGCAGATCCCGTTTGGGATTGCGCTTGTGATCCGATCGGCGCTCCGCGGGGCGGGCGATGTGAAGTTCGTGATGTTCATCACGTGGTTCGCGACGTACGCGATGCGGCTGCCGCTGGCGTACGCGTTGAGTGGCGTGGACATCTACACGAAAGAAACACTCGCGTCTGGCGAGGTCGTGCATACGGTGCTGATCGAGAACCCATTCCCGGAGATCGAGGGTGTCACGGGCGGTCTCGGCGGGCTCTGGCTCGGGCTTTGCCTTGAGCTGTTCTTACGCGGGACGCTGTTCGCTGGCAGGTTCATCCACGGCGGATGGACCAAGGCCCGCGTCTAGCTCAGGACTCGCCTTCCGATTCTGATTCCGATTCATCCGAGTCCGATTCCTCGGCTGCTGCGGGCGTTGATCCGGAGGAGATGGTCCTGCCGCTCAGGTCTTTGTAGTTGTGCCGCTTGATGAGGTTCTCGTACGTGAACGGGTACTCGAAGTTTTCCACGTCGGAAGCCTCAAGCTGCATGAGCGACGACTTGAGCTGGTCGTAGCTGACCGCGAAGTCTTCGGCCGTCAGCGGGAGCAGTTTCGAGACTCTGCCGACGACAACCGAGAGCGACTTGGGAGCCGCGGCGTGGAAGGTCTTGTCTGGCAGTGGGACATTTTCGAGCTTGACAGTCGGGTCGAGCTTTCGTGAAGTATCGAACGCTATTTTGAGGACGTCCTCATCGCGGAAGACAACGGGTGTACTCTGCGCGACGCGGCTGCGGATGGTTGCGCCCTCGGCGATCTCGACGCGGCTCGGTGTGTCCGTGTCGGTTTCTTCGCCGGGCTCTGGAAGACCTGCGTTGACCGCATTGGCGACCTCTTCGATGCCCGCGTTGACCGCGACCTCGGCGTAGCCGGGCAGTTCTGCGACGAGCTGCTGGTAGGCTTCGATGCGCTTCAGGTCGTTGACGACCTGTTCGCGGACTTCGTCAACCGAATCGGGCGGTGAGATCTGGCGGGAATCGAGTACACGGAAGAAGTGCTTGGAACCGTCGAAGCCGTCGAGCGGGAACTCGGATGCGAGCAGGCCGACCTGGATCGGGAAGTTGGGATTCGGGTTGAGCTCGCGGACGGCGAAGAGCGCTTGGTATGACTGGAAGCGCTGGCTGCCGAACTGGATGCTGCTGAAACCGAGGCCGGGCAGTGTGAAGACGTCGTTCATGCCGAGCCATTTGTCGGTTCGGCGTTCGATGGTCGGGAGCGGGATCTGTAGGCCTTCGTTGGATTCGGCGATCTTGGTGACGACGAGCTGCGCGAGGTCTTCGAGCGAGGGGCGGGTTGTTGCCCAGTCGTCGGGGAGGATGGTGTAGTCGCCGTCACGTTCGAGCGTGCGGGTGTCGCGGAGCAACTCGGCCTGGATGATGTTCTCGGCCTGCTCGACGAGTTCCCTTGCGCGCGTGTTCTTGAGCTCGGCTTCGATGCGAGAGCGTTCTTCGGTGAACGTACCCGGGAAGCGGTCCTTGTTGAGCTGCTGGTGCTTGCTCGCTTCGACGGGGTCGATGGTGAGGATGTCCACTATGCCTGGGACGCTGACGGTGAGCCATTCGAGCTTGATCTGCTGGGGCTGGCGGTAGCCGATGCCGTAGTCGCTCTCGGTTGGCAGGACGTTGGCGTACTTCTCGAAGTGTGCCGCGATGGCTTCTTCGGTGGGTTCCGCGGTGTTAGCGATGAACCGCTCGGCGGGGATGACGAGGTAGTCGATCTGGGCGCCGTTGAAGGTCTCGGTGCCAGCGCGGGTGGCTCGGCTCGTCGAGTACTTGGCGATCCGGTCGAATGCTTGCTGCATGCGGAGCACGCCGTGGAGCTTCGCGAATGCTTTGCGTGCGTCTTCGATGGTCCGGAACCTGCCAGCGCCGGCGGCGTTGGACTCGTACGACGTGATGCGCTGCATCCAAGGGTCGAGACGCGACTGGATGAGCTGGGCGCGCTGAAGCGGGGTCATCTGCTGGCGCGTCTGCTGGATGAAGCTGTCGGCTTCGAAGGTCGCAAGCTGCTGGGCGATGATGGGGTAGAGCGAGAGGGCGTCGCCGTCGGAGCCAACGAATCCGGCTTCTTCGGCTTCGCGTGAGAGCAAGAACCACTCGACGTCTTGTTCGTTGGTCGGCGCGGAGAGATTGAGCATCAGGTTGGCGAGTTTGATATTGCCCCCGAGCGCGTTGATGGCGCGGAGCTCATCGCTCGCCTTGAGCAGCTTGGACTCCTTGACGGGCTTGCCGTTGTAGCTGGCGACGGTTCTGTCGCGGAGCTTTGGCAGGTTCTGGATGGCCTGTGGCGCGAGGAACGCGACCATCAGCAGTGAGCCGCCGAAGACCATGATCCACTTGTTGTATTTGCGCAGGAACTTGAGCATGTGAGCGGTCCTGAATGAAAGGCGGCCGACCGGTGAATCCGATCGGCCGCATCGAGTGTCAGTCTCCGAGGGCCGGTGCCTGAGGCTGTTGGCCCGCTTTTCTTATCGGTAGAATTCGATAACGAGGTTGGGGTTGATGTCGAACGGGATCTGCTCGGACACGGGGAGTGCGACGATCTTGCTCGTCAGCTTGCCCGGGTTGATGTCGAGCCAGCCTGGCACCTCGTAGCCGGCCATGGTTTCCATGTGCTCGCGGACGAGCTTCTCGATCTTCGGCTTGAAGCTGAGCTCGTCGCCGACCTTGATGGCGAAGCTCGGGCGGTCGACCTTCTTGCCGTTGACGCGGACGTGGCCGTGAACGACCATCTGGCGAGCGGCCCAGATCGTGCGGGCGAAGCCGGAGCGGCGGACGACGTTGTCGAGACGGGTCTCGAGGAGCTGCATGAGCAGTTCGCCTGTGTTACCCGGTCGGCGAGCAGCTTCGTCAACGTATGCACGGAATTGCTTCTCAAGGACGTTGTAGTGGTAGCGGAGCTTCTGCTTCTCGTTGAGACGCAGGCCGTAGTCACGCAGGCGACGCATGCGGTAGCCGTGCATGCCTGGCGGGTTGAGCTGGCGCTTGCTGGTGTGCTTTGGGATGTCAGCGATCGGGACGCCGACGCGTCGGGAGAGTCTGACCTTGGGGCCGGTGTAACGGGCCATAGCGGGTTCCTTTCATCCGTCACCGGTCCTGCTGGACCGGGTGTCGAGTCGTGGCTCGACGATCAAACCGGTTGGCCGCGGCTGCGGTCCGGCGGTAGATCCGGGCACGTTGCCCATATCGGCGGTATTCAAGCCCCGAAGGGGGCGAGGGTCAACCGGCCGGCCCGGTTTGTGAAGGTTGCTTCCCGGGCGGTCTTGACGACAGTTTTACACTTCCGGCCTTGGCTAGACTGGGCCTGAGAGCGGTGCGTCTGTGGATCGGCCTTGCTGGAGCCCCTGCCCATGCCAAAGTCTGTGAGTCTCCCGATGTTTCCTGATGAGGGGGCGCCGAAGGAAAAATGCGGCGTCGTGGGGGTCTGGGGGCTGCCAGGGGCGGCCAACGCGGTGTATCTGGCGTTGTATGCCCAGCAGCACCGGGGGCAGGAATCCGCGGGCATCGCGGTGACGGACGGCCGGGAGATCGACAGCCACCTCGGGATGGGGCTGGTCGCCGATGTGTTTGGCCGGGCCGAGCTCGATCGGCTGAGCACCTACGGCACCAAGGGCGCGATCGGGCACAACCGGTATTCGACCTCGGGCGGCTCGCTCGCGTGCAACACCCAGCCGCTGGTCGAGCAGACGGTCGATGGGTCCGTGGCGCTTGCTCACAACGGGAACCTGATCAACGCCGACGCGCACAGGCAGAAGTTCGCCGAGGCCGGGCATCTGTTTCATACGACGAGCGACACCGAGGTTGTGATTCATCTTCTGGCTTCGCCCGAACAGCGGAGCACGCCCGACCCTCTGGCGGCGACGCTACGCAGGCTGCAGGGCGCGTTCAGTCTTGTGCTGATGTTCCCGGATCGGATCGAGGCAGTCCGTGACCCGTGGGGCTGGCGTCCTTTGGTGTTGGGCGAGCTTGAGCGCGAGGGCAAGACGTACCCGGTGGTCGCGAGCGAGACCGTCGCGCTCGACGTGATGGGCGCGAGGTATATCCGCGAGGTTGAGCCGGGCGAGATCGTGACGCTGAGCGACGAGGGTGTGTCGAGTCGCCGGTACGCGGAGCCCGCCGAGCGTTTGGCGCAGTGCATCTTTGAGCATGTGTACTTTGCTTCGCCGGCGAGCGAGGTGTTCGGGCAAAACGTGCAGACCGCGCGGGAGAAGATGGGCGAGGTGCTCGCCAAGGAAGCGCCGGTCGCGGCGGACTGGGTGATGCCGATGCCCGACTCCGGGCGATCGGCGGCCAACGGCTACGCGCACGCGAGCGGGATTCCGTACCGCGAAGCGATCGTGCCGAACCGGTATGTGGGGCGGACGTTTATTAAGCCGACGCAGGCCGAGCGCGAGGCGGCGGTTCGGCTGAAACTGAACGTGGTGCACGAGATCGTCGATGGGATGCGGCTTGTGGTTGTGGATGACTCGATCGTGCGGGGCACCACGACGCGGATCAAGATGATGCAGCTGCGCGACGCGGGCGCGAAGGAGATCCATCTGCGGATCAGTTCGCCACCGATCCGCCACCCGTGCTACTTCGGGGTGGACTTTGCGAGCAAGGACCAGCTGATCGCCAACGGCAGGGACGTGGAGCAGATCCGTGAATTCCTGGGCGTTGACAGCCTGCACTTCCTGTCACTCGACGGCCTGCTCAGCGTCGCCAAGTCCGATCCCAAGGACTACTGCACCGGCTGCTTCAGCGGCGACTACCGCGTCGATGTCGAGCACCCACTGACGGAAGAACTCTGGTCGAGCGAGCAGACGAGCATGTTCTGATGAAGATCGGAACCGAGGGGTGGCAGTTCGGTTCAAAGCGTCTCGACAAACGTGGCGAATGGACACGTGTGCGTCAGAGAAGTTTCTTTTGGCAGGTGAGCAAAGCAGAGCGGCGGGCCATGAAGGATGAGGCGTTCTACAGCCAGCTCACTCGCATGAGTTGCCTGTACGGTGCCGCTCTTGGCCTTAGCTTTGCACTGATTCGGATTGTCTTTCGTTATCTTGGATTCACGTCGGCACTGACCGACATTGCAACATTCCTATTTGCGATTTCATTTGCACAATTGGTTGGAATGTTTCGCTTTGGTCCGTATCTCGCTTGGCTCGTTGAATACAGGCTTCACAATGGTCAGTGTGGAAGTTGTGAGTACGGACTCGTTGGGGTAGCTGCATCGGCTGATGGGTGCACGGTCTGCCCCGAGTGCGGTGCGGCTTGGAGGCTGAGGCAGTCAGATGAAGGATGACCGCGGCGTGCGATTCAGGATGTCGTCCGACGTCAAGAAAGCGCTGGCTGACGACGACTCGCCGGTTTGCATACGCACCGAGCAGTTCCTGCCTAAGCCGATTCGGTTGTTCAACAAGGTATTCAATGTTGCAGCAATCGTCGTGCTGTTTGCGTGCGTGTTTTCATGCTTCGGGCCGATGTTCCTGCCGAATGAGATTGATGCTGTTTCCGATTTTCCAAGTTGGATTGTTCTGCCGATCTTGGTTTCGTTTGTGGTTGCTGTGTTCGGCGGCGTGCTGATGCCGTTCTATCTGAATCTGCCGAACCGGTGGAATCGCAGGGCCGCGAGGGAGCTTCGGTGGTGCATGAAGTGTGCATACTCGCTTGAGGGTGTTGAGCCTCAGGCAGACGGCTGTACTGTGTGTCCCGAATGCGCCGCGGCTTGGAAGCTAGAATCCCCCGATGCATGAACTGACGCTCGCACACTCGCCCGACTCAGATGATCTTGTCATGTGGTGGCCCATCTGCGGCATGACGTACGAAGACGGTTCGCCCGTTGAGGGCGAACTTGGAAAGCCGGCGATCGACACCGGCGGATTCGTGTTTCGGCCTATGGGCGAGGACGTCGAGGTGCTCAACCGCAGAGCGATCGAGGCGGGGGACCTTGATATCACCGCGATCAGCGCTCACACCTACCCGCACATCAAGGATCAATACCAAATCACCGACTGCGGCGGTTCGTTCGGTGAGGGGTACGGGCCGAAGGTTGTGGTCCGGCAGGGCGACGACAGGTTCGATAGCGGGGCGGCGGGGTTGCTCGGCGATGGGATCAGGGTCGCGGTGCCCGGCACGAAGACGACGGCGTTCCTGACGCTTTCGATTCTGCTTAGGGAGATCGATCCGGCGAAGAAGATGGATGTTGTGGTGATGCCGTTCCACGAGATCATCGCGGCGGTTCAGCGGGGAGATGTCGATGCGGGGCTTCTGATCCATGAAGCGCAGCTGACGTTTGAAGAGGCGGGCCTTCGCAAGATTGTCGATCTCGGCGAGTGGTGGGGCGAGGCTCGGGGCGGCGCGCTGCCTCTGGGATTGAATGTGATCAAGCGGGACCTTGACGATCGGTTCGGTGCGGGGGCTTGCGCCAAAGTTGCGAAGATTCTGAGCGAGTCGGTCGAGTACGCGGTGGCGCATGAGGCGGAATCGCGCGAGTTCCTGAAGCTGCGCGGCGGGGATCGGCCCGAGTGGAGTGACGATGCACTCGTGAAGAAGTATCTGTCGATGTACGTTAGCGGCCTGACGCGGTCGATGGGCGATGCGGGCGCGTCGGCGCTTGGTCGGCTGCTTGGCGAGGGGGCCGAGGCTGGGCTTTGTCCGGCACCGGGTGAGATTGATGTGATCTGATCAGGAGAGAGTGTGCGATGCAACTGAAGCGGAACGAGCTTGGTGTGTACGTCGAGCGTGAGGACGGTTCGCCGTTGCAATTGACGCACGTGATCGGGATCGGCCGGAACTACGCCGAGCACGCGAGCGAGATGGGCGGCGAGGTTCCAGATCGTCCGATGTACTTCACCAAGAACCCGGCGTCGATTTGTTTGCACGATGAGCCGATCGTGATCCCGCAGATTTGCCGGGATGCGGAAACAGGCGGTCCGGAGCAGGTGGACTTCGAGGCCGAGCTTGCGCTGATCGTTGGTAAGCCTGCGCGGGATGTTGCTGAGACTGATGCGCTGGATGTGCTGATCGGTGTGTGCTGCTCGAACGATGTGAGCGCCCGGTGGTGGCAGAAGAAGGGTGCGGGTGGTCAGTTCTGCAGGGGCAAGAGCTTCGACACGTTCTGCCCGCTCGGGCCGAGCGTGGTGCCTGTCGGTGAGGCGGGTGATCTGCGGAACCTGATGATCGAGAGCCGGGTTTCTGGTGAGACGATGCAGTCATCGAGCACGGGGCAGATGATTTTCTCTGCGGCTTACCTGATCGCGGAGCTGAGCAGATCGACCACGCTGATGCCGGGGGCGGTGATTCTGACGGGCACTCCGAGCGGTGTGGGGCACGGTCGCACGCCGCCGAGGTATCTGCGTGAAGGCGATGTCGTGGAGATCGAGATCGAGGGCCTAGGCATGCTGCGCAACCCGGTTGTCAATGGTTGACTCACTGCTTGAGTTAGAGGTCGAGGGTCGGGACGACTCGCTCGGCTTCTGAGCTGAGTTCGAAGAAACTCTCGAGCTCGAAGCTAAAGACGTTTGCCACGATGTTCGTCGGGAACGCGCCGCGGATCTGGTTCATCTCGCGTACGTTGGCGTTGTAGAAGCGTCGGCTGGCGGCGATGCGGTCTTCGGTGAGCGAGAGTTCTTTCTGCAGCGCGAGGAAGTGGGCGTCGGCCTTGAGCTCGGGGTAGTCCTCGACGACCGCAAAGAGTTTTTTCAGGCCGATGAGCATCGCCGATTCGTCGAGTGCTTGGTCGGAGGCGTTACCGTGGTTGGCGATTGCTTTGTTGCGGGCGTTCACGATCATCTCGAGCGTGCTCTGTTCGTGTGAGGCGTAGCCCTTGACGGTCTCGACGAGGTTCGGGATCAGCTCATACCGACGTTTGAGTTCGACGTCGATGTCCGACCAGCTCTCTCTGATGTGCTGACGCAGGCGGACAAAGCGGTTGTAGGTGACGATGACCCAGACGCCGAGGATGAGCAGCGGGACTCCGATAGCGATCAGGATGATGACGATTGGTTCCACGGCCTAGGCGGTCCTCTCTTGCAGGTCTCTGACAACATGATCGGGCCAGAGGTCGATGAATGATGAGATCCAATCGAGCTGTGGAATGAACTCCTCGGGCTTCCATCGGCGTGTGCCGAGCGTAATGCAGATGCGGCCGGCTTTCTGGTCGATCGATTTCTTAGGCGACTCCATGAGGAATTCCATCATCTGCGGCGTGACGACGTCGTAGGCGAAGCGTTTGTCGCTGGATTTGACGAGGAATTTTTTACTGAACTCGACGGACTCGAAGTCGATGTCGTCGAAGCCCATCGCGGCTCCGATTTTGTCCATGAAGTTCTCGGCGCGGATGAGCAGGTCTGGGACCGCGGGGTAGGGCAGGTGGATGATGAGGTAGCTGAGTCGGTAGGTGGTGGTGGACGAGTTCTTGCCGTTGTGGGTCGTGATCTTGTAGAGGTAGTCGCCCATCTTGATCGGGTGCTGGTCGCCGTTGATCTCGTGGGTGCCGACGATGGTGTTGTACGCGCGTCTGCTGTGCCCGGTGCCGAAGGTGCTGAAGTCTCGGTACTGCTCGTCGTGTGAGCGGTCGGGGGCGGTGGAGAACGACCAGCCTCGTTCTTTCGCGATGGCCGCGAGCGCGGCGATGCGGGCCTTCTCGGCTTTGTAGGCGGCGATCGAGGCGAAGACGATGATGACGAGGATCACTGCGACGAACGCTGCGATACCGATGACCTTGGCTGTGTCCATGCGTGAGAGTGTACTCCCTGCTGCTGCGGCTACTTATTGGGATTTGATCGGCGTATCGTTCACGAATGGCAGGCAAGAATAAGAAGAAACCCGGGAACGAGGCGGAGATCCACAACCGCCGGGCCAGGCACGACTACGCCATCGAGTCGACGCTGGAGGTCGGTGTGAAGCTGCACGGCACGGAGGTCAAGAGCGTGCGTGCCGGCGAGGTTTCGATTGGTGAGGCGTACATCAAGGCCGAGGAGTCGCCGCCGTCATTGCGGATTCTCGGGATGAACATCGGTCACTACGGGCCGGCGGCGAGCCGGAACCATCACCCGACACGCGACCGTGTGCTGCTTGCCAACAAGAACGAGATCAAGCGGCTTGCGAGGGCGGCGGGCAGCAAGGGCATGACGATCGTGCCGCTTCGGCTGTACTTTAAGAACGGCTACGCGAAGATTGAGATCGGGCTCGGTAAAGGCAAGGCGCGTCAGGACAAGCGCAACGCGATCGCGGAGCGCGAGCAGAAGCGGGACATCGATCGGGCGATGTCGAAGAAGATCCGCTGGTAGTCTGGGCTAAGAGCTAGAAACTAGATGCCTTTGTGCTTGAACGATCGGGCGAGGTTCAGCTTGGCACGGGCGGCGTTGCGCGCCTTGGTGATCTTGTCCATCTCTGCGAGCTTGTCGGGGGCATCCTCGGGCACGCCGCGGGTTTCGGCGGAACGAAGCTCGGCGGCGCAGTCTTCCTCGATGAGGTTTTCTGCCGGGACTGCTGCGTTTGCGAGGATCGTCAGCTCGTTGTCGGCGAACTTCATGAAGCCCTCTTGGACGTAGTACCAGCGGCTGCCGCCTTTGGCGCTGCCGGCGTCAGGGAAGTCGAGTCGGAGTTCGCCCATGCCGAGCTTGGCGACGAGCGGGGCACCGCCGCTGAGCAGACCGATGAGGCCGTCCCAAGCGGGGACGGAAGCGTAGTTGACCTCATCGTCGATGAGTGCGGCTTCGGGGGTGATGAGCTTGCAGCGGATGGTTGCCACGGCTTAGATCCTCTCGAATGGCCGGCCCTTGGTCTGGTCCGGGGCGAATCGTAGACCCGAGCGGGGCGGTGGTCATGTCTGGGGTAGGCTTTGGGCATGACTCGTCGGGCGGTTCTGATCATCCTGGTTCTTGCTGGTGTCTTGGCTGGCGCTGTGGCGCTGCGGATGGCGGCCGGAACCGATGGATTGGCGTTTGCCGAGTCTGCCGAGATCGCCCGGCTGAGGCTGATCCGGGTGCTGGCGGCTGTCGCTGTCGGGTGCGGGCTGGCCGGGGCTGGGGTGATGCTCCAGTCGCTGATGCGGAACCCGCTGGCATCGCCTGACTTGCTCGGGCTCTCGGCTGGGTCGGGGCTGGCGATTCTGGTGTCGGCGTACATCGGGTATCTGGCAACGGGATCGGTGACGCCCAGCGCAGCCGACCCGGCGGCGGCTCTCGTAGGCGCGTGTCTGGCGCTGGCGTTCGTCTATGGGCTGAGCCAGCGGCGAGGGTTCATCGAGCCCGTCACGCTGATCTTGGTCGGCGTCGTGGTCAGCATTGTTTGCGGGGCAGCCGGGAGCTTGTTCAAGCAGCTGATGCCCGACGGCGGGTTCGCGGTGAGCCGACTCTTGCTCGGCAGGATCTCAGACGATCTCACGATGGAGCTGGTCGTTGGTGTTCTCGCGGTGATGGTCGTGGGTGTTGCGATCGGCGCGTGGCTCGGGCCTGCGATGGACGCGTCTGCGATGAGCGACGACGAGGCGCAGAGTGTGGGTGTGCCGATCGGTCGTCTGCGGTTTGCGCTCTTTGTGCTCTCGGGTGTGCTGACTGCGGGGACGGTCGTGCTCGCGGGTCCGATCGGGTTTGTGGGGCTGGTTGTGCCTCACGCGGTTCGGCTCGTCGCGGGCCCCGGGCACCGGGTGCTCGTGATCGGTTCCGCGCTGCTCGGTGCGTCTGCGGTGTTGATCGCGGACACCGGGGTTCGGCTCCTGCCCGTGCAGACCGGTCGTCTGCCGATCGGTGTGGTGACCGCGCTGATCGGTGGGCCGATTTTCCTGTGGATGCTCTTCGTGTCGCTTCGCAAGCCGGGCAGTCTGGGCTAGCTCTCGTTAGATGTTGAAGTACTTGGCCTCGGGGTGGTGCACGACGATGGCGCTCGTGGACTGTTCCGGGTCGATCTGCCAGTTTTCGGTGAGCTGGCACCCGATCTGCTCTGGCTTGATGAGGCGGAACAGGATCTCCTGATCGCTCATGTCGGGGCACGCGGGGTAGCCGAAGCTGTAGCGTGAGCCCTGGTACTTCTGCGTGAACAGGCCCTTCATGGTGGGGCTGTCGTCGGCACCTATCCCGAGTTCCTGGCGGATGCGTTTGTGCCACATCTCGGCGAGTCCTTCTGCGGCTTCGACTCCTAGGCCGTGGAGGTAGAGGTATTCGGTGTAGTTGTTGGCTTCGAAGAGCTTGCGGGTTTCCTCGCTGACTTTGGTGCCCATCGTGACACAACTCATCGGCAGGACGTCCTTCTCGCCCGTTTCGACGGGTCTGAAGAAGTCGGCGATGCACAGGCGTTTGCTGCTGGTCTGACGGGGGAAGATGAAGCGCTCGATTTCTCTGTCGTGATCGTCTGGGTCGTAGACGATCAGGTCGTTGCCCGAGGAGTTGCATGGGAAGTAGCCGTAGGTGACCGCGGGCTTCAGGATGCCCTCTTCGATGCACTGTGCTTTGAGTCGGTCGAAGACGGGGATGATGGTGTCGTTGAGCTTCTGGTCGTACTGCTCGTTTGTGAGCTTGCCTTTCTTGAACTGCCACTGTGTGCGGAAGAGCGCGATGGGATTGATGAAGGGGTAGATGTTCTTGAGATCGAGGTCGGTGTGGACCCTGGTTCCCCAGAACGGCGCCTCGGGCACGCGGTTGTCCTGCGACACTTCGCTGCGCTCGGCGACCGCGACACCCGCCTGCTTGGTTTCGGCGAACACGTCCTGTGACTCAGCCCGGCGAGCCGCGGACGACGCGACTTTCTTCTCCGCATCGGACCGCTTGGTCAGGCGTTCTTCGACTTCCTGATCGATCTCGTGGAGTGTGTTGGATTCGAGCCTGTCCATGACGTGCAGGCCCTCGAAGGCGTCTTTGCCGTAGTAGACCGAGCCCTCGTAGATGGTGCGGAGGTGGCTCTCCGCGTAGTGGCGAGTGAGTGCCGCGCCTCCGAGGAGGACGGGGACTTTGATGCCTCGCTCGTTGAGTTCGCGGAGGTTGTCCTCCATGACGTTTACGCTCTTAACGAGCAGACCCGACAGGCCGATGGCATCGGCTTTGGTCGATTCGAGGGCTTTGAGAATGTCGGCGATCGGCTGCTTGATGCCCAGGTTGTGCACGGTGTAGCCGTTGTTGGAGAGGATGATGTCAACGAGGTTTTTGCCGATGTCGTGGACGTCGCCCTTGACGGTTGCGAGCACGATCGTGCCCCGGCTCTCGCCCTCGACGCGGTCCATCAGCGGCTCGAGCTGCGCGACCGCCATTTTCATGACCTCCGCGGACTGCAACACGAACGGGAGCTGCATCTGCCCAGAGCCGAACAGTTCGCCGACGACTTTCATGCCCGCGAGCAGGTGGTCGTTGATGATCTCCAGCGGCTGGTATTTCTTGAGGGCGCTCTCGATGGTCTCGTTTAGCCCTTCTTTCTCGCCGTCGATGATGTGCTCTTGGAGCTGTTCTTCGAGCGTCAGGTTCTTGCTTGTCTTGGCGGCATCGGAGACAGAGGTGATGTCCTTGAACAGATCGATGAACACGCTGAGCGGATCGTGCTCGTCCGTGCGGCGGTCATAAATCAGGTCCAGCGCGGCGTTCAGGTGCGCCTCTTCGATTTTGTTCAGGGGCAGGATCTTCGAGGCGTGCACGATCGCGCTGGTCAGGCCCGCCTCGGTCAGCTCGTGCAGGAACACGGAGTTGAGCACAACGCGGGCGGCTGGTTTGAGGCCGAAGGAGACGTTCGACAGGCCGCAAGTGATCTGGACACTTGGGAATTCGGCGGTGATGAGTTTGATGCCCTCGA
This sequence comes from Phycisphaerae bacterium, assembly GCA_030432905.1. Taxonomy (GTDB): domain Bacteria; phylum Planctomycetota; class Phycisphaerae; order Phycisphaerales; family UBA1924. The sequence continues at coordinate 1,011,774 of JAUILU010000001.1, read as the reverse complement.
TGAGTTCGAGCGCTGATCTTCGGTCAGTGTCCATGCCGGTCGAGATGGGCAGGACGAGCGGGTCGATGAAGAGGTCTTCGATCGCGAGGCCGTGGTGTTCGGTGGCGCGTTCGATGGCTCGGCGTGTGATCGCGAACTTGCGTTCGGCGGTTCGCGCCATGGATTCTTCGGGGTCTTCGTCGATGGTGCCGATCACGAGAGCGGCGTTGTAGGTCTTGGCGAATCGGCAGATCTCGTCAAATTTCTCGTCGCCGTCTTCGAAGTTGGCGGAGTTGATGATGCACTTGCCCGCGGCGTGCTTGAGACCCGCCTCGAAGTTCTTGGTCTGTGTCGAATCGAGCATCAGCGGCGCGTCGATCTGTCTGACCAGACGCTTGACGGCCTCTGCCATGTCCGCGGCGTTGTCGCGCCCGGCGTAGTCCACGTTCAGGTCGATGATGTGTGAGCCATCGCGGACCTGCTGCTTGGCGAGGGTAATGATGCCGTCCCAGTCCTCGGCTTCGAGGAGCTGCTTGAACTTCCGGCTTCCCGACGCGTTGCAGCGTTCGCCAACGATGAGGATCGAGTTGTCCTGGCGGTAGTCGGTGGGGCCGTAGAGCGACGTCGCGGCGGGTGCGATGGGCCGGTGCTCGGCGGGCTTTGGCGCTTTGCCATCGACGCGCTGTGCGAGCTGGCGGATGTGCTCGGGCGTGGTGCCGCAGCAGCCACCGACGATGCTGACGCCGTGGTTGTTGACGAAATCCGCGATGGCATCGGCGAACGGCTCGGGCTTGAGCGGGTACTCGGTTCGACCCTCAACGAGGACTGGCAGGCCCGCGTTCGGGACGACGGACACATAGCGGTCGTTTCGGCGCCAGTGCTTGCCGAGGTACGAGACGTGCTCTGCCATTTCGACCGGGCCAGTTGCGCAGTTGAGGCCTAGCGAGATGATCGGGTAGTTCGAAAGTGACGCCAGCGCACCCTCGATCGAAGTGCCCATGAGCATGGTGCCGGTTTGCTCAATCGTGACCGAGACCATGATGGGTATGTCGTCGGTTGTCTTGTTCGCGTCCTCTAGCGCGGCGAGGCACGCGTTGATGACACACTTGACCTGCAAGAGGTCTTGGCAGGTTTCGACGATGAACGCGTCGGTGCCGCCGGCGATCAGGCCAGCGGCTTGCAGCTTGTAACTTGCGAACAGTTCGTCCCACTTGATCTGATCGAGCGTGATGAGTTTCGTGCCCGGGCCGATCGAGCCGAGCACGAAGCGGGGTTTGTCGCTTGTGCTGAACTCGTCGCACGTTGCGCGAGCGATCTCGGCCGCGGCTTTGTTGAGCTCGAAGACCTTGTCCTGGATGTCGTTGTCAGCGAGGACGTGGGCGGCGCCGCCGAAGGAGTTGGTCTCGATCGCGTCCGCGCCGGCTTGGAGGAATTCTGAGTGCAGCCCACGCAGAACGTCTGGCCTCGTGATTGAGATGATGTCGGTGCAGTTCTCGCAGCCGCAATAGTCGCGTTCGAGGTCCAAGTTTGCGTTGTGGATAGAGGTGCCCATCGCGCCGTCGAGGACGAGGACGCGTTTGGTGAGTTCGAGTGCGAATCTGCTTGGCATCAGGGATCCTCGGTGGTGGTGGCCGGCTGAGTATAGCATCCGTTCTGCCGGATGAATGGATGAAAGAATGGGTGTTGATAAAAAGAACGCCGCACGTGGCGGCGATCGTGAGTTCGGATGTGCCAGGGTGGCTTACTTGCGGGTCTTCTTGCCCTTTTTGTTGCCGCCGCCCTTGAAGTAGTCGCCCGCGAAGCGCTTCTGGAAGCGTTCGAGGCGGCCGGTGGCGTCGACGAAGCTCTGCTTGCCTGTGAAGAAGGGGTGCGAGCCGGACCAGACGTCAACGTGGAGTTCTGGCACGGTGGCCGCGGTTTCCATGACGACTTCGCCGTTGTAGTAGACCTTGCAGGGGTGCATGGCCGGGTGCGTGTCCTTCTTCATCACTGGCTCCTGCCGGGTCAGCCGGCACTTCGGGGTCTTGCGGACGCAAAGCGTAGGCGCTCGGGGTGGCCCGGGTCGAGTGGTGTGCGGGCGCGGAATACGGAGGAATCTGGGCAAGATCGGGGCGTATAGTGGGGCCGCGATCCCCCGATTGGCTCTGGAATGGGCCGGTTTGGGCGATGCCACCTTAGCTCAGTTGGTAGAGCGAAGCTTTCGTAAAGCTTAGGTCGCCGGTTCAAGTCCGGCAGGTGGCTCTTTCTTCCTTTGAACCTATCAGATCACTGCGAATGGACTTTCGGTCCCGGTCGCTAGGCATCGCACGGCTTGTTGAGCTGTTCGGGCGCCAAGAGACATGCCGTGGCCGGTGAGACCGGCGCAGAGCCATATGTTGCCGGGGTGTTCGTTTGCCTTGGCGATGATGGGCAAGCCGCTTGGTGAGAAACCCATCGTGCCGGCCCAGCGGGCGATGACTTTGAAGTCTGTTTGCAGGACCTTGCGCGCGTACTCGTCGAGTGCGTGTTGAAGGGCTTCGGTCGTGGCGTCGCTTGCTGTTTGTTCTTCGGTTTCTCGGAGCGTTCGCATGCCGCCGAGGATGATCGAGCCGTCGGCTGTCTGGCGGATGTATTCGGAGCCGCGGTTGAGGTAGTAGGACGCGTCGAGTCTGGCGTTGTCGGCGCGGAGCGCGAGCATCTGGCCCCGGTTTGGCTTGATACTGCTGCCGAGATCCGGGAGCAATTCCGAGGCCCACGCGTTTGTGCAGACGAGGACCGACTGGCAGGGGTAGGTCGCGGTCGCGGCGAGTACCGCGTCGCCCGAATCTGAGAAGCCTGTGACCTCGGTGTTCTCGATGAGCGAGACCCGATCGGGGAATGCGCGCAGTAGCGTGTCGCGCATGGTGCAGACGAGATCCCACGGGTTGATCGCGGCGTCATGCGGGTTGATGAGCGCAACCTCGGGCTTGAGATTGCGCCAGAGCGTGTCGTCGCCCGTGGTTTGGAGGTGGCAGTCGAAGCCGTCGGCAGTGAGGAGGACCGCGGATTCACGGAGTTCTTCGGCTTCGCCTGGCGACATGGCGACGATCGAGGAGGGGCGGGCCTGGTACGAGGCGAGCGATTCGATGTTGTAGCGTTCTTTGAGGAGAGCGAGGTTCTCTTCTGACCATCGCCACACAAGTTTGGCGGTGTCGCGGCCGAGGTCCTTGGCGGCGTGGGCGTAGCACTCGGCGAGCCCACGCATGAGGAAGCCCGCGTTGCGTGAAGAGGCGCCCGAGCCGACCGTGTGGCGTTCGAGGATGGTGACGCGCTGGCCGAGCAATGCGAGTTCGTAGGCGGCGGCGAGGCCTGTGATGCCGGCACCGATGACGACGGTGTCGCTCTTGCTCTCGGTCGTCGGCTTTGGTGACCGTTTCCAGTGGCTGACACTCATCCTCGGCTCCTTACGCGAGAGTCTATCGGCGCAGGGCGACGATGACGTCGTTGATGTTGGTCCCGGTTGGGCCGGTGGTGATGAGCGTGTTGGCTTCTTGTAGCGCGTTGTGTGTGTTGTGCGTGCGGAGTGCTTCTGCGGGGTTGTGGATGCGTTTGAGTGTGGCAGGATCGAGTGCGGCGCCGGCGGCGGGTGTTGGGCCGTCGATGCCGTCGGTTGCTATGCCGAAGACGAGCCAGTCGGGGTGGGTGTTCTCCAGTGACAACGCTGCGGCGAGCACGGCTTCTTGGACTGGGCCGCCGATTGAGCCGGGTGAGATGCCCGACACGGTCGGCTCACCCCCGATGACGACAGAATCGTGAGACTTGAGCGACTCGGCGACGAGCCGGCCGAGGTTACGTGCTTCGCCGGTGTACGAGTTGATGATTTTGGGTGAATAGTTACGAGCATGGAGTGGTGCAGCGGCGGCTTCGACTGCGTGGTTGTTGCTCAAGATGATCGTGTGATTTGTGCCCGGTGAATCGTGCGAGAGGGTTTCGGCGTGCTTGCCCGCAGTACCTTCTCGCAGGTACTCGGTGAGAGGAGGTGAGATGCAGAGGCAGTTGTACCTGCTGAGGGTGTCGAGCGCATCGGCGTAGGTTGTCGAGTCGGGTGCGAACGGGCCGGAGGCGATGGTCTCGATTGAGTCACCGATGACGTCGGAGACGCACGCGACGGTTGTCATATTTGCGGCGCATGCCTGTGCGAGTCTGCCGCCCTTGAGTTGCTCGGTGTGCTTGCGGACCGCGTTGAGTTCTTGGATTGGGCAGCCGGCGCGCATGAGTGCCTCGGCAACTCGCGAGCAGTCGTTGAGTGTGAGCGGTGGTGCGGGGAGAGTGAGGAGCGCCGAGCCGCCGCCCGAGAGGAGGACGAGGAGGTGGTCGCTTTGTGAGAGAGATTGCACGAATTCGAGTGCCTTTGTGGAAGCGATCAGGTTTCGATCAGACGGGATCGGGTGATCGCCGATCGCAATCTCGATGTTTTGCGCGAGGTCGGTTGGTTGAGGCGGCGTGGTTATGACGAGTGCTTTGGTTGGTACGCCTTCGGGAAGTGCGCCGGCGGCGCGAGCCATCGAGGCCGCGGCTTTGCCGATGGCGAGCAGGGCGGTCGGTGGTGTCTTGAGTTCGCGGCAGAAACGCTCGGTCGGTGGACCCGCGTCAGATGCGGTGCGGATTGATTCCAGCAGTTCTTGGATGAGGTCGTTGCGGTCAGTCATTGAGCCGCTTCAGTCGGCGGATGGCTTCAGTGAGTGTTGCTTCTTGTTTGCAGAACGCGAAGCGGAGGTAGCTTGAGCAGAGATCTTTGGTTTCGCAGAAGACGCTGGGCGGGATGGTGGTCACGCCGAACTCGGAGGTGAGCTTGAGCGCGAGGTCGATGTCGTTGTCCACGCCGAGCTTTGTGCTGATCGCCGAGTGGTCGGCGAGGATGAAATAGGTTCCCTCTGGGACGATGACTCCGAATCCGAGCGCATCGAGTTCGGTCGCGAGCATGTCGCGTGCGGTGCGGTACTGGGTGCAGAGGTCTGCGATATAGTCGCCGCCGTCACGCAGCGCGGCCGCGGCGGCGTGCTGGAACGGAGTCGAGGTTGCGTAGGTCAGGAACTGGTGCGCCGAGCGGACAGCGGCGGACAGTTCGGGCGACGCGACCGCCCAGCCGACTTTCCAGCCTGTGAGGCTGAACGACTTGCCGAGGCTCGAGAGCGTGACCGTGCGATCGGACATGCCCGGCAGGGAGGCGATTGAGATGTGTTCTCTGTCGAAGACCAGGTCCTCGTAGACCTCGTCGGCGACGGCGATCGTGTCGTGCGCTTTGCAAAGGTTGGCGATCTGCGTGAGTTCCTCGCGCGTGAGCACGCTGCCGGTCGGGTTGTGGGGGGTGTTGACGAGGATGGCCCGGGTGCGGTCCGTAAACGCGGCCTTGAGCTCGTCGGGATCGAAGGCGAATCGACCGTTGGTTGGTCTCATGCTGACGAAGCGGGGCGTGGCTTGCGCCATCGCGATGCAGGCGCGGTAGCTGTCGTAGTAGGGCTCGAAGAGGATGACCTCGTCGCCCGGGTTCACGATGCCAAGCAGAGTGGTGGCGATGGCCTCGGTGCAGCCGCTGGTGACAGTGATCTGTGATAGCGGATCGACTTCGAGTCCGGTTCGTGACTGGAAGCGCTCGGCGAGTTGTTCGACGAGGATCGGTTGTCCCGGCGAGCGGGCGTATTGGTTATGGCCTTGGTTGATCGCGTCGATGGCGGCTTGTTTGACAAAGTCGGGGCCGTCGAAGTCGGGGAAGCCCTGGGAAAGGTTGACGGCTTTGTGCTCGGCTGCGAGCCTTGACATCTCGGCGAAGATCGTTGTGCCGAAGGGTTTGAATCGGTCGGCTGTCTGGCTGGTCATGCGGCCAGTGTAGCGGCTTGGCCGATTGCGTTGTGCTTGGGCGCGTTCTGCAATACGCTGTTCAAGCTACCTAAGAAATAGGGAATCTAGTAAAGTCTTGGGGAGACACGATTGACAAACGAAGAAACTCCATCGAGCGACAGCGGAATCTACGAACTGGCGCCGGAGGAGAAAGCCGAGCCTGTGAAACGGTGGGTCGCGCCTGAGCCGACAATCCCGATGGACAACGGGGCGGTGTGCCCGGGGTGCAAGTACAAGCTGGAAGGCTTGAAGTCCGATCGTTGCCCGGAGTGCGGCATGCTACTCACACGGGCCGCGATCCGTGAGACGAAGCAGAAACGCGAGTGGGGAAGCGACAGTTCTTGGTTTGATTCTAAAGGGGTGCTGTTTGCGCTCATAGGTCTCGTCGTCGGTTCGTTGGTCTGGGGCTTGACCGAGGGGAATATCCACGGCGTCTACGACTTCTTGATCTACTTTGGGATTACCGCGGGGATCGGCTGGGTGGTATTTATTTTCTGCTCGATGTTCTGGATCGGTTTCGATCAGCCTTTGCAGAAAACATTGGTGCAGACCATCGGTGCGTACGGCATGTACAGCGCCGTGTCGGCTCTTCTGATGCTTGTGCCGCTGCCGGGGATCATCTTGTTTTTTGTGGGGATGTTTGTGCTGGTGTCGTTGTTGTCCGAGATGCTCGACATCGACCTGCAGGATGCGATCGTGCTCGCGTTGGTCGCAAGTATCGTGAAAGTGCTTGTTCTTTCGTATGTGCTGATCTTGGAGATGAGCTAGTCATCAATCGGGCAGCATGACGTTGAACTGGATCGTGTCGCGCGCGGTCCCGGGCGGGGTCGGCTTCACGGCGTGCAGGCTCTTGTCGCTAACGAGAAACCCGAGCATCGAGTTTGGCGCGAACGGTACGGTGTGCGCGATGTCGAAGCCTTCCCACTCGCCTGAGTGGGGGACGTTGAAGGTGTTGTGCTCGGGTCGGTTGGAGACGACGATGCTTGTGCCGCAGCCGAGTACGCTTTCGGTGGTTGGGAGATAGAAGAGGACGGAGATGAGCTTCCGGCTGGTGTCGGTGTGTGGGCTGATGGCGTAGCCGCCACGGTCTCGGCTGAGGAACGACTGGAGCCAGCAGGTCTCTTTGAATCTTGATGCGAGGGTGGGCGCGAAGGTTTCGACGAGCGCGCCCCAGAAATCGACGTTGATGACGTGGTCTCGGAAGTCGGTCCAGAACTTACGCTGGACTGGCGGGAGGTTGGCTAAGTCGTCGCGTTCGTGTGTTGAGAGCATGACCCGGCCGCGCTCGGGGTACCTGCCGTTTTCGGAGGGGGTGTAGGCGTCGTCCTCTGGGAGGTGGTCCAGGAGCATCTGGTAGTAGTCAGCTGGGAAGACGTCGCTGAGGACGATGTGCTCAAAGGGGTATGTGCGGGGTTGGGTGTTTCGGAGCTGGTAGACGGCGTGCTGGCGGGGGTGGTCCCGGTAGATGCCTTCGGCGGGGACAGCGGGTGTGGCGAGAGTGGACACGCTTGGGCTCCTTTGAGGGCTCTTGTCTTAACTGGAGTTAGGATCGACACCCGCAAGGGGGGCTCTTGAGCGAGGCCCATAATCTTGGTTCTCTCGTTGGCCAAAGCAGGGCAGAAATGGCCATGTGGGGACGGGATCTGAGGCAGTGAGGGCGGTTTGCTTGACTGCGGCTGGGGTTGGGCTAGATTTGTCAGAGATATCGATCCCCGATAGCTCAATTGGTAGAGCGAGCGGCTGTTAACCGCTAGGTCGTAGGTTCGAGTCCTACTCGGGGAGTTTGCAGAACATGCGACTATTTAAGTGCTTACAGCTGCTCTAATTCCCCAATTCGTACTTTCAAAACTACGCGCGTTCGTGCGAGAACACGCGCGATACGGTGCTGGTAGGCCATTCTGTGGGAGCAAACGTACCTCTTCAGAAGCGTGATTCCATGTGGCCAACCGACTAATTCTCTATTCGTGAGCACAAAATCCAAAAAAATTTTACTCAGCTTGTCATTCCTGGAGGGGTTGAGTCGCACTCATTTAGAATGGACTTTTTTTTGCTTCCTTTCCAAACTGACATGCCTATCGCAAGTCCAAATGAGACAACCGTAGCAACTGCCGAGGCTACGATAAGTAGCTTTCCTCCACTCGTCGGTGATCCATCTGGTGTGTTGGTCACATCCCATATAAATCCAATCAAGCATGTCACTGACATTGATCCGATCGCAAAGAAAACAGTCGAAAATACGTTTAGCTGTGACAGCTGGTCTAGCTCTGGTTTGGCAATTGGGTAGTATTTCATGGCTCGATGCATCGGCTGTTGGTGCATTGTTGCGCCGCTTGCTCCATTGTTGCTGTACCCCAAAGTTTCGCTTGGTGATTGCTCATTAGACGACAATAGAGTTGCGCCTTTGGTTGGCTCAACCTTATCCATCGCCTTCTCCTGACTGTGCTTCTTGCTCTTTTTTTGCTTTCCAAATTCCCATTTTGATTGCGTTGAATTGGATCAGATATCCGCATTTGTTGCAATTGACATTTACACTTGGAATTATCTCTCCCATTGTTACAGTGCCTTCTACAGAAGCACAAGGCATCACACTTAGCTTCGTATTGATATTCCAACTGGAATTGTGGCATATTGGGCATCCACGAGCCGTCACATGCCAATGTTTGTCGAGCCAAGCATTGATAATCGAAACTTCTTGTGCTGAGAAATCGGGCAACTCTCCGGCCATGGACAACTCCTAATATCGAGTCAATTTTGCTCATATCCATAGCAAACTTAGGTTTCTGGAACTTCATCGATTGTCCTTTTAGAAGCCTAACATGTCGGTTGATACACATTACGCGCATTGAACGCGCGTAATTGTGGCTGTAAATTGTTGTGCTTAAAGCACTTGCGCAAATTTGGATACGGCTGTTAACCGCTAGGTCGTAGGTTCGAGTCCTACTCGGGGAGTTTGCAGCCGCCACGGATTTCCGTGGCGGTTTTGCGTTACGGACGATGCGGTTAGCATGGCGGCCCTCACACGGGTTTCATGGGCAGGGGGCGCGGGATGATTCAGTCGTCGGATGCGAAGCGGGGCGACCGGATTCGGATGAGTCTGGGCACGCGGTCGCTGTACCCCTTTGTGCTTTCCTACTTCGCGGGGATCGACCGTGAGAAACGCGCCGGTCTGCGCGTGCTCGATCTGCCGGCGGGTTCTGGTCTGCTGAGCGCGCCGCTCTCGGCGGCGGGTTTCGATGTGACGCCTGTGGACCTGTTCCCTGAGTATCTCGAAGAGGGTGAGAAGAAATACGCAGGCAAAGGGGTGGTCGAATCGTTCGAGGAAGAGTCGGACGCGACGCTCCCGGCATGGCTTCGGACTCGGCTCTACGGCGACGCGACGACTGACCCGGAACGCAAAGGTGATCTTCAGCCCGTTGCGGGTGACATGGAGAGCCGGCTGGACTTTGCGGACGACAGCTTCGACATGATCGCGTGCGTCGAGGGGATCGAGCACGTGATCGATCGACACAAAACGCTCGACGAGTTTCGCCGGATGCTTGCGCCGGGCGGCTCGCTTGTGATTACTACGCCGAACTTGTTGTCGCTGCGCGCGAGGCTGGCGTACGCGATGGCGGGGCAGCGCGCGTTCAAGAGCTACATCGACGAGCACACCTCGGTGTGGGGGCGTTCAGAGGATGGTTCGCGGATCTACCACGGACACGCGTTTCTGATCAGCTATTTCCAGCTCCGGTACAGCCTTCATCACTGCGGCTTCAAGATCGAGAAGCTGATGGCATCGAACTGGAGCACGACGAGCGTGGCGATGCTGCCTTTGACGCCGCTGGTGGCGCTCGGGACGGCGATGTCTCAGAAGCGGGCCAAGCGGAAGTTTGCCAGGATCAAGGCCAAGGGTGAGGTTGGGGCTGATGTAGAGCCGCCTTACGCGGAGATGCGTCGGCACCTGCTTTCGCCTGAGTTGCTCCTGAACGCGACGATGATTATCCAGGCGAGGGCCGTCTAAACCCGTTTCGGGTGAGTGGTTGCGACGATTATCGGCGGCTGATTTCTGGTCGATCTTGGTGGGTTCGGCTCGGAATTCGGGGCCGGCTTGAATCGGATGCGTGCTGAGCCGATACAATTGGTTATGCGAAACAGGCCGGGTGCCATCTTGCTGCTGATGCTTTTCATCTCCCAGACGGTGGTGATGGGGTTGTTCGGCGGCAGGGTGATGTGCTTCGGTTCCGCCCACGATCACGATGTGCAGGCGGTCGTTTGCGAGTCGGGCTGTGAGCATGAATCCAGCAAGCCGATCATTGCCAGCCATGAGCAGGAGCACGACGACGATTGCGGCTGCTCCGATGTAGACGTCGAAGACATCGATCTTGTGAAGCCCCAGAGCGACCGCGATTCGGTCGTGACCGTGGCTGTGGCGCACTCTGATGTGAGTGTTGTCGCTTCGCAGAGTGAGGTTCAGGTTACTCGCTGCCTTGGGCCGCCGATCTGGATCGGTGAGAACCATGGCGGTGCTTCTGACCTTCGTGTGGTCCGCGCTGCGCGCCTGCTTCTCTAGTTACTGACAGTCAATCCGCATTGTACGCACGCCGATCCGCGTGCGTTTGTGTCGTTGTTGATACTGTCAGGAAGAATCTAAAATGAAACTGAATAGGTGCGTGCAGGGCCGGTGTGGTCTTGTGCTGATTGCGGCGGGGTTGCTGGCGGGTTGCCAGTCGTACACGCCGAGGCCGTTGGAGTTGGACGGTTATACATCGAGGCTCGAAGCGAGGCTCGACGATACCCAGCGGATTGCTGAGTTCGCCCGGTCGCTGTTTGAGAAAGATGAGGCTGGCGAGTTTGATCTGTCGGATGGATTGAGTTGTGCGGAAGCGGAGGTGCTCGCGCTGTTTTACAACCCGGAGCTCCGGGTCGTGCGCGAAGAGGCAGGAATCGCGGAAGCAGACGCTCGGCACGCGGGCTTGTGGGAGGACCCGGAGTTCGGGTTTGACGCAGCTCAGGTGCTATCGCCCGGCTCGCAGTTCGATTTCGGGGCCACGCTCGGGCTGACGCTGCCGATCTCGGGTCGGCTGGGTATCGAGCGGGACCGCGCGGATGCGGCGCATGAGGCGGCGCTGCTGCGGATCGCCGATGCCGAGTGGAATCTGCGGATCGACGTCCGCAGGGCGTGGGCCGACTGGGTGCTGGCGGAGGGGCGGTACACACAGTACGTGCTGTTCGCGGAGCAGTCCGAGCAACTGCTTGAGACCATCGATCGGCTTGTCGAAGTTGGCGAGCTCGGGCGGATCGAGGGTCGGCTTGTGTGGGTCGAACGAGCGGTGCACGCCGCCGACACGGTGGGGGCGGAGTTTGCCGCGGCTGAGGCGCGCGGGGAACTGCTCGCAATGATCGGTCTGCCCGCCGACTCGAAGATCGAGTTTGAGAACCTGCTGCCGAGTGATGAACAAGTTGAGATGGATCTTTCTGCTGAGCGGCTGATCGCGGCGAACACGGCGCTCGCTGTGTTGGTCAAGGAGTACGAGGTTGCTGAGCACGCGCTGAGGTACGAGGTTCGGAAGCAGTTCCCGGACATCTCGCTCGGGGGTGGCTTTGGGAGTGAGGACGACGACGAGCGGCTGTTGTTCGGAGTCACTGTGCCTATCCCCGTGCTCAACGCGAACAGGGCGGGTATCGCGAGGGCGCACGCGGAACGCGATGCGGCTCGGGTTCGGGCAGAGATCAAACTCGACGAGGTTCAGCGTGGGCTGGTGATGGCGGCTGCGCGATCTGAAGCGGTACGCCAGCAGCGTGAGATGTACATCGAAGGCATCGCCCCGATGCTCGAAACACAGACACAGGAGATCCGTGAGCTTGCCGACCTCGGCGAGATCAGAACGCTTGTTCTGCTCGAAACGCTGGCTCGGCACATGCAGACGAAGAAGCGAGTGCTCGAGCTGAGCGCGGAGCAAGCGAAATCGAACGCAGAGGTAGCAAGGTTCCGTGGGCCGACGACTGATCGGCAAGGGCCGATTTTGGTCCGAGATGAGATGCAGACAGAGGGAGGTGCCAAGTGAACACACGTATGAAACCAGCATGGATTGTTCTGGCGGCCTCGGCTCTGTTGGCGGGCTGCGGCGAGAAAGGGCGTGAGGATGCCGAGAGCGGTCACGCGCACGCTGAGCAGGAGGCGCAGGCCGAGTTTACCAGCAACAGGGTTGCGATCCCGTCTTCGGTTCGGTCGAATCTCGGGATCGGGTTTGTGAAAGTTGAGCGGCGGAACGTCGAGGAGACTCTGCGTGTGCCGGGCCGGTTCGAGTACATGCCGAGCGCACGCCGCGAGTACAGGACGATGCTTCCCGGGAAGATCGAGCTTGCGGTGACACAATTCGATCGCGTCGAGGCAGGCGATCTGCTGTACACGATCCAGTCGCCCTCGTGGCGTGAGATGCAGCGGGAGTTGGCGGAGTTTGACGCGGGTGTGAAGCGTGCAGCAACCAAACTCGACACGCTCGATTCGCTCGCCGAGGCCCACCATGAACACCATGAGATCCTAGAGCAAGTTATCGAAGTGTGGGAAGAGCGTGTTGGTCAGCTTGAAGGAGTCCGTGATGCGGGTGGTGGGATAAAGAGTGAGTACGCTGACGCTCAGACATCGCTCTCATCGGCCCGTGCAGAACTAGCCGAGGTGCGAGAGAAGCACGCTGAGATTCTTGCACTCAAAGCCGAGACGCGTGCTGAACTCAACGCGAAGCGGATCGGGTTTGGCTTGCTGATTGATTCGGCGGCTTCGGTTTCTGGGATCACGCGTGAAGAGCTCGAGCGGGTTGTTGAATCTGACGGGCACAGCGCGCCGAACTGGCAGCGGATCCATGAGATCCGGGTGCGAGCTTCGGCGGCCGGTGTGATCGAAGCGACCGGTGTCACCAACGGGTCTTGGACCGATCAGAGTTCGCCTGTGGTGACTGTTGTAAACCCGGAGAAGCTGCGCTTCCATGCGGAGGGGATGCAGAGCGATCTTGGTGTCCTTCGTGACGGGCTTGCTGCGAGGATCGTGTCGCCGACGACGTCGGTGGTCGGGCGCGGTGTGGATCTGACACAGACGATGTCGGGCGAGCTGCGGCTTGGCTTGTCGGGTCACTCGCGTGATCGGACGATCGAGATGTATGTTGTGCCGGACCAGATCCTGAGCTGGGCGCGCGACGGTGTGACGGCCCAGGTTGAGATCGTCATCGATCCCTCGGCGGGCGCTGAGCTTGCGATCCCGCTGGCGGCGGTCCAACGCGATGGGCTGACGCCGGTGATTTTCAGGCGAGACCCGGCAAACCAGAACGAAGCGATCAGGCTTGAGGCGGATCTCGGGGCCGACGATGGCAGGTGGATCGAGATCCTCAGCGGTGTCCGCGAGGGCGACGAGATCGTACTCGACGGCGCGTTCCAGTTGATGCTCGCGACCTCTGGCACGATGCAGAAGGGTGGCCATTTCCACGCCGACGGCACATTCCACGAAGGGGAGGACTAAGCCATGCTTTCAGCATTGATTAAGTTCTCGCTTCGGTATCCGTATTTGATCTTGACTGCGGCGGTGCTGCTTGTCGCGTTTGCGGGGTACAGGCTGCCGAGGATGAGTGTTGATGTGTTCCCGGAACTCAACGCGCCGACTGTTGTCGTGATGGCGGAAGCGGGCGGGTTGGCGGCGGATGAGGTCGAGCAGTACGTCACGTTCCCGCTGGAGACCGCGGTGAACGGGATGAGCGGCGTGCGCAGGGTGCGGAGCGCCAGCGCGATCGGGCTCTCGATCGTGTGGGTTGATCTTGAGTGGGGCGCGGATCTGTACGATGCGCGCCAACTTGTTTCGGAGCGGCTGACCACGGTGCGTGGGAACCTGCCCGAGGACGTTGAACCATTTATAACGCCGATTACGTCGATCGCGGGTGAGGTGATGCTGATCTCGGTCTCGGCGGAAGACGAATCAGTGAGTCCGCTTGAGCTTCGGTCGTTTGCCGAGTTTGATCTTCGGAACAAGATTCTGTCGGTGCCGGGCGTGGCGCAGGTTGTCGCGATCGGCGGCGAGCTGCCCGAGTACCAGGTCAACGTCGAGCAGGGTCGGCTTCTGACGTATGGGCTGACGGTTTCTGATGTGGTCGAGGCCGCGTCAGGGGCGCACAGCACCGCGAGCGCGGGGTACCTGCCGAATGTGAACAACCTTGAGATGCCGATCAGGCAGCAGAGCCGGGTCAGGCAACTCTCGGATATCTCGAGCACCGTGATCCGGTACGAGGGCAACTCGCCAGTCACGATCGGTCAGGTCGCCGAGGTGACGGTCGGGCCCGCGTTTCGGCGCGGCACGGCTTCCGAGGGTGCCAAGGACGCTGTTATCCTGTCGATCCAGAAATCACCAGGCACGAACACGCTCGCCCTGACCGGCAGCCTCGACGAGATGTTCGACCAGATCGAGAAGACGCTGCCCAAGGGCATGGTGCTCAACCGTGATGTGATGCGGCAGTCGCACTTTATCGATCGCTCGGTTGAGAATGTGACCAAAGTTCTGATCGAGGCGGTCGTGATCGTGCTTGTCGTGTTGGTGTTGTTCCTGATGAACCTGCGGACGACGCTCATTACACTGACGGCTGTGCCGATCTCGTTGGCGGTCGGCTTGCTGATGATGGATGTGGTCGATCTCGGCCTGAATGTCATGACGCTCGGCGGGCTCGCGGTAGCGATCGGCGTGCTTGTTGATGACGCGATTATCGACGTCGAGAACGTGTTCCGGCGGCTGAAAGAACGTGCCACGCAACCGGAATCGGAGCGTAAGCCTTACACGCGGGTGATCTTCGATGCGAGCAACGAGATCAGGCCCGCGATGGTGTTCGCGACGGTGATTATTGTGATGGTCTTTGTGCCGTTGTTGTTCCTGGACGGGCTTGAGGGGCGGTTCTTTAAGCCTTTGGCGCTGACGTACATGGTGTCGATCGTTGCTTCGCTTGTTGTGGCGCTCACGGTGACGCCAGCGATGTGCAAGGTCCTGCTGCGTGGTCGGCTTGGCAGGGCGGAATCTGAGCGGGACGGGCTTCTGGTTCGTGGATTGAAGCGGGCGTACGAGCCGATGCTCCGGGCGGCGATCAGGCTGCGCGTTGCGGTGCTCGGCGCTGCGCTGGCAACTACCGCGGGTGCGCTGCTTCTTGCGGGGACGTTCGGGACGTCGTTCATGCCGACGTTTAACGAGGGCACGTTCACGGTGTTCTTGCTGGCGCCTCCCGGAACGTCGCTCGACGAGAGTGATCGCCTAGCCCGTGCGGTTGAGCGGAAGCTGATCGCGATCGACGGCGTGCGTTCGGTTTCGAGGCGTACGGGTAGAGCGGAGCGTGACGAGCACGCAGAGCCTGTGAGCAACTCGGAGATAGAGGTCACGGTTGCCGACGATGGAGACCCGAAGGCGATCCGTCACGAGATCGACACGATCCTGGGTGCGATACCGGGGATCACGACGATGGTCGGCCAGCCGATCGAGCACCGGCTGAGTCATGTGCTTTCGGGCACGCCGGCGGCGGTGGCGATCAGTGTGTACGGCGAGGATCTTTCTGTGCTGCGCGACGTGGCGAAACAGATCGAGGCCGAGATCAAGACGCTGCCCGGCGCGCGTGATGTGAATGCGAACCGGGAGGTGATGATCACGTCGCTCCCGATCCGCTACCGTCACGGCGATCTTGCCAACGCGGGACTGCGCCCCGCGGACGCGGCGGAACAGGTCCGGCAGGCGGTCTACGGCGAGGTTGTCGATACGGTGAATCAGGGTGTCAGGCAGTACGACCTAGTCGTTCGTCTCAAGCCCGAGGAGCGTGGCACGATCGAGCAGATCAAGGACCTGCAGCTTCGTGGCAGGGGCGGGGCGGCAGTTAGGCTTCGTGATGTCGCGGACATCGGACCTGAGCGCACGAGCAATCTGATCACACGCGAGAACACGCAGCGCAAGGCAGTGATCTCGGTGAATGTGTCG
This sequence comes from Phycisphaerae bacterium, assembly GCA_030432905.1. GTDB lineage: Bacteria > Planctomycetota > Phycisphaerae > Phycisphaerales > UBA1924. The sequence goes on along the minus strand of JAUILU010000001.1, from coordinate 995,975 downwards.
GAGGACTCGAATCTCGGTGATCTGGTCGAACTGGTCAAACAGCGGGTGGACCCGATCGTCCAGCGGGCGGGGCTGACCGTTGCTTACGGCGGTCAGTTCGAGGCGCAGCAGAACGCGTCAAAGACGATGCTCGTTTCGGGTGTTGTTGTCGGAGTTGTGATGCTGCTGCTTTTGCAGATCTCAACCGGCTCTCTGCGTGCATCCGTGCTGGTGATGCTCAATATGCCCCTGGCGCTCATCGGCGGCATCGCTGCGGTGTTCGTGACACAGGGCGGCGGGTTCTTCGCCAACGCCGGTGCATTAATCGGTATCGGCGGGGCGTACATCGCACCGGTCATCTCGATCGCGAGCATGGTCGGCTTCGTGACACTGTTTGGTATCGCGATCCGCAATGGCATTCTGCTCATTAACCACTACAACCACCTGATGCGTGAGGAAGGTGTGGCGATGTCGGAGGCGATCGTCAGGGGGTCGGTCGAACGGATCGTTCCGATTCTGATGACGGCGATCTCGGCGGCACTTGGGCTTGCGCCGATGGCGCTGGCCGCGGGCAAGCCAGGCAGCGAGTTGCTGGCGCCGCTGGCTGTGGTGACGCTCGGCGGATTGTTGACTTCGACGGTGCTGAATCTGTTTGTTGTGCCCGCGGGTTACGCGCTCGTGTTTAGCTTTGGGCCGAGGCCTGATGAGGCAATCGATAGAGAAGATGATATCATTTGAACACAGAGAAAGGAAATACAGTGAACACACGGATTGCAGGTTTGATCGCGGGAGTTGCCGCGGCGGGTATGGTGCTGGTTGGTTGCGGCGAGAGCGATCCGCACGCGGGACATGACCACGATCACGACGGTCATGCGGACCATGCCGATCACGGTGAGCACGACGAGGGAGGCCACGATGACGGGCACGGCGATATGCGCTCGCTCGGCGACGTGACCATCGCGGGAAGCACGCTCGCGATTGAACTCGGCGGAGAGCTGATCGCGGGCACGGAGCTTCACGTGAACATCGAGCACAAAGAAGGCGATGTACCGACGGCTGTTCGCGCGTGGGTTGGTGACGAGGTCGGCACGGGCGCGATCAAGAGCAAGGCCGACGGAGCCGACGGTGTGTTCCACGGCCATGTGGAAGTGCCTTCAGAGCTTGCTGAGGGCGCGAAGCTCTGGCTGGAAATTGAAGACGCCGCGGGTGAGCGTCACACGGGATCGGTCGCTATGAACTAGATCTTCCGGTGCCGTGACGAGCGGTCAGCGTATATCCTGTGTGCTGCACGAGAACACTGCAGCACACAGGTGACCGGCGATGGCAGATGACATTGAAACCGCAGTTCCTTCGCCGATCGGAATCGAGCTTGCGCTCGAGTATTCGGATCGTGTGAACTTCGCGATGCAGCAGCAGGGCTCGCCATTGGTCGAGGCGGTGCTGGTGACGAACACATCGGAAACGGTGTACGAGGACGGTGTGCTCGCGCTTCGGCTTGCCAACGGTGAGTGCGACGGATGGGAACGCCAGCTTGCGAGGGTTGCACCGGGGACCACTGTTCGTGTCGTGCCCGATGGTTGGGCGATCAGCGCCGAGAAGCTGCGGACACGGACCGAGGCGGAGCGGACGTCGATTGAGGCCGCGTTCACGGCGGAGAAGTCGCAGGTCAGGAAGTCGTTCGAGCTTGACATCTTGGCGTTCGACCAGTGGGCCGGGGTGGGGCACTACCCGGAGTTCACCGGCGCGTTTGTTACGCCTAACCATTCTTTGATTGCGGAGCTGCTGGGTGCCGCACGCAAGAATCTTGGCTTGCGGGGCGAATCGGATTCACTGGACGGGTATCAGTCGGGTAGTCGCCAGCGTGCGGCGAGGATTGCAGAGGCTTGCTACCTCGCGTTGGCGTCGCGCGGGATCGGGTACATCAACCCGCCTGCGAGTTTCGAGCGCACTGGGCAGCGGGTTCGGATGGTCGATCGCGTGCTGCGCGAGAAACTGGGGACATGCCTCGATCTGTCGCTGGTGCTGATGGGGATGTGGGAGCAGTGCGGCCTGCACCCGGTGCTGCTTCTTCCAGAGGGCCACGCGATGCCCGCGTTCTGGACACACAACACGCACCTGCCCGAGACCGCGATCGATGAGCCCGCCCGGATCCGGAACCTGATCGAACTCGGCGAATTGGTCGCGGTTGAATCGACGCTGCTGACCAAAGAGCGGCATGACTTTGCGGTTGCCGTGAGCAAGGCTCACGAGCAGATGGCGTCGCCCGGTGTTTCTTTTTGTGCGATCGATCTCAAGTCGGCGCGTAAGCGTGGGATCAGGCCGTTGCCGCTGCAGGATCAGACGGTTGGTGAAGCCGCGGCTTCGGTTGCTCCATCGACGAGAGAGCGTGCGAGTTCAGAGCTTGATAGCGTCTTGCTCGCAGAACGCGCGGCTCGCAGGGTTGTGACTGAGTCTGCGGAAGATCCAGAAACCAGCGGCAGCCGGATTCAGCGCTGGCAGAACCGGCTGCTCGATCTTTCGCTTCGGAATCGGTTGCTCAATTTCAGGCAGTCGGGACGCACGCTTCCTTTGAACGTACCCGATCTTGGCGTGCTCGAGGACATGCTCGCGAGCGAGGAGCGGTTTGCTGTGCTGCCGCGTTCGGATGACAGTGAGGAGTTTCTGAAGGAGGAGTTGGGCTCGAACCGGTTGTACTCCGACGCGACCGACGCCGACACGCAGAAGAGGCTGCTGACGCTGTACCGGTTGGCACGGTCTGGAATCGAGGAAACGGGTGCGAACTTGTTGCATCTGGCGCTCGGGCATCTGGTGTGGTACGAATCTGATTCAGCGGAGAAGCCCAGAGTTGCGCCGTTGATCTTGCTGCCGATCCGGCTCGTGCGTAGTTCGACAGGTTCGGGGTACTCGTACAAGATCGAGCTTACGGATGAACCGATTCGGCCGAACATCACGCTGCTTGAGAAGCTGCGAGCCGATTTCGGGATTGATACCGACGGGCTTGATGACCTGCCCGAGGACGAGAACGGGATCGATGTGCCGCTCGTGCTGCGAAACTTCCGGGAAGCGATCCGGGATTCGAGCCGGTGGGAAGTGGTCGAGTCAGCGAATATTGGGTTGTTCTCGTTCAACAAGTTCCTGATGTGGCGAGATCTTCGCGAGAACATCGAGCGGCTGAAGCAGAACCGACTGGTTCGACACCTTGTTGACAACCCGGATGAGCCGTTCGATGACGAGCCGTTCCCCGATCCTCGCACGTTTGACGATGATCTCTCGCCAACTGATGTGTACTGCACGCGTGATGCGGACTCGTCGCAGCTGACCGCGGTGAAGGCCGCGGGCGATGGGCGGACGTTTGTCCTCGAGGGTCCCCCGGGGACGGGTAAGAGTCAGACGATCGCGAACATGGTCGCGGACGCGGTCGCGCACGGCAAGCGTGTTCTGTTCGTCGCCGAGAAGATGGCGGCGTTGTCCGTGGTCCGCAAGCGACTCAATCAAGATGGGCTCGGGCCTTACTGCCTGGAGTTGCACTCGACAAAGGGGTCTAAGAAGGAGGTGCTCGCGCAGCTCGGGGAGGCTCTCAATGCGCCGGAACTAAAGAGACCCGGCGTGTGGGACGCGACGTGTGCGGAGCTTGGAAAGACACGCGAACAACTCAACACCTATGTGAGAGAACTGCACCGCGAGCGAGCGTCGGGTGAATCGCTCTACCAGATGCTCGGCAGGCTGACAAAGCTCGGCGAGCGAGATCGAGTGGGGCTTGTGTTCGGCGATGTTTCGGCGACCACAAAGGAACAGCTTGAGTCAAAGCGCTCGGTCGTTGATGGGCTCTTTGAGCGGTCCTTGCCTGTCGATCCGGTTGCGGAGCATCCACTGCGAGGGATCGGGCTTGCGTCGTGGGACTTTGGCTTGAACGACAGAGCGGCAACTGAGATCGATGCCGCTCAGAGGGCTGCGGAAACGCTACGTAGCCAGCTTGTGCCGATGCTGAGTGCGGTTGGGTATGACGCGGGCAATGACGCGGTCAACGAGGCGGATATAACGCTATTAAACCGTGTGGCGGAGATGGTTGAGAACTGCCCGGTTCCTGATCGGAGTCTGATCGATGGGCCTGAAGCGCAGTCGAACCGAGAGCGTCTGCGTTCATACTCAAGGACAGGCAGGGAACACGATGCGATCAAAGCGAGGCTGCTTGAGTCGTACCACGACGAGTTTCTTGAGATCGACACGCTCGGGCACCTCGACGAGATCAAGCGGGCCTCGGTGCAGATCGCGTTGTTCCGATGGCTGCGAAGCAGGCTGATCAGACGGAAACTCAGGCCCTACGCGAAAGAAGCAGTGCCTGGGCTTGAGCAATTGCAGAGCGACCTTGAGCAAGTGCGAGATCTTCGGAAACTGCAAGACGTGCTAGGTCAAGCCGGGTTTGAGCAGGAGATGGTGAATCGGATCTCTGGCGGGAACGCTCCCGACTGGGAGGCTGTTGATCGGCTGCTTGGGTGGTGTGATGAGTTTGCAGATGCGCTCGAAGGAGCGAGGAAGCAGGGGGCGCAGCAAGATCTGTTGAATCAGGTAAGTCAGGCTGTGTGCGATCGTGACAGGGTTGACAAGATTGCTGCGGAGTCGGGTGAGTTTCGTAAAGCGTTCGCGGAATGGTCCGCATTGTGGGGCGCGGTTAGCGCGACTCTGGACGTTAATGCTGAGCAGGACCTTGGGCACACAGACGGCTACTTGCATGGAATGATCGCAGTGTTCAAGCGGTGGCGTGCCGGGCTTGACGGGTTGAGCGGCTGGTGCGGCTGGCGCAAGGCTCGCGACACTGCGGTTGAAGCGGGCCTGAGTGAATTGATTGATTCGTACGAGCGGGGTGAGACGTCGCGTGAGAATCTGAGCGATGCGTTCGAGTATGCCTTTGGTATCCAGTGGTTCAACGCCACGGCGAACTCGGTTGATGCGGTGCGTGAATTCAACGCGGATATTCATGCGACAGCGGTGGATCGATTCCGGATGCTCGACACGCAGCACATCGAGCAGACGAAGGCGGTGGTCGCGTCGATTGTTGGCGAAGCTGCGCCGGCAGCACCCGAGAACGCATCAAGCCGGTCTGAGGTCGGTATTCTGCGGCGTGAAATGGAGAAGAAACGTCGGCATATGCCAACGCGTCGGTTGATCGCGTCGATTCCGAATCTCTTGCCGAGACTCAAGCCGTGCTTTTTGATGAGTCCGCTGTCGGTGGCGCAGTTCTTGGATTCGGAAGTGCCTCAGTTTGACATGGTTGTGTTCGACGAGGCGTCGCAGATCCCGGTGTGGGATGCGATCGGTGCGATCGCGCGGGGCCGGGAAGTTGTTGTGGTGGGGGACTCGAAGCAGCTTCCGCCAACAAGCTTCTTCAACTCGCTCGACGGTGATAACGAGTTTGATGCGGACGACCACGTTGTTGATGACATGGAATCAATCCTAAAGGAGTGCAATGCGTCTGGTGTGCCGGGGCTCAGGCTCAAGTGGCACTACCGGAGTCGGCACGAGAGCCTTATCGCGTTCTCGAACCAGATGTACTACCAGAACGAGCTGCACACGTTCCCTTCGCCGGTCGATCGATCCGATCGGCTGGGCGTGTCGTTCCACCACGTCGAGAATGGTGTGTATGACCGGGGCAACACTCGGACTAACAGGATCGAGGCTGAGCGTGTGGTCGGCGACGTGGTTCGCATGCTGCTCGATCCTGAGCAGACTGATTCGATCGGTATCGTGACGTTTAACCAAGCACAGCAGACACTGATCGAAGATCTGCTCGATGAGAAACGTCGGGAGCACCCGGAGATCGAGCAGTACTTTACGGACACTGTCGGCGAGCCGGTGTTTGTCAAGAACTTGGAGAACGTGCAGGGCGACGAACGTGACACGATCGTGTTCTCGATCGGGTACGGCAAAGACGCCTACGGCAGGCTCTCGATGAACTTTGGACCGCTGAATAAGGAAGGCGGTGAGCGGAGGCTCAATGTTGCTGTGACGCGTGCGAAGCGGCGGCTCATGGTGTACTCGACTATGACCAGTGATGAGATCGATCTTCGGCGGACAAGCGTGACGGGAGTGAAGCACTTCAGGATGTTCCTTGACTACGCGGCACGGGGCACACTGGCTGTCGATGATCCGGCTACTGACGCGAAGACAACTCAGAAGGACGCGAACTTTGAGGCGTCGGTCCGGCAAGCTCTTGAAGATAAAGGGTGGGTGGTCGATTCTCGGGTCGGGTACGCGGGCTATCGGATCGACCTTGCGGTGCGAGACCCGGGGCATGAAGGCAAGTACCTGCTCGGGATCGAGTGCGATGGTTCGACGTACTCCGATGCGAACACGGCGCGTGACCGTGACCGGACAAGGTCGGCGGTGCTCAAGGGGCTGGGCTGGAAACTGCACAGGGTGTGGTCGGTGCAGTGGCATATCAACAAGCAGCGATGCCTAGAGCAGATCGAGCAGGCGTTGATATCGAAAGCAGATGTCAATGAAACATTGATGGATATCGAGCCTGTCGTGCCGGCTGCCTGTGTGCTGCACTCTGGAGGAGAAGAGACTGAAAAGGGATCGACGAGGATCGAAGTAGCGGAGTATGTGATGGCGAGAAAGCCGGGGTCGCGTTCGAAGGAGATCGATATTGCCGATCCGAGTGAAGAACAGCGTCTGCTCAAGTGGCTTGGCCAGATCGTAGAGACTGAGCAGCCAGTCGTGACCGAGGTCGCGATGCGTCGGCTCTCGGCTTGGTGCGGCAAGCAACAACTCCGGAGCAGCTTTCGTAGTCGCTTTGCAGAGTTGTTGGACAGGGCACATGCCGACAGCCTGGTGCATATGGATGGCGAAACGTTGTGGGCTTCGGCGGCAACTCAAGATGCATTCAGAGTTGTGCGTGGTGCGGGGGCAGAAGATGATACTCAGCGAGAAATCGATGAGATTCCTGGGGCTGAACTCTCGCTTTCGGTGATGTATGTGTTGCAGGAGCAGTTTGGACTACCGCGGCAAGACCTGATGCGAGAGGCGTGCAAACTGCTTGGGATTGCTCGAGTCACAACAAGAATCGCAGAGGTGTTCGAGCCGATTCTTGAGGATCTATTGGCTCAAGGGTTAGCAGCCGACCGCGAGGGCAACATAGTCCCAGTTGATAGTTAGGCGGATTTCGACTGAGCGCAATCGAAGCCTATGTGCTTGGCGCACGTTTCCAGCAGCACATCGATCTTTGCAGGCTTCGTTAGGTAGTCCTGACAACCGGCGGCGAGACACTTGTCGCGATCTCCCGCCATGGCGTGCGCTGTGAGCGCGATAATCGGCCCGGGGAATCCAAGATCCCGAAGCGCTGAAGTGGCGTTGTACCCATCGATTTCAGGCATCTGCATATCCATAAGCACGAGATCGAATGGAGAAGAGTCAGCGGCTGTGAGATGATCTTGATAAACCCGAATTGCGTCTGCGCCGTTCACTGCTGGTATGACGTTTATTCCAGCCGTGCGAAGCATGTAGCTGATTAGAATCTGGTTGTCTTCACCGTCTTCGACGAGCATAACCTTCTTATTACTCAGGATATCTGATACTGACTTCGTGCTTGATTCGGCATCCCTGAATTCCCTTGCGGCAACCTTGGCAGGAGGTTTCCACATTCCACTTTCAAGCATTGGATTGACTTGGATGGTCGCTGTGACTGTTGTGCCGACACCAAGCTCGGATGTGCAGGTAAGTTTGCCACCAAGGATTTCAACAAGCGCGTTGGTAATTCTCAGGCCGAGTCCGGTTCCGCCGTATTTGCGGGTTGTGGAGGTGTCGGCTTGATGGAATGCCTCGAACCTTAGTAGAGACGCCAGGTTCTCGTCTGAGATTCCTATCCCTGTGTCTACCACGCGGAACGTAACTAGTCCGAATTTATTGGGCAGTGGGTTGTAACCTACTTGGAGATTCACTGAACCAGAATCTGTAAACTTAATCGCGTTGCCTACAAGATTAATCAGGATCTGTCGAATTCTTGTTGGGTCTGACTCTATCGACCTGGGAAGCTCGTCGACAAACTCAACTGATAGATGGATATTCTTGTCGCTGGCTTTGTTGGATAGCATCTCGACGGATTCGCTAATGAGATCATACGGCGAGATTTCGATCTGCTCTACTTTAAGCATCCCAGCTTCGATCTTCGATGTATCGAGAATATCGTTGATCACTGACATGAGATGATTGGCATTACGACTGATTGCTTTGATCGAGTTGTCGAGATACTCGGGGTCGTTGGAAATGCCAGAATTGTGCAGAAGCAGGTCAGAGTTTCCAAGAATCGCGGTCATCGGGGTGCGAATCTCGTGGCTCATGTTCGCAAGGAACTCGCTCTTGGCCCGGCTCGCAGATTCTGCCTCGTTTTTGGCATACTCGAGATTGGTGAGCGTTACTTTACTGTCGTTTATGTCCTGGAACGTGCCGTACAATCGGTGCTTCACGCCGTCAACGATTTCGAGGGCACCTGTGGTTCGTACCCAGATCTCTCGATTGCTCGCAGTGGTGATCTTAAGCTCGAGGTCCCATGGGGTGCCGTTGTCGATCCCTTCTTTGACATGTTCAAGGATCTTCTTTCTAGATTGTTCGGTATAGAAGCCGATCGCCTGATCTAGTTCGACTGGTGTCCCTATTTCAAGTCCATGGATAATATAGGTTTGGTCAGTCCATCTAATTGTATTGTCGGACAGCAGAAGCTCCCAGCCGCCGACCTTGGCCATCTTGCCAGTTTCTTCAAGCAATGACTTTGTGTTGTAGAGTTCGAGTTGATTGAGCTTCTGTGAATGATTGTCGGTGAGGAGTCCGACAACACGTACCAGTTCAGGTGAGTTGTTGTCGGATACAAGCCTGCCAGTGTGTCTAAACCATCGCCAGGTGCCATCGGCCTGTTTCAGACGCAGTTCGTGATCGAACTCATAAGATCCGCGTGAAGCCGTGTGTGTTCCGAGCTGCCGCACTATATTTATGTCGTCGGGGTGGCAAATGGATTTCCACCAGTCGATTGGGTCTTGGTGGTCGCGCGAATCGTAGCCGAGCATCCGGTAGATCTCGTCGCTGAAATAGACAGCCTGAGTGGCTGCATTCCAATCCCAGTAGCCGAATCTCGCTGAATTCATTGCAAGCTTGAGTCGGTTCTCAGACTCGTGCAGGGTCTCAGTCATGGACAGCCGCTCAAGTTCGGTTGCCGCTCTCGCGCCTACCAGCATGATTGTGGATTCGAAATCCTTAGTATACTGTAACGTTTTCTTCGAGATAACGTATAAGATTCCGATGTTTGACCCGTCGCTGCCTACAAGCGAGAGGCCGGCGTAACCGACTGCATTCATATCTGCGAGGGTGGTGTCTTCTGGAAAGTGAGTGCAAATTCCTCGGTGGTAGTGACAGAACCCGGTCTTACTCGCCACGTCGCACGGTGTACCAATGAGGGAGTATGTGAAGTTAGAAGTCGCCCGTCCATCCGACCAGCCCGCAATAACCTCGGCTTTGTTGTTTCCAATGAGCCTGGCGACACCAACGGAGTCGACTTCGTAACCATCCGCGATTGATCGGCACAGTTCCGTGAGTATTGGTGTGTCGCTGGGTACGGTATCAGAAGCCACGACCGAACTCAGAGTCAGCTCATGCCTTTTGGTTGCATCGATATCGATGTGCAGCCCGATTGCTCGCAGCGGCGTGCCATCCTCGTTCCGGGCGACGATACGCCCTACGTCTCTAATCCACTTCCAATTGCCGGACTTTGTCCGCATGCGGTATTCGCAGTTGTAAGTAGGAACTCGCTCCTTGGAGTGCGCTCGAAACTCAGCGTTGGCCTGGTCGATGTCGTCGGGGTGGACAAGGTGCCGCCAGGTCTCGCTCGTCATCGGGAGTTCGCCAGGAGCATAGCCGAGCATCGTGTACCAGTTGCTATTATAGAAGATATGGTCTGCGACCAAGAGTTCGTCCCAAAGCCCTTGGTTGGTGACACTAATCGCAAGATCCAAACGTTCTTTGTTAAGTCTGTCTTCTGTGATGTCGCGAGTAATGGCAAAGACGATGTCTTTGCGAGAGCCTTCGCAGTAGTGGGAGCGAGATCTCTGCTTGAACCAGCGTTTTTCACCGGTCATGGTTGTGATTTCAAACTCGATGTCGGTGGTTTCTCCAGCGAGTGTGCGCCGGAGCATATCCATGTATAGCTCAGCCTGCGTTGATGAGAGCAAGTCAGTTGCGCATTTGCCGACCACCGATTCGCGAGAATCGGCGTGGATCATGTCAAGCCCGGCTTGGTTGATTGCTAGGACTCTCCCGTCTTCATCAAGTATTTTCATGCACGACGGATCAATCTCATAGATGAGAGATTTGAATGCTTCGTTGTCATGACCTGCAAGGATCGCGTCGTAGATGCTTTGCATCGGTTGAGTTGATCGTGCAAGTAGAATGAGCAAAGCTGCCCCAACAAGCGAGGCGACGGCGACAAACCAAGCCGTAAGCGTATCTAGTGAATGAGTTGAGCGGATCAATGCCGAGGTATGTGAGTTCGGTGTAAACCACTGTACCAGCAGACCGAGCAATGCAGCCATACCGATAGTGGTCAGCAAGACAGCCAGCCAACGTGTGGTATTCAGACGATCGTCTGTGGCACTATGAGTCACAGCGTGCGGCCCCTTGGCATCGATGGCGTGAGGTCCGAGCCGTGGTTATCGCGGCAGCACCTCATCCAGTGTGCGGTTTGCACAAATGTTCTCGTCGAATCAAACTGAACGCTTGAGCGATTGGGACTATGTTGAAGATCGGCGACTCGAATCTGTGAGCGCGAGGCGCCATAATTTGGCATTCCCACACCCGATTAAGTGCCCTCGGTTTAGAGTGCATGAGCAGTTGATTGGCGGGTTTACTCGCTGATAACACGGACTTGGCAGAACTGCCTGTGTCCCATTGGGCCGCCGTGGTAGCTGAAGCCGCTCTGGCGTGCACCGACCCACGGGGTTCCCGGGGCTCCCCCGATGCCTTTGTTCACGCCGATCATGCCCGCGGTGAGCCTGCCTGCTGTGTGCCTTGCCTGGGCATCTTCGCCGAAAACGACAGCACCCAGGCCGTACTCCGTGTCGTTGGCGAGGTCGACAGCTTCATCGATCGAAGCAACACCAGTCACGCATGCGACGGGTCCGAAGGTCTCGGTGCGCATGATGTCCATGTCGTGCGAGGTGTCGACGAGAATGGCGGGGGAGAGGAACGAGCGTTCGCCGCTCTCGCCGCCGAAGATGAGCTTGGCACCCTTGCTCGTCGCGTCATTGATCTGACTCACGACATGGGCCTTTTGTTCTTCATGGATCATCGCGCCGAGCGTTGAGCCTTCGTCCATGCCGTTGCCGACTGTGAATTGCTTTGATTGCTCGATGAGTCTTTCGACGAACTGGTCCTTGATTGAGTTCTGGACGTAGATGCGTTCGGTTGAGACGCAGACCTGGCCGCAGTTGCGGAAACTGTTCGTCGCGGCGAACTGGGCAGCCTTGTCGAGATCGGCACCTTCGAGGACGATCATGGGATCCTTCGATCCGAGTTCGAGGATAAGTCTTTTGAGTCCGCCCGCCGCGGCGGCCATGATCTTCTGGCCGACCGCTTTGGAGCCAGTGAACGCGATGAGATCAACATCGGCTTCGACGAGCGTTTTTCCCTGTTCGTCTTCGCCGTGAACAACTTGGAGCACGTTCTCTGGCAGAAACTGATTCAGCACGTCGGCGTAGGCCTGTGCGATGAGCGGGGTCTGCTCGCTTGGCTTGAGCACCACCGAGTTGCCGGTGACCAACGCGGGCAGCACCATCCAGTGCGGCATGAGAATCGGGAAGTTCCAAGGCGTGATCGCGGCGCACACACCGAGCGAGTCGTAGCGCACGCTGCTGGTCACAGATTCGTCTTTGAGTATGGTCGGTTTGACCGCGTCGGCGATCTCGTTGACTTCGTCGCTGAGCCGTTCTCCGCAGCCGCGGACCTCACCGATCCCGTCGCCTAGAGGTTTGCCCTGCTCGAGGGTCAGTAGTTCGCCAAGTTCTTCTGCGCGGTCTTGCAGGACCTGCCCGGCGGGTCTGATGATGTCGGCGCGTTCCGCGGCGCTGAGGTTTCGCCAGGCGATCTGAGCAGATGCAGAACGCGCGACGATGCCCTTGATCTCCGAAGGCGGCGTAGTCGGAACCGAGCCGACAATTTCACCGGTTGCAGGGTTGTACGAGCTGAGCTGGTCGGTGGCGGTGCTGGTCATGCATGCAGTGTAGTGCACCGCACTGCGTGATTGACACCGAATTCGGGCTTTGTGTTAGGTTGACGCGACAGGTTCGCGTCCGAGTCGTTTACCGAATTCTGTGGCCTCAAAGAACATCATGCCTTCGTGCGGGAGCTTGACCCTGAGCGATGCGCCGTTTGCCGGGACCTCGTTCATGGGCATGCGTGCGAGGATCTGAGTTGATTCGTCGAGACCGAGACGGAGATCGACCCGGTCGCCCATCGGCTCGGTGAGTTCAACAGTGGTGTCCAATTCGATGCCCGGAGTAGCGTCGCCCGCGAGCGTGACCGATTGAGGCCGGATGCCAAGGCATAGTTTCTGCCCGCTCTGCAGCGCGTTGGCATCGATGATCTGAGCCGTGAGCGGGATCTTGACAGCGGAGTTCTCTGGGCTGAACGTTTCGCCTTCGATGGTGCCCTCGATGAAATTCATGGTGGGGCTGCCGACGAAACTGGCGACGAATCGGTTGACCGGGTTGTTGTAAACGTCCAGCGGCGTGCCGATCTGCTGGACCTTGCCTCCGGCCATGACAACGAGCCGAGAGCCGAGCGTCATGGCCTCTTCCTGGTCGTGTGTGACGTACACAGTTGTCGTGCCCAGTCTGCGGTGCAGAGCCTTGAGTTCGCTTCGCATTGTGACGCGGAGTTTCGCATCGAGGTTGCTCAGTGGTTCGTCGAAGAGGTACACCGCCGGATCACGTGCGATGGCTCTGCCGAGCGCGACTCGTTGGCGCTGGCCACCCGAGAGCGCGCCGGGCTTTCGGCGCAGCAGGTCATCGAGTCCGAGGATCGAGGATGTGTTGAGCACGCGCCTTTTGATCTCGTTCTTGTCCATGCCGCTGATTTTGAGCGCGAACCCTATGTTCTTTTCGACGGTCATGTGCGGATAGAGGGCGTAGTTCTGGAAGACCATGGCGATGTCGCGGTCTTTGGGCTGGACATTGTTGACGACCTTGCCGTTGATCTCGATCTCGCCCTTGCTGATGGATTCGAGGCCCGCGATCATGCGGAGTGTTGTTGATTTACCGCAACCCGACGGGCCGACAAGCACGATGAACTCACCGGAATCGATGGAGAGTTTGACGTCTTGTACGGCCGCGGCTTCCTCGCTGTAGTACTTCCAGACGCCGCTTAGTTTCACGTTGGCCATGTTGCCGAGATCCTTTGCAGACTTTACTCAACCCTGAACGGGATGTTCGCCGATCCGCCGCCGCCCTGACCGTCGCGGACGTACACAAACAGTCTATAGGCTCCGGGCGAATCGGGTATTGTGATCTTGATTGAGGTATCGGAGTCGCCGGGCGAGATGCAGCCGGGCACGTCTTCAGGTGCCTGCTCGAACGCGCCGCCGAAGCGTTTGTCGCTGCTCTCGTTGCGGACGACCCACTCGAATTCGAGCCTGTCGTTGTCGGGATCATGCGCGATCACCGCGGCTTCGTATGTGTCACCCGGGGCCGCGGTCCTGAAGAACAGATCGGATTCGATTCGACTCACGAGCGGTGCCCGGTTGTCCGGGTAGCTGCCGGACCAGATTTTGGCCATCTCATCAACAGTGCAGGTTTTCTCGCCGGTTGGCAGGAACATGCTGTACCAGGTGTCTGTGCGTTCTTGCTTGTCGCCCCAGAGGAATATGTGCCCGCCTAGGCAGCGGTCGGGCTGGTTCGTGATCGCGCTGTGGTGGAACGATGCGTATGTTCTTGCCTTGTCTTCGCTGGGCTGCTCGACCTCGGCGTTCCAGGGCGTCATGGCGCATTCCCAGTGACCGATCGGGCCGTATTCTGTGACGATGTATGGCCCGGTGTAGCCCTGTCTCACTAGTTCCTGAGGCACGGCTGGAAGCCCTGCGTATGCGTTGACACCGAGCACGTCGATGTTCGGGCAGAACTGGTTGAATAGTGCAGCTTGGTTTGGCCAGACACCCGCGGTTGCGGTGTACGTCGGATGGTTCGGATCGAGTCGCTTGAATTCCTGCGCGAGGGAATCGAGTTCTCTGAACACCCGCTCGGAGTCCGGCCCTGCGACCTCGTTGCCCACGCCCCACATCAGCAGCGCGGGATGGTCTTTCCACGCGTTGACGAACTCACGGATGTCTTCGAGCTGTTCCTCGACCTGTTCTGGGTCGTCGTAGTCGAAGCCGTGGCTTGGGTGCTCGACCCAGAACCCGGCGCAGACTTTGAGCCCGAGTTCGTGCGCGAGGTCCATGACGGACATGGTCCTTCCATCGGGCCAAGTGCGGGGTTCGAGTTGATCGGCACCCCATGTGCGGATTGTGTTGCCGCCGAGCGACTGGAGCAATTCGAGCTGCGTGTCGCCGCCGGCACCTTTAATGAAATAGGGCTCGTCGTCAACAAGCAGCTGCCAATACCCCGAATCATCGGACTGCACGACACGCACGGTCTGGGCGTGCGCACAGTTGGCAAGCAAGGTCGCAAGAACATAGAGGAGTGGTCTCACGTGGCTATTCCTTTGTCGCGTTGCGGTTTGGTGCGGCCCAGATCGATTCGCCGCACGAGTCGATGACTTGGCGGTAGTACTTGGCTGAGCTCTTGAGCGTGCGTTCCTGGGTGACGAAGTCCACATAGATCAGGCCGAACCGCTGGTGGTAGCCCTCGGCCCATTCGAAGTTGTCGAGCAGCGACCAGTGGAAGTAGCCGTGGACGGGGATGCCGTCTTCCATCGCTTGGTGCAGGGCGCGGAGGTGCCTTGCGATGTAGTCGATGCGCTGCGGGTCCTGGACCTGGCCCGAGAGGTCGACCCAGTCGGCGTTGGACATGCCGTTTTCTGTGATGACGATCGGCTTCTGGTACCGCTCGAAGAGGAACTGCGAGCCCCAACGGAGCACGTCGGGCGTGATCTCCCAGCCGAAGTCTGATCTCGGCGTGCCGACGCCGGGTGGGATGATGTCGGGCTTGCCGTCTTTGCCGGCGCGGACGAGATCGCCTCGGTAGATGTTGACTCCGAAGAAGTCGATCGGCTGGCAGATGGTCTCCATGTCCTGCCGCCAGTTCGGGTGCAGGATCTTGTCCATCTTGGATTCGAGCTGTTCGGGGTAGGTCCCGAAGAAGACCGGGTCGTTGTAGAGCGTGTTGCTCCAGATCGGGTCGTCGCCGATGCCGATGGTGCGTTGCCTCGCGGCGTCGATGTCTTCGATCGATTCGGTCGCGGGGATGCCGCAGACACCGACGGGTGCCCATCCGATCAGCGGCTCCTTCTTGGCCTGAGTGCGGATGATCTTGGCGGACTTGCCGTGCGCGATGAGCACGTTGTGGTTCATGCGGAGCTGGTCGTCGAGCGAGAGCTTGGTGCCAGGCGCGTGCTCTCCGAGGCCGTGGGCGATACCGATGAAGACCTGCGGCTCGTTCAGCGTGAACCAGTGTGAAACTCGATCGGAGAGCTTGTCCACGACGACCTGCGTGTACTCGGCGAACCAGTCGGAGCTTTCCGGGTTGAGCCAGCCTCCCTTGCGGTGCAGGCTGACCGGGAAATCCCAGTGGTAGAGCGTGAGCCAGGGCTCGATGTCGTTCTTGAGCAGTTCGTCAACGAGTCGGTCGTAGAAGCCGAGGCCTGTTGCGTTGATCTTGCCGACACCATCGGGCAGGACGCGGGGCCAGCAGACGGAGAATCGGTAGGCTTTCAGACCGATCTGCTTCATAAGCTGGACGTCTTCGACGTAGCGATCGACGTGCTCGGATGCGACCCGGCCTGTGTCGCCTCCTCGGATTTTGCCTTGTTGCTGGCAGAACTCGTCCCAGATGCACAGGCCTCGCTGGGACGGTTCAGCGGCGCCCTCGATCTGGTATGAACTTGTCGCGGCGCCCCAGACAAAGTCGGACGGAAATTTGCGGTTGTGACTCAACTTATGCACT
The DNA here is from genome assembly GCA_030432905.1 of Phycisphaerae bacterium. GTDB lineage: Bacteria > Planctomycetota > Phycisphaerae > Phycisphaerales > UBA1924. Next base: position 979,860 of record JAUILU010000001.1, on the reverse strand, counting down.
CCCGGTTGCACTAACCCTTGACCGCGCCTGATGACAGGCCGGCGATGAAATCTCGCTGAAGGAACAGGAACAATGCCGCTACGGGCAATATCGAAACAAGCGTACCCGCCATGAGCAGGCCGTAGTCGCTGTAGTAAGCGGTTTGTGTCTGGTAGATCACAACCGAGAGAGGCTGTTTCTCGGTCGATTGAAGCACGATCTGCGGCCCGATGAAGTTGTTCCACGTCGCCAGGAACGTAATGATAAGGAACGCGCCGACCATGGGCCTGAGCATCGGCAGAGCGATTGCGAAGAAAATGCCAAACTCGCCGGCGCCGTCGATGCGAGCGGCCTCGACGATCGATTTTGGTACGCTCTGGAGTGTGGCTTGCCTGAACAGAAACACGCCGAACGCCGGTGCGATCGCGGGCAGGATCAGTCCCGCGTAGCTGTCGAGCAGATTGAGTGAGTGGAGCCATTGATAGCTCGGCGCGATGAGCAGCGGCGGGGGGATGATCAGAGCCGCGAGGATCAGCCACTCGAAGGATTTCTTGCCTTTGAAGTCGAGCGCCGCCGACGCGTAGCCGGCGAGGGCGCAGACGAACGTTGCCAGCAACGCGGTTGTTGATGACAAGAAGATCGAGTTGACGAGAGCTCGTCCGATCCCGATCTCGGGGCTAAACAGTCGGTGAAACTGCTTGGTTGTCAGTTCACCCCACGCGATGCCGAGGAAGCCGTCGCCGGTTGGCAGGAACGTATGCTCGAGGAAGCCCTGTTCCGTTTTGAACGCGGACACGACGAGGTAGAACATCGGCACAACAACGACGACCGACACGATCAGAAGCACCGTGTACAGCGCAAAAGAGCCGAGCTTTGATTGATGGCGAGGTCGGCTATTCATGCGTGGGCCTCCTGCCGGTTGACCAGCCGCTGCGTGATGGCGGTGGCGCTGAGGATGACCGCGATGAGCCAGCCGATGGCGGTGGCGTAGCCGAGATCGCCGATCTCAAAGCCGTTCTTGAAGAGGTAAGTTACAAGCGTGAGCCCGCTGTCCTGCATCCCCACGCCCTCGGGGAGCATGATGTACGCGAGCTCGAAGACCTGGATACTCCCGATGATCGAGAGCAGGACGACGAAGACTGCCACGGGCCGGATCGAGGGCAGTACCACCGCGAAGAATCTTCGAACTGGTCCGGCGCCGTCGATCATGGCGGCTTCTTCGAGTTCGCTCGGGACGTTCTGCAGTGCCGCCAGGAAATAGATCATGTTGAAGCCCGCGTACATCCACAGGGCCGAGATGATGAGCGTCCGCATGGCGAGTGATTCGAGCCAGGGCGTATTGAGCAGTTCGGATGTTGTAGGAAGCCACGCGTTGGCGTTGATGAGCGGGATGCTCCGGAGCATGTCTGCGCCGCCTGCGATCGCGGTGTTAACCAGGCCTTTCTGCTTCTGGAACATCACCGAGGCCAGCACCGCGACAAACACAAGGCCGACAAGCTGGGGTGAGAAGAACAGCAGCCTGAACACACCTCGACCCATCACACGCTTGCGGTTGAGCATCAACGCCAAACCGAGTGCGATAGGAAGCTGGATAAAAACCGAGCCAGCGGTGAAAACGAGTGTGTTCCGCAGGGCTTTCCAGAACCTCGCGTCACTGAACGCCTGCGCGAACTTCTCGAAGCCGACGTAGGTGGACGCATCGGGGCCGAACGTGTGGTGTGTCGCCAGCGGGACCGCCTGGAACAGCGGGACGACCGTGAACACCACGAACAGGATCAGGAACGGGGCGAGAAAGAGATAGGGTTTGACCCGGCTGCCGGTACTCATCGGAGATCTCCTTCGTTGGAGTTCTCGCGGAGGAACGCGTTGCCGTTGATGATCGTGGCGACTTCTGCGTGCGCCTGTTCAAGATGCTTGCGTGCGATCGGCTCGATCTCTTCTGGAGTGTACAAGCTGAGTTTGTCCGCCTCTTCGCGTGTGCGGGAGACCGCGTTCTGAACGGCGCCGCGGGCTTGCTTGAAGTACGGCGTCGCAGCGCGCAGCGGCACGTCAGGCGCGAGATCGATGTACATACGCCCCTTGCGTTGGCCGCCGAAGTAGTCGTCGGGCTCATTGAAGATCGGGTTGTCCCAGTGTTCCTGGATCGGCGTGATGATGTCACCCGCGCGGTAGAGCTGGAGCGCGAGTTCTTCGGAGAGGTAGAGGTGCTTTGCGAACTCCCACGCGGTGTCTTGATTTGTTGAGGTTCGAGCGATGCCGAGCATCGAGCCGCCCCAGACGCTCGTTCGCCTGCCACCGGGTTCCCACGCGGGGAGCGGGATGAGCTTGACCTTGCCCTCGAGTGTCGGCACGTTTCGGCGCCAGACGTTGCACATCCAGTCGGGCATGAGATAGCACAGGGCGTGGCCGTCGAGTTTGAGCTGGTCACCGGTCGGGCTGAATTCGGGGACGTGGGTCGCCACACGGTTTGGCCCGATCATCCACGAGACCATGTTCGCGACGGCGGTGACGTTCACGTTCCGGTCAATCGCGAGGGTGCCTGTTTCAGTAAACGCGCCGCCGTCGGCTTGGAGCAGGAGCGTTTCGAGCATGTCGGATTCGCTGTCCCAGAGGCTCATGACGTACCGGTCCATCGGATCGCCGTTGTCAGTGCGCTGCTGCAGCGGTGCGAGCACACGATAAAGATCGTCCCATGTCTCGACCTCGCTCATGTCGATGCCGGCGGCTTCGGTGATATCAGCGCGGTACGCCAGCATGACCGGGTGCACGTCATGGGGGATGCCGAAGATCCTGCCCTCGAAGGTCCAAGGGCTGAGGGCCGGGCCGTTGATCGCGTCGAGGAGTCCCTCGGCTTCGAGTCTGTCTGTAATGTCAACAAAGCCCACGGCGTCGAGCGGGCCGGCGAACGCGAGGCACGCGGTGGCTCGCTCGGCTTCGAGTAAATCAGCGGTGGGGACATCGCCGAGGAAGCCGCCGAGCATCCGGCGGTCCATGACCTGCCGACCGATCAGGTGCATGTCCACGATCGGCTTGCCTGATGAGTTCCAGTTGTTCACCTCGGGCACGTAGATGTCGTAGTGAGGCTGAGCGAACGTCCACATGCTCAGCTCGCCCGATTCCTCGCGCGAATCGAGCGCGATGATCGCGATTCCAGAGCAAACCGCCAGAACCAGCATGACCAGTGCGCCCGGTGAGAGCGCGTATCCCAGAGGCAAGCCACGGAATTTCATTGTGGTTGGTCTCGTCTTTGGCTGGTGCTGATGCGAACGAAAGAAGAGGTGCGCCGGGTTTCCGACGCACCCCCCAGGTGGTATCTATCTTACAGAGTTAGAAGTTACACGTGCTCGGGTTGCCCGCGTTGCTCGCGTTGTATGCACCGACCCAGGCGCTGAAGTCGGTCGGGCTGCAGGAGCCGTCCTGGTTGACGTCGCAGTTAGGCGCACCGGCGTTGAACGCACCGACCCATGCCGAGAAGTCGGTTGCGGTGCACGCACCGTCGCCGTTGACGTCGCAGCAATCAACACCGGCTGAGGCGATTTGCAGGTTTGCCTCGTCGAAGATGATCGCGCCGGTCGGCTGGTCGCCGCCGTCGATGACGGTGTCGCCGTTGACATCACTGAGCGGCTCGCCCTGCGAGTAAACGAGGACGATCTGTGCTTCTGCGGTGCCCGCTGGGGCGACGGCGGAAACGCTCACATCGCTGAAACCGGCGGAGGAGGTGGTGTGGTCTGCTGCGAGAACAGGGTTGTCCGCGAGCACGTTGCCAGAGCCATCAAGGAAGACGAGCGAAAGTGTCGCGGTGTTGCCTTCGCCGGGCTCGTCACCCGGGTTCGGGCGGACCTTGACGCTGGCTTCCCAGTTCTCGCCAGCAGCGGCGGGAACACTCTGGAACACACCCGAGTCGTTCTGCACGCCGTTGAACTGGCCGTAGATAAAGCAGGACGCGTCTCCATCGGAGCTCGGGACCTCGAAGTTCTGGCCGACGTTGCCGATGCTGTTGCCGAAAGCGGTCCACGATTCGAACTCACGGCCGAAGACACCGTTCTCGAAGCTGCCGTTGCGGAACGGGATCGCGTTGCCAGCGCTGACAAAGTTGACCGCGGCGAGGTCGTAGTGTGCGGCACCGCCGGCTTGGTCGCCCGCGTCGATGACTGTGTCGCCGTTGACGTCTGAGGTTGGCTCTGCCTGTGAGAATCCGATCACGATCTGGACCTGCGCGGTGCCGAGCGGGGCAACTGCGGAAACGGTCCTGTTCAGATAGGTGTCGGTCGGGTCGGCGGGCAGAAGCGCGTCAATTGCTTCGTCGAAGAGGTTGACGCCGTTGCCGTCGATGAATACGAGGCTGAGGAATGCGGCAGCGCCTGGCTGGAGTTCATCGCCGGTGAGATGGCCGACGTTGATCTCGGCTTCCCAGATCTCGCCCGGGTTTGCAGCGCCAACGGTCTGGAACAGGCCGGAGTCGTTGCGGGCACCGATGAACTGGCCGAAGATCTTGCAGGCGACATCACCGTCGAGGATGAGCTCGTCGAGATCCGGGTTGATGTTGCTGCCGAACTGACCCCAGCCATCGAAGACGTCGGGGAATCCCGGGTTCTCAAAGCTTGGATTGATGATTTGCGATTGGGCGGTACCTGCAATCATGGCGATCGCGGCGATGCTGGCTAGCTGTGCTCTCATGACTCACTCCTAAATCGATTTCTTGCATCTCGCTGTAACACGAGGTTGATCTCATAAACTGCTTACGAATGACTCAGCCAGGCCGCGAAGCCAGGCTGAGCGAATTAATCTTGAATTAGCGGCGGCGACGAGCAGCCACAAGTCCACCGAGGCCAAGAAGAGCGGCCGAGGCCGGAGCCGGGACGAGAACGAGCGAAGCGTCGTCAACAGCGATGCTGATGTCGGCGATGTTGCCGTCGTTGAGGAAGCTCTGGACTGCGATGACGGCGTTGGCGCGCACTGCACCCGCCGGTGCGATTCCACCGATCGCGAACTGCTGGTAGTCAGCAGTCAGCGAATCCTGGAATGCGAGGTTGCCGGTGTCGCCGAGACCGACGCCGCCCGCATCGAACCACTCGATACGGATTTCAGCGCCGTTGGTCACGTTGCCGTCGGTGCGCGCCCAGATCGAGAATTCGTACTCGCCGCCAGCAGCGATGCCCGGGATCTGCTGGACGTGGCCCGTGAAGGCATCGAAACCTGTACTTGGGAAGTTCGGGTCGCCCTGGATGGTCAACTCGAGCGCCTTGCTGCCGCTGCGGGGGGCGGTTCCGGTGTCGTTGAATGCCTGCAGGAACGTGCCGGCGGGGCCGCCGAAGAAACCGTTCCAGTTCTCGACGTTGCTGAAATCGAACCCGAGATCACTCTCGAAGCCCGGGTTGTTCAGCAGATTCTGACCTGATGCTGTGCCCGCCGAAACGGCGAGGGCGATGATTGCAATATTCTTCATCTCAAATCTCCATGTTCAACGAGGTGTTTCTCAAATCTCTCGGAGGCCTCGTCCCCCCATACTCTCAACTACTTTCGTTTCCGCTTCGGGAACTCGACGCGGATGATGTCGCTCTTGTTCGATGCGAGCCTGACTGGTTTCGCCGGCGCTGGGCCTGTGGATTTGTTGAACTGCAGCGTCGTTGGTCTGTGAATCCGAAGGACACCGGTCTCGGTGCCCTCAAGCCTGCGCGTCAGCCAGCGGGCGGCGTCGTAGCCGAATTGCTCTGCGTTCTGACAGATCGCCGAGAATTTCGGGTAGGTGCGTGAGCGGACGTCCGAATCGTCGAAGCCGACAATCGAGATGTCGTCCGGCACACGGATCCCAAGCTCAAGACAACGGTGAAGCGCGCCGACTGTTGGGACCGGGTTCGTGACAAAGACCGCGGTGGGCGGGTCCTCGAGCGAGAGCAGCCGATCGATGGCTTGCGTGCCGCCGTCCATACTGGCGGGGAGGTACAGCTCAAGCTCGGGGCTTTGCTCTAGGCCGTGTTCTTTGAGTGCTCGCCGGTAGCCATCGACGCGGTCGCGGTGGTCCGAGTCGAGCACAGTGTGGCACACCATGGCGATGCGCGTATGGCCAAGATGGACGAGGTGATCGATTGCTCGGAAGCTGTCGCGACCAGAGTCGCTGCAGACAAAGCCGAGGTTCGGGTGGTCGGTACGGTCAGCGACCATGACGCATGGGAAACCCTCCTCTGCGATCATCTCGGCGATGGTGGGCTCGGGGCTCACAGGCCGGATGATCACTCCCCGCACGCCTTTTCGCCTGAAGAACTGTGTGTAGCTCTCGTCTTTGGCGATGTCGCGCTCGATATCGATGAGCGCTAGGTCGTACCTGTCGGCGTCCAGCCCTTTCATCACGCCGCCGAGCATGGCGGACTCAAAGCTGCCGAATTCAGGCATGACGGGATGCGACGGGTACACCAGACCGACCACGTTTCGGAACCTCTGTCCGACACGCGGCATATAGCCGGCGGAATCGGCTAGCTCAAGAACTCGAGTGCGCGTCTCTGGTGAGACCGACGGGTGGTTGTTCAACGCGCGCGAAACGGTTGCGGTTGAAACCCCCAACTCGAATGCGAGGTCTCTGATCGAAGCGCGTTGTGGAGGTTGTGAACTCAATTGATTCTCGTGTCTCTTTTTTTACTGCGAAGAGTTAGCGAACGTCACGTTCAGCCCGGCGGTCATCAGGCGACCAGAGCACCTTGTAGGTCGAGGCGCCGGTTTGGGGATCAAACGTGTCGGTGGCTTTCACGTTGCGGGCGCTGCCGTCCATGAACGCCATATTCGCGGTGCCCTCGATCTCTTGGAACTTGGAAGATCTTGGGTGGCGGTACCAGGGGATGTACGCGCCCGGATCTCTGTCGTACTCGGGAGAACCGGTGGTGTCCCAGTTGACCGAGCCGTACTGGAATTGCGGGAACAGGCTCGATGCAGAGCCGCGGGCCGCGAACTCTTTGGAACCAAAGCGTTCGCCCGGCAGTGCCTGTCGGCCGACTGTTTCGCCGGTGTAGTACTTGATTTCCCCTGTCTCGCTGTCGGGCTTGCCGTAGAGTCCCCACGACTCGCTTGTGATGATGGTGCTCGATGCGAAGCTGACCGTTGCATTGAACCCACGACCTGGGCCTTCGCCTTCGGGGTCGCCAAGAGCGTCAAGACTGCCCGGAGCGATCCACCTGAAATCCTGAGAAGTGAATGACTTTCGCTTGCCCGCGATGGCAGACGAGCCCCAGTAGTTCATTGAGTATGACCGTGCACCGAACGGATGGTTCGGGCATTCCATGACCCCGCCGCCGACGGTGGCGCGTTCGTTCGGGTCATTGAGGTCGATGTCGTCGTCGTCGCGGTTCTCGATGTATTGGCCGAGCACGATGTCATCAAACCAGCGGAGGCCGATTTTGCCGTCCGATTCGAATCTGTACTGGCTGCCGTAGATGTTGGTTGGCAGCTTGTCTTTGAAATCAGTCGCGTACGTCATCAACGCGATCGAGAGTTGGCGTTGGTTGGTCATGCAGACGGCACCCTTGGCCGTGTCTCGCGCCTTGCCTAAAGCCGGCAGCAGGATGCCGATCAGCAGTGCGATGATCGCGATGACGACGAGAAGCTCAATTAGTGTGAACGCACATCTGCAGGTCTTGTGAGTCCGAACCGTATTCAAGCATGCCATGAGGGATTCTCCGGGGAGTTGGAGCCATGAATGTAACAGTTACATTGTGCACGCTGGTATGCAGCTTTGTCAAGGGATAATTAAGGGCAATCACTAAATGGCCTTGTAGACAGCACTAAGGCCGATTTATTGGCCGCACGGTGTGGGTAAATTCCGGGCTTGCATGCGCGTGTATGGAAGCGTTACGCTGTGCGTGTGTTACATCGCACACTGGAGCCGAACGATGAAGAATGTCAAATTGGGCCTGCTTGTTAGTGTTTTGTCATCATCACAAGCCGCGTCACAAGGCTCTTACGAGCTGGTTTGGGAGGATGAGTTCACCGGCACTCAGCTCGATACCCAGAAATGGAGCTACATGATCGGTGACGGCACGCAGTACGGAAACCCGGGATGGGGCAACAACGAACTGCAGTACTACACCGACAGAGAGCTCAACGCCGAGGTCAGTGGGGGGTCACTGAAGATCATCGCGAGACAGGAGAACTTCGGCGGCAAGCCGTACACCTCCGCCCGAATCCGCACGATCGGAAACCTTGATTTCATGTACGGCAAGGTCGAGGCGGAGATGCGGCTGCCCTCGACCACGGGCATCTGGCCCGCGTTCTGGATGTTGCCGACGAACTCGCCATACGGCGGGTGGGCTGCTGGGGGTGAGATCGACATCATGGAATCGGTCAACCAGGCCGACCGGATCTACGGGACCATCCATCACGGCGGGCAATGGCCCAACAACGTGCACACCGGCGGTGAGTACGCGCCGGGTACCGATTTCTCTCAGGGCTTCCATACATACACAGTCGAATGGGACCCGGACACGATCCGCTGGTATGTCGATGGCAACCTGTTCCGCTCGTTGAATCGCGGGAACTGGTACTCGACCTCCGCGCCGGACAACGACCGCGCACCTTTCGATCACAACTTCCACCTGCTGCTGAACTGCGCAGTTGGTGGCAACTTCCCTGGCAACCCAAACGGATCTTCGCAGTTCCCGCAGGTCTATGAGATCAACTGGGTCCGTGTGTATCAGCGGATGCAGGAGCCGTTCAACGGCTCGCCGATCGTGATTCCAGGGGTGCTCGAGGCCGAGGAGTTTGATGAGGGCTACCCGGGCGATGCGTACTCGGATTGCGACATCGGCAACACGGGCGGCGCGTTCCGCACCGATGTTGATGTTGATATCGAGGCGATCCCCGGCGGCGGCTACAACGTCGGGTACATGTGCCCCGCCGACTGGATGGAGTACACCGTCGATGTCCAGCAGGCGGGGGACTACACAGCCATCGCTCGTGTCGCATCGCAGACTTCCGCGGGTGTGTTCAGGCTCGATATTGATGGCAACGACATTAGCGGCCGAGTAGATGTGCCGAACACGGGCAACTGGCAGGTTTACACAGATGTACAGTTCCCGATCACGCTTCCTCAGGGCGAGCACATCATGCGGTTGACCAACGTCGGTTTCAGCGGCGACGAGTTCAACATCGATTCGATCGAATTCGTCCTCAAGGGCGGCTGCCTCGCGGACGTCAACGGCGACGGGATGCTCAGCCCGACCGACTTCACGGCTTGGGTCAGCGCGTTCAACGCGAACGAATCGGAGTGCGACCAGAACGGCGACGGTGCTTGCACGCCGACTGATTTCTCAGCGTGGATTTCGAATTTCAACGCCGGCTGTTAGTTCCGCTTGCATTGTGTAGTGAAAGAGAACACCGGCTCCCCACGAGTGGGAGCCGGTGTCTTTGTGAGGCGAACAAGCAAGTGAGGGTTGAGCACTTACCTGAGGGCTTTTAGCGGCGACGTCTTGCAGCAGCGAGGCCACCGACTGTGAGGAGTGCAGCCGATGCGGGTGCCGGGACGGTCACGATGTCGAGCGTCCAGCCGCCCGAGAATGCGCCGGTGCCGCCCATGAACGCGTCGTACACGTAGAGCGACCAGGTGCCGTTTGCGTCTTCACCGTTGAAGAGTGAGAGGACCGAGCCGTCGGCGAGCGGGTTGGTGACAACACCGCTGACACCGCCGTGGACCGAAGGCTGGTACGTACCCGAGCCGCCCGGGAAGTTGTTGTCCGGGATCATGCCGGCGGCAGCGTCATCGAAGGTGATGTCGCCGGTGACGGGGTCAGCGCCGCCCGCGCCGGTGATGAGGCCGACAACGGTGCCGGCAGGTGAAACGACGACAATGTTGAGGTCTTCGGTGTCATCGATCTGGCCGCCGTTGAGGCTGACGTTGACATCGACGATCGCGCCGGTTGCGCCTGCGACGTTGATTTCCGACGGGTACAGCGTGGTCGGGCCGACGGTGATCGGGTTGCCCGAGCCCGAGAGGCCCCAGTCGAGCGAGGCCGAGTTGGTCTCAGAAATCACATCAGCGGAGGCTGTAGCGGCCCCGATGGACAGAACGATACCGATTGCGGTCTTGGTCTTCATACTCTCTTCTCCATTCTGCTCTTTAAGCAAGTCTCTCTGTGCCAGATGAACTTTCGAGCGGGACCCATGACAGCCAACCCGATGTCCATCCAACCACCTCTACGCATTGTCCTCAAGAGTCTTTGGGTGATGCTGTTGCATTTTGGATAATCTCTTGTTTTTCAGCGTCTACTGGGGAAAAAGGGCTGCCACTTACCCGGATTAACCAGCTTTGATGGTTACTAGCAGCCAGCGTTGAAATTTGTGATCCAAGCGGTGAAATCCGTTGGTGAGCAGGAGCCGTCGCCGTTCTGGTCGCACTCCGGTGCGTTCGAGTTGTACGCGCCGACCCAGGCGGTGAAATCGGTCGGACTCAGCATGCCGTCGCCGTTGACGTCAGCGAGGCATTCAAATCCGCAGCCCATGTCAAAGACGTAGACCGCCCCGGCATCTGAGCCGTTGTCGTCGTCGTTCTTTGCCGAAACAACCAGTGTGCCCTCGGAGATCGACACCCCCCAGCCGAACGTGTCGCTGGGTTGCGGCGATGAGGCTTTGAGCTTGTGGGTGTTGACCCAGCCCGAGCCGTCGTGCTCAAAGACATACGCTGCGCCCGAGCCGTCGGCGATGTCGTCATCGCTCCTAGCGCCGACCACGATGATACCATCTTCGATCGTGACATATCCGAAGAAATCACGATCTTCGCGGTCGGGTGCTTCGAGTCGTTGCTCGAAATTCCAACTCGAGCCGTCGTTACGGTACACATACACAGCGCCCGCGAAAGTGTCCCGGTAGACCGAAGCTACAACCGCGATGTCGCCCGAGCTTTCTACCCAGTTGCCGTACACCGAGTTCATCTGCTCGCCGTCTGGCGCTGTGAGTTTCTGCGTTTCGTTCCAGTTGGTGCCGTCGTATTCAAAGACGTACGCAGAGCCTGATGAGGTGAACTGGTCCTGGTCGTATGGAACACCGATGAAGATGGTGTCATTCTCAACCGAACACCACTGTCCGAATGCAGCACCGGCGATGCCGTCGGATGCTGAAAGGATGGCTTCTTCAACCCAGTTCGTGCCGTCATAGCGAAAAACGTAGGCTTTGCCGGCGTTTGCTTCGGCGCCGACGTCTGCCGTCATCGCGCCGATGATCGCGACGTCGCCGTCGATATCCACGTTTCGACCGAAAGCGTCGCCCTCCGCTCCGTCAGACGGCAGTAGTTTCTGAGTCTCGATCCAGTTCGTGCCGTCGAACTCAAAGACGTATGCCGAGCCGGAGTTTTCGCCGTTGTCGTCGTCTTGGAACGCGCCGACGATCGCGGTGTCGCCCTCGAGCGCAACACCCCAGCCGAACCAGTCACTCTCGTCGCCGTCGGAAGCGCTGAGTTTGGCTTCTTCGGACCATGACCCGTTGCTGCGTCGGAACACATACGCGGCGCCGTCTTCGAACGCGTCGCCGATGTGATACCGGGATCCGACAAGCAGTGCGTCGCCGTTGATCTCAACCGCTGACGAGTTGCCGAAGTTGTCGCCGGCTGCGCCGTCGGAAGCGATCAGCTTTTGGGTCTCGATCGGCGTGCAGGATTGAGCTAGAGCCGATGTTGGCATCGTTGCCAGGCAAGCAGCCGGGATGGCCAGAGTTCTCGATGAAATCCAAGTAACCGATGGGTGGCTCGATCGCATGCCAGGCTCCGTCATGTGCAGTGAATTGAACCCTTGTCCGGCGGTCATCGCTGCTGCGGCAGCGCGGCCGATCTACTCATATATACACGGAGCTGGAGCAGTTCTTACTTGAAATCTGTGATTTCTTCAGCAAGCGGGAACGAGGTGGGCCACGCAAGCAGAGGGAGCCAAACGCTCTTTTTGATGCCTCTTGAAAGAAAGCCGCGAGTGTGTCGTATGGCTAGCTGGGGGCCTGTATGCGGCGTTTGCCGCCGTGCTCAACCAACAGACACGTGACTCGCTTGGCGGGTAGCCCGGAGGAAGAAAGATGGCATCCATACACCCGATAGCTGCTGGTCCGCGACTAGCCCTAGCAGCAGGGCTTGCTGTCACACCCGTAACGGCATTGGCTCAGGCGTGCGATGTGGTCCAAGTGCAGAAGCTATTGGCATCGGATGCCAATCTGGAAGACCGCTTTGGCGGGCCGGGGTCGCTGCAGATTGAGGGCGACCGGATCACGGTTGGCGCTCGGTACCACCTAGAAGGTGGAGTGGAAACCGGTGCCGCGTACGTGTTCGAATTTGACGGCACGGACTGGGTCGAGACTCAGCAGTTGGTGTCGTCGGACGCCGACGAGGGCGACCGCTTCGGCGGCTGGAACGCAATGTCGGGCGACACGATTATCAGCGGCGCGACCGGTGATACCGAGTTCGGGCTGAGCACTGGAGCCGCGTATGTGTTCCAGTACGACGGGACAAGCTGGGTTGAGACCCAGAAGTTGCTCGCCTCCGACGCATCGGATGAGGACTTCTTCGGTCGGATGGTCACGATGGAAGGGACAACCGCGGTCATCGGGGCCTGGACCGCCGATACCGTGGTCGAGCCGAGTGCTGGTGCGGTCTACATCTTCGAGTACGACGGCACGAGCTGGATCGAAACCCAGAAGCTCTATGCGTCCGACGGTCTATACGGCGAGGGATTCGGTTCGTGGATGAGTATCGAAGGCGACAGGCTCGCCATTGGGAGCTCGCACGGCGTGGGCAACGAATCGAACACCGGCGCAGTCTACATGTTCGAGCACGACGGGACGAGCTGGGTTGAAGTTCAGAAAATCATCGCTTCTGACGGAGCTTCTGGCGATATCTTCGGCCACGCCGTCGGGCTTTCTGGTGATCGACTGGTTGTCGGTGCCGCGTACAGCAACTTTGTTCAGGGTGCGGCTTACGTCTTCGAGTATGACGGGACAAGCTGGGTTGAAACTGCAAAGCTCACCGCATCCGATGGCGAGCCTGCCGACGTATTCGGCTACTGCGACATCGCGGGCGACAGCATTATCATCGGGGGCCGATGGGACGACGACAACGGCGACCACGCCGGGGCGGTTTACCACTTCCGCTACGATGGCACCGAATGGATTGAAGCCGAGAAGTTTGTCTCAGACGACATCGAAGAGGGTGATTCGTTCGGCTGGAGCCTGGCCATCGAAGACGAGACTATCTTGGTCGGCGCCAGAAACGACGACGACTTCGGGAACGGCACGGGATCTGCGTACGTCTTTAGCCTCAACTGCTCGACACCTTGTTTGGCCGACATCAACGGCGACGGAATGCTCAGCCCGACTGACTTCACGGCTTGGGTCGGTGCGTTCAATACAAGCAGCGCAGAATGCGACCAGAACGGAGATGGCTCGTGCACGCCGACCGATTTCACGGCGTGGATATCGAATTTCAATGCAGGTTGCTAGTTTCAGTTCGCAGAACTGAGAAGATCGAGTCGGATCGCCGCGAAGTCGCGTTCGTAGGTGTCGTGCGATTCTGAACGGGTGCACAGCGTGTACATCTCGCGGGCTCGTTCGAAGTTGCCGCGAGACTGCTCAATAGCCCCGGCGTAGTAGTGTGCCTCGGCAATCTGACTTGCACTCGAGGCTGACTCGATCAGCTGCTCCGTGCTGATCTCGCCACGCAGTGCCGCAACTATTGTGGCCATCCACTCGGAAGTATCTGCGTCTGACTGGCACTGCGCGAGGTGATACTCGGTGAGCTCAGAGTCGCCGTTGATCATGTGAAGAACTGCGGACCAGATGTGCGGGTACGCACCAAGCCTCGGGCTCTGCGCCGCCGCGAGGTAGTCTTGCAGCGCGAGCACTTGCTGGCCGAGCGCCTCGTAGATCATGCCTCGGCGCATGTGGCCCATGTCTTTGTTATTTGCGAGAATGACCCAGTTGGTGACGGGGGCAATGGCGGCGCTGTACTGCTTGGTGTAGATCATGCAGAGCGCGTGGAAGTTGTAGTTGCCGTAGGTGTTGGGAGAGACTCGCTCACCCTTTGCGAATGCCTCGGCCGCTTCATTGTATCGGCCCGCGTAGTACAGGACGCCGCCTCGGATCGTTGGCGTGGCGATGTCGTTGGTGTTGATGGTGTCGCACACATCAAGGTCAGCGAGCGCTTTGTCCCATTGCTGAAGCTTGAGATACGTCTGTGCGCGTCGCTGGTAGCCGACTGTCTGGTTTGGAACGAGCTCGATGAGTCGGTTCGCGTCCGCGAGAGACTTGTCATACCTACCCGCGAACCAGTGGAGCAGGCCGCGTTCCATGTACACGTCGGGTTTATTCGGGTTGAGCTCGACGGCCTTGTCGTAGTTCTGCAGCGCAGGCTCGTGCTGGCCAAGCCCCGCGTAGCCTCGGCCGAGGACAACGTAAGCATCGACATAGTTGGCATCGAGTTTGATCGCTTGCTTGGCGTCTGCGATGGTCTCAGTAAATCGGCCGAGGTACGAGCGGGCCACGGCACGGTCGTACCACCAATCGATATTCCGTGGGTTCCGGTCGATCGCAGCCGTGAAGGCGGCCTCGGCCTCGGCGAATCTGCGCTGATCCGCGAGCGCTATGCCGCGCAGCCCGTGCACGCGGTGCCCGCCTCGGCCGAGCTCGATCGCTCTGTCGAACTCGACAAGTGCTTCATCGAACTTACCGAGACAGCCAAGCCGAACGGCTCGCTCAACGATCGCATCTGTGAACTTGGGGTCCAACGCGATCGCTTCATCGAGAATGTCAATCGATGCGCTGTGATCGCGTTCGATCGTGGTTTGGAGGCAGAGTGCTTCGGGAGAGCCCGGCCTGTGCCGTTCTACCACGGAGAGCAACGCGCCGATGGCAGCAGACCGTTTGACGGTTTCTTGGATCGGTTCGCTCGGTGCTGGTGCCAGCTCGCTGTTGACGTGTGAAAGTTCGTCCGAGTGATCCGTGTGCATCAGCATGCCGAGCATGTAGTGCGCACGCCAGTCGTCCGGGTCATTGTTTACTGCTGTGGCGAGGAGTTCCTTAGCTTTGCCCGCAAAGCCACTGCGGGTCAGCACCACGGCTTGCTGGTGGACGGCTTCTCGGTTCTTTGGATTGACTGCAAGCGCTTGTTCAAGCAATCCGGTTGCGGCTGAGAAATCCTCGTCT
Organism: Phycisphaerae bacterium; assembly: GCA_030432905.1. Classification (GTDB taxonomy): domain Bacteria; phylum Planctomycetota; class Phycisphaerae; order Phycisphaerales; family UBA1924. The sequence continues at coordinate 964,728 of JAUILU010000001.1, read as the reverse complement.
TCTGTCTTCTCTCGAGCCTGGTGCACCAGAAGCATGGCCCGCTGCTCGGTCTCGGCGGACACGGCGTCGGCACCAGCCTTGCTGGCGGACTCATACTTCGCCCACATCACACCCGAGCTCACGGCGAGTAGTGCAACCGCTCCTACCAGCGCGGAAGGAAGACGGTGCCTGTAGACGAACTTGATGCCGCGCTGGGCCGCGTTCTGCGGCCTGGCGCTGATGGGCAGATCGAGCATCCATCGTCGCAGGTCGTCTGCGAACGCCTCGGCAGTCTGGTACCTCGCGCTCGGTGACTTCGCGGCCGCCTTCAGACAGATAGTCTCTAGCTCTTTCGGCACGGTTCTGACATACTTGCTCGGCCTCGAAGGCTCGCGGGTCGTGATCATGTGGACGATCTGTCGATCATCCGGCGCGACGAACATCGGCCGGAACGCGAGCAATTCGTAGAGCGTGGCGCCGAGTGCGTAGATATCGACCCTGTGATCGAGATCCTTTGATCCCGGTTCGAGTTGCTCGGGCGACATGTACCTGCACGTGCCGATGAGCGACTGCGACTTGGTCATCGAATGGTCGATGGTGGGGCGGGCAAGGCCAAAATCGGAGATCATGAGCTTGCCATCTTCGGCGACGAGAAGGTTCGAGGGCTTGATATCCCGGTGTATGACGCCGTGCTTGTGCGCATACTCGAGCGCGTCGGCGACCTCTGCGATCCAGCTTGCGATCTCGCGGTAGTACTTTCTCCCTGCACCAACCGAGCTGGATGAGGAGCCGGTTCGGTCGGACCGAGTGGCGTGGCTCGAACCGCTCTGTTCTCCGACGACGCAATCGACCGCACCGGTCTGGGCGATCTCATCGAGGATGTCGCGGAGCGACTGGCCCCGGATGAGCTGCATCGCGTAGAAGAGCGTGCCCTCGGCTTCGCCGTAGTCGTGGATCGAGATGATGTTGGTGTGATCGAGACTGGCCGCCAGTTCGGCCTCTCGGCGGAACCTCGCCTTGGCCTCGGGGCGGACCATGCCCATGAGCGCGGGCAGGACCTTGATGGCAACCTGGCGGTTGAGTTTGGGTTGAATGGCGCGGTAGACGATGCCCATGCCGCCCCTGCCGATCTCTGCGATGAGGTCGTAGTCAGGCAGGATGCTGTTGAGCCGAGACAACGGCTCGCCGACGTCGATCGACGTGCGCGAACGAACCTCGGTCGCCCAGTGCAGGTCGTCTTCCAGCACAGTGTTCTGGGAGATCTGGTCTGCCAGTCGCTGGCAGGCATCACATGTGTCGAGGTGCGCGGCAAGCGATTCGAGTTCTTCCTCGGTTCCGTTGCCGCCGAGGATCCGTTCGAGTTCGTGTGCGTCTAGGCAGGAGCCGATCTGCTTCATTGGCTATGACTCCGTGTTATGTCGCTGATTCGCTCTGCTCGACCTGTTCGAGTTCCTCGGCCTTCTTACGGATCTTGCCGAGCACGGTGTGCCGGGTGACGTAAACGTTCCCGACGGTCATGTCCATCTCACGCGCGACTTCCTGTGCCGGGATGCCCTCGAGCGCGTACTTTCGGAACGCTTCCATTTTCCTGGGCGAGATGTCCTTCTCGACCTGATCGAGGCACCAGAGCAGGTCCTGGACCCGCCACTCGTCCTCCCAGATCTCATCGACCGACGGTGCGTCGTCGGCGATATCTTGTGCCGATTCCGCATCGATTTTCTTCGTTGATTTGCGGCGCCAGGCGGACTTGATCTTGTTCTCGGCGATGGTCCTGACCCAGTTGCGGAATCGGCCCCTGTCCCGGTCGTACCGGAAATCGCCGATGTGTGACGAGACCGAGAGCATGGTCTGCTGGACGATGTCCTCGGCGTCGTCGTGCGAAAGCGAACGCATCCGGGCGACGCGGTAGATCGCCGGGGCGTACCTGTCAAAGAACTCACGCCACGCCGGCTGGCCGTCGGGCCCCTCGGCCAGAGTCGCCAGCAGCGAAGGCCGGGTTTCTGGGAATTTGTTCGTGCCGAGCATGGTGAATCCCTTACCTGAGAGAACACCCGCCATTTTACTGGCTCGGCTGGTTCGGCGATACCGTACATATCCTGCTTCTAGATTCTCTGGACGCTCTTCCAATGTCTGCCCTTCACGATGTTGCTGTCCCTCAATGTGTCAGCAGACAGCGGACACACAAGAACGGACACCTAGATCTACGCGGCCAAGTGTCAAATCTTGGGGCATATCAGTGTCAGGGTGCGTTTTTGTCGAATTCTGATGGCAACTAGCTGAAGACTTCCTCGCTGTGCGCGTAAAGGCCAACGACGGAGGGCTTCATGGGCCTCCGCAAGACACCCGGGCGCGATTTGTGGCCCGATATCTCGCACGATGCAGGAGAGAGACATGTTGAAGAATGTGATGTGCGCCGGGCTGCTCATGGCGGCCGCCGGCGCGGGGTCTGCCCAGCTTACCGAGATTTCCTTTGACCGGTTCGTTCAGTCTGGTGTGGTCGGTGGGGCTGACAGCGACCCTGTGTCAACGATCACCGGGCCGATGTCAGGAGCCTGGAACATCGACCATTTTTCGTCCGCAGTGGATGACATGAATGGCGGCTCCGCATCCGGGTACCAAGATTCTGACATTGGGGTTGGCGCGTATTCCGGTTACGTCGATGCCGCATCGAGCGCGTTTGGTGACGGCGCGGACAATGCGAATGCATTTGCGCTCTCGCACTACGAGTTCGATTTCTTGCTCTCTGGTACAGAGGACTACACACTTGATGGCTTTGTCAACGCGTTCGGTGAGATCAACGGCGAGGTATCCGAGGCCGACATCAGGCTCGTGGATCTGTCCGACAACTCGCTCATTCACAACTGGAGTATCTCGAACGGCTTTGAGGCGTTTGATGTAGCCGGCTCGCTTCCCGCGGGTTCGTATCGATTCGTCGCTGAGGCGTACACGATCGTGAACCGCGACTTTGCCAATGGCTTTGGTGACTCGACGGCAACCGTTAACTTCGAGATGACGCTCACGCCTGCTCCGCACGCCGTTGCTGTGCTTGGCTTGGCCGGGCTTGGTTGCTCGATTCGTCGCCGCCGCTGAAGACTGACATTTTCTGCAGCGCCTTGTTCAGGCCTTGACTGGCGGAGCCAAGCAGCTTCGCTAGTCAAGGCTTTCTTGCGTTGGCTCGGATTCGGTCACCATCATGCTGCGGGACAGATCTTCGCGTACTCGGTTGTGCAGCGAGTCGTCTTCGAGTTTCTCGACCGCGCGTTCGGCTCGGCTGAGTACACCTTTGCGTGGGAACGCAAGGTGGCAGACCGGGTCGCCCGGCGCGACGGAAGGCAGGGTGGTCATGCCGAGGACCACGCCGTCGCGAGGGGCCGCGATGATGTTCTGCTTGTCGCCCATGAGGTTCGTGTTGGTCGCCAGCGGCTCGTCTTTCTCGACGATGTCGCCGGGTGAGACGTGGAATTCAAGGAATCCGCCGTAAGCTGCTCTGACCCATTTGGTCGCGTTGGTTTCGATCCGGTAGGCGGGCTTTGCGGGCTTGCCCTCGATCATGTGGAGGTGTTTCAGGCAGTTGGTAATGCCACGCAGCGCGTACTCGACGACCGCGGGTTCGACTTTCCAGACCTCGCCTGCTTCGAGGATGAGCGTTGCGCAGCCGGCCTTGTTCGCCGATGCGCGGAGCGAACCTTTGGGACCTTTGCTGTCAACGATGAGCTCGGCTCCGAATGCGCGAGCGAACGCTGCGAGCTTGTCGTTCGAGAGATCCGCGCGGACGTTTGGGAAGTTTGTCCTGCGTACCGCTGCGGTGTGCAGATCGATGCAGTAGTCGCAGCGCTTGGCGACACTGTCGAAGAAGCCCTTGGCGAGTCGGCTGGCGAGGCTGCCCTGGAGCGTGCCCGGGAAGCTCCGGTTGAGGTCTCGGCGGTCCGGGAGGTAGCGTGAGTGCCGCTCGAATCCGATGAGATTGACCACAGGGACAAGAACCAGCGTGCCTGCGCGCAGCTCGAACGGGTGCTCGCGAATGATGTGGCGGATGGTGCCCGTGCCGTTGATCTCGTCGCCGTGCACCGCAGCGGTAACGAGGAGCGTCGGGCCTTCTTCTTTACCGCGCCACACGTTGATCGGGAGCGAGATGTCGGCACCGGAATAGCTCTCAGAGATGTTGAGCGAGAGCGAGGCGACCTCGCCTGCTTGAACGGTGTTGCCGAACCACTGGCTCGGGTCGTGACGCGGAGTCACTCGGTGTCTCCAAGTTCAGCCAGACGCTGCGGGTCGAGTTTGGTCGCTTTGACTCGGCGTTTGCGTTTACGTTTGGCGGGCACGAGGTCGCGCATGTCGTCGAGCCTGCCGTAGCAGAGAAGCCGGTCGTCCGCTTCGAACACGCGCGAACTCTTCGGGATCGAGATGATCGAGGTCCCGCGGTGAAGGTTAAGAACGACGACGTCGCGCTCACGCAGACCAGATTCTGCGATGGTCTTGCCAACGAGTTTGGAGCCCTCGGGGATCATGAGCTCGGCGACCCCGAATCCCTTGGAAACGGTCAGACGCTGGCGGATGTCGATCTCCGGGAAGTTGATCTGGTTGGCCATGTACTCGACGATTGCGCCGGCGATGTCGAGGCCTGTCGCGCCCTCGATGCCCTCAAGGCCTGGCGAGGAGTTGACCTCCATGATCTGCGGCCCATCATTGCCCTCGAGCATGTCAACGCCCGCGACTCGCAGGCCCATGATCTGAGCCGCCCTGACTGCGGTTTCTTTGTACACAGGGTCGAGTTCGATCGGTTCTGCTTTGCCTCCGCGGTGCACGTTGCTGCGGAACTCGTCGCCCTGCGCGACCCTACGCATCGCCGCGACGACAGTGTCGCCGATCACAAACGCGCGTATGTCCTTACCCTTGCTCTCCGAAACGAACTGCTGGACGAGCACGTTCTGGCGGGCGCTCTGTAGCGTTTCGATGATCGCCTCGGCGACCTTGGTTGTCTCGGCGAGGATCACGCCGACACCCTGTGTGCCTTCGAGAATCTTGATGATGACCGGGGCGCCGCCGATGCGTTCGATCGAGGGGAGCACGTCTTTGCGGTCGCGGACAAACGTGGTGTGCGGTATACCGATGTCGTGCCGGCTGAGGATCTGCAGTGACCTGAGCTTGTCGCGTGAATTGGTGATGCCGTTGGCGGTGTTGGGCGTGTAGATGTCCATCTGCTCGAATTGGCGGACGACTGCTGTTCCGAAATAGGTAATCGATGCGCCGATCCGGGGCAAGATGGCGTCGAACTCGTCGAGTTCTTTTGATCTGTAGAAAAGGTTCGGCTCACCCTCAGACAGATCGATCGCGAACCGCAGCGTATTGGCGACTTTGACGGTGTGACCTTGCTCCTCGGCGGCCTGAACAAGCCGCTTTGTGCTGTAGGCCTTGGGTGCCATAGAGAGGATGCCGAGGTTCATGGTGTATCTTTCAATGGTTGGATTGGCTTTGCGGGCCTGGTCGCGGATGTGAGCAGGTACTTCTCGGCAGGGTTGACGAGGAAGGTGTTCTCGAGTGCGATCCTGCCGATGAGCATTCGGCAGAGCATGCCTTGCCGGCAGACGAGACTCAGCTCGATGTCCTGCTCAACCGGGCCGATCTTGATTCGAGTTTGGCAGACGATGCGCTCTTGGGCCAGGCCGTTGCTGGATTTCACCTGGGTTGTCCGAACCGGTGTCGCCTCGACCCATCGCGTGACTCGCTTGGGGTTGACCTGTGCGACAACCTCGAACCTGATCCGGTCGCCGTCAAGGTGCTCGATGGTGGCGACATCGATCGCGCTCGTGCGGGCGCCGGTGTCGATCTTGGCGCGGACGCCTACCAATCCCCACTGGGGGAGGTTCACCCGTTCCCGCCAGCCAATCGTGTGAAGTTCTTGATCGGCCAAGCCATCCCCCTCTCGGGTATCGACACTCCGAAGACCGAATCCTCGATTCGTAAAGTGTATGCCTTACAGCTAGAATACGCACTATGGGACACACATCGCGTGCCTTTGTTGCTCTGATCTCCGTCTTGCTTCTCTCGGCTGCCGCATTCGGGCAGGACCGAGAGCAAGCACCAGCCCAACCAGATCAGGCCGAACTGATCGCAACGCTGAAGTCCGAGATAGAAAGCGAACTTGATCAGCTGGACTCGGCCGACGATCAAGACACATCTGCCCAGAGCATCATCCGGAATCAACTCACGACTGCGCTGCAGCATGTCACGGACGCTCAGTCCCGTGCGGCGGAGGCCGCGAAATTCGAGTCAATGAGCGAAGAGGCTCCGGATCAGCTCGCCGCTATTCGGAGCGAACTCTCGAGTTCACCGGGCGAGTCACCCAACATCGATCCGGGTGCGAGTCTTGCGCAGCTCGAAGTAATGCTCTCGGAGGCATCGGCGCAGCTTCAGGCCGCAAGAAGCAACGCGTCGGCGATTCGATCTGAGTCCGCGGCTCGAACCGAAAGACGAGGGACGCTGGCGTCGCAGATATCCTCAGCACGCCAGAGGCTTGCCGATCTCAACGCGATGCCAATCGCTCAGCCACGCGAAGGCGAATCCTCAGCAAATGCCAGGGCCAGAAACCTGCTCCGGCGAGCCGAGACTCTGCACGCTGAGCAAGAACTTGCTGCGCTTACGGCAGAGATCGCGAGTTACGATGCCCGAAGGGAGTTGCTTCCCGCTCGCTTCGACCTCGCGCAACGGCAGGAGCAGCTTGCTCAAGAACGAGTGGCAACGCTTCAATCTGTTGTAACTGAAAGGCGGAAATCTGAGGCGGCCGACGCGGCGCTTCAAGCTGAGATATTGCGGAACGAGGCCGCTCAGCAACACCCGGTACTGCAAGCCTATGCCGAGGAGACCGCTCAACGCGCGGCCAGTCACGCGGGCTCTGACAGTGTGACAGAACGAGTGGGGCGTGCCGCACGTCAGATTTCTCTGCAGCGCTCTGAGCTTGAGACACGCCGGGCCCAGTTCGCATCAATCCAGCGCAGGCTCGATGCGTCGGGCCTCAACCGTGCGACAGGTCTTCTGCTTCGCAGGCAGTACGACACTTTGCCGAATGAGGCAGAGCTGCGCCGCAAGATCCGAACAACTGAAGCAGAGCTGGAAGACGCGGAGTACGCGTTGATCGAACTGCAAGAGGAGCGAGTTGGTGCGGGCAACACTGATCGGTTGGTTCAGGAGCTCATGCAGCAGATTGCCGAGTCAGGCACACCAGCAGACGGCACCGATACGGAATCCGTGGCTCGAGAGCTTGTCGAAGCGCGGCGTGATCTGCTCGACCGCCAGATTGCCGATACTTCTTCACTGTTTGAGAACCTAGCAGACCTCAGCACGGATCTGCAGCTCGCCCTGACTCGGACAGAGGGGTATCGAGACTTTGTAGCCGAACGGATCTTCTGGGTGCGGAGTATTTCCGGCGATCGGTTGCTTCAGCAGTCGGATATCAAAGACACCGCGCGATGGGCTTTCGATGCCGAATCTTGGCGGCAGGTTGTGCACTCAACCTGGGAGTACCTTGTTGAGCACTTCGTTTTCGCGGCATTGATCACGATCGCCATTCTTATTTCGTATGGCATCCACTTTCGAGTTCGTCGTCACCTTCGTGTGCTCGGCGAGCGTGTGTCCAGCTACAGGACCGACAAGTTCAGCTACACACTGGAAGCATTTGCGCTGACTGCAATAGCCGCGAGCCCAATCGCGTTGACGATCTTTGGGATTGGCTGGCTCCTGACGAGGCCTACAGAGCAGCATTCGATTGCGCAGGCCTTGGGTGGTGGCATGCAGACCGCCGCACTCTCGTACTACCCGTTCGCGTTCCTGCGGCAGTCTCTGATGACTCGCGGTCTGGCCGAGGCACACTTCCGTTGGTCGTCAGTCACGCTCCAACCTTTGCGTGTCAACCTCCGGTGGTTTATCCCTGTGCTCGTCCCGATCGAGTTGATCGCGTTTGGCATCTTTCGAGCTGGCGATGAAGCAGCGAACGCTTCGATCGGTCGGCTTGCGTTTACTGCAGGCCTGATCGCGCTTGCGGTGTTCATGTATCGATTGCTGCACCCTAAGAGCTCAATCCATAAACGCATCATCGACGAGAAGGCCGGCGGTTGGCTTTATAGATTCCGCCATGTGTGGTACCCGCTTTCAATATTCTTGCCGCTCGCATTCATCATTCTGAGTTGGACCGGTTTTCACTACACAGCGATCCAACTAGAAACTCGGCTTGAGCAATCGCTCGCACTCGCACTGTGCCTCATCATGCTCAATGGGGTCATGCTTCGATGGCTGTTTATCGCGCGGCGTAGGTTGGCCGTTGAGGACGCGAAACGCAGACGGGAGCAAGCCGCAGCGGAGGAAGAATCGAAGAAGACAGTCGGCGAACCGCAACCGGAAGCCCCGCCGATTGACGAGGACAAACTCGATCTTCCCGCGCTTAGCTTGCAGACTCGCCAGTTGTTCAAAGCTGCAACGACCATCGCGGTTGCGATCGGGTTGTATCTGATCTGGGCACAGGCGCTCCCCGCACTCCGCATGCTTGATCGCGTACAGATCTGGCCAACTGTGGCCATTACTGATTCTGAAGCGAAACCCGATGTCCCTTTCTTGACAGTCACTGCTTCGTCAGGCGATTCTCAAACCAAGAACGGGAACGGTTCTTCCAGTTCTGGGTTGAGTCTTACAGGGAATTTGCCTGGATTGTCAGATACTTCAGGATCTGAAGAGACCGAGGCCGATTCGGAGTCGTCGGAAGAACCGCTGGAACAGTTTTCCATCACACTCGCGATGCTGGGCCTTGCCGCGGTCATTCTGTTGACCACGTACATCGCGTTTCGGAATCTGCCGAGTCTTATCGAGATTGCTGTCCTGCAACGGTTGCCGCTGGACTCGGGCAGCCGATACGCACTCAGCACTGTGTTCAGGTACTTCATTGCGATCGTTGGTCTTGCGATCGCGTTTAACTCGATCGGGATTACTTGGTCAAAGGTGCAGTGGCTGGCGGCAGCGCTGACATTCGGACTGGCCTTCGGTCTCCAAGAGATATTCGCGAACTTTATCTCGGGCCTCATTATTCTTGCCGAGCGTCCGGTTCGGCTGGGCGACACTGTGACCGTGGGCGGCGTGACGGGTACCGTCTCACGCATCCGCATGCGAGCGACGACAATTGTAGATTGGGACCGCAAGGAACTGATCATCCCAAACAAGACGTTCATCACGGGTGATGTCATCAACTGGTCTCTTTCCGATCCGATTCTCCGGCTGACGATTCCGGTTGGCGTGAGCTACGAATCTGACATCGGACTCGTCGAAAAGCTACTCCACAAGGTAGCGAAGCGCAACAAGACCGTGCTGGACGAGCCTATGCCACAGGTAGTGTTCAAGCAGTTCGGTGACAGCACGCTCGACTTTGAACTCCGCGTGTTTATACCGAGTATCGATCACCTGATCCCGATTCGGCATGAGATGCACAAGTCGATTATCACTACTTTCCGAGAGAACGACATTGAGATCGCGTTCCCGCAGCGAGACCTGCACGTGCGGTCGATCGGAGACCTGGCCAATCTAGCCGCGGTGAAGCCGGATGCGGATCAGCGCCAGTAGTATTTCCACGAGGCGTCAAGTTCTGTCGTTTCGCCGGCATCGAGCTTCACGGTCCATGTAAACCGCGAAGCACCGTTGAGTCTGTGCCAGTAGTAGGGCCAGTTGTACGAGTGCCACCACGCGATCCCGCTTGGGAGGTCGAACGCATCGTGCCCGAACACACTCAGTGCGATTGCTTCGCCGTCCTGCCCGACTGACGCGGGCAGTCCAAACGCAAGCTTGCGTACCTCCAGTGTGACGGCGTGCGGTTTACGGTTGGTCAGTTCGGCTTGGAACGCAATCCCGATATCTGTATAGCTGTAGCCGTCCCAGTTCACAGCATTCGGTTCGCGACCTGTCTCTCGCTCGTCGGTGTTTACTGCGATGTCAACCGCGGCGCCGACTTCCAGATCGACGGTTGCGCCCGGAGCCGCGTACGTCAGCATGCCCTGTGCGAGTGTTTTGCCATTCTTGACGACGAGCGCAGGTGCAGTGGTGATCGGGAAGTTGTTTGTGTTGCTGTTATCGATACGCAGCAGGTGCTTTGCGATGGGTCGGTTGAGCAACTGCGCGAGCTTTCGATGCTGGTCGTTGTTGAAGTGTTGCAGCGCCTGAACGGGAGGGCTTGCAGGGAGATCCAGTCGGTAAACGCTCTCCGCGTTTACCTCGTAGCTCACTAGCGGGACAACCATGCGGGCGCCTCTTTGCAGACTGATGTTGTCGAGCGTGAACACGTACAGATCTTCAGCACGCTCGCTGCCGGTCAATTCGGGCGCTGGGGGTTGGTTGCTACCCGCGTTGCCGCCGTTGTCTCGCCGGACCTCGCTCATCCGCATGCTCTGCGACATGATCGCGTTTGAGAGCATCGCTCCGGTCTGACCATTGCCTGCTCTTTGGAAGAAGAGCCCGAGGCTGTCGAAGCTTTCTCGCAATGCCATCGGATCTGGCGTGTGTTCAAACGCGAACTGCGGGACGCCGATCGCTAGGTGCATCTTTACAGAATCAAGATCGGCGAGTTCATTGATCAGGGTGGCTTGCAGCTCGATGTTGACTCTGTCGCCGTCAAGCATCGTGATCCGGTATGAGGGAATCCATCTGAGCCCTCGCTGGATATACATCAAGGAGACGTCGGCGGTGTCCTCTGGGGTGCCGGACCAATCGAGATCGAGCGTCATACGTTCCTGGTCGGTCTGCACCTCAAAGTCCAGCATCGGCGGGGAGCCGATGAATCGGATATCACTCATCTGGCTGAGCGGTAGTGCAGCGACTTCGTTCTCGAACTGAATCAAGGCTATTCGTTGTGATGCTGAAATCGCTTGCGGCTGTGGGACCCATGAATAGCCGTTCCAGATCGGTGACGGCTGTTGGGTTTGTAACCGGTGATCGATCACATCGATCAGCACACCGTTGCGTAGCTCCCTATCCCCGCCGCTGCGGAACGCGATCGTTCGGCCAACATTGGCGCTCAAAAGTTCCTCAGTTGTGGCAGCAGGGCGTATGGTGGTCTTTGCAGCACTATCTACCGTGATTGAGGCCAACCGTGAAGCGTGTTCGTTCTCTTCTGCCCAGAACGTTCCCATTATCGGGCGGGGCAGCTCGGCCAGCACCACATCGCCGTCTTCGTTGACGCTTGCCTTTCCCGAACGCAGCACGAGTGAGTGCCCGTCTTTGAAAGCTGTAATCTCCCGGATCGGAAGTGTTTCGGTCGGTTCGGTGGCAGTAGCGGGGGTGCACAACGCGCACACAAACAGATACATCGGCAGCTTGAACATTGGTATCTCCTGAGGAGGCCAGTGGTGGCCTTGCCGTCAAGAGACTCCGCAGCCGCGGCAACGGTTCGATACTTCGTGATACTTTGTTGCAGAATCCCGAAATCTGCCGTGAGCCAAGGCTAGGTGCAGCAGCACGTCGCGTTGTAGTTCCCGATCCAAGCTGTGAAATCCGTCGGCGTGACCTGTCCGTCGTGGTTCACGTCTGCCAGTTGCGGCACTATGTGGTCCTTTCCTGCCACGACGTAGACCGCACCGCGATTCCCGTTGCCCCGTCAAAGAGATGAACCACACCCACGTTGCTGGCACCGGCATCGACACCCGGCGCAGCAACCAAAACTCCATCGCGCAGTCGTTGTTGTAGTCCGCGACTGCACATACGTATCGCACTAAAGTTGTCGCCAGAGTTCGTGCCTACAGGTTCGTGCAAGATCTCGACATCCGCCTCAACAAACTGGCCTACCGCGGACGAATTTATAACAAAGCCAACTGCCTTGCCTGTAAGCCGAATGAACTTAGAGATCATCTCATGCACCTCGCTGCTATGGCTCAAAGCCATCCGGGAACAGCTTTCAGCATGATGGTTAAACTGGGCAATCTATTGGACTTGGTGCGATAAGCCAATCGGCTTAGCCCGACTGGTTCCAATTCACGCTCCCAGACAGTGGAGCTACCTCGGCTTGTTGACTGGCAACGCAGAGATGACCCAGCCGTATACACAGGCACGATGGCGGTTGACGAACGAGGCTGGCACCTGTACCACGCGAGTGAGATCGCGGCTGTCGGAACGGTTGTCAACAAACCGGGTAGCCCGCACTTCCAGGGTGAGCAGCTCACTGCGCTTTACGGCCCGCTCGTGGGTTTGCCCCGGCATCCATTCTGGTACCACAGAGAAGGGGACGCCGCGGTTGTCGGAGCCCCGGGGTCTTCGCTCTGGTCTGATACAAACCAGTACTTTGAGCGGAGCCCGATCGATGAAGCCGGTGAAGTCACGGATTGGATCTGGGTCCGGCCTGACATCACTGCCGCCGCTGCGGCGGTATATAACCCTGCGGTAGTAGATCATCCGGAGAAACCGTTTGGATTCGCGGCCGGTCAGGCTAGCGTGAGAGACCAGCTTGCTCTGCGCCTGCTTATTAACGCTTCTGAGAGAGGCAGTCTCGGCCAACTCGAGCTCGACGAGATGCTGATTACTCTCTTTGGCCGGCTTGTTGATGCTGCGTTCCAGATGCGTGGCATGCAACCCGCGAAGGTACGAAAGAGCACACGCGACGCGCACCGTTCCGCAGTAAACGATTCTGTGTTAATGCTGGCGAGCAACCCCGCAAAGCGGTGGACAATCGACGAGCTTGCAAGGCAGGTCCATTTGGCACCGCTTCATTTCTGTAGAATCTTCAAGAAACTTACGGGGTACACGATCCGTGAATATCAGCTCCAGTTAAGGCTGGCAAACGCCATAACTGCGATCGAATCGGGCATCGGGTCCATCGCAGACGCAGCCGCCATGAGCGGTTTCAGCAGCGGCGCCCACCTGTCTGATGCCTTGCTGGGTCGCACCGGGTTTCGGCCTAGTGAACTACAGCAGTGCTTAGAAGCGATAACCAGCGACCGAATGCGCAGCCTGCTGGAAATCCACGCCGAGTCTCAGCAGTAAATCACACCAGTCAGAAGTTCAACGCTTTACCCGGAGAGTGTCATGCGTTACTCAGCCCTTCTTGCGGTGTTGCCCGCCTTTTCTTGTGTTGCCCAGTTTGAATCTGACGACGTCGAGGTGCTCTGGACCGCGGATGCAGAGATACACAACGACCAGTACGCTTGGCAATGTGAAGCGATCGGGGACATCCACGGCGACGACGGTGTCCAAGAGATTGTTGTGACCGCACCGTTTCACTCAGTCGGCAGCCCGCGTTTCCACGGGACGGCTTACATCTACAACGGTGCGACCGGTGAACTCCTGCACAAACACCAAGGCACGATCTTAAATGGTTGCTTGGGATTCCGTGCCTTTGCAGCCGGTGACCATTCCGGAGATGGTGTGCCGGACTACATTCTCACTCAAGCGGGAGCACAAGGCAACACGACGCCAAACCAGGGCGGTGGTATCTTCCCCGGCTATATCAACCTGTATTCTGGCGCAGATCACAAACTGCTGCTTCGGCTAGAGAGCCCGACTCCCGAAGGGCGCCTAGGCATTGCTGCAACTGTGCTGGATGATATTACAGGCGACGGAGTGGCCGAGATTCTTGGAGGTGCTCCTCAGTCAAACGCTAACGGCAACGGAAGCGGGGCGGCATACGTCTTTGATGGTGTGACAGGCAACATCATTCGGACCCATACGGGTAACGCAGCAGGAGATATCTTTGGCAACGGGATTACGGTAACGCCGGATGTGACTGGTGACGGGATTCGGGACTATGCGATCGGCTCCATTGCCGAGGGCGACTATCAACGAGGCCGGGTTCGGATCTTCGATGCTGCCAGCGGCGATTTGCTACACACGATCAACCCGAACAACTTGGCCGGAGGTGAAACAGCCGTGGACTTCGGCCGATTCTTTATGTCCGTTGCGGGCGATGTTGATGGAGACGGCAGAGACGATCTATACCTCGCGGATTGGTATGACCAAGTCGCGGGATCGATATCGGGGCGAGTCTGGATCATCGACCCGGCAATCCCAGAACCAGGAGAAGAGTCACGCGTTGTCCAGCGGATCGATGGGACTGCTCAGGGCGAGTGGTTCGGGTTTGGTAGAGGCTTCCCCGATGTCGATGGCGACGGCAAGGCGGATCTGCTTATCTGCTCATACGGCCTGAACAACTTCAAAGGGGCCGTCGGTCTGTACTCCGGCGCAAGCGGCGAACGCCTCCGATTCATCGTTCGTGAATCGACCGTGTCCGAGCAATTTGGTTACGACGCTTGTTCGCCAGGGGACATCAACGGCGACGGGATTCCAGATATCATCGTGACCGAGGCCGGCTCGCTTGCTCCGAGTGACCGCGGCCGAGTCTGGGCCATTGCCGGGGTGGACCACACACCTTGCGATGCAGACGTGAATCACGACGGTGCAGTGACCCCAACCGATTTCACAGCGTGGGTGTACGCGTTCAATAACCTGTTGCCAGAGTGCGACCAGAACCGCGACAACATCTGTTCACCTACAGATTTCACCGCGTGGCTTGGGAACTACAGCGCTGGCTGCTGATACACAGTGACGGAGGCCCTGTCTGACAAGAAGGTAGTACGCGGTGACCACTTGTTCATGACGTCAAATTGCAGTTGCCCCGGTTGCTGAATTGGCATGACCGACCAGCACGCCAGGCTTGTATCACTGGCATGCTGCGAATCAAATGAACATGGTGGAACGAACTAGTTTCCGAGTACGACACGGTTCCTGTTCGTAACTAGCAGCTTCTTTACCGGAGCATTGTCGCAAAAAATGGTATCGTTTCTTCTGCGTGCATCGGGGATACCACGCCATGTGGTGATAAGCTGCAACCACTCGGCATGGCATGCGCAGGAGCAAGACATTGCGAATTCCTTTCCTGATTGTCCTTAGCGGGTTGTTTACCGCGCTGGCTTCTTCTGCAGAGCCAAGCGAGGCTCCGATCGGCCTCGGTGGGCCTGGAGAGAGGGCCGCGGTGGCAGCCGCGCGATTTGCTGGGCCGATCGCTTACGCAGACGCTGAGAACAATTCGGTAGAGATCCACGACGCTGACGGCAACACGATCCGAACCATCTCTCAATCAGAGATCGAAGCGCTCATGCCTTGGGCGGCTTTCGATGCCGGTCCGGACGGTCCGTGTACTCTGGCATGGAGCAATTCAGGACGAAGGCTCTACATCGGTGTGTTTGATGCTCTTCCCGCAAGCGACGGCTCGCCGTCAGACGTTGTTCTGCTCTATGACAGGTACGAGAACGCCCTCGTAAGGTTCGCGCGTGTCGAGCTGTCTGCAGACGAAAGCCAGCTACCACTCTTGGCATCGGTACATCACAAAGGCAAACTCTACGTCACCGCTGATTCGGGCAACATCTACACCATCCCCGCGGGCAGGAACGACGCGACGAGCACGCCCGAGGCCACCCAGAAACTCGTAGACATGAGCCCTGTCCGTGGACTCGCGGTAGATCACTCCGAAGACAATATCCTGGCTGCGAGCGCTTTCGGGCTGTACCGCGCCGATCTGAATGCTTTGCCGCTCGACTTTCAACTCGTGACAACCGTTTCGAATGTCAGGTCGCTTGTTTGGTCTTCTCACTACGGAGGTCCGGGCAACGAGGGGCTGTACTTTGTTGTCGGCGACGCTGGCAACACATCAATTCAGCACGCGACTCCCTCGCAGGCTCGCGGGAATCAGTTCTTCACACCGTCTATTTATCACATGCCTGTAATCGATGTGAACGACATCACAGCCCGATTTGATGGCTCTGCTGTTTTAGCGAAGGCGAACGGAGCATCAAGACTCACAGACGACACCGATACGCGGCTCGAGTTCGAGCAATGGATCGAAGATGAGTTCGCGCAGGTGCTGGTGTACGCGAAAGGTCTCGTGTCCCCAGACGGCGAGCCCAGCGGCTGGGTCATCGATGCGGATGTTGCACTCGGGGGTACTCGGTTCCATCCCGCGACGCCGGACGCGGCGTGCTGGACGATCCTCATGCTTCTTGCAAGCGACCACCTCTACAACGATCCCGAATCGCAGCCGATGGTGCGTGAGATCCTGAATCGTTACGCGGGGTTATCAAGCACCGGCCCGGCGCCGGTCAGGTCCGCAGATGGTTTCTATCAGCACTGGATCGATCCCGAGACCGGCGCGACTCAGGCGGGCTGGCCCTTTGAGTACGCGACGTACAGCACGATGAAGATCGTCGCCGCCGCGGTCCGCGCGTCTGTGTTTTACCCGGACGATCAGCAGATCCAGCAAGCAGCGCGCGAGATCGTGTGCGGCGTATCCGGGTGGGACGGCTATTTCAGACCAAACAACGACGAGGTGTACCTGATCGGCCAGACAGGCGGCGGACCACAAACCAGCGCTTGGAACCCGGCGTTCACCGAAGGCATAATCTTCGCCGAGCAAGCAAACGCATTCGGTGGTCCGGTCTCTGCGAACGCATGGTCCAGGTGGATCAACCGAAATCTGTGGCCAACCGCGACGTTCGTGCTCGGTCGACCGGTCACCGGCGAAAGCCCGGGCTCTTACTTGCCAGGATTCATCACCGCGTACTCACTGCTTCTCCAGCCAGATTTCCGTGCAAACTCGACCTGGCAGACGCACGCCCAGAACGTGCTCGTGACCCACGCCGCGTGGAGCGATGAAAACGGGCCCGAGTTGTTTACTGTGTTCTCCGCCGGCACCACGAAACCAGAGTGGGGAGGGTACAACGCGGACTCGCTCTCAAATCACCCGGGTGATGTCACAACACTCCCGGCGCTGATGGCACTGGCGGCAACAGGCAACCGAGATGTCGCGGCCAGCGCGTACCACGCGTACCGCAACGGAGCGCGCGAGAACTTTGCTACCGGTGCTTCGATGCTCTACCGCAGATCGGCGATCGATCCAGATTACACACCAAACACCGCAGGCCTGCCCGATGTGGCGATGGGGGTGCTCGGATTGGCTGAGCTTATTCAGCCCGGAACGATCGATGCTGTCCTCGCGATCGAAACGCCGCCGACGTTCTGCGATCCCCCGGTTTGTACTGCCGACGTCAACGGTGACGGCATGCTCAGCCCGACTGATTTCACCGCATGGATTGCCGCATACAACTCAGGCTTGTCAGAATGCGACCAGAACGGCGACAACGCTTGTACGCCGACCGACTTCACCGCGTGGATTACGAACTACAACGCGGGATGCTAAACGCAGTCATTCTTATGACGCTTGATCGCTCGGCACGGAGCTGTCCCGAATCACCAAGTGAGTCTCGGCGGGAATAGTCGAGACCGAACGCTCAGGATCCGCGATTCTTGCGATGCAAAGCTCAACCGCAGAACTCCCGATGTGATCAAACGGCACCGCGACACTGGACATTGTCGGCCGCACGATGTCACACAGTCGCGTGCCGTCAAAGCCGATGAGCCTGAGCTGGCTTGGTACATCGATCCCCAGAGTCCGCGCCGCGTTCATGATTCCAAGCGCGATCTCATCGTTGCCCGCAAACACGCCGGTGATGCAATTCGTGCGGTCTTTCAGGTGTTTCAATCCCCACTCGTTGCCCCAGTCAACACTGAAGTCCCCGTACCTGATCTGTGTGGCTTTGTCGAACCCGCCACGCTCACTGATCACGTCCTGAAAGGCCTGCGCACGCGCTTGTGAGTCGAAGTTGGTTGCCGGGCCGCCGACGTAAAAGCAATCGCTTGCGTCGGCGTGTTCGAGCAGATGAGTCGCGGCCTGTTTGGCGCCGGGCTCGTTGTCGATGCGGATGCGGTCAACGCCAAGGTCGCCCGTGTCTGAATCGATGAGCACCGTGGGCATGTTCAGGTCGAGCACGGACTTGGTCAGTTTGCGATCGGGGAAGGTGAGGATCGCGATGATGCCGTCGAGAAAGCTAAGCGGCAGACTCTGCACCGCGTCGGCGGAGCCGAGCCGTGTGTCGCTGGTAATCACGACGTGGTAGCCGCGTTCGCGGGCGGCGGTGTCGGCGCTCTGCGACAGCTGAGTGTAAAACTCACCCAGAAAGTCCGGCATGATGATGCCAAGCACCCTGCTCGTCCGCGTGATCAGACCCTTGGCAAACATGTTTGGTCGATACTTGAGCTTCGACATCGCATGCCGAACGCGTTCGGCGGTCTCCGGTGCGACCACATCGGGCGTGTTAATCACACGGCTGACGGTCGCGGTCGAGACATTGGCAAGGCTCGCTACATCTGTAATGAGCGAAGGCTTGACAGAGCTTCCGTTTGCACCGTGATCGTCGTGTTCGCCGCCGGAGGGCTTGGTTTCTTTCACGCGTTCAGTATACGCTGGTCTGGCCCGGCCCCAAGCGGATCGGACGAGCGAAGGGAGCCCGAGTGGTTTGCAAACTTGTGAAGTCGTTGATTTTCGGTCTCTCGATCACCGCGATGCCGGCGTGCATCGGTCAGCCAGTTGCAGGGGATGCAGCCCTATCCGGTGTTGTCTCAGACGGCATGCACCCACGCCCGCCCTTTGATTTCACGGACGCAGACTCGGAGTTCCTCGAAGAAGTCCAGCGTGGCGCGTTCAACTTTCTCTGGAACGAGATCGACGAAACCACAGGCATGGTGCTCGATAGGACCGGCGTTGATTTCATCAGTGTCGCGGGAGTCGGTTATCAACTCGGCGCAATCTGCGTCGCCGATATACGTGGCTGGATCACCTCTGAGCAGGCCCGCGAGCGCACACTACTCATTCTCAAATCACTCCACGGAAACCCAGAAAACAGGCCTAATGGCGTCTTCTACCACTTTCTCGAGCCCGGAACCGCCGGGCCCAGCGGCGGTGCGTACGAACAGGTTGCGAGCACCATCGACAGCGCGATTCTCTTCTCGGGCATGCTGACCGCCAGCGCGTATTTCGGGGGCGAGATCGCAGCACTCGCCGACGAGATGGTCGCAGAAGCCAACTGGCACTCGTACATCGACCCGGATCATGTCCGCCCGTACGAGCGTGAGTTCATAAGCCTGGGCTGGGAGAAACCCGAAGACAGCGAAGCCGAGTTCGTTGACGGTTTGCTGCCCTACACATGGGCCGACGCAGCCGACGAGCAGCGTTTGACCGCGTTCATCGCGATGTGCTCTCCGGTCGAGTCCAACCGCGCCGGGCATGAGTCGTACTACAAACTCAGAAGAACTCTCGGCGATGTCCCAGACGAAGGAAGCGTGGTCTGGTTCCCGTGGTCCGGCGCACTGTTCACGTCGTTCTTCGCTCACTTGTGGATCGACTACGCCGCGATGGAAGCGGATGACCCAAGCGAGTTCGGCATCGAGCACCGCGTCGGCGTGGATTGGTGGGAGAATTCCCGAAGAATCGTGCAGTTGCACCGTCAACGCGCGACAGATCCAGAACGTCCGTTCAAGGGATTCGGTGAGCACGTCTGGGGCTTGAGTGCGTGCGACGGCGAGCACGGTTACCTCGTGCCGGGACACTTCCCAGAACTGTCCGAATCGCAGTCCGGCCGACCGGATTTCGATCACCTGACTGTCAGGGCCAAGGACGATTGGCGCGACGGCAGTGTCGCGCCGTATACCGCTGGATGCGCGATCATGTTCGAGCCCGATGCCGCGATCGCGGCGCTGCGAAACTACCGAGCGATCGCGGACTCAACGACTGGGCTGTGGGCAGACCCGGCCGGCGGTGGTTACGGGTTTGCAGACTCGTTCCGTCTGAACGACGCGGGGCAGGTGGAATGGGTTGCGGGCGACCGGGTGGCGATCGATGCCGGGCCGATGCTCATCGCGATCGAAAACGCTCGGACCGGTATGGTTTGGAAAATATTCGGGTCTCACCCGTTTGTACAGGCCGCTCAGGGCCGGTTGAGCCTCGACCCGACGAGATAACTCGGGCACAAGAGCACCAGAACGCGCATACAGGTGAATTCAAGGGTTGTGCCGGCGTGAAGATTGGGTTAGCATGAAATCGCTTACATTGGCCGGCGTTGGCGAGCGAGGCATTCATGGGCCGTATTCGTTCCGTCTTGGAAGCTCCGGCTAAGAGATTGGAGAGAGATATGAGATCAACCCTTTTTGCAATGGCAACCGTCGCGGTCGCAGGCACAGCGTGCGCTCAGCCCTACGACGGACTGAACGTCAACGAGCGCGTGTTCAACGATTTTCCGGGTAGCACGCTCAACGTTGTCAACATGTACCCGTCGTCGCTGACCATCTCGGAGAGTGACTTTGGCGCAGGTGGCTTTGCGAACCGCCACATGGCGTACGCATCGCAAGACGCCGGTGCTACCGCAAGCAGCTTCGACTACGAAGATGGCTTCGACTTCTCGGTCACAATGAACCTCAACGCCAGCCCGACCGACGGCCGCGAAGCGGGCATCATGACCGACCTCTTCGGCTTCGGCTTCTTCGGCGCTCTGCCCAACGGTGAGATCGCAGCCTTCGGCTCGTTCCTCCCGTTCCACACGTTCGGTACTGTTTACACCAACGGCACCGATGTTGACCTCCGCATGATCTACACCCCAGGCGGCGGCGAAGGCGTCGCACCAGCCAGCACGATGGAGTACATCATCGACACCGGCTCGGGTGCTGTTTCGAGCGGCCCTATCGAGTTCACCAACACCGAGCTCGGCATCCCCAGCGGATTCGGTGCGAAGGTCGGTGTCGGCATCCAGAGCCAGGGCGGCTTCGGCGGCAACGTCGACGTGGCATTCACCAACTTCAGCATTGTCCCTGCTCCGGGTGCGGGCGTACTCGCACTGGGCGGACTGTTCGCGGCTTCCCGCCGCCGTAGGGCTTAATCGGCTCTCGCTTTCAATCGAACCCCCGTATTTGCTAGAGAATTCAATGGCAGGAAGCCTGAGTAATCCAATGAGAAACGACCATACGTTCGGCCGCTTCATCGAGGACGGATTCGCCTACGAGATCACCGATCCGCGCACACCAAAGCCGTGGACCAACGTGGTCTCGAACGGGCGTTTCGGCTTCGTCGTCAGTCAAAACGGGGGCGGGTTCAGCTGGTTGGACAACAGCCAGCTGAACGTTCTGACGCGCTGGGAAATGGACCTCATCGAGGACCGCACCGGCAAACACGTCTATGTGCTCGACACAGAATCGGGCGAGCGTTGGTCGCTCGCGCCGTCGCCATGCCGACCCGCGTACGACGACTACTCGTGCCGGCACGCGCCGGGCTCTACGACGTTCCGCACTTCATGTAACGGCATCTCCGCAAACTGGTCGCTCTCCGTATCACCCGACTCGCAGGTCGAAGTCTGGGCCATCGAGCTCACTAACAACTCCGACAAGCCTCGCTCGCTGCGCGTCGCGTCCTATCTCGAGTGGTGCTGCGGCGTGGCGCCCGATGTCAAACGCGAATTCCACAGGCTCTTCATCAACACCGAGTACAACAACGATGCCCACCGTATGCTCGCGCGCAAGGTGATGTGGGATGTGCCGGACCGCACAGAGAAAGACCACTGGAACCGAGAGTGGCCGTACGTTGCGGGCCATTCGATGATCATCGAGGGCGAGTACACCAAGAACGCGATCGGCGACAAGGAAGTGTTCTTTGGTTCCGGCACACGCGACAACCCGGATGGTCTCAACACGCCGGGCGTACACGAGTCAAGTTTCGGCAGGTTCTCCGATGCCTGTGGTTCGCTCGGCGCGGACATTACCATCCAGCCGGGTGAAACGCGAAAGATCGCGTACCTCATCGGTGTTTCCGAGGAATTGAGCCAACTGCATGCGGAGATGGACGGGCTCAGTTCGCTAGAAGCCGCGTTCGCGGTGAAGGAAGCGTCGGAGCAGTCGTGGAAAGACCGGCTCGGCAAGACTCGGGTCTCGACCGCTCTTGAAGACTTCAACGATCTCAACAACACCTGGCTTCCGTACCAAGCGATCAGCGCACGCCTCTGGGCGCGGACCGGCTACTACCAGCAAAGCGGCGCGTTCGGATTCCGCGATCAGCTCCAAGACAGCCAGGTCTGGATGCCGATCGATCCCGACGGCATGCGCAAGCAGATCCTGCTCCACGCATCGCAGCAGTTTGTGGATGGCAGCGTCTACCACTGGTGGCACCCGCTCGCTGACTTTGGCAACCACACCACGTGCAGCGACGACTACCTCTGGCTCCCGTTCGCGGTTGCTCAATACATCAAAGAAACCAACGATCTCTCGATACTCGACGAGGTCACCCCGTTCGTTGATGAGGGCGAGGCGACGGTGCTCGAGCATTGCCGACGGTCGTTCGATCGTGCGTTTATGCGCACAAGCGATAGGGGCCTGCCGCACATCGGCGCCTGCGACTGGAACGACGGTCTCTCCGCTTGTGGCATCGACGGTAAAGGCGAGTCGGTCTGGCTCGCGTTTTTCCTCGCGTACACACTCCGCGACTTCGCGGCGGTTATGTATGACACAGGCAGCAAGGAGTACGCCGACGAACTCATCGCAAAGCGCGAGGCCTACATCTCAGCGGCGAACGAGCACGCGTGGGACGGCAAGTGGTACAGACGCGCCACACGCGACAACGGCGAATGGCTCGGCACTTCAACAAACGAGGCGGGAAGGATCTACCTCAACACGCAGACGTGGGCGATCCTCGCCGACGCAGGGCCGCAGGAAAGGCTCAACCAGGCGTGGGACTCGGTTAAGGAGCACCTGATCCGCGACATGGGCCCGCTGCTATTGGCGCCGGCCTATTCGGTGCCCGATACCGACGTTGGGTACATCACCCGCTACACGCCCGGCTCGCGCGAGAACGGCGGCGTCTACATGCACGCCGCGGTCTGGGCGTTGTCCGCCGCCTGCAAGTTGGGCGACAACGAAACCGCGACACAGATCTGGAACTCGATCTCACCGCCGAAACGCGGGCTCGATGTGAAGGGCTACCGTGCTGAGCCTTACGTCACGCCGGGCAATGTCGATGGTCCCGATTCCGCAACACCCGGCGCCGCGGGCTGGACGTGGTACACCGGTTCCGCAGCGTGGCTGAACAACATCTCGCTGACTCGCGTGCTGGGCATCCGCCCGGAATTCGGCGGGCTGCGCATCGAGCCTTGCCCGCTTCAGGGCATGGGCGCCATCAACGCCAAACGCGTATGGCGCGGCAAAACGATCAAGCTGTCGTGTGATACATCCGGCTTCACGCCCGGTGCGAAACAGATTACAATGGTCGCAGGCAAGGTCGCCGAGGAATGTGTACTTACCGAAGCGATGCTCGCCGACGCCGACCAGATCGAAGTCCAGGTCAGCTGGGCAAAGCTGCCGGCGTCCGAGCTTGAGAACAGGCCGGCCAATCCAGTAGGAGTACGTCGATGAGCACAATGCCAAGAAAGTCTCGCTCGTGTCCTGCGTTTACCCTGATCGAGTTGCTGGTCGTCATCGCGATCATCGCGCTGCTGATCGGCATCTTGCTGCCATCGCTGGCAAAGGCAAGGGACTCTGCTCGCAATGTACTGTGTCAGAATAACCTGAGACAGATCGGGCTCGGGACACAGATGTATCTGGATAGCCAAAAAACCCCGCGTTACTTTGAGTTGCATCCGAGATCGTCCCAAGCAGATGATCGCTGGAATGCTCTCGTGGCTCTTCGTGAATTTCTAGAAGGTGGAATGGGTGAGGGCGGCACGTTTGATTGTCCGACGGCTCTGGGCCAGACCAGTGTTCGTGATCCGGAGACACGAAGATCAATGGAAAGCGGTGGGCAATTCCATGTGATGGATATTGATAACCCTGATCTGTACGATCTTCCTCCTTCCCCTGCAGATCCGGAAGACGAGGAGTTTACCGAGTATTGGTTTAATGACTCGGAAACAGAGCCCTACATCAACTACCCAATGAAACAGCACGGTGTGTCTGGGCAGAAGATAACCGCACTATCGAACCTTGACGAAGTCGTGTTTGCAGCAGACGCGGTGGATTGGATTCCCCGTCACGAAGGCAAAAACCATTTCTTATTCGGCGATCAACGTGTCGAAGTGATCGAACTCGAGGTGTATGACGAACTCGGGGATCGTTATGGCTCGACGCCGCAGTTCTACAACTGGGGACACTACTACGCCGACAAGTGGGGGGGCTAAGTCTTGAGCGATGGAAGTTCAAGCACGGGGCTCAAGGTAGCAATTGTCTTCGCGGTTCTCCTCGGCGGCTTTCTTCTGTTCCGAACATTCTCTGGGTCGTCGGACCCGTACTCCGTTGACCGGCTAACCGAGGATGTCACCATCCGTTGTGATGAGACCGGCAAGGAGTGGGAACTGAATCGTGGAATGATGGAGCGGATGCTCCGCACCCGAGACAACGGGGCTGACGGCCTCATCGATCCGTCGGTTGGTTTCGTGAACTCCGAGACAGGTCAACCTACAGGATTCCCGGTCAATCGTGACAAAGACTGGGAACAAACGATTGAACGCATCAACGAGGAGAAACGAGCCGCTGCATCACGCGGCGGAAGGCGGGGGTAGACTGGGTTTGCATGTCTTGGTGTGATTCAGAGATGGAGCCGTAGAGCTAGTGAGTGACGGCCATACCGAGCATGCGACTAAGACGGACATCACACGCCGGGCCGCGCTTGTCGGGCTCGGTGTCGCAGCCGCGGGCTATGTCGCGTTCGGACCAACACCACGCGACAAGGTTCCGTCTGGCAGGATCGTCCTCGACTACTGGGAAAAATGGACCGGTTCCGAGGGCCTCGCCATGCGCAGGCTTGTCGATCGTTTCAATCAATCGCAGACTGATATCTTCGTGCGTTACCTCACCATCGGGTCGATTGATCAGAAGGCCATGATCGCGATCGCGGGGGGCTCGCCGCCGGATATCGTGGGGCTCTGGAGTTTCAACATCCCCGCGTTCGCAGAAGCGGGGGCGCTCCTCCCGCTGGATGAACTGGCGAGGAGCAAAGGGCTTTCGCCAGATCGTTACGCCCGAGCGGTCTGGCCCATGATGACGCACCGCGACCAGCTCTGGTCCATGGTCAGCACCTGCGGCACGGTCGCGCTCTACATCAACGACGACAAACTCAGCGAGGCGGGCATCACCGATTCACCGGCTCCGACAACGCTCGAAGAACTCGACGAACTTTCGGAAGCACTCACCGTCCGCCGCTCATCGGGCGATATCGAGAGCGTCGGGTTCATCCATACAGACCCGGGCTGGTGGTCGTGGCTCTGGGGCTATCACTTCGGCGGCAACCTCCTCGACATCGACACCAACTCCGCTACCGCGAACTCAGAAGCAAACGTCCGCGCGTACGAATGGGTGCAGTCCTACCCGTCGCGCATGGGCTCGCGGGATCTGCTCAAGTTTCAGTCTGGGCTCGGTTACTACGGCACGGCTCAAGCCCCATTCCTGACGGGCAAGGTCGCCATGCAGATCCAGGGCCCGTGGATGGCAAACCTGATCGAAGCCTTCGACCCGGACCTGAACTACCGCGCCATCCCCATGCCGACTACGCGTGCGCAACTGGACCAAGAGTCACCCGTCGGGCTTATCGACGGTGACCTGATGGTCATCCCAGCCGGCGCGAAGAACCCGGAAGCATCGTTCGAGTTCATCGCTTGGATGCAGCAACGCACGCAGATCGAAGAGCTCGCACAGGCGCACGGCAAGATCTCGCCCTTACGCGAAACCACGGCTGAGTTCTTGGCAACCCATCCGAATCGTTCGATCTCGACACACGCCGCGATCGCTGATAGCCCGAGGGCGTTTGGCTTCCCCAAGACCCGCGTATGGCCTCGTTATGTGTCCGAGTTTGACGCCGCGTTCCAGCGCATCTGGTTGCAGGAAACGGACCCGGCGTCGGCGCTTACGCTCGTAAACGAGCGAGCCCAGTTTGCACTCGACGAAGCCGCCGATCGGCGCCATAGGCGAGGCCGATGAGCAGGGACAGGATCCAACGCGAACCGCTCCGCCAGCGTCTTGCGGGCCTTGTCTGGGTGTCGCCCTGGCTGCTCGGCTTGCTGTTCTTCTTTGCGATCCCTATGGGCATGAGCATGTACTACAGCATGACCGAGTACACCATGCTCGAGCCGCCGCTGTGGATCGGTGCCGAGAACTACACGTCGCTACTGTCCGATCCCGTGTTTATCAAGACGATCTGGAACACGCTGGTCTACGCGGGCTTTGTGATACCGCTCTCGATCGTGCTTGCACTGGCGATCGCTGGACTGCTCGATACCGATTCGCGTGTGAGCCACATCGTCAGGCTCATGGTGTTCGCGCCAACCGTTGTGCCGCTCGTCGCATCGGCGATGATTTGGCTCTGGCTTTTCAACGGCGACAACGGGCTCATCAATTCTGCTCTCTCAATCTTCGGAATCAACGGCCCGAACTGGCTCCATGAGCGAGGATTCGCGATGGCGGCGCTCATCGTCATGTCACTCTGGAGCATCGGCCAGCCGGTTGTGATCTATCTGGCGGCGCTCCAAGATGTCCCGAAGCATCTCTATGAAGCGGGCTCGCTCGACGGCATGGGACCGATACGTAAGTTTGTTCACGTCGCCATGCCCTCGATCGCGCCCGCGGTCTTCTTCAATTCGATCATCCAGACAATCACCGCGTGGCAGATCTTCGCTGCCCCCTACATCATGACCGAGGGCGGCCCGGACCGCTCGACCTACTTCTACTCGCACTATCTCTACGACAACGCGTTCCTCTACCAACGCATGGGCTACGCGAGCGCGATGGCGTGGGTGCAGCTCGTTCTGATCTCAGTCTGCATCCTCGGGATCTACGCCATTACTCGCAAGCTCTGGAGCACACGGTCATGACCGACGGCTCCAAACGCTGGCAGATCTCAGGCCGGGTATCGCGGCTGATGCTCCTCTCACTGATCGGGATGACATTCGCTATGCCGCTGATCTGGATGGCCGCGACTTCGGTCAAGCCCGAGTCGCAAGCGATGCAGCAAGGCTTCTCGCTCCTGCCCGACCCGCCGGGCTTGGCGGTCGATGGGCTCAAAGACAACTACGCCGCGGTGCTCAATGACACAACGGTCAACTTCCCGCTCTACCTCCGCAACACGATCATCGTGGTTTTCCTGGGCATCACTGGCTGCGTCGTGTCGAGCGTCATCGTCGCCTACGGCTTGGCGCGTGTCCCGATGCCAGGGCGGAAGTCTCTCATGGTCATCACAGTCGGAACGATGCTCATCCCGTTCCCGGTGCTGATGGCGCCGCTGTTCATGCTGTACACAAAGATCGGCTGGATCGGCACGTTTGCCCCGCTCTACGCTCAGTTCTTCTTCGGTAACGCGTTCAGCATCTTCTTGATGACTCAGTTTTTCCGATCCATGCCGAAAGAGCTCGAAGAGGCGGCACGCGTCGACGGGTGCGGGCACTGGCTGACGTTCCGGCACATCGTTCTGCCTCTCTCGAAGACCGCGATCGCGGTGGTGGTGCTGCTTCACTTCACGTACATGTGGAACGACTTCCTCGCGCCGCTGATCTTCATTGTGGACCGTGACAAGTTCACGCTGATGCTCGGGCTCCAGTTGTACCAGTCCAAAGCGGGCCAGACGCCCTGGAATCTGCTGATGGCCGCCAGCCTTCTGACGTTGCTGCCCGTGCTGGTTGTTTTTGTCATTGCGAACAAAGCATTTACAAGATCGTCGCTGTCGGGCGCTGTGAAGGGTTAGTTAGGCCCATATGAGGCCATCTATAAGTGGTATTGCCGTGTGATGAATAAAGTCTTGACACAGAGAGGATGAATCGTCAGAATAATGTAAGCCTTTACATCGGCCCCCTGGCCGAGATTGAGATGACCAGAAATACCCTTCAGGAGGAGCCTGACAATGTCCACAACCAGAACGATCGCCATCGCATGCTGTGCTGGCTTTGCATCGTGCGCATCGGCACAGAACCTGATTCACAACCCAGGATTCGAGACCATCGATGCGGGCAACTCGAGCCTTCCCGAGGGCTGGGGCTTCTTCAACACCGCGCGCCTACGCAGCCTCGGTGACGGGCTCAACCCAGCGGCTGTCGTGCGCTCGGGCAACAACTCGATCGAGTTCCCCGCGGGTGCTGACTTTGCCGGCGCAACCACGAACGTCTTTAACCCGAGCACGCTGACGTTCTTCGACCCAGAGTATGTCTGGCAGGGCGGCGATGTCACCGTCTCGGGTTACTACTACATCCCGAGCGATTCTCCGATCGTCGGCGCACAAGCGGGCATCAAACTCGAATTCCGTCGCGAAAACTCTTCGATCGCGACCGCCTTCGAGATGCTGTCATTCTCGGGCGATACCGATGACCAGTGGGTGCCCTTCTCGATGACCGTGACCGATCAGCAGATGATGGACGCCGCCGGGGATTTCCCGCCGTTCGCTATGTCAGTCAGTGTCTTGCCTTTCCGTTTCGGCGATAGCTCCTCAACGGGCACGGTCTTCTACGACGACCTTTCTCTTGAACAGGGCAGCGAGCCTTGCCTTGCGGACGTCAACGGCGACGGCATGGTCACCCCGACCGACTTCACGGCATGGGTTGGCGCGTTCAACTCGAACGCACCAGAGTGCGACCAGAACGGCGACGGTGCCTGCACCCCGACCGACTTCAGCGCATGGATTGGCAACTACAACGCAGGCTGCTAAACGCTCCCTCACTTAGAACTTTGGTGTGCAATCGCACCGCTGGCTCGAATGCCGGCGGTGCGATTGTCTTTATGGGAGAGTGGTGGGGATCTCTGTGTTGCCAAACAGGCTCTGTAGGGCTTCCGAGTGCGGTTTGGGGCCCAGCAATCGAATTAGTGAGAGTCTGTGAGCTAATGTGCAGATTTTCTTTCCCGGGTTGCGCTTCCTCGGATGGATCTCGTTTTCCCTTGTGGATTGCTGCTTATCAGCCACCAAGGAGAAACGAAATGAAAGCGCCCCGGAAACCGGTATGTATGCTCACCCTCGCTTTGTGTGCGGGAACCACCTATGCCCAGCCAGCAGTCGAGCAAGAACTCGGCATGCTGACAAAGTCTGACCCGCTCGCCGCGGATCTGGCCTTCACCTTCGACACGCTCGGCTCAGACTTCGACACCGAGATCGCGATCTGGCAGCTCAATGGAAACCTAGGAGCCCAGAACGACGATGTCGTCCCCGGTGGCACTGTGCTTCAGAGTTCACTCGGTGTGCTCTTTCCTCCCGGTGTGTACTACGCCAGCGTCTCGGGATACGACACGGTTTTCGGCAACAACTTCCAGGCCGATACCGATGTGTTCTCCGAGGGAGGCAACGTCACCGCGACCCTGAACGTTGAGAGCGGCTCGCAGGTCATCGACATCGACACGACCATTCAGGCCGGCGATTTTGGCGCAACTCCCGGCGAGGTGAAGTTCTACCGCTTCCAGATCCCGGGTCTCTTCGAGCACCAGGATCTCGGAACTGTTTCCTATGACGGCTTCGTCGAGATCGATACCTGCGGCTCGGACTTCGATACCGAGATCGGCGTTTGGAACCTCGACACCGGCGAGCTCATTGACTTCAATGACGACGCCTCCGACAACGGCGGCGGCTCAGCGTGTGACGGTTCGCTCCAGAGCTACCTGAGCATGCGTCTTCCCACGGGACGCTACGCCCTGTCTGTCAGCGGCTTCGGGACCGAGTTCGATGAGGGCTTCGCCGCGATCACCACCAACAACTCCAACAGCGGCAGCATGACCGGCTCGGTCAACGGTGTCGGGATCGCCGACACAGTCAGCGCGGGCGGCGAGGTCGAATGGTACACCTTCGATGTGCTCGCTCTGTCCGCAGGCGCACTCGCCGAGGGCGAGGCCGTCTGCCCCGGCTTTGGGAACGGCATCAACGACGGGTGCTTCGCCGGAAGCAACTTTGGCAGCTTGAGCATCGGGCAGACCATCAACGGCAGCTCCGGCACTGACGATGCAGACTGGTATGAAGTTGTGATCACCGAGAATACCAGCTACACACTCTCGATCGAATCGGAGTCCGAAGTCAGGTTTGGGTTCGTGATCCAGACTGTACCCGGCATGCCGGGCTGCGCGAATCTGCAGCCAAACATCGGAGGCCTTGACGCTCAGCCCTTCGAACGCGCATCGTTCTCTGGCACACTCAACCCGGGCACATACTACATTGCAGTGGAGGGCACAGATAACTCAAGCTGTGGCAGCAACTACACCCTCAGCTTCCGCCCGCAGATCCCCAGTTGCCCCCCTGGGAGCTATGAAGAGCAGGAGCCCGTCCCCTTTGATAACTTCATCGCACTCGACGGCGGGACCAACGACGCCTGTGTCTTCGGCTCTCTCTCGCCCGAGGACGTCAATCTTGGCGATACCATCTGCGGCACTACCGGCACCTACTTCGAGGACAACTTCGCAGCAAACTTCGGCGACCAGGACATCTACCGATTCAATATCGCGCAGCCGACCGTCGTTGAGTTTGAGTTCATCAGCACGACAGGACTCGAAGCCATTGCAACGACCACGCCGCTGCCCGCGACTGATTTCTGCAGCATCCTAAATGCGGGTGGGCCAGGCGCGTCTTCTAGTGCCGGCGAGTACGGCTCCCTCCGCGTCGCGCTGCCCGCCGGTGATCACTCGGTCAATCTCCTTGCAGCCCCCTTCGCAGCCGACGGCACTGCCTCGGGCACGCCCTACATCCTGAGCATCAACGAGTACGACTGCCCAGCCGACACCAACCTCGACGGTCAAGTCACGCCGACCGACTTCACCGCATGGGTCGGTGCGTACAACAGCGGCTCAATCCAGTGCGACCAGAACGGCGACGGCAACTGCACCCCGACCGACTTCTCGGCATGGGTCGGTAACTACAACAACGGCTGTTCATAAATCCTCCGATCACAACCAGATCGAAATCCCGCAGGCCCGAAAGGGTCTGCGGGTGATTTAGGAAGGATGACACATTCAGATGTGCACGACCTCAATGCAGAGTACGACTCACTATCGCTGCAAAGCCGTACAACCACCTATCGATGTGCGACGGAGATGGTGTGGTAGCAGAGCTGTTGGGACAAGGTTTCGCCATTCAACGCACTCGGGCAGGGGCAGGGTCAACAAGCCAAGTACACTGTTTGGTATGCAGAACGCTGGCGGTCAGGACGGCGCAATAACCCACTATCTCCGCGAGATCCGGGAGGGGCATGATGCCAGTCATGCCGAGGCCCAGGTCGTGAGATTGGCGTACGAGGAGATGCGCCACATCGCGGGCAGTGTCGCGGGCAACAACCACGCCGCAACAATAAATGCGACAGCACTCGTTCATGAGGCATGGCTCAAAATCAACGGGAAGCTTACCGACGTCAGCGACCGTACTCACTTTCTGGCACTCGCTTCGAGAGCGATGCGGCAGGTGATGGCTGATGCCGCGCGAGCGAAGAAATCGCTGAAGCGTGGCGGCGATGGTGTGAGGTACACGTTGCACGACGCAGACGGTGCCGTGAACCCCCAGCAGATCGACCTTGCGGATATTCACGAGATGCTTGAGACGCTCCGCCAGCCGCATGAGCGTCAAGCCGAAGTCTTCGAGCTCAGAGCGTTCGGGATGCTTACGTTCGAAGAAATCGGCAAGCTTCTCGAAATCTCGGAAAGCTCGGCAAGACTCGATTGGCAGTTTGCTCGCGCATTCATCCGTTCTCGGTTTGATCAGTTGAGCGATGAGACCGCCAGGGACGTGCCCCAATCATGAGTACGGCACAACCAGACCTACCAGAGGTGTTTGCACGTGTGATGGAGGCCAAGCCTTCCGAGCGCGAGGCACTTATCAAGAATCTAGCGGAAGGCGACGAAGAGATGCGGCGCGAGCTGTCGCGCCTCGTCACAGCAGCAAGCCATCCTGCATCCTCCGATGATCCATTGAGCGACAGCGCGATCGCATCGCGACGCCTGCTGCTTGAACAAGGCGGTGGTCAACAAAGAACTACAGCTATCGGTGCAAAGATCGGTAAATATACGATTGAGCGCGTACTCGGCGAAGGCGGGATGGGTGTTGTCTATCTAGCGACACAAGATAAGCCCGAGCGCCGAGTTGCCCTGAAAGTCTTGAAGCAATCGCTGCCCTCGGATCGCGCCCGACGGAGGTTTGAGCTCGAAGCCGAGACACTCGGTCGGCTTCAGCATCCGGGTATTGCGCAGATCTTCGAGGCCGGCATCCAAGACGGCAGCCCGTACTTCGCGATGGAGTTCATCGATGGCGAGCCGATTAACGATTATGTCAAGTCGCGCGGGCTGGGTTCAGATCAGGTCCTCAGATTGCTGAGGAAGGTCGCCGGGGCGGTCCAGCACGCACATCAGCAGGGTGTCATCCATCGAGATCTGAAGCCGGCGAACATACTCGTGACCGAGTCCGGTTCCAAGGCTGGGCCCGAGCCTCGCGTGCTCGATTTCGGTGTTGCAAAGCTTACCGAGTCGGATGTTCAGATCACTACGATGCGAACCGATATCGGGAGGCTCATCGGCACGCTGGCCTATATGTCACCTGAACAGGCCTGCGGTGATCCGAGTCTCGTTGATATGCGGTCGGATGTGTACTCGCTTGGCGTGCTCGCCTTTGAGTTGCTTACCGGCCGACTGCCTTACGAACTGGGCGAGAGCGCGATCTATGAAGCCGTGCGGATCATTCAGCAAGATGATCCTTCCCGACTCAGCACTCTGAACCGGACGCTCCGGGGCGATATAGAGACGATCGTTGCAACAGCTCTAGAGAAGGATCCCACGCGGCGATATTCGACTCCCGCAGCATTTGCCGATGACATTACTAGGTATCTTGAGAACCAGCCGATTCAGGCTAGGCCAGCGAGCACTTGGTACCAACTCCAAAAATTTAGCAGACGGAACCGCACACTTGTCGGCGGAGTCGCAGTGAGCTTTGTGATCATGCTCATCGGCCTGATCGGGATTTCGCTCTTTGCATTCCGCGCGGACAACGCCCGGCGAGACGCAAACAAAGCCAATCTGAGAGTAGCCGAAGCATTGGCTGCCGAGCAGTTACGCTCGTATCAGCTCGAGTCCGTATCCGAGTTCCAGCAGGATCAGCTCTCAGAGTTGGACGCAATGACAATCGGGCTCGGTATACGCAAAGGACTCTCCGAGCAACTGGAATACGACGAGGTGCTCCAAGGTATCGACTTTACTGGTCTCGCGATGGACACGCTCAACACATCGCTCTTTGAGCCGTCGCGTCGAGCAATCGAGAGCCGGTTTGAAGATCAGCCCGTTATACGCGCAAAGCTCATGCAATCACTCGCACAATCCGCGGAGCGTGTCGGTCTGCTGGAGCTGTCGGAGAGTATCCAGCGTGGCGCGGCTGAGACTTTCAAGGATACGTTCGGAGAGAACGATGCCAACACCGTACATGCACTCAGCAGTCTTGGACTCGTTCTGACGCATCTCGGGCGGCTCGATGAGGCTGAGGCGATCTTCGATGGGTTGCTCGAACGGTGCAGGGATGTGTTGGGCAACGACCATAGCGAGACGCTGCTTGTGCTCGATAACTACGGTTTACTGCTCTCGCAGATGGGTCGATTTGATGAAGCCGAGGCCTTTCACCGAGAATCCCTCGAAGCACACAGATTCATCTACGGCGACGAACACGAGCGCACACTTGCCGCTCTGAACAACATGGGCGGCGTCCTCGAAATGAAAGGCTTGCATGCTGACGCCGAGTCTTTCTTCCGGCTGGCTCTTGAGGGCAGCAGGGCAGTCCTGGGGAACGATCACCCACGGACACTCAGTTCGATCAGCAATCTTGGCATAAACCTCAAGCAGCAGAATAAGCTAGCCGAGGCCGAATCTTACTATCAAGAAGTACTTAAGGGTCGGCAACAAACGCTCGGGAACGAGCACCCTCACACGGTGCGATCTCTCAACAATCTCGGCGGTCTTTACCGTGCTATGAATCAGCCCGGCGACGCGGAGCGTGTGTACCGCGAAGCACTTGAGCTGTACAAGGTGACCCTGGGCGAGAACCACCCAGAGACAGTCATCGGAATGAACAATCTTGGCACAGCGCTGAGGGACCAGGGATTGCTTGAAGAAGCAGAGAGCCTGGGCGCACGATCGGTGGCTGCTGCTCGGGTGGCATTCCCGCCCGGACACTGGATTACCGCCGCCTTTCTGGGCCAGCATGCGACGACTCTGCTCGAAATGGACCGCTATGAAGAGGCAGCAGCGGGAGCGATCGAAGGTTATGAGTTAATGTGCGCGACGTACGGATCGGCACATCCGCGTGCTCAGGGCGCTGGAAATCTGATTGTTCAGGTCCATGAGGCGTGGCACGAAGCCGAGCCAACAGCCGGCCATGACAAGACTATGCAAGAATGGTCGGCCAGACTGAAAGCGGAGAGCGGGGAAACGAGTACACAATAGTGCAAAGATACACAATCAATTCTTCTGGCTAGTAAGAAACGAAACCTAGGCAGCGATTGAGCGTGTGTGTGAGCGATACCACAGCTCCGTATGGTTCCTAGCGTGCCTGAAACTCTTCTTGATAATCTACCACTTTCTTAGTCAACACCTGTGAGAAGTATGTGTTCGCACCTGTGATGTCGAACATTCTCATCTCTGCTGTCTTGCTATGCCCGCCATTCACGAGTTCGCTACGCGACTCTAAACAATGATGGAGACTGCAGAGGCATTCTCAGTGTTGAAACTAGTATCAACTAGCTCCGGACCGTTCCCTGAACTTAGTTTGCTAGGACCCATGCTGAGCGGAAGAGCGGCAGCATCATTGCGACGGCGACGAAACCGAGAACACACCCCATGGTTAGGATCATGAGCGGCTCAAGCATCTGAAGCGCCACTCCGATCGACTTTGTAAAGCGTGCTTCCATGTGCTCGGCAAGATGATCGAGCGCCTTGGCCAGATTGCCCGATCGATCGCCGTTGTCGATCATCTGTGCAGCAGACTCTTCGACAAACGGCACTGCGTAGAGCGGGCTTGCGAATCTCGAGCCGACTTTGACTTGTTCTTCTACATCTTTCCACAGAGACTGATACTGAGTATTGGGTACGATATCGCGAACCACACCAATCGCATCGAGCAGCGGTGCTCGCGCATTGAGCAGCATGGCCAGAGTGCGGAATGCGCGGGCCTGATGAAGTGTGTTGTAGAGTGGTGCTAAAAATGGCATTGTCACAAAGACTGAATCGATTGTTCGTCGCCCATTGGTAGAACGAGACCAGAGATACGCTCCGGTCAGGCATGCAACACTACCGATCAACCAGAAATGCCATGCGTTTACAATACTCTGACTTCCTAACATGAGAATCTCAGTTGGCAATGGCAGCGCTGCGCCCTGTGACTCGAAGACACGCGAGAACGTTGGCAACACAAAGGAGAGGAGAAATACAACAACGAGTGCGCACACGCCGAGCATAAACGCAGGATACGCTAACGCAGATCTCATCTTTGAGAGAATCTGTGCATCGCGAAGCATGTAGCCAGAGCTGGTGCGAAGGACGATACTCAGCGATCCCGTCATTTCACTGGCATGGGTCATGGCGATCATGGCTGGTGGGAATGCCTTTGGAAAGCGAGCCATGGAATCTGATAGCGATTGGCCCTCGCAAACAGCACGGTGCACCTCATGCAGGAGTGATTGAAGCTTGGGTTGTTTCGCTTGCTTCACGAGACACTCAAGGCTCGCGCTTAATGACATTCCGGATTCGAGCATTGTTGCGAGCTGTGACATCTGCCAAGCTATCTGTGTTCGGGTAGCACCCGGAGAACTCATGACTCTGTCGCTACGCTCAGCTAGCTCGATATCTACCGCGTACAGCCCTTGCTCCGTGAGTTGAGCATTAGCCGCGTCTCGGTTTGTTGCGGTCAGAGTACCGCTCGAGAGTTCTCCTAGTTCGTTGCGTGCCTTGTAGATGTAAGTATCGCTGCCAACTGCTTGTGTGCTCGTCATGACGTGAACTCCTCTTATGCCGCGAGGCTGATTCCGGGGTTGTTGCCTATCTCGCCCTGGTTTAACGGCGATACGATCTGCATCAGTGAGCTGAGCAGGATCTCACCAGCCTGTGCCTTCTTGATACCGTCTTTCCAGAATGCAGGGGAAGAATGCACTCCTGTGCTTGAGCCACTTCCCTGGTTAAGCGAGCGGATGATGTCCGTGGTAACAGATTCATTGAGAGAAAGCAGTTCGAATATCCCAATGCGGCCGCGCGTACCACGTTGCGAACATCTCGCACACCCGCTTCCTCTTGAGAAACCTGACTCATGAGAATCGTGTCTCATTGCTTGTAAGAATGTTTGTTCTGCATCGGATACTTGTGAAGATTCGCGACACGCAGGGCAGATACGCTTGACCAGACGTTGCGCGATAACTCCTCTCAGAGTCGCGGCGACGAGATACGGCTCTACGCCCATATTTATGAGCCTGGGAATCGCGGTGACTGCATCGTTTGTGTGTAACGTTGAGAGTACAAGGTGTCCAGTGAGTGCGGCTTCGGTAGCGAGCTTTGCGGTTTCAGTATCTCGGATCTCGCCGACCATAACTATGTTGGGATCCTGCCGAAGCATCGCGCGGAGTGCTCCAGCGAATGTAAACCCGGCTTTCGGATGTACCTGAAACTGATTAACACCTTTGAGAACGCGCTCTACCGGGTCTTCAATCGTGCTGACATTGTTGCGGCCGGTCACTAGCTCGCCCAGCGCAGCGTAGAGCGTTGATGTTTTGCCGCTGCCAGTAGGCCCCGTGACGAGACCGATACCATTGGGTTGCGAGATCACTCCTCTAAATCCGCCCAGCATCTCTGGGCTTAAACCGAGCGTTGATAGATCCCGTGCCTTCTCATCTCGCTCTATGATTCGGATAACAACCTTCTCACCGAAGCGCGAGGCCATCGTGGAGACACGCAAGTCGATGGATCGTTGGCCGAGTGTGACAGATATCGCTCCGTCCTGTGGGAGTCGGCGCTCAGAGATGTCAAGCTGGGCCATTATCTTGATCCGGCTCACAACCGCGGCAATCAGCCTGAGTGGGGGCTGGGCATACTGGCTCAGGTCGCCGTCGATGCGGAATCGAACCTGAAAGCTATCTTCTGCAGGCTCGATGTGGATGTCGCTTGCTGAGGCACGCACTGCCGATTTGATGATCTGATTGACTAGCGAGATTACAGGTGACTGTGCAGCACTGGCTTCGAGATCATCGTCATCTTCCTTGTGCTCAACAACACTGAGTTGCTCTGCATCAAAGCCGCTGAGAATATCATCAAGTGATTGACATGAACCAGGCTGGCTAGTTGGCTGCTGGAGATCGAGCAACTCCCAGACTGCGTGGCGGGTCTTTCGGATATTGTCACCGCTCGCTGCGAGCACAACTACGGATAGTCCGCTGATTTGCTCAATCTCCTTGAGAAGCACCAGGTCAGTAAAGTTTTCCGCGATCACTACGAGCCGGTTGTCTGCAACCGATAGCGGCAGCAGGTTGTGCATTTCTAGATAGTCTTGTGGGAGGGCGCGCATGCTCTCTGGCTCAACCATGCTGGGTTCAGCGGTGACAAACGTTCGACCGGCGAGTCGAGCAAGAGCTTTCGTCAGGTCAACTTGTGATGCGTAACCCAGTTCAACAAGACGTGTTGCTAACTGTTGGTTGCACTTAGCTGATACAGTGATACCCTCTGATGCGACGCGAAGCTGCTCAGAATCAATTACTCCTAACTCGACCAGAGACTCGCCGAGGCTGCTCAGAGTTCCCGATTGCTTTTTGTGGGTATGACCAGTGTCGGGCTCTTTCATCTCGAACTCCGTTCAACCATTACCATGCCCTTGGAGCTTCTCAATGACACACCTGCCTTGCTTATCTCTACTACCTGGCAGCTTTCAACCGTGTCACCGACCCGAACCAGCTGTCCGTTTATAATCGCAGTTGGCTCCGCCGCCAGAACAACAGCAGTCAGGCGCAATGAAATCTCGTGTGAGTCGGATTCGACCAATGGAACCAGCGGGGCGGGCTGTATCGCAAATGGATTGTGTCGGGTTGGGACAATCGGTGGTGGTGTGTAGCTGGTGAATGAGACCGGATCTGCTACGGAGTCGTGTAGTGGCCCGACCGGAGGTGCCTTGGCGATAGCAAGATCTCTTGAGGTCAGCTTTGCCCAAGCAATCGACACCATAAGAGTGCCCATAATCGTGAGTGTTGTGCAGTACGGTCGTGCTAGCGCAGCACTACGCATTGACCGGATATGCTCCTGCATCATGGCGTTACCCCTGAAAATCGTTGGTGTTTTGTATTCAAGTAGAATGCGCACAGACGGAGTGACACAGAGATCATCCCGTCGGAAGGATCGGTTGCTGCACTCAGTGTCAGGCTGTCAATAAGAACCAAGCGCTGGTTGTTTCGAATGTCAGAGATCAATTCTGGCAGCAGTGCCAAGTCGCATTCAAATCCGAATACGATATGAACCATACTTACATCAGGCCCCTGATCGGAAGTAGTGACTTCCCAGCTGTGTGATGTAACGTTCTGCTGCTCTAGTGAATCGACCAAGCGATTGACAAGCGGGTCTATTCTTGCTGAGCTCGGAAGGGCAGATTCAAATACGCTAAGGTCTGCATCGCTAAGGCGCAACGGACGGCTGACGGCTGACAGTTCCGATACACGTATCGCAAGCTTCTCAGTTTGTAGCCTTGCCTTCGCAAGCTCAACCGTTTCCTTTCCAAGCAGCTTCGAGCTTATGACAGCACAGAGCACGAATGCAAAAATCAAGACGAATACTATCTTTGTACGTTCTTGTCTCATTGTCCGGCCGCCTCGTTATACAGTGCTAGCTGCTGTTTGTAATCGGCCTGTAAGTGGAACTGTCGATATCCAGTTGGCGTAATGTCATTCTGGTCTATCTTTCCAGTTCGAACACCGCTAAAGCCATTTAGGTCAGCAATCCGGCCTGAAAGTTGTGCGATGCTGATGCTGTCTTGGCCAGTTCCTCGTAGCTGCACCGTGTATGTGGCACTGAGACATTCACCCAAAGTGTCTAGTGTTACACTTTTCAGATGTGCCCGTTGTACTACTAGTGAGTCGTATTTCGTCATATCGCTGCTCGCGTTGATGACGTCTACGAGTGCGTGCTCAATACTCTCGGTTGACTGATAAGCGACGATTGAACGAAGCGTTGACGGTAGCCTCAGGTCAGTTTGCTCTGGAGGATTGTGCTCTGTAACTGCGTTCATGCAGAGCTGTAGCTCTAGCTTCTGATTGGCTAAAGCGTTCCGAACCTTTCCGATGTCCAGAGCGACCGTTGCGATCCATACGAAAGCCACGATCGACGCAGCCGTTGGCGCAGTATGTGCAGGTGGGCGCCACGATCGCCTGCTGTATACGCGACTTGGTTGCTTTCTAACTAGGTTGACAGATCTCATATTGCATCCTTCATAGCCAGCCCGGTTACTGCAGGATGAAGTGCCATCCCGTACGCGACACTCGCGGCTCCGAGGTCAAAGTCTTTTGGGAGCGAACTGAGACAGTCCTGAAGGTCCGGGCGTAAAAGCTTACGGAAATCCTGGAACTCAATGCGTGCGCATTGGTCGAGTGTCCACAGCAACTCGTCGTCAGGACATCCGATACTCAGCAACGTACCGGTGATAGCGTCCGGTGATGTGTCAATTCTGTCGAGTATGAAGTGAAGCCCTGCACGTAGCTCTCGCAGAAGCTCCATCATGTCATATCGTGATGCAAGATGGTCTGAAGTAGATGGCGGAGTACTGGAATCAGCGGGGTGGCAAACCTGTGGGGTAGTCAGCAGGTGTGCAAATAATAGCTCGCCGCCGGAACACGCAAGCAATTTGGCCTGGCGTGATTCGCAGAGCACAACTACTGTGACTGGATTGGACACTATGTTGGGCGACTGGTAATCGAAACAGCGTGCAATGGCGCCGGGCACAGTGTCAATGGCCTGCAGTGTGATACCTTTCGTGTCAAACTCTTGGCAGAGTGACTGGGAATGTCCTGATGATAAGGCTGCACCGAGTACATCAAGATGAGCCCCGTCGGGTGTTTCTGTCTCGGAAACCGAGCAGATATCACTAATAAATAGATCTTCTGATTGTGAGGTATCTTTACCAATCTTCCAGTGCACTGCTTGCCGCAACTCTTCGCCAGATAACTTGGCTAGTCTCAGGTGGTGCAGCGTTGTGTGCTCTGAGCCCAGCGCTATACCTGCATGATGACGAGCCCTTCTTCGTTGCTGGCGTTGGTTCAACTTAATATGCAGGCTGGACAATGCGTCATTGAGACAGTCATGCTTAGCGACGGCCGGGGTGTTGCCAGGGGACATGGATACCATGTAGCAGGTGTTGTCATGACTGAATAGGCCGGAATACGTGCGGAACATCTGCAGAGCCTCCAACATATTGGCTTGACTGGTTACCGCTGTATCGGTGGCACGCATGAATGCAATGCACTGCATGTACTAATGAATCAGTAAACAGATCAGAATCCACATAAGCAAGCATTGTGTCCACAGAGAGCGGTGTGGTTGCTGAATCATTGCGATGGTGGAGCGTAACGAATATATAAGAAGGAGAAGTGGGTACTTGTATTGGGTAAGTGGAACTACTGATGGGCAAGCCGTGTGTTAGCAATACTGATATACAAGTAGACATATTATGAAAGAACGATGTGCACCGTACTGTGCAGTATTGCATGAAGCGTTCACTGAATTGTGTTTCAGATGCCCGGCATGGGGTAATGAGAAGGCACAAAGTAACAATATGATCTCTCAAACACAGAGTGTGCGAATCATGTGTTGTACTTCACGGCAGGCATTGCCGACATGGGGTCGATGCTTAGTGGTAAATCAATAAAGCGTTGTCGATGGTTGCGAGCTGTCACTCTTGTGGAATGCCTTATTGCGGCGGTAGTACTTTCCATTGCCGTAATCGGGGTGGCTTCCTCGATGGGAAGCACAGTGCGAAACGTCGAACGCGGTGCTGAGCGGCTTGAGGGCATTCGGCTAGCCACGAGAATGCTAGAAGAGATCGCGATCAAGCCAATCAGCACAGACGATGGCGGTCGTTCAGGGTGGGGCGTTGATGACTACGACGGTTTAGAGGAGCTACCTGGAACCCTCACCGAGTCATCTGGCGAGTCGTGTGTGTTGCGAGAGCAGGTCTACACGAGGCGCGTTGCTGTGGAGCCGTGCCTCCTGCCTGATCTAAGTAACGGAACAACAAGCTATACGGGCCGCCGAATCATTGTCGTGGTCGAATCACCAAACGGCTGGGCCATCGAACTAACACGGTGTATTCCATTGAATGAGGTGGTGCCATGATCAATACCTACCCAAGAGATCTAAAACGACGTGCATTCATGCTGATTGAGTCGGTTCTCGCGCTCGCAACATCCTCTGTGATTGCAGCTGCTGTATTGATGATGCTTACTTCAACGAGCGTTGCTGTTGAAAGAGGTACAAAGATTGTCGATGATGCCTTGATGGTTCAAAGACTCACGGAAGTGATAAACCAAGACATACGGTGCAGTCACTCGATACTAGATCATACTGAAGAGAGTCTGACGCTGTGGGCTGCGGATACAGATGGGAACGGGTATCCCAGTATCAGTGAGATTCTCTACTACCGTTGGGACAGTGTGACCGACGAGCTGTGCCGCTTCTCGCCCATTGATGACCTCGAAGAGGCAGCGGACGTTGCCATCGATGACGCCGTAACTGTGCAGGCAAACTTAGACGTAGCGTTGGTGTCTGATGCACTCGCGCTCGGTATCGAGTCGTGTGTGTTTAGTATCACAGATCCGGTTGTTGATAGCCACGGCATCGTAACACTTCGTGTCATGCTCTCGGAATCAGTATCGCATTCCATGGTTGTCGCGGTGCCACGAGTAAGAGGTAATGGCAATGGCTAGTCATGAATTAGATCTGCAAGGACAACGGTGGAACGCGAAACGCTCGATCACAACTCGACGTGGTGCCGTTATGCTGCTTGTTGTCGGTGCGGTTGGAATAGCGCTGCTCGCCTCGGTTGGATTCATGGCTTCCGGCACGCCGCTCTACTCATATGAAAAACACGCGTTGTCGCAGGCTCAGGCGCGGATGGCCGCCGAATCGGCGATCGACCATGTGATGATGCAGGCATCAATCAATCATAGCTGGGCCGCAGAACTCGATACCGATGAATGGCAAGGCGCGGTGAGTATCGATGGGGTGTCTGTAGATCTACGAGTAGAGCTCGATACCGATGATACTGGAACAATCGACCTGGACAACAACAGCTTCGAGGACCAGGTCGGATCGCTTGCAAACCCGCTCTTCGGCCCGCCGATGCATGGGAATGTCGGTGGGTGGACTCTTTCAAGGCAAGCCCTCGCAAGCACCGGGCTCACTGTGCCGCGCGTAGGTATCAGAGCTTCGGGAAGTGCTACCGATGGCTCGAATCAAGCATACGTGACGTTCGTCGCAGCATTAGTCGGATCTGGTACGGTAAGCAAAGAGCTATCAGGTTCTCTTGAGCCTAATGCCGGCTATGCACTCACTGTTGATGTTGGCGCGTCATCACTTCCGATTCTAGAAGACAACGCATGGATCGAGCTCTATGCCGGTAGCACCCTGGTCGCTACGACTCGCGAAGCGGCGGTCCTGCTCGATCTGGCAGACCTGGAAGATGTGTTGGCAGACGCAGATGACTTGCTTGAAACTGCGCTCTGTCCTGCAGTACTCATACGCACGCTTATTGGATCATCGGTGTCTACTTGTGAACTCAGGTTCCAGACTGACGGTTCTCCGCCTGACGGCGAACTGAGGATCGAGCTACATGCTGAAAGTCTAGGACTGCTGTCGGAAGTGACATTCGACAACGTGCGGTTCAGCAGAACTGATCTGCCATACTCTGTGAACGCCAAGGCCAAACACGGCAAAGCATCCCACGAGATACTCGCTCGCTATCGGAAGGATTGGGCCGGCAAGACTCAAATCATAGATTGGGTTGAGCCATGATCCAGACCTCGAAGCATGACATGCTATATACCTACAGAGTAAGCAAATCTATGGCTGATCTCCCACGCGCACGGAAGCATGCCGCTCCGACGGTGATACTTGTTCTGGCGATTGTATTGTGCGCAGTCGTAACACTCGGGGTGTACACAGCTCAGAAAGCTATCGGTCAACAAGCCGACATAAGCAGTCAGTACCAGTCAGTAGCGGTACTTGGAGCACAGCAGCTTGAAGAACTACGCACCGACGGATGGAAATCATTGGCGGTGATGAAACTACGGCCCATCCTGCAAGATAAGAATGTAGCCTTTATCAAGCTAACGGATAGCCAAGGGCAAGAAGTACTCTACCTGGGAACTCGATTCGAAAAGAAACAAGAGTCTCAAGGCGATGGTGCTTCAGATCACGCGCTAGTTACGCGAACATACCGCGGTCGGCGCGGCGAAAGCATGACTCTGACATTGGGGGTCCACGGTCCGAGTGTGGCAGGGGTATCGCCAGCACTAGCAACTTCCGTGTTCTCCGGTGCTACGGTTTCTGCTATCGTTGCTTCCTGGCTAATGTTACGTTGGCGATCACGGCATGCAAAGCACCTGCATAGGCTACACACTAACATCCGAAGAAGCCTGCTTGAGGCCCCAATCAAACCTATGCGCCTTAACGGCCGATCTGAGTTCGCGTATCTTGATTCTGCATTCAATGAGCTCTCGACAAAGCTGTCGATGCAGAGGCGTGTCATCGCCGAACTATCAAGGCAGGTCGCTGGTAGTCGAGAAGAGTCAGATCATGAACGACGCAAGATGCGGGTCGATCTGGCTGATGAAGCATCTTATCTGAACTCCACGGTTCAGAAGTTGAGTGATTGCATTGTCGAACATGAAACAGTGGTCAGTAATGGACTCGACAACATTGCCGCAGTCTGCAATCGACTCGTTTCGAAACCACAGCTTTCTCCGGAGCTACTAAGAGAGGTCAAGAACGCTCATAGAGATACGACCATCTTACAGCTTCTTACGGCATCCCAGTGCATGAGCGCCCGCATGATCGCAGACCAGATGGTGACTGTCAGAACGACCCGGTCGGTATCAGAACTCCTGAGCGGAATCGGACCAGAGCTTCACCAGCTAACGCAGCTGTCTGACGTAGGTCTTAGTATTGATGAAACAACCACGCTTCCGAGTGTGTATATCGATGATGCCGTTGTACGCCAGATCATCATGACCTTGTGCGCCAAGGCGATCGCACAGCACAAATCAGGGAAGCTCAGTTTAGTTGCATCCACATCTGGATCAGTTGTTGATATCTCAGTTCGGTTGATGCCCGTCGAAGCTGCAACCACTACAAGTACACCGGATGTCGCTCAACCAAGCGGTACTGGTACGTCTGGCATATCATCATGGATACGCGAAGAGCAGATACAGATCCTTGCGAAATCGTCTTACGGTCGGGTTGTGTACGATCGA
This sequence comes from Phycisphaerae bacterium, assembly GCA_030432905.1. Lineage (GTDB taxonomy): Bacteria > Planctomycetota > Phycisphaerae > Phycisphaerales > UBA1924. The sequence goes on along the minus strand of JAUILU010000001.1, from coordinate 920,413 downwards.
TCTGAATCGCTAGCGTCTATCCGACTGCCTGTCGATCAGTCCACTCTAGTGCTTGATCACTTTCTAGGCACCAAACCTGGTACGGAACCAAACACGAACGTAGCAGTTGTATTCGTATCTGTAACGAATGACCAGTCTGTCTCGCAAACTCTTGAACGCGTGTCCAGGCTCGTAGGGCCGTTTGCCTTTGTATATCTGTCTGACGATCGTCAGACAGTTGTAGCGGCCGACTATGAAGAATCCTGCTCGTATCGGATGCGGAAGCTAATCAAAACCGAAGTAGGCAGAAACAGCGGATCGGAAGACGGTATGCAATACAGCACTGTTGTATGCAGTCGATCTCAAGCTGAGGCTTGCATTCTTAACACGCTTACATTGAATCAGTCATATGAGCTTCGTGGTGCGGCGTGAATGCCCATCACAAGTATGATTGCAGTATCTCTCGGGGGAGCAGATGACAACCAATAACCGACTACGACGAACGAAGATCAATGACGAAGAAAGTCTGCTGGTATCACGAATCCGTGAGACGGTGGGGGACCAGTGCGTAACGCAGTACGCTCGTTCGCTTGATATGAACCACGAGTCAGTCCGCAGATACATCCGAGGCATGACTTCGCCGCCTGCCGTATTCCTCATGAGACTTGTGGAGCGTTATGGTGTTGACGCCAACTGGCTCTTACTCGGTGATGACAGTCAAAACACACAAACACTCCGAACGATCGAGACGGTGCAACTCGCGGCAGAACTCGAGCGGCGTGCGGCAGCAATCGGCCGTGCAGCGAATGATGGGGCATGCATCAATTCAAAGGCTACAAGACTCACTACCGCGGGCAGAGATGATGATCCGAGAACTCGTAGTGTAACTCGAATGGAAACCAGTGACAGCGCACAAAAACAGGCCGGCGCCTCCGACACCGGCCCGGGTTGCGGGGGGCAGTAGGCTATCTTCTTCGGCGTGATGCGAGCAGGCCGCTCGACATCAAGACCAGCGCACTCGCAGGTGCGGGAACGACCGCACTCATCTCGGCGTACGAGTGTGCGATCTTAATATCACCATTGAGCAAGCCAAGGCCGGCGGCAACATCATCGAACGATATGCGGATCGCATTGACTTCAAGCGAACGAGAATCGATGCCGTTGCCACCCATGATCTGTTCATTCAATACGATCTGAATACCAAGCGCATCGAACAGAACCGTATTCGGAGCCGCGTTTGCATCAACAAACACGTCTGCGCCCAAAACCGAAAGATCCACATCGGCCAGGATCGACGAGCCGTTCGCTGAAAGGCTGCCGTAGTCACCACTCACCATTGAATCGGACTGGACAACTCCAGCTGTAAGATCGAGAATCGTGCCTAGCACCAGGTCTGTTCCGAGATCGGTTACCATCCCTGTACCGCTTGTTGTGCGAGTCCCGGTAAGCCCGTCGACATCAGAATTGGCCTCGCCGCTCAGCACACCAGCTCCGATATTCGCAAGCCCGGCAGTGGTGAATGTTGCGTTGAGAACGCTGTCGCTTTGGGCGTATGGACCGGGGGCGGTTCCGTTTGCAAAGCCCTGCGGTAACACCTGAAGGTTCGCTACCAGCAACGTGATATCGGCCGATAGTCCGTGGCCATTAGATGTCGCACCTGTTATGTCCGCCTGCGCAGATCCCGCACAAGCCAGTACAGCCCCGACTACAACTATCATAGAATCGCGTTTCGTAATCATGTCTCATGTCTCCATATCCTGCTTGCAGCGTCCCATGTGCCGCGAAGAATGTTGCAGGCGATATACACGAGATAATGGACAAAGCGTGTTTGTTCAAGCACAAAACTATTGATGTATGAAAGAAACTAACGAATGCAAAACTATGAGTGACTATCCTACACAGATACGAGCAAGCCTCTCAAGTATGTGTTAAAGGAGAAGCGCTTGTCATACGTGAAGCGGCTCGAAATTCTTATTGAAGACAGATATATATAAATACAGTCGTTGCCATAGTTGCCGAAGTCACGGTCTGTTCATTGGGACATCCGCTACGATGCCCCGGCGTTCTAGCAGCGTCCCTTCGGCAAGGTGTGCCTGAATCAGCGCGAGCCGATACGCCACGGCCGCCTCGACTTCAGCAATCTGCGCGTCTAGCAGATCACGCTGCGCTTGAGCAACCAGGAGTGCTGTGCTACTGCCAACACTGAATCTCTCTTGCTCGGCTTGAGCGGTCTTCTCCTGGAGTTCTCGTGTGATCCGGCTTGCGCGGATCTGGTCGCGAGCTCGGCGAGCCTCGTTATCGGCTAGGAGCACATCAAGCTCGATCAGCTGTTCGAGGTTGCCAATGGCGAGCAATGCTTGGTCCCTGCTGGCCAAAGCCAGTGCGTCGCGGCCGCGGGCATCGTTCCGACCAAGAGCCTGCGAAAATCGGATACCAAGCGCAAAGTCGTACGTGTCGCTATCCAGATCTTCGAACGAGCCCGCAAAGGTATCGTCGAAACCGGTTTTGCCTAGTGTGGCAAAGAGTTCAAGCCTTGGCAATAGACCATCACGGGTGCGGATCGTCTCAAGTCTGCTCTGTTCGAGTCTAAGGCGGGCTTCATTCAGATCGGGGCGGGATTGAAGTGCTAGCTTTACGCGGCTGTCGGTGTCTTCAAGTTCGGGCGGCAGTTCACCGCTCGGCGCGTCGAGTGCGGTGGTGCTGAAACCCTTGTGTGAGAGTGGGGCGTCTACCAGGCGAAGAAGACGCAGTTTACTTGCATGGAGGGCAGCATTGGCGTCGATCAGGCTCTGCTCTCGCAGGGCGACCTCGCTCAGAATCGCAGCACGTTCCGCCGGTGCGAGGTCGCCTACTTCGATGCGCTGTTCGATCTGGTTGCTCTGTAGAATCGCAACCTCGAGCGATCGTTCAAAGATCTCAATGCGACGCTTCGACAACGCGTACTGCCAGTATGCGGCCTCGGTCTCAGCAACCAACGCTTCGATAAACCCACGCAGCTCGTAGTACGATGCGTCGGTTTCGAGTTCTGCCTGCCTGATGGCTGCTAGATTGACTGAGGGTCGGAGCCCCCTCAGCAAAGACTGCGTGACGGTCAGGCCCACTCGAGCCGATTGCTGTTCGGGTGACCGATTGGAAATATCTCTGTCTTGTGTGATGTTCAGCTCAACGTCAGTGCCGGTGGGGGTACTCTGGCGGATGCCGGCTTCGATGGAGCTGGTGTCCGCATCAACCGGGAATTGATCCCCGGTTGAGCGAGCAACTTCGATGGATTCTTCCTTGCCGATGCTGGCCTCAGCAAAGAGCTCGGCGTCATATACCCCTCGTTCGATGAGCTCGAATGCTCCCGCCGCCACCGGATTCAGCTGTGCGACACTCAGATCTCGGTTTCGACTAAGCGCCATCATGACGGCCTGCTCAAGCGACACGTCGGCCTGTTCTCCGCTGCTGAGATCTGGCAACTGGATCGGTTGCTCAGCCTTAGGCGACGGGATCATGTCTGGGTGTACTAGGTCGCGGTCGCCACGCTCAACACCGATTCGCTCCCAGTCAGGGGCGTAAAGATCGAGCGTGTCCGATGTGCAGCCAGCGAGGCCAATCAACGTTACAAGTCCAATCAAACGGGTCACGACGAGGGCTCCCGCGACGGTTTCGGATCCGGGTGAACAAACGTGTAGACCGCGGGCACCACCACAAGCGTGGTGAGCATCGAACTGAGCAGCCCGCCGATCACGGCTCGTGCAAGCGGCGCCTGCGCATCGGCGCCTTCTCCAATCCCAAGCGCCAACGGCAGTAACCCGAGAATTGTCGTGAGCGATGTCATCAGGATTGGACGCAGGCGTCTGCGACCAGCCTCGGCAACGGCATCTGCTGTTGAAATGTCTGACTCGCGCCTGAGTTGGCCGGCCTGATCCACCAACAAGATGGCGTTGTTCACGACAATCCCGCCGAGCATGATGCAGCCGATCGCACTCTGGAGGTTTAGTGTTGTGCCGGTGTTGAATAGCATCAGCACCACGCCGATCGCGGCGAGCGGCACCGAGCACATCACAATCAGCGGATCGCGCAGTGACTCATACTGGCAAGCGAGAACCATATAAACCAACAGAAGAGCCAACGCGAAGGAAATACCAAGCTCGCGGGACGCTTTCCGCTGTTCTTCGACGTTGCCGGCGAGCGAGATGGTGTACCCGTCCGGCCGAGCAATCTCGGCGAGTGCCGCCTCTGCATCTCTCGCAACCGAGCCGAGATCACGCCCCTCGATGGTCGCGGTCACCGTGAGCTGACGCTGCTGATCACTCCGTTCGATAAGCATCGGGCCGCGACTCTGTTCGTTGACTACCAGATTTCGCAAGGCCACATCCTCACCCGACGCGGTGCGAATGGTCAGGTCGAGGACATCCTGAATATCTAACCTCTGAGCATCTTTCAGTTGCACAAGAATGCGATACGAGTACCCCTCGGGCCGGTACTCGCCCGCCTGGCTTCCCGCAACCGCTGTTTCGATAGCCTGTGCGATATCGCGCACGCTCACTCCCATATCAGCGGCCTTCGCACGATCGATACGGATCTCTTCTTGGGGAGTGCCCTCGGTCAGGCTTGTGTCAAGGTCCGTGACCCCTGGAACCGACTGGAGCTTCTCCATCACTCGGCGTGTCAACTCGGCGAGCGCGTTGAGGTCATAGCCACGGATCTCAACGGTCAAACCGTCATCACCGCCGATGATCCGTTCAAGAATGAACTGCCCCTGTGGGGCGCGAGTCCTGACGGTCATCCCCGGCACACTGTCGGCAAGACGAGCCCGGAGGTCGTTTGCGATCTCCGTGTTCGATCGTGATCTGGCAGACGCCGGCGTCAGGGCGATTCGGACCTCGCCCGTGGCCGACTCACTCGGGTTTCGGCCGCCTGCGCCAACACTGGTCACCCAAGCTACCTTCTCGGGAACCGCTTCACGCACGGCGGCCTCTAGTTTCTGAGTCTGTCTGTCCACAATGTCAAGCCGCGTGCCCGTCTCCATCTCGCCCGAAACACGAACCTCCCCCTCGTCACTCGGAGGCAAAAACTCGGAACCAAGCCTTGGGATAAGCAAGAGCGTGGATGCAAACACCGCAAGCGTCCCGAGTATGACGACGGCGCGATGATGGATCACCCATCGCAGCAGATCGCGGTACGCGTTGTCGAGCGCATCAAACCAAACGCCAGCCCGATCGGCAAGTCGCTTGAAGAAACCCTGCCTGTTCTGGTGCTTCGGTGCGAGCAGCTTCGAAGAAAGCATCGGTACAAGACTGAGCGAAACGACCAGAGAGCAGATCAGGGAGAAAACAATGACATAGGCCAGTTCCCGGAACAACACGCCGCTGACGCCAGCGATGAAAATCACCGGCAAGAAGATAATCTGCGTGGTGATTGTGCTGGCAAGGATGGCACTGCCAACCTGTGTCGCGCCCGTCACCGAGGCCTCTGATGCGTCCAAGGATTCTTCTTGGTGCCGCCGGTAGATATTCTCGAGCACAACGATCGAGCTGTCCACCATCATCCCGACACCAAGCGCGAGCCCGCCCAGCGTCATCAGGTTGAGTGTAAAGCCACCCAAGTAGACAAGCATGAACGTCGCGACAACAGAGATCGGGATAGCCGTCGCGATCACAAACGTACTTCGGATATTGCGAAGAAAGAACAGCAACACCAGCACCGCAAGCCCGCCGCCGTAAAGAACGGAGTTTGCGACGTTGCGAATAGACCGCTCGATAAAGTTGCCCTGATTGATAACAGGGAAAACTTCGATCTGGGGGAACTCATCGTTCACGCGTTCGATCTCACTCAGAATGGCTTCCGAGACTTCGACCGTGTTCGCGTCGGCCTGCTTGCGGATGGCGACCCGCAAACCGAGTCGGTCATTGACGCGCACAAGCCGAGTCAGCCGTTCATACGTGTCGCGAACCTCTGCAATCTGGCCGAGTGTAACCGGGGCATTCTCCCGGATGGCAACGACCGTATCTCGGATGTCGTCGAGGTTGCGGAACTCGGAAGGCGCCCGAAGTGTGACCTCGTACCGCCCACTCTCGATGCTTCCCGCGGGCAGATCGAGATTCGCGTCACGGATAGCGGTGAGGATGTCATTGAGAGGCAACCCGAGTGCTCTGAGCCGATCAGGCAGGAGCTCGATTCGGATCTCACGGTTGTAGCCACCCCACATATCGACCTGCGCAACACCGGACAGCCGCGCGAACCGATCCCGGATCTGTTCTTCAATGAGTGTCGTCAACTCGATCGGGTCGAGCTGGCTCGAAATCCCAAGCAAAACGACAGGAAAGCTGTTGACATCAAATTTCCGCACCTGCGGCCGATTCACCTCATCGGGCAGCTCGTCGAGCTCATCTTCAAGTCGAGACCGGACCTCAGTCGCGGCTTCATCGATATCGATCCCCCACGCAAACGTCACGCGTACGTTGCTCTGCCCCTCCGACGAACTGGACTCCATGTCCTCTACGCCTGGCACAGTGGCAATGATCTCTTCGACGATCTGCGTAACCAGTCGCTCCATCACTTCTGGGCTGGCACCCTCATAGGAGGTCGCAACCGTAATCGTCGGCATCTCGACGCTGGGGAGCAGGTCGATCCGAAGCCTGCCGAGCGAGACAACGCCAAGCACCACAACGATGAGCGTAACCATCGTCGTGAAAATCGGTCTCTGCACACTAACGCGGGGCAGGTTCATCGGTTGTCAACCTTGTCGCTGTCGGCATGATCCGGTAGTGAAACCAAAACGCCATCGTCCAGCAGGTGCTGACCCAGCGTAACCACAGATTCGTCTGTCAATTTATCCCCGATAATCTGGACGCTCTCGCCATCACGAATCCCGATCGTGACAGGTAACAATGTGACAGTCATTGTTTCTTTATCGAGTATGAATACAACATCATCGTTGTTTCGTTTGGTGAGCGCTGCAGCCGGAACTACCGCTGACGATTCCGCGGTTCGCAGCACAGTATCAACCCGAGCAAACATCCCGGGCTTGAGCGCCAGGTCCTCGTTCGACAATCGGATCTCAACGCGTGCCTGGCGTGATCCTTCTCGGAATACCGGCGAAACACGAGATACCGAACCCGCCCAAGTTCGGTCTGGGAACGCATCCGCCGTGAGCGAGACCTCAAGCCCGGGCACAAGCGACGGGTAGTCCCGCTCGGTGACGAATATGACGGCGTCGATGGGGTTCAACTCGACAATCGAGATGACCGCATCATTTGCACTCAGCGTGTCGCCTTCTTCTGCGTACCGCTCACTCACGACTCGGCTGTTGTCCTGGCCTTCCCAGTGCGCACGGATACTCGTATATCCAAGACGAATCTGGGCGGCTTCAACGAGAGCCCCGGCGCGCTCTACCTGTGCCTCAGCGACTTTCACGCTCGCATCACCAGTCAACTTCTGTGTTGTCGCTGTATCTAGGGCGGCGTCAGATGCTATCCCGCGTTCATGGAGTGTCTGAATCCGAGTGAGCTCTCGTTCGGCGATGCTGACCGCGTTCTTTGCCTCGACCAACTGTGCCTCTGCGACCGCAAGCTCAGCCTTGGCCTGCAAAACATCTTGAAGAAACTCATCACTCTCAAGCTCGGCGATCAACTGACCCCGCTCGATTGAGTCGCCGATATCCGGCGAAAGACGCCGAACCCGTCCCTGGATCTTGGATGCTATCGTAACCTCTGCAGACGCCTCCAGCGTTGCGCTGAACGCTTTGTGTTCTGAGATCGGGCCAACAACTACTTCCGATACCTCAACCGGGATCGCCAATGCTTGCTGCGATCGATTGTTTTCAGCAGCACCACTCAACAGACGAAGGGCTGTTGCGCCCGCGACTACAACTACTACAGCACTCCCGATACCGAGTGCAGCTATGCGAGACGTCTTGTGCATCTGAATCCCTTGGTAATTGCGCCGCTTTCACGTGGTAGCAATCATAGGGTGAAACGTGCTTGTGCGCGATGGATTGCAATTCTCAAGCAAATGTTCAAGATGCATGGATCTGAATTGCTCTGGGCTGGATTGCAGACCCGTTCCTTCCCGACCCGGGCACCCCGAATTGGAATTGACGACATTTCCAACATTGTGTGACGTTGCTGTAGTGATCCATAGAAGTACTTCGCCCAGCATCACGGTGTGCTCCCAGCGTGAATACAGCATTGGATACGCGAATACCTTCACCGTTTGTCAGGAGGGCGTGATCGTTAAGAAGCGGACATACAAGAACTCTTGCCGAGGCGGACTTGACTAAGGCCTGGAAGTTGTTACCGTTGGGCCTTGCATCAAGAGTCCCGGGATGTCTCCAAGGTCCCGGGCGGCAACCGAGCTGGTCAACCCAGCCACGGTGCCGAGACCAGCCCCGGCGTGGGGAACGATGCGGACGGGACCGAACACTGGGACCCGCCAAAAGAGCTGCGGCAACGTGCCGCGTTCCACGCCAGCACTGGATGCTCTCGATGCTGTGAAGGAGTTCACAGCATGCGAAAGTCCATCTCTGCGCACTCACCCATCGACAACGCACTGCGGATCTGCGCGGGCATCGGCAAAGGCCTGGGCGACGGCGATCCGCTCGTGACACCGATCGTTCAGTCGACCACGTTTACGCGTACACAGGTTGGTTCGAACCCGGATCACCAGTACTCGCGCGTCTCGAATCCCACCGTCGCGGCTCTCGAAACGGCGCTCGGCCGGCTCGAGGATGCGCTGCCGGCGGTCTGTTTCACAACAGGGCTGGCGGCGGAAACGGCGCTCTTTCTTGCTCTTCTCAAGTCGGGTGATCACGTCGTCTGCGGCAGATCGGTGTACGGCGGGACGACCCGATTGCTCCAGCAGATCCTGCCAGAACTCGGGATTAGCTGCACGTTTATCGATTCGACGAAACCAGCGGAGGTCGCCGATGCGATCCAGCAGAACACGAGACTTGTCTTTGTCGAGACACCCTCAAACCCGACACTGGAACTGACAGACATCTCGGCGATCGCTGCGATTGCGCACAAGGCGAGGGCACTGCTCGCGGTGGACAACACATTCCTGACCGCGGCTCTTCAGCGTCCGCTCGACCTTGGCGCGGACATCTCGGTTTACTCCACGACGAAGTTCATCGATGGGCATTCGGTAGCGCTCGGCGGCGCTCTTGTGAGCAGCAACAAAGACGTGCTCGACCGTCTGCGATTCATCCGAAAGTGCACGGGGGCGATTCAGACTCCGTTCGATGCGTGGCTGACGATCAACGGGCTCAAGACACTCCCCATCCGCATCGCACAGCAGTCACGAACCGCTGAGGCGATCGCGAGGTGGCTTTCGAGTCAGGGTGTAGTCGCCTCGGTGTACTACCCTGGTCTAAACGACGAATCCGACGAATCACTCGCAAGAAGGCAGCATCCCGATGGCAATGGTGCGGTTGTTTCGTTCGAGGTTGAGGGTGGTATCGAGGCCGGCAAGCGGTTCGTCGAGTCACTCGAACTCTGCACGCTCGTCGAGCATGTCGGGTCAGTCGAGACACTCATCACCCACCCGGCATCGATGACTCATGCCGACGTGCCCGAGAATGAACGCGCCGAGGTCGGCATCTCTGACGGGCTGCTCCGACTTTCAGTTGGACTCGAACCAGTGGAGATCATCATCGAAGACCTCGTACGAGGTCTGGAATCCATCACGCTCTCGTGTTCTACGGGTGAAAGCGAGGTGGGCACATGCCTGACGAATCTCTGATTGTCCTGAAGTTCGGCGGGTCGGTGCTCGTTAGCCCGGGCAGGCTCCGGCTCGCGGTTCACGAGATCTACCGCTGGCGCCGCGACGGATACCGCGTGGTTGCGGTCGTCTCTGCGCTCGCGGGAAAGACGGATGAACTTATCAGAATCTGCCAGTCCTGCTCGCCTGACGCCTCCCCGAACGCCGTGGCTGCTGCGCTTGCGCTCGGTGAATCAGAGTCCGCGGCACTGCTCGGCGTGCAACTCGACCGCGTGGGATTGCCCCATCGTGTTCTCACACCGGCCGCGGCCAGTCTTGTCGCCAGAGGTGAACCGCTCGATGCACACCCTGTCCAAATCAATCGGTCGATTTTGGATGAGGCTCTCAACGACGAAGGAGTTGTTGTCTTTCCGGGATTTGTCGCAGTGGATACGCTGGGCAGACACGTCACCCTGGGTCGTGGCGGCTCAGATCTAACCGCGCTGTTCATCGCAGAACAACTAGGTGCTGACACCTGCAGACTCATCAAGGACGTCGACGGCCTGTACACAAGCGACCCGGCAAACTCCGAGACAACGCCAAGCCGATACACAAGGTGTTCCTACAACGATGCGCTTAATACCGACGGATCGATCATACAGCACAAGGCAACCCGGTTTGCACAAAAGCGAGGTATCGAGTTCGAGGTCGGCAGGCTGGGCGGAACGATGCCGACACGAGTCGGTGCAAACCCAAGTGTAACTGATGATCTGCGGGATCTACCGAAGAGGCTACGCATCGCGATTGCCGGTACAGGCACAGTTGGAGGGGGCCTACTCGAACTGCTCGAGCAATTGCCTGAGTATTTCGAGGTGTCTGCGGTCTGCTGCAGAAGCAATCAAATGCGATCGAAACTAGCCCAGTCTGGTGATCGCGTTGAATCCGACTTGCTCTCGTTGCCCAAGAGTGCAGACGTGGTGGTCGAGCTCATCGGAGGCGTGACAGATTCTTTCACTCTCGTTCAAGAGTCGCTTCGCGCGGGCTGTCACGTGGTGACTGCGAATAAGGCTCTGCTTGCCGAGTCAGGAGATTCGCTCTACGAATTGGCCAGCACGCTAGATCTTGAATTGCTCGGCTCAGCCTCAGTAGGCGGTGGGCTGCCTGTACTTGAACAGCTTGCACCCGGAAACGTTAGATCGATCCGGGGTGTTCTCAACGGCACGGGAAACTTCATCCTTGAACGAGTCCGGCTAGGCGACACTTTTGATGAGGCACTCGCCCAAGCACAACAGATCGGTTTGGCTGAGGCTGATCCATCGCGAGACCTCGATGGCACTGACAGCTTAGATAAGCTCCGTGTGCTCGCACAGACAGCGGGATGTTCCGTAGACGTAGCTGGTGCTGTCAAGCAATCTCTAACTCGGGAGACTGCCATACCACCTTCTAAGAACGGTAGCAGACTTCGACACATCGCAACTCTAAGCGAAGCCGGCTTATCCGTCGAAGTGAATGCGGTAAGTCAGGATGATCCGTTTTACGATCTGCCTGGCGAGATGAACGCAGTTGAGATCGAGTACCTCGATGGCACACATAAACGGATTCGAGGCAAAGGCGCGGGGCGTTGGCCTACCGCAGAATCAGTCATCGCAGACTTGCTGCACCTGAGCCGAGTCGAATCAAGTCGAAGGGTGGCCACGCATGTCTGAAGCAAAACCAGGCGCAGTCGCCGTTGTTGGCGCAGGCGGAGCCGTTGGGCGTGAGGCGGTCGGAATTCTCATCGAACGCGGCTATGACCCGGCATCGATTATCGCATTCGGTTCTGAACGTTCGAGCGGGCGTGTGCTGGAATTCGATAAAACGAAGGTCAACATCCGGGCTTACACACCACGGCAAGCCGCTGAGTGTGAAAGTGCGATCCTCTGCACAGATGCCGATGTGTCCGCACGGATCGCCCCAGAACTCGCAGATTTGGGCGTGTTTGTCGTGGACAACTCATCGCACTTCCGTATGCACCCAGAAGTGCCTCTCGTCATCCCTGAAATCAACGGCAAGCTCATAACTTTGAAACCCAACCCACCGATCGTAGCGAATCCGAACTGCTCGACAATCATGCTGCTGACCGCACTGAATCCAATCCGTCGGGCGTTCGGCGTGGAGTCTGTGGTAGTTACAACATACCAGGCCGTTTCTGGTGCTGGTGCACTTGCCATCGATGAACTCTACTCAGAAACCGCGCGGGCACTCAGCGGGGAAAAAGAATCGCCGTCGGTGTTTCCGGTTAGCTGCGCGTTCAATGTCTTTCCGCACGAATCGGCACGAGATTCCACGGGCTACTCCGGCGAGGAACGAAAGATGATCGACGAGTCCAGACGTATATGGGACTCGCCAACACTGAACGTGCTTCCGACCTGCGTCCGTGTACCGGTAGAGAGAGCACACGCACAAAGCATCGTGATCAAGACCGCGTCCGCTTCATCGACCAATGCAATTATTGAGGAACTCCGAAAGGCTGAGGGTATTAGGCTCCACCAGAGTTTCGAACTAACTCCACGAATTGCCGCGCATACAGACCAAGTACATATTGGCCCGGTGCGAGAATCCGAGTCAGACCCCGGGCGGACTTTCGTGCTCTGGATATGTTGCGACCAGCTAAGGCGCGGAGCCGCGTTGAATGCTGTTGAGTGTTTAATCCTTCGAAGCAACACCGCCACCAAATTGACTGGGTCGGTATGCGTCTGAATTTTCCGAGTCGAAGGACCGGTGGTTGATCCCACTTAGCTCAAACAGTCTCTCACGCCGCCTTATAGCGGTGTTTCTCCTTGCCCGGTCGAGGGTGTCAACTAGCCTATCTGTGTTGAATCCTCCAATCAGGCACGTCTGAATGGCAGTATTTGGAGTGGATCCGGGCAGTGTGTTTCCACTAATCTGATCGAAGGTAAGAAAGAGCGCCGTACTCGTCTTTCTTCTTGAAACGCCCTTCGACCGTTCGGACTTGTTCTAAGAATGCTCGCCGCCACCGTTAAGTAGCGGCGAGCCGAATAGTGAATCTCAGCTACAAGGCTTACGGGCAGCCAGCGTTGTAGTTACCGATCCAGGCCGAGAAGTCGGTCGGCGTGCACATGCCGTCGCCGTTCTGGTCACAGGCGGGCAGGTTGTTGTTGTAGGCGCCGACCCAAGCCGTGAAGTCCGTCGGAGACACCATGCCGTCGCCGTTGACGTCAGCCAAGCAGACGTCTGCAGGGCAGTCCATGAGGTCGGGCGACTGGACAGTTTCTAGGTAACCCGGCGAGCCGTAGGTGCTGCCGATGGTGTTGAACACCGGGGTCATGGCCGCGGTGCGTGCGCCATCAATCGGCTCAAGTGAGTCGGCCCACGATATGCCATCGTCGTTGTCGATGCTGTTGAAGTCACCGGGAGAGATGACGTAGATGCTCCAGTTGGCATCGGTGTTCACGCCGGTGCCGTCGACAGGCCAGACGAACGAATCATCGTCGTAGTTCACGATGTCGGTCGGCGTTCCGGTCGCGTCAACAAGTCGCAGGATCTCGTTGACGAAGTTTGGCGAGTTCGAAAGGCGACCAAGGCCAAACTCCTTGTTGTCCGTGTACCACTCGCTGACCACGAAGACCTGGTAGCCGCAACCCCATGCGTCGTAGAACTCAGCCTGTGCATCTGAAACGTCTGCCGGGAAGTCGTTTGCGTAGATTACCGCGACCTCGCCCGCATCGAGCGTCGAGCCAGCGGGGAGGCCGGTGGTTCGGCCGTCCTCGTCCTGCAGGTACCAGCCTGAGATGTCGATCGCAGCACCCGTGGTGTTGTAGATCTCAACCCACTCGTCGAGTCCCGCATCAGAGAGCGGATCCATCGGATCCTGACCCGGGAAGACAGCGCCAGACGTCGCCATGATCTCGGTGATGATGACCGAACCACTGGGCTCTTGCGGAGGGCCGGCGTGGATGTAACCGGGCGAGCCGTAGTCTTCGCCGCCGCGATCAGTGTTGGTCCAAGTCGGCAGGTCGTTCGGATCGAAATCGTTCGAGCGGCGTGCGCCACTGAGACCATCGATTGAGAGGTGCCAGTTCGGGCCAAGGTCATTGTCAACTCCGTTGAGTGCATCACCGGAGAGGAAGTACGAGCCGTGGCCGTCACCCCCGGGCCAGCCACCGGGCAGCGGCTCCGAATTGGAAGTGCGGTTGCTGTAGTTGACGGTATCGACAACAGTGCCTGCGCTGGAGATGATGCTGCAAACCTCGGTCACCTCTGTGCCGAAAGTTGCACGAGCGCCCCAGTTTTCGAGCGGGATCCAGGTGATCGGGTCGCCCTGTGGGGTCGAAGCGCCCCACGCGTCGATGTAGTCATCACGGGTCTCGTTGACGTCGCCGGTCACCGAACGGGTCAGAACCGCGATGCCACCAGCGGGGAGGACGGTACCAGCGGGAATGGCGTCGGTCGGCCCCTCGCCGTTGAACTCGATGTCCTGCAGGTACCAGCCAGAGATATCCAGCGGTGCACCCGAAACGTTAAGGATCTCGACGTACTCGTACTCCTCAGCAGAGGTGTAAGGGTCGAACATAATCTCGGTGATGATGGCCTGATTCTCGAACTGCTCGCAGAGATCAAGCTTGCCGTTGCCGTTCATATCGAGCGCAGGGTTGCTCGCAATCTCGCATGAGTCGATGAGCTGATCGAGGTCGCAGTCGATCGAGAAGTCGGCCTCGATGTCGCAGGTGTCCGCGATGCCGTTACCGTTGCAGTCGTCTTCACACTCGTCCGGGATGCCGTTGCCGTTGCAATCAACGCTGGTGCCGTTGCAGATGTCCAGCGAGTCGTCCAGGCCGTTGTTGTTACAGTCGGTCATGGAGCCGCCTGTTGAAACGTAACCGGGTGAAGCAACATTGTCAGCGGAGAACGCCTGAATCGAATCGCCGTTGTCGTTGAGGGCAAAGACTTCTGTCGAAGTCACAGCGCCATCAACTCCGATGATCGCGGTAGCCCAGGCGCAGCCGAAATCGTTGGCGATGCCATCGAGGAAGCTGGCACCGAGAACAATCGAAGCGCCGTTGGTGGTGGGGGGCCAGCCGTTGCCGCCGTTCTGATAGTTGGCTTCGTCAACCGGGAGACCGTTCTGGTCAATGAGCGTGAGGACTTCGTTGGTTGCCGAAGCGGTGTTTGCGAGTGTGATGGCGTCATCTTGGACAATCACGCGGTACGAGTTGCCGTCAGCGTTCGTCATGCCCCACGAAGCGTAGAAATCCGCCTCGGTGATAACCGGCGCGGTCGGTGCGCTGGAAACTCCCGAGCCCACAATAACCACGGCCTCGCCGGGTTGGATGATAAATCCATCAGGGAACGGGTCGCTCGGGCTGTTGCCGTCTTCGTCTGCGAACCGCCACCCTGAAATATCGACCGGGCTACCGCCCGCGTTGTAGATCTCGGCCCATTCGCCGGGGACGTCGCCGCCGATCTCATTGGCCAGGATCTCCGTAATGATGACCTGCCCTTGGGCAGCCGATCCTGCCGCGGCGATCAGAGCGGCTGGTAATATACACTTCAGATTCATCTCTATTCTCTCCAAATCGAAATGACATTCAAATCACAGAACGTGAAACTCAGATACTGAAAGTTGACCGACTAGTAGTCGTACTTCCACCGTGTCCAGTTGTTCCGACCGATACGGACGGTTTCTTTCTTGAGGTTGCCGTGCAATTCCTGTATGTTCTCGCGGATATCAGTGGCGCCCATGCTGCCAGAGTTGAGGTAGGTCTCGATCAGCTTGGGGCCTCTTCTGATGAACTCAACGTGCCCGTCGGTGAACCCGACGTTGACGCCGTCTTCGCCGTGGTTGTTGTGCTTCTCGGGCCAGTTGTTCAAGGCCCCGGGGTAGTTGCGCTGCTGAGTCAACAGATGGTCTTGATCAGAGTCCAGCGTGAGCAGGACCTCCGATGGGCGGTCAATATTCCGCTCAGTTTTCAGACTCCCATTTCGGCCTTGCACCGGTTGGTCGGTATCGGCAGGTACAAACGCTGGGTCGTTCTCGTCAAGTCCGCGTTGTCTGTTCCTGCTCGCTCGGCCCATGCCGCGGTCGTACCAGCCGTTGGGGAACACGGTCCAGCCTCCGTTGGCTCCGGTGCCCTGCCAGCTGTCGCGCCAAGCCCAGATCTCGAAGCTGTGCCCGCCACCATTGAACGAGAAGCCCTCATTCCCAATCCCCGCATCGCTCCCGTTAATTGCAGATTCTGTCAGGTGCAGTGGGACATCCCGGCCGTACTTGTTCCGAGTCGAATCCGTGTACAGGATCTCGGTTGGGTCAACAAAGTTACTCGTGCTCGGGCACACCGCAAGCTCGGCGTTGGTGATGTATTCCGGCGCAAGATAAGCGAGGTTGTCCTCGCCGCCGCTCTCAGTCGGGATGTACGCGCCAGTTTTGTGGTCATACGAGTACATGTTCGCAGCGAGCACAATCATTCGTTGATTCGACAGGCACACCGTCCGCCTCGCGGTTTCGCGTGCCTTTCCAAGTGAAGGGAGCAGAATGCCGATCAGAAGAGCGATGATCGCGATGACGACCAGCAGTTCGATCAGTGTGAAGCCGCCACGATGCGGCGCTCGCAGGCTACCAAGTGAGAACTCGTTCCTTGAGATGCTCATGCCAATCTCCGTCAGTCGGTCGCGTACAGCGCGTCCGAACCAAGCGTCAATTCTTCAGCGGAGGAAATCCACAGTCGGTTTCCTCAGAAGAAACAAGATAGGCGATCGCAGGCAACCCTATTGCTAAGAAACCAATAGGAAACCGCTCCTGTTGTATGAAGATCATGTCAACAAGAAGTGCAGCAATGTTCAAAGCCGCTTTCTTAACGCGGTCATTACATGCACGTAAAATAGCATCAACCTGCTATACAGCGTGAGGCTGAGGCTGGAACAAGTGGCGCCGCTACATGCAAGTAGTTCTGACGCAGTCGATTAGGCGTGTGTGTGCATTCCATAGAGCTCGCTGAGTGAGTTTCCTGAATATCAACTGCAGCCGGCGTTGAATCCAGCGACCCAAGCCGAGAAATCGGTGGGGGTGCAGGCGCCATCTCTGTTCTGATCGCAGCCCGGCGATGCCGTGTTAAACCTGCTCACCCAAGCACTGAAGTCCGTCGAAGTCACCATCCCGTCGCCGTTGACATCGGCGCGCGAACACTGCCACCCCTCGAACCCCGGCGCCGTCACAAGCTCAAGCTCGAAATGGCTCCCCGTGCCCGTGTAGTACCTAGCCTGCCAAGGCGAATACGTCCTAAACCGCATCGTGTCACTGCCGGCGAAGAGCTCGATGTATCGCAGATAGCCTGCACCGCCTTCCGGCCTCCCCTGATAGTCGATCAACATCTGGTGCACAACATTGCCATGCACAGTCGGCGACGAGAGTCTGCCTTCGCCCGTTATGTGCCCAGACATAACGAGTACTGTGTTTGGATGTTGGCTCACGAGCTTGCGCCAGATGTCTCCCCCGTCATTCGTCCCGCCGGGCAGGCTTGCTGTGCCGTAGTCGTAAGGCGATCCGTTGTAGACACCCATAGTACTGTCCATCCGCGTGTCGTCGTCGAACATGTACGCGTGAGTGATTACGATCGCCAGCCGATCATCATGATCCGCAAGTACCGAGTTTGCCCAGTCGAGTACTTGGTCTCTGGGGCCCCACTCAAGTGACAATGCGATCCACTTCCTGCCCCCTGCCTCGAACAGGCTGTATGCATTCTCGAGGTTCCGGTTGCTGAGTGATCCTCCGAACGTTGGCTGCGCTGCGTAGTAGCCGGCGGAGAAGAAGTCATTCATCAGCGTGTCACGGTTCGCGCCGTTCCCGCTCGGTCCGACATCATGGTTTCCCTGCGCAAGCATAAAAGGCGTCTGGAGATGAATGCGGTCGATCGCACTGCGAGCGGCGGTCCACTGCGGCACATCGTTGTCATTCGTGATGTCCCCAAGGTGGAGCACCATCTCAATGTTCTGCTCGGCAGCCTGATCCGCGATCCACTGCGTCTGGCTGTGAAATATCGCAGGGTTGTCTCGTGAGTAGTACTGCGTATCGGGCAATACAACCAGAGTTGAAGCGCCCTCGCTGGGCACCACCGGTTCGCCGACGGTCACTGGGATGTACGCAAAGCTGAACATCGGCAGGCCTGCCGAATCCTCGGACAGCATGGTCGGGACGTCGAGCGACTCAACGACATAGCCCTGATCACCGTCAGACCATTCGCACACGATGATGTTGTCAGATGCTGCCGATGGCGCCTCTGGGCAGAGCAGCAGAGCACCCTGTTCATCTGCGTTCACGCCGTCGATCTGCAAGAGCACGCGTCCAGTGCCAAGAGTTGATGCCGAGAATCCAGAAGTTCCGGACACGGCGATTGTTGCTGCGCCATTCTGCGCAATACGTCCCGCGACAAGCCCGCTTGCTGAGTACGGCAAGTAAACAAACGCAACCGGGTCGTTCTCGCCGCCGATTCCGTTCTCGCCGTTATCTTTGCAGACGATCTCATACTGACCGCCGCCGAGGTTACGGGTCAGCGCGTAGTTGTCCTCGTTCTTGCCCCCGCAAGCGATCAAGACGCCGTTGCTGCCGGTAGCGCCGTAGCCTGAAATATCGACCTGGTAGATCCCGTTTGTCGAACTGCTATCAACGAACTCGTCGCCAAGATCGAATCCCGCCGGCGCGACAAGCTGATCGATCGGGCCGTTGTTGCTCGAGTTCAAGGCGTGACCAGCAATGAATCCCGCATCGAAAGGAAAGAACGCAGCCGCAACATCAATGTTGATTTCAGGTCCGCTCGGTGCACCATGCACGGTCGCCACGAGATCTGTGAGAGTTGCCGGTCTGTTAATGCACACGGTCGCGAACGTGTCGCCTGAGTCGTTCCCACCGACGTTGCCGCCCACAGTGTTCGTCCGTGCCCGGTTCCTCGGCGACACAATCGCAACACCACGCGAAAGATCGTCGCCAGTTCCAAAGCCAACGTCGTAGTCGCCCTTGTTTGATTCCGGGATGCTAAAGAGCGCCGAGCCAGCGCGGACCGACAGGCTCACCGACGTTCGGCTGTTGCCAGCATCGAGCTGCGTCACGTCTATCAACCCTACGCGCACGTCGGACACGCTCTGGCTGGCGGCAGATGAGGCAATCAGTAATAGCACGGCGGCGGACAGGCGATTCTGCATTGTGTATCCCTCTGGTTCACGTATGCCGGAACCGGAGAAACCTCTAGCACCGCTGCGCAGTAGAGATGGCAAACGAATTGCAAAGAATCCGCTAAGAGCGTGTTTCGACGCCGTTACGGGCGTGCGAAGCTGCGAGTTCGCCATACGCTAGCCAGGATCGCAAGTGCGAAGCCTTGTTGCGCCATCGTGATCATCTAGATCGTGACCGATCTCCGTTATCACTGAAAGAACGCTTTGGACCCAGTCTTAGAAACACGCGACCTGGTGATTGAATACAAGCCCAACGAGCAGGCGCTCGCGGGTGTGAACCTATCAATTGCGAAGGGTGAACTCGTCTCTGTAATCGGCACTTCAGGGGCAGGCAAAAGCACACTCCTTCGGGCGATGAACAGGCTCCTCGTGCCTACACGAGGCGAGGTGCTCGTCAAAGGAAAGCCGGTCACGCACGCATCAGGACGATCGCTCAGAATGGTTCGACGGCAGGTCGGCATGGTCTTCCAGCAGTTCAATCTCGTGCCACAGCTGACCGTTCTCGAGAACGTACTGGTCGGCTGGTTGGGGGGCGCACCACTCCGCTGGCAGATTCCCGCTCTGCTGCGTCAATTCCCTGGGCACGCAAAAGACCAGGCCATGTCATGTCTCGAGCAGGTCAGAATCGCGGAACAAGCGTCAAGCCGTGCGGGGAATCTCTCTGGCGGTCAGCAGCAACGCGTTGCCATCGCGCGCGTACTTATGCAACACCCAACGGCGATCCTCGCTGACGAACCGATAGCCAGCCTCGATCCGGGAAGCGCCGAAGTCATCATGCAGACGCTCGCTGAAATCGTCAGCACCCGCGGCGTGCCGGTGGTCGTCAACCTTCACCAAGTCGATATCGCCAAGCACTACTCCACTCGGATCATCGGTCTACGACAAGGCAAAGTACTGTTCGATGAAAAACCCGATCAAGTGACAGACTCACATCTCGATCGCCTGTATGACCGCAGCCCGGCGAGCAGATCGCCCGAGTCGGCAACGGTCGTGCCAGAGTACAAAGTCGTCCACATACCAGAGCGAGCCCGAGATGAACTTGCCCACAAATGCAGCTGATAAACCAAGGCCCGCATGGCTCTGGGTCACACCCCTAGCTGGGTTTGTCGTCATGGTCGCACTCATGGGCGGCATTCTCGGTTACTCCGGCACGCTCGCGTTCAGTATCGCTGCTCTCATGGCCGCCGGTATCGCAGGTTTCACCGCGAGGAAATTGGCGATCCCGATGCTGCTCGTAGCCGCGATGTCGTGGTCTGCCGGGAAGAGTGAACTCAACCCAGGTCTGCTGATTAAGAACCGAGACCGCGCAGCCGAGTACATCTTCGGCAGAAAGATCGCCGATGAGGAGCACGCCGATCTGCTCGCTCAAGCCGAGGCCACCGCGGCAATGAGTCTCGAAGCCGAAGCGGCTCGCAACATCCAAGCAGAACTGGGTCTGCAGCCCGGAGACCAACGCCCGGATCACTATCGCGATCTGGTTGCCAGCGAAACTGATCGTCTGCGGTCAACGCTCTCGCTTACGGATTGGGAAACCAAGGTGTCGGCAATCGCCACTCGACTCGCACGCGACCGCAAAGGCGGATTCTTCCCACCAGAAACCAGCACAAAGTCACTCAGGCTTTACGGCGACGCGATTCTCGAAACAATCGCAATCGCGCTGTGGGGGACAGCGATCGCAGTCGTCGCCGCCGCGGTAATGGCACTCTTGGGTTCCCACCGTTCTCTCAAGATTCTGTCGTCGGGTCAGTCCCCGTTGCGGCGAACACTCAGGTCGGTGGGGGTGTTCTTTACACGAAGAGGATTCGATGCGTGCCGAGGCTTCAATGAGTTCGTACTCGCACTGATATTCGTCGCGATCATCGGCCTCGGACCATTCGCTGGTGTCCTGGCACTCGCTGTCCACACATTCGGCGTCCTGGGGAAAGTGTTTGCCGATGCGCTCGAAACCGTGCGAAAGGGAGAGATCGAGGGTGTGAGCGCGACCGGTGCACCGCCGATGCATGTACTCTCGTACGCGGTCGTGCCGCAGGTGCTGCCTTACATGGTGAGCCAGAGTCTGCTGAGGCTTGAGAGCAACGTCCGCTCGGCTTCTGTGCTCGGTCTCGTTGGTGCCGGCGGCATTGGTTTCCTCATCGACGCGAAACTCAAGTCCTACCAGTTTCAGGAAGTCGCCACGATGATGATCCTCATCATCGTCCTGGTCTCGGTTATCGACTTTCTATGCGGCCGAATCATGGCCAGATTGACCTAGACAATCGCCCGTCCTCACACGATCTTCGCAATACACAAAGTTGACTATATGGAAACACGGGCTTAGCTTGATGCAACGAGGAGGTGTCTATGGACCGTTGGTGCAGCATGGTCGTGTTTGATATGGCCGGTACAACCGTCAAGGACGAGGACAACGCCGTCGCCTCCGCGGTCCGGCAAGCCCTCGCCGAGTTCGGTGTCGAGATCGATCTCACGGCTGTCAACCCGGTCATGGGTATGCCAAAGCCGCTCGCTGTACGCACGCTTCTCGATCAATTCACCGGAGAATCAAGCAGCGCCCAGCTGGTCCACAAGCGATTCCAGGACATCATCGTCGCCCACTACAAAGAAGGCCCGGAAGTCCAGGAAATGCCCGGCACAACAGAAGTCTTCCGCGCCCTGCGTGACGCGGGCATCAAAGTCACGCTCGATACCGGCTTTGACAGGCTCACACTCAACACAATCGTCGAACGCCTTGGCTGGAGCGATCTGCTCGACGCTTCTGTTGCGAGCGACGAAGTCCCCAACGGCAGGCCCGCCCCCGACATGATCGAACGGCTCATGCAAGAATGCGGCGTTACTGATCCGTGCGCTGTGTGCAAAATCGGCGACAGCATCAGTGATATCGAGCAAGGTATTAACGCCGAGTGCGGTTTGGTCGTCGCGATGCTCTGTGAGCGGACCCGTGACGAGTACGCCAAGTACGACGGCGTCGTGTCTGTCAATGCAATCGAAGAACTTCTCCCTTTCCTCGGCATCGAAGCAGCAGGGGTGGAAGGGTGACTCAGTCCACACCCGATGAGTATGCACAGCTTCTCTTCGGCGCGATCGATCGAAGCAAACACGAAATCGTCCATCACGATGGGCAGGACATCGCTGTCTCGATCGACGCTCTACCCGAGCTGATAAACCAAGCAGGGATTGCAAAGCCATTCGTAGTCATCGACACACCCGCACTGGAAGCCGCGGAGCTGAAGTCGTACCTCCAGCGTTCGTTGTCCAAGCAACGTCCAACGTACTTCGACCAGTTCACTCCGAATCCATCGAGCCAAGACGCCGCGATCGCTGCCGAACGCGCGGCTCTGCGTGGCTGTGACGGTGTCGTTGCCATCGGGGGCGGGTCCTGCTGCGACGTTGCAAAGGTCGTCGCTCTTGCATGCTCACTCCCCGAATTCATCGGCGAACTCTCACAGGGTGTCGGGCTTGAACGGGCGGTACCCGTGCCGCTGATCGCAGCCCCAACGACTGCGGGCACCGGCAGTGAGGCGACACACTTCGCGGCGATCTACGTCGACGGCAAGAAAGTCTCAGTCGCTCACGAAGAAATCCGTCCGGCCAGCGTCATACTCGATACACGGTTTCAACTCGCGATGCCAAAGCACGTTGCCGCCTGCAGCGGGCTCGATGCGTTGTGCCAAGCGATGGAATCGACATGGGCGGTCGGTTCCACAGAAGAGTCACTCGCGTACGCGAGAGCCGCGGGCACAATGATCGCAGATTGCCTTGCGCCCAGCGTGCTTCATGGCTTCGAGACCTCAAGACGCGCCATGATGGTCGGCGCTAATCTCGCCGGCAAATCCATCAAAATCAGCAAAACTACCGCCGCTCACGCGTTGTCGTATCAGATCACCCAGGCATGCGGGCTCGCGCACGGCCACGCGGTCGCGCTCACAATAGGCGAAATCGCCAAGTGGAACGCGGGCGTGTCGTTCAAAGACTGCGTCGATGACCGAGGCCCGCTCTGGGTTGCCGAGCGCACCGCTGAAGCATGCAAGTATGTCGGTGCAGATCCTGCAAGTATCTGCGACACAATCGCAAATATCCTGACTGAACTCGGGCTCGAGTCTTCCCTTGCCAAGATCGGCGTGTCTCAAGATATGCTGGCGCAGTTCGCCGACAACATGGACCCGCTAAGGGCAACAAATAACCCGCGACGGCTCGATCCAGAAAATACACTCAACTGTCTACAGAGATCTTCTGTCGGCGTCGGTGTTGCGTGAGCGTTTCAATCTTCGATCGGTGCACCGTTCTCTTCGCCCATACCGTAGTACACGGTCAGCAGCTTCGCCGGCTTCGGCGAAACACACTTGACAGTATGGGGGACGCTCCCGTTCAGATAAGCGCTGTCGCCCTTCTCGAGCCGAACCCTGTCGTCTCCGAAGCTAAATTCAATAGCGCCATCGAGGATGTGGACGAACTCTTCGCCACCATGCGAAAGCTGTGGGCGTTCATCGCCTTTGGGAACCGTAATGAGAAACGGGTCCATCTTGCGTGCCGGCCTGCCGTGGGCCAGCGATTCATACGAGTAGTTCGAGACATCCTCGTCACGCCGCACCGGCTGCCCTTCACCCTTTCGTGTCACCACGAACGCGGGCTGAGCATCGATCCCCTCAAACAACTCGGACATGCGGACCCCAAGCGCCTCGCTGATGCTTGCCAGCGCAGGCAGGGAAGGGGTCACCCGGAAATTCTCAACTTTTGAGAGCCAACTCCGAGTCAGTCCAGCACGGGACGCCACGTCTTCGAGCGTCAGGCCTTTTTCAAGCCGGGCCGATTTCAGATTTGCCGCCAGTTCAATGAGATTCATGGAAGATTCGCACTCAGCTAGATCACTTCAGTTTCGGCCGCCAATCGGGCAGGAACCGATCCTACTGCACCGCCCAGTCCAATTCCAGAGACTTCAGGCGGGGGATTCACGTTTGCCAGGATATCACTAAGAAGGTAACTTTGAGCATGGCCATCGCAACTATCAAGACTCTTATCCTGTCACTCGCGCTGCTCATCGCAAGCCAGAGTTCGGCACAAGAAGCGGAGGCCCCTGATCAGCGGATGCTGGTCATCGGCCACCGTGGGTCGCCGGGTATCGGGCAGGAAAATACCATCTCCGGATTCAAGAGAGCCATCGAACTCGGCGCCGATGGTTTCGAACTGGATCTGGTTCTGACCGCTGACAATCAACTGGTCGTATTCCATGACTGGACACTCAACAGACTCATCGGGAATGCTCAACTCGAGCAACGCTTTCTAACCCGTTCCACGGTCAAAGACGGCAAACGAATCTGGGAAACCAGAGCCTTCACACTCAAAGAACTCCAGACTCTAAACGTCAATCAAGCGGGGTTTTGCTCTGATAACGACCCCGACTCATCACCCGCTGGTATCTGCAGCTACGAAGATGCCTTGCTCGCCTTTCAGGAACTCAGGCGTACATACCCCGATATCGTGCTCTACACGGAGCTCAAAACCAGCAGCGAGCACATGACGCACGACGAGATTGTGCTCATGGCCAACCTCACCGCCCAGACGCTCATCGACGCGGGCGAGTCAAGTCATCCTCAGAGTCACTGGCTCCAGTCATTTGACAGCGTCGTGATGGATGTGCTCGCCGAAAACGACATACTAGATGCGATGAACAAGTGCCAACTCCTCAGCTGCGAGCCGGGGCTGATTGCAAGTGCTAATCCCGTGACGCTCGATGTCACCAAGATCATGACTGAGAGTGATCTGCGACACTTCCTGGAATCAAACGTTGCCTCCCGCGGCATGACGATGGTGCACGGCTGGAAGCTCATGTGGTGGCATCTGCTCACCGAGAAAGAGATCGACTGTGCAAAAATCACAAACGAACTCGGTCTCAAGATGCACGCGTTCACCTTTCGCGACCATAAGTTCGCCGCCGACTACATAGATCGCCCCGTGCTCGCACCAAACGGTCCGGTGTTCAGCACGCCAGAATCAGAGGTCGAGTTTTTCCGCAAGGCTGGCTTCGATGCGGTCATGACCGACTGCATTACTTCTGCAATCGCTGACTAGTCCCGTCCTTCGATCTCAGCGCGGCGCTGCTCGAGGACACGGATGATGTTGTAGTCCTCGTCTTTGGCGGGCACGAAGCCGGTCCGCGCCATCGCTTCGAGCGCTTCTGTATTAGATGAAAAATCTACAACCGCGGCTCGGACCGCTTCCTTGAAATCCTCCGGCAATTCATTTCGTGCCGCGATAACCGATCCCGGGATCAACTCGGAACGCCAAAGCTCGACGACACTCGATATGTCCAGACCGTTCCGACGCATTGCTTCAAGATCCAGCGTGTTGGTCGCAGCAACTGGTACATCGCCAGCGATCACCGCGCGAATCGAGGTGCCGTGCGAACCCGTGTACCTGACCTCACCGAAGTAGTCTTCGGCGACCTGTCCCGTTGCCTCTTCTATGCCAAGGAAAGGCACAAGGAATCCCGAAGTTGAATTCGGCGTCACAAACGCAAAGTCCGCGCCCTCGGCATCCGCGAGCGTTTCAATCCCAGAATCGCTGCTCGTAATGACAATGCTGTAGTACCCCTCAAGCCCCACATTGCTCATCTCGCGCACAAGCGCCTGGGCATTAGCAAGCCGACTGGCTTCTACGTAGCTTTTCGGGCCGAAGTAAGCAATATCAACTTGGTCATTCTGCATAGCAGTGATGATGCCGACATACTCTGAGGCGCTGAACGCCTTCACTTCGATGCCAAGCTCTGCCTCGATGTGCTCGGTCAATGGGGAGAACCGCGCCACCGTATCCGAGCCGCCCTCCGCAGGCACAAGCCCAAGCCGGATCGGGTTTGGCCATGCTGTTGCTTCGGTTGTGCTCCCATCTGAAATCTGGCCGCTACCAGGTTCAGCGTTCTGCTCCGAGCAGCCAACAACAAATGCCAACACAATTCCGATCGGCAGCTGCCAGCGTGTAGTACGCATTGTCTATCCCTCTCTATCGACTCGTTTGCTCTGACGAGTCTACGGCGAGAAGTTCGGTACCACCCGCGCGAAACACGCTGTAGCGATCACAGTTGTATTAAGAACATGCAAAGGTGCAGCGTGCGGCCGTGCGAGTTTCACTCAAATGTCAATTGGCTTGCTCGGATCTCGAACGGTTCCCATACCAACTGGCCGTACACATCGGTTATGTTGAATCTGAGTACCGGGTCAGACTCGGTCATGTCAAAGTCAACGATACCGAAATTCGGAGTCAGTCTATACCCGGGGTAAACCCGCTCCTCGTTCTCAACCATCGGCCTGTCCTTCTTGTTCGGCACCTGCGCTAATGGCGAGGAAACAAGCTCAAAAAAGTCATACCCGCCGCGCTCTGAGAGCCGGATGACATTCAGTTCACCGAGGTGGGTGTCGCCAGACACGAGCACAACGCCGGTAATCTTGTCTTCAATAAGGCTTGCAAAGAGCGCATCACGCTCGTGCCGAAACGCCGACCAAGAATCACCGGCCGGCCCTTTCTGCAGCGTCCATCCACTGCCGCACACGATGACTTTAAACGGCGCATCGCTTTGGCGTAAGCCATCCATGAGCCACTCGAGTTGTTCTGTTCCGAGCATCGTCTTGCCCGGTCCGTCTGTTGCGTTGTTCGGCGTCCGGTGATATCGGCAGTCAAGCATGAAGAAATCAACGCCGCCGTACGAGTACTTAAAGAAGACTCCGGGTGTCTCCTGTGTGCCGTACGACCCATTCGGCCAGTACTGCTTGAACACCTTCAGCGCTTCGGCCTTTGTGGGGTGGTCACCCGCGAAATCATTCAAGCCGAAATCGTGATCATCCCACACCGCAAGCTGTGGCACAGTGTGTAGCAGCGTCTGAAATGACGCCAGATCTCGCTGGCGTTTGTACTCATCTGCGAGAATATCACTGTCCATAGCGTCGCCATAGATATTGTCGCCGAGCCACACAAACAGATCGGGCTCACTCGCAGCAACCACATTCCAGATCGGCTGGACACGGTCCATCGAGAACCGTGCACATGACCCCATCGCAAGCCTGAACGCCGCCGGTCCATCAGGCGCGGTCGTCAACCGCGCCGGCGGACGGTCACGCCAGTAACGATCGAGCTTGCCATCGACCAGTACCCTGTAGAAGTACTCAGTGTCGGGCTCAAGCCCATCAACTGGAATCGAGACGCAGTAGTCGTCAGACTTTGATGCCGTCAGGACCGCGCTGCGATTGGCATCAGTGAAATCACTGTCTTTCGAGAGTTCTACCTGAACAGCAAACGGACCAGACAGCCGAGCCCACAATAGCACCTGGTCGTGTTCCACCGCGCCAATCATCGGCCCTTGCATTACGCGCGGTGACTGCGCTGCAGCGTTGAGTGATACAATGAAACCAACGATCACAGTTTGAATAACCCATCGCCGACGCATAAGCCACTCTTCTTTCAATGAGATATAGGGCATGCCATTCAGCCCAAGCCCCAGCAACTAACGACAGTACACACAGCACAAGTATGCGATTAGGTCTTCGTAGAGTCTTAACCGTTATGCTTGAAGCCAGCATGGCAACTACATCACAAGAGAGTCTGGTACACTCGGTGTCTCCGAGGGCGGCGCCGAGTTAAGGTGGTTGTGTTGAGGTCTGGTAGTGGGAATGAGCAGCGGTGACGAACTCAGGCGAATATGCCCGAGCGGTGTATCTGGCTTGATCCACAGCTGGCATAACCGGTCATCAAAAGTTCGAGCATCGTCAAAGTCCAGAATAAGGAAATGTTCTAACTACTGGTCCATATGGATGGCAATGCATTGTGCGCTTACAGGCTGCGTGGAGCGGCGATTACAGATTCAAGCGAGTAACCAACATCGAGAAATCCGTGCTAGCAATCCATCTAGCTGTACCCATCTCTCGTCCGCAACACTCCATTCAAGACATCGCGGACCGAGTATATCAATACGAAGACATTAACTCGGCCTTCTAGCGCGACATGTACAAAGGGCGGGGGCACCAAACAAGAGAGTTAGCGTGCCAGGGCTGGGTACAGGACCTCGTTCGGCCCACACGCCAATAAGTGATGGGGCGATGTACGTTACTGTACCATCAGTGGCAAGCTGCGAAGTCCTGAAGTAACCATATCCAGGATGTGTAACAACTGTGTCGAACCATCCCGTTACATGTGCATTTGTCCAATCGAACAGCTTGTATGTGGTACCGCTTAGAGTGGCTAAATCATCATAATCTAGATTTTCAACAAACAAGAGCTCGAGTGTGCCAGAAAGCTCTACTTGCACGCCCAATCCACCATTCTCACCAAATAGAATCTGGTTGCCCCATTCATCATCCTCGAATACTAGTTTCAGCGTACTCCCGCCTTCCATTACGAAGAAGGCTTCTTTAGTGATGTCGATCGTAGATCCGCTGAGGTCCATGTCTGTAATCTGCGAGTTGCCGAATGAGACATGAGATAGATCTTGGTTTGAAAAGTTCCAGCCTTCCAGATTGTTGTATGACAAATCAATCCCGCTCAGATTGCGACTCTGGTAGCTTGCAGTGCTATGCAGTTGAGCAGCGGTAAATCCTATATTTGTCGTGGAGCGGAAACTGGTGTTGCTGATCAATGCCCCGGAGAGGTCAGCATCCGTTAGTTGTGATTCCGTAAAGTTGGATCCCGTAAGTATTGTGTTGTCTAGCAACGTCCTTGATAGAAATGGCACTCAAGAAATTCGCGTTGATTAGCTTTGATCCGGTGAGTGCTGTGTCGCTTAGTATAACGCCGGTAAAGGATGCATCTGTGAGATTCTGATTGTCTAAGTTCCACGCCGATATCTGCGAGGAGATCGGGTGTTCCCGGTGCAGGATTCTTGTCACGTTCAAACCACACGCCGACCGGCATAGTGGCGAACTACGTCACGGTTCCATCCGTGGCAGTGTTGACTGTCTCGAGAACCGATCCGTGTATGAGTCACGTCCTCATCGAATCAGCCTGTTACGTATGCGTTCGTCCAGTCACAGATATGAAACGATGTCCCGCTGAGTGTATGAAGCTCAGGATCGTCAAGGTCATCAGCTAGCATGAGACTGAGTGTACCTGACAGGTTCGTGTCTGCGTTATCTCCGCCGTTATCATCAACGCGTAAGAGATCGCCCCGATAGTCATCCTCAAGAAAGTCGAGACACCTGCTCTACCTGTTGAGCCCGTGGCGTACAGACAGTGAAGAGGTGTTGAGCCAAGAATGAAGATGCACAGGCGGTGTATCCGTGGTGATCCGCGACTGACTTATCCCGTCAAGCAGTATTCGGAACACCGTTCACAAACTGCATATGGCACTACATGCAATCTTGGTACGCTCTTAGGTTCGTTTACTCATCTCACACAATATCTTCATAATGTAGTGTCACAGTATGGTAAATAAACGATCTAAACTTATTACATGGGCATTCACGACGATGATATTGAACTACGACGGGGCGCTATTGGTCTAGTTGTGCTGGCCATGCTCGATGAGGGGCCGGCGCACGGCTATCAACTTACGAGGCGTATCCGAACCCAGACCGGCCAAGCACTCTCGGTCAGCGAGGGCGCTGTGTACCCGATACTTCACAGATTCGAGAGCAACGGGCTGGTCGAATCAGAGTGGGGCCGTACCTCTCGCAATCGGCGAGCCAAAATCTACCGAATTACCGTTCAGGGACGAGAACATATGAATCGGCGCGCGGTCCAGTGGAGGACGCTCGCAACTGTAATGAATGACATTCTTTCGTATCAGAGGCACAATCCCGGAGGGCAGGTCACATGAATAACCCTCTGAGCAGGATTAGAACGACCATATCGCTAGTTTATGGTGCCCCGAGAAAGTTCAGCTCACTCGTTCGTGATGTGGATATCGAATTTGATATCCATATCCAGGAGTGTATCGACGATCTGGTGGACTCTGGGATGTCCACCAGAGCCGCGCAGGCAGAAGCCGCCCGAAGGTTCGGAGATATCTCGCAGCACCGCGCTGATTTGCTGGAACTGAGCGTTGCCCGATCTGGAAGACCGCTACTGATCGCCGGGATCGTAACCATCGGAGCGATAGGCGTTGCATGCTTCCTTGGTGTGCAAAATATCAGTAAGCACAATCGGCAGCAGACATTGATCACACAGCTCCAAGATGAACTGCATCTGCTTCGCGCAACATTCACAATTCAAAACGACTCACCCCGCATCCCAATGGCACAAGACGTCCGCTTTGTCGCGGTAGACGGAGCCGTGGCTTCACCTAAAGTATGGGCGATTGGTCGTAGAGAATCTATTTCGATTGGTAAACTACTCGAACGCAGCGGCTGGCTGACGCAGCACGCGACCGGTTATGTCTATGCCGTGAAAATGAAGGGCAACGATCCTGCTGGCGAGCCACTCAGGCTGGATCTTACAGGCGAAGACTGGCCCGATGCAATCCACGCGGCACTCGATGGCACGTACGTTGTTTACGCAGAGCCAAAGCCTGCATCAACGACTGCCGAAATGCTGCTGAACTCGTCACACACCAACAGTGTCAGCAACGTCTCCCATCTGAATCAGTGAGCAAGAATCTCAAGCATCTCCAGATCCTGCGGGCTGACACTCCGGTCAAGCCCAGACTCGTCATCGCTCAGCTCTACAAGCCGAATCAGTCTCTGAAGTGCAGCTCCGTGCCATCGAAACTCCGATGAGCCCTCAGTTGCTGCATATCGATCATCAATAGATGTACCAACCAGAATGCGCGCAACCTCAAGGTCGTCTCGGTCAACGCCACCGTTGCAGTTGAGGTCGCCTCGAACGATCCGTTCCTGCGTGATCGTGCCGCTGGGGTGATCATTCAAGCTGCCAGGCGTGAGCCTAAACGCTTCTACATCAAGATCGGTAGTGAGTACATCTCCATTGAATGACCGACGCATCGGCGATGGGAACGGATCCGAATCGGGCTCTGGGTCATCCCCGGTGAGCACAATCGGCATGGCCATCTGATCGGTCGGTGCCTTGGTTTGCGACCAACCCTCAAGATCAGACCCGGTGAAATACACCATCGTTTCAGGGAAAGTAGCACTGTCTAACACGCCGTAAATGCAGGATTCGTCGGCAACACTCGTGTCCAACACCTTAAAGCCGGTCACCCTTCCAGCGCTATCACGGACGTCCTTGGTATACGACCCCAGTCGTGGTGGGGCATCGAAGAACGCCACCCGACTTAAGGCGTCCGGGTTGATGCCGTGTGTTTCAGAAAGCTCGTACCCGTCGAGCCAGCCGTACTCTTTGCCGCCTCTGTTCGACCAACTCAGCACATCAACGATTTGGAATCTCGGCATTGCCGCATCGCCGTTGTGAGGGAAGAAGCAATCGATCTTGCCGTCGAAGTTGGTGTCGTGCTCACTGCCGGGCGACAGGACAGAATCCGCCAGTGCTCGATCAAAGCCTCGGACAAGCATGTATGTCGACGACCCGTCATGGTCCAGTCTCATTGGCCCTACTCTCGAGTCCGGGGCGCAGGACTGAAATGAGCGAGCGTGTGAGGAATGCTGGCCGACGATCGATTCTATACCGATCGCGTTGTGGTCTTGCGAGGTGTTAAAGATCAGTGCTAAGCCTGTGCTATCCGTTTCCATGCCATCGAGGAAGAAAACTTCGTCGACGTGCGGCTCGATCTCTGGAATACCGTTGCGGTCATCATCGACACCGCCCTTAAGCACAACAAGCGCAAAGCCATCAAGAGGCATCTCTGGCATGCCGTACAGCTCAATGTACTCCCAACTACTCTCAGAAAACGAGTGCCCAGGGGGGTTCTCAAGAACTTCGTTAATGTAAAGCTGGCCGCTGGCCTGAACGGGCAGTAAGAGCAATGACACTATGAATACTCGATGTGCGGCTATGCGGGCGGATCTCAGAATCATGCGGGGAGTGTAGCAACTCGTCCATTCAACAAGCCGCTTTAGAATCCTCAGAGTGGCGAAATCGTATATGTCGCGACATATAACAAGCAGCACAATCTTAAACCGAAAACACAGGTGATTTGCGATATAGCGTGAGCCCGAGCAGGTACCCTCTCGGCCATGCGATCCCGCAAAGTTCACCAACAAGTCGGCTTCACACTCATCGAGCTCCTCGTCGTGATCGCAATCATCGCGTTGTTGATCGGGATCCTTATCCCGTCGATCTCGAGGGCGCGTCAGGTTGCAAAGCTCTCAGTCTGCGCGAGCAACCTGCGGCAGAACGGGATTGCCACGCTGGCGTACTCACTCTCAAACGATGGCTTGTACTCGTCAGGCCCGTTCGACAACCGAGAGGGAAACAGCTACGGTTCGATCGACGAAGCCGGATGGCTCGCGGACATGGTCATCGGTGAATACATTATGCCGGGTAACTTTCTCTGCCCGAGCAACCCGGCTCAGCACACCCAGAACATGACCATGGATCGACTCGACGACGGCAGGCCCCAGAAGGCCTTCACTGTCGAGGAACGAAACAACCTCGTGCAAGCCGGGTTCAACACGAACTACACGATGTCGTGGTACTTCGGTTTCACCGAGATGCGCAACCCGCGTGATGCGTACATCGGATCACCGAAGAAGATCGACAGCGTCATCGGACCGCTCCGCGACGTGTACCTCAACCATGTATCTCCAGTCCGGGTGCCTCTAATGGCCGACGGCCGAACCGACGGGGCGCTGGAAGACTACGAAGATTTCGGTGAAGGCCCTGTCAGGGTCGCCAAAGCTTTTGGTGATGGCCCCGTTCGCTACCCGTCGGGTGTATGGGGCAGGCAGAGCTATGCAGACTTCGGACCAGCACACATGCGATCTTCGCGTGACAACGTAGACGACCACGACCGAACCCGCGGCAACATCCTTTACGCAGACGGGCACGTCGCGAACACACTCGATCAAAACCGAGACGGCACATTTGGTTGGGATCTCACCGATGGGCCGCTACCAAGGGACGACGCATACCCCGAGATCGAGAAAGACGTGTTCGGCGGTCATCTCTCTAGCGGCAGATTCTCGAATTCTGGTTCACCGCTGCGAACACGATAACGAAACGACTACAGGACGCACTCACCATGAAAGATACACGGATGAAACAGTCTGTAAATAATAGTTGCCTAGCTTTGCTCTACATCGCTACGGCAGGGCAGGCAGCATCGCAGCTCACCATCAACGAGGTATTCGAGAACCCAACAAACGGTGGCGATGCCACATGGGAATACATCGAGATCTATGGCCCTCCAAGTTATGACCTCACCGGCTACGCGGTTGTACTTGTCAAGGGCGGCGAGGATTCCGACGACGACAATGTTCCAGACGGTGCGTTCATGCAGAAAGCACCGGAAATCGACGAGGCTTTCTCGCTCGACGGCTGGTCCACAAACGAACACGGACTCTTCGTACTCTACAACCGCGAGGAGTTCGGGTTTACGGGACTCGAGCCATTCCTTGACCCAAACGGTGATTTCGATTTCTTCCTGCCAGAAAGCCCGAGCAACCCTAGGTTCTTCGGGGCTGCCTCCTTCCAAGCAAGCACGATCCCGAGCGTTGATGAAGCGAGCAAGCTCGAGAACGATGGCTCATCGACATATCTTATCGTCCGGCGCAGACCCGAGCACTCGCTTACTGCGCAGGGTACAAGCAACTACGGCCAAGGCTACGGCTGGAAAAAAGACGTCTCGCCCGACGTCGACTTCAACAGCAGACTCGATTTCGGTGATGAGCACACGCTCGGTGTACCAATCTACTACGGAGAAGGGCTCGACGGATCGCAAGACACGGCCCTTGCAATGGAGCCAGTTCAGATCATCGACGAGATCGCCTGGTCCAACGGCGGCGGCCGAGAGTACAACATCAGAGGGCGACAACTCCTGAGCAACCAGATCAGCGAAACGCCAAACTTCAACCCAGATGCGGTCTCAAGAGTCAGATACGACTCTTCGAACCCGCTAGTCGGGTGGACAGTCAATCCAAACGACGGCGATCTCGATCGCACAAGTCTCGCCGACGAGAGCTGGGTCTACGGCGAAACAATCAACACTCAGCCAGGCACCGCGGACTACACCCTTTACAAACCACTGCTCGAACTGGGCGAGGACGGTCTCCCCGGGACCGCCGACGATGAACTCAACTACCTAGCACCAGTAGATCCAAACGGGCCGACCTACAGCTACACCGGTCTGAGCGATCCAAGCCCGCTCGTTGCGCCGTTCTTCGAGTTCTCTGGCGCACAGGATCCCAACGGCACACTCCTCTTTGAGCCCTACGACATATCTGGATTCCGGATTACGCCGAACGGGTTCAACGATGCCGCGCCGGGTTCTTCACTCGATGGCACACCGATCGGTGTGCAAGACCGGTTTGTACCGGGAGATTTCGATTTCGACGGCGACATCGATTGTGACGACCGATCGATGATAGAACTCGCTGCTTCCGAGGGCTGGACACTCGATGATCTCGCTCACGACTTTATCAGAGACTTCGATACCGATGACACCTCTGATGATGTTCTCTACACCGGCTATGCGAGACAGGTCGAAGTGTTCAACGCGACTCTGGCCATGCTCAGGATGGACCTCACCGACGGTTCGACCGGTGAATGGAGCAGCGGCCAAGTTATCCAAGGCGGGTTCGTCGTTGCGTGGGGCGGATCTGTCACCCAATCCGACCTAGCCGCTTTCGATGCTGTGCTTGGTCTGCCAGACACCAACAGCAACGGGGTCCCGGATGCGTGCGAATCAGGCAGGCTCTGCGCCGATGTGAACATGGACGGCATTGTCTCACCAACCGATTTTTCAGCATGGATCGGTTCGTTCAACGCTAACCACATCGTGACGTGCGACCAGAACGGTGATAACGCATGCACACCAACCGATTTCTCGGCTTGGATCGGGAACTACAACCAAGGCGCTAACGGCCCAGTCTGTCCGAATTAAACCCGGGCTGATGTATCCAGCCCTCTTCTGTTTCGTGGGGACACCACAAACAGCGCTCGCCGGGCTTAACGGGTCGGCGAGCATTTCACATGAGAATCGCCCGCGGATGTCGCGGGTAGGAGAGAATGCCAGGTAGCGGGCGGGAGCTACCCCCGGCTAGAGAGAGACACCCGCGCCGGTTTCTTGACCGGAAAGACATGTAAGGAATCGCCATGACGCTCACACGCGGAGCCGCTGTTTCTGCCGCCTTATTGGTAGCAGGAACCGCGGCAGGTCAATTCTCAGCCGGGTTCGGCCTGACTTCATTCCAATCCTTCGACGGGATCGGAGTCGATGGCAGCCCGCTCACGTTCTATTCAAATCACAACGGCGCGTACAACATCAATAAAGACGATATCTTCCTACCAGAGCGCACCGTGATCTCAAACAGCTTCATAGCTGACACCGGTGCACTGCCCTCGATCGACTCGATGCAGACCATGACGACTGTCGCCGGTCAGTCGTCTGACACTCGCTTCGAGCTTTTGTGGGATCTGTCTGCAGACGTCGATCTCGGGGACACATTCGACCCGGCAGGAAGGCTCCAGACCGCACCGCTGCGAGGTGCCGGCGGCGGCAGGCTCCTCCTTACCGAAGACGCTCAGGTTCGGATCACCGTAGACTTCGGTGCGAACGGCATGGTCGGCGAAGGTCTCGCAAACGGTTCCGTCAACAACTTCGCCGAGATCACCTTCGGAGGCGATGTCCCGAGCCCATTTACAACCGGGTACGGCAGAGCGGTGAACGTCCCTAGCGGCTTCAGCATCGATTTCGATATCGACGCAGGTGAAGAGATCCTCTTCGGCTGGGATATGAACTTCAGTGTTGACATACTCGACGGCCAAACCAACGGCCTGACTGGATGGAACCAAGCCGCGTTCGGCTCGATGGTAATCGAGGTCATCCCGGCGCCGGCTAGCTTCAGCCTGCTTGCCATTGGCGGGTTCTGTGCAACTCGCCGTCGTCGCTAAAGCAGATCGCCACATACTACATACGCGCTTTGCAGCGTATTCGAGCAACACAAGAAACACCCCCGACCGGACAACAGTCTGGTCGGGGGTGTTCATGATGTATGCCGCTAGTGTGTGTGCTTAGTCGAGGTTGCTAAGGACCTTGCGGAAAATCACAGGATCCTGGGTCTTGATGGCCTCGTGGATATCGTTGACATCAACCACGCCGTCACCGGTGAGGTCGCCCGCATTCCGAGTTGCAGGGCAAGATGCGTTGGGGCCAACCGAGTTGACTGCAGTGTTGACTTCGCCCGGGGTCAGTGCAACATCACCAGAGCTTGGCAGTGAGTTCAGGCTCACGTTACCGTCGCAGTTCTCTGCCAAGCCACCGAACCCGTCGCTGCCGCCATCCCAGTTGAAGACCAGGTTGATACCCGAGCCCGAGCCTGAGAGTTCACCCATCGCCCAGTTGTAGTACACCCACTTGTAGTTGTCGCTGCCATCGATGGTGCTCTCTTCGCACTCGGGGAAGTCGCAGTATTCCATGCAAATACCAAGACGTGTCATGGCATCAGGGTTGAATCCGGGAGAAACATCCCACTCTTCCTGATCGCAGTAGGTGTACTCAGCACCGCCGTTATCGCTGACAGCTACGCTGTCGATGATCTGCAGTTCTTCGCCCGTGCCGCCGACTTCGTTGATCTCGATCTTGCCGTCGAGGTCAGCATCGGGGTTACCGTCCTTGTGAAGCATTTCTTCCTCAGCCGGCTCGAGGCCAGAGCCTGCCAAGTCAACCAGCAAGAAAGTGCGGGAGTCATCGTTGGTGAGCTGGCCCGGCTTGTCGTTGGAATCACCGAGTGTTCCGAGCTCGTCGAACGATGCCTCGTAGCGGGTAGTCAGATCGCCAAGCGCCGTGTTTGGGCGCCCCGGACCGGAGTCAGCAGCACCACTTGCGAGGGTCTGACGAACGCTCTCGGGGAGGCGTGCGTAGATCTCCGAATCGTCGGCCTGGGAGAGCATCTGCGAGTCGTAGGTCGCGTTGCGGTTGGTGGCATCGATGTCAAGATCGCTGTCCGAGTTCCAGAGCACGAAGTACCCGGCGCTGTTGGTCCTGTACACGCCGTTGGACGGGAAGATGAACGATTCGTCGATCTCGGTGCTGTCAACAACACCGTCGTCGTTGGTATCGACGCTCTGAATCACGATGATCGCAAGTCCGTCGAGTGAAACGCTCCCGGACTCGCTGTAGATCTCGATGAATTCCTTCGGTGCATCGCCCGAGTTTGGGTCGTTCCAGACTTCGTTGATGAACATGTCACCACGACGCGAATCTGCGGTGTAGAAGTTGCCGTTCTGACCCATCGCCGCGCCGGCGAGTGTGGTCAAACCAAGAATTGCTGCGAGTGATTTACGGTTCACTGTAATCTCCTTCATAGCATTCGCGCACCGATCGCGCACGGGCAACATCGCCCTGTGATAAACACGATTCGCTACGCTTTGCTACCTCTTCTTGCCCGGCTCCCTTAGCCAGACGGGGGCACAGTAACCGCCCCGTGTTGATCCGCAACCCCTTGTCAGAAATCACGACCTGGTTCTCAACTAGATAACGCCACGATGTATGGATAGCTACGCGATATATGTAAGAAGATCACGAGAGTATATTGATAAACTGAGGACTATTTCGTCATAACGATAACCCCAGAAGACAACAGCCAATTAGCACAACTACCAACCGACGCAGACTCCAACGGCTCAGAACTGCGTGTCAAGATCGCGTCACAGCCGTGCAAAGCGTGGCTCATTACGAGCATTTCGTTAAACGTAGTAACGAACATATTTTTCTATGACTTCAAGCTTCTTCTAATACAAGGACAACCGGGGCACTGACTGAGCGCATGAAAATTCTGACCTGCCCTCGAAGAAACTAGGCCGTCCGCTACGCGATATAGCGGCGAAATGGACGTCCCTGGGAAGGCAGGCAAAGCATGGCGAGATTCAGGCCGGTGGGGGCAGGTCGAAGCGCATATCAATCTGGCTGCCGCAGAGTGGGAACTCCATCTCGCATCGAAAGCCGCGAAGTTCCGCGAATGACACACCGGCTTTATCCGCGACGTAGGCGAGCAGGTCGGTGTAGTTGCCAATGGCCGGGTGACCGGCGTCGCGCAACCCTCGGTCCAGCGTTCGCGTGCTGAGCCCCATAATGAGCACGACTAGAAGGAACCACCTCATGCAAGTATCGGAGTTGAACACCAAGATTTGGCGCCACGCAACTGCCATCCGGCAAGCGTGGTAGCCGCGATCATCGCCCTCGCAGGGGCGAGCGCACATGGGCAGCAGAATGCCAAACTCACCGCAGCAGACACTGCAGAAGGTGATCAGTTGGGCAGAGCGTCTCGCTCAGCGGCAGCACGGCCGCCGTCGGAGCGCGCTTTGATGACGATGCGTGCCCTCCGGGAGCCATAAACTGCAACAGTGGATCGGCGTACGTCTTAGGTGTGGGCTCACCCTGCATTGCTGATGTCAACGGTGACGGCATGCTTTCACCAACCGACTTCACTGCGTGGGTCAATGCTTTCAACAACAGCCTGCCCGAATGCGATCAGAACGCCGACGGAGCGTGCACGCCCACAGACTTCACTGCTTGGGTCACCAATTTCAATACCGGGTGCTAAGTCTATAAACTCTTTTCAGCTGCCCGCTGAGGTCTCCCTCAACACCCACAAGTGTTAACAGTTCCCTCGTGTTGACGAATGCACATGCCACAGGCTCAAGAAGAGGCCCCGTCTGTCTATCGGTGCGGGGCCTCGGGTGTTTATTAGTGAGGCGACTGGATTACATATAATCACATATCTCACCCGTCAATAGTTGCTCACCGAGCAGACTTGCACTAACTTGATTCCAATCGCATACCACTCTTCTTAAATGCTGGTCGCATGCTCCTCGCTGCTATCCGAAGTGGTCGCATTTAGTGTTCTAGCAGTGTGAACCGATACGAATCGAGCGTGGTTAAGTTGGAGACCACATGGACTCGAGCGCTGCTTGGGCTGAGTAAAAATCGGCTAGATGATTGACAACCGTCGGCTGGTAGCTACTCTATCTGCGATTATGAATATGTATGCCGTTCATCATCATCACAGCAACCATCAGCACCCGCAAGGGGGCCGGCTGTGATTTTGAACTGATGGATCGCTGATCCCAGAGATAAACGCCGGCTTCGAGCCGGCGTTTTTTGTATAGGGATTACCCCATACAAAGACCGGTTCGAGGCCGCAAGGAGCGGAGTCGAACAATGAGTCTGATAGACAGTGCAGCTAGTTTAAAGATCGCCATTCCCAAAGGCCGGATGCTGGAAGGGGTTTCGCGACTACTCGGTGAGGCCGGGCTAGGGCTCAGATCTACCGCTCGCAACTACCGTCCTGCAATCGTTCAGCCAGGGTATGAGGTCAAGCTGCTAAAGCCCCGAGCGGTAGTCGAGATGCTGGCCCAAGGCACCCGTG
Organism: Phycisphaerae bacterium; assembly: GCA_030432905.1. Lineage (GTDB taxonomy): Bacteria > Planctomycetota > Phycisphaerae > Phycisphaerales > UBA1924. The sequence continues at coordinate 881,111 of JAUILU010000001.1, read as the reverse complement.
ACATTGGCTTCGCCGGTGCGGACTGGGTGCGGGAAAGCGATGCAGACGTAGTCGAGATTCTCAACACAGGCCTCGACCAAGTCCGACTCGTCGCGGCGGCTTCCGATGATCTCCTGGTTGAAGGTCAACTCCCCAATCGGCAGATCATTGTTGCCTCAGAGTACAAGAACATCGCAGCAAAATGGATCAAATCGCAAGGCTTGGATGCAAAGCTACTGGTTTCATACGGCGCAACAGAGGTCTTGCCGCCTGAGGACGCCGATTGCATAATCGATAACACAGCCACAGGCGCCACGCTCGCCGCAAACAACCTGAGAATCATCGACGAGGTCATGGCATCGTCCACCAGACTCTACGCCTCACCCGCAGCCATGCGTGACAGCGTGAAGCGCGAGCGCATCGAACGATTCGCGTTGCTGGTTGGCTCAGTACTCGAAGCACGCCAGCGCACCATGCTCGAGTTGAACGTTTCACGAAGCAATCTGGAGGGCGTAGTCCAGATCCTGCCATGCATGCGCGAACCAACCGTTTCAAAGCTCATGTCAGATGAGGGCTTCGCGATCAAAGTCGCCGTACCTCGAGATGAACTTCCAGGGCTCATCCCGAGGATCAAAGCGCTCGGAGGGACTGACATCGTTGTAACAACACCGGAGCAAATTGTGCCATGACCACCTCAGGCTCTCAATCACAAAGATTCGAACCGGCAGAATGCTTCAAGGGTGTCAAGCCTTACGCTTCGGAGACTCGTGCCCCTTGGGTCGACCTAGCACTCGATGCCAACGAAGCGACCGGTATGCCATTCGAGTCTCTCGATGAAATCGCGGCAACGAGCCCCGATGAAATCCGACGATATCCATCAGATACGGGTCTTGTTCAAGCTCTTGCGAATCGGTTTGGTATACACCCAAACCGTGTTCTGGTCACTTGCGGCGGGGACGAGGCGATCGACCGCGTTTGTAGAGTGGCGTTAACACCCGGACGCCGGCTTGTTACGCACACGCCAACTTTTGAGATGATCACGCGGAGTGCAAGGCTCGCCGGCGGGGCGATCGAAGCAGTCGCATGGTCACGCGGCGACTTTCCCATTGACAACTTACTCGATCGAATCAAACCGGGCACAGGGCTGGTGGCGATCGTGTCCCCCAACAACCCAACAGGTCTGGCGGTTGAGATTGATGCGATCCGTAGCGTGGCCGATGCTGCGGAACGAGTCGGTGCGCTTGTGCTCGTTGATCTGGCGTATATCGAGTTCGCTGATACGGACCCGGTAGACGAGTTGATTTCTCTAGGCAATGTTGTGGTTGTCCAAACATTCTCAAAGGCATTCGGGCTCGCAGGTCTCCGCGTTGGCTACGCGATCGCTTCGGAATCGGTTGTATCGCTCCTAAGAGCAGCAGGCGGGCCGTACCCCGTGTCATCTCCATCGCTCCGCATAGCAGAGCGCGTGCTCACGGATAGGAAAATACAGATCCACGTGCAAGACATGATCGCAAGCGTCCGCGAGCAGCGAGAGACTTTGTCCGATCTGCTGACCGAACTCGGATGCAAAGTAGAAAAGTCCCAAGCCAACTTTGTGCTTGCCCGCACGTCCAAAGCCCAACTCCTGTGGGCAGGTCTGAGATCACTGGGCATCGCCGTACGAAGGTATGGAGGGAATCCCGATCTTGATGATGCGATACGAATCACATTGCCGGGGGAAACAACTGGCTTTGCTCGTCTTACGGCAGCAATCGAGGCCATCCTGTCGCCAGATGCGATCCTCTTCGACCTCGATGGTGTGCTCGCAGATGTTGGATCTTCCTACAGAGAAGCAATCATGCGCACGGCGCAGGATTTCAATGTCAATCTTACTCTGGATGAGATTCAACAGGCCAAAGAAGCCGGCAATGCAAATAACGATTGGGTGGTCACACAGAGCCTACTGGCTGCTCACGATGTTCAAGTACCACTCGATGTAGTGACAGATCAATTCCAAGCTCACTATCTCGGCAAAGCGGGTAAGCCCGGTCTACGAGAACAGGAGAGACTGATCCCGAGTCCATCATTCCTGAGAACACTCGGCGAACGTTACAGGTTGGCGGTTGTCACTGGCCGGCCCCGTGCCGAGGCCGATTGGTTTCTAGATCGATTTAACATCAGAGACCTCATCGAAGTATGTGTCTGCATGGAAGATGCTCCCGCTAAGCCATCACCCGAACCAGTTCAACTCGCAGTAAAACGACTGGGTCTGTCGTCGGCATGGATGATCGGCGACACGCCAGATGACGTCGTCGCAGCGAGAGGCGCGGGCGTACTCCCAATCGGTATCAATGCGCCAGATCAAGGTCCTAGCGGTAGATCCCTCGCTAATTGGGGCGCCGCGTTCGTACTCGAATCGATCGATGAACTGATGGAGATCCTGCCATGACTCAGCGTGTCGCCACTCTCTCACGGAAGACCAAAGAAACAGACATACGGGTGAGCCTACGCCTGGATGGAACAGGAAACGCAGACGTCACAACAGGTATCGGCTTTCTAGATCACATGCTGACAGCGCTCGCTGTGCATGCGAAGCTGGACCTCGAAGTGAGCTGTTCAGGTGATCTCGAAGTTGACGATCACCACACAACCGAGGATACGGCGATTCTCCTTGGACAGGCGATAGACGAAACCCTTGGGGACCGTAACGGGATTACAAGATTTGCATCCGCGTACGCACCACTCGACGAAGCCCTCGCTAGGTGCGTCATCGATCTATCAGGCAGGCCTGCGGCGGTTGTTGATCTTGGCTTGCGTCGCGAAACCATCGGTAAGGTTGCCTGTGAAAACATCGGTCATTGGTTCAGGTCGATCGCAGTGAGCACGAAAGCTGCTGTTCACATCGATGTGCTCAGGGGCGAGAACGATCATCACCGTGCAGAAGCCGCATTCAAGGCGTTTGCGCTCGCACTCAGAACAGCTGTGACGCTCGATAACAGGCAGATCGGTATCCCATCAACAAAGGGAACACTCACTTGAGCTCGTTGACTGTATCAATTGTCCGTACAAGGGTGGCCAACACCGCATCGGTCAGCGCGGCGTTTACACGACTGGGTTACACGTCATGCCTTATCGACACGGCGCAGGAAGTTGAGTATGCCGACTATGTGGTTCTGCCTGGGGTTGGTTCGTTCGCAGCTGGCATGGAAGCGATTCGCTCGCACAATCTCGTCGAGCCGATAATGAAAAGGGTCAGTGCCGGGCGTCCGACGCTCGCGATATGCCTGGGGATGCAACTTCTCTGCGAATCTTCAGAAGAATCACCCGGAGTTAAAGGGCTAGGCGTTCTTAGATGTGAAGCCCGACGGTTCAACAAGCCTAGCTTGCGGGTACCTCAGTTCGGCTGGAACACGGTTGCAGCCGAACCCGGAACCAGTGCCCTCGCAAGCGGTCACGCCTACTTTGCCAACTCTTACTGCATCGAACAGCCACCTCCGAGTTGGTTATGCGCAGCGACAATGTATGGAACCAAGTTTGTCGCTGCAATTGAGCGAGGCTCGGTGGTCGCCTGCCAGTTTCATCCTGAGCTTTCCGGGGGATACGGGGCTGGCCTGTTGCAGCGGTGGCTGACAATGAGTAAGGAGGCGCAATCATGCTCGCGTGTCGTGTAATACCGTGCCTTGATGTGAATGATGGTCGCGTGGTCAAGGGGATCCGTTTCAAGGGTCTCCGAGATGCGGGTGATCCTGTTGAGCGAGCTGATTTGTACGCACAGCAAGGCGCCGACGAAGTCGTAATCCTTGACGTGTCAGCCACACCAGAGGGGCGCAGCGCCGCTATCGACACGGTCAGCAGTGTGCGCAGCGTGCTTCCCATCCCGCTTACCGTTGGTGGCGGGGTGCGATCTCTCGACGATGCCTTGCGGATGCTTGACGCGGGTGCCGATAAGATCGCGGTCAATTCAGCCGCCGTCAACCGTCCAGAGCTTATAGCTGAGATCGCGTCGCGCGTTGGCCAGCAGTGTGTTGTGCTCGCTATCGACGCCACACGCTCGGCGAATGCAGAGGGCCGCTGGGATGTGGTGACGCGCTCGGGGACCAATCGCACCGAACTTGACGCAGCTAGCTGGGCTTCGAAGTGCGTTTCATTCGGCGCTGGTGAAATCCTGCTGACGAGCTTTGACGAAGACGGTGTCGGACAGGGTTACGACTTAGACCTGATTCGCAAGATTGCAAACACGATCGAGGTGCCAATTGTTGCATCGGGCGGCGCATCCAATGCAGCTCACATGGTGGATGCGCTGAAAGCGGGGGCAAGCGCAGTTCTGGCCGCATCAATATTCCATGATGGCGCAAGTACAGTGGGCGAGATTAAACGAGAGCTGCAGAAGTATGGACAGGAGGTAAGATTGTGATCATCCCATCAGTGGATATTCGTGGCGGCAATGCTGTACAGCTCGTCGGGGGGGAGACCCTAGCTCTAGATGCGGGTGATCCGCTCCCAATCGCAAAGCGGTTCGGAATTGTGGGCGAAGTTGCGGTGATCGATCTCGATGCCGCACTCGGTACTGGTAACAATAAAGCTATAATCCGAGAGATCGTTCGTAGTGTCCCTTGCCGCGTCGGTGGAGGAATCCGTGACGTACATGCAGCAACTGAGTGGCTAGACGCTGGAGCGAGGAAGGTTCTTCTTGGCACCGCCGCAACGCCCGATGTACTCAGTCAACTACCGAAAGACCGTGTCATTGCCGCGCTCGATGCAAGAAACGGCGAAGTTGTGACTGAGGGTTGGACCACCGGTACCGGAAAATCGATCGATGACTGCATCCAAGAGCTGCGTCCATACGTCGGTGGGTTCCTGGTCACGTTTGTCGAGAATGAAGGGCGTATGACTGGCCTTCCACTCAAGCGCGTTGAACAACTAAAGAAACTTGCCGGGCGCGCATCCCTCACGATCGCTGGGGGTGTCCAAGTACCAGATGACATCGCCAGCACCGACCGTCTTGGTGTTGATGCGCAAGTCGGAATGGCTCTCTACACCGGAGCTTTCAGCCTCGCCGATGGTTTTTGTGCCCCGTTGAAGTCAGACCGACCCGACGGGCTTTGGCCGACAATTGTCACGGACCCCTCGGGCCGTGCACTCGGACTTGTCTACTCAAACCATGAATCTGTCCAGCAGTCGCTCAAGCTCGGAAGGGGTGTCTACTACTCCCGTTCGCGAGGGGGGATATGGATGAAGGGCGAAACCTCCGGGTGTGTACAGGAACTCCTCGGGATAAGCGTTGATTGCGACCGAGACTGCCTCAGATTCACGGTCCGCCAGCACGGCGATGGATTCTGCCACACCGGACAAGAAACTTGTTTCGGCTCGCAGACCGGTTTAGAAGCGTTGGTTCAGAGAATCAAGACCAGGTTAGCTGCAGACACAAAGGGGTCATACACGAAACGTCTTGCACGCGATCCCAATCTACTTCGAAGCAAACTACTAGAAGAGTCGAACGAGCTCCTTGATGCAATCGATCCAGAAGAGGCCACCCATGAGGCCGCGGATGTGATGTACTTTGCACTCGTTGCTGCTCTGATGCGTGATGCGAGTCTTGAGTCAATCGAGCGAGAGCTGGATCGCCGAGCGCTCCGTGTGACCAGACGCGCTGGCGACGCCAAATCGGCATCGGGGGCGAAGCTATGAACAGTACCATTCCACTATTGCGGCGTGTCACGCCGAATGAAGTCATGCGTGTCGGCCGAAGCGCCGTCGATCCGGATGCGCTGCGCGATGCAAAGACCATCGTAGAGGATGTGCGGGCTAACGGCCGTGAATCGGTACTCTTCCATGCCGGGCGATTCGGTGAAATGCAACCCGGTGAGCAGCTTGTGCTTGATCGGAGCGAGCTACAGGCATCACTAGAAAGTGTTGATTCGGATACCGTGAACCTGCTACGACGTATTGGCAGCCGGATTGAAGACTTCGCCGCAGCTCAGCGGGAATCAATTCGGGATCTCAGTTTCTCAATTCCCGGTGGGCAAGCGGGACACCGAATCATCCCAGTGGAATCAGCTGGTTGTTATGCGCCAGCGGGTCGGCATCCTTTGCCATCTTCTGTCTTAATGACTGCGGTGACTGCTCGCGTTGCCGGTTGCGAACGGGTGGTCGTTGCCTCACCGAGCAGGAATCCCGTTATGCTCGCCGCTGCTGCGATCGCAGGAGCCGATGAGTTTCTTGCAGTCGGTGGAGCTCACGCCATCGCCGCGATGGCTTACGGCATAGACGAGTTGCCGTGCTGTGATGTGATCGTGGGACCAGGCAACAAGTGGGTCACAGCAGCGAAGCATCTAGTCTCCGATTCGGCAGGCATCGATATGCTCGCCGGGCCGTCTGAGTTGTTAATCATAGCTGACGAAACAGCAGATCCAGATATCGTTGCTGCAGATCTTCTTGCTCAAGCAGAGCACGACGACGAAGCAATACCAATGCTGGTTTCAATATCTGCTCAAGTCGCAGACGACGTAGAAAGATCTTTAGCTATGCAACTCGAAAGACTCAGCACTGCCGCGACAGCACGCCGTGCGCTGCGAAACGGTTTCACTTGTGTAGTTAGTGATGTAAACGAAGCCTGCCGTATGTCGGACTCCATTGCCGCAGAGCATGTTGAAATACACACAGGCAATTCATTTGAAGTCGAATCAAGACTAAAGCACGCCGGAGGCGTCTTCGTTGGATCAGCAAGTGCGGAAGTCTTAGGTGACTATGGTGCGGGGCCGAATCATACATTGCCGACCAGAGGATCAGCAAGATACTCCGCAGGGTTATCGGTAATGCACTTCCTGCGCTTGCGAACGTGGTTGCGACTCGATGACTCCAAAGCCGCAGCCTCGTTGCTATGCGATGCCGCGGATCTTTCACGTGTTGAGGGTCTCGAGGGACATTGTGCGAGCGCGAGGATTCGAACGAAGTAAGCGAACTAACAAATATTGAGTAGTTAAAGCACCTTTCTGCCTGTTGATTAGCGGTGGGAGCGGTGGGCGATCCCGATATGTCAAACAGTCTCTCGCGCCGCCTGCTGGCGGCGTTTCTCATAGCCCGTAGTGGGGTCATCTAGCTAATCGGCCTTGGTGCCCTCCAATCTGCTCTTGATGCCGCTTAGAGCAGCGCACAAACTCCCGGCCCACCTGGATGGCGGTACTAGGATCAAATGTGGGCTTCGAAAATCGGCGACATGTGATCGAAACGGATAGGCAACGGTGAGAACGCCGTGCTTGCCGTGATTCTTGCAACGCCTTTAGCTCGTCCGCTACTCTTGCAAGATTTATGACAACATGTGCGGCATTACTGTTAGATAGGGTTGTCATCTTCAGCGGCTTTCTTTTGCCAGGTGCCCGGAGGAACTCCTATGACCCGCTTAAACGCGCGACTAAACGCGGCCTCTGAGTTGTAGCCGAGCTTCACGCCGCACTCGGCAGCGGTCATATCTGTCTCGCGGAGCCAGGTACCCGCGACATGCATCCGCCATCGCGTCACATACTGCATAGCCGACTCGCCGACCAGTTCGGTGAATCGTGCCGAGAAAGCCGACCTCGACATCGCGACCGAGGACGCGAGCGAAGCGACCGTCCAGTCGTGTGTTGGTTCGCGGTGGATGCGCAGGATGGCCGGGCCGATGCGTTCGTCGTTCAACGCCCCGAGCCACCCGCGCCGGGACTCGGGGTGCTCCACCAGCCAAGTGCGGATCGCCTGGATCACGAGAATGTCCGCCAGACGCGTCACGATTGTCTCGCCGCCGGGCTGCTGCGAGCTCGCCTCGGCCGCCATGAAGCGCAGCGTGCTGTGCATCCATTCTGCGTTTGGTGTGTTCCAAGTTTTGATGTGGATCAGGCTGGGAAGCAGCTCGACCAGGTCGCGTGCGGCGGGGTGGTCGATGCGCACACCGCCGCAGATGAGCGTCGTCTCCTCACCGCCGCCACCGTACCTGAGTACCTCGTATCTCGGCGTGACGCGTTCGATCGGGAGATCGAAGTAGTTGACCGTGCGTGCGCCCTCGCCGTGCATGATGAGGTGACCCTCACCGCGCGGCATCAGGGCGAACTCTCCCGGGCGCAGCACCGCCGGCTCGGCATCGGCGAACTCGAGCCTGCACTCGCCAGAGGTCACGATGTGGAACATCACGCAGCCGGGCATCGGCGGCATCACCACGCCCCAAGGCGCGGTTAAGTGCGACCGGGCGTAGACGACCCCCTCTAGGCGGAACGAGTGCAGGGTCTCGCCGAGCGGATCGGTCGATGCCCAAGCGTCGGCCGGCGGGGGCGTAGGCGATGATGGGGTCGGTCGGGCCATGATCCATCATACCGTCTGTCCCGGTCGAGTTCGCCATTCTGGACGATCGAACAATTCATAACGATTCTAAGTCATTGATGATCTGGTTATCTGCCCCGATAGTTGGTTCATTGAGCGTGGTGGTCACCGTCGATCGCCGCCGAATCCGCTGATTGGAGCACGCCATGAGCACAGCCAACCTTCCGTACCAGAACATTCTCGTGATCGCAGCCACTGGCAAGACCGGCCGTCGAGTTGTCCCGCTACTCGAAGAGCGCGGGGTGACTGTCCGCCGCGGGTCCCGGTCGGGGTCGCCCGCCTTCGACTGGGCCGAGCCGGAAACCTGGGGGCCGGCGCTCGAAGGCATGGACGCGGCGTACGTCGTGTACACCCCGGACCTGGCCGTGCCGGGCGCGCCCGAGGATCTGACCCGGTTCGTCGAGGTAGCCAAAAGCAAGGGCGTGCGGAAGCTGGTCCTGCTCAGCGGCCGAGGCGAGCCGGAGGCCCGGGCGTGCGAGCTCATCGTCGAGCAATCAAGCCTTGCTTGGACCATCGTCCGCGCCGGCTGGTTCGACCAGAACTTCAGCGAGGGCGAGTTCGCGGCCATGGTCGATGATGGCGTGATAGCGCTGCCGAACCCGGATGTGCGCGAGCCGTTCGTCGATGTGGACGACATCGCCGAGGTCGCGGCCGAGGCGCTGCTCGATCAGCGGCACAACGGCGAGGTCTACGAAGTCACCGGGCCCGAGCTGCTGACTTATGCCGATGTCGCCAAGCAACTCAGCGAGGCGGCCGGGCGGGAGATCCGGTACGTGCCCGTGACCACCGATGAGTTCTTCGCTGGCATGGCAGAGGCGGGCGTGCCCGCGGAGTTCGGTGATCTACTTCGGTATCTCTTCGAGATCACCAAGTCGGGCGTGAATGCGCACGTCACGGATGGCGTGCAGCGTGCACTCGGCCGCCCGCCGCGCAGCTTCCGCGACTTCGCTGCCGAGGCTGCGCTCGGCAAGATGGGGGAGGTGTCCCGTGGATGATCTGGTAACGATCGCCGCCCGCGCTGGTGTTGTTGGCGTCGCACTCATCGGCGGTGCGCTATTTGCATTCTCAGCCTTCATCATGGCGGCGCTCAAGCGGCTGCCGGATGCCGAGGGCATCCGCGCGATGCAGCAGATCAACAGGACCGTCTACACGCCATGGTTTATGGGGCCGTTCTTCGGGACAGCTCTGCTCTCGATCGGCGCAACTGTGGTCGGCGGCACGAACGCGGGCGAGCCGTGGGGGTCGACCCTCGCCGCAGCCGGAACCTTGTATGTGATTGGTGTGTTCGTCATAACCGCGGCTGGCAACGTCCCGATGAACAAGCGGCTCCACGCAATGGATCCCGATGATCACGACGCGGCTGCGTACTGGAAACGCTACCTCGTTGTGTGGACACGCTGGAACCACCTGCGCGTGCTCGCGTCGGTTGGTTCTGTGTTGCTGTTCGTCGAGTCGGCCACGCTGGTAGAATAATTTCTCGCGGTACGCGCTGGTGGACTCGCTCAACTGCGGGAATGATTGTGTCGCGACAAGGTCGTTGCCGAGTTTGCAAGCTCAGCCTCCGTTGCATCGGCCCGCCGTGTGGATCACAAGTTGATGCCACATCATCTCAGCTGTTAGTCACCCGTGGATTCCCTCATGACGAAATCGAAATCCTCGCGCCGCGAACTGAAACTCGACCGACTCGGGGACGCCCTCTCGGAGTGCGCACGTCTCATCGATTCCGGATACACGCAAGCCGGGAATTGGACGCTCGGCCAGATGTGCCAGCACCTGCGGCTCACCATGGAAGCCAACATGCACGGCTATCCCCGATGGATGACCGCTGTTGGCATGCCGCTACGCCCGATCTTGAGAGCCTTCGCGCTCCCGCGGATTCTCGATGGGAACTCAATCAGTGGCATCCGCACGGCGGGCATGTTCGTACCGCCCGGCGGCCTCGACGACACCGAGCAATTCAGGCTATTCGAAGAGTGTGTCCGCGAGTTCGAGAATCATGCCAAACCACTGCATCCTCACCCCGGCTTCGGCCGGATGACGCACGAGGAGTTCGGCCGGTTTCACGCAGCACACGCGGCTCACCACCTGAGCTTCCTCATTCCGCCTCAACCGAGGGATTCCCAAGAGGCAGAACCAGCACCGCGGCCCACCGGCGACGAGCGGTGAGAAAGCGATTGGAGAGGCCTTTGTCATTCTCTCGCGGGGCGCCCAATCTGATCGCGGGACAAAGCCAACGCGGACAGGCGCAGCGCTGATGAATCTACGGGGCTCTCACGTACGTGCCTCTTCGTCGCGGCATGGCGTTCGTCGCGCGGCTGCGAGACGGGACCCGAGTTCAGCCGCGTCAAGGAAGGCTTGCTCACGCGAGCGATGGTGCCGTTCGTCGTCGAACTCTTGGTACTCCGAGGCGATTTCATGAACATCCTTCGCGGCAATGCCGAGCAGGCGAGTCGCGACTGTCCGCAGATGCGGGTTCATGTGGTTCCACCCGTCGCGGATGCCGCCCGGCTCAAATCCAAACTCTCCCCTTGAGGAGAGCACGACAAGCGACTTGCCGCTGAGTGTGCTTTCGATCGGAAAGTCACCCCGCTCGAGGTCGAACGAAAAAGTCTCGCCGGGCCGGACAATCTGATCGACCCATGCCTTCAGGGATGCCGGAAGCCCATAGTTGTAGAGCGGTACACCGAGCACCAGCACATCCGCTTGGCGCAGTTCGTCGATGAGGATCGCGGATTCTGCGAGGACGTCGCACATGGCCGGGGTGCGTTGGTCGGCCGGGGTGAACCCAGCGCGGATCGATGCCTCGCTCACGATGGATGGCGGTTGCCGCCCGACATCTCTGGACAGGACCTGAGCACCCGGTTCGCTTGTGCGCCACCCTTCGATGAACCGGTCGGTCATGTCACGTGTGATTGAACCCTCGAGTCGGGCGCTCGCGTCGATACGCAGAAGGACGGTCATGGTGATCTCCTTTGTGCTTGTAAAGCGGGTACGCGTGGTACTCTGGGACATCCGCTTTTTTGATAAATCAGCCGACGAGGCGTGTCCACCCCGTCAGCCAAGTGGGGGAGAGAGGAAGTGGTCTGCAAACTACTCGGCGTTCGCGTCGAACAGACCCGGCCAGTTCGAGTTCGCCCGAGCGACGCTGCCCTTAAAGTCGGCGTTGAACTTCGCAAGGATGTCCGAGTTAACGTTGAGATAGAGCTTGTCATCGCGCACCTGGGCGGTGGTGATGTCAACCGGCAGCAGGATGTTGATCGAAGCTCCGTACGCACAGAAACCGCCATACTGCGGGGCGTATCGGTCGGGATTCGCGAGGAACGCCGCCTTGTTCTTCTCGTTGGCAAAGAGGTACGTCGCGCCGGCGTGCGAGGCGCGGATCATGGGCGAGCCGTTCACGGGCGACTCACTCTTGAAGAAGCTGACCGGGTCGAAACCATCGAGCCCGATACCGCTGGCACCCGAAACGTTGACGAGGTTGCCCCGGGCCGCGGCGATCTTTTCGATCGCCTCGTCGGTGCTCCACACGTCGCTGGCGATCATGCGGTAGTTCACGAACGCGGCCTCGAATCCGTCGTACCCGGGCAGCTTCGCGGCAGCCGTAGCGTCAGAAACGATCGCCACCTCGAAGCCCTCCTCGATAAGGTTGCGCATATGCGACTCAACGCAGAGGTTGGCGGACATGCCAGCGATGACGACCTGATCGATGCCGGCCTTGCGGAGCTGGAGTGCGAGATCGTTGGAGTCGGAGCCATAGACCTTGTGCGGGCTGACAACAACCGTTTCACCGTCGTTGATGTAGGGCTTATAGCGATCGAGCCAGTCAGCCCCGGAGTCTTCGAAGCCTTCCACCTCGAGGGGGTCGTCGCGGTGGAACATGTTGATGTCGTGCATCAGCGTTTCGAGCGCGCCCTCGAATTTCCAGCCGTGGTCGTGCGGGTAGTAGTAGTGAGGGCTGACGAAGACGCGGGCGTCCGCTCCCTTGGCGGCCTTGAAGAGCCGCTCGATATTCTCGACGGTGTTATTCTCCGTCACGCTTTCGCCGACCACGCCCCACGTGACACCCTCGGGGCTGAGAAAGTCCACCTGCGGGTCGATGACGAGCAGCGCGTAGCTGCCCCGGCTCAGTTTTACACCCGGCCGAGGAATAGGCGCATCCTCGCGCGGGCCGTCGATGAAGTGGATGTGCCCCGCGTGGTCGTGGCCGGCGTGATCGCCGTGGTTGTCATGATTCATGGGCTGGGCCGAAGCGATGGGCAACATGGCACAGGCGGTCAGCGTGGCGGCAGTCATGGTGATGCGGTTCATTGTGTTTCTCCTTCGTGTTGGTTCTTCTCGTGATGTGCGTGTGTGAATCAGATCGTGATGAGTGCCCGGGCGAGAACGCCTCACCCGGGCGGTGAACGGGTGATCAGCGCATCTCGGGGATGCCGGGGTGCGTCTGGGGTCTCGGGCCGGGTGCGGGCCAGCGGAACCGGCGGTCCGCCTCGGTGATTGGCACGTCGTTGATGCTGGCCTCGCGGCGGCGCATCAGGCCTTGGTCGTCAAACTCCCACAGCTCGTTGCCGTAGCTGCGGAACCAAAGGCCGGCAGCGTCGTGCCACTCGTACTGAAAGCGCACCGCGATGCGGTTCTCGCGGAAGCCCCAGAGGGATTTGGCGAGCCGGTAGTCGAGCTCGCGATCCCACTTGATCCGGAGGAACGCGCGGATCTCGTCCCGCCCGCGGAGAAACGTCTCGCGGTTGCGCCACGTGCTGTCGGGGGAATACGCCATCGCGACGCGATCGGGGTCGCGGCTGTTCCAGGCGTCCTCCGCAGCGCGGACCTTGGCGAGGGCCTTCTCAAGCGTGAATGGGGGAGTCAGATCGCGCGGCGATCGCGCAGGCGCCGCGGCGCCATCTACGGATTCAGGTTGCATGTTGCACTCCTTACGAGGATGCCGGCCGCGAGCCAGTGTTCCTCAACATATGAGACCAGCTGGAGTCAGCCCGAGGTCGATGACAGCTCGGCGGGTGTCCACTCGACAGCGCTGAACGCGTTGTCGAGCGGCGTGCTCGCGATGTGGTTGGTGTAGTTTGACATCACCTTCACAGCCGTGCCGAGAATGACTTCGAGAACGGTGCGCTCCGTGTACCCGGCACTCAGCAACGCGTCGACGTCGCTCTGCTCGGGCCTGCCCCGGCTCTCGTTGATCTTGACCGCAAAGACGCGGAGCGCCTCGAGCTTCGGGTCGGTCAGTCCCGAGCCATCGCGGAGCGAAGCGACTACATCGTCCGGAACACCCTGGGACTTCGAGATGGCGGTGTGCGCCGCCATGCAATAGGTGCATCCATTGAGCCGATTGTTGACCATCAGAATGATCTGACGCTCGGTCGGCGACAGGTCACTCTTGTCGAAGATGGACGCGAGGGTCATGTAGCCCTCCAACAGCGCCGGAGCCTCCGCCATCGTGGCGAGCAGGTTCGGCAGAAAACCAAACACTCTTTCTGCATTCGCGATGAGTGCCTTGGCGTCGGGTGCGGTCTCTGAGGTGTGAAGTGGGAAACGTGGCATTACGAGCCTCCTTATGGGCAATGCGATAGCCATCTCGGCGAAACGCTCGCCGAGCAGGGCGGTCGCGGGTTGGATGGCGCTGCGTGCGCCGCGGGTCGTGGGGCCGATGTGGCCTGCCGTCCAGTCAAGAAGATCAGGACGTATTGTTCTTAGTATACTGACTAGTCAGTATAAATCAATGGCTCAACCTTCCACAGCACAAAATAATTAATGAATCGCCATTTCAAAGCTCTAGATGCCGATTTTGGATGATATAATCGATGGATTACAGCCTTATTGGAACGGCTAATGACCTAAGTGCGTACTGTCTAGTCAGTATCCAGCCTTTGACCCATGAGGAACCGCCCGTGCCCCCCAGCCGACGAGACGATCTGATCGATGCCGCGATGCGTGTCTTTTACCGCCACGGCTTCCACGCCTCCAGCCTGGACGACATCCAGAAGGAGGGCGGCATCAGCCGGATGACGCTCTACAACCACTTCAAGTCCAAGGACGAACTGGTCGTCGCGGCCATGCGTCGGCGCGACGAGATCTTCCGCAACAAGCTCATGCAGTTCGTAGATGCACGCGCAAAGACCCCCCGCGAGCGGTTGCTGGCCGTGTTTGATTTCCACGAAGACTGGTTCACCGGCAACGAGTTCTGCGGGTGCATGTTCATCAATGCCTCGGCGGAGTTCTCCGTTGCCGACTCGGCACCGCGCCGGCTCGCAGCCGAGCACAAGCAGGAGATCGTGCGGTACATGAAAGAGCACTGCGAGGCCGCTGGGCTCGACGATCCTAGCGAAGTCGCCGAGCAGCTCAACATTCTCCTGGAGGGTGCGATCGTCACCGCCCGCGTTGTGGGTCAGGTCACCAATGGTGGGACAGACCCGGGCGCCGCGGCTCGGCGAGCCAGAGCAGTGGCGGTTGCAATCCTCGAACGGGCATGACCCGACTGGCGCTGTCGGAATTGAAATCACGAGACCCCAGCGGGAAAGATCGGATTCAAACCCAGATGACCCTAGAAATGCGCAGAATAGTGAATTGATGGTGCGGAGCGCTGGGTGATTCCAGATATGTCAAACAGTCTCTCGCGCCGCCCTCTGGCGGTGTTTCTCACTGCCCGTTAGTGGGGTCTTCTAGCTGATCGCCCTCGGAGCCCTCCTATCTGCCCTCACTGGGGTGGGCCAGGAGTTTGTGCACCTCCCGGATGATGTCCGATGTGTCCGGCGTTCGGGCGTAGATCAACATCTGATGACCTGTCGAAACTAGTTGAATCGTCGATCGAGAGCGGTGGGGCATCGCCGCGATTTCTGGTGACCGATCACGGCAGCCAGTTCTGGTCTGAATTCCGCGCAAGTATTGAGTCGCTTGGCATCCCGCACGTCCGATGCCAAGTCCGGACGTGGCAGCTCAACGCCAAGGTCGAGCGAGTCTTCAAGGATGTGAAGGCTTGAGTGCGCCGATCGGTGGTGCCGGTGAGCACCCAAGCGTTTCAGCACCGCATACATGCATACGCGGAATGGCGTAACGGGTACCGGCCACATTCGGCCCATGGTACTTTTACTCCGAACGAATCGGAGCAAAGAGCTCCTAAACCCGAATCGTTACATACAGACAGAGATGAGGTGTTGAGCCCAGAATCTAGATGCAATGGCGATGCGTCCGGGGAGATCCAAGACTGTCCTATCCGGTCAACTATGTCGCTGAACGCTGTTTGTATGCCGCATTGGGCAGCACACAAACTCCCGGCCCACCTAGGTGGTGGTTCATGGAGCAGATTCAGGCTGTGTAAACCGGTGACACTTGAATGAAGCGAATTGGAAACTGCGGAAGTGTGGTATCTGCTGTGTTTCTTGAAGCACCTTTAGCTTGTCCGCTACTCAACTTAAGTTTCATTGGTGTTGACCAAATCCGGCAAGAAGGCTTCGGTATCGTCGGATGACGCGGATACGGATCGATCGGAGGTTCTCGGTCGGCGTTGTGAATCGACGTGCGAATGCCCGTACCGGACCGATCAGATCGGCGTCGGCTGGATTTCTTGGGAACGACGCGAGATTAGGAGCCAGACGATCGATCAGATCGAGTTCGTACTGTCTGGATCGGGCGCGCTCGAAGCTGATCCCCAGTGAGAGAGCTTGGATTGCGCCGCAGTTTGCGATCGAGAACCGCTCGAGCCGCTGCATGTCGTACAGCTGCTCTTTGCCGGCCTGCCACGCCGCGGCGCTCTGCTCGATTGGCCATCGGTTGCGATAGTCGAGGCCTTCTTGATCGGTGGTTTTGACATGATCGAGCCAGAGCGCGTACTGCTTCGCGTAGAACGATCCCGGTCGCTCTAGATAGAACTTTGCAATAAGGTTGCCGGCACGGATACTGTCGGAGATGTCCTCAGGAAAATTTCCGAACTTGGTTGATTTACAGGCATCGAAACACTGCCCCCCGGTGCACAGTCCGGTCAGGCCTAGGCGGGCCCCCCTCAGCAATGGGACGATGTTGCCACGGCTCAGACACTTTCCAGCGTGACTCTCTGCGAGTCGCTCGCGGGAACGGTCGATCGGTCCGGCGCGGACATAGGTGTGACTCATCCCGACACACTCCGCCAGCTTTGGAGGCAGGACACGATCGCACAGCTTTGTTCGGCTCGCAAGCCAGGTGAACGTACTGATCTCTCTCCCAGACGCGGCTGCTGCGGCGAGCAAGAGACGCGAATCACCACCAGCAGACAAACCGAACCAGAACGGCTCGTCCGTGTGCGGGACGTTCTGAAAGCCCGTCTTCAGACGCACCGCGAGCTCGTCGAGGAGTTCATCGTCAGGGCGTTGGGTCGGGACATCCGGCAGAAGCTGGCATGTGTGAATCCGCCCACTCCCCGGTTCAAACCATTGACTCGGCAGCAGCCTGGTTGCGCCAACCAGAGTACAGGCCGGGATAGGAATGAACTCGGCGCCAGTCTGGTATGACGGCGTAACCGGCTGCCAGTCGTTCCCGCAGAGCTCCTGCAAGAGTACGGGACTCGAACTCATCCAACTACGGCCCGAAGTATCCTGTGCGACTAGGACGCCGATCTGGCTCCCTGCATCTGGCTGAACTCGGTGCTTTGCAACAAGTAGCCATCGACCGGACCAATCGTACCGGAGTTCGGGAACGTCAGCTGTGCGAGTACTCGCGATTTGCTCGGCGGGAGACAAACCACTCGGATCGGTCTGTGCAGCAAGACCGAGCAGTACCCACGTTAGGCCGTCAAGATCTTCAGCCTGTTGCACGCGAAGCTCTGGGCAGAAACTCAGGACAACTGCCCCGAGTTCGATCGTCTGCCAATTCTCATCAACCAAGTGTTGTTCTGGTCCGAGGATGTACTGCCGACGATGCGGTTTCAGGATCTGAGCAGTATGATTCACCGAATCCTCTTTACTCGTTTATGGCTTGCATGAGCGACTATGACGTGCACACGCTGAAACCTCATTATACGGAAATCCCATATGATTCTCTGGTTGGGTGCAGAGTAGCAGTGATCTAGAGCGGCGTGTGATGAACCAAGAACGTGTCCGATCGATTGCCATCATGCTTCATGAGCGTGATCTGGAGGCAGAGAGCCGCAACTATCGCATCTGGCCGATCGCCGAAAACTGGCGGCGTTCGGGGATTGATGTCCGAATCGTGCGAGGGCCGGAGCCTTGCTCTGATGCGGATGTGCTTGTTCCGCACATCGATTGCTCGTACATCCATGGCGACTACTGGGAGGTGATCTCAGCACACCCGAGAGTCGTCAACGGCGGGATTCGCGACATCCGGAAGACGGTGATCAGCGAGAATTTGCTTGGCGAGGGTGATCAGTGGGATGGGCCGGTCATCGTCAAGACGAACAACAACAGCGGCGGATTCATGGACCTTGAATTCTCGGGGCGTAGAGGGCCGACTCTTGTGGATCGGCTCCGAAAGCGAGCGGCGTGGCATCCGCTCATCCAGCCGAGGTCGCTCGGGTGGACGAAGACATTGACGGACTACCCGATTTTCCAGCATCAATCGGATGTGCCCAAGGCGGCATGGAAGAACCCAAATCTGGTCATCGAGAAGTTCTTCCTGCCCGATCAGAACGACGAAGGTGAGTTTGTTCTATATCTCTGGATCGTCTTCGGAGAGAGGGGGCTGGGGCGGACCCTGCTCTCATCCGATCCATTCATCAAGAACGTGTCAAGCAGCCTGGGTTCGTATGAAAACCCACCGGCAGAAATCCTTGCTGTGCAGAAGGAATTTGGGATCGACTACGGCAAAATCGACTACATCCTCCACCGCGGGCGGCCTGTGCTCCTCGATATCAATCGAACGCCAACCGTGTCCGGCGACGCCCATAGTGAGGGTTATATTCAGCAGTGCGAGGTGCTCGCGAGAGGACTCGTAGATATCGGGCGGTAAAGGGTAGGAAAGACGTTGCTGGTGTCAGTCAAAAACCTGAGTAAGGCATTATCCTGTAAGAATCAGCTAGACTGACCCACCTATGAAAGAGGCCCTTTCACCAGCTCGAGAGTCGCAGGTCTCGCCGCAGGATAATGGCGTTTCGGGCACATCGAGCGAGCGTTGGCATGTGCTCGTTATCGGCGGCGGCCCAGCTGGGCTATCGGGTGCCTACGAGCTTCTCAAGCACGCTCCGGACATGAAACCGCTTGTCGTCGAAGCGGGTCAGCGCGTCGGCGGCATCGCACGAACAGAGGAGTACAAGGGGTACCGGTTCGACATCGGCGGGCATCGGTTCTTTACGAAGGTCAAGCCGGTCGAGGAGCTCTGGCAGGAGATCATGGGCGACGAGATGATCGACGTCCCCAGATCGAGCAGAATCTACTACCGTGGTCGGTTCTATGACTACCCACTGTCAATCGGGAACGCGCTCGGCAATCTGGGCATCTATGAATCAGTGCGCGTTGCTCTGAGCTTTGCGAAGTGGAAAGTCTTCCCTTCAAAAGAAGAAGAGAACTTCGAGCAGTGGGTCTCGAACAGGTTTGGCGGTCGGCTCTACTGGCACTTCTTCCGTACGTACACAGAGAAGGTGTGGGGGATCCCACCGACCGAGATCCGCGCGGACTGGGCCGCGCAGCGCATCAAGGATCTATCTCTCACGAAAGCCGTCTTCGACGCCTTGACGGGCAAGGGTGATACCGCATCGCTCATCAAGACGTTCAAGTATCCGAGGCTTGGGCCCGGTCAGATGTGGGAGACCGCCGCCGACCTGATCGAAGACAAAGGTGGCGAGGTCAGGCTTCAGGCCCGTGCGAGCAAGATCCACCGCAATGGCAACCGGATTACGGGTGTTGAGATCGAGACTCGTGATGCGGGCCGAACGCTGGTCGAGTGCGACCACGTTATGAATTCGATGCCGATTACCGAGTTGGTCCGGTGCATCTCGCCCGCGGCACCGGATGAGGTGTTGCAGGCTGCGGATCGGCTCAACTACCGCGACTTCCTCATTGTCACTCTCGTGCTGAACCATCCGGATCCGTTCGATGACAACTGGATCTACATCCACAGCCCTGATGTCAAAGTCGGACGCATCCAGAACTTCCGGGCGTGGTCTGAGGCCATGCTGCCAAATCAGAGCACAGCGAGCATCGGGATGGAGTATTTCTGTCACGAGGGTGACGGGCTCTGGAACTCGAGCGACGAAGAACTGATCGATCTTGCAAAGCAGGAACTCGAGAGGCTCGATCTCGCACCCGCGTCGAGTGTTGTGGACGGCACGGTCATCCGCCAGCCAAAGGCATACCCCGTCTACGACGCCGACTACAAGGCGAACCTCGACTTCATCAAAGACTGGCTGCTGACATTCGAGAATCTACAGTCGGTCGGCCGCAACGGCATGCACCGCTACAACAACCAGGACCACTCGATGCTCGCCGCAATGCTCGCGGCACGCAACATCGTCGGCGAGTCGCACGACATCTGGTCGGTCAACGTAGAGCGGTCGTACCACGAAGACTTTGTGGTTGATAAAAAAGATAAGGAAACCGGCTCTGAGTCTGGCGATAACGACGACCCCGACGGGACCCGATCGGCGCCGATCTCGGTTGTCATCCCAGTACACAACGGTAGCGAGGACCTCGATTCGGCGGTGCGAGCCGTTCTGGAGTCAAGCGTTATCCCAGAAGAGATCATCCTTGCAGACGATGGTTCTACGGATGGGGCACCTAAACGGGCCGCTGAGATTGACGAGCGGGTGCGGATCATCCGCGTCTCAGACAAGCCCGGGGGGCCGGCAAGAGCACGCAACGCCGGCGCACAAGACGCGACTCAGGACATCATCGTGTTTGTCGATGCCGATGTCAGAGTTCATCGTGAGACTCTAGCGGCACTGATCGAGCCTCTTCGGCAGGAGTCCGGCGTCATCGCATCGTTCGGGAGTTATGACAGCGCACCTGAGGCTGCGGGTGCTGTCTCTATCTATGCCAACATCAGGCATCACTTTGTGCATCAGAATGCTCAGGCTGAAGCGGAGACTTTCTGGTCTGGCCTTGGGGCTGTTCAGAGACAGGCATTCCTGGATGTTGGCGGATTCGATGAGGCCTTCGCGAAGCCTTCGATCGAGGATGTCGAGCTTGGTGTCAGGCTGCGCAAGTACGGCCGCATCAAAGTCGTCAAGGGAGCAACCGCGACTCACCTGAAACGCTGGTCACTGGGCAATCTCTGGCGCACCGATGTGGTTGCTCGGGCGTTGCCCTGGGGCAGGCTCTCTGTGGAGCACGAAGAACTGCGGGAATCTCTCAACTCGTCACGTAGGGAGCAGTTGGCCGCTCTTTTTGTCTGCCTTCTGTGCCTGGCGCTATTTTTGTTGCCGATCACTCTTGCTGCGATAGGCGCATTCGCAGCGGCCGCCTCTGTGGTTCTTCCTGCCGGGCTGTGGGTCTGGCTCAATCGGAAACTCTTCGGACTGATTGCAAGGCGAGGGGGAGTGGGGGCGCTTGTTGCCGGCGTGGTGCTGCACTTCTGCTACTTTCTGTACGCGGTTGTGACCTACATGGCGGCGGTGACATGGTTTCGGTGGAAGAGCTGGCTTCGAAGTGACAATTGTTCCGTGCCCTTCTTGCTCTTGAGCGGCTTCACACTCATCAGCCTCGGTGGAGTCGGCCTCTCGCTCGTTATTCTCGGCTTCGTCAGCACACAGTCAATGCTCGACGCGATGACGAGACTCGAGGGAAGCACGGCGACTCCCCGATACAACCTCGAGACACTCGGGCCTGTTCAACACCGGCTTGTAGTATTCGGCTTAGCGCTGCTTGGAATGTCCGTTTGCATGGCACACGCTGGTCCTCGGGCACTGCTCTCGGGCTGCCAGTCCGGAATCGTTCGGCTCAGAGAGCTCTTTGTAATCCCTAAGCTAGACCTTGCAATGGTCGGTGTGTTCACACTAATCGCTGGTGTACTAGGGATAATGCATATCAACCAGCAAATGAGGCTCGACGAGGCCTCGTCGTTTGCGATGTATGCGTCCGCGTCACCGCTGGTGCCTCTGTTGACGTACGACACGCCGAACAATCACATTTTGCACTCGACTTTGATGTGGTTGAGCGTGTCGCTCTTCGGACCGTCGGAGATGTCGGCCCGTCTTCCTGCCTTTGCGTTCTCGATGCTGATACCCGTGTGCATGCTCGCAGCTGGGCGTTCGCTTCTGAGCCCGATGATCGCCCTTGTTGGCACAGGTCTTTACGCGGGGAGCGTGATCGGCGTCGATATCGCGACCAACGCGAGGGGCTATCCGATCGTGATCGTGGCGATGCTCGTACTACTCGGGCTCCTGCCGGCGCTTCGGAATCGAGAACCGGGCGCCGGGGTCGCAGCGGCTGTCGTCGGGGCGATCGGGTTCTATGCGTGCCCAGTGATGGCATATCCGATCGCGTTTATCTACGCCGGCTGGCTGCTCATGGGACCAACCAAGGGCACACCACTTCTCAAGCATGTGCTAGGAGTCTTTTGCACAGGCTTAGCCACGCTGGGACTGATCGCGTTGTTGTACGCTCCCGCTTGGGCGCTCAGCAGCGGGAACGGGCCGATGCGGACACTCGGCCGTGCTGCCAATGGGTACAAGGACAGCGACGGGTTCCTGCGTTTTGAAGAATTGTCGTTCAACTTGCACGCCGCATGGTCACAGTGGACCTGGCCCATGCCCTCGCTGGTTGCGATAGCGTTGTTTGCACTCGCTCTTTCCGGCATCTGGATGTGGTTGAGTAGAACCGGCTGGCCCAGGGCGTTGGTGGTTGGATTGGTGCTGGGGACGCTCGGTGTATACCTCGTGTCTGGCTTGGCACCGCCGCCCTGGTGGATCCTTGTGTGGTTTGTCCCGATCCTCTGCTTCCTCTGGGCAACGCCCATCTCGATGGGAGCTGTGCTCGTGAGTCCGAAGCCGGCAGTCGCTGGGGTGACTGGGTTGTGCGCTGCATTGATCGCCTCGCTCGGAGTGTTGCTGTCAGGATATCCAACCGATTTCCCATACAGACTTGGCACGAAGGATGCGCCGCAGGTCGTAGAGCATCTTGCTCAGATCGAGCCAAAGTCAACACACATCGTGGCGAGTCCGCAGGCGTTCCGCTTGCTGAACTTTGAGTTTGAGAAACGCGGCTTTGGCCGGCAGGTCGTAGATCCCACCTCCGCATTGGAGAAGCTGAGCCGCAACTCGGTGACTCATGTCCGGGGCAAAGAAGCCCATGTACTACTGGTTCCCGAGATTCTCCCGCCAGATTTATCGGCGGAGCTTAAATTGATCGATTCAACGCCGATCGGTGATTCGGTCATAGATGTATACAGCGTCATACCCGTGGGTGATGAGTGAGCCAGCGCAGATCAGACATCTTCTTTGAGGACGTTGGAAGTGCTCTTGGTCGTCAAACCGCCCGCTCGGGTCTCGTGGCCTTGGTATCCAACGAGATTCAGATGGCACTGGGTATCGGCACCACGCTCGTGCTTGTGCGCATCCTCTCACCCGAGGACTTCGGTGTCTTCGCGATCGCATGGGTTGTTGTTCAGCTCATCGCAACAGTTCGTGATGTCGGGATCTCAACCGCGATCGTGAACGCGGAGAATCTGACCCGCGAGAAGGTGTCTGGTCTTTTCTGGAGTGGGCAGGTCATGAATCTGCTCGTGACGTCGGTTGTTGCGCTGCTCGGGCCAATCCTGGGCGCGTTCTATGGCATGCAAGAGCTCGGGCTGCTGATGCCGACAGTTGCCTTGGCGTCACTTCTGACGGGCTTCACGTCGGTTCATGATGGGCTGCTAAAGCGCCGGTTATTTTTCGGCACGGTTGCCGCGAAGGACATCTCTGGGATGGCAGCGGGTGCGGTCGCAGCGATCGTGGTTGCTTTGATGGGGTACGGAGTCTGGGCGCTGGCGGCGCAGCAGCTTGCGCAGTCTGGTGCTCGTCTTGCAGTCTGTGTGTTCAGCACGAGGTGGTTCCCGAGCAACCCGCTCTCGAGTTTTAGATCAGCTCGCAGAGAGAGCGAACTGATCTGGCACGGCGTTCGGCTTTCACTCTCAAAGTGCATAGGTACGCTCGGGGCGAGCGCTGACAGGCTGATATTGGGTGGGCTAGTTGGCGATCGGGTGCTGGGGTTCTATCAACAGGCCTATGTGTGGTCCGAGTTTCCCTCCCGGCAGGTGTACTTTCCGATGATGGGGGTTGTAATCGCAGCGTTCAGCAGGAAGCAGAACGCCGAGGACGGGTCGTACCCGGCAGGGTTCAGGCAGGCCGTTCTGGTGTTGTATGCGATTGCGATCCCGATGCTCATATTCGGTGCGATCCGGGGTGAGCTCGTCATCGGTGTGCTGCTCGGTGAGCAATGGGTCGAGGCGGCACCATTCTTCTCCATCCTTTGTGTTGCGATGTTGTTTCGGCTGATCATTCAGGCTGGCAAGTGGGTCTTTCTCGCCGAGAGCCGATCGAACGACCAGTTGATCTGGACACTTGTGTTTGTCCCGGTGCTCGTGGCTGGAGCCGCGATCGGAGCGTTCCGTGGTGAGGCGGTCGGTGTATCGATAGCCGTGCTCCTCGTTCATGCGGTTGCCGCTCCGTTTGCGGTGTGGATGAGTTGCAGGGGATCGCAGATCAGACCTCTCGACATGCTGATGCCCGCGATGCGCCCCATGCTTGCAAGCGCGGTTGCTTCTGTGCTTGTGCTGTCACTCGGATCGAATACGGATAGCTATAAGGCATCAGTTCTTGCATTGTGTCTCGGGGTTGCGATATTCATGCTGTGCAACGCGGTTGCCTGGTTAATCCCCGGGAGGGGGCGTGATGAGCTCAGGTCGTGTATCGAGCACCTGTCGCCGAAGATCGCTTCAATCTTTGGTACTTCCGTTCGCCATCGTAGTGGTTCAGGGCTGGTCTCATGACTCAAGTGAATCGTGACTCACATGTTCGTGTAGCATTGCTCGGTTGCGGCCGGGTAGCGCAGAGAGTACACGCGCCAATCATCGCGAGGATTCCTGGCGCGTCACTGGCAGCCGTTGCTGACCCAAGCGCAGACGCGAAGGCGATCGCTTCGAGGCTGAACCCTAAGGTCAGGCTATTCGACTCGGTCGAAGCTCTCATCGATACGGGCGACTTCGATGCGGCCTGTATCTGCCTGCCTACACACCTGCACGCAAAGTACGCCGTGCGACTTCTCGATGAAGGAAGCCCGATTTACCTCGAGAAACCAATCGCAACGAATGAGGCCGAGACAGCGTCGATTCTCGAAGCCTGGGGGCCAAAGAGCGTTCCCGCAATGGTTGGGTTCAACTACCGCTTCCACCCTGTGCACAGGAAGGTGCACGAGTTGCTACGCCAGAGAGCCGTGGGCAGAATCACAACCATCCGCACACTGTTCTCAACGCCACCCCGTGCACTTCCCGAGTGGAAGAAGAGCCGAACAAGTGGCGGCGGGGTCCTGCTCGACCTGCTCTCGCACCACGCGGATCTGGTCATGCACCACACTGGCGAACGCGTGTCGTCAGTGAGCGCGACGACGCGGAGTCTGTACAGCGAAGACGACAACGCGCAGGTCACCTACACACTCGAGAACGGTGTGCTTGTGCACTCTTCGATTTCAATGACCGGGGCGGAATCTGACAGGTTCGAGATCATCGGTGAGGACGGGGTAATTCACGCAGATCGGTTCCGGGGAACAGTCACGCGATCACCTCGCTCACAGAGCGCCACAATGCCCGAGATGGCCGCTCGTTCCTGCGCGCTTGCAGTTGGTCAGCTTAGGGCATTCCGAACGAGACTTGATCCGTCATTCGAGCCCGCTTTGTGCGCTTTCGTCGCATCTGTACGCGGTGGTAAAGCTGAACGGCCAGATATTGAGGATGGTTGGTGTAGTCTCGCGGTTGTTCTAGCCGCGATGGAATCTGCCTCGCAGGACTCTCAGACAATCAAAGTCATCGGGAGCCCGAAGAAAGCGATCCACACCTGTGACGCATCTTCCTCAACAGACTCGCATGCAGATAACACTGTGCCATCGATAGGTGACGAAGAGAGTCCCGTGCTCACTGTTGTGTTCGTGACCGTGACAGGGATGCGTGGTATCGGCAGAGTATTGGGATTTCTTACGAAGCAGACGATTGCGAGCAAGCTGCAGGTGATCGTGGTAACGCAGTATGAAGAAGATATCAAGCCCGAAGAGGAGTCCCGCTTTGCGGCGTTTGCGAGCCATAAGGTGATCTGCGTTGGTGAGATCGATGATGTAGACCGCTCCGCCGCGATGGCGCTCGGGCACGCGCAGGCTACCTTCATGACGTACCTTGAGGACCACGCTTTCCCTGAGCCCGAATGGGCCGAGCGCATCGTTTCTGCTGCACAATCCGGCCCGTGGGATGCGGTCGGAACTCGGATCGAGAACGGTAACCCAGGAACCGTGCTTTCATGGGCGAACATGCTTATGAGCTACGGCAGGTGGGTTGCCGCGGAGTTCCCCGGCACGACTCTCCATGTCGCGAGGCACAACACGACCTTCCGCCGCGCGACACTCGAACGAGAGTACGGCTCTGGGCTTACAGAAATGATGGGACGCGACGGTGGTCTGCTCGATGATCTGCTCGCACGCGGTGCGAGGTTCTACCAGACACCAGAAACGTGCGTAGAGCATCTGAACCCATCGACGTGGCGTTCGACACTGCAACTGCGAATAGGTTCGGGCCGGTTGTTCGCATCAAGCAGGATGAAGAAAGAGCGGTGGTCAACACCAAAGCGAGCGATGTACATAGCTCTAGGGTTTGCGATCCCGTTCATCCGCTTTAGATTGCTAAGAGAGGAACTACTCACGAGTAAGGCTCGCCGCGAGCGGATCGGATGGAGAGCATATCCAGCTCTTGTGGTAGGAGTTGTACTGGACGGGATCGGTCAGTTCCTTGGTCACACGATCGGCCCAGGCAAGGTCAAAGAAGAGCTTGCGCACTTTGAGATCTCTCGGGCAAGACACCTGCGTAGGAACGAACGCCAACTCATGGTGCCGGACAACGCATGACTTCGGAGTCGAGCCAACTCCCGACGTTCTCTGTCGTTGTGCCCAGCTACAACCGGCCGGCTCGACTCACGCAGATGCTTATGGGTTTATCCGAACTGGAATACCCGGCGAACTGCTGGGACGTCATCGTTGTTGATGATGGTTCGCAAGAGCCGCTTGCTCCTGCAGTTCAGAGCGTGAGTTTGCCAGTGAGCATCAAATGCATCCGCCAAGACAATTCGGGGCCCGGCGTCGCGCGCAACGCCGCGGCGAAACTATCCGAGATGGAATATCTCGCATTTACGGCAGACGACTGCAGGCCTGCTCCAGACTGGCTCACGAGGTTCGCGGCTGCCTTCAAGACGAACGGTATGGAGCGGGCATTGATAGGAGGCACTGTCCGCCATGCGCTGCCGGGTGAGTTGTGCCCAACCGCGAGCCATCTGCTCGTGGAGTATCTCAAGTCCGTTCAGAACGCAGACAGGCCTCGGTTTTTCACACCAAACAATCTCGCTGTTCACAAGAATACATTTCTGGAGGCAGGTGGGTTCTGTGAGGAGTTCGGCGCGACGGGAGAGGACAGAGAGTTCTGCGACCGCTGGTCATCACTCGGCAATGAAACAGGCCTTGAGCCAAAGGCGGTTGTCGATCACGCACACCCTCAAACGCTGGTTGACTTCTTGAAGCAGCACTTCGCTTACGGTATTGGCTCGGCACGCTTTCGGGCGCTACGAGACGGTGACGGTCAGCAGACAGTTCCCGAGCCTCTGGGTTTCTATCTGCGTTTGGTTCTCTCCCCGATGCGATCCGGGTATTCGCGCAAGTTCAGGCTCATGGCGCTGCTATTGATGGCGCAGGTGGTGAACGCGTGTGGCGCTTTATCAGAACGGATCTCTGATAAGGATCACGAGCGATGATGCCCACGGTATCGGTCATTATCCCGACCCGTGGCAGACCGAAGCAGGTCTGTGCAGCCGTAGCCTCGGCATTGGATCAGCAACTGCCTGAGGAGGATTCGGTCGAAGTCGTCGTCGTGCAGGACGGTACTGACCCTGAGACAGCTGAAGCATTGAACACATTCCAGAGCGAACGTCTCAGGGTTCTGTTGCTTCCGCGCCAACGCGGGCACGCGACCGCACGGAACGAGGGTATTCGTCAGGCACAAGGGCAGTGGTGCGCGTTCCTCGATGACGATGACACCTGGATGCCCGCGAAACTGGCGAAGCAACTCGAAGTTGCCAAGCAGCTTGTCGATGATGGTGTTATGCATCCGGTCGTGGGCTGCGTTGTTCTTGCTGTGACCGAGCAACGAGAGATGCAGTGGCCTTCAAGGGCGCCAGTGCTCGATGAGGAGATCAGCAGCTATCTCTACACTCGTAGAGGATGGAGATCGGTTCTGTCAGGTCACACGCTAATGCAAACGTCAATGGTGATGTTGCCAACAGCACTCGCAAAGAGTATTTCCTTTCGAGGTGGTATGCGGCGTCACGCTGATCCCGATTGGTTCCTGCGGCTACAGCTTGCTAAGGGAGTACGATTCGTGATCCCGATGGATGCGGGCCCTTTGGCACGATGGAATCTTGGCGGAAATCATCGCGTGAGCGCTTCGGGTGATTGGCGTTACTCGCTTGTGTGGGCTCGGAAGCATGCGAATGAACTCGGGCCGCGTGCTTTTGCAGGCTTTCTCAGCGGTCCAGCTGCGCATATCGCTTCAGGTATGCCGGGTGGCCCTGCAAGAAGGCGGGCATTCAGAGTGCTCTTGCGTGAAATGTTTGAACTCGGCGAGCCAAGCTTCTGGGATCTGATGGCGCTTGCTGTGAAGTACACCCGCCTGCAGAGCTGGCGTACTTGCTGGAAGCCAAGTAAATCGGGGAGCAAAGGCTGATGAGGGTCCTCATCGTTAACGATCTTGGCACCGATACGGGCGGGGCAGAACGCGTCTCTCTCTGTCTACGCGAGAGACTCCGCGCTGACGGTCACGAGGCAATGTTGTTCTCCAGCTCGTTCCAGCCCGTTGCTGATGTTCCGGTTGACGCGGATGTGATGTGCCATGGCGCTTCTGGGCATAGCCAGTCTGTGTTGTCTGTCGTGAATCTGTCCGCGATGCGAGGGCTCGATCGACTACTAAACGGCTTTCGGCCTGACATCGTCCACCTCCGTATGTTTCAGTGGCAGCTATCGCCGCTGGTTCTTCGTTGCCTCGCGGACTGGCCATGCCTGGTTCATGTTGTCAACTACGATCTGATATGCCCCGTCAACACAAAGACTCTTCCGAATGGGCAGCCCTGCAACCATCGCGCTGGACGAGTCTGCTTGAGTGAGGGATGCCTTAGCTTTCCCGGATACACTCGATTCTTAGCACAGCGGGCGATCCGTTCACGGTACTTCGAGCAAGCGCGCGACCGCCTTATCACGAACAGTCACTGGGTCAAAAGCAGACTCTCAGCGGAGGGTGTTCGAGTCGACGGTGTGGTGTGGAATGGTGTTGCAATTACTCCCGAGCGTTCGGAACTCTGTCCTGGCCCTCCGACGATCGGGTACGCCGGCCGGCTAGTACCAAAGAAGGGCGTGGACACACTGGTTCGTGCTGTTGCTATCGCAAGAGAGCAAGTACCCGATCTCTCGCTGTTGATAGCGGGAGAGGGTGAGTCCAGGCAGGAGCTCCAGAGGCTCGCCACGACGCTCGGCATCGAGGATTCGGTGCGGTTTCTGGGGCATCTCAGCAAAGCAGACATGGACCGTGAGTTTGAGCATCTCTGGGTGCAGGCTGCGCCGTCGCTCTGGGAGGAGCCGTTCGGCTTGGTTGCTGCGGAGGGCATGATGCGGTCTACAGCTGTCATCACGACCAACACAGGCGGGCTCTCAGAACAGAACATCGTGGGCAAGACCGGTTACACGGCTCCGCCGGGTGAAGTTGATCAGTGGGCCGACGCTATTGTGCGTATCGTCTCTGATCGTGATAATGCAGTGAAGATGGGTCAAAATGCCCGCGAGCATGCGGTGCGAAACTTGTCGTTCGATGCATTCTACAAGCAAATCGTGGAACAATATGAACTGACGATTCAAGCGAAGGCGATTCGGGGCGGTAATTAGTCTAGTCCTGTACTCATCTGTCCACAAATCTCTGTGCAGCGGTGGGCGATCCCATATATGTCAAACAGTCTCTCGCGCCGCCGTCTGGCGGCGTTTCTCATTGCCCGATAGTGGGGTCATCTAGCCAACGAGCCTTGGTGCCCTCCAATCTGCCCTCACCGGGGTGGGCCAGGAGTTTGTGCGCCTCCCGGATGATGTCCGATGTGTCCGGCTTTCGGGGGTGGTCTGCCTCCTAAAACACTTGTATTGCAGGTGTTTATGGTTGTCCGCCTGTGCAGAGCCGGACATCGTGGTGGGGGTGTTAAAATGGGCAAAGATCGGTCTGTGTGGGAGGTAGTAGAGGGTATTGCTACTACCTTTGTGTACGCTGCGATGACGGCCAGAGCCCGAATGCTTGGGCACGCCTCGCCGCTGGTCCGGCTGCTTGGGCAGCGGGACGCTCTTTATCACGACGCTTCTCTGCTCGAGCGGGAGTTGGCAGTTTTCAGACCCCAGCGAGAGCGGAAGCCCGCGCACCAACGCCCGCACTACTCGCCCACCGAGCGTGCGCAGATCCTTGAAGTCATGAAGCTCCGGGGATGGTCTGCCAAAGAGGTCGGTGCCCGTTTCGTCGTACATCCCAACACGATCCGCAACTGGCAGAGGGCTATTCATGACAAGCTGCGGGCGGAACAACTGCTCGGTAGCCCGCCCTGGAATCGACTCCACGACGGTGTCCGCAGACTGATCTACGAGATCCGTGAGGCCTTCCCAGAGCCGGAGTTCGGGACAAGGACGATCGCGCGGCACATCATGCGAGCTGGGATTCGTGTGAGCCGGACTTCGATTAGACGTGTACTTCAGGAGGGTCCGCCGAGCCCGGCGAAACAACACGCACACGTTCGTGTGACAATGGCGCCGGCACACGTGCGACATCCCGCGAAGCCGAACCAGGTGTGGCATCTGGACATGACTGAGATCCGGGTACTCTGGAAGAAGATCGAGATTGCGGCCATCATCGACGGATTCAGCAGGAAGATCATCGCGATGAAGGCGTATGGCCGTAGACCAAGATCTGAGGATCTGGTGGAGTTGGTCGAGTCGTCGATCGAGAGCGGTGGGGCATCGCCACGGTTTCTGGTGACCGATCACGGCAGCTAGTTCCGGTCTGGATTCCGCGCGAGTATAGAGTCGCTTGGTATGACGCACATCCGCTGCCAAGTCCGCACATGGCAGCTCAACGCCAAGGTCGAGCGGGTCTTCAAGGATGTGAAGGCTTGGGTGCGTCGATCGGCGATGCCGCTGGGCAGGAAGGCCGTTCAAGCTCGACTCGATGCTTATCGAGGTTGGCATAATCAGTTCCGACCACATACCGCCCATGGTACATTGACGCCAACCGAAGCAGAGCGAGGCATCTCTGCTAACGAGACCATAACTTACACACAGATGGGAGGTGTCGAGCCCAGAATTGAAATGCAACGGCGGTGTGTCCGAGGCGATCCGAGGCTGGCCTATCCGGTCATCAGAGTCTCGGAACATCGCTTAGATGCCGCATAAGGCAGTGCACAAACTCCTGGCCCACCTGGATGGCGGTGGCTGGGATGTATGCAGGCTGAATGGTGCGGCGACATCTAAATGAAGCGAGTTGGTAACGGTGGGAGCGCCGTGCTTGCTGTTCTTCTTGGAACACCCTCTGCTCGTCCGCTACTGCTACTGGTATTTTGGTAGAATAGGTAATTACAAACCGTTATTATAGATAGTTTGGTTAAACCTGCAATACTGGACGAGAGTGTGCTGTGTGATAGTTAGTACCAAGTAGTGTCTCATAAAATTGAAACTTTAAACTTGCATCCGAATCCTATATCTCTACATTGACATCGAATCGCATTGCATAGACCTGGCGAGGTTGTTTCCAAGGGGGGAATGGCCACCTCGAAAGTCGCTATCGGTGCGCGCTTTGTACGGGAGTCCGGTCTATGCCTAGCTACCATGTCTTCTGTCACTCCAAGTATGATGGGTACCAGGCCTCGCCTATATCTGCAAACTCAGTACGATTGCCCGGCAAGCTGATCACATTGCGATTCTTGTGGAGCTGTATCTTAGCTCTGTTTACATCAACTAGCGGAATAGTATACGGACAGACTGTCGAGATTGAAGGCGCTTCTCGTTATCTCGAGAGTGTCTATTCCGATGAGAGCTGGTCGTGGTCACCCGGTACGCCAACTGAGCTTGTCGATACCGTTACAACCTTTGAAGCACTCGCGTCTGCGGCAGAACTCCGCGAACTACAGCAGTCGTCAGAAGAGATTCTCGAAGGAGCTGGAACCTTTGCGTCGCTCCTGAACACAAACGAAGCACGTCAAATCGCGTGGGCGAGCATGTTGCTATTTGTCTCTGATGAATCCGCTGGTCTTGCGATCAACTCGACTATCAGTATGCAGAATGGTGACGGTGGGTGGGCAATCAGCAATGGGCGTCAGTCTTCCGTTCGAGACACAGCAGATGTGATTCTGGCGCTTCATGCGTTTGGGGGCCATCAGCTCGATCAGGTAGCGATGCAGAATGCTACACACTTTCTATGCTCACAAGGGCATGCTGTCACACTCGGTGTAGGTACCGCATCCCCTCATGTCGAGGCTATGTACTGGACAAGTAGCAGCGAGAATGACTCCCTCGAGAGATTTACACAAACCGCAAAGGTTGTTAGGGCACTTAGTGAGATTGCTCGTCGCAGTGACGGCGCGATCGATGTAGCCGCCGAACTCGCGGCGGGAAAGCGGTACCTTGAACGGGCTGTGAATCCTGACGATAATCTCGACGATTACTTTCCGGTATATAGCTTTGAATCGCTAGGTGTATACGGTCGCGCCGCAGTGCTACGAGCGTTGGTTCCTATTGGCGATCCCGCAATCTATGGACCTGCTATCAGCGAGATTATTGGATTGGTACATGAGGGACCTCCAGATTCTGGGATAATGTGGTGGACCGATACGGCAACTTCCGGAACCATCACCGATGTGCTGACCACTGCCGAGGTGCTTTCGCTTCTTGCCGAAAGCTCTGTACCACCCAACATGGATCAACCTGATCTTGTCTTTGCAGACAATGGTGTACAAATCAGTTACATACAACCCGGGTATGGCAACGGAAGCGTCACGGAGTACTCATCCGATGATGTGATGAACTATATTGGTGTTCCTGAGATCATCTTCGATTTCACGATCAGAAACCAAGGCATGGAAACATCCAGCGGTCTCGTAGCCGATGATGGACTTGGTGTGCCATCGACAGGCGGCTTAGACGTGTACTACAGCGTGTATGCCGGTGCCCCATTCGGAACTGCGGATCCTCTGTTCTCAGCACGAATCCTCGATCCATACTCTGCAACACCTAATGTGCTTGCAGGCGACGCCGAAGGCTTTCCATCAAACCAAGATATTAACTACACACTCAGGCTTTTCGGCATTCCGTGTGATCTCTCTGATGTCATGGGGATTGCGCTTGATGCGCCTCCATCAGATGCACTGTACGACAATATGGGAACGTACGGTGTGTTAGAGGAGTCAGACGAGTCGAATAATTTCACGCTTGCTGATCCTGATTTCTCCATGCTGTTGCCATACTTCTTTGTGCCAGCAGCCAATGTCGACTTGCAGTGGTCGCAGGGCAGCGTAGCAAATCAAACGGGATTAGCACTTGAGGCCACGGCGATATGCCTAGGAAGCGATCCAGGGCTAGATCAGGACTGGACAGTCACAGCAACGTTTGTATTCGACGAAAATTCTGGGTCCAACGACTACTCTGAGACTATCCAAATCTGGCCAACAGGACTTAACTCAGTTGTTGACATGTCGTCAAACACTCAAGAACTTGCAGAAGGTAGTGAATATAGCGTGCGAGTCGATATGAAGATCGAGCACGCCTTAACCGGTGATGGAATATTGCTACGAGGGCAAACGGTTACAATTGACATTCCCGTTTATACATCGCTAACGGACTTGAAGCTAGAAGCATTGCGAATAAAGGATGCAGCAAGTTCTACTACGTTAACAGCAGCTGAGTTGTATCCGAATCGCAAAGTAACTATTGAGGTGGACATCAAGAACGCCCATCCAACTGAACCAGTTGGTGATGACTTTGAAACATATCTGTTTGGAGAGGATCCAGTAGCGTTGATCGATGGCGACCTTGATGTAGCGGATCTCGGCGAGCCACTTGAGACCATCACACACACAGGCACTATTAACCCAGGACAAACTGCTACATTGATTTTCGGGCAGAGCACAGACGTGTATGTTCCGTATAGCGGGAATATGGCTGTGTGGGTGGATTCCAGACTTCAACTAGATCCGAATGGGATTAACTACGTACTGAGCAGTAGTGGGGACATTGATGAAACCGACGAAAGCAATAACCTGGTTGTAGTCGATCTGCCTTCAGATAACGAAGAACCGGATCTACTTGTACTTCCTGAATCTGTTCAACTGAGCGGCACGGACCTTGCATTCAGTCCTGTGATCACCGTAAGCGCAATTGTAGGCAACTACGGTGCAACACTGTCAGACGATTGCCCAGCAGAAGTGCTCTTCACCGCAACACTGAATGGTGGAGATTCAGAAGTCCAAACTCTAGGGCTTGGGCCGCAAAGTGTTGATTCGCCGGCAGTAAGACCAGTCGAATTCACGTGGGTACCCGGCGAGGCAGGTTCGTGGGAAATCAGCGTTGAAATACGTCTAGCGGATGCGGTGGAGTGCACTGCTACTGATACCAATCCCAGCAACAATATAGTCACGCTGGTGCAGCCAATAACTCATACGAGTATCACCGCTGAGTACTCTCCGGAGTTCATAGCGAGCAGTTGTTATGCAAATTTCGATCATGTGTTCTCAATGACAAGCCCCTTCTTTGGTGATGTTTGTGGCTTTGATGGCATTGAGATCGATGTTGTTCCCAATCCTATGCTCGGTCCACCACTTGCAGGTGAAAGTTACTACTACCTGTGCGAACTTGTATCTCCGGATGGCGATTCCGTGACACGCCTGAGTTCTCGCGGTCATCCCGAGAAATTTATTCTGCCCAGACTACAGCTTGGCCAGCTCCGCCCGTCGATCGATTCTTGTGTCAGTCCGCCGGATCCTTACAACACGTCTGGAGGGATCTATCCATACACGGTACGGGCGACTCTTGTCGGCGTGGATGCAGAGGGAAATACACGGGTCGTCGCAGAGCACAACATGCTTAAGTTACACATCGGGCCATCTGTAGTGATCCAGTCCGTGTACGCGCTCGGGCCGCAGTCTCCCGTTGGGAGTTCAGCGTTCAATGAAATCTTTGTGGATGACGGCGCTGGAACTGACTCACGCATCCGGTTGGGTATTGCCAGTGTAGTGAGTGAAGGACTCGGTTCCCCAGTGTGCACACTAGGCACCATTGTTCTCGAGAAGCAAAACGCAGATCAAACGGGCTATGAAGAAGTAACTGCGACAATTGCATCCAGCATAGAGGGCACTGATGGGGCTTCTCAGATACTGCTACAGGAAGGTCGAAACTCGGCAGTCGTTGCCAAGCTCTCGCTCAGCGCATCTGAAGAGCCCGTTCTGGATTCTGGAACATATCGGTTGAGAATACCAATCCTCTCGGTATCGCCGGGCGATTGCTACGGCGCCGAGCCGGACGAAGACGATGTCGCCTATTTCACATTCGATGTCAGCGAACCTGACTACTACAGCGTAAATAAGCGTGTGCGGTGGCTGGCAAGCGATGGTGTCCGAGATGATGCAACCAATATCACTCCAGTCGATGGTGAGCGGGTCCGAGTCGAGATCACAATCAAAAAGGTGAGCGACTAATAAAGGCATGCCGCGTCAGCGGCGGCAGAGGTACGTTGTGATGAAACACTGCTATGCAATACTGCTCACACTTATGCTGCTATCGCTTCCTGCACGAGCGCAGTCAGGAACAGAATTCCATTTCGCGCTCCCACCTACAATCTACGCGAGTTACGAAGATTTCGCCAAGGCCAATACGCCATATGCGCCTCCCAGTGAGTACTACGGGACATCCGGTACAGATTGGGGGGACAAAGGCAAATCTCCGTTCTTTGTTGTGGTTACAACACGGTCGGAGAGTTCGTTTAACGTCAAGCTCGAATATAAGCACAACGGCAGCTGGATAGGTTATGTGCATCCGGGGATCGGAAGCGATCAGATCCCTGTATCTCGCACTTCTCCAGCAGTAATTCCCGTGCGACCCTTCCTTGCGGTCGAGTCGGTGATCGGGTCCGGGACGAACGATCAAGTACGATGGATGCAGCTCCCAACCGGAGAAGACTACACGACGCCAGTTACAGGAATGGGTAACTACTCTAGCATCGGCGTTAATAGCGCATCAATGGCAGATGCCGCAGGTGCCGCGGTAGTAAATGAAAACACCGCTGGTGTGTTTCGGATCATGCCGCATGAGATCCAACCAGGCGATGACCCAGCAGCGTTTGAGGTGGTTGTCTTCAGTGCTTTCGGTTGGTCAAGCGACGGTGTAAATGGCAACACTGATGGAAACATGAATAATGACGCTTACAGGGTACTTCCAAGCAGCAGTCTAAGCAACTCCTACTGGGTACCCACAGACACGCCGGCTAGAGCCGATACAGGTCAGGAAGTAAGGACTACGCTCGATGCGAATGATCGTCATACAAACGCAAGCTACCACGTGGTCGTAGTCCCGACCCAGGACACCTTCATAAGTTTGCAAGACAGAAGCGGCCTCTCGATCCTTACATCACCTCAGGAACGTATCCAAGTAGCTGCGGGCACGGCACTTCATATCTACGACAACGAAGAATCTGGTTCGAACGGCTTATTGCCATTGGGGCCTCCAGCCAACGGCGGTTATGACTCACCTCGGTCCAGGCTATCTGGAATGCGGATAAGGAGTTTTTTACAGTCTACCGGTGATTTTGATGATCCCGCGGATGGCACAGAAATCGCGGTGTATCTATATGAAGAGAGCACGGACTCCGGCGAAGGAGCGGTAAATGGGCTTGAGTCTGGCGGCACTGATCCGGGCTATGTGCAACTCTTGCCGCTAAGTAATTCGAGTGCAATAGGAACAGAGTACAGCTACCAGTATGTCATTCCGCCCGCTATGCAATCATCTCGTGAAAGCGATCCGAGTGAAGCGGCGCAACGCAGTACAGGGTTTGATATTGTCCACTACTCATATGACACGCGTGCCGTGACAACAGATCAAACTGGTCATATACGCCTGCGAGGAGAAAGAGGATTTCAGGGAGGGATAAATCTGAGCAATAATCCTGATGGGCCAGGCAAGATGTATCTCAATCCAGGCCTGGGATTTCAAGGTGCACAATTAGATGTCAACCCATTCGAATGTCTGATGCACACCAATTCATTGGAAGTAGGTGAATATCTAGATATTGTATTTACATATGCCTGGGGAGTGTTTATTGGTAATCCATCCTCGCCTTCGAATGTAACAAATATAAATACAGATTATGCAATTGCTGTGGATCTGCCTAACTTATGTACAACCCCGTTCGATCTCGACACAATTGACACAGCACTAGACTTGCTATGGGTGAAAGATTTGTGTAACGGTGTTATAGAAGCACAGGGACCGGTCTCTGTGGTGTCACGAACATCAGCAATGATACCCGGCGACGATCCAGTCAAAACCAACGGTTACCATTTAAACCAAAATGCATATACGGATGCCCCGTATGCCGTTGGTCATAATCATTTTGTAGCGGGGAAGCACTCAATACCGCTTGCTGAAACAGGGCAGTGGGTCACAAATGCCAGCATGCCATATGTCTCGCTAGGTCGGTCACGGTTTGATCCACCTGCAACTCAAGGACGCGATGCGGATACCTCAGATACGACTGCGTTTGCAATGCTGACAGTCATATGTCGTGGTGAAGATATTCCAAAGATAACAATACGTACCCCAACAGCTGAGACAGGTGTTCTAGCACCCGAGATCAGTCTTGAAAAATCTGGAGACGCAATTGGTGAAGCTGAACACGACTGGCTATCTCGACTGGAGCACTACTCTCCAGCCTTTCCAGCACCTGATCCGTCACCACACATTGCGTACATGGCCGAGGTTGTCACCAAGCCACCTTATCTTGAGAATGGAACAGACATTCCGTACAATGACGATGCATACTTCGCTACGGTCTATCGGATTGAGGTGCCTGAAAGCAGCGATGCTACAAGTGTAGAAGTGTTTGAGGTATCATCAGGTGAGACCGGCGCCACATTCATGGCGTACATCACCAGCTACGTCGACAGCGGCGGTTACGGCTACAGCGCAGGCATCAACTCGCCTGAGCCCATGCCGTACACACTCAAACTGGCCGATCACACGACTGAGCTCGATCCGAACGTGCAAGGTACTAGCTCCGTCGATCTGCAAACGCTGAATCTTCATGTCAATGGTGAGGATCATCCTATTGAACTGGGTTCAGGCCTCGTTTTGCCTGCTGGGATTACTGACATCACCGTAACTGATCAGGATGGCAGTAACCCGGTCCTGGACTTTGACATCAATCCGATGACCATGGGTCTTTCGGCGAGTAGTGATGAAGGCGTCATCTCCTATGAAATGACACTGAACGGGCCTCTCGCTTCCGAGATCAGGCAGGTTGGGGAGATGACAACGCTCTCCGTGCTTGACGGTAGTGCCACGATTGATCAGAGAACACGTGGACCCGCATTTGCAGAGTTTGCCGGATCCTCTGCTGCAGTCAGGCTTGAGATTGTCGACGCGGCAATGACCACGGTTGGTGGTGAGGATCCAACGTTTATTATTCCGGAAGAAGCGATCGGCGAGATAGGCGTGACGATCGGTTCTGCGCTTGAGCGCGAATCCATTTCTACCACAGCTCAGTTTGAGAATGAGGCCAGTGTCACATTGCAAGATCTTGTTGCTCGCGACGATGCCAATGGCCCAGCGGATGCCCTGAGTCTTAGTAAAGATGTTTCTCAGACTGACTACGAAGAATCAGGGGTGGCGTACATTCTGTTCGATGCCGGCCGCCCGGTGGTGTGGGATAGGTTGACAATTGATGTTATCTCGGGAGAAACGCAGAGTGGTACAGCGGTGCCGCAAGCGGATCCGGGTAACAAAGCGATGGTAAGAGTGCGAACCCTCGCTCATCCCAACGACAGCAGCGACCAAAATACTTGGATTCCGCTGAATGATGCTACACCAGCTATGCGCGAGGTTGGCGAAACGGTGTCTGATGGTCGAACAGGTCGATGGTTGCCGAGTACGTTGCTTTCAAATCGGTACCTTCAGGTAGAGATAACTCTCGATAGATTCGAGTACAATTCTCTTAACTGCACACCACGCATCGATAGGATCAGCGCTGAAGCTACGCCTGCTGCAATGTCGTTGCAATTCGACATCTATTCAGATCCGTCTCAACCTAATCCAGTTCGAGTATTACCTGTCGCAACGATACCCATGTCTGCGGCTCTCATCCGTGAGATGCGGCTCTTGGAACTGCAACAGACACGTGGATTTCTGACATCGCTGCTAACCCCGGGGACATACGAGGGGAGAGCCACACTACATGACTCGGTGACGAATGAGACTTACGGCAGTGCTCGTGATCTTTTCCATGTACAAGCCGAAGACGCATTGCAATCACTTGCCCGCATGGTGAGCATAGATCCAGGACCCTACTTCCCGTCAGATGGCGTGGCAACGGCATACTCAGATCTAACGAATACCTCGGTCGGTACTCGCTGGCGTGACCTTATTGTTGAACTTGAGTACTTCCACGAGGTCACTCCTGGTGTATGGGAACCGGTGCCGTCATCAGTCCAAACGTATTCAGTTCCTTCCCTGGCACCCGGTGATACACACCGACATCCTGACAACTTCAGCATTCAAACTTCGACAACACCGGGCAGATATAAGGTACAGCAACGGGTGTATATCGACGGTGTGGTTCTTGCTGATAGCAAGGAAGCTGAGTTTGATATCCAGGAAACTGACGGCGAGTATCCAGCTATTGCTGGACGTCTAGAAATCGAGCCAAAGATTGTTGATCTTGGGCGAGGCGGGGCGTCAACACCGTTGCTATTTGAAGCCATAAACATAACCAATCAGGGCAACGTAGATCTCAATAATCTGAAATACCGATTCTTGGTGGCTAACACAGACACGAATGTATCCACAGTACATAGAACAGCAACTGCAAGCGGAGGCACGCTCCGCGTTGGAGAATCTAGGTCATTCGGTGTTTCGTACGCACTAGACAATGAGTTTATAGCTGGAGACTACCAAGTCGTTCTTGAATGTCAGGCAGATGAACTCGTTGATTCAGCAAGCAATCCTGTGTGGGCACAGATTGATCTGGACTGGTTCCGATTGGTCACCACTGTCAATACCGACCACTACGTAGCTGTACCGTTGAGGCAACCAGAGGGATACAGCGACGGTTCTGCGTATGGGATCAATAGCAGGGGCGATATCGTCGGGTCATTACTCGGGTCGGCAATGGGTAGCTATCCACGAGCAATTCTCTGGCCAGCATATTGCACTGAGCCTACTGATCTCCATGCTGCACAAGATGGGCCGAATCTCTGGGAGTTGTTGAATACAACTGAACCCGAATTCGACGAGGCAGGAGACTTTGAGTCAGTTGCTGTAGCTATCAATGATCAAAGGTACATTGCCGGATCGCTTCTATCACTTGTGGATGATCCAGCAAGCACAGACAGTATGGCATCACCTCGAGCTGTTGGGTATGTGACGGATCCTGGTGGTATCAAGATTAGAACATTGATAGGAGATGCGGCCACATCTGGAAGTATTGATACTTACGGCAACACACTAATCACGGATATTAGCAACCAAGGAAAGTATTCATCCGTTGTTGGATCATATGATGAAATCAATGATTCATCAGATAATAGGGTGGCGCAGATCTGGTTGTCGGTGCCGAATAAGGCGCAAACGACGCTTAAGGGTTCCACGCATCTACAGCAATCCGATAGCTTGGGCTACGTCTTTACGGAATCGCTACTGAATGCAGTGAATGTTAACGACGATGCCATCGGCGCATCATTCTTTGAGCATACATCCAATTCGAATACGAAAAGTAGGCGGCTTAACAATATCGACAGCGAATGGGCACTACTCTCGAACCAGACGTCGTATTCACATCAAGAGTCTGTGGATATCAATGACGCGGGTTACATTCTGGAGAGATTCGAAGGAAGTTCCGACTCCGGTAGCAGAACTTCACGAAACGGTGTGGCATCTGACCACGACTGGACAACTCTTCTTGATCTGGTAGCTGGGACAGAACGTCCACGAGCTATAAACAACAGGCTCACAATGGTCGGTGAGTACGAAGTTGTGGGATCAGGTGGCGAAACCGCAGGAGCGATCTGGCGTAGCGGCGATGAGGTGCACAAGGCGAATGATCTGATTATTAATGACAGTCACGGCTGGAACGTGAAATCATTGAATGATATCGCTGACAACGGCGTAGCGATCGGGCAGGGTCATTATGCAGACAACCCGACGGCTGTATCGCCATCGTATGTAGATGTACCTCTGCTTATGGATCCTTTTCAGGTCCCAGATTCTGTGCTTGCCGAAACACAGATGTGGCTTCGAGCTGATGTCGGCATAGGCGTAGACAGTGCTGACGGGCAGACCCTGCTCCGCTGGACGGGTGTGAACGACCCCGACCCGGCGGCAAACGTCACCGGGCGCGCTCCGAATGACAATATATTCCTAGACTATGAAGAGTGCTGTGAGCGGGCGTTTGTATCGTTCGGACCCGGCGACGGCAGTAGCGTCTACCCGGGGATGATGGAGTACGACCTGCTGGGTGGAGCAGAAAGCGAATTCACGCTTTCACTCATGATCCGCCCGTTTGCGCTCGGGTCAGTCGGCACGCCCTATGAGATTATGACCGTGCGAGATGCGTCCAATGACCCCGTGCTGGTCGTGCGCATCTTTGACGGTGTTCTTGAAGCAGTCTGGGAATCCGGCTCCGGTAGCACAACGACTCGTATTGCAACACTCGGCACTATTGTTAAAGGTGATGAGACGCTCATCACAATTGTCAAGTCTGTAGTCGCCAGCGAAGAGTACCTTCAGATATTCCGGAACGGTATAGAGGTGTTTAACGATGATGCGGGAGATAGTGCTGGCATCATTGCGTCGAAAGTAATGTTCCAGGGCGAATCTGTGAGTACGACACAGCCTGTCTCTCTCGACCTTGCAGAGGCAATGCTCGTCGGAACGGCTCTCGACACAAGCGACCTTAAGCAGCTCGAGGCCTACCTCGAACGGAGGTACGGCCTAACTGTCGATAGTCAGCTCCGCGAGGGGACACTCTACGTCAGAGGTGATCGTGGCATCGAGTCCAACATTGTGCCCGACGAGGTCGATCTATGGTCCAATCTCGGTCAGGGCTGGGGCGACCTCGTCGCAACGTCCGTTTCCCGGCCAGCCTTTGATTCAGCAGATGTCTTCGGCTGCAGACCGGGCATCCGATTCGAAGGAGAACCCCTCTCTACAGGTTCACAGGACTACATCATAATTCTTGATCGATCTGGGAGCATGTTTGAATGGGGGACTATACACAAGGGCAATCCACAACTTACAGAAAAAGTCATATTCGAAAAAATATTTGAAAACTATGCCAACAGTGTGGCATCATTGACATACCCAGGATACGACATCAACGACCATCCCCATGTAGGCGGCGATGAATATCCATATATCTGGGCGATGGAAGTGCCTGATACCCAACAAGACCATCTTGATTCCAGTAAGTATTATACCGGAGATGATGACCTCACTCGAGCTGGAGCCGCATCCAATGTGCTCTACGATTTTGTTTCGCAGGTGTTGGGCCAAAGCAGCACCGGAATCACCGATGCTCGAATCGGTATGTCATTCTTCTCAGAGTGCCATATGGATCGGCTGCAACATCAGTCATTAGACTTAGATACCGGAACGACAGACGATCACTTTCTTGGATCTACACCGGGTCTATCAAACAGTGATCCTGCGAGCAGTGTTGCCAAATTCCTGAGTGCTCTAGAGCTCACTACCA
Source organism: Phycisphaerae bacterium (assembly GCA_030432905.1). Classification (GTDB taxonomy): domain Bacteria; phylum Planctomycetota; class Phycisphaerae; order Phycisphaerales; family UBA1924. The sequence continues at coordinate 838,628 of JAUILU010000001.1, read as the reverse complement.
CTACTAATGATGCAATTGATGGCGATTCGACCTGGTACCCAGCGGGATTCGCGAAGGCATTGAATTCCTTTGACCCGGCTCGACCAACAGACTTCATCTTTATTACTGATGGAGCAGCCCGAAGGAATAGTGACGCACATGAATTTGATTCCCGGGGTGGTGCAAATAGGCCCTTGACAAGTGAAGAAGTGATAGAAGACTTAGATGCCACGGGAATAAAAGAATACAATGACTACATCGGTGGCGTTGGTGTCGACTCTACTTACGATTCATTCTTGGCGATGGCCAGAGAGTATGGAGTGAAAATTCACACCTTTGGGTTTGCGCTCGATGACGATGCAATAAACAATGGAGCAAGAGCTGTTCTAGATCTTATCGCAACGCGCACGGGTGGTACCTACAATGATGTTCCTAATCCAGACCTCTTTGCTGCATCCCTAGATCAGTTATTCATCAATGATCTTTCACGCTCGCCGGAAGCGGCGTTTCACTTTGTATTTAACTGCGATGAGCAAATCGAGAATCTCCAGCAAGGTCAGCAACAGATACCGTCTCAGCAAGTGTTGTTCTACGGTGGTGACGAAGAAACAGGTGTCTGTGTATGGCTGGATCTAACTGGGTATAGCGTCGCTTCCAAGCAAGGGGCTCTCAAGGTAGAGTACTGGAACAGAGATTCGAACAGCACCCCAATCGATGGAACTAACTGGGCATCAACATCGGCAATAGTGCAGTTGTCTCAGCCCAACCATCTGCTTGTCACTGTATCCGCAGCCGGCAATGGCACAGGTCGTCGACTCCGCGCGCTTCTCAACGGCGTGCCTATGGCTGCACGGGATCATCCAACGAATCCAGACACCCAGAGCGATGCCGACACAATCATTGCACCTGTAGTGGGAATTGGTCCGTTCGACATCGGTGGAACATCACGCGATATCGTGCTTGACGGAGTAGATGTAACCGGTGCAGTCGAAGGAATGCGCGGATATGTCGGTGAGATGGCTGTTCTGCCACACTCACTATCTGAAGATGAACAGCTGCGTATCTTCAAGCACGTTGACAGGGACTACGAGATCATCATCCCTGTTCGTCTACACCCTGTGGCAAACGCCTCAGTGCAAATACTATCTTCAGGTATTAGCGGTGGGACGTTCGGCGGAGGAACTCCGGGTGGATCATCGGGCGGATCAAGTGATGTCAAGACTATCTTGCTTCGCGGAAACGGTACGACAGATCCGAACGTCAACGAAATCCCGGATCTCCAGTACGACTGGTTCATAGATGATGTGTTCTTCCAATCAGGCAAGAATATCACAACATACTCCACAGCATTTAGCGGTGGCTCACATACTGCAAGATTGGTGGTTACAGATCCGACAGGGCTGAGTGATTCGGAAGTCGCCACTTTCATTCTTGAACTCGAGTCGGGCACGATCGGGATGGGTTTCGAAGGATCGGGTACTGGGGGTGGAGGCACAGCCGGTGTCCTCGGCTCAGGTATGCCGCTTGGTCAAGCCTCAGGCACGAGCATTGGCAGTGCCACGGCCAGTGTCCCCTCGGGTGCTTCTCAAAGAACCGTTGCGGTCTGGGTCGAGCCAGATGACACGGATCCCCTGGTACAAACGATTTTCCAGCAGGGCGGCAGTGCACCCGGAGACATCTTCAAACTTGGCATGAGTAAAGATGTTGTAGAACTCCAAATCGGCTCGCATGTGATGGGTGTGGATCGATCTTCGGTGGGGGGGTATTCCCCCGGTTGGCACCACCTTGCGGTTGTGGTACCAGAAGGTGCCCTGTGGTCTGATCAAGTTCGCCTTTACATCAATGGGCAACACGAGACGGTGGTTACGCTATCGGGGAGCGGCTCGCCAGAACCGATCAACAGTGGTTCCACGGGATCATCACTCGGTGAGGGTGTCTCGATCAGCTCTACTGCCGTGATCGATGAAGTGCTGTTCGAAGGACGAGCAATGAGCGATGCCGAAATCCTATGGCTCGCTTCGAGACGGCCTGCTTTCCATTGGCGCTTTAATGAAGGATCTGGAAGTGTCATCGGTGATGCTTCTGGCGGTGGCAGCCCGCTAAACGGGAGCACTTCGTCCGCATCGGCGTGGGCCACATCGCAGCACACGATATCTGGATACGCGCACGGCCTTTCCTCGGTCGTGACCGCTGATGGGCCAGTGGACTTTACGCTGGGAGCTTCACGATGGACGGCCGCGCTTCGATTCCAGGTACCCAGCGGCACTGTTTCGTTGCTCTCAGACGATTCCGGTTCTGCTGTCATTGCTGATGCAGACTCGCTCCGGGTTAGATTAATGAATGGGCTTGAGGAGGAAATCCCCATCCCGTGCGGTGTTGGTTGCTGGGTCGAAGTAATTCTGTACTCACGAGGAGAAATCGGCGAAGTCCGGGCGATGTTCTCAGGTGGGACTACACACGTAGTGCAGGGAAACGTAGTTCTACAGGGCACTCTGAAAGTTGGTGATGATTCTCCGGCAGCTGCAGCACTGCAGTCCCCGGGGGCTATCGACACCATCATTCTGCTAGGTGCCGATCTGGAAGACGACTCAGATCGTCTCGTCGAGCAGTTGTTTGATCTCGTCACCGACGATTATTGAACGGAGAAAAGCCGTGTACAGCATATTTAACCACCGGCGCAAGCTCAGGACTGGGATTGTCACAAGCGTTCTTGTCGGGCTCATGGCGCAGATGGCTTACATTCCGACGCTGATGGCTCAGGCTCAGAACCGAGCTGCTATCGCCGAAGCGAAAGAGCAAGCAAGCAGATATGAGAGGGTGGGGATTCAAGAGTGGCAACCTACTCGGGCTAAAATCCAACAGATCTCTACGAGGCTCCGAGCACTACTCAGAGACAATGATCGTACAGAGAAAGAACTCGTTGGCGATCTAGCCTACCTCAACGACCAGCTCAAGGAAGCCGGTGCATCGCTCCGGGACATACATCGGATGCAAGAATTACGTATTGCGCGTTTGCAGGGTGCGACGCGTGGCGGACGTGAGTCGCTTGAAGAACGAATCGCGAATATCCACCAGAGCGAACGCGAGCAAATCGGTATCGTGTCGCAGGCGATGCTTGCACTATCATCTGCACACAAGAGGGGTCGTGGTGTACGCGCTGCATCAGAACGTTTAAGTCGTCATCTTAATCCAGACGTTGAGTCTGTTGCTATGACCACCCGCTCGGGTGAAACAACCGGGCCGTCTCGGAAGATCCAGCGACACAAACCAAAAGGTATCGGTCTCTCGCCAGCCTTTAGCTATCCATGGCAGCTTGCCTCGCTCGATCCGGACGTGATTGGTGACTTATTCTCAAGTATCTCACCAGATGACATTGTATCTGGTCCTCCAACAGCAAATGATCTCAAAAGTGAGTCGCCGCTTGCCGGGTTCACTGAAGGCGAATTTGACGATGAAATGTGCAATATCGAATCACCTTCCTACGACCCAGTGCGATGCCTGGCACAAAGCCTCGGCGGAGACCCGATTGCTATTTATGAGTATGTCAGAAACAACATTAGTTACGATCCGTACTTCGGTGCGTCAAAGTCTGCATCTCGAACTCTTGTAGAACAACGTGGAAACGATTTCGATATATCGAGTCTGCTAGTCGCACTGCTTCGGGCTTCGGATGTACCGGCAAGATATGTGTTCGGAACGATCGAGATACGAACCGAAGATGTACTTGCCTGGCTTGGCACCGAGACTATAGAAGATGCCAGTTCGTGGCTCTCCGATGCCGGAGTGCCAAACGAACTAGGTATGGCAGATTCTGGTGAACCGGTGCTGAGACTGGACCATGTGTGGGTATCGGCTTATCTCGATATTGAACCCTACCGTGCAGCAATTGGTATCGACGCTGAAGGCGATTCGTGGGTTGAATTAGATGCGTCATTTAAACGCCATGAAATTACTGGACATGATATTCAATCGATTCTCGGTATATCACCTGATTCACTAAGATCTCAATCAACTAGCTCTGCGACATATGGCAATGATGGGAATGGGTTCTCGAGTATTCGGGATGTTAATCAGACTCTAATTCAGAACGATCTCGGCTCCAAGTCGATGTTGTTGCAAGACGCATATACATCAGGAGATGATCCGGTCGATACGGCATTTCGTGAGAGGCGACCAATTCCAGACAATCCTGGTGTTGCTCCTCTTAGTGATTTCTTTGACATCTACGCGAGGGGGGCTGTGACTCGGCGTATACCCGATTCACTACTGACTTCAATCAGGATTGATGTCCATACAAACGAAGGGACACTGAGATATGAATCGCCAGTTGCAGTTGCTTCTCAGTCAACAGTCGTCCTCTCGAGTGTGCTCACGGATGACTCACTCGCGGATGTAGCGCAGCTGGGAGATCCAATAGACGAAATACCTGCTCAGCTGCTTTCATGTACACCACGAATGTTTGTAAATAGTGTACAGATCAATCCTATCGACCTGAGCAACAGCCCGGCTGATATGACAATCGGAGATAGACTCAGGGTTGAAATAACAGTCTCTGTTCCTGGTACGTCACCGACATTTAGCGCTTGTGATGTACTTGCTGGGACAACAGTTGCATTCGTGTGTGCATCTCCACGAACCACATCCGAGGACCTCCGCGCGGGCGCGATCAGTCTGGATGAACTTCTGCCAGAGCTTGAAACACTGCGAACGAACAGTGTTAATGTTTCCTTTACCGAACAAGAAAGAGCAAGGCTGGTCGCACTGAATCTGGGCTACATGCTTGATTCCATTGGACGTGGCTATTTTTACCAGGCGGATCGCTTGAATCTCATTGCCGCCGATAGTTTGGATATCGCCGCAGTGCGTAATCCAAGTGTGGCTATGGTCGCGTGGGATATCGATCCCGAGTACATCTCGACCTTGAGCCCCCCGACGAGCATTGGAGACGGTCCGCTCAGCCTGCGGGTAGCCCAAGATGTCCATGTAGTTGCCGATCTGGCGTCACCTCGCACCATAGATCAACAGGCGCAAGCAGCAGAGAAATTCCTCAAGATTGCTTCGCTTACATCTAACGTTATCGAGGCTTCGACAATTGAGCATGCTGTAGCTTCAACGGAGTCCACTTCTCTTGTTGATTTACTGCTCATGGCCAACTCGTCGACTGGGAATGCATCAATCTACGGAATCCAAGCAGGGGCCCCGGATATCCCCACAGTCTTTGACGGCCAAGTTCTCCATCCGATTATTGAAGATGCCAAGCTACTCAATCGCGACTCTATCGTTTCCGATCAGCCTCAAGTGTTCGGGACAGTTGAAAGCACTCAGGAACGGACCGGTATCCTCACTACAGACCAAACCCGCGAAGGCACTGATCTGTGGCTCGTGCATCCTGCAAACGGCCGGATCGCATCGGCAGAGGTCTATCCGGATTGGATGGAGCCGAGAGATGTTGTCGAAGGGATGGGAACAGTACCACGGCTCGGGCAGATCTTAGACTTTGATCAGCACACAACCGCATATGAGAACGTGCTGATATCAACATCCGAATGGCTATCGCTACTTGAGCCCGGTATTAACCATGATGCGTATGCGTACGTCGTTGCGATGGTGTATGCGCGAGAATGGAGTGCTAACGAATCAGCCCCGGCAGAAGAGACCGAAACGTTGCTGTCATTGCTTCTCTCCGGCATCGCTGGACAGGACACAATGAATACCCAGATTCTCTCGGCATCAGTCACATCCGGGAACACAGAGCGTCCGCAGTGGATTGGGATCGATGGTTCGATAGGGCTATCTGCCTCGCTCGTGCGAGCCGAAAGCTGGCAGCTTGAACTGATCTCGCCAACGGGGGCTGAGTATGTGGTTACAACCCAAGACAATATCAACAATCCCAGCCGGGCGTTCGGCGTAAAGGAGATAGTGTGGGATCAAGAGGTTGCATCAGGATTGCAAGAGTCAGGACAATATACATGGCGGCTTACCGCATGCGATTTACCAATCTTCGATGAGGAAGAACTAGGAAACGCTGTAGCAACTGGTGTTATTCAGGTTGATCTTGTAGCACCCTTTGCTGAGCTAGTCCTTGTGACACCCGGCCAACCACTTGTTGATGGTGATGATACAGATATTGCTGCTCCAGGAACGTTCAAGATCCGTGGCATCGCCAACGACTACTCCGGGCCATCGGTTCCATCAATGAACTTCGATCGTCTGGACATCTCACTGGTCCCGGTAGACACGAACGGCAATCCCGTGGGGGAAGTCGTACACGTTGATACGCTGTACGAGCCCGTTTCGGAGCAATCCGGTTTCCCGGATAAACCGCTTTTGGCCGTGTATGACACATCAAGCTTTGAGACCGATACGCAACTTAGAGTGACTCTTACTGCTTTCGATCTTGCAGGTAACACAGCCGAATCGTTGCCTGCTGATGGTGATGTGCTCAACCCACTTATTGATACTGCAGACCCACTTATCGATTTCTACGAGGTGTCATACCTCAATGGATCGGGCATGCCGGTAGGTCTTCTGCTAAATGATTGTGCAGTTCCGAATGTCATCACAAGTTCAACAAGTATCGATGGCGATGGCCTACTCACAATCAAAGCAGATATGAGCGACAACTCAGTCACGGGCAGCGCGATCGGCACAATTAATCGTGTGCAAATTGTAGTAAATGATAATGTGTTCGAGTCGATCCAGATGCCCGGCGGCGTTACCAGCCGAACGGCATATGACCTGTCGGCCAATCTCTCACTTCAGGCGCTTGCTCAGGGATCGAACACAATCAAACTTCGGGCCTTTGATTCCGCCGGTCTTGTGGGCGAGTCAAGCTCGGTGTGCATTGATATTGATCGTCCGATTACGGCCTTTTCGGTTACGCCACGCATAGTGACACCTCGACCAAACGGGACGCACCCGAGCCTAATATTCTCGGCCCACTTGCAGGGGGATCCATCAAGTGCAAGGTCTTACGAGATCACATTTGAACAATCTGAGGATATTGGCGGGCAAATACAGTGGAATCCGATTTACTACCAAGGTGTCATCTCTGGTGATGTACCGGCCAATCAGTCTGGAACCATCACCAAATCAGCAATTGCATCCAAGCTACATCTGGACTCGGCTCACACAGAGGATGCACCGGATGGTGATAACTATCGTGCGGTATTGACTTACTACAACAACGTGGGGTCGCCCATCGCATACGCGTACGCAAGATTCGGGTTGGACCGGCAGCAATCACTCGTCGCCATTATCACTGACCCTTCTCCGCCGCCCGCATCACCTGATGGAGATACGCAGAGCTTTGAAGACTATATCGAATCACCAACTGACACCATAACTACATCTACCCTCGATGTTTATGGGTACATATATGACACCGAGCAGTCACCTGGTGATATCTACTACACTCTCCGACTGACTCGCATCGAATCAAGCTATGACGCTGATGCTACGTCGAGTGCCAAGAAACTGCTATCCACGAAGCCTGATGCTTCGGGGGGTGTGCATAACTGGACCTCTGTTATTGACGTTGGTGATGCCAATGTCGCGCCGATACATAATCCGGGAGATCCAGAACTTCTGCTCGGTGTGCTTGATCTGACATCACTTCCGAACGGAAGCTACGATTTAGAACTGGTAGCGAGCAAGACTGAACAGGCACTAAATGATCTGCCTGCACATGACAAGAGGCGTATCAACATTGCTGCCGGCGCTAAAGTCGGTGAGTTTACCTTTAGCCAAGAGGACGCGGGGCCCAAAATCGGCACGCTCCCCGTGTCGCTTGTTCGCACCTATAACAGCAACCATCAAGACTCAGCTAGCCCCTTCGGGCCCGGTTGGTCGATGTCCCTCTTTGATCTTGATGTTGAGGTCGATGGCAATCGGTACCCGGTTGATTTATACGACGGGGGATCAGGTGATTTCACTATTCGGGACGATGTTAATACGTTCAACCGTAACGTCACGCTCACACTTCCCGACGGGCGAAGAACAACCTTTACCTTTAAACTCAGTGACGCATTTGCCGGAGGTGTGGCGCATGTGCGCTACCAGGCTCAATTCCAATCGCCGACGGGCGTACTAGAAAAGCTAATCCCCTGGGATCGGAGCGGCAACGATACACCCATGCTCCGCGTTGGTGGACTGGTCACCTCTGACATGTACTGGGAATGCAATAACTGCGGACTAGTTCACGATCAGTACTTTGACATCCCTAGATACGAGCTTGTTTCGCCTGACGGTACCAGATATACGATTCTGCGAGACAAGGAAATATCACCTATTGGATCAGTTCTAGATATAGGTCGCGAGGTTCACCTTGATCCATATCTCGATACAATCTCGCTCCCAACCGGTCAGGCCATCAAGGTTTTGCGTGATGCCGAACTGCAAGTTACGGGGGCGGCTGTTTCACTCGATGGTGTTCCTCAGGATGAGATGTTCAAACTGATATGGGATGATGTAGACGGCAGCCGCCGAGTGCGCGCAATGATTGTCTTGGACGAAGTTTACTACGCTTACAACTACACGACTGACATGAATGGCGATCGGAGACTGAGTGAAGTAGTAAGGCTCACAAAGTCTCTCGGGCTAAATAACCCTGATGATGCAGAGGTACTTAGTGCAATCGATGGCCTCACTGGTGCTGATGGCGATTTTACAACGTTCGAATACGACCAGGATATGGACTACAGGCTCGAATCGATCATTGATCCTCGTGGCGTACCGGTTCTTCAGGCAGGCTACGACTCGTCAGGCAGAATGATTTCAACAGCGGATGCCTTCGGCGAAAAAGCCACCATTGATCACGATATCGAAAACCGCAAGGAAACAGTAACAGAGCGAGGGACCCCGGGTCGTATTACAACATATACATACGATGATAACGGGAATGTCATTGAAGAAGAGCTTCCTGGCGGTTTCAAGGTAGGTCGCACATACAGGATGGATGGCGAGATCGCGACGGGGCTCGTCGAGTCAGAAACTCGTATATCAGCTGCTGGTGTCGGAGCCGATTCGGCCACCACGTCATACGAATATGACAACAAATACAATCAAACTAAGGTTGTCGATCCACAAGGCGGGATAACGCGTACCGCATACCTGTACTACGGCGGGTCAGCAGTGCCAGCGGCCGTGGGCACCGTAACAGGCAATACACTCGGTGCAGTGAGCGCGAGTATCCAGCGATTCGATCGTAAGGGTAATCTGGTCCGGACCAGTTCATTCCCGGGTACCGACGTCAACATGTCAATCAATGATAACAGCCTGGATGGCGATGAGTTCTCTGACGCATTCTTCAGCCAGTATGGAAGCATCGGAAGTGAACCCAGCAATGCCCAAGTAACTCAATACGAGTATGACGAGTACAGCAGGATTGTCACAATCATCCCGCACGGCGATGTTGCTATTGACGATGATGGAATACCCGGTGTCAATTCGTCTCATATCACAGGCTCGACCGAGTACGAATACAACGAGAACATCGCGTATGGAAATCGGCCGAAGTCCATCAAACGCTACGGCGACAACGCGGAACTGACCTCGTATCAAGTCTTCGACTACGACACGCAATACCGGCAGACCGCCACCGGTACAGCGACGCCAGTAGAAACAACAATGGGCACAAAGTACCGGGTGGTTGCCTCATTCACGGAGTACGACTTTGTCGGGCGAGAAGTGGCATCGGCTAAGTATGAAGGAAGCACACTGCATGATGACCTAGACACTGCTGTAAGTAGCATCGATTTCGGTTCAATCACACCATCCTCAGAAACATCTAAAGTCTACTACGACGGCAGCGATCAGGTTGTTGTCTCAGTAGACCGCGAATCAAAGCGCACCTTGGCAACACTGCGAGATGCGCGAGGCGATGTAATCGAAACTGTTGAATGGAATATGGATATCGAGGAGGATCTAAGTTCGATACATCGTGATCAATTTGTTGAGTGGTACAGCAAGGCGGAGAAAAACGACTTTCCGGATATAGATTTCCCTAGTGTACCGGATACCCCTATCTATGCTATTGCCGAACGAACATCCTATGACAAAGCCGGCCGTCCAATCTACAACACAGACCGAGTTGCAATAGCAGCTTCCGACTATCCGAGCATGATCAATGTCGAACCGGGTGGCACGCAAACGATGTATGACAGTGCCGGACGTGTATTTCAAGTTCGTCGCTTCGAAACCTTGAAGATTGAGTTTGTATCACATGAAATGAATACGACGCTTCGTACGACATTGTCCACGCATAGCATGGATGGCACTACACAGTCCTACACCAGCTACGACAACTTCGGACGTGTTGAGTGGTCACAGGATGCGGCTGGCAACCGTACCTCTTACACGTATGACAAGAACAACCGTCAGAAGACAGTGACTCAGGAAAGCAACGGCAGCGGCTCATCTCTTACAACCAGCTACAAGTACGACGGTGCCGGAAGAGTTAGTGAGGTCACCGACCCGATCGGTGTCAAGACAAGCTATGAGTACGATGCTCAGGGACGTCGGACACACACGCACTTCGATGATCCCGACCTCTCCGATGCTAATGTTGGCCCCTCTACGATCTCAACCTCATACGACATCAGAGGCCGACGGACATCCGAAACCAATCAACTCAATCAAGTCCGTCGATACGTCTATGACGAAGAGGATCGCCTGCGGGTTGTCGTGCTCCCTGACCCAGTCACCGGCGCGGTCCCAACCGGTGCAATAGATCCGGTGAATCCAACGATCCCATCTGGCAACCCATACTATCAGTACACCTACAACGACCGAGGCAACATCAACAAGATCGAAACGCCAAACGATGGCTTGGGTAGCGTCTCCAATACAACGCTCAAGTACGACCATCTGGATCGACAGATCGAACGCACGCTGCCCGGAAACCGATCCGAACAGTGGCGTTTCGCTTCCGACGAGTCCAATGTTGACGGCGCATACAATGCGCTCTGGCTCTACAAAGACTTCGCCGGCAACATTACCAGGTATGTCTACGATGAAAACAACCGCGAGAAAGAACGCCACTACTATCTCTACGACAGCCCATCGGGCCCGGTCGGCACACTGGACATCACGACCGCCAACGAACAGTCCGCGGTCCTCCCGTCTGTCACGGCTGAGATAAAGCACGCAACGACATACGACGCCCTGGGCCGTGTATTCCAGGTAGTCACGACCGAAGGCGGCGTATCCGAAACAATCGAATATGCCTACTACCCCTCGACGGGCAGACTCCAGAGCATCACGCAGGGCAACCGCGGGATGGTCTCGTACATGTATCACCCGGACGGCAGAGTCAAATCAATCGTAACCAACGTCGATAGCGACGAGAAGGTCACCGAGTACGCATACGACTTCGCAAACAGACTCCAGCAAGTCACCGCAGGTGGCATCGGAACCTGGGACTACACCTACACCAAGCTCGGCCGCAGACAATCCGTCACCTACAACCCGGAAAGCGTTGCCGAGAACGAGGTTGTAACCAACTACAGCTACGACAGACTGGGCAGGCTTACCAAGCTCACCAACCTTGTCGACGATCTGCTATCAACCGAATTCGAATACACACTCCGCGCCGACGGCAGGCGTACCAACGTCATCGAGCGTGCGCCCTCTGTTTCCGATGTCAACATCGAGTACACCTACGACCACCTCAACAGACTCACCCTTGAGGACTACGGCAACACAAGCACCGGATACGCCTATTCCCTCTACGGCAACAGACTCTCAAAGAACACCTACGACTCAAACGGCACAGCCACGTACACCGTCGACTACGACTACAGTTCCACAGCCGACCCCGACTGGCTCGAAACGGAAACTCACAACGACCTGGCGGATTCCAGCAACAACAAGGTCATCACCTACGACCGAGACGCCAACGGCTTCCTCATCCATAAAATGACCTCCTACAACAGCGGGGACCCCAATGACGACGAGTTATACACGGCCAACGCCATGGGCCGGCTCAAAACCCACGTCAAAGACTCCGTCACAACAAACTACCGCTACGACCACCGCGGCATCCAGACACAGGTCTGGACCGCGACCGCCTCTCAGTACCACCTGATCGACTCGCTCAACCCGACCGGCTACGCGCAACGCGCGATCACCCACACCACGGGCAACACGATCCGCCGCGTGTTCGGTGATGATCTTCTGTACGAAACAGGCACCCAGACGCACCACCTCCTCTACGACGGCCAAGGCACCACGCGCGAGCTGATCGACGACACGGGCACCTCCATCGCCTCCTACGACTTCGACGCCTACGGCGAACCCCGCGAGGGCACCAGCCTCACCAACCCCCGCACCGTCCACCTGTACACAGGCGAAGCCCGCGACGAAGCCACAGGCTGGACCTACCTCCGCGCCCGCTACCTCGACACCTCAACCGGCACATTCAACCGCTCCGACCCGTTCTTTGGAAAGCTCAGTGATCCGCAGAGCCTGCACAAATACGCGTATGTACACGCGGATCCGGTAAACGCGTGGGATCCTTCAGGGTTGTTAGCGACAACACAAACAGCCTTAGTGTCAACTTTTCAGGCAGCATTACTACAGATTAAAGCATTTGCTATACGGTCAGCAATAAGGGTTGGAATTAGTGCGCTTACTGGAGGAATCTTTGGTCAGCTAACCACAGGCAATGCTTTAGGCGGATTTATCGTAGGTTTGCAAATCGGTATTGTATTCGCGGCATTGCCTACCTTACTTCTCAAAGATCGAATAGGGATACTTGTTGCTGGTTTTGCAGCGGCAATACTAGAGATCATCATCATCTACCTTGAGCAAAAAAGGAATCAAATAGGAACGTCGGGTGAATTGTTCTATCGGCCAGTACAGGCATTTGCTGAAGGTGCCTATGATGCATTGTTAGATCATTGGATTGGTAACGATGTATTCTCATCTCGTGGGTCTGCACTATTCCTTCTCCAGAAAGTCTGGATTCCGATACGAGAACTGATAACCGTGGTGAATTCCGGTGCTAACCCATCTGAGACGCGAGGAAGGGTGACGGGAGCTATTCTTGCATCAATACTGTTTTCCGTGCTTTCGTTTGTGCCAGTAGCCAAAGCTAATGCAGCCATTGCACTTAGGCTTGGTCGTATATTCTTACTGCTTGGACTTGATACTGCATTGATTATCCGTATCCAAGCTGACAGCCTTGTAGATGTTGTTCGGCAAGTGCCAGATCTGGCTGAGGACTTTGCTTTGTTCCTAGATGATTACAGTACCGAAATTGTAGAATATATATCAGGTGTGGTATATCAGTCGTTCCATAGGTACATCAATGATAGAGTGACAAATTGAGTACAGATGCAGCGACTATAATCGGAGTAGTCCTTCTCGCCGTCGGGATGTTTGCATTTGCCTGGTACACGCTCACGTGTAGCACCAACAGGCACAAGAAAATCGAGGATCTCGTCGCAAAGGGCGAGCTTTCGGACTTCAAAGACTCGTCGTTCGCCGGGACGGATCTGGCGACGCTGCTTACTTCGCTTCTCCCATGTGCTCAGCCTGAACACGCCTGCGTCGGTGTGCGAGGCAATGATACCATCATCGTTTGCACGGCCGAGCGAAAGGAGAGCTGGCGGGATTCAATCGGGATATTTGTAATCGCCCCATTGGGTTTCGACAGCAAGATAGAGCTCCATGCTGTAGCAAGGAGCCGGTTGAAATCACTTGCATACTACGAGATAACTGCGAGGTCAATTGAGGGGTCGTTTAGATACTGTAAACTATACTTGCATCAATCGAAGAAGCAGGCTCCGAACCTACCTAGGAAGGATATTGAAGAGACAATTGTCAATTATATATTGCATAATATGCCTATGAACTATGTTTCGGTATGCGGCGGATGGATCGCGATTGGGTTTGACTCGGTGAATTTCCAGCGCATACTAACTGGTGAAAATATATTTCCAGTGAAACAGATAGATTACGACTACATAGAGAGCAAGATTGAGATCTTGCGCAGCGCAATGAGTCAAGTGGTGTTGCCTGAATCAAATGCTAGCTAGTGTAGTGGTTTGTAAGTCAATATAAGAGGCGTATGCCAATCGCCGAAGAAGTATATGGGGTCTACGAAGTAGTCGTGTCGTTTTGCCGAACACAATGCAGATATCGGCTATGCCCTCCTTGTTAACCCGTAAGCAGGCTAATCGAATACCGGCGAACCACGCGACGAAGCAACCGGCACCTTCAACCGCTCCGACCCGTTCTTCGGCACGATCAACGATCCATAGAGGAGTCCCTCAAGACTGAAACCACTGTGATATGGCTGTGTACCCAAATCGTGCCCCTGCTATATTTAGCAATTTAATAAGTTCCGGCCCGGTATTGGCAATCATTCCAGTTTCAAGAACCGGTTAATCCTGTATGATCCGCTTGCTGGCTTATGCCCTCAAGCGAGGGCAGTATCCGGAGAATTGGACCATGCCGAGATTGAGAAACTTCCTCAGCACGATCGTACTATTGATCTCAAATCTTTGGTGCTTCAGCAATGTGGCCGCCCAGGGCCGCCAGCCCGGGTGGGCACTGGACCAGTTCTGCTACCCGGGCATCGATGGCACCGCCTACGCCTCATGTGTCTACGACGACGGCACCGGCGAGGCCCTCTACGTTGGCGGCGAGTTCGACATCGCGGGGTGCCAGATGGGGCTCGGGAACATCGTCAAATGGGATGGCCATACCTGGTCGCCGCTCACAGGCGCAAGCGGCACAGGTGTTGATGGAATCGTCCACGCGATGGCCGTCTACGACGACGGCTCAGGCCCGGCGCTCTACGTCGGCGGCGAGTTCACAACTGCCGGAGGCAGCGCTGTCAATAAAATCGCAAAGTGGGACGGCAGCGAGTGGACAGCGCTTAGTGGTTCGAGCGGCGCAGTGGTTGAGGGCTTTGTCTACGCAATGACTGCCTACGACGATGGCTCAGGCCCGGCGCTCTATGTCGGTGGCAGTTTCACCGCCGCCGGCAGCGTCACCGCTAACAGCGTTGCTTCTTGGGACGGTTCCGAATGGTCGGCTCTCGGGAATGGAAGCAGCAACGGAATCAGCAACACAGTGCGGTCACTCACCAGCTATGACGACGGCTCTGGCTCGCGGTTATACGCCGCGGGCAGATTCGACACTGCCGGAGGCATCACCGTAAACAATGTCGCCGCGTGGGACGGCACAAACTGGTCGGGGCTCACCAACGGCAACGGACTTGGGGTGAGCTCTGAGGTCTTTGCACTCACAGTATTCGACGACGGCACCGGCCCCGTCCTTGTGCTCGGAGGAGAATTCCGGAAGGCCGGGTCGATCACGGCAGAGAAGATCGCGACATGGAACGGCTCGCAATGGGAAACGCTCAACGGCACGGGCGATCTCTTTCAGCCGTTCGATAACCCACGCGCAGACATCTTTGCTCTGACTGTGCTTCAAAACAATAAGGGGGATTCCGAGCTCTACGCGGGTGGTGATTTTCCCGTGGTAGATGGATCAAGCTCGCGATCTGTGCTCCGATGGGATGGAACTGATTGGTCTTTGCTTGACGAGACATACTCGAGGGATATGTACGGTACCGTATGCACACTGAATACTGCTAGCAGTATGGGGCTCACTGGTGTATATGCCGGAGGTTCTTTCATCCCAATAAACGATAGCGCATTTACAACCAATTCAGTGAGCGTGTGGGACGGATCCAGTTGGTCAGGCTTGTTCGATGAAGCCGGGCAGACCGGGTTGAATCGACCATCTGACGAGTTGTCCGTATACGATGATGGTCACGAATCAAGCCTATTTGTTACAGGTGATTTCAGCTCGGCCGGTGTTGGTGCCGCTTTGGGAATTGCTCGATTGTCTGAGTCTGGATTTTCAACACCTCCGGGGGACGGTGGCAGCGGGCTATACGGTAGCTCCATAGACATCCTCTCCGAGGGTGAAGGCGCGGGGATGTACGTTTTTGGATATTTGAGCGAGAAGTATGGCGGTACAGGACGAAATATCTATCGATACGATGGCGCGGTCTGGAGCGCGACAGATCCAGATCCAGGCCCACTTATTAGTGACATGCAGGTTACATCGAAGATAGTTTCACATGATGACGGGGTCGGGCCTTCGGTGTATATCTACGGAAGATGTGGCAATGGAAGATGCGAATGGGAATACCTTGTTGCAAAGTGGGATGGCCAGGAATGGGTGCCGCTTGTAGGCGCCAGCGGACTTAGCTTCAACGGTAGAATCAATGCGGTGACTTTCTTTGATGATGGCACAGGTCAGGCGCTCTACGCAGGCGGGTTTTTCACGCAGGTCGGTGGTGTTCAGGCCAACTACATCGCAAAGTGGAATGGAACAGACTGGGAGGCGGTCGTTGACTCGAACGGTCAAGGATTAGACGGGGGGGTAAAATGCCTTACGACGTTCGATGACGGCACAGGCCCAGTTCTGCTCGCCGGCGGCGGGATCACAACCGCCGGAGGCAGCCCCGCTTCTCAACTGGCCAAGTGGGACGGCAGTGAATGGTCGCCACTTGCTAAAAAGCCAGTTCAGAATCTAGACGGTGCGGTATCTGCAATCTATATTGATGAAACCAACCCGTCTGGGCCGGTTGTATATGTGGGCGGCTACTTCACGACGATCGGTGACATGACTGTCAATCATGTAGCCAAATGGGACGGCAAGTGGTCAGCACTCAGCGGTCCGAACGGCATCGGCGTCGATGGCCCAGTGCTTGATCTGGATATTTACGACGACGGAAACGGGCCGGCACTCTATGTCGCAGGCGACTTCAGATCAGCCGGCGGAGGTGTCTCTTCATACATCGCCAAATACAATCTCTGCTCATCGTCCGACTGCCCCGCCGACACGAACAACGACGGCGTCCTGTCCCCAACCGACTTCACCGCGTGGATCAACGCCTTCAACAACGACCTCTCCGAGTGTGACCAGAACTCCGACGGCTCGTGCACGCCGACCGATTTCACCGCGTGGGTTAATAATTACACTATTGGATGTGCTGAATAGAGAATGTAAACTGAGCTTATGTGTAAAGATCGAGAGGGTCAGAGCTAAACCTGAAATCAGAACTCAGTGTTGCAGCATGTCGTCTAGTGGTAGGTGGTATGGTCCCCATAGAATCGTATTTGTGACAAGCGTAGGGCCATCGCATATATGTCATACAGTCTCTCGCGCCGCCATATGGCGGCGTTTCTTATTGTGCAGTAATGGGTCTTCTAGCAAATTGGCCTTGGTGCCTTCCCGTCTGCCCTCATTGGGGAGGACAAGGCATTTGGCGCCTACCAGATGATGTCCGATGAGTCGGGCTTTCGGGGATACACGATACTCTAAGCGGCTTTAATTGCTGTGGAATATGGGAAACTGCCTAGGCAACACCTGGCATCACGGCGGTGTGTTAGATTGGGCAATGATAGATCCGCATGGGAGGTGAGCGAATGCATCGCTACTACCTTTAAATGTGCTGCTGTGACGGCGAGAACTCGGATGCTAGAGCACGCCTCTACACCGGCGTAACTCGCGACGAAGCGACCGGCTGGAGTTGCCTCCGCGCCCGCTACCTCGACACCTCAGCCGGCACCTTCAACCGCCTCGCCCCCTTCCTCGGCAAACTTGACGACTCGGAGAGCCTGCGCAAGTACGTCTGCCGAATCAGTTGGGCAACGCAAGTTGCCTATTTTTACATTTCTTCGGGGTACCGAGTAATCTTCTATTACAGATAGTGAATTCGTCGCTACCTTGCTTATTAGTATTGCGATTATCGGCTCAACCGTTAGACTGCTCAAGGCGTTTGGAGCAGGTGTTGTTTATGCATCCATACTGTGCATTGATCTTGCTTTGTATTTGTGCATGCCTTGCATTTCATGCAGAAGCACAGCAGCGTCGAGGGAACAATCCCAACCCAGTTACACTTGGATTTGGTGAAACAATAGAGCTCGATCCTCTTATTGATCTTGTCAGTGAACGACTTGGGGTAAACATCATCTCCAATGGTGAAACTGCTGGAAAGAGCATCCAGATTAGGTCTCCGAGCTCGGTACCACCTGAAGCTTTGTTGTCACTACTAGAAGCCGCTTTGCAGACTCATAAGCTAGTCTTGGCGCCTGGGTCTGATGAATTCTGGTATACGATTAGGCCTAGCACTGATCTTGTAGCCTCCGCTCCTAAGGAAGTAGACGGCAGTGCTGTGCCAAGTTCAACTAAGCTTGCCGCAACGGCAACATCGATGCCCGCGCCAGTAGTATTACGAATATTTACACCTGAACACATAAGTGTGCAACGGGCTGAGCAGATCCTTCGTCCATTTATGACGAAGAGCGGGGCGGCTCTTATTGCATTACCAGATGAAGAGATGCTCATCGTTGCAGACTACGCGGACAGGGTGCGTCGTGCGGAGTCGTTGCTCCAGGCTACCGATGTCATTCAAGAGAAGACTGCTACTGAGTTTGTATCTGTTCGATATCTCACTGCAGAGAGCATGGCCCAACAGGTGAAACAGATCATGACCGTGCGAGGTCAGGTAGCTGGGTTAAGCTCGACCAATGACGTCGAGTTGCTCCACGACGAACGGACTTCGCAGATCATTGTGATTGGAAAAGCAGAGCGTGTGGCAGCAGCTATCGAGATCATTAATAGGCTCGACACCCCAGTACCGATCGATCTTCAGCCAGTACAGTTTTACAAGCTGGAGAATGCGAAAGCCGAGGATGTGCTTGAGACGATTCGATTGTTAGAAGAAGATGGGAGCCTTATCAATCTAAACATGGCTGAGACGGGCTCTCACTTAGCCGGTGAGTCTGGTCAAGAAAGTGGCATTACAAGCGATGCTCTCCAACTCGAAACAACATCATTCGATTCCGCTGTGGGTGCGAGAATAACAGCGGATCCGCATACGAACACACTCATAGTCATAGGGGATACAACGGTTCAGGCGATCTACAAGGCACTCATAGAGCGTCTCGATGTGCGCCGACCACAGGTGATGATCGAGGTAACGCTTGTCATCCTTGACACAAGCGACTCGTTCTCGCTAGGCATAGAAATAGGGGGAAGCATCGGCGGTAACCCGGAGTTTATTTCTTTCAGTGCGTTCGGGCTGAGCGAGGTAGACCCGACGAACGGCTCGCTCACGATCAAACCGGGTATCGGCTTTAACGGAACCCTGCTCTCGCCAGATATCGCAGACGTCGTGATTCAGGCGCTGCAGAAGACAGGCAGGGCTCGCATAGTCTCTACCCCTAGGATCTTGATCAACGACAACGCCGAGGGCAAGATCAGCAGCACATCTCAGGAGCCTTATGAAACAATCAACTCGTCTAATACTGTCGCGACCACTACGTTTGGAGGATTTGTTGATGCAGGGACAACGATCACGACTAGCCCGAGAATCAGTAATGGAGATCACCTTGCACTCGATTACTCGGTTGAACTCAGCAGCTTTACGGGCGAACGAATCGCGGATCTGCCTCCCCCGAGGCTGCTGAACAGTCTTGAGAGCTCTGTGACATTGCCGAACGGCTACACGGTAGTGACCGGTGGGCTGAACACGACCAACGAGAGTGAATCACGAGATGCGATCCCACTCCTAGGTCAGATCCCGTTCCTCGGCGCACTATTCAGGAGCGACCTGAACTCAACAACCCAGAACACTCTGTTTGTGTTCATTAGGCCGACTATTCTTCGCGATGATAAATTTGCCGACCTCCGGTCTTTATCAGCGGCTGATGTCCAGGCAGCTGGGCTTGATACCGATCTCCCTAGCAGCCAACCGGTGTTGATGCAGTGAGCCTGCCGTGACGACGATAGATTCACCAACTTCCGGGGCCAATGCTAATCAAGCGCGTGCAAGTATCGAAAGCGGCGGAGCTACATTTCAGGTTGCCGAGTGGTTTGTTAGGCGCGTACCTATCTCATTCGCCAGACGCCACGGTATCGCCGGAATCGAGAACGACGGACAACAGCTCCTACTAGTCTTGGATAGCCCTCCGCTGGACGCTGTTGATAACCTTGTCAGGCTGCTCGAACCGCCTCTCGAAATCGTGTGGTTCCAGCCGAGTGAGTCGGAAAGAGCCGAGTTCCGAGAGCAGATCGATGCCGCGTACCAACGTTTCGGCACTTCTGCGACCGAACTCGCAATTCATGACGACAGCTCGCATCAGACGTCAGAAGCTCACAACATCGAAGACCTCCTCGACAGCACTGGCAGATCACAGGTTGTCCAGATCGTCGATGCGCTGCTGGTTGAGGCGGCCATGCTCAAAGCATCTGACGTCCATCTACAGCCTACCGATCGCGGCCTGATTGTCAGGATGCGAATCGATGGTGTGCTGGAGGACCGGCACATTCTGCCGTTGGCAATCAAGGATGAGGTCGTGAGCCGCGTGAAGGTGATGGCTCACATGAACGTAGCCGAGCACCGGATCCCACAGGACGGTCGCGCGTCCGTGAACCTGGGTGAAAAGAGTGTCGATCTCCGAATCTCCTCTCTGCCAGGATCGGAAGGGGAGCGGATCGTTGTGCGAGTGCTTGACCAGTCGGCGGTCCTTCTCTCACTGGATCACCTCGGCATGCCAGAAGATTGTCTGCTGCGGTATAAGCAGATGGTTACAGCACCCCACGGCATCGTGCTGGTGACAGGTCCAACTGGTAGCGGTAAGACGACCACGCTGTACGCATCGATGATGAGCCTCGATCGTGCACGAGCGAACATCATCACGATCGAAGACCCGATCGAGTATCGTCTCGACGGTATCAGCCAAACCCAAACCAATGACAAAGTCGGTTTGACGTTTGCAACTGGACTCCGGAGCATGCTCCGGCAGGATCCCGATGTCATGATGATCGGAGAGATCAGAGACCACGAGACGGCGGTCATGGCGATCCAGGCTTCGCTCACCGGGCACCTCGTCCTCTCGACACTTCACACGAACGATTCTGTCTCATCGATTGCGAGACTGATTGATCTCGGGCTCGAGCGTTACCTGGTTGCAAGCTCACTGCTCGGGATCTTGGCACAACGGCTTGTACGATCGGTGTGCCCAAGCTGCGGCCGTGCTCGACAGGCAACAGCCGCCGAATGTGCCGTGCTCGGGCTGGACACATCACAGGAGTACATGATCACGGAAGGTGCTGGTTGTCCTTCTTGCAGGCAGACCGGGTACTCGGGGCGCCGAGGCATATTCGAGCTGCTCTCGGTCGAGGACCGAGTCAGGGATGCTATATTGCGAGGAGCGTCGACCACTGAGATTAGCAGCATTGCAGAACGGGACGGACTCGTACACCTCGGACAATCAGCTAGAACTCTTGTTCTTGCCGGCCAGACTTCTTTGTCAGAGGCTGAGCGAGTTACATCGCACACAGCGGCCGCTGAGGAAGTCGAACTCTGATGGCGCGTTTCAGATACCAAGCGATCGATGCGGGCGGCCGGGTCGTGCACGGAAACGTGCTAGCATCGGATCAGGAGCAAGCCCGTGAATCACTTCGTGTTCAGGGGTTGCGTCCATTCAAGCTGAAGAACCGATCGGGGAGTGCTTCGGCTGCATTCCCTGCTTTGCGTCGCCTGACACTATCGAAGGTACACATCGACTCGGCGTTGCGGGACATAAGCACTGTCCTGGGTGCGGGTGGCACGCTCCCTGAGGCAATCCGGGCCGCGAGTGCTCAGCAGTCAAGAGCGAGTGTGCGCGACCTCTTTGATCGGATTCGGACTGACATCGACCGAGGGTGCTCGCTAGCCGATTCCATGGCACGCGAGCCCGAGCTATTCAGTCCTGTGTGCATTGGACTCGTCAGAGCGGGGGAGCAGTCTGGGTCGCTCGCGGAGTCATTGGCAGAGTTTGCGTCAATGTCTGAGCGATGGTCGAAGCTACGGGGCAAGCTGGTCGGAGCTTTCATCTACCCGTGCATAGTTGCTGCAACTGGCATCGGTGTGACCGTATTCCTCTCGATCAGTGTCCTTCCTTCGATAGCTGATCTCCTTGCTGATACTGGGCGCGAGCTTCCTCTCGTCACACGGATAGTCCTCGGCACAACGGGGTTTGTCGCCGCATGGTGGTGGCTCTGCTTGGCCGCAGCCGGTATCGGTGGCATGGTTATCACACAATTGATTCGACGAGACAGCGTCCGCAACCGCGCTGACGCGATGCTCCTACGTATCCCTGCGCTCGGCAACCTCTTGATGACACAGGAAGTCGTAAGAGCATCCGCGGTGGTCTGCGGGCTACTACGAGGCGGGCTCGTGCTCACTGATGCTCTGGATATGGCTGCCGACACGGCAGTCATGCGTCCTGTGAAAGGCACGCTGCGTGAATCATCGCAGCTGATCCGAAGCGGTCAGAACGCCGCGAGTGTCTTTGAAACAAGCGCTCTGCCCGCGGTGGTCTCGCAAGTGTTCGCTGTCGGGCAGCGGTCGGGCCAGCTCGAATCAATGCTCGAACGCCTGGCGAGCGAGTATGACCTAAAGCTCGACCGGGCGCTTCAGAGAGTGATGACTCTTGCGGAGCCAATTCTGATTCTCATACTCGCTCTGCTTGTGGGTACCGTTGCCATGGCTGTGCTGCTGCCAATCTTGGAGGCCGGAGATGTCTTATAAATCCATGAAACACCGTGTATTCAAACGAGCGTTCTCGCTCATCGAGGTCATGGTCGTGGTTGTCATCATCGGTGTGCTCGCTGGTGCGGTCGTCGTGAAAGTGGGGGATTACGTCGACAGAGCGAAAACGAATCGGGCTAGATCTGATATCGCGACCATCAGGACCGCTGTTGAGTCATACTACGCCAGTGAATCCCGTTACCCGACCAACGATGAGGGGCTCGGAGTCCTCCCACTTCAGTCGATGTCCGACCCATGGGGGAGGCCTTACCAGTACAACCAACCGGGGCGTGATGCCGAGTACGAGATCGTGTGCTACGGGGCTGATGGCCGTGCGGGAGGAGACGGGATCAATAGCGATCTCATCAGCTCGGAGTTAGATGCAACGAAATGAATTGCCGCGCATTCACACTCCTGGAGCTGATGGCTGTCATCGCGATCCTTGGGCTCATTGGATCGGCGGTAAGTGTGTCATTGACCGATGCGGCAGCGCGTTCTCGTGTGCAGACAACTATTCAGCAAATACAGTCCTTTGACGCCCAGTGCCGAAGGCTGGCCAGAACACACGGCGGCGGGGAAGCTACTTTCGATACTTACGAAAACACTGCATTATTCGGATCAACTGAAGGCGTCGATTCCCTGTCAAGTATCAGAAGGGTATTCGCTTCATCGATTCGATCCATAGATGTCATCGGCCAAACAGTCCAGATCGAGTCGGTACGATTTGCACCGAACGGCTCATCTCCTAGCTACATCGTCGAGCTGGATCTAGCTGACGAGAGGAACACTCGAAGGTTGCTATTTGCTGGGGGTACTGGCCACACTCAATTCGTAGAGGAGGGCGTCCGTGCCGACAGCTATCCTCACTAGATCGCATCGGGGCGGCACACTGATCGAGGTGCTCGCCGCGACCACACTGCTTGCGGGTGTGCTTACGGCTTCTCTTGTGAGCGTCGCGAAGTACAGAGCCGCCGCCGCAGACGCCAAGCTCAGAACGCGGGCTGTGCAGCTAGCCGATCGCCAGCTCCACATCTGGCGGACATCGCAGTCGTTTTCGGGACAATCCGTAGGCGTCCTCGCTGAACCCGGATGGCGGTGGGAAACTCAAACCAGGTCTATCCAGATAGAGAATATCAAGGATGTGCAGGTGGTCAGTGTTGACATTCTACCACCCGAGAAAGAGACCCCGATCATATCTGTAGAAATTCTTACTTACACAGGATCACGAAAGAGCGTTATCCCGGCAAACGAGGAGAGCGTTCAATGAAAGATCGGTGCTTCACTCTCGTTGAGCTATTGGTCGCGCTCGGAATCGGGCTCATCGTTGCGGCCGGATCAATGGCTGCGCTCCGCGGTGTCGTCCGGTCGGGGGAGGCGATCGATTCCAACATTGACTGGATCCATCCAGCCAACCTTCTGCTCATCCACGATCTCGCACAAGCCGAATCTGTAACCGTTGGAGATGATTACATTGTCATCAAAACACTATCGACTCAATCACCGACCCAAACGGGATTTAGCCCCGTCTGTCACGCTAAGTACACTCTTGAATCCGGTCCAGACTCGAAATGGTGGATCCGCGAAGAAGCTCCGCTCTATCAGCGGACCAATGCGAAACCAAGCGTGTCGCTCCTTGGACCAAGCGCAGAATCAATCGTTCTCGAATTGTACGTTGGTGATGAAGGGGTACTCGTGATTACTCCGGATAATCCTGGTGATACTCGGAGCAAGGAGTTTTCGAACGAGCCGTTCAAGGCGGTGTTCACACAGCAACACAGTAAGGACGACTTGCTGTGAATGGTGCATCCGTGTTAAATCGATCTAGGCGGGGAGCGGTTCTACTGCTGGTGCTGCTGGTTATCGTCGTTCTTTCACCGCTGCTCGCAGGTGCTGCTCGCCGCGCGATAAACGAGGACGCAATTAGCAAAGAACTCCACCGCGAATTACAGCATCGGTGGGCCCAGGTGTCTATCTCCGATGCCATTATCTCGTCTGATTTATATAGAGAAAATGCTGAAGTGCCAGGCCGTTTCACATTTTCCGTGTTGCTGGGCGAGGTCGAATGCAGTGCGGTCGTATCTGATGAACAGGCGAAAGCCAATCTCAACACACTGATTGATAGAGTCTCTCTCAACTGGATCCAAACCAATCTTAGAGGTATGACAGATAGCGGCAGCAAGCTCAGGATCCGCCCCCTTGTTGGTCGAGACTTAACCACAAAGCTCGTGACCTACGCCCAGATCTTTGCCGAGAACGATCCATCCCAGCTGTTCGGGCAAGGGGAAGATAGCGGATTATGCGATCACTTCACACTATGGGGTGACGGCCGACTGAATGTAACGAGAGCGATGCCTGATGCTGCAAAGCTCTATCTAAATGACCTTCTCGATGGTGTGCACATCAGTGATCTGACACTTTCTGGTGAATCTGGTCAGGGTGCTTCAATCGCACAGAGGCTGCGAGAGGCCGGGGTTGATATAGAATCCATAGATGACGTGATCTCACATACGACTCAAGAGTCGAATGCGATTGGGGTTCTCGTTCGCACGCAAAGGCCGGGATTTGATGCAAGATACAGATGGACCGTTGAATGGACCGTGTCAAACGATTCGGAAGATAGTTCGGTAGAGGATGGAGACAGCACGCCCGAGAACGCTGGCCCGCGCAGGAGGGTGATCCTGTGGTGAATCGAAATGAAAAAAGGATTGGACTGAATCTTACATTTCTGGCATGCTTCTTAGGCGCGGGGATCTGGACCTTCTGGCCCCTGGATCCGATTGAAACAACCCAAGATCCAGACTGGTCAGGCCTAGTTTCTACCGCTCCTCAAGAACCTGAACGAAGCCGCGACATCGCTTCGTTCGAACCCATATGGCAAGAGATCTTGCCCGATCCGGTGACCACGAAGCCTCCCGTTCAGGCGCCTAGAAGCCGCGAACCGATCGAGCAGCGTCTGGACATCACGCTCCTGGCCACCATTGTTGAGCAGGGCCAGTCTCGAGCACTCATCGACGTGTCTGGTGAGGTCCAGCGCGTGCTCGTTGGCGACCGAGTCGGTCGTTCCCTGGTGACATCGATCAGGGATAGGTCAATCGAGCTGGAAACCAACGGCAGACGGACCGAGATCGGCCTTCCTGAGCGGACCGGTCAGGAATTGTTGGGAGGTCGGCCATGAGCCGTAGGCAACAAGACCTTCTATTGCCCTCTCCTTGCGGTTCGCGGTGGCAGTACTACCACAAGTCTTCGGTTATCGATCTGTGCGAGATCGACGCGCCTCCAGATAGAGTGGCTGCGTGTCTTAGTAATTACGCAGACGGGGGATCGAATCATGTCCTGCTGACCCCTAGCTCGTGGTGGCAAGCCTTCCACCTCACTTATCCAAAGCTATCAAAAGCGAAGGCTACAAACGCGCTTATGTTTGAAGCCGAACCTCTCAGCCCGCTCTCTTTAGACGCCGTTGCTTTCGCTGCCCCTTCAACTTGCGCTCCAGGGCAAGCAACGGTGCTCTCAGCAATAGATCGCAGCAAGATCGAAACTCTGCTCCGTGAGCTACAGCACATCGAGGTTCAGCCGATCCATGTATTGCCGCTGGCCGTTGCCATCACGACGGCGTTCTTGGCGGAAAGTGATGTTGACGATACCGCCGCATGCCAGGTAGTCAATGGAACGGGAACTGATGTACTTGAGTATGAGAATCACTCACTCATTTCATGGAAATTAGATCCGAAGAGATACGACAAGACTGACTCCGATTCTTACCGTGTTCAGAGCAACTCAGATCCATCAGGCCCTAAGTCTCAGAAACCGTTCGTCACAGCGATCAGCCACGCTCAAGTGCAATCTGTGATCGAATCAGTACCTATCTCTCTTCCGGCAGTCAGGCTTGACAGAAACCAGCCGGATCGGCATGTGCTGCAGCGGTGGGGCGGGGTAGCGGCAATGGCCGGCATGCTCCTCCTAGTCGTGTCACTCGGCCTACACCGCCGAGCTTCGGAACTGAGTCATGCCGTTGCAGAAGAGAACGCCCTCCAGCGAACCGAATACGCCAGCCTGTATCCAAATACGGCGGTGCCGATTGTGATCAGCGATCGGCTCGCGAGCAATCTCAATGCGATCAAGCGAACGAGTCACGGTGAATCAGATGGGCCGTCCTCACGTCTCGATCAGTTACGTGAAACTCTGCTGCGATTTCCCACAGGAACAGCTGCCGAGATTACTCGACTGCGGTTTGATCACAACGGCGCGGTCATATCTGGCATTGCGCCTAGTCTCCAGGTTGCCGAGACACTAGGGCGTTCTGTTTCCCAGTCTGCCTCCACTCAGACTTCAAATGTCGGAGACGGCAGAGTCGAGTTTGAGATCAGGGTTACGGGAGGTACTCTGCCGTGAATCCGATGGGCAACAAATACGTGTTACTGCTGTCTTGCGTCTGCGGCGTTATAGGAGCTGGGTCGCTTCTGTATACATGGACCGGCTTACATCGCAGCAAGACTGAGCATGATCAGGCGAAGCAAGAAAGTTCTCTGGTTCTAGAGTCAGCGACTCAGATCAGAACTGCCAGGAGTGTTGGGAGTTCGAGTCGCACGGTTGTGTCTCCTGAGCCTACAGGTCTTGTGCAGGCGGCACTTTCAGATGCTGGGATACCCTCGAACAAGCTCAACAGCGTGAAACCAGAAGCGGTGAGCCGGAACTCCGAATCGGGAATTCTTACTCGCCGGACACACATACAGCTGATGAATGTCACGACTGAGCAGATAACACGCTTCATGTTCTCAATCGAGAACCAGGATCGCCAGAGTATCATCTCATCCATTGATCTTTCTCGACCCGCAGCCGGTGCAAACTGGAATGCGAGCATTACATATCAGCGGCAAGTGCCGTCAGCATCAAAATCACCACATAACACTGCAGAACGAGTCGCTATGCCATGAGTAAATCAGAGTATATTCGGATATGCACCGTCATTTTCAGCGTGATGTTGATATGGACTGCTGCGGGCTGCAGCTCAAAGGGACCCAACACAGAGATTGTCTCGATTACAGATGCCAGAGCTGATCGACCAGCCGCGGTCAACTCGAACGGTAAAGGAGTCGAAGCGCTGCGTGACGGTGATCTGGAGCGGGCTGAGCAACTCCTTACAGAGGCTATTAGGCATGACATTGGGTATGCACCGGCTCATAATAATCTCGGCGCTCTCTATCTCATGACCGACCGGTTTTACCTTGCGGCGTGGGAGTTCGAGTATGCCGCGAAACTCGTCCCGGGAGACCCAAGGCCCAGGAATAATCTAGGGCTGGTGATGGAGGAGATCGGCCGACTCGACTCAGCTGTCGAGCACTATGAGAGCGCGATCATCATCGAACCAGACAACCCCGAGTACAACGGTAACCTTGCACGTACGCTTACCAAGAGTGGTGGCGACGATCAGCGACTGAGAGAACTGTTGGATCATCTAGTGCTTATCGACACAAGACCCCAGTGGCGAGACTGGGCTGGTCGCGAGAAGATGAGGCTTCGATCGGCGGGTTCAGGAAGTGAGTGATCCTCAGCGAGTGCTCATGGTCCGCGAAGAGGTGGTTATGTTGAGGTAGTGAGAGGGGCGTCTTGTCTCATCGTCATACTTGAATAATATCAGGAAAAATAATGACTTTCTCAGAGGGCCCCAGAGACCGGTGTCATGCCAATTTTATGATGAGCGGTGGGCGATCCCATATATGTCAAACAGTCTCTCGCGCCGCCGTCTGGCGGCGTTTCTCATTGCCCGATAGTGGGGTCATCTAGCTAATCGGCTTTGGTGCCCTCCAATCTGCCCTCACTGGGGTGGGCCAGGAGTTTGTACGCCTCCCGGATGATGTCCGATGTGTCCGGCGTTCGAGAGTTCGGTGCCTCCTAAAACACTTGTATTGCAGGTGTTTATGGTTGTCCGCCTGTGCAGAGCCGGACATCGTGGTGGGGGTGTTAAAATGGGCAAAGATCGATCCGCATGGGAGGTGGCCGAAGGCGTCGCTACTACCTTTATGTGCGCCGCCGTGACGGCCAGGGCCCGGATGTTGGAGCACGCCTCGCCGTTGGTGAGACTCTTTGTGCAACGGGATGCTCTGCACCACGATGCTTCGCTTCTTGAGCGGGAGTTGGCCGTTTTCAGATCCCAGCGAGAGCGGAAGCCCGCGCACCAACGCCCGCACTACTCGCCCGCTGAACGAGCGCAGATCCTCGAGGTCATGAAGCTCCGAGGATGATCTGCCAAGGAGGTGGGTGCTCGCTTCGTCGTGCATCCCAACACGATCCGTAATTGGCAGAAGGCTGTGCGTGACAAACTTCGAGCTGAGCAGCTGCTCGGCGGGCCGCCGTGGAACCGATTGCACGACGGCGTTCGAAGGCTCGTTCACGAGATATGAGAGGCTTTCCCTGAGCCTGAATTTGATACGAGGACGATCGCGCGGCACATTATGCGAGCGGGCATTCGAGTGAGCCGGACTTCGATCAGACGTGTGCTTCTGGAGGGTCCGCTGGCTCCGCCGAAGCAGCATCCTAAAACACGAATCACCCAGGCGCCAGCACACGTGCGACACCCGGCGAAACCGAACCGAGTGTGGCATCTGGATATGACCGAGATCCGGTTGCTCTGGATGAAGATCGAAGTTGCTGCGATCGTCGACGGATTCAGCAGCAAGGTCATCGCGATGAAGGTGTATAGCTGCAGACCAAGATCTGAGGATCTGGTGGAGTTGGTCGAGTCGTCGATCGAAATGGGTGGGGCGTCGCCGCGGTTTCTGGTGACCGATCACGGCAGCCAGTTCCGGTCTGGATTCCGAGCAAGTATTGAGTCGCTTGGCATCACGCATGTCCGATGCCAAGTCCGGACGTGGCAGCTCAACGCGAAGGTCGAGCGAGTCTTCAAAGACGTGAAGTTGTGGGTGCGTCGATCGGCGATGCCGGCGAGGACGCAAGCGATCCAAAGCCGACTTGACGCGTACGCGAAATGGCACAACCGGTACCGGCCACATTCAGCCCATGGTACATTGGTACCTTCCGAGGTGGAGCGGGGCGTTTCACCTATTGACCTTGTGACTTACAGGCAGAAAGGAGGAGTTGAACCCAAGATCGAGATGCACCGGCGGTGTGTCCGAGGTGATCCGAGGCTGGCCTACCCGGTCATCAGAGTCTCGGAACATCGCTTAGATGCCGCATAAGGCAGCGCACAAACTCCTGGCCCACCTGGGTGGTGGTGCTTTCGACGAATGTGGGCTGCATCGAGCGGCGACATCTGATTGAAGCGAGTAGGCAACGGTGAGAACGCCGTGTTTGCCGTTCTACTTGCTTCACCCTTCGCTCGTCCGCTATTATAATGCAAAAATCCCCCAGGATACTCGCCATTTCTGGCGATTCACAGGGGACGCTGCTGCGCATATCGATCAATAAAGCGGTGGGCGATCCCAGATAGGTCGAACGGTCTCAAAGCCGCCGGTGTCTGAGAGCGGCTTGATCACCGTCAATCCGCGATCAGAGTCAAACTGGGTCGAGATCCTGCAGGATCTACGCTCCCGGAGCGCCACCGCGGCGGGCCAGGAGATTGTTGTGGGCTTCACGAGGCGTTTGGCGGGTCCATTTTTGTCCGGGGACAGAGGATCGGCATTCGCGGTAACCCTCGCACGAATCGTATCTTACCGATGCCCGGCCTCGAACCCCGGACATCGGAGATCCGGGCATGTCTGAACGTCGCGAGAGGTCCATCTGGGGCCTGGTGGACGCTGTTTCCATCCTCTTTATGCAGGCATACACGGCGGCTCGGGTCAGAGCATTCGGGCACCCGTGGCCCGTGGTGCAGGTTCTGGCTCAGCGGGATCACGCCCATTCCGATGCCGTGCTCCTCGAACGGGAACTCGCCATCTTCCGTAGCCATCGGCAAAGCCGGCCGGCCGAAGCGGCGCCCGTACTACTCCCCACAGGAGCGTGCCGAGATCCTCCAGTTGATGCGTTTCCGAGGCTGGTCAACCGATGAGACGGCAGGGCTTGACGTACAATTGGTCTGTTGATTGTATTCAAGGATCCTAGATGGCGTCACTTGCTGAGATCATGCACGAACGCGCTCGACTTGCCACTCGTCAGCTACCCGGCTTTGGCGCGCCTTTCTTTATCAGCGGCACCTATGACGATCTCAGGCCCTATCGCGGTATTGTCGCCCAAGCACTCGTAGATTCGGGCAACGAGCCGATCGAACCGCACGACCGTTCAGGTGCGGCCGAGCAGATATGCCAGTTCATCAAAACGCAGCTGCATGAAAAGGCAGCCGCGTACTTGCTTCTGCTCGGCTTACGATACGGATCACCCATCGACACATCAAACCCCCACTCTATCTCCTACACAGAATTCGAACACGCTGAAGCGGTTCACAAATTTCGCTACTCTGACGATCCCAAACCCTTCTTCGTCGCGAGGGCGGTCGACAAGAGTGACTTATGGAACGAGATGCACGCCAGGGCTACCAGCGTGCTGAGTAATCACACGGAAGACGAACGCGATGCCCAATTCAGTCGACAGCGAGCGTTTGTGGAAAAAGTGACCACGGAACAGGTCGGGTACGCCACCTGGCAACGGATCTGCATTTTGGCTTCTGATGAAGAAGAGTTGAAGCAGCGAATCGAAGTTTCAGTTCGAAACTTCTTTGACGACTTTTTGCGTCGTAACGTAACCGTGTCATCAACTGTAACAAACGAGAGATTCAGAGACGCTAGAACCGACAATGCAACTGTACTCGATCAACTGCTCCCTCGTTCCGATGATCGAAAGATCTGGAAAATGCTCAGCGCTTTCGATAACAACGACGCGAAAGAGCCTTCTCCAGCTCTGTGTTTCGTGGTTGAAGGTTCCGATGCAGCCTCGCTTAGCTTCGTCGCGGATTATGTCGCGGAAAGCCTGATCGAGTGGGACTTCGAGGGGCCGGTGCGCTATTCATTTGGAATCCGTGGCATTCCGGCATCGTCGCCGAGGACGTTCTTCGAACTCCTTGCGAAACGGCTCGGCCTCCCCTTGCCTGATGGCGCGGAGCCAAGCATCGAGGCGCTCGCAACCGCGATTCTGGATTGCGACAGCGGACTGGTCTTCATGATGCTAAACGTCGAAGCACGGCCAGGGGGACTCGGCGGGTTCATTGAAGATGTCTGGAAGCCGCTGAACAAAGAGCTGAAGAGGCAAGCCGGCGCTTCAGCGGATTACGCGAACCATGGCCAGTGGCTAACAATCATCCTCACGCATGAAGGTAATCATGCGCGCCTTTCTGGCCAAGCACGCCATGCCATTGCCCACTTCAGGCCGAAGCCACCGTATGATTTTTCAATGGTCCAACTGTTCGGCCCGATCCTGGGTTAGTGATTATATAAAGATGCGAACCTCATGAACACTATGCACGACACTACCGAGAGCGAGGGATACCCCACCTTCACCGGCGCTGGCCCTGCCGGTGCCGAGCGAAGCTATGTGATCGAACCGGAGAAAGCCAAGATCGTCAACTTTGCGATCCAGCTCGGGCGGCCGCTGCTTGTGGAAGGCGAGGCGGGATGCGGGAAGACCCGTCTAGCACACTTCATCACGGAGGAACTGGGCCTGAAGACGACGATAGAAGCGACGGTACGCAGTTCATCGCGCGCAAGCGACCTGCTCTATCGGTTCGACGCGATTCGCCGCCTCCAGGACAGCCAGGTCACGAAAGGAGACGCTGCGAGAGAGGCGAGGTTTGCGCACAACTATGTCCGCCTCCAGCCGCTTGGGGAGGCAATCCAGAAGTCGGGGCGACGGGTGGTATTGATCGACGAGATTGACAAGGGTGACATGGATTACCCCAATGACCTCTTGCAGGTGCTCGACAGGTTCCAGTTCGACATTGATGAGATCCCTGAAAGCGAGAGCGAAATTGCCGAGAGAGAAGTCGGGTTTGGTCACACCGTGAAGGGTCACGGCGTGCGCCCGATCGTCCTTTTCACTAGCAACCGCGAGAAGCAACTACCCAAACCGTTCTTGCGGCGATGTCTCTATCTCGAACTCACGTTCCCGGAAGACCCGGAGTTGCTGGCAGAGATCGTACGCAAGAACCTCACCTCGCGGCGCGACGATCGCGGCCCACTCGCCGGTCTCCCGGATATCTCTGAAGAAATCATCCGCGCAGCCGTTATGTCGTTCCAAGCACTGCGTCAGCGCGCGCTTGACAATCGTGCCCACAAACCTCCTGCGACAGCTGAGTTGATTGATTGGGTGCACATCTTGCATTGGGTAGGTGCCGACGTCAAGTCTGTTCGCGACTCAGAACCGCCCTATTGGCAGACGCTATTTTCTACGTCACGCGACCTCGACAGTGAACGCAATCACATTCTCTCCATCCAGAAACCCGACTGATCGGAGGAACACGTGAGCGATCAGAACCACGTTCCCTTGCTCGGTCTGTTTCGCGCACTACGTTCTGCCGGGATGGCTTTGACAATTCGGGACTATCTTGAGATGCTCGAAGCGATTCGTGAACTATCCGATCCATTTGGCGATGACACGAAATACGCCCACAAGGCAGCGAAGGATGAGATCCCGTTTCTCCACGGGCCTCAACGCGAAGAGATGCGATGGCTCTTGAAGTCCTTCTGGGCAAGGTCCCAACGCGAACGACGTATCCTCGATGAAACCATAACGGGGGCCATACCCCCACCGCCTCCGGACATCGCGCTTCGTTACGCACGCTCCACGGCATCATTCGACTTCGATCTATCTCCCTCTCCTGATCCACCGCCAACCACCATCGAAGAGATTGAGGAGCGGGATAGCAAGCGCGCCGGGCTAAAGCGTGCCCGCACAAGCAGTAAGAGGACAAAGGAGAGCAAGGCCAAGGCAGGCAACAAAGAAAACACCACAGATCAAAACGAAAACTCTGGTAGTTCCGAAAACGACGATCAATCTGACATTGACGCCGATCAAGTGTTGCACGCCTCCCCCTCCAATCAAGGAAACACCGCGCTGCCCACTGTTGATGTTGCACCGACACACTATACTCAACGCTATGGCCTGCGTCTCCGCGCTTCCTTCGATACTGTCTGGATGACGGCTCTATGGAGGCGCATGTTCATCCCGAAACTTGAAGAAGATCAAGGCGAGCTAGACCTTCGTCTTACGATCAATATGGCAGCTGAGAATGGTGGGGTGTTACATCCGGTATTTCGGAAGAGACGCCGAAATGCGGCGTCCTTGCTCGTGATATTCGATGTAGGCGAGGGGATGCATCCGTGGCGCGTCACCACACAGGTGATGCTCGACACACTGAAGGAAGAGTCGTGCAAATTCCAGGACGTGACAAACTACTTCTTCGAGGCTGTCCCCGGTAGACGAGTCTTTCACACCATGGATCTTGTCGACGGTATCGATCTGGAAACGGCGCTGATTGGGAACGGTGAAGTGCCAGTGCTCATCATCGGCGACGCCGGAGCAGCACGCCCGGTAGGCGAACGGCAGTTTCGCCGCATGTCAGCCTTTCTAGAACGTCTCGGCGAAGGCGACTCGCGCCGTGTGGCATGGGTCAATCCTGTTCCCAAGAGGTACTGGGCGGGGACCCCCATGGAACAGGTTGCCCGCAGCGCCTTGGTCAACGCGATCGAGATGGATGACGATGGCTTGATCGAGGCTATTGATGCTCTGAGAGGCATTCACCAGTGACCGACGCGCTAGGCGAACGCCGTGAGTTAACAAGCTGGCACGGCGAAGAGCTCTCGCCGATTGCTGCTTACGATGCGATCATCCACTTCGCAGCGAATTATGGCCCGAGCGCGACGACACTGGCCGCGTATTGCAGCGTTCTTGAGAGCCTTTGCGTCGAGACGGTCGGACTGATGCGGCAAAACTTCCTGCGTCCCTCGATCCGCTGGCAAGTCCACCTCGATGCGCATCTGCTGTACGGCGGTTTATGCTGTCGGCTCGGTGATGGGTTGTTTCGGATGGAAGCCGAGGTTCGGCGCCAGCTGCTATTGAGCCTAGAGATGTGGGCGTTGCGAGTCGGAGAAGAAGCATCTCCGGTGAAGGCGGCAGCATCCTTGGTCCGGCAGTTCGTTGCAGAGCGTCGGCTTCAGACTGTGCCGCGTGTGGATGCTACTCGACGGTGCGAGCATCTGAACGCACTCGATTGGGTTGCAACCGGCTTTGTCGACCCACCCATTGCAGCCAGTCTCCTGGCTAAGACAATTCGAAGCTCACTCGACGAAAGCGATACGAACGCTAGTCGTCTACGCTTATCACGCGTCTCGGGTTTGCTGTCCTTGCCACTGGCCGAATTCGACGACTTGCTTGCGGTAGCGCGAGGCGTGGAGGCTGCTCAGAGGGGAGATTTTGAAACGGCCCGACGCCTGATCTCGCCAGGCGAGACAGAGCCACTGGAGGTTGGTGGTGTTAGATTACCAACCGCGAGCGAGCTCATTACACGGTTTGGCGACGGCCACAACGCCACCATCAGCTCTCCTCTCTCTCCTGAATCTGATTTTAATGGCGAGAAGCGAGCCAAGCTTGCGACACCACCAGACCTGACCGAGAGTACCCACCAACCTCTCCAAGATTCTTCGGCTTACAACGCGGTGCTCGACAACAACGTGGCCCGTCTTCGCAAGGCGTTGGACGACAATCGGCTGAGCGCTCGGTGGCGCGACACCAATGGACTAAACCCTGCCCATATCGCGGCAAAGCAAGGCAAACTCGAATGCCTTGATGTCATCCTCTCTGCACAGCCCGATCTGGCAAACACGTTTGGCGGCAACTACACAGTGCTCCACTTAGCCTGCGCTTACGGGCAGATCCATGTGGTTCGTTTCCTGCTTCAACGCGACGTCGACCCTAGCCAACCCACCGAGACGTCGCAAAGCACACCCATCCAAATCGCTGCCAATCACGGCCGGGCAGACATCGTCCGCCTGGTAGCTGAACAGGGTGGAAACGTGAACGAACCACGGCCCGATGGTATGACGTCGGCACACTTTGCGTTGTTGACCGGGAGACGGGAGATGTACGAACTCCTACTCACACTGGGCTTCGATATCTCCAACGCATCCATAGAGAAAGGGGGATACTCCCTGATCCACTGTGCCGCGAGTGGCGGGCTCGTAGCTCCCATGTTTGACATAGTCGAGATCTCGTCAGACGTAAACCAAACGGCCGGCAAGGACAACTGGACACCGCTTCATATCGCCGCGTTCCAGGGCCACCCAGTCATGGTCGAAGCACTGACAGAGCTCGGCGCGGATGTGGAAGCACGCATCGCTTCGGGATGGACCGCCCTGCACCTTGCGGCACAAGATCATCCTGAAGCCCAAGGCACGTGCGCGGCAGCGCTAACCATGCTTGCGACGCGAGGTGCGAAGCTCAACGCGCGCGTCAGGTTGGATGGCCATACGGCGCTGTCGATAGCGGTAGCCAACAACCACGCCGAAGGCGTTCGCGCTTTGCTTGATGCCGGGGCCGACCCGAACCTGTCCGTGCTCGGGAAATTGCCGCTGCACGATGCGAACGATCGTCTCCAATCGCAGTCACCGCGCTTTGTGGAATCGCTCATGGTGATGATCAACCACCCGGACACAGACATCAACGCCCGTGACGAAACGGGCAAGACGCTGATCGAGAAAACCCTTTCGTACAGCGAGAAAGACTCGGGCGAACACAGGAATGAAATCGCGCACAGGCTATATGCCGATGACCGCCTCGATCATAATCTGCGAAGTGCGGACAAGGGGCTTTCGCTGGTAGAACTGGCTTACGTGGGCAAGAACCCACTGTTCTTCGAGATGATATGCGACCCGAGGATTCGCCTGTCCGATGCCGAGTGGCTCGATCTTCTCGGCAAAGCGCTTCAACAACGTGTAGATGGTGAGAAGCTCGACCCGAAGCTTGATGCGATGCTCAAAAACGACAGAACGGTAGATGCACTCTTGAAAGCGGACGATCGGATTGAATACCTCATCATGGCACAATCGCCGATCGCCGTGCGCGCAATGATTGCATTGGGGCTCGATCCATCGCTCTCGGACACCGCCGGGAGCAATTACTTGCACCGAGTGGCAAGAAACACGAACACCGTGGCCAACATGTTCGTCGCGCTCGATGAATGCAGACATCTTGATATCAACATGAGCGACTCAGAGAGCCGAACACCGTTGATGTTAGCATGTGGCAATAGCTCAGACGAAATCATTGAAACTATGCTGGAACGCGGGGCTGACCCTAGATTAGCTGATCGCGAGGGCTTTACCGCGCTCCACTATGCTGCAGAAAGGGGTAGTAGGATCCTGTGCGAGCGCCTTATTAACGCAGGCAGTGATCCGCTAGCTCGCGCCGGGGAATCGCAAGACACTCCTCTTGAACGCAGCATTCTGGCCGGGAACGAGGAAACTACGCGAACTCTGATAGACACTGTAGTGCGAGAAGGAGCCTCCACCAAATCGATGGCACAACTCCTTCTGATCGCCGCCGAATATGGGCATGCACACATATTTGCCTTGCTGGGTATGCGGATCAAAAGCGTTGGACTTTGGGAAGGTGTAAGCAAGGAATCAGTGCTTGAACGCGCTTACCAAGTAGTTCTCGCACGCACCAAAATCATTGAGAGCACCGAAGGCATAGTTCCCAGAACCGATACCCACCTGTTGGAGTGGTTAGGACACATCAGGCGCGGCGAGTCAGTTAGCCTCATCATACCAGCCGAATCAAACACGAAGAAGCCACAAGGTGCTGCACGTTCCAAACGATTACCCAATAGCGGCGAATCGTCCGTCTAGGTATCGACTGAGCAGGCCCGGCGTCCATTGTGGAGGCGTGAACCCGCCAAATGGCCCATTCTTGCTGCGCCAGAACGCGAGGATCTGTGGAAATTGGTTGAACTCAAGATCCGCTTCTTTGATAATCCGGCGATCAATCGGGAGGACTCGCACGCCGGAAAGTTTGCTCTTCAGTTCCTCGGCCTCTTCAGGAGCCGCACCTTTGAAGCGCTGACTGAGTAATACCGGAGTAAAACCCTCGCCCACGCGACTTTGCAGTTCGCTACTTCGGCTCAATAACTGATCGAGTATCGCGCGTGCGGCCTCAGCCTGCTCGCCCTGGGATATGCGGGCTACGTAAATCAATTTTGCCAGTCGATTGAGCATCGCCTGACAAATCTCAGGAGCGTATATCAACTGTGCGCTCTTGCTGTTGGCAGCGAGGTCTAGAACGAGTGTACTCTCGCAGAATATGCAAACTGTAATGGCGGCACGAATGTTGCGAGAGTTGCCACCGGGAACGAGAACCTGTTGATACTTCAACGCCCGGAACCCGCAGTAACGACAGCAATGAGCATCGCGCTTAAGGACCGCCTCATGGACCGCCTTGTTGGCTTCTAATGGAACCAAGTGCTGCGGGCGCACTTTGGAAGGACCCGCGATTCCAATCTCAAGAGCGTTTGGCCAACACCCAGGGGGACTGTGTCCATCAGGCAAAAGCACACGCGGCAACTCTTTGGACCCGTTCGTTTGACTTGCCATCTTCTTGCCTTGCCAGATCCTCGAACAAGCAGACGAGTCGGCGTAGGGGCGACTCCATGTTTACTGAACTATAGCGCGGCTGCCAACGGCCGAAACACCCGGATGCCCATCAACCCGGATTTGGGGTGCAACCCGTCCGGTGCTTTTAAGGACCTGCGTTGCCAGATCATGCAGCGAGAGCGGACCAAAAACTGCTGGGGCCTCTCGATCGGAATCTGGTGGCTTACTCCTGTAGGGCACTGAGAGGTGGATCTTGAGGAGACACTCGCATGAGTCCTAGCTCATCGTCGTATCGCCTGATGCGCCGGACAACTAAGGTTCGGCCGCGCATAAACTTCGGGGCAGATTCGTATTGCTCTCAGTGGGATCCGTTCGGATCTTCGCTATCCGGGCGAGTAAACCCGATCAGGTGAGATCCCTTGGTTGTCTGGTACTCCCGATCCAGTATCGTGTTCTCAACGTGACCACGCGCTATCAAGGAGCGGACCGAGAGGCTCGACACTTTGAGACGTCTCTTTTCCCCTCCGCCGGCTCGCCCAATATTCCTGTGCTATGCTCGACACTTCACGGCCTGGTACAATGGGTTACCCCCGCTCAAGGTCGATACCGAATCATCAACGGAGCTTAGGTTTGACCAATCTACGCGAGGACCCCGTGCAATTCGAGAATTCGCCAGTCGCCACGGTGAATACATCCTACAACCAGGACATCCACGTCAGCGACGATACCCTTGCCGCATACCCGGAGATTGCGCTTCTCCTGGCGTTCCGCCCTCTTAGAGAGTGCTTTGACAGAGCCGATGCCGAAGCTTCTAGAAACAAGCGCCACTTCGTCTTATTTGGCCGAGTGTCACTGTGCTGTGCGCTCCTGGCACTCACGGGATCGGCCGTCGATCTGATCATTAGGGGGTATGACGCCGAGGCGGTGCCGATCAATCTCTCAGTTGTGTTTGGCGCCCTCGCGGCAACATCACTCATGGTGCTACTTTTCATGCACCTTCATAGACTTCGCGATCACTGGCTTGAGGCGTGCTACAAGCGCGAACGTATTCGCCATTGGCGGTGGCAGGTGTTTTTGGATGGCCCCTTGGTTGAAGAGGCGGTCGCGGCTCAAGATGCGGAGTCGCTGCAGAAGACACAGTTCTACAAGCAATGGGCTCGCTTCCAAGCAGACCTAGACAGCGCAAACACGAGCTCGCATTTGTTCAAGCGTCGTAGACCAGCGCTGCAGGAGCTCTTCTTTTCGCGACGTGATTACTCTGACGACGTCATCGCAGAAAGCGTTCTCTCGCTCTTGAAAGGACTCCGCTTCCAGCACCAAATCAATTACCCCAAGCGTGCTACCGGTCTGATAGCTGGCGACAACCGCCTAAATCTCAAAGAACACCGGGAGTGGGTAGATTCCTTTTCACGCGTGTCACTGGTCCTCGCCCTGCTGCTCGCTGTTGGCCATGTTGTGACGACGCTCGTTAGTTTAGCCGCTGAGTCAGGACCTTCGTTGATGAGCGACGGTACCCACCAACTGTTTGGCGTGCTCGCGCTGTGGGCAGCCCTCATGAGCGGACTGGCAAGAGCCTATCTTGCTGGCCTCACGCTCCCGGAAGAGACCGAGTCATACGAAGACTACGCAGCACGGATCGAGACGCTTTACGAAATTTTTGCGTTGGCACGAGATAACGCATCTCGGCAGCGCATCCATCGCGACCTTGAACTCGAGGCAGAGAGAGAACTCCGTCGCTTCTTGGTCATGAAATCCAAAGCGAGTTTCGTAGCGTAACCCCCCCCGTCAATCAACGGTGACCCAGGACAGCTACGTCCGGTAACCGGTGACTCCGTTGGACTGGGATCGGGGCGTGCCGCGAGCCGCCGGCCGGAGGTACGCTGGTGCCGATCAGGAGCGGTCGCCGGTGATCGCTCAGGAAACAGTCGTAACTCTGAGAGGAGGCACCATCAAGAGGAACTACTCCCAGTACGCTCGACCCGACGCGAGGGGACCTTGCAGGTCACCCCGTTCGGAGACCAGTCGATATTCACTGTATTGGGGATTCGCAAACTCGCTGGCCCACTACGATGGGGCTTCTGTGAGTGGAACGAGCCGCATTGAGCGGCGACATTCAGTCTGAGCCTGTGAGGAACGGTGGGGTGGATCGTTCGGCGGTTACTTTCGCTACCAGCTCCGCTCGCCCGCTACTGGATCTCAGAACATTGCCTAGATGCTGCGTAAGGCAGCGCACAAACTCCTGGCCCACCTGAAAGGTGGTGGCTAAGGCGAATGCGAGATGAATGAAGCGGCGACATGTGATTCGATGCCGTGGTGAACGGCGGAACACGATGCTCTGCTGTTTCTCTTGCTGCACCCTTCGCTCGTCCGCTACTGTTCTAGCATTTTTTCGATTTTCTTCGTCGTACTGCAATCAATCCAAGTGCAGTCATAGCAGCAATCGAGCTCGGCGCGGGGATTACGCGGATTGTGAGCGTGTTGTTGGGAAGCTGGTTAACGTACGTTCCCAATTCAATCCCAAGCGAGGCGAAGCTCTCATCGGCAATCTGGAGTGAGCCCGAGAGCGCATCGCCTGAAACGTACCCAACCGGAACCATGATCTTCGGGTCATAAAGAATGTCGGTGGGGCTCGACGAGTAAGTGTACATGAACAGACCGAAGTAGTCACCCGTCCAGACATCGCCGTTGAATGGAATGGTGTACTCCCTGCCTCCCGTTCCAAATGGTGTCAGGTTGGCTTGGTCAAAAGGAAGATATCCCAAGTCGTCCAGGTCATACATATCTGTCAGTGTCTGGTCACCGACAGTAAAGCCTCCAGCAATCGGATAGACGTGCGGCCCAGAGCTGCCGGTATCCTGACTGGGCCGATCGAGCGTGAGCCCCTGGAGATCGAAGCTTCCCGATGCTTCCATAAGAACATCTGTGCCGATCTCGGTGATCGTTACCACGACATCGGCATGCACAGATCCTGCTGTCATAGCTGCTGCAATTGCAGCAACGCTCAATACTTGTGTGTTCGTCATCTCGATTCCTCTCTGTAAGTATCCGTGTTGTGTCACGTTTAACGGCGTCGCCTGGCGGCAACGAAACCTCCCGCTCCAAGCAGGATCACGCTACCCGGTGCCGGGATCGTGCCAAGACGAAGGCCTCGCCCGATTTCATCAGACATCGAAAAGTACGCCCCGTCACCAGCGACGCCAGACGAGAACTCGACTCGGATTTCCATAAACGAGCCTACCCCGATCGCTGCATCAAACATGCCCGTTCCTGTAAACGACGAGTCGGCAGAGACATCGGTATACAGCATCGAGAAGACATCGACCGGGAGCCCCGCATCGTTCATGCTCCCCGCGCGAACGAGAACATCCACGGTCGGTGATCCGATGAGCTCAAGATCGAAGTCCCACGAGAACGGAACCGAATGATCAGGACCGACAATGGTGGTGCCGATCGTCGTGGGCACATAGCGAACGCCGTAAGATCTCAGATCGGCATCGAGTGTCGCAAGGACATCGCCGTAGAACTGAACGCCTTGATCCCCGTACCCACGAAACCCGTTATCGATTATGGCACCATCCCCAGATGTACCGTCCATGTAGTACCCGAGTTCCTGGATGAACGCGGTCGCTGTGTTTGTGTCAAAAGTGACCTGTGCCACCGCTTGCAAAGGCACAGCTGCAAGCGATAAGACGGCAAGGCGCGCAGCGGGTTGTGACATCTCTCTCACTCCATATAAGATCAGCCGCAGCCGATGCGTCGGCGCGGTAGAAGACTCTCTCGAATATGAATCCGAGATTCGGCATGCCCGTCGGACACGATCACCACAAAATATTCTGCTATGTCACCGGTAG
Organism: Phycisphaerae bacterium; assembly: GCA_030432905.1. Classification (GTDB taxonomy): domain Bacteria; phylum Planctomycetota; class Phycisphaerae; order Phycisphaerales; family UBA1924. The sequence continues at coordinate 796,665 of JAUILU010000001.1, read as the reverse complement.
GCCATCACCTGCGAGAGTCTGAAGAAGAGCGGCCCCGGCCGCGGCTATCGTGGGGGTGCTGCCAACTCTTGCTGCTGTGTTTGACGCTCTAGGATGTCTTCGAGATCATCGAATGCAGTGATGGTCGCCTGATGTTCGGCTCCGAATGCCTCGCTCATCCGCTCGTGCTGGGTCCGATAGAGCTCGGCAGCTTCGTCCAGTCTTCCCTGTTCGGCGCGCAACGTCGCGAGATTCCCGAGTGAATACAGCGTCCCGATGTGCAGCTCACCGAGCTCCGAGTACTTCGCCAGTGCCTGTTCACAGTATGGCTCGGCTTCTTCAAGCCTGAGCTGCGAGACGAGCATATTGCCCATGTTGTAGATCGCGTTGAGCGTAGCTGGATGATCCTCGCCCAGCACCCGCCGTCGGCCATCAAGCGACTCTTCGTAAAGGGGGATGGCCTCGTCGGGGCGTCCCATCTCAAGCAGCAACACACCGTAGTTCTGGATGGCTTGCAGGGTGTACGGGCTGTCGTTGCCCAGCGTCGAGCGCATGCCTTCGAGCATCTCAATGTAGTACGGCTCCGCTTGCTCGTGCTCGCCTTTGTTCTTCAACAACAAGCCAAGGTTGCCAAGTGTCGTGAGCGTGTCCCGGTGAAGATCACCAAGCAGACCTCGACGGATACGGATCGTATCACGGAGCAGATCCTCAGCTTCGTCATACTCACCCATCATCTCAAGAGCCATCGCGAGATTGTTCGACGTACGAAGTGTGTCAGGATGCGCTTCGCCCAATGAGTGCCGCCTCTTGGTTAGCGCCGATCGGTAGAGCTCCGCGGCCTCCGAGAATCGGCTCTGCGCATCGAGGTAAACCCCGAGCGAAACACTCGCATGGATAACCAAAGGGTGGTTCCCTCCGAGTCGACTGGAACGAATATCCAGAACCCGTTGGGCAAGCTCCACCGCTTCCTCGAGATGTCCGAGTCGATTGGCGATCGACGCAAGATCAGTCATCGCATCGACAGTCTGAGGATCCTCCGGTCCATACATATCCACCCGTTGCTCGTAGGCTGTGCGTACAAACTGCTCGGCCTCGGTGTCGAGTCCCGCGGCCATGAGTGTGGCGCCGAGTCCCCGGGTTGCTCTGTTGGTGATCCAGTGCTCGTGCCCGAATCGACTTTCCGAGGTATCCATCGCTGAACGCAGCAGGCGCTCTGATTCATCGAACTCTCGCGCGAGCCTGTGATACTCCGCCTTGACGATCTGAGATTCAACAGTGGATTCAGCTTCTGCACCCCGGTCGGTCTCGTGCCAGCTGAGCACCCGTTGCATAATCCTGATAGCTTCCTCGTGATCGCCCTGCTTGGAAATCAGCCGGGCGTGGTGCGTGTGCGATTCAATTGAGTCGGGATGATTGCCGCCGAGCAATTCGTCACGGATCTGGCAGGCCATAGTCTGGGGCTCGCTCGCTAGCTGCACGAAACCGAGTTCCAAGAGCGTCGTCGCCAGCGACTGCAGCAACCTTGCTCGGACTAGCGGGTGATCGGCAAACTGCACATCAATCGCCCGTAAAGTGGGTTCTAGTATGTCGGTCTCAAGTGTATTCAAGGCGACATCGGTAAAGTTCACCACATCGAGTTCATGCCCGATCGCAGCGAGTTTCTGCTCCGGAATTTGCTCAAGAAGCGCACCGCGTATCCGAACGCCCATTAACTCCGGGCTCACATCTGTAAGCTGGTTGGCCTGAAACGCGCTCACGATCTCGAGTTGGTTGTGCGAGGTCTGAAGTTCGGTTAAAGCTTCGTCGAGTCGATTATTCGTGCGTACCGCAGCAGCCCAGCCAAGGCTCGTTGTAACGACACCGATCATTAACACGATGAATGCGATCCCGATCCCCGTTACGAGTCCCCTGTTCCGCCGAGTAAACTTGCGAAACCGGTACACGGCGCTGGCGGGCCTGGCTTCAATTGGCTCATCAGCGATCACACGGCGAAGATCCGCGGCCATCTCTCCGGCGCTGGAGTACCGGCGGTCAGGACTACGATCCATAGCTTTAGCGATGATCGTCTCGATGTCACCAGCCAGTGTCTTTGAATGTGACCGAAGCGGTGTCGGATCCTCATCGCGGATTACTCGTGCGGCTTCTGCAACCATCAGCCCATCGATCGCAAGCGGTTTAGTGCCGGAAACCAGCTCATACCCGATCACCCCGAGCGAATACACATCGCTACGGATCCCAACATTCTCTGATGCACCCTCGATCTGTTCCGGACTCATGTAAGCAAGCGTGCCGATGAGTTGTCCCGCTTCGGTCATGTGTGTCGTTGTATGAAGATCCGTGTCAACCGCACGAGAAACACCGAAGTCGAGAATCTTGGGTTGACCGACTAAATCTCGACTCGATCCCGTGCCTGAATCGGCATTCCCGGGATCAACAACAAGCACGTTGCTCGGCTTCAGATCGCGGTGCACAATCCCGCACTGATGCGCGTACTCGATCGCTTCGCAAACCCGTGCGAGCAGTTCGAGGCGTTGTATTCGGTCAAGACCGTGCCTCTCCGCATGACTGTCGAGCGGAACCCCATCGATGAGTTCCATAACAAAGTATGGTCGAGAACCCTGTGGTGTATGGGCGACGTCCGCCTCATAGATCTGAGCAATCCCGCTATGGCGGAGTTTGCCAAGCAAGTCCGCCTCCCTCTGGAACCGCTTGGCCTGATTGGAACTGATGAACCCGGGTTTTATGATCTTGAGGGCCACGTGCCTGACCGGGTTCGTTTGTACTGCTTCATAGACCACACCCATTCCGCCGTGGCCGAGCATCCGGACGATCCTGTAGTCGCCGATGCGATCGGGTAGTTCAACAGTGCGTTCGTCACCCTTGGGCGAGTCATCCCCACCCAGAAACATGCGTGGAATCTGCTCGTACTCGGCGAGCAGTGCTTCTACGCGCTCGATGAGTTGCTCGTCACCCTTGCACTCGCGCACAAGGACACGAGCCCGTTCGGACACTTCGTGCTCCAGCACTATCGCAAGCACATCAAGAGCGAGGTCGTCACGATTATTCATTCTCGCCTCCCCTCCCGCCAAGCCCAGGCTCCGCTCCCAGCCGACGTGCTAGAAAAAGTCGCGCAGCTACCCAATCCCTGCGAGCCGTTCTCTCATTGACCCCAACAACTTCTGCTGCTTCTAAAATCCCTAGTCCTCCAAAGAATCTCAGCATGACAAGCTGGTGCTGTCTTGGGCTGGCTTTCTCGAGTTCAATGAGCACTTCGCTCAGGGCAAGCATGTCCTCAGCCGGTGCCTGGATGGCATCCGCAAGGGTGCCCGGACTGATATGAAGCCGCTGCAGACTGCCGCCGTGCTTGACGCTTGCCTTTTTGCGAGCCTGATCCACGAGTATGTTGCGCATCGCGCGGGAAACCGCCGCGAAGAAATGATGGTGGCTGTTCCAACCCGGATCATCGCGCCCGAGCACGCGCATATACGCCTCATGAACCAACGCTGTAGGCTGAAGTGTCTGGCCTGGTGGGATCCGTCGGAGCCGAGCTGCTGCCAACGCCTTCAGGCGATCATACACGAGCGGCAGCAGATCCTCTGCCGCTATCGAGTCACCGGTCTCGATTGTCCTGAGCAGTTTCGAGATCTGTTCGTCTGGGTCTTGCGACATACTGGCGATCTTTCTCCACGGACCCTGTCCGGTCCAATACATATTTTTCGGAGACTACCCGACAAGACGTGTATCTCAATCAGATTCAGCCCGCTGATAGTTACTTCCCACCAGTGAAGCGTACCGAGAAAATGGCAGTAAGTGACCTATTGAGTTAGAGAGATTCAAGCAGGTCCAGATTGTAAAGAAGCGATTGCAGACTGAGATACGAGAGTAGCGAAGTGGGCAGGCGTTGTGAATGCCTGCTCATCTGATACCCACATGGCAGGCTAAATCAGAGTTAGCCCGATAGAGATGAGAAAAGACATGAAGAATTGTAACACAGCGTTCGCGTTGGCTGGTCTCCTTGCGCTCGCCCCTAAAGCGAACGCCGATTTCGTCTATCAGCTAGATGATGGTTCACCCAATACAGGCATCGCACCAGCAGGTGGTGGCACAATGGTCAACGGATACCAAGCCGTCTCCGGAGCAGAGACGATCTTCACGATCCAGGCAAGACTCTTTGCGCTCGACGCGGGAACATACGACATCACTGCCTCTGTCTGGACCGACTCAACCGGAGGCAGCCGAAATGACGCCTCGCTGCTCACCTCTACGCAGGACTCCTTCGTACTCGACGGAGACGGATGGGTAGAAATCGCACTAGATACACCGGCATTTGTTGGCTCAGCTGGGTCCTTGTTCTACATAGGCCTCACCATCGATACTGATGATGTGCTCTACGCCTTTGATTCCGACTCAAGCGGGAGCTATTTCGTCTCTGGCAACGCTGTGCCACCTGCAGACCTGCACAACTCAAGTTTCCATCCGGCAGGTGCTGCGTTTATCCGGGGCACCACGGTACCTGTTCCAGCACCCGCGAGCGCCGCGTTGATCGGCTTGGGAAGTATCTCTGCTCTGCGTAGGCGTTCCCGCTAGCGGCACGGATACGCTTACTGCAAGCTGCGGTATTCACACCGGCAAACCCCAACTGCCCCGCGCGAAGCTAGCTCGCGGGGCTTTTCAATGCTCTGTAGGGGGCTGCAAACTGATAAGCTTTGGTGCCTCAATGTTGCCTTCTATTGTGTGCGCTGCGATGTCGGCCCGAGCTCAGATGTTTGAGCACGCTTCGCCACTCATCTGGCTGCTCAGGTAAAGAGAGACCTTGCGCAACAACTGTCCTCTGCTCAAGCTAGAGATACGGTTTCAGCAGGAAGAATATTGCGATGAAGGCGTTTTGGCCGGTGGCAAATAGCTAAGGATCTGGCGGAGTTGGTAGAATCGTCTATCGAGAACGGTGGGGGCATCGCCTCACTTTCTGGTGACCGATGACGGCGGCCAGTTCCGATCTGGATTCCGCGCAAGTATCGAAATGATCGACGTCACGCATGTCCGCTGCCAAGTTCGAACATGGCAACTGAATGCCAAGATTGAGCGGGTGTTCAAGGACGTGACTTCGTGGGTGCGTCGGTCTTCTATGCCAACTAGCGTGAAAATGCTTCAACGCCGTATCGATGCATATGCGAAATGGCACAACCGGTACCGGCCACTTACAGCCCATGGTACAGTGACACCAACCGAAGCAGAGCGAGGCATCTTGGCTATCGAGGTCATAACTTACACATAGAGAGGAGAGATCGAGCCCAGAATCGAAAAACAACGGCGATGTGTCCGTGGTGACCCTCCATAGGGCCTATCCGGTCATCCGGGTCTTGGTGGGACATCGCCTAGATGCCGCCTAGGGCAGCGCACAAAGTCCTGGCCCACCTGAAAGGTGGTGCTGAAGTCGAATGTGGGCTGCGTAGTGCAGCGACATGTGATTTGATGTCGTTGTGAACGGCAGGGTGAAATGCTCTGCTGTCGTTCGTGCTAGACCCTTCGCTCGTTTGCTACTGTGACACAGGTTTGTGTCGGTTGAGTATGTGGACTTTGCGCTCTCTGCTCATCCGCTGCTATAATGCAAAATCCCCCGGGATACTCGCCATTTCAAGCGAGGCACGGGGGACACTGCAGGGCATATCGAACAAGTAAGCGGGAAAGATCGGATTTGAACCCCCGATGACCCTAGATAGACGCAGAATAGTGAATTGATGGTGCGGGGACACCATGGTACCTGGCACGAGAGACACTTTGCTCAAATGGGGCTAAGTCAGCCGTTCTCTGCGATTGCGATGAGTCTCTGTAAAAGCGAATAAAGGCCCCTGAGGGCCTCAATTCGGCTGCTTCGCGGCATTGCACGGGACATAACTTTTCCATGCAACTACCAAAAGCGGAGAAGGGGGGATTCGAACCCCCGATGACCCGGAGGCCATACTGGATTTCGAATCCAGCGCATTCAACCGCTCTGCCACCTCTCCGACGGTTGGCCCCATTATACCCCGGCAACCACTCCCCGGGCACGCCCTCATTTTGGAATCTTGTCAGGTCGCCTTCGCGAGCAATTGCCCCGCCTCGGCGACAATTGCCTCGGCTTCAGACATCCGGCCCGGGCCCACAGCCCTGCACGCCTGCCAGCCCGCTTCAGGCCCAATGAACGCAAACCCATCGCTGCGAAGTGTTTCCAGGTTCCGTTGTGTCGCGGGCTGGGACCACATCACCTCGTTCATCGCAGGCGCGAGAAGCACCGGCGTTTTCAGCCTATCGACCGCGCTCAGCACGAGCGTCACGACGTCATCCGTCCTGCCCGTCGCAAGCCTCGCCATGCAGTCCATCGTGCAAGGCGCAACGATCACAAGATCCGCTTCGCGTGCCGTCGAAATATGCTGCGGATCGTCGCTCTCGATGTGCTCCCACATCGACGTATAAACCGGCTTGCCGCTGAGCGCCTGAAACGTCATGGGCGTCACAAACTTCGTCGCGGCTTCGGTCATCAGTACCGTCACGTCCGCGCCGGCTTGCGCTAGCTTGCTCGTCACCGCTGCCGACTTGTACGCAGAGATACCACCGCACACGCCAAGGACGATGCGTCTGCCATAAATTGAAGTGGGGGTGTCCACGGGACTAATCGGGCGCCGACTAGAGCAGCGCTTCCTCTGCCTCAGCGACGACCTCGAAGCTCTCGCCGTCTTCAACGATCTCGATCTTGTCTTCCATGATCTCAGCGACGACGATCTCAAGATCAGATCGGCCTTCACGGTCAACCAACGGGCGGGCGCCCTCCATGAGTTGGACGAGGCGGCGCTGGATAACGGTCGCCAGGCGGAACCTGCCGCCGAACTTGTCAACGATCTCTTCGCTCTTGAGTGCTTCGATCATGGATATCGCTCTTCTGGGCCACCGCCGGGATCTCGCCTACGGGCTTGACCGGGCCAGGCCAACTGGTCATGATTCTAGCCAGCCGCTATGGTTCGGACGAGCCCCAGCAGCGGGAACCCCATCAATCCGCCGGCGTATCGCAACGGATCTGTCTAGATTCCGAACCAGCCCGCGCCGCACCAGAACCAATCACCCGGGCACGAATCGCCCAAAGCCCCGATCAAGACCCACAAGAGGCCCCTATGTCATCAATCAACTGGTCATTTGGCGACCGTGTGACCCACGCCGATCGCCCCGAATGGGGAGAGGGTCAGATCACCGCGATCCAGCCCGTCCTGATCGAGGGGCGCCCATCGCAAAGGCTCACCATCCGCTTTGAGCGTGCCGGCATCAAAAAGCTCGCCGCCGCCGTCGCCAACATCAAACCCGCCTCGAACAAGCCCGCCCCTGTCAGCTCCGATCTGCCCGCGGCTTCGCAAGACCCGAGCCGGATCGGTGATCTCGAGCTCGCCGAGCGTCTGTCCAAGATGCCCGATGAAGCCGTCGACCCGTTTATCTCGCTCCCGGATCGGCTCGCCTTCACACTCAAGCTCTACCGCTTCTCGGACCAGGGCGGCTCACTGCTCGACTGGGCCGCCATGCAGACAGGTCTCGCCGACCCGCTCAGCCGAGTGCTCCGGCACGACCTGGAGGCCCACTTCGCCAAGTTCCGCCGAAACCTCGACCGCCACACCGGCGATCTGGTCAGCCAGCTCATGCGCCAAGACAAGGCAGCCGTCCGCAAAGCCAGCGACAAGGCCCCACCCGAGGGTCAGCAAGCGCTGCGTCGGATCCTCGCCAGGCGTTGACGCCGAGCAACAGCCCTCCCAATCGGTCAACCCATACACGCCGAACTCGCCCTAGCACCCGATCTGCCTGGGCGTCCAGAGCCCGTGCGCCCGCTTCTTATCTGGACCCTCGCCCGCAGCGCCGAGTCTGGCACGCCGGGCACGCCCGTTGAAATGTCCCTGTCAGTCGCACCGAGCCCCGGCTCGCTGCAAGCAGACAGACAACTCAAGACAGGCAGGAGCGAGAGACATGAGCGAGCGTGAGTTTCAGAACCAGTTCAACAAACTTCTGGAGAAGATCAACACTTTGCCAAGCGACCAACAGAACAAGCTCAAAGAGATCGCGTCGGAGAACAAGGGCCGGCACGAACAGATGAAGAAAACGATCACCGAGCTCCAGGACTCTCTGGACTACCTCCGTGTGAGCGTGAAGTACCTCGTCTTCGATCTCGAAGCCACCCGCCGTGAGAACAAGCAGCTCCGCTCGCTGCTCGAACGCCGCCCCGAGGGCGACGCGTAACCGCTCAGCCGTCCGAGAACATAAACGCACCGCAATCCCCCGCACGCCAGACCCATTCCTCCGGGTCTGGTGTGCTTTTTTGAGGCGCATCCACCGGCAATGACGCGTTAGCTTGTGAAGGCCGATTCTGTAGACCGGCCCGACCCTGGAAGGAACCACACATGCACGCAGCCAAGCTCACGACCGCCGCCACACTTCTCTTGCTCGCAAACACCACTACATCCGCCCACGCCCAGTGCGACCCTGCCACAATGTTCCCGGGCAGCGTCGACCTTGCCTCGGGCGACGGGCCATACGACCTCGACGCGGGCGACGTCAATGGCGACGGCATCGCAGACCTCGTCTCCATCAACGCTGTATCCAGCGATCTCGGCGTCTTTCTCGGTGCAGGTGATGGTTCCTTCGCCGCTTTCAGTTCGTACCCCACCGGCGTTCAGGCGTTTGATGTATCACTCGGTGACATCGACAACGACGGCGATCTCGACGCGGTGATCGCTGACATTACAAACGACGCGATAGGCATCATGACCAACAACGGCAGCGGGGCGTTCTCCATTGGCGCGAGCTTGCCAATCTCGGGCGAATCACCGGTTCATGTCCAACTGATCGACATCAACAACGACGGCGAGCTTGATGTTGTCTCGAACGCAGCCTCTGGCAACTTCATCAACGTGCTCATCGGCGCCGGCGACGGCACTTTCGCCGCGGCAGCGGCCTATCCAGTCGGAACCAGCGCGCAGCTCGCAGCTTACGGCGACATCGACAACGACGGCGATATCGACATCGCTACACCCAATACCGGCTCCGACAACATCAGCCTGCTGCTCAACAACGGTGACGGCACGTTCGCATCGCAAATCATCATCCCGTCCGCTGACGGTCCCGTCGGCGTCGCGATGGGTGACCTCGACGATGACGGCAACCTCGACCTCGTCGAATCAATCAACGGCACGATGGTGCAGCGAGTCCGATTCGGCGCCGGCGATGGCACTTTCCCTACATCCGCGGACTACAGCGTCACCGATGTCCCGGGCGACAACACGCTCGCCGACCTCGACAACGACGGCGACCTCGACATCATCACCGTGTTTCTCAGCGGCACAGCACAGGTCGCAACGCTCATCAACGACGGCACCGGCGCTTTCATCGGGCCCTTCTTCTTCGAAGCCGGTGCAGGGCCGATCGCACTTGTAGTACACGACCTCAACAACGACTTTGCGACTGACCTTGTGACCGCGAACGTCTTCGCAGACAGCGTGAGCGTTCTGCTCAACCAGTGCGGCCCTTTTCTCAACATCACTAGCCAGCCGCAGGGCATCGTCGCCACCGCCTTCGGCCCAGCCGAGCAGATGACCGTCGGCGCACCGCTCGCCGACACCTTCCAGTGGTTCTTCAACGACGCACCGCTCGCCGACGATGCCCGCTACTCGGGTTCAACCACCGGCACCCTGTCGATCAACCCCGACCTGACCACCATCGGCACCTACCGCGTCGAGGTGTCAAACGACGCGGGCACACTCACCTCGCAGAGCGTGGTCATGGCGGTCATCAACAACTGCCCGGCAGACCAGAACTTCGACGGCAACCTTTCCCCGACCGACTTCTCCGCATGGATCGGCAACTACAACGCCGGCTGCGACTGAGGCAGGTAACCCATGAAAGCGTAATCGGACCAAGGGGCAGTACCCTCACTTGGCCAAATTGCCTAGGTTCTCAGCTTGCCAGCGAATTTTCAGGAATTCTGGCATCCGGGGAAACACGCACTACATTGCTTGCGAAGGTTCCTCGCAAGGGTGCCTTTGTTGCGCGTGGAGTGGAAAATGAAAGATACCGCATTCGTTCTCGCCGGTTGTGTGGCTCTTGCTTTCACAGGCTCTGCCCAGGCTGACGTCATCAACTTCTCAGCACCCAGCGGTCTCGCTGGGCAGGCCGAGTTCACGATGATCGACGGCCAGACCTTCCAAATCCGACTGGCCAACACGTCAACTGGCGTCCCAGTCGGCTTCGACTCAGCTGACCAACTGCTCACGGGCATCTCTTTCGACATCGGACTACCCGGCAGCAACGCCAGCGACCCGGTCATCACCGGAGGCACAGCTGTCATCGGAACCACAAGCCAGAGTGTCAACTTCTCAACAGGCTCCTACGGGCCAGGCCAAGATCTCGGCGGCGAGTGGGGCTACGGGAACTCGGGCGGCAGCGGCGCGATGAACAACGCCATCAGCGGCAACACCGCCGGTGTCGTCGCCTTCGGCGGACCGAACCTCGACGGCCCCGCCTCGCTCAACGGACCACAAGGCGGTCTCGTCGCAAACCCGGCCCTCGTCTCGCTCGGCGGTCTCGGTGCCATCCAAAACGAAATCCTCATCGAGTTCACCCTCGACTCGTCCGTCTCAGGCCTCAGTGACATCATCGGCAACGGCGCCCGAATCGAATTCGGGTCAGATGCCGCGTTTATCGATGTGCCAGCCCCGGCCGGCGCGCCCGTACTCGCAGGCCTTTGCTTGGTCGCGGCTCGCCGCAGACGCGCCTAAACCAGTCCAGACATTCTGCTTGAGTGGCCCACCCGAAATCCGGGCAGCACTTTCCTTGCCCGCATGAGACTGGCAAGGATTCAGGGCGTACCATGCCCCCCAAGGAGCGGTGCCCGAGAGGCTGAAGGGGCCGGATTGCTAATCCGGTGTGCGGGGTTACCCGTACCGCGGGTTCGAATCCCGCCCGCTCCGTTAACGCCGCCCGACTCGGGCGATCGCGGCTCCGCGTCGCCCGCTCCGGGCACAACCACGGAGCCCGACATGGCACGCACCCCCTCAACAATGCTCGAACTCGGCACACAGGCGCCCAACTTCGATCTCGAGAACCACAACAAGAACGTCGCCGACTCCCGCGTCACGCTCGAAGACGCCGCCGGCCCGCGTGGGTTGCTCGTCATGTTCATCTGCAACCACTGCCCGTTCGTCCTCCACGTCGCCGACGAGATCGCACGCCTGGGCCACGACGCCAAATCCCACGGCATCGGTGTCGTCGCCATCATGTCAAACGACACAACCACACACCCGGACGACTCGCCCGCGCACATGGCAGAAGAAGCCGAAAAGCGGGGCTACACCTTCCCGTACCTGTTCGACGATACCCAAGAAGTCGCCAAGGCCTACAAGGCCGCCTGCACCCCCGACTTCTTCGTCTTCGACAGCAACATGAAACTCGCCTACCGGGGCCAGCTCGACAACGCCCGCCCGGGCAGCGACGAACCCATTACAGGCCAAGACCTCCGCAGCGCGCTGCACGCCATCGCCGAGGGACGCGAGCCGACCACGGACCAGAAGCCCAGTATCGGATGCAACATCAAATGGAAAGCCGGCAACGAGCCCGAGTACTTCGGCTAACTAACGCTTCTGTTTCCGCAGCTGGCGCCAATCCTCGAGCGTCATCGCAAACCGCACATGATCCTGCCACTGGCCGGCGATCTTGAGATACCTCGGCGAGTACCCCTCCTCGCGGAACCCGATCCGCCGAGCCAGCGCGATAGACGCGTCGTTCTGCGGGATGATGTTCGCCTCCACCCGGTGCAGTTCGAGTTTCCCGAACGTGCGCTGCAGCACAAGCCGAACACCCTCGCTCGTGTAGCCATTCTGCGCAAACGCCTCGCCAACCCAGTAACCCATGTAGCAATTCCGGAACGGTCCATGGAAAATCTGACCCAGATTCACCATGCCCACAATCCGGTCGTCGCTCCGCCGACACACAAGGTGCTGCTGGCCCGTGTGCAGGTTGCACGTGTTGAGCATCGAGGAGAACCTCGCGTCCGCCGCGCCCGCAGCCGCAGACGTCGGCCTCGGGAACCAGGGTTTCAGGAAGTTCCAGCTCGCATCCCAGAGCTCGCACCACTCGGCGCGATCACCCTTGGCCGGGTGCCTGATGTACAACCGGCGCGACTTACCTAGCGCCGCATCGACCGTTCTGTTCCTGGCGCGCTTTGCCACTAGCCCACATGCACCACAACACGCCGAGTGTGCGGCGCGTGCCGGTGCTCCCAAAGGTAAATCCCTTGCCACGTTCCAAGGACGAGCCCGCCCTCGACGACAGGTATCCCGAGACTCGTCGCCGTGATCGCGCAGCGGATATGGCTCGGCATGTCGTCCGGCCCCTCGTGCGTGTGCTCGAACCCAGTGCCGTCGGGCACGTGCTGGTCCATCCACCGTTCCAGATCACGCATCGCGCTCGGGTCGGCGTTCTCCTGAATAATCAGGCTGGCCGACGTGTGCTGGATGAACACCGTGCACAGACCGTCACTAATCCCAGATTCCTGCACAGCCGCCACGACCCGTGATGTGATCTCGTGCAAGCCCCGGCCCGGCGTCTTGATGGTCAGTTCTTCACTCACACACGCAATATACGCCGGCATGCAACAACGCGCCACACCGGGGGTATCACCGCAGCAAGGAGAACCCGACCATGCTCACCCCCATCCTCGCGGCGGCTGTGCTCTCAATTCATGCACAACCGATGACCGACAGCACCGACCTGCTCCCTGTCGCCGCGACCAACGGCAGGACCATGGACGCCGAGTTCGCCGACCTCGACAACGACGGCGACCTCGATCTCGTCATCGCCGCCGAGTTCGGTCAGAACGCCGTTATGCTCTGGGATGGCTCGCGCTTCATCCTTAAGCCTGACGCGATCACCCAAGGCAAACGCCACGACTCCGAGGACATCGCCATCGCCGATCTCGACAACGACGGCGACCTCGACCTCGTATTCGTCGCTGAAGACGACCAGACCAACGAGCTCTACCTCAACAACGGCGACGGCTCCTTCACCGACGCCTCCAACCGCATCCCTGTCACGGGCGTCTCCAACGCGGTACTCGCACTCGACGTCGACGCCGACGGCGATCTCGACATCCTCATCGGAAACCGGGGCCAGAACGCGCTGCTTATCAACGACGGCAACGCCAACTTCACCGACGAAGCAAGCACCCGATTCCCCGCGCACACCGAAACAACACAAGACATCGAGCCCGGCGACATCAACGGCGATGGTTTCATCGACCTCATCCTCGCTAACGAGCAGGCCAACCGCGTCCTCATCAACGACGGCAAAGGTTTCTTCACCGACGAAACCGAGGCCCGGCTAGGACTCACACCCAACCAGGAAACCCGCGAAGCCGACCTCGGTGATATCGATAACGACGGCGACCTCGACCTCGTCCTCGCCAACGTCGCGTGGTCCGGCGCCGACCCGACCGACAAGCTCCTCATCAACGACGGCAAGGGCAACTTCACCGAGTCAGACTCGTTCCCAGCAGACGCCGCCTTCAGTGTCGACGTAGACCTCACCGACCTCGACAACGACGGCGACCTCGACATCATCACCGCCAACACGGGCCAGGGCGCGGTCATCCCGATCCGCGTCTACCTCAACGATGGCAGCGGGGGATTCACAAACGAAACCGCGGCATACATGCCAACCGGGGGCCTCATCCACGGCATCGACGTCGAGATCGTCGACGTCAACGGCGACGGCAAGCCCGACCTCTACATCGCGAACCATGTTTCGTTCGACATGCTCTACGTCGGGACAGGCGAGTAGATCACTCCCACTCGATCGTCGCCGGCGGCTTGCTGGAGATGTCATAGACAACCCGGTTCACGCCGCGCACCTCGTTGATGATCCGGTTCGAGATCCGCGCCAGCACATCAAACGGGATCCGCGCCCAGTCCGCGGTCATAAAGTCCCGCGTCTCGACCGCGCGAACCGCGACGACGTTCTCGTACGTCCGCCCGTCGCCCATCACACCCACCGACTGGATCGGTGTCAGCACCGCGAACACCTGACTCGTCTGCCGGTACAGGTCAGCCGCGATGATCTCCTCGAGCACGATCTCGTCGCACTCACGCACGACCTCAAGCCTCTCGGGCCTGATGTCGCCCAGCACCCGCACCGCAAGGCCCGGCCCCGGGAACGGATGCCGCCACAAGATCGCGTCGGGCACACCGAGCACCTCGCCCAGCTTGCGGACCTCGTCCTTGAACAGGTCACGCACAGGCTCGATCAGATCAAACCCGAGATCCTCGGGCAAGCCGCCCACGTTGTGGTGCAGCTTGATGTTCGCCGACTGCCCCGAGTGCCCGTGTCCCGACTCGATTACGTCCGGGTACAGCGTCCCCTGCGCCAGGAACTTTACCCCGTCGATATCCGCCGCGGCTTCCTTGAACACATCGACAAACCGGTGCCCGATGAGCCTGCGCTTCTCCTGCGGATCGGTCACGCCCGCAAGGTCCTCAAGAAACTCCGCCGACGCATCCATGACGCGAAGATCAACATTGAAGTGATCGCGGAACGTCGTCTCGACGAGCTGGCGTTCGTTCTTGCGGAGCAAGCCGTTGTCTACAAACACACACGTAAGCTGATCGCCGATCGCTTTGTGCAGAAGCGCCGCCACGACCGCTGAGTCCACACCGCCCGACAAGCCGCAGATCACGCGGTCGCTGCCGACCTGCTCGCGGATCTTCTCGATCTCCGTGTCGGCGAACTCCGACATCCGCCACGTCCCGGTGCAGCCGCAGATCTCATAGGCGAAGTTGCGGATCATGTCGCTGCCGTGCGGCGTGTGCGTCACCTCGGGGTGGAACTGCACGCCATAGAACCGCACGCCGTCGTCCACGCATCTCACCGCGGCGAACGGGCACGTCGCGGTCGAAGCGATGGTCTCAAGCTTCGCAGCCGCGAGATCCGTCACCTGATCGCCGTGGCTCATCCACACCGTCGTCCGTTCTGGCACCGCCTCGAACAGCTCGCCCGAACTCCCGATCTCAAGGTTCGCCCGTCCGAACTCGCGGTGGTCCGCGGGCGTGATCGAAGCGCCAAGCTCCCGGCAGACGATCTGCATGCCGTAGCAGATCCCGAGCACGGGCACCCCGATCCGCAGGATCTCCGGATCGATCTTCGGCGCACCATCCTCAAACACGCTCGCAGGTCCGCCGGACAGCACGATCCCTTTCGGGTTCAACGCCTTCAACTCGGCAGCGGGGGTGTCGGACCGCATGATCATCGAGAAAATGCCGGCCTCGCGCAGCCTGCGGGCGATCAGCTGGGTCGTCTGCCCGCCACAATCCAGAACAGGAACGATCTCTTGGTGGGGATCCCGGCTCTGAATGGTCGATGGCATATCTGAATCTGCTCCTATGATCCGTCGGGTCGGCGTGTGCCAACTTGAAGCAAAGAGTTTAGGATGCCCCCAATGCCTAGGCCGCCTTACACACCCATCTTCATACTTTCGCTCGGCATCGCCGCCGGAGCGGGGTGCAAGGTCAAGGTCAAACCCGACTTCAACTCCTCATTCCCGCAGGACCGCTTCGCCGCCATCGTTCAGGCCCGCCAAACCCAGGACCAGACCGCGGTTAAGCCGCTCATCGGCCAGCTCGCAAGCGACGACCCGCTCGTCCGGCTCGCCGCAGCCGACACCCTCCGCTCGATCACAGGCGAGAACCACGGCTACGACCACGCCGCGAGCCGAGACGAACGCCGGGCAGGCATCAAACGGTGGGCCGATTGGTACGAAAGTACCACAGGAGAACGCCCAACGATCGCGGAGCACAGCCCATGACCTCGGAAGCACCATCCATCGAGATCAAGCTCCTGAGCAACCCCATCTACCTCGCAGGCGCGCGTGAGCTCATCCTCGGGCTGACCGAACGCCTCGGCTTTAAGCAAGACGCCTCGGGACAGATCGCCCTGGCGGTCGATGAAGCGCTCGCGAACATCATCAACCACGGCTACGAACGGCAGTGCGACAAACCGATCTGGATCCAGATCTGGACCACCGCCGATGGCGACCAGCCCGGGCTCCGAATCCACATCGAAGACGAGGCCAAACAGATCGACCCAGACGCTATCTGCGGCAGAGACCTCGACGATGTGAAACCCGGAGGCCTGGGCGTCCACATCATCAGGCAAGTCATGGATACAGTCGTGTACGAAAAGAAAGACTGCTGCGGCATGAGACTCAAAATGTCTAAGAAACTCCAGACCGATCACAACGCCGACCAGCCGGAGCACTCACATGGCTGATTCTGTCGATCTAGAAATCACCTGGGACACGCGCGACGGCGCCACGATCCTCACGCCTCTCGGCGATGTCGATCTCAGCCGCTCGCCCTGCCTGCGCAACGACATCCGCAAAGCGTTCGACAGCTCACCCGCGAAGCTCGTCATCGAGCTCTCGGGCGTCTCGTACATGGACAGCTCGGGCGTCGCCACACTCGTCGAGGCGATGCAGATCTCACGCAAGTCGAACGCCAAGCTCGTGCTGTGCTCAATGACCGAACGCGTCCACTCGATCTTCGAGATCGCCCGCCTCGATCAGGTGTTCACGATCAAGCCCGACATCGATTCCGCTCTCGCCGAATAACGCAATGACCACATCGGATCGGCACAACCTCGCAAGCGCCCCGCTCGACTTCGTCGAATGGCTCGGCGGCCGCGCCCTCGGGGTCCTCACGCACGTCGGCACCGTGCTCCTGCTCGTTGTCGAAGCGCTGCGATGGTTCTTCAAGAGCTGCTCCAAGAAACGCGTCGGCACCGGGGCCATGACCTCTCAGGTCATCCGCATCGGTGTCCGCTCGGTCTTCATCGTCTCGCTCGTCTCCTTCAGCATCGGCCTGATCCTCGCGCTCAACATGGCGCCGCCGCTGGATCAGTTCGGCTCGCGCGAGCTGGTCGCCAACATCATCGGGGTCTCGGTCCTCCGCGAGCTCGGACCGCTGATGGCCGCCATCGTCCTGACCGGATTCGCCGGGGCCGCGATCGCCGCCGAGATCGGCACCATGGTCGTCGGCGAAGAGATCGAAGCCCTCGAAGTCCACGCGCTCAACCCCGTCCGCTTCCTTGTCGTCCCGAGGCTCATCGCCTCCATCGCGAGCATGTGGTCGCTTGCTGTTATCTCCAACATCGTCGCCATCGGCGGCGCGATGCTCGTCTCCAAGCTGGTGCTCAATATCCCCTACCAAACCTTCTGGTCGAACATGCTCAGCCAGCTCAAGGTCGTCGATTTCTGGACAGGCATGATCAAGGCCACCATCTTCGGCATCCTCATCGGCGCCATCGCCTGCGCCAACGGCCTCAAAACCAAGGGCGGTGCAGCGGGTGTCGGCAAGGCAACCACAGACACCGTCGTCCAGTGCCTCGTCTCGATCATCATCGCCGACTCGCTCTTTACCGCGATCTTCTTTATCTTCGACCTGAACTAGTCGAACAGACTTATCGCCTGAACTCGATCGGATCCTCGACCAGCGCGTACGCCTCACGCAGCGCGGTCATGCCCAGAATCCCGCCGACCAGAAGCGCGATCAGGGGCCAGGCGTTCTCCGTTTTGCCCGCGCCGACCAGCCAAGCGCACGCGTACACCGCGGGCCAGAGCGTGCCGTACCTGCGGACCTTCTCGCCCGCGAGTTCGCCGAACCCAAGCCGGGTGATCCGCCGGACGCACATCGCCGCGAAGACCACGACCGAAACAAGGATCCACACCATCGTGATCGTCGGCACCCAATTCGGCCAGAGTCCCGAGTAGCCCGTCTGCATCGCGCTGTTCCAGAACAGCACTGCCGAGCACGACGCCCAGCCCGCGATCGCAAACAGCACCGCGCGGGGGCTGAGCCTCGGGACCCGGTGCTCCATCGCGTGCGCCAGACCGCCGACCAGCATCGCGTGCGTCATCACGAGCCAAACCGGGAGCACAAAGAGCAGTCCCACGTTCGGCGCGAGCATGTGCCCCGCGTACACAACCGCCAGCACGGGCAGCCCAATCGCGGGCACGAACTTGCCCGTCACGTTGTAGAGCGTGATGCCCAGCGCCGCGACGACCGTGAGCGTGACCGCCTCGGGCCCGAGCATTAGCGCCCCGAGCACCGCCGCGACCAGCGTCCCGATGACCACGCTCATCGCGATCTCTTCCGAGATCTGCTCCGAGGCCAGCGGCCGGTTGGGCCGGAGCGTCCGGTCCCGCTTGGCATCGAGGATGTCATTGAGCGCAGCGCCGAACGCGTAGAGCCCAAGCGCCGCGACCGCTCCGCCTGCCAGCAGCGTCCAGAGCGACCGCTCCGCGATAGCTCTCGTGCCCGGCTCTTCAGCGAACGCGCGGGTCCAAACAATCACAAACCAGACGTTCGCCACCGCGGCAAACGCCCCGGTGACCCTTGTCAGCTGGAGCACAGGTACCAATCGCTGGATCACGGGTCGCATGGCAGGATCGTACCGCCGAGCGGGGCGTACCATCGAGTCCGTGAATCCACACTCCCCAATCGCGATCGTCGTCAGCCGGTACAACGCCGCCGTGACCACCCGTCTGCTCGACTCGGCCCTCGAAGAGGCCCAGAGCCGGGGAGTGCCCCGCGACCAGATCGCGGTCATCGATGCGCCCGGCGCGTTCGAGCTCACAGCGCTCGCCGCCGCTGCCGCCGAGACCGGCAAGTACCGGGGCGTTGTCGTGCTGGGCTGCCTGATTCATGGCGAGACGCTCCACGACCGCTACATCGCAGACGCCGTCGCACAGGGCATCACCAACGCCACACTCAAAACCCAGATCCCCATCGCCTTCGGCCTGATCACCGCCGAGACCCCGGAGCACGCCGAGGCAAGAAGCGGGGGAGCCAAGGGCAACAAGGGCCAGGAAGCGACCGCGGCTCTGCTCGACACGATCGCCTCGCTCGGCGCATTGCAGAGCGCGATCGCCCAAGGCCAGCCCTGCAACATCGCCCGGCTCGAATCACAACTCCCACAGGACAAGTCGTAACACGCCCATGGCCACACCCAGAATCATCCGACGTTTCGCGTTCCAGGCGCTCTACCAGCTCGACGCGGTCCCCGACGCCGAGGTCGAGCAGATCCGCGCCTCGATCGACAGCGCTGACGATCTCAAGCCAGCCGAAGTGGACAAAGCGCTCACACTGGCACGTGACGCGTTCGAGCACCGGGCCGACGCGGACTCAGAGATCACCAAGCTCGCTCCCGAGTGGCCCATCCATCGCCAGCCCGCGGTCGATCGAGCTCTGCTTCGTCTCGCCTACTACGAGATGACCCGAGGCACGACGCCTCCCAAGGCCGCGGTTTCGGAGGCCGTCAAGCTCGCCAAAGAGTTCAGCACCGAGAAGTCGCCAGCCTTCGTCAACGCGATCCTCGACAAGCTGCTCAAGAAAGTGCTCGAAGAGAATCCCTCGGCGGCTCAGGTGCCCACGACCGGAAGCGAGGAGGGCTAACGCATGGCGCTCTTCAAATCCGTCATCGGCAAACTCAAATCGGGCCTGGCCAAAACACGCGACAGCTTCGGGGGCATTGTCTCGATGCTCACGGGCAAGAAGCTCGACGAGGAACTCATCGCCGAGATCGAGGCCCGGCTCATCCGCGCCGACGTCGGGGTCGCCGCTGCTCGCTCGCTCAGCAAGGGCATCCGCGACGCCTACAGCAAGGGCGAGATGACAAAGGGCGAGGATGCGCTCGAGTATCTCAAGCGCGAGATCAAAGCCATGTGGCCCGAAGAAGACCGCCAGATCCGCACCGCCGAGTCCGGGCCGACGGTCATCCTCGTCACCGGTGTCAACGGCGCCGGCAAAACCACGAGCATCGCCAAGATCTGCAAGCGGTTCACCGACGACAACAAGAAAGTCCTGCTCGGCGCGTGCGACACCTTCCGCGCAGGCGCTGTCCGTCAGCTCGAGATCTGGGCAGAGCGTTTGGGTGTTGACATCGTCAAGGGGCAAGAACGCTCCGACCCGGCAGCCGTCGCCTTCGACGCGTGCGCCGCGGGATTGGCACGTGGCGCAGACGTCATCATCCTCGACACCGCGGGTCGGCTCCAGACGCAGGCTGGCCTGATGGACCAGCTCTCAAAGATCCGCCGGGTCGCCGAGAAGCAGATCCCCGATGCGCCGCACGAGGTTTTGCTTGTGCTCGATGCGACCGCGGGCCAGAACGCGCTGCGTCAGGCCGAGGGCTTCGCGGAAGCCGCGGGCGTGACGGGGATCTTCCTGTCCAAGCTCGACGGCACAGCGCGCGGCGGCATGGTCGTCGCCATCCGCGAACAAACCGACCTGCCCGTCAAGCTCATCGGTGTCGGCGAAACACCCGACGACGTCGAGCCGTTCGAGCCAGACCGCTTCGTCGAGGCGATGTTTGAAGAATCTGTGAACGCCGGCTGATACCCGCCTCCCGGCCTGCGAATCCCGCTGACAGGACTACACTTCCTTAATAAACGGAGTGTCTATGTCAGCATCACGATCGAATCACGAAGAACCCGGCTACCGGGGGCTGACCTACTCGGGCGGGTACCCGCTCAGCGGCGCCGACCCGGTCGATACCAGCGAGCACCCCGGCGCGCTCATCTGCATCGAGGGCACCGACCACGCCGGCCGATCAACACACATCGCCCTGCTCCGCGAGTGGCTCGAGAACGACGGCTACGGCGTCGTCCACACCGCCTTCTCAAGCGCGGGCCTCGCGGGCGCGGGTCTCCAGAAAGCAAAGGCGGGCCACACGCTGGGCCCGCTGACCATGGACCTCTTCTACGCGACCGACTTCGCAGACCGGGTCGAGAACGAGATCATCCCGGCGCTCCGCGCGGGGTTCGTTGTGCTGACCGACCGGTACTACTTTGCGAGCATCGCCCGCTCTGTCGTGCGTGGGTCCGACCAGGAATGGGTCGAGGACATCTACCGCTTCGCGCCAAAGCCCGACGCCGTCTTCTACCTCGACATCACCGTCGAGAACCTCATCCCGCGCGTGCTCTCAAGCGGCGGGTTCGACTACTGGGAGTCCGGCATGGACTTCCAGGAAGAACGCGACATCTACACCTCGTTCGTCCGCTACCAGGACAGGCTCCTCAAAGTGTTCGGCGACATGGTCGATTCCTTCGGCCTGACTCGCATCGACGCCAACCGTGGCATCCGGGCGGTGTTCGCCGATCTCAAGGAAAGCACCATGAACGCGCTGCACAACACCGGTGTCAGGCCGAGCCTTCCCAAGCTCGAGGAGGACGCCTAAGCCATGGCCAGCAACGACTACCACGTCGCGGTTCCGAGCCAGCGGGCCTCACGCCTGGCGGCGATCGATCTCGGCACAAACAGCATCCGCCTCGTCATCGCCGACGCGCCACGCTCGGGCGGCTACCGAGTCATCGACGACGAGAAAGCCATGGCAAGACTCGGCCGAAAGTCCGATGTCCCGGGCCATCTCGACAAAGAAGCCATGGCGACCGCGGTCGATGCGGTGGCGCACATGTGCGACATCGCCAAGGGTTTCGGCGTGCGTCGGCTCCGGATCGTCGCGACCGCCGCGGTCCGTGATGCCGAGAACAAGGACGAGTTCATCGAGATGATCCGTGTCCGCACGGGCCACAGCGTCGAGGTCATCTCTGCCGACCGCGAGGCCAAGCTCGCGTGCCGATCAGTCGCGGGAGAGTTCGAGCTCAAGGGCATCACCTCGGCGATCGCCGACATCGGCGGCGGCAGCACCGAGCTTGTAGGCCTGACCGACGGCGCGATCCGCTGTGTTCACCCGCTCAAGCTCGGCGCTGTCAGGCTCACCGAGCAGTTCGGCCCCTGCGAGCCGGGCAACCCGGAGCAGCTCGAAGCGCTGCGCGCATTCACACGAGAAACGCTCAAGGAAGTCGCCAGCGACTTCGACAGCCCGCCCGAGCTGTTCGTCGGCACCGGGGGCACGATCACAAGCCTCGCCGCGATGTCGCTCCGCTCACAATCCGACGCGGAACGCGCGAGCCTCATCCCCAGCTCCACCCGCGGGCACGAGGTCTCGCTCGAAGAGGTCCGCAGCCTGATCGAACGGCTCGCGTCGCTCAAGGTCAGCGAGCGCAGCTCCGTCGCCGGGCTCAGCTCCGACCGCTCTGACATCATCATCGCGGGGCTGGTCATCGTTGAAACGCTGCTCGAGGTGCTCGGCGCTGATTCGGTGAAGGTCCACGACCGGGGCATCCGCGACGGCATCATCCTTGAGATGATCGACGAACTCGCGGGCGCATCGTCCGCGGTCGCGGCGGGGGCGCTGCCGACACTGGCCACCGCGGTCGAGTTCGCCGACCGTTGCGGCGTCAACATCCCGGGCGCGGTTCACACCTCCAAGCTCGCTACGAGCATCTACGACCAGCTCGCCAAGCAGAAGGTCATCCGCTTGCACCGCCGGGTGCGCGAGGTTCTTGAAGCCGCGGCGATCCTGCGCGACGTCGGCTCGGTGATGAACTACAACCGCCACCACAGGCACAGCTACCACCTCATCCTGCACTCGGGCCTGGCGGGGTTCACGCAGGAAGAGATCGAACTGATCGCCGTGATCGCTCGTTACCACCGGAAGACGAAACCGAGCAAATCTCACGAGGAATTCAAGCGTTTGACGCCTGAGAACCAGGAGACCGTGAGCCGGCTTGCGGGCATCCTCCGCATCGCCGACGGCCTCGACCGCACGCACTCACGCGATGTCGAGTCTGTCAAGGTCGAGGTCGAAGAGGGCACCATCCGCATCCTCGCGATGGCCAAGTCCAACCCGACCGCGTGCATCGAGGGCGCCCAGCGCAAGTCGGACCTGTTCTCGGATGTGTTCCAGGTCGAGACCGTGATCCGCTGGCAGGACCCGGGCGGGCTGGACGCCGAGGGCAACCAGTTCCGCAGGAGCTACAAGCCCTACATCGAGGACGAGCTGCCCGGCAAGCTGATCATCGTCGAGGGTCTCGACGGCTCGGGCAAGAGCACGCAGATGGACCTCTTGAAGAAGTGGGTCGCGTCGCTCGGTTACTGCTCGTACTTCAGCGAATGGAACTCGTCTGATCTTGTGCGAAAGACGACGAAAAAGGGTAAGGCGACTCGGCAGCTCAGCCCGCTGACGTTCTCGCTGATCCATGCCGCCGACTTCGCGGACAGGCTCGAGGGTGAGATTCTGCCCTCGCTGCGCGCAGGCGGTGTTGTGTTCGCCGACCGGTACATCTACACGGCGTTCGCCCGCGACGCCGCCCGAGGGATGGACCGTGACTACGTCCGCAGGCTCTACCGCTTCGCGCCCAGGCCCACGCTCGCGGTCTACTTCCGCTTGCCGCTGGAAGAGGCGCTCTCACGCATCCTGCACGGCAGGCCCGAGCTCAAGCACTACGAGGCCGGCATGGACCTCGGTCTGAGCGAGGACCCGTACCAGAGCTTCAGGCTCTTCCAGGGCCGGATCTACGACGAGTACGAGCGACTGGTCGAGGAGCGGGGGCTGAGCGTGATCGACGCGATGCTGCCGATCGCCGAGCAGCAGACCCAGTTCCGCAAGCTGGTCGAGCCCCACCTCGAGGACGTCGTCCGGATGCCCATATTGGACCGTGCGGATGTCCTGAAGAACAACAAGCTGGCCGGAAGATACTGGTAAATAGCTACCCGATATTGGGTAAGTGAAATCCGTGTATACCACCTGTGCCGATTCTACCTGACAGCCTAAAACCAGCTATTCATAGGCATTATGGCTTGACGCCCGGGCTCCCGATATGATGATTTGAGGCAGGGTGTGCGCCTCTTTGGACGCTGGCAGCGGCCAGATTCAACGATGACGAACCACCGGCTCACGTTCCGAGGATCGGAACGCTCTCTCGGCGAAGGAATGCTTCATGCGGAACTACTCGATTCAACTGGTTCAGGCCCTCTGCGGGCTCATGGTCACTGCAAGTGCCCAGGCCCAGCTCGCCCAGAGCGACTTTACCGCCGGCACAGACGGCTGGGTCACAGCAAACAACGCAGGGGCGACCACGCTCCATTTCGGTGATTTCATCACCCAGAAGGACGCCGCACCCGAGGACATGGCGTTCATTGCGCCGGCGAGCTTTCTTGGCGACAAGTCCTCGGCGTACCGAGGCAAGCTCTCGTTTGAGGTCCTCAGCTCGCAGTTCCCCTTTGTGCCCTCTCGCCCGAGTGTGCAGATCACCGGCACCACGCTCAAGGGCCCGATGACGCTCTCGATCGATGTCGCCGCTCCCGTGAGAGCCAACATCTTCTACCAGTGCGAGGTCCTGCTCTCTGAGTCCATGCCCTGGGAAGTCGTGGGCGAGGCACGCACGCCGACCGCGAACGAATTCAAGCAGGTGCTCGGCCAGGTGACCGAGCTTCGGATCACAGGCGACACCGCCGCGGCGAGCGACGAGTACTTCGGGCTTGATAGCGTCCGCCTCGACCCGGCGCATGTGCGTGTGTTCTTCCTCGCGGGCCAGTCCAACATGTCCGGCTGCAACGATGTCCGAAACGTGGACCCGTCGTGGCAGGTTCCGACTGAGCGGCACATGTTCTACTGGGATGATCAGGAGCCCAACCCGGGCTTCTTGCCGCTGTCGCCAGGGTCTTCGACCGCGTCGTGCTCGAACGCCGACCCCGCGTTCTACTTCGGCCCCGAGCTTGGCTTCGGCAGGGAGCTCGAAACGCTCTACCCGGACGATCAGATCCTGCTCGTCAAGTACGCCGTCGGCGGGACCACGCTCTATGACGACTGGACCACGCCGACCGGTGAGTACCCCGACGGCGGGCCGATGTGGAACCAGCTCCTGCAAACGATCGACGACGTGTTCCTCGAGCTCGGCAGCAACAACTACACCTACTCCATCGAGGCGTTCGTCTGGATGCAGGGCGAGTCGGACGCGGACCGCAACTATCAGGGCAACGCGTACAACTCGAAGCTGACGAACTTCATCACGGGTGTCCGGACTGAGCTGGGCGAGCCCGAGCTGCCGTTTATCTTGGGCCGGATCAAGGACGCGGGTCAGCCCCACGTCGCCAAGGTCCGTCTGGCGCAGCAGGTGGTCGCCGACGCTGACCCCTGGGCGTGCTGGTTCGACACCGACGACATCGCGTTCCTGCCCGACGGCATCCACTACGACGCGCCGGGCATGATCGAACTGGGCCGACGGTTCGCAGATCGCTTGTACGTCTTCCTCGACCCGCGGGGCGATGTGAACCGTGACGGCGTGGCGGACATCGACGATCTGCACGACTGGACCAAGAACCCGGTCGATCTCAACTGTGACGGCGCCGCCGACCAGATTGACATGGACATCGTCATCGAGGCCATCCGCGCCGACGAAGAGCAGTAAGCCAGCTACCCTCACCCATGCAACGAGCCGGCGCCGACCTGACCAACATGAACCCGAGCGACTTCATCTGCGATTTCTCTCGCAGAGAATGGGACGGGGCGTTCCCGATGGTCGAGGGCCATCAGGGCGCGTTGATCTCGGGCGACTGCCTGACGATCGCGTTTCGGTTCGTCGTGCTCGACGAGCAGACCTCGCTTGAGCCGGGTTTCACGTGCACCATGTGCCTCGAAGAGCGCAAGGACCGCTGCTGGCAGAGCCCGGCGTACGAGGACGCGGTCATCTGCCTCCGCTGCATCCGCCAGGGCTCGACGAAGCTCGACAAGGACCCGGACTGGGACTGGAACAAGCCGACCAAGCAGGAATCGGCCTGACCGCCCGCAGGCCCGCCGGAATCGTCCCGATCCCAATTCAGAACGCCCAGAGCCTTGCCGATCGTGTCCTGTGACCCTACATTTCCACCCTGACCCAGACCGTCAGGGCCACGATGGGCGGATGCCAGAGTGGACAATTGGAACAGACTGTAAATCTGTCGGCGAAAGCCTTCGGGGGTTCGAATCCCTCTCCGCCCACTTTCTTGCATTGCGACCCGAGCGTTCGGCTTGAGTTGCCTCCCGAACCACAACCTGGAAAAGACGCCGGTTTCTATTCCGTTCCGGTCATACCCCCGTGTGTACCCGGAACGGAAAGGAAACGAAGTGTGGGGGGGGCGGGTTCCAGATTCGTTTCTATTCCTTTCCGGTCAAACCCCGGGGTGTGCCCGGAAAGGAAAGGAAACGAGTTCAGGCGGCCCGGTGTCGCTGGATGTACTGCTCGATCTTGTTGGCTGTCGGGATGCGCTCGGTTTTGGCGAGCCAGGCGCAGCCGGAGAAGTGGCCGTGCTTGGTGTCGTAGCGTGACGAGCGGACGATGGCGCCGTAGGTGATGTAGCCCGTCTTGGACTTCATGCGGATGACGATCTTGGAATCGACGTACAGCAGCTTTGCGGTCATGATGCCGATGCCGCCCTGCGACATGTCGGCGAGCTTACCCGGAGTGACCGCGGTCAGTTCGCCCGCGTCGTCCATCTCGCCGATGTCCACGGGCACCATCATCTTGCGACGATCGTGAGCCCGTTTGCATTGTCCCTCGCCCTGGTCTGCCATGGTCTATCTATCGGTGGTTTCCAAAGCCCGCTTGCCGAGCGGCTTTGAGGGGGTCTCGATCCGTTCCGCCTCGTCCGTTACAGCCGTCAGAGAACGACCCAGCGGGCGCTCGGGGGGTGATAACGCGTCGGACTAGCCCGCCAGCTTGCCGCCGTCGATCCCGAAGGACTTCATCTTCTTGTAGAGCGTCGTCCTGTTGATCTGGAGCTGGTCTGCGGTCTGCGAGCGGTTCCAGTCGTTGGCCTCAAGAGCCCGCAGCAGGATCCGTTTCTCGGGCTCGCGGAGTGCTTCGACCAGCGGCATCGGTTCCCATTGTCCGGGTTCCTGCGTGAGCGCGTGCGTACTCACGCCGGGCATGGACTGGTCGAGCACGTGCGCGGGCAGAGTCTCGATCCCGACGACGGGGGTCGTCGTCAGCACGGATGCCCGCTCGACGATGTTCTGCAGCTCGCGGACGTTGCCCGGGTAGGTGTAGCGCAGCAGCGCCGACATGGTCTCGTCGCTGAACCCGATCAGCTCCTTGTTCATCTCCCTGCCGAAGCTGGCCAGGAAGTGCTCAGCCAGCAGCGGGATGTCGTTGGCCCGCTCGCGCAGCGGGGGCAGGTCGATCTGGACGACGTTGATCCGGTAGTACAGGTCCTGCCTGAACCTGCCCTCGGCGACCAGCCGATCCAGCGGCTCGTTGGACGCGAGGATCACACGCACATCCGCTTCGATTGTCTCGTTGGAGCCGACCTGCTCGAAGCGTCGTTCCTGCAGGACGCGGAGCAGCTTGAGCTGCATGCCAGGGCTCGCGGAGTTGATCTCGTCGAGGAAGAGCGTCCCGCCGTGCGCCGCCTGGAACTTGCCCTCTTTGTCGGTGTGGGCGCCTGTGAACGAGCCCTTGACGTGCCCGAACAGCTCGCTCTCGAGCAGGGTCTCCGGGATCGACCCGCAGGCGAGCTCGACGTAGGGCGCCCGCGAGCGTCCGCTTTGTTGGTGGATGGCGTGCGCGATCAGGCTCTTGCCCGTGCCGCTCTCGCCTGACATGAGCACCGTCGTCTTGCTCGGCGCCACCGCTGAGACAAGCTCGTAGACCCGCTGCATCCGCGCATCACGCCCGACGATGGAGTCGAGGCTGAACTTGTCGTCGAGCTGCCTGCGGAGCGTCTCGTTCTCCTGAAGCAGCGTCTTCTGCTGGATCGCACGCTCGATCGCAAGACGCAGCTCATCCTCGACGACCGGCTTCGTCAGGTAGTCCGCGGCCCCGAGCCTGAGCGCCTCGACCGCGGACTCGACCGTCCCGTACCCCGTCAGCATGATCACCGCGGAACCAATACGAAGCTCCTTGATCGCTTTCATCAGCTGAAGCCCGTTCATGCCCGGCATGAACACATCCGTAATGATCGCGTCCGGTGAACGCTGCTCCGACTTGAGCAGGTCGATCGCCTCCTGGCCGCCCAGCGACGACATCACCTCGTACCCGAACCCGCCCAGCAGCTCCTCGAGCGACTCGGCGACGATCGGGTCGTCATCAACGATCAGAATCCGCTGCTTCTCGTGTGTATCGCTTCTGTGCATCACACTGTGTATCGGCGCGTGTTGCCCGTGGTCAACGCGCACACGCCCGGCACGCCCCGGTTCGGGTCCGGCTCGCCGTTACAGGTGTTGCCACCGCACAACACAGGCCAAAGCCCGCGTCCGAGAACAACCGGACTCACACCAGCCACCGCTCTTGGTTTCCTTTCCTGTCAGGTCAAACCCGGGGTTGAGCCTGACAGGAAAGGAATACAGAACCGAGATTGGCTCTCTCAATTCGTTTCTGTTCCGGGTACACCCCGGGTTTGACCGGAACGGAAAGGAATACGGAACCAAGATTGGCTCTCTCAATTCGTTTCTGTTCCGGGTGCACACCGGGGTATGACCGGAACGGAATCGAATATGGAACCCAACACATCCCGCTCTTGGTTTCCTTTCCTTTCCGGTTCAACCCCGGGGTTTGACCGGAAAGGAAAGGAAACGCACCACCTCAACCGGGGTCGGCCGGGTCATTCAAGCCCGAGCGCTTCTGCGTCCCTGTCGCTGAGCATGCCCCCGTCGGAGCGCTCGCGCACGGTGCCGTCACGCTTCCAACTCCGCTCGCAGCGAGGCCTGTCCCGCAGGTCCTGCACGCTGGCGGCCTGTGCGTCCTTGTCGAGCGTCACGCTGCTGACACCCAGCAGGTCAACAAGATCAGGCAGATCCACACCATCGAGCGAGCCGTCGCTGTCAGCGAGCACAACGCCCGCATCCATCGGGTTCTCGACGCCCGTGGCCTTGGCGCTCTCGATCGCAAGCAGGCCCGCGTCCCGCGCGACCATCGCCCGCTCCCAAGCTTCCGCAGGCTTCACGCCCGACTCGGGCAGCAGCTCGACCAGGTGCACGCACGCGTCGTCGTCGCCGTGCAGCGAGCGGAACGCCTCGTCCGAGGTGTGGCAGAGCACGGGCGACAGCAGCCTGCACAGCTGATCGGTGATCCGGTGCAGCACGGTCTGCGTCCGCCTGCGTCTCGGCGAATCGACCTTGTCGCAGTAGAGCCGGTCCTTGACCGCCGCCAGGTACACCGAGCTGAGCGTGTCGTTGCAGAAGTTGTAGAGCGCGTTGTGCGCGTGCTTGAACTGGTACCGGTCGTACGCCGAGCACACCTCAGCCGTCACCCGGTCAAGCTCACCGAGCGCCCACGCGTCGACACTCGCGGGCGAGACCGACGCCAGATCGACCGCGTCCTTGCCCGCATCAAAGTCGTCGAGGTTGCTCAGCATGAACCTCAGCGTGTTGCGCACCTTCCGGTAGCTCTCGCCGGCGCCCTTGAAGAACTCGTGATCGACCTTCACGTCGTTCTCGTACGCCAGCGAGCTGACCCACCAGCGCAGCACATCCGCGCCGAACTCCTTGAACAGCTCCTCGATCGTGTCGCCCGAGCTCTTGCTCAGCTTCTTGCCGTCCTTGTTCACCATGAACCCGTGCGTCAGCAGCGCCTTAAACGGCGCCACGCCCCGGCTGCCAAGCCCCGTCAGCAGCGCCAGCTGGAACCAACCGCGGTGCTGGTCCGAGCCCTCAAGGTACAGCTCAACCGGGAAGTCCTCGCCGCCCGAGCGCTGACGCATCACCGCGTTCCACGACGAGCCCGACTCGAACCAGACATCGAGGATGTCGTTGCCTTTGGTAAGAGCCGCGGGCGTAAGCACGCGGTCACGCAGTTCCTGCGGCGCCTCACTATCCAGTGACGCGTCGTAGTGAACAAGCAGATCCTCGGGCGTCATCGTGAACCACGCGTCCGAACCCTTCTCCGCGATCACCCTCGCCACCGCTCGGCAGCTCTGCTCCGTCATGAAGCTCTCGCCCGATTCCATCACAAACGACGGGATCGGCAAACCCCACGAGCGCTGCCTGCTGATGCACCAGTCGGGTCGGCTCTCGAGCATGCCCCGCATGCGGTTCTTGCCCCACGCCGGGATGTACTCGACGTCGCGCTCGGTCTGCTCCATCGCCAGCTGCCGCAGGTCCTTGCCGTCGCGAACGGTGGGGCGGTCAACGCCGACAAACCACTGCTCCGTCGCGCGGAAGATCACCGGCCCCTTGCTCCGCCAGTCGTGCGGATAGCTGTGCATGAACCGGTTCTCGTGGAACAGGTGCCCGCTCTCTTTGAGTTTCTTGGCGACCTTCTCGTTGGCCTCGAACACGTTCTGCCCGCGGAGCCACTCGGGCACGGTGTCGTCGTACGTGCCGTCGCCCTTGACCGGGCAGTACACGCCGATGCCCTCGCGGAGACCGGTCTGGTAGTCGTCCGCACCGTGACCCGTCGCGGTGTGCACCAGGCCCGTGCCGTCTTCGAGCGTGACGTACTCGGCGGCAACAACCGACCACGCCTTGTCCACAGGCCCGTCCGCCGGCGGCACATCCTCACGCACCGGGCTCGTGTACCTCACCCCAAGCAGCTCGGTGCCCTTGACCGTCGCCAGCACCTCGACCTCTTCGCTCTTGGCCTGCTTGGTCACCTGCTCGACCAGACCCGACGCCAGCACCGTCACGTTCCCGTCCACGCGCACCAGCGAGTAGTCGAACCTCTCGTTCACCGCGACCGCCATGTTCGCAACCAGCGTCCAGGGCGTCGTCGTCCAGATCATCAGGCTCGGCTTCGTGTTGGGCCTCTCGTCCTCGGCGATCCCGAACCGCCCGTACACGTCCGCCGCGTCGGCGCACTCAAAGTCCACGAACACCGACAGGTCCTCGCGGTCGTAGTACTCAAGCTCCGCCTCGGCCAGCGCCGTCTCGTTGTCCACCGACCAGTGCACGGGCTTGAGCGCCCGGTACACCAGACCCTGCGCACACAGATCGCCCAGCACCTCCAGCACCGCGCCCTCGTACTCGGGCTTCATCGTCAGGTACGGGTTCTCGTAGTCCGCGACCGTGAGCAGCCGCTGCATCTGCTGCGTCTGGAGCTTGTGGAACTTCTCCGCGTTCTTCTGGCACTCGCGCCTGATCGCGACGCGCCGCTTGTCGTCTTCGAGGTCCATCAGCTTCTTGATCTTGCCGCTCTCGACGAGCCCGGTCATCACCTTGTGCTCGATGGGCAAGCCGTGGCAGTCCCAGCCCGGCACGTAGGGCACATCAAACCCCATGACCGTTTTGCTCCGCACCACAAAGTCCTTCAGGCACTTGTTCATCAGGTGCCCGAGGTGGATCGACCCGTTGGCGTAGGGCGGGCCGTCGTGGAAGACGAACCGGCCCCTCGGCTTGCTGCCGCCCGCGTCGCGGAGCTTCTGGTACAGCCCCATCTTGTCCCAGCGCTTCGTGCTCTGGTTCTCGTTCTGCAGCAGGTTCGCCTTCATCGGGAAGGACGTCCTGGGCAGGTTCAGGGTCGATTTGTACCTGTTCTTCTCAGGCTTGGCGGTCTTGGTCTGGCTCTCGGGGGCGCTCATGGCTCATGACTCCGCGCAGGGCCTCTCGCGTACCGCGACAAGCCGGCGTTCTGTGGTGGTCGGATGCTAGGAAGGAAGACACTCAAAGCTCGGCCAAGACCCTGACGGTCTTGGCCACTCGCCCCGCGTGGATGGTGCCAATCGTGTAAACGCACAACAGCCCGACCCTCAGCGGGGCAGGCGAATTCGTTCATCGAACTTGAGCACTCGAAGCGTCATCACACGCCAGTATCGGCACCAAACGCGCCGCTGCCAAGCCCAAAGCCCATGTTTTCCGGTAAAGACCCCACAAGGCCCCGGGCTACGGATCAACCATGATCAATCAAGATCAGCCCGGCTGCGCCCCGAATCAGTCGCCGCCGTGCTCGAAGATCGACTGTGTCCGTAGCACAAACCCGCCCTGAGCGATCAGGTGGTACGCCTGGATGTGGACCTCGTGGTGCAGAGGCTGCACATCGACCACCGACAGGTTCTGCCCGAAGTCCGATTCCCAGCTAAACGACTGCGACTCGTTCTCCCGCACATGCTCGAGCATCTCCCGGTGCGTCGCGAGGTACAGGTTCTCGGTCAGCGTCTCGGTCTGGACCGTCGAGAGGTACTTGGCCTTGTGGTCCTTGAACTCGTGCTCGTAGTCCCGCTCGCCCGCGCAGGGGAACGCCGTCACCACGCCCGTCGAGGGCAGGTTGTCCTCGCGATCGATGACAAGCTCGCTGGCGCACAGGTCGCCCATCTCGAAGCGAAGCACGTGATTGCCCGGCATAAGCCACGACTCAAGCTCGTACCTGCCGTGCGTGACGACCCTGCGGTTACGGAGATCGAACAGCTCCGGGTGCAGCGCTCGGCTGTACAGCACGACCTGAAATGACTGGGTACTCAATTGTTTCGCAACTACGTCCATGGCTGGCTCCAGCGCCGTCGGTCCTGACGGCATGGTTTCGGATCCGCCCAAGCTCTCGCTCAGGGGGCGCTCCGTCGCTGTCTGCCAACCGAGCATCCCTGCCCGGTCCATTCAGTGGGTAACGGTAGTCCCCTCGAGCCGCCGGCTCATCACAAACCGAGCCCGGCGTGGATCGTCCCCGATCTGGTGCCCATCATATTGTGCACCCTGCAAAATGAAACCCCTCTGCTCGTAGTTCGTCGTGTTTTTGCGATTCACCCGACAAAGCCGATACTCACAGTCAGGAGTACACCTTAGATTTTCATGCAACCGACAGCCCTCCAGTTCGCCCTGCTCGGCTTCACATCGCCGAAGCTGCTCACGCGCTCCGTCATCAACGCGCGTCGGCTCTCATCGGGTGACACCGAGGACGCCGTCGTCGCGCTCCTGGACATCTGCCACACGCTCGAATCTCGCCCGCAAGAACCAACAGGCCACGACCCGATCGACGAATCGGTCAGGCTCATCCGTGGCGCCCGCCGATCCCGAGCCCGCAGGCTCCAGCGCCTCATCGCAGCCGCCTACACACGCCTCTCACCCAGCGCCCGCCGAGAACTCCGCACACACGTCGGCCCCTCGCTCGCAAACCTCGTCACCGTCCTGGCGACGAGCGAAACAGAACTCGCCCGACAATCCGCGGTCGATCTCGCCCACGACTCCGACCGCCCCGAGCTGATCCCGTGCCTGATCTCACTTGTTGATGACGAGGCGCAGTCTGTAGCCGCTGGTGCGCAGGCCGCGATCCTTCGGCTCGCCCGCCTGTTCGCCGACCGCCGAGCCCTCGGCAAAGCAGCGACCCCGCGTGACGGCGTGGTCTTGTCGGTCGTGCTCGCCGCGTGCGACCAGTTCCCCGATCACCGCTCGGTTGAGCTGATGGAAGCCGGGCTCATGCTCCTCGACCCGCTCGCGGTGACCACGCTCGCCCAATCCAAGCGGGGCAGCTGGTTCACCGACCGCGACGAGGCCGTCCGTCTCGGCTTCCGCAGCGCGCTTCGCCGGCTCGAAGGCCCGATCGGGCTCCAGCGCGCCTGGCAGATGCTCACCGAGCCCGAACTCCGAAGGTCCGCGATCGAGCGCATCCTCGCCGACCGCGCGGGCACGGGCCTCGACCCGATCCTCGAACAGGCACACCTGGGCATCCGCGCCTCACGCCGCCAGCCGATCCGCTCACGCATCACCCGCGCCCAGCGTCCGATGCTCTTCCCGTCGCCCGACGACATCCAGCGTTCGCCCGCCCCCGCGCGTCGCGGCCTGTGCCACTGGCTCGACACGATCAACCCCGAACCCGCCGAATCCGACGCGCTGCTCGAGCCGCTGCTGGCCGACCCCGAGCCCTCGGTCCGACTCTCGGCGCTCCGAAGATCACCCGGCTCGCTCGTCCGCGACTTCGCGTTCGACCCGTCAGCCGTCGTCGCCAGCTCCGCGGCTCTGCGTCTCGTGCACAAGCACCCGGAAACGCTCACGACCGAGCTGCGCACCACACTCCGCCGAAGCCCGCACGCTTCGGTCCGCGAGCTGTTGCATCCGCGGACCATGCTCTGCCGCGACACCATCCTCGCCACGCGCCGTCTCGCCGAGGACCACACCAAGACCGTCGATTCGCTCCGGGCCAAGCTCGAGACCGACAACGAGTTCGAGATCACCGCAGCCGTCCACGTCATCAAACGCCTCGGCATCGCCGACGAACTGACCGACTCGCTCATCGCGTCGCTCGAACGCGCGTTCACCCGCGACGACTCGCCCGCGTGGCGTGTGATCTCAAGCGTGCTCTCGGTCGTGCCCGAGCTCCCGCACCCGTCGGTCGCCAAGCTGCTCGCCGCCGCCCGTTCTCACCATGACGCGCGTGTCCGCGCCAACGCGGTCGAGGCCGAGCCCCGCCGACCACGCGGCCGGGCTTCGTCGATGGTCGAGCTCATCGAGCCCGCGTGCCAGGATAAGAACCACCGCGTCAAAACGAGCGCGCTGCGCGTACTCCTCAAAGAACACCAAGCGCCCGCGGACACGGTCGACCAGGTCCTCAGCACACTGGGCGAGCAGGACGCCGCATCAAGAGCCGCGGCTCTCTGGCTCGTCGAACGCAGCGTCGTCGAACTCCGCCCCGTCGCGGGCAAGCGCTGGCAGGACATCGCCGCCCGCGTCGCCGCGATCGCCCAGACCGGCGACGAAGGCCCCGAACGCGCACGCGCCACCCGCTGCGCCCGCAGGATGCTCTCTGAAATCAAGGGCTAAATACGCTTCGCTCAGGTCTTGTTGATCGTCAGACCCGTGGCCTTCTCGACGTTGCCCGAGGCGATCTTGTCGATGCCCGAGCCCAGCTCACCGATCGGGTCCGGCGGCACGATCTCGACCACCTTCTCGCCCAGCTTCGCCTCGCCCGCCAGCACCTTCCGCTGGAAAATCGTGCACTCTTCGAGGAGCCGATCCAGGATCTCGTGCTCGGGCACATTGGCAACGCGCTCGCCCTGCACGTAGATGATGCCTCGCTTGTTGCCAGCGAACACAGCCACGTCCGCGCCCTCGGCCTCGCCGGGGCCGTTCACAACGCAGCCCATCACCGCGACCTTGATCGGCGCGGTAATCGCGTCCGCGAGTTTCTGCCTGACTTCCTGCACGAGCGTGAAGAGATCGACCTGAATCCTGCCGCAGGTGGGGCAGGCGATCAGCTCAACGCCCTCGCGCTCGCGGAGTCCGAGCGAGTACATCAGCTCCAGCCCGTCCTCAACCTCGTACACCGGGTCGTTGGCGTAGCTGATCCGCACCGTGTCGCCCACGCCCTGTGTCAGCAGCCCCGCCAGCGCCGCGATCGAGCGGATCGCGCCGGTTTCCTTCGGCCCCGCGTGTGTGACGCCGAGGTGCAAGGGCTCGTCGAACCGCTTCGAGACTTCCTTGTACGCAGCGACCGTGAACGCGGCGTCCATCGACTTGCAGCTGATCGCGACGTCGCGGAAGTCGCGTTCGTAGAAGATGTCCATGTACTCTTCGAGCTTGGCGATGATGAGCCCTAGGAGCATCGCGTTCTTGCCCCCGATGTTGCCCTTCTCGAAGAACTTGCCGAGCTCTTGCTTGCGCTGCTCTTTGTCCTTGCGCTCGATGATCGAGCCCTCGTTCACGCCGACGCGGATCGGGATGCCCGCGTCCTTGCACGCGTCGATGACAGCGTTGACCTGGTCCCGGTCCTGGATGTTGCCCGGGTTGAGCCTGATCTTGTGTACGCCCGCCTCGACCGCTTCCAGCGCCCGCTTGAAGTGGAAGTGCACGTCCGCCACGATCGGCACCGACGTCTGGTTCAGGATCTCAGCCAGCGCCTCGGTGTCCTTGCGCTCGGGGACCGCGACCCTGACGACGTCCGCGCCCGCGGCCGCCAGCCGGTTGATCTCCGTCACGCACTTGTCGATCTCGTACGTGTAGCCGGCGGTCATGGTCTGAACGCTGACGGGCGCCGGCGTGGTGCCCTCCAGCCCGCCGCCGATGAGGACGACGCCCGTTTTGTCGTTCCCGACGCGGATCTGGCGTGTTGGTCTGCGTTCAAACATGGTGTGTAAGGATAGGGGCAAAGGGCAAGCCTTGGGCGGTGACCGCCCGGCCTCCGAGGTGATACGCTACCTCTCCGAGGTATGTTCACGAGATACGAGGCCACCCGTTGATCACATACAAGCAAATCACACGCGACGACCCGCTCTACCCCGGCGAGTGCCGGCTCCGCGAGCGCGTCCTGCTCGAACCCATCGGCTACGACATCCAGAAATTCATCGAGGCCTACCCCGGCTTCGAGGAGCGGTTCGAGCACTTCGTCGCCACCACCAGCACCCCGGGCGGCGACCGGGTCATCGGGTGTGTGCTCCTGCTCCGCGAGACCGATCGGCCCGGCTTCGGCAAGCTCATGCAGATGGCGGTCGACCCGCAGCGCCAAGGCGAGGGCATCGGCAAAAGAATCGTCATCGAGGTCGAGAGCAAGGCCTTCGGCGAGATGGGCCTCGAGGGCCTGTACTGCCACGCACAGACCTCCGCGGTCAGTTTCTACGAGCAACTCGGCTGGCAGCCCGAGGGCGAGGAGTTCGAGGAAGCCGCCATCCCGCACCAGAAGATGGTCATTACCAGACCACCCGTGGCGAGCGAGCAGGTGCCGGTGTCTGATTGGTAGTAGGGGGTTTGGGTCACGCCAAAGCCGAGCTATACTCAGACAGACAGAGAACTTGCGATGCACGACCACACACACCACCAAGAAGAGCTCACACGCGAGACCGCCAAGCAGATGCTCCGCGAGCACGGCCTCCGCGCCACTCGCCAGCGTGAAGACGTCTACATGGCCCTGGCCAGCACCAAGTCGCACAAATGCGCCGACGAGCTCTTCGAAGCTGTCCGCGAGAACCAGCCCGGCATGAGCCTCGCCACGGTGTACAACACACTCGAAGCCCTCGCCGCTTCCGGCCTGTGCCGACGCATCCCGAGCGCAACCGGCGCTTCGCGTTACGACGCCGACGTTTCAGAACACGCCCACCTCGTCACCGAAGACGGCAAGGTCATCGACGTGCCCATGGACCTGAGCGATCAGCTCCACAGCGCCATCGAGCCCGAACTCCTGAAGCAAATCGAGCAGAGACTCGGCGTCAAAATCGACGGCCTGAGCATCGAGCTTCGCGGCTCAGATCCCCGCAACTAAGCCTGTTTCGAGCCGGTGCCCGCCCGCGCAGCATCCGCGCCAGCCCACGTCCTTACGGATTCTCCCTCACAACATCTGAAGTGAGGGTTATATGGGACCGATAGCCATACCAACCCCGCGAATTCCGCGGACGGAGGCATGGCAAGATGCAGAATCACATCAACAGACGCAAGTACGACCGCTTCGCACTCTCGCCGATGTATTCCCGCGTCACGATGCGATTCCTTGACCAGGACGCGTTCGACTTCGAGGGCCACGCCTACGACATCTCCGAAGCCGGCCTGAAATTCGAGATGGACCGCCCGGTCGAGCTCGGCGCCACCGTCGTGCTCCGGATCGACCTGCCGCTCGATATCCACGGCCTGCCACCGGCGGACAACCGCGAACGCTACATCGAGGTTTTCGGCAAGGTCGTCTGGCTCGACGAAGAAGACATGAACGTCGGCCCGGTCAAGATGGCCGCCGAGTTCACGAGGTTTGTCCGCTTCGGGGACAAGCAGCGCCTGATCGCCCATTTCTGCTCGGGCAAGTTCATGCGGGCCGCCTGAGCCGGTGATCGACCCGCGGGTGACCTATCGTCACCCTCATGTTCGTCGATCTAGCCACAATCAAAGTCAGAGCGGGCAACGGCGGCGACGGCTGCGTCTCCTTCTACCGCGCCAAGTACCAGCCAAAGGGCGGGCCCGACGGCGGCGACGGGGGCGACGGCGGCTCGGTCATCGCGGTCGCCGACAACAACGTCAACACGCTCATCGAGTACCGCGGCCATCACCACTGGTCAGCGCCCCACGGCGAGCAGGGCAAGTCATCCTCAATGCACGGCTCCTCAAGCGAGGACACACTTCTGCGAGTCCCGCCCGGCACGCTTATCTACGACGACAACACGGGTGAACTGATCAAAGACCTCGGCGAGAACGAGACCTTTGTCGTCGCAAAGGGCGGAAAAGGCGGCTTCGGCAACGAGCACTTCAAAGGCCCGCAGAACCAGACCCCGCGTTCCGCGACGCCCGGCGAACAGGGCGAGCAGCGCACGATCCGATTGCAGCTCAAGCTCATCGCCGACGTCGGATTGGTCGGCCTGCCCAACGCGGGCAAGAGCACGCTCCTGCAGGCGCTCACCCGCGCCAACCCCAAGATCGCAAACTACCCGTTTACGACGCTGAGCCCGCAACTCGGCATCACACAGCTCGACGCGTCGCGCAAGCTCGTCATCGCCGACATCCCGGGGCTCATCGAGGGAGCCGCCGAGGGACACGGGCTGGGCCACGACTTTCTCAAGCACATCGAACGCACGCGCGTGATCGCGCACCTGATCGAAGCCGAGCCCGCCGACGGCTCAGCGCCGATCGAGAACTACAAGAAGATCCGCGCCGAGCTTGCCGCGTACTCGTCGATTCTCGCGGAAAAACCGGAGATCATCGTCGTCAGCAAGTCAGACCTGATGCTTGAAGAAGATCAGCAGCAGCTCGTCCGCGACATCCGCTCGGGCCTGCAACTCGGGCGCGACGAAGAAGTCGTCGTGATCTCGAGCGTGGCGCGTAAAGGGCTGGCTGAGTTTCAGGAGCTGCTCTGGTCTTCGCTCTCGAAGAACCCAGAGCCGGGCTGGAGCGCCGAGTAGGGTCAGGTCAGACGCGCGCGAGCAGCGCGAGCCATTCCGGGTTGCCTTTGGATTTACTCTTTGACCGTTTGCCGCCGCCGAGGATGGGCGAGCGTGTCAGCCCGTCGAGTTTCAGCCCGAGCTTTGTGATGTCCGCGATCGAATGCTCAGTGATTTCCAGGGCTTTGTCGTCGTCCAGCACTATGTCGCTGTGCTCGGCTTTGCCCATCTGGTCGCTCAGCTCGTAGTGGGGCTTGATGAGCGAGATGATCCGGCCGGTTTCGCTCAGCCAACCGAGCGCCGCGGGGATCGCCAGTCGTTGCGGCGTCCAACCAAGATCGATCACCACAAGATCAACCCCACCCTCTGGAGGCTCTGCGTGCAGCGCGTTGGTGCGTTCGACGGTCGTGACCCGCGGGTCTGAGCGGAGCTTCCATTCGAGCTGGCCGTACGCGGTATCGACGCAGGTGACCGAGGCCGCGCCGTGCTGGAGGAGGCAATCGGTGAACCCGCCGGTCGAGCAGCCGAGGTCGGCGCACCGGAGGCCCGCGACGTCGAGGCCGAACGTCTGGAGCGCGTGGCGCATCTTCAGCCCGCCCCGGCTGACGTACGGGTTGTCAGGGTCTCTGGGCATGGATCGGATCAGTCGCTTGAGACATCGTCCCGGCACGGCGCGCTGCCGCTCGGGCCGATCGGGACACCGATCACCGCGATGCCCATCTCATCCGCAAGGTCAAGAAGGTAAGGTTTGTCGAGCATGATCACATCGCCCGCAGCCAGCGCCAGGCAGCGCCCGCCGTTCTCGTAAAGGTTCCGGATCGTGTCGAGCCCGACAGTCGGCACGTCGCTGCGCCGGTCGTGCCCAGCGCGGGCACCCTTGCAGAGCGTCCAGCCTTTGGCCTTGCACAGGCCCGCGACACGCTTGATCATCCGGTCCGTGCCCTCGACAGCCTCAACCGCGATCACGTCGCGGTCCCGCACCGCGATCGCCTGGCCGATGTCGAGCCTGAGCGTCTCGGTCAGCAGCGGCCAGACGAAATCGATATCCGCCCTTTGATCCGCGGTCGGCTTGCGCCGTGTCATGACGCCGCTGGTTGCCAGTTGGTTGCCGATGGACATGGTTGAATCGATGAGGCTGACCCCGCTCCTGTCGAGTTCGTCCGCGACCGCCCGCAGCAGGGCGTGTGATCGCCGATCGTGCCGGAGCTTACGGTACCAGATCTGAAACGTCCTGAAATCCGGGACGCTGCGCACCAACTTCAGCGGGTCGTGATGAAGCCGGGCCTTGTTGACATTGCCGACCATGATCGCGTGATGCACGCCGAGCCGGCGCAGCGCTTTGCCCCAGCCGCCGACGCGGAACAGCCCGACTGTTTTGAACGTGTCGCACAACAGCGGCAGTTCTGGATCGAAAATCCCCGAAAGCCCGAGGCCGTGCACCGGGTGGCCAGCCTCGCGGAGTCCCTCGGCGACCAGCGAGGGCAGTCGGCCCCCGCCCGCGATGAGACCGATCGCCGTCGGTGGTGGCGGGGGGTCGGGCAGGATGGTCAGGGGCGAAGTCATGCGTTCGGTGTCATCGTAGATCGGCAGATGGCGCAGAATCGCCCCAGAACGAACGGTACCCAAACATTCTAAAGCCCCGATGGCTGAGGCGTTCTGGCCCGTTTCGCCGATACCCCGGTGCCATGGCGCAGCCAAACCATCCCGGAAACAACCCCTCGCCCGTCGGTCGGCCCTATCTCCGGATCTACTTCAAGTGCGCCAACCAGTACATCCGCGTCTACCGCAGACCCGAGGACCCCGAATACGTCGCGAGGTGCCCGACCTGCGGCCTGACCAAGAAATTCAGAGTCGGCAGAAGTGGCACAGGCCAGCGATTCTTCGAGTTGTCCTGCAAGTAGCCGACGTAGACTCGATCTGTGAGTGCCACCCAACCATTCTCGATCCCCCGTACGACAAGCCGGTGCGCCCACACCGGCGAGCCGCTGGTGCCCGGCAGGTTCATGGTCGTTGTCCTGCTCGAACGCGCCGACGATGAAGAACTCGATCGGCTCGACTACTCGCTCGAAGCCTGGGAAGGCGGCGCGAGGCCAGCCGACGACCGGAGCGTCTTCGCGACCTGGCGCACTGAAATCCCAGAGCCGGGCAAGAAGCAAGACCCGCTCATCAGCGCCGACGGCATGGTCGATCTCTTCGAGCAGCTCGACGGCACCGACGACACGCGGCGTCTCGCCTTCCGCTACGTCCTGGCGCTCATGCTCATGCGTAAACGTCTGCTCGAATACGTCGGTACCGAGGACAGCCAGCTTCTCGTCCTGCCCAAGGGCGCCGAGGAGGGCACCGAGCCGACTCGCGTGCACGATCCGCAAGCCGCGGGCGAGCTCGATGAAGCCGCGCTGACGCAGCTCGCCGAGCAGATCGAGCAGGTCATGGAATCGGGCGATGACTAAGACGCTCAGCCGCTGCCTGCTGGTTTCGCTGACGCTTGTGCTTCTTGGTTGCAACACCGGGAACACGTGGCTCACCGAGGAACAGCAAACGGTTCTGCCCACCTACGACGAGGTCAAAGCCCGCGCCGACGAGCGTGTCGGCGCGATCGATCGCTTCTGGGCACGCGCGGTCGTCGGGCTCCGCTACATCGACGGCGAGGGCAAGAACCGAAGACAACAAGGCAAGGGGCATTTCCAGGTCGTCAAGCCCGCCAACGTCGCGCTGACCATCGGCAAGCTGGGCGAGACCTACCTCCTGCTCGGCTGCGATGACGACCGCTTCTGGTGGATCGAACGCCTCGAAGAGAAGGTCGCGTACATCGGCGATCAAGCCGGCGCTCGCGACCTCGCGCTCCGGCGTATGGGTGTGCCCGTGCTCCCGACCGACCTGCTCATGCTCGCCGACCTCAACGCATGGCCCGACGTCGGAGCAGAGCTAGCCGGCGAGGTCATCGAGTGTGACCGAGAGGACCTTGACCCAGCTGAGATTTTCGCGGTGCGGTTTGTCGAGCCAGACCGCGTGCGTGTGGTGTACCTGACGCGCCTTGCCTACGAGCCGGTCGGCGTGGATCTGGTGTCGCCCGATGGTGAGCTGATCGCAAGGTCGAATCTGTCGAATTTCGAGCGGGTGCTCAACCGTATCGACCCGCTCAACCACCAGCGCGTGCCGACACGGATCACCGTCGATGTGCCGAGCGCCGAGTCCCGGATCGAGATGACACTGACCGGCGCCGAGATCTCCAACCGCAGACCCAAGCCCGTCGTGTTCGACTTCAACGAGCTGGCCAAGCGTTTCCAGGTCGAGAAGTTCGTGTATCTCAGAGAGACCGAAGCCGGGATGGCGCCGTGATCCGAAAGCTGCTTGCTATCGCATTGGTTGCGTTAGTGCTGCCGAGCGTGCGTGCTCAGGAGCAGCTCGCCGGCGCTTCGGGTGTCGATCATGCCTCGCACGGCTGGGTCATCGCTCAGGTTCCGGGCGAGGACGAGGCAACGCTCGTGCACATCCCGCCACGCGTGCCGACCGGCATCGCGATGCCCTCGGCAGCGGGCAGACTCAAAGCGGTCTCGGCGCTGAACGAACCCCCGAGTTTCCTCGCGGCCGACGGCTCGAGCGTGTATCTGGTTTTCCCAGCCGAGCTCGACGGCTCGTTCCAAGTCGCCAAGCTCGGTGTCCTGCCCACCAAGGTCCAGGACCACTGGGTGCGAGAACCAAGAGATCGGCTGCGCTACATGCCCGCGATCACCGGGTACGACAGGGTGCTCGGGCTTGCGGTTGATGACGGTGTGCCGACCGCGCTTGTGACCAAAGACAGCGACAGGCTCTTGCTCCAACTTCAGAACAGCGGCTGGGAGGAATCCCGCTTCGACACCGAGTGGGACGACTCGTTCAACACGCATCTGTACGCCACGGGGCAGGGGCTGCACCTCGTCGAGCATCTACGCGACACGATCGTTCTGCACACACGCACCGGCGAACTCTGGACGCGCACCGAATTGCCGACGTCGGACAGGCTCTCGCTCGCCGCGCTCGGCACGATGCAG
This sequence comes from Phycisphaerae bacterium, assembly GCA_030432905.1. Taxonomy (GTDB): domain Bacteria; phylum Planctomycetota; class Phycisphaerae; order Phycisphaerales; family UBA1924. Next base: position 754,019 of record JAUILU010000001.1, on the reverse strand, counting down.
GTTCTCGGCGTGTACAACGGCGAAGTCATCGGTGTGGTCCGCGCCGACCCGCGAGCCGAGGTCTGGTCCTTCGGCGAAGACGGCCCGCTCAAGCTCGGCGCGATCGATCCGCCCGGTTCGCCCATGTCCGCCGCGATTCTGCACAGCACAGGCAGGCTCGTGATCGTCTGGACCAACGAGGGCGAGCGTACGGAAGAAGTCGATTCGAGCCTGCCCTCCCCGGCGATCTCGAACCCGCTGCGCCGCGTCATCGAGTTCAGCTTGCTCGAAGGCCGACCGGTCTACACAGGGCAGGCGATCACTCGCGCCCCGGTGTCGGCGGGCGAGTTCAGGCATCTGGCGTTGCTGCTGATGATGTTCATGGGGCTGGTGCTCCTGCTGGTGCTCAGGCCCTCGCCCGAGGGCGATGTCATCGTGCTCCCGCCCGGACTTGCGATCGCCGGGCCGGGCCGGAGGCTGCTCGCGACGATTATCGATGGGATGGTGGGGCTGTTCATCGTGTCCCGCACCATGGACATGACCCTGCTCGAAGTGCTCGGCCCGCTCGCGGTGCCGGCCACGGGCCGACTCGACGTCTGGCCCCTGCTCATCGCGCTCATGGTCAACGTCATGCACTGCTCGTTCGGCGAGGCGCTATTCGGCAGATCGGTCGGCAAGACGCTGACGGGGCTTATTGTTGCACGGGTCGACAAGTCCGCCGAGGGGCTCCCGCCCGGGCAGTTCAGGCCCCCGGCACCGCTGAGGTCTCTGGCGCGCAACATCATCAAGTGGCTCGTCCCGCCGGTCTCGATGCTGGTGATCTCCGAGCCCAGCGGCAGGCACCGGGGCGACCTGTTGGCAAGGTCCGCGGTCCTCTGCAGAGCGGCACCCCCGTTATAAGACCACTGCATGAGGGTGGAACACGCCGATCGGCGATTTCTGCGCGTTCTCTGGTCAAGCCTGCGCCCGTGTCCTCCCGATAACCGTTTCTGTGGATGCCGCGCAACGGGTGCGCGGTGTTCGTGGAGCGCGCTGTGTCTGAAGAGATCATCGACATCGAGATCGATCCCGGCAAGAAGACCTGGCGGGAGCTGTGGCAGGTGCCAACGCTCGCGCTGGCGGTCGTTCTGCTGCTGGCTGGTCTCGTCGGCGTGGTCGTGACCCGGCCCAAGCCCGACATCAACAGCATGATCCGCGTCGCCGAGAACCGCCTCGAACGCGACGACCACGAGGGCTCACTCGAGATCCTCAACGGCAAGGTCCGCCAGCACGTGGATGCGCCGTACTTCACCAAGGACCAGTTGCAGCAGTTCCACCTGCTCCGCGCCCGCGCGGTCGCCAAGGGCCAGCGCGAGCTCGGTGTGCAGGAAGCCGCCAACTACAACTCGGTGCTCAACGAGTACCGCTCGGCGGAGAAGGCCGGCGCCAAGCTCGAAGGAGAGGACCAACTCCTCCGGCTCGAATCGCTCATCGCGACCGAGCAGTACGAGTCGGCGATCGAACGCTTGGAAGAACTCGATCCCGAGATGTCACAGGACCGGATCGCCTTCCGCAAGGCGATTATCGAGGAAGCACTGGGTGCTCATGTCCCCCGGATCGAGCTCGCCGAGAGCCAACTGCTGGCGCTCACCCAAGACCCGATGCTCGGCGTGGATGACCGCTGCTGGTCCGCCGCAAGACGCGCCGAGATCCAGCTGGATCAGGGATTTATCGATGAAGCGGTGACCGGGATTCTTCGGGAGATGCCCCGAGTTTCTGCCGCCAAGCCCAGCGCCCGGGGCGAGCTGTTCACACTGCTCGGCCGGGGCTACATGGAATCTGGAGCCGTCACCGAGGCTCGCAAACAGCTCGAACGCGCGACGGAGCTGATCGATTCTGATGATGACCTGTTCGCACGCACGCTCGTGCAACTCGGCAGGTCGCTCGAGCAGACCGGTCAGATGCAGCTCGCGTTCGAGCAGTTCGAGCTGGTGACTCAGGACTACGCCGGCTCGGAGTCGTATCTGCCCGCGTTGCTCTCACGCGGCGATGTGCTCTCTGCGATCGCCGAATCCGACCCGGCGCAGTACAGCAAGGAAGAGGCGGTCGGCGCATATGTTCGGTTTGTCGATGAGGCGACCGGGCGTGCGAGTGAGCCGTTGTTGCAAGAAGCGATCACGAGTTTGCTCCAGCGGAGCGAAGAGCAGTTCGTCAAGGACGACCTTGTCGCGTCTTCGCAGTACGCGCAGCTCGCCGAGGACATCCACGGCATCACCGAAACCCCCGCCAAGGTCCTGCTCATGCAGGCACGCGTGAACTTCGCGATGGCGGAAGAGATGCTCGAGAACGCGGTCACCGGCGAGGAGCACGTGATCGATCTCGCCGACGCCGACCCTGTGACACGGGCCCAGACGCAGCGGCACTACGTCCGGGCCGCGGACTACTACCGCCGGTACGCGGACCGCATCGCAGGCGGCGACGACGATGCCGCCTACGCAGACAGCCTCTGGCGTGCCGCCGACGCTTTCGATCGCGGCGGCGACGCGGGCGAAGCCATCGCGGGATTCAGCGAATTCTCGATGACCATCACCGACGACCCACGCGTGCCGGAAGCAAAGTTCCGCCTCGCTCGCGCGTACCAGGCGTCGGGCGACTACGCGCTCGCGGCTCAGCAGTTCGAGGGACTGCTTACCGATTCGCACGACGAACAGCTCGGCAAGAACGTCGGCCCCTACGCGGTGCTCAGCCACGTCCCGCTCGCGCAGGTCTACCTCGCAGACTTGGACGACTCCAACGACGCAAGGGCCGAGGAACTGCTCAACATCGTCATCCGAGGCGAGCTTGGCGACGTCGATTCGGACGCCTTCGCCATGGCGCTGGCGTCCATCGGGCAGGTTCACTATCTCAAGGGTGAGTACCCGCGGGCGATCGAGAGCCTGACCGAAGCGGTCAGCCGAAACCCGGGCACGCGTGACATTCACAGGTTGCAGTTCCTGCTCGCCGATTCCCGCAGGCTCGAAGCAGAGAAGATTACCGAAACCCTCTCGCAAGGCTCGACCGCGCCTTCCGTGGCGCGCGAGCTTGTTGTGAAACAAGCCGAGCACCTGCAGATCGCGGCGGATCTCTTTGCTCAGGTCCGCGACGGGCTCGAAGAGGTCGATCCAAGAAGACGCACAGCGCTCGAAGCGATGTACCTCCGCAATAGCTATTTCTACGTCGGTGACTGCGCGTTCGACCTCGGCGAGTACGAGAGCGCGATCCGCTCCTACTCGATCGCCAAGGACCGTTACGCCAACGACGCGGCCTCGCTCATCGCGATGGTCCAGATCTTCAATTCGTACTTCGAACTGGGCGATCTAGAACGCGCCCGCACCGCCAGCGAACGCGCGAGGCGATTCTATGAAACACTCCCGAAAGAAGCATGGGAAGACAGGTCGCTACCGATGACGCAGGCCGACTGGGAACGGTGGCTCGATTCGAGTTACGAGCTCGCGTCGATGCGGACAGACGACTTCGACGGGTAAGGACAGGCGAGCAGCGAGCGGCGGAGCCCGCTCAGGAAGGGTCAAGGATGACCGAACAGCAGACACACGACAGCGCCGGGCTTGTGGCTCTCGTCAACGAGCAGCTTGAGCTCTACCAGAAGCTGGACACGCTCAGTGTCCGCCAGCACGATCTCGTCGCGTCGGAAGACACAGACGGCTTGCTCGCGGTTCTCGGCGCACGTCAGCAGCTCATCGAAGACATCTCTGATTCTGCCGCGAGGATGGCGCCGTACCGCGCACGCTGGGACGATCACATCCGCGAGCTGAAGGAAACCGACAAAGAGACGCTCCGCAAGGGGCTTGACGATCTCTCGGCGATGATGGCCGCGATCGCGGAGCGCGACGAGTCCGACCGTGTCGCGATGGAGTCTCGGCGCGACCGGGTCAAGGAACAGATCTCTGGTGTCAAGCGGGGCTCGGCGGCGGTCACCGCGTACGGCGGGCCGACCAACTCCCGTGGCCCACGCTTTCAGGACCGGGAGGCCTAGCGCATGACGGATGCGGTCCAGGCAATCGAGGCGGCGCAGTCGATGAGCGCGGCAGAGCTCGGCGAGCTTTTCGGCGCGTTCAACGAGGTGACCAACCGCCTCCAGGAAACGCACGAACGCCTCACGGGCGAGGTCGTCAGGCTCAAAGGCGAGCTGCGCCGAGCCAACGACGAGCTCGACCGCTCGCGGCGTTTGGCTGCGCTTGGTGAGATGGCTGCCGGCATCGCGCACGAGGTCCGCAATCCGCTCGGCTCCATCGGGCTGTACGCCGAGATGCTGATCGCTGACCTTGCAGACGATTCCGCAGAGCAGCAGATCGCAGAGAAGATCAAACGCGCGGTCACCGGGCTCGACGCGGTCGTGGGCGATGTGCTCACGTTCAGCAAGACGATGCAGATCCGCACGTGCAGTGTCGGCGTTCACGACGCGGTCGAGCGAGCCAAGGCGAGCTGCTGCGATGTGCTCGACGGCTGCGCCTGCACGCAAGAAACGAACGAGGCCGAGGCCGAGGTCGATGCGGACCACGGCTTGCTTCAGCAGGCGCTCGTGAACATCGTGCGCAACGCGGCGGAGGCGGCAAAGAGCAACAGCGAGAGCCGAAAGCCCGAACTTGTGATCGGCTGGGAAACGGTTTCGTTCGAGCAAGACGACGAAGCCGTCGAGGGCTGCTGCCTGCGGATTCAGGACTCGGGCGGCGGGCTGACAGACGATGTCAAAGAACGCATGTTCAACCCGTTCTTTACGACTCGAAACATCGGGACGGGGCTCGGGCTTGCCATCGTGCACCGGATCGTCGATGCCCACGGCGGGCAGATCCGGGTGCGGAACGCGAGCCAGAGCGAGCGCTTCCCGGGTGGGGCGGTGGTCGAGCTTGTGCTGCCAGTGCGGAACCAGAACAACAACGCGAATGAGTTAGTGCGCGCGGCCGCGGATGCGGACGGGGCGAGGAGCGATCGATGAAGACTGTGCTTGTGGTCGATGACAAAGAGATGATGCGCGACAGCGTGGGGTCAACGCTCCAGCGCGCCGGGTTTGCAGTGATAACCGCAGAGAACGGCGAGCAGGCGCTCACCGCCGCGGCCAAACGCCGGCCAGACGCGATCGTGACCGATCTGAAAATGCCGGGCCTGACCGGCATCGAGCTGCTCGAACGGCTCCGCGAGATCGACACAGAGCTGCCTGTCGTTCTCATGACCGCGTTCGGCACGATCGAAACCGCGGTCTCCGCGATGAAGCTCGGCGCGTTCGACTACATCACCAAGCCCTTCCAAGGCGACGAGCTTGTGATCGCGGTCAAACGCGCGTGCAAGCACGGCGGACTGGTTCGCGAGAACGCCGTCCTCAAAGCTCAGGCTGCGCCGAGCACGCCCGCAAAGGCAGGCGAGCAACTGACCGGGTTGGACAGGTTGATCGGCAGTTCGCCCGCGATGCGCCGCGTGCGTGAGCAGGTCGCGGCGGTCGCCGAGAGTCTCGGGACTGTGCTTGTCGTTGGCGAGAGCGGGGCGGGCAAAGAAGTCATCGCAAGGTCGGTCCATGAGATCAGCTCTCGGCGCGAGTCGGCGATGCTTGCGGTGAACTGCGCGGCTCTCAGCGAGTCGTTGCTCGAATCGGAACTGTTCGGCCATGAAAAGGGCGCGTTCACCGGCGCCGACCAGCTCCGCAAGGGCCGGTTCGAGCTTGCAGACCGCGGCTCGTTGCTGCTTGATGAGGTCAGCGAGATCCCGCCTTCGCTTCAGGCGAAACTGCTTCGTGTGCTTCAGGAGCGATCGTTCGAGCGCGTAGGTTCGAGCCTGACCATCGGGGTCGATGTCCGTGTGATCGCGACGAGCAACCGCGACTTGCCTCGTTCGGTGGCCAAGGGCGATTTCCGTCAGGACTTGTTCTTCCGGTTGAACGTTTTGCCGATTCACCTGCCGCCGCTGCGTGAGCGTCCGACGGATGTGCCCGAGCTTGCGGAATTCTTTGTGCACCAGATCTCGGCGCGAGAGGGTGTGGACGCGATGAGCTTCTCGCAGCAGGCGCTCGTGCTGATGGAGAAGTACACCTGGCCCGGCAACGTCCGCGAGCTGCAGAACATCTGCGAGCGTGCCGTCGTGCTCGGCAAGGCACGCGAGTCGCGCGTGATCGGCGGCGACATCATCGAGCCCTGGCTCGGCATGATGGGCGTTGACATGACACCGGACCCGTCGGTCCAGATGCGGTCCGAGGCGACCGCGTCGTTCGTCGAGTCGGCGATGGGGCAGGCCGAGCAGCCGGCGGTTCAGCAAGCTTCACCAGCCGAGGCGCAAGACCAACCCGCCAGCAGCGCGTTTGCCGACATGGTCAGACCCGACATCACCCTCGAAGAACTCGAACGCGACGCCATCGTCCGCACGCTCGAACGCTTCGGCGGCCACCGCCAGAAAACCGCCAAGAGCCTCGGGATCGGTGTCCGTACGCTCGGCCTCAAGCTCAAGAAGTGGAAGGAGATGGACATCATCTCCCAATCGCTCTGAGTTGGCCCAAGATTTGCTGTCTGTCTGGAACGCATGATGCTCAACAACATCCTCAGCTCCGGTGCACTGCCCTCTCTTGAGATGTCGATCCGCTTCGCTTCGCAGCGGAACGAGCTGATCGGGCACAACATCGCCAACATCTCGACGCCGAATTTCCAGCAGAAGGACGTTTCACCCGAGAGCTTCCAGAACTGGCTTTCCAAGGCGGTCAATGAGCGGCGTCAGCGCACGGGCGGCATGCACGGCGAACTGCACGCCGAGCGGGATCGGCAATTCGTGCAGCGCAAAGACGGCGGCATCGATCTGAACCCGCTCGCAAGCACCGGGGGCGTGCTCGCGCACGACCGGAACAACCGCGATATCGAGCAGCTCATGCAGGACCTCAGCGAGAACCTCTCGGCGTACCAGGTCGCGACAGACCTGATGCGATCACAGATGGGCACACTCCGCGTGGCGATCTCAGAACGGACGTAGTAAGGCTCTACAGGGAACGAAACGATGTACGGCTCACTCGACATCTCAACCAGCGGCATGATGGCTCAGCGGACAAGGCTCGACGTCATCAGTGCCAACATCGCCAACAAGGACACCATCCTCGACGCGCAGGGCAACTACAGCCCGTACCGCAGGCGGATCGCGTTCATGGCGTCCGGCAACCCGAGCGCCGCCTCAAACGGGGGGCGTGAGAAGGGCGTGCACATCGCCGAGATCGGGCAGGACCAGTCGCCGTTGAAGCTGAAGTACGCCCCGAACAGCCCGTACGCCGATGAATCCGGGTACATTAAAGAGCCAAACATTGACACGACGACCGAGCAGATCGACGCGATGGAGGCGGTCAGGGCGTACGAGGCGAACGTCGTGGCGGCTGAATCGACCAAGCAGATGCTGGCCCTCGGTTTGCGGTTGATCGCGTAGAGAAGATTGATTTGCGCAGGAACGTGCCCGGCTCGGGTACGAAGGAGCGTCAGGCATGACAGACCCACTCGGACTCGTTGGACAATCGCAGCAGCTCAACGCTGCCGCGCAGCTCCAGCAGAACAAGAAATCCGAGGCCGCCGGCGGTCAGGGCTTTAAAGACCTGTTGATGCAGAACATAGAACAGGTCAACAAGCTCCAGGAAGACGCAACGACCGCGATCGAAGATCTGACCACCGGCAAGCGTGACGACGTGGAGAGCGTCCTGCTCGCGACCGCCAAGGCCGACACCGCCTTCCGTCTGCTCCAGCAGGTGCGGAACAAGGTGTTTGATGCGTACAAAGAGATTCAGCAGCTCCGCGTGTGATGCGCAGCAGTTGCGCGTGAGTTGTGCGCAAAATCTACCTATCGGTGCGCAAGTTCAAGCGTGAACCGAGACCGAGCCGAGTAACCCCCTTAACCGACGTCGCAGGCCGTTTTCAGGACGAGCTGCGCGCCGGCTGACGCGCAGGATGCGCGGGGTTTCTATCGCGGCACGGAGGCCGATTCATGTTCGACTCGTTTGGACGCACAATTAAGAACTCGATCGATCAGGTCGGCAGGCTCTCGCCCAACGCCCGGCTTCTGGTCATCATGTCCGTGCTGCTGGTCGGGTGCTTCCTCTTTATAGTGTCGATCTACGCCAGCAAGCCCCAGCGCATCGAGATCGGCGCGGGGACTGACGCCTCGTACAAGAACGAGGCCCTGAGCCAGCTCCAGAGCGCCGGGATCGAGGCGTCGATCTCCGACGGTGCATTGCTCGTCAAGAAGGACGACGTCAGCCGAGCCAACGGCCTGCTCGCCGAGCGGGGCGTGCTGCCCGCCGACGGCACCCTGCTCTTCCAGAACCTCGGCGAGCAGATGAAGTGGACCAACCCGCGCGAGGTCAACGAGCAGATGAAGCTCATGGCCCTGCAGAACGAACTGGCCCGCACGATCTCCAACTTCCCGACACTCAAGAGAGCAAGCGTTTTCTTGGATATCCCCGTGCCGACCGGCATCGGCATGGTTGTCCGCAGGCCGACGGCTTCTGTCACGGTCTTCACCCAGAGCGGGTCGGTGATTACGCAAAACCAGGTCGATGCGATCGCCAAGCTCGTGTCGCACGCCGTGTCGAATCTTGACATGTCGAACGTGAGCGTGATCGACGGCACCACCGGCACACCGATGGTCGCTCGCTCGGACGACAGCGCCCTCGCGACCAACTACCTCGAACACAAGAAGAACTTCGAACGAGAGGTCGAGCAGAAAGTCCGCGGCATCCTCTCGTCGATCCCCGGGGCGCTCATCGCAGTTTCCGCAGATGTCGATGTGAAACAGGTGACCAGCACCCGTGAGGCGTTCCTGCCCGAGAAGCAGGGGACTGTCTCGCTCTTGAAGTCGATGACCAACTCGACCGAGAACAGTCTCGCCGGCAACCAAGGGGCCGAGGCCGGCACTCGCCCAAACACAGGCGCGGACATTACGCAGAACACAAGCAGTTCCGGCGGCTTCGAGTCCTCGAACCTCAAAGAAGACTTCGAGGCGAGAGTCGGTTCCGAGGTCACCAGCACGGTCGATCCACGAGGGATGGCGACGTCGCTGAGCATCTCTGTGCAGGTGCCGCGGGGCTACATCGAGGCGCTCTTGCCTGCACCGGAGGGCGCCACCGAGGATGCACCAGCGGTCTACGACGACGCCGCGGTCGATGCGAAGTTCCAAGCCGAACGCGAGCGGATCGCGAACCTGATCCAGCCGCACCTGCCGACGACAGTTGATGAAAACGGCGCTCGCGTAGCGGCAGGCTCGGTCGTGGTTTCGATGATGCCGATTGATCTCATGGCATTGGCAGGTTCGACCCAGGCGGCGACGCTTGGGTTGTCAGGCATGGGCTCGACCGCGAGCAGCGGCGGGGGCGGAGCAATCGGCGGCATCATGGCCAGCGGCATGCTCGAAAAAGGCCTGCTCGTCGTTCTCGCACTCGGCGCGTTCGGCATGATGTTCTTCATGGTCAAGGGCGCCACCAAACGCGTCGCTCTGCCAAGCGTCGAAGAACTCGTTGGGATCCCGCCCGCGCTCGAGAACCAGAGCGATGTTGTGGGCGAAGCGGACGAAACCGAGACTCCGATGGACGGCATCGAAGTCGACGACTCGCACGTCGCGAGCACCAAGATGCTACAGCAAGTCGGCGATCTCGTTGGCAATGAGCCGGATCTCGCGGCAAGGCTGTTGAACCGCTGGATTCAGCCGTAGTTTAGACCGATTCGAACGAGGAGCAGGTAACACGCCCATGGCACGCAGACCGCACGAACAACTCCCGTCTGATCCGGCCGAGTTGGAGGGATTGACCAAAGCGGCGATCCTTGTGTTGACGCTTGATTCAGCGCAGGCGTCTGCGGTGTTGAAGTCGATGGACTCAGAAGCCGTTGAAGAGGTGACGCGTGAGCTTGCCGGTCTTGGCAGGGTACCAAACGCCCTCCAGCGCGCGGTTGTCGAAGAGTTCTATACCACAGCGCTCGCGATGCAGAGCGCCAACGAGGGCAGCCTCGATCACGCCAAACGCCTGTTGCAAGATGCGCTCGACCCGTCGCTTGCAGCGAAGATCATGCAGCAGATCCAGACGCAGGTGCAGAGGACGCCGTTCTCGTTCCTGCAGCGCGCCGAGAGCGAGAACCTGCTGACGTTTATCCAGGACGAGCACCCGCAGACGATCGCCTTGATCGTGTGCCACCTGCCGCATCACAAGGCGAGCGAGATCCTGATCGGCTTGCCGGCGCAGAAGCAGGTCGAGGTGATCAAACGCATCGCCAACATGGACCAGACGAACCCTCAGGTCATCCGCGACGTTGAGAAGGGGCTGGAAAGCAGACTTTCGAACGTGCTCGGGCAGTCCTCCGAAAAAATGGGCGGCATCCCAACGGTCGCAGAAGTTCTCAACCTCGCAGACCGCGCCACCGAGAAGACCATCATGGAAGGCCTCGAAGTCGAGGACCCGGATCTCGTCGAACAGATCCGCAGACTCATGTTCGTCTTCGAGGACATCCTGCTCGTGGACGACCGCGGCATCCAGAGCGTGCTCAAAGAAGTGGACAACGAAGAGCTCAGCCTCGCGCTCAAGACCGCGAGCGAAGAGCTCCAGAACAAGATCCTCGGCAACATGTCGGAACGCGCGGGCGATCTCATCCGCGAGGACATGGAGTTCATGGGGCCGGTCCGTGTCAGCGACGTCGAGACCGCGCAGCAGCGGATCGTGGACATCGTGCGAAGGCTCGAAGAAGCGGGCGACATCATCATCCAGGGCCGCGGCGACGCGGACCTTGTGGTCTAAGGAATCCAGATGGCGGTTATCAAACGGGCTCAGGCGGAAGTAGCAACCAAGAGCGCGGTCGTTCTCGATCTTGGCGACATCGCCCAGCACGCCGAGCTTCTGCGCAAGCAGGCGCAGGACCGCGCTGATCAGATCATCCACGACGCCGAGTGCAAACGCGACGAGCTTATCGCCAACGGCTACGAACAGGGCGAACGCAACGGCCAGGCCATGGGCTACAAAGAAGGCCTCGCCAAAGGCGAAGAGGCGGGTCGGCAGCGTTCAACGGTCGAGGCTCGCGCACAGCTCGATCAGATCGAAAGCGCCTGGATCTCGGCCCTTGACGACTTCGCCGACCGCAGACACCACCTGCTCGTCGAGAGCAAGGAGTGCGTGATCCAATTGGCGATGGCTATAGCTGAGCGCGTGATCCACAGGTCCATCGATGTCGATGACCGTGTGGTGCTCGCGCAGGTCGAGCACGCGCTTAAGTTAATCGGCAGGCCAACGCGCGCAACGGTTCTCATTCACCCTGACGACGGCGCGATGGTCAGGCGGGCGCTGCCGACCATCTCCGCGAGGTTCGGCGCGATCGAGCACGTGATCTGCGAGGAAGATGAATCCATCGGTCGCGGCGGCTGCAAGGTCACAACCGCTGACGGCGGCGAGATCGATGCGTCCATCGAGACCCAGATCGAACGCATCGCGCAGACACTCGTGCCATCGGGTACAAAGAAGAACGAATCGAGCGACATCAAGCGTGAGGACAGGGCGGCGTGAACGTGCTCGCCGACCAAATCAGGCTGGCGAGTTCGCTCCAGCCGGTCGGCATCGCCGGTCGAGTCGCGGCGCTGCGTGGGCTGACGGTCATCGCCGATCAACTCCCGCTGCCGGTTGGCGCGGAGATCTGTGTCGATTCGACCGGTGTCCGGGGCGAAGTCGTCGGGTTCAAGGACGGCCAAGCGATCATCATGTTGTTCGGTTCGGCGGTTGGCATCAGGCCGGGCGATGTGGTTCGGGGCGGGCACGCGGCGCAGGTCTCACCGATCAGCGACATGATGCTCGGCCGGGTCGTCGATGCGCTCGGTGTGCCCGTTGACGGCAAAGGCCCGATCGTCGATACCGTGCTCAGGCACATCAACGCCAAGCCTATTTCTCCGATGGAACGCTCAAGGATCGACCGACCCATCTGGACCGGCGTGCGCGCGATCGATCTGATGACAACGCTCGGCAGGGGGCAGCGGATGGGCGTGTTCGCTGGCCCGGGCGTGGGCAAGAGCACGCTACTCGGCACGATCGCGAGGCGTTCGTCGGCGGACGTGAACGTCATCGCGCTCATCGGTGAACGAGGCCGAGAGGTGCGTGAGTTCATTGAGCAGTCGCTCGGTGAAGAAGGCCTCGCGCGTTCGGTGGTCGTGGTCGCGACCGGCGACGAGCCACCTTTGATGCGGATCAGAGCGGCGCGTCTCGCGTGCTCGATCGCCGAGCACTTCCGTGACGGCGCCAAGGACGTGCTGCTGATGATGGACTCGGTGACACGGTTCGCGCACGCGCAGCGCCAGGTCGGGCTGTCGATCGGCGAGCCGCCCGCGACCAAGGGCTACACGCCGAGCGTGTTCGCGGAACTCCCGGTGCTTCTCGAACGCGCGGGCGGAACCGACGAGTGCGGCGGGTCGGTGTCGGGCCTCTACACCGTCCTCGTCGAGGGCGACGACATGACCGAACCCGTCGCCGACGCGGCGCGGGGTATTCTCGACGGCCACATCGTGCTCAGCCGAAAGCTCGCCCAGAGCGCACGCTACCCGGCGATCGATATCCTCGACTCACTGAGTCGAGTCGCCAACGAGATCGTGGACGACCACCACCGAGTCGCCCGTGATCATCTCCGCAAACTCGAAGCCGCGTACGCGAACATCGAGGAGTTGGTGCAGATCGGCGCGTACGCCAAGGGATCCGATCCTGAGTCGGACATCGCGGTGCTGTACCACAACCGGATCGAAGAGCTGGTGCGTCAGGCAAACGACGACGCGACCACGCCCGAGCAGGCACGCGACTGGATGCTACGGCTCGCGATGGAATCGAGCGAACAGCTCCGCGTTCTCCGCGCCGCGGGTCTCGCGCAGGCCGGCGGCGGGGGGGCTGAATAGTGGCAAAGTTCCGCTTCAGATTCCAGCCCGTGCTCCGCCAGCGCGAACTCGCCGAACGCGACGAACAGCTCAAGGTCGCCGAGGTCGAGCAGCAGCGGCTCAGGCTCGAAGAACGCCTCCGCCAATGCCAGCAGCGCCTCGATTTCGAGCAGCAGGCGCTCAACTCGATGGTCAGCAGCGCAGCGGTCAACCCGCGCGACGCACGATCGCAGTCGGCGGCGATCCTCGTCGCAAAGGGCGAAGCCCAGCGGCTCGCGGTCGAGCTTGCCGGTGTGTACAAACGGCTCGAATCGGCCCGACAGAAACTCGCCGAGGCCGCCACGCATCGGCGGTCGATGGAGTTGCTGCGCGACAACCACAAGGCAAAGTGGCGCAGCGAGATCAACGCCGCCGAGGACCGTGCGATGGACGAGCTAGCCGTGCTCAGGTCTGCAAGAACGAAGAAGGATGAGCTATGAAGGTTCTACTCAAAGCCGGGATTATTCTCGCGGTGCTCCATTTGCTGCTCGTTCTCGGCTTTCTTGCGTGGTTTGTTGGAACGGGTCACCTCGACGAACGCCGGCTCGGCGAGCTAGCCGCGATGGTCCGCGAGACCGCAGCCGAACGTGACAGCCGCGAAGCCGCGGAGCAGGCGTTGCTCGACGCGGAGCTGGCCGCCGAAGAGGCCGAGGCGAACCCGCCGATCCCGCTGACGTCCGACGACCGAATCACTCGCAAGCTGGTTGCGAGCGAGGCGGATCAGCAGATCATTCAGCGCCGCCGTCGCGAGTTGCAGGATCTGCAGCGCACACTCCAGATCGAGCGATCGCAGCTTGATGACGAGCGGAGCGAGTTCGTAGCGGCGAAAGATGATTTCGACAACGCACGCGAGCGGATCAGGCAGACCGAGGGCGAGGAGCAATTTCAGGCCGCCCTCGACACGCTCGCGACGATGAAAGCGGACCAGGCGCACAGCCTGCTATCCGAGACGCTCAACCAGGGCGCAAACGGGTACGAGACCGTGATCGCCTACCTCGACAATCTCGACGGCCGGAAGCGGGCGGCCATTCTCGGCGAGTTCGAGAAGGACGATCCGGTTCTGGCAGCGAATTTGCTCGAACTCCTGCGGACGCGTGGCGTTGGTGCCACGGCCGCAGGACCCTGAGTTTGATCCAGAGCACGACCTCCACAACCCAGACACAGCCCCAAAGCGCCCTTGCCAAGCGGGATTCGGATCCAGCGCAGTTCCGCGCATCGCTCGATATGCAGTCGGTCGCGCTGCTGGAGACGATGCTCGACCCGTCGCTGACGGCGAGCATCCCCGGCGCAGGTTCCGCGCTCACCGAGGCAGATGTTGCAGCGCAGGACGCCGCTGCTTTGGCGTCCAGCGAGCTCGCCAAGCAGGAAGCAAGGCTCGGCGCACGAGGCAGGGGCCAGGACGCCGCCTCTCAGGCACGCCAAGAACTCGCTTCGCAGGCACAGCAGCAGGCAACCCAGCAGCCAGCATCAAATCCGCAAACGGCTCAGGAAGTTGTCAGGCCAGAACAGCCAGACACCAAGCCGCAGCTTGAGGCGGGCCGGAATCGTGAGGGTTCCGAGCCGGCGGGCCAGGTACAGCAGCCACAAAGCACACAGCAAGGCGGCAAGCAGCAGGCCGATGCCCAGACGTTCACACAGCAGGAAACAAACGAGAACGCACAATCCGCGGCCGCGGGTAAACGAGGCGAGGGCGCGTTCGCCGCGGTCGCTGCGCCGGCGCCGATCGCTGGCGTTGCAGCATCAACCGCGAGCAGCAGCGGGGCGCAGGTATCCTCGGTTGGTAAAGTGACACCGCCGGCCGGGGCCGGGCAGGCCGCAGACCAGCGTGCCAACGCCGCGAGCGCCAAGAAACCGCAGGTCATTCGGCACGAACCGCGCACGATCGATGCGCAGCTTCAGCGCGGTTTGGCGCAGGTCCTGCGTCAAAGAGGTGGCACGCTGAGCTTACGGCTCAACCCGGTCGATCTCGGCGATGTCAAAATCTCGCTCTCTATCGCGCAGGGCCGGGTCGATGGCAGCATCGAAGCCACCAACGAGTCGGCACGCGGATTGCTTGAACAGAACTTAGACAAGCTGAAGAGTTCGCTCGAACGGAGAGGCATCACGGTGGATCGCCTCGAGGTTCGGCTCGCTGGAGCGGGCAGCAGTGAAACACAGAACACCCAGGGGCAGGACGCCCGAGCGGATCTGAATCAGCAACAAGCCGACGCTGGAAGCGGTCGGCATCACGACTCTGCCTCGGGCGAGGATCGCCAGCGGGGAACTCGGGGAAGGAACCCCGACGAGTCAGCACCAGCCGGTCTCCGGGGAGCGGAGTCGGCAGCAGATGATGACGCTGCGCAGGGAAGCGCGGCCGAGCCCCTTGGAGGGTGGCTCCGTCTGGACACACTGGCCTGAGTGATCGGGCTCGAACTGTGTGACCGGCTGCGCACGGATGCAGCGACCGGTGACGGAACTATTCCTGCGCCCGCGTGCCGGGTTCCAGGGGAGATGTGTACATGGATGCTGTAAGCACCGCCACCGAGAGCAGTGCGCCGATCGCCACCGTCGATAAAGGCTTTGGCACACTGGATTCTGACCAATTCACCCAGCTCATCCTCACCGAGCTCGGCAATCAGGATCCGCTCGAACCAAACGACACCGGCGCGCTGCTCGAACAGCTGTCCACGATCCGCTCGATCGAATCGGACACCAAGCTCAACGACACGCTGGCCAGTATGGTTGAGCGCACCGACTTTACGAGCGCCGCGGGCCTGATCGGAAAGCGGGTCACGACCGCCGAGGATCCATTGACACAGCTCAAAGTCACGAGTGTCCTCCAGAACAGCGACGGTGTGAACCTGGCGCTCGAAGACGGCTCGTTCGTTCGGCTCTCGTCGGTCTCGTCTGTGTACGCTGAAGACGACGCATCTGGCGGTGCCCAATGACGCTCTCACCTCTCGAACTTCTGGCGCTCCCCGGTCTGGCGTCAGCCGCGACCCGATCGGTTGGTCGCGCACTCGATAGCCTGATCCCGGGCGGGTCGAGCTTCGCCGACAAGCTGAGCAGTGCGCAGGACAAGCAAAACCAGCTCCCGGTCGAGCTCGGCAAAGGTCTTGAACTCGAACTGAGTCAGGAACAACTGGGCCGGATCGCTGACGCGGTAGACCGCGCCGAGGCTGAGGGCGCCGACTCCGCGGTTGTCATGATCGACGATCTCGCGCTCGAGGTCGATGTCACCATGCGCACCATCCGCGGCTCGATCGACCAAGACGGCGGCATCAACACGCTCATCGACTCGATCGTCTTCGCAGACCCAGCACCTAAGTCGGCAGCGCCGACAGGACCGAGCGGTCTTGCGAGCAACCCCGACGTCCGCCAGATCGTTGCCGACACCAAAGCAGCCTAGTCAACTTTATCAGTTCCCAAGTAGTGCCAGGAAACACAGCTTATGGCTTCCACCTCTAGTCTTTTCATCGGTCTCTCTGGCCTCAACGCCAACTCACGCAACATCGACGTGATCGGCAACAACATCGCCAACGTCAACACCAACGGCTTCAAGTCCGGCAGGCTTAACTTCGCAAACTCGCTCTCGCGCACGATCAGCGAAGGCTCTTCACCCGGTTCATCTTCGGGCGGCTCGAACCCCACGCAGTACGGTCAGGGCGTCACCGTTGCCGGCACGCAACGAAACATGTCCAACGGCACACCGAACGGAACCGGCGACAGCCGAGACCTTGCGATCGAGGGCAACGGCTTCTTCATCGTGGAGAACGGCGACGATCAGCTCTACACCCGAGTCGGATCGTTCCGTACCGATCGCGATGATTTCCTGACTTCGGTCACCGGCGACTACGTTCTCGGTTATGCAGCCGACGACAACTTCCAGATCCAGCCCGGTCAGCTCGAGCCGCTGAGCATCCCGATCGGCTCGCTCACCATCGCCGAGGCGACCACGAGCGTCAACATGTCGGGCAACCTCAACGCTTCGGGTGCCGCGGGTACCGTCGGGTCCGAGCACACGCTCCAGGGCACAACAGGCAGCGGGTTCTCGCTGATCGCCGGCGCGACCGTGCCGGCGACCGCGCCAAACATCCTCGAAGCGACGAGTTTGCTGACCGAGATTGAGACACCGGTTTCGCCCGGCTCTGGCACGCCGCTGTTCACCGCGGGTCAGACGATCCGCATGGAGGGCATCGAGAAAGGCACGCAGATCATCGGTGCGACCGGGTTTCTTGTCGAAGCCGCGAGCACCGTGCAGGACTACATGGATTTCATCTCCGATTCGCTGGGCCTGCAGACCACACTCGGCGTCAATCCCGATGGGTCGCAGCCGGGCGTCGCGCTCGATTCGACCACCGGTGTCATCAGCGTCATCGGGAACACAGGCGAATCCAACAGCGTCAACATGACCGGCGAAGACATCCGAGTCTTCAACGCCGACGGCTCGCTCGCCTCCCAGCCATTCCTCGTCAACCAGGTCGCCGAGGCTTCCGGCGAATCAGTCAAGACCGCGTTCACAGTCTACGATTCGCTCGGCTCGCCGCTGCGTGTTGATATCTCGATGGTGCTCGAATCCAAATCGAACACAGGCACTACTTGGCGCTACTACGCCGAGAGCCCCGACGACACCATGGGCGGCCCGGCGATCGGCACGGGGACCGTTCAGTTCGACAACTTCGGTCAGATCGTCGGCCCGGAATCTGTGTCTGTTGTTCTCGACCGCGACGGCACGGGTGCCGCCTCGCCCTTGACGTTCGACATCAACTTCAACTCCGACGGCGATCAGGTCACCGCGCTCACCGATACGGAAAGCTCGCTCTTCTCGACCTTCCAAGACGGCGTCCCGATCGGCACACTCAGCAGCTACGCGGTTGGGGGCGACGGCAAGATCTCGGGCACGTTTACCAACGGTCTCATCCGCACGCTCGGTCAGGTCGCGATGGCGTCGTTCACGGTGCCCGAAGGTCTTGTCGAACTCGAACAGAACCTCTACCGCCCCGGCCCAAACAGCGGCCCGGCGATCATCTCCGAACCAACGCAGCTCGGCACCGGGCGGGTTGTCTCGGGTGCACTGGAAACCTCGAACGTCGATCTGGGGCAGGAGTTCATCTCGCTCATTCTCGCCTCGACCGGCTACTCCGCGTCGGCCCGCGTTATCAGGACCAGCGACGAACTGATCCAGCAGCTGCTGGTTCTTGGTCAGTAAGGTGTGACCGTGGAGAGCCGCCCATGATCAATGTCACACGACTCGACGGGCAAGCGTTCGTGCTCAACTGCGACCTCATCAAGACGGTCGAGCAGAAGCCCGACACCATCATTACGCTCGTTACCGGCGACCGGATCGTGGTCCGAGAAGCCATGCGGGACGTTATCGAACGTGCCATCGAGTACGGCCGGCGGCTCCGCAGACTCACGCCGGTTGACTGAGTCCCGAAATAGACAACATCCCATCTCAACACCCCCTCAAGAGGCAGCCCCTATGCGTCGATCTCGATATCGGGCATCCGGCGAAGGACCGCTGGTTTGTAAGGGGCTATCCGAGTGGACATCGGAACGATAATCGGAATCGTGATCGCATGCTTGGCCATCGTGCTCGGCATCGTCTTTGGCGGCAACCCGCTTGCGCTGATCGACGTGGTCTCGATTTTCGTCGTGCTTCTTGGCACCGTCGGAGCCACGGTCATCTGCTTTCCGCTTGCGAGAATGCTCAAATTCCACACGGTGGTTCTCAAGGCGTTCTTCACAGATTCGACCGACATCGTTGAGATCATCCTCGACCTCGTTAAGTACGCCGAACTCGCACGCCGCGAGGGCATCCTCAGTCTTGAGAACATGGTCGACGAGATGAAGGACCCGTTCATCGTCCGTGGCATCAAGATGGCGGTTGATGGCACCGATCCGGAACTCATCAAAGAAGTCATGGAAACCGAGCTCGAATCGCTCATGGACCGCCATGCCGAGGGCAAGCAGATACTCGACGCGGTTGCCAAGTTTGCCCCGGCCTACGGCATGATCGGAACCCTGCTCGGTCTGATCTTCATGCTCCAGTCGATGACCGATCCTTCGTCCATCGGGCCGAGCATGGCGGTCGCGCTCATCACCACGCTTTACGGCGCGATGCTTGCCAACCTGTTCGCAGGTCCGATCGCCGAGAAGCTCACCGCCAACGACAACGAAGAAGTGATGGTCAAGACGATCATCATCGCCGGTGTCATGGCCATTCAGTCTGGCGACAACCCTCGCGTCGTGCAGTCGAAGCTCGCGACGTACTTGCCGCCGGCTGACCGTGACAGAGTGCTTGAGGCTGCGTAACCGCGCCGGGAGGGCTCTTCGATGGCCAAAAAGAAAAAGGCATCCGGCAGCGACATCCCCGAATGGGTTGTGACCTACGGCGACCTCATGTCGCTTTTGCTCTGCTTCTTCATCCTCATCGCGGCTTTCAGCGAGATCAAAGAAGAACGCGAGTACCAGGACGTGATCCGCTCCATCCAGGAAGCGTTCGGCTACTCGGGCGGTATCGGCCAACTCGACACCGACACGCCGCCGACCAACTCGCAGATCAACAACTTAGAGCAGATCGTCGATTCGATCGGAAAGACCGGCCAGCTGTCGGACGCGAAAACTCCGGCACCAGCAGGCCCAGACCAGACCTCGTCGTATGTCAGTGAGGGCGTCAAGACCGTCGTGGGCACAACGATCCCGTTTGCCGGAGGCTCCGCTGAGCTGACCAAGTCGACCGAGGACTACCTCGTGAAAGAGGTCGTCCCGAAGCTCTCAGGACTTCGATTCAACGTCGAGATCCGCGGGCATGCGTTCGGCCGAGACGACAGAGCGGCTTCCGGCGGCATCGACGAGATGTCATTCAAGCGGGCCAAAGTCGTCAAGGACTTCCTTGTGTCCCAGGGCATCTCACCCAGCCGGTTGGTCATCACCGCGGTGGGCAGCACTCAGCCGATCAGCACCGACGTATCGGACCGCAACGCGATGGGGCAGAACCGCAGGGTGCAGGTCATCCTGACCGAGGTTCTGCCCGATGAAGTCCATCCAGACCCGAACGGCACCAGCCCGATCGCCCGTTAGTTCAGTTCCCAGGGGGATAACTCCATGGCAGACGAAGCCAAGACAGAAGAAGTTCAAACCGAAGCCGAAGCCAAGTCCGGCGGGTCGAAGAAGATCCTGCTAATCGTGGTCGCGATTATGGTGCTCGAAACCATCGGCGTCGGGGCGTTCCTGTTCCTCTCAGGCGGCAGCCCGAGCGTGGCCGAGGCGGACATCATCGGCGACGCGGGCGACAGCCCGGATTCGCTCGTCGAGGTGCAGCTGGTCGCCGAGCGGTTCCAGAACATGCACACGGGCCGGGTCTGGCAGTGGGACACCGAAGTCTTCATCAAGGTCCGCAAGAAGGACGAGCAGAAGGTCACCGAGGAACTCGAACGCCGGAAGGCCGAGATCACCGCGGGTGTGAGCGAACTGATCCGCAAGGCGACCCATTCGCACCTGCGTGAGCCGGAACTCCAGACGCTCAAGCGGAAACTCGAGACGTACATGACCGAGATCTTTGGTGTTGATGCGGACAACGAGCCGCGCGTGACTCAGGTCATGATCCCCAAGCTCCGCGGCGCTCCCGCCGACTTCTAAGTCCCGGCGGATTGGGTGTGCGCAGAGATTGCGCACATCGTCGGCGCATCACCTGCGCTTGTGCGCAGAAATGTATGGATAGTGGGTTCGGACCGCCGATGCTGCGTGTGCACCGGGGTGGTGCGCGCATCGACGGAGTCGAGCATGCCTGACGATCAAGAATCCGCACAGAATCCTACCGGTCCGGAGACCGCCGGCGATCAGCCCTCGGCGGACCCGGTGCCCGAGCCAGCCGACGAGACTCAGCCCTCTGATCAGGCCGACAAGCTCGCCGAATCTGCGCTCGCTTCCGCCCAGGCCGCGATCAGCGCCCTTGGAGGTGAAGAGGACGGCTCACCCACCTCGGTCAGCTTCCCGGATCTCACAGCCGCCGCCAGCAGCGCCGCGTCGCGGGGCATGGACCTGCTCTCTGATGTCAATGTTGATGTCACGATCGAGCTCGGTCGAACCCACATGCTCGTTGAGGATGTGCTCCGGCTCGCAGAGGGCGCGGTCGTCGAACTCGACAAGCTCGCCGGTGACCCGGTTGATATCTATGTCAACCAGCGGCTCGTCGCCCGCGGCGAGGTGCTCGTTCTCAATGACAATTTCTGTATCCGCGTCAACGACATTCTCGACGCTGACCTCGTAGAGCAAGATAAATAGTACAACCATCGTTCACAGAGGCCGAGGATCGGCCCTGACCGCGGAGCCAGGACGGCGCATGGCGGCAAGCACCAAGTCAATTCTTCTCGTGGTCGCCGGCACACTTATGCCGGCGATGTCAACATGGGCGCAGAGCGCGCAAGAGTCGCTCCCGCTCGGCGCACCAGCAGGCGGTCAGCCCGACGGCGCGATCGTCGGCGGCCAATCAACGATCACCATGCTCGCTTCGCTCTTTGCGGTGGTCGGGCTCATCATCCTGCTCGGCGCGATCTACAAGTGGCTCTCATCCAAGGCTGGCGGGCTGGCGGGTCAGGTCGGCGCGGGCGGCAAATCGCCCGCGGGGATCCTGAGTGTGCTAGGCCGATACCCGCTCGGTCGGGGCCAAACGCTTGTGCTTCTGCAGGTTGATCGCCGGGTGCTCCTGCTCTGCCAGTCGGCGTCGGGCCGGATGGGCCGGGTCATCACAACGACCACGCTCTCCGAGATCGCAAACCCCGACGAGGTCGCCTCGATCATCGCCAAGGCCAGCGGTTCGTCCAGCGATTTCGGCGACGTGCTCACAGGCTTTGAAGCCGAGGGCAACGGTGGTCACGACATCGGCGGCGACGTCGAGATCGTCGATCTCACCAAGCGGCGCGGCAAGCTGCTCGAATCGATCCTCGGCAGGAGGCCCGCATGAGAGCGTTCCTGTCGATCGTGCTGATCTCGCTCGCCTCGCTGTTCGCGGTGCCGGCGTTCGCGCAGGAACAGGCCGATGCGTCAAACCAGCAACTCGTCATCGACCCGCAATCGGTCAATCCGATGTCGATCCTCTCAAACGCCGGGGGCATGCTGCCCGGTCAGGGCGAACGCTCGGTCGTCGAGGGCGGCCCTGCCGACGGCGGCGGGCTGAGCGCCGCGATCAACGTGATGATCCTGCTCTCGGTCATCACGCTTGTCCCGTCGATTCTGCTGATGACCACCAGCTTTGTCCGCATCCTTGTGGTGCTCGGGCTTCTGCGTCAGGCGATCGGCACGCAGTCGCTGCCCCCGCCGCAGGTGATTACGGGGCTCGCGTTGTTCATGACGCTGCTCGTCATGGCACCGACCTTCGAGCGGATCTACGACGAGGCGCTCGATCCGTACCAGCGGGGCGAGATCCGCGACTACGACACGCTCTGGGACAACGCCAAGCAGCCGATGCGGGACTTCATGTTCGACCAGATCGAGGCCACCGGCAACTGGTCGAGCCTGTACATGATCCTCAACTACCGCGGCGTGGACACGTCGGACCCCGGATCGCTCACCCGCGCCGATGTTGACATGGTCGCACTTGTGCCCGCGTACATGCTCAGCGAACTCAAAGCCGCGTTTTTGATGGGATTCCGGGTGTATTTGCCGTTCCTTGTGATCGACATGGTCATCGCGTCCATGCTGATCTCGATGAGCATGATGATGCTCCCGCCCGTGCTGATTAGTTTGCCGTTCAAGCTCTTGTTATTTGTGCTGGTTGACGGCTGGCAGCTCGTCGTGGGGGGGCTGCTCATGAGCTTCGCGCGTGACGGTACGTCGCCGCGACTATCCAACGAAACCGCAGTGCTCATGATCGAACCGATTGTCCAGACGTTCTCTGGTGTGACGTAGAGGTAGACCGATGTACGACGAATCGCTCGTCTTTATGGTCCGCGAGACCATCATGCTGACGCTCAAGATCATCCTGCCCATCCTCGGGGCGGGCGTTGTCATCGGTCTGCTCATCAGCATCTTCCAGTCCGTGACCTCGATCCAGGACCAGACGCTCACGTTTGTGCCCAAGATCGTCGTGATGCTCGGTGTCGTTGTGTTCCTGACGCCCTGGATCATGCACCGGCTCATGGACTTCGCCACCGAACTGCTTTACGTGGCTCTGCCCTAGGTGAACGATGCTGACGCTTGAGCCAGTCTTCCATCACGGCATAACGCTCATGCTCGTCGCCTTCAGGCTGGCGGGCGTGATGCTGTTTAGCCCGGTGGTCGCCGGCGCGAGCATCCCCAACAGCGCCAAGGTGTTTCTTGTTGTCATGTTCGCCGCCGCGATCTACCCCTCGCTCGATTCTCAGTGGCACGCGGCTCCGGACATGAGCATGGTCACGCTCGCGCAGATCATGTTTACCGAGACGCTCATTGGCGCAACCGTCGGGTTCATCGTTTCAATCCCAATCGTCGCCATGCAGCTCGGCGGCAACATCATGGGCATGCAGATGGGCCTCGGGCTCGCGCAGGTTTACAACCCGATCATGGGCGGCAACTCGGGCGCGATCGACCAGCTCATGTTCTTCCTCGCGCTGGCTGTGTTCGTCACGCTCGGCGGACTCGACATCATGTTCATGGCGCTCGTGCAGACCTACGACCACCTCCCGCTCGGGGGCATGGTCCTCGAAGCGACACCCATGGACCTGCTCACGGGTCTCATGCAGTCTGCGTACACACTCGCGATGCGCGTCGCGGCTCCGGTGCTGGCGATCATGTTCCTCGAAACAGTCTCCAGCGGCGTGCTCATGAAGACCATTCCGCAGATCAACATCCTCTCGATCGGCTTCGCGATCAAAGCCGTCGCGGGCCTCGCGGCTCTCTCGGGCGCACTCATCGCGATCGAGTCGGTCTTCATCGATGAAATCCGCAACACGCTGATGCTGCTTATGGACTGGGCGACCTCGGGCGCCCCTGTGCCGGCGACGCTGGTGGGGGTGGCCTGTGGCTGAGGATCTCGGCGAAAAAACCGAAGCACCAACCGGGAAGAAGCTCAAAGAAGCCCGCAATAGAGGCCAGCTCCCAAAGAGCAAGGACCTGACCGGCGCGATCGACCTCATCGCAGCAGCTCTTGTGCTCGCGCTGCTCGGCTCGTACTGCTCGGGCCGGATGTATGACCTCTTGCAGCGCTCGCTCACGGGCACGACGATCGACCGGGGCACGCCCATGCAGGTCATCGGTGAGTCGCTCCACGACGCCGCGGCGAACCTCGGCATGACCCTCGCGCCGGTGATGGCGATCATGTTCACCGTCATCCTGCTCACGCACTTCATCCAGGTCGGCCCGCTGCTGACGTTCGATCCGCTTCAGCCGAAGCTCAGCAAGATGAACCCGATCTCGGGCGTCAAGCGCCTCTTCGGGCTGCGCGGCGTCATGCAGACGGTCATGAGCATCTCCAAGCTCTCGATCGTGGGAACGGTCGTTGTGCTCATCATGATCCGCAATGAGGCCAAGCTCGTTCGGCTGCCGCTCCTGATGCCGACGCAGGCGCTCTGGGTCACGATCTACGTGCTCATCGAGATTCTGGCGTGGGTGCTCTCGCTGCTGTTGATCATCGGCGTCGTTGACTTCATGTACCAGAAGTGGCAGCACAAGAAAGACCTGCGGATGACCAAGCAGGAAGTCAAAGACGAGCACAAATCGATGGAGGGTGACCCGGAGACAAAGCGCAAGCGGATGCGCATCGCGCAGGACGTTGCGATGCAGCGGATCAGCTCCGAGGTGCCGGATGCGGACGTGATCGTGACCAACCCGACGCACTTCTCGGTCGCACTTCGATACCGTGAAACATGGGGCGCGCCGCGTGTGGTCGCCAAGGGCGCCGACCAGCTCGCGTTTCGGATCAGGCACCTCGGCGCAGCCAACGGCGTCCCGATCATCGAACGCCCGCCTCTGGCGCGGGCGCTCTACTGGGGCACAAAAGAAGGCGAGCAGATCTCCGAGGAGCACTACGAGGCGGTCGCGGAGATTCTGGCATATGTGTACCGCCTCGACGGCAAGGCGGCAGAGATGAGGGAGCAGGCAGAAGCCGCGTTCGCGGTCTGACGTAGTTCATGGCAAAGACACCGGCACAACCCTCGCTCGCACCGTCGCTCCCGGCGTGGATGCTGCGAATCCAGCAGTACCGCTCGCTGTTCGTGCCGGTCGGGTTCATGCTCGGGCTGATGGTCATCCTCATCCCGCTCCCGCCGATGGGCATGGACATGCTCATCGCGATCAACATCAGCCTCGGCGTGGTGATCCTGCTCACAACGCTCTACATGAATCACCCGCTGGATTTCAGCGTGTTCCCTTCGCTCTTGCTCGCGACGACGCTGCTCAGGCTCGTGCTCAACGTAGCCTCGACGAGGCTCATCCTGACCGCCGACGCGTCTTCGCCGGAAGAGGCGGTCGATGTCGCGGGCAAGGTCATTGGTGCGTTCGGTGCGTTCGTCGCGGGCGATTCGCTCGCGGTCGGCGTGATTATCTTCCTGATCCTGATCATCGTGCAGTTCATGGTCATCACCAAGGGCGCCTCGCGGATCAGTGAGGTCGCCGCACGTTTCACACTCGACGCGATGCCCGGCAAGCAGCTCGCGATCGACGCTGACCTGAACGCGGGCATGATCACCGAGGACGAGGCACGCGATCGCCGGGACATGATCCGCAGAGAAGCCGACTTCTTCGGTGCGATGGACGGTGCCAGCAAGTTTGTCCGGGGCGATGCCGTCGCGGGCATCTTGATCACGCTGATCAACGTCATCGGCGGCTTCGCGATCGGCACACTCGAGCGGGGCTGGCCCGCCGGCCAGACCGCGTCCGTCTTCACCAAGCTCACCATCGGTGATGGCCTCACCAGCGCGATGCCCTCGCTGATCATCTCCATCGCCTCGGCGCTTATCGTCACGCGCTCTGGTTCCAAAGCCGACCTCGGCACAGAGCTCACCGGACAGCTCGGCAGCCAGCCACGCGGGCTGTTCATCACCGCCGCGTTCCTCGCGGTTCTGGCGCTGACCCCGCTTCCGACTGTGCCGATCCTCGCCTGCTCGGTCATCTCAGCGGTGCTCGGCTACGCGATGATGCGCGGTGCGAAGGTCGCGGCTCACCAGGCCGAGCAGCAGGTCGAAGAGAGCGTCGTACCCGAAGCCGCCCCGATCGAAACGCTCCTCAAAGTAGACACGCTCGAACTCGAAGTCGGTTACGGCCTCGTCCAGCTCGTCGATGCCAACCAGGGCGGCGATCTGCTCGAACGCATCAGCTCCACCCGCAGGCAGCTTGCGATCGAGATGGGACTGGTCATGCCGCCCGTGCGGATCCGCGACAACATGCAGCTCGAGCCGACCAAGTACAACGTCAAGATCCGTGGCGCAACCATCGCGACGGGCGAGGTCGTCCCGTCGCGCCTTATGGCGATGGACCCCGGGCTTGCCAGCGGCGATATCGAGGGTGTCCGCACCGTCGAGCCCGCGTTCGGCCTCGACGCGTGGTGGATCGAGCCCAACCTTAAGCAGCGCGCCGAGACGCTCAACTACACGGTCGTCGAGCCTTCCAGCGTCATGGCGACCCACATCGCAGAGGTCATCAAGCAGCACGCCGACGAGTTACTCTCACGCGAAGAGGTCAACAACCTCGTCGAACAGCTCAAAGAGCAGTCATCCAAGCTTGTGGGCGACACCATCCCAGCGATCGTCGGCATCGGGGATCTGCAGAAGGTCCTGCAGTCGCTGCTCCGCGAGCGCGTCTCGATCCGCAACCTCGAGACCATCGTCGAGACGCTCGCCGACTGGGCACCCAAGACCAAAGACGTCGCGGTTCAGACCGAGTACGTCCGCAACGGTCTCAAGCGAACCATCAGCCACCAGTACGCGACTCCCAAAGACGACGGCGGGCTCAAGCTATCTTGCGTCACGCTCGACCCAGGCCTCGAAGAACGCGTGCAGGGGTACATCGACCGCTCGGGCGACACCACGGTCGTCACCATGCCGCCGAGGTCCGCCAACGAGTTGGCCGGTCGTGTGCTCGAAGCGCTGGCGCCCTTGACCGCAGCGGGTCACGCAGCGGTCGTGCTGGCCTCCCCCGGGGTGCGTGGCGTGATGCACCAGATCCTCGAACCTCACGTGCCGAGCATCGCCGTGCTCGGGTACAACGAGATCGTGCAGGGAATCGAAGTCGAATCAATGGGTTACGTCACGTGGCCCGAAACAGCGCCGCAGGCGCCTTCGGCAGAGGAGCCGATAGGCGCAGGATCTGCGGCATAGGAGGTCGCACAGCCTGTCGTTTGTTGCTATGCTCAGGTCCGCCGATCAATCGATCGGTGTATGAGAGTTGAATCAATGCGGGGCCGCAGGATGCAGCCACTACCGCGAGCCAGGGAAGGCGCCGATGCCACTCAAGGTTTACCGTGCCCGTTCGATGACAGAAGCACTCGCTGAGGTCAAGAAAGACCTCGGAAGCGACGCTGTCATTCTGCACACCCGCACCTTCAAGACCACAGGCGTGCTCGGCTTCGGCGCACGCAACATGGTCGAGATCACCGCTACCGACGACGAGCCGACCACACCCAAGCGCCCTGAACGAGCCGCGCGCCGATCGCTCGAACGAGCCACCACCGCAAGCCCCGCGGCCAGACCGCTTGCAAACTCCGCGGCGACCAAGGCCTACGCCGGCGCTGGCGCCTCGGCGACCGTGACCGCCTCCGCGTCGTCCCCGATCGAAGAACGCGCGTTCGACCCAACCTCACTCGTGGGTGGTGGCTCAGGCGTGGCGCTCATGGAGCCGCCCGCTGAGATCGGGACCAACCGCATGTTCCAGACCCCCGCGCCGGCCATCGGCAGGACGCTGACCGTCGCGCCCTCGCGTCAGGACAAGCCCGCGGAGACTGTGGGGCTCGAAGACGAGCTGCACTCGATCAAGCGCATGCTCGGCAGAATCCTCAACAACTCAACTTCGCCAACCTCGGCTCCGGGCTCGATGCCCGATGCGCTCTTCGAGCACTACCTCGCCCTGACCGAGCAGTCCGTGGCGACCGAGATCGCCGACGAGATTGTGGGCAAGGTCCGCGACGAGCTCAGCGCCTCCGAACTCGCTGACGAGGAGATCGTCCGCGAGACGATGCTCCGCCAGATCGCAAAGCTCGTCCCCGCCGCGGGTGACAGCCCGCTCCCGCGCCGACCCGCCGACGGCCGACCTCTGACCATCGCGCTCATCGGGCCGACGGGCGTGGGGAAAACGACCACCCTCGCCAAGCTCGCCGCCGTTGCGAAATTGCGTCACGGCAGATCGGTCGGGCTGGTGACCACTGACACCTACCGCATCGCCGCGGTCGAGCAGCTCCGCACCTACGCCGACATCATCGGCCTGCAGCTCAAGGTCGTCAGCAGCCCTTCCGAGATGCGGCCAGCGCTGGATGAACTCTCCGAATGCGACGTTGTTCTTGTCGATACCGCGGGCCGGAGTCAGCACGACACCGACCGCCTCTGCGAGCTTCGTTCGTACCTCGACGAAGCCGACCCGCACGAGACCCACCTCGTCCTCTCGACGACCTCCGCCGAGGCTGTCATGCTCCGCGCCGCCGAGCGGTTCGCGGAACTCGGCCCGAATCGGCTCATTCTCACCAAGCTCGATGAAGCCGTGAACTTCGGCGTTCTGCTCAGCGTGACCCGCAAAGCACAGATCAAGCTCAGCTACGTCACGATGGGGCAGGAAGTGCCCGACCACATCGAAGCCGGCAAACCCGACCGGATCTCAAGGCTCATACTCGGTGGGCCGGTGGCATGAGTGTGGTTCCGATCAGCACCGGTGTCAGCACACGCGACGATCAGGCGACGCGCCTGCGCGCGATGCTCGGCACACGCGGCGCTGACCAGCAGCCCATGATCGTCAGGCCCCGCCCGAAACTCATCGCGCTCGCCTCAGGCAAAGGCGGCGTGGGCAAAACCTACACCTCCATCTCGCTCGCAACCGCGATCGCCGACATGGGCCAGCGCACGGTGCTGGTCGATGCCGACTTCGGGGCCGCCAACGCGGACATCATGCTGGGCCTGGCGCCCTTGCGCCGGCTCGACGAGTGCTTCGTCAAGGGCTTCTCGCGCGGGCATTCGGTTGGAGACATCGCGATCGAATCCGGCGCCGGCTTCAGGCTAATTCCGGGGCCGGTCGGCATGGGCAGACCGCCCGCCGCTGCGGACCGCAACCGCCTGCTCGCGAGCTACTCGCAGCTTCACGACGATACAGATGTCGTGCTGATGGACTGCTCGGCTGGGGTGGGGCCTTGTGTTCTGGATCTTGTGTCCGCTGCGGACCTCTCAGTCATCGTGCTGACGCCCGAGCCGACCTCGATCGCCGATGCGTACGCGCTCGTCAAGTCATTGATCCGCAAGCAGGGGCCCCAAGCCGCAGAGACACTCGGGTTGGTCGTGAATCAGACGGAGTCGCGGAGCGAGGCCGAGCGTGTCCACCGCCGGATCGCCGCGGTGGCGCACAGGTTCTTGGGTGTGACGCTGCCCCTTCTTGGCAGGATCCCGGCGGACAAGTCGGTCAGCCGAGGCATCCGGGCCCAGCGCGTCGCTCAGGGCGGCAAACTCCGCTCGTCATCGGGTCGATCGGTCCGCAAGGCGGCCAAGGTCGTGCTGGACCAGATCCAATCGCGCGAACAGGTGGGGCAGGCAAAGGCAAATTCTGCCGATTCTCGCGATTCCGAGCCGAACAGAGTCGGTCTGGAGCTGGTTTCTGGCCGATGAAACGGTTTGTGACGGCAAAAAACCTGCATGTTGACAACTTTTTTGCCCGGTGACTGAAGTCCGGGCGCGCCCGGGTCGATGTCGATTTCAGGAGTGGTACCGCTTGAGTTTGAGTCCTCACGAAAGCCAGCATTCGATGAGACGCCTGACCGCAGGTGTCCTCTCGTTGTCTGGCTTTTTGGTCGCAATCCTTTCGGGTCTGCACGCCGGAAACCCAACAGGTAGTGTCATCGTCACAGCCATGGTCTGCATGGTGGTGTGCCACATCGCCGGATCGCTGCTCGGGTTGGTGCTGGAGAACGTGCTGACCGAGCATCGGCGGACGCTGACGATCGACGAAATGCACGAATCGCCGGTCGAAACAGGCATCGAAGTCGGCGAATTTATTGAGTCAGATCAGGCAAGCGATACGGATCAGACCGATCCCGTGAAGGCTGCCGCGTGAATTGATTGACGGTGCGCTGGCGGAGCGCGCGCTGAGTCCGTATACTCCGACCGTCCAAGGATGGACGCGTTCGTGAGTCAGTTCATGTCGTCGGATTAACGGCGTCAATCTCACGAAAACAATCGGCGAAAGCCGCGTGAAAAGGGTCAAGGAGCAGACCATGCCCACGGCAAAGAAAGCCGCGCCCGCGAAGCGGAGTGCATCGGCTACCAAACGAACAACCAAGAAGAAAGTCGCGGCGCCCGTCCCGCTTTCGGAGCGCCCGATCGTCGAGCTGTGGGAGGACTACAGCGAGAGCCGCGATCAGGACATCCGCAACTTCTTCATGGAGAAGTACTACTCGCTCGTCCGCTACCACGCCGAGCGTGTCCACGCGCGTCTGCCAGACGAGGTCAACATCGACGACCTCATCCAGGCCGGCGTGTTCGGGCTCGCCGACGCGATCAACGCGTTCGACCTCGGCAGGCAGGTCAAGTTCGAGACGTACTGCGCCCCGCGTATCCGCGGTGCGATCCTCGACGAACTTCGCCTGATGGACTGGGTCCCGAGGCTCGTCCGTCACCGCTCCTCGAAAGTCGAGCAGGCACGCCAGCGTCTCGAAACCGCCACAGGTCGGCCCGCGACGCACGACGAGATCGCGGAGAGCCTCGGCGTTGACGAGGAAGAGTACGAGAAGATCCAGCGCGACTCATCCGCTGTCGGCACGTTTAGCCTCACACGCAAGGCCTACCCGGGCGACGGCGACCGTGACGTCCGCGAGATCGACGTCATCCGCGACGACACCCAGCAGAACCCCGTTCGCAATCTCGAACGCCGCGACCTGCAGGACCTGATCACCAAGGGCCTGAGCCGGGCCGAGCGTCTGATCGTCATTCTCTACTACTTCGAGAGCATGACGATGAAGGAGATCGGCGCCACGCTCGATCTCTCCGAGAGCCGCGTCAGCCAGATGCACAGCTCGATCCTCGCACGCGTCAAGGCACAGGTCCAGCACCGCGTCCGCGAGCTCGAACCAGCAAGCTGACACAGCCTGCAGACAAAACAAGTCCATCCGCCCGGCCCTTGCTCCAGGGCCGGGCTTGTTTTTGGGCCTCGGCGTGCGCACGCTTGTCCATGACCAAAGCAGTCGTTGCACTCGGTTCCAACCTCGGCGATCGCCGGGCGACCATCGACTCGGCGCTCACCGCGATCGGTTCGCTTCAACACGCGAGCGTGGAGCGTGTGTCCACGCTCATCGAGACAGACCCCGTCGGCCCCGTCGAACAAGGCAGATATCTCAACGGCGTCTGTGTCATCGGAACGACTTTGGCCGCCCGCGAGCTGCTCGATGCGCTGCTTGCGATTGAGAAGTCTCTGGGCAGGGATCGCTCCTCCGAGCAGCGGTGGGGACCGAGGACGATCGATCTGGATCTGCTTGTGTTCAGCGACGTAATCATTGACGAGCCAGGGCTTTGTGTGCCGCACCCGAGGCTCGCCGAGCGTCTGTTCGTGCTGGAACCGATGAACGAGATCATCCCGGAACTAATCGTGCCCGGTTGCCGTCTAACGGTGCATCAGCTGTATTCTGAGCTGACGAACCGTGAGGACTGATCTTGCTCGTTTGCCTCGTCACGACGCTCATGCTTCAGCCGGAGCCGGCAGCCGCACCGGTTCGTGACCCCGCGCCGTATCTCGCCGAGTTCTGCGAAACCAATCAACGAGAAGGCATCCGGGACCGCGTCCTGCTTACGAGCACTGACAACGAAGGCAACGGGCAGTCGATCGAAGTCGTGCTCCGGCGGACGCCAGCTGGTGAGAACACCTCGACGCGCATCGACTTTCCATCGGTCAGTTTCTACCACGCAGACGGCAAACTCTTCGCCGAGCGCAACAGCGAAACCAAGAAAGCCGTTGTGTACATGGACACGACCGCGGGCGGGTTTCTTGAGGCGATGTCAGCCGTGATGCCGGCGATCCCGATGCCCCAGCTCTGGACACTCCAAGCCGACGGCTCGGTCATTGACCCCGCGCTCGGTGAACTCCAATTCACCGCCGCAGATGTGAACGTAACGGAGGTCATCCTCACAGGCAGCTCAACGGTTGGCGAGGTCACGCTTGTGATCGATACGGATTCGCACAAGGCTGTCTGGTTCGAGGCCGCGCTTCGTGACGGTGTAATCCGCGCCGACTACACCCGCGTCTCGCGTGAAGACCCGGCGACCTGGGCGATCCCCACCGAGGGGCGGTGGGTTGTTTCACGTCTCTCACAGCTGGCGCTCTCAGGCCCGCCGCTGGAGATCGGCCAGACGTTCAACGACCTCGACCTGCTGACACCGGACTACGAGGGCATCAGCCTGAGCGAACTGCAGGGCATGGAGCAGGTCCGCCGATCCGGGCCTTGGGTGGTGCTGCTGATCGTCAGTTCCGAAGCCGACAAGCATACGTTTGATCTCGCGGAACGGATCGCCGCGGGCGTGTGGTCGCGCTCGGCGCAGGAAGTGGCAGCGGTCAACGAAGACGATGTGCTGCGGTACTGGCTCGGTCACCGCACGTTCATCATCGCCGTCTCGCCCGATCTCGGGATTCTTCCTGACAAGGTTGCGCAGATCGCAGAACTGGCGCCGGAGGGTGTGCCGCTGCTGATCAGCACCGAGCCCGAGCACACGCTCGATCGGCTCGAGACCGAGATGCCGATCGTGGCTGTGCTGGTCGATCCGCATCGAACAGTGGGGGCGGTGCTGCCTATAGAAACCGCCGAGACCGGGATCTCGGCGGTTCTGAAAGCGATGCGTTCGTACACCCGAATGGATGCCGAGGGCGAGCCTGAAGGCCCGCTCATGGGCAGCGAGTGATTAGCCGGCCTCGGCACGCGGGTGCGCGTCGTCGTAAGCGGAGCGCAGACGCGAGGTGGAGAGGTGCGTGTACACCTGGGTCGTGCTGAGCGACTGGTGGCCAAGCAGTTCCTGCACACTGCGGAGATCCGCGCCGTTGTCGAGCAGGTGCGTTGCGAAGCTGTGACGCAGCGTGTGCGGGCTGATCGACGGGTCGAGCCCGATCTGACGCAGGTACTTGTCGAGCTTCCGGCGGACTGATCGGCTGGAAAGTCGCTTGGCATGCTTGTTGAGGAACAGAGGCTTGGCGCCTGCGCCCTGGGTCCATGTTGCCTGGAAGTGCGGGTCCTTCTCGGCGAGCTGGATGTAGAGCTGAATCGCGCCCACGGCGTGTGCGCCGAGCGGGACGAGTCTTTCCTTCTTGCCCTTGCCGCGGACACGCATCGAGCCGTTGCCGAGATCGATGTCGTCGAAATCGAGTGAGACAAGCTCGCTCACCCGGATACCGGTCGAGTAGAGCGTCTCGAGCATCGCGCGGTCGCGCCTGCCGAGAACGTCGCTCTCGCTCGGTGCCGACAGCAGTCGCTCGATCTGCTCGATCGTGATCGCCTTGGGCAGACGCTTCGACTGGCGCGGCGTGCGGATGAGTGTCATCGGGTTGGTCGAGGTCAGCCCCGTGCGGAGCGACCACTTGTAGAAGCTGCGGAGCGTCGCGATCTTGCGGGCCATGGTGGCGGGGGAGTATTCCTTCTCGGCAAGGTGCTCAAGGAAGCCGCGGATCAGGTCCGCGTCGGCTTCGCAGATGACGCCGGTGAGCGTCTTGGGTCCGACGCTGCCGACGACTTCGCCGTTGCCGGCCTGAAGCCTGCGGAGTTCCGCTTCCTCGGCTTCCGTGTTGATCTCGATGCCGGTCTCGGCGATCAGGTGCTCGATGTACTGCCTGAGGTCCGCGCCGTAGCACCTCGCGGTGTACGGGCTGAACCGGCGTTCATCGACCAGGTAGCTTCCGAAGGTATCAGTAATGGGCAGTTGGGACATCGATCGAGCTCCTTCTCGCTGACGATCTCGGGGCGACCGTGCCCCGCGAGTGCTGCTTGCGTCCCGGGCGACCCGGGATGGGCCGTCAGCGGGATGAACCTGGACGCCTTGCTCTGGCGAGCCTGAGCCGCTCTTGATCGAGCAGCGAACTCACCGCGGCGTGCGTCACGAATTCCGTGTACAGAGGCATGCTCGCCTGATACATCCGCCACCCCCTCGGGGACGACGGCTCGCTACGCCCCTCGGCGTAACGCTTCATTTCCATCTGAACCGCATGGTTTCGCGCGGCAAAGACCTCGGACATTGTCGCGATCGGTGCCTCGATGTACCGGATCGATTCCGGCGCATCGGGGTCGGTGATCGTGCCCCGGAGCTCCTCAACGTTCAGGCTCCCGGAATGACCGACAGGCCCGGCGTGAAGCGCGAGGGACAGCCCGAGTGTCGGCGGGTCGTACGGGTCGTAAGCCGTAATCGTGCCGACGATCAGCCCATCGACTCCGAGGGCATCGGCAAGCGCCGAGACCTCGTTCGGGCTGGTCAGTTCACGCATCCCCATACCACGCATGGTGGTCAGTGTCCTGTTGAGCGGAAGGCAGTTGATCCCCTCGACCGCGGAGACCGAACGCACGAGCGCATCGGAAACCGAATCCGGCTGGAAGACCGTCGTGCCCGACTCATTGACAAGCGGCGCTACCGCGAACAGCACGTCCCCTCGTGAGGAGTCGTACGGCGAGCGGGTCACCGCCGGAGGCGTGAGCGTATCTGGTCCCTGGGCACACCCCGGCACGAAAGCCAGCGCGAGAAGCCCAAGAACTACGAGCAATTTCTCTGTACTTGTCATGGCGTCCTTGCCGTTACTTCGCCGAGCGTCCGTGCCTGGCTGACCATTCTGAAGACCGCTCTTGGCCGGTAAGCCAAGAGCAGCGCGGGAGAGTGAGATCTACTCGATGTCGACCGGGACGTCTGGGAAGTTGGCGAAGTCCGAGGTCGGCTTGTTCTGATTCTGGTTCGTCTTGTTGGCCGTGCGAGGTGCGTTGGGCAGACCGATGAACGGCTCGCCCGCGGCGATCACGGCCTTGTTCGCACCGAGCGACCAGACGTTGTCCGTGCCCGAACGGTTCGAGATAAAGAAGACCGTGTTGTCGGCGCCCCAGGTCGGCATGAGGTTGACAGCGTCGTCGGCGGTGAGGTTCGTGTCACCGGTGCCGTCGATGTTGGTCATCCAGATGTCGGCGCGTGTGGGCTGGCCGTTGGCGGTCGCGGCTGCGAGCGGGACGCTTGCGTAGGCGATCCGGTTGCCGTCGCGGCTCCATGTCGGGTTGATGAGCGCGTGGTCGGTGTTGGAGGCGAGCTCGGTCAGGTTGCCGGCCTCGTTGCCGTTGAGGTCGAGCGACCAGACGCTGAAGAGGCGCGAGCCGCGTTCGCGAGCACGCTGGAAGACGATGCGGTCGCCGCCGTTGTAGCCGGTGCCTGCCTTCGGGCAGAACTCGGGGAAGAGGCCGAAACCGATCTGGTGCTTGACCATCGGGTTGTTGACATCAACGAGCCACATCTCCCAGCGCTGGCTGACCGGACCGAGTCTGCTGTAGACCATGGTCTGGCCGTCGGGGCTGAACGAGGGGTGCAGCTCGTGCGAGCTGTCCTGCGTGATCTGGCGGGCTTGGCCGCCGTCGGTCCCGATGATGTAGATGTTCCAGTTGCCCTGGCGGTTGCTCGCAAACGCGAGGTTCTGGCCGTCGGGGCTGATGGCGGGCATGACGTCGTGGCCCGGGTCGTTGGTGATCTGCGACACAACGCTCGAGTTGACGTGCTTGCGGTAGATGTCCGCGGTCTCGCGGTGGCGGGTCGAGGCAAAGTAGATGTACTCGCCGTTCTGGGTCGCGATCGGGTCGAAGTCGGCGCCGTAGGTCGTGAACGAGACGCGGTGCAGGTCGGCGGGGTCGTACGCCGCGGGTGCGTTCGGGTTGCCCTGGATCATGCTCCGGCCGGTGATCGAACCGAAGACGTCGATCGGGCCAGCCGCGGTCTGCGTCGGCTCGGTGTCGCTGTTCTCAAAGAGACCATCCCAGACCGAGTTTGTCTCGCCCTGGTTCATCATGGTGACCTTGTAGGTGTTCTCGTCTGTGTTTGTGCCCTTGGCGTTTGCGAGCGCGTTGGGCTTTTCGGGAGCGTCGGTGGTCGACCACTCGCCGTTGTGGGTTGACTGGCAACCGGTCGCAACTCCGACCGCGGCAAGAAGGGTGGAAAGGCCAAGTCGG
This sequence comes from Phycisphaerae bacterium, assembly GCA_030432905.1. GTDB lineage: Bacteria > Planctomycetota > Phycisphaerae > Phycisphaerales > UBA1924. The sequence goes on along the minus strand of JAUILU010000001.1, from coordinate 717,826 downwards.
CGTGTCGTCGTCTGGTTCAGCATCTTCTGGCTCCGAGCAGCGGCCGGGGCACGCCCGGCCAGTTTCGAGTGGGATTTCACTTCACACATCCGCTGCTCCGCAGCTCCGAGGCCGACCGGGCTTTGCCGGTCCTTTATCGGACGACTTTCTGTCGTTCTCATCGACCATCACCTCCGGCGATGTGCAGCAAATCGGACCTTGGATGGTCCGAGTTGAGTTGGTCCATAAAAAACGTCGAGATTCGCCCTGTTATCCCCATTTTCGGCATCCCCCTGATACCAAATAACCCCGACGATCGGGGCTAGGTGAGGTGCCGGAATGTCTTGCGAGCAATGCGGTTATGCGACGCTCTTGGTGAACATGATCGCCGGTGAGTCGCCCGGGCGAACCCACGGCGTTGACGAGCCGCGGGGTGCGTCGATTGTGCGCAGGTGGTCGAGGTAGAAGCGGAGCTGGACGTCGGAGAACTGTTCGAGGAACGCAGCCGATGCGGTCGGGTTGCGCTCGATGATGTGCGAAATCACCTGAGGCCTTGCCATCTCGCAAGATTCCGGGCTCGGAGTGAACTCGGGCTCGGCGGGCTGGCGGTTCTGGGCGAGATCATCGAAACCGAACAGTGTGTGCATCGCGGACTCCTGGCGCTTGTGAACGAATGGAAATGGATCAAGCGCCGGCTCCGCCGACTAGAGATACCTGTTCGGAAAATCCGACCCGCCAGCATGAGTGTGCAACAATTTCGAGATGCCCGAGCCCAAGATCATCCCAACGCGCAACCTCGGCCTGATCACAGCAAGCCGATCCTCCTTCATTCATACGAACCCACTTGAACAGGGGTTTGTGGACGGAATCGAGGCCGACACAACGCTGGTCGTCTGGGCGGGCTGGTTCGACGAGGCTGCAGACGCCTCGGCCGGCGTGTTCCCCTCTGACTTCCGGCTCTGGAACGAAGGGCTGGATCAACTCCGGGCCAGGCTCGATGAAGTGATCCCGGTCCTCGCCGAGTGCAACGCCAGGCTCATGCTTCGGCCCGGGCTTGGGCTCGTCCTTTCTGACCCGCACAGCGTGACCGCACTTATAGAGAAGCTCAGCTCAGACCGGGTGGAGATTCTGGTCGATCCCGTCGCGATGCTGACCCCGGCGATGGCGGCTGATGCGGCGGACCACCTGCCGAGACTCTTTCACAAGCTCGGCGTGCTCGAGGCCTGCACCGGGGTTGTGCTCTCAGGGGCGGCCCGGGTGTCGGACGAGCGCCAGACGCACTGCCCGATCGACTGGTCTAGGCCGTTCGATCAGTCGCTGATCGCGTGCTGGCGTGAGTCGGTGTTTGCCGACAGGGATGTCTACCTGACAAACGAGGCATGCCGGGCCCATATCGCCTAGGCTTGGCTCGGAGCACACCATGACGACCACGACGAACAAGCCGAGCCACCCGACGTTTGCCAGAGTGAAAGAGGCTTTCCCTTCAAAGAAGCTTCGCGCGACCGAGTTCCGCGGCGACAGCTGCCTCATCGTTGAACCGGCAGACCTGCACGAGGTCATGGCGTTCCTCAAAAACGACGAGCAGTGCCAGTACAACTTCCTCTCCGACGTCATCGGCATCGACTACAAGGACTACCCCACGAAGATGCCCGGCAGATTCGCGGTGGTCTACGTCCTCTGCTCGTACGACCTCGACTTACGGTTCTTCGTCAAGACCTACCTCGACCCGTCGATCCCGACCGAGGGCATCGAGAAGGACCCGGCGCTTGAGCTGGATTCCGTGACCGACCTCTGGGCCGGCGCCGAGTGGACCGAACGCGAGGTCTACGACATGTTCGGCATCCGCTTCGCCAACCACCCGGACCTGCGCCGGATCCTGCTCTGGGAAGCCTTCCCAGGGCACCCGCTCCGCAAGGACTACCCGGTCAAGGGCCGAGGCGAACGCGAGCTCTACAAGGTCGTTGACCGCACCGACGCCTAGCTCGAACAAACGATTTTCTGAGTAGTAACAACGCCCCCATGCATTGACGCGAGGGGGCGTTTGTTTATTGGTGTTGGATTGTGACTGGTTACCTTGGCAGGCTGACGGGGTTCGGTCTGACGACCTCGATGCGCCCGGTGTCCAGCGACCAGAGCAACTCGGCAGCCGTTACCGGCGCGGCTTGCGTCGGGTCGAAGAGCGTGACCCAGCCGCCGCCTTCTGCGGTCGCGGTGGCGGACTGCGTCTCAGCAACATACGTCAGCATGTCGGCGAGGATCTGCTGCTGACCCGTGCGTGCCCAGACCGCGCCCGATGCGTTGACGTTCTCAAGCTGGCTTGTGTCGGCACCGGCGACAAGCTCCGATGTCTCGTCGCTCTCGGTGAACGATGCGATCAGGTTCTCGCACTCAAGCTCGACGTCCGAGCCGTCGCCCGAGGGAAGGTGGATCATCGTCACGCGGCTGGACATATCGACGGTCCCGGTGGGGCGGTCGAACAGGAGCTGGCCCTGCCACTCGAAGAGCGCCGAGCCGTTGAGCGTCGAGCTGTCGGTCGCGCTGGTGTCCATCTCTCGATCGGACACGAGCAGCCGCCCGGGCGCCGGCACGCTGAGGATGCCACCGATGTTGTCGATCTCGATGAGCGTGCTGTCGAGGTTGATGATCTGCGCGGGTGCGTTGTCGCCGACGTTGGCGTATCGGCTGACCACAACCGAAGCGCCGTGCTCGGCTTCTGCGGTCACGGTGGCGCTGATGAGCTGGCGGTCGCTGCGGTCGTCGAGCGAGGTCGAGCCGTCGGCGGGCATGACGAGCGCAAAGAGCCGATCGCCCTTGAGCCTGTCTTCCGAGAGCGCGTTGGGTGTCGAGACCGCGACGACGTTGCCGACGGCTTCGAGCTCGCCGGTCTCGTCGGTGTACGACATCGAGTCGGTCCACTTCGCGGTCGCGATCGTTAGGAGGCCTTCCTCGTCCTTGAGCGTGAACTCGCCCGCGCCCGGCACGCGGATGGATCGGCTCGAACCGTCGAGCGTGATCGAACGAGCCGCGACTGACGCGTCATTGGCGCCGACGATCGCGGGCACGCCCTCGACCATGACGTACTCGCGGTCGAGCTCGGCGCGGAGGACGTCGCCCTCGGCGAACGCGCCGTCTTCGCGGTCGAAGCGGACGTTCTCTGATGCGCGCGCCACGCTGACTCGGAGGTTGCCGTCGGTGTCGCTCTCGATGTCAGCCTCGAAAATTCCTGCTGAGATCGTCGCGCCGTCTTGCGAGCCACGGACGTTTCCGCTGGCGGTCGCGAGCACCGGCACCGCGTCACCGGTCGATGTGTCGAATCGCACATCAACCCGGTCGGCGGACAGCTCGCCCTCGGTTGTCTTGGCGACGACCGAGCCGGTCAGCACCGCGCGCTCAAGAAGCGGGTCCTCGCCCTTTGCGAATCGCGTGTTGATGCTGTCGGCGGTCACGCGCGCGTCGGTGTCGGTCAGCTCGATCGCGCCCGTTGCGATGGCCTGCTCGATCGAGCCCGTGATCCAACCCTCTTCGGTGCGGAACACCACGTCGGCCTGCTCGCTCCAGCTCAGACTCCGGCCCGTGTCGGCCTCGGTCAGCACGCCCGCGCCGCTGGCTTGGCCGATGCCGGTCGTCAGGCCGATCGTGAGCGATTCGCCGATGATCGAGCCCGATTCCTCGACGTTGATCGTCGTCGGGTGCCCGTCGTAGCCGGTGAGCGCGAGGATGTTGTTGGTAAACCCGTACTCGATCGCCGACGCCTCGCCCGCGGCGAGCAGGACGCTGTCGGTGAAGGTGACCACGCCGTTGGGCTCGGACTCGAACCGCAGCGCCACGTCATCACCCGAACCGAGAGCAGCGGGGCGTTCGAGCATGGGCCTGACAACGGTCGGGCCCGCGCACTTAAAGAGCACATCCTCGTACAACCCGAGATCGCGCGACGTCGGGAACTCTGGCTGCGCCGAGGCGAGCACCATCGACACCAGCGCGGCGTTCAGACCGACCGGGTCCTTGAGCTTCGGCTGGATGCCGAGTTGTGTGGTCTCGGGGATCTGGTTGTCAACGAGCCTGATCCAGACGCGGGCGCGGTCGGCGTCGATCTGACGCGCCGGCTGCTCGACGTGCACAGAGCCCTCGAACGTCACCGCGTAGAACTGCTCGTTGATCGGTTCTGGCTCGGGCTGCTTGGCTGGCTGGATGCCCGGGTGCGGCGGCTCGGCATCGGCGACGTCGGTGGTCGGCGGTGTGCCCTCGGTGCCCGGGTCTTCCTGAGGCTGGTTTGATGACCCGCTCTGGCCGGGCCTGATCGTTGCGACGAGCGTGCCCGGGATCTCAAGCAACTCGACACGTTCGTCTACCTCGTTGAACACCACGCGCAGGCCTTCGCAATCCGCGTCGATCGATTCGCTCGTGATCTGGACGATTTCGCTTGTTGAGAGCTCGCTGCCAACCGAGTCGAAGTCGAGCCAGTTGGTCGTGATCCTGACCGAGGACCCGGAGGCAACCGGTTCGGGGAGCGAGCCGTCTTCGTTGCGAGCGAACTGCAGGACCTCGACGTTGCCCGAGAAGCGCCCCGATTCGGGTTCGCTGTCTGGGAAGTTTGACGTGAGAAACTCCGCGGTATCCGATCGGATAAAGACGAGACTGTCGTCGCCGAGCAGGTACCACGCTCGGGGTTTCTCCATCTCGACTGTGTCTGTGCCGCTGACCGGATTCAGTCTTGCGAATCTGATGTCCCACGCGATACGGGTGGGGTCGTCTTTGTCTTTCAGCGTGATCGTGCCATCGGACAGATCCGACAGGCTCCCAGGCTGGTCGATGCTCGGGATGTCGCCCTCTGGTGCGCTCATAAGGTCGGGCACCTGATCCAGATCGATGTCGTCGAGCGCCGAGCGCTGCTTCGGGCCTGAGCGTGACGAGATGATCAGGATGAACGAGACGAGGATGAGCGACACGCCGATCGCGATGAGCAGCGCCGATTTGCTTGCGCCTGGGCGCGACGTGTGTACCAGCTTCTTCAGCGTTTCGATCATGGTGTCATGGTATCAAGCAGTGGGGCGTTCGGCTCATCGGCGGTAGTGCGAAAGGGCCGACTCTCGCAGGCCCTTGGCGTCGATCAGGTGCTCGATCGCCTCGCGCACAGCGCCGTGGCCCCCGCACGCCTTGCAGACGAGTTTCGCCACCGATTGCACCTCGCTCACAGCGTCCGCCGGGCACATCGGGTAACCGACACGCCCGAGCACGGGCAGGTCGTTCCAGTCGTCGCCCATAGCCGCGGTTTCTTCGAGCGTGACGCCCAGTTCAGCCAGCACCTCGGCGAGTTTGACGCCCTTGTCTTTGACACCCTGATGCAGTTTGGTGATGCCGAGTTCGAGGCAGCGTGCGCCGAGCGAGCCGCTGGATCGGCCCGTGATGATGGCGATCTCGAACCCGAGCCGCATCCATGTCGCGATGGCGAGCCCGTCTTTGATGTTGTACCGCTTGGTCTCGTTGCCTTCGTGGTCGAGGTAGACCGAGCCATCGGTAAGGCAGCCGTCCACGTCGAGGATGATGAGCTTGATGTTGGCGGGGTCTGCGGTCAACGGTTGCTCCGGTTAGTCGCTGACGAGTTTCAGCGCGATCAGGTCCTGCACATCGAGCATGCCCGCGGGCTTGCCCTCGGCGTCAACGACCGGGATCTCGTCCTGCCTGCGTTCGCGGAAGAGCGCCAGCGCGTCTCTGACGATCGCGGTGCTCGGCAGGGTCCGCGGGCCGCGGGTCATGACGTCGGCGATGGGCGTTGCCATGGGTGACTCGCTGCCGAGCACGAGCCTGCGCAGGTCGCCGTCGGTGAAGATGCCGGTGAGCTTGCCGGTCGCTTTGTCAACCAGCAGCATCGCGCCCGGGCGTCGGCCCTCGGTTTTCTCGGCCTGGTCGAGCGCATCAGCAACGCTCAGGTGATCGTCGATCAGGGGCAGGTTCTGGCCCGACTTGAAACGGACGACGTCCATGACCGGTCGGAGCATGCTGCCGAGCGAGCCGCCCGGGTGACGCTTGGCAAAGTCCTCGTCGGTGAAGCTGATCCTGCGGGCAGCCGCTATCGCCAGCGCATCGCCGAGCGCGAGTGTCGCGGTGGTCGAGCTAGTTGGCGCGGGCATGTCGCCCGCTTCCGGGCCGACACCGATGGTCAGCGCGACCGACGAGACGCGTTCGAGGCTCGATGGTTCGTCGCCGCCGCCGGTGATCGAGATCACGGGCAGGCCATCTTGTTGCAGGATCGCGGCGAGGTTGACGAGTTCCTCGGTCTCGCCCGATTTGCTGAGCGCGATGACAACGTCTTTCTTGCGGAACTTGCCGAGGTCGCCGTGGCTGGCCTCGGTCGGGTGGACCGCGTGTGAGGGGATGCCCAGTGAGGCCAGTGTCGCCGAGATCTTGGCCCCGATCAGCCCAGATTTGCCGAGCCCGGAGACCAGAACCGTCCCGTCGTCGCGGGCGCAGCCGGTGATCAGCTCGACCGCCTTGATAAACCTCTCGTCTAGCAGGCTGGCGACGTTGGCGACCGCTCTGCCCTCTTCTTCTAAGAGGTTGCGGGCGAATTGGATGTCCACGGGCTGCTCTGTCATCGGGGTAGCGTACACTCCACGAAGCGTCTTAGGCGGGCACGGAGGATCGCATGGTCGGCAGTGAGTACAACGTTCGGCTCGAAGAATTCCACGGGCCGCTGGACCTGCTGCTCCACCTGATCCGCCGGGCCGAGCTCGACCCGACCGAGATCTCGATCTCCGAGATCACCGACCAATACCTCGAACACCTCGAATCAGCCCAGCGGATCGATGTCGATGTGGGCAGCGAGTTCCTGGTGATGGCGGCGACGCTGATGGAGATCAAGTCGCGGTCGCTCATGCCACCCGAAGAACGGGCCGCGGCTCAGCGTTCGGCCCGCGACGAGAACGACCCGAGAGCGACGCTCATCCAGCAGCTCCTGTCGTACCGCCAATTCCGCGACGCTGCCGAGCAGCTCGGCGACAAGCGCGACGCGTTCAATCTTCGTTGGCCCGCCGCGAGGATCGGTGTTGACAAAGACTCGCTCAAGTCTGTCATCGATGAATCCGCCGAGCAGGACCTCGAAGACCTCGATGTGCTGGACCTGATCGAGTCGTTCGCGAAGGTCGCCGCGGCCGTCAACTTCGACCGGCTCGGCGAGCACAAGGTGCTTTTCGACGACACCCCGATCGAGCTCCACGCGGCGGATCTCTTGGATCGCCTGAGCCGACGTGCCGAGACAACGGGCAAGAAGGCGATGACCACCCGCGAACTGTTCGAGGGTGCTTCGCGGTACGACATCGTCGGCCTGTTCCTTGCGATGCTAGAGCTGACACGTCAGCGGAAGATCGAGGTCCAGCAGGACGCCGACACTGGGATCATCACGCTCGAAGCACGCGAGCCAGACGAGATCGATGAAGCCGAGCAGGAATCGTTGGAAGACGAACAGGTTTCGGTCGAATCAGCCGAGTGAGCCGACGAATTCCGCGAGTCTGTCCATGCCCGCGTTGATCTGGTCCTCGCTGCACGCGAACGAGATGCGGATGTGCTTCTCGCCGCAGCCGCCGAAGTCCTCGCCCGGAACGACCGCGACTTTCTGGTTTGTCAGCAGCGCGTCGGCGAACGTCATCGCGGAGGTGATCTTCGTGCCGTCGGGCGCGGTCTTGCCGAAGTGCGATGAGACATCGGGGAAGATGTAGAACGCGCCCTCGGGCGAGGGGAAGTTCACGCCCGGGATCTCGCTGAGCCGGGATTCGGTGAGCTTGGCCCGCGAGGCGAACGCCGCGACCATCTGGGCCACGTCGCCTGAGCACTGCGTAAGGGCAACCTCGATGGCGGGCATGATGAACGTCGGGATGCCGGAGGTCACCTGGCCCTGGAGCCGATCCATCGCGGCGATCAGTTCCAGGCCGAACTCGCCCGGGCACGCTGCGTACCCCACGCGCCAGCCGGTCATCGCGTACGCCTTGCTCAGGCCGTTGATCGTGACCGTCCGCTCGGCGATCGCATCGATCGAGCCCATCGAAAGATGCTCACGGCCTTCGTAGATGATTTTCTCGTAGATCTCATCCGTAATCAGCACGAGCCGCGGGGCGATGGTCTGGGCGGCCTCGGCGATCACGCTCGCAAGAGCCCGAAGTTCGTCCGGCGAGTACATCGTGCCGCACGGGTTCGAGGGCGAGTTGAGGATCAGCAGTCGCGACTTTGGTGTAATCGCGGCCTTGAGCTGGTCGGGGGTGATCTTGAACCCGGACTCGCCCGTGGTCTGGATCTCGACGACCTCGCCCCCGGCAAGCCTCGCCTGCGGGGCGTAGCTGACCCAGCAGGGCACGGGCAGCAGGACTTCGTCGCCCGGGTCGATCAGAACCTGCATGGCGTTGTAAAGGCAGAGTTTGCCGCCGACCCCGATCCCGACGTGCTTGGCGGTCAGGCCCGCGATGCCGTTCTCGGACCCCAGTTTGTGGGCGATGGCTTCGCGGGCGGCTGGGGTGCCGAGGGTGGGGGCGTAGTGGGTCAGGCCCGCGTCGAGGGCGTCCTTGGCGGCCTTTCGGATGGGCTCAGGGGTGACGAAATCGGGTTCGCCAGCCGCGAATGCCAGCACATCCTCGCCGGCGGCCTTCATCTGGCGGGCTTTCTGGGCCACAGCGAGCGTGGCGCTCGGTTTGAGTGAGTTTGCCCGATCTGAAAGTCCCGGCTTGATCATGGCGCGAGTGTAGCCCCGGTTAGGCTCATCCGGGGCCGGCTTGGGGTCTGAGGGGAACTTCTGAGTCGGGATTTCTGGTTGTCGATTGGATTGATCGTTTCTTGACCGGGCGCTAACCTTGTCCACGAGTGAGCAGGGGCTCGCCGCGGAGATGATACGGAACATGGCACTATCAACACAGACACGCAGCGAGATCGTCGGCGAATTCCGTCGTGATGACAAAGACACCGGCTCGCCCGAAGTCCAGATCGCGATGCTGACGGCTCGGATCAAGCACCTGGCCGCTCACCTGCGGGACCACAAGCACGACAACCACAGCCGGCGCGGGCTGATCATGATGGTCAGCAAGCGAAACCGCCTGCTCCGCTACCTGTCTCGTAAAGACGAGAACGGATACCGCGAACTGATCGCAAAGCTCGGTCTGCGTAAGTAAGACACTTCTTCAAGGCCCATCGGATCACTCCGGTGGGCCTTGTTTTTATTTGTAAGCGTTGGCGCGTCGGCAGCCGTCTTCGAAGGCAGTCGGCAGGCTTCAGATCCTCAAGGTCAACTGAGCCCTGCCCTCTGTCCGCGGAGAGATCTCGGCTCCGGCGCTCCTAAGGAAAACCAGGTTCGCACCATGCGCAGCGATCCGGCTCATTCGGTTCGGCTAGCTGCGCGGTACATACGAACGTCCGGCGCCAATCGGGGCGCACGGGATTGACAGGAATGGAAACAGATATGGCAAACAGCAAACTCGGATCGCAGCGCGTTGAGAAGGAAATCGGCGGACGCACGATGGTCATCGAAACAGGCCGCGTCGCCAAGCAGGCGACCGCCGCCGTCTTCGTCAGCTACGCGGACTCGACCGTCATGGCGACCGTCATGCGCGCCGACCCCCGCCCGGGCCTCGACTTCTTCCCCATGCAGGTCGACTACCGCGAGAAGCTCTCGGCGGGCGGCAAGTTCCCCGGCGGGTTCCGCAAGCGTGAGGGCGCTCCAAACGAGAAAGAAATCCTCACGATGCGCATGATCGACCGCCCGATCAGGCCTCTCTTCCCCGACGGCTTCATCGACGAGGTTCAGATCCAGTGCTGGGTCATGAGCCACGACGGCGAGAACGACACCGACGTCATCGCCGGCACCGCCGCCAGCGCCGCGCTCGCGATCAGCAACGCGCCCTTCGAGGGCCCGACCGCGACCGTCCGCGTCGGCCGCATCTGGACCGACGACGGCCCCCAGTTCGTCCTGAACCCAACGGGTAGCCAGATGGACTACTCGGATCTCGACCTCGTGCTCGCCGGACACAAGGACGGCATCAACATGATCGAGGTCGGTGCCGCTGAGATCCCCGACGAGGACGTCCTCAAGGCGATCGAGTTCGGCTACGAGGGCATCAAAGAAACGCTCGAGTTGATCGAGGAGTTGGTCAAGCTCGTCGGTCAGGAGAAGACCGTTAAGAACCCGCTGGCGATCCCGAGCGACGAGATTACCGCGAAAATCAAGGACCTCTGCCACGACAAACTGCTCGAACTGCGTCAGTTGCCTGGTAAACAGGAACGCAACGACGCGATCGGAGAACTCCGCAGCCAGATCATCGGTGATCACTTCCCCGAGAAGCTCGACGGCTCTGTCGCTGAGGCCGAGGAAAGCCGGGCCAACCGGACGATGGCCAAGGAGGCGTTCCGTCGCCTAGAGAAGAAGATCACGCGTCGCCTGATCGCCGAGAAGGGTGTCCGCGCCGACGGCCGGAAGCCCAAGGAGATCCGCCCGCTCGAGATGGAAGTCGGCGTCTTCAAGCGCACGCACGGCTCGGCGCTCTTCCAGCGCGGCGAGACCCAGTCGCTCGTCTCCACGGTGCTCGGCACCGGCAAGGCCGAGCAGGTCGTCGACGGCCTCATGCCCGAGTACAGCAAGAAGTTCTACCTGCACTACAACTTCCCGCCCTTCTCGGTCGGTGAAGCGGGCCGGATCATGGGCCCGGGTCGTCGCGAGATCGGCCACGGCGCGCTCGCCGAGCGTTCACTTCAGGCCATCCTTCCAAGCCCGGAAGACTTCCCCTACACCATCCGCCTCGTCTCGGACATCACCGAGTCGAACGGCTCGTCTTCGATGGCTTCGGTCTGCGGTGGCTGCCTCGCGCTCATGGACGCGGGCGTGCCCATCACCAACACCTGTGCCGGCATCTCGGTCGGGCGATTCACCGATGACGACGGCAACAACGAGGTCTTCGTCACCGACATCCTCGGCGAAGAGGACTTCTTCGGCGACATGGACTTCAAGGTCTCCGGCACACGTGAGGGCATCACGGGCATCCAGCTCGACCTCAAGGCCCGCGGCCTGTCCATGAAGCAGATCGAGGAGATCTTCGAGCAGGCGAAGGAAGGCCGGATCGATCTGATCACTCAGATGGAGAAGACCATCCCCGCGCCGCGCGACGAGATCAGCGACTTCGCGCCGGGCATGGAGACCCTCAAGATCGACCCCGACAAGATCGGCAAGCTCATCGGCCCCGGCGGCAAGATGATTCGCGGCCTGCAGGACAAGCACGGCGTCCAGATCGATGTCGAGGAAGACGGCACAGTCTTCATCTCCGCGGTCGACGGCACCTCGCTCAAAGCGGCGCTCGCCGAGGTCGAGGCGCTCTGCGAATCGATCAAGGTCGGCGCGATCTACGAGGGCAAGGTTGTCAGCGTCAAGGACTTCGGCGCGTTCGTCGAGCTCGCCCCCGGCACCGACGGCATGTGCCACATCTCGGAGCTGGACAACGGCTACGTCGAGAAGGTCTCCAACGTCGTCAAGATCGGCGATTCGATCCGCGTGAAGGTCATCAATGTAGACGATCAGGGCCGGATCAAGCTGAGCCGGAAGGCGTTGATGCAGGACGAAGCCGCCGATAAGGGTGGCGATGACACGTCCGAATCCGAGGATGCCGAGGCAACCGCCTCAGCCGAATAACCAGCACTGCTGGTTACACCCCTTTGGGTGAATCGGGTCAGTTGTATACCAGAGCCCCGGCGGAAACGTCGGGGCTCTGTTTGCATCGGCGTGTCCCGATTGACGTAGAAGCTTGCAATATGGTACATTAGGTGAACTGGCGTCGGGGTGTCCCTGCCGCCGGGCAGGTTGTGGCGGCCCTCGGGCCGTCGTACCCGGTGTCGAATTTGGGGCGTGGCCGATTCTCGTTCGGTCGCGAGCACGCTTGATGTATTCAAGTCTCGTGTGCTTTATTTCTCAATCCCCTCGGCGGCCGGGAAGTTGGGGGGTTCCCAGATGACCGAGTCTTCGACTGAAATAGTTGCTGCTCACGGCATCGTCAAGTGGTTCGATTCTCGCAAGGGCTTCGGCTTTGTCGTTGGCCCCGACGGGCAGGACATCTTTATTCACTTCTCATGCATCGAGGGCGACGGGTTCCGGGCGCTCAAGGACGGCTCCGCGATCGAGTACGACGCGAGCAAGGGCGAGAAGGGCTGGCGCGCCAGCCGGGTTGTGCGTGACGAATCTGTCGAGGTCACCGTCGTACCGAGGCGGTCGCACGCGAGGACGAGCCGGCAGTAACTGACCGAGGCACCGGCCCTATCCTCAGCCGATGGCAGACGTGGTTCCAATCATCATCGCGGGCGGCGCGGGTCTGGGTATCGGGTGCGCGGCGGCTGTGCTGCTCGGGCGGGCCAAGCTCCGCAAACAGCTCGCGCTAAGCAAACGGGCCGAGCGGCGGGCGAGGTCGGCAGAGAGATTGGCCGAGCTCGGCTCCATGACCAGTGGCCTTGCCCACGAGATCAAAAACCCGCTCTCGACCATCGGGCTCAACATCCAGCTACTCGCCGAGTCGCTCGGTGAGCTTGCGATCGAGGCCGACGAGCGGGGGAGGCTCGAACGCCGGGTCGGCTCGCTCCAGCGCGAGATCGAACGGCTCAAGGACATCCTCACCGACTTCCTCGACTTCGCGGGCGAGAAGAAGCTCGACCCCAAGCCGACCGATCTGAACGCGATGGTCGGCGAACTCGCGGACTTCTTTCACCCGCAGGCCGACCGCCAATCGGTCCGGTTGTACGTCACACCCGCGGACGAATCGGTCGTCGCAGAAGTTGACGGCCCGCTGGTCAAGCAGGCGGTCCTGAACCTGCTGCTCAACGCGCTGCAGGCGATGGGCGAGCCGAACGAGCAAAGCGGGACGCGCGAGATCTATCTTCGCACCGAGATCGCAGCCGACGGCGACCACCGCGAGGCCAGACTCCGTGTTGCCGATACGGGCAAGGGCATGGACGCCGAGACGATGGCGAGCATCTTCAAGCCCTACTTCACGACCAAGTCGGGCGGCACGGGGCTGGGCCTGCCCACGTCGAGGCGGATCGTCGAAGAGCACGGCGGGCGGGTCGAGGTCCACTCCGAACTCGGGCGCGGCACCGAGTTCACACTCGTGTTCCCTCTGCCAGACGAGCCGGACTAAGACCTACTCGTGGGGCGTGACGTCCTTGATGTTGGTGCGCACGTGCCAGAGCTCGGGGAAGAATTGCTGCGCGACGATGCGCTGGAGGTAGGAAACGCCGGCGGTGCCGCCCGTGCCCTGCTTGTAGCCGATGACGCGTTCGACGGTCTTCATGTGCCTGAAGCGCCAGAGCGTGAAGGCCTCTTCGATGTCCACGAGCTTCTCGCACATCTCGTAGTCGTCCCAGTGCTTCTGCGGGTTCTCGTAGATCGTGCAGAACGCGGCGGTGATCTCGTCCGACTGCTCGTAGGGCTTTGACCAGTCACGTTCTGTGTGCGACGCGGGGATGGGCATGCCCTTGCGAGAGAGGTAACGCAGGAACTCGTCGTAGATGCTCGGCGCGTTGAGCGCGGCTTCGAGCTCGGCGTGCTCGGTCGGCTTGCCCTCGTGCATCTTGAGCATGCGTTCGGACTTGTTGCCCATGAGGAACTCGATCATCCGGTACTGCGGGCTTTGGAAGCCGCTGGCGCTGCCGAGCACGTGGCGGAACTGCGCGTACTCGGAGGGTGTGAGCGTCGCGAGCACCGACCACTGGTTGAGCAGCTGGGTCTGGATGTGCTTGATGCGGCTCATGATCTTGAAGCAGGCTTCGAGCTGGTCGTCGCGGATAAACGCCATCGCGGCGCGCATCTCGTGGATCACCAGCTTCATCCAGAGCTCAGAGGTCTGGTGCTGGATGATGAACAGCATCTCGTCGTGGTGGGGTGGTTCGCTGAAGGTCTGCTGCGCGCTGAGCAGCTTGTCGAGCTGGAGATAGTCGGCGTAGTCGTCTGCTCGTTTCATCGCGTTCTCCTGGGCATGGCTTTGCAGCCTCAGCCTAGGGACGCGGGTTGACCCGGTCACTCCGGAAGAGCGCGGCGCTTGCGGGCGCATCGCCGACGGGGGAGATGCCCGTGGTCCTCGAGCCGTAGAAGGAATCCCGCAGGGTCGTGCCGCAGCCTTGCAGCGCACCGAGCGCCAGCGCGACGAGGCAGACGGCTGCGATGGGTTTGGCTCGCTTCAAGCGTGACTCCGTGCGTTCCACCCGTCGGGGTGGCTTGGCCTTACAGGGTGAAGCGTGGGGTATCTGGCACCGATCGCCCAGAGAAACGGGCCGTAGAGCCGATGAACGGGTGTGCCGGGTGCCGGTTAGGGTGGCTGGGCGGTTTGACCGACCCCGATTCCGGATTACCATCCAGTCATTCCCGGACGTCCGAGCCGATGGAGAGACCGATGATCGAGATCGCGATGAGCACGCTGGCCTGCCCCCGTAAGACCCTCCCCGAGGCGGTGGCGATCGCCGAGGCCGCGGGATGCGATGGGATCGAGTTCCGCACTGGTGGCGTTCGTGGTCTCGACTTTGCGTGCGACCCGTTCCTGACCGACGAGGCCAAGACCCGCTCGCTGCTCGACGCCTCTGGCGTGAAGCCGACCTGCGTGGCGACCGGCGTCCGGTTCGACGCGGTTGTGTTCCCGCCGATCGTGGGGCAGCTGTTTGACAACGAGGCCTCGGTCCGCGAGGCCAAGCGTGCGATCGACCTTGCCGCCCAGCTTGTGTGCCCGATGGTTCGTGTCTTCGGATTCGAGAAGGCCGAGAACGAGAGCCACAAGGCCGCGTTCAGCCGGATCAGGAATCGGCTCAGCCAGGCGTGCGACCACGCGCGCAACACGGGCACATCGCTCGTCGTCGAAAACGGCGGCGACTTCTCCTCAGCAGAACAACTCGCGGAACTGATCGATGCGGTCTCAAGCCCGTACCTCAAGGCGGCGTACGACGTGGCGATCGGTCACGAAGAGGGCGACGACCCGCGCAAGGCGATCAAGACGCTCGGCAGCCGACTCGGGCTTGTGCGTGTGAAGGACACGAAAGACGGCCAGCCAGTCCAACTCGGTGCTGGCACGCGGCCGATCGAGAAGTTCGTCAAGGCGCTTGCTAAGTCCAAGTGGAGCGGCCCGGTCGTGTTCGAGTGGGAAGCCGCGTGGCACGAGGGGTTGGCGCCGATCGAAGAGGTGCTGCCGACCGCGGTGAGCAGGCTGTGCGACTGGGCGGGGCTGACCTCGTCGTCGCAGGCCGTGGCGTGACCCGAGAGCCGAGCGATGGCCGGCGAAACTGATCCCGCAGCTTGGATACTCAAACGGTGCAAGGCCGAGGGCTTTGCGCTCGCCGGTGTTTGTGACACGACGCCGACGGCGCGGGGCAAGGAGCTGCGCGACTGGCTCGACGCCGACAAGCACGGCGAGATGTCCTACCTCAGCAACCACTTCGATGCGTCGCAAGACCCGAACCTCGTTCTCGATGGCGCGAGGTCGGTCGTGATGGTCGCGGATCTGTACGCGACACGCGACGAGCCGGCGGGCGAGGCGAAGCCCGGCTTTGGGCGCATCGCGCGTTATGGGCGCGGGCGTGACTATCACAAAGAAATCAAGAGCCGACTCCACAAGATCTGCGACGAATGCCAAGAGCGCTGGCCGGGCGAATCGTTCCGCACATTTGTCGATACGGTGCCGGTCAACGAGCGGGAGATGGCCGCCCGCGCCGGGCTCGGCTGGATCGCCAAGCACACGCTCATGATCAACCCGAAGCTCGGCTCGTGGATGCTGCTCGGCGGGTTTCTGACCACGATGAAGCTTGACACACCAAGCGAACAGATCGTCCACGACGATCACTGCGGCACATGCACACGCTGCATCGACGCGTGCCCGACCGACGCGATCACGCCGTACTCGGTCGATGGGTCCAAGTGCATCAGCTACCTAACGATCGAGCACCGCTCGGCGATCGACGACGAGCTCGCGGGCGGGATGCAGGACTGGATCGGTGGGTGCGACATCTGCCAGGACGTCTGCCCGCACAACTCGCCGAAACCTGCCGCGGCGGGGCACGAACGCAACCCGGCGTACGAGCCGACTCAGTCGGGGTTCGATCTGCTGGATGTGCTCGGCTGGGATGCGGCCGCGAGGCAGGAAGCGCTACGAGGCAGCGCACTCAAACGGATCAAGCTGGACCAGTTCCGCCGGAACGCGGCGATCGCTGCGGGCAACGCGCTGGCGGAAACGGATCTGCCAGAACTGGCCGCGAAGTTAGAGGCGATCGCGTCCGACGATTCGGAGCCGGAGCTGGTCAGGCAGGCTGCGCGGTGGGCGCTTTCGCGTCGTCGCGCCCCGTAAAGAGCTTGGCGGCAAGCAGGATCGCCACGCCCGCAGGGATGAACCGCTCGTCACGCACGAAGAATCCCATGAAGAAGAAGGGCGAAGCGAGCACGATTGCGATGACTGTCACGAGCAGGCTGCGATTGGTTTGTTTGCGGAGCGACTTGCTGCGTATGTCCCAGACGTTGAGGTAGACGTAGGTGGGGAAAATCAGGCCGTAGAACGTGAGGAAGGTGCGGTAGCCTAGTTCGCCGGAGGTCATGTTGAGTTGGTCGGTGAGCGCCGCGGGTAGGTTTGGTTTCATGCCCGCCAGAAGGCCGAGGGCAAAGACAGCAAGCGAGAGAAACTCGACCGAGAAGCTGCCCCCAAGGAACGACTTTGATTTGCGTTCGAGTTCGCGTTTGTGGACGCTTGTGGTGAACATGAGCTGCGTGAAGAGGTGCAGGGCGAGGAGCAACACGATCCAGTGCGTGACCGAGGCTGAGGTTGCGGGGTTGCGATCGGTCAGCGCTGCGATAGGGCCTGCGTAGAGGACCGTGAGCAGGATCATCGAGAAGAAGAACACGCCGAAGCCCATGCCGAACGCGAAGCGTGACTCTCGTTTTGTTTCGCTTGCGAGTCGTGCGCGGTGGAACGTGAGATCGAGGTAGGGGCAGAACACAAACCCGAACACGCTCGCGGACAAAAGCCAGAGCGCATCCTCGCTGAATGGGACGGCTTGGAGTGTCTCGGTTGGTGTCGGCGAGATCGGTTTAAGAACCGCGAGCGTGACGAGCAATCCGGCGGACACGCACCACGTCGCGATGGCTTGGAAGTGAATCCCCCGGTACCCACGCCCGAGCAGACCAACGGACATGACAGCGATCGCTGCACCGACGATCGCCAGCGCGTACCACAGCGACCAGCCCGCCGAGAAAAGCGCCCACGACACAAGCCATGCGAGCCAGAATTCGTGGAACAGGATCGTCACCCGCGAGAACAGGACCGTCGCCGGCTTGTGATCCTCGATCAGTCTCCGGCTCGATTCCGGTGATCTGAGCACCCAGCCCATCGCCGCGGCTCCGACGACGTTAGGGACCGCGAAGACGACGTAGCCCCAGAACCCGAGGTCGCGGATGAGCAGGGCGGGCAGGAACATCCCGATGCACCAAGTCCAGGAGCAGCCGAGGTAGACGGCCCAGCCAGCGGGCCCGAGGGAGCGTTCGGAGGGGGTTTGCATCGGTCCAGAGTCTAGGGGCGGGCGAAGTCTGGCGGTGAAAGTGTGGCACAGGCCCAGAATTGTGGTAGATTTGGGGTGTCCGGCCGGTCGTGCTGGGCGTTTGTGTCTAAAGGGAGTGCCACTTGGGGTTTACGAAGCCACTGCTCGGTTCTGTGTTCGCTGTAGTGGCTGCCGCTGGTGCCGCCGCGGAGCCGAACTACACGAACAACATTCTCCTGACCGGTTACTGGCCCGAGACCAACAACATGCTCAGGCAGTTCAGCACGAACCCAGACCAGAACCCCGGCGGCTGGGCCGGTGAGAACTGGAACAACTCGGGGTACAACGTCTACGCCTACTTCCCGGAGTTCCCGGGGCAGACGGGTCCGAACTGGGGCCAGGGCTCGGGCGATTTCGAGGTTGACTATCAGGACACGTCCGAGGACTGGGCAAGGATTCTGCCCGATATCAACCCCGCCGCGATCATGACATTCAGCCGGGGCGCAGCGGGCAGCAACTGGGAGCTCGAGGGTCAGCTCCAGATGCACGCGGGCCGGACGTGGATCCCCGATTTCTCGGGCGATCGCCGACCGACTGAAGACATGCCGATTTTCGACACGCTCGTGCCCGGCGAGTGGTACGACAGCTCGCTTCCGAACGACGAGATCATGGCCGCGATCAACGGCGAGGACTTCGGTGTTGACGCGTTCATCGACACCACGGGCGGCGGGCGTTATCTCTCCGAGTTCATCGGCTTGCACGGGCTGATGCACAAGATCAACAACGACAGCGCGGACTCGGAGTTCCGCACGTTTGCCGCGGGTCATATCCATGTCGGCATTGACACGACGCTCGAGGACGCCGAGCGCGCGACTGAAATCACACTCAACAGCCTGACCGCTCATCTTGATCAGGTCATCCCGTCGCCTTCGGGGGGGGCAACGCTTCTTGCGTTTACCGCGACGGCATTCGTTCGGCGCCGACGATAAAGGGCGCCAACTTCTAAACGCCGAGGGACCATGGCTTGGAGGAGGGCCGTGGTCCTTCGGTCTTTTTTGAACTAGTCACGGAGTGTGAATCGGTTACGGCAACCGGCCGCGGCTCTTCTGGTGGAGCTTCGGTGTCGCGTGGAAGATCGCGATCGCCCGGCCGACGCGTTTCTCTTTCTCGGGTTTGCCGTCGGTCGTATCCTCGGCTTCGCTGCCCTTCTTCTTGGGCATCGGGAGCGCCTGGTAGATGTCGAGCTGCACCGTCGCATCAAACTCTTCCATCTTCTCGACGAGCGGCTTGATGTCGGTCTTGGGACGGATCTTGTAGATCGCGGGGCCAAGGCAGGGGCGGAGGAAGCGGTACTCGAGGTTCTTGCAGACGACGGTGTAGTCGCCGCCGCAGAAACCGAAGACGTACATGCCGCCCGCGATCTCTGAGTTGCCGAGCAGGGCGGCTCCCGCCATCGCGTTGTACCAGTTTTTGTTGATCTTGCGGAAGGGCAGGACAGCCTGGAAAGTGCTGTCGTCGATGCGCCTCATGCTGATGCCGCTGCGGAATGCGTAGGGGAGCCAGATCATCGAGCAGACGCGGTGCCAGAAGTTGTTCCGCGTGCTCAGCTTGCTGATGAAGCCCTCGATCTTGTCCATGAGGGTCCGCTTGGCGGGGACGGCTTCGCCGGCCTTGATCGGGCCGCCTTGGGCGCGGCGTGGCCTGCTGCGGCTTGGTGCCTTGGCGGGCTCTTTCTCGGATTTCACGGCTTGGTCACTCACGGCTTGTCAATGGTAGCTTGGGTTACCAGTTGCAGCCGGTCAGGCCTGTCGTCTCAAGCTCGAACCAGCCCCGATCGCCCCTGTGGACCCTGCAAACGGGGTCGCCCGGCTCGTGGTCGAGCACCAGATACCAGCCGGCGTCGGCTGCCTCGGTCAGCAGCCAGCGTTTGCTGAGCATGCTCGTGTAGGGCTCGACGTCGTAGCCGAGGCTGTACGCGGCCCCGAGGTGGTGCGTCGTGGGTATCACATCGGGTGTAAAGACCACGGTTCGGCCCTCGGTGTCCTCGAACATCACCGCCTGCTGGCCCCAAGTGTGACCGGGGACGAGGAAGACGAACAGGCCCGGGACAACCTCGGTCCGGCGGTTGCGGACGGGCGAGGTGGGCAGGTCGCCTCGGTGGGGGCGCTGGTCGTGGGGAAACGGGATCGGGCTCTCGATCTGTCGCAGCCTCGGGCGGTCACCCTCAAGCGGGATCTCCAAGGGCAGCAGGTGGTCGCGGTAGTACGTCCGCGTCATGACAGCGTCGTTGGCGATCGCGTCGTTCCACTCTTGTTTTTGGGTGATGACCTCGGCGTTAGGGAACGTGAAGCAGAGCTCGTTCTGATCGCCCGAGGCCTCGCCTTTGCCCGCGACCCAGTCGGGGGTCTCGCCGCCGCGGGCTCGGCGGGTCAGCCCGCCCGCGTGGTCGAAGTGCAGGTGCGTGACGACAGCGGTATTGACGTCGGCGCAGTCGACGCCCGCGTCTTGGACCGCGTGCTCGATGGTCCTGCCGTCGAGGCCGAAGATGTCGCCCATTTTGGCGTCGAGTTTGTCGCCCGTTCCTGCTTCGATGAGGATGGTGCGTCCGCCGCCGCGGAGCAGGATCGCGTTGTGGCAGAGTTTGATCCGGTGCCTCTCGTCGGTCTCGACTGTGCGCGACCAGACAGTGCGTGGGATGATGCCGAACATGCCGCCGCCGTCGAGCAGAAATTGACCCGCACGGAGGAGCGTCCAGTCGTATTGCACTTTCTCTGCCATGAAACAAGGGTAGTCTTCCCGGGCGGGAACAGCCTGAGAAGGAGTAAGCCGTGCTGATGCCGAGTGAGATCGCCAGAATGGAAGAAGCCCGCCAGGCCCGCGCGATGACCGAGATCTCGGTCGACTACGAACGCATCATGGGCGGCGTCATGAGCTTTCTTGAGCCGGGCTCGTGGGCGAACCAGGCCTGCGGCGTGGGGCTTGCGGGGCCTGTCGAAGAAGCCGACGTCGATCGGTTCGTCGAGTACTACACGAGCCGGGGTGTCGAGCCCAAGGTCGAGGTGTGCCAGTTTGCGGACGAGTCGCTCCTCAAGGCGCTCGGCGATCGCGGGTTCGAGCTGAGGCAGTTCGAGACGGTGCTCGTCCGAAAGATCGACCCGGACGCCAGCGCGCTCGGAGGGCTGACCCACGGCTGGCCCGTTGACGACGAGGGGCGGAAGCTGACGATCGAGCGTGTTGATCCGAACGACGAGGCATTGGTGCTCGAATCGTGGCGCGTCGCGATGAGCGGGTTCATGGATGAGCCGAGCGACCCGACCGAGGGGCAGCTGGAGATGCACCGCCAGATTGTCGGGCACCCGCACGGGGAGTTCATCGTCGCCAAGTTCGGCGACACGATCGTCGGCGCGGGCGGCGCGGAGTACCCGCGGGGCGATGACATCTCCGTGGTTGTGCTTTTCGGTGTGAGCGTGCTCGACGAGTGGCGCAGGCGGGGCGTGCAGCAGGCGATGATCGCCCATCGCGTCGAGCAGGGCAGGCTCAAGGGTGCCAAGGTCGCGGCGATCCACTCGCTCCCCGGCGCATCGACCGACCGCAACTCGATGCGGCTCGGGTTCGCGCCGAGTTACACGAAGGCGATCATGGCGATGAGCTGCGAGGGGTTGGTGCCGTCGCCTTAGGCAGTGTTTACGCGATCGCGGTGATCGCGAGTACGATTGCCAAAAGTATCATGATCCACGGAAGCAACGATGAGATCAATCGCTGCAAACTAAATGGTTCTGTGTCGCGGTAGCTCAGGCAGCCATCGTCGGACATCTCGCCAACGTCCACTTCGTCCCAGTCGAGATCAATCGACTCGTCACGGTTTGTGCGGATGAACGCTCTGGCGCGATCGACGTCTTTTTGCTGAACGTGCACCATGTACTGGTTGATTAATCCCGGTGCATCCCAGAGCAGGTTGCTGGCAGCGGTGTCGAAAACAAACGCTTCGATGCCCTGTTCTTTGAGCATCGAGGCGATCATGTGCGCTTCCGAGTGGTTCGCGGCGTCGATGGCTGGCTTGAGATCGTTGGGCGTTGCCATGCGCACAAGTTTACTGTCTGGTCGCCTCTGATGTTGTACTATTTCGGCATGTGTGCCCGGTTCGCGTACTACTTTCTGATGCAGCAGGTGCAGCTGCTGACCTCACTCGGGTGGTCGTACGACGATGCGATCGATTCGTGCTACAACGTCGCGCCGACGATGGATGCGCCGGTGATCCTGATCGGCAAGGCGGGCGACGCGGGGGTTGCGAAGCTGAAGTGGGGGCTGGTGCCGAGCTGGGCCGCTGACCCGTCGGTGGGTGTGCGGATGTTCAACGCCCGCAGCGAGACCATCCGCGAGAAGCCCGCGTACCGCGAGGCGTTCGAGCAGCGCCGGTGTGTGGTTCCGATCAGCGGGTTTTATGAATGGGAAACACTGCCCGAGCTCAAGCGCAAGAAGCCGTGGTTCGTCACGCCCGAGGACGGCTCGATCATGCCGCTTGCCGCGGTGTGGGAGCGGTGGGGTGAGGGGCGGGACCGGCTTGATACGTATTCGGTTGTTACGACCGCCGCGACTGGGCGGATGGCGCAGATCCACGAGCGTTCGCCTGTGATGCTCGCGCACGACCAGATCGAGACCTGGCTCCGTGGCACACAGGACGAGGCGATCGCGCTCTGTGAGCCCAAGCCAAACGACGGCGTCGCGTTCACGCCCGTTTCGAGCAGGGTCGGCAACGTCAAAAACAACGACCCGTCCCTCGTGGAACGGGTCGTGCATGATCCGGGCGATCAGCTTGGTTTGTTCTAGCTGCGTGCTGGTGCCAGAAGTGACTCCGGGTTCTCGAGCAGCTTGATGATTTCCGCGAGCGCGAGGGCTGCTGTTGCGCCGTCGACGACGCGGTGGTCGCAGGCGAGCGAGAGCGGCAGGAGCATGCCCACGCGGAACGAGCCGTTCTTGACGACCATGCCCTCTCGGCCCCGGCCCGCGGCGAGGATGCCGACCTCGGGGTAGTTGAGGATGGGTGTCGCGAATCGGCCAGCGTGGCTGCCGACGTTGCTGAGCGTGAACGTCGAGCCGGTGAGCTCTTCGCGTGCGATCGTGCGGCTGCGTGCGGCGTTTGCGACGCGGATGACTTCCCGGCCGATCTCGAGGACGCCGAGCGCATCGCAGTCGCGGATGACCGGGACCATCAGGCCGCTCTCGGTGTCGGCCGCGATGCCAAGGTGCACGGCTCTGTGCTGGATGATCTGCTCGCCCTCGTCGTCAACGGTCGCGTTGAGCGGGCGGAACTCGTCGCGGCTGAGCACGTTGCTGATCGCGCTTGCGATGAAGGGCAGCGGGCTGATCTTCTCACCCGACGCAGCGGACAGCTTCTTGCGGAGAACGTTGAGATCGGTGATGTCCGCCTCGTCCATGACGGTGAAGTGGACAGCCCTGTCAACGGACTCGCGGAGCTTGTTGGCGATCTTGCGGCGCACGCCACGGAACGGGATGGCGAGGGTTTCCTGACCCGCGGGGATCGGGGTGATCTCACGCTTGGGTGCCGGGGTCGGCGCTTCGAACGTGGGTGCGGGGCGCGAGGGCGCTGGGGCTGCTGCGGGTGCAGCGCCGCCACCGGCGATTGCGTTCTCGACGTCCTTCTTGGTGACGCGTCCGCCGAGGCCTGTGCCGACCACGGCGTTGATGTCGATGCCCGCGTCGCGCGCGATCCTGCGGACAGCGGGTGTGGCGAGCGCTTTGCCGTTGGCTGCCGAGGCGCCGACGAGTTCATCGCCGACCTTGCCGACGACGGTGCCCTGGTCTTTTTCATTGGACGAGGCATCGTCAGCTGGCGGCTGCGGCTCAACGAGTTCGGCGTCCTGCTTGGGCTCGGCTGCTGGTGCGCTGCCGTCGCCTTCGTAGATGACGAACGCATCACCGACCTGGATCATGTCGCCCGGGTTGCCGCGGAGTTCTTTGATGACGCCGTTGCGGGGCGAGGGGATCTCTGCGAGCGCCTTGTCGGTCTCGACCTCTGCCATGTCCTGGCCCTCTTCGACGGTGTCACCGACGGAGACGAGCCACTTGACGAGTTCTGCCTCTTGCAGGCCCTCGCCGATGTCGGGCAGGAGGAAGACGTTCGGATCTGATGAGACTTTGCCAGCCATGTGATTTCCTTTGTTCGATCAGGAGCGGCTTAGTACGCCAGCGTCTCTTGGATTGCCGTGCCCACGCGCTTGGCGTTGACAAGGTACTCGTTCTCTAGCTTGTAGTACGGCATGAGTGTGTCGAAGCCCGTCACGCGCTGCACGGGGGCTTCGAGGTGCAGGAAGCATCGCTCTTGGACGCGTGCCGAGATCTCGGCGCCGAGGCCGCACGTCATCGCAGCTTCGTGGACGATGACGCAGCGTCCGGTTTTCTCGACGCTGGCTGCGATGGTGTCCATGTCGAAGGGGTCGATCGTGCGGAGGTCGATCAGCTCGATGCTGACGTCGTCTGGTGCGTTGTCGAGCGCTTCGATGCACTGGAAGAGGCTGGCGCCCCAGGTGACGACGGTGAGGTCGTCGCCCTCGCTGATGACCTTGGCCTCGCCGATCGGGATCATGTACTCGTCCTCGGGGACTTCTTCGCGGAAGCTGCGGTAGACGCGCTTGGGCTCGAAGAAGATCACGGGGTCGGGGTCGCGGATGGCGCTGATGAGCAGGCCCTTGGCGTCGTAGGGGGTCGTGGGCATGACGACCTTGATGCCTGGCGAGTGGGCGTAGATCGCCTCGGGCGAGTCGGAGTGGAGCTCGGGTGCGTGGATGCCGCCGCCGACGGGGACGCGGATGGTGAGCGGTACGGTGACCGCACCGCGTGACCGCGAGCGTGAGCGTGCGGCGTGGTTGACGATCTGGTCGTACGCCGGTCCGAGGAAGCCCTCGAACTGGATCTCGGGGATGGGGCGGAGCCCGTTCATCGCCATGCCGATTGCGGTGCCGATGATGCCCGACTCAGCCAGCGGCGTGTCGATGACGCGGTCGTCGCCGAACTCTGCGTGCAGGTCTTCGGTGACGCGGAACACGCCGCCGTTGGGTCCGACGTCTTCGCCGAGGATGATGACGCGGTCGTCCTTCTGCATCTCTTGCTTGAGTGCGAGGTTGATCGCTTGTACGAGGTTGAGAGTTGCCATGGTTTGTTTCCGTCGTTCGGCACTCGTCATCCGGCATCCGTGCGTTGCACGAGCGCCGGGTGTTGGTGGCCGGGTGCCGTGTTATACGTTCTGGGTCGTGCTCTTGAGTCCGGTCTGGCTCGGGTCTTTGCCGAGGCTGCTGGTCCGCATGGTGTCTCGCTGCCTGACGAGCTCGGCGTGCGGCTCGGCGTACATCGCGTTGAAGATGCTGTCGACCTCGGGCTTCTCGATGCCCTCTGCGGTCGCGACGACTTCCTTGACGATGGTCTTGGCGCGTTCCTGGAGCTGTTCGTCCTTGTCGGCGTCCCAGATCTTGCGGGCCTCGAGGTACTTGCGGGTGCGGATGAGCGGGTCGCGGTTGAGCCACGCCTCGACTTCCTTCGGGTCGCGGTACCGGCGTGCATCGTCGGCGGTGGTGTGGTCGCCGAGGCGGTAGGTGATGCACTCGATGAACGACGGGCCTTCGCCTGCGCGGGCACGCTTGACGGCCTCGTCCATCACGTACTTCACCGCGAAGATGTCGTTGCCGTCGCAGCGGACGGTCGGCATGCCGTAGGCGAGCGCCTTCTGCGCGACGGTCTCGGAGTTCATCTGCTTCGAGCGGGGCACGCTGATGGCCCACGAGTTGTTCTGGTTGATGAAGATGGTCGGGGTCTTCATGGTCGAGGCGAAGTTCATCGCTTCGTGGAAGTCGCCCTCGGATGTGGCGCCGTCGCCGAAGTAGGTCGCGACGACGTTGTCTGTCTTGCGGACTTTCTCGGCGTAGGCGATGCCAGAGGCGTGGAGCATGTGCGTGCCGATGGGCACGGACAGCGGGGTCATCTTGACGTTCTCTGGGATCTGGCTTCCTCGCTCGTCGCCCATCCAGTAGAGCAGGACGTAGTGCATGGGCAGGCCCATCATGAACAGCGCCGCGTTCTCGCGGTAGCTGGGCACGACCCAGTCCTGGCCCGGGCGGAGCGCCAGCGCCGTGCCGACGGCTGCGGCTTCCTGGCCCTTGTTCTGCGGGTAGGTGCCCATGCGGCCGGAGCGCTGGAGCTTGAACGCGAACTCGTCGAGCTGTCGGCAGACGGTCATGCGCTCGTACAGGTCGAGCGCCTGCTCGTCGGTGATCAGCCCCTTGCCGAGCTTGTCATCGAAGTTGCCCTTTTCATCGAGGATACTGACGTATTCGATGGTCGCGGTGTAGGCGGTTTGCTTTGGCATACCGGTGGTTCCTTGTGGTGCCGTAAACCGGCGGTGTGGTTTACGAGTGAACTGCTTTGTCGCCCGGGAACTGCTTGACGGCTTCGTCGCGTGGTGTGCGACCGGTGCCGCGGAATTGTTCCGGTGCTTTTTCTGGGATGATAAAGAGGTTGTTCGGGAGCGTGTCGTTGTGCTTCATGGCGGCCTCGGCTGCCTGCTCCATCGTGTCGTCCGCGTTGCGGTAGCCCTCGCGGAAGTGCTTCTCGATGTCGAGCTCTGCGAGGTCGAAGAAGTGGATCGCGGCTGCCTTGTCGCGTGCGAACTCTTCGCCGTTGGAGTTGTTGCGCATGTCGTGGTCGAGCTTGCTGAGCGTGCAGATCCAAGCGTGGAGCTGGATGGCCGCGAGCGCCAGGCGTGCCTGCGGGACCTGCCTCTGGAGCATGTCGGTGTCGTGCTTCTTGGACATCTGCTTGAACTGGTAGGTGAACTCGCTGATGAGCTTGCGGAGCCTGTCGGCGTAGGGGCGCAGGTCCGGGTGGATGTTCTTGATCTCGGGCGCTTTGCGGCGGATGCCGAGGAAGACCTCCATGCCTAGCGGGATGGCTTTGCCGAGGAAGGCGGGCTTGAAGATGCTGGACTTTGCGTTGTCCTTCATTCCGAGCATCCACTCGCCGAGCTGCTTGCCGCCGTAGCCGAAGATGAACGACCACATGAGGTCGTTTGAGCCTTCGACGATGGTGTTGATGCGCGAGTCGCGGAAGATGCGGTCGAGCTCGTTCTCGGTCATGTAGCCTTCGCCGCCCATGATCTGCATGGCGTCGTTGACGACCTGCCAGCCCATCTCTGAGCAGAAGACCTTGCAGATCGCGGTTTCGACCATGATGTCCTCGTCGCCCCGGTCGAGCATGCCGGTGGTCATGAAGAGGACGGCGTCCATGGCGTAGGTCAGCGCTGCCATGTGGGCGATGCGCTGGCGGACGAGCTGCTTGTCGTTGAGCGGCTTGCGGAACTGGTAGCGGGTCTCGGCCCACTTAATGCTCTGGTCCATGGCTCGCTTGGCGCCGCCGGTCATGCCTGCGCTGAGTGTGCATCGGCCGTAGTTGAGGCATGTGAGGGCGACCTTGAGGCCCTTGCCTTCGTCGTGGAGCCGGTGCGAGACGGGGACCTTGACGTTGGTGAACCGGATGCGCGCCTGCCAGGTGCCACGGATGCCGCACTTAGAGCGGTTCTTCTGGAAGATGTCAACGCCTTCCATGTCGGGCGTGCAGACGAGGGCGGTGACGCCCTTCTTGCCGTTCGGGAGATCCTGTCGGCACATGACGGTGAAGATTGCCGCGAGAGCGCCCGAGGTGGACCACTTTTTCTCGCCGTTGATGATGTAGTGTGTGCCGTCTTCTGAGAGCTCGCAGGTTGTTTCCACGCCGCCCGCGTCGCAGCCGGCGTTTGATTCGCTGAGGCAGAACGCGCTGAGGTTCTGGCGTGCGACGATCGGGAGCCAGTTCTGCTTCTGCTCGTCGTCGCCGAAGAGCATGATGGCTTTGCAGCCGATCGATTGGTGCGCCGAGACGACGACGGCGGTCGAGCCGCAATACTTGCCGATCATCTCGAGGACGCGGTTGTAGCTCGTGATCCCGAAGCCGAGGCCGCCGTATTCGGTCGGGACGGTGCAGCCGAGGGCGCCCATCTTGAAGAGTCGTTCGATGACCCAGGTGGGGATCTCTTCTTCCTGGTCGATCTGGATCGAGGGGTGCTCGTTGCGGAGGTAGTCCTCGAGCTCGGCGAGCAGCTGGTCGCAGCGTGCGGTTTCGTCGGCTGCGACCTGCGGGTAGGGCAGGACCATCTCTTCGCGGAAACGACCCCAGAAAAGGTTCTTGGTGAAGCCCATGGTTTCGGGCTCTGGGCCGAGCAGTGCTTCGGCCTCGGCGAGGGTGCGCCGGTCTTCTTCTGAGAGACCCTTCATGTCTTTGAGGTCGGTTCTGACGTCAGCCATCGCTTGGTCCTTCCTGCGAACGCCGGTGGTACGCTCCGCGTGCCCCGGTGGTTGGTGTCCTGAAGGTATGGTCGCCGAGGTGTCGGCGTTCGGCCCGCTTGCTCGGGCGCTACCCATCGCTTCGAGTTGTGGTTACGCCTTCTTCGCCGACTTCGCGAAAAAGGCTTCGATTGCTTGCTTGCCCGCCGGCTCGTTGCGGAGACGGACGAGGTGCTCCTGCTCGACGGCGAGCGCCGACGACCAGCCCTTGGCCAGACCCGTATCGATCGCGTCGCAGACGGCGACGCCCGGTGCCTGGGTCAGCTCGCCGCGAACCGAGTCGAGGGACTCAAGTACTTTAGACGCGACATCCGGGCAGCCGATCCAGCGGCTCGGGGTGCCCGTTCTGGTCACCGGACGCTTCTGGTCGCGGATCCACTGGCGGGCGGTCTCGATGAGCGAGTCGTGCGAGTCGGCGACCTGATCGAACAGCCCGGCGGCCTTGGCCTCGTCGAAGTTCATGGGCTTGCCGATCGCGGTCTGGTGGATCGCGTTGGTCGGGTCGATGCGTGCGGGGAGCAGGTTGGTGCCGCCCCAGCCTGGGCAGATCGAGAGGCCGGCTTCTGGGAGTCCGACGGGGTAGGGCCTGCCCGGCTTGCCGTCGTGGTCGGCCGGTGGGGAGGCGATCAGCCCGTCGCAGTGCATCGCGAGTTCCAGCCCGCCTCCGAGGACCGCTGAATGGATCGCGGCTGCGGTGGGGTAGGGAAGCTCGCAGAGCATGCCGAAGACGCTGCTGGCATACTGGAGGTACTTGTGGAGCCTGTCGTCGTCGAGTTCTGCAATCGCTTGCAGGTCCGCCCCGGCGACGAAGGCACGGGGTGCTGCGGAGGCCAGGATGAGGCCGTCGGCGTTGTTTGGGAGCGATTTGAGGGTACGTTCGAGTTTCTGAATCAGGTCGTGATCCAAAACCACGACGGGTCGTCCCTCTTGCTCAAGCCAGAGAGTGACAATGCCGGGCGAGGCCCCGGTGCGCTCGTTCTCGATACGGAAAAGATCCATGGGTGGCATTGTATACAGCCCGCCGGGATCCGTCCCTTCGAGGTTCGTATGAAGATCTCCGCCCTCCTGAATGCGGGAGATCGCGTTTTTTATCGGTCTGGGCCGGGGTTGGCCCGGGCAGGGTCACGAGGTGGCCAGGAACTCGGCGAGGATGTCCCGGGCGGCTTCGAGGTCGGCCTTGTCGCACATCTCGGTCACGGTGTGGATGTAGCGGGTGCCCACGGTGATGCCCACGGCCTTGGCGCCCGCGGCGGCTTGCTGGGCCGCGGCTCCGTCCTGACCGCCAGCGGCGAGGATCGAACGCTGGAACTTGATGTTCTTGTCCTCGGCGACCTTCTGGATCTGGGCGGCGAGCTTGTGATCGGAGATGAAGCTGCCGTCTTTGATATGCAGTGCGAAGCCATCGCCCTGGGTGGTGACGCATTCCTGCTTCGGGACGCCCGGGGTGTCGCAGGCGAGGGTGACGTCGAGGCCGATGCCGATGTCGGGGCGGACGGCGAACGAGGTGGTCTTGGCACCCCGGAGGCCGACTTCTTCCTGCACGGTGAACGCGACGACGATCTCGGCGTCGTGCTTGGCGCCGGCTTTGTCGAGCTGGCGGATGGACTCGATGCCGAGCCAGCAGGCGACGCGGTTGTCGAGCGCTTTGGAGACGAGCTTGCTGCCCATCTGCTTGAAGGGTTCGTCCATAACGATGTAGTCGCCGATCTGGATCTTTGCTTTGACGTCGTCCTTGGACATGCCTGTGTCGATGTAGAACTCGGAGACCTCGGGGACCTTTTTGCGGTCTTCTGCGGAGGCGATGTGGACGGGTTTGCCGCCCGGGTTCATGACGGCGGGGTAGTCGCCGTCGTCGGTACAAACGAGGACGCGGCGGGAGAAGAGGTTCCGTGTGTCGAAGCCTCCTGCGTTGTTGACCCAGATGAAGCCGTTGTCGTCGATGTGGGAGACGTAGAAGCCGATCTCGTCCATGTGGCAGAGCAGCATGATGATTGGTGCGTCGGCTTTGCCGGAGCGTGACTTACGCCTGCAGATGAGCGAGCCCATGGGGTCGGTTTCAACGGAGTCGAAGAGGCCCTTGATCTCGCCTTGGATGAGTGCGCTGACGCGTTCTTCGCGGCCGGGGACACCTGGGGTTTCGCAGAGGCGGGCGAGTAGATCGACGTTCATGGTTGCTCCTTATTGGTAGGGATCTGAGGTCACCCTGGGCAGAGAGTCTATGTCTGGGGTTGGCCCGGATTGCAAACGGGTGGAAATGCGACTGGTTCTCGTCTGGGTGCGGTGCGGCTAGGGTTGTGGGATATGAGCATCCCATCACCGATCCGTGCCGAGCTTCTTAAACGACAGGCTGACCTTGCGCCCTACGGCCCGCCGGACGCGGGCGTTGAGCTGGTGCAGTCGTTCGGGCTGCTCGAACTCGAGTACGCGGCGCTTCGTTCCAACTGTGTGCTGATCGATCAGCCCCAGCGCTCGACTGTGCAGATTTCGGGAAGCGACCGGGTGGACTTCTTGAACCGGATGCTCACGCAGGAGCTTGCGCCGCTCGAGGGCGGGGGGCTTGTGTGCAGGGAGAGCTTCTGGCTCGACCGCAAGGGTCGGATCACGGCGGATGTCCGCGTGGTCGGTGCGCCCGATCGGGTGATGATCGATGTGGACACGCACTCGTGCGCTGTGTTCATGGAGACGCTCGATGCGTTCTTGTTCGCGGAAGACGCGGAGATGAAGGACGTGTCGGGCGATTGGCACCGGATGACGCTCGCTGGGCCGACGTCGGTTGATCTGCTGCCGTTGGTAGTTGATGAGGTTGTGTCGGGCAAGGCGCCGGTCGAGCTTGGCGACGGCGAGGTGTGCCAGGTGCGCATCGCGGGCGGGCTCGTTGTGGTCGATCGTTCGGATCGGCTGGGTGTGCCGGAGTTTGGGCTGCTGATCGAGTCGACGCACGCGCTTGCGGTGTTTACGAGGCTGACCGAGGTGGGCATGCCGAGCGAGCAGGACAAGATCGGCGAGGAGGACGCGGGGCTTGCGTCGGACAACTCGCCGGGTGCTGCGATCAGGCTCCGGCTTGCGGGCTGGCACGCGTTCAACATCGCCCGGATCGAGGCCGGGGTGCCGATGTTCAACCTGGACTTCGGGTCGGACAGTCTGCCGGGCGAGACCGGGGTGATCGAGGACCGGGTCTCGTTTACCAAGGGGTGCTACCTCGGTCAGGAGATCGTCGCGCGGATGCACTCGCTGGGGCACCCGAAGCAGATCGTGTGCGCGGTGGTGTGCGATGTGTCGATGACGGACGAGGATGCGCCGGAGCCGGTGAGCGGCTCGCCGGTGGTGTTCGCGGAGAAGGTGGTCGGAGGTGTGACGAGCTGCACGCTGAGCCCGATGCTGGGCGGGAAGACGGTGTGCTTCGCGGTGCTCAAGTGGGACTTCCACGAGCCGGGTTCTGAGATCGAGATCCAGACCGACGGCGGGATCGTCAAGGGGACGATTCAGGAATCGTTGAAATTCGTATAAATTCTAGTCGGCAACCGGCATCCGGCACTCGGCATCCGTCGGAGTTACAGAGAGTTGGTTTCAACCGGTGCGTGTTCAACGGGTCTTCGGTAGATGAGTTCGACGTCGTCGCCGACGCGTTTGACGCTCATGAGTCTGAAGTTTCTGCCGCCTGAGAGTGTGGGGACGGTTCGGCCCGAGGCGGCTGCCTTTGCCAGCTCGTCGCCCAGCAGCAGGGGTGCGATGTAGACGACGGCTTCGTCGACAAGGTCGAACTCGAAGAACGAGCCGAGCAGGCCGGGGCCGCACTCGATGAGGACGTTGGCCGCGTCGTAGGTTTCTGCGAGCTGCTTGAGCATGACGTCGAGGTCGAGGCGGCGGCTGTCGGAGCGGACACCCATGATCTCGACGCCCGCTTGTTCGAGCGCGGCCCGTCTTGGTTTGAAGTACTCGCTCGATTGCATCTCGCCGGCGCAGCAGGCGGTGACGGGGACCTGGCGTGCGGTTTTGACGAGGTTGGAGTCGATCGGGAGATCGAGGTCGGTGTCGATGACGACGCGCCTCGGTGTGCGTCTTGGGGTTCGGCCCACGCGGGCGGTGAGCATCGGGTCGTCGAAGGACGCGGTGCCGAGGCCCGTGATGATGGCGTCCATGCGCTCGCGGAGTCTGTGGACTCTGCCTCGTGATCGGCTCGAGCTGATCCACTGGCTCTGGCCTGTGCGTGTCGCGACTCTGCCGTCGACGGTCTGGGCCCACTTTGCGATGACCCAGGGCATGCCCGTGCGGACGCGTTTGAAGAACGGGTCCGAGATGTGCGTCGCAGCTTGGCTGAGTTCGCAGTGGTGCGTCGCGATGTTTGCGTTGTGCAGAACCTCGCACCCGCCGCCGGAGATGTCGGCGGGGTCGTGCCGGGCGAAGACGACTTCTTTGATGCCCGCTTCGATGAGTGCCTGTGTGCAGGGCGGCTGCTTGCCGTGGTGGCAGCAGGGTTCGAGCGTGACGTAGGCGGTGGCGTCTTGTGTGTCGTTGCCGAGGGCCTTTGCGTTTGCGATGGCTTCGCGTTCTGCGTGGAGGTCGCCGAAGCGTTTGTGGTGCCCGATGCCGAGGATGGTGTCGCCCTTTGCGATGACGCACCCGACGAGCGGGTTTGGTTCCGCGTAGCCGCCGGCTCGCCAGGCGTTGCGGGCCGCGATGTCGAGGAATCGCTTGGCTCGGTCTTGCTGCTCGGGTGTCACTTTCGCCTCGATTTCAGGCGGTTCTGGGCGTCTTCTGTTGAGAGGACGCTGGCGGAGAGTGCGGCTGCTTCGAGGAGGATGTCGAGGTCTTCCGAGCCGTCGAGCGTGTTGAGGAGCGACTTTGTTGCCCTGAGAGCGTCGGGTCCGCCGGTTGCGAGTGCGGACGCTGCGCCGCTGACGGCTTCGTCGAGCTGTTCGCGTGATTCGACGGCGTGCGTGACGATGCCGAATTCTGCTGCGCGAGCGCCCGACATGAGCCCGCCTGTGAGCAGGACCTGTCGTGCCTTACCTGCGCCGATCTTTCGGACGAGCCAGGGCGCGACGACCGCGGGGCAGAGCCCGAGGTCGACTTCTGGGAATCCGAGTTTGGCGTCTTCGTGTGTGATTGAGATGTCGCAGACGGTTGAGAGGCCGCAGCCGCCGCCGATCGCTGCGCCGTTGACGCGTGCGAGTGTGACTGCGGGGAAGAGGCGGATGCGGTGGGTGAGCCGTGCGAGTGTTTCGAGGAGCTGGCGCGGGATGGTGGGGTCCTCGTCGATGATGACTTCTTTGAGGTCCATGCCTGCGCAGAAGCTTCGGCCTGCGCCGGTGATGACGAGGACGGTTGGTTTGGTGTCCATCGCGTCGAGCTTGTCCATGCACTCGTGCGCCGCGTTGAGCATGCCGATGGACATGGCGTTGTGCGCGTCGGGTCGGTTGAGGACGAGTGTTGCGATGGTGTCGTTGGTTTCGAGGTGTGCCTGTGGTTCCATTGGTAGCGGTCCTGTCTTAGAAGGTGAGTGCGCCGAGCATGCGCTGTTCTTCGGGTTTGCCGGTGAGCTGGAGCGAGGCGGTCAGGCCCTTGCGTGCGGTCTCGGATTGGTTCGGGTCTTCGAGCTTGGCGACGAGTCGTTTGGTCGCTGCGTAGGCGTGGGGCGGCTTGGACGCGAGGTTTGCCGCGGTTTCGAGTGCGAGGTCCAGGACCTGCTCGGGCTCGTCGGTGAGCAGGTGTGCCAGGCCGATCTTGTGTGCGTGTGCGCCGAAGAAGAGCATGGGGAGCAGGAGTTTCTCTCGGCAGACGCCCTTTGGGACAGAGGCGCCGAAGAAGGGAGCCGAGACCGCGGGCGAGACGCCGATCTTTGTGACGGGGTAGCCGAGCTTGGCGTGTGTGTCGGTGACGACGACGTCTGCGCCGCCGAGTATGGCGCATCCGCCTGCGATCGCTGCGCCGTGGGCGGCGATGACGACGGGCTTGTCGATGGCTTTGAGTGTTTGGCAGGCGTTGCTGAGCCCGGTGAGGAGCTGGCGCATGATGTCGCCGTCGGGTGTGGTTTGGCAGAGCGCGAGGTCGAAGCCGGAGCAGAAGACCTTGCCTTCGCCGGTGAGGACGATGGCGTCGTGGTCGGCCGCGGCTTTGGGTGCGAGGTCGATCAGCTCGGTGAGCATCTCGGGTGTGAGCGCGTTGCGTTTGCCTGCCCGGTCGAAGGCGATCAAGGCGATCATGCGGTCGGCTTGGTTGTGTGTTGTGAGTTTGATCATGCGGTGATCTCTTGTGCGATCGTGGCGGCTTTGGTGAGCGCTTCGTTGTCGATGCGTGTGTCGTAGCCGGCTTGCTTGATGACGAAGGCGAGTGTTTCGGTCGCGATGTTGCCGGGTGCGCGTGTGGATTCGGTCGAGGCGTATGGGCAACCACCGAGGCCCGCTGCGGAGCCGTCGAAGGAGCGGACGCCCGCGGCGAGTGCGGCCCGGACGCATTCGGACGCTCTGCCGAAGGTGTCGTGCAGGTGCAGGACGAGCTTGCTCGGGGGGATGTGGTTGGTGACGGCTGCGAGCATGGCCGCGGTGGTCTCGGTGCAGCCTGCGCCGATCGTGTCGCCGAGGTCGATCTCGTCGGCTCCCATGTCCAGCAGCTTGCGTGAGACGTCGGCGACGGCTTCGGGCAGGATGATGCCCTCGAAGGGGCACTCGATCACGCAGGAGACATACGCCCGGATGGCGAGCTTCTGCTCTTTGGCCTGGGCGAAGACGGGCTCGAAGCGCTGGAGTGTCTCGGCGATGGCAGCGTTGGTGTTCTTCTTGCTGAAGGTTTCGCTGGCGGCTGTGAAGACGCTGACCTTGTCGATGAGGTCGGTGCCGGCTTGCTCGTTGGCTTGCAGGAGCGAGGCCATGCCGCGTTCGTTTGGGACGAGCGCGCTGAATGACATGCCGTTTGGTTTGGTGTTGTGCAGGAGTTTGCAGAGCTCGTCGGCGTCGCCGAGCTGGGGGATCCACTTGGGGCTGACGAAGCTTGTGATCTCGATCTCGTCGACGCCTGTGGTGAGGAGTGACTGGATGAGTTTGGCTTTGTCTGTTGTGGGAATTGGCGAGCCGTCAGCGCGGAGCGGCTCGTTCTGGAGGCCGTCGCGTGGGCTGACGTCAGTGATGCGGACGTGGTCTGCCATAGGGCAGATGGTATGGCAGCGGGTTTGGTTGCGGGTTCGGTGTTAGAAGCCGGCAGCCGCCATCGCCATCGATGCGCCGCTGAACAGGCCCGCGATCGCGAGGTACATGACCATGCGGACGGGTGCGCCCGCGGCGAGTTGTTCCTGGCGGTTGGTGTCGAGCCAGTACTTGCCCGAGCCGGTTTTGTGGACGATGCCCCGGCGCGTGAGCCACCAGCTGTAAGGCGATGGGAGCAGGCCGACCTCGCTGGCTCTGCACGCGGTCGAGCGCGACGTGGCGCCTGCGTGGCGAAGGACCGTGATCGCTCTGCGTGAGTTCTTGTGATACCGGACCCGGTTGACAAGCTCGAAGCTGGTTTCTCGCATTTCTATGGTGGACATGGCTGGGTTCCCTGCGGGCGTTTGTGCCCGTGCATGTGCACCATGCAACCCGTTGCGCGTGTGTGCGAGGGGCTTAAGGGAAAGCTCTGATTCTGCGCCGGAACCGTTGTTAGAGACTGTCTGGTTTATCACCGGGGCCGCGATATCCGGACGGTGGCGGGTTCGGACGCTGGTCCGAGATTCTGAGATACTGCGTGAACCGCGGTGGCTCGGCGAGCGACCGAACGTGGAGGCACGGCTTGACCCGACGGTACGACCAGATCTCGCACGAGCTTCTCGTGATGGCGGCGCAGGCTGGCGATGCGCGGGCGCTTGAGAAGCTCGTCCGCATCTGGCACGGGCCGCTGGTCAGGCACGCGATGCGGCTGATGCCCGACGAGGCCTCGGCTCTGGACGCGGTGCAGGACGCGTGGGTCGGTGTGGGGCGTTCGGTCGGCAAGCTCGACGACCCGGCGAGGTTCAGGGCGTGGGTGTACCGGCTTGTGACGAACAAGTGCGCCGACGTCGCCCGCAAGGAGGCCAGGCGCAGGCGGGCGGACCGTGCCAGGCCCGCGCCGGATCGGCGGGCGGGGATGGGTGATGACGGGCTGCAGGCCGAGCTGCGGCTTGCGATGCGCGAGATGGACGAGGATCGGCGGGCGATGCTGGCGCTTCACTATGTGGATGGTCTGAGCGTCGCGGAGCTAGCCGAGGTGTTCGCGGTGCCGACGGGGACGGTCAAGAGCCGGCTGTTTGGCGCGAGGAAAGAGCTGAAGGAACTGATCGAAAGGATGCAGCGATGATGGACATCGACAAACTAATCCGCAATGCGATGGACGACGAGGACAAGGCGTGGTTCGACAGCCTGGGCGAGCCGTCGCTCCCGATGCAGGTGATCGAGAGCTTCAAGACACAGTCGAAGTGGATCATCCTGTGGTCGATCCCGGTGGTGTTCGTGATGCTCGGGTTCTTCGTGCTGAGCGTGGTCAGGATTCTCGGCACCGACGACCCGGCGCTGGTCACGCGTTGGTCGATGCTCGCGGTTGTGCTGTTCTTCGCGATCGGGATGATCAAGATCTGGTACTGGATGGAGATCCAGAAGTACGCGCTCGTCCGCGAGCTGAAACGTCTCGAGATGCAGGTGACGAGGCTGAGCCAGCGGCTTGATGAGAAGCAGGGGGGCGAGTGATCGCCGGGGCGGTTTGGGGAGTCTTCTAGTATGCTCCTGCTGTGGAGCTCTACCTCGGCATCCTGCTTTGCACGGTATCGGTGCTCGTGTGCGTGTGGATGTTCGTCCGCAGGCGGCGAGGCGATGAGCCGTTCTGCCGGAAGTGCGGCTTCTGCCTGGCGGGCCTGACCGAGCCGAAGGTGTGCCCCGAGTGCGGCAGAGGGCTTGATCGCAAACGCGCGGTTGTGATCGGTGAAGCGAGGACGAAACGTCGGCCGGTGTTCGTGAGTCTGGGGTTGGCGATCGCGGGGGTGCTGCTGGTCGTGGTCGATGGGCTGGGCATGCGCGGCGTGTTCCCGGTTGTCCTGTACAAACCCGCGTGGCTGCTGACGGCTGAGGCGTATCTGCTTGGTGATCGGCGCGCGAGCGTGGCGACGGCGGAGATCCACAGCCGAACGACCGCGGGCACGCTGGACGCGAGCTGGCAGGACAGGCTCGTCCGCATCTCGCTTGATCGGCACGCGCAGACGTGGCGTGCGTTTCCGGATGCGCAGTGGCAGGTGATTGTCGAAGCGATGGGCCGGAACGATCTGACGTTCGAGCAGATCGAGCGGGTTTGGGATGACTGCTTCGGGGAACCGGTGCTGATCAAACCCTTGTCCGGGAATCTCCGGGTGTACCAGGGCGAACGGGTCGATTTCAGGGCCGGGGTGGATACACGCGCCGGGCGGGTTGTGCCCAATGCCATGGGGGATGCGGGGTTTGTGCTGGTGGGGGAGATTGCGGTTCACGTCGAGCGTGCCGACATCGTGAGCCAATCGGATGACCTGCCGATGCTCGGGCGTTCACATGGAATCGGTTTGATCGTTCAACGGAAACGACTGACTCCCGGTGTGCCTCGGTCCGCCGATGTACGGTGGTGGGCAATTGTAGAAATCGATCGGCCAGCAGGCGTGTACGACGGGTACGTTGATATTCAGATTCGTTACGCCGCGTCGATGGTTGCCATTAACTGGACCAATATAAACACAACCTTGCTTGATCAGCTCGCGACGCTTGAACACACGTACCGCTTGCCGTTCACACTGGAGGTTGTCGCCGAGGGTGAGGATGACTTTGGGCCGATCCAGCCGTTGTTGCTGACTCGAGATCCGTCGTCGCTGATCGAGTTCAGGGTTTCGCGTTTGTGGTCAGCCGAAGAGAACGAGGGCACGCCCGGCGTGATGTACTGGGTCGGGACGACGGAGGAGCTCGACGAATCGATCGGATTGGGCGGGTTCGTGGTGTTCGAGCAGGACGGGCGCGAGGTGCGTTCGGTTGCGACGTATTCGAAGCCGCACTCGCCGACGCAGAACTACATTCCGCTCGACGGATTCGAGCCGGGCGAGATACGAGTGCGGTACGAGTATGACGCCGAGCAATACCGACACGTGCGCGAGCACATGACGAGCCCGCTCGGCGGGCCGATCGAGCTTGGGACGATCGAGTTGCCCGGCAAGAAGTAGGCTCAGCCCCGCGATCGGTGTGTGCGCCACAGGAAGTACGCGGTGCCGACGAGGGCGGTGGTGCCGGCGATGGGCCAGAGGGCGCTGTGTTCGAGTGCGACCGAGGCGAGTGAGCCGGTCGCGGCGCCGACGACGAAGCCAGCGGCGAGCAGGATCAGAAGCAGCAGGTTCCGGTGCGCCACGCGTCGGCCTCGGGCCCAGCAGCCGAGGTGGAAGCCGATGTCGGTCGCGATCCCGGTCAGGTGTGTCGTGCGGATGATCAGGCCCATGTACGTCGAGGCCATCGCGTTCTGAAGGCCCGCGGCTGACGCGGCCAGCGACGCGGCAACAAAGGGATGGCTCGGCAAAGTCGCGGCGCTGGCGGCGAGGATGACCGACTCGATCATGAGCACCACGCCGTATCGGCGGCCGCTGCGGAGGCTGGGCGAGCCGACGATGATTCCGGATGCCGCGGCTCCGAGAATAAACGAAACGATGAGGGTGACGATGCGGGTCGCGTCGGTGAGCTGGTTCTGGACGAGGTCCCCGCTCAGGCGTGCCGCGTTGCCGGTGATGTGGGTGACCGTGACCGAGGCGAGCCTGAAGAAGACGGCGTCGATGTACCCCGCGATGAACGCGAGCCACGCGCCGCCGGTCGCGGCGATCAGGAGCCTCAGCGGGCCGAGTTGTTTGACGGGTTCGGCTGGTTGGTACATCGGGTGGCTTGCCGCGAGCTTACTTTATGCCTTTGCAGGCCTGAACGCGAAGCCGAGGGCGATGCTGGTGATCATCGCCGCCATGCCGATGCGCCAGAAGGTTTCGCCGTAGTAGTCGTTCATGTGGACCGCGGCTGCGATGAACCCTGCGAGCCCGAGCACGAACAGGACTCGCTGGATAATGGTGATCGCTTTCTGCATGCGCTACTCCTGACCGCCCGCGGGCGTTTCGACGACGGGCTGGGTTGGCTCGGCTGCTTCCTCACCGTCGCCTGCTTCGAGTTGGTCTTGGGTTTCCTCGTCGTCGCCGGAGAAGTTCAGGAAGGGGATGGTCGAGTCGATGTTGTTGATCGTTTTGCGGAGCGATTCGAGCGATTCGCTGACGGCGTTGAGTGTGACCTGGAGCTCGGAGAGCTGCGTGTCCACGGAGCCGAGGCTCGTGTCGATCGAGCCGAGCTTGGTGTCGACCTTGGTCAGGTTCTCCTGGATGTGCTCGAGCATGACGTTGGTCGTCTCGATCTGTTCGAGCGTGGCGTTGATGGAGCCGAGCTGCTTGTTGGCCAGCTCGACCTGCTCGTAGGCGTCCCAGATGATGCAGCCCGACATGCCCGAGACGAGCGGGAGCGACAGGCAGAGCGAGATGACAACAGCGCGTGGGTTTCTCATGCGGCATCGTAGGTGGGATCAACATGTTCATCCGTCGGTCGAGTACGAGATCGACAGCAAGCCGATCACGCTCGAAGACCTCGAAGCCACAGCCGGCGAAGGCGACCAGCCGGGCGAACTGGACTAAGCCATGGCGTGGCTGCGGAAGGCGTTCAGGGATGGGGCAGTTGAGGCTTTAGTCACAACCCGCGTTGTAGTTTGCGATCCATGCACTGAAATCGGTCGGCGAGCATGTGTTGTCACTGTTCTGGTCGCACTCGACTCGGTCATTGTTGAATGCGTCGATCCATGCGGTGAAGTCGGCAGGTGTGAGCAAGCCATCGTTGTTGGTGTCTGGGAGGCAGCCGCTGGGCGTGATGGTTCTGGCAGTTCCCAGCGCGAGAGTTTCGTCTTCGAACTCGACATGGAAGCACAGCCTCCCGTCATCGTTCAATGCGAAAGACGAGTCGGTCATGTCGATTCTGGGAAACTTGACGGTTCGTTCGTCGGTGATGTTGGGGTCAGGGTTCACATCGATGATCTCGGTTTCTTTAACGATGATATGCGGCTTGCCGCTGGTATCAGTTACGAGGATGGCGTCAGGAGGAGTGGGTGTCGAGCCCGTGTTGTTGAGCGTTACCCAGCAGACGATCTGGCCCGAGTTGTTGTGCAGCACGCGTGGGGTAATGCCGGTGATCGTGACGGTTCCAGTGGGTGTGTTGACAACATCACCATCGTTGATAAGGCGATCAAATGTGCCTGACGCGTTGTATCGCCAGATACCTTCATCGTTGGAGCTGACTATCCCCGGTCCCTCGAGTGTTGCATGGAAGTAGACGTTTCCGTTGTCATCGATGGATGGATTGCGGAGGGATTTGAAGTTTGTTCCCGCCGATAGTCCAGGAGCCGGCTGTCCACCGCGAGCGATCATTTGAATGTCGCCCGGCTGACCCAGCCAAAGCGAGGTGGTGGAAGAATTGGTGACTCCAGGCCCAGCCAGCAGACCTCGGAATACGCAGGAACCGTTTGCGTTCATCTCAAAGTCGTTTTCCTGACTCCCGATAGAAGTCTGTATATCACGGAAGGTGATGCCGGTTTCGAGTCCAGGCGCCTGCATCCCCTCGAGCGCGAAGAATTCGAGCGAGTCTGGATACCCAACCCAGATACCTCCGTTGTTCGAGCTGACAATGTCAGTTCCGGTGAGCTGGCCGGTAAATGAAATTATCCCATCGGGAGTGGATTCTATATCACGAAAGTAAAAGAGGCGGGCATCGCCTTCGACTCCGTCGGGCGGCGAAGGGGAGAATTGTCCGATCACGAGTTCTAAGTCGTTCGCATCACCGCGAATCAGAGAACTGCCGATTATTCCTACAGAACTCATCCTGGCGAGAACCATGCCTGTCGCGCTGATGGCAGGTTCTTCAAGATTGTTAATAAATAGTTCGAGCCCAGGGAATCGTGTATCCGTTGCAATGACTGTTTCAATTGAATCAAGAGAAGCTATGGCGAGCGCAACCTGAGTGTCGAGTCCCGCCGTTGAGCGATCGATAAGCAGAGCAACCAGCACTCTGCCATCGTCTGTCGTACCTAGCGGCGAGGGTGGAAAACGCAAGAAAGACCCCGCTGGATATCCTATGAGTTCGTCTTGCGTGTGGATGAGCTTCTGGATGCCGGCTTGTGTCCAGACCCATGTTCCGCCGTCTTCTAGACTCGTCGGGTCTGACCCGGTGTAGCTCGAGAAATAGATCTCCCCCGCCTGACTGATCTGCGGCACACCGAAAAAGCTGTACACCTGCCCCTGAGTGCCGACCGCCGGTGCACCTGAGTAGGCGATGATATCGCGATCAATCTGTGCGAGCGTTGTCCCTGCCAACAAGGCCGAACCGAGTACTGCCATCGGTAGCAGTGGGCGTCCTATGAATCCGCAAAACTTCATCACTCACAGTCTCCGCAAAGTTTCTGGCTAGCTGATAATTGGATGGTACCCGAAGTCTTGCAATGTACACAGCGAAAGGAGAGCCGGCATCTGCAACAGGGGATCATGTGCCCGTTTAGGGACACGATCCGTTATTGCACCCATCTCCCCCTTCCAATAATCCCCAAAATCCACTATCTTCAATCAACTCACAAAACGGGGAGAGTCTCGCTATGTCACGTTCGGTTGTTGCAGTTATTATCGCTCTTGTGTCTGTTGTCTGCGCGATGCCCGGCCGGGTGTCGGCTCAGACGGTGCCGATCACGCTCGAGGCCTCGGGTGTCATCACCGATGCGCAGCCGGGCGGGCCGTACGCCGGGGTGGCCAACGGGACGGCGTACACGATCGAGTACGACCTCGACCTGGACATCACCGCGCCCTTCCTCGATGACGCCGCCAACACCGCGTGGTCCGGCACGGGAACCGTCACGCTCGACATCGACGGGTTGCCCCCGATCGTGTCGAACACAACCATCATCGTGCAGTACCTCTACGACCCGTTCGCCGGCGACTACGACATGGTCCGGTTCCTCGCGTCGCTGCAAGACGGCTCGTTCCGCGTGGTCGCGCTGCGGTCGGAAGTGGGGCAGACGCCGCTGGACCCGAACGCCCCGCCGAGCGCAGAGATCATCAACGACCTGCCCATCGCGAGGCAGTCGAATAACAGCGTCGCGTTCACCGAGCAGGACAACCAGCCCGTGATCCAGATCAGCGGCAACGTCACCAGCTTCCTCGCCACCGGCGGCGCAGCGCCGATGGAACCC
This sequence comes from Phycisphaerae bacterium, assembly GCA_030432905.1. GTDB lineage: Bacteria > Planctomycetota > Phycisphaerae > Phycisphaerales > UBA1924. The sequence goes on along the minus strand of JAUILU010000001.1, from coordinate 675,698 downwards.
GAGATCACAAGCCAGCCCTCGGGCGACATCGTCGACGCGGGCGACTCGATCAACCTGCAGGTCATCGCATCGGGCACCGAGCTCGCGTACCAGTGGTACAGAAACGGCGTCCTGCTCACCGACGGCGCCGGCGTCAGCGGATCACAAAACCGCAGGCTCCAGATCACGCCGACACAGAACGCCAAGTACCTCTGCGTCGTCAGCAACCCCGGCGGGAGCGCAACGTCAAACGAGGTCGTCGTCGCCGTCAACAACACATGCCCAGCCGACCAGAACTTCGACGGCATGCTCAGCCCGACCGACTTCTCCGCGTGGATCGGCAACTACAACGCCGGCTGCCCGTAAACGGCGGCCGCGGGTTTCTGGCAAGCTTCTGGTCGGGTCTCTTTCGCTCTGGTCTAAAGTTCAGTAGACTGTGCAAAACCCAAGGAGACCGATCATGCTTCGTTTCCCAGCCGCCGCTGTTGTTTCTGTGCTTGCGAGCCTGCTGCCCGGCGTTGCCTCGTCGCAGCCGGTCCCGATGACGCTGCTGGTTTCTGGCGAGATCAACACCGTGGACAACGCGGTCTTTCCCGGTGTTGCGGCCGGGACGACTTACACGCTCGAATACGATCTCATGGTGAACACGCCCGGGCCGGTGCCAGGCACCAACAACGAGTATCTCGCTTTCGGCGAGGTCACGCTCACCATCGAGGGGCAGGACCCGGTCACCGAGAGCGGCTCGTGCCGGATCACCTACGAGAACAATCACTCCAACGACTACGACTCGATCACGTTCTTCTCGGAGGGGGTTGGTTCGTTGGGTGTCCGATACGTACGGATCTACACCGACTACCCGGGCGACCTCGTTCTCAGCGACCCGCCAAGAGCCGCCCTCATCAACAACGCACCTGTCGCGCCCCAGGTCGCGAACATCTACGCGTTCACCGAATTCTCAGCGAGCACGCGGTCGATCGGCGCCAACATCACCGGCTTCAGCGCCACCGGCGGCGCACCCCCGCCCCCGCCCGTCATCACCGACAGCCCCGAGAGCGACCTCGTCGACATGGGAGAGCTTGCCAGTTTCACCGTGGGCGTGTTCGGCGAGCAACTCACTTATCAGTGGCGACGCGACGGCGTTCCGCTAACCGACGGCCCGGGCATCGAGGGCGCCAACACCGCCACGCTTCAGATCATCGCCAAGGACCCGGCGCGTTACGACTGCGTCGTCTCCAACCCGAGCGGAACCGAGACATCCCAAGACGCGGTCCTCGCTGTCAAAAACACTTGCCCCGCCGACCAGAATTTCGACGGCATGCTCAGCCCGACCGACTTCTCCGCGTGGATCGGCAACTACAACGCGGGCTGCCCGTAACCCAGGTTGTCGGCGCGCAAACCCCCGGCCAAGCCCGGCGGGCGTGAAGGTCTAGATTTCCCTTGACCCGGCGCACCCGTCTTGGGATGCTTGAGTTCTGACAGACCGAACTTATGGAGTAAAGCCATGATCCGTACCCGTCTGAGCCGTGGCATTGCGATTGTTCCGTCCCTCTGCGCCCTCGCCGCGGCTGGCCAAACCACAACATTCGACAACGACCTCGAGGGCTGGACCGTCTACGCCGACGGCGCGATCGTCTACGACGCAGCGGTCGGCAACCCGGCCGGCTCGGCGCGGGCCTCCGACTTCGGCTCGGGCTCGTACTTCGGGTTCCAAGCGCCGGCTTCGTACCTCGGCGACAAGTCCGCAAGCTACGGCGGCACGCTCACCTTCGACATCATGACCAACAACGCGACCACCGCGGGCGCCACCCAGCCCGACGTGCTCATCCAAGGCGGCGGGCTCGAGATCAACCTCGACCTGCCCGTCCCGACCGCCGATGTCTGGAACCAACGAGAGGTCGCACTCGACACCTCCAGCGACTGGCGACTCAACTCACTCGGCGGAGCCGCGGCGACCGAAGAACAGATCCAGACCGTGCTGAGCAACGTCACCCTGCTCCGCATCCGAGGCGAGTTCAGCACCATGACAAGCGACGTCACACACCTCGACAACGTCAGCTTCCCCGACACCCCCGACTGCCTCGCCGACGTCAACAACGACGGCATGCTCAGCCCAACCGACTTCACCGCCTGGGTCGGCGCGTTCAACTCAAACGCACCAGAATGCGACCAGAACAACGACGGCATGTGCACACCAACCGACTTCACAGCCTGGGTCGGCAACTACAACGCCGGCTGCCCGTAACCGACGTAGACGCTAATCGCATCGCAAATCACCACGGGTTCTGGCCCTCGTTGAACTTCGGCTTCGTGTAGAACCGGACGACTTCTCCGTCTGCTCGCTGGGCGTTGACGACGCTCCGGATGATGCCCCGCTCGTAGCTGCCGTGGATGGTGACCCGCACCGACTCGCCCGGCTCAAGGGTGAGCCGGCGCATCCCCGTGCCGCAGAACCCCCGCGGCCCGCTCGGCACCCACCCGTCGTCGCTGAGCCTCTCATAGGTGTTGTACATAAAGTACGTCTTGTCCGTTGTGGGCTCCTCGTCGTACCCGCCGTCAACGTGGACCGTGATCGCCTCGTCGAACGGGTTGGTCAGCAGGACCCCGTGCTCATCCTCAGTCAGCAGGTAGCCCTCGTCGGATGTGAGCTCCGGGATCTCCCGCTCGACGACTGTGAACCTGAGTCTCGGGCTCACGGCGGTGAGCGCATCGTCAATCGTGTGCCCGTCGCGTGCGCGTTCGAGCCGGGCCTGTGTGGCGATGTGCACCACGAGCGTGTGCTCGCCCGGCCCGAGCTGGCCGAACTTGTCGAACACCGAAACACCAAGCCGCAGTACCGGCGTGTTCGTGTCGATCTTCCCGTTGTCCCTGTTCGACTGGTACACGATCAGCCCATCGGACTCGGCCTCGAGCTTGACAACCTCGCCCGTCGGCTTCGTCAGCACAAGCACAGCCGACGCCCGCTGCCCGTTGCCAAGCCCCGGCACCCGCACGGGTCGGCCCGCGTTGATGAGCCGAAGCTCAAACCGCGGATCATCAAACGTCAACGGCGTCTCGTCGTACGCGACCACCCAATCAAGCTCGCTCGCCCCGGGCACACGCCAGATCGTCGCATCCGCTGCCGGATACAGCTCGTACTCAGACGGCTGCTCATACATCGGGATCTCTTCAGGCAGAGGCTGCCCCTGCGCCAAGGCAGAAACAAACACGAACGCCGGAAGAACGAGGAACTGTGCGACAGAGTGCTTCATGCCCAGTCAGACGGAGCCGGGGTGGGGGCGGTTCGCATGCTTGCAAAGGAAGTCACCGATGGGAAATTAGTCCTTCTTGGGTGGGCGAGGTAACGGTCTGTTGGGTGCGGGCGAAGGCTGGGTTGTTCGTCGGCCGGGATCAATTCGCACTGGGGGGCGATTCGGTACTGAGGGTGGACCCTTCGGTACGATCGGTGGTTGCGGTTTCGGCACGCTTGGAGGTCTCTTGGGTTCGTTCGGCATCTTCTGATACTCCGGTTTTCAGTGGTGTTGTCATGCCAATGACAGTTGCAGCAACTAAAAAGGTAATGCCAGTCACAGTACAAAAGATCTGTTGGTAGTCAGTAAAATCTAGAACACGCATCAACCAGTGCTTCGTTTGTCTGCTTCTTGCGCGATCGAATCCTGCGGCCATGTCGCTCGTTGCAGTTTCTTCGTCAAGTATCTCCCTGTACTTATGGTGTAGTCGTTGATTGACTTTAATGTTTACCAGAGTAGTCAGTATTGCGAGTACCAGAGCAATCCACGCTACTATGAGAAGCGCGGCGGCATTTGAAGTTCTTGCGATATGTAGATCTTTTGTAAGTGTAAGTGAGATTGCTAAAGCGCCGCCAGCAACGGCTATATTTGTAGTTGAGAACGTTTTGTCGAGAGCAAATTCTCGCTCGTCAATTTGTGTTCTGTAGGTCAGATACACATCGTATAGCTGATCTTGGTACTCGTCCTGATACTCGCCAGCATCTCTAGGATCCTGGTTATTGCTGGCGTCTTCCATTGTGCTGGGATCTCCCAATCTTGTATTTGCTTCAGGATACTAATGGGAAAATCAACTTGGTGGTTTCTACTTGCATTTAAACCTGCAAAACACCCGTCTTGAATTCCCGGCTCATGTCCCACCCCTGAACCGCAGCACCGATCGAAGCGATCAGCTCCTCGCGGGTCTTGTGGGGCTCGATGATCCGGTCCACCCAGCCGCGGGCGGCGCCGTGGCGGATGTCCTGTTGCTCGTTGTAACCCGCTCGCACCGCGTCCAGAATCTCGTCGCGCGTCTTCGCGTCGATCTCTTCGCCCTTGCGCTGGCGGCTGCGCTCTTCGATCATCGCCAGCACGCCCGACGCCTGGTTCGCGCCCATCACCGCGCACTTGCTCCCGGGCCAGGCCAGCGTCATGAACGGCTCGAACGCACGCCCGCACATCGCGTAGTTGCCAGCGCCGTAACTCGAATTCGTGATCACAACCACCTTCGGCACGACGCAGTTGCTCATCGCGTTGACCATCTTCGCGCCCGAGCGGATGATCCCGCCCTGCTCGCTGTCGCGGCCGACCATGAACCCGGTCGTGTCGTGGAAGAACACGATCGGCACCTTCCGCTGGTTGCAGTCCATGATGAACCGCGCCGCCTTGTCAGCAGAGTCGTCGTAGATCACCCGAGGCATGTTCACCGACTTGCTCGGTCCCGCCTTCCCGCCCGGCAGCGTGCGGTCCGTCAGCGAACCCTGATTGGCAACGATGCCCACCGAGTGCCCGCCGATCTTCGCGTACGCGCAGCACAGCGACTTGCCGTAGTCAGACTTGTACTCATCGAGATCCGGCTCGAGCGACTCGTGCCCCTCGGCGTTTGGTGCTGTCCGCGAATCAACGATGCACGCGAGGATGTCCCTGATGTCGTACTGCTCGCCCGGCTTGTCGGTGAACAGGTCGTAGATGTCTTCGCCCGGCTTGTACGACGGCGCAATCCCTCCTTCTCCCCTCTGGGGAGAAGGTGTCTGCGCAGCAGACGGATGAGGGGTCTCCGTCGAACAACAGTTTGAATCGTCGCAAGAACCCTCTCCCCGGCCCTCTCCCTGATAGGGAGAGGGAGCATGGCTCGGATACTTCCCGACAAGCTCGCGCACCCTTCGCAGGCACGCGTCGTCGTTTGGTTCCTTGAAGTCGATCGTGCCCGAGATCTCCGCGTGCATGGTCGCGCCGCCGAGCTCTTCGTCGGTCACGTCCTGACCGATCGCCGCCTTCACGAGCGCTTGGCCCGCGAGGTACAACCCCGATCCCTCGGTCATCAGCAGTGTGTCGCACAGCACCGGCAGGTACCCGCCGCCCGCGACACAGAAACCCATGATCGCCGCGATCTGTGGGATGCCCTCGGCGGAGATCCGGCTGTTGAGATAGAAGATCCGGCCGAAGTCGTCCGTGTCCGGGAACACATCCTCCTGCAAAGGCAAGAACACACCCGCCGAGTCCACCAGATAGATCAGCGGCAGCCTCGCCTTGCGCGCGATGTGCTGCGCACGGATGATCTTCTTGCACGTCATCGGGAAGAACGCGCCCGCCTTCACCGTCGCGTCGTTGGCGATGATCATGTGCAGCCTGCCCTGCACCGACCCAACACCAGTGACCACGCCCGCAGCAGGAGCCCCGCCGTGCTCCTTGTACATCTCGTACGCGGCCCAGAGCCCCAGCTCCTGGAACACCGACCCCGGATCGACGAGCCTGTCGATACGTTCACGGGCGGTCAGCCTGTCCTTGGCGTGCTGACGCTCGATGGCCTTGGCCCCGCCGCCCTGGCGGATCGTGCCCTCGATTTGGAGAAACTCGTCGGTTGTCGCGCGGAGCGTAGATGGTTCAGACATGCAGATAGCTTAGGGCGTTGTATACCAAAGGGAACCGCGGCTCATCAGGACGATTCAATCCCAGATCGCGTTGTACTCCGCCTCGGTCTCTCCCGCGGCGTTGAAAATCCCGAGGAACAGGTTCGAGTCGTAGCCCTCTTCATCATGGAAGAGCACGTCGTGGTGCTGGGTGACCGTGCCGTCGTCGGCGGTGTCGGTCAGCGGGTTGTGCAGGCTCGCCGCGCCGGCGTTCGCGTTGTGCGTGTAGAGGTCGGTGTTGAAATTGACGTGGTTGTCGTTGTACACGATGTTGCCCGACCAGCCGCCCGTGCCCGAGGCGTGGATCGAGAGCGTGTTCGAGTTCGGGTTGGCGAACGCGGTGGTGGTGTTGGCCCCGACTCGTGTCGTCGAAGCGACCTGCGGCCCGCGGTTGCCGAGCACCGCCTCCGACGCCTTGTACGTCGGGCTCCACATCTTCAAGCGCTCGCCGACGGGGATGAGGTGCGCGTAGCTGATGTGCCCGCCGGTGGTCCTTGTGAAGTCCCCGGTCAGTTTCGGGTCCCACAGCGCGTTGTTCGGATCGACCGCACCGGTCGGCTGCTCGACCTCATACATCGTGTATGCGGAGATCTTGCTGTTGCTTTCAGCCGGGCTCACAAGCATCTCTGCGATGATCGATCCATCGTTGACGAGCATGGACATGATGTTGCCCGTCGTGTCCTTGGCTCTGCCGACGTCGGCGACCGTCGCATCCTTCAAGTCGATCTTCGACGGCAGCGGGTACATGTCGTCGTTGTTGCCAGCCCAGATCGTAAACGCCTGCCCGATGCCCCGGATCTGCACCGCATCCCGGAGATGTAGAGCCGAGGCCCTCGCGGTGCCCATCGCCGGCATCATGATGCCAAGACCCACAAACCCAACCACCACAAGGATCACCACGCCCGCAAGCACAAACACCAGCTCGATCACCGTAAACCCGCGACGCTTCATCTCGCACACTCCGATCGCCCGAACGGGCGTCTGCTCAGAAATCAATCCCAGATCGCAGTGTACTCGGCCTTGGTCTCGCCCGCCGAAGTGAATATTCCGAGGTACTGATTGCCCGGGAAGCCGACTTCATCCGCAAACAGCACGTCGTGATCCTTCGTGCCAGCGAGTGGGCGTGAAGTGGTCATCGGGTTCGCCGTTTCGCCGTGCGCATAGACATTTGAGTTGTATTCCACGTGGTTGTCGTTGAACGCTGTGTTGCCGGCCCATGAGTTCTTTGACCCCATCAAAAGCAGCGTGTTTGTGTCCGGGTTTGCAAACTGAGTGATCGTGTCGCCGCCCTTGCGTTCTATCGACGCCATCTCAGGTCCGCGGTTCGACAGGATCGCCTCGTCCACATTGTTCGTGATGCCCCACATGTCCAGTCGCTCTCCTACGGGAATCAGGTGCGCGTAGCTGAAGTTGCCGCCGGTTTCGGATGTGAAGTCAGCAGAGAACGCCGGGTCCCAGTGCGAGTTGTAAGGATCAACCGCAGCCGTCGGCGTGTCGTACGTGTAGTCCTCGTCATCAACGATGCGTGTGTTGACCTCTCGCCAAGAGAGACACATCTCAGGCGTGATCGATCCGTCTTGGATCAGCAGCGCAAAGATGTTCGCCGTCGTGTCCTTGGCTCTGCCGAGTTCTGGCACCGTTGTGTTGTTGACATCTACGAGAGAGGGCAGCGGGTAGGTTCCGTCGTTGTTACCAGCCCAGATATACATCGCCTGTCCGATGCCACGCTGCTGTGTTGCGTCTCTGAGTTGTCGATGGTTGCGGCTTCCATGTGGTCTTGAATTGACCATGAGCACAGCCGCGAGAATGACCACGATCGCAAGCACCGCCACGATCATCTCGATAAACGTGAATCCTTTGCGTCGCATCGAAAGAACTCCGATCCACCCCGTGTTTTCACGATACGTAGCATCGAGTTGTTGAGTTGCGTGTCCCTTGAGGAGCCGCGTGCGTGAGCACGCGGAATTGACCCACCTCGTACTCTCGAATCCGCATCCCGACCACCGCGTGCTTACGCCCGCGGCTCTTTCTGGCGCGTAACTCCATATTCCGCCGTCACATACGTTTGTCACAAATTTGTTTGGGCCTGACGTAGACAGAACAGGACTACATGTAGTAGACTTGGCCCGCCGGGCACGCGACCGATGCCGCCCCCGGCCTGAGAGGGCTCCGATCGAGGAACCTCCAGACTCCGCATCGGGACCGGCACCAGCCGGCGGACCGGCCCCGCTCGACGCGAGCACACGGGGACGCCATCTGCCGATCACTGGAGCAGAAAATCAGGAGGCCCAAGATATGGCCAAGCGCACCGGACCCGCAAAGACACTGCAGGACAAGGCAACCGACGAGTCCGGCAGAGACTCAGTCCTCAAACGCACCATCTCACAAATCGAAAAATCCTTCGGCCAAGGCGCCATCATGCGCCTCGACGAGGACGCCTACCTCTCTATCCCCGGCACAAGCACAGGCTCAATCAGCCTCGACCTCGCACTCGGCGGCAAGGGCATCCCCACAGGCCGAATCGTCGAAGTCTTCGGCCCGGAATCATCCGGTAAAACAACACTCTCGCTCAGCATCGCAGCACAAGCCCAGAAGAAGGGCGGCGTCGCGGCGTTCGTCGACGCGGAACACGCCCTCGACCCCTCCTGGGCCAAGAAGATCGGCATCGACATCGACCAGCTCCTCGTCAGCCAGCCCGACTCGGGCGAGCAGGCGCTCGAGATCGTCGAACTGCTCGTCCGCTCAAACGCCGTCGATCTGATCGTCGTTGACTCCGTCGCGGCACTCATCCCACGGGCAGAAATCGAGGGTGACATGGGCGACGCGGTCGTCGGCCTGCAAGCACGCCTCATGTCGCAGGCCATGCGGAAGCTCACCGGCGTCATCGCACGCAGCCAGACCACGGTCATCTTCATCAACCAGATCCGCGAGAAGATCGGCGTCATGTTCGGCTCGCCCGAAACCACCCCTGGCGGCCGGGCGCTCAAGTTCTTCTCGTCCGTCCGCATCGATGTCCGCAGAACCGGCGCGATCAAAGAAGGCGACCAGACCGTCGGCAGCCGAACACGCGCACGCGTCGTCAAGAACAAGGTCGCGCCGCCCTTCCGCGACGCCGAGTTCGACATCATGTACACCGAGGGCATCAGCTCAACCGGTGACCTCCTCGACCTCGCGGTCGAGACCGGCGTCGCAGACAAGGCCGGCGCATGGTTCAGCTACGGCGACGTCCGCCTGGGCCAGGGCCGCGAAGCCTCCAAGCGTTTCCTTGGTGAAAACGAAGACCTCTTCGAAGAGATCAAGGAAGCCGTCCTCGAGAAGAAGCTGCCCCAGAAGGTCCGCGAGCGCATGGAGCGGATGGAAGCCGAGGAATCGGAGGAAGAACTCGAGGCCGCAAACGCCTAACCAAGGCTCCAAGAGTTGGCCACTCGGCGGGCGTGGGCCTACCATGCCCCCGCCGCGGATGTGGCGGAATTGGCAGACGCGCTAGGTTCAGGTCCTAGTGGGGGTAAAACCCCGTGGAGGTTCGAGCCCTCTCATCCGCATTTGTGAGCACTCACGGCTGACCTTCGGGTCAGCCGTGTTTCTTTTTGCACAGACGACAGCCGCGACCGCGTACCCTCTTGCCCATGGCCCTCATCTACTGCGGCATCGACGAAGCCGGCTACGGCCCAATGCTCGGACCACTCTGCGTGGGCCTCACCTGTTTCCGCGTCGAAACTTGGTCAGGCGAGCACGTCCCCGACCTCTGGGAACACCTCAGCGCCGGCGTGTGCCGAACGCTGAAAGAACTCCGCGCCGACAAGCGGGGCCGAGTCGCGATCGCCGACTCCAAGCAGCTCAAGCTCTCAAACCAGCTCAAGACCAAGCACCCGCTCGTCCACCTCGAACGCACCGCCCTCGCGCTGCTCGCCTCGGCGGGCGTCGAGATCCCGGACGATGCGCACTTCTTCTCGGCGCTTGGCGCCCGGCTTCCCGATCAGCCCTGGTACCAAGGCGAGCCGGCGGACATGCCACTCGGCAACCAGCCGGGCGAGATCGGCATCGCGTCCAACGTGCTGTCGGGCGCGATGGGAGCAGCGGGGGTGCACACAGAAGAAGCCGCGGCGAGGGTCATCTCAGAAGAACTGTTCAACACCATCGTCAAGAAGACCGGCACCAAGTCCGAGGCGACCATCCACGCCATCGGCCAGCACCTGCGCACCATCGAGTCCCGCTGGAAAGACTCGGGCGACGACGTCCGCATCGTCTGCGACCGGCTCGGCGCGCGCAAGACGTACAAGGGCATGCTCGAACGCGAGCTCAAGGGGACACGAGCGACGCCGCTCTACGAGACACCCGAGCGCAGCATCTACAAACTCGAGGGCTGGGCGGGCGACACCAAGATCCTCTTCGAGACCGAAGCCGAGAACGCCCACCTGCCCGTCGCTTGCGCTTCGATCTACGCCAAGCTCACCCGCGAACTCGCCATGGCCCGGCTCAACCGGCACTTCAGAGCGCTGCTGCCCGAGCTCAAACCAACCGCGGGCTACTACACCGACGCTCGGCGATGGCTCGCGGACGCATCGGACGTCATCGACGCCCCGACCCGGCGGATGCTCGTTCGGCTCGGGTAATGAAAAACCGCGTGCTTGTGCACGCGGCTCATTCGAGTGTGATGTGTGCCGTGGTTTAGTAAACCATCGCCGTCGCGGCTTCGATCGACTCAACGACTTGGCGAACCTGGAAAGGCTTACGCAGGAAGCCCTCGTAGCCCTTGCTCGAGAGTGCCGCGGCCTGACCGTCGGTGAGCTTACCGCTCATCGGGACGATCTTGGTCATCTGCAGCGAGTCCGAGGTGTTGACGAGGTTGGTCACCTGATCCGCGTCGTTGTTGTTGCCGAGGTGCATGTCGAGAAGCAGCACGTGCGGGCGGAAGCGTTCGCACTCCATGCCGGCCTCGAAGCCGCTGGACGCGACGCGCACGTCGTAGTTGGTCCGGTCGATCAGGACATCCTTGAGTGTGTTGGTGACATCGACGTCGTCGTCAACGATGAGGACACGGGTCCGCCCGCCGGTGATGCCGTCGAGGGGGATGCCGTGGGCCTTCATGAACTTGACGAGTTCGGGGACCGGGATCCTGCGGTCTTTGGATCCGGGGATTCTGTAACCCTTGAGCGCGCCGGAATCGAACCACTTGGAAACGGTCCGCGGGGCGACGTTGCAGATCTTGGCGACCTCGCCGGTTGTCAGTACGTCTTTGTCGATCGACATAAGTCTCACCTCAGCCAGCGGGGCTCGGCCCCGCAGAGTCCACAGCGAGGGCGTATCCGATACGACCGGGACAGGCCCCGCATAAAGCACCCATCGGTCGTCAGTAGAGGCGTCTTGACCGTCGCGACCGACAGAAATGGGCGAAACGGGCTATTCGGACGTTGGACGGGTGTTCGGGTGCGACCAAGCCGGGCCCGACCCTCGGTCAGCGAAGGAAGTGGGGGTTCGTCGATTGACGGGAGGTCTCTTTTGCTGGTACCTTGCCTAGGCTGGTCTGTTGCCACGCGGGGCGTGGCGGTGCGGCAGGACGAGAAGGAACGTCCGGCAGCGGGATGTAAGTAGATCGGCACCGAGGCATAGATTGGATGATGCACGGGCACGGCGGCCCGCGGGCGATGCCCGAAACATCATTTACAATCCCAGCCACCTGGAGTGAGGCGTGCGGATGGATTGGATTCGATCGGTGCGGCTGCTGCGTGCAGCAAGCATTGGGGTTTCGTTGTCACTGACCGGACCTGCGCTCGCGCAGGACGCCGAACCAGATCTCAAGACGCAGATCCGTGACTTTGTGTTCTACGTCAACGTGCATCAGGCAGAGGCTGCCGAGGGCACTGCGAACCAGATTCTCTCTCAGGGCATGACGCCTCGCGAGCTCCTCGAGTTCGTCGAAGAAGCCGGCCTGCAGAACGAACTCGACGAAGCGCTCGGAAAGGCGCTCCGACGCGATTCGCTCGAACCGATCGCAGGACGCATCCTCACAATGCTCAGCGACGGCAGGCTCCAGCGCGCCCGAGACCCGAACGAAATCGAACGCAACATCGACGGCCTCGTCGGCGGGCTCCGCGAACGCCTCTACTCCCGCGAGCGCCTCAAGGCAGCCGGCGAGTACGCCATGCCCCAGCTCATCGATGCGCTCCTCCAGCGGGCAGACATCCAGCTCCGCACGCAGGTCCAGCGCCTGCTCAACGAGTCGGGCCGATCATCGGTCATCCCGCTCTCGGTCTCGCTCATGCAGATCGACCCCGCGGCTCAAGAGCAGGTCGTCAACGTGCTCGGCAAGCTCCGCTACGCGGCAGCGGCCCCGTACATCTCTGAACTCAAAGACAAAACACTCAGCGACCCCGTCCGTAGCGCCTGCGAGCGTGCACTCGATTCGATCGGTGCCAGCGGCAGCACCGCCGAGCTCTACCGCCAGCTCGCAGAGTCCTACTACGACGAACGCGAAGAACTCACCGCGTTCCCCGGCGAGGACATGCAGCTGCTCTGGTCATACGACCCGGCGATCGGCCTGATCCCCTCGGCCATCGAGACCAAGGTCTTCCACGAAGCCCGCACCATGCAGCTCGCAGAGCGCGCCATGGAACTCGGCTCGCAGGGCCCGAGCGCACTCTCGCTCTGGGTCGCGGCGAACTTCTCCCGCGAAATCGACGAAACCCCGGGCTATGACAACCCCGCCTACCCGCCTTCGATGCGTGAAGCGCTGTACTACGCCGTCGCTTCGGGTCCGGTCGTCAGCGAGATCGTGCTCGGCAGGGCTCTTGCAGACAACGACACCCAGCTCGCTCGCCGGGCTGTGGAAGCGATCGAGCGCACCGCAGGTCCTGGTCTGATCTGGGACCGCAACTCGGGCCAGAGCCCGCTCATCGATGCACTGGCGTACCCGAGCCGTCGCGTCCAGTACGACGCGGCTCTTGCCATTGCGGCCTCGCACCCACGCAGCAGCTTCCAGGGCGCCCAGCGCGTCGTCCCGACGCTCGCAAGCTCCATCCGCTTCGCGGGCACAAGCTACGCCCTCGTGCTGACTGAAGAGGAAGAGCAGTACCGCTCGATCCGCAGGGTCGTCGAAGGCCTCGGCTACGAGGTTCTGCCCTTCGGCAGCGATGTCAGTGAGATCGCAGAAGCCATCGCCGAGACCCCGGGCGTCGATCTGGTGGTCACGCAGGCAGCGACCGGCAAGTCCGAACTGCTGATCAAGGCGATCCGCTCGCGTCCGAAGCTGATGGCCGCCCCGGTCTACACGCTCGTCGCGTCCGACGAGCTGCCGAGGCTCCGCAGACTCTTTAGTAACGATGTTTCCGTCATGGTTCGCTCCTTCGGCACGAACGAAGAGGCCATGGCGGCGGGCATGACCGAGCTTGTTGATGTCGCCTCGGGCGGCGTGATCGAGCCAGACGAGGCACGCCAGTTCGCGCTGCGTTCGCTTGCCGCTCTGCGTGACCTCTCGGTCGCACAGAACTCGGTCCTCGACGTTTCCGACGCCACGACCAGCCTCGTCTCCGCGATGAACGAGACCACGGGTGATGTTCGTCTCGAAGTTGCAGAAGTGCTCAGCAGGATCAGCCGTTCTTCGGCTCAGTCGATCCTCGCCGAGTCCGCACTGGCCGCCAGCGGCACCGAGCGGATCGACCTGCTCGGCAAGCTCGCAGGCTCGGCCCGCAGGTTCGGTAACCAGCTCGACACGGTCCACGTTGAGCAGCTCGTCGAGCTCTCGGCAACAGGTGACGACGACGAGGCGACCGCCGCGGCAACCGTCATCGGCGCTCTCGGTTTGCCCCAGAGCGAAATGGTCAGATTGATTCTGGCTGGGCAATAATTCAGCTTCGCGTTCTCGGACGCGTCTTTGAAGCACCAATAACACACGAATTCAGCGACACTGGGCGGGCCAATCGGCTCGCCCAGCCGTTTTTGGTGTGCGCAGATCGCACAGCCGGACCCCTCACACAAAAACACCCTTTGCACAAGCCAAAGCGTGGGCGAGTCGTATCCGATCCTTTGTGTGGCCTTGATGTTTTCCCGGCGAGCGGGGGCGGGGCTGGTTCGTCGAGTGTTCGACGGCCGAGAACACCCGACGGGTGAATGGATGAACGAAGTAGTGCTCGCACCGGTGCTTACAGGAGGAACTTGCTCATGAGAGCTAGACGAAACCGTGCATTTACGTTGGTAGAAATTCTGATCGTTGTGGTCATCCTCGGCATCCTTGCCGCGGTCGTGATCCCGCAGTTCGTGAACGCTTCGGACGAGGCCCAGGTCGGCAACGTCGAGACCCAGCTTCGCACCTTGCGTACCCAGATCCAGCTCTTCCGTGCCCAGTCGGACACGAACGAGTTCCCCGCACTCGTCGAGGGTGAAGCAGACGGCGCTGTCGGTTGGGAGCCGATGATCACCGAGCAGCTCCTGCAGGCTGCCCCGGTCAACCCGCGCACCAACTCGTCCGAGATCACCTTCACCGATGACACCGGTGAGACTGGTATGGACGCAGCTATGGCAGACACCGCAGTCGGCTGGTACTTCAACGAGACCACCGGCGAGATCTGGGCCGCCTCGTTCAACGAGAACTACCGCGACCCGGCTGACGACGACACCGGCGAGCCGTGGCCAACGGCTGACGCTGGCGACGGCGGCTAATCCGCGTCAGATCGCATGAACTTACGCACGGTCGGCTCGAAAGGGCCGGCCGTGTTTTCGGGAACCGGCTGTGCTTGATAACGAACAGGCTTTCATCTGATTCAAGCACGAGACCTAACGAGGGGAATGCCATGAGCAACCAGCAAGAGCCAACCAAGTCACGCCCGCAGACACTCCTTCTGGCTGCCATTGCAACCCTGCTCGCTGTCGACGTCGGCGCCCGGTTCGTCGGCCAGGATGCGCCCGCCGTCGAGGCAGAGCCCGCGCAGGTCGTCCCGGTTGCCTACCAACCCGAGCCGGGCATGCTGTCCAACCCGCTCGATCAGCGTCGGCGCATGATCGCCGAGCTCCAGAGCATCGACAGCCGACTCAACTCAATCGAGTCCACGCTCAAGAGCAGGATCCGTGTCGAAGTGACCAACTTCCCGAAGCCTGCGCCGGAGAAGGAATAAGCACATGACGAGTCGCTCAACACAGAGCGGCGGGGGCCGGAGCCGCGCCGGGTACACGCTGCTCGAACTCATGGTCGTGCTCGTCTTGATGGGCATCGCCGCGGCTCTTGTCGTCCCGAACGTGCAGGGCAGCGAATCCATCCGCCTGCAGACCGCGGTCCGCGCCATTGCTTCTGACATCATGTACGCGCAGAGCGATGCGCTCGCGTATCAGGCTCGCCGTGCTGTCGTGTTCGATGCGGCCGCGAACACCTATTGGATCGCCGAGGTCTCAAGCGACGAACTCGATTTTGAGACCGACGCGATGTACAAGATCGACGGCCCGGACCAACGCTTCTTGGTCGATATCGACCGCACCAGCGGCAACGCGGCGCAGCTTGTCTCTGCCACGTTCGATGAGGACTCGGTCCTCGTCTTCGACGAACTCGGCGGCCCGGTCGCCGGTCTCGACAGCGACTCGCCCAGCGCGGGCGGGAACATCGTGCTCAACGGCGACGACGGGACGGCCTACCGCCTCAACGTCGAGCCGTATACTGGGCGCGTCACCGTTGAGAAACTCGGGGGTTGATCATCATGGGTGGGGATCCAAAGCAAACCAGACGCAAGGCGGCTCTGTACGCTCTTGGCCTCTTCGGGGGCCTGTTCGCCGTGGCGATGTGGGGCAAGATGCGCTTCGTAACCGACCTGCCCCGCATGGCTTATGCGGTCCCTGACGAGCAGAAAGCCTCCGCTCAGACCCAGCCAAACCCGGTGACCACCGAGGACGAAGAGACCCAGACTCCCGATCAGGAGCGAGAACCAGAAGAGGGCGAAAGCCTTGACGGTGATTCTCCTGAAACCGGGGGTTTTTGATCTCCCATCTGGCCTATTCCTCCCATCTTCCCAAAAAAACAATATTGAGGCCAAAGTAGCCCCTCTCAGGCGACGACCAACGTTGTGTGATCGGATTCGCGGTGTGTGAATCCGATTCTCAAACGAGTCAAGACTGGCCCGGCACAGAACAGCCGGGACCGAGGGGACAACGATGTTGGAATCACACTTTGCTGGTTGTGGGCTTCGGGCGTGGGGAATTCGTGCCGCTGCTGCACTGGTCATGGTGTCGGGCACCGCGATGGGCCAAGGCCTGAACCAGGCTGCACCTGCCGCTTCGCTGGTCCAGCCAGAGGATGAGCCAGAGCTCAACGAACCCGGCGGCCGCGTCAACGTCGATGAGAACCTCATCACCGAGCTCTTCGTCAACGACGAAGACCTCAACACCGTTCTCCAACTCCTCGGCGTTCAGGCACAGAAGAACGTCGTCACCGGCCAGAGCGTGGCCGGGCGTGTGACAGCCAACTTCTACGGCGTCACCTTCTACGAAGCACTCGAAGCCATCCTCAACGTCAACGGTTACGGCTACATCGAGCGTGGTAACTTCATCTACGTCTACGGCCTCGAAGAACTCGACCGGATCCAGGAAGCAACCCGCGTCCGCAAGAGCGAGATCGTCAAGCTCAACTACATCTCGGCCGCGGACGTCCAGGCGTTTGTTGAGCCGATGCTTTCCGACAACGGCACCATCACCGTCAGCCCGGACGCAGGCGCGTTCAGCATCCCCGGCGATGTCCCGACCGGCGGCGAGAGCTTCACCTCGGCAAGCACCATCGTCGTCACCGACTACGAAGAAGAAGTCGATGCAATCCTCGACATGGTCGCCCAGATCGACACCCGCCCAGCGCAGGTGCTCGTCGAATCAACCATCATGCAGACCTCGCTCAACGAGGCCAACGCGTTCGGTATGGACTTCTCGATCGTCGGTGATCTGAGCTTCTCGGAGTTCACCGGCGCCGGCGGCCCGCTCAGCGTGGTCCCGTCGCTCATCACCGGTCAGGGCGGCACGCTCGTCGGTGGTACCGAGACCGCGATCGCTACGCCGGATGACGGCAAGGGCGGCGGTGTTACCTCGACAGTTGGCAACTCCGCTGGTCCTGCTACGTTCCGTGCAGGCCTTGTTTCGGGTGACTTTGCGGTCTTCATGCGGATGCTCGATGAGGTCACGGATGTCACCATCCTCAGCTCGCCCAAGCTCCTGACCCTCAACCGCCAGCCGGCCCGCGTCCTCGTCGGTCGCAAGATCGGTTACCTCAGCTCAACCACAACCGAAACCGCGACCACGCAGTCGGTTGAATTCCTTGATACTGGTACCCAGCTCTACTTCCGCCCCTTCATCTCAAACGACGGCTTCATCCGCATGGAACTCAAGCCGCAGGTGTCCGATGCTGAGATCCGCGAAGTCACCGCGGTCGGCGGCTCGGCGATCACCATCCCCGATGAAGTTACCAACGAGCTCACAACCAACGTCATGGTCCGCGACGGCCAGACCGTTGTCCTCGGCGGCCTGTTCCGCGAGGCGACCACCGTCACCCGTCGTCAGATCCCGTTCCTCGGCGACATCCCTGTCCTCGGCCACGCCTTCCGTGGTAACGACGACAGCACCGAGCGTCAGGAAATCATCTTCATGGTCAAGCCGACCGTCGTGAACGACCAGATCCTTCTCGACGAGGCCGATCGTGCGATGGCAACCATCGACAACGCACGCACCGGCATCCGCAAGGGCCTTCTCCCTTGGAGCCGGAGCAAGATCACCGCGATGTACAACGTCGAGGCACAGGAGCTGATCCGCAAGGGCGACTTCAAGCGTGCTCTCTTCAAGATCCAGCAGTCGCTCAGCCTCGACCCGACCCAGACCAACGTGATCGCCATGCGTGAACGCCTGGTCGGCGAAGAGCAGTCTTGGAACGCCAGCTTCCTCGACGAGATCATCACCGGCGAGATCGACGCCATGTTCGACGCCCAGATGGAAGAGAACGACTCGGTCTCGAACCTCCAGAAGCTGGGTGTCCCCGGGGAGCGCAAGGAATACGACTCTTCGCTCTTCGAATCGACAATCGCAGAAATCGTGGAAGAGCAGACGGGTGAAGAGGCCGATACCTACGAGGAATCGACCGACACCGAGTTCGCAGACTTCCCGGTCGATAGCGAAGACGAGTAAGCCCCGGGCTTCTAACAGACAAATCAATTGGAGTGGAACCAAATGAGAATTACACGACGCACATCGTCCATCGCCCCGGCACTCGTTCTCGGACTCGCCTCGGCAACCCTCGTCGGGTGCTCGGGACACGGACGCTCGACCTCTGAAGGGCTCACGCTCGCCCACCAGCGCATGGCGCAGATCAAGAGCGCGACCCAGTGGGAGATGGCCAACGAGTCGTACATGGCTGGCGACCTGGATCGGGCACTCGAGAGCGTGAACAACTCGCTCTCGCTCAACCCCTCAGTCGCCAAGAGCCACACGCTCAAGGGCCGGATCCTGTTCGAGATGGGCAGGCTGGAAGAGTCTCGGGAATCGCTCCTGCGTGCCGAGATCATCAAGCCTGGCACTATTGAGGCCGTGTACTTTCTCGGGATCGTTCACGAACGCCTGAGCCAGAAGGAAGAGGCTCTCGAGTTCTACAAGCAGGTCGCGGATCTCGATCCCGCCGAGGCGATGTACGCGGTTGCTACGGCAGAACTGCTGATCGACCTGGGCAGGACCGAGGAAGCCGAGGCGTACCTCGGTGACCGCAGCAACGTGTTCGGTCACAACGCGGGTGTTCAGCAGACGCTGGGTCACCTGGCGATGATGAACGACAAAGACGAAGAGGCCGAGTCGCGGTTTCGCACCGCGTGGACGCTGGCTTCGGACGAGCCCGCGATCCTCGAAGACCTGATCAACGCTCAGATGAACATCGAGCGTTACGCAGAAGCCGAGCACAACATCAACAGACTCCTTGAGTTCGAGGGCTACGAAGGCCGCCGGGACATCCACCGGATGCGTTCGCGCTGCCTGCTCGAGCTCGACCGCACGATGGAAGCACGCGAGGTGCTTCTTGAACTGACCAGCGCCAAGGAAGGCCAGACCGACCTTGGCTCATGGCTAGACCTCGGCTCGGTTTCCTATAGCATCAACGACATGTCGCGCCTCCGCCAGTCGGCGCAGCGCATCATCGAACTCGCACCCGAGCGCCCCGAGGGCTACCTCTACCGCGCACTCTGGCAGCGCAAGCACGGCGACTCGGACGCGGCGCTGACCACACTCCAGACCGGCTTCGAGAAATCGGACATGCCTATCGAGGCGTACATGCTCCGGGGTGTCATCGAGCACGACCTCGGCATGACAGCCGCAGCGGAGCGCAGCTACCAGGCCGCGACGGAACTCGACCCGACCAACGAGAAAGCGCAGCTTCTCTTGAGCCTCCTGCGGGTGCAGGGCGACGGCGTTGCGAGCTTCCCGGTTGACGCCGAGTAACGATCAGTCAGCAAAGCGCCAGTCGTCGATGACCGGCTCGACCTGACCCGAATACGAAGAGATCTGTGGTGACACCACCACATCGACGAGCTGGCCCCGCGCCAGCTCGTTTCGTAGATCGCCGCCGTTCCACATGATGCACCGCAGCGCCGGGCCATCGTGCTTGAGGTGCAGCGACAGGTGGTTGCCCTTGGCGCCGAACGTGCCCGGCTGGCGGTCGATGCGGACGCTTTGCAGCATGAGCCGAACTCTGGGATTGCCCATCCCGAAGGGGCGCAGCTGGAAGATCTCGCGCACCGCGTCGGCGGTCAGCTCGTGCGAAGCGGCGGCCGCGTCAACGCGCAGGTTGTTGATGAGGTCGTCGGGCGTGAGCGCTGAGTTTGAGTGATCGACGAACGCATCGATGAACGAGTCGAGTTTGTCGCACGTCAGCGAGAGGCCGGCGGCCATGTCGTGACCGCCGAAGGTTGCAAGGTGCTCGCACGTCGCTTCAAGACCCGCGTGCAGGTTGAACGCCGGGATGGATCTGCCCGAGCCCTTGTAGCGGTCGTCCTGTTTGCAGAGCAGGATGGTCGGCCTTGCGAACCGCTCAACGAGGCGCGAGCAGACGATGCCGACCACGCCCGGGTGCCAGTCTTCGTGGGCCAGAACGATGGCGCGACGATCGGGCCCGGTCATCCCGTTGGCCTCAGCGAGCTTGATGGCCTGCTCAAGGATGCGGCGCTCGGTGGCACGGCGTGATTCGTTCTGCCCGTGCAGGCCCTCGGCGATCTCACGTGCGCGCTTGCCAGCCGCGGTCGTAAAAAGCTCGACCGCTTCCGCGGCGTGGCCCATCCTGCCGCAGGCGTTAAGCCTCGGCCCGAGCCTGAACCCCACGTCGTCGGCCTCGATTTTCTCGCCGTCGAGACCCGATGCTGAGACCAGCTCGCGCAGCCCACCGAACGCCGAGCGTGGGACTCGGCCCAGCCCGTACTTCGTGATGATCCGGTTCTCGTCAACCAGCGGAACAAGATCCGCGATCGTCCCGAGCGACGCGAAAGCGAGCAGTTCGAGCAGCAAGCCGCGTTTGTCTTTGCCGACTTTGCCGTTCTCGTCCCCGTCGGCAAGAACCAGGAGTCGCCAGGCGAGTTTGTACGCGACGCCCGCGCCACAGAGCTCGGCGAACGGGTACATCGAGCCCGGCGCTCTCGGGTGCACAACCGCAAAGGCATCGGGCATGGCGCCGTCGGTGGGCGGGTTGTGGTGGTCGGTGATGATGAGATCCACGCCGGCTTCTTGCGCGATGAGCGCTTCGTTGGTCGCGGTGATGCCGCAGTCAACGGAGATGATGACCTTTGCACCTTCGTCTGCGAGCGCGCGGATCGCGTCGCCGTTGAGGCCGTAGCCCTCGTCGAGGCGGTGGGGGACGTAGGTGCGGATGTCGCTTGTTTCTTTGGCGATGCTTCTGAGTGTGTGGTAGAGGATTGCGGTTGCGGTGATGCCGTCAACGTCGTAGTCGCCGTAGATCACGATCGGCTCGTCGTCGTCGATGGCGCTGATGAGCCGGTTACAAGCCTTGTCGGCGTCGGGCAGCAGAGCCGGGTCGTGCAGGTCTTGCAGCGTGGTTTCGAGACTCGCCCGTGCCTCTTCGCCGACGAGGCCGCGGGCGGCGAGGATCCGGTCGATGAGCTTGGCACCCGGAGCGTGGCCGGCGTCACCGATGATCCATCGCTTGGTTCGGCCGTCGATCGTGTTCTGGGTCGCTGGTGTCACGATGTAGACTAGCATGCGTTGTACAGATGCGGGCTGTCGGTTTGGCCGGCAAATTTGGAGAGTCGGCCGATGGTCAAGCTCACGAAGATCTACACGAAAACGGGCGACGAGGGCGAGACCGGGCTGGGCGACGGCTCGCGGGTTGCCAAGGTCGATCACCGGGTCGTCGCCTATGGCACGGTTGACGAGGCCAACTCTTTCCTCGGTGTGGCGGTCAACGCGTGCGGCGCCGGGGACGAATCGGTCAGGCCCTTGCTGCTGCGCATTCAGAACGACCTGTTCGATGTCGGCGCCGATCTCTGCACGCCTCGCAAGCCCGGCGAGCACGTGGGCGATGCGCTCCGTGTAACGGGCACGCAGACGTCGTGGCTCGAGGAACAGATCGATACGTTCAACGCGGATCTGCCGGCGCTGACGAGCTTTGTGCTCCCGGGCGGGTCAGCGGTCGCTGCGCATCTTCACGTTTCACGGGCCGTGGTGCGGCGAGCCGAGCGGTGCGTGGTAGAACTCGGTGAGCAGATCGGGCTCGGTGAAGTGGCCGAGCCGATTCGGTATCTGAACAGGCTCTCGGACCTGCTTTTCGTGTTGGCGCGGCACGTCAACGCCACTGGTCCCGGGGATGTGCTCTGGAAGCCGGGAGGCGACCGACCATCTGGGAGTGATTCGGAGTAAACTGAACGTTGTGAAAGGGCGGCAGCCGTTCGGCTAAGAAGAGGCCGTCTCGATGAGAATGTTTGCGGGGTGTTGATTGGCAGGTTCGAGCGCGAGCTACACAACTGAGTTCCAGCACGAGTTCGCAACCGAGATGGGTTCTCTGCTGAGCCGACGCTTCCGCTGGTTCACCGGCATCATGGGCGCGCTCGGTGTCATCTCGACCGGGTTCCTGCTCGTGTTTGTGTTCGCCGCCCTCACAGGCGATCTCGAAACTGTCGGCAAGCACCCGGTTGACGGCAAGATGTCGCTCACGCTCGGCGTGTTTGTACTCTGGACCGTGATGTACATCGCGGGCTTTGTGTACGCCTCGTTCCGCAAGCACGACACAACCAAGCTCGTCAAACTCTCGATGCTGATCGTGATCATCGATGGGTTGATGAACGTGGCGCTTCGGGCCTCGAACCTGCCGCTGACCGAGATGTCGGGCATGCTCGGGTTCTTCTTGTCGTTCACGACCGCGACATGCTTCTTGCCTTGGACGGTTCGGCAGGCGATCTTGGTCGCGGGTGCCGTGCTCGGTGTGAACGCGTTCTGCAGGCTTACGCCGATCGACGGCAGTTTCACCTGGGCCAGTTTCTTCGGCGCCCTCGCGACGATGCTGCTCGTTATGCCGGGTATTTTCATTGCGTGGTACCGTTCATCGAGCAGGCTCCGTGAGTCGCAGTTCTACTTTCTCCAGCGCCGCTACGGCGAGGTCCGACGGGAACTCACAGATGCGAGGCGCATCCACGAGGCGATGTTCCCGGCGCCGCAGACCTCGGGCGATGTCAGGTTTACGTACCGATACCAGCCCATGCGGCAGATCGGCGGCGACTACCTCCACATCAACTCCTGCCCGAACCACGACGGCTCGCAGGACACACTGTCCGTTGTCGTGCTCGACGTCACGGGTCACGGCATCCCGGCGGCGCTGACCGTCAACCGGCTCTACGGCGAGCTCGCGCGTCTGTACGCGGAAGACCCGTTCATCGAGCCGGGCGAGGTGCTCGCGCTCCTGAACCGCTACGTCCGGCTGACGATGGCATCCCACTCCGTGTTTGTCACGGGCCTTGTAGTCAAAGTCGATCCGAGCAAGCACGAGATGGTCTACGCCAACGCGGGGCACCCGCCTGCGTTTCACATCCGCGCCGACGGCTCGATCGACCAGATCGACTCGACCACCTTCCTGCTCGGCGCGGTCGATGACGACACGTTCGAATCGAAAACGGTTTCCGTCGAGTTTGCCAATGGAGACCGGTTCATTGCTTACACCGACGGAGCCACCGAAGCGCGCAACAGCGACGGCAAGATGCTCGGCATCCGGGGCATGCAGGGGATCCTGTCATCCAGCGGCTTGCAGGCCGAGGGAAGCTGGCCCGCGACGCTGCTCGGTCACGTCGATGCGTTCCGCAACGGACCACCCGACGATGACACTCTGGTGATCGAGATCTATCGGCCGGTGTCGAGTTCAAGCCAACGCATGCCGTCGGCGCGAGAGGTGTACTCGGACGACGCCGAGGCGATCAGTCCTTGACACCCTCGACTCGTGATGAGTCGGTGTACTTTGTGAGCGCTTCCGAGAGATCGACGCCGTTGATATTGGCTAGCGTGCAGAGCCACGCGATGACGTCGGCGAACTCTTCGACGAGGTTGTCCCGCTCTGCCTGTGTTGGCTCGGATCGGCGTTTGTTGTTGTTAGCCAGGGCCGTGGCGAGTTCGCCGACCTCTTCCATGAAGTAAAGAAATGTGCCCCCGGTGCCCCGATCGTTGTCAGACTCGAAGTACCGCTCGCGGATGATTTCCTGGATCTCTGCGACGGTCGGGCCGGTGTGTGGTTTATCGGTCATGGCTGAGGGTAGGGGGAAGGTTGAAATCGGACATGCTAGTATGTACTATACAACCTTAGTGAAGCCGGTCCGTTCCATCCCGCTCACCGTGTCGGCGTCGATCGTCGTCGCGCTCATGCTCTGCGCGGGGCTTGGCTGCGAATCCGCGTTCGATCGGCATCGCGACCGGCTGGTCTACGCCCACGACCGGGGCGACTACGCCGGTGCTTCGATGATGCTGGACGAGGCGAACGAGAAGGGGCTCTATTCGAGGCGAAGCCGAGTGCTCTGGCTGCTTGAGCGTGGGGCCGCCGCGGCTGCCGAGGGCGACACTGATCGCGCGATCGAGATGCTCAACGCGGCAGAGCTTCACACGGAGATGTTCAACGAGCAGAGCATCTCTGACATCGCTGGCCAGTGGCTCGTGAGCGAACGCGCGAGCCGGTACATCACACGCGCGTACGAAGAGCAGTACATCAATGTGATCAAGATGCTCGCACACTTCGACGCGGGCACCATCGAGAACGGGCCCACGGTGGAGGCCCGGCGGATGGCGCTCAAAGCCAACGAGATGCGAGACCGGTTCGAGGAGTTGCTCGACGAGATCCACGACCGCGGCGGGCAGTCGGAGGTTCGTTTCGATCGGCCCGGCCAGTTCATTGAGAGCCCGCTCGGTGTGTACCTGTCAGCCGTCGCGTTTATCGAGTCGGGGCAGTCGGACATGGCATCGACCGCGATCCGCCGACTCGAATCCGCAGCGAACGCGCAGGCCGGGCTTGGGATCACCGCGGATATCTCATACGTCGATTCGCTCTCCGGCTTTGATGACCAGAAACAGGATGCGCTCTTTGTCGCGGTGGGGGGCGTGGGGCCGACGCTGGCGAGGCAGAATGTCGGGCCGTACTACGTGTACGTGACACCGATCTACTTCGAGCTGCCGCAGATCGTGCGTGGCGGGTCAGGCGCAGACAGGGCCATCGCCGAGATCGAGTACGCCGACGGCACGACGGGCTCCGTTGAGCTGGACTTTATCGAGGATTTCAGCGCTGTTGCCGAGGCAAACTTCGAGAGTGAGCTGCCGCTGGTTCACGCTCGGACGTACCTGCGGGCGCTGACCAAGAGCGGCATATTTACCGCGGGCGGGCTTGTTCTTGAGAACTCCGACGCGGATCCGGCGATCAAAGCCGCGGGGTTGCTCGTCTCGATCGTCGGCGGGCTCGCGTACTTGGCGGTGACCGAGAAGGCGGACGTGCGCTGCTGGACCATGCTGCCCGGCGCTGCGTGGGCGACGGTTGTCGATCTGCCTGAGGGCGCGCACCGCGCACGGGTTGTGTTCCTCGGGTCGGGCGGGCAGCGCCAGCACGAGGGTGAATGGAAAGAGATCCGGGGCGGCTCGTTCGGCCTCGATTCGATTGTGGAATACTGGCCCGGCTAACGACGCCGGGAGACTGGAGCTTCTGATGCGAATGAACAAACTGCTTGCACTCGTCGCGGCGACCTCGGCGATGACGATCGTGGGCTGCAGCCCGAACTGGAAAGTGAAGCGGATCGATCCGACGGACACCGTTGATCTCGACTACCGCTTCGACGACGAGGATGCGAGGCAGATTGCGCAAGGCATGATCGAGGATGCGCTCAGCAAGCCCTGGCTCGTCGAGCACATGGCGGTCAACGACAAGCGGCCGCTCGTCGTGGTCGGCACAGTCAAGAACGAGACGGGCGACTACATCGACTCGGACCTGTTCACCGACGTGATCCAAGAGGAGCTGCTAAATTCGGGCAAGGTCCGGTTCATCGCCGAGCGTGATCTGCGGGCCGAGCTTCGGCAGGAGCGGCTCGAAGAGCTCGAGTTCCGCGACCCGGCGACGATCAAGCGGGCCGCGATGGAGAAGGGCGCCGACTACATGATGCTGGGCCGGATCAAGGACGTGAAGGAGCGATCGCTGGACTCGAAGAAGGTCGTGAATTTCTACCAGGTGACGCTGGAGATGATCGACATCGAGACCAACGAGAAGGTCTGGATCGAGAGCCGGGAGATCAAGAAGACCGCCAGCCGGCGATAATTTGGGGGTGCCAGCCGCCCTTGACGGGCCTTGGGGGCTCAAAAGGCGGGCTTGGACGCTCTAGATTCTTGAAGATCGCAGCCGCAGGGCTACACTTCCGGGCTCAGTCGGCCGGGGTGACCCGGTCTGTGTGGGTATTGGACTAGACAGACACGCCGGGGCCGGGTGGCTTCGGATGGTTTGAGAGGGCCTGGGTAAGGCTCCACGGGATCAGATTCGCATGCCAACGATCAACCAACTCGTACGCAACCCTCGCCGGACGCCAAAGACCAAGTCGAAGGTGCGCGACCTCAACTCGTGCCCCCAGCGGCGCGGCGTGTGCTTGTCTGTGAAGACCGCGACCCCGAAGAAGCCCAACTCGGCGCTCCGGAAGATCGCTCGTGTGCGTCTGTCCAACGGCAAGGAAGTGACCGCGTACATCGGTGGCGAAGGCCACAACCTGCAGGAGCACTCGATCGTGCTCGTCCGCGGCGGTCGTGTGCGTGACCTTCCCGGTGTTCGATATCACGTCGTCCGTGGTGCTCTCGACACGCTCGCAGTTGACGGCCGCAAGCAGGGCCGCTCAAAGTATGGCGTGAAGAAGGGCAAGTAACGGGGCGATCCCAAGTCGTCCCGTTGACCGGGACGGCTGGCCTTGGAGAGCCCAAGAGACTGTAAATCTCCCGCGTATGCTGAGCAGGTTCGATTCCTGCCCGTCCCATTCGCGAAGAACAAAGTGACATAGGCAAGTAATCCCGCACGCCTTGAAGAGCGGGGTGAACACGAGTCGGCAAAGGCCGACAGATGAGCCAAGGAGATCCACCATGGGTGGTCGAATCACACGCAGCGCGGACCAGCTCCGCCCAGATCCCGTCTTCGGCGACAAGATCCTCGCCAAATTCACCAACTGCATCATGCTCGACGGCAAGAAGTCTGTTGCCCAGCGCAACATCTACAACGCCCTCGACAACATCCAGGCTCGTCTGGACAAGATCGACGACCCCAACGCGCCGAAGTCTTCGCTCGATTGCTTCCACATGGCTATCGACAAGGTCAAGCCGTTCGTGGAGGTCCGCAGCAAGCGTATCGGTGGTGCGAACTACCAGGTCCCGATGCAGGTCGACCGCAAGCGTCAGCAGGCGCTGGCGTTCCGCTGGATCATCACCGCGGCTCGCGCCGAGAAGGGCCGCCCGATCGCCGATCGTCTGGCCGACGAGATCTTCAGCGCCGCCCGCGGCGAGGGCAAGGCCATGACCAAGCGTGAGGAAGTCCACCGCATGGCCGAGGCGAACAAGGCGTTTAGCCACTTCGCGTAAATCCGATTGCCAAAGTAATCAACTTCACGGGCCGCTCCGAACACGGGGCGGCCCGTTCTCGTAGCTGGGGCATGGAGCCCGAGAAAGCACCCCCGAACCGCTGGCGCAGATTTCGACGCCGAGCGTTTCTGTGGGTGACTGCGTGGCTCCTGTTCTCTGCGCTCGGCTCATGGAGGCACAACGAGCGATGGATCGATGGGCACATCAACGACGCATGGACGCTTGTTGACGGCGTGCTGCAGGTCGCCGTGCTTCCCGTGTGGTTTGTACTCAAAGTTGTGTTCGGGTACGAAACCGCGTACTCGCTCGGCTTTGCCGTGCTGGCCAACGCTGCCGGGTTCGCGTTGATCGCGCTTGGGTTCATTGTCTTCCGCTTCCTCAGCAAGTGGTTCTCGCGTTGGTTGATGGCAAAGAGCCCAGAGGGTGTGGATCGTCGTCGGCGGTACGCGCTGATCGGATCGGTGCCCGAGGCGGTGCTCGCGGTTGGTGCAGGTTCGATGGCGTACGCGACGATCGTCGAACCTTGGCAACTGCATGTCGATCGGCGCGATGTTCCGATTGCCGATCTGCCGAACGAACTCGACGGCGTGCGCGTGCTCCAGCTGACCGACACGCACCGCGGGCCGAGGATCACGGCTTCGTTTATCGAGCGCGCCGTCGAAACGGGCTTGAGACAGAAGCCGGACCTTGTCGTGTTGACCGGTGACTATGTGCACAACGGGCCGACGCACATCGATGAAGCCGCGGAGATCATGCGGCCGCTAGCAGACGCTGTCCCGACGGTGGGTGTGCTTGGGAACCACGACTGGTACGCGGGGGCTTACAAGATGCGCCGGGCGCTCGAAAACGCCGGCGTGCGGATGATCGACAACGGCAGGTGCTACTTCGGCAGGCAGCGCACACTCACCGATCGAGAAGAGGGGCTGTGCATCGCGGGGGTCGGCGACTTGCTGGAATCCAAGGTCGACTACCGGCGCGCTCTGGGCGGGGTGGACCCGGACATGCCGAGGCTGCTGCTCTCGCACAACCCGGACGCGGCGGAGATGCGCGAAGCGGGCGATCACCGGATCGATTTGATGCTCTCAGGCCACACGCACGGCGGGCAGGTCCGTCTGCCGATCATCGGTTCGCCGGGAGTGCCGAGTCGGTTTGGCGAGAAGTACCGCGCGGGCATGGTGCAGGGGCCGTGGTGCCGGGTGTTTATCTCGACGGGTGTCGGTATGTCTGTTGCGCCGTTTAGATTCGGTGTGCGTCCCGAGATCAACGTGCTGACGCTTCGGCGGGTGTGATGCGTTGACTAGATCGGTTGCTTGGCGTGCCACTCGTCGGCCATCACGCCCCAGCCGAGTCGTGTGGTGCAGCCGATGCCTTCGATCCAGTAGTCGTCTTTCATCTCGACTTCCTTCCGGATGCCGAGTTTCTCGATGACTTTGACGGAGGCGATGTTGTGCTGCGAGCAGAAGATCCGGACTCGGCGGAGGCCCAGGCCTTGCTTGTCTTGCGGGGCGAGCGCCCAGTCGATGGTTCGTTTGCAGGCTTCGGTCGCGTAGCCCTTGCCGGTGTGCGGCGTGACGATCCAGTAACCGGTCTCGCAGCTCGCGGTGTCTCTGCGGACGTCGTGGACGCCTGTGCCGCCCATGAACTCGCCGGTGTCTTTGTGGAAGATCCCGAGTCCGACGTTGACCCATGTGTCGGGTTTGCGGGTGTTCATGATCTGGGTGGTGATGTACTGCGCGGTCGAGGCGGGTTCGAGGTGGTCCGCCGCGGCCCAGGGCATCCAGGGCCTGAGCTCGGGTCGGCAGGTGTTGACGGCGTTGTAGACCGCGTCGACGTCGGTTAGCTCGTAGGCCCGGATGATGAGCCGATCCGACTCGAAGCGGATCTTGGTCAGGTCCGGCGGCCTCCAGCCGAGGCCTTCTTGGGGGTATTTGATTTCGCTGTCGCATCGTGCCATGGCGGGAGCGTACCGCATGGTGGCGGCCCGGGTCTAGGATGCCCGAGATGACACGCGCCGACGACAGATACCACCGCCAGAGCCTGCTCCCGGAGATCGGGCGCGAGGGTCAGGCGGCGCTTGGCCTGTCGACGGTCGCGGTTGTCGGGACCGGCGCGCTCGGGTGCGCTTCAGTCGATGTGCTGGCAAGGGCCGGCGTGGGCCGGTTGATTCTGATCGATCGTGATGTTGTCGAGCTGACCAATCTGCAGAGGCAGGGGCTCTACACCGAAGCCGATGCACGAGCGGGGGCACCGAAGGCGATCGCCGCGAAGAGGCGTTTGGAATTCGTCAACTCGTCGATTGTCATCGAAGCCCACGCGGCAGATGTGTCGGCAGAGAACGTCGAGGAACTGCTCGACGAGGCGGATGTTATCGTCGACGGCACCGACAATTTCGAGACGCGGTACCTGCTCAACGATCTCGCGATTAGCGAGGGGATCCCGCTTGTCATCGGTGGAGCCGTCGGCACGCGCGGGACAATCACGCCGATCGTGCCCGGGCGTGGGCCGTGTCTGCGGTGTTTGCACCGCGACCTGCCGACGCAGCACGAAACGTGCGACACGGCTGGCGTGCTCGGTCCGATCGTGCAGATGATCGGTGTGAGGCAAGCCGCGATCGCGATGCGGCTGATCGTTGAGGGCGCAGACACACTGCCGATCCGGCTCGAAGAGTTCGATGCGTGGACCGGCGCGGCTCGGTCGATGGATCTGTCGGGCAGCAGGGACACGGATTGCATTTGCTGCGGCCAGGGCCGACACGATTTCCTGGATGGGGTAGGTGTCGGTCGTACGACCAAGCTCTGCGGCCGGGGCGCGGTGCAGGTCGTGCCGGCAAAGCAGGGCAAAGCAGACCTCGCGATCATCGCGGCGGCGCTTGCGAAATTTGGCGCGGTGACCACGCTCGACGGGCTTGTGCGGGGGGAACTCGCGGGCGAGTCGGCGGACGTGGGAGACGCGGTCGAGCTTACGGTGTTCGAGGACGGCCGAGCGATTGTGCGCGGCACCGAGGACGCGGGGCGGGCCCGGTCGATCTACGCCAAGTACATCGGCGGGTGATTCCCGGTTAGCCCTGCACGAACGGGTTGTGGTTGCGCTCTTGACCGATGGTTGTTGAGGGCCCGTGGCCGCAGAGGACCTGCGTTTCGTCGGGGAGCGTGTAGAGCTTCGTTCTGATTGATTCGAGCAGTTGCTCGTGGCTGCAGCCGGGGAAGTCGCTCCTTCCGATCGAGCCGGCGAAGAGCGCATCGCCCACGAACGCGACCGGTGCTTGGTTGCAGACGAACGTCTTGCTGCCGGGCGAGTGACCGGGCGTGTGTAGGACGTTCCATGTTGTTTCGCCGAGCGTGAGGACGTCGCCCTCATTGAGCAGTCGACTCGCGGCGGGCGCGGTGACGGAGAGCCCGAGGAACGCGCTGAGATTGAGGTTCGGGTCGCTTAGCCAGTCTTCTTCTTCGGAGCCGATCCAGATCGGCGTGCCGGGGTACTTCGCGAGTACTTCGTTGATGCCGGCGATATGGTCCGAGTGCGCGTGTGTCAGGACAATCGCCTCGGGTGCAATACCTGCTTCTTCTATGAGTTGTACAAGTGGGGCGGGTTGGTAGCCCGCGTCGATGACCCACAGGTGCTCGCCGCTCTGGACGGTGTAGCAGTTGGTCTGGTAGTCGCCGAGGGCGGCGGAACGGATGGAAAGTTCGGGGCGCGTCATGGTGGTCGATGGTAGACTGCACAAGAAGGAGCCGGCGCATGATCCGCAACATCGACGATGTTCAGATGAATAAGGTGGATATGGAGGGCGTGAAAGGGGCGTCGATGGCCGTGATGGTCGGGACGTCCGACGGCGCGCCGAACTTTGCGCTGCGGAGTTTCCGTGTCGAGGACGGCGGCCACACACCGAGGCACAGCCACGATTTCGAGCACGAGGTGTACGTTGTCTCGGGCCGGGGGACAATTCTGCTGGGTGACAAGACGCACGACATCAAGGCGGGCGATGTGATCTACGTCGAGGCGGATCTGGAGCACCAATTTAAGTCGAAGGGCGGCGAGCTTCGATTCCTATGTATGGTGCCGGCGCACAGAAACTGCGGTGACCCCACGCCGGGCAGCAGGGGTGGAGACTCATGAGAAACGACTATTCTAAACTCGTTCTGCCGTTGCTCATCGTCGGGGCAGTACTAAGTATCGCGATGGTAATCGCGGGGATCAAAACGACTCTTGATACCCTTGAACTCGCACGCGAGTTGGGACAGTCACCGCCAAACCTTGGTTATGTGACTGCGCTACTCAGCGAGTCTTCCGGGCTGGTTGGTCTCGTGGTTGTCTGCTGCGCCGCAGCGATTGTGTTTTCGCGTTCAGACGGGAAAAAGGTTGACGCAACTTCAGTATCTGACGACCGGGTGATCGAGCAGCTCAAGCTCGTTCAGCAGGCGACCGACCGCATGTGCCAGCACGCGGCTCTTTCGGACGATGCGCGGCGGGTGCTCAACAGAACGCGCGAGCGCGAGTTGCTCTGCCGGGCGATCGAGGAAGATATCCGCTCACAGGACTGGTCGGCGGCGCAGGTTCTCGTAACCGAGCTCGCCTCGCGATTCGGTTACGAGCAGGACGCCGAGCGGTTCAGGATGCTGATCGAGCGTGCGCGGGCCGAGGGTCTCGACATGGAGATCAACAACGCAATCAAGGAACTCGACCATCTGATCGTGCAGCGACATTGGGACGAGGCGATCGCCAAGGCGGACACGATCTCGGCGAGCTTCCCGATTTCGCCGAGGGTCAAAGGGCTGCGCGAGCGCGTGCTCAACGCGCGGGTGCAGTACAAAGAAGAGATCGAGCGGCGATTCCTGCTCGCGGCTCAGGCCGAGCGGGTTGACGAGGCCATGGAGATCATGGGCGAACTCGATCACTATCTGATGGAAGAAGAAGCCGAGCCGTTCCGCGAGGTCGCGCGAGGCGTGATCGGCAAGGCGAAGCAGAACCTCGGAGCCGCGTTCAAGCTGGCTTGCCAGGACAAACAGTGGGCGATCGCGGTCTCGCTTGGCCAGCAGATCAACGAGCAGTTCCCGAATTCGCGGATGTCGCAAGAAGTCGAGGGGCTCATGCCTCAGCTGCGTCAGCGGGCACAGGAAGAGCAAGAGGCTTAGCCTGCGGTTTCGGTTTCGTCCGCAGGCTTGGTCGGCTCGCTCCGCCAGAGGTGCCACATCAGTCCGATGATACCGATGATCAGCAGCGCATCTGCGACGTTTGAAACGTAGGGCCAGACTTCCCAGCCGCCGATCTCAACGCCGGGCAGCGGGTGGATGAAATCGCGTACGCAGGCGTACACGAGTCTGTCGTAGAGGTTGCCGAGCCCGCCCGAGAGCAGCAGCCCGAGCGAGATGTGCGCGATCCAGTCCTTGCTTGTGGTCCACGCCGCGAACATCCAAATGCCAAGCAGAATCGCGCCGCCCGTGAACGTGATGAACAGCCATCGCTTGCCGGCACCCATGCCGAAGACGGCGCCCTGGTTCAGGACGAGTGTGAAGTTGAGGACCTTTGGGATCACAACGACCGGGCGATACGGCGGGACGAGGTTGCGTGGGTCAGAAGCCTTCAGGACCTCTTCGCGTTCGACGACGACGGGGTACTCGCCGACGTGCTTGAAGGCGTAGTCCTTGCTCCACAGGTCGAAGACGAGACCGAACACCAGAACGATGAGCAGGATCGCCCATGAGCGTTTGCTTCTGACAGCGGAAACGGATGGCGCGGGATCGGTCAACGTTACGAGCCGTGGCGTTCGAGTTCGCGGGCAGCTTCGATGCTCATGCGGGTCCAGGGGAGCTCGTCGAGACGCTTGGTCGCGATCGGCTTGCCCGTGACCTCGCAGAGGCCGAAGGTTTTGTTCTCGATCCGCTCGATCGCATTGTCGATCTCGTGGATGAGCTTGCGGTCAACCTCGGCCAGACCGATCGAGAGCGACTGGTCGTAGGCGTCAGAGCCCTGCTCCGCGACGTCGGTTGCGGGGTCGCCGCCTTTGTCGCCCAGCGAGAGCACGCCTTTTTCCATGGTCGCGACGTCGCCGACGAGATCGCGGCGTTTGGCGAGCAGGATTTCGCGGTACTTATCGAGCTCGCGCTTGTTGAAGGGCGACTTCGGCTTCTTCTTGCTCTTCGGCTGCTCGGCTTCTTCGCCGAAGTTGCTGTGCGGGCTCGACGGCGCTTTGGGACCTGAAGCGATAAGCGGCTTGCGCTTGATGCTGAGCAGGCCGCTGCCGGGCGGCGGCGCGAAGACCTTGGTCGGTTTGCTGCTGGCCGAGCGGCGCTTGGGCTTGTCATCAACGATTGTGATGCCCTTACGGCCCGAGTTCTTCTTTGCGTCGGCTGCCTTGGCGTCGGCGATGCGCTTCTCGGCGGCCTTCTTCGACGCGGCCATCTCCGCGGCTTCCTGGTCGGCCTTCGAGAGCTTCTTTTTGGTCGTTTTCTTCGATGAAGCCTTGGTTGTTTTCTTAGCGACCTTTTTCGTGGTCGCTTTCTTGGTTGTCTTCTTTGTCGTGGTCTTGTTCGAGGCGGACTTCTTGGTCACGGCTTTCTTCGAAGCGGACTTCTTTGCGGTCGCTTTCTTGGAGGCTGACTTTTTCGCCGTGGACTTCTTGGTGGCGGTTTTCTTGGAAGCCGATTTCTTAGCGGTCGTCTTCTTCTTCGCCGAGGTCTTCTTTTTGGTTGTAGCTTTTTTCGTTGCCACCGCGATCCTTTGACAGTGGGCCGCTGGCCAGCTCGCTCTGTTGTGCGACCCCGAACAAAATACGGAATCACTGAAAGCTGCAGCGGTGGGCCAAGGGTAGGCGTCGGGACGGCGCGAGTCAAAGAATCGAGTTAGTCCCCCGTAGTGCGGGGGTTACGACGCGTCTTCAGAAGCCGTGGCGGGCGTTTCGACCGGAGCCTCGTTGAACGCACCGAGGTTTCGGAAACGGTCGTACCGCCCCTCGAGCAGTTCGTCGGGTGTCTTGGTCTTGAGGATATCCAGCTCCTGAACAATCCAGTCACGGAGCATGTCCGATGCGGCGTCGGGGTCGCGGTGGGCGCCGCCGAGCGGTTCCTCGACGACGGCGTCGATGATGCCGAGCTTGAGGTTGTCGCGGGCGGTGAGGTTAAGCGCCTCGGCTGCCGACCTGTTGGTCTGCTCGTTGGCCTGCTTCCACAGGATCGCGGCGCAGCCCTCGGGGCTGATGACCGAGTACCAGGAGTTTCGGAGCATGGCGACCTTGTCGGCGACCGCGATGCCGAGCGCACCGCCCGAGCCGCCCTCGCCGATGACGATGCTAAGGATCGGGACCTTGATGCGCGCCATCTCGCGCAGGTTGACCGCGATCGCTTCTGCCTGACCTCGGCGTTCGGCTTCGAGGCCGGGGTACGCGCCGGGTGTGTCAACGAATGTGACGATGGGGGTGCCGAATTTCTCGGCGAGTTTCATCTTGAGCAGGGCCTTGCGGTAGCCTTCTGGATGAGCGCAGCCGAAGTGGCACTGGATGCGTTCCTGTGTCGTGCGTCCCTTGTGGTGCCCGACGACGAGGCATTTGTGCGTGCCGATGCGACCGAAGCCGCAGATGATGGCGGGGTCGTCGCCGTAGCGCCGGTCGCCGTGGAGTTCGCCGAAGTCACGGACGAAATGCTCGATGTAGTCGCGAGATTGCGGACGATTCGGGTGCCTGCTGACGCGTACGGTATCCCACGGGTTGAGGTCCGTGTACAGTTCCTCGAGCAGCTTTGTGTGCTGCTTGTGGAGGTCCGCGAGATCCGCGGCGTTTGGGTTCGCCGATGCGTCGAATCCTTCGACGCCGGCCGGCGCGGCGGGAGCCGAGTTGCCGGACTCGGCATCGCGGATCTGCTTCTCGATCTCTGCGAGTGGTTTCTCGAAGTCGAGTGTGTAGAAGGTTCCCATGTCTGCTCCGTCGTATGGGGTTTGCGTACGCGTTAGTTTATGCCCGGCACGGCTTTGGGGCAGGCCGAGGGCCGATCACGGTCAAACCGGGCACTACAGGAAGGATCGGGTTAATGGGTACGAATCAGCCAGCACTCGCGGTCATCGGCGGCGGGTCGATGGCTCAGGCGATTCTCGGCGGTGCCCGCGACGCCGGCGTGCTCCCCGGCGAGCGGGTCTGTGTCGCGGACCGGAACGAGTCGAAGCGGTCGCTCTACGTCAACGCGGCACCCACCGCGAAAGAAGCTCTCGAGTGGCTCGCGTCTGCCGAGGACGAGCCGGGGTCGGGGCAGATCATGATCGCGGTCAAGCCCCAGATGCTCGATGACGTGGGCGAGGAGATCGCGGATGTGGTCGGTGAGCGGGTCGTGATCTCGATCCTTGCCGGCGCGGGCGGTGAGCGGGTTCGATCGGCGCTCGGCGGGCGATGCCGGGTCGTTCGGGTGATGCCCAACACGCCGTCGCAGATCCGCAGGGGCACGACCGCGATCGCCGTCGCCGCGGGCGCGAGCGAGCCCGACGCCGAATTCGCCGAGTCGCTCTTTGGAAGCGTGGGCGATGTTGTGGTTCGGCTCGAAGAGAAGATGATCGACGCGTTCACCGCGGTCGCGGGCTCCGGGCCCGCGTATGTGTTCTATCTCGCCGAGGCGATGCAGCGGGGCGCGATCGAAGCCGGGTTTGATGAGGAGACCGCGGCGAAGATCGTGACGGAAACTGTTGCGGGCGCTGCGGAGCTGCTCAAGCAAGACGGCGGCTCGGCTGCCGAGCTGCGTGCGCGCGTAACGAGCAAGAAGGGCACGACCCAGGCCGCGACGGATTCGTTCGATTCGTCTGGCGTTGCCGACGCGATTGTCCGGGGCATGCTCGCGGCGCGTGATCGAGGTGTGGAACTCGGTCGGAGCTAGAAGTCGGTTCGGCGGAATAACCAGCAGGCGATGAGAAGCATGACTGCCTCGAAACCGAGCGATGTGCCGAGTACCCACCAGAGCGGGCGATCGTTGATCGCCTTAGCCGCGGCGCGGTTGACCTCGGCACTGGAAACCTGAACCTCGCCTGTTTCTTCGTTCACTACGGTGCCGGGGTCGTCCTTGCTGCTGAGATTGACCCACGCATCAAGGTCTTCTTGTGACATCACGTACTTGGCGAGCAGGTTGATTGTCTCGCCGGTTTTCGGCAGGACCGTTTTGGCGATGTAGACGCCGTTCCGCCAGGGTTTGAGCTTCCTGCTCGTATTTTGGTTGTCCTCGACGCTCTGACGCAGCATGGGCAGGAAGACGTTCGCGCTATCAAGCTCTTCAGTAGTCGGCTCGTACGAGTCGTCGAGTTCTCGGCCTTCCTCGCGGGCTTTGTTGATATACGCAAGAGCCGCGTTTTCGTTTGCTGTTTCCAATCGCTCGGAGGAAGCCTGTGCCGAGAGCTTCGAACTCTCGTGGAACGCGACAAGGGTTTGGTCCGACGCGTTGACGATGAACAGCACAAACCAGAACAGGATGGTCAGGAGGAGCGAGGCGATTGTAGAACGGGTCAGGATGCCGAGCAGTGTCATGACACTGAACAGGAAGCTGAAGAAGATCACGACGATCGGGATCGCGAGGAATATCTCGGGCATCCACGCGCCGCTGCGCAGCCCGATGACGAACACCGACGCGACGCAGAACAGCGAGACCTGAAGACCAACGAAGAACAGCCCCGTGGTGTACTTCGTTAGGAACAGACGGGTGCGGGAGATCGGCTTGCTGAGCATGGTCTCGATCTGCCCGCCGGTGAGCAGCGACGGGAAGATGCCCGCGGTCGAAACAAGCGCGAGCACCGTGGCGATCCACGTCAGCCAGATGCTGATGCCAAGGTTGAGGAACAGCGTCTTGTAGAACAGTTCAGGTGTGATCGAAATCGAATTAATCGGGGCCGGGATCGTGAACCCGATCGCGGTAATCCCCTCTTCGTTGATGCCCACGGCTCCGAACGCGGCTACACACGCGCCCGACAGGATGAGCGTGATCCAGAACAGCTTCTTGGAGTTCAGCTCGCGGTACGCGTCGTAGAAAAGTGCCAAGGTTTGAGTCAGCATCACGCGTCCCTCGCTGCGCCGGGGCCGAGTTCTTCGCCGGTTTCTGGGTCGATGACAGCCTGCATGAACAGATCCTCAAGCGACGGGCGAGTCCGACGGATCGAGAGGATCGTGCCGTCTTTGGCGCGGATCTTGTCGATGATCGGCTGGACGTCTTTGGGCTCGACCGACTGCAGCTTGAGTGTGGCGCCGTTGACCTCGGCGGTGTCGCTCGCGAACTGGGTCAGGATCTCGCGGTTCTCTGGGGCGAGCTGGATCTCGTATCGTTCCTGCCCCGCGGTGAGGTCCTCGATGGTGCCCTGGGTTGCGACCTTGCCCTTGACGAGGATCGCGACCCGGCTGCAGACCTGTTCGAGTTCGGACAAGATGTGGCTGTTGACGAGCACGGTTTTGCCCTCGTCTTTGAGGTGGTCGAGTATGGCTCGGATGTCGCGTCGGCCCATCGGGTCCACGCCGTCTGTTGGCTCGTCGAGGAGGACGAGGTCGGGATCGTTGATGAGCGCCTGCGCGATGCCGACGCGCTGTCGCATGCCCTTCGAGTACGACTTGAGTTTCTTGCTGCCCCAATCGTCCATGCCGACGAGTTCGAGCAGCTCGCTCGCCCTGCGTTTGCGTTCGGCTCGCTTCATGTTGTTCATCGCGCCGAAGAATTCGATGAGCTGCCTGCCGGTGAGGTAGGGCGGGAAGCTGTGGTGCTCGGGGAGGTAGCCGACGCGCTGGAGCGTGTACTTGTCGCCGACCGGCTGGCCGAGGACGGTGCCCTTGCATTGGCTCGGTCGGATGACGGTCATGAGGATTTTGACGAGCGTGGACTTTCCCGCTCCGTTCGGTCCGAGCAGTCCGAAGACCTCGCCGGCGTGGACCTTCATATCGATGCCGCGAAGCGCGGGGATGGCTTCTTTGAAGGGTGCTTTGTACGTCTTGGCGACGTTCTCAAGATCTATGGCGAGGTGTGTTGACATGACTCCACCATCTTATGGGGAACGCCTCAGCCGTGCTTTCGCGCGACGATGTGGAACACGTGCCAGCGTTTGACGATGCCCTGATAGTCCTGCTTGTCACGCTCTTCTTCGTCGAACATCTCGAGCTCGAATCCCTCAAACAGAGCCTTCGCTTCGTCGATGGTCTGGTGGGATCGGTCTGGGATGGAGGCCCATGAGTCCCGGTCGCCGAAGAGCTGGCCGCTGAATCGCCCGCCGGGTTCGATGGCGTCGGTGATGGTATTCCAGAACGCGTCGAAGTGCTCGGGTGTGCAGAACGGGATCGAGAAACTCGCGTTGAGCAGCCGAACCGTCGGCAGGTTGCCGAGTTCCTCGAAGACCGAGACCCGCGTGGTCAGATTCGGGTGGCCCTGAAGGCCCGGCCTTGCGAGGAGCTTGTCGACGCCAACCTGCGAGCCGTCGATGGCCAGGACGTTCCAGCCTCGCTCGAGGAGTTCTTGCGTGTCGCGTCCCTCGCCGCAGCCGAGGTCGATCGCATCCGTGGGCTTCTCGTCGGCGAACCGATCGAGCGCATCGAGCAGCGTCTCACGCGCGGGCTTGCCGGCGACGGACTCGAAATACCCGGGCCAGTCGCGTGTGGCGCCGTAGATGAACGTCGGCGGGGTGTCTTGGGATGGATCGGGCGTGTTGCTTGGTTCTGACATAAGGTTGCATGCTATGTACCAAGACCTTCAGCAGTTCATCCGGGCACTCGAAGAGGCTGGCGAGCTTGTGCGCGTGACGGAGCCGGTGTCGCCGGTGCTCGAGATCGCCGGGATCACGAACCTGATCTGCAAGGCCGAGGCGCCGGGTGAGCCCAGCACCGCGGCCAAGAACGCCGACCCCGAGAACTGGGACCGGGGTGGGCCTGCGATTCTGTTTGAGAATGTCGAAGGCTCCGATGTGCCGCTCTTGATTAATGCGTTTGGGAGCTATCGGCGGATGGAGCTTGCGCTCGGTTGCCGCGAGGGCGGCTTCGAGTCGATCGGTGCCAAGATCGGCGAGCTGCTCAAGCCGGAACCGCCGAGGTCGCTGCGGGACGCGGTTTCGATGGCTAAGCGCTTTGCACCGCTTCTTAAGGTTGGACCGAAGCGGAAGAAGAAACCTGGCGTGTGTCAGCAGTGCGTTGTGCGGGGCGATGACATCGACCTGACCAAGCTGCCGTTCATCCGGTGCTGGCCTCAGGACGGCGACTTCGCTTCGATGGGCTACCCGGCAAACGTCAACGACAACATCCCTGGGCTTGGTCATCCTGACATCGACGGCGAAGAGTGGGATGCTAAATACCGGGGCAGGTACATCACGCTCGGGGGGATCCACACGATCCACGCGGACGATGCGGGCAACCCGAAGCCGCCGAGCCACAACATCGGGATGTACCGGGTGCAGTTGATGGGCAAGGATCGGCTCGCGATGCACTGGCACGTGCACCACGACGGCGCGTCGCACTGGCGTTCGTGGAAGAGGCTGGGCAAACCGATGCCGGTGGCGATCGTGCTGGGCGGGCCGAGCGTGCTGCCGTACTCTGCGACGGCTCCGCTGCCCCCTGGGATCAGCGAACTCTTGCTCGCGGGTTTCCTGAACAAGAAAGGCATCAAGCTCTGCCCGGGCGTGAGTGTTCCGTTGTTCGTGCCGAGCGATGCGGAGATCGTGATCGAGGGCTTTGTGCGCACGGATGCAGCAGAGATCGGCTTCGATCCGCACAGCGAGAAGCTGGGCGATGGCGCGGTGTTCGAGGGACCGTTCGGCGACCATACCGGGTTCTACTCGCTGCCCGACCGCTATCCGATCGTCGAGGTTTCGGCGGTGACGATGCGCGAGAAGCCGGTGTTCCCGGCGACGATCGTGGGGGCTCCGCCGCAGGAGGACTACTTCCTCGGCAAGGCGACCGAGCGGATCTTCCTGCCGATGCTCAAGACGCTGATCCACGACATCGAGGACTACGACCTGCCGATGTTCGGCGCGTTCCACAACTGCGCGTTCTTGCAGATCAACAAGGCGTACCAGCTTCAGGCCCGGCGCGTGATGCACGCGGTCTGGGGAGCGGGGCAGATGGCGTGGACGAAGACGATCTTTGTTGTTGACGAGAGCGTCGATGTGCACGACTGGCGCGCGGTGCTGCGCGCAGCTGCCGAGCATTGCGACCCGTCGTGCGACATCGAGACGGTCCGCGGGCCTCTGGACATACTCGATCACGCGGCACCGTGGCTCGGCGCGGGCGGGAAGATGGGGTTCGACTGCACGCCAAAGTGGGTCGGCGAGGAATCAAGCAAAGCCGCGGCACCGACTAAGAAGCGCGTCTTTACGGGGCACGCCGAACTCGCACAGCGTGTGTCAGAGATCGAGGGTGTGCACAACGCCGCGATGCCCGAGTCGCTCGGGGGCTGGCTGTTCGTTTCAACCGGCCTGCGCGGGCAGGACGCGGTGGCAGGGCTTGCCGACCGGGTGCTCGGAGTGTTGGTATCGGCCGGGCACGAACCGCCCGCGTATGTGGTTGTACTCGGGGAAGATGTCGAAGTCGCAGGCGAAGCCGGCGCGATGTTCCACTGGGTCGCCAACGCGGACATGCTGCGCGATGCGCACGTGTCAGGCAGGACAATGTGGTTCGATGCGACGCCCAAAGAACCGGGCGGTTACTCGGCCATCCCCGCTCGACAGTGGCCCGCGTTTCTCGGTATGGACGAGGAGGTTGAGGAACGCGTCAAGGCGGAGTGGGGGCGTTACGGGTTGCCGCCGCTGGTGTAGTTATCCGCCGAGCTGTTCGATTGGTTCTTCGGGCCGCGGCATGGCGAACAGGTGCATGTTCCGGTCGATCGCCTCGACGACTTCTTTGTGGAGTCGTTTGGAGTTGGTGACCGCGTCGCCCGAGCCGAGGCCGTTGACGAGCACGCTGAACGCGGCGCCTTGCCCGGTTTCTTCGTTGATGACGTAGCCCGAGAGGCAGCGGACCTTGTTGATCGTGCCGGTCTTGGCGTAGAGCGTGTTGGACAGGCCGCTGAGTCTGAAGCGTTGGCGGAGCTTGGTCGTGCCGGTAGGGAGCGAGGCGAGCATCGCGGGGCGGATCTCTTCGTCGTGGTAGATGTCGTAGAGCCACGCGGTGAACGTGGATGGTCTGACCTTGTTCTCACGCGACATGCCCGAGCCGTCACGGATGATCATGGAGGCGGCGTGATCGGGGCCAAGCCTTTCGGAGACGAGCATGCGCAGGACCGCGCCGCCGTTGCTCCATGAGCCGGGCTCGCCCGTGACCATGTTGCCCATCCGCTTGAGCAGGGCCTCGGCGTACATGTTGTGCGAGTCGTAGTTGACGCGGTAGAGGATCTCTTCAAGCGTCGAGGTGTGGCGTGCAAGAGCCGGCCCGGAGAACTTGAAGGATTCGTGGTCGCCGGCGAGTCTCACCGAGTCCTGGGGCGTCCTGCCGGTGCCCACGATGACGCCCCGGCTTGAGAGCCGATCGGCGATGATGTTCCCGAAGTAGAGCGAGGGTTCGTGGAGCGAGACCTCGATGGGTGATTGGCTTGGGGCACGGATCGAGCCGCGGATGACCCAGTTGTCGTCGGATTCGGTGCGTTGAACCCAGACGGCATTTCGTCCCTCGCTGATGCGTCGTGATCGGTTCTCGACCGTGACCCAGGGTGAGGACGGCGAGAGGTCCGCGGTGGTGCCCGTATCGGGCGTGCCCGGGCTCGGGTAGAACGCGAGCACGTTGGAATGCACATTAATGCCCTGAACGGGGGCG
The DNA here is from genome assembly GCA_030432905.1 of Phycisphaerae bacterium. Taxonomy (GTDB): domain Bacteria; phylum Planctomycetota; class Phycisphaerae; order Phycisphaerales; family UBA1924. The sequence goes on along the minus strand of JAUILU010000001.1, from coordinate 634,032 downwards.
CAGTACCAGCGTTCGAGTTGGTCGCGTGGCCAGTCCGGGTGGATCAGCTCGCGGTCGAAGACGCGGTCATCGACGACGATCTCTTTGACCTTGCTTCGGTCGCTGCTGACGACGTCGGCGAACGCGGAGAACAACTGGTGCGGGGTCTCTGAGGGCGAACGCTCGCGCATGACCTCAGGGTCGGCGAGCGCCGGGTCGCCCGAACCGATGATGACGACCTTGCCGTCGGTGGTGATGTTGATGTCGGTGACAAACGCGTAGTCTGGGCCGAGGACCTTGACCGCGGCGGCGCTGGTCAGCAACTTCATGTTGGACGCGGGGACCATCGGTTCGTCGGCTCTGAACTCGAAGATTGGGGCGCCGGTGTTGAGATCGACCACGGACACACCCGCGAATCCGTCGTGGCCGAGGGCCGCGTTGCGGACGATCGAGTGGAGATCAGACGAGAGTTGGGCGGCTGCCGCGAGCGGGAGTGCTGCGCAAGCTGCGGTGAGGGCGCGCACGAGAGGGCGTTTGAGCGTGAGCAATTTTGGTCCTCCTCCATGAGGTCAGACGGATCGTACCCGACACCTGCGGATCGGCCGAATGCTGGCTTTGGGATGAACCGCTGGCGGGGCGTCGATTGGGGGTCAGGCGGGTTGGCCGTTGATGACCAAAGAAGCCAGCCCGAGCACGTCCGATAACTGGGCCTTGCCCTGGATCGACCACTCGGCCCAGCGGATCTGGCCCACCTGACACGAGTGCAGCAGGGTCTCTTTGAGGTACTTGCTGCCACGCTTGGCGAGCATCTCGGCGGCCAGTTCCTGAGGCACGGGCAACGCAATAGAGGGCCAATCCGGCGTCGCGACCAAGTACACGCTCGGCTCGACCTCGCCAGACGCCCTGTAGACGCACGTCCAACGCCACGGCAAACCCTTCCATTCGACGCTCGGAGGGCTCTCCATGATCTCTGTGAGGCCTTCCAGGGCGTTCTGGGCCAGCGAACTGGCCGAGCCCTCGTATTGCTCTAATAGGCTCTCGATTGTGGGGGTGTTGAAGCGGTCGATCCAAGGGGTGTGCGTTGGCGGCTGAATCTGGGACATCGATCTTCCTTTGCGGGGGCCTGCTGATGGTATTCTCGCAGATCACCCATCTATCGTCTACAGGAAAGACGATAGGTGGCTGCGGCTGCCAAGATGGCAAGGCCCATGTCTGAGGGAGTTCCGATGCACGATGAACTGACCGTACCAGAGGATTCGCTGATCCTGATTGTGGACGACAACCCTCAGAATCTCGAGCTTCTGCAAGCCTATCTCGAGGATCTCGGCTGTCGGACCGAGATCGCGACCGACGGCGCCGAGGCGATCAAAATGGCGCAGAACGACGTGCCCGACGTGGTCGTGCTCGATGTGATGATGCCAAGGCTCAGCGGCTTCCAGGTCTGCGAGAAGCTCAAGTCAGACCCGAGGACCGCAGGGGTTCCGATCGTTATGGTGACGGCACTCAACGAGGTCTCAGACGTTGAGCGCGCGATCGAGGCCGGCGCTGACGACTTCCTGACCAAGCCTGTGCAGCGGCTCGAACTGCTGGCGCGCGTCAAGTCTCAGATCAACGTCAAGAGCATCGAGCGCAGGCTCAAGTCCGCGATCGAGCGCGTGCGGGATCTCGACCGCAGCGGCAACGCAAACTGACGTTACGGGCAGTTCGCGTTGAACGCGCTTACCCATGCGGAGAAGTCGGTCGGTGTGACTATGCCGTCTTGGTTGACGTCCGCGGTTGGGTTCATCGCATTGAAATTGGACACCCACGCGGAGAAGTCGGTTGGTGTGATGACGCCGTCGTTGTTCTGGTCGCCGTAGCCGATGGTGGTGAACGACGCGACAGCTGGGGTTGATTCGGTGAAGCCGTTCCCGTTGTGCGCGAGGATCGACCAGTAGTACGTGGTGCATGTATCAAGCCCGACGATGATGGCGGATGTTGCCAAGATCGGGGTTGAGGTGTAGACGACGTTCGTTAGACCGGGGTCTGTGGCGACGGTGATCTCGTAGTGGTCGGCGTCGTCGGCGGCTTCCCAGCTTGCGGTCAGAAAGACGCCTTGTTTGGTGGCGCCATCAGTGGGCGAGAGCAGGTTGAAGTCGCCCGGCGTCGGTGCCTCGCCGAGCGGGACTATGAAGTCGGAGATCACCGGGAAGTGATCAGAAGCGAATGAACTGGTCAGTGCGCCGTTGTTGGCGGGGGGGAAGCCGAAGTTTGCGATCTCGGGCGGCATATTGCCGAGCGGGACTTCGGCGCTCTGGAAGATGAACGAGCGCCGGCGTTGGGCGATGGAGTCCTGCCAGACGAGGTAGTCGAGCTTGCTCGAGCCCTGTGTGTCGAGATCGCCTGAGAAGAATTCGCTTGATTGGTCATAGATGCCGTCGCTGCCGTCGGTGTCCACGCCGGTGGTTGAGTCGCCGCCGGTCGGCCCTTCGGAGAACCAGACCGCGGGGCCTCGTCTGCCGTTGGTCTGCTCGTCTTCGTTGAGGTCGCCGCCCATGATGACAGGAGTGTTCGGGCCGAGTACTTGTGTCGGGTTTGGGACTGTGCTGATCGCGTTTTCCGGATCGGGTGTCGCGGTGCCGTTGCCGTTGTAGAAGTATCTGACGTAGTACCAGATGTTTTCTGAGGCGTCGAGCCGCTGGCTGAAGTCGCTCGACGAGCCGCCTGCTTTGAGGTGCCCGTTGCCGATGACGAGGTCGCCGGTGTAGGTGTCGTTCGGGAGATCGATTTCTGCGAATTGGTAACCGCGGATGCCGCCGCTGCCGCCGGAGATTGGGGTTGCGTTTGAGCCGACAAAGAAGTCGTTGACTGTTGCCCTGGTGTCGCCGTTGAGGTCGGCGAACGGCCAACGGCTGAGGATGACGTTCCGGTTGAAGTTGTCAGAGCTGCCACTGACGAAGATATGGGGGAGGTCGAAGCTGGGTGCATAGAGCTTGACGTACTGGGTGACGTTGCCGCCCTCGAATGGGTCTGGCCCGCCGTCGAAGAAGAGATCGAGCGTTGTGGTGAGGTTCGCGACCGAATCAACACCGGAGCCGGTGTTGTTGCCCGAGTTGTCGCCGGCTTCTTGGATGATGAGCACATCGGGCTGCATCGCGGCGACAATCCTCACGAGTGCGGCCCATGAATTCGTCGTGTGGTCTTTGTCGGCGGTCCGGCAGATGCCGTCTTCGACGTTCCAGGTCATGACGCGGATGTCTGTGGCTTCAGTCTTGCCCCACTCGGCGTTGTTCGGGTCCCACTGTGCGTGGGTGGTGGCCGCGGCGGTTGCCGCCAGGAGTGCGAATGGGGCTTTGCGTGTCATTGTCTGATCCGATCTGAAAGCGAACTCACGTTTGATCCGGGTGTGTGGTGCAACGGTTCCCGGACGATCGCGAGATTGTAAACGAAAGCCCGCCCACCCCTTTCGGGATGGGCGGGTGATTGAACGGGTTTGTATGCCTGTTAGTTCAGGCAGAGCGGGCCGGCGAGACCCTGGTTGTAGTTACCAACCCAAGCCGAGAAGTCGGTCGGGGTGACCATGCCGTCAAAGTTCTGGTCGCCGCGGTAGTTCTGGGTGTTGAACGCACCAACCCAAGCCGAGAAGTCGGTCGGGGTGACCATGCCGTCGTTGTTGACGTCGGCGCAGACGCGGGTCATCTGACCGGGGCACTCGTCGGGGATGCCGTCGGCGTTGAAGTCGTCCGATGTGCCGTTAGCGATATCGGTTGCATCGTCAACACCGTTGTTGTTGCAGTCGGTGATGTTGCTGCCGCCGAGCGGTGAGATGTAGAAGATGTAGTTGTAGCCTTCGTCGCCGAGTGCTTCGTCGAACATGCCGTCGCCGTTGCTGTCGTAGGTCATGTCCATCGCGATGGTGAGGCCGCCGAGGTTGAAGTGGTTGCTCGGATCGGTCGCGTCAGCGAGACCGGGGTAGCCGTCAAACGAGGTGTTGTGGCCGTAGAAGGTGCCCGACGAGGTCGAGTTGCTGTCGGCGATGTCGAGGAAGGTCACGACGTAGTCGAGGCCTGTGTTGGCCGAGGTGAAGATGTAGCCGGTCTGGAGGATGAGCTCGAGGTCGTAACCGCCGGTGGCCGAGTCGTAGACAGCGCGGAAGAGGGCGCTGTCGAAGTCGTCGTCGGTACCGCCGATGACACCATCGGGGCCGTAGTCGAAGAACGGAGCAACGAAGTAGATGTTGCCCGCGGCGTCCATGGAGACGCCTGAGATGGACGGGCCGGCAACGCCGAACACGCCGATCGCGGTGAGCTCACCGATCTGTGTGCCCGAGCCGTTGAAGACGGGCTTGCCGGTGCCGGTGTCGCCGTCAACCCAAGCGGCGAGGTTCCAGTCGAGGGTGCCTGCCGGGTCAGCCGGGTCGAAGCTTGCGACCGAGATGCCCTGGACAGGAGCGGTTGCGTTGCCGCCGCCGTAGACGAGGCCGCCGCAGTTGTTGCATGCGATGTCAAAGACGGCAGCCGCGAGGACTTCGCCGGTGACCGCGTCTTGCGAGATAGCGCCGGCGCCGGACGGGCCGCGGAATGCCATCTGGCTGCGGTAGCCGCGGAACTCGGCGAACGGAGCGACGTAGCCGTCGATCGGGTCTGAGATCATGGTCGGAGCCTGAATGACCGCGACGTCCTGCGGAGCACCGGTCGCATCGATGCCGAAGATGCTGAGATCAACGGTTTCGGTGCCGTTGATGCGGCCGAGCGTGAGCGCAGTTGCAACGCCGCCGAGCGGGTTGATGGGCGAGTAGCCCATGGTGCCGCGATGGTCAGCAGCAGCGGTCAGGCCCGGGAAGGTCGAGGTCAGGTGAGCCGTGGTGACCGAGTTGTAGTCGTCGTATGCGAGTTCGCCGTTGAAGTTCGGACCGAAACCCGAGGGGCCGCCGACTGCTTCTTCAACCTGGCTACCCGGGCTGTGTGTTGTGGCGCTGCCCGCGAGGAGGACGTCGGTTGTGCCGGCGTGCGAGCCGCCGCTGCCGTTGATCTCGTTGAGAACACCGTTGGTGCGGAGGTCAGCGTTGACGCGGTACATGTTGTTGCCCGAGACCTGGTTGCCGCCGCCGAGGCCGAAGTCGTCAGCGCGGAAGGTGGTGTTGAGGTGTGCGTCGATGACGCCCATGCCGAACTGAGCGTTGTCGGTGCCGTCAACGCCGGTGGTCTGGTTGGTTGCTGCGACGATGCGGTCGACGTAGAGAGTCTCGGGAGCGCTCGGGTCGAATGAGACGAGGCCCGCGATGATGTTGTTGGCGCTGTCGCCGAACTCAGCGAACGCGACGCCGACGCTGCTCATGCCAGCAGGAGCGTTGACCGAACCCGGGGCCGAGTTCTCCTGGGCGTTGACGCCAGCACCTGCGGTCGACCAGTCTGCGTATACGCCGGTCGTGAGGGTGTTGGGGACGATGCTCTTGCTCATGGCCTGACCCGAGGGCAGGTGAGCGAGGAACGTGCTGGTCGGGAGCGAAGCGCTGGGCTTGAGCAGCGGCACGATGCCGTAGGTGTTGCCGAGGCGCGAGGTGAACGGGGTGAGTTCAGCGGTGAACTTCACAACCTGGTTGCTGGTGTTGTACGCATCGAGTGCATCACCGTTGCCGGTGCTGGAAACACTGTCCTGAGCGAGTGCGGGCGCTGCGAGGCCGGCGCAAGCGGTCAGGGTCATGAGACGAGTCATCTTCATTTTGGGTTCCTCATTTGTGCGGTTCGTTGTCCGCAGGATCTCTCTCGATCAATCTCTCGAATCAGTAACGATTCACTCAATGAAACTACAAATCTGACTGTGTCTCCGGGTGTCCCCCGACGCCCGAATCCACCCTGCTGCGGCGAGGCTTTACCCCCTCGCGTTAAGGGCAGCCATGGCCCTTAAGAACGCAGCAATCTCTGCACATCATCGTAGCCTGTATACCGCTACAAGGCCGTCAAAATGGGGCTTTTAGCGGTGAAGCTTTGGTGTAGGAACCTGTCATTTCATAGCAGTTTCATAACACTTTGTTTGTGTTGTGTGAGCAAATTTGGAGCTACATGTTCGCGGCGATGAGGCCTGCAACGGTCGCATTGGATCGGGCCAGGGCGATGTTGGCTTCGATGGTCCTCCCATCCGACAGCCTGTGGACCTCGGCGAGCACAGCCGGAGTGGCGTCGCGGCCCTTGGATTCCATCACACTGGGCAAACTGCGAGCTTTGGAGAGCCACTCTTCCCACTCTTGTTGGGGGATCTCGGACGTTGCAGGGATCGGGTTGGCGACAACTACTCCTCGGGCGTTACGGGTGAGCTCGAAGCTGAGGTAGTCGGCGAGTTCCTTGGCGTCATCGAACCGGGCATCCACCGGGAGGTCGGTTTCGCGCTGATAAAAAGCCGGAAAAACGTCGGTCTGGTAACCAATGACGGGCACACCGAGCGACTCAAGCAGCTCGCGAGTCGCGGCTAAATCGAGAATGTTCTTGCAGCCAGACGTGACAACCGCGACCCGGTGCCTCGCCAGCGCACCCAGATCCGCGGAGATGTCGGGGCGTTTGTCGTAGCCGGTGTGGACGCCGCCGATGCCACCGGTCGCGAAGACACGGATGCCCGCGCGTTCTGCGAGTTCAACAGTTGTGCTGACTGTTGTCGCGCCGTGCAGGCCTTTGTGCATCGCGTAGCCGAGGTTCGCGGTGTTGAGCTTGGCGACGGTATCGGCATTGATCAGTGTTTCGAGTTCCTGCCTGTTCATGCCGACCGTGGGCACTCCGGAGACCACGCCGATCAAAGCGGCGTTGGCGCCCGCGTTGGCGATGTCGCTCTCGAAAAGCGCAGCGGTTTCGAGTGCGGAGTCTTTGGGCAGGCCGTGCACGAGGATGGTGGTCTCGAGCGCGACGGCTGGGGACTTGGCTCTGTTGACGAACGAATGACTGGGCATGTGGCGGGCTCCAAGGCGCTGGAACACGATAGGTCACGTTGAAATCAGCAGATCTGAAGGCCGGGTGGGCCCTGACAATTCTGAGTATGCTTCGCCTATGACGTATGACATAGATCAGCCATCTGAACAACCGCTTGAAGAAGCTCATCAAGCCCCGAGCGACGAATCGGGTGAGGTTCTTCAACTCGACGTGGCGTGTATTTCGTGCGGGTACAACCTGCAGGGGCTGCGTGACAGCGGCAAGTGCCCCGAGTGCGGCGAGCCGATCGAACGGTCGCTCAAAGGCGAGTTGTTCGAGTTCGCTTCAACCGAGTATGTCGCCAAGCTGTACTCCGGCTCGAAACTCGTGATCGCTTCGATCCTGTTCATGGTGATCCTGGCCTTCGGCTCGATCGGGTTTCAGATGTTTGTCGCGTTCGGTGTGTTGAGCCAGGCGGCGGGGCGGACAGGCGAGTTTGTCGCGTCGGCGCTCGGTGTGCTCGCGTCGTTTATGGGCGCGTACGGGTGGTGGCAATTGAGCGAGCCGAACCCGCAGGCATCGCTGACTGACCAGGGCGTCAATTCACGCAAGCTCGTGCGAGCCATGGTGGTCACGAATGTCATCATCGGCATCATCACTCAGATTATTGTGCTGATGATGAATTCGCAGATCGCCCAGCTGCAGGGCAACACAACTGGACAACCGGGCACGGTCAATAAAAGTCTATTGCTCGCGGGGCTCGTTGTGTTTGGTGTCGGATTGATAGGTCTGGTCACGTTCGCGGTCGCGTTCTTTGCACAGATGAAGTACATGCAGTGGATCGGGCCGAGGCTGCCGAACCCTTGGGTGACCGAACGCGCGAAGCTGATGATGTGGCTCGGGCCGCTGCTTTACACGGTTGGTGCGTTCTGCTTCGGGCTTGGGCCGTTGGTGGCGCTGATCCTGTACTACAACCTGATTACCAAGGCTAGGGCGGATCTCAAGCACATCTTGGCGGCCCAACGCGGCGGTGTCGTGAGCATCCGATGACCCCCCTCGGGTGGTGCAACTGGCGTTCAATCCTGTAGGCTGACCCGATCAGATTCCCGGGGCAGGTGCATGGAAACGGTTCTCATCGCGGTCGGCTCGTTTGTGCTGTATCTCGTCGCGTACCACACGTACGGGCGGTACCTCGGCAAGCGGATCTTCATGATCGAGCCCGAGCGTGTATCGCCCGCGGTTGAGGTCAACGACGGCGTCGATTTCGTGCCGAGCAAGCGGTCGCTTGTCTTCGGGCACCACTTCACGTCGATCGCGGGAACAGGTCCGATCGTCGGTCCCGCGGTCGCGGTGGTGTGGGGGTGGCTGCCGGCGCTGATCTGGGTGACGGTTGGTTCGATCTTTGTCGGCGCGGTTCACGACTTCGGTTCGCTTGTTGTTTCGATGAGGCACCGTGGCCGAACGATCGGGGATCTCGCGGGCGATGTGGTCAACGCGCGCGTCCGGTTGCTGTTCCTGCTTGTGATACTGATCGCGCTCTGGATCGTGCTCGCGATTTTCGGGCTGGTGATCGCGGCTGTCTTTGCAACCTACCCGTCGAGTGTGGCGCCGGTCTGGCTCCAGATCCCGATCGCGGTGTGTCTGGGGCTTTGGCTTCGGCGCGGCGGGAACATGCTTGTCGGCGCCGCGGTCGCCGCGGCTTGCATGTACGCGACGATCTGGTGGTCGGCCGGCGTGGACTGGGCGAACGTGTGGGGAGAGGGCGTGCCTCTGCTGCCCGCGGGGCTGACCGCGGTGGTCTCGCCTATCGCGTTCTGGACGTTCGTGCTGATGGCGTATGTGTTTGTCGCCAGCGTCTTGCCCGTGCACACGCTGCTCCAGCCGAGGGACTTCATCAACAGCGTCCAGCTTCTGATCGCGATGGGGCTGATCGGTGTTGGGCTGCTTGTGAGTCGGCCCGAGATCGTCGCCGACACGGTGAACATGGCCCCCGAGCCCGCGACGCCAGGCGGGAGTGTGCCGGCGTTCATGCCTTTCTTGTTCGTGACGATCGCGTGCGGCGCGTGCAGCGGGTTCCACTGCCTGGTCGCCTCGGGCTGCGCGAGTCGGCAGCTCATGAGTGAACGCGATGCGCAGGCGGTCGGTTATGGCTCCATGCTGACCGAGGGGTTTCTTGCCACGCTTGTGATCTTGGCGTGTGTCGCTGGTATCGGGCTGTCCGCGGGCGTGGGCAACAACCCCGCGACGGGGCAGGCGGTCTGGCAGCAGTACTACGGCACATGGGGCGGCGACAAGGGGCTCGGCGCGAAGCTGCAGCCGTTCATCGAGGGCTCGGCGAACATGATGCAGAGCATCGGTGTGTCCGCTGGGTTCGCGACCGCGATTATGGGCGTGTTCGTGGCGTCGTTTGCTGCGACTACGCTCGATAGCTCGACGCGGCTGCAGCGGTACATCATCGCCGAGCTCGCCGGGGGCGGAAAAGAGACCGGGGCCGCCGGGTTCAGGTTGCCCGTGCTGACGAACCGTTACGTCGGGACCGCGGTTGCTGTGCTGACCGGTCTTGCGCTCGCTGTGGGCGACGCGTTCAGCCGCAACGCCGAGGGCGCCTTGGTTGGACTTGCCGGCGCAGGCAAGGGCGGGCTGGTGCTCTGGCCCATTTTCGGCGCGACGAATCAACTGCTCGCCGGGCTGGCGCTCTTGGTGATCTCGGTGTGGCTTGTGCGCAAGCAGCGATCGGCGTGGGTGACTGCGCTGCCGATGGTGTTCATGCTCGCGATGACCGGCTGGGCGATCGTGGAGCTGATGCGAGGCTTTGCGTCGGAAGCAGGGCGGAACCCGCTGCTGCTCGGCGTGTCGCTGATGATGCTCGTGTTTGAGATCTGGATCGTGATCGAGGCGGTTGCGCTGGTGGCGCGAACCCGGCGTGTGCGCACGAGTGCTGCGTAGAACTGTTCTGCGCCTGGGAGTTACGCTTCTGGGAGTGGGTAGCCCATGACGAGGGCGGTCGGGTAGGCGGGGTAGGCGAGCTTGACTCTGTAGCCGTGGAAATCGCTCAAAGGTACGCCGAGGTGGCCGAACATTGTCTCGACCATCTGCCTGTATCTCGGGATCTCTGGCGCTGGCGCGGGCATCGAGCTGACGCCGAGGTCTTGGACTCGTTCGTTGAGCGGGAGCTGGGCGCCGTCCTTTGAGTAGGCGTACTCGCCGACGTTGCTGTGCAGCGTGACCTCCGGCGGGTAGGTGAAGCTGAGCGAGTTGTGGAAATACATATCGTTGTTCATGAACTCTGCGGGAACCTCGCAGCGGGCGGCGTGAGTACCCATCCGGTTCTCCGGCGTCCTGACGATCGGGAGGTTTTGCTGGATCATCCCGATGATGCAGGTGAGCGATCCGGTGTTGCCGATCTCGCCCTCGGGGAGTTCGTACCTGATTTCTCGTGTGGTTTCGACTCTTCGGAGTTCAGGGATCGGGTTTGAGCAGAAGTCGGTGAGCAGCGGGGGGCCTTCAGACGATGGTTGTGACGGGTCGAGCGGCACCCAGAGGCTCTTGGTCATCTCGCTGCCGTCGTCGTTGCTCGAGTCGCGCTTTGCCATTGTCCACGACACGTTGGGCCTGAGTCGTCTGAAGTCGATGAAGCCGCTGACAGTTGCGAAGTCGATGCAGCCGGGTTTATTGCTGGGCAGCACCACGCCGACCTTTGTGATCGCGCGGGCTTGGACACCCCAGACGTAGCTTGCGCCCTGAAAGAGGAGCTTGCGGTGCTGCTCGTCGCGTTGCTGCCTGCCTGCGTCGTCGAGCTCGCTTCCCATCATCTCGAGTGTTGTGCGGTCGCCCGAGTGTGTGCGGATGAGGTTCTCGTACGCGTCGATGGCTTCTCTGCATCTGCCGATGTGGTCCTGCGGCGCGCCGACCTTGTCGAGTGCCTTGAGGAAGATTCGGATGCCGGACGAGCCGGGCATGAGATCGAGCACTGACGGGGCATCCTCGGCCTGGATGATCCGCGAGACCTTCCACGCGAGGTTTTTGTTGAGCCCGACGAGGTTCACGATGGATTGAGGGGTTGACGGGTCAGCACCGACTGATTGGATGGCCTCGCCGAACGCGCCCTGCAGGGTGCGGGCGACCTGTCGTGCGTCGGTCGTGAACTTTGGAGCTTTTACCTGCGCCATCCCGGGGTTGATCCTGTCGCGTTGATCCGCGTTCTGGAAGGTTACACCGGGCTGTGGAGGCTGATTTGACATGGGATTGAGGATACCCAGAATTGATCGCACGATCAATCGCAAAAATTATTTCACAAACCTCTTGCGTCGTATAATCACAGTCAGTACCGTGGCTTCTGCATGGGGGCAGGTGCCCCGAGACCAAACATGGAAAGGGATACCAAGATGAAAATCTCAGCAGTTGCAGTGTGCGCACTGGGCGGCCTCGCCGCGTCGGCAAACGCGCAGGTCACCTCGATCGGCCAGTTCACAGGCGACGTGAGCGAGACCTTTGAAAACGTAGCGCCCGCGGGAACGGTGCCCGGTCCGGTCGATATCTTCGGGGGCGAGGGCACGGTCAACGACGAACTGGCGAATATCCTCATGGTGGCGCTCAATCTGGTCAGCTTTGTGACCAACGAAGAGATCTTCCCTTACAACGGCAACCTCATGGGCGGCTCGGTCACAAGCTTCACCGAGTTCACATTCGACGAACCCGCGACGCAGTTCGGCGGCTACTTCGGCACGGCTGACAATCTTTCGGGCGGGTTCATCTCGTTCTACGACAGCACCGACGAGCTCATCGAAACACAGGCGTTCGCTATGCCGCTGAACGACTGGCAGTGGTTCGGCTGGTCGAGCTCGACTCCGATCTCGCGGATCTCATTGCACGGCAACGCGAACCCGGGTTCGCCCATCGTGTTCGATGACCTGCAGGTGAACTTCGTTCCCGCGCCGGCTTCGGCGATGCTCATGGCGGTGGCCGGGGTTTCGGCGGCACGTCGGCGCCGTTCGTAGTTTCCGGGTTGTTGGTACTGACTAGAACATTTCAGCGGCCTTGCCGCTTTGCAGAGAGGGACACGAAATGTCCATGCATTCAAAGATCATCTCAGCGGCTGCGATCGCAGCCATCGCGGGCGGAGTGGGGGCCCAGCAGATTTACGCGACCAACATCCTCGCGCCGACTGCGGACAACTCGGACGAGCTCGTTGTTTACGACGCGAGCAACCCGTCAGACTACACCGTGATCGGCTCGCTCGGGCACGCCGGGATCGGTTTCGGCGGGCTTGAGTTCGACGCGAATGGAAACCTGTTCGGCTACGCGTCGCTCTTCAAGGCGACCGGCGGGGCGGCTTCGGGGTTGTATTCGATCGATACGAGCACCGGCGCGGCGACGCTTATCGGCAACTCGGGACAGACGCTTCAGGACCTGGCCTACAACCCGGTCAACAACAAGATGTACGGCGTCAATTCACGCTTCGGGGCGCAGACCACGATCTTCGAGGTCGACATGACCACGGGGATGACGGCAAATCTCGGCTTGGTGTCGGGCTTGCCGGCTGAGCACCACATCGGCGGGCTCGCCATCGGTGCCGGCGGCGAGTTCATCATCCACGACATCCTCAGCGACTCGATCTACACCGGTGACGGTGCGAGTTTCTCGCCGCTCTATTCGCTCTCGCAGGACACAGGCTTTCAGCAGGGCATGACCATCGATTGGTCGCGTGACAACAAGGGCTACCACGCGGCAGTGGGTCAGGGTGTGTTCCCTGACTACTTCAGCCTGACAAACACGTTCGAGGTCGATGGTTCTGACTACTCGATCGGCTTGCCGTTCGGTCCGAACGATCTCAACGGCGTCCCGCCGGTGCAGCCTGGGGATCTTGCGATCCGTCCGATTCCTGCGCCTGCCAGCGGTCTGGTCCTGCTTGGTGCGGGCGGCGCGATGCTGAGGCGCCGACGCTCGTAACCGGTAAGTTCTCTTCCTCACATGTCTCTCGGCTCAGCTTGAGCTCCAAAACGGCACAGGGCCGACCCGCGAAGGTCGGCCCTGTGTGTATTTTCGATCCGACAGTTGGTCGATCAGACCATGTCCTTGAGCGCCTTGAGCGGGCGGACCTTGATGACGTTGCGGGCCGGCTTGGCCTTGAAGACGGTTGGTTCCTTGGTGAAGGGGTTGATGCCCTTGCGAGCCTTGGTGGCGGGCTTGCGCTGGACGACGACCTTCATGAGGCCCGGGACGTTGAACGTGCCTGCGTTGCCCTTCTTGAGGTCGGCGGCGATCATCTGGCCCATGGTCTCGAAGACAGCGGCGACTTCCTTCTTGGAGATGCCGACCTGATCAGCGATGGTGGCCTGGACGTCGCTCTTGGTGCGAGCCTTGCCCTTGGCGCCGACGATCTTGGCTGGCTTCTTCGCTGGTGCCGACTTGGCTGCGGTCTTGCGAGCCGGTGCCTTGCGTGCGGTGGTCTTGCGTGCGGTTGTCTTCTTCTTGGCAACCTTCTTGCCGCGAGCTGCGGGTTTGCGGGTTGTCTTCTTCTTAGCGGTTCGCTTTGCCATATCCATATTCTCCGTTTATGGGCAGTCCTCGCCCGGGAACTCGGGCGGTTTGTACCCGACTCATTCGTGTTTCGCAAGTGCTTATCGGGCCAGTGGGTGCAATTTACCCCTAAAAAACACGGATTTTATCGGGTTTGTTTCATTTTGCTTTGATTTGAAGCCTGCGGCGCTGTCGTTTATGAGTGTTTTTGCGGGGCATTTTGGGCCTGTTTTTGCAGGGTCAATCGCCTCTCGGCACCGATTCGCTCGGCTGCGTACGGTTGGCCATGACCCAAGAACTCCCGATTGTTGCTGTCACTCGCGCCACACCTGGCGGGGATCTCGAGGTGTCCGGGGCGCAGATGCGTCAACTCGGTGAGGCCCTTCCGACACGGGCCGAACTGCTCGAACATGTCGCCGGCGCGACGGTGATTGTCTCGATGTTTATGGACTCGATCGACAAGGAACTGCTCGATGCAGCGGGGCCTCAGCTCCGCGGCGTGTGCAACTTCGCGGTGGGGTTTAACAACATCGACACCGCAGAATGCAAGCAGCGGGGGATCGCTGTCGCCAACACGCCCGACGCGGTCACTGAGGGGACAGCGAACATCGGGTTTATGCATCTCTTGGCCTGCGCACGCCGGCTCACTGAGGCCGACCGGTTCGCAAGATCTGGAGCATGGGCGGAGAACGGTTTGCTCGGGATGCACGAGATGGTCGGGCTGGAGCTGACTGGCAGAACGATCCACATCGTCGGTGCTGGGCGGATCGGGTACGCGATGGCGCAGCGCGCCAAAGCGTTCGGCATGGACGTAATCTACACAGCGAGATCAAAGAAGATTGGGTTCGAGTTGGCACCTGTGTGCGCGGCGCAAGTCGAGCTTGAGGATGGGCTTAGGCAGGCTGACGTTGTGAGCATCCATACCCCTCTGACCGAGGAGACGCGGCATCTCTTGAACAGGGAACGCATCGCGATGCTCAAGCCCGAGGCGATCGTCGTGAACACCTCGCGTGGCCCTGTGATTGATGAAGTGGCGCTCGCCGAGGCCTTGCGAGAGAAGCAGATCTGGGGCGCTGGTCTCGATGTATTCGAGGATGAGCCTCGGGTGCATCCTGATTTGGTCGGGCTTGAGAACGTGGTGATGACACCGCACATTGGAAGCGCTGAGCGTCACTGGCGTGAAGAGATGTCGCGGATGTGCGAGCGGAACGCAGCCGCGATTGTCGCGGGCAAGGAGCCGCCTTACAGGGTGTGCTAGTTGTCAGTGTGATCAGGCTCTGCGGAGCGGATCAGCGGCTTCTGCTCGTTTGATGTGAGCAAAGTGCAGGTCGAGGTAGCGGGCGACGTAGTCGACGATCGAGTCGGCCTCGGGGATGTCTTTGTTGCTGGTGTGGCCGTGAGGCTCGAACCGCATGCCCTTGAAGCGGATGACGGCTTCTTTGGTGGTGAGGCCGTGCTGGATTGCAAGGCTAAAGGCCCTGCAGAACGCCTGGCACATGCCGCTGAGCGCCGAGCCTTCCTTGGAGATCTTGATGAAGATCTCGCCCGGCGTGCCGTCGGCGTAGAGACCGATCGTGAGGTAGCCCTCATGGCCTCCGACGCTGAATTTGTGGGTGACGGAATCGCGGGTATCCGGCAGTGATTGTCTTGCAACGATCATGTGTTTGGCTTTCGTCTGGCATGTGCAATTGGATTTGTGACCTGCTGACGCGAGCCATATCGGGTGCATCGGCGCGAAATCGTGAATTGGAAGCGTCAAGAAAGGTTCTGTTACGAAGTTCGCTTGCTCTTAGGGGTCGGTATGTCGATGATTCGGGTGTTCATGGGTTCCCAGAATCACACATCCCGGACCGTCAGCCGACCGATTTCGTCGGGGCTTGGGCCTTCGCTGCTGCTCGCGGTTGCGGTCATGGTCTTGGCCAGCGGCGGCGTTTCGTCGGCGCGTGTGATCGGGAGCGCGGGCGTCGGGCTTGCGATGACGGTGATCTCGGACCGGGCGCCCAAGCTCGCCGAGCCTCGTCAGCAGGGACCCGATACCTCCGATTGTGTTGATTTCGGCGACGGCTTTGTGGCTTTCGAGTCCGAGGCTTGGGTTGCTGAGGCGCACCGTATGGTGAGAAGCGGCGAGCTTGATCTGCCGCCGCCGGCTTTCGTTCTGAGCTGATTGCAACCCATACGAGACGCGGCGAGCGATCGCCGAGAGTGGCTCGGGCGGTGTGCCCGGAACAAGCCAACGACCCAGAACGACACAAAGCTCGGCGTAGTGCGCCGGGATTCCGAAACGAGAAAATCAAATGGCTAAAGCAGACCAGGGCATCCCTGTCATCGGCCCGATCCTCAACAAGATGATCGGCTCGCGGAACGACCGGTTCGTCAAGAAGTACACCACGCGCGTGGATCGGATCAACGCCATGGAGGCCGAGGTCCGCCAGCTGACCGACGAGGCACTCCGCGGTAAGCGCGACGAACTGGGCGAGCGTCTGAAGCAGGGCGGCAACGAAGACGACATCATGATCGAGGCCATCGCGGTGGCGCGTGAGGTCATGGACCGTAACGTCGGTATCCGCAACACGCTCAACCCGGAGTCGGGGTTTGATCCGAGCAAGCTGGGCAGCGAAGCAAGGGGCTGGTACGACAAGGCGATCCAGCAGGCTGCTGAGATGGAACCCGGTGCGCCGGAGGGAGATTTCCTCGGGTGTGCCGAGCCGACGCCCGCTTGGAGGTTTGTTGAGCTGCCGGTCGGGTACTACGAGGCGGTCCGCGAGCTGTACCCGGAATCGCGGCCACCGTTCCGCGCCAGGCCGTTCGATGTTCAGCTGATCGGTTCGATGGTGCTGAGCCAAGGCAAGATCGCCGAGATGAAGACGGGTGAGGGCAAGACGATCGTCGCGCCGCTTGCCGCGTACTGGGCGAGTGTGAAGGGCGAGAAAGTGCACGTCGTGACGGTCAACGACTACCTCGTGCAGCGCGACCGTGACTGGACGTTCCCATTCTTCTACGGCGCTGGCATGACCGTCGGCGCGATCCACCCGCAGCACATGCAGCCAGAGCCGGTCAAGCGTGTGATGTACATGTGCGACGCGGTCTACGGCACTACGAGCGAGTTCGGCTTTGACTACCTCCGCGACAACATGAAGCGGAACGTGAACCAGCAGGTGCAGCGTCGTCGCGACTTTGCGATCGTTGACGAAGTGGACAGCGTGCTGATCGACGAGGCGAGGACGCCGCTGATCATTTCGGGCGCGGCACACGACTCGCAGCCGAGGTACGACCTTGCCGACAAGCTCGCGGCGGAGCTTCTTGAGAAGCAGAAGCCCTGGCAGGAGCAGGAGAACAAGGTCCAGTCGTGCCTAGAGAAGATCAAGGGGCTCGAGGGCGATATCCGCCAGGCGAAAGACAAGTCCCGGGTGCCGGAGATGCTGAAGCAGCTCGAGGCGATCAAGAAGGATCTGCCCGGACTTGAATCCGCGCGCGATCAGCACGTGCAGTACTACGAGATCCAGATGGACCGCAAACAGGTCCACCTGACGCACGACGGCATCGCGCACGCGCAGAAGTCGGCGGGCGTCGGTTCGTTCTACGTCGGCGAGAACACGGATATCCCTCACCTTCTTGAGCAGTCGCTCCGGGCGCACGCGGTGTACCAGAAGGACCGCGACTACGTCGTGATGAACATGCCCAACCAGCAAACCGGGCGCACCGAGCCGACGATTGTGATCGTCGACACGTTCACGGGTCGGCCGATGGTGGGGCGGCAGTGGTCCGACGGTCTGCACCAGGCGATCGAGTGCAAAGAGAGCGTGCCGATTAAGCAGGAAACGCAGACGGTCGCGACGATCACCATCCAGAACTTCTTCAAGATGTACAAGCGGCTTGCGGGCATGACGGGCACGGCGGACACCGAGGCCCAGGAATTCCACGACATCTACCACCTCGATGTGGTCTCGATCCCGACCAACAAGCCGGTCGTCCGTGGCGATTTCGATGACCTCATGTTCATGCGAGAGAAAGACAAGTGGGACTCGATCGTTGACGAGATCAAGGCGTTCCACGATGCGGGCCGGCCGATCTTGGTCGGTACGACGAGCGTTGAGAAGTCCGAGCTTCTTGCGCAGATGCTCACACGCAAGTACGGCATCAAGCACGAGATCCTCAACGCGAAGCAGCACGAGCGCGAGGCGCACATCGTCGAGAACGCGGGCCAGCTCGGCGCGGTGATGATCGCGACGAACATGGCGGGCCGAGGCACGGACATCAAGCTCGGCAAGGTTTCGCGTGAGCAGCTTCTTGAGCACTGGCTCAAGCGTGGGCTGTGCTCGCGGAAGCTGACGGTCGAGTCGTCGCAGGATGAGCTTCGCGAGGACGTGTATCGCAAGGTCGCCTCAACGGAGCTTGGCCTGAAGAAGCGTGATGCCGAGGAGATGGCGTTCGATGAATTGGAGCTTCAGTTGCTGCGCCACTGGGCGGAGAAGAACACCTGGCTGAGCCCGAAGCAGATCGCAAGGGCCGAGGCGGATGAGCTACGCGAAGAGCTTGATGCGTCGGGCCGGAGCTCGCTACACAACATCCGCTGGTACGACACGATCGAGACGCTCGGCGGGCTGCACGTGATCGGCACGGAGCGGCACGAGAGCCGACGCATCGACAACCAGCTCCGGGGTCGAAGCGGCCGTCAGGGCGACAACGGTTCGAGCCGGTTCTTTGTCTCACTCGAAGACGACCTGATGAAGATGTTCGCGGGCGAGACCACGATGCGCGTGCTGTCGCGGCTCGGTATGAAAGAGGGCGACGCGATCGAGCACCCGATTCTTTCCAAGAGCGTCGAGAAGGCGCAGCGGAAGATCGAAGAACGCAACTTCATGGGCCGGAAGAATATTCTCGAGTACGACGAGGTCATGGAGCACCAGCGTCAGCGTTTCTACAGCATCCGCCAGCGGGCGCTCGAGAGCCGCGACGTGAAGGACCTGATTCTTGAGTACATCGACGAGTGCATCGATGATGCGTGCTCCGAGTACCTCTCGAAGGACTACCCGGCGCGCTGCGCCATCGAGCTGACGCGCGAGAAACTGGACATGACGATCAGCGTCGAGCGGCTCCGCGGCCGGGACCGCGACGAGATGGACAAGCGGATCCGCGAGGATGCCAAGTCCGATGCGCGGGCGATGATCGACGTGACGCTCGGCGAATACATTTCCGCCGAGGGATCGGAAGTCGTTGTTGATTTCGACTCGGCGGGTCTGGTGACCTGGGCCAAGACGCACTTCGACATGGATCTGGACGTCGGCGAGCTTGCGGAGGCTGACCAGGCATCGCGTCGCGCGGTGCAGGATCGGCTGGTCGAGGCGTCGGAGCGGAAGATCGACGCGGCGGATCTCGGGAAGCTCGCTGAGTACGTCGATCCTGACTACGGCGTTGAGCGTCTGGTTGCTTGGGCGAAGACGAAGTTCGGCATCGAATCCAACAAAGAAGAGATCCGGGCGGCGATGGACTCGGGCGACGAGCGTCCGCGCGACAAGCTGTGCGAGCGGGCACGACGCCGGTACCAGATGCGCGAGGTTGAGTACCCGATCGACTACGCGCTGGCGATGACGGTGATGGGCATGCGTCAGTCGCCGCAGGAAGCGCTGGAGGCGTTGGTCAACTGGGGCAAGACCCGGTACGACATGACGCTCGATCCTGACGAGGTGCGTCAGGCTGGGCCGGCGAAGATCCGGGGAACGCTCGAAGAGGGCATCACCAAGTGGTTCGAGGACGGCAAGCTGCAGTCGGCGCTCGACGAGGTTTCCCAGCACGACGATGTTGAGAGTCTGGATTCGTATCTCGAAGACAAGTACGACGCGAAGTCACCCGACTGGTTGGCCTGGCTCGATCAGGACGAGTTCCACGCCGCGGCGCGCGGACTGGTCGAGACGAGGCTTCGCCCGGAGCTTCTGCAGCTCGAAACGACCGTCATGCTCGACACGCTTGACCAGGCGTGGAAGGACCATCTCTACGCGATGGACCAGCTCCGCGACGGCATCAACTACCAGGCGTTCGCCCAGCAGGACCCGAAGATCGCGTACAAGAAGCAGGGCTCGGAGCTGTTCGGCGAGATGCTGACAGACATCCAGGAACGCGTGGCGGAGTACGTCTACAAGGCTCGGATCAATCCGGCCGCCGCGGCTCCACCGCCTCAGCAGCAGCGTCAGCCTGTTGGCGCCGGCGCGGGTGGCGGGTTCTTCGGATCGTCGATCGCCGGGCCCGGCATCGGGCAGGCACCCCCGCCCCAAGGCCCGCCAGCGGGCGGTCCGCCGCAAAATCAGGCTTGAAAGTAGGGATCTTTGTCAGGTTGCCGGTCGTATGTATGAGGGGCTGGTATGCTGGGCGTACCAGCCCGGTGGCAGCAGGAGACAGACACATGGCTCGCATTCGAACTGGTCGCCTATCCGCGTTTACGCTGATTGAACTACTCGTCGTGATCGGCATCATCGCGGTGTTGGCAGGGATCGGTCTCGCGGTGGGTAACGGTGTGATCGAATCGAGCCGGGCAGCAACGACGCAGAACACGATCCAATTGCTTGAGGGCTATCTCTCCGATCTCGATGATGCCGGCGTGGACAAGAGCCAGTACCGCTCGTTCAAGACCGAGTATGCGGGCGAGGACTTTGAGCTGCCCGTTCTTGACGGACGTGAAAGCGGCGATGGTGTGACGAAGGAAGATCTCCCGATCGATTCGCTCGCGAGGTTCTTGGCCGCGGGCGATCAGTTCCTCGGCGACAGCGGCGGGCGATGGGGCGGCTTGGATAGCTCGACGATCCGCGATGTTGTGATTGCAGAGACAAGTATGGACCCGCTTCGTGGCGTCACGCTGACGGATCAGTGGGACAGGCCGATCCGAGCAGTGCACCCGTCGTTCGACGGCGGGTTCGGTGTGTTCCATGACAAGACAGGGGCTCCGGTTGCTCGCGACAACCTGTCCGTGACTCAGGTACACCCGACGCAGTCGAGCAACATCAACTTCCGCCGGTCGTTCCGCCCGTTTGATCACACTGGCGTTGAGGACTATGTCGGGGATGCCGACGAGGGGATCTGCCAGAACGAGCGGGTCTACTTCTACTCTGCCGGCCCCGACGGCGACCCGGGCACCCGGGAGGACAACGTCTACTCGATGACATCCACGCCTAGGTACCCGGCGGAGACCCGAGATTTAGATTGATAGATCGGTGACTGACCCAGTAGAAACCGGGCCGTGGGCGTGGTTATAGTCATGGGCACTTTCCGGGGTGTAGCGCAGCTTGGTAGCGCGTCTCGTTCGGGACGAGAAGGTCGGAGGTTCAAATCCTCTCACCCCGATTCGCAGCGGAAGTCCTTGGAGACAAGGGGCTTCCGCTTTTTCGCTGGCTCTGTTGTGACCAAGCCAAGAGCAGGTAATCAGGCGTTGAATCGCCAAATTACCGGCTTCGCCTCTTGTCGATCACTCCCCATCGCCGTACCAAGTGCCTGTAGTTATGGCACGAGGCGCTGACATCAAGGTCACCTGGCACGAACCGAGCGGCCAGTTTCGGAAGCAGATCGGTAAGCAAGTTGGCCGCAACGGTCAGCCCTCGCCCAAGGTGCATTACCTTGGCCCAGATGAGCGGACGGCGAAACGTCGGGCCTTGGCGCTCGTTGCTGAATGGGAATCGCTCAAGGAGCAGGGGCACGTCGTTTGGCCGCAGATGCGAGCGTCGAACAAGCGTGATGACGATCGCGACGCGATCAGGATGGTCAACGCCTCGAAGCTCACGGTGGGCGATGCGATCGAACTCTATCGAGAGGATGTCCGGCGGCGGTGCGAACTCGGGCTCGTGAGCGCCTCGTATCGCAACACGGTGAGCTTCCAGCTTGATTGGCTGCATCGATCCATCAGCGGCATGACGCTCCTCTCCAACGTCTCACCGCAGCAGATTCGTCAGGCGGTTGAGTTCTTTGTCGCTCGCCCGAAGAGGTCGCCGCAGCGACTCAGAACGAGCGAGAACCGTCAGATGAGCATCCGTGTTGCCAGAGACCTCGTCAAGCAGTTGAAGGCGGTGTTCCGCTATGTGGAAGACGAACTGCCCGGTACAGGATACGTCCGACCGCCGGGATTCGAGAAGTTATTCAAGATCAACTGGCGAAAGCTGCGCACGGTCGAAGAGGAAGAGCTTCACGCTTTGCAGGCGATCAATGGGGAAGTGAAGACCTTTGGGATCGATGAACTCGCGGCAATCTGGGCCGCTGCGCCCGAGCGGGTTCGTCTCTACATGCTGCTCGCGCTCAACTTTGGATGGACGAGCAAGGAGATTTCCGACGCCAAGACATTCAACTTCGATCTCCGAGCAGATGAACCCTTCGCATTCAAGAGTCGATCCAAGACAGATGTCATGGCCAGATGGGTTGTTTGGCCAGAGACGGCGCTGGCACTGAATGCCAACAAGGCTCCGATGAATCCGGAGAAGCGATGGCTCCTGAACCAGAAGGGCTTGCCGCTGGTTCGGGTCGGCGATTACCGGCGGGACGCTGTCTATGAGGCTTGGAAGAGGAC
This sequence comes from Phycisphaerae bacterium, assembly GCA_030432905.1. Classification (GTDB taxonomy): domain Bacteria; phylum Planctomycetota; class Phycisphaerae; order Phycisphaerales; family UBA1924. The sequence goes on along the minus strand of JAUILU010000001.1, from coordinate 612,117 downwards.
GCTCGCAAAGACAGATGAGGAGCAGGTCCGGCGGCTTGGCTTTCGCTTCCTCCGTAAGACGGCGGGCAACTGGATCAAACAGCAAAGTGGATTGGAAGCCAGCGAGATGTTCCTCTCGCATGGCGAGCCCGGAGGCGAGATGAATCGCTTCTATGCCAATCGTCGATGGGATGTGATGTGGGAATCGCTTCGGGCGTTCCGTCAGGCCCTCTCCTTCCTGGATGAGGACGATCGAGGAACTGCATAAACGGGTTCGGCTGTTGACCTCGTCAGTGCCGATGAAGCTTCGCCCTTCCTCGACTCGATAAACGCATCGAGGTCTGCCGTGTCGATTCTGAGGATGGCGCGCTGACCATCGCCAGCAGGAAGTTGGACGGTACGAACCCAACCCTTTTCGATGTAGCGCCGTAGCGTCCGCTCGGAAACACCAAGGACGGAGCCCGCTGCATCAAGAGACAGAAGGCGGGGAGTTCCCCCGTGCCGAAGCAGACGGAGTTGCTCGGCGAGTTCCTCGATCAGGCTGGATAGGCATTGGTCCACCCAATGGGTTGAGCGGCACGGGCCTTGTTTGTGACCCCCTCGCAGGGGCTCCAAAGCGGGCTGGATTTAGCATGCCTGGGCAATCAATACCCTAACGATCTGGGAATTTTCCCCGTTCATTGGTATTGGAGAGCGATTTTCTTTTGGGTACTGACATGTACAGGGCGCGAGGTGATGGGAAGGGCCAAATGATCCGAGGTGCCAGACGTGCGTCCAGCCCGGAATCGCCTGCGGCCCTGAAAGGAGCCTGACATGGCATCCGATTCCAAGAACCCGAAGCAGTCGAATGCGCGAGTTGAGGTGGCTGAAGAAGACTCGCGGCGAGTCAAGAGCCTGCTTCAAACGGTTCGCTCTGCGGAGGGCAGTCGCCTCACCCTTCGATTCAAGCAGGGTGATGCGATCAACGAGTGGCTGGGCCTTGCATTCATTGGAACTGATGGCCTGGAGACGCTCTACACGCTTGACGACATCGCCCGGATCTCGGAGTTCAAGAAGAGCTATCTCTCCAAGATGGCATCCGTTGCGACAGCGTTCAAGACCGATGTTCGTCAGACGCTTCGCAAGCGCATCGTGACTTTCACGGATCTCTACTACGCCTATCAGTACTTGGAGAAGATGCCGACAGACATTGATCCCCTGAAGGCTGTTGATGCGATTCTCCAAGCCAAGAAGAGTGATGCAAAGAACCCTGTTCAGCAAGCGCTCATCGATGCTGAAATCCTGCAACCTGCTGCTCGCGAGGCTTGGACCCCCCCGGAGAATATCGAGATCATCGACGATCCGTTTCCGTACCTGACCAAGCCCCCGGCACGTGTTCGTGGCATGCAGCCTGACCGCAAGGTGCTTCGTGAGTTCGAGTCCTCCATGAATCAGACGAAGCGCAGCCTTGCGCGCATTTGCGGCGGTACTCTCGAAGATCGTCCCAACATGGCCATTAGTATCGTGGTGGACGACTGGAACATCCCTCATTTGACGGGTTGGCAGAATGCGATTGATGCGAAGTCCCGACAGTGGGTACTCGCGACCATGATCGAGTATGCCCGCCATCAGATGACCGCTGAAGAGTTCAAGAGGTCCGTCCAAGAAGTCTTTGGTGAAGTTGATGAGACGATCGGCCAGTGGGACGTTTTCTTCGAGGAAAATGACCCCGAAGCCAAGAAGAGGTCTGAGTTGCGAAAGCTGGAGCAGGAGATCGCGAAGCTCCAGGCGAAGGAGAAGAAGCTGAAGGATGGGCTCATCGGCTCAGCCTACGAATGGCCCGATATGGGCGAGGTGATGATCGCAAAGGGAGCACGGGTCGCCGAAGCCGTCGTCTAAGACGGTACGATTTTGACGAGCCCACTCAGCCTACCGGTTGGGTGGGTCATTCCATGACGACTCGGCAGGAGATCCATCTGGGCCAAATGCACGTTCGCGGTGTCAGCGCGCCGATAGAGCGGATACGGACAGAATCGTGGGTTGGGGTTCTCGATAAATCTTTCACGCCAGTCTTCGTCGGTATGTGCCTCGGTCAAAGGCTGTGGGAAGATGGATTCAAGTTCTCTGGCTTGCGTGGACAGTGGAACTTTAGTGAGTTGCCAAAGGGTGGCCAGTTTCGGCGGCATGAGGGATCGATTCACGGCGTGCGAGCGCGTGCAGAAGTAATGCGTTGGTTCCGTTCGGATCACGGGGCACAGATCCGATCAACTGCGAGTCGCCTACATCCGCGTGATCCAGTCTTCCGCGTAACCGTCAAGCGAGCAAGAGGCGTGACACGGGCTGATGTGCTTGGCGCTCTATGGAATAGCTCGGCTTGGGTCTGCTGCTTAGGCACTCGGGAAGATCCGTGGGAATCTGTCTGCTGTCTCTTGATGCCCGAGGACGCAGCTATCGGGCCACTGTTTTCTGAGCCGCCAAGATACTACATGAAGATCATTCAGCGAGATGGGAAGCCCGTATCTCAGGGGATGCAGCGATTGCTGCGACCATTGCCCAAGACAACACTCTGGGATCGTTTCCAGCGCAACCAAGCTCGCGGCCTCCGTCGTGGGGCGTGTTCTCAATCAAGTGGAATCTCGGGCATTAACTCCGAGGGCTGAACCCCCAAGGCTCTCGCGAGCGCCTCGATCGTCTCCAGGTGAGCGGAGCATGGGCGCAACCGTCATCGAACGTACCGGATCATCGGGCATTCGCAACGTCAGTCGAGATTGTCGTAGCGGGAAGTGGCGGGTCCATTGCCGAAAGGGTTGCAAGGACTACTGGGGCGGCTCTTTCAGGTCGCTCGACGCTGCAATAGAAGCTGCCCGGCTGCTACGACTGAGGCTCGGATTTCCTGAGACTAAATAAACCATGGAGTTCGTTGAAGAACTGGATGAATCTCCAAGGCACCACCTTGACGTAGAAACGCCGAGGTCAGGTATGCGATATCCCCAGCGTATTTGGTGGTAATTGGTTCTCCGCATAGCGAATCTGTAGACGCCCAGTTTAGCTTTGTAAGGCTCAGCACATGATTCGCAACCGCCTTCATGTCAGGTGGGTGTCCCCGTACACCATCAGGATACTCGGCGCGTGCATTGACCTCCAATGCGATTGGTGTTCCCATTGCTTTCCGGTAGGGATTAAATCCGGTCGTTGAAACCATCACTTGATTCCGACCGCCGTAGACAACGCCGCCGCGTGCCAGCGAGCCGTCGGTCTCAGGACGGCTGTCATAGAGTCGGACACCATGCCCAATGTTGATCCACACGAAAGTGAACGTGGCATTCGGCAAAATCCGTCTCGCAGCCTGTAGTAGCGCATCTCGCTCGTCGCGAGAGAACTTTTTCGTGTAATGGAAATGGATGTGGGGCCTGTCCGGTAGTTGGGCCTGGGACAGTGTTTGCTCAATCAGTTGCTTCATGTGATCTACGCGCTGATCGAAGCTAAACGCCTCGGCACTCGCAGAGTAGAACTCCCATCGGCCGAACGAATTGAATACGCTGGCGTATCCCATAAACCGGCCATCAGGACCGCGCTTTGCCGACGTATATGAGAGACCAACAAACAGATCCGCATCAGGCAGCGCGTTCGGCAACACCCACGGGCTGCGCCCGCACTTCGCGGCAACATTCAGTGCCAGATTGAGGTCTTTCCAATCTGGATTGGTGAGCGTTGGAGTATCAATCATCTGGCACGGGATCCCGGCAGCTAACAGCCTCCGTTTGATCGCGTAGTAGGGCGAGGATTCGTCATCCAGTGCGAAGCCTGCTTCAGGAGTTTGGACAAGAAACAGACGAGGGTAAGAGGCATCTCCTTGCCACTCGGAATGGGACTCCAATAATCTCTCGCACTCGGAAGCAGCATTGGACAGATCGCCAACGGTAACAACGGAGTGGTATTTGAACCTGATTCCAAAAGTCCGCTCTGAACCGCGGTATTTGTACTTGCCTCGCTGAAGGCGATCGATCAGGGCCTCCATCTGGCCACGACTCGACTCGGCGCATACGGGAACCAGTTCAATTTCTTGAGGGTCGTGGGCGTACGCGCCATACTGAGTGATGCCCTCGCGGATATTTTGGGTGCGTCGATTGTCGCCAAACACAACCTCAGGTTCGTCCAGAACCATGAGCGAAAGGGGCTCTGATGCTGACGAGCGCCGTTGCAGACAAGCAGGATCAGAATCCAATGACACGATGTGCGAGCCAAGTTGTATCGGGAACACGGATTCAGACAGAGACAACGCAATAGCGGTGGACCTCTCGGCTCTCTCTCTTGCAGCACCGGCTTGCGCGCTAAGGCTGTGCTGCTTAACGGTTCGATGAAGGCTAAATCCGGGGCACTTGGCCTCCGAGAGTTCATGGAGAAGTCGCATCGGAAGCGATGGGATCAACTCCGTATTCACGAACTGCTGAGGTTCATGTACATCATCAACTTCAACTGTGCTGGCTTCAGAGCCCACGGCAATCACACGGCCTGACACCCATCTGCCTGCCTCTGTCCTTGCGACACATCGAATCGGAACGAGTCGGTCGGCATCGAACACTTGCAACAGGAGATCCAGCGAAGCGACATTATTGACCTGTAGTTCGTAGTCGATGCAGAGATAGGACCCCGTGCGGTAGTCACGAAACCTGAATGCGTAGCCGGGATAGAACCGAATCCAGCGGCGAACGCTATCGCTAACCTGAGCCTCGTAACCGCGGCGATGGGCATCCAGCCGTCCCTTTCGGAAACGGTCTATGTGCCAGCCATTCGCCTTCAATGCATCTGCAAGCAGTGCAATGAATTCTGATCGCTGTCGAGAGAGAACCCCTGGATCAGCAGGAGCCCCGGCGGCCGTAAGCGCTCTCACGGCATATAGATTCGTAAACTCCGAAGGGCGTTCGGCCGTGCCCGCACCTGAATACTCACTCTCACGCCGTTCCAAGTCATTGGAAAGCAGCACTTCAGTCTGTGCGGGGGAGACTTTGTACTCTGGGGCGGGCAAGCCCGCAGAAGCCATCTCAGACTCCATGCGGGCTGTGCCCTCGCTGAGGAGTCGTACATAGGGCGATCCGTTGTCATCCCGCATCCTGCTCAACCACTCCAGTAGGAGCGGGTTGTTGCGGTTCGATTCAAGGCGGACCGTATCGAGTGAGAACGAGTCCGGAATCGTTTGGTTCCGCTGCCGAAGTCGGCCAGGATTTCGGACCACGAATCCATCTCGATAAGCGATGCATGTGATCGGCTCAGTGACGGCATAGTCTCGATGAGCGACCGCATTGACGATTGCCTCGTCAAGTGCAATCGGGGGGTACTCGGGAACTTGATCGAATCCTCCCGCTGGTCGCCGCACTTGGAAAGTCTTAAAGAACCCACTCTCTAACAGAAATGCTCTGATCTGTCGTATCTGCTGGCTCGGCGAGCCAACAAATTCTTTGTCAAAATCGGGTGTGACGCCCGGTGCTGCGTCCCGCAATTTCACAGGCAGACGAAGCAATCTGATAGAACGAGACGGCAGACGGCGTTGTGGATTGCGCGTAAAGAACAAATACCCTGCATTCGTGAAATACTCATCGCCTGATGTTCCATCGATGGCACCAACTGCTCGGAGAACTGTCACATCTGGTGAGTCGGAAGAGACACCAGATGTCGAACCTCGCCTGAATTCGCCCATCACTGCCGCGTCGATATCTTCAACGGTAACTGGGCCGCAGCGCGCGATCTCGTAATCGGTAAGACGCTTCTGTCGCTTCAAAGAATCACGAGCCTGATCGTCTACTGGCGTGTTCTGACGACCAGCGCGAATCCAAAGCCGTGGCTGTCGTTCAGTCGTCTCACAAAGAGCATGGGCGTTGTAAGCGGCGTACACCAGTCCGATGAGGTGCGTACTGCCATCTTCAAGAGTCAACTCATGGAGTCGTGCTCGTGCAAGATGACCTCGTAGCAGATTCCCGAGATTCAGCAGGCTGTTGCACTGGTCCTCGGTGAGATGGCCGAGACCATGGGGCGTACCCGACGAGTCAACCCCGAGTACAAGAAGGCCGCCATGGTCATTTGAATTGGTAAATGCCGAAACCGTCTCAGTGACCTGATCTCGAAGCTTCCCAAGGTGTTTCTTCAGGTCACCCGGGGTTCCTGGAGGTGGTCCAGCAAGCTTGCGATCGAAGTGTTGCCCCTCGAAGTCCTCGTCCTGTTTTGACAGTATGAACCCGCGGTAGGTATCGGGATCATCGAACACGGCTTGCGGATTTGGAGTTCGAGACGCGTCCATGCTTCAGAATCGTAGGTGTATTCCTCGCCCCGATCAGGTTCCGAGCAATCCCAACGGGATTTGCTGTCGGATCTCCCGCCAGCTTCCGCAACTGGGGTCATGGCGTGAGCTTGATTTTGGGCATCAAATCCGAAGGCTGAACCCCCAAGGCTCTCGCCAGCGCCTCGATCGTCTCCAGGCGGACAGATCGCTGCCCCCGTTCGATCAGGCTGATGTGGGTCCGATGGAGCCGAGCGGCGTCCGCCAGAGCTTCCTGGCTCAATTCTGAGGCCTCCCGATGCTCTCGGACGATGGCCCCAAACTCTTTGGCAAACGCTGTCTTCTGCACCTTGACAGCGTCCCCGGACTGTAGACAATCCGTCTACAGACAATGCGCAACACTTGGCACTGAGCCGAGGGGCGTTCTCGGGGTCGGCATGGATCAACAGGTCTCCTCAACGAAGCAGTTCATCGTCCTTCGGGACGGGCGGCAGGTCGGCCCTCTCAAGGCCGCCGAACTTCAGTCTCAGGCGAGGGAGGGGGCAATCTCGCCTCTGGACTCGGTTTGCGCCGTCGGCTCGGACAAGTGGGTTCTGGGCTATCAGGTCAAGGGGCTCTTTCCAGCTTGGCTGGCCGCCGAGATCAGGGAGCGGTTGGCAAAGGGGGAGGGCGTTGATGACCTGCTACAGGCGTCGCCAAGTTCACGCCAGGAATCGAGGAAGGATGAGCGTGTCGTCATCCTCATTGTCGATGGCGACCGGAGTTCGACCTCGCGCCGGTTCATCGGTGGCATCGGGTCGGCAGACTCGGTCGAAGTGGTCACTGTTCACGACGCCGATTCGGCCCGCCATAAGGCGCAGTCGGGCCAAGGCCACGCGTTACTGATCGTCGGCGAGGGGTTCGAGGAAGGCTTTCGGGGCGGCGGCAGCATCCCGATCGCTGTCGAGGAGTATGTCCCCGACCTGCTTAAGAAGCGGGGCATCTCGATGCAGTCGCTCATCAACGAAGCGGCTCAAGAGATCCAGTCGGTGAAGACAACCGTCTCGTCCGGCGATCGGGCCGAAACCAGTCGGGCATTGAAGAACCGTAAAGCAGCACGGAACGATGCTCAGCAGCGGATGAAACTCGAATGGGCTCTCGCTGGGCTGTTTGGGCTGATCGGTGTCGGTCTGATCGTCAACTGGATCAGCGGTCTTGAATCCCGCGCTTCAGGAGAGTCGCTGTTCGACGCAGGACTGATCTTCGCAGTCTTGGCTATTCTCGGTGCGGTCTGCTTCCTTGTTGACATCAACAGAGGCTTCCGAACGCGATGCGATCGCTGCGGACTGCATTGGGGATACGAGATTGTTGACCGAGTCATCACGGGGTATTCTCATGGCGTTCGGCATACGCGCCAAGGGGACTACGTCCACATCCAGAACTCGCACACTGGCTCGTTTCGGCAATACTGGATTGATCGACCCGTGACAGTTCAGACTGAGACCGAGCATTCGCAGGTCTACGAGCAATGCCGCTCATGCTTGCATCAGCGTGTACGGAACGAAGCGCAGCGGTACGATCTGTGAAACATTCAATCGGGCTCTTCCTGCATGTCGATGGCCAGCTTCATCGGGAGGCTGTCTACGCACTTCGGGAACACGAGGCCTTCATGTACAAGCCATGCATGAACCACGCTTTCATCGGAGCCATTTGCAGTCAAATGCTCGTATAGCTTGTGTAGCCTGCTGAAGAGGTCACGCAGCCGATCAAGATCAATGATGACAAGGCTTGCATCTGGACTCGCCTGCGATGTTACAGGGAGCATTCGCCCTACAAATGCCAGTCGGCACTGACGATCGGGGAACTCATTCTCCATCCACTGCCGATGCTCATGCGCTTGTCCAGTTTCGTCCTTATTGTACTTTGATCCTTCCTTCTTGTCGGTCTTGGCCTCAAAGCCCCATGCATCCTCGCTATCGGTTGATAGCCAGAGTACATCTGGTCCTTTGTCCTTAGTGTTGTCTGGCCGGCTTGCATCAAGACCGAGCAGCGTGCCGATATCTTCAATCGCCTGCTCGGCTGGCTTCGTCTTTGGCCCAAGCACCAGATTGTCGCCGACCTGTTTCAGCAAGGCCATGGTCCTTGCAGATTTCTTGCTGGCTTGGCGATAGATGCGTGCGGCTTGCTCACTGGTCTCGTTGGTTGACGAAGAAGGAGTCCACGACTTTGCGCGTTTGGGACGCCCAAGAGACCCTCGCTGGTTCGCCGCAATCACATATGCGCTGTATGCAGGATCATGCTTGCCGCTTCTTTCCCAGCAGTATCCCTCAAAATGCCTCAGCCAAGCAGCGAGATCTTCATCCTTGCCTTGGGCCGTGTCTGCTATTGTTGAATACTCGGTTGCTGCTTGAGCAAAGTTTCCGGCCCACATGGCTTTGTGTGCTGATCGCTCAGAACGGATTGACTCCGTGAGCCATTCAGGTGGTGCCTGCGTTGGCTTTGACGAGAACTGATCGATATTCTCGTTGTAGAAGCTGTCCCACTCCTTCGTCCCTTCCAATAGGGCCGTCAATACGTCTTCTGGTGTTAGCTCTCCAAGGTCGATCTTAGACTGAATCGCATCCGATAGATCCATCTGTCGTTGGACGAGCGGAGGGAGATATGCTCGATGCGCCGGTGACGAAATCCATTGCCGCAGGGTTGATCCGACAAGAACAACAGCGCCGTGGTCCGTGTTGCTACGGAAGATCCTTCCCGCAGCCTGCGTGAATCGGATTGCAGTCGTAGCGGCCCTGATGACCTCGATGTGCAGTGTCTCGTTTAAGTACCTTGGGAGAAGCGCATCTGCACGCGATAAACCGTCAAGAATCAAGATACGACACGCATCACCTGGGAGATCGACACCGTCGTAGCGACCCGCCATGACGAGCTTTTCAGGGGGCTCAGCATCCGCAAACTCCTCGACACGTTCGTGGTCGTCGCCGTGATCAAATAGCGATGCAATGTCGTCCCATTGCTCAGCATGAGCAAACGAGGTCGTCAGAATCAAGGCCTTCTGATCTTCTGTGAGAGCCTTGGCATGATCTCGCTGCTCTTCGTCGTTCGAGCCCTGTGCATTCAAAAAGACTCGCTGCCCCTCTCCAAGTCGTCCCTTGGGGCGAATCGATTTCGGCAGAACGCCGAAAGTCCTGTAGAACTCAATCGGGGACGGGAGTGTCGCACTGAGGTAGACTCGACGCACTCCCTTGTCAAAGAACAAAGTCTGTTCGGTGGGGGGGCAAGCGGGCGCGATCTCGATGCGATCGTTGTTGAATAGAACGACGCATTTGTCAAGGTTGTCTTTGAGATGAGCCCATGCAAACTTGGTGTCTTTGTCGTCGTCAACGCCGTTCTTGAGCAGAATGTCCTTCACGAGTGCCGCTCGCTTGGATGATTCAAACAGAGGCACAAAGAGGAGATCGCGACCGGATCCGGACACGACATCATTGAATGTGACCTCGTACCCCGCACCGTAAAAATAAGAGTTGTACTCGTTGGCGATAGCTGAAAACGCAGATGAAGAGCGGGGGATAGTGAGTGTAAAGCAGTCTCGTATGATGCCGCCCGCAGCATGGGCATCATCGAGTACGATTGCGCCGATCTCGCGATTGCGAAAGATACTCAGGCCATTGAAGAGAGCTTGCTGTGTCGTCAGGCAGGGGCCTTTGGCGCGAGTCGCGCAGTCCTCATTGGTCCATGTGCCTCGGTAGTAGGTGGCAACTTCAATGCTGCACTCCTTTGCCCTCGCCGCAGTCTGCTGCACAAGCTGAATGGTTGGCGATGCGAAGAGTACCAGCTTGCCAAGCTCTCTCGCCAAGGAGGTGGCGACCAACAAGCCGACCAGGGTCTTGCCGCCACCCGTGTTCATCTCAATAGATATGTCAGGGGTTGTCCGGCAGGCCTGCCACTTTTCAAGCGCATCCACCTGCGGAGGCCATAGGTCGTTGACTGAGCCACGAAGCGTCAAGGAGTTGAATATCTTGATCGCCTCAAGCTCAGTGCCAGAGTCGGAGTGGTCAATCTTGAACGACTTAAACGCCATAGTGGGCTCCGATCGGGCAAGCAATGCAACTGTCTGTGAAGACTGGTCCCTCAGTCACTGTCTATTTTAGTACATGAGTCGGCCTGCTGCCGTCTCCAGTTGCCCAAGCGTTCTACGGGTGTACCGACTGGTCGTCTGAATACTCTCATGACCGAGCAGTTGAGCGAGACCGACGAGGTCGTTTTCTGACGCTGCCAGGTATTCCGTCGCCATCGTGTGGCGAAGCTGATGGGGATGGAGATCGAGCCCGGCGGCGATGCCGTACCGTTTGACGGCGTAGCGAACGCCATCGGTCCCGAGCGGCTGGTTGCCTTTGCCGATGAAGAGCCGCTTGGAATCGACGGGCGGGCGCATGCTGAGGTAACGCTCTACTGCCTTTCGAGCCTCGGCGGGGATCGGTACGAAGCGTTCCTTGCTCCCCTTGCCGTCTCGGACTCGGAGTGAACCGCTCCGCTCGCTCAGGTCGAGGTCGGCCAGTTCGAGGTCGGCAAGTTCACCGACTCTGAGGCCGCAGTAAAGCAGGACCGACAGGATCGCCAATCCCCGATGGTCGTGGCGAACCGTTGCCTCTCGCAGCAGCTTGCGGACTTTGGACCGTTCAAGCGCCTTGGGCGCACCGACAACTCGTCGGAGTTCCTTGATACCGCTGCACGGGTTGGATTCGATCACGCCCGTTTCGGCGAGAAACCCGAAGTAACGCCGTAGTGTGACCAGGCACCGATTCACAGTGTTGACGGCGTGCCTTCGGTCCTCTCGGAGATGCCGGCGGAAGTCGGCGATGTCCCTCGGAGTGACTCTGGCGTCGTCGTATCGCTCTCGGTTGGCTGCCTCAAACCAGGCGCAGAACTTCTTGAAGTCTTGGCGGAACGCCCGCACCGAAGTGGGGGCATAGTCGTTTACGTCGAGAAACCTCTCGAAGGCGGCGTGATTTGGAGTGGTCATCAGTGGCGTCTCCACCTTACTCAGCGCTATTTGGACGGCATCCACGCAAACATGTGGCGGTTCTGGGATGGTCAGTGAGGGTCGATTGCCATGAGATGCATACTTCTCTGGAGTGCATATCGCCTCATCCGGAGGCCCTCAGGCGGCGGTAGACGACTGCGAGGACCGCTCCCGAGTCGGTGTCGCCGATGCCATCGGGGAACGTCTCAGCGAGCGCCGTGCTGACCGCTGACGGCTTCGGGTCCGTCATGCCAAGCTGCTTGAGGCCCTCGACCAGGCGAGCGATCTGAGGCGACACGGTCGCCGCTGAGCCGATTTTGCGACGGCTCGGCTTCGGGGTAGGACGAGCCTTTGGGAGACGCTGGTAGAAGATGACAGGTTGGCCGTTGACCGCTCCGAGTCCTCGACGGCGCGCTTCGATGCATGCCTCTTGAAGTTCAGGGGTGTAGACGGGCCTTCGAGTTCGGATCAGATAAACAGGTTCGGGGAACACGCCCTCATTCATCAACGTGTAGAACCGACTCCGAGACAGCCCGACCTCCCGAGCCATGGCTGAGATGGACATGACTTCAGGACGGACATCGGGCGAACTGCTGGCAGAATTGGAACGGGACTTGGGCATGCTCAGACCTCCTCACTTGCGGTTGAAACTCGACTTTCGCGCCCAAGAAGAAGCCTCGCATGCTCGATCCCTCTGGCGGTCAGGGATCGCCCCGCATCGCTGCGATCGATTAGGCCGAGCCAGAGCAGGTTGGACTCGACGATCTGGACAACCGACTGCACAGGTTGACCCAATCTGGTCGCCAGGACGTTGACACGGACGGGGCTGTTCGACTCGGCGAGGATGCGCAGGTAGCGCTGCTCATCGGGACCGAGCCCGAACGCATCGACTTCCTCGACGCTGAAAGTCCGCTCGGCATGGGCAAGGCTGATTCTGGTCTCGCCATCGGCTCGGGCGGTTCGGCGGGCGCTTTGTAGCAATCGGAGTGCGAGACGAGGCGTGCCCATGCCTCGTTGAGCGATCTGAGTCAACGCTGCATCCTCGACCTCCCACCCAAGCTGCGTCGTCTTCTGACGGAGCAGGGCTGCGAGATCATCGGTTCTGTACCGGCTGAGTTGGCAGACCAGACGCATGCGGTCTCGAAGCGGGGGCAAGAGTCGCTGCGGATCGGTCGTCGCCAGAACGAGCGTGAAAGGGACCAGGTCGAGCTTGGTGACCGAGTCCGAGTAGGCCTCCTTCACGAAGACCGCGCGCTCATCGATGGCTTTGAAGAGCGCTGTCTGAGCGCTGCCCAATGCTTCGTGGACTTCGTCGATAAAGATGATGGCATTGGGCGACGATGCGCTGAGCAACAGACCATTGAGAGCTTGCGGGGATGTGAGCGCTGAACCCATGCTCTCGATAAACTCACCCGCCATCTCGGCTCCGAGGACTTTCGCCAGCATGCTCTTACCCGTACCGGCTGGCCCGGTCAGCAATGCATGATCCAACGGGGCGTGGTCGGCCCACGCAGCCTCCGTCGCAATGCGGAGCTTCTCGACGACCTGTCTCTGTCCGATGACATGCGACAGAGTTGGAGGAATTGCGGCGTTCGTATCGTCTCTTCGATCAGCTTGCGGCATACGGGCCTCCTTGCCATTCGATGGACAAGCAGACGGTCAGTGGACAGGAAAGCTGCACACACACGCCTGCTGGACCCATTTGTCAAGCCGGACAGCGACAGGAAACCTGTACAAAGATGGGAGATCCTGCCCGAACCTGTAATTCCAGCGTCAGATGCGCTCGGGGGTCGAGTCTCGAAGGGCGTCTTTCACGGCGATTGAGGGCCGTCTCGTCGAATCAAACCTGATTCTGGTTTGCCGAGTCCTCGGCAGCGTTGAGCGCCTTCCAGCGCTTGAGCAGGTAGCGGCCAGTCTCTCGAAGCTCGGGCGCAACCTTGGCGTAGACCCGTGAGTTCACCTTCAGGCCGAGCGTGGTCATCATCTTGTCGAGGTTGGGACGGCTATTGCCGTACTGACTCTTAGCAGACCTGCAGCGCCGCGTGCATGAGTGGTCGGTCATCCGCAGAAGGAACCGAGCCCAATGTCGAGCTTTGTCAACGTCAAGGGTGCCGCCGTGATAGCGGTACTCGATGCGGGGCTCGGCAGACCAGAGGTGGGTCCAGTTCACCCCATGCTGACGAGACAAGCCACCAAGGGATCGACGGAAACAGGCGAGCGATCGGCATTGAGCCAGATGCCCAGGCCGATCGGGCAGCGGCATGGAGTAGTTGCTTTGCAGGCGACTCGGAGCGACGAGACCGAAGATCAGCGGCTCGTACCGATGGACCGTGTTGTAAAGCGACCGGATGACGATGGGGTCATGCGCTGCCTCAGTCAGTTCGACATGAACATGATGGCCGCAAGAAGAGTTCACACGAGCGCCGAGATACTTGGCAATGGCCAGAGCCTTTGGGACGACCTGCTCCCAATCCTCGATGCCATTCAGGATGCGAGTCTTGAGTTCGATGTTCTGCCAGCGGATACCGCGATAGCGGCTCTCGCCTCGAATGGAGGCGTCGTACTCAATGGCGACATCTCGACCTGGAGGAAGCGGTCGATGCGAGTATTCTCTCGCAACCGCCGAGACCCCGTTCTGGTTGAGGATGTCGGCGAGAATACGCCGGACATCGCTCGCCTCGCCTGTCCCGATCTGGGAGATGGCGAACTCAAACTCGACTCCAAGACGGCGGGTACGACTGAGTTCGGCGGTCAGCATCGGTGCTCTCCTGACGTAGTTGTCAGGCACGATCGATGCGGCGGCTGTCAGTGGGGCATCTAAGTGGTTTGGTTGTCGAGATGATGACGACAAGGACTGTCAACGCCTGCTTAGGCGGAAGCACGAGAAAGCCGATGGCGATCAGCAGCAGGATGGCAGTGAGCCAGCCAGTTGCACATTCCAAAGCCGATTCACATGGTTTCCGCGCGGAAACGGACTTCGGCTGGAATCGTCTGTTCATCGCATGGCGTACACGGCATCATCAGTCAGTGATACCCCCCCTCCCTACCGCATTTTGGACCAGAAGAGGACTCCATATCAGTGGAGCCTCATCGCGGGGGAGCCCAAGGTTGAACTCGGTCAACACGCCAGCAAATGGGCCATAGTCTCCGCCTGCGCCAAGACCAACTCGGTAGCGGCTTCTTGCTGGTCGGGCGGGTACTTGTGCTTCCGCAGCAAGCATCGGCCATCGCCCGCATCTGACTTTGTGATGGGGTAGAGCCGACTTGCGATTTAGTCGTCTGACTGCTCGTGCAATCGTCGATACTCACCAATGCATAAGTCCAAATATGCCCGAGTATCTGCGGAGAGCCTGCCCAGTCCCATCCGCGTGGCGATGGCTTTTGCAGCATCACTACTTCGCAGGACATGAGGCTGCTCAGTAATCAACCCGAGGATCTCTGCCTGTGGCACGTCGCGAGGGGATCTGGTTAAGTCTGCCCGGTAGGGGAGAATTTGTTGGAAGGTCCCTGGCTTCCAGATGAACAGATTGCCATTCTCCTCCTGGCATTCGTTCTCGCCGATGCAAGCCATGATGCGATCCTGAATCCGCCGTCCGGCCCGTTGCCAGCCGTGGAGTTTGGCGATGTGGCGATAGAGCATGGTTTCGGAGATCGGGCCATGCATTGCAATGACATGGTCGATTGTCCTTGTCAGTCGAGGCGAATACGACGATTCAAAGAAGAGTGACGCATCGCAGCCGTCTTCCCTTGCAATCTCGTCCAGCGAATTCTCCGCAGAGGGCAATGACTCATCCAATACCTGCTGTGAGGCGCAAACCTCCTGGCGCTCAAACTCTGACTCTTCGTCTGCGATGTCATCGTACTGGTCGGCAGTGCCGCAAACATCTTGCCCCGGCTCATCTGGATCTGCAACACGGTTGCCCTCTTGTTCGGATTGTTGGCGAGCCTCTTCGCGATGCCGTTCGAGCAAATTACTGAGTGCCTCGTCGATGCGATCCAACGCCTGATCCGAGTGCATGAACCAGTCTGTTGACCATACACGGAGAATCTCCCAGCCCAGATTCCTGAGAACACCTTCACGTATCTGGTCTCTATCTCGGGCGGTTGCCGAGCGGTGGTAGGTCAAGCCGTCACACTCGATGCCAGCCAAGTATGCGCCAGCTTTGTCGGGATGAACAATGCCAAGGTCGATACGGAAGCCGGAGACTCCGATCTGAGTTCGCACTTCCCATCCACGAGCTTGCAATGCAGCGGCGACTGAGGCCTCGAATGGACTCTCGGCGGGTCCGAGAGAGCCTTCGTCCATTGCAGCAAGAGCGATTGAGCCTCGCTCTGCGTAGTCAAGATAACTCTTGAGGTGCGTGGCACCAATGTGCTTCAATCCTCGGAGATCAATATCTTCTGCGCAAATTGACGCAAAAACGTGGAACTCTGATTTGGCGCGAGTCACAGCCACATTTAGCCGCTTCTCGCCACCCTCACGACTCAAGGCACCGAAGTCTCTTGACAACTTGCCAGCGTGATCCCGGCCGAACGTAACTGAAAACGCCATGACATCACGCTCGTCTCCTTGGACGTTCTCCAAGTTCTTTACGATCACAGGCTCCTCGCGATCGTCTGAGAAGAACCATTCGAGATGCGGGCGTTGCTTCCGCTCGGCGTCCAGACGGTCGAGGATGAGTTCTTGTTGCGGGGCGTTGAACGTTATGACACCAATCGAGAGCCTGTCGGCTTCAGGCCATGTGGACCATTCCTCCAAGCGTCGAACAACGAATTCGGCAACAGCACTGGCTTCGATCTCGTTCGTCCTGCCCGAGCCCCGAGCGTAAACGCCATCTACCCTGTGAAACTGAACAGCACTCGACTCTGTTGCGGGCGATGGAAACGTCACCAAACGCTGGCCGTAATAATAGTGGTTTGAGAAAGCGATCAGCCCTTCGTCTCGGCTTCTGTAGTGCCAGTTCAATTGATGCGGTGGAAGACCCGCCGCTGAAGCCTCGTCAAGGATGCTGGGGAGGTCTCTTTCGTGGATCTCCACCTCGTCATCCTCGCCCTCATCCGTCCGTCCAAAGAAGTTGGTTGGCGGGAGTTGCTTGGGATCTCCTACGATGATTGACTGTCGCCCTCGTGCAATGGACCCGACGGCATCCCATGTGGTGATCTGAGATGCTTCGTCGAAGATGACCATGTCGAACGTCGCTTGCTCGGCGGGGAGGTACTGGGCAACGGATAAGGGAGACATCAGCACGCATGGAGTGAGCTTGGTAAATGTCTCCGGCATCCCAGCGATAAGGCCACGGATCGACTCACTGGGGCGCTGAAGCCCAAGCTGATGGCGCAAGAGTCCGAGTTCAGATTTTCTTGGCACCCCGTCCTTCGCAGGCAGATCATGGGATACTGCTCGTCGGACCTGGTTCGCTGCGAGGTGCTGGATCGAGTCGATCAATGACCGGAATCTCTCGATCTGATTCTCTTGTTCCCAGTGAGCAAATCCTCGGAGCTTCGGCTTCTGGTCGATTGCGAGAGGCAGCCACCACGTAAAGTACGCAACGAGAAAGTCATCGACTGGATACTCGATGTCTCCCGCGGACAGTGCTTCGACCATTGGGCCAATCCCTCTGCCCTCTGCCTCCTGTCTGACTTGCGACCACTTCACCCAGTCTGTCAGCTTCGATGCGCCCTGTTGCAACTCGTTCATGGAATCAAGTACATCTCGTAGCGATGGCGACGATAATGTCCCCTCTGCGAGTGCCATGAAGCGTCTGCCGGATCGTTTGAACTCAGCTTGGAGATCGATCAACTCCCTCGCTGCGATAGCAAGAGCGCAGGATTCGGAACCCTCTGGCAGCAGTTCGCTGAGTCTGGGTAGCAAGCTCTCCGAAGACCCCGCAACTTGACTTGCTTGGGCACAGGCGGCTTGAAGTTCCTTCGCCTGTTCCAGCAACCCTGTGAGAACTTCGGTATCAGAACGCACGCCATCAAAACCGGGAAGAACATGAGCTGCGCTGCTCTCTGCTGTTTGAAGAGCCGTCTGTATTTCAATGAGAGGTTGGATGTCGCTGTCGGGATTAGCTTTGCCCTCTGCGGCATAGCTCTGAAACAGTTTTTGTACACGGAGTTTGCCAAGAAGCGACAAGGGCCAGAGTTTCGCATTCTCTCGCCGCCACTCCTGATCCATGTCCTCAAGCGGCATTCGTCGGATCTGCGCATCCTCATACCTTGCCGATAGCAATTTCTGGGCCGTCGTGAAGTCAGATGTTGCTTGCTTAAGCACAGTCATGGAATTGTCAATTGCAGACAGATCCCCGCTCGCAATGAATCGCAACTCATGCTTTGCCGCATCGCTTATCGCCTTTGCCAGTCGAGTGAGTGCGGACAGTTGAGGATTCCGAATCTCGTTGTCGTCCGGCAGACCAACCAGATATCCGAGTCGTTGACAAGAAGCGAGCAATGCCGTGGTATCGTCTCGGAACTGAGCAGAGGCTTTCAAGAGGTCCGTCTGCCATGCAAAGGACCACTCCGTTTTTTCGACAACGTTAAGAGAGTTGCATGATTTAATAGAGTTGTGTGTCAGCGCAAGCCGTTCCACCAGATCAATCAGCGAGTTAAAGCTGGCGCAATCATGTGACTCCAACCCGGCGAACGAGAGCGAGAACTTCGGGCGTTTACCGCTCAAGATCCCTATTCCGTCGAATACGCTCCGGCCATGACTGCCCGGTTCATGTAACTCAGAGACATACTGATTCAACTCGCTTCGGTGGACATTCAACGACTCCGTGAGACGAATCCACTCTGAGTCGTCAGCATCAGTCGCTCGATCCCATGCAGCGCCAAGTTGGGCGATGACGCTTTTGCGGTCAGACTTGTTTGAGTGCAACTCAAGGCAAGCGTCAGCCAGCCCATAGGCTTTAAGTCGACGGTATACAACATCGAGTGCGGCGGCCTTCTCCGCAACGAAGAGGACCGTTCTGCCGTG
Organism: Phycisphaerae bacterium; assembly: GCA_030432905.1. Taxonomy (GTDB): domain Bacteria; phylum Planctomycetota; class Phycisphaerae; order Phycisphaerales; family UBA1924. The sequence goes on along the minus strand of JAUILU010000001.1, from coordinate 593,910 downwards.
AGCCAGACAATGGGCGATCATGTTCGCGATAGTCTGGCTCTTGCCAGTTCCGGGTGGCCCGATGATGACAAAGTCCTTGCCAGCTTCGGCAGCGACAATAGCAGCAAGCTGTGAGCTATCGGCGGGGAGCGGTGTGTACAACCTTGCTGGATCTACGCTCTGATCGATCGTATCTGGAGTCGGGAAATCCCCCGTTCCGTCTCGAAATGGCTCGGTGGGATTGTCAAGTAGGTGTTTGACGAGCCGGTTGTTCTTGAGGCTGTCTGTACGATCGACGAGATCCTTCCACATCAAGTATTTGGCGAATGAGAACGTCGATAGAGCGATTTCTTCAACAACTTCAAACCCGGGCGCATCCCGTACCGCTTGTTTCACAATCGAGAAAATCTGCTTGATGTCCAGGCCAGAATGGTCTTCGGGGAGTTCTCCTCGCAGAGCAGGGATTGAGAGCCCAAAGTCTCTCTCCAAGAACTCCAGTAGGGTCTGATTGAACACCACATCATCCTCGTGGTGTGACAAGTAGTAGTTCGAGTTTGCCGATCGGCGGCTGAGCTTGATCGGTAGGAGTAGTAACGGAGCCCGGTACGTCCGTTCATCGGTCGGGGACTTCTTCCACCGGAGGAAGCCAACAGCCATGAAGAGCGTATTCGCACCGCCCTCAGCGAGGTCACTCTTCGCCTTTCTGAACAGCGTTGTGAGTCGAGACTGTGTCTCATTCCCGGTCTCGGCGGCACAGACCTGCCCTTTGCCGAAGGCCGTTGCTGCAAACTCCAGTTCGATATCCTTGCCGGTTTGCTCGCGATAAAGCTGGGGATCACGATTCCCGATCGGGTTCTCCTCCTTGATCGAGATGACTCGAAACTTATCGCCAGCAGCAAGAGAATCTTCAAGGGCTGCGACATCAGCGCAGACGAGTTTGAGTGTTTGGCGGGTTGCCGAGAAGTTTAACAAGCGGTTGCGGAGCGATAGATCCAGCAGCTTCTTCTGCCAACGATCGAGTCGATCGTCCGGTGTCGAGGTCATTGCCTCGGCATACTCGACAGGCAAGTCGTCCAGTGAAGGCAGGCTTGGTAAGGCCGCAGGCGCAACGGTATCTTCGCCAGAAGAAGCGGCTGGTGCGTCTCCGTCACGGTTCGAGATTGGCCGAATCCTGGCTGCGCGGGCTCGCGCAATATCGATTGCCATATGGAAAGGCTTCTCGGCATCCTCGGAGAGTTGGGCTTCACCGTTGGCTCTGGCTTGCTCGAATGAAACCGTAGGACGGTGTGTCAGTAGTGTGGTTTCAAGAACCCTCAACTCCCGAGCGGCAATGGCCTTTCGTACCTCCATCACATCGGACTCGACCGTCAGTGGGAAGGTCTTGTCGAGGAGCCAGACTCCAACGAACGCATGTCCTTGTGTGAATAGGACGACGGGATTCAATCCAGCGGCTTCAAACGCTGCGGCGAGGAGCAGGGTCGTGTCGAGACACGTTGCGAGGCCAGTGTCTTTGATAGTGCCAGGATCACGGACTTTCTGTCCCTGCTGCTCAAATGACCGTGGCGGCTGAGCATAGGAAAGACCCATGCCGCTGATCGCAGACCAGATCGCGGCTGCGAGCATGTGCGCACGTCCTGGATTGCGAGAGTGATAGCCGTCGAGCGATCCCTTGTGACCATTTCGCTCCAACAGGCGAGAAGCATCCTTGAGTATTGAAGCTACAACGGCATGATTCGGCGAGACGAAAGCGGCCAGAATCTGCGCCATTTCACCGGAGCCACCCCATTCGTCTCTCGCGAGTAACTCGATCGGGATGGTTTGTTCATCCAGTACGTCCTCATCGCTGAGAAGCTTGAATACCAACTGGCCGTGTTCGGCTTCATTGAGTTTGTCGAGTACAGAGAAGTCGAGCGTGATCCGCCGATCGCCAACTTCGACGCTCTCGCCGGGAGGTACTCGATCAATCATCCACTCTTTGGGCCTGCAAAATGCTGGTTGCGGCTTCAGTACTAACCGCAGGTTGCTAATCGGACGATCTGTCTCGTTGCGAATCGAAATGCGACGAATGACAGGGACGGAATTCTGGGCAGCGGCGAATGTGGTCTTGAGGGCAGCTTCGACATCGATGACTACGGATGAGCTTTGTGATTGCGGCTCGTGTTCAGTCATGGCGAATACCAACCTCGTGGAGTTTGTCGGCGGACAGCCAGAGCCTCTCCTCGAAGCCGAGGCTGGCCCCGTTGGACTTGGACTCCGTCTTCTTGGGCCGCTTCTTTGCCATCGGACGCCCCGGGACCACGACATAGGGGGGCTCGGCGAGCCCCAGTACCCGAACATTGTACTGCTTACGTCGCCTGTCGTCCCGATTGCTGGCCGATCAAGACCCTGAGTCAGGAGCCTGTCAGGCTGCCGACTCATCTGCCGCCGGTGACTCCATCTCGATTAGCGACTTGAATACTCGGTCCTCGATGGCGTGTCGTTTCTGCGTCTTGGTCAGAGACCGCCTGTCTGGCTCAACCGACTTTGAACTGGATCGTCCCGAGTCCGTCTTCAACGCATCGCGAGGAGTCGAGCTTGCAGGCGTTTTCCCTCCTGCCGATCGTGCATGCATTGAGTAGCTCGCTCCCTTCATGTAGTGCGTAGCGCGCCCGTAGTCAGGACCAACAGCAACTCTGAGCAGGCCAAGGTCGAACAGAACTCGGCGACAATGGGCGATGATCTTGTTGTCCAGCCGAACGGGCCATTCGCCTCGGTCTGCAAGGTATCGGCTCCCCTCGATCAGAAGCGTCTTGGGGACGCCCGTAAGCCCCTGATCGATCCGACGATCGATGATGCCCATGACAAGCCCAAGATGTTCAGGACGGATCCTGCGACCCTTGGCGTAGGCAAGAGCCGAAGCGGGTAGGTCAAGCTCCTTGAATACGCTGGTCCACTTCTTGGCGTAGGTCTGGGCGCTCGGTAGGATCGACGGACTGGTCTGTCTGCTCAGATAGTCAAGAGCCCGTTCCGCATTCCGCATTCGCTGCTGAGGCGTCGTGGCGGAATCGTTGGCAGGGGTATGCAGACCGTGAGTCTCGTACTGCTGGACCAACACCTCGGGAGTCGGCAAAGCGCTGTCTTCTCGCTTGTAGAGAAGAGCAGCCAAGATCATTCGTTCATTCGGGTCTGCCTGCTGCTGCAATGATTCCCAAGTGAGAGAGGTGGTAGCGGGGGAAGCAAATGCGGGTTCTGGCGGAGACAAAGCAGTTTGTCCCCCTTGTACATAACCCGTTGTATTGCGGTCCGTTGTTTGTTGCGAGTTGTCCTGCGCCTTTTCCTGATTCGGAACCGGATCCAGCCCGAGCGCTCGATTCAGAACCCTGATGGGAATCGGGCTCTGCAACATCTGCAAAAGTAACTCAGCATCATCCTGGCAGGTGGGCATGGGCGCGCGCATGAGCGTCCCGTACTTGATGTCCTCTACCCCTTGCCTGATCCTGCACGGCAAGCCCTTCAGACAGACCTCCCCGCAGCCCGAGTCAGCAAACCTGATTCCGATAGCGCTGCGCAGATTAGCAAGGATTGCACAGATCCGATCCTTGCTGCGATCGGGAACGAGCAAGACCAGATGCAGATGATACCCGCAATCGTTCGTGCTGGGCTGCAAAAAGTATGCAATGCCAGCCTCGTCCAGTAGCGTTGCAATATTTCGCGCACAATCAGCAGCTTCCGACGATTGCTCATTCGGCAGGTGGTTCCGATTATCGATGTCGATGGCAAGATGGACAGCGACGCCCTCGCCATGCCTGACCATGGCGCTCGAATAGAAGAGCGTCCGGTACGGCATCCTTGCCAGATGACGCATGACGGTTGCCGCTGTCAGCGGGCTGTTGTGCCCCAGAGAGAGGGATTTTCTTGAGTTCTTGCGGTATCCCGGCTTCTCGACCGCATAGTCGAGGCGCGACCAATGCTTCAGCGCAGCTTCGACGAATCGGGCACGCAGATCCTCGCCCCATTCCTCAGTAAGCTTCGCCTTGGCTCGCTTCCCGACTTCTCGTGTCCAAGCTGCTCTCGCTTTGCGATCATTGTCTGCGTCACGATCCTCGGCTCGATAGCGCAGGCGCATCTCTTCCTGTCGCATCCAAGTCAGATCATCCAACTCGGTCGAGACGGATTGCTTAAGGGCATACCAGTTGTCGGTCATGTCTACATCCCACTACGGCTCTCCATGATTGCCGAACGCACCCTGCCAAGGCCCGTTCGGTGAAACCTGCCATCAGCGGCTTCGCTGACGGACAGGGGCGATTCAGATGGCGGCGTAGTGGGGCGCGGCCAACGCCGCTGGGAGACCGCCTCTGCTACATGCTCTTCGTCAAAGCCCCATTGATTTCCTCCCGTGATCCACGCAACGTCGCCAAGAACGCATCGCTTCAATGGCCCTGCCCTGGCTTGAGGACCAGTGCCTGATTCACGGCCAACCCCAGGTAGTTCGAGAGCGAAGCGACGGTCGCGCAGAGCCATGGGCGTCTGCACTGCTACAGACACTCGGACAGATTCTCGTCATCGTTCGAAGCAGGTACACATACCTGCTTCGCTGTCTGTTTCTGTCCAGTTCTGCCAGCTAAAACCCGTCTGGTAGCCTCAGAATGGCGTTTTCTAAGTTTTTCGGGACGAGAAGGTCGGAGGTTCAAATCCTCTCACCCCGATTTCTCTAAGTACCGCTGAAGGTGGCTTTAGCACACTCACCTAGAATGACAGCGGGAGTTTCAATTTCCAACTTTCTTTATCGATTACCAACGGCTCCAGTCAGTCGGGTGGTCGCACTCGTTGTCTAGAGAGTGGCTGTCACGTCGCCGAGTTACTCGTAGGCTTGAGACCATAGCTTCAGTCGTACCCCAGACATGCTATTTCCAATCCGAAGTAGTCGGTGCATCGCCAGGCTTAGGTGGGCAGCCCATAGCTTCGTGATCACATTGCTCAATATGCAGCGAACTAAGTCGGAGCAGCGACATGCCGCTGGTGATTGGCGGCGGAGGTTCCTAGGCAGTAGGCTCCGAGCACTATGCACAACGCACTGTTCACTGTGATGCTGTCGCTCGTAACGTGTTCTGTTGTTGCCCAGACAGACCCCGGCGTGACGCTTCGGGTATATCAGGTGAGTCAGGGGCCGGAGGTCATTCCGACGGTCGCCGGCGAGCAGACACCGAATCATGATTCACTCCGTCTCCGCATCGACTTTGCGCACGACGACTTTGGAGGTCTTAACGCACCATTCGTGACCCATGTACTCGGCGAGTTGCTCGTCGAGAGAGAAGGGGCCTACGCGTTTCGGTTGACCAGCGATGACGGCTCCCGGTTGTACCTCGGTGACGAAGTTGTGCTCGATCACGACGGTCGGCACGCGGCGACGTCGGTCGAGGTTGAGGGCGTTGAGCTTGCCGCCGGGGCGCACCGGCTGAGGATTGAACACTTCGATAGCGGCGGGGGGCGAGAGCTTCGGCTGGAGTGGCGGCCGCCCGGAGCTGATGCTTTTACGGTTCTGGACGAAGTGAATCTGCTGACCGAGCAGGACATTACGCGCGTGACATCTCCGGGCATCAAGCGGATCGAGGGGGAACGTCGGCCTGGCGATATGGCTCCGCTCATCGGTGTTCATCCCGGCTGGACGCTCACAACGGTGCGTCCAGATGGGTACGAGCCAAAGGTCGGTGCGATGACGTTTCTTCCCGATGGCCGACTCGTGATCGGCACCTTTGATCCTCTCCAACGCGACGATGTTGCGCTGCCGGACATCGAGAGCAAAGAGCCAGACTCACTGTTTGCGATCGGGAATCTCGATGCGGCTGACCCGAACGATGTAACGATTACCCGGATCGCGAGCGGGCTGTATGAGCCGCTTGGGCTCTGCGTGGTCGACGGCGTGTTGTATGTCGCGAATCGGCGGGCTGTTGAGCGTCTTCTGGACAACGACGGGGATGGTTTCTACGAAACTCACGAGATCGTCGGCGAGGGCTGGGAGGGCTGGAACTATCACCAGTTCTCGATGGGCTTGCTGCATCGCGACGGGAAGCTGTACACGGCACTCTCGACCGCGATGGCGCCGCCGGATTGGGAAGGCATGCTGCACAACGCCGGGCCGAACGGGCCGTTGCGGGGATGCCTAATCGAGATCGATATCGAATCGGGTGATACGAGGGCTTTGGTCGGTGGGCTGCGGACACCTAACGGCCTTGGGTGGACTGGCGACGGGTCGATGGTCTATCTCGACAATCAGGGCACCTGGATGCCCACGAACCAGCTTGTGGAGCTGGTCCCGTGGCGCTTTTACGGTCACTACAACTGGACTAACTTTGTGCCCAAACTCGCCGAGCGGTTCCCTAGCGGTGGCGCTCCTAGCGCGCTTGGCAACTATCCCCGCACGCCTGCCACTGTGCTGATGCCGCAGAACGAGGTCAGCAACTCACCGACCCAGCCGTTGCTACTTGAGGGAGGGTTGTACGACGGCCAGTTGCTCGTGGGTGAACTCACCGCGGGCGGCGTTCGCCGGATCGAACTCGAGCGGGTCAACGGGCAGCTTCAGGGGGCGTTGTTTCGATTCACTCAGGGGCTCGAGTCCGGTGTCAATCGCATGGCGTGGGGCCCGGACGGCTCGCTCTATGTTGGCGGGATAGGCGCAGGCGGCAACTGGAATTGGCGAGGGACGCAGCACGGGCTGCAGCGTCTGACGCCGAACGGTGATGTTGCCTTTGAGATGCGCAGCGTGCGCGCGACACCGGATGGTTTCCGTATCGAGTTCACCAAGCCGATCGACACAGCGTGGCTCGAGAAGGCCGATAGCTTCGCTGTCTCATCGTGGACCTACGCCCCGACGGTTGAGTACGGCGGGCCGAAGGTTGATGAACGAGAACACGCCGTTTCGCGTGCCGTTGCTCGTGCCGATGGGTTGGTCGTTGAGATCGAGGTTGCAGAGCTTGTGCCGGGGCGGTGCTATCACATTCATACTGATCCGACGAGTCTTGACGGCGAGGAGATCTGGTCGACCGAGGCGTGGTATACGCTCAACGCGATCCCCACGATAGCTGGGCATGAGCCTTCTTCGCTCGGCGATTTCGAGGTGAAACCGGAGGCGTTGGGTGTCGGTGTGCTACCTCGGGGAGATGCGGTGACCCTCATCGGTGTTGGTCACTCGGCAACGATGCGGTACGAGGGCGAGCCGTTCCCCTCGCAAACGCTGACACAGGACGACCTGATCGCCGCTGCGGATGGGATGTCTGTGGGCAGCGGCTCCGGCGATCTGGTGTCGGCCACGGAATTTGGTGACGCGAGGCTGCACATCGAGTGGTTGAGTCCGAGCGGTGGCATGGGACAGATGGCCGGTAACTCGGGTGTGTATATGCACGATCGCTACGAGATCCAGGTGCTGGGCACCAAAGCCGGCGATGATCCTCTTGCCGACAACGAGGCCGGTGCGATCTACGGCATCAAACCCGCCGACGTGAACGCCTCGACCGGTCCCGATACGTGGCAGGCGTACGACATCTGGTTCCGTGCGCCTCGCTTCGAGAACGGCGTCAAGACCGAGCCCGCCAGGGTCACTGTGTACTGGAACGGCACGCTGATCCACGACGATGTCGAACTGCCTCATGGCACGGGCAGCGGCGCCAACAACGCAGAGAGGCCAGCGGAAGGCGTGGACTTTCAGATTGGCCCGCTGCGTCTGCAGGACCATGTGTCCATGGCCAAGGGGCCGGTGCGGTATAGAAACGTGTGGATCGCGCCGCTTGAGGAGAAGCACTACGAATCCGGCGAATGGCTCGCGATGTTCGCGGAGAATGGTGAGAGCGACTGGATGATCCGCGGCGGGCAGGCAAGCTACGAGATGACCGACGACGAACTGGTCGGTACATCGGTGCCTGATTCACCGAACACTTTCTATACCACCACACGCACGTTTTCGGATTTCGAGCTGATCTACGAGGCCAAATCGAATTCACGGTTAAACAGCGGCGTGCAGATCCGCAGTCAGGTCATCAGCGGTGCTGACAACCGTTCGGGCAACCTGCGTGGGTATCAGATCGAGTTTGATCCGAGTGATCGACGCTTCACGGCTGGCGTCTATGACGAGGCTCGTCGGGGCTGGTTGCATCCGCAGCATGCGTCGCCGAATGCGCGATACGCGTTTCGGCCTAGTGAGTGGAACGAGATCCGCGTCGTCGCCAAAGGGGCGGTGATCCGCACCTGGCTGAACGGTGTGCCGGCTGCGGAGATACTAGATGCCGCCGATGCCGAAGGGCATATCGGCTTCCAAGTTCATGACGTGGGCGGGCTCCAAGAGCCGTTGGAAGTTCGATTCCGGAACGCGAGGATACGAACACTTGAACCGGTCAGCCAGTAGTTGGCTGACTGTGTGAGGGGGATGTAGGTTATAGAGCGTGTGTTGATATGCAACTGGGCTGATCCGGTCCGCGTGGGTGAAAGATCAGGGCTGGGAACTCGTCACGGATCATCGCTAGACACCGGAACACAAACGGCGTATTGCTTGTGCATGAAGTTCCATTTCGAGTGAGTCTTACTGATGCCAGTGTGCTGCGTCCTCGGCTCGGCCCCACGCGGTGTACAAACTGGCGAGGTGATCTTTGCAAGCTCTGACCCGGCGGTGGTCCGGCGGCAGGAGTTCCACAAGCCTTGCGTGGCCTGCGAGGAGCATCTGTTCAGCTTGATCAAAGTTTCCCAATTCCGTGTGACATCTTGCTAGGTTAATACTGAATGCGGTTGGCATGAGATGGTCGTCGTTGAGTTGCTTGAGTGCGATCTCGATTGCACGCTCGAACATCGGGATCGCCTCGGCAGGTCGGCCCTGTTCAAGTAGAGATTGGCCGAGATTGGCGTGCGCGACCGCGGTCGAGGGGTGGCTGTCTCCGAGTCCGATCGCGTGCAGCGCAATGGCTTCTCTCAAATAAGTCTCGGCTTCGCTCGGTTTCTCTTGGCGGATCAGTGTCAGCCCCATGTTGTTGAGGCTGATCGCGATATCTGGGTGATCGTGTGGGAGTATCGCCCGCTTGATCGCGAGGCTGTGTTCGTGTGCGTCGAACGCATCGTCGTATCGCTCGGCGGATTCGTAGGAGTTTGCGAGGTTGTTGTAGGCCGCTGCGACGACGGTATGCGTCTCGCCGTATTCGCCGGTAGCGATATCGATCCCAGTTAAGTGAGCTTCAATCGATTCGTCCATTCTTCCGAGCACACCGAGTTCGACACCGAGCCAGCCGAGCGCGGCCGCGATTGCCTTGTTGTCGGGAGCGGGGGCACGCCTGAGCTGTTCGAGGGAATCGTTGAAGTACTGAACCCCTTCTTCGAAGCGACCGGTCCAGTGGTAGACGACACCGAGGCTGCCGTTTGATTGTGAAACGAGAGGAGTGGGGAGGCCCAGTGCCTCTCTGATGGCGATTGCGTTGAGATAGTTAGATTCCGCTTCTTCGTAGCGAGCAAGGTGTGTATATGAATTTGCGAGCTCATCTAGTGCCTCGGCGATTTCGATCGGGTCTGTCTCAGGATCGGCATTGAGGATACTCAATGCCTGCTCGAATTCTTGAGCGGCGTGGTCGTAGTCAGCGAGTCCTTGGTGGGACCGTCCGAGCACGATCCGCAAACGTGCCTGAATAGCAGGCCGATCCGCTAGCTCGCCTCTGTCTAGCCTCTGGCTCGCATCTGATAGGAGTTCTGAGACTGAGACATCTGATCTGCCGAACTGATCAGGATTCGCGCTCGCGAGTAATTCGATCAGGAACGAGCTAACGAGTGATGCCGTTTCCGAATCGGTTTGGGCAGTGATGCGTTCGGTCCGAGCCCGGCTAAAACCGATCGAAGTTGTCACAAGACCGAGCAGCAGCGAGGATGCGATAAGTGATCCTGCCAGCACGCCTGTCCTGTTGCGGCGGACGAAGCGGGCGAATGCGAGTGACTTGCTAGGTGGCGATGCAGTCACCGGCATATCTGTGAGATAAGACTGAAGATCACGGGCAAGCTGATCAGCAGTTGAGTAACGGTCGTCTGGGTCAACTTCCAGAGCTCGCATGACAATCCAGTCGAGCTCAGCCCTTATCTGGCGCTGTGTACTCTTCCCGCAGGCGTCGCTCGGTTTGCACACAGATTCATTATCTGCTGTAGTGGTCTCGGGCAGTTTGCCGGTAATCAACTCATACAGCATGACACCCAGCGCGTACACATCGGTCCTCGTATCGATATCGCTGGCGGCACCCGACCGCTGTTCAGGAGCCATGTAGTCCGGTGTACCGACAAGCTGGCCTGCTGAGGTCATGCGTGTGAGCTTGTCATCGGTTGTGTTGATTGCTTTGGCGATCCCGAAATCGATGATCTTTGGCAGTGTCTTGCCATCGGCCATGCTCACAAGAACATTGGCGGGCTTGAGGTCTCGGTGGATGATCCCTTTCTGGTGCGCGTGCTGGACGGCTTGGCAGACTTGAATGAACAAGCGGATTCGATCGTCAATAGTAAGTTCGTTTGTGCCGCAGTATTCGATGATGGATGTGCCGTCGACGTACTCCATCGCAAAGTACGGGCGACCTGAAGGTGTCGCGCCAGCGTCGTAGACATTCGCGATGTACGGGTGATTCATCAGGGCGAGTGCCTGGCGTTCGCGTGCAAAACGCTCGACGACACTCCGGGTGTCCATCCCTATCTTGATAACTTTGAGTGCGACTGTCCGTTGGATCGGTTCATGCTGCTCAGCCAGATACACAGCGCCCATTCCGCCTTCAGCAAGTAGCCGCTGAATTGCATACGGGCCGATGTTGTCACCTGGCTTCAATGTGAGCTGTTCGAGAGCATCGCCAGTGAAAAGGCGTTCGGCTGTTTCTGGTGGTTCGAGCGCCAATGAATCGTCTGAGTCACGCGCGAGTAGATCTTCAACCTCGCCGCGTATGCCGGTACCCGGCGGGCAAAGGCTATCGAGCAGGCGATCACGTTGTTCTGGCGGGGCCGCGATGACGGTGCTGAAGATCTGTCGAATCTCTTGAAAGCCCATATCGGTCCCCTGCGACGGTCGTGCATGTTCGGTTGAAATCGGCCGACTCGGACTTCTCCGAGGCGGCCGGATGAGTTGTCAGCAGCCTGCATTGTAGTTGCTAATCCAGGCGGTGAAATCGGTGGGGGTGCAATCTCCGTCGTTGTTCTGATCGCATCCCGCAGATTGGTTGTTGAATGCGCTGATCCAGGCGGTGAAATCTGTGGGCGAGAGCATGCCGTCGCTGTTGACATCGGCCAGACACGATTCGATTACGTTCACCACGACCCATGCTGGGGCGCTGTAGGCGATTGTGCCCCCGTTGTTGCCGTTCGCATCAGCGGTGATATCGCAGCGTGCTCGGTATGTGAACCGGTCCTGCCCGATGTAGCCGGCATCTGGTGTGTAGGTGAATGTGCCGTCGGCGTTGATCGAGACCTGCCCGTGGCTTGGGCCGACGTACCCAGTATCGCCCGGGCCGAAGCTGGTGTCTGCCTCGATCGGCCTGTACTCCCGAATGACCTGTCCGTTGACTACGTCCTGCGAGCGGAGCTGCCTGATGTCGTTGTCCAGCACACTCTGCGTGTTCCCGGCACGGTGTGTATCGAACGAATCATCAATGGCGAGCCTGTCTGAGTGGTCCCGCAGGTTCTTGAGTTCTTCCAAGGACCAGCGGAAGTAAGGAGCAGATTCATCGGGCAGATCAATAGCGTTGACGAACTCTTCACGGAGAACCTCTGCATTGATGAACAGCTGGTCGCCCATGCTGCCGATATCAAATGACGAGTTGCCCCAGCCGCCGTCGTCCGCGGTTGTGAAACGATCGATCAAGCCCGGCAGCGTTTCGGAACGCATGCCCAGTTCCAAGAAACTGGCCTCGCTACTCGTTGCGTTGGGGCCGCCGGGGACCCCTCGCAGGATCGACCGGGCGACCGTGCTGTTATCGAGCAGGCTAGGGCGGACGAGCGCGACGTAGGCGTCGATCACAGCCTCGATATCGTCAAGACCTGCGGCAGCCTGAGCGATGGATGTTGTCTCATCTGCCAGCTTGAGCTTGATCGTGTTACGGATCTGCGAGCGGATTGTTCGGATGTCTTCTTGATACAGAGCGATGGCTTCTGGATTTTCATCAACCGCATCGCTGGTGAACTTAACTCGGGCAAGGCCCGACCCGCCAGTAGCGGAGTAGGTGTACGGTGGCTCCCCACGGAGTCCTGGCAACGAAAGTGAGTCATCCCACTGTGATGAGAATACAGTGTTGCCGGCAGCCTGAACATTCAAAAATATGTTCGCAGCATCGGACACGTTTGAAGGTGGAGATGCGATCCAGTTGCCTGTGTTGGTTAGGTCCAACTCGCGGAGGTACTTCATCCGTCGCCGGATGTCGTACTCGCCGCCGGTTGGCTGCGTGCTGTCGAGGCTCATCTCAAACACGATGTTCCAGGCCCGATCGTCTACACGTGAGTTGTACCAGTGGATTGCCCTGACACCCCCGCCAAGAGCCTGGCGGACGAGCGACCGAGTCTGGGCTCCGCGGATTACCGGGGACAAATCCGTGATCGTTGGACCTGTCACATTGGCGCGTGCGAGGTAGGAGTAGCCCTGAACGAAATCGCCGATTGCTGGTGCACCCGTAATGAGATCTGTAGAAGGTCCTCCCCAGCCCGTGACGATCCGGTCAATGTCGCCTACGAGCGGCGCAAGGTTCTGTTCGAAGTCATCAGCCCAGAGGTTCAGCGTGACCGTCCCATTACTGAGAGGAGTCGCAAAGTCATTCGCAAGCGCACGCTCGATCTCGGTGTTGATCTCAAACTGCAGCGCCGACGCGGCGAGCTGGTACTCCTGGATCAGGTTCACGAAGATCGTGTACTCGGGAACCGGATCGCCGTTGTCGTCGACGAAGCCGTGGTACCCGGTCTGGCGGAGGACATCGATCGACCGCTCAAGCTTCTCACCCTCTGCGATCATGTCGTCGATGTCACGAGGCGATGATGTCTGGTTGCTGATCCACTTGGCGAAGTACCACGGGCTCTCGTGAGCGAGCTGCGCGTAGGCGGTAGCAGAAAGACTCCACGGCTCGGGTCCCACAACCTCGGGATCGAGCCCGACTGTGCTATCGAGAAACGGCGGAGCGAACGCGAGCAATTCAGCAAGACGGCCTGAGATTGCGCCGTCGCCGATAGTCTCGTCGGCTTCGGACAGCAGGAACGGATTCGATGCGTTGCCGACAAAGGCGGTGTCGTCCGCGGTCGAAGTGGCGGCGGTGAAGAACAGGTTGGCCGCGGTGTCAAAGCCGCCGATCCACGGGAGATCGGCGTTGTTCTGTCGGGCTCCGAGGTAGAGATCGACACCGATGTTAAAGAGCTGGTTCAGTTCGTCTCGGCCAATCGCGCGGACGGTATCGTCGAGCCGGCGTATGGCATTGGACTGGTCAAGCAGTACATCGACCGCGAAGTCAACCGTGGCGCTCAAGTCGAGTACGGCCTCGAATTGGTCGTTGAGCGATGCGAAGAGCACATCGAGCTTGGCATCGACGCGGTCGAACCGGCCGTCGATGCGCTGCTCCATCTCCATCAGTTGCCCCTGTAGCTGGGTGATCTGGTTGTAGATGTCGCCGTTGGTTCGGCCGCCGAGGACGTTGTTCTCGCTGATACCCAAAATCTTGATGAGCCCATCGGTCGTGGTGATGAACGGACCGACGGCTCCTGCTGCATCGCCCGCGGCGAAGAGCGATCGAAGGTTTGAGGCCGCGACACCGAGCTTGGCTGCGGCGACACCGGTCGAGAGCGCGTTGCTGATACCGATCGCGCTGGAGCCGGTCTCGTGGGCCTCGAACACGAGATCAGCGGGCTGCTGGATGTCGTTATAGAGCAGGAAAGAGTTGGCAAGCAGGCTGGTGCGGGGTGCAGACGTCGCGCGGATGTCTTCACGCATCTCCGCGAGAATCGCTTGGCGTTCAGCCGGTGAGAGTGCGCTGCTGTCGTCGAAGGTAAGCTCTGGGCCGATCTCGTCGATTGTGTCGCCCGTGATATCAAATGTGCCATAGACCGCGGCACGCATGCGGTTCTGCAGAGGGCTGGGTGCGAGACGGGCGCGGAAATCCTCGTCTGACTCGCCCGGCATGCGCTCGAGATCTACGAACGGCTGAGCAAGCTCGACTGTAAGACCTGTGTATGTCGCGGGAAGCTGGGCGATTGAATCGTTCACGCCCGCGTGCTCGGTGCGCGTGCCTCCAAGCTCGGGGTCGTAGCCATTGTTTTCAAGATACGCCGCGATCGGTGTGGCGATGTCCGACGAGAGCAGTTCACCGGTGGGGCTCTGGTTGGTGAAGGCTCGTACCAGCAGTTCGCCGAACTCTGGTGAAGCTCCGATGTTCGCGCCCACGGCGGCTTCGTGCGCCCTGACCCGGCGTTCCATCTGCGGCTTGGATGTCGCGCTTGGCAACTCGAGCCCCAGCAATTCGAAAGCGCGTTCGTTTACGGCTGTATCGAACCCGATGAGCGAGTCCAACCCGGGAGTGTTTACGTCGCCGACTACTCTGCAGAACCGAAGTGCTGCGAGAAAGTTCTCAGGACGAATCAGATCGGGGTCTGTCTGGTGGATGTCTGCGATCTTGGTATCGAACGAGTTGATGAAGGCACTGACTTCTGTAGAACCTACGGATCGGTTTCGCTCGACAAAGGCCATTGTCGCAGCAAGCACCGCAGCCACTCGCGGTTTGGTTCCGACCTCGGTTTCTGCGACTACGTTTCCGCTGCCGTCAAGAGTCGGAATCGACCCAACGATGTAGTCTTCTCGCACGTACTCGGCCGCTCGCACGGCAGCTTTGAACTGATCGTACGACGCTTGGTCATCGACTCCGAATGATTCGGGCTGGGCAACGATGCTGGTTGCGAGACCTGAGGCCAGCGTAAGGCCGAGGGCTCGCGTAAGAAGGCGGGGTCTGTCTGATAACATAAGCGGATCTCCTCTGCCGGTGTGCTTTGGCCTCTAGCAGGCCCGTCACAAGTAGGTGCGAAATCCAGCGGGGTATCCCTTGGTCGAATTCGAAAAAGATCTTCGGATTTGCTGTACCCTCTAGCCATGCCGGAGGATCAGACACAGGACATGGGCGCTGAGGAGGGGCTGAGTGAGCGGCTGTATGCGTCACTGCACAGCATCGCTCAGGCCTGCATGTACTCCGAACGCCGGCACCACACACTGCAGCCGACGGCACTGGTGAACGAGGCCTATCTGCGGCTGGGCACTGATGGCGAGACCGTCATCAGCCGGGGAATGTTCCTCGGACGTGCAGCGAGAATTATGCGGCAGGTCTTAGTCGATCATGCGAGAGCGTTCAACGCGGAAAAACGCGGTGGGGGAAGGCAGCGCTTGACACTGAGTGGTGTTGCTGCGGGCGGCGATCAAGATGTTGATGTCGATGTGCTGGGCATCCATGAAGCACTCGAAAGGCTCGCGGAAGAGGACGAACGGCTTGTACGGGTTGTGGAGTGTCGATTCTTCGGTGGTCTGACGATTCCCGAGACAGCTGACTTGCTTGGCGTATCCGAGAGCACGGTTGAGGCCGACTGGCGATTCAGCAAAGCTTGGTTGAAGCGAGAGCTCGATCGTTCATAGGCAAGAAGCCGCTGCAGAGTAAGCCCTGCATAGGCTTGAATTCACATGGTTTGCACCAGAGCTTTCATATTGAAAGACGATTGGCCGTACCTGATTTTGCGACGCATCAATGCAATCGGATGATTGAAATATTAGTTTGCTGTGTGTGTAGTGTTTCGAGCCGATTCTGTGTGAATTGGTTGAGATTTCGGGACGAGAATGTCGAAAGTGCAAGCCTCTCACCCTGATACAGAATGAAAGCCCACCCTTTGTGTGGCGTATATACTAGATTAGGACCGAGCGATCTGTATTACTGGTTGACGGGTTGTGTTCGAACGAGCTTGGTTCGCATGTGTATTACTGCACTGCGTATTGCAGACTATCGACGCCGATCTTCGCTCTGATCCACCGACATATGTTTGGATCGTCTGCTATTTGTAATCTCGCCGACGAGGGATGAGTAGTCGATTGCTTTCGCGACGGCCATGACTAAGGAGATCAGAAACAGCACCGTACTCGCGGCAAAGGCGAGATGGACTGCCAGCGGCTCGGGTCGATGACCTTCACCGAAAATCAGCAAGCCCAAGACCAACGCAGACGTGAATGAAATGATTGTGATCAAACGCAGAAGCATCTCGACCATATATTCGGCCAACATCTTGAAACGGCTGTGACCTTCGGATGAAAAATCCTTCATATCGACGATTCGGACGTCAAAACGGGTAATACTGCTTGGAAGCTGCTAGTTCGCGAGCGGGATTCTCAACTCGAACGTGCATCCGATCTCAAGGTTTCGGACCGTGATGTCTCCGCCGTGCAATTCGGCTATGCCCTTTGCGATCTGTAACCCAAGCCCTGTGCCCCGGCCCTTTCGCCGCTCTGAGGAGGCTTGGGTGAACGGCTCGAATAGTCTTGGCAGCAGCGACTCTGGGATACCGGGTCCACGATCTCGCACACCTATGACCACGGTCTGCTCATCAACATCGCAATACAGATCGATGCTTTCTTTCTCGGGTGTAAAGCGGATCGCGTTGCGGACAAGATTATTCACAAGTGTGCACAGCAGATCGGCATTGCCGAGGATACTCGGTTCATGCTCGCTCTCGTTTAGGACTATGTTTAGCACCACGTTGTGCTGGCGCGCCATGCTTTGGCACTGTTCGTACGATTCGAGCACCAGATCATCCGCGGAGATGACCTTGCGCTTGACTTTCGAGTCGCCTTTCTGGACGCGTGTGAGCAGCAGGAAACTCTCGACCATCTTGCCGAGCCTTTGCATCTCCTCGGAGGTGCTCTTGACAAAGCCGCGGTACTCACCAACGCTCGGCTTTTTCATGAGCAGCACCTGCGCTTCGGTTTGTACCACGCTGATCGGAGTCTTGACCTCGTGCGAGATATTGGCGAGCACACGGGCTTGCTCCTCGTAGGTCCGCTCGATCCGTTTCATCGCACTCTGGAGTTCTTGCCGGAGTGATTCGATCTCCACGCCTTCGCCCTCAAGGTCGATATCGGTGTTGAGTGTGGTCGCGTCGAGTCTCTCGGCGAAGTGTTGGATCTGCTCGATCGGGCGGGTCGCCAGACCCGCGACGAGCCAAGCCGCGACAGAGATGCTGATACAGCCGATCGGAAAGATAAGCAGCAGCACAGTCGCCACAGTCTTGATCGCGTCAGCCGAATACCTGTCAGACGTTCCAATGACAAGTACCGCTTCTTGTCCGTTGCCGAGCACAATCCTGCCGCAGACGACCCGTGTCGGCCCGCTCTTCTCCGTAGTAATCGATGTGAATTCCATCTCGGTGTCAACGGAACCCAGGCTGCCAGTCAGATAGTCGATCAACTCTTGATCAGGTTGAGCAGTGGCGGCTATCAGTTCTTCCGAATCAGGGTCAAAGAGCATGATGCTAAAGCGAGCGATGTAGATGCTCTCTGACTCGCGTGTCGCAAGTTCTTGCAGAAATAAGCTGTCTACGAACGTCTCGTGGCCCGCGATGTCTGTGGCGACATCGGCCGAGCGCTCGGCGAGCACCGCATCGAAGCTCGATCGGATTGCCTGGCGTTGGTAGAGAAGAATCACAAACGAGAGCGTGATCTGGATGATGACGAATATCAGAACGACCCAGAGTGTGATGCGCAATCGGAGCGGAAGCCGGCCGAGCCACTTCAGTGGAACACTCGTAGGTTTGGTCTCAGAGTCCCGCTGATTCATCGATCACGCCGAACCTGTAGCCGGCCCCCTTGATGGTGTGCAGCAGTTCCCGATCAAAGCCGCGGTCGATCTTCTTCCTAAGCGAGGACACATACACATCGATCACATTGCTTGTGGGCTCGAAGTTCATGTCCCACACTTTCTCACCGATCTGGACTCGTGAGAGCACCCGGTTCTGATTCCGCATCAGGTACTCGAGCAGTGCGTATTCCTTGTTGCCGAGTTCAACGCTCTTTTCGCCCCGCTTGGCAACGCGGGTGTAGAGATCGAGTTCTAGATCATCGCACTTGAGTACGCGAGACTCAGTCGCCTCTCCCCGGCGAAGCAATGCGCGGATCCTGGCCAGCAGTTCATCGAACTCAAATGGCTTCGTCAGGTAGTCGTCTGCTCCCGCGTCAAGCCCATCGATCTTCTCTTCGGTAGCAGAAAGCGCGGTCAGCATGATGATCGGGGTTGTGACCTTTCTCCGTCGCAGGTTTCGGCACACATCGATCCCGTCGCGGTCGGGCAGCATTAGGTCAAGCAGGATCACGTCGTAAGACTCGAGCACTGCGAGTTCTTCGCCGTCAAATCCGGTGTGCGAGACGTCCACCGCGAAGCCGTGCTCTGTTAGTCCAGACTGGATCGCATCGGCGATCTTTGGGTTGTCCTCGATCACTAGCACCCGCATGACGTCCTCCTTTTCCTGCTCGGATCATACATGTAATAGGGCATTCATGCCCCAAAGCGGCGGGTCAGCTCCAAAATGAAATGAGATTCATCTTGCGATCACTGGGGCATTAGCGGGCTATGCGAAGCTTCTCATGTCAGGCGGCGAGGGCCAGTCGTCAGGCGGAGTCTTGAGTTGGCCACACGTTTAGGAGAAGCAGTCATGAATATCCATAGAACACGCACCGCAGCAGCCGTTTCGATCATTGTAGCAGCAGGCCTCGCAGTTCCAGCTTTGGCGCAGACCGAAGCGGAGCCGAGCAAGACGAAGATGACCAATCAGGTGAAGGTCGCGACGCTCAGCTTGCATCGCGCCTCCGAACTCATGGGGACGACCATTACCAACGCCAATGGCGCCGAGCTCGGTTCCATCGACAACCTCATCCTTGAGCGTGGTACAGGCAAGATTACGCACGTTGTCATTCAGACAGGCGACATCCTCGGTTTCGGTGGCTCACGCGTAGCCGTGCCGTTTAGCTCGTTTGACTACGACGGCACCGAGCGCCGATTCATGCTCAACCTGACCGCAGAGCACATCGCGGATATGCAAGAATTCTCGCCCGAAGATTGGGTCGAACTCGAATCCAGCAACTGGACCGAAGACCTGATGCGAGTGATCGAAAGCGATACGTCGCGTGCGAACTACATGACAGACCACTACGCGATCACCCCGACTTCGAACCTTGAATCGAAGCAACTGACGGGCACGATCACCAACGTCAAGCGGTATGACTTGCCGAGCGGCTCCGAGTATGTCGCCATCGAGGTGACCACGGCTGATGCTGAGAGCATCGATACCGTTGTGCTCGGCCCGTCGTGGTACGTCATGGGACTCGAAAACGCACCGATGCAAGGTGACGAGATCTCGGTGAACGCGTTCAAGCTCGAACGGGACACCGAGCACAAGCTCATCGCCCAGAGTTTCGACTCACACGATTCGACAGTCAGCCTCCGTGATGCAGACGGGCGCTCCATCTGGAATCCGCATGCCAGCGCGAGCCTTTCAGAAGAAGGCGAAGTCAAGCAGGAAGACTTGGCAAACTACCCCGAATCGGATGCGGTCGCACCTCTGATTTTCGCCACCGATGTGGTGGGGCAGGAAGTCTGGGCATACGAGGACCACAGCGGTGAGGTCCAGGACGTTGTCATTGAAGCGAATTCTGGTCGACTGGCGCTCATGCTACTTGATCCGAACGAGAATCTACTCGGCATCGGTGACGAACTGAAGTGTGTGCCGTTCAGCATCGCGTACATCAACGACGACGCTGTGCGCGTCGCTGCGGATACCGATCTGCTGAGTGCGTGCGAGCCGCTGCCTGAAGACATCACGGTCATCAACACGAAGGCGCAGCTGGCACCGATGTACCGCGTGTTTGATGTCGAGGTTGTGGGCTTTGTTCCGCGTGAATCCAAGCTGGGTCAGTAGTAGCTACTCCATTCCGTCGGCGGAGCTAACGCGCCGCCGGCGGCTTACGTGCACAGTTTCACACGTATTTACAGATTGGAAGGCCATGAACACCATCCACACATCACACAAGCCGGAGGCGTATGACGCGGAGCAGAAAGCCGTAAAGGACTTGTCGCCCGAGGGCATGCCCGCAACCAAGCACACGACCCGAAAGTCAATCCTCTTCTGGGCTGTACAGACAATTGTCTATACGGCGGTCGTCGGCATAGCGGTGGGGCTCTTCTTCGGGCTGGGTGTGGCGATCCTCTCGGGTGTGTTCGTGGTGACGCTAGCACTGATCTTTAACCCCGTAACGTGGGCAACTCCGGCGCGAGGCGCGGAACGTCATCGCGCTAGGCAGCGGCTGTATCAGGACCAGCCCAGGTACTAGTCGGCAGAATGAACTCGAATTCATCCGGTTGTCACGGGTGTTTGAGATCAGCGTGCCATACTCGATTCAACAAAGCATCAAGGAGAATCACATGCCACCAATTAAGAAAGACATCCAACTCTCCGGCCATGTTCACCACAACCGGGTCGGCAACAGGACGCTTGTTCTGATGTCTGCCGCGTGCTTTGCTGGGTCCGTTGCACTTGCCGGGTGCAACACGACCAAGGGCCTCGGGGAAGACCTCGAGGACGCCGGCGAGGCGATCTCGGACAAGGCAGAGGAGGTCAAGGAGTAACCCCCAGGGCTCTTTGACGGAGAGCTGCTGGCGTTCATAACCGGGCGCCAGCAGATTGGAAAACGCGTCACCCGCTGCCGACGCAACCACGAAGATAAACGGGCAGCATCGAAAGGACTTGTCATGTTGAGCTGGGCAATCGCATTCTTCATCATCGCAATCATCGCCGCGATCTTCGGTTTCGGCGGCATCGCCGGGGCGGCGGCATCGATCGCTCAGGTCTTGTTCTTTATCTTTGTGGTGCTGTTCCTCTTGTCGCTCGTCTTCAGCCTGATGCGTAAGGGATCAAAGGCTGTCCAGTAACAGGACTCGCGAACCATGTTGTCTTACGCATTTCCACTTGTACCCACATTTACACCAACGAAGGAGAACACCGTGGAAACCATCCATAACCTCGACGACGAAACCATCAAAGGGCTGCGGAAGCTCTGCAAACTCAACAACGACTCTGCCGAGGGATTCAAGGCAGCCGCCGAGCAGCTCAACAATGCCGACATGGAACGCGCGTTCCAGGCAACGGCAATGGAGCGGCGTCAGCAGCGCGACGAGATCGCGACGTTCATCGGCATGAATCACGAGAAAATCCCGGAGCAAGGCACGGCGCTCGGCACCGCACACCGCTGGTGGCTGGAAGCACGATCGGCGCTCAACGGCAACAACGACGCCGTCGTGCTGACCGAAGCCGCCCGAGGCGAGAAAGCCATCGAGGACGAGTACGCCAACGTGCTCCAGGAAACCGCAGGCAGCCCGACGAATGAGCTTCTGCACCGGCATATCAAGGACATCAAGCAGACCAGAAATGTGATCGAGGGTCTCAAGTCCGTTGTATCATAAGCAATGACTCAATCGCACCGATTGTTAGAAAGGAAACACACATGAACTACCCGAAGAACAAAGCCTGGATCCCTTCGTGCAGTCTGCTCGCGCTCGTCGCGGCCTGCGGCATGTCCGTTGGTTGCGAGAATTCCGATGCGGAAGACGCGGCGGATGACGCCGCGGAAGTCGTCGAAGACGCTGCCGAGGAAACCGGTGAAGCTATCGATGACGCCGCTGATGAAGTTGATGACGCCGTGGACGACGTCGTTGATGAAACGTCTGGAGGTTAAATCGTGCAGAAGCGTGACCACCAATCACTCCGGCTTGTCACTGAGATAGCCGCGGTGCTCGCACTTTCCGGTTTTCTAATGGGTTGCGGCCTCGTGCTCGCCGCCGGCGCTGGCGCCGGCGCGGGCTACGTGGTCGCCGATCAAACCAACGATCACGACCATGACGACGACGCAACCAGAAGTGAGGCAGAGGAATGACAGCCCTGTTGGTCTGTTGCTGGCAGCTATGACCCAATCTGGTCGAGTATGTACGGGTCTTTAATCTCGTTGTCTCGCGCCAAGAGGAGTGTCTTGGCCATGACCTCGGCGGTTTTAGGGTCGCTGTCTGCGAACGGCAGGAACAGCCGCCCACGATATTGGCTGTGAACCGCGACAATCGTGAGCATTCGCCCCGGCGTGGCGTGCGATATCGCGCTCCCGAGGTGGACGCTGTAATTGGCAATGGTGCCGTCGATGATTGCGTAGTGCCCATCGACTCTCACGTTGCTCAGTCCGAGCAGCTGGCTCGTCTCACGCAGCAGCGTGGCTCGCATTTCAACAGTCGAGGCGGATGCTTCGGGATCGACTCCGCCCGCGTGAGCGACGCTCACGACGAGGTCTAGGTCTCGCATCGTCTCGCTGAAGACCCGTTCGGGCACATCGGAGAGCGGAACGTGCTTGCGGTCTTGTCCCTTCTTTCGGAACGCCACTCCCTCGAGTGTCAGACCATCGACCTCCGCGGGTGTGTAGAAGTGCTCTTCAAACCACAGCTCGGCAACGAGGCCCTCGTCGTGGTACACACGTCGGCACCCTTCTTCCGGCGCCAAGACCCACTGGCGTTTCTTGAGCAGAGCGAGTGCCTGGCGGGGGTTGATCTGATGCCCAGCGTATCGCGTCGTTAAATCGGTCTTTCCTGATTCCGCCTTCGTAAGTGGGTAGAGTTCGCGGAAGATCTGCTTGAACGGCTGTACACGCTCGGCCTCGAAACACTCACGCTGCCAGTCGTGCCAATCGCCTCTTGCAAAAAAATCGGCCGAGTGCGCAAGCCGCAACGAGTCTGTCTTGCCAATAGGCTCAACATTGCCCGCGTGGTCTCGAAGTACTTTGCCTTTCTTGTCTGGGTATCCACAAAGCAGCGTGCTCGTTTCTTCTGTAGTTACGAAAACCAGTCGTTCGATCATCGGACGCAGCATCGGGTGGGTGTAGAAATCCGCGAGCTCGTCTCTGCTGAACGAATCTCCGCGACACATGGATTCTTCGAGCGACAGTTGCATGCGTGAGGCTTGCCTGCGGAGATCCGTGACACGCGATTTGAGTTCCGCGATCTCAGTGTGCTTACGCAGCTTCGCGGGGACATTCTTGAGGGGCTTGCCCTTCTTGATGACGGTAAACTCGGGTGCTCCCGATTGATCGATGGCGAGCGACACGGTGGTTTCCTCAGCGGTGACACTCACCGGGCCCTTTGCAAGGTCAGCAACCGCTTCGGCTTCCATGGCCCACTCAAGCCGCCTTGGATCTCGGAACCCGGCTGTGCGTGCAAGGTTCTGCATTCCGATTTCCACGGCTCGACCCTCGCTCGCTTGGCGCTGACTCCCAAACTTTCTGCTTTCTCGCTTGAAATCTTGGAGCCTCGTGTACCGGGCGAGGGTTTCCTTGTTCGCATCGCTTGCTTTCTTCGGAAGCGGCACCAGACCGAGCGCACGCACGGCGTCCTGATTGCGTTTATCGACAATCCGCGTCCGAAGCTCGTCGGTGCTCACCTGGCCGAGCATGGCGTCTGCGAACAGTTGGGCGCGTTTGTGGCCGCCGCTGTTCGATGCGTATTTCGCCGGCTTCTGGTACGCGGTCCAGGCGTCCTTGCCGATCTCTGAGATGAGCCTGTTGAACCAAGCGACATCGACGGCTCCCTCCTCGAGATCCTCAGAATCAAGCTCGGTCCTCTCTTTGATCTGCGCGCCCCAGATTTCTCGGATATCAGGGTTCCTCCAATCGTCCCTCCGCTTCGTGTGCGCGTGGATCCACCAGACCGCGTCCTCGAAACCAACTGAACCAGTCGCACGCTCGATATGGCCGGCCCACTGGGGGGCGTACATGCCGACTTCGAGAAGCCTCGGAGTCTTTACGCCGTGCTGTTTCGCAAGACTCTTGAACAGGTCGTCCGAGTCCGAGGGGTGTGGCATCGTGACCGAGATCAGCCGGCTAAACGAATACGCCCGGGTCGGCTCTCCCCATTGGTCTTGCCTGACGATCTTGTCTTTACCAAGTGCGCTGACGACTTTGAACAGGGCTTCCGCACCGCCGGTAAGGCGAATATGTGAAATCGGCTGAGTGGCGGCGTTGGATCGTTCGCCTCGGCTCAGTTCGATCTCTAAGAGTCTGTCTCTTATCTTGTCGGCCTCTGCATCCAGTTCAGGATTGGCTTTGACGTTCGGGGCACGCTGCACTGTAATGACGTCGCCGATGGGGCCGAAATCGAAGTAGTTGTCAGCTAAGTGGTAGCCGCCATATCTGGACTTCGTTGGGTGCAGCAGGTACCAGGCAAAGTCGTACGTGTTGACAAGCCCCGCGTCGTATGCCGCGGTGAACTCGTCAAGTTTGGGGCGATCATAGCTGAAGCCGAGGTCCACCATCGAGAGCTTGATGGCTCCGAGTCGGGCCATGTGCTCGGTGTCGGTAGGGCGATTAGGCACGATTCTCCGGTACCCAGCGATCGATTCGTACACACCCTCAAAGCCTAGCTTTTTATGGTAGTTCTCTTTCTTGTAGCGACTAAGTCGCTTCTTGTCTTGCATCGTGCCGGCGAGATACTCTGCGCAATCAACCAGGAAACCCAGCGCGTTGTCATTGGGATCAAGGAGCGGGAGCCAATCCACGAGCGAATGAAACGCGGATCTCAATTCCCACGCGTGCGGCATGAACTTACTGGGAAGCAGCTTCGTCCAGTTGTCATACCAGCCGTTCGTGATCGCCCAGGCGCGGACGAGTTCGAGGCCGTCGTCGTCGCGGAGCTTCTCGCTGCGTTCGCTGATCCATTGCATCCACACGTCACGTAAAGGCAGCTTGGCGAGCGCCGCTTCCGCGTCCGAATCGGATTTGCGTGCAAAGCGATACGGGGATGGGAAGTGCGACGAGATGTGCGCCTTGTTGCCGGCGATTCCGGGACCGAAGTCGTTGTCGTCGTCGTGTTGGACATCGATCTCGGTCTCGCCGTGTTCGAGAAACAACTTAGCCAGCGAGGTTAAGCACTCCTTGGCGGCTTCGGTCTGGGTTGGAACATCCTGTACGCTGGGTTTGTACAGCGGTGCGCGTGATCCCGCTGGGACAAGACCGAGACAATCATCGAGCGTTGCTTCCTCGGTTGTGTTTCCAACCAAATTCATTGCCACATCACGTAGCTCTGAATCGCTTGATAGTGCATCCAGGCGCTGTGAAACGATCTTTGATACTTGCTCGCTGTGCTTCTCGTCGCTCGTAAGGGTTTGGAGCAGTTCGAGGCCCGCCGACCTTTTCTTGGCATGCTTCTGGTCGAGGAGTTGCTGGCCAACGTCAAGAAGCTTCTTGGGCGAGAGCGTTGACAGGCGTTCAATAGCGCCTCTCCTGTACGTCGCCGATGTTCTGTGAAGACTGCTTAGATACAGTTCGATCTCGTCCGGGGCAACCTTTGTGCCTTTGAGCGCGTCGAAGGCCGCCGTGTGGACGTACTGGCGTTTGTCGGCGGTCATGCGGATCACAAACTCGCGTTCGTCTGGGTCCAGGCTTTGGCGTTTGCGCTGCTTGGTCTTCTCTGTCTTGTGGTCCCAGTACTGACCGATCCCGGCGATCTCATGAATCACCCCGGCGCACTCGTACGTATCCAGTGCATCCGCGAAAGGCAGTAGCTTCTTCGGGTTGCCGGTTGCGAGCCTCCTTAGTGCATTGGCAGCGTCTCGGCGTTCGCGGACGAAGCCATCCCAAGGCCAGATCAGATCAGGGAGCGGGTGTTTCTTGGCGGGGAAACGGTCGAAAATCTCCGCGACCGCATCGAACAACTCTTCGCTCACCGGGTATGGGTTCGAGTGGAAATCCATCCGTGCGAGCATGGTGCAATAAAGCGTCAGGATCCTCTCGTCGGTTTCTTCGCCGCTGACGAGTCGGGCGGCTACCAGATCGAGCACGTCGGGGTGCAATCGTGAGTTCGCGGCGCCAGCAAGCCCCGCGTATCGGCGGGCCGGGTCCGGGTCGCTTAAGAGAGGAGCCGCGGCTTTCACCGCTTGTTCCGAATCACAAAATGCGGTCGCCCACAAAGCCAGATACGCATCCTCGGCCTCGCCGTTCTCGATCGCGGCGGCCCTCGCTGCGTCGCTGTCGAAGAACTGACACAGCTTGCCGATACCCTCGTGCACAGCCTTGGCGCTCCCGCCGGCCCATTGATAACCGAGCCAATCGTTGAAGACCTGCACCACCGAGCTAAAGCGTCCCAGGTCGTGTTCAAGAATGAGCCCGAGCATGTACCGGAACGCTTCCGGTGTTGCATCGGTGAGCGATTCGAGGATTGACTGTCGGAGTCCCTCTTGCCTCTGGGCGGCAAGAAGCAGTTTGCCTATCACTTCCCAGTCGGATCTGTCTTTGCTGTACAGCAGCGTTGCGATCGCGTCGAGCCCAATCCTGCCAACCTCGTGGTCCCCGTTGATGGAGTCGATGAGAATCGAGCGGACTTCGTCGGCTTCGGATCCATTCGCGTTGAGCACGGTTGCCAGGAGCCATCCGATCGTGCGCGGGCTGCGGTAGTCTTTGTTGATGTACGGCGCCATCGTTGCAAGCCATGCCGGTGTTGGGTCGTACCCCTTGAGCGACTGACAGAGCGACAGGAAATATCGTGCGCGTGAGACGGTCGTGAGATCATCCCGATTGGGTGCTCGAAACGGCAGCCGGATATAACCCGCCGAGTAGGGACGCTCGTTCGCGGTCTGCCATGCCTGCTCGACATGGTGAGCGCACGATGGAAAGAGCCCTTCCCAGAGACGCAGCCTTTGGGCATCGCTCAGGTTCTCAAACAACTCCGCTGTGCTTTCGATGTGTGGACTATCGTAGTAGTGGTAGTCCTTTCGCTCGACCACTTCTTTCAGCTGCTTTCTTCTTGCTTGAGGAAGCTTTGTCAGCAGTTTCAAGCGCTTGTCGAGCCAGTTTGATTGCCTAGCCGAGCTGAGCTGTTTCTGTAGTTCTTGTCCGTCCATTCGCCATCCAATCAGTATTCATGCGCCGGCCAGAAACGTGAGTCGTAGAAAGACTAACCTACTCGTGGGAGCGAGGTACACATGTTCGTCGAGGCTGCGTCGTTCGACTTCGTCGATCACCACTAGATACAACCCGTCCTCGAAAGCCTGCAGTGCCGCACCAACCGCTTCGTCCGCGTCGGCGGTCTTCCGGTTCGGTCGGCCGGCTGGGTCAACTTTCCCCTTGGCGGCCGCGTTCTCGATCGAGTCGGCGGAGAGCACCCGGTCAAATCGCTTGAGTTCCTGGCGTTTGTTGAATTGAGCAACCTGGTGCCGGACAACGTGCTCTATCAGATCCCGGAGCAGCATGTCGCCGTCGTCGTGCGCTGAGTCCGGCGGGGGGACGTCGAAGTCGCCCAAGAGCGGCTTTCGGCGACCCAGTGTCCGTGTTGAAACAGTGATCATCGGTCGAGAACTCCGAAACAACGAATAGAATTGGGCCAGTCGCTCGTCTGAGAAGATAACAGCGGCTTCAACTCCCGTCCCAATGGCAGATCCGGGCCTTGACATGCGGTGATAATTGATTATCATTTGGCAGTGAGCACCCGTGAACGCCATCCCGATGCGGTTCTGCGGACGATCCGCGAAGCCGGCCGGCCAGTCTCAGTGGACGAGATCCATGAGATGCTGCTGGATACGGGTATCGGGATCGCGACCGTTTACAGAGCGGTTAAGAAGGCCGTCGCGGATGGCGTGCTCTCCCGTGTTGAGCTGCCAAACTCGGCTGCCCGTTTCGAGCCGGCCGAGCTCCCGCATCATCATCACTTCGCATGCGGCTCGTGCAACAAGGTCTACGACATCCACGGCTGTCCGCTTGGCATCGACGGTCTCGTTCCTGACGGTTTCCAGATGGACGGCCACGAGATCGTGCTCCATGGCACTTGTGTTGACTGCGTGGAGCAATCGGCATGAGCCGGGGAACGCTTTCAACCTGGGTCACGTCATGCGTGATCGCAGCGGTTGCGTTGATCTCAACGGGCGGCGTCGGGGCGTTGCACCGCCATACCGATCATCCGCCGCCGACCCAGAAGGCGAGTGCTGAGCATCAGTCCTCGCACTGTCACCATCACCACGGCGATCATCACTCGCACACCGAAGAATCGCCCGACTCGCCGGGCTGCCCCGAAGATCACAAAGACTGCGATCTATGCCTGCTCATCATGATCGGCGGCCAGTGGGGGCCTGTTGAGGCGCCCACGCACAGCCTGCCGATCGTGATCGCTGATTCCGCGGATACACCGCCCGAGCGCGCAGAGTGCCAACTGCACAACCGCGCCACCCCGGCCCGCGGCCCGCCGATGCTCGTTCTCTGAGCTAGGCAATCTTCCAACTCACATCTGATATTGACCACCAAGTCTCGGTGCGCTCCTGCGCGCACCGACAAGGAGACCGCCCATGGATCGGCGCGCGTTTACGCTCATCGAGCTTCTCGTTGTCATCGCGATCATCGCCCTGCTCATAGGGATTCTGCTTCCCTCGCTCGCCAAAGCCCGGCAAGCGGGCGTGGCTATCGCGTGCCTCAGCAACGTTCGGCAGCTCTCGCTCGCCCAGGCGATGTACGCCGACGACAACGACAGCTGGCTGGTAGATGCTGGCATCGATCACGGCTCGCCCGGACGCCCCGCGTCATCGTGGATTCAGACGCTTTCTGTTTACTTTGACACACCACTGGCGGTGCAGTCGCCGGGTGACCAGAGCCCGTGGTGGTCGGTTGAAGATGGCGGCACAAGCGAGGGACCAACCTTGGCCGAGGTGCTCGCTACGGTTGATCAGATTATCTCGGACAATCCGGGCGATCCGCAGGCTGAGCTCGATGCGTACTTCAATGGCATGCCGCCGACACGCTGGACGAGCTACGGGCTGAGCGATTTCCTGACCAGCAAGTTCAGTTCGTTCACCGATCCGCGTTACGGCAGGGTCGAGGCGACTCGGCTTCTTCGGAGCATTGATCGGCCCTCGTCGACCGTGCAATGGGTCCAGATGGTCGAGGACGACACCCAGTTCACACGGAACCCGAGGCCACAGTACGCCACGGCGGATCACGTCCACGCGTTCAGCTGGGGCGGGCGCGACGATCAGCCCTGGCTCGCCGCGCGGGCTCAGATCGAGATCGCCGCCCACGGCGGAGAGAACGACTCGGAAAACGCACGATCGAACGCGGGCTACCTCGACGGCCACGCGGAGACCGTCGGATTTTCAGACATGTACGAGGACTACTACAGCAACCAGTTCTTCCCACGGGTTGCGCAGTAATGAGGAGTAGCAAGATGAAAGCACGAGTCATATCAGCAACAGCGGTCTTGCTCGCTTCGGCGACGCACGCTCAGATCCACGAGGGCGACATCGCGGTCGGTGTCAACGACGGCGTGCTGACAACCGGCACCGATACCGACGGTTCTGGCGTCATCACCGAGCAGCAGTGCGTCTTCGGCGTCGAGCTCGGCGCGCTGGCAAGAACAGCAGACCCGGGGTTCGATACCGACTTCGGCACCTTCCAGCCCGACACGGATCTTGCGTACTTTATCCGCAAGGCGCTCCGCAAATGGGACGGCTCCGGATTCGATTCGATCCCTGCCGAACAGATCCGTATCTCGTTCGGCCCGATCCCCGGCGCATCCACACCGCTCACCGATCCCGCTTCGCCGATCGAGGGTGTGTATGTCGGGACGTCCGGCGGTGAATGGCACACGCACTATGTATTCAGGCTCGAACTCAACGGGCAGGCCGCGACCGGTGTGACAAGCGATGGTGTTTACCTGCTCGAACTCGAACTCCGCGAAATCGTGGGGGCTTATGAGCCGAGCCACCCGTTCTATCTTGTGATCGGTCAGAACGCATCGGCGCAAGATCTCGAAGACGCCATCGCATTCGCCAACGCCCAGTTCGGTTGCGGCGTGGTGTGTCTCGCCGACGTCAACGGCGACGGCATGCTCACCCCGACCGATTTCTCGGCGTGGATCGGGGCCTTCAACTCGAACGATCCGAGGGCTGACCAGAACCAAGACGGGCAGATCACGCCCACAGATTTCACAGCGTGGATTTCCAACTACAACGCGGGCTGCTGATGTTTGCGCCCGTGTGTCCCTGTAAGTAACCATAAGGAGAGAGACAATGAACAAAGTACACTTTGCAGCAGGTATGGCCCTGATCGGCGCGGCTAGCGTCGGCGCTCAGCCTCACCATCACGGCGACGACGGCATCATCGGTGTCGACGGCTCCGGCAAGCTCGCCATCGAGATGGACCTCGACGAGGCCTATGAGTTCGAAGAATTCTTCAGCGACGGTTCGCTCAATGGCTACATCTCCGATGCGCCGGGATTCACCGCGCTCGACGAGGATGAGCCAGACGAGGACTTCTACATGCTCTCGGGCGATGCGGACATCCAGTGGGTGCTCGTCGGCACAAGCGACGCTGAGATGCAGGTCTACAACCCGTTCTTCGACACGCCTTCGATGGCAAACGGCGAGAGCTTCGCGCTCGGCACCGGCGACTTCGACACTCACCCGTTCTGGTTCCTGAACGTCGATGTTGCAGGCTTCGACCCCGCCAAAGAGGAGTGGTCGGTCGACTTCCGCCTCTCGGACGCGGGCCAGTCGGGCTACGCGGACTCTGACGTGTTCACGATCCGCTTCGCCATTCCGAGCCCGAGCACTGCGTCACTCCTTGCGGTCGGTGCCATAGGCATCGCCCGCCGTCGCCGTCGCGGCTAATCCATCCTGACTCCTTTTCACAGCGGAGGGGCCCTCGTGGCCTCTCCGTTGTCTATTTGAGATGTCGATGGTGTGCAATCACCAGACAGAACCGGCAGATAGCTAGCAAGTTACCGTTTGCTGTTACGGGAGTGGTGTCAATCATCGCGTGGTCATCCGACGAAGTCCGACCACTAAGGGCATCTCGACCGAACCCATTTGCCTTACGACTTGGCGGTTGAAAGGTATATAGTCTGCGATGCTGCGTCTGACCCAGATCAAGCTGCCGCTTGATCACAAA
Organism: Phycisphaerae bacterium; assembly: GCA_030432905.1. Classification (GTDB taxonomy): domain Bacteria; phylum Planctomycetota; class Phycisphaerae; order Phycisphaerales; family UBA1924. The sequence goes on along the minus strand of JAUILU010000001.1, from coordinate 562,961 downwards.
CCCGATGCGATCCCGCGTGCCGCGGCGAAGCGCCTTCGTATACCGCAAAGCGAGCTGCTGTCGTGCAAAGTCTTTCGCTGGGCGCATGATGCCCGCAAGAAGCACGCGATCCTTCTCGTGTACACACTCGACGTTGAGGTCAAAGACGAGGCGAAAATCCTTGAGCAATTCGCGAGCAGCAACGATGTCAGGCAGGCGCCTGATACCGAGTATCGCATCGACCAAGTCTCGCCTCCCCATGACTCCAAACGCCCAGTCGTCATCGGGGCCGGCCCATGCGGCTTGTTCGCGGCTCTTGTACTCGCGCAGATGGGACTGAGGCCCATCATCCTCGAGCGGGGTAGGGCGGTCACCCAGCGGACAAAGGACACATGGAAACTCTGGAGACAGTCTGAGCTCGACACCGAATCCAACGTGCAGTTCGGCGAGGGCGGCGCGGGCACGTTCTCCGACGGCAAGCTCTACAGCCAGGTCAAGGACCCTCGCCATCTCGGTCGCAAAGTGCTTACCGAGTTTGTGAAAGCGGGGGCACCGCCCGAGATTCTTGTCGATGCTCACCCGCACATCGGTACGTTCAGGCTCGTCAAGATGGTCAAGAACATCAGGGCGACCATCGAGTCTCTCGGGGGTGAGTACCGGTTTGAGAGACGTGTTACGGACTTCGACATCGAGACAGCAAGTTCGGGCAAAAGGCAGCTGCGTGGCGTCATGCTCGACACCGGTGAGCACATCGCAACCGATCACGTTGTGCTCGCGATCGGGCACAGCTCGCGTGATACGTTCCAGATGCTCCACGACCGGGGCGTCTACATCGAGGCCAAGCCGTTCTCGGTTGGATTCCGTGTCGAGCACCCGCAGTCGCTGATCGATACGGCCCGATTCGGCCCAAACGCCGGGAACCCGATTCTGGGCGCTGCGGACTACAAACTCGTCCATCATGCGACAAACGGCAGGGACGTGTACAGCTTCTGCATGTGCCCGGGCGGCACCGTTGTTGCCGCGACGTCTGAGGAGCACTGTGTCGTCACCAACGGCATGAGCCAGTACTCACGAGCAGAACGCAACGCGAACGCTGGGATCGTCGTCGGCATCACGCCCGAGCAGGACTACCCAGGCGGCCCGCTCGCGGGGATCGACTTTCAGCGCAAGTGGGAAGCCGCTGCGTTTGTTGCCGGCGGCAGAACGTACGCTGCGCCGGCGCAGCGCGTCGGCGACTTTATCGACGGCATCCCGAGCACTTCGCTGGGCGATGTCATCCCGTCATATAAACCGGGCGTGGTGCCTACCGATCTGTCCCCGTGCTTACCGGGCTTTGCGATCGAGGCGATCCGCGAGTCTTTCACCACGTTCGGCAAACAGATCCGCGGCTTCGATATGGACGACGCAGTACTGACGGGCGTAGAAACCCGAACCTCGTCACCGGTGCGCATCAAACGCGATGACAGCTTCCAGAGCATCAACACACTCGGGCTTTACCCAGCAGGCGAGGGAGCCGGCTATGCGGGCGGGATCCTGTCGGCGGGCATAGATGGGATTAAGATAGCGGAAGCTGTTGCCCACTCGATCGCGGCGGGCTAACTCCCGAACAGTATGTAATCTCTTAACACTATCCGCCGCTACACAATCTATTTGCAGTTGCAGTGAATACGCAATTCCTCTTCACAAAGAGTGAATCTATTCATAACACACACTGCATGGATCCTTGACACTCTTCGTTGTATCCAGCTCTAGTCTCTCCGCGTTGACACAGAGATCAACACCCGGGCTATTCGAGATAGAAGGACTGGAGAACACATGGATATCGGTAAGAATCGGAAGACACCGGATTGTCAAGATTCTGCAAAGGCATTCACGCTGATCGAACTGCTGGTCGTGATCGCGATTATCGCGCTGCTTATTGGGATTTTGCTGCCGTCGCTGGGTAAGGCGCGTGCGACGGCTCAGGCGATTGCGTCCGCGGCGAATGAGCGCGGCGTCGCACAAGCTAACGCGATCTACAACGGCGACAACAAAGACTTCATCCCGCCTTCATACGTATACGGTGCCGAAGAGAGCGGCTTCCGTTGGCGTGAAGAAGACCAGCAGACTTCGAACCCAACTGTTGCCAATGGATATATCCATTGGTCGCAGGCCTTGTTTGATGGGGATAGCACCGCTGGTGAAGCGTTTGAGAACCCAGCCGTGACAAACGGAGGTGCTCCGCGAACCAACCCAGGCGATAACATTGACGATTGGGAACCCCGGCAAGAAAACGATGCGAACCAGGATTCCTCAAATCCTGCTTCGCTTCCCCGTGACCGTCAGCTTGCCCGAGTTGCTTTCGGAGGTAATGGGGCACTGTTTCCTAGAAACAAATTCGGTTCTTCTCCCGGTCAGCGCCGCAACAGGCTCGTGAGAGATTCCGAGATCAAGAATGCATCAAAGACCATTCTCCTCTGCGAGTTTTACGACGCTGGCGATAGCTGGGTTTCATTGGCCAAACGCGACGGCGGGGGTGACCCCGGTGCTCCTGTCAACGGAAAGTTCAAGATCGCAAGCCATCGTCCGATCACTCCTTTCGAGGGCATCGGTGCTGGTGGTGGTGATGCGGTCTACACCGAGCCGAGCTACCCCGGCAACTCTGCGGCGGCTGGCATTCCAAGGTTCCGATACCAAGATGTTGGCGAGATTATTGAGCACGACGATAAGCGTGTCGGCTCGTATCTCGGGGCCGGCGTCAACATGGCAGGCGAAGCTCACGCTGGCAAGGGCAACTTCTGTTTCGTTGATGGTCATGTGGAACGAATGACCGTGAAGGAAACCGTTGAGCAGCGTCTCTGGGGCGACAAGTTCTACAGCCTGACCGGCACGGGCACCAAGGTAAAGAAGGACTAATCAATTCTCAAACTGGCATGGGTTAACGCCCATGCCAGTGCTTTAGCAAGATAGCGAGCAACGGATGCTCGGAGTGCGATGGATAGAAAACCGGCCGTGGAGAGCCGGTGCGCGATCGGTGTGTGCCGAGAGCGCCGACTTAACCATATCGGAAGTGATTCAGTACCAAGTATAGAGAGATCCTTGAAATGCAGAATCAGAAAGCAATCGTTGGCCTGCTCGCCGCATGTGGCATGGCCGGTTCCGTCAATGCCCAGCCCCAAGAAGTTACCATCTCGGGTGCAACGCTCCTCGAAACCTTCCTCACCGCTCCCGCTTCGACAAACGACTTCATTGACCTCGACGGCGACGGTGTCTCGGGCAGCACCAACGCAGACAACGAGCAGCTCGCAAACACGGGTAGTTCAATCGCCAACGCAAACAGCAGCGACTACTTCATCATCCAATACACCGCGGTTGGCTCGGGCAACGGCATCGCCGACCTCGATACACGCGGTTCGAGCCGACCAGACTCGATGGGCGTCGTCGTTGACGGCGTCAGCAACTACCTCCGTGGTATTGACGATACAGCCGACGTGACCGCTGACAACCCCTTCGGCGGCGCACCGGGTTCGGCCACACTCGTCGGCGATGACGCGTTTGTTTCCAGCAACGTCTCCGACGGCTGGATGAACCGTGTCCTCTTCATCGACGGCGGCACCCGAGTTGGTCTCGCAAACTCCAACACACCGCGTGCGTACCCGTACCGCACCGATGTTGCCGGCTCGCAGAGCGCTTCGACCAGCACCAACGACATGACCCACGGCGTCCAGATCGACCTCGCCCCGAGTGACGTTGCCGTTGCGTGGTTCATCACTCAGGCTGGTTCACCTGACTTCGATGCCTTCCCAAACACCGCTGGCTATGGCAACAACGCAATTGTCAGCCGCAACCAGGACGGCACAGAGAATGGGCAGGGCAACAAGCTCAAAACTCTCCAGAACACCAATACCAACACGGCAAACCCTGACTCCGACACCATCTACTCGACCAGCCTCACCACGGCTGTCGTCGGCTCGCTCGTGAACTACGGCGTTGGGTACTCCCAGTTTGACATGAGCAACCTCCGTCACGGCTTCGCCACTGGCCGCCTCGCTACCGGCGAAAACCTCGTCTTCGTGACTCGTGACTCCGGCTCGGGTACTCGTAACGCGTTTGCCAACGGCATCTGCATCGATCCATCCTTCTGCATGGGCGAGAACACCGGGCCCAAGACCTCTAGCTCCGTCAACGATCTCATCGGCCCGAACTACATCCCATCCAACAAAGGCGGCTCCAGCCGCATGGACGCGACCGTCCGCAACACTCGCCTTGGCGTCGGTTTCACCGGTGCCGAGCGACTCTTCAACAACGGCTACAAGACCTCGAACAACGGCACCGGTCAGATGGACATGCTCGCCATCCGCAACGACATCTTCGGTACCCCGGCAGCTACCTTCAACCGTCCCAACATCGACAACGTGCTCAACAACCACCGCGACTCGGGTTACGTCGTGCAGGCACCCTCGGACATCGCTTCGATCGGTGACCCCCGCAACGAGAACATGCCCGGTGGCACCCCCGGCAACACCAACCCACCCATGAGCAACCCGGCTGCTGCTGGGTACCTCAACAACATCACCGCTGCTGTCGCTGCGTTTGCAGGCGACCCCGGCACCGCAGAGGACTTCTTCTCGCCCGGCGAGTTCCTCGGTTTCAACTTCATCCCGGTTGATGCAACCGACTTCGTCCCGGGCGCCGCAACCTGTGACCCGATCGCCGCTGCAACCAACGTCACACTCCAGAACTTCGTTCGCGCGACCAACGTTCTCGGCAATGCGGTCTACGACAGCTTCGACAACAGCGCCAACGGACTTGTTCCGACACGCACGACCGGCGTTGTGTACGCCGACGGTGTCGCAGGCGGCAGCAACTACATCACCGAAGCCGGCAGCTCGGTCAGCTACGGCTCCATGCTCTCGACCCGCAACAAGATCGCAGGCGATTTCAACGCTGACCTCTTGCGTGACTGGAACGACATGGCTGATGTTGTTCGTGCATGGGAAGAGCGTGACGGCGGCGCATCCTGGACACCAGTAAGCGGTGTCGCAGGCTCGGGCTCTGACTTCATCCTCGACGTCGTCGGTGACTTCAACGGCGACGGCTCGTTCGACCTCGTTGATGTCCGCTACTTCGCTGACGGTCTCGCGGTTGATCCGGCTACCGGTCTGCTGAGCCGCGCCGAGGGCTTCCTCCGCGCAGACAACGCCTCGGCTTCGGGCAACGCCTTCGGTACGGTTATGGCAACCAGTGTCGCTTACACCGCGGGCGCTTCGGCGGCCGATGTTGCTGGTGCAGCCGGTACCACCCCTGGCTTCCACGCCATCGGCGCCGACGGCCTGGTTGGCGCTGCCGACCTCGACTACATCTACGCACAGTTCGCTGACCTCGCAGGCGGCGAGCTCGACTGGACCGACACCGCAACCGTCGTCACCGCCAACAGCCTCGGCCTCGTCCGTGACCTCTCGGCAGACGTCAACGGCGACCTCCTGATCAACCAGGACGACATCTGCGCTACCCTCGCATTCCTCGGCACCTCATCGGGCGACGTCAACCTCGACGGCTCGGTCGATGCGGCTGACGAAGCAATCGCCAGCGGCAATGTCGGTAACGCCGGTGGCTGGGCCGACGGCGATGTCAACGGCGACGGCATGGTCACCCAGGCAGACGTCAACATCATCAACGGCTCGGCCTCCGATCCCTGCTCGGGCGTCACTACCTACGACTGCTGTGATGTTAACAGCGACGGCAACTGCACCCCGACCGACTTCTCGGCTTGGGTTGGTGCCTTCAACAACAGCGATCCTCGCTGCGATGCGAACGACGACGGTGCCTGCACCCCGACCGACTTCTCGGCTTGGGTTGGCGCCTTCAACGCAAGCACCGGCGGCTCGCCGACCACCTGTGTTGAGTAAGTCACACAAAACCCGGGTGGGAATTCTCTGATTCCCGCCAGTCCCCATGGCGGCACCTGTTTACCCCAGGTGCCGTCACTTTTTTTGACACACGCACATCCAAAAACAACAAGGGCTTCGATCCAGCGAACGGATCGAAGCCCTTGGTCAATAGCGGGGGCTGGATTTGAACCAACGACCTCCGGGTTATGAGCCCGACGAGCTACCAGACTGCTCTACCCCGCAATCAGGAGGGGAGAATAGGCAGCACTTCGTCGCCGATCAACCCCGTGTGGCCGCGTTTGGGTGACCTACCATCGCCGCGTGAGCACCGATACACGAATCAACGTACTTCTCATCGGCGGCGGCGGACGCGAGCACGCGATCGCCAAGGCCCTCGCCGCGTCCCCCAAACTAGGTCGGCTGCACATCACGCACTCCCAGAATCCCGGGCTGGCTAAGCTCGGCACAGCGGTCGATGTCCCTGTCAGCCGGGGCGAGATCTACCGGCTCAGCCAGTACTGCGACAAGCACAAGGTCGGGCTTGTTGTCATCGGCCCCGAGGGCCCGCTCGCCGAGGGCTACGCGGACGAACTGGCCACCAAGGACCGACTCGTGTTCGGTCCGGTGAAGGATGCCGCTGTTCTTGAAGCCGATAAGGTTTGGGCCAAACAGCTCATGCGCGGCGCCTCGATCCCGACCGCGGATTCTCGCGATTTCACCAACCTCGAGCGTGCGATGGCGTATGTTCAAACGCGCGAAGAGCCGCCCGTGCTCAAGGCCGCGGGACTGGCGGCGGGCAAGGGGGTCGTGCTGCCCAAGTCGATGGAAGAGGCAACCACCTTCCTCGAAGATTGTCTCGGCGGAAAAAAGTTCGGCGACGCAGGCCGGAAAGTGCTGATTGAAGAACGACTCGAAGGCCCGGAGGTTTCCGTGCTCTCGCTGGTTGATGGGCGAAACATCTACATCCTTGAAACAGCGCAGGACCACAAGCGTCTGCTCGATAACGACGAAGGCCCCAACACCGGCGGCATGGGCGCGTTCTCACCCAGCACGCGTGTTGATGAGAACCTCATGGACCTCATCCAGCGAGAGATCCTCGTGCCCACGATCGACGCACTCCGCCGTGACGGCATCGACTTCCGGGGTGTGCTCTACACGGGCCTCATGCTCACGCCGAGCGGTCCCAAAGTCCTCGAGTACAACGTCCGCTTCGGTGACCCCGAATGCCAGGCGATCCTGCCGAGGCTCAAAACCGATTTCATCGACGTCTGCACCGCGACCTGCACCGGCAAGCTGAATGACATCGACATCGAGTTTGATACCAGGCCGAGCTGCTGCGTCGTTTTCGCAAGCAGGGGCTACCCGGAAAGGCCCGAGACCGGCGACCAGATCACCGGCATCCAGGACGCCGACGCGATGGAAGACGTAACGGTGTACCACGCGGGTACCAAGCTCGATGAGAAAGGGAACTTCGTCACCGCAGGCGGCAGAGTGCTCAGCGTCGTCGCGCTCGGTGACACCGCTGAGCAAGCGCACAAGCGGGCCTACGAAGCCGCGAGCAAGATCAGCTTTGCTGGCATGCAGATGCGGACCGACATCGGGGCTTCGTGACGTGTCTATCCGTCGAGGCCGATGCCCAATTCTTCCAACTCTTGGTCGCTCAGCGAAAATCCGCGCCAGATATTGTCCTCGATGATCCACAGTGTTTCTGCACTCGCAGCGACTCGGAAGGTGCCGAGTGTGAGCCCGCCAAATTGCTCGACCGTTAGTGTGCAGAACGGCTGCGACTCAACATCGCCTATCTGAATAGTGTCAGCAGTTCGAGTGGTGAGCAGTGCGCACCACGACTCTTCGTGGCCGTGGATTCCTGTTGATTCCCAGCCCCCGCCAGATCTGCTCGATGTTCTCTCGACACTTTCATTCTCGATGCGCATCGTGAATGCGGCGATCTCGCTCGCCGGCACCTGAAGCACAGTCTTGCTGATGAACTCCGTCGCCTCGATCCCCGTTAGCAATCCGGTATCTGAGGACGAAAGCTCGAGCGTGGCCCGTGCGATCTGGTTCGTGCCCTCGTCACCCTTGGTCGAGAGCATCACATCACTGATGCCCGACTCCGCGTCGAGCAGCATGACGTACTGCCGAGTGCCCACGTCATTCGATGCGGGCATGTCGATCGTGACGGTCAGCATGTCATCGCCGACCGTGCCATTGGCGAATTGCGCCGAACGCATCCCGATGAGAGCCTCAAGCAGACCCAGCACCGCGTCCTGATCCGCGGATGCCCTGACCGGGTAGTCCAGCGACCACGAGTTGCCAACGCGGCGAAGCCGGAGCGTGACCTCGTCGTTATGCCCGAGCGCGATGCTGACGGCGCTCGCGTCGAGACCGGGAAGCGCCGCCGGGTCACGCCACATCAGAAGCGCGTCGGTCTTGAGGAAATCGCCGATCTCTCGCCCGACCGCCTGCCACTTTTTCGTACCTGCCACACGCACTGGCAGCTGCCCCGCCAAAGGCGTGCTCCCGACGTCGAGTGCCTGTAGTACCGAGCCGTCGGTTCCGAAGATCACCAACTCGGACGCGTCCCGCAGATCCGCCTCCGGGCCGTCGTGCATGAAGGTTGTGCTCAGGATCCTCGCGCCCGAAACCCGCGTGGTCTCAGACGCCGGCCAGGCGCCCTCGGGCGCATCGCCCGTGCCCCATTCGACGAGCCAGCCGGGCCAACTCTCGCTCGCGCCGACTCTCACGAACTCGCCGGTCTGCTCGCGGACCTCGATCCGCCCGATCTGACTCGGCGGGGCATCGACCAGCCGCGTAGCGGTGCCGCCGACCGCTTTCGCGGGGCCTTTTGGCTTTGTCAGCACGACCGCGCCGAAAAGCAGAACGAGTACGCAGAGTAAGATGGCTACAACACGTCCGGACATGGCGTGAGTCTATCACCGCAACGCACCCAGAAGGAGCAGGCCATAACCACCGGCACAGGCAAACCAGTCGTCGGCATCCTCGCCGACATCCAGACCTTCAACGGCAGAACTCGGCATGTCATCACCGAGCACTACACCCAGCGCATCGTCACCGCCGGCGGCGTCCCGATGGTCATCCCGCCCAGCACCGACACACTGCTCGATCAGCTCTCGCTTTGCGATGCGATTGTGCTCACGGGCGGCGACGACCCGTGCACCGAACCCTTCGGCAAACCAACCCACGCCTCGGCCGTCCGTGTCGATCAACTCCGCCAACGCGTCGAAACCCAGCTCATCGAACACCTCGCAGCACATTCACCCGACATGCCAGTGCTCGGTGTGTGCCTCGGTATGCAGATGATGGCGCTCGTTGCAGGCGGACACCTCAGCCAGCACCTGCCCGAGACTCACGACACCCACGCCGACCACTGGGACAATGACCACGAGGTCATCCCTGTCGAGCGGTCATCACTATCAACTGGCACCGTGCACAGCATGCACCGGCAGGCGATCGAGGATCCGGGTTCTCTGAGCGTGCTCGCAACGGCGCACGACGGCGTGGTCGAAGCCGTGGGGGATCCGAGCCGAAAGTTCTATCTCGGCGTGCAGTGGCACCCCGAACGCACACAGTGCACGCAGCTCGGACAACACCTGTTCGACGAACTGGTGCGCGTCAGCCTGAAGTAAGCTGCGCCGACGACATCACGCCAAGCGACGCGTAGATATCCCGCGTCGCGGTCGATTTGTTGAGCGTGTACAGATGAATCCCATCGACGCCCGCGTCGAGCAGATCGGCGCATTGCTGTGTCGCCCAGTGTACGCCTACTCGCCGGACAGATTCGTCGTGCCCGTTCGTCCGGTCGAGCGCCCGCATGAGCTTGGCCGGGAAATGCGTGCCGAGCGCCAGATCCGCCATACGGTGCATGCCCGAGAGCGTCGTCACCGGCATAATCCCCGCGAGGATCGGAACGTTGATCCCCGCCAGTCTGCAGCGGTCGCGGAAGTCCAGGAACGTCGCGTTGTCGAAGAACAGCTGCGTGATGATGCAGTCTGCGCCCGCGTCAACCTTGGCGCGCAGGTGGTCCATCTCCTGAAGCCGATTCGGCGTCCCGGGGTGGCCGGCGGGGAAACCCGCGACCCCGATTCCAAAGCCCTTGCCGTTCGGGTGGATGCCCCGGTCGTTGAACCGCTTGATCGCCGCGACGAGCTGCGCCGCGTATTGGTACGCGTCGTCCTTGTGGTTGTGGTTGCTGATACCCGCGGGGGGGTCGCCGCGGAGCGCGAGGATGTTGCTGATCCCTTGCTCGGCGTACCGCACGAGAAGCTGGTCGATCTCCTCGGCGCTGTGGCACACACACGTCAAGTGCGGCATCGCGTTCAGCTTCGTCTCTTTGTTGATCCGAACAACGAGGTTGTTCGTCAGATCGCGGGTCGAGCCGCCGGCGCCGTACGTCACGCTCACAAACGCCGGGTCCAACCGCTCAAGGTCGGCGACCGTCTGAAAGAGCGTGTCCGAACCCTTCTCAGACTTCGGCGGGAAAAACTCGAACGAGAACGTTGTCTTGTGCCGCTTGAATACGTCCTGCATATGCATGGCAATGATCCTCGTCCGTGCGAAAGACCAGCCGCGAGATGTCTCCCGCAGCCAGCGATTGGTTTAGTACCGGTAGTGGTCAGGCTTGTACGGGCCCTCAACCGGGATGTTCAGGTACTTCGACTGCTCGGGAGTGAGCTTCGTGAGCTTCACGCCAAGCTGGTCGAGGTGGAGCCTTGCGACCATCTCGTCGAGGTGCTTGGGCAGAACGTAGACCTTGTTCTCGTACGCGTCGCGGTTCTCGTGGATCTCGAGCTGGGCGATGACCTGGTTCGTGAAGCTCGCGCTCATCACGAAGCTGGGGTGACCCGTCGCGCAGCCAAGGTTCAGGAGGCGCCCCTCGGCGAGCACGAGGATGCTCTTGTCGAGATCCTTGAAGCGGAACTCGTCGAACTGCGGCTTGATGTTGATCCGCTCGGTGTTGGCATCCTTGGTCATCTTCTCGATCTGGATCTCGTTGTCGAAGTGGCCGATGTTGCCCACGATCGCCTTGTCCTTCATCTTCCGCATGTGATCGTGCGTGATGATGTCCTTGTTGCCGGTCGTGGTGATAAAGATGTCCGCCTTCTCGATCACATCGTCGAGCACGACAACCTCAAGGCCTTCCATCGCGGCCTGGAGTGCACAGATCGGATCGATCTCTGTGACGAGCACCCGGCAGCCCTGGCCGCGGAGCGACTGGACACAGCCCTTGCCGACATCGCCGTAGCCGCAGACCACAGCGACCTTGCCCGAGAGCATGACGTCGGTGGCGCGGTTGAGCCCGTCGATCAGCGAGTGACGGCAGCCGTACACGTTGTCGAACTTGCTCTTGGTGACGCTGTCGTTGATGTTGATCGCGGGGAAGGGGAGCGTGCCGTCCTTCTCCATGTGGTAGAGGCGGTGCACACCCGTGGTGGTCTCTTCGCTGATGCCCTTGATCGCGGGCGTGTTGGTCTTAAACCAGCCCGGGTTGTCGTTGATGGTGGTGCGGATGCAGTCGAGGATGTGGCTCCACTCCTCAGGGTCGGTCTCGGGGTTGAACTCGGGCACGCCGTTGTTCTCGAACTCGAGGCCGCGGACCATGAGCAGGGTGGCGTCGCCGCCGTCGTCGACGATCTGGGTCGGGCCGGTGCCGTCGGGCCAGGTCAGCGCCTGCTTGGTGCACCACCAGAACTCCGCGAGTGTCTCGCCCTTCCACGCGAAGACGGGCACGCCCTTGGGGTTCTCGGGGGTGCCGCCCGTCTCGGGGCGACCGACGACGCAAGCCGCGGCGGCCGAGTCCTGCGTCGAGAAGATGTTGCAGCTCGCCCAGCGGACATCAGCGCCCAGCAGGTCGAGGGTTTCGATCAGCACGCCCGTCTGCACGGTCATGTGCAGCGAGCCCATGATCTTGATCCCGGCGAAGGGCTTGCTCGCGGCGTACTTCTCACGCAGCGCCATCAGTCCGGGCATTTCCTGCTCGGCAAGACGCAGTTCCTTGCGTCCAAGCTCGGCGAGCGAGAGATCGCGAACCTTGAATTCAATCGTTCCGATTTTGTCGGCCTGCATCATCGGTGTTGCCATGGTCGTCACGGTGGTATCTCCTGTTTGAGGCGTCCCGCCTCGTCCACTTCTGGTTAGGTAATGCGAGCCGATGCCACAAAGAGCCCCGGCCCACGCGAATCTGTACTCGTCGGCAGCTCATGGATTCGCACCGAGCCGAAGCCCGCGCTGCTCATGTGCTCCGAAATCTGATCTCTGGTAAATCCAAGGTGCCTATGGCCCATGGTCCTGCGGTATTCCTCGCGGTCGTGCGCGAGCATGTCGATCATCAGCAGCACGCCGCCGCCGTTACCGATACGAAGAATCCTGTAAGCTTCTTCGATTACCTTGCTCGGGTCTTCGATGTGGTGCACCACAAGCGAGAGCACCGCGGCATCAACCGAACGATCCGCCAAGTCGAGGTTCTCAAGATCGCACGCCAGGAACTCGACGTTCTCCGAGTCGTCAAGTCTTGCGCGTGCCGCGTCGAGCATCGCCTCGCTCTGGTCGATCGCGATCACCCGGCTCACGTGAGGCATCAACAGCCTCGTCACGTCGCCCGACCCGCAGCCCAGGTCCGCGACCGTCCACTTCGGGTTGACCATCGCCAGCAGCGCGGGAGCCGTGAACCCCTCGCCGAAGAGCGAGTGGCGGATCTCGTTCCAGTCGCCTGCGACCCTGCCGAAGAAGTCCTTGCTGTCGAGCTTCCGCTCAGCGATCACCAGCTTGAGCCTGCGGATGTCGTCGTCGTGGTCTTCTTCGCTCTGGAGTTGATCCCGAACCGCGACCCAGAGTGTCCGAAACTCCGGCGACAGGTCATCCAGCAGGAGCCGATACAGCGTCGCTGTGCCCGCCGACCGCTTGACGATCAGGCTCACCGAGCTCAACGTCTTCAGGTGCCTGCTGACGGTACTCTGGGGAAGCTGGACTATCTTGGCAACTTCGCCGACCGAGAGCTCTTCCATCTCCAGCAGCCTGAGCATCCGCAGCCTGATCGGCTCGGCGAGTGCCGAGAGAGCCTGGGAAACGGGTTGGAGGGCTTTCTTGGTTTTCATCCGTTCTTCCGGATGAATGGTACAAACAAAACCCGGGATGTCAAATCACCGGGCTGAATTCGTGGATAAATTGGTTCTGATCGCGTTTAGCCGCGCTCTGCGGGCGGGATTGCGAACGCCGGTCCGGGTATTTCGCCGAGCTCCCGGATCGCGTCCATAACCGCCTCGTTGTCCGGCTCAATAAACAAGGCCATACGGAGCCTCTCAAGTTCGCGGGCGTCGTCGTTGAGCGAGCCGTAGAACTCGGCGAGCTCGAGCTGAGGCTCGATGGTCATGCCCTGATCGAGCTTGGCGGCGAACAGCAGAGCCTGCTCAGCCTCATCCGCATCACCCACACGGGCGGAGAACCTGCCGAGGCGGATGTAGTCCTCGATGGACTGCGACTCCTGGGCTCTGTTCCTGAGCAGCTTGAACAGCTCGTCCTGCTGGCCCATCTCGACCAGCGCGTCCGCCGTGCCCTCGATGAAGCGGTCGTCGTAGTCACGCAACTCGAAACCGTGGATGAACTGCTCGCGGGCCATCGACGGCCGGTTGTCGCCCAGATACGCCGTGGCGAGCTTGTACCGGCCTTCTGGGTCCAGCGGCCTGCGGTCTACGTACTGCTCGTAGTACCCGACAGCCTCGGCGTAGTTCCCCGCAGCGAGGGCGTTGTCGCCGTAGATACCAAGAGCATTGATTGAAGGCCCGTTCTGGCAGCCTCCAGCCGCCAGTGTCAGAGCCAATACCGCACCACAAGCCAATCCAGATACACGCATTGCTGAACCTCCGTTCACAGGCATCAGTCTAGCGGCTTACCCGTCCTCCGGTTGCCTAGCCTGAGCCGTGAAACGCACCGCAGTCCTCAAACACTCCCTGCCCGACGGCTCGTGGCACTACGACTGGCTCATCCAGACCGACGAGCGTGCAGAATCGCCCGTTCTCACCTTCCGCACTGGGCACGACAGGCCAGACCTATCCGGGTCATTTGTGGCCGAGCGGATCGGCGAACACAGGTCGGCGTACCTGACCTATGAGGGGCCAGTCTCAGGAAACAGGGGCGAGGTGGAGCGGGTCGTCGAGGGCGAGGTTGTTTCGGTGCGTAACTCTGAATCCGTGTGCGAAATCGTTCTGGTCTTCGCCGGCGTCGAGCGGGCCTATTCAGGCAGCCCACTTGACGGGGGGCTTTGGCAGATGGTTGTCACAGGCGGATGATGGACTCGATCGGCCCGATCCGTCGATACACCAAGCATGTGCGGCCTCCTCACCATCATCGGAAAAGATCCCGGAGATGATGCCGTCATCCGCATGCGCGAGACCATGCACCACCGCGGCCCCGACGGCCACGGGTACTGGCGCGCCACGAACATCGTCATGGCGCATCGACGGCTTGCGGTCATCGACACCTCGGACCAAGGCCTCCAGCCGATGCACTCGGCCGACGGCAAGCACGCCCTTGTCTACAACGGGGAGCTCTACAACGACAGCCAACTCCGCGAAGCCATAAGCAACTCGCCGGGTAGGTTCAGGTCGAGCTGTGACAGCGAAACACTTGTCGAACTGATCGCGTGCAGCGGCGTGCAGGCCATCGATGCTCTACGAGGCATGTTCGCGTTTGTCTGGGCTGATCTGGAAGCACGCAAGCTCTACGCCTGCCGAGACCAGTTCGGCATCAAGCCGCTTTACTGGGCACGCACAGGCCAATCGGTCACGCTCGCTAGCGAGATCCCAGCGATCCTTGCGCACCCGGAGTTTGCGGTCCGCCCAGACCCCGTCGGCATTTCGGCGTACCTCTCAACAGCGCGCGTCGAGCTCGACGACCGGACCATGTTCGAGGGTGTCAAGGTCGTTCGTCCGGGCGAGATCCTTGTGTTCGATCTGGATCGCCCGCTCGCAGAGCCTGTGCGTCAGCAGATCCGTCCTGTCGCCGAACGATCGGAGGCATCCGCAGCCGAGCTACGCCACACACTCGAACATTCGGTGCTCGCGCATCTGCGCACCGACGTGCCGATCTGCTCGCTGCTCTCAGGAGGTCTCGATAGCGCGATCATCGCAGCGACCGCCGCCGAGGCGCTTCCGGGCCTTCGGACTTATTGCGCCGGCGCCGACTCGGAGACCGGCGACCCGAGCTACGCGCGACAGGTCGCCGGTGAACTCGGCACCGAGCATTTAGAGATTATCGTTGATCGGCCGACGTTCTTGTCCATGTGGCGTGAGATGGTCGGCAGACAAGGTCTGCCGATGTGCACGCCCAACGAGGTTGCGATCAGGCTCATCGCACGCAAGCTCCGAAGCGATGGCTGCATCGTCGCGCTCACGGGCGAGGGCGCCGACGAGCTCTTCGCGGGCTACGAGTTGCCGCTCAGGCTCGCGTTGGAACACGTTGCATCCGGGAATCCCAACCCGGGCCGATTTCAATTGTTGTCCAATGCGTGGATGCAGCCCGAGATGAAGTCTTCGATCCTGATGCCGAGTTTCTGGCGGCTGTTGTCTGACGATGAACAGCTCATCGCAACATTCGAGGGCATGTTCGAGACCGTTTCCTGCGAAGCGCACAACGACCTCGATGCGCACCTGCGTTTCCAGCGGAAGGTCAATCTCACGGGCCTGCTCCGCAGACTCGACTCGGCGACGATGATGGAGTCTATCGAGAGCCGGACACCGTTTGCAGACCGCGAGGTGCTCGCCGTTGCTCAGTCGATACCAACCGCGAGGCTCTACGACCCCGACATCGAGATTGTCTCGATGAGAACCAAGCGCGCGCTCCGTGAAGCGTTCGCTACGAGAATCAACAAACACATCGTTCAGCGTGAGAAGGCGAGCTTCCCTCTCCCGTTCCAGGAATGGGTGGGCGAAGCCGCCGTCGTGCTCCGCGAATCGACTTTCGCCAAGCAGATGTTTACGCCCGCTGCGATCCACGCCGTGGCGAATGACCCGGCCCAGCTCTGGAACCTCGCGTGGCCCATGATCAACCTCGCGATCTGGGGCGACAAGTGGTGGGGAAGCTCGCGGACAACGATCGATCAGATCATGGACGTGAAGCCGAAAGCCGGCGGGTTGGTGCTCGGGTAGTCCATTCGGCTAGCATCCGCTGTTGTAGTTTTCGATCCAGGCGGAAAAGTCAGTGGGCGTGCACATGCCGTCATCGTTCTGGTCGCACTCGTCATCGTTGTTGTTGAACGCGCTGACCCACGCCGTGAAGTCGGTTGGCGTGATCACGCCATCGCGATTGGTGTCCGCCGGGCAAATAAGGGTCGCGACAACGATCGCCCACGAGCCGTCGGTAAACTCAACCCTGCACGCAAATTCGTTTGTGTCACTCAGACTACGTGGGTAGCTGTCTTCACCGCCGGTTACGTCGCGTGTGTAGATCTCGGCTGGCGTGCGGAAGTCAGAGCTAGCTGGGTCGTCGTCAACATCAATCGGCACACCAGTCCGCAGAAGCATCGCCGAGTGGACGCCGTCTTTGCGTGCCCAGAAGCCAAACTCGTTTGTATCATCGACACCGGGGCCTTCGAGAAGTGCGGAATAGTACATCCAGCCGTTGCCATTTGGTGCGTGCGTGGTCAGCCTGCCGTTCGAAAGCACGTTGCCGATGCCTCTGAGAGTGACACCGGGTTCAACACCACCGGGGTCATCGCCCTTGCGGACGAGCATGACCAGGTCGCCGGAGTCTGATGCCTGCCAGAATGACTGCGTGAGACTGCTCGAGTCATCGTTCAGTGAGGCGTAGAAGACCCCCTGCCCGGAGTGGGTGATGTTCGGGAAGTCCAAGTAGTCGAATGTGATGCCAGCGTTCAATCCCGGCGCTTGCATAAACGTGTGGGCGATTCGTTCAATTTCACCGCTGGGAGACATAAGCCAGTTGGCCCCATCGCTTGGCTCGGTAAACGTCGGGCCTTCGATCCTGCCGTGAAGCCCAACCATTCCATCGTCGTTTATCGACGACGCATAGATAAAGCTCAAAACGACATTGTCCGCAAATCCCGGAGCGGGATCACCGCTGCGAATGATCGGTTCCCAGTCCTGTCCGATCCGTCTGACAACGACAACTCTGTTGTTGTCCTCGGTCACGTCTGGACCTGTAATCGAAATCGCGGTGGCGAACTCGCCGTGCTTATTGAAGAGGCACGAGCCAACGCTGCTTATCGAGTAGTCTGCGGAATATCCCGGCGCCGGGTCTCCCGTTCGAAGCAGGGGCAGCACACCGTCCGCAGAGCCGGCCCAGTTCGAGAAGTTGTTCTCTGTGGTGATCTGTGCGCCGGTCAGCACTGACCAGAAACTCAGCTGGCCCGAGTCGCTCAGCAGCGGCACAGTCCGTGCAAGCGAGTAGCCGGAACCGAATTGCTTGAAAACAGTCCCGGGTTCGGTTCCCGGTGCCGGCGAGCCCTCCTGCGCGACGAGCACGAGGCTGTCTGTGCCGGCGTCGGACCAGATACCGATATCATTCGTTTCATCTACAAATGTGCCAGAGAGCGTAGCGTTGAAGCCGATCTCTCCCCGGCTGTTAATGATTGGTCTGCGAAAGGATTCAAAGACCTCGCCAAGGATCGTACCCGGAGCCGCGTCTCCTGCTCTTGCAACCAATTCGAGCGTGCCACCCGTTGCTTGGCGCCAAATCCCCGAGTTGTTTGCAGAAGTGATTCCATCTCCCTGAAGCCAGGCAACAAAGGCAATGTCGCCTTCTCTGCTGATCGCAGGAGTTCCGACTGACTCAACCACGACGCCAGCGGGCAGTCCGGGCAAAGGCTGTCCGGTAATCGCAATCACACGTCGATCAACGGTCTGGCTCACCGCCTGGCATGCCACACAGGCAGCGAAGGCTGGGGCAACAAAGCGAGTAACTCTAGCGAAATGAGTTGGCATGTATGCAGTATACCGAGATGACTGATTATCAATAGCCCAGAATCAGATAATCAACTCACCGCACGATCGGTTCTCGGCACAGAGCTGAGAAGCCGCTTGGTGTATTCGTGCTGAGGGTCGTACAGGATCTGGTCCCGCTCGCCTTCCTCGACCATCTTGCCCTTGTACATCACCGCGATGCGTTCGCACATGTGCCTGACCACGGCCATGTCGTGGCTGATGAACAGGTAGCTCAGCTCGAACTCTTCCTGCAGATCGCGCAGAAGGTTGATGATCTGACTCTGGATCGACACATCCAGCGCCGAGGTCGGCTCGTCGCACACAATGAACTTCGGCTTCACAGCGAGCGCGCGGGCGATACCGATGCGCTGCTTCTGGCCGCCCGAGAACTCGTGCGGGTAGCGGTCGGCGGCAGACCTCGGCATGCCGCAGCGTTCGAGGAGTTCGCCGACCAGTGAGTCGATGTCGTTGCCCTTGGCGAGCCCGTGGACTTCGAGCGGCTCGGCGATGATCTGCCTGATCCGCATCCGTGGATTCAGCGACCCGGACGGGTCCTGGAAAATGATCTGCATGTCCTGGCGGAGCTTCCGCAGCGCGCCCGGCCCGGCAGAAAGCACGTCGGTGCCCTGGTACGAAACCGACCCCGAGGTCGCGGGGATGAGCCGAAGCAGAGCCCGTCCGATCGTGGTCTTTCCCGAGCCGGACTCACCGACCACACCGAGGGTCTGGCCGGTTCCGATATCAAAGCTGACCCCATCGACCGCCTTGACCGTTCTGGCCGGCCCGCCCAGCAGCCCGCCGCCGGAATGAAAGTGCACGTGCAGGTCCCGGACGCTCAAGAGCGGGCCTTGGGCTGACGATGGGGTGCTGTCCTTCGGGGTGGGTTGGCTGGTCATGCCGATATGCTACCACAGCTCATAGCCCCCGATATCTTGACGTGCCGGGCCGACGGGCTACAGTTGGCGACTACCGGGCAGGTAGCTCAGTTGGTAGAGCACGGCATTGAAAATGCCGGTGTCGGCGGTTCAAGTCCGCCTCTGCCCATTGAAGTGTGTTGCACCGAATCGCCAACAGGCGCACCAGGTTGCACAACTTCATCCCCCGCAATCACTTGCAATTTTTTTGCGACTCTGTGCGTTTTGACGCGGTCGGGTGCTGCGCCTCGTTATGCGCCTCAGGCGCGCCGCCTGTCGCACGCTGCCAATCCGCGTCCGTGACCTGCATGTAGTGAGCGGCGGCGATCGCCTTGGTGTTGCCAATCCAAGCACAAACGGTGTGGAGGGGAAAGTCACGGGCCAACTCTGTCTGCCTAGAGGCCCGCATGTTGTGGTATGCCTTGGGCCAAGGATCGGCGCAATGGGTATCTTGTAGAGCTAGGCCTGAAGCCAATGCCGTAAGCTTGTAGATGGTACTCTGATCCACACACTCTGCAAGGCGTATGTCCAAATGGGGTGCTCATTTGGGATCGGACACAAAGGCCAACACCAGAGCTCTGGCTGCAACAGAGACAGGGTCATGCAAATACGATTCTGGCCAGATCTGGGTCTGTTTGTGATTGCGCCGGATTCTGCACCGCGCGAATTGGAAATGCGTTCTTCTCAGGGGAATCGTAGTGGTCTTCAAGTCCGCCGCTGCCCATCCTGTTGCTTAGTGCTCGGGCCATTATCACGAGTCATGAGGCACAAAAATTCAATCGGCATAGACTGTGGATGCATATTCTCATGGAACATAGTTGAATAATTAATTACCGCACTAGCTACAAGAATACAATGAAAGTCGTTTGCAACACCGACAGTTTTACAACTGGCATGTATAGATATGTGTGGGATTTAAGAACGATTCAGCAACCCGCGCTGAAGTTGCCAATCCAGGCCGTGAAATCGGTGGGTGAGCATTCGCCATCGTTATTCTGATCACATAGCGGCAAGTCATTTTTGAAAACACTAATCCAAGCTGTGAAATCGGTTGGCGTGACATCTCCGTCACGATTTACGTCTGCTCTGCACGGTTCGTCTGGCATCCTGCCGTAGAAAATGTGGTACCAGCCCTGCTCGTCCGGGTACAGCTCAGACACGTCTGACATGCTCACGATGACATCGTCGCGTCCGTCACCATTGAGATCTCCGGCGTATCCGATCGCAACACCAGTACGTGCTAAACTAGTAAGCGAATCGATCCAACATCCGAGCGATTGATCAATGTTGTTTAGCTCGATTGTACTAGGCAGTGAGTCAGAACCGTAAACGATATAGCCTTGGCCTCCGCGGTTTGATTGATTCGAACCCTGCGCCCCAGGGTAGCTCATCATAAAGTCCATATACCCGTCGCCGTTAATATCACCCGCTTCGCTTGCGTAGTTCAAAGTACCAGGATTGCCAGAGGTATTTGTGATAGTCATACCGTCGGAAGGTGAGAAGTCGCTCAGGCGCATGACGGGGGGGATAGGTGTGGTCGCTGCATCCCTGCCGAAGTACAAGTAGTAGACAGTATGTCTGCCATCGCTTGAGCCGAGGCTACTGTGTTCTGCAAAGACCATGGCATCGTCCAGCCCGTCACCATTCATATCTCCGACGCCTTCGAGGATGGTACCAAGGTGGTCATCTCGTTCGACACCTTCAATACGGAAGCCATCGGAACCGTCGAGCGTCTGGAGCCCGACCGCATCTGGAAATAGCTCGCCGGTCTGGCTGTCCTTGCCAAATACCACGTAAACAAGACCCTCGTTGTTCAGTGGAACTATGTCGGCTTCAGGTGAGCCAAGCATCATGTCATCGATTCCATCGCCATTGAAATCACCAATCCCGTCGCACGTGATCCCAGCGTGCTGAAAGAACAGATAGCCATCGATGCTGAATCCGATTGGCGACACGATATGACCGATGGGGATCGTGTCTTCGAATGAATCGCCAGCCGGCTCGGTTCTCCCGAACAGCACGAACGTGCGTCCCGCATCAAACTCGGTACCGACTCGGGCATTCGGGATGTTAATCATAAGATCGTCTACGCCATCGTTGTTGACATCGCCAGCAATAGCAAGGCTGGTCCCAAAGAGCTGGCCAATCTCCCCAGTCACTCTGAATCCGTACTGGCCTGGAATTTGGTCCAAGGACAACGTTGCAGGAAAGTCACCCGCGAGTGTGGCGTCTCTTCCGAATAATACAAACACTTCAAGACTTCGTGCGCGTCCAATTACAAGATCGTCAAAGCCGTCGCCATTGAGATCGCCGCCTGACGCGAAGATTTGTCCGCACTCAGTCAGTACGCCGTCGCAGGTAATTCTGAATCCGTTGCTACCGTCGAGGTCGTCGGGGTACAAAAAGACTGGTGCGTTTCCAACGGCCAATGCGTCGCGCCCGTAGATGACGGACATCCCACTGCCATTGTCCGCTCCGATGTAGAGATCATCTATACCGTCACCATTGAGGTCGCCTGCTGATCCTGCAGGCCCGACTACGTGATTGTCAATGATGAACCCGATCGAACCGTCGCCGCCGAAAGCAGGGTGTAGCTCCCGAAGTACAATTCTTGCCGAGAATGGCTCTTCGAGTTGTGCGTCTGTACGTTCTGCCCAGCCAATAGTGAGGACAAGCAAGCCCAATACAATCGATACGCTAGCTACAATTCGGGGGTTTCTCATGAGTGCACTGTATCAACTGCTGACGGGGTGAATCTATATAAAAGTCCAAGAACTCATGCGGTTGTCACTTCTATTCACTTAATCGATGTGCCATACCCGAGTAAATCTTTCGGACCCATGCATGTCAGATCACAGCTAGAAACTGCAGCCGGCGTTGTAGTTCGCGATCCAGGCTGTGAAGTCAGTTGCGGTGCAGGCGCCGTCGTTGTTCTGGTCGCAACGCGGGTGGCCCGTGTTGAAGGCGTTTATCCAGGCGGTGAAGTCTGCTGCCCCAACGAGCCCATCGTCGTTGAGGTCGGCTAGGCATCTCGCCGGGCACTGCAGGTCGTAGAGAAAGGCGCTGCCCGATTCGATCCCGTCCACAGGAATGTCGTCTCTGTACGCCGCGACTACTAGCAGATTCTTGTTGATTGCCACTGCGTTGCCGTACTCCTGGTAGTCGCGTGGATCGGAGTGCCTGAGCTCTTGATCGCGGACCCAGGTGTTTTCGTGCCGCCGGTAGATATACACAACGCCCGCGTTTGAGTGTCCGAGATCGTCCGATGGCGAGGTGATTACGAGTGTGTCCTCATGGAGACTGATCGCCTTGCCGAAGTTGTACAGCCTGTTGCTGTTCTCGTAGACCAGTTTAGAGTGCTGGCTCCATTCAGACCCGTCGAACTCGAAGAGGTAGACCGCTCCGGATCCTGTATCAAAGGTGTCGTCACCTAGGGCAGAGATTGCCGCCCAGCCGTCGTGGATCACGACTCTCGATCCGAAGTATGCCGACGACATCGGGTCGTCCTGTGTGAGGACAGCCTCCTCCGTCCAGCTTGTGCCGTCATGCACGAAGACGTAGGCCGCGCCAGCCCATCGAGGATCCTCCCCGTGGAACTGCGCCCCGACAATCAGCTTGTTCCGGTGGATCTGAAGATTCGTTCCCATCTCATCGCCTCGTACGGTCGTGCTGCCGACGAGGATTTCCCCGGGCACTCACGACGAGCCAGACCGATGGAAAGTGTGCACCGCGCCGGAGTCGTTGACGATCCTGTGCGAACCTGGCGACGCGACCGCGATGAGCTCGCCTTCGACCGCGACGCTAAAGCCGAACGTGCCGCAACAGAAGCCGTCGATCGCCTGAAGAATGTCACGAGACTGCCAATTCCCGTCGACCAGCGAGTAGACGTACACCTCGCCGCCCGCGCCCGGAGCCAGCGGTGCCCCGATGACAAGCGTCTCGTCATCCATGTCCATGCACCACCCAAACCCGCCGTGGGGCTGGTGGTTCGGCGCGAACAATCGCTGATGGAGAATGTAGCCGGTACCGGAGCGTTTATAGACGTACACCTCGCCGGCAAACTCTTCTCCGAGAGGTCCCGGCGCACGATTCGCGCCGACCACCATAAACTCGTCGTTCACCGCGACTGAGTGACCAAAGTACATCGCGTGGACTGGAGGATCGGGGAAGACCTTCGTCCCAGCCAGCGGCGCACAGTCCTGAGCCCTGCTCAACCCGCAGCTCGCCAGCGAGAGAAATACCACACAAAGCATTCTAATCCGCACGCTAGGCTCCTTCGATTCCGCTCTGTTTCAGTTTATCGACGAACCACCGGCAAACAAAGGCATAGCGATCTGCAAACCAGAGCCAGTCGCCCATCTATTCGATTCTGTCCGGTTAAATCACGGGGGGGAGCCGGAACGGAATCAAATTCGTGGGCCTGAGCCACGGCATTTGGGCATCATTATTCAAAGACTCACACTTGGTATACAATGTTTTTCGTGTATTCTGAGCTGGCTACAGATCCCGCATCTCAGGAGGTCAGGAATATGCCGCGTCCGAGTCTCCATTTTATGCCGCTGTTCTCGCTGCTCACGGCGGTGTTGCCAACACACGCCCAGAACGCTGTCGATATACGGATGATCGCCCTGACAGGTGAGCAGGCACCCGGCGTCGAGGCGGGTGTTGTGTACAACGAGTTCGTTTCGTTCCCGGAGGTGCTCAGGCTCAACAACGCCGGGCAGGTCGGTTTCATCGCCACTATGGTTGGCCCCGGGATCGACAGCACCAACAACGACGCCATCTTCGCACCCGGCGACGATTCGGATCTGACCGCTGTCATCCGCGAAAGCGGGCAGGCACCGGACATGCCAAATGGCATCCTGCTCGGCCAGATGGTTTATCGAGTCCCGTTCAAGCTTAACGACGCCGGCCAGATCGCGGCTTACTGGGGTATCACCAAAAACAAGAATTCGATCCTTGCCCCAGCCACCGATTCAAACCTAACCGCGATTGTTATCGAAGACGCGCCGGTAACTGCAATCGGCACAGACGTGTTCTACAACAGCTTTGGCAGCGTCTTTCTGAACTTGAACAACGGAGGCCAAACCACGATTGTGACAACCCTGTCTGGCCCCGGGGTGCAAGGACAATACAACTCAGCCATCATGTCAAATGTCAATGGGCGAGACATGGAGCCGATCGCTCTGGCAGGCCAGCAGGCAGCAGAACTGCCCGATGGAATGCTCTACCAGTACGTCACCTACCCTCTGCTTAACGACAACGGCCAGGTGGCCTACTTTGCCGGGCTCACCGGCGACGGCGTCATCAACTCAAATGATGACGCGTTTTATAAATACAACAACAGAACCGGCTCAGACCACTTTCTACTCGCCCGCGAGGATGACCAGGTGCCCGGGTACGCCCCCGGCGTGACGTTCTGGAGCCTTTCGCGCAGTTCACTGAGAATAAACAACTCCGGCCAAGTTCTTTTTTCTACTGCCATACGAGGCGACGGAATAACTCTCACCAACAATAGAGCCATCTTCATGGCTAAATATGGTTCTGACCTAGTCACAGTTGTACGTAACGGCGATGAGGCACCGGGTCTGGGCGAGGAGTTTCGACTTGATGGCTTCGAGCTCAATTCGATGCAGTTGAACAACAACGGCAATGTGGCAGTTCAGGCTAAGATCTCTGGCATTGACGTCATAGGAACTAACGACAGAGCCATCTTTGGTCCCCGAGGCAGCTCGAACTTTACAGCTATCGCCCGCGAATTTGATCAGGCTCCGGGATTTCCCGAAGGGGCCGTCTTTACCACGTTCTACTCATTTCTACTGAGTGACAGCAACCAAATTGCTTTCTACTCACAACTTTATGGGGAGGGTGTTGACGGCACGAACAACAAAGGCCTCTTTGCAACCGATATCGCAGGGAACGTACTTCTTGTTGCAGCGACAGGCGATGTAATAAACGTTAGCAGAGATCCTCAAGTAGACGATCTTCGCACAATTATTTCGTTGGCAGACTACGACTTAAACAGCGATTTCGGAGACTACGCACTCAACAATGCCGGCGAGATCGCCTTCCGGGCAGTCTTCACGGACGGATCAAGCGGAATCTTCATAGCGACAATCCCAAGCCCATCGTGCCCAGCCGACACCAACGGCGACGGCGAACTCACGCCCACCGACTTCACAGCATGGATCAACGCGTTCAACAACGACTTGCCCGAGTGTGACCAGAACGGTGACGGCAGCTGTACACCGACCGACTTTACGGCATGGGTCGGGAACTATAATGCAGGATGCAACTGAACGAATCCAATGAAAGACAAGGACAATCATCCTTGTGAGCTTGACACCATGCACGTATCCTTGTGAAGTGTTGATTGTCCATGTCTGATTTCACGGATACGGCACCTTGGGGGTTTTACAGATGCAATACCAGATTGCACCCGTCGTCCTTGCCACCGTCACTGGGAGCTGCCTCTCGGGAGGAGCCGCTGCTCAGCAATTCCCGGCTGAATTCGAGCTGTCATCGATCGACGGCATGAACGGATTCGTGATCAACGCGCCAAGGGGACTAGGTTTTGAACCTCAAGGTCTTACCTTCGCCTCTGCTGGCGATGTCAACGGCGACGGCTTCGACGATGTCATTATCGGGGTGTACTACCGCGACTCAGGGGCTGGCAGAGGCTCGGGTGAGAACTACGTGGTCTTCGGTGGTGAAGCGGTTGGCTCCACTGGCTCGATGGACATCTCGGCATTCCTACTCGATGGCACAAACGGGTTTGATATGGGCGGGATCGAATCGTTCGACCAATGCGGTGAGAATGTCTCATCTGCTGGCGACATCAACGGCGACGGCGTAGACGATATCATAATCGGAGCGACCGCTGCGGACCCGTACGCGTTTTCTGGCGACGGTGTGTGTTACGTGGTCTTTGGAAGTGCAGCAGTGGGCTCATCCGGTTCGGTTGACTTCGAGACGCTCGATGGCACGAACGGTTTCGTGATCTACGGGAGCGAAACAGGCCACTTTTTTGGTCATTCTGCAACCGTTGCGGGCGATGTCAACAACGATGGCGTAGACGACCTCATCCTCGGCGCACGCTTTGCCGATCCGAACGGGAACGACAACGCTGGCGTGAGCTATGTGATATTTGGTGGCACATCGGTGGGCTCCTCGGGCTTGTTTGACCTTGGCACACTCAATGGATTGAATGGCTACGCCATTAACGGAGTAGACGCAGGCGACAGGAGCGGACAATCCGTCGCGCCGGCGGGTGATGTCAATGGTGACGGCGTGGACGACATGATAATCGGAGCAGATCGCGCTGATGCCAGTGGGAACGACAACGCCGGCAAAAGTTACGTGGTCTACGGTGGCGCATCCGTAGGCTCAACGGGCGCGATCAACCTCTCCTCGCTCGACGGCACGAACGGCTTTGTGCTTCACGGGATAGAGGCCGGCGACAGGAGCGGAGAGCGTGTCGCTGCTGCGGGCGATGTCAACGGCGATGGCCTAGACGATCTCATTATCGGCGCGTCCTACGCCGGCCCAAATGGGAATGACTTCGCAGGTCAGAGTTACGTGGTCTTTGGAGGCGCACCGGTGGGGCCATCGGGGACGATCGAACTCTCAATGCTGAACGGCACGAACGGCTTTGTGCTAAACGGGATCGACAACGGCGACAGGAGCGGCCAGTATGTCTCGACAGCAGGCGATGTGAACGGCGATGGTGTGGACGACCTCATCATCGGGGCGCCTTCCGCCGACCCGCAGGGTTCTAGATCTGGCGAGAGCTACGTGGTCTACGGTGACGCATCGTTGGGCTCATCTGGCTTGTTCGATCTTTCAACGCTCGACGGCACAAACGGCTTTGTTGTGAATGGGCAAGGGGTTGGCAAACAGACCGGTTTCCCGGTGGCGCCGGGCGGCGATGTGAATGGTGATGGAATGGACGACATCCTCGTCGGCGCATACAAAGCCGGTTCATACTACGTGATCTTCGGTCGTAAACAGCCTTGCCAAGCCGACGTCAACGGCGACGGCGCACTCACACCAACCGACTTTACCGCATGGATAGGCGCGTTCAACGCGAACGCACAAGAGTGCGATCAGAACGGTGACGGCGGTTGCACGGCAACAGACTTCACGGCCTGGATTGCCAACTACAACGCAGGGTGCAGCTGAATCAGTTTCTTAGTCTGGTTGCTCGATGCGCAGCATCCGATGGATCTCTTTGTTTTTGAATCCAAGCAGCTTGGGACGCGTGATTCTTGGCAGCGCGATCGTATCGTACAGTTCGTGCACCACGCCTTCGACCCGGATCCAGTGCTCGGACATGCCGGTGTCGAGGTTGATGATGTGCAACGCGCATCTCGACACGGCATCGCGGATCTGAAGGTTCTCGTCGAGTGGCAAGCCTTTAAACGTCCTGTTCTCTCTCGCTGCGGAGATGCCGACAACCGCGTACCTGCCTACGAATGACATGCCACGTGCAAAGCCGGGACAGAACGCAACTTCTTGGAATGTGCCATCACCCTGAGTGTCAACGTACCCAAAGAAACCGGTTCCGGCGTTGAGCAGCCAGATACGCCCGGGGAATTCTGGATGCACACGCGGCGAGTGCGGCATGCTCAGCCCCTCGCACACCACATCGTTCGTGCGGACATCCATCAGCAGCCCGCCGCCGTCACGCCGATCGCGCCAGCCGTCGCTCACATCGCTCTTGCTGACCATCGTGACGTAGGCGGGATCACCCGTAACTGGGTCGGCGGCGAGCCCGTTGAGATGGCAGCGGTCTTCTGGCACGAGCGAGGAGATAAACGGCGGTTTCCAGACTGGTTTGAAGCTGTGGCCGTCACTGACCGTCGCAAGGCAGTTGAATGTTGTCGCGGCGAAGACCGGCGTGCCGTCGTTACGCAGGATGATGTCGTGCGTGTCTAGGTCACCCGTGGTGTGACCGACTGTAGGGACGTAAAGCGCATCGTACCCATCGGGCGTTTGCCCGCCGGGCGGGACGTAGTTGTCCATCCGCCAGAGCTGATAGTGCGAAGCCATCCAGATCTGCTGGCCATCACCTGAAACAGCAAGCCCCATACAACGGCTAAATGTGCGCTCGTAGATGCTCAGCCGGCCGTTGGGTTGAAGCCCTATAAGAAAAAGCTTGCCAGCTTGGTAGGTGGAGAACCCAAGGCTGACGCGCTGCTCGGCCATCCATAAGCTGGCATGGCGTGATGCGGTGATGGCAAGGTCTTGACAGGGTGGTGTACTCATTGACGGCAAGCATAGCGGCTTGGGAGTGAAGCTGGGCAACTAAGATTGTGCGTGAAACAAGATGAACCGTCCAAAACATCCTCGTCAGGATTGTGGCATGACCTCTGATCATGTTAGACTGAATTACCATGGGTCAGGCACGACCGGCGGGTTCAACTCGAAATCGGGATTCTCTTGATGCGATGTATGAATCTTTCGCCCGTTGTTCTCGCATCTCTTGCTGGAACCTGTATCTCCAACGCTGCGGCGCAGCCTGATGAACCGTTCTCGGCTGTCTTTGAGCTGTCCTCGCTGGACGGCACGAATGGCTTCGTGCTCAATGGGATCGCTTTGAATGATTGGAGCGGGGGGTCGGTCTCGTCTGCGGGTGATGTGAATGGCGATGGCGTGGGAGACTTGATCATCGGTGCCCTTAGAGCAGATCCAAATGGGAACTCATCTGCAGGCGAGAGCTACGTAATCTTCGGTTCCGCTGGAGTTGGCTCGTCAGGTGAAATCGAGCTTTCATTACTCAATGGCACGAACGGCTTCGTGCTCAACGGGATTGATTCCAGTGACAACAGCGGCGTCGAAGTTTCCTCTGCTGGTGATGTCAATGGCGACGGCGTGGACGACCTGATTATTGGTGCTAAATACGCCGACCCAAACGGCAATTCGAGGGCAGGTGAGAGCTACGTGGTATTCGGGCGTGATTTGAGTCCCTGCTTAGCCGACACCAACGGCGACGGTCAAGTCACACCCACCGACTTCACGGCTTGGATCAACGCGTTCAACAACGACCTGCCCGAGTGCGACCAGAACGGCGACGGCAGCTGTACACCCACCGACTTCACTGCTTGGATAGCCAACTTCAATGCGGGGTGTTGAGAGCTTATAAGGCCAGCATAGGGACAGGGTTACTCATTCACATCTTAGCGATGAACGATTGTAAATCTGAACAGCTTGCTTAGCAGAGATCGGTCACAAAGGCCAACACCAGGGCTCTGGCTGCAACAGAAAGAGAAGGCCATGCCGACACGATTCAGGCAAGATCTGGGTCTGTTTTCGGAAGTGCGCCGCATTCTGCGCCGCGTGATTTAGTAATGGGTGTTTTCTTCGGGGAATCGTGGGGGTCTTCAAGTCCGCCGCTGCCTATCTCGTTGACGTGCCAATAGCCGACCAGTGGTTCGCCAAAGTGCACAACCCCGATCTATTTCAATACTTGTGATTCTCAGCCGGTTGATTGCATCGCGGCGGCGACGCCGTTGATCGTGAGCTTGAGGCTTGTGCCGATCTCTTCCTGCTTCTCGGGATTCTCGCGCTGCCTATTCAGCAGTTCGATCTGAATCAGGTTGAGCACGTCCGTCCACGGGTTTCGGTCGGCGATGGCTTCCTCAATCGCAGGCGATTGCTGCAGGAGCGAAGTCCTGCCAGTCAGCGAAAGGACACTCGACTTTGTCCTGTCGAACTCGGTGGCGATCTGTTCCGTGATCGGGCTATTGCCTGCAAGGGCCGCGTAGCGACGAACGATCGGCATGCGTGCACGCGCAAGTTCCTGGGCGGCGTTGTCGAGCAGCGTGCTGATGAACGGGTGCTGGCTGTTGCTCTGAACAACAGCAGCTGCGTTCTGCACGCTTGGCTCGTCAGAGTTGAACGCGGAACCGATCCCGTACCAGCCGGGCACCAGCGCACGGATCTGGATCCACGAGAACCCCCAGGGGATCGCGCGGAGGCTGTCAAACGAGAGTTCGCTGCCGGTTGCGCGCGAAACCGGCCTGCTTGCGATCGGGAGCCCCGCGATGGCCATGATCGGCGTCGTCGACACGAACCAATTCCAGAACTCGGGATGGTCGATCAGCCCCCGGTAGGTTTGCATCGCGTGGGCCGCCAGCGTTTCGAGGCTGGCGATGAGTTCCGGCACATCGCTGTCGCCGGCGGGCATGGCTTCGCTCAGCAACGCCGCGTGCACGATCTGTTCAAGGTGTCGGCTCGCGATATCAGGCAGCGCGTACCGGAACGAGATCACCTCGCCCTGCTCCGTGAACCGGAGCGCACCCGAGCGCGCCGGCTTTGCAGCGGCGAGCATCGCGCGACCAGCCCTGCCTCCGCCTCGTCCAACCGTGCCGCCCCGGCCGTGGAAGAACCGGACGCGAACACCGGCGTCCGACCCAACCCGCGAAATCTCCGCCTGCGCTTTGTGCAGCGCAACGTTGGCCATGAGGAAGCCGCCGTCTTTGTTCGAGTCGGAGTACCCGAGCATGATCTCCTGAACCGGATCATCGGCAGATGATGTCGAAACCGTGTGGCTTCTAAACAGCTCGTCGTCGAGCATGTCTTGGAGCAAGCCCGGCGCCCGAGTCAGGTCGTCGATTGTCTCGAACAACGGCACCACCTGCAACTGCGACACAAGCCCGCCGGTCTCATCGATGTGAGCCAGCCCCGTCTCTTTCATAAGCAGAAGCAGCTCGATAAGGTCGCTCAGGCTGTGGGTCATCGACACGATGTAAACCTTGATCGCCTCCGGATCACGCCTGAGCGCCTCTCGGACAACCTTGAGCGTGTTGAGCAGCTCGGCAGTAGGGCGTGAAAGCTCTGCATCGATCGGTCTCAACGGCCTGCGCGTTTGCAGCTCTCTGCGGAGGACATCGAGTTTCGACTGTTCATCGAGATCCGAGTAGCTTTCTTCGACGCCCGCGAGCAGCAAGAGCTCGTGAACACCCGCTTCGTGGACCTTGCTGTGCTGGCGGATATCCAGTGTTGCGATCTGCAAGCCGAACGCTCTGGCTCGGATAATCGCATCGGCGAGCGGGCCTTGGTTGGCCTGCGTGTGCAGACCAAGGCGGTTGAGTTCATCCCGGATCAGCACAAGGTCGGCTTCGAGACCCGACGCGGTATACGTGTCGTCGTTATGGATCGCGTGGCGGATGTCCATCAACCGAAGGCGGAACGGCTCGTACTGATGGTGCCCGGTCGAGCTCGATTCTGAATGCACTGGTGCGCACCGGCCGGGCTTCAGCTCGATCTCCATTCTGCGAGACGAAACACTCAGCTCGCGCTGGAGCTTGTAGAGCGAAGCGTCCCAGAGACGAGCGGCCTCAAACCGCATGTTCTGGATCGCATCACGCGTTGTTTCGTGCGTCACACTCGGGTTGCCGTCACGGTCACCTGCGATCCATGTTCTGTACCGGAGAAACGCGTGCAGCTCTGCGGGGTGTGTGTCCTCGCCCAAGGCCTCGGCAAGATCACGCGAGAGTCTCGGGACAGTGTCCCAGATGGTCGTTGTCAGAAAGTGCAGCCCGTTGCGGACCTCGTCGGTGACATCGAGCCGTTTGGACCGGACGTCGTCTGTGACGAGCAGCATCGACACAAGCTGGTCGATTCGGCACTCGATCTCGCTCCGCTCGGCGGGCAAGAGTCTGTTGTCGCCCAGCTTGGCCAGTTCCAACGCGAGTTCGGTCTGCTTGTCGAGAACCGTCCGCCGCCTCGCCTCGGTCGGGTGGGCGGTCAGCGTCGGCGTTATATCAAGACGGTGCACCGCTTTCTTTACATCTGCCACGCTCAGCCCTGCATCACGCAGTGCCTTCGTGGCGGCTCTGAGCGATTCGGGTCTCGGCGACTCTGCCGACGAGTTCGCGGCCCGCTTCCTGTTGACCTCGATAATACTCAGCTGTTCGAGCTTGTTGAGCAGGTGGAACCGGGCGGTAATGAACCGTGTCAACTCCGTAAGCGTCGAGAGCGGTAGCCTAGCAATCCGATCCGCGGTCTCGTCAAGGCCATCGTCGGACGTGCAGAGTGTGGCTAAATCGTGTGCCAGATCGACGCCGGCCTTCATAGGCCCCTGTGATGTGGCTCTCAATGAACGCTCGATCTGCTCGCGAAAGTTGTTGATCATGCCTGATCGTATGTAAACAAAGACCGGCGCGGTGGATGTGCCGCGCCGGTCCTGTTGTTTAGATCAAACTGGTTGTCTTAGCGGCGGCGGGTTGCAGCGCCGAGGCCACCGAGGACCAGCAGTGCAACCGAAGCCGGTGCCGGGACAACGCCGGGCGAGCCAACGATCGATTCCATGAAGTCCGGGCCGGTGCCGATGTTGTCGTTGAAGAACTCAGCCGAGGCGTACGCGCCGTTCTCGCCGAGGACCGAGTTGCGGACGGAGCCGACGTTCTCGACGGTCGCGAAGAAACCGCTGAGCGAAGCCGGGATCGCGAAGCTGGTGACAGGGTTCATCGCAGCGTCGAAGATGTTGATCGCGTCGCCACCCTGACCGAGGTTGCCACCCTCTTCAACAACACCGACGTTGGCAACGCTGCCCCAGATCGCGAGGAACTCATCGGTCGAGTTGGCGTAGGTGACGTCGTCAGCGGCGCCGGCGTCGGTCAGGAAGACAGCCGACTCACCCGGGCCGAGGATGAAGCTGGGAAGCTGGCCGGCTTCGAGGAAGTCGTTGCTGTCGTCGTCGTACCAGAAGCTGGCGGTGTCAACCGCAGCGCCGCCGAAGTTGGTCAGCTCGAACCAGTCGGCGGTGCCGTCTTCGCCCGAAAGACCCACGAAGACTTCGGTGACCTGAACCTGAGCGGTAGCCGAGCCCGCAGCAACGAGCATCGCCAGTGCAAAAGTGTTACGCATGATTGTCTCTCCCATGGTGTTAGCCGCCGATACCCATACCGACAGCGTCTTGTTTCTCTCGATCAAATCTATCCATACCCGGTCTTGGCGGTTGGCCAATAGTGTTAAGCGATAGTCAAGAATCACTCACTGTCTGGATACATCGTGTGCTGCGCTAGCAAGCACCTTGTACGTTGTGAAGGTTCCGTGAAGCTCATCGCACACGAGCAGCAAGGCAGTTGGCTGGGATGCGGATTTGCCAGCAATCGCCAGTCCCTCGGGCGAAGCGGTTTCTTCTGAACCTGCTGGTGTGGGAACGGAAGTGAGCCCTTGCAACACGAGCGAATCATCGGATTCGTTGTAGACGAAGCTCGCGATCATGCCTGCCCTTTCGAGACCTACAAACACAAGCCGCTCGCCATCGATCGTGCCCGTCGCCACAGACTCCGGCTCAATGCCGCGTTTGCCGCTGCGCTTGTCGATCGCTCGCTCAAGCCCTGTTTCGTCTTCGCCCTTCTCGAACAACTCTTCGAGTGATGCCTCGAACAAATCAGCCGAATCCCAGACGAGCCGGGCGTCGCCGTCAAAGAGACTGACACCTCGGCTGCCGAACAGCGCGTTCGGTTCTTGGCCTTCTGTGCTGCTCTTGATGTATTCGACGTCGTCGACTTTGCGCACGCCGTCGCTGCCCCAGTTGTCGCGGGGGTCACCCTCGTTTGCTGTGACAAGCCGGACCCCTCGGGCTGTATCAAACGCGATCACCGCATCAGGCTGACGAAGCGAGATCACACGCTCGGGTTTGCGAATGAGTTCTTTGTTCTTGCGATCAATGTCGATACCGCCGCCAGTTTCCATCCAATCGACGAAGCCGAGCCAGTGCCAACTCATCAGACTAGCGGTTGCCAGATCGATCTTCGCGATCGCGTTGTTCTCCTGGCACATGACAAACGCATGTTTCGAGTCTGGAGAAACCGCGATGTATTCCGGCTCGATCATCTCGCCCGGAAGCCGGCTTGGCAGCGTGAACCATGTCACAGAACTCACGGGACGGCTCGAGCCGAGCATGACAGTCGTTTCGCGGTAATTGTTGCGAACGTCGATGATCGACACGCTGCCCTGCGGATCGATTGTCAGATCCGCGTTCGGCTCACCCTCGTTTGCAGAGACAAGGTATGTCCCGTCGGGTGAGAACGTCACCATGTCTGGCATCGCGCCGACCCGGATCTGCCGGATTCGTTCGCCGTCGCTATCGATAAAGACCACTGTCCCGTTGTCGGTCGAAACATGCGCCTCGACCGCGACCGCGACCAGCCCGTCGAAGCACGCGACCGAGTTCACCGCCGAGCCGACGTTGCTTAGGTCAACCGTTGACTTTACTACCGGGTGCGTTGGCTCTTTAAGATCAACGATTGCGATCGCGGGCCGATCACCAAGAGTGACGTACGCCCGGTTGGTAGTCTTATCGAAGCACACGATCTCCGTCGGCGAACCGATCTCGATCTGGCTAACCAGTTCGAGGACGACCTGCGCTCGGGCGTTCCAAACAACAAATAAAGACGCCCCGAGCGCGGCAAGCACTCGAAGCGCAAGGGTTACAAAGGTCATGGCGTGCAGGTCGGTCCGTTGGCACCGAGGTTGAACGCGCCAACCCAAGCCGAGAAGTCGGTCGGTGTGACCGCGCCGTCTTGGTTGACGTCGCCGCGCAGATCGCCCGAGTTGAAGTGGCCGACCCAAGCGGAGAAGTCGGTCGGGGTCACGAAGCCGTCTTCGTTGCTGTCGGCGCAGAGCCTGCCACTCGGGATGATCGCGTCGGCAGCCGCGACGTCAGCCGCGGTGACTTCTACTGCGTTCTCGCCGCCGACACCGTCGGTCGGGTCCATCCAGCGCATGGCCTCGATCGCGTTCAGGTCGCGGCCCTCGAACTCGTAGCACTGGAACGGGTTGCCGGTGCTCGGGTCGATGATCGGGTTGCTCGTGTCGGGGTCGATGCAGTCGATGCGGTCATCGAGCGTGGCGCCCTGACGCGAAACGATGAGTGCGTAGTCGTCGCTGTCGGCATCGCCGTCAAAGTCAAAGTCGGCCAGCACCCAGCGGAACTGCGACACACCGAATGTTGCGTTGTCGTTGAACGTGCCCGGGGTCAGCGCGAAGCCTTCGAGCGTTCCCGCGTCGTAGAGCTGGATGTCATCGAACAGGTAAGGGCCGCCGGCGCTGACGAAGCAATCACCTTCGCCCGCCGGGCCTGCTGGGCAGTCGTACAACTGTCCATTCGGGTCGGTCGGACCTTTGACGTCTGAGCCGTACTGAGCGGATTCGTCGAGGTCGGCGGGGAGCACGACGATCTCGCCGTAGACCCACGATTCGTCAGCCATGCGGGTGGCGTCCACGGTCATGTCGGACTTCACACGATGGCCGGCGTTTGTGTTGGCGCCGAGGTAGGCGAGCCTTGAGATCGCGTCGGGATCGAACCCGGGGGTCTCCGAGATCTCCTGCTGGCTCGAGCGGACGTACTCCTTGCCGCCGTTGTTCGACCAAGCGACCTCATCCACGATCTGCAGCGGATCAACCTCAGCGGCCGAGCCGCCCTCGATGCCAAAGTCGAGCTTGCCATCGAAATCGACATCCGGATCTTCGTCCTTCCAGAAGACGTAACCGGTGTCGTAGTTGCTCATGCCGCCGGCGTACGAGTAGTTCGGCCGGGCGCGAACGAGCAGGTAGGTCGAGGAGTCGCCGTTGCCGAGCTTTCCTGGGGTGTCGTTGGGGGTGGGGACGTGCTGAGCGGTGAAGGTTGCGATCGGCGTCGCGGGATCGACAAAGAGCTCGACATCGGTCAGGCCCGCTGTGTCGTTGATGAGAATCAGGAAGCCGTTGGCGCCGAGCGTGAGGCCGTCGAGCGAGAACGCTTCGTCAATCTCCGCCGGAGCTTCTGGGATGTTGTCACCGTCGGTGTCTCGTCCACCCTTAACGAGCGCGATCGCGTAGCCGGAGAGGTCCATGTTGGGTCGGCCGTAGAACTCGATGTACTCCCAGGCTTCGTCCGCGCCGGGGGGGTCCTGGACGAGTTCGTTGATGATGACCTGCGCGTTGGCTGCCGAGCCTGCCGCGAGCATGACGCACGCGGCGCCGAAGTTGCTGAATCTCATTTTCTCATCTCCAAGTGCATGCGGCCCTTCGGCCCGTTTAGTTGAATCTGCCTGATGTCACGTCGCCGCCGAACACGACGCCCTTTGGGAAGTCGTCGTAAACCCAGCGGTCCGTTTGCTCGGTCGCGCCGAATTCCTTGTCGCCGTTGGTGTCCTTGAACCCATCAACATGCCCGTCGGCGAACAGGAAATTGCCCGTGGTCCGGTCGTGGCCCTTGCCGCCGCCGAAGCTGAAGTTGCCCCGCCCGTGCGCCGGCCCGAAGTCCGAGTAGTCCTGATAGCCGTACTGCCCTGTGTCCGGGTCACGAAGCAGCGGCCCGTCAGACAACGCTTTGACGGTTGCAAACCGGCCGTCCGGACGATCGATGTAGTCACTGGTGTCGAGCGTGTCGGTCCGGGCATCACCCATCAGCGGCACACGCGCCGTCGAAGTCCCGACTATGTACCGGTCTCGCAACGGTCCGATCGGTTCGAGCTGACCAGAGAGCCGAGCGCCGCGTGTCTTGATGCCCGTCTGGGCCATGTACCATGCCTGTGTGTAGTTCGTGTTGAACCCGCGGTCGATCAGCGCGTCCACTTCTTCCTGAGTGAACGACTTGTATGGCGAGTCGTTCACACGATCGAGGATGAGGTTCTGGCTGAATTGCGCCGGGTTGGTCGGGCAGAGCATGTCGCCCGGCTCGCAGTACTCGCCGTTGACGAAGTCGGCGACCCAGCCCGCCTCGTCGAAAGCGCCATAGCCCCGGTTGAGGTTGTTGGCGTTGTTCCGCTGGCGGTTGTCGAACGGCCCCGAGCAGTAGAAGCCGTCGTTGTCAACGCTGTAACCCAGCGAGGCGATGCCGAACTGTCGGAGGTGGCTGCTGCATTTCACGGTCTGTGCCGTGTCGCGCGCTGCGCCGAGTGATGGCAACAAGATCCCGATCAGCAAAGCGATAATCGAGATCACAACAAGCAACTCGATCAGCGTGAATGCTCTGCCGCAGCCCTGCCGACGATTGCGAATCCTTCGCGTCATAGTGCCCAACCCCTTGTACCCCGGTCGAAGCGTGAATGCACCCGTTGAAACCCGGATCATCATTCCCGAACCGGGTCAGAAGGCGTGTGTGCATGGGGTCAAGATCGTGTTAACTAATCGCAAAGCAAGTCTTAACAAAACGCATTGGGCCGCACAATCGCGTCTGTCTTTACGTAGTCTTTGCAAACAGATAGTGACATTGGAGCTGAATGAGACAGCGAGTTGTATACATCCTTATCGCGCTCGCCGTCATCGCGATGGGCATCGCTTCGCGCAAGTTCGGCTCAGAACTGCCCGCGTTCATAGCAACCTACGCCGGCGACACGCTCTGGGCGATGGTCGTCTTCCTTATGCACAGCGCTGCCGCACCTCGATTGCCGGTCTGGATGCGAGCGGGATTGGCGCTGCTCGCCGCGTTCTGTGTTGAGCTCAGCCAGCTCTACCATGCGCCGTGGATCGACAGTATCCGAAACACAACCCCGGGTTCGCTCGTGCTCGGCCACGGCTTCCTGTGGTCAGACCTCGTTTGCTACACAGCAGGCATCGCCATCGCGGCGGCAATTGAATTCGTTGTTGTGCGATTCAAGACGAAGGCCGAGTCATAAGGCAACTCAAAGCTCGCGGTTCGGTTTCCTGCTGTAGTTCAGGAAGACACCGGTCGTTTGCCAGAGTTCTTCCAGCCGATCGATCCGCTCGCGGGCCGAGTCACCCAGCAGCTTGACGACCTCAACGACAAGCAATTCCGCAGCGGTCACCGCGGGCACCGAGCTGTCGAACGGGCCGATCGCCGGAATCGAGAGCTCGAACCAAGCCTCGG
This sequence comes from Phycisphaerae bacterium, assembly GCA_030432905.1. Lineage (GTDB taxonomy): Bacteria > Planctomycetota > Phycisphaerae > Phycisphaerales > UBA1924. Next base: position 525,418 of record JAUILU010000001.1, on the reverse strand, counting down.
CGAGCGAAGCCAGTGGTGAGAGCGGGCTGTCGGTCACGGCATAGAGAGGCACGCCGAGTTCTTTGATGGCCTGGCACGCGGTCACGGTGTGTCGGCGGTACCTCGCAAAGTCGAACACGACAGCCGCGTCACTCGGCGAAGCACTGCTCAGAATCCGACCAGTCGAACGCTCTTCGACGAGGTGCACATCCGCCCGGGCCATCGACAGGCCGCTGTGCAGTGTGTGGGCGCCAGCCATCGAGGTCTCGCCCGAGAGAATCCAGACGTTCCTTGCCTGAGCTAGGGGTTCTGCGATCGCCCGGAGCCGGTCGTCATCGATCGCCGAGAACGTGTTCCGAACCGCGCCCTCGATTGCGTGGTGCACCGCCGTGGACGACGAGCCCTCGGGGTTGCGGATCCGGTGGCTCGGGCTGGAGATCTGCTCCGCAACGCCGTCCCGGCTCCAGTTCTGAAGCTCGGTGTAGCCCTCGAACCCAAGTTTGGTCGCGAACCGCACGATAGAAGGTCTGCTCGTCTCCGCTTCCGCGGCCAAGTCCGATACAGTCGCAAAAGCAAGCAGGGTCGGGTTGGCCAGCACCACCCGGGCGATCCGGCGATCCGTCGGCGTGAGACGATCGCTCGCTGATGCAATCAAGTCTTGGATCGACACCGCTGGCCTCCGTCTGGTCAATGTGTTACAGTGTGACTGCCGTAGTGTACAATCGGTTACAGCCTCGGCACAGGGCAAATCGGTCTCAAAATGGAGTTTGACGAAATGGCGAAGGACTACACCCCAACCGCGAAGGAACAGGCCTTCCTCGACCGAGTTGAAGACCCCAAGTACATGCGTGAGATCATCAACGGGCTCGCACCCTTCCTCGGTGACAAGGTCCCCGAGGACATGCGCGATTTCTACAGCCAGCAAGAGCTCGTCCAACTCGGCGGCCTCAAAGGCTCCGAGCGTGACGTCGAGAAACGCATGCCCGTCAAAGTCACACGCCACTTCTTCGAACTGGCCAAGAAGAGCAAGCCCATCCAGCGGCTCGTCAAAGCGAGCCCCGACGAAACCGTTGACCTCGCAGGCTCCGAAGACCCCGGCAACCAGATGGACTACAGCCCCGTCGAGGGTCTGCTCCACAAGTACGAGATGGGCCTCATGTACGTCGTCTCGACCTGCTCGGCGCACTGCCGGTTCTGCTACCGCGAAGAGCTGATCGCCCGCAAGGAGATCGCCCGCCAAGACGGCACCGTCGCCAAGAAGGGCCTCGCCAAAATCCCCGAGATCACCCAGTACATCCGCGACTTCAACGCCAAGGTCGCAGCCAACGGAGGAAGGCATCCCGAGTCCGGCCGAGAAAAACTCCGCGAGATCCTGCTCTCCGGCGGCGACCCGATGGTGCTCAACAACGCCAAGATCGCTGGGTGGCTCGCGGCTCTCGCTGAGTCCGGCATCGAATCAATCCGCATCGGCACCAAGGAAATGGCGTTCTACCCGCAGCGCTTCGACGAAACATTCTTCGCGATGCTCGACGCGTTCCACGAGACCTACCCCGAAGTCGGCCTGCACATGATGGTCCACTTCGAGCACCCCGACGAGTTCCTCCTCAAAGATGACAACGGCGACTACATCCAGGACGAGAACGGCATTCACAAGTGGGTGCCCGAGACCGAGGCCGCCATGCGTGGTTGCCTCGACCGCGGCTGGATCACCGTCGAGAACCAGACGCCGATCATCCGCGACATCAACGATGACGTCGAAGCGCTCCGCCTCATGCAGCGCGAGATCAAACGCGTCGGCGCCGAGAACCACTACTTCTTCTGCGGCCGGGACATCGTCGCTTACAAGGCGTTCAACGTGCCGATCGAGAAGGCCTGGCAGATCATGAATGACTCGCAAAAGGGCCTCTCTGGTGTCGAGAAGCACGCGAGGCTCTCGATCACGCACTACAAGGGCAAGACCGAGGTAGCCGCGGTGACCGACAAGCCAATCCCGGGCCTGCCCGGCGCGGAGAACGGCGTGGTGATCTTCAAGCTCCTGCGCAACCCGGCTGATGCGCAAGAGGTGGGCAGGGTCTGCATCGTGGGCCGCAACCCGGACGCACTCTGGTTCGACGACTACGCCGACCGCGTGCTCTTCGACGAGGCAGGGCTATTTGACTACAGCCGCGTCACCAACCCAAGCCTGGCCGCGACCTGAGCGAAGCGATGATCAACAAACAACTGTCATCACCCGCCGAAGCGGTCGCCGATGTTTTCGACGGCGCAACGATCATGGTCAGCGGGTTCGGCGAAGCCGGCAGTCCGATCGAACTGATCCACGCGCTGATCGATCAGGGCGCAACCGATCTCACGATCGTCAGCAACAACACGGGCAGCGGCGAGGTCGGCCTGGCCGCACTGCTCAAGGCGGGCCGTGTGTCGAAGGTGATCTGCTCATTCCCGCGCACAGCGAACTCGACCGTGTTCCCAGAGCTCTACCGCAGCGGCAAGACAACGCTCGAACTCGTCCCGCAGGGCACGCTCGCCGAGCGAATCCGCGCAGGCGGCGCCGGCATTCCCGCGTTCTACACGCCCGCAGCGGTAGGGACCCCGCTCGCCGAGGGCAAAGAATCAAGACAGTTCGATGGCCGGGACTACATCCTTGAGCATGGACTGACCGCGGACTTTGCGCTCATCAAGGGCAAGGCCGCCGACACCTACGGCAACGTGATCTACAACAAAACAGCTCGCAACTTCGGACCACCCATGGCGATGGCTGCCAAGAACTCCATCGTGCAGGTCAGCAGCGTCGTCGAGCCCGGCGGCATCGATCCCGAGATCATCGTCACGCCCGGCATCTTCGTTGACCGCGTCGTCGAGGTCGCAAACCCGGTCCACGAATCCGAACTGGTTAGCGCCGGAGTGACCTACCCATGATCGAACAGCAAACACTCAAAGGCTGGACACGCGAAGAGATGGCGCAGCGCCTCGCGCAGGACATCCCAAACGGCTCGTACGTCAACCTCGGCATCGGCATCCCTGAGATGGTCGCAAAGTTTGTGCCCGAGGGACGCACGTTCATCTACCACACCGAGAACGGCCTGCTCGGTATGGGCCCATCGCCTGAAGAGGGAACGGGCGACCCCGAATTGATCAACGCTGGCAAACGCCATGTCAGCGCGATACCCGGCGCCGCATTCTTCCACCACGCCGACAGCTTCGCGATGATCCGTGGCGGGCACATCGATCTCTGCGTCCTTGGCGCGATGCAGGTCTCTCAGCAGGGCGATCTTGCCAACTGGTCAACGGGCGCGCCCGATGCAATACCAGCCGTCGGCGGCGCGATGGACCTTGTCGCAGGCGTGAAGTCGGTGTACGTCATCACGCAGCACTGCACCAAGACTGGCGAGCCAAAGCTCGTCGAATCCTGCACGTTCCCGCTGACTGGCTGCAAGTGCATCGATCGGATCTACACGGATCTCGCCGTGATCGACGTGACAGACGTGGGCTTCAAGCTCGTCGAATTGTGCCCGGGTGTTGAGTTTGAAGAGGTTCAGCAGCGAACAGGCGCACCGCTGCTCAGGTAGCAGCTTCTGCGCACAGGACGACAACATGAGCAGCGACACCAAAGTATCACGCAGCGCCGATCTCTACGCCCGTGCGCTCGAGGTAATGCCCGGGGGCGTGAGCAGGAACACCGTCCTGCGCGATCCGCACCCCATCTACGCCGACTTCGGCGAGGGCTGCCGAGTCACCGACATTGACGGTGTCACTCGCCTCGATTTCTCGAACAACATGGCCTCGCTCATCCACGGCCACGCCTGCCCGGCGATCGTCGATGCCGTCACTAAACAACTCGCACGAGGCTCCGCGTTCACCACAGCCACCGAGATCGAGGTCCGCTACGCCGAGCACATCTGCAGCCGAAGCCCGAGCTTCGAGAAGATGCGGTTCGTCAACTCGGGCACCGAAGCGCTCATGGTCGCTCTCAAAGCCTCGCGTGCGTACACGGGCAGAGCCAAAATCGCCAAGGTCGAGGGCTCGTACCACGGCGGGTACGACTACGCCGAGGTCAGCCAGGCCCCCTCGCCCGACACATGGGGAAGCATCGACCAGCCGAACAGCGTGGCGCTGGCGCGCGGCACGCCGAACTCGGCGCTCAACGACGTCGTCATCCTGCCCTTCAACGACCCCGAACGTGCAATCGCGATCCTCAACCAGCACGCCGACGATCTCGCGTGCATCCTGCTGGATCTGATGCCTCACCGAGTCGGGCTCAGGCCCGCTGATGCTGAGTTTGTCACCGCGCTCCGCGAGTGGGCAACTAAGAACGGCTCGCTCATGGTGCTCGACGAGGTCATCACGTTCCGCACCGAGCACGGCGGTCTGCAATCCCGCTACGACATCACGCCGGACCTCACCGCGATCGGCAAGATGATCGGCGGCGGCTTCCCCGTCGGTGCCGTCGCGGGCCGAGCCGAAGTCATGGACGTCCTCAACCCGCGAGCCGAGAAGCTTCTCTTCCCGCACTCGGGCACGTTCTCGGCGAACCCGATCAGCACCACCGCGGGCCTGGCCGCGATGGAACTCTTCGACAAGCCAGCCGTCGCTCGGCTGAACGCGCTGGCTGAACGCGCGATGGAGGGCATCCGTCAGGCCATCGCCGACACCGGTGCCCCGGCGTGCGTTACAGGCACCGGCTCGATGTTCCGCGTGCACATGAAAGAACAGCCACCCCGAAACTTCCGCGAGGCGTATCTCTCGGCCGAGGAAAGTCACCGGCTCAAAGCCCTGCTCGAGCACATGTTCGACGAGGGCTTCATGCTGATCAACACATGCTCTGCGACACTCTCAACCCCGATGACCGAGACCGAGATCGACGCGTTGATCGCAGCATTCAGATCCGGCTTTGAGAGCATGGTTGCGAGCCTGTAGCCGCGACCGACTATTCGCGGGTGAACACGGTCGCAAGACCCTGCCCGACACCGACACACAGTGACGACACACCCAGGCTGCTCTGCCTGCGGACCATCTCGTGAATGAGCGTCGTCGCGATGCGTGCGCCGCTGCAACCCAGAGGGTGACCGATCGCGATCGCGCCGCCGTTGACGTTGAGTTTCTCGCCCGGGATGTCGAGTTCTCTCGCACACGCGACCGACTGAGCCGCGAACGCCTCGTTGATCTCGATCAGATCCAGGTCACCAATCGATAGCCCCGCGCGATCCATCGCCTTTCGGATCGCCGGCACAGGACCGACGCCCATGTACGCCGGATCAACACCGGCCGAGGCGCTCTGGCCGACAAACGCGAGCGGTTCGAGCCCGAGCTCTTTCGCCTTCGATTCCTCGACAAGCAGGAGCGCCGCCGAGCCGTCGTTGATGCCCGAGGAGTTGCCTGCGGTCACCGTGCCTTGGTCGTCCTTGGCAAACACAGGCCTGAGCGCACCGAGTTTCTCGAGTGTTGTGTCTGGCCTGGGGTGTTCGTCGGTACCAAACACAACAGGGTCGCCCTTGCGCTGCGGGATTTCGACGGCTTCGATCTCGTTCTTGAAGTACCCGTTCTCATGAGCCGCGGCCCATTTCTGCTGACTGGACAGTGCAAACTCGTCTTGGGCTTGTCTGCTGATGCCGTGCTTCCGCGCAACATTCTCCGCGGTCTCGCCCATCGCGTAGGGGTGATACAACTCAGAGAGCTTGGGGTTAATAAAGCGCCAGCCGATCGCGGTGTCTTGCAGGTCCTGATTCCGCGCGAAGCTCGTTTCGGGTTTGCTCAGCACATACGGCGCCCGGGTCATCGACTCCACACCACCTGCGATGAACACGTCGCCGTGGTCGGCCTCGATCATGCGCGCCGCGACGTTGATTGCCTCAAGCCCGGAAGCGCAGAGCCTATTCACGGTCGCGCCCGGCACGCTCGGAGGCAAGCCCGCCAGCAGCGCCGCCATCCTCGCCACGTTGCGGTTGTCCTCGCCCGCTTGGTTCGCCGCCCCGAAGTACACGTCATCAACCAAAGCAGGGTCGATCCCCGTCCGATCGATGACTTTCTTGATTACGAACGCGGCCAGATCGTCGGGACGTACCTGCGACAGGGCGCCGCCGAATCGGCCGATCGGGGTTCTTAGGGCACAGACAACAGCGGCTCTTCGTTGCATGGCAAAGTGTAGCTCGCAAGGCGCAAACTCGGGCCGTCCGGTAGCTGAAGTTGCCCTCAAAAACCGATGGTATTATCCTACAGATCGTTCGGATTGGCAGTAAGCTGCGGCGGTCTTGGTACGTGAGATCCAGACTTGGAGAGTTGGAGTGCGAATGGGTGGTGTGCAAAGTCCTCGGTTTGTGTGTTGTCGGCCGGCTGCCCTTGTAGCCACCCTTGCAGCGGTCCTTGCCGCCACAGGTTGTGGAGATGGTGAGGATCTCTCAAAGCTCCGGATGACGCACTCGGAAAGCGGGCTGACCGGCTCGGAATACTTTGCTCAAAAATGCGCGCAGTGCCACGCAGCGAACCTCACGATCGGGCCTTCACTTAACAATGTCTACGGCCGCAAAGCCGGCTCGCTGTCCAACTTCAAGTACACCGATGCCATTAAGCAGTCAGACATCAGCTGGACCCGTGAAAACCTGATCCAGTTGATGCTCGATCCTCAGGATTTGGTTGAAGGCATCAACATGATCGAATCGAACCTCGACGAAGAGGGCGCCGAGCTCATTGTGAACTATCTGGAGAGACTATGAAACACTCCGCCGACCAGATAACGAGGCGGCAGTTCTGCATCGCAAGCGGTGCGGTTGTTGCTGCCGGGGCCATCCCAACAATCGCAAACGCCGATTCAGCAGGTGGCGTCTATCAGCACCAGGCTTCCGTTCACAGATTGGCCGGCACCTTCCGTTCGTCGCTCACTCCAGACGAAGCGACTCAGGCTCAAGCTCGCGCCGCTCGTTTGGCGCCCTGGAGCAATGCGGGCCGGATGCCGAACAACTCCGAGCAAGACCGGCTTGTCCGCTGTATGCAGAAGGATTTCTACAACCGGAACCACGTCGTGGTCGGCGGCATCCGCCACTCGCAGGTCGAAGTGGGCGTGATTCTCAACATGGATCAATCTACACACAAATAGCGGGGTGACCGGATGGCTATGTCGAATAACTTCCACGATGTGCTCGAGTCAGAGTCTCCTCCGGATATTCAGACGGATATTTGCGTCGTCGGTGCTGGTGCCTGCGGCATCACACTCGCGAGGCAACTCGCATCCGAGTCTGGTTTACGTGTTGCTCTGCTTGAAAGCGGGCCGCTAGATTTCAGCGCGAGAGCGCAGGGGCTCTACAAGGGCGAGAACATCGGCGTTGAATACTTCGACCTGACACTCTGCAGGCTGAGGTATTTCGGCGGCACGACAAACCATTGGGGCGGTTTCTGCACGCCCGCGACCGAACGAGATTTCCAGCCCATGCCGGGCGTGCCGCTCACTGAATGGCCCATCACGTTCAGCGATATCGAATCGCACATGATGAAGGCCGAGGCGGACCTCGGGTTCGACAGAGCCCAGTGCGAACCGAGCACCCGACTGAACGAAGAGGGGTTCAGCTACGACGGCGAGCCCGACGACACCCTCCAGACTGTGCTGTACAGCATTCTCGACGAAGCCAAAATCCGTTTCGCTCAGCGATACAAGCCCGAACTTGAGAAACAAAGCAACCTCGATGTGTATCTCAACACGAACGTGACTCGTGTGCAGGTCACACCGGACGGCCGAACCGTCCAGCATCTTGCGTGCAAAACACTCAAGGGCACCGAGTTCAACGTTCGCGCGAAGCGGTATGTACTCGCATGTCACGGCATCGAGAACGCCAGGCTTCTTCTCGCCTCAGACGATGTGAACCCCAACGGGCTCGGCAACGACGGCGACTTTGTCGGGCGCTGCTTCATGGAGCATCCGTACGCCGAAGGCAGCCGGTTGATTCTTCATAACAAGAAGAAGTTCCCGATGTACATCGATACCTCGAACGCATGGCCCAAGGGCTTTTCGGCCTGCCTGACACTGCCCGCAAACATGACAGCCGAGCACCAGTGCCTTCAGTACTACTGCCGGATGAGGTCATACCGAACCGAGGACGAGGTGCTCACTCACCAAGCCGTCAATAGCCTGTTTGAGAACCGGAACGCGCCACTTCAGAGGAGGGATATTTCGGACATCAAGCAGCTTCTTGGTGATCTGACGGGCACCTATTCCGCGATCAAAGAGAAGCTTGCGGAGCCGGACGACTACCTGCTCGACCACCGGATCGAGCAGTCGCCAAACCCGGATTCGCGGGTTGTCCTGTCCGATGAACTGGATGCGCTCGGGTCGCGTAGGGCGGATCTGAACTGGCAGCTGTCAGACGTTGACATCAAGACCTTCCAAGCCGGTCAGGACGCCGTCGTCGCCCGCATGAGCGCGCTGAACATCGGCCGCTTTGAAGTGCAGGAACTGGACCGCTCGTTTCTCGAAGAGAACGTGGGGGGCCACTACCACCACATTGGCACGACCCGGATGGCGGAGGATTCCAGCACGGGTGTCGTAGACCGCGATTGCAAGGTCTTCGGCGTCGATAACCTGTACGTGGTCGGCAGTTCGGTGTTCTGCCGAAGCATGTTCTCCGGGCCGACCATGGCCATGCTCGGTTTCGCGTACCGCTTGGCCGACCATCTCAAAGCAACAACTACATAGGGCTGCTTCTAGATGAAACGAATCATCCGAGACCTGTTTCTCTTGTTCCTGATTGTGGCACCGGTTGCTCTTGTGCTCCCGCCTGCAGCGCTATTTCCATTCAAGAAGTGCAAGGTCGCGTTCATACTCGCTTTGCTCGTATTCGCTGCAGCACTGGTGCTCCTGTTCTTTGTCTCAAAGATGTACGCGCTCGCAGTCTGGCTCCCGCTGAGTCTATTAGTGTGGCTTATCAAGGCTGTGATCATGTTCCGGTCACGCCCAAAGCCAGCGGAAACTCCCGAGAACTAAGGGCAGTACCGTTGAAAGCACGATGCAGTGCTTCGAAATGGGGGCGTGATTACTTTGACAAACCAGCCCCCAAGCGAAAAGGGCATACGGCGGCTCTTTAGCCGACTCGAACGATTTCTGCTCTTCATCAACGCGGCTCTGATCCTCGGTTTCGGCTTCATCTTCCTGCAACGCGCCAACTACGAGTTCATCATCTACGTGGGCGTAATCGTCTTCTTCATGTGCCTCATCGGCGCCACGATCCGCAGCATCGCTTACACCCCGGCCACCCTCGTCGGGCTGACCATCTGGTCCGCGATGCACCTCGCAGGAGGCGGAGTTACGATCGGCGAAGGCCGACTCTACGACGTCATCCTCATCCCAATGTCCGAGACCTACCCGATCCTCAGGTATGACCAGCTCGTGCACATCTGGGGGTTCGGCGCTTCGACGCTGCTCATGTACTCGCTGCTCGCGTCATCGCTCAACGGCGCGATCAAAAACCCGAAAGCGCTCTGGCTCGTTATCGTCATGGCCGGGCTCGGTGTCGGTGCGTTCAACGAGATTGTCGAGTTCGGCGTCGCACTCGCAGTCGCCGAGTCCGGCGTCGGGGGCTACATCAACACATCCCTGGACCTCTGCGCCGACCTCATCGGTGCCATTCTCGGGATGGTCTATATCCAGATTCGCTATCTGCGAAAGCCCTAGTGGGGCACTTCCTTGACCGCGTTGCGGTTCCAAGCCGGGACACGAACCACGATCGGGCCGCTGCCCTCGATCTCGCACTGGCAGCTCAGCCGGCTGTTGCGCTGCAGGCCCGGTGCCTCTTCTACACGATCATCCTCGGCCTCGGTCGGCTCACTGACCTGATCCTCGCCCTGCTCGACGTAGATGTGACAGGTCGAGCAGGCACACACCCCGCCGCAAGCGTGCTCGATGTTGATGCCGTGCTCAACCGCGACCTCGAGCAGATGCTCGCCCTTGGCCGCCATGAGCTCGATGGTGTCCTTGTCGTCGCCGGTGAGGGATTCTGGATCTTCGAGGATGTAGGTGACCTTGACGTCGTGGGGGCCGTGGTCGTGGTCTGAGTGGCGCAGGTGCATGTGGTCTCTCCGCAGATCTTGTTTGGAAGCAGTCTAATATAGTGACCCGGCTTGGTCACAGTCTACCCGAGTCGCCTGTGTTTGCCCTTCTCGCCCAAAGAGCGCCGATACTGTTTGTCGCATGATCGATCAGCCCCAAACGAGCGCCAGTCCAGCCGAGCCAGCGCTCTCGATCATCGCGCCCGCGTACAACGAGCAGGACAACGTGGTCCCGCTGATCGAGGAGATCGAGGCCGCCCTCTCGGGCACTGATTTCGAGCTCCTGATTATTGACGATGCCTCGACCGACGAAACTCCCGGCCGCGTGCTGGCGATGCAGGAGACCCGTCCCTGGCTCAGGCTGATTTCACTCAAACGCCCCAAAGCTGGCGGCGGCAACGGTCAATCCTTCGCGTTCAAAGTCGGATTCAACGCAGCGCGTGGCAGGCTCGTTGGCTCGCTCGACGCCGATCTCCAGAACGACCCCAAGGACTTCCCGAGGCTCCTCGCTGAGCTTGAACGCACAGACGCCGACTTCGTGCAGGGCGACCGATCCGCCGCACGCCAGAAAGGCGACGTGTTCATCCGCAGGTTCACCTCCATCATCGGCAGGTACTTCCGCCGGATGATTCTGGGTGACACGATCCGCGACACCGGCTGCTCGCTCCGGATCATGAAGCGAGAGATCGCGGTGCAGCTGCCACTCGAATACAAGGGCCTGCACCGATTCATCCCGGTCACCGCGAGGCAGCTCGGCTACACCGTTGTTGAACTCCCTGTCGCGCACCGGTCACGCCATGCGGGCGAACCCAAATACGGCATGGGCGTCGCGAAGCGCGCCATCCCGGGCCTGATCGATTGCTTCGCAGTCCGGTGGATGCGTTCAAGACGGCGCGTTAGGGTTGATGCGATTGAACGAACCGGAGCCGAGTCGTGAAGCCCGGCCCGATCATCGCGATGGTCGCGCTCATCTTCGTCGGCATGTGGCTCGTGCTCATGCCCGCGCTCTCGCGCGAATCGTACGACTTCGAGGTCAAAGTCGGCTCCAAAGAGATCAAGCTCAAGCTCCACGACGCGGGCTACGAGTTCGTCGCGCCGCCCGAGCTTGTGAGCGCAGGCATCGTCTCAGGCTCGGAGAAAGACAGGCTCATCCAGCAGCAGATCGACGCATGGAACGCAAGGCCCGCATTCGAGCGACGGGTCATGGGCTTCTTCAACATCTCCACTTGGACAAACTTCCTGTGGGTCGCGGTGGGGCTTGTGGGTCAGGCCGCGTTCTTCGGGCGGATGTTCGTGCAGTGGGTCGTGAGCGAGAAGAGCAGGCAGAGCCAGGTGCCCGAGATATTCTGGTGGTTCAGCTTTGTCGGCGGTGTCTTCCTGTTCACCTACTTTGTCTGGCGCGTTGACGTCGTGGGCGTGCTCGGCCAATCGACCGGGATCGTCATCTACGCCCGGAATCTTCGCCTGATTTACAAGCAGAAACAGCGCGGGGACCGACAGTTAGAGGAAGAGCCGGCCGCCTGAGAAGCGCCTCGGCCGCGGAGGCGTAGCCGATGAATGTCCTGCTGGATCAGAACCCGATCGATGTTGTTGACGAGTCGCTCGCGGGCGCCATGTCCGCCGCTGTCGAGGTCGCCGAGAAACAGGGCCGAACCATCGTGGAGGTAGTCGTTGACGGCCAGCCCGTCCTGGGCAACCAACTCGAGAACGCCTCGACCGATCCGATCCCGGATTCCAACATCGAGTTCGTTTCCGCCGACCCGGTGCAGCTCGTCCAGCAGTCGCTCTTCGACGCCGCCGAGGCCCTCTCCGCGACACGACAGGCTCACACCGACATCGCGGACCAGCTCCAAGGCGGCGAGGATGCACCCAAAGCCCTCAACCAGCTCGGCGAGACCCTCGCAGTTTGGCAAGGCGTCCAGGACGTGCTCGCCCGCGGCTACGGCCTTCTCAACCTCGACCCGGGCACACTTACCATCCCAGAAGACATCGCACAGGGCAAGAGCCTGAACACACTCTTCGCCGAGCTGAGCGAACAGCTCCGCGAGGTCCGCAGGAGCCTCGAAGACCACGATCTTGCATCCCTGGCCGACGCGGTCGGGTATGAGCTAGAGCCGATGGCTCAGCAATGGGCACGGGTCCTCGCCTTCTCCGCGGAGGCACTGACGCAACAGTGATCGGCGTATTCCGAGGAATACGATAGATCGGAGTGCCCCGTGAGTGTCATGAGTGAACCAGCCTCAGTGAACCGCATCGACGAGATCATGGACAAGGCCAGCAAGCTGCTGGTCGAGATGAAGTCCATCGAGTGCGAGATGCTCTGCCTCCGCGCGATCGAGATCGCCGTGCGTGAGAGCGACTGGGACAGGCTCGGCAGGATCGTCCTTCCTCTCCAGGAATCCCGCAGGCTCCGGCGCCAGACCGCGACCGACTCGAACACCGTTCGGCTCGTTGATACGCAAGCGCAACTCCGAGCCAAGCCAGTGCCTGGCTGTTATCTGTTTCAGCCGCCGCTGATCGCCGCCGAGGCCAGAACCTTCCGTGAATCTGCACTCCGCCGGGGCATCGACGTGTTCATCCTCACACGCGAGCCGATGACCAAAGACGGCAAATGGCCCATCTCCGCGGTCGGCGCGTTGACCGTACGCACCAAGGTCGATCCGCCCGCGGGCGTCGTTTCCAAAGAGGGCTGCATCACGCGCGACGAGATCACCAAACCGATCGAGCTGTCATGGTTCCAGTCCGCCGCCGAAGCGCTCGGCGACGCTGCGATCGCGAGTGTCGATCCCGACGAGCCAGCCGCCCACCGCGTGCTCGACCTGCTCGAACGCATCGACGCGTTCAACGAGCACGAGAAGCTGCATCAAGCGCTTGAGCGTGCCGCGGAAGAGGCGCTCTATGAGCCAGCCCCGACACACGAGCGCCGGCGAGGCCACGATCATCCGGGTTCGTTCTAGTCGACATCTTCCATGACAAGAACTGGCGATCCGCACTCAGGGCAGCAAACTTCGTTCATGCTGCTCTCCTCAGTGCGAACCAAGCCTGCCAGTGAGTAGCCGCAGGACCAGCATCTTCCTTCTTTCATTCGTCGACTGAGCCGAATTTCCATCCGCCCTGAAATGACACAACCGGCTGCAAATGGAACCGGAGTGAGCACCAGTAGTGTGCAGTGATAGGCGGTTTCGAATATCAAGCTGGACAGTCCAAGCGAACCTAGCAATCCTATAAGGAAGGGGAACCAAAGCTTGTACCTCTGGTCGCTCAGATGCTTGGGTGGAATCTTCGTTTGCAACAAATGACCTAGCAGTTAGTTTGTTGTCTAGGAACAAGTCAGTTCCAGCTCATCCCCTTCGGCCAATCCTCGGGACGCTGGTGTCTTGCGAGCCGGAGCATTTTGCTCGTACGCTCAAGCTCGGTCTTGATGATCTCCGACCGCGCCTCGGGGTTGCCCTCGTCGAGCAGCTTGTATCGCAGATCCGCATCATCGAAGAGCGTGAACGAGATCAACTCAAGTAAGGTCGGCGTCGAGATCCGTTCGTCGCGTATGTAGTCCAGCAGGTCGCCCGCTGACTCGAACCGAGCAAGGTCGCCGGTGGTCAATTCGTCCTGCACCCACTCGCGGATCGGCTGGAGCACCTCCTCGTCGGGCTCGGCGTCCTCGACCGGGTTCAGGTGCGCCTCGCGGTAGAGCGTCGAGCCGTCGTCGGGCATCTCCTTGGCGATCTTCGCCCGGCACACGCCTTGGAGCAGGATCTCGAACCGGCCGCCGCGCAGCGTCTCGTGCTGCATGATCTGTCCGACGCACACCGCCGGCCTGAGCGAGGGCCTTCCAGAATCAGAGCCGCCTTTGGGATCGACCACAGCCATCGCAATCTGCCCCGCACCGTCGAGCGCGTGCGAGACCATCTGGATGTACCGCTCCTCAAAGATGTGCAGTGGGATCACCTGCTGAGGGATCAGCACAGCCTCGGGCAGCGGGAACAACGGCATCGGCTTCCCAAAGTTCACCCGGACTTGCTGCTCGTAGCTCATAGAAACAGTGTATCACACACGCGAATCAAACCCAGCACAGCTCTCTGACGGCTTACGCGAGTGGGTCTGGCCTGTAGAGCTTGGTGTCGAGCGCCCATTGCTTCTGAGTGAAGTTGCCGCCGAGGTCGAACTGTGCCTCGCGGTCGGGCCGTGCGGCTTCGATCGCGATGGTCGTCTTGGCGTCAACGTTGTCGAGCATCGAAACAAGGATCGCTTCGGGCGTCGCGGGGATCTTTGCAGCGCCGTACTCCGGGATGCCGTGGTGCGACAGCACGATGTGCTCGAGAACGAGTGCCGTGCCCGCGGGGAGTCGCTGGCCTGTGCTGTGGATCATTTCTTGCACCTTGTCGCGGAGCATATGCGCCCCCTCGACGATGTGGCCCACGAGCTCGCCCATGTCCGAGTAGCTGAACGACTTGTCGTATACCAGCTCGCGTGTTTTGCCGAGGTCGTGGATGAAGAGGCCGAACACGACGATGTCCTTGTTGATTTTTGGGTAGAGCGGGCAGACAAGCGACGCGAGGCGCATCAGGTTGAGTGTGTGCTCAAGCAGCCCGCCGAGGTACGCGTGGTGCATGCTCTTTGCCGCGGGCGCCAAACGGAACCTGTCCATGAGGTACTCGTCGGCGAGGTACGTCTCCGCGAGCGCCTTCATCGCCGGGTGCTCGAGCTCACCCAGAATCTTCTTGACCTCGGCGAACATCGCGTTGACGTCATTGTCCGTCGTGGGCAGGAGTTCGGTCAGCTGCTCGGGCGAGGGCTCGATCGGGTCGATGTTGTGGATGATGAGCTGGAGATCGCCTTGGTACGGCTGGGTCTCGCCTTCGACCCATACAAAGCCCTCGGTCGGGAGCCTGCGGAACGTCTGCTCATCGATCGACCACATCCGCCCGGAAAGCTCGCCCGTCTTGTCACGCAGCAGGCAGCGAAGGTAGGGCTTGTCCTGCCGGGTCCTGCCGATCTGAGCGTTGGCGATCGCGAACGCGCCGCTGACTCGCTCCTGCCCTGTTAGCTGGTTGATGAATCGGCGTGGTCCTGATGCGTGGGTGCTCATGCGCTCTCCAGAATTTTGCTCATCTAGTGCGGGCCGAGCCCCGCGTGGCAGGATGCTAGGCCCGGAAGCGAGCCTTCTTGGTACACTGCCAGCCGCTTCCGATGCAGAGATTCACACCAACTTAGGAGCAGCCCGATGAGCACCCAAGACGTCGCCAACCGATTCCATGAGCTTGTCAGCTCTGGCAACTTCCGTGAGACGATGGTCGAGCTGTACGCCGACAACGCCCGCCACGTTGAGGCGGTGGAGATGCCCGACATGCCCTATCCGCGCATCCTCGAGGGCAAGGACAAGCTCCTGGACATGAGCGACCACTGGGAGAAAACAAACGAGGTTCACGATTTCTCCTGCGCCAAGCCGCTCGTCAACGGCGACCAGTTCATCTGCGAGATGATGATCGACACCACGCCCGGCGAAGGCCCGATGGCGGGCCAACGCATGAAGATGACCGAGCAGTGCCTCTACACCGTCACGGGCGACAAGATCTCAGAAGCCAAGTTCTTCTACGGCATGGACTGCTAAGCAAACCATTCCCAGATCACAAGGACAGACCGATGCAAGAACAAGCCGAGAAACAGCACGAATGGCTTGAACAACTCCTCGGCGACTGGGCGTTTGAGCACGAAGCAACCATGCCTGACGGAGAGAAGAGCGGGATGAAGGGCACAGAGTCCTTCCGCCAACTCGGCAAGCTCTGGGTCGTAGGCGAGCTTACTAGCCCGCTTCCCGACGGCTCCAGCATGATCGCGATCACGACGCTCGGGTACGATCCAAGACAGAACGCGTTTGTCGGTAACTGGGTCGGTTCCCCGATGACTCATATGTTCATCTACAACGGGCACCTCGATGAATCCGGCAAGGTTCTGACGCTCGATACGTCTGGGCCAGGCTTTGAAGACCCGAACAAGACAGCCGACTATCAAGACATCATCGAAATGGTCTCTGCCAACGAGCGTCGATTTTGTTCGCAGGTGAAGAACGCCGACGGATCGTGGACTCGCTTCATGGAAGGTGTGTTCACACGTACCTAGCTGAACTCACGACTAGACGAGCCAGATTTCGGGCACATCGCCGACCTTCGCGCGGATGGTGGATTTGATCCCGCCCCGGCCCTTCCAGTCCGTTCGCACGACCATCCACGTCGGCTCCATCAGCTGCGCAAGATGATCGCGGATCGTGTTTGTGACGGCTTCGTAGTAGATGCCCTCGTTGCGGAAGCTCTGCAGGTACAGCTTGAGGCTCTTGAGCTCGACACACGTGCCGCCCGCGCTGACCGGTCGCGGCTCGAAGATCAGCGTGACCTCGCCGAAGTCCGGGTGGCCCGTGACGGGGCAGACACTCGTGAACTCCTCCGAGGTGTGCTCGATCACAAACGGTGTATCTGAAGGCGTCGGGAACGACTCAAGCAGGCTCGTATCAGGCATCGGTAGCGGTCTCTGTCTTGTTAGCTAAAGCGGGTGAGAAGCTCGACGATCTTGGGCTGGTTGCGGTTGATCTGAAGGCTCCGCCGCATCGCCCGGATAGCGGCCTCGAGCGCCTGCGTATCCGTCTTCTCCGACCACAGGTACTGATTCAGCAGGCACACCGACACGCCGTTGAGCGCCGGGGTGTGGCGGTCGTCGAGTTCGAGCGCCTTGCGGAACGCCTGAAGCGATGCCTCGTACTCGCGGTTCTTGAACCGCGACGAGCCGAGCCTGTGGTATGCGTCTGCGGAGGGATCGGTTGCGACAAGCCGCTCGATCGTGCGGGCCGAGTCGGTGTACTGGCCGAGCGCTGATTCGCTGTCGGCGATGCCCATCAGGATCTGCGGGCTCGTGCCCATGAACTCCGAGGCTCGGCGGTAGCTCGTGATCGCGTCGTTGTGACGACCGATCGAGGCGTACACCACGCCGAGGTTGTAGTTCGCCGGCCCGCTCTCAGGATTCAAGCGAACCGCGCGGACCGCGTAGGGCAGCCCCTGTTCGGCCTGACCAACCTGAACAAACGCGAGCGCGATGTTCATGTTGGCGTCGAAGTCTCTCGGGTTGATCTGAAGCGCCCGCAGGTACGCACGGATGGCTTCCTGGAACCGCTGCATGAGCTGGAGGACAAGGCCGTGCGCGTACTGCGCCTCGAAGACGTCGGGTCCGACCTGCGCCGCCTGGCCGTACCAGCGCTCGGCTCTCGGCAGATCGCCCTCTTGCTTGTACACATCGCCGATACCGATCCGGGCGTCGACCGCGCGCGGGTCCAGTTCGACCGCGCGCTCGAACTCGTCGAGCGCTTCGCGTAGCCGACCCGACGCCATCAGCAGCTTGGCGCGCTGTGTCGCTTCGTCGGCATCGATGACTGCCTCAAGCCTCGATCGGCTGACCCGGGCCTCGTCGCCCGCGGGGCCATCGCCCGAGCAGCCCGGCAACGCGGGCGTAAGCGTCAAAGCGGCAACGAAGATCAGAGCTAGTTTGGTCAACTTCACGCGGCGATCCTGCGGAACCTGCGGGGATTCCATCCCCATAATCTGGGTCTACTTCAGGTCCGGGGTGAGTCCACCAACCGCCGGAGCCTGCGGACGTTGATCGTATCCCACGGCGTCCCCTTGGGATCTTCGCCCTTGGGCGTCTCCATGATCATCGGTCTATTGGTCAGCTCAGGTCGATTCACGACCGCGGCAAAGCCTGTTTTTGCCAGCGGGACCTTCTTCCCGCCAGAACAGCCCCCAGCCATCCCCAGCGTCCCCTGCCCGATGTGCTCGTGCCGATCCTTTCGGCTCCCAAGATCGCCCAGAGAGTCATTCAGGTGCAAGCAGAGCAGGTTCTCGAGGCCGCAGAGCCGGTCGAAGTCGTCGAGGGCGGCGTCGGCCTTGGTCCGATCCGACATGTCGTAACCCCCCGCATGGGCGTGGCAGGTGTCGAAGCAGAATCCGACCCGCTCGGGCTCGCTCGTTTCTTTGGAGATCATCTCGCGGAGCTGGCCGAGCTGCTCGAAGGTCCGTCCGAGGTTGCTCCCGGAGCCGACCGTATTCTCGAGGCACATCCTGACCTTGGCGCCCTTGGTCAGCTTGAACAGCTTCTTGTATGCCTTGGCGATCCGCTTGAGGCCCGCCTCCTCGTCGCTCGTCGTGAACGCGCCGGGGTGGTGCACGAGAAGCGGGATCTTCAGCGCATCGCAGCGCTCGATCTCGATCTGCATCAGACCGATCGATTTCTCCCAGAGTTCATCGTCAGGGCTTGCGAGGTTGATCAGGTAGCTCGCGTGGCTGACCGAGCGGTGGGGGCCTTTGGGGTCATGCCAGCCCAGCCTCGCCAGCTCGCTTGTCCAGTTCTCGATCTGCTCGTCAGAGAGCGGCTTGATCTTCCACTGCCGTTGGTTTTTCGTGAACACCTGCACGCAGTCGAGCTTGAGCTGCTCGGCCTCGTTCAGTGCATTCTCCATCCCGCCGGCGACTGAGAGGTGTGATCCAAACATGAACTGACAGTAGGACAAAAGCGGATACGATGCCCGAACAGGAGGAATCTACATGGGACTACTCGAACACCGAGTCGCGATCGTCACGGGTGCCAGCGCCGGCATCGGGGAAGCCTTGACTCACGACCTTGCCAAGCAGGGCGCGAGGCTCGTCATCAACGCAAGACGCGAAAGTAAGCTCCAAGACATCGCATCGGCCTACCCCGAGGGCCAGGTCTCGGTGCTCGCCGGCGACGCGGGCGACCCGGATCTGAGCGTCAGGCTGCTTGACCACGCACTTGCGACGTTCGGCCAAGAAGCCGACCTCGTCGTGGTCAATGCGGGCCGGGGGCTGCGCGGGTCGGTCACCGATTCCAACACCGAGGAGTGGGAGGAGGTAGTCCGCACCAACATCCTCGGCGCGAGCCACCTCATGCGTGAGACCGCCAACCGGATGGCCAAGCAACTTCCCGACCCGGCGAGCGAACCCGATGCGTTCGCGGCGCAGTGGAAGAAGATCGTCGAAACCGGCGGCCCAAGCCGGGACATCGTCGTGCTGGGCTCGACCGTCGGCAGGCACATCAGCCCGTTCAGCTCGATGTACGGCTCAACGAAGTTTGCGGTGAATTCACTCGCCGAGGCGCTCCGCCGACAGATGGCAAAGCACGGCGTCCGCGTCACGCTCATCGAGCCCGGCATCGTCCGCACCGAATTCCAAGAGTCCGCCGGCTACGAGATGGAAGGCTTCGGCGCGTTTATGGACACCATCAGCCCGGTCCTCACCGCCGAGGACATCAGCCGATCGATCATGTTCGCAGTGACCCAGCCGCCGGCGGTGCATGTGAATGATGTGATGATCAGGCCGACGAGGCAGGAGTATCCGTAATTCTCTGTATACATGCGGACGAAGAGTCTTCAATAGTTCGTGTTGATTTCACTGATGTGTTGCGTCCCGAGCAAAACTCAGTACAATCTCATTATCAGACGTGGGGTGAAAGGAAACACGTCATGAGATTCAACCGTCCAATTGTTAGATTCTCGATGTACGCCGCGGCTGCCGGGCTTTGCGTAAGTTCAGCGTCCGCCCAGCTCTACGAATTCACGTTCTTCGGCACCGTGACCAACGAGTCGCGCGACATCACGCCGGGCAACCCGCTTGAGAACCTCACGCCGGGCATGACCACGCAGTACTCGTTCACAATCGATTCGAGCGTGGAATCGTCGGTCAGCGACGAAACCGGGCGACTTTGGTTCGACCCGGATATTTACGCCGCGATGTCGTTCCAGTCCTCGGCAATCTCGTTCTCCAGGACCGGCGACGACGTAGGTGGCGCGTTCGGCATCCTTGACAACGCCACAGCAAACTATCCCGGCATGTATCAGGATGCCTTCGACATCGGGATGCTCACAGACGGTCAGCCGATCGACTTCTTTGCGTTCCAGCTTGAGTCGGTCACCGCGACACCGAGTGACTTTATCGATGGGCTGGATATCCCGTCGTCCGTCGATGTGGGCGATGCGACCATTGCCCAGTACGGCGTGGCCAATGGCAGCGCGTTCCGGCTGATCCAGATCAACAACATCTCGATCCGAGAGATCCCGGCTCCGAGCAGCGCCGCTGTGTTCAGTCTGGTTGGTTTCGCCGCAACACGCCGCCGGCGATAAGCACTCAAACAGCTAACCAAGAAAAAGCCCCTCGCGAGCGTGCGAGGGGCTTTTGTTTTAAACTGGTTGTAAGGCTTACGGCCAAATGCCGCGATGGTTGTAGATATCGCCAAGGTGCTCGACGGCCGCGATGTAGGCCGCGGTCCGCATGTTGGTGTCGTACTTCTGCTTGGCAACGATGGTCCTGCGGGCCGCCATGCACATGATGCGGTTGAGCTCGCGGTCCACCTGCTCGACGTCCCATGTCACGTTCGAGCGGTTCTGGACCCACTCGAAGTAGGACACGGTCACGCCGCCCGCGTTGCAGAGCATGTCGGGGATGACCTCGATGCCGCGTGAAGCGAGCACCGCGTCGCCCTCGGGCGTGGTGGGTGCGTTCGCCGCCTCGGCGACAACTCGGCAGTGAAGCTGCTTGGCGCGCTTCTCGTCGACCATACCTTCGAGAGCCGCAGGGATGAAGACATCGACAGGGGTCTCCCAGAACTCGTCTTCGGTGATGACGTCGCAGCCCTCGCCGCAGTGTCGCCCGCTGCCGCCGCCGGTGCCGGTCTTCTTCTCGAAGCCCGCGACGCCGCCGTTCTGCGCGACATGGTCGGCAAGTGCGTACACATCGAGTCCCTCGGTGTTGCGGATGGAGCCGGTGTGGTCCATGACCGCAACAACGTTGGCGCCGAGGTCGCTGAGAATCTTGGCAGCCCAGGAGCCCACGTTGCCAAAGCCGAGCAGGCTGACGCGCATGTCCTCGATCGGGATATCGAGATCGGGCAGCATCTCGCGGAGCACGTCCACAACACCCTGACCGGTCGCTTTCTCGCGTCCGAGGCTGCCACCGACGGCGATGGGCTTGCCAGTGACAACCGCGAACGGGTCCGCCGGGCCGTGGCGACCCGAGAGTGCGCCGTAGGTATCAGCGATCCAAGCCATGATCTGTGAGTTGGTGCCGACGTCCGGTGCGGGGATGTCGTAGTCCGGGCCGATGTCGTTCGCGATCGCCGCGGTGAATCGGCGGGAGACGCGTTCGAGTTCACCGATGCTGAGTTCGCGCGGGTTGCAGTTGACGCCGCCCTTGCCGCCGCCGAAGGGGACTCGGACGAGTGCGCACTTCATGGTCATGAGGAACGCGAGGCTCTTGACGTCGTCGAGGTGGACGTCCGGGTGGAAGCGGAGGCCGCCTTTGTAGGGGCCGACTGCGTTGTTGTGCTGGACCCGGTATCCCTTGAAGAGCTTGTGGTGGCCGTCGTCCATGCGGACCGGGAAGTGCACCATGATTTCGTTTTTGGGCTGAGCAAGAATGATGCGAACTCGATGACGCAGGTTCACGATCTCGGCGGCCTGCAGCATCGACGCCACGGTCTGGGTGTAGATGTTCGAGGGATCCTTGGGCAGGCCGACCTCGTCAAAGATCGGGTCCCATTCGGTGCCGCTCGCGTTGGCGTTGGACTTGTTCACATCTGTCGCTGTCGTGCTCATCGAAAACACACTCCGGTTGGGGCCAGCATTCGGCACCGGCGGGCTTGATTCCATCAAAAACAAGCCCCGATTACTCTGAGTACGGCGTTCTGAACCAGAATCAGACGTCGTTAGCTTGAACGCTAGCCCGCTAGACTTGGGGCCTCAATAATTTCCAGCAGCTTTGTATACAAAACCCGTGAAGGTTTTGGTCGGGCAAACAACAAACCACACCGAGGGGAAACTACATGATCGTCTACCTGGCAGCGGATCTGATCTGGGCCACTCGGATTAAGAGTACTGCCGAAGCGATCGGTGTCGAGGCGAGGCCGGTCCGGTCGATCGACATGCTCGAAGCTCGTCTCGCCGATTCAGACATATCCGCGTTGATCGTGGACCTGGATTCTCCGGAGGCCGCGCTCGAACTAGTCGGCCGACTCAAGGGCCCGGGCGCCGACGAGGGCCATCGGCGGATCCGTGTGGTCGCGTTCGGCCCGCACGTCCACAAGGAGTTGTTCGACGAGGCCAGGCAGGCCGGCGCGGACGAGGTCCTGACCCGGGGCGCGTTTGATCACAATCTGCCCGAGATCCTGCTCCATCTGGGTTCCCTGAACCGGTGAGCGGGTCGGCTAAGAAGTAGCGAAACCCCTTTAGAAAGCTTGGCATAGCGCCGATGCGGTGCTACTGTTGGGACCCGCGTTCGCGATGCGGGCAGGCCTTGGGTGCGTTGCCTTAGGCTTGGATAGAGCTGATAGACCCTTGCCGCCCCAGAGGGGCCGCGGATCGGGTTCCCCGGCCGCGAGACAAGCCGACACCGCCAGCCGGCACCCGTTCGCGACGGGACGAGCCGAGACTCGCGGAGGGTCGGGAAAGGACACAGAAAACGAATGGTTGACGAGACGCTGATCGCGTCGCTCGGCTTTGATGACGCCGAAGCGGAAGCAATGCTCAAGGGTGCAATGGGCGCCGAGTCCGGGATGGACGCCTTTCTGGGCGACCAACTCCAGGACCTCAAGCCCGGCAAGCTCATCAAGGGCAAGATCATCGGCATGGCCGGTGATGACGTTGTCATCGAGGTCGGCCTCAAGAGCGAAGGCCTTGTAAACAAAGAAGAGTTCGGCGACGACGAAGTCCGCGTCGGCGACTCCATCGACGTGCTCCTCGAAGCACTCGAAGACGAGTCGGGCCTGATCCAACTCTCCAAGCGCAAGGCCGACCGCCAGATCGCCTGGCACCGCATCACCGACTCGACCAACGAGGGTGACGAGGTCGAGGGCACAGTCATGCGCAAGATCAAGGGCGGCCTGCTCGTCGACATCGGCGTGCCCGTCTTCCTCCCCGCAAGTCAGGTCGATATCCGTCGCCCGGGCGATGTTGGCGAGTTCATCGGCCGCAAGATCCGTGCTCAGATCCTCAAGATCGACATCGAGCGCCGCAACATCGTCATCAGCCGCCGCAAGCTGGTTGAGGACGAGCGTGGCGCCGCCAAGAAGCGTCTCCTCGACAAGATCAACGAGGGCGACATCGTCAAGGGCACCGTCAAGAACATCGCAGACTTCGGCGCGTTCGTCGATCTCGGCGGCATCGACGGTCTGCTGCACATCACCGACATGTCCTGGTCCCGCATCAACCATCCATCCGAGATGGTCAAGGTCGATCAGGAGATCGAAGTCAAGATCCTCAACATCGACCACGAACGCGAGAAGATCGCGCTCGGCCTCAAGCAGACCGAGACCAGCCCGTGGGAAGAGATCGAGGCAAAGTTCCCGGTCGGCAGCCGCCTCAAGGGCGAGGTCGTTTCGATCATGTCCTACGGCGCGTTCATCAAGCTGGGCGAGGGCGTCGAGGGTCTCGTGCATATCTCCGAGATGTCATGGACCCGCCGCGTCAACCACCCGTCCGAGATGCTCGAGCCGGGTCAGGAAGTCGAGGTCGTTGTTCTCGACATCGACAAGAACAAGCAGGAAATCAGCCTCGGCATGAAGCAGATCGAGGTCAACCCGTGGGAGCTCGTCGCAGAGAAGTACCCCCCGGGCACCATCATCGAGGGCGAGGTCCGCAACCTGGCCAACTACGGCGCGTTCGTCGAGATCGAGCCAGGCATCGATGGCCTCCTGCACGTCTCGGACATGTCGTGGACCAAGAAGGTCACGCACCCGAACGAGCTTCACAAGAAGGGCGACGTCGTCAAGGCTGTCGTTCTCGAAGTCGATCAGGAGAAGCAGCGCATCAGCCTCGGCGTCAAGCAGCTCTCCGAGGACCCGTGGCTGCACCTCATCCCCGAGCACTACAAGCCGGGCATGGTTGTCCGCGGCGAGGTCACCAAGGTCACCAACTTCGGCGTCTTCGTCGAGCTGGAAGACGACCTCGAAGGCCTGCTCCACATCTCCGAGCTCGCCGATCACAAGGTCGAGAACCCGCTCGACGTCGTCAAGTCGGGTGAAGAGGTGGACGTCAAGATCCTCCGTGTCGACTCGTCGGATCGCAAGATCGGCCTCTCGCTCAAGCGGGCGCAGTGGGGCGACACCTCCGCGGCCGGCGGCGACGACCTCGGCGACGGTGGCGGCGACAACTTCGGCGGCGACCTCGGTCCGACCCGCGGCGGCATGGACGACCACGGCGCGATGGGCACCGACAAGATCCAGTTCTAATCAAGAGCTGATCGCAGCCTAAGCCTCGCACACAAAACCACTCCGGCCCCGACAATCGTCGGGGCCGGTTTCTTGCGCATACTTGGAGGTTGCAAAACGGCAACAAACCCGGGCTTTTCGCCTTCGGGTGGTCTCACCAATCAGCAGTTACAATGAGAAAGTGAACGTCGTGTTCTAGCAGAGCGCGAGGAAGCAGAGAACCACGAGAGTCGCGATACGCTGGCGGTGGGGAGTGAAGATGGTCTGGCTCATGTCGAATCACCTCTTAAGTTCACTATGCAGAAGGCAACCGCTGTGCCAAACTCGGGCAAGCGGCTCCGCGGTCCTTCGCAGAGGTCTTTCAAGGTCGTTCGTGAGGGCCGGTTGCCCTCGCACCACATCCGTGCAGCGTGTGTTGTACCACGGCAACACCCTGGTGTGCGCGCTGGCCGCCCTGATTTTCACGGTTCTCGGACCCGGAATCGTAAAAGCCCAAG
Organism: Phycisphaerae bacterium; assembly: GCA_030432905.1. GTDB lineage: Bacteria > Planctomycetota > Phycisphaerae > Phycisphaerales > UBA1924. Next base: position 500,663 of record JAUILU010000001.1, on the reverse strand, counting down.
ACGGCACCCCCTCGGACGAGCCGCCCGGGCTGATCGAGACGCTAGACGCGTACGAGCTAGCCGAGCCTTGGATCAGGAATCTCGAAGTCCCCGAGGATGCCCAGGGGCCGAGCGTAGTTGGGGCGTGCATTACGCTCCGCTTCGACGGTAAGGTTATGGGTATCGGCACCGTCTACGGCGCCGGGGCGCTCTCACTGCCCGAAGCCGCCCGGCTCGCGATCGCACAAGCCCGTGAACGGTTGCCGGTGGTCAATGACGCGATGGCCGAGGATCGGCTCAGGCTCGCCGCCGGTCAGATGACGATCAGTGTCGAGCTTGCCGGCTCTGGCGTGCCGCTCGGGCAAGGCAGTTACGAACAGGTCGCCGCCTTGTTCGTGCCGGGTATCCACGGCGTGGCGCTGCGGATCGACGACTACATCTCGGCGGCCTACCCGGGCGAGATGCTCTGGATGAATCAGGAAGCAACGAGCGCGCTGCAGCGATTGATCTCTGCGATGACAGGCGATGTCGAGCTTTCGCTCCGGCCCTTGGAAGAGGTGCTCGCAGCGGAGAACGTTTCGGTCCTTCGTTTCAGGACCCGGCAGGTTGCGCAGCTCGCACCGGGCAGCGAGGCGAGACTCATCGAGCGCGGCGGCAAGCACATACTGCCCGACGCTGTGCGATCGAGCGAAGCACTCAACGAATGGTCAGACGGGCTGGCTGGTTTCCTCATCGGCAAGCGCGAGGTCGGGATGTACTTGCCCGTCGCGGGCACACCGAGCGACGCAGCCGAGCCCTTTGACCGAGCGCTGCGGATGTACGCGCTCACACGGTTTGCAAGCATCACTGATGATGAAGAACTCGCCAAGCAAGCGCTCGACGAGGCGTCAGCCGATGCAAACGCGCTGCTCAGGCTGATCGCCGACGGCAACCGCATCGGTCTGCCCGCCGACTCGCTGCTCGTCGTGGCTTGCCCACAGCTTGCGATCGAAGAGGATCTCGTCGCGACACAGGATCGTTTGCGGAACGTACTGCTCTCGGTCTCCGAACGCATCGAGACCTTCCCCGCCTATGAGCGCCCGATGATCGCCTGGGGGCTTGCGAGTCTCGGAGAGACTGACAAAGCCAGCGAGATCATGCCCGCGTGCCGTCGCGTGGATTCACCAGGGCAGTATCCGGCCCTGATGCCTTGGCTCGGGTACGCCGAACGCGAACTCGCCGACGAGGGCGACATCCCGACGGCGGTCGCGCTTCGCCAGATGCGAAACACGCTCTGGGAGTACCAACTGACCGCTTCCGACCTCGAAGGGCTCTCGCCTGATCTGCTCGGCGGGATTGTCTTCACAGCAGCCCGCAACCCGGCCCCGACGTGGTCGGCGGTCAGGCCCTTGTCGTTCGTCGCGGTCATGCTCGGCGATCGGCGGTTCACGGAGCCCGACGAACTGGGCACTGAGATGTCCAATCTGTTCGATTCGCTCAGGTTCTTGAGGCAGCTCTCGGCGGGCGAGCACGAAGCCCATATGTACCAGAATCCCGAGGCCGCGATGTGGGGCACCCGGGCCGCGGTGTGGGACCAGCGGATGCCGATCTCGGCCAGCTCGATGACGCTCCTGACGCTCTGCGAAACGCTCGAATCACTGGATGGACTGGCGGCCGCGTCGAGAGCTGATCAGCCCTGAAAAACACGGCGTTCGGTGCCCCGATCAGGCCCTTGAAATCCGGTCAAAAAACGTTGCCTAAACGGGTCCAGATTCGGGTGCGAGCCTACCATAGTTGTGCGCAATTTTGAGGCCAAACACAGCCTCTCTGGAGCCTTGCAGGCATGAGCGACAACGAAGAAAGCCAGACCCCACAGCCGGAACAATCAGGGCCGATCGTCATCGGCAATGTGGTCGATCTTGAGATCGAATCCGAGCTTCGAAACAGCTACCTCACCTATGCGATGAGCACCATCATGGACCGGGCCCTGCCCGATGTCCGTGACGGCCTCAAGCCATCGCAGCGGCGCATCCTCGTCGCGATGAACGACCTTGGCCTCCGCCCAAACCGCAAGCACCTCAAGTGCGCCAAAATCGCGGGCAACACATCGGGCGACTACCACCCGCACGGCGAATCCGTGATCTACCCGACCCTCGTCGGAATGGCGCAGAAGTGGAAAATGCGTGTGCCGCTGATCGACCCGCAGGGCAACTTCGGCTCGATCGAGGGCGACCCGCCCGCGGCTATGCGATACACCGAGTCGCGCATGACCTGGGCCGCCATGGACCTAATGGCGGACATCAAACTCGACACCGTTGACTTCCAGCCCAACTACGACGATCGGCTCGAGGAACCTTCGGTCCTCCCGGGCAAATTCCCGAACCTGCTCATCAACGGCGGCATGGGCATCGCAGTCGGCATGGCGACCAGTCTTCCGCCGCACAATCCCAACGAGATTTTCGACGCGATCACCCGTCTGATCGACAACCCCGACATCTCGCTCGCGGACATTATGACAGACGAGGTCGACGAAGACGGCAATGTCACACGCCTCGGTGTCAAAGGCCCGGACTTCCCGACCGGCGGTGTCATCCTCGGCCGGCGCGGCATCATGGACGCCTACTCGACCGGGCGCGGCAAGGTCACCATGCGTGGCGTCTGCCACGTTGAGGAATCGGGCAACCGCCAGGCGTTGGTCATCGATCAGATCCCATACTCGCTCGTGCAGAACAACCTCGTCGAGAAGATCGTTGAGGCCGCCAAGGAAGAGCGGATCAAGGACATCGCCGACGTGCGGAACGAGTCGGGCCGAAACGCCCAGACCCGGATCGTGATCGAGCTCAAGAAGTCGGGCGACCCGGCGGTCGTCGAGAACCAGCTCTACCAGTTCACGCCGTTGCAGCAGACGTTCAGCATGATCCACATCGCGCTCGTGGGCCGGCGCCCAAGGACGCTGACGCTGCTCGAGATGCTCCAGCTCTACATCGACCACCGCGTCGATGTGGTCCGCAGAAGGACGGCTCACCTCCTCCGCGAGGCGAAGAAAAAAGCCCACGTCTTGGAGGGCATGATCTTCGCGGTGTGCGACATCGACGAGGTCATCGCGATCATCCGCGGCAGCAAGACCCGCGAAGAGGCGATCCAGAAGCTCGTCGAGAAACGCTTCCAGATCCCCGCGGATCACCCGCACGCGCCGAAAATCCCGGCACGCATGTTGAACATGGTCCGCGCTCTTGACGACGTGGGCGGCGCGCTGCTCACACGCGTTCAGGCTGAAACCATCGGCAACATGCGGCTGATCCAGCTGACCGGCCTCGAGATCGAGCGTCTCGTCAAGGACTACGCCGAGATCGTCGCCGAGATCGAGGGCTACGAACTGATCCTCGGTGATCACCAGCGCGTGCTGGACATTCTCAAGGAAGACTGCCTTGAGATGAAGGAGCGGTACGACAGCCCGAGGCTGACCGACATCCAAGACGCGGCGGGCGACATCGATCTCGAATCGCTCATCAAAGAGCACGAGGTCACCGTCACGATCAGCCATCAGGGCTACGCCAAGCGATTGCCGCTGGATACATACCGCTCTCAGGCGCGCGGCGGCAAAGGTGTCCGCGCCTCCGAGTCCAAGGACGACGATTTTATCGAACGCGTCTTCGTGGCAAGCACGCATGACAACTTGCTCGTGTTCACCGATCAGGGGCGAGTCTTCAAGCTCAAGGTGTATGAGCTTCCCGAGATGAGCCGAACGAGCAAGGGCCGCTCGATCGTCAACCTCGTCAACCTGCGCGAGGGCGAACGCGCCCGCGTGTACCTGACGGTCGATGACTTTACAGACGAGGGCAAGTACCTCACATTCGTGAGCAAGGCCGGCATCGTCAAGAGGACGCCCCTGCGCGAGTACCAGAACGTCAACCGTTCCGGTCTGATCGCGGTCGGCGTGAAGGATGACGACGAAATCCTGAACGTGCTTCTGACCGAGGGCTCGGACGATCTGATGATCGTGACGGATCAGGGGATGTCGATCCGTTTCAACGAGGGCGACGTCAGGCTTATGGGCCGCGGCGCCGCGGGTGTCAAGGGCATCGACCTCGCCGGCGGGAGCATCGCAATCGCAGCCGACCGCATCGCGATGCAGCCTGATCCGAGCGATGACGAGCAGACGGCGACTGTGGACCCGTCACTCTCGCTGCTGACGGTCACCGCCAACGGTTACGGCAAGCGGACACTCGTCGACGAGTACCGGGTCCAGCCCGAATCTGGCCCGATGCGGAGCCAGAGCAGGGGCGGCAAGGGCCGGCGGGATATCCGCTCGACCGAACGCAACGGACCCTCTGTGGCCGGCTGCATCGTCATGGATTCGGACGACATCGTCGTGATCTCCCGCAAGGGCCAGCTGGTTCGGATGCCCGTAAAATCTATCAGTCAGTACAGCAGAGGCACCCAGGGCGTGCGTGTTGTAGGGTTAAAGGACGGTGATTCCGTCGTCGCGGTCGCCAGAGTGGCCGAGACGGGCGATTCTGACGACCAACCCGAGACACCGGCCTCTGAGAACGAGTAGACTGCCCCTGTTATGTTGAATGACTGGTCAGATGACATTGTGGTGGTTGACCTTGCCGACGATCCCCAGCTCAGCGACGAGCTGAGCGCGATCATCGACCGTGTCGCGAGCACCGAGACCGACGCGGTGCCGCACGTCGTGCTCAACATGGCATTAGTTGGCTACATTAAGAGCTCGAATCTGGCCCAGCTCATCAAGCTCAAGAAGCTTGTCCACGACGTGGGCCGGGAGCTCAAGCTCTGCGCCGTCGATAGCCGCGTCTGGGCGGTGATGACCGTCACCGGGCTGGACAAGCTCTTCGATGTCTCACCCGACCCGATGACCGCGCTTGCGAGCATTCAGCTCGGCGACTCGAACGTCGCGGGTGAATAAAGCGTGATATCGCTTTCGATCCCGTTTCGTTATTCTGTTCGGCTGTGGTGATCTACACACAGGTGGGACTCGTCGCACGGTGAATTGCCAGCCAGCGACGCATCGGCTAATGCAGCCCATAGCAAGATCGGCGGTACATTGAAGCGATGACGACAGCACCGACCAGCCAGCCTGACGCACAGACCAACACTACCGCCGAGGCGGTCGCGGAACTCCGCGATGTTCGCAAGGTCTACTACAAGCCCGACGGCTCGGTCATGGTCGAGGCGCTCCGCGGTATCGACCTGATGATCTACAAAGGCCAGTCGATGGCGATCATGGGGCCTTCCGGTTCGGGCAAATCAACCATGATGAACGTGCTCGGCTGTCTCGACCGTCCGAGCCACGGCAACTTTCTGCTGTCTGGCAGAGAAGTCGTCACAATGGACGATGAAGAGCTCTCCGTGTTCCGGGGACAGACGATCGGCTTCGTTTTCCAGGCGTTTAACCTGATCCCGCAACTGACGATCGAAGAGAACGTCGCGGTGCCGCTGTTCTACCAGGGCGTGCCGAAAGCAGAACGCCTCAAACGCGCTTACGCATCGCTCGAACGAGTCGGCCTTTCTAACCGGATCGGTCACCGCCCACGCGAGTTGTCAGGTGGTCAGCAGCAGCGGGCCGCGGTCGCGCGTGCACTCGTTGGCGACCCCGTCATCATCATGGCCGACGAGCCGACGGGTAACCTCGATTCTAAAACAACCGACCAGATTCTGGACCTCTTCGACGAATTGCACGACGACGGCAAGACGATCGTCATGGTCACCCACGACGACGAGGTCTCCGAACGCTGCGAGCGCGTGGTCCGTCTCCGCGACGGGCTGATCGAAACCGATGTGATGAACTAACTATGCCGCAGCCTTCGCCGCGACGCCGCGCCTGCTGATGGCGAGCGCCGTCACGTCGTCGGCCTGGTGCAGGGAGCCGGAAGCCTCGTCGAGTTTGTCTTCGAGGTCACCGAGTGCGCACGCGAGTGTCTTCTGGCCGCGATCCATCCAGCGGCCGATCGGCAGCAGGTGCTCAAGGTACGCCATCGCGGCCTTCTTCTTGTCTTTCCCGCCCTGTGTGACCGCGTCGGCTTTCTCCGGGAACGCCATCTCGAAGCCGTCGGAGTAGAGCAGAAGGGTGTCGCCCGGCGCGAGCTCGATCGTCTCTTCCGGGAACTGGGCATCGTGGAACACGCCGAGCAGCGGTCCGCCGGCCTCGACGTCGTAGTTCTCCGAGCCCCGGATCCGGATCGGCGAAGGATGGCCTGCGTTTGCGACCTGGATGAACCCGGACTGCGTGTCGAGTATGCCGTAGACTGCGGTCGCGAACCGCGGGTTGCCGTCGCCGACGTCGCAGAGGTCGTCGTTGAGTCTCGCGAGCGCATCGCTGGGTGAGATCAGCTTGCCGTCTTCGACCCCGCCTCGGATGTTGAGCGCTCGGCTGATGATCATCGTGAGCAGCGCCGCGGGCACGCCGTGACCTACCGCATCGGCTAGAAAGAACCCGACGTGCCGGTCGTCGATCTGCTGGACGTTGTAGATGTCGCCGCTGACAAAGCCCGCGGGCCGGTAGAGCACGCCGAACTCGACGCCCTCGATCTCGGGCAGGTGCCGGGGGATCAGTTCACGCTGGATCGTGCTGGCGAGCGAGAGCTCCTGGCTGATCCGCTCCATCTCCTCGCGGACGCCGCCGCTGGAGCGGACGCTGATGTTGAGATCGCGTGTGAGGTCGTTGATGGTTTCCTGCCTGGAGCAGAGTGCGTGAAGGGTTGCCGCGAGCACTTCGTTCGTGGTTGATGTGCAGGTCGTGAGCACGCCGCCGCTGGAGTGGCCGGTGTCCGATGTGCAGTCTTCAAGCAGCAGCACCGCCGAGATGCGTGTGGCTCTGAGTAAATCGATCGTTTTGTACACGGTCGACGATGCGGTGCCCTTCGGGACGCTCACAAGCAGCACTGCGCCGTCGTCGATGGCGATCTCGGCGCTCGCGTTGTGCAGGAGCGTTTCCTCGATCGTCTGCGTGAGGATGTCCGGCTTGCCGGTGATGTCGGGCCAAACGCGGCAAATGCTCTCAGCTCTCGCCGAGAGCTGTGCGAGGCTATCTTCGGTTCCAACGAATCGGATGCGGTGCTTAGACATCGTTCCCCCAGGTGCTTAGGCGACTTTGTCGCCGTGTTCGCCCGAGGTTCGGATCGGCCTATTTGGCGCGTGCCTGAAGGTCTTTCAGGCCGTGGACTTTGAGAACGTCGCCCTCTTCTAGGCCCAGCCGCTCGATCGTGCCGGCCTGTAGTTCGATAACCAGTTCGGTCGCGAATCTGCTGCTGTACCGCTTGAGTCTGTTCTCGTAGTCGCTATCGGACTCGTTCTCGCCGCGGGGCTCTTCGGGCACCATGGCGTGCGCCGCGATGACCCGGCCTCCGGTGTCGATGTAGACGATGTCCATCGGGATGGGGCAGTCGCGCATGACGAACTTTCGCACGGCTGAGTTGCGGAAGACGAAGATCATGCCGCCGTCGTCGTCGATGGTTGTCCGGTCGCTGAGTCCTTTGAAACGTGTCTCGTTGTCGAGCGCGGGCTCGAGGAAGAACGTCTCCATCTTGCCTTCACTGTTCGGGATGTCCACGCGGACGAGTCCGTTGGCGGCGGCGGTCCCGCCGTCGGTGCAGCTCTGGAGCGTCAGCAGGGTGACGGCGGCTATGGCGAGCGAAACCAGAACCAGAACTATCGAGCCGCGGCGAGTAACAGCCATTGGTCATCCTCCGGTGTGAAAGTCACATCCTCAGGTGGCATGGTATCGAGCTGAAACCGGTTTGCGAAGTCCTCGATGCTGATCGAATCTCCGGCATCCTCGATCCCGCCCCAGCGGGCCAGAAGCGCCAGCACACGTTCTGCTGGGACACCCGCCTCGCGATAGGAATCGACCCGTGTGTCGCCGTGACGCTTGGCCAGCCTCCTGCCGTCTTGCCCCCGGACCAGCGGCAGGTGGTAGTGGTGGGGCGATACCGCGATGCCGAGGGCTTCGCGGATGAGTGTCTGTCTGGCCGCCGAGTCGAGCAGGTCGTTGCCTCGGACGATGCGAGTGATGCCCTGTCGAGCGTCATCGACCGTCACAGCCAGCTGATACGAGGGCTGGCCCCTCTGAGTCCAGACGACAAAGTCGCCGACCGATCGGGCCGGATTTGTAGAGCTTTTCTCTGCGAAATGCTCAATGAATTCGACCTCGCGATCGGGCACGAGCAGGCGCCAGTTCGTGCCAGTGTCGTGAAACTCGCGTGGCAGATCCGCGGGGCGGAGCGATGCACCGACACTGATTTCACCCGAGTCGTCGTGCGGTGCGCCGGCTGCCTCAGCGATCTCTTTTCGGCTCAGCACGCACGGGTACACAAACCCATTGCTCGAGAGTGTGCGCATCGCTTCGACATAGGGATCTAGATCACTCGATTGCACAGGAGCTTCGTCATCCCAATCGAGACCCAGCCATCTGAGTGTGGCGATCGTCTGGTCGATCACGCCCGGCTTGACCCTCGGCGTGTCCAGATCCTCGATCCGAAGAAGCACACGCCAGCCGTTCTGACGCGCCAGAGCCCAGTTCACGACGAACGACAAGGCGTTGCCGAGGTGCAGGGCCCCCGTCGGCGACGGGGCGAGGCGTGTCGTCTGAATCTCCATGGCTCATAGGCTACACTCAACAAGCACCCGGATCGCTTGTTTGGCGGTCGGCCGGAGATGAGTATGCAGAAGCTCTCTGAGTCCGAGATCAGCGATCAGCTCGCAAAGAATCCCGAGTGGGCCGAGGTCAACGGCGAGATCACACGCACGTTCCTGTTTGATGATTTCGTCGCCTCGATCGCCTTTGTCAACTCGGTCGCGGGCTACGCGGAAACAGCGCAGCACCACCCCGACATCCTCATCCGCTACAACAAAGTCACACTGACCGTGTCCACCCACGACGCGGGCGGGATCACGCAGAAGGACTTCGATCTCGCAAGCGAAGTCGAGTCGTTCGCAGCCAAGTCATAACCAGATATGCTTCTATCTGAGTTCGACCGACCAGTACGCGTTGTCGAGGAACTGCTTCCACGACGCGTAGCGGTCGTTGCCCATGCGCATCGAGATCAGCGGGTTGCGTTTCGGCTGCCTCGGCACGCTGATGAGCTTCATGTTCGCCTGGCGCGGTGTCCTACCGCCCTTCTTGGCGTTGCACCGGATGCACGAGCAGACCAGATTCTCCCACGTGTCCTGGCCGCCCTGGCTCTTTGGGAGGACGTGGTCGATCGAGAGCTCGCTCGTCGGGAAGTGGTGGCCGCAGTACTGGCAATGGTTGCGGTCGCGCGCGAACAGGTTGCGTCTGTTCAGCTTGACCATCTGCCTGGGCAGCCGGTCGTAGCCGAAGAGCCGGATGATGCGGGGCACCGCGATATCGAACCGGACGGTTTTCACCCAGTCGTGGTTCTCCCGCTCAAGCTGGTCGGCGGCCTGCGACACCTCGGCCCACGACTGGAAGTCGTAGTTGAGGTACGCGCCGTCGTCGATGTGGATCACCTCGGCGAGGTCGCACGCGAGCAGACTGAACGCCCGACGCGCGGGGATGACACGGATCGCCATGTAGAGCTTGTTGAGAACAAGAACCTTGCAGTCGAGAGCCGTCGCGATAGATGGATTCAGGCCAACCGAAGCGTCAGCGACAGCCGGCTGCGGACTTCCTGCAGATTTGGCCTTGTGCTTGGATTTTCTGTTGTGCTTGGCCATCCGTGGATCCTTCGACCCGCCGGCCGAGCCGCGCAGCGTGGTCATTCACTGCTGCACGATACACGAATGTGTACGTTTCATCAACGCAAAGGTTCGTGACGGAAGTGACGAAGCCCGGTTATCAGGCAGGAAATCCCGCGTGATTCGCACAGTTTGAACGTATCTTCATCTCGTTTCGACCCGCCCGGATGGACGATGAGCGACACACCCGCGTCGGCGAGGATCTTCGGCCCATCGTCGAACGGGAAGAATGCGTCGCTGACCGCGATGGCTCCCTTGGCGGAATCGCCTGCTTTCTCGCACGCGACTCGGCACGCCGTGAGGCGGTCCATCTGCCCCGCGCCGGCGCCAAACAGACGCACGCATCCGGGACGCTCGGTGTCAATCCCGCCGATCGCGACCGCGTTGCTCGCGAGCGCCTGCGTGAACGCCTCGATGTGGTGCGCCGCTTGCCTCTGCGCATCGCCCGGCTCACTGCCCGCGGCAAGCTGCCAAGCCATCGGGTCTTCCGAAAGCGTGTCCTGTGTCTGAACGATCGCGCCACCGGGCAAGAGCCGGATCAGCCTGCCTTGGTTCCGCACGGCTTCCACTCTGAGAATCCGCAGGTTCTTCCAGCGTTCCTGAAGCATGCCAAGCGCATCGTCGTCGTAAGCCGGGGCGGCGAGCACCTCAAGGAAGACGCCCTCGGCGCAGAGCCTTTCCGCTGCCTGTTTCGTAATGGCCTTGTTCGACGCGAGGATCCCGCCGAACGCGGCGATCGGATCGCCCGCAAAGGCTCCGTCCACCGCGGTGAACACATCGTCCGCGGTCGCGGCTCCGCACGGGTTGGCGTGCTTGACCACAACCGAGGCGGCTTTGCTCGGCGCAAGATCGTTCAGAGTGCAGACCATCGCCCACGCGGCCGCGGCGTCGGCGATGTTGTTGTAACTGAGCTCTTTGCCGTGCAACTGCTCGGCGTCCAGAATCCCGCCCTCGCCCCTGCCCGAGCGGTACACCGCGGCGCTCTGGTGCGGGTTTTCGCCGTAACGGAGCGTCCGGTCTCTGCGAAGCGTGATCCCGATGTTCGCGGGCATGCAGTCGCTATCGTCGGCTAGGTACCCCGCGATCATCGTGTCGTATGCCGCGGTCCGAGCGAAAGCCTTAGCGCCGAGCTTCCGGCGTAGCTCTACCGACGTGTCGCCCGAATTGGTGTCGATGCTCTCGATCACCTCCGCGTAGTCAGCAGGGTCCGTGATGACCGTGACCGATTCGTGGTTCTTCGCGGCGGATCGGATCATCGAGGGGCCGCCGATGTCGATCTGCTCGATCGCCTCGGCCCGGGTCACGCCCTCTTTGGCGATGGTGGCTTCGAACGGGTAGAGATCGATCACCACCAGGTCGATAGGCTCGATGCCGTGCTCTGCCATCTGCTGGGTGTGGCTCGTATTGTTTCTGAGCCCGAGCAGTCCGCCGTGGACCTTGGGGTGGAGTGTCTTCACCCGCCCGTCGAGCATTTCTGGGAATCCGGTGATGTCCTCGATGGGTGTGACCTCAACACCCGCGTCCGCGATGGCTTTGGCCGTGCCCCCGGTTGAAATGATCAAGAACCCCCGCTCGGCGATGGCGCGTGCGAAATCGACCACGCCTTCCTTGTTGCTGACAGAAATGAGCGCGAGACGTTTGTGTGGTTGTGTGGTCATGCTGCACGCTTGATAGGCGCGTCAGCGAGCAAGGTCACCGCCGGGGTGCTTAGTCGGCTACAAACTTCGCAACCACGCCCTCGCGGCTTGTCAGATAGATGTCGCCGTCAACAAACGGGCTGCAGCTGATGCTGTGCACGTTGGAGAGGCTGATCTTGTCGAGCACACCGCCGCGCTGGGCTTCGATGGCGACGAGGCTCTTGCCGTCGAAGACCATAAGCCTGCCGTTGCGGAGCCCGATGACCTCGCCGAACTGGTCCTCGCTTGTCCAGAGTACCTCGCCGGTCTCGCCGTCGAACGCGGTCAGGCCCGTGTCCGCGAGCGAGCAGTACAGCACACCCGCGTGGTAGACCGGGGCTTCGGTGATCGGCGATGGGGTCAGGTGCTTCCATGCGAGCCGGGTATCGACCGCGCGGAACGCGTAGAGCGACTGGTCGAGGCTCGCGACGTACATCATCTCGTCGTTTGAAGCCAGAGCAGCACCCGGGCCTTTGATGATGGAGTTCTGGCCGGTCTGCCTCTGGGTGCGAGGATCGACGCACATGACCTGGCCGCTGGTGGTGACGCCGCCAACGATCGGGCCGATCGAGATAATGTCCTGCTCAAAAGTGCCCGGGTTGTCGTGTCCCCAGACCTTGATATCCGCGGGCATGTAGTGGGCCATGATCTCGCCGGACGACGACCCGATGATGGCCTCATTGCCGTTGAGAATGAAGTCGGTCGCCGCGAGCTTCTCGTAGTTGTTACGTGAGAGCAGTTCGCCTGTCTGAGCGTCGAGCGCGAACAGCTCAGATTCGCTCGAAACGAAAATGGTGTCATCCCGCCTGTCCATGCCGACGAACTTGGTCAGGTCGCCCGCGGGCTTGTTGGTCCAAATGGTCTCGCCGACCTGGGCGTCGATCGCGGAGACCGTGCCGCCGGTTTCCTGGAAGATGACGAGGTTGCCGTGGTGCTCGGCTCTGAGCGGGCCTTCGCCGATGAGCTGTACTGGGAATGCGTTCCAATCCCAGCGGTAGCCCATTTTCCTCCAGTCGGAGTGGACGATGGGGAGCCTGTCCCCACGCTCGTCGGGGGTCAAGCCGACCTGCTTGGAGCAGCCTGTGGTGGTCAGGGCCATCATCGCCGAGGCGGCAGCTAGAGTGCAGGCCGAAAGAGCGTGGAAACTGGTTGAACGCATCAAGAACACCTCGGGTGGCTATCTGACTTCTGCCTGCGATCGGCTTCAACCGGGCGTAGGCTGGTCTGGTTCGGCCCCGCTGGCCGAGGTGAGAGTATCCAGTCAGCCCGCCCACCGGTCAAGCCGAGACCCCGGTGTATGGAGACTTGAGGCATGTTCACAGGTCTAATTCAGACGATCGGCAGGATCGACGCCATCAAAGCCGACCCCGATGGCTCGGGCGCCAGGCTAACCATCGCAGCGCGCGATTGGGATCACCGACCAAACCCCGGCGACTCCATCTGCATATCTGGCTGCTGCCTCACGCTCGTCGGCGAGGCCAGACTGGATGGCGGGTCCATCAGCATGGACTTCGATGTGATCGCAGAATCTCTCGCCAAGACCAAGCTGGGCGACCTCGGCGAGGGCTCAGCTGTCAATCTGGAGCCGAGTTGCACGCCGAACTCACTCCTTGGGGGCCACATCGTCCAGGGGCATGTCGAGGGCGTCGGTGTGGTGGTCGATGTGTCAACCGATGACGGATACGCCGTCACGATCAGGCCGCCGGCTGAGCTCATGCCCTGCATCACACCCAAAGGCTCGGTCACGATCGACGGCATCAGCTTGACGATCGCCGGTGTCGATGTGGACGCGGGCACTTTCTGGGTCGCGCTGATCCCGACCACACTCCGCGACACGACCATCGGCGAAACCAAAGTCGGCGATCGGGTGAACCTCGAAACAGACATCATGGCCAGGACCGTGGTGCACTACCTCAAGAACTACTCGGACGGGGCGAGCTGACCCGTGCGTGTGCTCGGTATCGATCCCGGACTCAGGCTGACAGGCTTTGGCTGCGTGGACGGTCCGGCCGCCGCGATGACGCCGCCAAGTTTCGTTGACGCGGGTGTGATCCGGCTCGTCGCCTCCTCCGGCCCGACACCCAGCATCCAGAGCCGACTCGTCGAACTCGAACGTGACCTGACCGAGATCGTCGAACGCAACCAGCCCGATCTGATCGCGATCGAAGCCCTGTTTACACACAAGGACCATCCGTTCACCGCAGTGCTGATGGCCCACGCCCGGGGGGTGATCTTGCTCGTGGCTCAGAAGTCTGGCAAAGAGATTGTCGAGCTTCCGCCGGCGGATGTGAAACGGTCGGTGACGGGGTCGGGGCGGGCGACCAAGGCCCAGATGCAGGCCTCGGCGACCAGGCTGCTCGGGCTAGCTGAGCCGCCGAAGCCTGCTGACATCGCGGACGCGTTGTGCATCGCGATCGCGGCCCGCCAAAGAGCGCTGCTGCCCTTGGGCCTGACGGGCGGCGGTGCATAAGATCGCACGATGAGCACCGTTGATCCCACCGAGAGCCGAGCCCAGGTCCTGATTGTCGAGGACGAGGAATCTCACGCCGACGTGATGGCCGACGCCTTGCGTAAGCCGGGCCACGTCTGCACGATCGTCACGGGCGTCGAGGGCGCGATCGAAGAACTTAGGGGCGGCGTGTTCGACGTCGTAGTGACCGACCTCCGCATGCCCAGCTCCGCCGGTGTGGAGTTCGAGGGCGAGAGCGTTGTCTCTGACGGCGCCAACGCGGGGCTGATCGTGCTCAAAGCCGCGGCTCAGCTGCAGCCCAGCATCGAGACCATCATGGTCACCGCGCACGGCGACGTCCCGACGGCGCGCTCCGCGTTCAAAGAGGGCGCGTACGACTTCATCGAGAAGCCGCTGGATCTCGAGGTGTTTCGTAACCTCGTCGGCCGGGCCGCCCAAACCGTGCTCCTTCGTCACCAAAATAGCGAACTCAAAGACGAGCTCGAATTGGCGGGCTTCGAGGGTTTGATCGCGGTGAGCGAACCGATGCGCAAGGTGCTGCAGATGGTCCGCACCGTCGCCGCGAGCGATATCCCGGTGCTCATCACAGGCGAGAGCGGCACGGGCAAAGAGCTCATCGCACGCGCGGTCCACCGCAATAGCAAGCGGAGCACGGGCCGATACGTCACGTTCAACTGCGCGGGCCAGAGCGAGAGCCTTCTCGAAGACCAGCTCTTCGGGCACGTGCGCGGCGCGTACACCGGAGCGGACAAAGAGCGCGAGGGCGTGTTCGAGTACGCCTCGGGCGGCACGCTCTTCCTCGACGAGATCGGCGACATGCCGGTCGCGATGCAGCCCAAGCTCCTGCGCGTGCTCGAGTCGGGCGAGGTGATCCGGCTCGGCACCAACGACGCGAAACACGTCGATGTCAGGTTTGTCAGCGCGACCAACCGAGACCTGGATGAACTGGTTAAGGAAGGCGACTTCCGCGAGGATCTGTTCTTTAGAGTGAACGCCGCGAAGATCCATCTGCCGCCGCTGCGTGAACGGCGCGAGGACATCCCGCCGCTGGTGATTCACGGTGTGCAGAAGTTCGCCGCGGATCTTTTGCAGGGCGATTTCGAGCCGACCGTGTCTGATGCAGCAATGCTCAGGCTGACCGCATTCAACTGGCCCGGCAACGTTCGGCAGCTGCTCAACGCGGTGCAGAACATGGTCGTCACAGGCATCGGAAGCCGTGAAGAGGGGCAGCCCGTGGTTTTCGGGATCGAGCACCTGCCAAGCGAGATCCGCGACGCGGACTCGGCTGATCTGACCGAAGCAACGGGCGGCGGATCGCTGGCTGGCACGAGCCTCGACCAGCTCGAAAAGCGGGCCATCCGCGAGACGCTCCGCCTGACCGCCGGCAACCGCGAGCAGGCCGCCAAACTGCTTGGGATCGGCGAGCGGACGCTCTACCGGAAGCTCAAGGAATACGGCCTCCGCTGAGCCCCAGCAGGCAATCCCCAAAACCGGCTTCTCGATACCAAAAAGTGCGATTCTTTGGTCGTCGGTTAGTTGAGATTGAGTCTCAGTGGCAATATCGTCGCTTGCCGAGCCGGAAAAGATCCCGCTTTGCATGAAGAAACAGCACTCTCAGCACGTGGAGCTTGCCCATGGCCTCTGCCTCGTTCCGGATCGGATCAATCGCTGCTGTCGCAGCTCTGACTTCGTCGGTGTCGGCCCAGAATTTCGTCACGCCAGACAGCTACGGCTGGCAGCGGGGCGACGAAGCGACCTCGTATTTCGAGTGGGACGACTTCACCTCCTCGTCAGGCCCTAATGCACCGGACGTCGCGGCTCTGCCAAACCCGCTGCCCGCTGGCTGGGCAGATCCGACCTGCACCGAAACGACCGGCGGCAGCTTTGTCACCAGCACAGGCAACATCTATTCGTTCGGCGGCATCCTCGAATTCGAGATTGTGACGCCGGCAGAACCGATCGAGGGCGGCACAACAACCGTGCTCCTGCAAACCAAGACACAGGGCCGAGAGATTGATCCCGCAACGATCGAGTGCAACGGAGAAGCACCGGTCGATACCGAAGAGCTCTACCGCTTGTTCCTCGGACCGGATGGCATCGGCGGCGGTTCGCTCGTGGTAACGCTCTGGAGATTTGAAGTCCCGGCTACGGGCACCTCGGTCATCACGTTTGTGGCTGATGGGGAATCGCTGAGCCTTGATAGCGTTGCGGTTGATTCGTTCTCGTCCGCGGCGACAAACTGCCTCGCCGACGTCAACGGCGACGGCGAAGTAACACCGACCGATTTCTCCGCGTGGATCGGCGCGTACAACACGAACGCCCCAGGCTGCGACCAGAACGGCGACGGCGCGTGTACGCCGACGGACTTCTCGGCTTGGATCACCAACTACAACAACGGGTGCTGAGATGAGCCACGCACGCAAGGATCGCGCGTTTACACTGATCGAGCTGCTGGTTGTGATCGCGATCATCGCGCTGCTGATCGGCATCCTCTTGCCCGCGCTGGGCAAGGCTCGTGAGCAGGCGCGCAAGTGTGTCGAACTGGCCGCTACGCGCAACCTGATGCAGGTGTACCACCTGTACGCCAACGACAACGATGGTCTTGTCTTGCGAGCTGGTTACGGCGGCGGCCGCGACCCGCGTGAGGATGAACTTCTCGCAGAGATTGATCTCAAGGACCAGTGGGGCGAGCAGATCACTCACTCACTCCTGGTCAACCGTTACCCGCTCTGGCTCGGTCCGTACCTAGACCACGCGTGGCGCGGGGCGACACACGTCAACGAGGCGGCCAAGCGACTCGACGATGTGCTTCCCGAGAACAACGCTGACCAATTCATGTGGAACTACCAGGTCAGCGTCTTCCCGTCGTTCGCGTACAACGCCAACAATCTCGGCGGCAACAGCAACACCACCCTCGTGAACTACAACAACATCTTCAAGCCGGGTCGGTACGTCAAACGCATCACCGATCCGCTTGTGCCGTCGGAGCTTCTTGTGTTTGTTTCTGCGTACGGCTCGTTCGGAGGCCAGGAAGCCGAGGGGTACGCCATCGCGTCTCCTCCGCCGCTCAATGCTGACCCGTGGACGCCAAACACGCCCGGTGACCAATACAACTTCGCTCACCCTCGCTACAACAGCAAGGCGGTGGTCGGTTTCTTTGACGGGCACAGCGGCATGGTCAGCGATGAAGAGCTCCGCGACCGGCGCATCTGGTCCGACTACGCCCGCCAGCGCAACAGGCCCGACTGGGAACCCGGCACATCGGCTCGATAAGCGTGCCTATGCGTTGACCTTGCCCAGCCAGGCTTTGGTCAGTTCGTCCACACCGATCTCCATCGAGTCGCTGATGAGCACGCCCGACGTGTTGAGCGTGGCAACCTTGGTGAGGCTCATCCCAATGGGCTCAGCCTGCTTGGTCGCGGCTTCGAGGTCGTTTGCATTCATTTCCAGCACGTAGCCGCTCGGCGGCTCCGCGAAGAGCATCGCCGGGGCTTCTGATACGTTGAGTGCAGCACCGATTTCGCTTTCGGCAGCAATCAGCATCTCTGCGACGGCGACGAGCAGGCCGCCGTCGGAAACGTCGTGCGCCGAGTTGATCGAGCCGCTAGCGATCAGCGAGTGCACAAGCTTGGCCGCGGCCGGTCCCTTTGTGAGATCGAGCGAAGGCATCGTGCCGTCGGTAGCGCCGAAGAGCTGCTCGAAGTGCGAACCAGCGAGCGAATCTGTTTCGGCATTGTTGTGGAGATACGCCAGAACGTTGCCGCTCTGCTTCGCGTCCATCGTGATGCACGTGTTTACGTCTTCGACGATGCCCATGCCTGTGATCAACAACGTTGGCGGGATTTCGATGGTCCTGCCGTCGTTGGTTGTAAACTGGTTGTTGAGCGAGTCCTTGCCCGAGACAAACGGCGTCTTGTACGCCTTGGCGCCGTCGTAGCAGCCCTCGGCAGCGCGGACAAGCGAGGCCAGGTTCTCAGGCTTCTTGCAGCTTGGCCAGCAGAAGTTGTCGAGGATCGCGATACGGTCCGGGTTCGCGCCGACGCAGACGAGGTTGCGGACGCACTCGTCGATCGCTGCGAGCGTCATCTGGTACGGGTCGCCGCCGAGCAGCGGGTCGCCGATGTTCGTTGCCAAGCCGCAACCGATCGCAAGGCCCTTACCCGAGCCGGGCACGGGCTCGATCACCGCGGCGTCGCCCGGTCCCTCGCCGCCCGGACCGACGAGCGGCTTGAGCACAACATTGCCCTGCACCTCATGGTCGTATTGGCGGATGATCGAGCGTTTGCTCGCGATGTTGGGGTGGGCGAGGAGGCGAAGCAGGGCATCCTTGATCGATGGCTGTTCGCCACGGTTTGAATTTGCGTCTGGGCGAGTCGGGCTCGTCCAGATTGCGGTGCGTGTTGGAGTCGGGATGCCGTCGTGCATGAACGGCATAGGGAGCCTGCCGACTTCGTTGCCGAGGTAGTTGAGCACAAGCTCTGGCTCGTTGGCGTCGTTGAAGTTGCCGAACTCGCCGAGGATCGCAAGCTCAACATGCTCCTCATCGCAGATGGCCTGGAACGCGTCGATGTTCTCCTTCGCGACCGCGAAGACCATGCGTTCCTGTGCTTCGCTGATCCAGATCTCGGAGTACGTCAGGCCCGTGTACTTGAGCGGCGCGTTCTCGAGGTGAACCACGGCGCCGACTTTCTCGCCCATCTCGCCGACAGCGGAGCTGAACCCGCCCGCGCCGCAATCGGTGACCGAGGAGAACAGCGGGCCGCCCTTGGCGTCGCGCGCCCGCAGCGTGGCGTCGAGCACGCGTTTCTCTTCGATGGCGTTTCCGATCTGCACCGCGTGGCTGAATTCGTCGGCGTGTGTGTCGGTGAGCTCGGCGGAACTGAAGGTCGCGCCGTGGATGCCGTCGCGTCCAGTTCGCCCGCCGAGCGCGACGATCAGATCGCCGGGTTTCGCGTCACCCTCGATCATGTCTCTCGGCATGACCCCGATGCAGCCGCAATACACAAGCGGGTTTCCGACGTATCGCTCGTCGAACCAGACCGCGCCGTTGACGGTTGGGATGCCCATGCGGTTGCCATAGTCGCGGACTCCGCCAACGACCTGCTTGAGGACGCGGTCAGGCGGGAGGCAGCCGTCGGGGAGACCGGCAATAATTTCCGGTTTCTCGATTTGAGAATCCGGTGATTGAGTTCTCTCTTTTTCGTATGCAGCGAGAAGAGTCGGGAACCAAGTTTGTGTGTTTAGCGGCGAATCTTCGAACTGCTTATGACCATCAGATTGGCGCTGCCCACGGTAAACAAGCATCTCAACTTTGCCGTCAGCTCGTCTTTCTCCGAGGCGTGCTGTGTAAACAGCGTCGCCGTCGAGCATCATTGTGATCGCAGACGCAATCCAAGAGTGCTTGAAATCTGCTGGTGGGGAGATGTAAACACGGTCGCGCAATTCTGTGGGAGCAACGCAGAACACATCCGTACTCGCAATCGGCTTAGCGGCAAGGCCCGTGCCCATGATGTCGCGGATGCACCCGCCGATGCCCGTCGCGGCCCCGCCGTAGGGCTCGATCGCCGACGGGTGGTTGTGCGTCTCGACCTTAATGCACACGGCGTGGTTGTCGTCGAACTCGATGATGCCCGCGTTGTCAACAAAGACCGAGAGCGTCCAATCGAGGCCCTCTTCAATCAGCTCGAACGTGGCGGCGGCGACGGTGGACTTGAGCAGGTTGTTGATCGTGATAGAGCCGTCGTCGTTGACGACGTGGCCCGGGCGGTTCGACCAGTCGATCGTGTCGACCTCTGGGCCTGTGTAGTGGACGGTGCTCTTGAGCGTTTTATGGACGCAGTGCTCGCTCCAAGTCTGGGCGAGTGTTTCGAGCTCGATGTCTGTCGGCTCGCGGCCGAGCTCCTGGTACTTGGCACGTATCGCTTGCATCTCGTGCAGATCGAGGAAGAGGTGCCCGTCTCGGCTGAGGACTTCGAGGGCCGCGTCGTCGAGGTCGCGGATCGGGACGTAAGTCAATTCGAACGCTGTGTCCGAGCCGGTCGGGAGCGAGTCGGGGTGGTACGAGCCGTCGTGGATGTGATTGACGACGGTGTTGGCGAGCAGCCGCTCCGCGAGCGCGTGGGCCTGGTCTTGTGTGACGCCTGCGAGTTCGTACCTGTGCGCCGTCTGGACCGCGGGTCTGCTGCCGGTGAGTACTTCTACCGCAGTGGCGACGGACTGCGCGACCGGGTCCATCACGCCCGGCAGCGGGTGGACTTCGACGACCACGCCTTCGGCGGATTCGTCGCTGCTCGCAATTTCAAGTACCGGGTTGACCAGAAGCTCGTCCGTGATCGATGCGAGCTGTTCGTCTGTCAGTTCCGCCTGGAGAAGATAAACGCGCGAGGTCTTCGCGCCGGTGAGCTTCGTCCCGAGCGTCTCGGCTTCGCGGAGCAGAGATTGGGCCTCTGGATCTGGCGCTCCCGGCTTCTTCTGGACGACGATGCGGTGGACAGATGCGATGGCGAGGGTATCGGACGTGCTCATGGCGCGATGGTAGGAGCTGGCCTCGCCCGAGTAACCATCGCGGAATGTGAATGTGCACCGCCGTAGAGTTGTCCCACGAGGAGCGCCGAGTGTCAGACGAGAAGAAACCAACTGTGCATCTGTTCACCGACGGCGCCTGCTCGGGCAACCCGGGCCCGGGCGGCTGGGGGCTGATTATGCGGCACCCGGCGACCGGCAAGGAAGCCGAGCGTTCCGGCGCGGAGAAATCCACAACCAACAACCGCATGGAACTCATGGCTGTCATCGAGGGGCTCAAGATGCTCAGCAAGCCCTCGATCGTCGAGCTGTATTCGGACTCACAGTACGTCCTCAAGGGACTCAAGGAGTGGATCCACTCGTGGAAGCGGCGGGGATGGAAGACGGCCGATAAGAAGCCGGTGAAAAACGTCGAACTCTGGAAGCAGCTCGACGAGCTTGCGAACAAGCACGATCTCCGCACGCACTGGATCCGAGGCCACGACGGTCACCCCGAGAACGAACGCGCCGACCAGCTCGCGGTGCAGGCCCGAGAATCGATCGTGTAGTCCGATCACTTGGTGCGTCTCCACTGATATCAAGGGTGCGCCTGCTCATCCGTCTCAGGCGTTGCCGGTGGAGCGTTCGGAGCAGGCGGGCCTTCTTGGCTGCCTTCCCCCATCAACCGGGCCAGTCCATGGACCGATCTTCGAACTGACGAGCAAGCCGGCTCGTCGGAGGATCAAACCGTGGATCTTAAAAGAGTACTTCAGGCCGCCTTCGATGCGGACGCGTCGGATATTCACCTCGTCTCCGGGCACAAGCCCATGATGCGGGTTCACCGCGTCATGACCGCGATGGAATTCGATGTCATCACGCCGGAAGATGCGCGGAAGGTCCTCCAGCAGATGGTCGCAAGCGAGCTCGTCAAAGAGTTCGACAAGAACAAGGACCTCGACTTCTCGTACGAGGTCGAGGGCATCGGCCGATACCGTGTGAACGCGCACATGCAGCGTGGCTCGCTCGGCTTCGCGCTTCGTACCATCAAGACCGAGGTCCCGCCGCTTGCGAGCCTCGGCCTGCCCGACGTCATCGGCCGGCTGACCTACCTCCCGCGTGGACTCGTGCTCGTCACGGGTGACACCGGTTCTGGTAAGACCACCACGCTCGCCGCGATGATCCAGACGATGAACCAGCGGTACCGCAAGCACATCATCACGCTTGAGGACCCGGTCGAATACGCGTTCGAGAGCGACAAATCAGTTGTGGAGCAGCGCGAACTCGGCGCCGACATGCCGACCTTTGCTTCGGGACTTAAGCACGCTCTGCGTCAGGACCCGGACATCGTGCTCGTCGGTGAAATGCGAGACCTCGACACGACGGCACTCGCTATTACCGCCGCTGAAACCGGTCACTTGGTTCTCTCGACCCTTCACACCGTCAACGCGTCGCAGACGGTCGAGCGAATCATCGATATGTACCCCGCGAACCAGCAGAACCAGATCCGTGCCATGCTCGCCAATACGCTACAGGCCGTGGTCTCTCAGACGCTGTTCACCCGCATCGATAAGCCGGGCATGTGCCCGGGCTGCGAGATCCTGCTGTGTACTCCCGCGGTCCGCAACCTGATCCGCGAGGCACGCACGTTCGAGATCCCCAACGTCATCGAGACGAGCCGGAACCTCGGCATGCAGAGCCTTGATAGCTCGATCGCAGAACTCTACTTCAACGGCATGATCGGTCGCGACGACGCCATCGCACAGGCCGCGTACCCCGACAAGCTTGAGCGTGAACTGGCGGCCTGAGTCCGAATAGCAGACCGAGGAGCATCATGGCCAACTATAAATACACAGTCCGCGATTCGTCGGGCAACGCCCAGTCGGGTGTGCTCGCGTCGGAAAGCCTTGAGGCGGCGGCTTCGATCCTGCGAGGCCAAGGCCTCAAGATCAGCAGCATCGCGCCGGTGACCAACGGCATCGACCGCGATCAGCTGTTCCAGAAGCTTGCCGAGCTGAACTCTGGCAAGCCCAAGACCGCGCACGTGCTCGACTTCACGACGCAGCTGGCGGTCATGATGAGGGCGGGTATCAACCTCCGCTCCGCGCTCGAGGGCATCGCCGAGCAGACCCAGCACGCACGATTCAAGAAGATCGTGCTCGAACTCAAATCCGACGTCGAAGCCGGTAAGCAGTTCTCTGAGGGTCTGGCAAAGCACCCCAAGCTGTTCGGCAAGATGTACATCAACATGGTCCGCGCATCCGAGATGTCGGGCTCGTTCAGTGACATGCTGGACCGAATCGCGTCCTACATCAACCAGGAAATGGAAACTCGGCGCATGGTCGTCGGTGCCGCGATCTACCCGGCGGTCATCGGCACGATGGCGGTTGTTGTGACCGTCTTCCTGCTGACGTTCGTGCTCCCGAAGTTCTACGTCGTGTTCGAGGGCAAGGAAGACATCCTGCCCTGGGCGACCAAGTTCCTCATGGGTCTGTCCGAGTTCGTCGTTTCCAAGAAGCTCTACCTTGGCCTCGGCGTTCTGGCGGCGGGTGTCGGCGGGTTTGCGTTCGGCAAGACCGAAGTCGGCGGGTTCTTTGTTGACAAGATGAAGCTCCGTGTCCCGGTGCTCCAGGGCATGTTCCGGGCGTTGTACATCAGCCGCTCACTGCAGACGATGGGCCAGCTCATCAACGCGGGTGTCCCGATGCTCGACACGATCGCCATCACCGGTGACATCTCGGGCAACAGGCTCTACAAGGGCATGTGGAAGTCGGTGTACTCGAGCGTGAAGCAGGGTAAGAAGCTGACAGCGCCACTGCGCAAGACCAAGCTTCTGCCCATGAGTGTGGTGCAGATGATCGCCGCGGGTGAGGACTCCGGTAAGCTCGGCGAGGTTCTCGACGAGGTATCGGGCTACTACCAGAAGCGGCTGCGTGAAGCGATCAAGACGGTTACCGGTCTTATCGAGCCCATCATGATCATCGTAATGGGTGCAGTCGTTGGCTTCATCGCAATGGCCATCATTCTGCCGATCTTCAAGATGTCCGCGATCGTGAAGTAATTCGATAGTCAGGGTAAGACCGCTTATGGAGACGATTCCGATGCACACCTTCGGACGACGACAAAGGCGGCGCCTCGCGAAGCGCCGCGGATTCACACTGCTCGAGACCATGCTCACGCTCGTGATCGTGACGGTCGGTGTGGCGGCGGTGTTCGACTCGTACGGCGCGTTCACCGTGGCCAACGAGTGGTCATCGCGAACCGCGACCGCAGAGCTGTTGGCCAACGAGATCCGTGAGTTTACACGGACCCTGCCTCGCCACGACCCGGTCACCGGGCTGGATGTCGACGACGACGCGGCGACGGTCTACGGCTGGGGCCTTGAACCGGGTGAAGTGCTCGCGACCGATATCGACGACATCGATGATCTCGACGGCATCAGCTTCATCTACTCGGGCGCTGACCTGCAGAACCTCGAGATGCCAGGGCCGATCGACGCCGGCGGCAATGTTGTGGATCAATACATCCTCAACTCGGTTGACCGTTCCAGCGGCGACGCGATCCAGTTCGGCTGGGTCCAGACCGTGTCGGTCACGAAGGTGCACCCGTTCGACTATGCCGAGGTGCTCGACGCCGACTACAGCGAGGACGCCGAGGGTGACTTTAGAGGCCGGGGTGTGGACGACTACCCGCTCCGCATCACGGTGACCGTGGGTTACCAGGGGCAGTTCGATGCCGAGCCGCGTGACGTCACAACGCTCAGCTGGATCGTTCCGTAAGCGATCAGTCAGTAGGAATGCGGGCTGATTTGATTTTGACGCCGGGCGATGAGCTCGGCACGAGGAGAGAGACTTATGCGCACCAACCAACATTGCGAACGGGTTGAGACCACTCTCACCGCCGATGCGGTTGTGAAGGCGAGTAAGGCGAAGGGGCTTAAGTCGTGGCTCTATGCGCACCGCAAGGGCGTATCGAGCGTGCTGGCGATGATGATGGCGATCCTTGTGGGCGCTCTCGCGGTCGCTATGGGCACCGTGACGCAGGGCAACCTGCGGAACGCTTCGACGCATCTGCACGTGATGCGCTCGATGCAGGCCGCGGAAACCGGGATGAAGATCGCAGAGCTCAGGCTCGCCGAGGCTTCCAAGCGTTTCGTGGTCGCAAAGGGTGAGGTCGATCTCTCGCTCGGCAGCAAACTTTGGCAGGGTTCAGGTCTTAGCGCTTCCGATGGCGAAGTACTCGTCATGCCATCTGTCAGCGGCCATGACGAGCCGGGCGACCCGTCGGGTATCGCTCAGGCCATCGCTTACAGGCACGCCGCGGATACGAACACCGTTGACGTTGGCCTCGGTCTTGATGGCAGCGTTGCGATCGGTCCGGCTCCGGCAGGCACAGACCTCGACGAGTACCAGGCTGAAGGCTGGGTGACGACCCCGGCCATCGCGCTGCGCGACCAGACCGGCGCGCACGACCTGCCAACCGCGTTCCAGATTACTTACGCGCCTCTTGCCAACGGCACAGACGTCCGTGTCTTCGTGACCGGCTACGACTACGACCCGACACGACCGGGCAGGCCCCTGACTCGCGTCATCAGCCAGGACTTCCGCATCCGCAAGGTCGTGGACTCGGCGATCGTGAGCCAGAGCCGCATCATGATCGGCAAGAACGTCCACATCGAGGGCGACCTCGGCAGCCGATTCGATGACCTCGACGTCGAGAACGGCGACCCGATGCTCATCCGATCCGACTTCGCGGGTCTGGACGCCGGTCTCGACAACAAAATCACCGACCTGTACGCCAACCTTGAGCTGCACGACGTTGACGGTGACAACCGCCTGCGCGTTGGTCACCCGCTCGAGGGCGCCGGTCTCAACGTTGACGGCGACCCCGATGGCGATCCGCTCAGCGACAACGACTACGACGGCGACGGCGAGCCCGACGGCGCGTTCGACGACGTCACAGGCGATGGCTTCGTCGATGAGTTCGACCTCTTCATCAACCACTACGACGAAGACGGCGACGGCAAAATCACCATCGGTGGCTGGCCCGCGATTGGAACAGCCGCAGCGACACGGTCGCCCGAGTTTGTTGACGGCGACGGCAACCCGATCGATGTGGATCTCGTCTACATGATCGATTCGTCCAGTCCGGACCGGAACAAGAACGGCATCTCGGGTTACTACGACAGCAACGGCAACGGCATCTGGGATCCGGGCAGCGAGGACGCGGTTGACTACGACGCCGCGCACGACGTCTGGGCCGACCAGCAACTCGGCTACCGCGATGGCTTCATCGACTACAAGGACAAGTACGTCAAGGTCGATGGTCGTCTTGTGTTCCTGGTGGCCGCCGAGGACTGGGCAGCTGCGCAGGGCAGTGTCTACGACGCGATCGAGGGTTCGATCCGCCCGGCGAGCGGGGAATCGCCTGTCGAGTTCGAGGCCTCAGAAGATCTGCTGCCCGATATCGATTCCGACAGCTTCAGCGAAACCCAGAACGCGCTCTACGCCGCGGCTGACGGTGAAGAGTTCTGGACTCAAGTCGCTTTGAACCTCGGTGTCAGCGTTGCAGAGCTTGACGACTACATCGAACTCGGCCTTGATCCGGATGCGCCGCAGTTCCAGCGTCTCGATCCCGACAGCGACAGCGACGGATTGCCCGACAACTTCATCACCGCGTACTGGGAGAAGATGCCGTTCAACTCGCCAGCGCAGGCCGACTGGTACTACCGCCCGGTCTTCAAGAACATGATTTTCAGCGATGTCATCATCCCTGTCGGTCTCAACGGCCTGTTCGACAACTGCACCATGGTCGGTGTCACTCGCATCGAGGGCTACGCCAACAACGACCACGTCAACTGGTCTCTCTACGGCGGCCTCGAGGGTGACGGTGTCCTGCCGCCCTCGCCGAACGATGACCCGCTCGACAAGAGCGACTTCGATCGGTACACAACCGGTGTTGTCACCGACGGCCCGTCGAACTACGACGAGTTCCCCGATCCGCCCGTGATCGACGGCGTGGTCCGCCTAGGCGCCGAGCGTGACACCAAGAACTGGTCGAACAACGTCCGCTTCCACGACACGCTGTTCGTCGGCTCGCTGATCTCCGATGTGCCCGGTACGTACACGCACCTTCGCAACAAGATCCAGCTGACCGGTGCGTGCAGGTTCACCGACGTTCACCCGTCCGAGCCGAACAACGCAGAGCTGAACCCCGAGCCGGGCGACCTTGAAGAGATCGCCAAGAGTTCGCTGATGACGCCGAACTACTCGGTGGATATTGGTACGTTCAACAGCCCGCCGGAGCAGAACGTCGCGCTGCGTGGCGCGGTGGTCGCGGGCATCCTCGACATCCGCGGCAACGCGAGCATCGACGGCGCGCTGCTGCTGACGTTCGATCCGGTCTTGGGCAGCAGCCCGCTCGTTGATCCGTTCGGTGTGCCGCTAGGTAACCCGGCGGACTTCAACGCGTCGATCGGCTACTTCGGCCCCGAAGACGGCGATGCCGAGTCGCTCAATCCCGCGGATCTTCCCGAGGAAGACGGCGTCAAGATCGTCGGCTGGGACCTCAACGGTGACGGGCTTGCAGATCTTGGCCCTGACACACCCCCGAGCCCGGCACAGATCGCAGCCGGCGCGACAGCGGTCCCGTTCCACGGTTACGGCAGGATCGGTCTGCGTTTCAACCCTGACATGGTCATGCCCGATGGTTTGATGCTGCCGCTGTCGAGCCACATGCTGCCCGATACATACCGAGAAGGAACACGCCGATGAAGCGCACCCCCGCGCCCCGCAGACGGGGCTTTAGCATGGTCGAGCTCCTGCTCTCGCTGGCGATCGTCAGCATGGTGCTGACGAGTTCGATGGTCGCACTCGACGCGGCGTTCAAGGGCTACCGCGCTACGACGGACGCCGCATCGACGCACGTCGTCAGCCGGATTGTCATGCACCGCATGGTCGCGATGATCCGCACCGGTAAAGAGTTCGGTCCATTCCCGAGCGATGTGCTCGACTCGTCGCAGAACCCGCTCGAGTCGGACTTCATCGAATTCGTCAGCATGGAAGACATCGACAACGACATCCGTCAGGTGACGCGCATCGAGTTCCGTGAAGCCGAAGATGGCGAAGACTACGGCTCGCTCTGGTTCGTGCTCTACACCTTCGACGGCGGTGTGCTCGACGGCGATCCCGCCGAGGCGCGCATGATCCCGAACGTGGAAGACGCGACGTTCACGCTCGACTACAGCGTCGGCCCGAGGCTCGGCAACGCGACGATCGACCTGCTCATCCGCCCGAATGATGATCTCGACGCAGTCGGTGTCGAAGGCCGAAACGAGAACAACACGGAGCCGATCCGTCTCGTTGGCTCCGCGACCCCTCGCAGGCTCTAACGCATCTCTTCGAGCACTGCCGGGAGCAGGTCGGCAAGCTCGCGCGCGAGCATGCCTGCTTGTGTGCCAGATTGCTGGGCCCAACGTTCGCCCGCTAGGGCATGTGCCTGTACGCCGAGCTTTGCGATCTCGTAGAGCGACGCGTCGCTGTTACGCAGCTGCGCGATAAGCGAACCGATCAGGCCCGCCAGCACATCGCCCGTTCCCGCGGTCGCCATACACGCGTGCCCGTGATTGCAGATCCAGTGGCGTTCGCCGTCGGATACGACCGTGTGGGCGCCTTTGAGCACGATCACACACCTGAGGCTTCTGGCAAGAGCCGCGGCGGCAGCGGGGCGTTCATCGTGGCTGGTCGGGTCTGCTGGAATGCCCCGAGCCTTAGCGAGTCGGGCGTATTCGCCAGGGTGCGGCGTGAGTATGCACCTTGACAGATCAACATTCGAGAACGACCCGCCAGATGCCAACGCGTTCAACCCATCGGCATCGACAACCGCGGGCAAGCCAAGCCCGATGCAGCTTTCAACAAAACGTGCGATGTGGTGCTCGCGTGTGCGTTCCGCCCCCAGGCCCGGCCCGAGCACGAGCGCGTCGGATTCACGCACGCGGCTTTGCAACGCATCAGTTGCAAACGGGTTGCCGAGCTCATCAACTTCGATCCCGATGCCTGTAGCCGAGGGCTCAAGCTGCAATCCAGAGATCAGCACCGGGCGTGGCATGGCGAGCCTGACAAGCCCGCAGCCGGATCTGAACGCGGCCCGAGCGGATAACGCGGGGGCGCCGATCATCGGGGTCTCCGCCCGAGTGCAGCCGCCGATCACGCAGAGCGTCCCGAAAGTACCCTTGTGCCCGGCAGTATCTCGCGTGGGCAGCCTGATCGGTTCGGTTGTGTCGGCGGCGCTCACTTGACGTCTTCGATTTCGATCTCGAGTGCGCCAAGTAGTGGCACCAGCGCGATCATCGCGTTGTTGCTGTCGCCGTCGGACAACGCGCTGACGCTCAGCGCGATGTGTGTCGCGTCAAACCTTGTGTTCGGCCCGAGCGTGGCATCGAGATCGACCCACCTTCCCTTGCCGTCCTCCGCGATCCAGCCCTGTGTCCACATGTGGTAGCCGAAGATGTCTTTGGACCCCTCGAAGCTGTTGACGAACACGAGGCCGCTGACCGTGCGGGACGGGATCTCGTCGGCGCGGAGCATCGCCGCCAGCAGGGTCGCGTGCTCGGTGCAGTCGCCAACGCCTGAGCGAGCGACCTCCGATGCCGTTGCTATGCCTACGCCGAGGTGTTTCTCGTCGATGTGGTTGTAGACCGCGCGGCGCATCGCCTCGGCTCGGATTTCATCGGGCGCATCGCCGGCGGGCCTCGCGTTCTCTGCAAGCTGACGCACCACAGGGTCGTCCTTGTCAACCATCGTGCTCGACTCGGTGTATTCGTCGCCGGGCCTGTCCTCGCTCGCTTCGGTGTCGCCCATCGTCACCTTGAGCCGGAGCGTGTGGTCATCGATCCGCTCGAAGCTCTGGCTCGGCAGAACAGGCAGATCGGAGAGCTTCGCGTTCGGAAGACGCAGCAGATAGCTCGCTTCCTCGACCTTGCGCGGCTTGGCGATGTTCCCCTTGGGTGTGACGAACGTGGACTGCATCAACTCCGGCGGATCAAGCTCGGCCATCGCGAGTTCCTTGTCCGCCGCGAGCACTTCCATGTTGATGCCGCCAAGCTGCGTGATCGATTTGAGCATCCGGCCCTTGCTGTCGAAGTTCTCCGTCGAGACCAGCCCAGGAGAGCTCGAGTTCGTCAGCGTGGCTCTGGTCGAGGCGACTTCCCTGCCGTAAACACTGATCGTCTCATCGATGAAGTTCGTATACGTCGAAACTGTGGGTGCGATGCCCGAAAGCGGATCGAGCGTGCGGATCGAGATTTTGTCCGCGCCCGCTTCACGCCGCAGGTTGAAGTACTCTTCCGCGCCGCCCGGCGTGAGCCACGCGCCCTCGGGCAGTGGCTGGGTCTGCGTGCTCGTCGTGCCGTTCTGTGTGACCTCGACTTCAAGCTTGTCGTCAAGGAACTTCACATGAGTCGTGACCGGCATCGACGCCATCGATTGTGTCGATGTCATCGAGATCGGTTTGTGATCCAGTGTTTCAACGAACTCGCTTTCCATCGTGATCGCGATGGTCATCTTGCCGCGTTTGATCTCGAAGCGGATCTCCGCCGCCGAGGTCAGCGTGTCATCGTCGATCGTGCTGGTCTCGCGCATCCAGCCCGAGCGCTGGCCGTCGAGATGGATCACGTAGTAGTTCTCCTCGGTCTTCGGCTGCGCGAACGCACGCATGGGCATGACCGCGATGAGTGCCGCCAGAAACGTGAACATGAGAGCGGGCGATGCCGTGCTGCGAAGGCCAAGAATCCTGCCAAATCTCAAAGAAGTTGCTTTCATAGCCCAAGTCTACCGTCTCGGCGGCCAGAGGCTTCATACCCTCTGTTCCCGTGATCGATACCCATTGCCATCTCACTTTCCCAGACTTCGCCGACGACCCGGTCGCAGAACTGGCCGAGGCCAACAAGCACGGCGTCACCGGCTGCATCACAATCTCGACGACCAGTGTCGATTGCCTGACGGCCCTCGCGATCGCAAAGAGCCACGACCGGATCTGGTGCACTTCCGGCGTGCACCCGTCGTACTCCGACCGCGGGCCGCACAACTGGGACACGATCCGTATGGTCGCACGCGACGACAAATGCGTTGCCTGGGGCGAACTCGGGCTGGACAACCACTACCCGGAGCCGGTCAAAGAACTCCAGCACGAAGTCCTCGCTCAGCAACTGGCAGTCATCGAGGACACAAAGACCGATACCGGCGAGACCGGGCTGGGCAAGCCCATCGTGATCCACTGCCGAGAGGCGTTCGATGATCTGCTCCCGATTCTCAAAGACTCGGTCTTTGATCCGTCTCGGTTCGTCTTCCACTGCTTCACAGGCAACGCCGACGAGGCCCGCGCGATTCTCGACTTCGGTGCGCTGATCTCGTTCACGGGCGTGGTGACGTACAAGAACGCCAAAGAAGTGCAAGAAGCCGCCAAGCTTGTGCCGATCGACAGGATCATGGTCGAGACCGACGCCCCTTTCCTGTCCCCGATGCCAAAGCGAGGCGAGCGGCCCTGCAGGCCCTGGATGACGTCGCTCACTGCGAAGTTTCTCGCCGAGCTGCGGGGCGAGCCCTGGGACGAGTTTCATCACGCCGTTAACGAGAACACGAGCCGGTTCTTCGGGATCGATGCGCAGGGCGACGGAGCGAGCGCATGACCTCAACGCTCGCCGCCTGGCTCCACGACATCGATCCGTTCGCCCTGAAACTCATGGGCGATTTCGGGATCAGGTGGTACGGCCTGAGCTACGCGGCGGGCTTCTTTCTCGGCTGGCTCGCGCTGCGATTCCTCCACAAACGCGGCGCCGCTCTCATCCCTCGTGAGCGCATCACCGACACGATCATCTACGCGGCGCTGGGCGCTGTCGTGGGGGGCAGGCTCGGGTACATCGTGTTCTATCAGCCGAGTCTGCTCTGGTACTTTGATTTCTCGACACCGCCGTTCTGGGGCGGCGTCATGCTCAACCACGGCGGGATGGCAAGCCACGGCGGGATGATCGGGGTCATCATCGCGGGTGTCATGATCAGCAGGGGCTACAAAGACAACGATGGCAACCGGATCGGCCAGGTCCCGCCAATGCACGTCTTCGATCTCTACGCCCTCATCGCACCTTTCGGTCTGTTCCTCGGGCGGCTCGCAAACTTCATCAACGGCGAACTTCTCGGCAAGGTTGTCGCGAAACCAGGCGAGGAAGCGCCGGCGTGGGCCGTCCGTTTCCCGCAGGAAATCTTCAGTGGTCACGACGACAATCTCCGCACCGCCGCACAAGACCTCGAACTCCAAACTCTGCTCGAGGGATACCGGCTGCCCGATCAGCCGGTCAGCGTCGGGCTTGCCGAACTCATCGAACAGGTGCAGGCGGGCTCTGTCGAGGCCGCCCAGAGTCTTGAGCCGCTGCTCTCGGCTCGGCACCCGTCGCAGCTCTATCAGGCCTTCGCCGAGGGGATCGTGCTTGGTCTGGTGCTCTGGCTCATCGCGCGAAAGCCACGCACGCCCGGCGTCATCATGGCGTGGTTCCTCATCTGCTACGGCGTCATGCGCATCGCAACCGAATTCGTCCGACTACCCGACCCCGGCATCGCGGGACTCGGCGGTTTGTCGCGAGGCCAACTCCTAAGCGTCGGCATGATCCTCTTCGGCATCGGCGTGCTCGTCATAGTGACAAAACGCAGAGCTCAGCCTATCGGTGGGTGGGCGAGCAAGCAGCCTCAGTGAGTCGGGTTCGCGCGGTCGTTCAGCGTGGCTTGCGGTGGGATCCTGCCGAACGCGATCTTGTCGTCCATGTGGTGGCGGAAGCCGTGCATCGAGCCGAAGTAGATCGACGACAGGCCCCATCTGCTGTTGATCTTGTCCATCGTCTTTGACAGCTTCACCTCGTGGTCCGCCTGCTCGAACAGGTTCCCCGCGACCTGTGTTTCGTGTACCAGCCCCGCGACCACCGCGCCCACCTTCAGCGGCTGACCTTGCATCGGCGTGCACCTCGCGAGCAGCCGGTTCAGTGTCTCAAGCAGCGTCCGCGTGTCTTGAACCTGCGGCAGGTCGATCGACGACGAGAACCCGCCCTCGCCCGCGTAGCTGATGTGGATGCCGAGCGAGCCCGCCGTGTACCCGTCCGTGCGGAGCCGGATCCCGAGCCGGCAAACAAGACGTGTAAGGATGCCGCGAGCGCCGGCTTCGTTCCGGTACTGCGGATCGAGCACGTTCTCGTGTCCCATCGAGCCCTTGCGCGTGGGGATCTCGGGTTCGTCCTTGCCGTGGAACGCGTCCCACCACTGAGCGCCGGAGACCGAACCCCAGATCTGCTTGGATTGCTGGCGCGTGAGCTGCCAGAGCTGTGCAACGGTGCTCACACCCGCGCGTTCGAGCCGCGCCGACACCCCGCGCCCGATGCCGCAGAGATCCTCCGGCTCGCACGCTTCAAGGATGCCGGGCATGTCGTGCATCTCCAGCAGCGTCATGCCGTCGGGCTTGTTGAGGTCGCTTGCGATCTTGGCTAGCAGCCTTGTCGGCGCGATCCCGACCGAGCAGCTGAGCGTCGGGCTGAAGTCGCTGTACATCTGCTGTTTGATCTGCTCGCCGAGCCTTCTTGCCGATTCCGGCTCGCGCTGGCCCCGGCCGAGCCTGATCGCCCACTCGTCGATGGAGTACGCCTTGTGGATCGGTGCCCAGCGTTCGATGGAATGGCCGATGTCGTGGTGCACCCGCACGTACACGTCCGGGCGCGCCCTGACGAGTTCGACCCCCGGGCAGAGTCGGCGAGCCTCGACCACACGCGTGCCAGTCTTGAGCCCGAGGGCCTTGGCTTCCTTGCTGGCGGCGATCAGGCACGTGCCGTCGGACTCGACCGGGATCACGCCGACCGGCTTGCCGCGCAGCTCCGGGCGGAGGTGCTGCTCCGCGGACGCGAAGAACGAGTTCATGTCCACAAAGAGCCAGTTCAGCGGCGGGTTCGGCGTCTCGGGCATGAGTGAACAATACCCTAACGAATAGCGGTTTGCAAGAGAATCGTGCCGCGAGGCCTACTTCTTGCGGCGACCCACCCAGTCGATCGCCAGCGTCGCGCCGAGCCCAAGCAGGATCAGCCCGAATGACCCGCCCAGGTGCGTCGCGGTCGGCGTAAACGTCCGCTGCTGCCAGTCCTTGGGCTTGACGTCATCGACCAGCTCCTGTGTGGTCAGCGTCTCGCCCTTGATCACATCACCGATCTGGGGTTTCACGCCCTCGCGGAACGGGTACAGGCCCGCGGGCGCCGCGATCAGCAGGCCCAGCAGCACGCCCAGCGTCGCGCGCTCGTAGCGGTGCAGCACAAACCGCAGGATGTTCGCTACACCCGCGATGCCCACGACAACACCGATGCCAACGGGGACGACCACGCCGAGTTGGTCCATGATCGCGCCGACGTCCGCGTCCTTGGCGGCGCTGATGCAGTCCTTGATCGCGTTGATGATCGTGTCGTAAAGCCCGAGCAGAAGCAGCAGGTACGCGCCGCTGACGCCGGGCAGGATCATGGCGCTGGCGCCCGCTATGCCGCCGACGATCAGCAGGACAAAGTTCGCGTTTCCGCCGCCGCCCGTGGCACCGGTCATCTGCATGACCGCGAGCCCCGCCATGACGACCATGCCCGCGATAAGCCCGCCGAGCACAGGGCCGCTCAGGACTTTCTTGGAGCCGCCGGTCTTGTTCGCGGATTCTCGGATCATCCTCCAGAGCAGCGGAGCGCCGCCCCAGGTGAGCCCGATGAACAGGCTGTACATCGCCCATCGGCTCGATTCGAGCAGTCCCGCGATGATGCCCGAGCACGCGCCGATCGCGATGACCGCAAAGAGCACGACGGTGCCCAGAAGCACAAGCGAGTTCTTGGTGAGACGGAGGCGGGTCACGTCGCTGATTGCGTCGATGAACTGGGTGTAGATGCCCGTGGCGACGAGCATGGTCCCGCCGCTGATGCCCGGGACAAGGTTGGCAAGCCCCATAAGCGCCCCGCCGACAGCGCCCCGGATCAGCCCGGAAGGTCCCAATGCCGAGCCAGGCTCAGCGATTCCCTCGGCCGAGCCGATACTATCGCCTGTGGTGCTGGTGTCGGTGCCGGGTTGTTCTGGAGAGTTGTTCATGGCGGTTATGGTTACTGGCGGTGCAGGCTACATCGGCTCACACGCGGTCAAGCGTTTACTCGAAGAGGGCGAGACCGTCGTCGCCGTGGATAATCTGTTCCGGGGCCACGCCGAGGCGATCGACGCCCTCGGGGCCGTCAAGCCGGGCACGCTGCACTTCTCCGAGACCGACATCAACGACAAAGCAGCCATCGTCGATCTGATGACCAGGCACAGCGTAGACACCGTGATGCACTTCGCGGCTCTGGCTTACGTGGGCGAATCGGTCACCGAGCCTCTTCGGTACTACCGCAACAACGCCGCCGGGGCGCTCTCGCTCATCGAGGCGTGCGACGAGGTCGGCATCCAGAAGCTCGTCTTCAGTTCGACCTGCGCTACCTACGGCGAGCCTCCCAAGGTCCCCATGGCAGAGGACACCCCCCAGTCGCCGATCAACCCGTACGGCTGGAGCAAGCTCCACGTCGAGCACATCCTCAAGGACTACGCCGAGGCCTGCCGAGTCGCGGGCAAGCCCTTCGCCTACGCCGCCCTCCGGTACTTCAACGTCGCCGGCTCCGATCCCGAGACACTCATCGGCGAAGACCACGAACCCGAAACGCACCTGATCCCCGTGATCCTCGAGGCCGCCCTGGGCACGCGCGACAAGATCATGATCTTCGGCACCGACTACGACACACCCGATGGGACGTGCATCCGCGACTACATCCACGTCTGCGACCTCATCGATGCGCACGTCACCGTCATGAACGCGCTCAAGCCCGGCGACGAGCGCTTCTACAACCTCGGCATCGGCAAGGGCTACTCCGTCCGTGAGATCATCGAGTCCGTCAAGCGTGTGACGGGCAAGGAGTTTACCGTCGAAGAAGCCGACCGCAGGCCGGGCGACCCGGCGCAGCTCTTTGCCGACCCGACCAAGATCAACACCGAACTGAATTGGTCGGCGTCGTTTACCGACATCGACGAGATCGTCCGCACCGCGTACCGCTGGTTTGAATCGCACCCGAACGGGTACACAGGATGAGCCGCGTTCTGCTTGCTATCTCGTGTCTCCTGCTCACCGGCTGCAACGGCGTCTTGCCCGAGCTTCCCGTTGCGAGCGAGCCTGACACCACGCAAACGCCAGCAGCAACACCAGTCGAACAGCAAGCCAGCATCTGGCCCGCCCGCATCGGCAGAACCAAGGGTGTCATCGTCGAAGACACTCGCCCGATCTCCAACTGGCGCGGCGCTCGCGTACCGAACGACCAACGCCTGACGCCCTACGAGATCGAGCGCGAACAGTTCGAAGCATTCAACGAAGCCAACGGCACCAACCTCACGCCGATGTTCGAGCCAGGCGGCGGGTTCGTGGTGATCCCGTACATCAACGACGAAGGCGACGACGGCAAACGCCATCTCGTTTTCTACTCAGCTGTCCCGGGCGAGAGCGAGGGCACAGCTGAGGTCCAGCGGACGTGGTTCACCTACGACGAGCCTGACGATGCAGAACCGATCGGCTTGGCGGTGCTCATGCCGGGCATCTTCGCGACACCCCGCGACATCAGCGACCGCGCCGAGCGAGGCCTGCTAATGCGGGGCTGGGCCGTGCTTCGGATGCTCAGTCCCCCCTCGCGGATGACGGAGCACACCGTGTACATTGTCAACTCGGTTAATCCCGAACCTGCAATGAAACAAATCGCGGGCGATCTAGACAATCGCGCCGCAGAGGCAGCTTTCGCCGTCCAGTCCGCTGCAGAGCATGTGTTGGGTCTGAATGATTCTTTGACCAAAAAGCCTCGTGTCATCATCGGTATGAGCGGCACTGCGATCGCATTGCCAACGATTGTTGCCTACGAACCAGAAGCGTACGACGCCGCGGTTTTCATTGGTGGTGGAGCAAACTCATTCGATATTGCGAACGAGAGTTCGTACAGAGATTGGATCGATTCAATCCAGATATACACAACCACACACAACAGTGTTGATGAGCTTTCACCAAGTGATTTTGCATACGACGACGAGTACGTTGAGCTTTCCAAGCTCGACGGCGTCCACACCGCGTCAGCTTTGGCCGACATCCCGACGCTCATGATCCATGGCAGCGGTGACACGGCTGTACCCTCGCACACCGGCGACTTGCTCTGGGAACTACTCGGTGAACCCGAGCGATGGACGATGCCCGTCGGCCACGAACTGCTCTTTGCCGCGATCCCGCTCCGCATGGTCGGCATCCTCGACTGGCTCGAGGCCAACGCGCTCGAAGGCGGCGAGCGATGATCCTCGTTGTCAGCCCGTATCACATGACCACGCGCGAGCCCGCGGCGATGGTCTCGATGGTGCTCGCTCGCAATGTCGTCACCGCGATGCCAACGCCCGCCGGCGCACTCTCGCGTGACGCCGTTACAGACGCGGCTTCCCGCGTGCCGAAGTACGCAGAGCTGATGGAATCGTGGGACTGGGCCATGCCCCTTTTCTCTGGCGGCGTGTGCGGCATAGCGTTCGCAGGCGAGGACCCGCTCGACTATGTACGGAGTGTCTGCGCTGACATCGAAACCAACGACCGCTACGCCACGCTCCGCCCGTTCATGCGCACGATCCTCGAGCAGGGCGACGATCGTGTTATCGGCGCGATCAGCCGTGACGTGATCAAAGCAGGCCCCGATCCCGCGATCAGCGTGCCCTTGTCGGCAGCGATTGACCGTTTCGCGAGTCGGCACGACCTAATTGCTGTCCGTAGCGAGAGCAAATCGACCGCACAGAAAGCCGAGACCAGGCTTGCTTCGCCGATCCTCCGTTTCGCGTTCGAGACACTGCTGCAGGGGCCTACATCGCGCATCCTCGAGATCAGGACCGAACTCGAAGCCGAACTCGACGCGATGCGCGTGGCGATCGACACCCACGACGAGCCGGCGGCAAGGTCGGCTGCGGACGCGATAACCGCAGCCTTTGAACGCGACCGCGAAGACTTCCTCCGAAACGACGATCCCGACGACGTCAGGTCCATTGCGGGCATGGTGTCGGTGTCACTCAGCGAGCTGCCTGCGGATGCTGTCCTGACGTCCAGTGCGTTCGCCGCTACGCATGTTCTTGGTCGGGGACCTTCGGATAGCGAGGTCGCGGTTGTGGATCGGAGCGTTGTCCGTTCGCTCACGATCCGCCCAATCGGCGGCCGCGCACCGCGGCGCTAAACTTCCTTCAATGCGGAAGATCTTTGCAACCTTGATATCGGCATCTGCGTTCGTATTGCAGGCCCAGCATGCCGACCAACCCGAGACCGAGCCGATGCACACCAACAAGCTTGCGGGCGAGACCAGCCCGTACCTGCTCCAGCACGCGCACAACCCAGTGAACTGGTACCCGTGGGGCGAGGAGGCCTTCGCCGAGGCGCGCCGGCGCAACGTCCCGATCTTTCTATCGATCGGCTACTCGACCTGCTACTGGTGCCATGTCATGGAGCGTGAGAGCTTCGAGGACGAGGCGACGGGCCAGGTCATGAACGACCTTTACGTCTGCATCAAAGTCGATCGCGAAGAACGGCCGGACATCGACGACATCTACATGGCAGCGACGCAGGCCCTCACCGGCAGCGGCGGCTGGCCGATGAGCGTCTGGCTCGAACCCGAATCGCTCAAGCCCTTCTACGCCGGCACGTACTTCCCGCCCGAGCCCCGACACAACATGCCCGCGTTCAAGGACCTGCTCCGCGGCATCTCCGAGGCGTGGAACGACGAGCGAAAGCCCGACATTCTCGCCCAGGCCAACACGCTCGCCGAGGCGGTCGAGAAACAGCTCGCAGATCGCGACGCACCGGTTGTCGTCGGTGAAGACCAGATCATGAGCGCCGTTTCTCAGCTGCTTCAGATATTCGATCAACAGTGGGGCGGCTTCGGCGGCGCACCGAAGTTCCCGCAGCCGACCTACATCGAGTTCCTGCTCGCCGTTCGCGGCTCTGCCGATGAGCAGACGTTGCAGGCAATCGACCAAGCCGTGCGCAAAACGCTCGACATGATGATGATCGGCGGCATCCGCGACCATGTTGGCGGTGGGTTCCACCGCTACAGCGTTGACAACGAATGGACGGTGCCGCACTTCGAGAAAATGCTCTACGACCAGGGGCAGCTCCTGAGCGTGTACGCCAAAGCCGCGGCGGTCTACAACGACGACGAATACCTGCGCACCGCGGTCGAGATCGCAGACTATGTGCTGAGCGAGATGACCGACGAGTCGGGCATGTTCTACAGCGCCCAGGACGCCGAGGTGGACGGCAAAGAGGGCCTGAACTACCTCTGGCTCGAATCAGAGATCAACAAAGTTCTCGATGAAGACGATGCAAAGTTCACGCTCGATGTCTACAGCGTCTCGGAGGGCGTGAACTTCCGCGACCCGCATCACCCGGACGAGCCGGACCGCAACGTGCTCCGCATGTCAGAACGGCCCGAGCAGATTGCGGCTCGTCTTGGCTTGTCAATGGATGAGTTTCACACGCGACTCGACGCGATCAACGGCAGGCTCAAAGCCGAACGCAACACTCGCAAGCAGCCGGGCCTTGATGACAAGGTGCTCACCGCGTGGAACGGCATCATGATTCATGGCTTCGCGACGCTGGGCAGTGTCACAGGCGATGAACGCTACACGAACGCGGCTGCGCGAGCGGCTGATGCGATCTACTCGGCAATGCACGACGACTCCGGTACGCTGCTGCGTGCATCACGCAACGGGAAAGCGAAGACATCCGCGTTCTTCGAGGACTACGCATGGCTCGCTTCTGGCATGATCGAGCTGCACCGCGCGACGAATGACGACAAGTGGTTAGGTCTCGCCGAGGACTTGGCCCGTAGTGCTGACGCGACGTTTGGCGACCCCGCGACGGGCGGTTTCTTCGACACCGCAGCAGAGCAGTCCGACCTCTTTGTCCGTGGTCAGTCAATTTACGACGGAGCGATTCCGAGCGCGACGAGCGTGTTCCTCAACGTGCTCGTCGATCTTGTGCTTCTAGGTGATTCCGACGAATTCTCCGAGCGAACGGTGCGAGGGCTTGTTGCAACCAGCGGCGCGATCTACCGTTCGCCTGTCGGGCACATCAACTCGGTCACCGCACTCTACCGCGGCATGTCGGGAGGACTCCCGCTCGAAGACGGTTTCGCCAAAGCCGGGGCTCGTGATCCCGATACGAAAACGGCTCAGCCTGCGGAGTTTCAGGCGGTCGAGGTATTCGCGGACGCCGAGCGAGTCTCGCTGGAAGCGGGGGAAATTGAGACCTTCCGTGTTAAGCTGCAAATTGCAGACGGCTATCACATCGTCGCCGCAGACGCCGGTCCCGATGCTGACGGCTTGCTCGAACCGCTCCGCGTCTCCATCGTCGGCGGCACTGGCGTCGAGGCATTCGCAGACTACCCCGCGGGCGAGTCGTACCGCACCGAGGGTGTCGATGGTGAGATCCTGGTTTACACCGGCGAGGTCGAATTCGACATTGTTTTGGAATCAAAGGGCGAGCGGTCGGGCCGGCCGATCGTGACCATCAGCTTCCAGGCGTGCAGCGACACCGAATGCCTCCAGCCTCAAACAGTCGAACTCGATGTGGCGATCGATCTTGCGGGCTGACTAGAGCTCTTGCGTTTTCATAATCTCGCGGAGCACCGCGGTCGCGAACGAGCCGGGAGGGAGGTCGAAAGCGACGCGGACGTACCCGCCGTGGTCGTCGATCCCGCCTTCGACGTCGCAGTCTGTCAGCGCCACGCGCAGCGGTCTCCGCACGCCCGGCACAAGCTTCGAGTGCCTGCTGTTTGCAAAGTCGTCCGGTGACAAACCAAACGAAGCCAGCGCATCGAGTTCGGTCGTAGCGGTCTCGCCGGCCGCGAGCGACATCTTCTCGCCCCACATAGGGCCGCTCGGGCTGATCGCGAGCGTTCTCAGGCGTTCTGCTGTCTCTGCATCGCTCAGCACATCCGCATCAACCGCGAAGACCGAGCCGCTATCGTGTTTCCACGCCAGATCGCCTTCGACAAGTTTGCCGAGTGCGCCGCCGGCGATCCTGCGGTCGAGCACCTCGTTGAAGATTGCCGACTGCAGCGAGTTGAGGAAAAGCCTCCGGCGTCCAACGCCGAACTTCTTCTTCGATTCACCCAGCAGCAGCGCCTTGCCCAGCACATGGTTGTCGCCTCGATTGCCGAAACGCTGGGGACCGAACCGGTTGGGCACGCCGAACTCTTGCAGCTTGCTGAGAATGCCGAGCACCGCGGGGGCGCTGGTCATCTCGACACCGCGGACTTTGATGCTGAACCTGTTGCCCTTGAGATGCCCGGTGCGCAGCTTGTTTGTGTGCATGTCCGCCCACAGCACGCCCATCGACGGGTGCTGGAGCATCGGGAAGCTCTCAACCGTTTTGCCCGGCGTGTGTACGCTGACAAGCTGGCGCGTCACGGCGTGCGCATCTTTCTGGCCCGCGGTGCCGACGTCGCGATCGCGCACACCGAAGTGCTTGGCAACGACCTCAACCATCTCGGGGGTGCCGATGCCTGTTTTCTCGATGAACAGGAAGCAGTGCTCGCCTTCGCCCGCGGGCTGATAGAGTGGCTGCTCCTCGACAATAAAGTCCTCGGGCCGTTCTTTGATGACGCCGCCGATACCGGGGAGGTCGTCGGTGAGGTACACAGTCTCGGTTGTGTTCAAGTCTCTTCTCGTGTTGCAGCCGCGATGACTTCCTCGGCGACATAAATTGGCGTGTCAGCGGTGATCCCGATCGCGATCGCGTCGCTGGGTCTGCTGTCAATAGTAAGGAGTTCGCCGTCGGCGTTGCGGATCGATAGCTCGGCGAAGAACGTGTGGTCGTCTAGGTGTGTGATTGAAATGCGTTCGAGTGTGCCGCCCATCGCTTTGATGATCGAGGCGAGCAGGTCGTGTGTCTGGGGCCGATCGATGACGATGCCCTTAAGCCGGCGGTCGATCGCCTGCGCCTCGGGCAAGCCGATCACGATCGGGAACGAGCGCGGCTCATCACCGAGCACCTGGCCCGGTTCCGGCACCTCGCGCAGCTCGATCAGCTGGCAATCCGACAGCTCGCGGATCAGTATTCGAGAGAGTTCCATCCGGACTGCCATGACGAGCCGCTCCACGCCCGGCAGCACGCCGAGACAGTCAATCGTGCAGCGCCACGCGCCGAGAGTCAACCCGCCAGGGCACGATCGCTGATTTGTGTGTACTGTTAGGCAGCCATGGCGCTCAAACTCCGTACCAAGCTGCCAGAAGCCCGGCTGGAGATGCTCCCGCTGTTGGATGTTGTCTTCCTGCTGCTCACGTTCTTCGCGTTTGCGCTCATGGTCATGGTCCGGGCCGACACCGTTGATGTGCAGCTTCCCGTTATCGACCCTACAGGCAGCGCCCGCTCCGGCCCGCCCCCGATCGTGGTCTCGCTCGCAGACGACGGCAAGTTCGCTCTCAACGGCGAATTCCTCGACGAAGCCGCGGTGCCGGACGCCGTCAGCGAAGCCGTCACCCAGAACCCCGACTCGCCCGTCGTGCTTGAGATCGACATCGGCTCACCCAGCGGCAAGCTGATTGAACTGGTCCAGAACCTGCGCAGTGTCGGCGTCGAGAAGTTCAGCATCCTCGGCAATCAGCGCGAGGCCGAGGTCGTCGGCGAGTAGCGATTAGTTCGTGCGTTCGTATTGCAAAACAAACTGGTTGTAGTACTCATACTCGGGCGTGCCGAACTCGAAGAAGTCGCGTGCCCAGATCGCCGACTTGACCGCGTCCGCCTGCTGACCCGCGGCGAACTGCGCCTTGGCGAGCACAAGAATCGTGTTCGGGTCTGCCCCGGGCCGGCTCGCGACGAGCGACGCCGCGGTCACCGCCGCGTCTCTGCCGAGTTCACCCGGATCAAGACTTCCCGAGAACAAGTTAGCAAGCCGGAGCAGCGTGTCGTTGTCATCGAAGTACGGCCCGTCGATGAGCGACTCGAAGTACTCCGAGGCCTCAAGAGGCTTGTTGCGTTCTGCAAGCAAGACCTCGGCCTTTCGCACCGCAAGCCCCGCGTTGCCAACTGGGTCGATCTCGACAATCTCATCGATCAACGCGAGCGCTTCGTCGATCTCGCCTTCACCCCAGAGCGTGCCCATCTGGCTTGAGAGCTCTTGCACCCTGTTCTGTTGTTCCCTCGCCCGCCGCGCTTCGAGAATATCGCCGCGTGCGAGTTCGATTTCGTGCTCGATGTCGTACGTGCCTGCGACGACTTCTCTCAGCACGTAGTCAATGATGGGTCCGCCATCCTCGCCGGCTGGTTCGAGCGGGTTGCCGATCCAAACTACTGTACCCTCGGCGTCAACAACAAAGCTCGTCGGAATCGTTGTTCGACCGGACGCATCGAGCCAGTCCGCGTTTGTCGCGCCCTCGTCGAGCGCAACATCGAAGCCGATGTCGTCGGCTCGTCGTTCAACAAACCGCTCGACCTGATCCTCGGCGCCGTT
The DNA here is from genome assembly GCA_030432905.1 of Phycisphaerae bacterium. Classification (GTDB taxonomy): domain Bacteria; phylum Planctomycetota; class Phycisphaerae; order Phycisphaerales; family UBA1924. Next base: position 457,762 of record JAUILU010000001.1, on the reverse strand, counting down.
GCCTTTGTCGATGCTCACCGCGATCACGCGCAGCCCGTCGTCTGCATATTGCGCCTGCAGTTCGCTCAGGTGGGGCATGGCCCGGACGCACGGCGCGCACCATGTCGCCCAAAGATCAACCACATGCACCCTGCCAAGCTCGAGCCGATCCGTGGGTTCGCCGCGGTACCAGCGCGATGCCGTGATGGCGGGCGCCGGGTCGCCGACTAGGAGCATCCCGGGCTCAAATGGCTCACGCGTCGGCAATGCCTGTTCCGGAGCTTCTGCGGTTTCAACGGTCTCGACTTCTGCAGGCTCGGGTACACTCGGCTTTGGGGATGGCGGTGTCGCTTTGTTCGGCGCGACGACGAGCCCGACCGCGACCACGCAGCCCACACCAACCACCCCAAGGGCGATTCTCGCAGCGATCGGGAATCCGCTTTGTCCCATTCTTCGGTGCCTCCACTGAACAGATCCGCACGACATGCTACCGTTGTTGCATGGCTGATGTTCGGTCATCCCGGCTGCCGCTTGTTGTCTGCCTCCTCGTGAGCCTGTTCATCCACGCCGGCATCGCCCTCGCGCTCGCCAGCCCGGACTCGTTTCTCGCGTCGATTCTCAGGCCTGTCCCGGTTCCTGAACGCGATGAGGTCCAGCTCGGCATCGACGAGAGCCAGAACGTTTCGATCGCGTGGATCGGTTTCACCGAGGCGACGCCGCACTCTGCGGTCAAGGCGGAGACACTCCAGCCCGAGCTATCCGCCGACGCCGTGACCGCCAGCGCCCGGGCCGCCGAGCAGGCCCTGCGGCAGGTGACCAGCGCCGCCACGATCGCGAGCGAGTCGTTGCTTGAGCGGTTGTCAGAAGCCGCCGATCTGGCTGCGAAGATTCAGGAGGTCCGCGAGCGAACCAAACAGGCAGAGAAAGCCAAGCAGGCCAAAAAGCAGAACGAGGCGAAGGAGCAAGAGCAGTCCGAACCGATCGAGCCGACGAAACAGGCCATCAAGGACGACCGAGAGTCCGACGCCACCTCGCCCGAGGTGCAGGTCAGGACCAACGACCTGGGCAAGGTGCTCGCCCGCCAAGGGCTGCGTATCCAGACATTCAAGCCCAAGTTCGACGCCACGACCAAGCAGCACGAGCTCCGCTCCCGTCACGGCAGCGTCACCACGGTCATCAAGTTCGGCAAGGACGGCTCGGTCATCTCCGCCTCGATCAAACAGGGCACCGAGTCGGGACAGCCGACCATCGACGAGCCGATACTCGATAGTGTGTACAGGTGGCGGGCAGCGGGGCAGGACCTCGATGAGCTCCCAAACGAACAAGGGGCGGGCGTGACCGTCAGCATCGAGATCCTGTTCTAGAGCACCCGGCGAAAGCCAGCAGGAGGATGACATGCCGAATCTCGCTGCGATTGGAGTGCTCGCACTGCTGGCCGCTATGCCACAGCCCGAACTCCGAGAAGTGGACGAGGGGTTCGAGGACGTTTCCCCTCTGGCTTCGCCGACTCACCAGAAACCCAAAGATCTCCGCAAACCCAGCGGATTCGACAAGGTCTACGAGATCACCACGCCGACCGGACAAACCGCGTTTGTCCGCATCGACAACGGCCTCGTCGCCATCTTCAACCGCTCCGACTACCTCGCGGGCACCGACGTCGCGTTCATCCCGCCGAACACACGATTCCACATCGGAACCCAGGACATAATTAACGGCCCGAGCGCGCAGGACACCTACACCAGCACGCCGGCGTCGAGCCGGATCAACACGAGGCCGTCCACTCGCATCTCAAACCGGGTTCCGAAGTCCGGTGAACGCAAACCGGAATCATCGCAAGAAGCCGTGACCGAGCCCGAATCGCAGTCCCCGGCCCCGATCAGCATGTCGGGTCCAGCCGCGATTGTCACGAACGAGTACTACCGCAGGCTCCGGATCACACAGCTTTTACAGAGCGCGATCGCCCGCGACTGAAACGCGGCGTGGCCGATTCCGTACTACACAACGTAACCGGCACTAACTTGGCTGGTGTATCAGCCACGGGGAACCAGATATGAAATCAGCAGTTGTCGCTTCGCTCGCCGTTCTCGCCGCCTTGCCGCTCTCGGGCTGCATCCACGGCAAGTCCTACTCGTCACTCTCGGGCGACTACATCGGCACCGGAACATTCAACCGAATCGAGATCGGCGAAACCACCGAGGCGTGGGTCTTGGCAGCGCTCGGCGAGCCGACACGCAAGTCCAAGCTCCAAGACGGCGAGCTCTGGGCCTACGAGTACGAGCGCACCGAACGCAGCAAGGGCTCCGTGCTGCTCATCATCGGCGGCTCAAGCTCCGAGGAATCCTCGGGCGGCACCTACGTCGAGATCAAAGACGGCGTCGTCACCGACGCGTGGCGCGACTAGACGTATACAACTGGGGCAACCGGCCTAGCTGTCGTTCTTGTCTTTCTGTTGGTCTTTGCCCGAGAGCGAGTTGCGCATCGAGGTGTCGGCCTCGATGTTGCGCAGACGCTGGTAGTCCATGATCCCGAAGTTCCCGCTGCGGAATGCCTCGGCCATCGCCTTTGGCACCTCGGCCTCGGCGAGGACGACCAACGCGCGGTTCTTCTCGATCGACGCCTTGTTTTCTTGCTCTTCCGCGATAGCCATCGCCCGGCGTTTCTCCGCGAGCGCCTGAGCAACTTTCTTGTCGGCTTCCGCCTGGTCCTCTTGGAGCTTGGCGCCGATGTTCGTACCGACGTCGATATCCGCGATGTCGATCGACAGGATCTCGTACGCCGTGCCCGAGTCGAGCCCGCGCGCCATTACCGTCTTCGAGATCGCGTCCGGGTTCTCGAGCACCGCCTTGTGAGAGGCAGCTGAACCGATCGAAGAAACGATGCCCTCACCGACACGCGCGACAACCGTGTCCTCGGTCGCGCCGCCGACGAGCTGCGAGAGGTTCGTCCGCACGGTCACGCGTGCCCGGGCCTTGAGCTGGATGCCGTCTTTGGCGACAGCGTCGATCGTGGGCCTGCCGAGCGAGGGGTTCGGGCAGTCGATGACCTTCGGGTTCACGCTCGTGTTGACCGCGTCGAGGATGTCTCGGCCCGCTAGATCGATGGCACAAGCTGTGCCCCAATCAAGTTCGATCCGGGCCTTCTTGGCCGCGATGAGCGAGCTGACAACGTTTTTGATCCTGCCGCCCGAGAGCAGGTGCTCTTCGAGCTGCGCGGTCGAGAGTTCGAGTCCCGCCTTTACCGCGCGGATCCGGTTGAGCACGATGATCCGCGGGTCAACCTTCCGAAGCCGCATCCCGATGAGATCGAACGGGCTGACCTTGGCGTTGGACATGTACGCCTGAACGAGCAGGGCGATGTACTGAAAGAGCGCCAGGCCGACGATCAGCAGGAACAGCAGGACGATGCCGAGGACGACGTAAATCCAGACGGGTCGGCCGCCACCGCCGCCGCCACCGGCCTGAGCCTGAACGCCGGCGGCACACGTCAGTGCCGCGGTAAGTAAGAGTGCAGATTGGATCCGGCTGTTACGCATGGGGTCGCGTTCCTTCGTGGAAGTGCAAGAATCTAGATCTATCGCAAGTATACGCCAAACCCGCGTCGCGTCGTGCGCCACGCTCGGGTTGCCTAAACGGGCCTGACCTTGATCTGTGCGTTGACGATCCGGGTCACACGCACTCGTTCGCCGGCCTCGATCGCCACGCCCTCGGCCAGCGCCTGGCGGGTCTGGCCGTCGATCTCGATCGAACCCACCGGACGCAGCGGCGATCGCGCCACGCCCTCAAGCCCGACAAGCGATTCGAGTTCTTCGAGCTCTTTCCGCTCCCGCTCGGCCCGCTCGATCTGCTCGCTCTCCGGGACGCTGCCCAGCATCTTCTGGCCGAACGCGGTATTGGGCATGACCTTGAACCAGACCACAAACGCGCCCGGGAACACGATCAGCAGGGTGAGCGTTCCAGAAACACCCCAGAGCGTGCTGTTCTCTTTCATCATGAACAGGCACACGACGCCCGCGATCCCGACGACGCCCGCTGTGGTCGCGATCACGCCGCCCGAAGGCACAAAGATTTCAACGACCAAGAGCAGCATCGCGATCGCGATCAGCCCTGCTCCCCAGACCAGCATCGGATCCATCAGGCCTCTTCCCTTTCTTCGCCATCCAGAACCTCGACAACGATCTGCCAGTTCTGGACGCCGACGACACGCACCGGTGTGCCCGGCTCGATGAATCCTAGAGCCGATTTCGCGTCATACAACGCCGATTCGATCTCAACCTTGCCCGAGGGCCGCAGCGGCGTGCTGGATCGCCCGGTCATCCCGACAAGCATGCCGAGTTCGTCGCCGCCGCCCATCGCCTCGACGAGTCCGATCTCCGAATCGTCTGTGTCGGTGGTTGCTGTGAGCACTAACTTCTTGAACACAGGCAGCGTGTCGAAGTACTTCACGACCGCGAACATCCCGCCGCCCGCGGTCGCCATCGCCAGCAGCACCATGACCAGCGACCTCGTCAGGTCCGCCTGCCCAGCGGGCGTGCTCGGGAACACACTACCCGATGCGCCGACGAACGCCATCACCAGCCCGCCGAACAGCAAGACGAGTCCTGATACACCGAAGACACCAAACCCAGGAATCACAAAGATCTCGATCAGGATCAGCGCGATACCCGAGAAGATCGCGATCATCTCCCACCAGCCCGCAAGGCCGAGCATCCACGCGGGCGCCATCACAAGAATCAGCGCGACCGCCGCGACTCCGCTTGGCACCACAAGCCCCGGGCTGACCATTTCAATAAACAACGCGAGCAAGAAGATCGCGATCAGCAGCATCCGCACCCACATGTTCGACAGCACCTTCACGATGCGTTCCGAGATCGTGGGTTTGATTCGCACGACCTCTGTCGCGCCGAAGAACGCGCGGAGCTCTTCGTCAGAGTTGATGGCTCGGGCACCGAAGCCGTAGTCGAGCAGTTCCTGCTTGCTCATCACGATCGGCCCGCTGCCGTTGGTGAGGTAACGCACAATGCGCCACTTGCCAGAATCAGCAGCGGTCAGCACCGGGCGTTCAGAAACCGCGGCGAGCATGTCGAGATCCGGCGCCGAGGCCGCGGACGTTTCCCCAGACAACGCGGGCGACAGATCCTGCAAAGCGGGTGTCGCGGGCCTGAACTCAGTATCGCTCTCCGGCACGGGCGGCGCGGTGTCGGGGTCACTTCCGGGCACGAGCCCAGAGATCCCCTCGGTCGAAGCGCCGACGATCGCCGGTGGGCCTCGCGGCGGCTCTTGTCCGGGGAACAGCAAACGAAACTCAGACTCGTTCACCGCGAGCCGGCGGGGCTGACCTGTCTCCGGTGCGATCTCCTCGACCCACCAGAGCTCGACCTTGTCGATGACGATGGCCTGCACGATGAACTCGTCCCAGCCGCGGGTCCGCGCTGAATCAACAACCTCAGCCAAAACCGGCGGCACCTGCTTCTTCCGAAGCTCGCCCTGCGTTGCAACGTCAACACCCGTCGGGCTGATTTGGATCGGGAGCGCATCGCCCATCTTGGCCTCGTCCGCCATGACGATCTCTCGGCACGCAAGCGCGATGATCGCGCCGCCGCTGTACGCCTGCGGATTCACCCACGCCACGGTGTTGGGCACGCTCGACGCTTTGATCGCCGAGCAGATCTCGAGCACCGCGGGCACCTCGCCGCCGGGTGTGTTGATGTCGAATACGAGTGCTTGAGCGCCGCCCTCGATCGCGAGGTCCATCCGGCGTTTGACGCTGTAGGCCGTGATCCGGTCGATCGGCTCGTGGATGGTGATGACCGCGACCCGGTCGGCCTGCCTAAACGCGGGGATGGCCAACGCTGAATCCTGCGCCATGGCAGGGCCGGGCAGCAGGGCCAGCGCGGTCAATAAGACGCATTGCAAGAATCCGATCAGAACGCGTACACGCTCAATCCTTTGAGCTGATTTCATCATGCAATCAGTATACGGGGGTTCTCAGGTCTGCTTTCAGATGAGCCCGGTCAGATCGGCGCGCGGGCCGTGGGGCGGGTCGAACTGTTCCTCGACCTCCCAGGTCATCTCGTCGCCCGTGCAATCGACGTGCACCGCGAAAAAGCCAGGCCGACCGTCGGGCCCGGTCGCCTCGTGACGACGCACCATCGGCCAGATGACTTTCCTGTCCGTTTCGGGCAGGGGCAGCGAGTCCAGTTCGCTCGGGTCGTGCCATTCAAGCCGGCCCTCGTTCATGTCGTGCGCCTCGAGCACGACCGGCCCGAGCACGCGGTAGTAGAACAGCAGCCAGTGGCCCTTGCCTTCGAACGCCTGCTCCGAGATCAGCCCCATCAGGTGCAGCCGCGAGATCGGGATGTCGAGCCCGGCTTCTTCCAGAATCTCTCGCTTGGCGCACTGCGCGGGCGACTCGCCCAGCGACATCTCGAGCTTCCCGCCGATCGGCGAGCAGAGCCCCTTGTTCGGCGCCTTGAGCCGATGCAGGAGCAGAATCCGCCCCTTGTCGTCCCGGAGATCGCAGAGCGTGGCCAGTTTGTACGGCAGAGATGGGGGTTGCATTGTCGGTAGCGTATGCAGCCCCTGTCGGTTGTGCATAAACCTCGCGGCTTGGCGTGATTGCCTGCCGCGCGCCGATACTCTCTGACCGTGCCAAACACACCACTCAATATCGGATTCGGTTCACTCGCCGCGGCGAACGGTTCCTGCTACATGATCGGGATCGGCGGCTGCGGCATGTCGGGCCTTGGCCGACTCCTCCACGCGCAGGGCGTCGAAGTCGCAGGCACTGACTCGATCGCAAGCCCGACGACCGATGCGCTCGGCGACGAGGGCCTGTGTGTCGCTGTGGGTGAGACACCGACGGGACTCCCGGCAAACTGCGGCTCGGTCGTCGCCTCGGCAGCGGTCCCCCCGAACCACCCGCTCATGCTCGAAGCCGACGAGCGAGGCATCCCGGTGTTCACCTACGCCGAGGCGCTCGGGCAGATGATGCGGTCCATGACCGGTGTCGCGCTCGCGGGCACGCACGGCAAGAGCACCACGACCGCGCTGCTTTCGGCGGCCCTCATCGAATCCGGGCTCGACCCCACAGTCATCGTCGGCGCGACATGCCCACACCTACGCGACAGCAAGGGCAACGCGACCGGATTCAAGCTCGGCGCAAACCTCATCCCGCAGGGGCCGCTCAAGGGTCAGCCCGGGCTGCTGCTCGCCGAGGCGTGCGAGTTCAACCGAAGCTTCCACAACCTCGCCCCGCGTATCGCGTGCATCGGTTCCGTCGAAGCAGATCATCTCGATATCTACGGCTCGATCGATGCGGTCGTTGAAGCATTCCGCGAGTTTGCCAAGCTCATTCCCGCGGCGTCCGACAAGCCGGGTCAGGGCGGCAAGCTGATCATCGGTCACGACAACGCGCACCGCCGGGACGTGACCAGCGGCATCGACTGCGAGGTTGAGACCATCGGATTTAACCCGGCAGCGGATTGGTCGATCGCGTTCGACCCGGAAACAAGCCGGGTCAAGCTGAAGTACAAAGGCGACGACGCGGCGGAGTACACGTGCCCCATGCCGGGTGATCACTCGGCGCTGAACTCGGCGATGGCGTTCGCGCTCGCGGAGTCGCTCGGCGCCGACCGCGAATCGATCGTCCGCGCGTTCAAGGGGTTCAAGGGCATCGGTCGCCGGCTCGAACTCATCGGCGACCGCCCGATGCCCGAGGGCGGCACGGTCCGTGTCTACGACGACTACGGCCACCACCCGACGGAGGTCGAGATGACACTCCGCGCCCTCCGCCTCCACGAACGCCCGCAGGAACACGGCGGCAGACTCGTCTGCGTCTTCCAGCCTCACCAGCACTCAAGAACGCGCTTCCTGCTCGACGACTTCGCCGCTGCTTTCGGGCAGGCGGACGTTGTGATCGTGCCGCACATCTACTTCGTCCGTGATTCGGAGGCCGAGAAACAGAAAGTCTCGGCGAGCGATCTGGTCGATCGCCTTCGCTCGCGGGGCACTCGCGCGATGCACCTGTACCCGTTCGACGCGATTGTCGAACAGGTCGAGGAGACATGCAGGGCGGGCGATCTGTTGGTCGTGATGGGAGCCGGGCCGGTCTGGACCATCGCCAGGTCGTTCATGGAACGCGCTCCGAGCCCGGCAGAGGTCACGCAGAAACAAGCAGTGGGGGCCGAATGAGTCAGCCGGCAACACTTCCAGTGATCGAAGAGAACGCACCTATCCCGACATGGTTCAACGTCGGCGGCGGGGCGGATCGGCTCGCGAGGCCCGCGTCAGTCGAAGAACTCTGCGCGTGCGTGGCAGCCGAGCCCGATCTGCGGGTTCTGGGCGAGGGCGCCAATCTTCTTGTTGATGACGATGGCGTCGGCGAGCTTGTTGTCAGGCTTGACCACCCAGCATTCAGAACGGTTGACATCAACGAATCAACAGGCATCGTCCGCGCCGGCGGCGGGGCGGATCTGTCCAAACTCATCCACGCCTGCGTCCGCGCGGGTCTTGCTGGTGTCGAAGGTCTGATCGGTGTGCCCGCCACGCTCGGTGGCGCTGCGTTCATGAACGCGGGCGGCGCGTACGGCCAGATCGCCGACGTTGTGCACGAGGTCCACGCGGTCAACACCGCGGGTGAGCGTGTCGTGATCCCCCGCGAGAGCATCGGCTACGCGTACCGCACGAGCGGGCTGTTCGATCTGGTCATCACCGAAGTCCAGCTCCAACTCGAACCGGGCGACCCGGAAGCAGCGCGCAGCAGGCTCAAAGAGGTCATGGCCAAGAAGAAACTGACCCAGCCTTTGGCGGCGAAGACCTGCGGGTGCGTCTTCCGCAACCCAGTGCTCCGTGCGGACATCGAAGGTGTCGGCGCTGCGCACGAACGCGTCAGCGCGGGCAAGCTCATCGATCTCGCCGGCGGCAAGGGCATGACCGCCGGCCCCTGCGCGGTCAGCACGACCCATGCGAATTTCATCGAAACCGCGGACACCGCCAAGGCCTCGGACATTCTGCGTCTTATCGAGCAGGTGCAGAAGCTCGTCCACGACCGCTACGACGTCGAACTCGAAACCGAAGTCGTCGTCTGGAGGCGGTCGTGAGTTTCAAGGTCGCGGTCCTCGGCGGCGGACCCGACGCGGAACGCGACGTTTCGATCGAATCCAGCACCGCGGTTACCAAGGCGCTCAACGAAGCCGGGGTTCAGGCAGAGCTTGTGCTGATCGACAAGCCAGAATCACTTACGGACATACAAGCCGATGTGCTCTGCCCGGTTCTGCACGGCAGGTGGGGCGAGGGCGGCCCGCTGCAGGATCTGCTCGAATGCGACGGGAGGCCTTACGTCGGTTGCCGACCCGCCGCGGCGAGGCTGGCGATGGACAAGGTCGCAACCAAACTCGTCGCGTCGAGGCTGGGGATTCGAACGCCAGAAGCGGTTCTGTTCAACGCGAACGACCGTATCGGGATGCAACTGCCGTACGTCATCAAACCGGCGCTCGAGGGCTCAAGCGTGGGGCTGTTCATCTGCCGAACCGAAGCAGAAGCTGAAGCCGCGACTAAGGCGTCGAAGGCTGATATCTTCGCAAACCCCGGTCAGGTCACAATGGTCGAACGTCTGACCGTGGGCCGAGAGATCACCTGCCCGGTCATCGAGCGAGGAGGCGCGCTCGAAGCGCTCCCGTTGGTCGAGATCGCGCCTGCAGAGGGTGTGTACGACTACGAGGCCAAGTACCAACGGGACGACACGGTCTACACCGTTGCGCCGGGTGGAATCGATACAGAAGCGATCCAGCTCGACACGCAGCGGCTCGCCGAGGCAATCGGTGTCAGGCATCTCGCCAGAGCGGATTTCATCATCGACAGCGCCGGCGACCACTGGCTGCTCGAGATCAACACGATGCCGGGGTTCACGGCTCATTCCTTGTTCCCGCAGGCGGCCGCCCATGTGGGCATGCCCATGCCGGCCCTGTGCGCTTATCTGGCCGAATCCGCACTGGCGGGGCATCAGGCCGGGTCTGGGTGTGCCGATTCAAGCCCCAGCCCCCGCTGACCCGACTCCAGTGGGGTATGGCTGCACGGAAAAAGAAGAAAACCAAGCGTGAGCTGATCATGGAGCGGATCTCGCCCGCGGTGGTCGGCACGATGCTCACTGGCACGGTTCTGATTGTGGGCATGGGCGTGGGCATCAACTTTGCCGACGACCAGGCCGCCGATATCGCAAGAGACGGCCCGCCCGTGGTCCGCATCAACTGGCCGAGCGCGATCTCCGACGGCAGGGCGGTCAACTGGCCCCCGGTCGAAACGCAGCGAGCTCTCCTCGATGACGCCTACGAGATCGTCAGGAAGTACCCCGGCCCATTCTCATCGCGCACGCTCGAGAGCCTTGGGATCTGGCTCAAGCAGACCGGCTGGGTCAGCTCGGTCGAGAGCATCAAACGACTCGACGACGGGGTGATCGAGATCGAGGGTGTCTGGCGCACGCCGGCAGCGGTGGTCCGCGACGGAGCCCACGACTACCTCATCGCGACCGACGGCAGGCGGCTGCGCATGAGCTGGCGCGCCGATTTCTCGCCGTTCCCAACAATCCGCGGCGCAACCGACGCCAACGCGCTGGCGGCTGTCCCGGGCGAGGTCTGGCCCAGCCCGTCCGTGCAAGCGGGGCTTGAACTCCTGAACCTGTTGCAAGAAGAACTACCGGGCGGCCTCGGGTCTGACCAGATCCGGGGCATCGAGGTCTCGAATTTCGAGAAACACAAACGGCTCGTCCTGCTGACGGATCAGGCCAACCGGATCATCTGGGGACGGATGCCAAGCGACCCTGTCCCGGACGCTGTGAGCACAACCGCGAAGCTGAATCAGCTTCGGTATCTGCGTCAGCACCCTGACTTTGGCTACAGGATCGACGCCGGGCGTTCACTGATCGATATCAGTTCTGGGCCGGTTCTGGTTGAAGATCGCTCGCCGGGCTCCCAAGATTCACGCAGGTGAATGATCAGCAGACAACAGAGCATCAGCCCGGGCCGGTTAGGCAAGGGCCGTCGAAGTTTCGGCTCTGGCTTGAGCACGTCGGTCTTGTGGTCCCGAAGGACGAGCCCGACCGGTGGGCGCACCGCCGAGGCGAGCCGCGGGGCTTCGCGGTGCTCTGGATGTGCTTCCTGCTCATCTCAACGCTGACCGTCTTCATGGCGCTCGGCGATCCGGTACGTGTCACGGCAGAGGGATACCGCGAGGGCGCCAGGATGCTGGTGACCGTGATCTCGATAGGTATCACGGTCATGTGGCCCATGATACGGCTGAGTCAGGTCTCGCCTGTCGGCGGCGGGATGGTGGTGGTCGCAAAGGACCTTGTGATCCTGCTTGTGCCACTGCAAGCGGTGCTCTGGCCTCAGGTTGTGATTACAGGTTGGACTGTGAGCGCCGTCGCGGCTTCTGATGTGCTGCTGATTTCTTGGGCTTTGATCGTCGGTGCGTTTCTTTCGATCGCGCTCGGTCGGGGTCGGCGCGCGAAGCTCGGCGAGCAGAAGCTCGACCCAGACCGCAAGGCCCCGAGGCCGGGACTCTCGCGCACGTATTGGATGATCGCCCTGATCGTCGCGATCCTGCTCGGGCCGACCTTGCTCATCTGGCTGCAATCGATCGGCCGCGCGCAGTCGGAGGATGTGCGGCTGCTGCTTCGGATGTCCTCGCCGCTGACGGCGCCTTGGGAGATGCTCAAGGACCGCATCTGGACGGGCCAGCACGCGGTTGTCGGTTCGGCCCACTGGCGGGCGACGTGGATGACAGCGTGCTTCGCGGCTTCTGCGTGGGTGTTGGTCGCCATTATCCGGGGAGCCGGAAACGGCAGACTGGCACAATCCGAACAAAGAGCCTAGATTGTTCACTGCGCACCATGCAGAACGGAGTAGCACGGTATGGAACTCATTACGCCCGAAGAGAAAGCCACGCTCGAGCAACGCATTGCTGAGCTCAAAGAGAACCGGCCGAAAATCTCAAACCGGATCGCCGAGGCCCGGGCGCTGGGTGACCTGAAAGAGAACGCCGAGTACCACGCCGCCCGTGAGCAGCAGGGGATGGAAGAGGCCGAGATCCGCAGACTCGAGGAGAAGCTCGGCTCGGCTCAGGTGGTCGATTCATCCAAGCAGGCCGCCGACGTGGTGTTCCTGGGCTCCGTCGTGCGTCTGAAGGACCTCAAGCGGGGCGACGACGACACCTACCGCCTTGTCGGTGAACTCAGCGGCAACGCCATGGCTGAGCACGTCGAAGTCTCCATCAACTCGCCGATGGGCCAAGCGTTGCTCAAATCCCGCGTGGGAGAGGTGATCCGCGTGGATGCGCCGCGCGGCGTCAAACAGTTCGAGATTGTCGAACTCCTCTAAACCACCACCTCGCCCAATGAAGCAATTGCCTAGGCGGGGATCGATCCGAATCAGAATGTGCATCGAGCGAACTAGGAGTCGTCCTGACCCTGCTTGCTCTGGCTGACCTTTTTCACATCGGCGGTTGGCTGAGGCTGTGCTGATTGCCCGGGGCGGACGCTGAATCGTCCTGATCCCGTGTCGTACAGCGCGGCTTCGAGCGAGAGCGATGCGGTTTCGGGTTTGGGTGTTTTGCCCATCCTGGGACCCCCTTTCAGATCGGATCTACCGAGTGGTACCCGATCAACTGGACCTAGGTTACCAGTTCTTGGCCGAATCTGCAAACTTATGGGTCCAACTTGGCTTGCGTGCCGATGTAAGTTTGTGTATACTTACTAACAGCAACGGCCAGATGAAGGAGGTCTAGGTATGCGGAAACTCGTCATGGTTGGAGCGGTGGCACTCGCGAGCGCAGCCGGCACAGCGTCGGCCGGCATCGGGATTCACATCGGATCCGGGCTGTCGTTTGGGTTCTGCGGCTCAGGATTCAGCATCTCGTCAGGGATCCACATCGGTGGACACGGCTACCGGCACGGGCATTGGGGGGGCTATGGCTACCGCCACGCCTACTACCGCCCGAGCATCGGTTGGTACGACTCGGGTTATTGCGGCTGGGACAGGCCTAGGTACCGCTCAAACTACCGCCACTGGGACAGCGGCTGGAACTCGTACCACAGACCCAGAGTGAACCGCCGGGACAGGAGCGACTGCTGGTCGGACGCCGAGCTTTCGGCACCGATCGTCGATGATGTCGTTGCAACGTACGACCGTGCGCCGAATCGGGCACCTGAGATCAAGGACGAGGTGAGTGTCGAGGAACGCACCGCTGACGCCTGGGAGCTTCTGGAGCAGGGCGAGGCGAACAGGGCACAGGGATTCTTCGCTCTCGCCGCTGTGAAGGACCCGGAAGACGCTGTGGTCAAGCTGGGCTTTGCGCTTGCCTCGGCCGAATTGGGTGATGCTGAGAGGGCGGCGTGGTCCGCTGAGCGTGCGATCGGCGTCGATGAGGGCGAACTTGCGACGCTCGAACTCGGAGACGATGTGAGTGTGATGCTGGCTGATCTCTTGGACTCGCTTCAGGACTCAGACAGCGACCTGGCGGCAGACCTTGAGCAGGCGATGCCCGAGTTGGTGACCCTGCCGGCGATTGCTTCGGCTGAGTAAAAAGAAAACCAAGAGCGCCCGTGCTTGAAGCCGGGCGTTTCTCTTGGTATATTTCTTGTTGAAACAACTAAATGGTTGGAATGAACCGGGTGATGTTGGTGTTCATTCTGCCAGTTGAATAGGGTTTAGGGTCTTAAACACCACACTTTGGGAGTACACACCGATGGGCATCAACGCAGCACTACTGGCGGCAACCGGCACGATCATCATGGGCGGCCTGGCGGTCGGTAACTCGACCACAGCACCGGCTCACGAAGCTGTCAGTGTCGCCGCCAGCCAGGCCGACACCTACGGCGTGGACGGCATGCACTCGTCCGTCGTTTTCAAGGTCGGTTACATGGGCGTGACCAACTTCTACGGCCGATTCAACAAGATCTCGGGCGAGTACTCGATCGACCTCGACAACCCCTCTGCGAGCAAGCTGAGTGTCAGCGTTCAAGCCGACAGCGTTGATTCCAATAGCGAAAACCGGGACAAGCATCTCAAGGGCGGCGATTTCTTCAGCGCACAGGAGTTTCCGGAGATTTCGTTCGTTGGCAAGACCTTTGAGGCCGCCGGCGACAACACGCTCAAAATCACTGGCGATCTGACACTCAAGGGTGTCACCAAGACCGAGACGACCGTACTTGAGTGGATGGGCGATCGGGCTGATCCTCGCGGCGGGCAACGCTCGGGCTGGGAAGCCAAGATCACCATCAACCGTTCCGAGTACGGCGTTGACTACGGCGTCGAAAACGGCGCGCTGGGTGATGAAGTCGAACTCACGGTCGCCATCACCGGCATGCAGAAGTAAGGCTTGTTGAACAACACTCGATTCCACGTAAAGCACAGGTGAATCCAAGTGAATTCTGCACAACTCCGTGAGGGCCTGCTCGGTGTAGCGGCGCCCGGCACTATCGCTGCGCTTCTGTCGTTCATCGGCTTCTGGTCCGCGTCGCTGGTTAGCCGCAAGGACGAGCACTCGAAGCTGGCCAAACGTCTCGAGCGGCTCGGCCCGGCGCTCGGGTTAGCGGCGGCGTACTTCTACATCTTCGCGTTCATCCAGACCGTGAGTTTCTCGAGCCCATCGGCCTCGGCGAAGCAAGTGTACTTCATCATCGCAGCCGGCGCGTTCGCGGTGCTCGAAGCGCTCTTAATACGGGCGAAGGTTCAGCCGACGGTTCGTTGGCTGGGTCGGCTCCTGATTGTCGGCGGCGTGCTGTACTTTCAGTATGCGACGATCCGCAACCGCTGGGACGCGGGCGTTGAAACGATCGCCTGGACCGCGGGTGTCGGGCTTTGGATGCTGCTCGCTTTCGGTGCGCTCGATGTGCTCGTCAAACGGTCGAATCTGACATCGACTGCTCTTTCGCTTGCTGCGGTTCCGATGTTTGCTATGCCGGCAATCTTCGCATCGGGCGCTTCGGCGCAGTGGCAGATCGCACTCGGTTTGTTCGCAGCGCTTGTGGGGATCGCCATCGTCGGCATGATCTTTCGGGAGCGGTCGATCGGCCACGGCGTGGGGACGATTTACATCGTCTGGCTTTCGGGTGTATTTGTGTCGGGTCACTTCTTGAGCGAGATGCCGAGGTGGCACGCGTGTGTTCTCGCGGCTGTGCCGTTCTTGATGCTGATCCCTGAGCTGAGGCCCAAGATGTGCAGGCACAGAAGACTGGCGATACGCATCGCGATTATCGCCGGCGCGTGTGTCGCGATTTCTTGGGTATCGGCACCGGAGTTTCTGGATGCACTCACCGGCGGCGGGGCCAAGAGCAAATTGGACTACTACGGCTAAGGCGTGGGTTTATTCGGCGCCGGGGATGAGCTGCGATGGCGTGTTGCCGTAGACCTCTTCGGCGGTGCGTGAGCCGGAGACGTCGACGCTCGCGTCGGTCAGCAGGTAGAGACCGATCAGCCAGTTGCCCACGAGATACGGGTCGATCTTGAGTTTGCCGACGATTCGGCCCTCGACCGCGAACTTCTGCTCGCGTGATGCGGGGTCGGAGAGCGAGACCTCGATCGCGTCGTAGGGTGTCGGCGGCACACCGATGCAGCAGCCGTCCCACTGGTTGAGCATGACAAGGCACTCGACAGGCTCGGGTGTAGCGAGCGGGAACTGGAGGTAGCCGGCGATTGAGACGTACGAGCCGTCAAACATCGCGATGTGCGATGGAATGGCTTTCTTGCCCTCGCGCGGGTTGTAGTACTCACGCAGCGAGACCATGTACTCCCAGGACACCATGTAGGGGTTCTCTCGCGTGCCGCTGCCGGTGATGGTGTAGGTGTCGCCGATTGTGATCGAGCCGTCCTCGTTGCGAGCGATCGTCATCGCAGCGGGGACGCCTGCCGACTCGGCTTCTGCGGGCGCTTCTTCGGTGGACTCCTCGGCGTTCTCGTCATTGGCCTGCTCGGCGAGCAGTTCCCAGCCGTTTGGGGCGGCTTCTTCTGTGTCTGCGGCCACAGACTCGGTTTCGGCATCTGCTAGCTCGGTGACTTCGGAATCATCGTTCGAGCCGTCAAGAGTCGCGATGATCTCGTCCGCAGTGATCTCGGGTAGCTCTGTTGAATCGGAAACAATGTTCTGCCGTATTTTTTCGTGCGCGATTTCTTCGGCGGTGCTGTCAAGCTCTTCTGCGGATGTCTTTGCTGGAGTCGATGGGGCCTCTTCGCCAACCTCGATACGCGCAACCTCAGAACGAAACTCATCGTTTGTGGATTCCGTTGCTGCGGGTGCTTGGTTTTGTTCAGCGGTTTCCGCTATTGCAGCGGGCGTGGTTGGCACACGGTCGGTCGTCAAGGAATCGGCTTGAGCCGAAACTGGCTCGGCGGGCGCGGCATTCGTGTCTGCCTTCGGCTTGAAGACGAGCGCGCCCGAGCCTGCGATGACGAGTGTGAGAATGATCCAAAATACTCGCATGTCCTGTTTCCCGTCTGAATGCTGCTGACAGATATCGTACTAGGTTGTACGCACGCGGTGGGGTTTGGCTTCAATCTGTCGGCTTTAGGTTCTTGGCGACCGGCGTCTGATAAGCCGCGGCTGCCGGGATCAGGCCTGCCAGCGCCGAAAGGGCGAGTGAGGCGACCAGAACGACGTACACGATCCGCGGGTCGAACGTGGGCTCGACAACGAGGCCGAGCCTTTCTTTGAGCACACTCGCGACGATGTTGGTCCCGAGAAATGCGATCGCAAAGCCCGCAAAGCCGCCGGCGATGCCGATGATGGCCGACTCGGTCATGACCAGCCCGAAGATGCGGACACGGTTGCAGCCGAGAACGCGGAGGATGGCGATCTGGCGTTTGCGCTGCTCCATCGAGTTGTAGAGCGCGAGCATGATCGCGATGCCGCTGGAGATCATCACAGCGCCGGCCATCGCGATGAGGATCTCGTCGATGTTAGAGACGATCGAGAAGAGCGATGTGATCTGCTCACTCGGCTGGGCGACCGTGATCGTCTGGTCGGCGCGGAGCTGCGACAGTACCTGCGGCAAGACCGAACCCGAGTTCCGCCCTTGGCGTGACATAACCCTCGCGTAGATCCCGGTGATGAGCCTGTCGGCGTCGGTCAGATCGGCTTCGGTTGTCATCTCAACGCCCGGCGTTTCTGCGACCCGGCGGTCGTGTGCGTGGATGATCCATGAGCTAGTCAGGTCGGTGAACAACGCGCGGTCGTGCGCCGAGCCGGTGGCTTCGAGGATGCCGACGACTTCGTAGGGGTAGCCCGCGTGGACGTGCGGATCGACGCTGATCGTGCTCTTGCGGCTTGTTTCGACACCGTGCGAGAGATTGATGTTGTCGCCGACGTTGAGTGTTCGCTCGGCGGCGGCTCGCGCACCGACCACAACCTCGAACGGTGCCTCGAAGAACCGCCCTTCTTTCAATCCCCAGGCCTCGGTGCTCTGCTGGCGCGGAGCGGCGTTCGGGTTGAAGTCCGGGTTCGGGCTGAACTTTGTAAAGAACTCAGCTGTCGTCGCAAGAACGGGCAGGCCCTGGTAGCTGTCGCCCTGCTGGGTCGGGATGGCATACTCGAAGGGGTAGGTGTTGATGAGCTGGTTGTACTTGGGCCAGGAGATTGGGCGCGCGGGCGGGTCTGCGTAGAAGATGCAGTTGAGGACCGAAACGAGCGGCGACGAGTCGGCGCTGATCAGCGCGTGCATGTTGCCCGTGCCTCGGTCGAATGCCTTGCGTCCCGAATCGCGCATCGCAAGAAGCGTGAGCATGAGCCCGACCGCGATGGCGACCGTGACGATCGTGGTCACGGTTGAGAAGAGTCTTGCCGACATGCTTCGGCGGATGATGGTCCAGTCCGTCATTGCCATGTTGAGTCCTTGGGTTTACGCGGTGACGAGCGTGTCGAGAGATTCGAGTCGTTTGAAGCGTTCAGACATCGACGGGTCGTGGCTTGTGCAGAGCAGGGCGGCCCCGACTTTCAGGCATGTCGTTTGGATGAGGTCCATCGCGGTCTTGCCGTTCTCGGGGTCGAGACTCGCGGTGGGTTCGTCCGCCAATACCAGCGCGGGCGAGGTTGCCACAGCCCTTGCCACGGCAACACGTTGCTGCTGGCCGATCGAGAGTTGTGAGATCTCTCGCTCGGGAGTCTGGATGCCGACGGTCTCAAGAAGCTCAAGAGCCCGGTCGTTGTGCTCTTTCTTGGGGAGCGACGAGAAGAGCAGGGCGGCCAGCACGTTCTCTTTGGCGGTGAACCCGCGGAGCAAGTTGAAGGTTTGGAAGATCATGCCGATCTGCGTGCCGCGGAATCGATCGAGCCTGCCGCCCGAGAGTTGGCCGATGTCCTGGCCGGCGATTTTGATGAAGCCCTGGTCGGGCGACATGAGCCCGGCGATGAGTTGGAGCAGTGTGCTTTTACCCCGACCCGAGGCGCCGGTGAGCAGGATCTGTTCGCCGGGCTTGATCGTGAGTTGTTGCACATCGACAACCCAGGGCGCGGAATGCGAGGCGCCCGGGTAGCGGAATTTGAGGTCCTGAATATGGAGTGCAGCTGACTTTGTTGACATGGTCAGCGAGTATAGCTGTTGCGCGGTTAGTTGCCGCCGTTGCGGTTTCCACCGCCACCGCCGCCCGGTCTTCCGCCCCAGCCGCCCATTTTCTGGCGGAAGGCCATCATGAGGCCCATACGTTGGCCGTCGCCGTTCTGGAATGCGCCCTGGACTCGATTGGTCATGGCTTGCTGGCGATCGGCTCTGCTTGGGCGTTCGCCTTCTTCGCCTTCCGGGCGTTCGCGTTCTGGACGTTCCCCTTCGGGGCGGTCGCCGCGCTCATCACGCTCGCCGCGCTGCCCTCGTGGCCCGCGGTTGCCGAAACGCTCAGCCATCTGCGAGCGCCAGTCGTCCATGGTGATGTTGCCGCGTGCGATTTCTCGCATGGTGTTGTCCATCTGCTCCATCATGACCTGGCGCATCGCGTCGCGGTTCTCTTCGCTCCGGAAGTAGTCCCGGCGTTCCTCTTCGGGGATGTCGCGCATGAGGTTCGATGCCT
Source organism: Phycisphaerae bacterium (assembly GCA_030432905.1). Taxonomy (GTDB): domain Bacteria; phylum Planctomycetota; class Phycisphaerae; order Phycisphaerales; family UBA1924. Next base: position 438,738 of record JAUILU010000001.1, on the reverse strand, counting down.
CGGCGAAGTACTGCCGCTGCCGGTCCTCGCTGAGCCTGTCGAGCCTGCCCGAGTTGATCACGGTGATGGCTTCGTCGGCGCTGCGGGGCAGCTTGATCGGGCGGTTGTCCCACGCGAAAAAGATGCCCGCGCCGACGGCGCCGAGCGCCAGCAGCGAGAACAGCGAGCCAACAACCAGCTTGCGTGCCTTGGACCAGTCAGCGTCCACCGCTTTGCGTTTTTCACCGAACTCGATGCCGTCCATCAGCGACTTGCTCATGGTGTGCTCCTTCGCGGCTTAGCCGGGCTGGCTCGGGCCTTCAGATTGATCATACTTGCCGACGTGCCCATCACCAAAGACAAGGTTCCGGGTTGAGTGGAAGAAATCGACAGGGATGAGCCTGCCGTCTTGTGTCTCGTAGGTGTTCCCGTCGAAATCGTGGGCGACCGGGACTTCGGTGAGGGGGAGGTCGAGCCTCGACATGAAGAACGAATCTTCGATCTTTCGGCCGCCGAGCGACGAGACGTACATGTACGACGAGCCGCCGATCTGTTCCCTGCCGTCGTCGTCGGTGTAAGTGACGCTGTGAACCGCGATGTCACCCGGGCATTCCCAGGCAGCGGAGTCGATCTCGAAGTAGTCACTGATCGATTGGTTGAAACTTGTGGGCCATGAGCCGTCGTCGTTGAGGAAGTTGAGCCAGGGTCTCGGCATGTAGCTGCCGACGGGCATGATCTCCTTGAAGTCGCCTTTGTAGAGTTCGACCGCTTGGCCGACGCCCCGGAGATTCGCCGAGCACGCGGCGCGGCGGCCCGCATCCATGATCCTCGGCAACGCGGGAAGCAAGATCGCCAGCAGGACCGCGATGATCGAGATCACCACGAGGAGTTCGATTAGAGAGAATGCGCGTTTGTTCACCACGGCCTAACGTATCGGCCCATTCGGTATTGCACCGGCAACCAAGAAACCTCGGCTCACGCTTAGCGGCCTTGGAACCCACGTCTGAACCGCTGGAACCGGGGTTTATGCGGCGGGGCGTTCTTCTGAAGATGAGGCCCAGAACTGGCACCTTCGGAGCAGGGTTTCCCGCTTGATGGGCTTTGGGAGGTAGTCGTTGCAGCCAGCGTCCATGCAGCGTTCTCGGCAGCCCTCCATCGCGTGGGCGGTCAGGGCGATGATGGGTGTGCTGCACCCGGCTTCGCGGATGGCGGCTGTCGCGCTGTATCCGTCGAGAACCGGCATCTGCATATCCATTAGGATCAGGTCGAAGCGATCATGCTTTGGACCAGCCGTCATCTCGACCGCGGCTTTGCCGTTGTTGGCGATCGAGACCGTGGCACCCGCTCGCTGGAGAATCCAGCCGAAGAGCTTTTGGTTGTCCGCGCCGTCTTCAACCAGCAGAATTCGGGCACCGACCAGCAACGCAGCATTCTGAATGCCGTCGGAGGGGTTGGTGTCAATGTGTTTGATGAGTCCGTTCGCAAAGCTATCCCGGTCGATCATCTTGCAGTTTGCAAGCGATCCGGTGGGGATCTGCAGGCACATGGTGGTGCCTTCGCGTTCAACGGAATCGATTTCTAAATTGCCGCCGAGCAGGTCGGCAAGCGCGTGGGAGATCTTGAGGCCGAGCCCGGTGCCGCCGAAACGACGGGTTGTCGAATTGTCGGCTTGAGTGAATGGCAAGAACTGCTGGGCTATGGCGAGTTGCTTAGAGGATAGCCCGATGCCGGTGTCGCAGACGCGGAACTCGGCGGTTTCCGTTTCAGGATCGCAGGATAGCGAAATCGAGACAGAACCGGACGATGTGAACTTGATCGCGTTTCCGACGAGATTCAGCAAGATCTGTCGCAGACGTGTGGGGTCGGTCTGGATCGACTCCGGGAAATCTGTTTCGTGATCGATGCGGAACTCGAGGCCCTTCGCCTGCGCTCTTGGAGCCAGCATCGTTTCGACCTCGTGCACGAGCGAAGCGGCGTTGACGCCCGTGATCTCCATGGCCATCTTGCCGGCTTCGATCTTGGACATGTCCAAGATGTCGTCGATCAGCGTGAGCAGGTGATGCGTGTTGGTGTAGATGGAAAGTGTCGCTTCGCGCAACTCCTCTGGACGCTGGCACGAGATCTCTTCAGTGTGGAGAAGTTCCGCATAGCCGGCGATCGCTGCCATAGGGGTGCGGATTTCGTGGCTCATCGAAGCGAGGAACTGGCTCTTGGCATTGTTGGCATCCTCGGCCGAGGTCTTTGCGTGTTCGAGATCGATCGTACGCTCGACGACAAGCCGCTCAAGAATCTGGTTGCGTTGTTCGAGCTCTTCGCGGAGCTTGCGTTCGGTCGATTTCGCACAGAGTGATCGCTTAAATTCATTGAGATCCGTCAGCACAAACCGCCACGACCAGAGATTCAGAAGAAGAAGCGCACCGGCGAGCAGCCTGTACGCTGGCCAGGCGAAGGACATGATGCTGAAGACGTAGCCGCAGACCGCGCACCAGAAGAAGATGTTTGCGAGCTCGAACATTTTCTTGTTCTGGTCGCGTTCCTCTTGCGCGCGGTGGGTTTTCATCCAGAAGAAATAGATGCAGCCGTACGCCGTAATGATGCCGGCGGTGAGCGTGATCAGCAGGATGATCCAGGGCCAGTCTGCTTTGCCCTCGCTGTTGACGATGCAGTGGGTGCGGGGCATGTAGGTGCCGAAGTTCGTGAAGAAGTCGAAGTTTGTGCTTTGCGAAGCCGCGCCGGTGTGCATGGCGTGGCCCTCGTGCTGTCCGACCGCCGGGGCAAGACTGCCGCCAGCGAGTGTGAGCACACCTAGAGCCAAGAGCCGCTTCATGTCCCAGAATTCGGCCAGATCCAGCGATCACTTCACGGTAAGCGAGATGAAGTGAATAAACACGGGTCAGGGCTTGGACGAGCCCTTTCGTCTGTGGGTAGGCCGCGGTTCGAGGGCGGTAGCGAGGGTTGTGTACACAGCTTTGTGGAGCCTTCTGGCTGGGATGGGGTGGGGCCGATAGCAGGATTTGTTGGTGGCACAACTGCTTCAGGCTGGGTGAGAACGTGATCGGCTGACCCGAAAAGAGGTCCCGGTCTGAGGGGCTGGGATCTGTGTAGAGTGGGGTGGCTCGGCAAGGGGCCAAAGAAGCACGGGCGGGAGGATTCGAACCCCCAACCTCCTGATCCGTAGTCAGGTGCTCTATCCAGTTGAGCTACGCCCGCATTTGCGGATGCGACAATAGGGAAGAATCCAGCCCTGAGGCAAGTCCTAGGGGGTCAGGAGTTGATCTTTCGTGATTTCGGGGCAAGACTACCGCCCGGCGGGAAGGCCCCGCTGGGGGTCCGGGCGTGGCGTCCGGGATGATAGCGACGGGCTGCGTGCCCAAAGGAAATCGGCTCAATGGCTCACTCGGTCTCAGCAAAGAAGCGCGTTCGTCAGAACCTTTCGCACCGTTCACGCAACAGATGGCGCCTCCGCACCATGCGCGAAGCCATCAAGACGTTTGAGACCAAGCTGTCCGCCGGCGACAACGGCGGCGCACAGGAAGCGCTCCGCAGCGCCTGCTCGATCATAGATCGCACCGCTCAGAAGGGCGTGATCCACAAGCGTCAGGCCGCCCGCAGAAAGAGCCGCCTGACCGCGCAGCTCAAGGCCAAGAGCGCCTCGTAACGCTGCAAGGAACTCGATGAGCGCCGCAGACGATACCGACGCGATCGTTCTCGAAGAATCCGATCTTGACAACTACTGGCAGGAATCCACCAGGCCTTTGCAGGTTCTGGTGTTTCTTTTGCCGTTGGTGTTGTTTTACGAACTCGGCTCGCTGATCTGGCAGGACGAACTGGCCTCGATGGGCCTGGCTGCGCGCCGATTGCTGAGCACGCTGTTTGAGCTTTTCGGTGTCGTTGGCATGCACCTGCCGGCGATCGCGCTCGTCACGGTGCTGGTGTCGTGGCAGGTGATCGAGCGACGACCTTGGAAGATTCGCGCAAGCGGGCTGCTGCTGATGGCGGCTGAGTCGTGCATCTGGGCGATGCCGCTGCTCGTGCTGGCGGCGATGACCGGGCTGCTCGGCGGCGTTGGTGGCGAGTTCGCCGAGATGCCAGCCGGGGCGAGAGCGACGATCGCGGTAGGCGCGGGGGTTTACGAGGAACTGGTGTTCAGGTTCGTCCTCATCGCGCTCGCGCACGGATTGCTCGTTGACATCTGCGGCGTGCGGAAACAGCTTGGCAATGTCCTCTCGGTCGGGTTCTCTGCCTTGGTCTTCGCGGCCTATCACCGCTCGGGCGGCGGGGGCGGCGTGAACGTCGAAGTGGTTATCTTCTACTTCGCGTCCGGCGTGTTCCTCGGGACGCTCTTTCTTGGGCGGGGGCTCGGGATCGCGGCAGGGGCGCACGCGGTCTACGACCTGCTGGTGATGGTGGCGCTCCCGATGATGTCCAGCGGCAAGTAGCGGGCAGCTTGAACATTCGACGCGGTCGGCTACGATTGGCTTAGCCGATGGCCCCATCGTCTAGTCCGGTCTAGGACGTCAGGTTCTCATCCTGAAAACCGGGGTTCGAATCCCCGTGGGGTCACTTTCAGAAGCACCGGTCGGAGCAACTCCGGCCGGTTATTCTTTTTTGGACTACGACTCGGGTGCTTCTCGCCACGCGCTCTGGGCGGCTGCGAGATCGGAGTCTTTGTCGGTCGAGATGTGTGCGCCGCCCGATCTGAGCTGCGCGAGCAATCTCGACCCGACCCGTGCTTTGATGATGACCTTGTCGCCCTCGTACTTTCGGTCGAGTATCTCTGCTTTGGTCTCGAGCGTGTGCAGGGCTTTGGCTTCTCGCATCGGGAGAGTCAGCTCGAGTTCGAGCTGTTCGCCGAGTGTGGCTTGCCGGACGCGATTTGCGAGTTCGTCCTGGCCCCGGCTCGGCTGGTTGGTGGTGCCGGGAAGCGCGCTGATCGGAAGCGAACTCGGGATCCGCTGCTGCCAGATGAGTAGTTCGGTGTTGTTCTTGAGCCGATCGACTTTGTTCAGCAAGACCAGCCGTTCCGGCGGTTGCCAGATCTCGTCGCTGCTTTCGCGGACGCCCTTCGAAGCGGCGCGTGCGCTTGCTTTGGCGACGCCATCGAAGAGCTCGTCGAGCGTGCGGTTGACCTCCGAGAAGTGCAGCTCGGCGGCTGGGTCGGACACATCGACGACGATCAGAAGCAGGTCCGCGTGCGTCGCTTCTTCGAGCGTGGCCTTGAAGCTCGCGACGAGGTTGTGGGGCAGGTCGCGGACGAAACCGACGGTATCCGAGAGCATGACGTCGATGCCGCTGCCGAGTTCCCACTTTCTGGTGCGGGTCATGAGCGTTGCGAAGAGTCGGTCGTCCGCGTACGCGCCGCCCTCGGTGAGTGTGTTGAAGAGCGTGCTCTTGCCCGCGTTGGTGTAGCCCACGAGCCCGACTGTGAAGTTGTCGCTGTTGCGTTTCTCGACGGAGCGTTCCTTGCGGGACTGGATCTTGTCGAGTTCTTGCTTGAGGTGCGACTTCCGGCGCTGGACGAGTCTTCTGTCGATTTCGAGCTGCTGCTCACCGGGGCCGCGCGTGCCCACACCGCCCGCCGACCCGCCGGCGATGCGTTCGAGGTGGGACCACATCGAGCGGAGTCTCGGGTAGGTGTACTCGAGCTGGGCGATCTCGACCTGGAGCTTGGCCTCGTGCGTCGTCGCTCGGCTAGCGAAGATGTCGAGGATCACCTCGGAGCGGTCGAGCACCTTGCGTTCGACGACCTTCTCGATGTTGGCGATCTGCTTCGGGCTGAGCTCGTGGTCGAAGATGACTGTCTGAGCGTTGAGCTCGTTGCAGAGGGCTTTGAGTTCTTCGAGCTTGCCCGAGCCGATGTAGGTGCCCGAGACTGGTCTGTTGAGCATCTGGTCGAGAGTGCCCACAACGATCGCGCCGGCTTGCTCGACAAGCGATTGGAGTTCGCCGAACGGATCATCCGGGTTGTACTTGGAATCTGGGAGTCTGACGGCGGCGAGCACGGCTCGTTCGGATTGGATCGCGACATGGTCGCGTGTTGAATCATTCATAGGTTCTGCCGGATTCTAGCAGCCGGCGGGCCGGGTATCGAAGCGTATCATGCTGCAATGCTTGTTCTTGGCATCGAAAGCTCGTGCGACGAAACCGCGGCCTCTGTCGTTGAAGGCGGTAGGGCCGTGCGTTCGAGTGTGGTTTCGAGCCAGCACGAGATCCACGAAGAGTACGGCGGGGTGGTCCCGGAACTCGCCAGCCGGGCGCACGCCGAGCGGATCACGGGCGTTGTCGAGCAAGCGATCGCGGACGCGGGCTGCGAGCTTTCGGATCTGGACGCTATCGCGGTGGGGCACAGGCCCGGGTTGATCGGTGCGCTCCTCGTAGGGGTTTCGGCGGCCAAAGCTCTGTCGTGGTCGCTCGGAGTGCCGCTGGTCGGGGTTGACCATGTGCGTGCGCATCTCTGGGCGGGGCTGCTGGATACCGAGCTTCAACTCGATGAGGTCTACCCGGCGCTCGGGCTGGTCATCAGCGGCGGGCACACGGCGATGTTCGAGTGCGCATCGCCCGACGAGCTTTGCAAGCTTGGCGGAACGATCGATGACGCAGTCGGAGAGGCGTACGACAAAGCCGCGGCGATTCTTGGGCTTGGTCATCCGGGTGGTCCTTTGGTCGATGCGTTGGCATCGAGCGAGGGGGCGGACGAACGGGCGGTCGACTTTCCGGTCAGCAGGCTCGGCAAGGATTCGCTCGATTTCTCGTTCTCGGGTTTGAAGACGTCGCTGCTCTACCAAGTCCGCGGCGTGCCAGGACCTGGCGGTAAGTTCCCAAATGAGAAAGACGAGCTGAACGAACAGCAGATCCGTGATCTATGCGCCAGCTTCCAGCGGGCGGCGAGCCGGGCGATCGTGCTCAAACTCGAACGCGCGCTCGAAGCGATGCAGACCAAACCGAAGTCCTTGGTTGTTGGTGGCGGGGTATCGGCGAACTCGCGGATCCGCAGCGAGCTTGCGTCGCTCGCCGATCGCCACGGGCTTCGGCTCGTTGTACCCGCGATGTGCTACTGCGTCGACAACGCGGCGATGATCGCCGGGCTCGGCTTTCACCGGTTGCAGCAGGGCAAGCCGGACGATCTGACACTCCGCGCATCGCCGAGCATGGCATGAGTTCGCACCCGCTTGTTGAACCGATCTTCGTGAAATCGCCCCACCCGGCGACGCTCGATGACGAGGCGCTATTGAAGGACTGCGACCTCGGCAGGGGCCGAAGCTCCGGGCCGGGCGGCCAGCACCGCAACAAGGTTCAGTCGCTTGTTGAACTGACGCACAGACCAACGGGCGTGGAGGCGCATGCGGGCGAACGCCGGAGCGCTCAAGAGAATAAACGGGTCGCGCTCAAGCGCCTTCGGTTGCAGCTTGCCCTGCAGACTCGCTCGCCGGTCCCGATCGGTGACATCGGCTCGGCGATGTGGAAGTCGCGTGTGAAGGACGGCAAGATCGCCTGTAACGTAGACCACAACGACTACCCAGCGATGGTCGCCGAGGCGCTAGACGTCATCTACTCGGCGTCGCTGGACATGAAGAAAGCGTCGATCAGGCTTTATTGCACGCGGAGCCAGTTGATCAAGCTGCTCGCGAAAGAACCAGCGGTGCTGGTTGCTTTGAACGAGGCCAGAAAGGCCAAGGGCATGAGCACGCTTCGCGGATAGAAGCAAAGATGAGAGCTAGAATGCGCGAGTGAAACAGAGCCGTAAGCCATTCATGACGGCCTGCTGGCGTCACCTTGTGATGCTCAGTTACGACATTGATCCCCGAATTCTTCAGCCGCTGGTTCCAGCAGGCACTGAGCTAGACACACACAACGGGCGTTGCTATGTCAGTCTGGTCGGCTTTCTGTTCAAGGGCTCGCGTCTGCGTGGGTTTCCGATCCCGCTGCATGGTCGATTCGAGGAACTGAACCTGCGTTTCTATGTCAAACGCACTGTCCAGGGCGAGACTCGGCGGGCGGTAGTCTTTGTGAAGGAGCTTGTTCCGAAGCGAGCCGTGGCGCTGGTCGCGAGGGCGGTGTACAACGAGCCATATCGGGCTGTGCGCATGTCCCATGAGCTCGGGTTCAACGGGCTTGGTGAGGCGACGTCCGCTGCGTACCGGTGGGACTACAAGGGGCGGCCGAGCGAAATCGGGGTGGAGGTCGATTCGGCGTACACGCTGCCCGATACCGGGAGTGTGGAAGAGTTCATCGCCGAGCACTACTGGGGCTACACGTGGCTCGGAGATGCCAAGACCGCCGAGTATGAGGTCGCCCATCCGCAGTGGCGCGTTGCCAAGGCGAGCCGGGCCTGGGCGGATCTCGACGCGGCTTTGATGTACGGCGACCGATTCGCAGAGTGTCTGGCGAACGAACCTGCGTCGGCGTTTCTTGCCGAGGGGTCGGCGGTCGAGGTGTTCCCGCGGGTGGTGCTAAAAGGATCGGATTTGCAATGAGTGAAACGGTCGGCCATGTGCTCTATGACGATACTTGCGGTTTCTGCCGGAGCTGGGTTCCGAAGATGAAACCCATGCTCGAAAAACGCGGCATCGGTGTGGCGCCGCTGCAGGCGGGATGGGTGCGTGAGCGGATTGACATCACGCCGGAAGAACTGGTCGCCAACATCAGGATGATTTTCGAAGACGAAAGCCCAGACTGCGTCGGCGCGGATGTGTACCGGTTCGTGATGCGGCGTGTGTGGTGGCTCTGGCCGGTTTATGTGCTTTCAATCGTCCCGGTCGGGCGGTGGCTCTTCGAGAAGGCGTACCGCAAGTTCGCGGCCAACCGTTACAAAATTTCCAAGGCTTGCCGACTGCCGAGCGCGGATGAGGTGCAGCGCGATGGGTGAGGTGGACAAGAAACGAGTCGTGATCGCCGGCGGCAGCGGGTTTCTCGGGCTGAATCTCGCGAGGCACCTTTCAAGCGACGGATATGAGGTTGTCATCCTGTCACGGCGTACACCCGCCGAGGATGGGCCATGGACGCATCTCAAATGGGATGCGAGATCGCTCGGCGAATGGGCATCGTCGCTCGATGGCGCGGAAGCAATCGTCAATCTCGCGGGGCGGACGGTTGATTGTATGAAAACGTCTGACAACTGCGACGAGATTCTCAGGTCGCGTGTCGAATCGACCGGTGTATTGGGTGAGGCTCTGCGCACGATTTCTAAGCAGCCACGCGTGTGGGTGCAGATGTCAACGGCGCATATCTATGGCGACCCGCCGTCTCTGATGTGCGATGAGAACTCGGCACAAGGCTATGGGTTGGCACCGACGGTCGGCCGGGCTTGGGAGGAGGCGTTCGAGTCTGCGATTCCGGAGGGCATGCGGAGCGTGGTACTTCGGACGAGTTTTGTGCTAGGCCGATCTGGTGGGGCGATGCTCACGCTATCTAAGCTCGCAAAGTTCGGTCTTGGCGGCAAGGTCGGTCACGGCAATCAGGGCATGAGCTGGATTCACGAAACTGACATGAACCGGATCATGCAGTGGGCGATCGAGAGCGACTCTGCCAAGGGTGTGTACATCGCGACCGCTCCGAACCCTGTTTCGAACGCGGTGTTCATGCGTGAGCTTCGGCGCGTGGTTAAGGGTGTGCCGTTTGGCTTGCCCGCGCCCGCGTGGCTCGTGCGTATCGGTGCGCCGCTGGTCATGAGAACAGACCCGGAACTGGCTCTGTATGGCAGATACTGCCGATCGATCAGGCTCGAAGAGGACGGCTTTGAGTTCGAGCATCCCGAATTGACCGCGGCACTGTTGGATCTCTACAAGGCGTGATTCTGAGTGCTCATGAACTGATCATAAAACCTGATCAAATCGCATCCGGCAGCCGCCGTTCTTGTACAGCTCTCCCGCAGCGGGCAGGGAGTTCAAGCGATGGTCTGTGTCGGCGTGTTGTGCGCACTAGTTTTGGTTTCGGAACAAGAAACTCAAGAACAAGGGTGGGGCACACCCGAGCTGGTCGGGCCGGGCGTTGTCTCGACGACGAACACGGAGTTTAACACAACGCTCTCGCCCGAGGGCGGTCTGCTGGTGCTGACCCGGTACGACGATACCACCGGCGTGGGCACGATCGAATCGCTCAGGCTTGTTGATGGCGCGTGGGAGCAAACGGACTACTTCGACGGCCAGCTCGACGGCGTCGATGCCGGGGACGGGCATCTTTCGCCCGACGGCAAACGCTTTCTGATGTACCGCGATGCCGACGTGTGGACGATGCAGCGCGACGAGGATGGGAAGTGGTCTGAGCCTTCGGAGGTAGCGGGCGAGATCAGCACCAGAGAGCCCGAGGCTTACCCCACGGTGTCAAAGGACGGCGAGCTGTGCTTTACGAGGCAGGCGGCCGGGAACTGGGATATCTACCTCGCCCAGCCCGACGGTGAAGGCTGGGGCAAGCCGGACCGGCTCGGCGCGCCGATCAACACGCGATACCGTGAACACGATGCGCTTCTCACGCCCGACGGGAAACGGTTGATCTTTGTGCGGATGGGCGAGCCCGAGGGGCCGGGGTTGTCGGATCTTTACATGAGCGAACGGACAGAAGATGGCTGGAGCGAGCCAGAACTGCTGCCATTCAACACGGGCGCGATCGACGGCAGCCCTTGCCTGAGCCCCGATGGGAACTGGCTGTACTTCACTAGCGGGCGGGCAACGGGGACACCTAAAGCATCGGGTCTGTGCATCTGGCGGGTCCGCACACCTTGGGCTGATGCCGAATCAGGTGTGGATTGAGATAGAAGTGCGTCCTAGCCGCGCAACAATTGGCTATGGAACCCATCAGCGTTTTCGATATCTTTAAGGTTGGCGTCGGCCCGTCGAGTTCTCATACGCTCGGGCCTTGGCGGGCGGCTCAGAAGTTTCTGGGCAAGCTGCTCGAGGCGGGTGACTTTGAGAAGGTCACTCGTGTCAAGACGGATCTCTACGGCTCACTCGCCAAGACAGGCCGGGGCCACGGGACCGGTGTTGCGATCATCCTCGCGCTGTCAGGCGAGGACTACAGAACCTGCAGCACGACCGGCGTTGAAGATCGGGCCAAGGCAATCGCCGCTTCTGGTAAGATCTGTTTAGGCGGTGAGAAGGATCTGCCTTTCACGGCGGCCGAGGACCTCGTCTACCACATGGACGAGAGGCTGGACTTCCACACGAACGGCATGCGGTTCACCGCCTACCTTGACGACGGCACAACGCACGAGATTACTTATTTTTCTGTCGGAGGCGGCTTCGTCGTTCAAGAGGACTACCACCCCAACGAGCACCGGAGCGTCGAGCTCGCGTACCCGATCGAGAAAGCGCGAGAGATCCAGGAGATCTGCGACGAGAAGGGCTGGTCCATTGCGAATCTGGTCCTGGCTAACGAGGCGGCCTGGCAAAACGAGCAAGAAACCCGCGACGGTCTCCGCGAACTCTGGCGAGTGATGCTTGAGAGTATCTACCGGGGTTGCCATACGGTGGGCATGCTGCCCGGCGGGCTTGACGTGGTGCGTCGCGCCGCCCGGATGAACAAGCAGATGCTGGGTGATGTGCCGGGCAATACGCCCGAGGCGAACATCGAGCAGTGGCTCGGCTCGATCGCCAAGAGCACAAACGATTTCACGAAGATCAACCGCTGGGTCAGCACGTTCGCGCTCGCGGTCAACGAGGAGAACGCCTGCTTCGGGCGCGTCGTGACCGCGCCGACCAACGGCGCTGCGGGCGTGATCCCGGCGGTGCTGATGTACTACTGGTGCTTCTACGAGGACTCGACCGAGGACGGGATCGCCGAGTTCCTGCTGGTCGCGGGCGAGATCGGGAGCCTGTTCAAGAAAGGCGCGACCATCTCCGCGGCTATGGGCGGCTGCCAGGCGGAGATCGGGGTTTCCAGCGCGATGGCGGCGGCCGGGTTGGCGCACTGCTTGGGCGGGACCGTGGCTCAGTGCCTGATGGCCGCCGAGATCGCGATGGAGCACCACCTCGGGCTGACGTGCGACCCTGCCGGCGGTCTGGTCCAGATCCCCTGCATCGAGCGGAACACGATGGGCGCGATCAAGGCGATTACAGCAGCCAACATCGCCATCGGCAGTGATCCGGCGGAGGCGAGGGTCTCGCTGGACGACGTCATCAAGACCATGTGGGAGACCGCGGTGGACATGGCGACCAAGTACAAAGAGACCGCTGAGGGTGGTCTGGCGCTCAACGTCAGCGTCCGCGTGATCGAGTGCTGAGCTAACTCGAAGAAATTTCTACAAGCCGTGTCGTGTCTGGTGACGGACTCCGGATGTTCCTGTGTCTCGCCGAGTTGGCGGGGGGAAACAGGATCAACGGAGGAAGACATGTACACCTACAAAGCAATCGCGTTCGCACTCTCGGCTGGCATGGCCTCGGTAGCGGGGGCACAGGCCATCACCAATGGCGATCTCACCGGCCCGGTCGGTTCGAGCATCGCCCCGACCGACTGGTTCTCCTGGTCAGGCTCGGTTGACACCTGCGACTCAGCCGGCCCGTTCAATGTGACCGGAAACCCGTGGGTGCTCTCGCCCAATGGTGGCACGTTCGTCCGAGCAGGGGCCAACGGCACAGGCGTCAACGAGGCGTTCGCGCAGGATCTGACCGGCTTCACCGCTGGGCAGCTCTACACGGTCGAGTTCTACATCACAAACCTCGGGTTCAACGGGGCCGGCTGGAGCGGCGCCGACGGCTTCTTCCGCATGTACGCAGACGGAGTCGCATTCGGTGACACCGTCACGCTGTCGAAGCAGATCAACGCAGCCGACGACATCGTCTGGACGTTCGGCACGCTCGACTTCATCGCGCCAGCAGACGATTTCGAACTGGCGATCGCTTCCCAGTGGGTCAGCGGCGGCGACTCGGCGGCCTACATGGGCATCGACGGCGTCAACGTCCGCCCGGTCCCGGCACCGGCTTCGGCTGCTCTGTTCGGAGCCGCGGGGCTGATCGCGGGGCGACGCAGGCGTTAAACACGGCAAAGGGATGTGACGGGTCCTGCCCTCCTGAATGGAAGTAGGGAGGGCGGGGCCAGGCACATAGCGCAAGACCGACCCCTCGGACCGCCAAATCCGAGGGGTCGGTTGCTTTGTCGGCACGGAATATCTCCAACCCGGCGAGGCCGACTTGGTGCGGGCGGCACTTTCCGCTAGGGTATCCGGTATCGGGATTGGGCTAGACGGTGGTGGGCCGACCCTGTGCCGAACAGAGTGAGTTGTTGCGTCGCGATGCCCGGTGGGTTCCGGGTGTTTGTGCTGCGCTCATAAACTACATATTGGAAAAATAATAAATATATCAGCGGCCGCTGCAAGCGGTGTGCACCACTTCCCAACGAAGCCCGGTACACACACTTTCTCTGACGGAACCGACAGAGCGGCGCATCTGGTCACACGGGAGCTACAGCTATGAACCAGAAACGTGTATTGGCGGGTGTTCTTGCGGCATCGGCGGGGCTTGCGATTATCGCGCCGGCGGCGGCCCAGGACGGTGGTAGGGCAGTGGACAACTACAACGCCGCCTCAGGCATGCTCAGCAGGGGCCTCGACGATCTCGCGATCGATGAGTACAAGCGGTTCCTCGAGAAGCACGGCGACCACGAACTCGCGGACCAGGCACGCTACGGCTTGGCGGTCGCGGCCAGCAGGCTTGGCAGGCACGACGAAACGATCGAGGCGCTCGAGCCGATCCTGAACAAACACAGGTTCCAGTACGCGATGGAGTCGGCGGTGCTCGTCGGGCGGAGCAAGCTCGCCATCGGTGAATCACGAGACTCGGCGGGTGTGCTCGAAAGGGCGCTCTCAAGGCACGGCGATCACAAGCTGGCGCCCCAAGCCGCGGCGTTACTCGTCGAGGCGCGATTCCGAGGGGACCAATCGGAACGCGCGATCGAGGCATTCGAAGAGTACGAGTCTGATTTAAGCGGTGCGGTCGGCGAGCGGGCGTCCTACTTTGCGGGGCTTGCCGAGGCGAAGCTGGGTCGGCACCAAGCAGCGGCTGACAGGTTCGCACGGATCGGTAGGGGCAACTCGTCGCTCGCGCAAGCGGCACTACTTGCGCAGGGTCGAAGCCTGCAAGCGATCGGCAGGTTGGACGAGGCGCTGCGGGCGTACTCGGGAGCTGTGGAACGAGCCGGGGGCATGCCCGCGTTCGACGCGAGGCTCGGCTTGGCGCAGGTACTTTCTGATCTTGATCGCCACACCGAAGCCAACGAGATGCTGGGCACGATCCGTGAGCGCGATCTCGATGAAGTGACGATGGCCAAGCTCCAGCTTGAACGCGGGCGGGTCGCGACGCTGCTCGGCGACTACGCGGCTGCCGATGAATTCCTCGATGAGGTGCGGACCCGCGGCCCCGAGCGGTTGCAAGACGACGCGGCGTATTGGCAGGCTCGGGCGCTCAGCGAGGCCGGTGACGCGGCAGGCGCGGCTCGGCTTCTGGCCGACGCTGTTGAGGAGCACGACCGTTCCGAGTTGCTTCCCGAGATGATGTACGAGCTTGGTTTGGCGCAGGGAAAGAGCGGCGACCACGAGGCCGCGATCAGAACACTCCGCCGATTCAACCAGTTGTACACGGGCCACTCGCTCTCTCACCAAGCCCTGCTCGCTGCGGCTTCTTTTGCACAGAACTCAGATGACCAAAGGCTCGCGAGCCGACTCGCCGACGAAGCCGCCGACGGTTTGGACGGTGATTCGGCTTACGAAGCGAGATTCCTGTCCGCAGAGAGCGCGTACCAGCAGGACGACTACCAGTCATCCGCTCGGCTGTTTGCTCGGCTGGGGGAAGACATGCCGGCCAATCACAGGCTAAGTGGTACGGTCCAGTACCGGCTCGGTATGAGCCTCCGCCAGATCGGCGAACGCGAAGAAGCACGGCGCGTGCTGAGCGACTTGTTCGATTCGGGCGAGGTCAGTAGCGAGTACAGGGCGGGACTGCTAGCGCTCGGAGATATGGCTTACTCCGACGAGGATTGGCAGGAATCGGCGGCGTGGCTTAGCCGGTATGTCGAGCTGGGCACCGATGTGCCCTCGTGGGACGCCGCGGCTCTTCGCCTTGGGCTGGCGCACAAACAGGCGGGGGACCGCAGAGCGGCGCAGTCGGCGTTCAGCCAGATCGTTGACGCCGGCAATGATGCCGACGGCCGGGCGAGGTACGAACTCGGACTCGTGCTGCTCGAACTCGACGAGTCAGACCAAGCTGTTGCCGCGTTTGAATCGGCGGCTTCGGCTGGTGATGACGAAGTCGCCGGCTACGCGCTCCGCCAACTCGCACAGCTTGCGCGAGATTCGGGCAACGATGAGGACGCGGCGGAGTACTTCGCGCGTGCCGCGTCGGTGTCCGATGGAGAGCTGTCGGGCGCTTCGTCACTCGAACAGGGCAGGGCTCTTCTGACGTCGGGTTCCTACGAGAGAGCGTACAGGGTGCTCGCGGATCTGGCGGATAACGCAGAGCAGGCTGAGATACGGACAAAGGCCGGCGCACTCGGCGTGATCGCGCTCGCCAGGCTTGGTGAACACGAACGGGCGGTCGAGGCGTCCGAGATGTTCACACGCAGGCCAGCTGATCTTGGCGCACTCGCAGCCGAGACCGCGGCGACTGTTCTGTACGAACGGGGCCGATCGCTCGTTGCCCTCGAACGCGCCGAAGACGCGGCCGGTTCGTTCGTTCTGCTGCTCGATCTCTATCCCGATGATCGGCTCGCGCAGCACACGGGGCTAGAGCTTGCTGTGCTGTCGATGAACGCGGGCGAGTACGCCGAAGCTGCGGAATTCTGCGAGCAGATTCTCCATGATCGCGAGGGGCTAGACCCCACGGTTGCGGATCAGGCCATGTACAGGCTCGGCGTCTGTGCAAGAGAGATGAACGAGCACACCCGTGCGATCGATGCGCTCTACGAACTCGCCACCCGTGAGCCGACCCAGCGGATCAACGCGTCGTCGGCGCTGCTCGCCGGGGAATCGAACCTGCATCTTGGTAAGCTGTCCGAGGCGCAGATGCTGTTTGAGATCGCGCAGGGGTTCGATGACGATGCGATCCGTCCAGTCGCGATGCTCAGGCTTGGTGAGGTGTTCGGGGGGCTTCAGTACTGGTCCAGAGCCGAAGATACATACACAGAATTCATCGACGAGTATCCGACCGACGATCGGTTGTACCTTGCGAGATTCGGATTCGCGTGGGCGATCGAGAACCAGAGCAGGCACGACGAAGCGATCGCGGAGTACCGCAAGGTCGTCGAGCACCACGACGGCGAGACCGCCGCGAGGGCGCAGTTCCAGATCGGTGAATGCCTCTTCGCGCAGGGTAAGCACGACGAAGCGGTCCGCGAATTCCTGCGGGTTGATCTTGTGTACGCCTACCCGAAGTGGTCGGCGGCGGCTCTCTACGAGGCGGGCCGGTGCTTCGAGGAACTCGACCGTGACGCGGACGCGATCAGCCAGTTCACGGATGTGATCGAGCGGTTCAATGAAACAGACTGGGCCGTGATGTCCGAACGCAGACTCGAACGGCTGATGCCACGAACAGAACAGGGCGGGTAAAAGAGAAAGGTCGGAACTGTGGATACGTCACTATTGCTCACACTCGCGCAGGAAGCCGCCGGAGCCGAGGCCACGGAGGTCGCAGTCAACTCGGTCTGGGATTTCGTGGTCAAGGGTGGCCTGATGATGATCCCGATCGCGATCTGCTCGCTTGTGATCGTCACGGTCACGGTCGAACGCGCGGTCGTGCTCCGCAAGAAACAAGTCATACCCGACAACTTCGCCAGCGGCCTGTTCCCGCTACTCGAACGCGGCACAAGCGGCAAGCAAGACGCGGTCAACTACTGCAAGCAGTCCGACAGCCCGATCGCACGCACAGTGCTCGGTGGTGTGGAGCGGATCGGCAGACCGATGGAGTCAGTCGAGAAGCACATGGCCGCCGCGGGTGAGCACGAGATCTTCATGCTCCGCAGAAGACTGCGCGCGTTGTCAGTCGTCGCGGCGATCGCTCCTCTGCTCGGTCTTGTCGGCACGATATTCGGCATGATTAAGGCGTTCCAAACCGTCGCGGTCTCGGCGGATTCGCTCGGTAAAACCGAACTGCTCGCAGGCGGAATCTATGAGGCCATGATCACAACCGCCGCGGGCCTCGTCGTTGCGATCCCGGCGCTGGTTGTGTACCACTGGTTCTCCTCCCGCATCGAGAACCTAACACGTCAGATGGACTCGGTGTGCATGGACGCGGTCGAGGCGATCGCCAGCGCGACCGGCCACGCGGATGAAGAGTTGGAAGACGAGCACAGCGGCGTCGTTGCCGATTCGTTCCCGGTGCGCGGCGGCGCGATCGGCTAAGGACCCAAGCATGCTACTCAAAGCCAAGTCAACCGATTCGTCGCCGTCGATCGAACTCACGCCGATCATCGACATTGTGTTCCTGCTGCTGATCTTCTTCTTGGTTGCAACGACGTTCCAGCAATCGGAGCGAGAGATGCAGATCGCGCTCCCGGTCGCCGAGAGCGGCGGGCCTATTTCGATGACGCTGCGCGAACTGATCATCAACGTTCAATCCGACGGCGAGATCATCGTCAGCGGGCGAACAGTGAGCATCGAGGACCTGCGGGCGATTGTGTCGGAGGCCGTCGCGGCAAATCCGGAGCAGAAGGTGACGATCCGCGCGGATCAGGCCGCGACGTACAGCCAGGTTGTTGGTGTGCTCGATGCGTGCAAGCTGTCGGGGATTCAAGAGCCGTATTTGGACACCGTGCCCACGCGATAGGGGATAGGTCATGATGCGATCGGCAAAGACATTCCCGGTCATGCTTGGCGTGATTCTTGGTGCGGTTGTCGTTGGAGCCGCGCTCTGGCTCACGTTGCCGCGCTCGAGCGCGGTGTACACGGATGCGGACACGATTAGGGCATCGAAAGAAGTTGCCAAGCTGCGCGATGTTCTGTGGCAACCGCCGGAATGGCTCGGCGATCGTCTCAACACAGACTACGACGAGTACGAACCGACGCTCAGTCCCGATGGGCTGACGCTGCTGTTCGTGCGAGGCCGGCCTGGTGACGGTGCGGATATCTACCAGTCGATCCGCACGCCCGATGGCTGGACCGAGCCGGAACCTGTTGCCGCTCTGAATACCGAGTACGACGATCTCGGCCCCGCGTTTACGCCCGACGGCGACGGGCTGTATTTCTACAGCGACCGCCCGGGGTCACTCGGTGGGTACGATATCTGGTTTGTTGAACGCGAAGGCGTCAGCTGGGGCGAGCCTCGCGTGCTCGGATCGAGCGTCAACAGCGTGTTCAACGACTACGGCCCATCAATTTCGCCCGACTCTATGCGATTCTATTTCGCATCTAATCGGCCACGAAACCCGGATGAGAAGGTGCTCGATTCTTCCGGGCGCTGGCCAGCGACCGTGCGGGAGTCGTTTCAGAACTTGCCGTACGACATCTACTCGGCGGAGATCACCGACCGCGGTATCGCCGAGGCGTCACTCGTTGAAGAACTGTCGAGCGCGTTCAACGACGGCGCGCCCGAGGTCAGCCCTGTCAACGACTTCATGTACTTCGCGTCAGACAGGCCGGGCGGCGTGGGCGGGTTTGATCTCTACCGCGTTCGGCTCGTTGACGGCGAGTACTTTCCGATCGAGCACCTCGGCGACGGTGTTAACACAGCGCAGAACGAACTCGATCCGACTCTCGGCATGGGCGGCTTCGGGCTAGCGTTCAGTTCTGACCGCATTGATGGTGCTGACGACGACCGGGACTATAACCTCTACCGCACGCATTCGCGCGAGGTGTACCGTGACGTCGAGATGCTCGCGGCTCGGATGTCGCTCGTCGACTTCCTGAAGATCGTTGTGCCTTGGCTCTTGCTCCTGCTGGCCCTGCTTGCGTTGCTCGCCCTGCTTCGGAAGATTACGACGGACGACCGCTGGAAGGCCCGCTGGCGAAAGCTGGGTCTGCTGGCGAAGTGCCTGATTATCTCGGGTTTGGTCCACATGCTTCTACTGGCGCTCTTGACCGTGTGGCAGGTCTCGAACAACCTCGACGGCTTATTCAACACGCCCGGCGGATCGAAGGTCACGCTGGTCTCGTCGTCGGTTGGCGGGGGCGCGATCTCGCAGATTAGAGGAGAAGTGGCTTCTGAAGTTCAAAGCGATTCGATCGAGATGGCTGTCGATCAGGCGGCGATGGAGTTGACTCAGGCGCCGCGCTTCGACTCTGAACTGCGGTCTGAGCTCACGCCGACACAGGTGAACGACCAACTCGCACCGGCAGAGGTTCGGTTGACGCAGGCGATGCCGACGCGTGAGCAGGACCAGACGACTCAGGCGGAATTGCCGCAGCAGCAGGCTGAAGTCGCGTACGAATTGCCGGCGACCTCGAGCCGCGAAGCTGTGACGGAACAGCAGGCGACGTCAGAGTCCGCGCTTGCGCGTGGTCAATCCGATCCGAGCCAGGCCGAGGTTCAGCTCACGGCGACTGATCAGTTCTCAGATCAGGCGCTGACGCTTCAGGCATTCGATTCATCGTCCGAATCGCTGCATGCGGTGAATCCGGTGTCGGTGCCGAGTCACAGCGAACCAACCCCTAGGCAGGTCATGGATCAGGTCGTGCCTGAACTAGAGGCGATCGGGAGCGTGACGGATTCTGTTGAGTTGCCAGATCGCGCGGGCAGCGAGCGAACCGGAGAAGAAACTCAGCTTGCGGTATCGCCATCTTTGATGTCAGATGAGTCGTCGGCCGCGGCAGTGCGTATCGGTGGTTCTACGCAGCAAACCGAGATCGCCGATGTGGGGTTGAGCATCATCGATGAGCGACTTGATATGGATCTGCCGACTACAGATTCATCCGCTCCGCGTGAGTATGACTTCGATATGCCAGACCTGGCACAGGCTGACGATTCGTTCGCCGAGTTGGACCTCCCTGGTGAAGTGATGCGAGAATCGGCGGAATCATCCACAGAGCAGGCGGATGTCGGCGAAGTTGAAGCCTCGTTCGAGGACATCGGTGAAGCGGAACTCGCGCTCTCAGGAGACAGCAACCCCGACTTTGCTGAACCTCTGCTTGATGAAGCCTCGCTCAATGCATCCGCATTCGACGACTCGATAACTGATGTATCTGAGCACATGCGCTCGAACGCTGCGTCTAGACCTGACTTTGAGGATCAAGACATCGGGATGCTCGATCTCGACCTTGCCCTGCCCGCAAGCATCGAGGCACCTGAGCAGGTAGCGATCGAGCGTCATTTCTCGGGTGTTGTCCGCGATGCGGTGACTAATGAGCCGATCCCGAATGCGCTCGTGAAAATCGACTCCGACCTCGGCGGGCTTGTTGAGACGCACACTGGCGACGACGGCACGTTTGTGCTCCGCCCGGAGTTCGACGCGGACTTTGTTGCGGTCACAGCTTCACTCGCCGGCTACACACCTTCGGCGTTCAACCTGCCAATAGCGCGCCTTGAAGAAGGCGTAGTCAGAGAGATCCGGCTCGATCCGATACGTCAGGCGGTGATCTCGATCGAAGAGAACCCAGAGGTGCACCACCTGGGCAACAACGCGTTCGGTGGTCGGATTAACAGCCAGTTCCAGAAAGACAGCGAGGGCACGGTGTACGAGGCCGACTTTGTTGTCAACGCGGAGCAGCACGCGATGCTCGGCGAACTGGCGGGTGTGACGATGCTGGCCAAGGGGCTGCAGACCAACAACGTGATCCGTATCAACGGCAACCGTGTTCGCAAACCGCTGACTGGTTCCCCAAGAGATGGCAGCTTCGGGCCGTTCTTCGCGGCGTTCCCCGCCGAGTGGCTCAATGAGGGCGAGAACACGATCGAGATCGAGAGCCGGATCAGTTCGGGTGACGACTACGACGACTTCGAGATCGTTAACGTCCAGATAATGCTGGTGCCGCCCGAGGAGCCTGCACGAGATAGCGGGCGACGTCTGCGTAACACGCTCTAGGGCCGGATAACTCGCTGCCCGGGTAAGGGGAATGCCTGGTGAGAAGTGTGAATTCCTCACTTGCGGTCCGCTAATCCGGGCAGGGGTTGAAGTGAAAGTCCTGTCGACCGATATCCGTCCTACCGGGAATGGCCCCGGCTGGGCGGATTGTACATATGCAAATCGGTACAAATCTAAAGAAATCAAAGACGGACAGTGTCCTGTCGAGGCAATCGGCGCGAACACCGGCCGATCTCGTCATGCTCGCCGCTACACCGGTTCTCGCGGGGGCGCTGGTTCTCGCTTTCTCGGCTTGGAAGCTCGGCGGGCTTGCAAACATCGATCCGATTCTCTACGGCGTCGTTGGTTTGCCGGTTGTCGTGGGTTTGATACTTCTTGCCCGAACCAGAAAGAACCTGTTTCACATCGCGTGCGTCGCCGAAGCGGTGACCATCGCCAATGAACCAGAAGTGACCGAGGCAGAACTGCTGGTCACCGACCCGGGATCAGGGCCCGCAAACGCGTGGAACAGTCTGGTTCACAGCCGAATCTGCGCCACGCAGCTCCCGATCGTCACCGACGCGCAAGGCGCTGCGATGGATGCCGGTGCTGCAGTCGTGGCGCTCGAATCTCACCCGGACGCGATATGCATCGTTGACGCTGCTGGCAGAGTTGTCCTGCACAACACGTCAAGCGTGTCAGTCCTCGCAGATGGGGAAGAAACGCTCATCGGCAAGGATCTTCGCCAGTACCTTGAGGGAGACTCGCTGGCGAGCTTCGAAGATGTGCTCTCGGGCAGGGTTCAACGCCGGGTTGGTGTTGACATCGTGCGCGAGAACGGAATGAAGACCTACGAAGAAATCTTGCGGATGTCTGTCGCGCCGATCAAGGATAACCCAGACGTGTGCGCCTCGGTCATCGTCCACGACGTGACACGCCAGAGACTTGCCGAGCGTTCCCGTCACGATTTCCTAGCTCAGGCGACGCACGAACTCCGGACGCCACTGACAAACATCCGTTTGTATGTTGATGAGGCAATCGAAGCGGGCGAAGAGGATCACAAGTGCCGGGCCGAGGCTCTGAATGTGATCTCCAGCGAATCTCTACGCCTTGAGCGGATCGTCTCTGAGTTGCTCGATATCTCCGAGCTCGAAGCCGGCGCACGCAGCATGGACCGCGGCGATGTTCGTATCGAGCAGCTTCTCGAAGACTTAGAGAAAGACTTTGCGTCGCTTGCCGCGAACAGGGGCGTATCGCTCACGTTTGATCTGCCTCCGAAAATTCCCGTGTTGCACGGCGACCGCGACAAGATCGCTGCGACGCTTCACAACCTTGTCGGCAACGCGATCAAGTACACGCCGTCGGGTGGTTCAGTGGTTGTTCGCGCCGAGGACGAGGAATCGATCCTGCGGATCGCGATCGAGGACACGGGAATCGGCATCGCGCCGGAAGAGCAGGAGAAGGTGTACGAGAAGTTCTTTCGTTCGGATGACAGCAGGGTCTCTGACATCGAGGGCACTGGGCTCGGTCTCGCGTTCGCGAGGCAGGTCGCTCAGATGCACGGCGGGGAGCTCCACCTCGATTCCGAACTCAACAAGGGCAGCACGTTCACGCTCTCGATGCCCAAGCCGAGACTGGCGGCGTAGGACGGCAAGACATGAACATCGATATCCAGCAACAAGCCGCGGTCACGATCTTGTCGCCTAAGGGGCCACTCCTGGGGATCGATGCGATGTCGCTCCACGATTCGCTTGAGCAGGCCTACATGGAGAACAAGGGCCGACTCGTGCTCGATCTCTCGATGGTGCCCTACACGGACAGCAAGGGCCTCGACATGATCAACACCTTTGGTACCAAGCTCGTCAACTCGGGCCGGGTGCTGAGGCTCTCTGGCACAAACGAAACGATCCGCGAGGTTCTCGCGCTTACAGAAGTCGGTGCGATCTGCGAGCAGTTCGATGACATCAGCACCGCGGTACGGAGCTTCTCTTGAGTCTGCGTAGGCGACACAAGCGGGTAGGCGAGGCGCTGATTGAAGATGGCGCCATCAACGAAGAGCAGCTGCAGCGCGCGCTCATGGAGCAGGCCAGAACCGGCGAAAAACTCGGTGCGCTGCTCGTCGATCAGGGCATCGTCTCCGGGCAGGTGCTCGTCCATTCGCTGGCCAAGTGCATGGGCGTGCGAGGCTGTCACCTGCGTCACGGCCTGATCGATCCGACTCTGATCTCCGAGATCGGCGAAGAAGAGTGCGAGAAATCCGTTGTTATCCCTATGTTCAAGGTCGGGAACACGCTGACGGTTGCGATGATGGACCCCAAGAGCCTGCCGACGATCGACAGACTCAAGTCGGCGACCGGGTACGAGATCAGGCCCGTGCTCGCGCTCGAGGCGAACATCCTCGAGTATGTGCGCAAGTACAAGGGCGGAAACGTTAATGTAGACGAATTCTTGATGTCGCTCGGCGATCAGGATCTTGAGGTTGTCGAGCGTGAATCCGTAGACGACGGCCCCGAAACAGACCTCGACAAGATGATCGCGGGAAGCCCGATCGTCAATCTCGTCAACATTGCGCTGCTGACCGCGGTTAAAGACGGGTCGAGCGATATCCACATCGAGCCCGACAAACGTGGCACGCGGATCCGCTACCGGATCGACGGCGTGCTCCGCGATCTGATGAACCCACCCCCGGGCATGCACTCGGCGATCATCAGCCGACTCAAAGTCATCGGGAAGATGGACATCGCCGTGAAGCGTCTGCCGCAAGAGGGTCGTGTGCGGATTATTGCCGAGGGCCGAGAGGTTGACCTCCGTATGTCGAGTATGCCCACGCTACTCGGCGAGAAGATCGTGGCGCGTGTGCTCGATAAGTCAAACCTGCGTGTGCGCCTTGAAGACCTTGGTTTCCGCCAGGATGACATGACGACGTTCAGGGATCTCCTCGATAGGCCGCACGGCTTGCTACTCGTGACGGGTCCTACTGGTTCGGGTAAAACGACGACGCTCTACTCAGCGCTGGATCAGCTGCGAACACCAGAACGAAACATCCTTACAGTTGAAGATCCGGTCGAGTATCAGGTCGGTCTGGTGAACCAGATCCAGGTGAACGAGCAGATCGGTCTGAGCTTCTCGCGGGCGCTGCGGAGTATTCTCCGTCAGGACCCTGACACGATCATGATCGGCGAGATCCGAGACGAGGACACCGCTCGCGTCGCGGTGCAGGCATCGCTCACGGGTCACCTCGTGCTTGCGACCCTGCACACGAACGACGCCCCGGGTGCGGTTGCGCGACTGGTTGACATGGGTATCGAGTCGTACCTGCTCTCGGGCGCGATCATCGGGTCCGTGGCGCAGCGACTCTTGCGGAAGATCTGCCCACAATGTGTCTCGAAGTACTACCCGAGCGACGCGGCTCTGCTCGACGCCGGGCTCTCGACAGAGTCGCCAAGATCCTTCCACAAGGGTGCCGGCTGTCAGAACTGCCACGACTCAGGCTTCAGCGGCCGGGTCGGTGTCTACGAACTCATGGCGGTGACGCCGGCGATCAGGAAGCTTGTCCACATCGGTGCGCCATCGCACGAGCTGCGGGTCAAGCTGCGTGAGCAGGGCGTGCCATCGCTGCGTGAAGAAGCGGTGCGCGTTGCTATGGAAGGCTTGACGAGTCTCGAAGAGGCGCTGCGTGTGACGCATGTCGATGGGCAGGAAGAAGATGAGGGCCCTGCCGCCAATGAAACGAGGTTGGCGGCATGAACTACCGGTACACGGCTTACACCAAAGACGGGTCGAAGAAGAACGGCCTAAAAGAAGCGTCGTCAGAGGCCGAGGCACGCTCGCTGATCGAGGCAGATGGTCTCTACGTCGACTCGATCGCCGAAGACGGCAAGGCGACAGGCGAGAAGGTGTCGAGGCCGCTGTTCGCAGGCAGCCAGCTCAAGAACGTCGCAGCGTTTACCCGGCAGATGTCGGTGCTCATCACCAGCGGCACGCCGATCGTTCAAGCGCTCGAAGCCGTCGAGAATCAGTCCTCCGACGCGAAATGGAAGGAAGTCCTTTCTGACTTGAGGTCGCATGTCGAGGAGGGCACGCCGTTGGCCGAGGCGATGGCCAAGTACCCGGCCTTCGACGAGTTGTACCGCGCGATGATCGCCGCGGGCGAATCGGGCGGCGACTTCCAGAACATCCTCAACCGTCTCACCAAGATCGTCAGACAAGAGCTGTCGATTCGTAACAGCGTCTCCGGTGCGATGGTGTACCCGTCGCTCCTGCTGGTGGTCGCGTCAGGCGTCCTGGTGCTGCTCGCGTTCACGGTGCTACCGAGGTTCAAGGAACTCTTCGAAACCCTTGATGCGCCGATCCCCGCATCGACTTCGATGATTATGGTCACCGCTGAGTACGCCAAGACCTACTGGTGGATCGTGCTCTCGGTTGTGGGCGTCACCGGGTTCAGCTTATTCAAGTGGATCCGCACTGAGAAAGGCAACCGGATTAAGGACATCGTTCATATCCGCATCCCGGTCTTCGGCAAACTTGTTCGCGAGTTCAAAACCGCGAAGTTCGCGCGAGTTCTGGGTGTGCTGATGGAAGCCCGCGTGCCGTTGCTCGAATCACTCGAGATTGCGCAGAACAGCTCGAACAACGTGCTCTACGAAGAGCTGATCGTGTCCGCCCGTGACAAGGTCGAGCGGGGCGAGTCGATGAGCGACGCGTTCTCGGGGTCGAGCCTGCTGTCTACGTCGGTCTGTGAAGCAATCCGTAACGGCGAGCAGACAGGCCGGGTCGGCGAGGTGCTCATGAGTCTCGCGGACATTATGGATGAAGACAACGACATCGTGATTCGGTCGCTCACGAGCATTATCGAGCCGTTGATCCTTGTGGTGCTCGGCTTGTTCGTCGGGTTTATCGCGCTCAGCCTCTTCTTGCCGCTGTTCGACCTGACAGCTTCGACGGGGGCCGGCTAATGGGAAACAACGTGCTCAGCAGACTGTCAATCGGTGTAGACGTCGGAAGCACTACGCTCCGTGCTGTGGCGTTGCGCCAATCAGGCACGGGCGTTGAGGTTGTCGCGGCTACAGAAACGCAGAGGACACCGAACCACGTCTGTCCGATCGAACGTGACGTCCAGAGGCTCATCAGTGCGATGCAGCGGCAAGGCGTCAACATGCACCGGATCGCGATCAGCGCCTCGCCCGATAGGCTCGCGACTTCGATACTCGAACTCCCGCCAAGGTCATCCGGTGCGCCGGTCGAGTCGCTCGCCAATGCCGAGATGTCAAAGACCATCAAGGGCCCGTTCGAGTCTCGGCTGTGGGATCTCCCAAGCGATGGCAGGCAGGGCGCTTCGGAGTACTTTTCAATCGCTTACTCGCACGAAGACGCGACACAGATGATCCAGCCATTCGAGAACGAAGGTGTCGTGGTCGAAGCGATCGAGCCCGAGGTCGTGGCACTGGGAAGGGTGACCGGCGCCAACAGCCGGGTCATTATCGATGCTGGCCGCCGGAGTGTTCGTCTCTACGCGCTCGAAGGCAGCAACGTGCTCTTTGCCAGGAACATCGCGCACTCGAGCGGGTCGGATGTAATCCAGAAAGCCAGCGCCGGCATCGGCGGGACAATCGACTACCTTGCGTCTCGTTTCCCGTCGCTCGAGAACGCGACCATCGTCGTGCTGGGCCAACCCGATGTGTACGACAAGGTCTGCGAGATCATCCTGCAGGATTTCGAGGCCGACATCACCAACGACATGCCGATCGATCTGGCACCGAAGCCTTGGTTGAGCGGGATCAACTTCGACTCGAAGTGGGCGACCGCGATCGGGCTTGCCATGCGCAGCAAGGAGGCCGCGTGATGGAAACCAACCTCCTGCCAGCGCCGTATCGCGAGAAGATCAGGTACCGTCGAAGAATGGTCGTTTGGATCCGAGGCGTGGGGGCGCTGATCCTGTTCGGTGTGACCGCATGCGTCTTGGCCAATGTGTTCCTGCGCGACATGGACACACCAGTTCGGGATGAACTGCACAACGTGCAATCGGTCATCAATCAGCTCGACGCCTCTGAAGCGGCGGCATGGAAACAGATCGAAACGGTAACGCACGAGCTCGGGGTCGCCGAGGACATCGCGGGGCAGCCCAAGTGGAGCGTGCTTCTTGCGGTGCTCGCGGCGGGCTTGAACGAGGACGTGTATCTCGAACTGGTCGAGACGTCGATTGTGCGTGATAACCCAACAGAAGTCTCTCCGCCGAGCATCGCGGCTTCGGGGCCTTACCGGGTGAAGATCTCGGGCGTCTCGCTGCTGCAGGTCGATGCCACGAAGTACGCGCTCTTCCTCGAAGAATGCAGACTGTTCGATTCAGTACGGCTTGTTGCCACGACGCCACGCCCCGATGTCAGCGGCAGCGCTGTCGGGTTCGAGATCGCATGTGAGATCGGTGAAATCATTGAAGAGGCCACACCATGAATCTCAAATCGGTTGATCTGATGGGAGTCGGCATGGTCGCGGTCGCGATCGCCGGCATGTACATCGGCGGTGTTCGGCCGCTGCAACTCGCGTACGCGGACACGGTGTCTCTAAAGGCAGAGCTCTGGGTCGCTAAGAACAAGATGGCAGAGCAGAAGTCGTCCGAGAGCCGGGCGACCGAGACCGCACAGCAGCTCACGCAACGCCTCGAAGACCTTGACATCGAGCTTTCGAGCATCGATCAGATGAACACAAGGCTCTCGCGTGTAACGAGCATCGCCGAGGATGCGGGGATGACTCTGGAATCGGTGCGTCCCGGGGCTGAAGTTCGGACCGACAGATATCGAGCCGTGGCGATTAGCCTGGTTGGGCGTACCGGGTACGTCGAAGCGGGAAACTTCCTCGAAGAACTCCTGCGTCAGTTCCCGGACACGGGCCTCGAAGGCATCCGCTTTGAGCGCATCAAAACCGACGATGACATTACAGGCAGGCTCCAGCTCAGCATGGTCTGGTATGCGGCTCCTGACGGTCATACCGGTGGTGCGGGCAAGGGCGGCTGATATCTCGTCCAACTCACTTGCACGCCGCGGCACCGAATATGAAACTCGAACCGTGGCGGAGAACAAGAAACCAAATCTCGTGTACGTTGCCGTTCTGGCTGTAGCCGGCGGTGGACTTATGTTCGATAAGTTCGTCTTACGCGCAGACGCGGGGGTGGGCGAAGCGACACCGGTTGCTGCCGAAGCCGGTCAGCCTGAGCAGAATGCCTCGAAGTCCCCGACGATCGAGCGTGAGCCGTTGGCTGGTCGCTTCGATAATGCGGAGGGGCAACTGCTGATCCCGGCGCTGCGAAGGCTGGATGCATTTAGCGAGCCTGTTGACGACATCGAGATCGGGACTCCGAAAGTCACCGAGCCAACAGCGGGAGGCGGGTTCGCGTCCCGTCACAGGCTGACCTCGGTCCTCAGTCAAGAGGGCGGCGATATCGCTGTCGTTGACGGGTTGCTCATCAAGGTCGGCGAGACCATCGACGGCGTGAAACTGATCAAAGTCGAGAAGGACGGGGCGATATTCCAGTCCGGCGAGATCGAGATCCGCCTGCCCCTGGCAAGGCCTGGACTCGACCGATAACGGCCTGCAACAGGCAAATACTGCCGATTCGCAGACTGAGTCATCAAGCCCCATGATTGTTGAACCGATCTTCTTCACACACCAACCTTAAAGGGGGAAATGGGATGAAGTTGTTTCGAAATCGGTCAAGCCGTCGTGCGTTCAGCCTTATTGAACTTGTAATCGTTGTCGTCATTCTCGGAGTCATCGGCGCTGTCGCGATTCCACGAATGAGCCGTGGTGCCGAAGGTGCGGCTGAGTCTGCACTCGTCTCCAACCTGGCAACACTCCGCGGTGCGATCGAGCTTTACTCGGCAGAGCACGGCGGCGCATTCCCGACCGTTGCAGACTTCAGTGACCAGATGCTGCTCTACTCCGACGCATCGGGTAACACCAACGCAACCAAGACCGGTGCCTACATCTACGGCCCGTACCTCCGTTCGGTCCCGGCTCTCCCGGTCGGCACCCGCCAGGGTTCCAACGGTGTCGCAGCTGCTGACGGCGCGGGCATTGGCTGGCTCTACGTTGCTGCCTCGGGCACCATCACCGCCAACTGCACCGACGCTGAGGTTAACGGCTCGGGCGATCAGTGGAACGACTTCTAATCATCGGGTGAGGTGCGTCCTATGACGCAGATTGCAACCCAAACCAGATCATCTCACGCCGCGTACGGTTCACGCCGTACGCGGGCGTTTACATTAGTCGAGCTGATCGTTGTGCTCGTCATTATTTCTGTCACCGCAGTAATCGCGATACCCAGGCTTTCTGGAGCTTCAACACGCTACCGTGTTGATTCCGCGATCCAGCAGGTCCTCGCCGACATAAACGTGACGGCGGCCGAGGCGAACAGAACAAGCAGTACGATGTCGATCGTTGTTGATGCAGACACCGAGTCATACACAATGGTCGGTCAACCGAGCGAACGCGACCCGGCGGTTGATCAGGTGACCGACCTGAGCAGAGAGCCCTTTAACGTGAACCTGCTTGGTGTTTCGTTTGGAGGCGATTCGCAGCTTGATATCTCAGGCCACGGCCTGATGCTCGAGTCTGGGCAGATGACATTGACCGCGGGCCGGGAAGGCCGACGAATCGTGTTCACACAGGGGCTATCGAGTGTGCAGATCGTCAATCTCAACCTCGCCGAGCCCACGGAAGATGAAGACATAGATGTGGAAAGCTCGGATCCGCCGATCAAAGTTGACATCCTCGGCATCTCGCTCTCGATCGGGGGGCTGCTGTGAAACGTCGTGGCTTCACACTTATTGAACTCGTCGTCAGTCTCAGTGTCGTGGGGATACTCATGACGGCGATCGGTTCGTCGATTGTCATCAGCACCAAGACACTGCCCACAGCCGGCGGGTTCGCTGAGATGCAGACAGCGGCGGGCAAGTCGCTTACGCTGCTCGGCAATGACATCAGGCTTGCTGGCTCGGTCACGATGCCAAATGTTCGAACCCTGAACCTGCGCTTGCCGGATCAGGATGGCGACACTTCGCCAGAAGCTGTGGTGTACCAGTGGTCTGGGGCCGCCGGCACCGCGTTCACGCGCGAGTTCAACGGCGGCGGTCAGGTCAACCTGCTTGCGACAGTCATCGATATGAAGTTCACGCCGATCCAGTCAGGAAGCCTCGTTGCAAGAGGCCGGACCAGTTCGCCCGCTGACCGAATCCGGGTTGATATCTCCGCCGGGATCAGCGAACCAGTCAACGTGTCCGCAGAGTACCGTTTGTTCAACGCGAGGGTGCCGTGATGTTGAGGCAAACATACCGCGGCTTTGCGATGGTCGAAGTTGTCATGGCGACCGCTATCGTGGGCGGCTTGGCGGTCGCGGCTCTATCGCTCGCGGCTTCGAGTGCGGGGCACAAAGCCCGAGCCGCGAATCAGGCCAGAGGGCGGGTGCTCTGCCGATCGCTCGCTGAAGAGATCTCAAACCTCCCTGTAGCGGATTGGTCTACGGATGGGATCGACCTGTTTATTAAGACCGGCGGTTACACGATAGATGGCGCTGACGCAAAGGCCGCGAATGTTGTCTCAGCTGCGGGGCAGCGGAGCCTCTTCTCGGTGATTGATAACTACCACGGATACACAGAGTCACCTCCTAAAGACCAGGACGACAACGTACTGCCTGGCTACACCGGCTGGACCAGAACGGTGACCGTCGAGGTCGTTGGCTTCTCGAATCCAAACGCGGTGAGCGCTAGTGAAATGGGACTCCGCAAGATCACAGTGGAGGCCAGCTACGCGGGCAAGCCTATTGCCTCAACGACCTTCCTGCGCAGCAGCGAATGGGAGGTGGTCCAGCCATGAATCAGCCTTCTTCACGTCGCGGCACCATTTACGTTTTCGTGCTCGTCTCCTCCATGATCGTGACCATGATTGGTCTCATGGGCTACAAGATGATGCAGTCTCAGAACGCCATCGCGCGGGCCGACGCCGAGCGGGACGAGGCCGCGGTGCTCGCCGAGTCTGCTGTGCAGTGGGGCATCCACCTTGTCTCACTCAAAGAAGACTGGCGCGACGCGATCACGTCGGGTACTCCGATCCGCACCATGAACCTCGGAAACGGCCAGATCTCGGCTACGATCACCGACCCCGACGGCGACCTAGGCGACGACACAACCGAGGGCTTCACGATTACGGGCACCGGTACCGTCGGTACTGCGACTCAAACGTTCGAGGTCACGATCGATCCCGGTTCAACCGATCCACACCCGTCACTAACTGAATCAATCACAGTCGGCGGAGCCCTGGTTGTTGATCGGTTCACGATGTCCCTTGAGGACGGCGGTACGGCGCTCGATCACTACACGACAAGCAGGGGGCAGCACAGCCCCCCGCTCGTCGACGAAGCAAATCCAGTGGACCTGCCAGACCCTGCTCTTATTAGCATCTGGGAGAACGCCGGAACCGTTATAACAAGAGCGCAGCACGGTGGTCGAATCGAATCACTTAACTTTAGTTCCTCAACTGCGCCGTACGGCCTGAAGCCGGACACGAACGGGATCTACGTCATCGATGCCGGCGGGCAAAACCTCGATCTCTTCGAAGTCAGAGTCGCGGGCACGCTCGTGATCACAAACCTCGGAAATCAGCGTGTGACCTTCGCAGACTCGAAGCTGTCCTTTGGGGCTCATGGCGGACCAACACTAATCGTAGATGGTGATATGCGATACGAATCAGACTTCTCAAGCGTATCGCAGCAGGGCCTCATCTATATCAATGGTGATCTTGAGATTGATGGCAGCATGCTCCATGTCGGACAGATCTTCGTCACTGGAGATCTGGTTGTTGATTCTTCTGTGTTCTATGTCACCGTCAACGATCATCCCTCAGCTTCCAACGGTCCGCCACGCGGCTTCACCGAGACCGAGGGCTACTCGATCGTCCCAGGCAGCTGGCGACGGATTGTCAACTAACTATTCTATTCAACGGTAGGTGTACGAGTCACTAGGCGCCGACTCACGCGGCCTTCTGAACGGTCGCGGCTTCCTCGGCGACCATCGAGTCGTACACCGTCAGATCGATCTTCAGGAACGCCGTCACGACGTCGCTGTCGAACTGCGTGCCGCGGCAACGGTCCACCTCGGCTAGTACTTTCTCGCGTGGCATGGCGGATCGGTAGGAACGGTTCGAGCTCATCGCGTCGAACGTGTCGGCGCAGGCGAGGATGCGGGCCATCATCGGGATGTCCTCGCCGGCGAGGCCGTGGGGGTAGCCCCTGCCGTCGTAGCGTTCGTGGTGGTGAAGAACGCCGGGGAGCACATCCTCAAGGCCGGTTAGATCCTTCAGAATCCGGTGGCCGATCTCGGGGTGCTTCTTGATGTCCTCGAATTCTTCGTCAGTCAGTCGGCCTAGCTTACAGAGAACCGCCTCGGGCACGCCGATCTTGCCGACGTCGTGCAGGAGCCCAGAGATCCGGACCCGTTCCGCTTCCGAGCTGGTCAGCCCCATGTTCAGCGCGATCTGTTCAGCTAGATACGCAACGCGGCGGGAGTGACCCTCGGTGTACGCGTCCTTTGCATCGATGGCCGCCGAGAGCGACTCGACGATCCCGACGAACAGGCGTTTCTGGATATCAAACAGCTGCGCGTTCGAGAGGAAGGTCGAAGTGAATCGCGCAGAGGCTTCGATGAGCTTGGTGTCGTAGCTGGAGATGTGGCCGCCGTCGGTCTGCTTGTCGCCCGCGACGATGAGCGCGTTGGATCCCTGGGCGTTCGGCACAGCTCGCACGACCGAGCCAAGCGAGTCGTCCCACTCGTTGAGTGAGGCGTTGTGCTTGATCGCGTTGAGAAGCCGATCGCGTGATTCGATCGTCTCGGGTCCTGTGTCGGGGTCGCCCTCCCAGATCGTGCTGGCGGGGAGGATGTTCATGTCCTTGCCGACGTGCATCGCGACGAACCCGAAGCCGAGCGCTTCACGGATGCGGTGGCACGCCTGAACCACGAACTTCTCCGGCTTGTCGATGTTCACCATCGAACGCCCGAGCGCGTAGAGCACCTCGAGCGTTTCGTACGCCTCGCTGAGCCGATGGCTGAGGTCCTCGACGTCGTTGTCGGATTCGTGCATGCTGACCAAGTCGTTGATCGACTGTTTCAGCAGCGATGCGATGATGTCGTCGTCCGCGTGCTTAATCGCCACTGAATCATCGAGTGACTTGCGTGCACGCGGGTCTTCGAGTATGCCCGTGAAGAGGGCGTTCTTCTCGACCCTTGGCAGGAATCGGTGAAGAAACACGCAGCCGATCTCGCGGTGGCGCCGGCTGATCGGGCACGCGTAGACACGCACGCCGGTCCCGCCGCGGAACTTTCCCTGTGACCACTCGTGCTGCTTGGATCGCAGGACCGCGTGCCAGCGTTCGCTGCCAAGCAGGTCGCCGCTGGCAAGATCGAAGCTGCGGATCTGCTCAAGCTCTGTATCGAGCACGAGCGTCCGGAACCCGAGCTTGGCTGCGCGTTCGGCGATCTCGGTGCCGACGGAGTTGACGCACCTGCTGTTGATGTCCGATTCGAGTGTGGTCAGGCTGCTCATGCCGCTTTCTCGCCTGCATCGCTGTGGACGCTGAGGATTTCGATCGCGTTCTGGATGATGTCGCTCGCAGCAAAGGGCTTCTCGAGAACCTTGGTGATCCGAGTCGAAGCCGCAAGCGAGGTGTCAAGCAGAAACCCCCGACCGCTGAGCATGAGAATCGGGATCGATGAAGTCGATTCGTTGGCTGCGAGATTGGTCGCGAGCGTGAGACCATCGGCGCGAGGCATCTGCAGATCGCTGATCACAAGATCAGGCAGATAGTCGCAGGCAACCGCGAAGCCTTCTTCGCCGTCACGTGCCACTTCCACGCGGAAACCGGCTCTTTCGAGTTTCCGCGAGAGCACCAGCGTCACGTGCGGCTCATCATCAACAAGCAGGATTCTCTTGAGGTCCATGTAACAATCGCTCCATCTTTCGGACAGAGCAATTATCGACGTGAAGCCGCTTCAACTTGTTTGACCTGGGGCGTTTCCGCTGCACACAGCACCCGATAGCCAGATTCAAAGTTACTCTGTTAGGACTGTGCCGAGCCTTCATGACCCGGCGGAGGAAGCCTCAGGTACCGAGAAAGCCTGTGGGCCCCATAGTAAAACGGGATTGTGTCCAATAACGCGACCGCCAGTTTGAACGCGTAGCCCGTCGCGATGAACACCGCCAGCGTTGTAACGACTTCGGACGTCGGCGCTTTGTCGGCAATCGGGAGAGCGCCGAGCCAGAATGTAATCAGGATCACCGCGACCGTATCGACGAGCTGGCTCACAAGCGTTGAGCCGTTGTTGCGGAGCCAGAGGTGCCTGCCCCGCGTCAGCTTCTTCCAGTAGTGGAAGACGTGGACATCAACAAGCTGGGCGATGAGGTAGGCGATCATCGAAGCGGTGACAGCCCCGAACGCGAGCGATCGGATCTCGAAGAACACCGGCAACCGCTCGGCGGCATCGACCGCGATCTCGCCGTCGCTTGTCAGCTGCTCCATACCGGGCAGCACACCGCCGATCCACAGAATGAACATGACCCAGATGTTCAGTACCAGCCCGATCCAGACGACGAGGTTGGCCCGCTTTCTGCCGTACAGCTCGCTGATGAAGTCGGTGCAGAGGAACGTCATCGGGTACGGGAGCACACCGACGGCGACGGCGAACACGGTCGGGGTGCCGTTGCCGTTGAAATCGATCTCGGCGAGCTTGATGAAACGCGAGATGCCCAGGATATTGAGCATGGCCAGCGTGCCCAGAAAGATCCCGGCAAAGAGCAGGAACAGGCCCTCTCTGCGGTCATGGAGCTGTCTTGGTGAGAGTTCCGGAAGACCCGGGTAGCGGTGCTGCTGATCAGGGAGCATGTCGCCGTGGTGCGTCATATGGCAGAGGATATCCGGTTCCCGCGGTCCTGCTAACATGTGTGCAGAACCGGCAAGGAGGCCCAGCCGTGAGTGATACAGAAGCTACCAGTGTTTCCGTCGAGATGGCCGTGGAATCGGTCCTCATGACGACCGACAAGTCCGTCAAGCCGGCCCAGATCGCCGACGCTCTCAACGAATCGCTGGGACTAAGCCTCGATTCAGACGCCATCCGCGCCGCGGTCGAGAAGCTCAACGCCGACTACACCGAGTCGGGCCGATCGTTCACCATCGAGACCATCGCCTCGGGATTCCGCATCATGGCAAGGCCGGAGTTGGCTGGGGTCTTGGCGTCATTCCACGGGCACCGCGCGAGCAACCGTCTCAGCAGAGCCGCCCTCGAAACGCTCTCGATCGTCGCGTACCGCCAGCCGGTCACTCGTGCGGAGATCGAGTCCATCCGAGGCGTCGCCTGCGGCGAGGTCCTCAGGTCGCTCATGGACAGAAGACTCGTCACCATCGCAGGCCGAGCCGAGGAGCTCGGACGCCCGATGCTCTACGGCACCACACGCGACTTCCTCACCCAGTTCGGTCTGGCCAATCTCAAAGACCTGCCCGAGATGGCAGATGCGCCGGTCGTCAACACCGCGAGAGTCAAACCCGAGGACTCGCCTGAATCCAATCAGGAAGCCGATGAAGAAGTAGCCACGACACCCGAGGCAACCATGGAAGGTTCTGAGGCATGAAATTCAAACCCGCTGCGTCTCTATCTGCATTTGCACTCTCACTGCTCGTCGTCGGCTGTGCGCCGGTGAACGTGTCCGGGAAGGTGATCTCGGGTCGGCTGAGCGTGATCACGGCTGTCCCGCTGAACGACACGAGGCTCGAAGGTGTCGGCATCGCGGGCGCCAACATCAAAGCACAGCAGGAAGCAAGGCAGGGCACGACGCTGACCGCGGTCGCCGACGAACAGGGCGTGTTCTCGATCCCGCTCAAGGGCGATGGAGCGCTCGGCCAGCCGATCACCTTTACCGTCGAAGCCGAGGGCTATCTCTCGGCTCAGGTCTCGATGCCTACACCCACCCCGAACGAAAAGCTTTTGGTGGTTTTGAAGCCGATGCGGGCTTCAAGCGAATAAGTATGGCATGAGCACCCTCGGCAGGAACCTGGACCTCCGTGCCCCAGACGCGCGACGTGACCATGTGCACATCGTCGCGGTGCTCTATGTGGGCGCGACGTTCATGCTCTTGCTCGGTGCGATGAGCAGCCAGAACAATCTTCTCTTTGCTACCGTCGGCCTTGCCCTCGCGGCGGTCATCGTCAGCGGATTCATCGCTGGCAGCTCGATGATGGGGCTCCGCTTTGCCCGGCGGCTGCCTGTTCGCATCGAAGCCGATACGCCGACGCGGATCGAGTACCACACCCACAACAAGAACAGAGTCGTGTCCGCCTTCGCGGTGCGGATTGTCGATGCCGCTGCTGGGCCAGCCGAGGCAGCTGTTCCCTTGAACGCCGGCATCGGGAGAGTTGCCGCGGGCGATCATGCCCGGGCATTCGCGCATGTCGAGTTCCCGCACCGGGGCCGATGGGTGCTCGGGCCGGGCCGGCTCTACACGATGTTCCCGTTCGGCATCTCAAAGAAATCCATCCGCTTCGACGGCAAGGACTCGCTCGTCGTGATGCCCAAAGCTGTTGAGTTGGTTCGGGGCGGTTTGGGCATGTTCGAATCGCTCGGCGACGACGGCAGGGCGGACCTGCGCCGCAAAGGCGGCGGGGCGGAGCTCTACAACCTCCGCGACTACCAGCGGGGCGACCCAGTCTCCACGATCGCTTGGCAGGCGTCGGCTCGCTGGAACAAACTCATCAGCCGAGAAGTCGCAGCCCCGCAGACCAAGCGTGTCTGGATTGTCATCGAATCCAGCGTAAACGACCTACGAGACCGCAAGCCGCTCGCGGAGTCGTCGGTCAGGCTCGCGCTCGCCGCCGGGCGCAGGCTTGTTGAAAACGGAGTTGCGGCGGGGCTGCACGTGCCCTCCTGCGGCGTGACGATCGTACCCGACCATGCCGACTCGGCCTGGCCCGCGTGGGCACCGATGCTCGCCATGCTCGGCGACGAGGGCGAGATCACTTCCGTACCTCGCTCGCTCGGGATGAACGACGGCATCATCGCCATCGGTCCCGGCACAACGCCCGGTCGATCGCTTGTTCTAGACCCGGCACGTGAGGAATCTCTCGTGTTGCAGCCAAGGGGCAGACGATGACTCCGAAGGCTGCATGGCTCACAACAGTCACGCTGGCAATCGCGATCCTGACCTACTCGCTCGCGGTGACCGGCAGCGAGATCGTGCTGCTGACACTGCCCGTGATGGTCGCGGTGCGGTACTTCGCGTTTACACGCGAGGAACAGATCGCGCCGCAGTGGTTCGTGGCGCTCTGCACGTTTCTTGCTGTGGTGTACGCGGGGTACCGGGTGCTGAAACTCGGCGCCGAGATCGAGGTGCTCGCGGAGTTCGTCGCACTCATCGCGGTCATCAAGTCGATGGAGCGGTGGTCCGCACGCGACGACATGCAGATGCTGATCATCGCGATCTTCCTCGTGCTTGCCGCCTCAATCTCGAGCAGCACGCTTGCCATCGGGGTCATGCTCCTGATCTTTGTTCCCCTGCTCGGCTACACAGCGATGCGGCTTCAGATCGAGGGCGCGATCACGTTCGGCGGCGAAGACAAACTCGAAACCAAGCCAACTAGATCGGCAGACAAGAACCCGCTGATGGGCACGTTCATCACGGCACTGCTGCTCGTTTCCGGGATCTCGATCGTTGCGTTTGTGCTCTTGCCCCGGGGGCTGGGCGACAACACCTTGGGCGGGTTCAGCAGACCCGCCATGGGCCGGGCGACAGGCTTCCGGAACTCGGTCGAGCTCGGCCGGGGCGGGCTCATCTCAAACGACGAGACCGTGGTTATGGAAGTCCAAGTCCGTGACCGTTACACGGACAGCTCGCTCGGTGCGCTCGGCAAGGTCTACCACCTTCGCGGCAACGCGCTCACAAAGTACGAAGACAGAAGATGGACGAGCACCTTGGACGACGGCTCCAGCAACGACGTCAGGCCCCAGCCAGTCCGGCACGGATTTACGTTCCAAGGTGCCTCAAGCGAAGCATCTCTCAAGCAGATCATAAAGCTTACACCGAACGCCTCTGACAGCGGCATTCTGTTTTCCATCTGGCAGCCAAGCAGGGTTGACTTTCCGACAATGCAAGAAAGCACCGTCACCGTCGATACAAAGCAACTCACCATGCGGCTCGGTTCTAGCAGGTCACAACTGACTACCTACGAGGTTGTTTCAAACAAATCGCCGAGGAGGTTGCGTGGCTCTCGTGGTCGAACACTCGATCCGTACTTTCTCAACAATGAAGTAATCCGCGGGATCGCGGAGGGTGTCTTAGTTTCCGAGGAGATCGAGCCAAATCCCGAGTTGCGCTTTCAGAATGGGGATAGCGAGGCCGCCGAGGCGATCGAGACCTGGCTCGCTGAGACCGGCGGGTTCACATACACGCTCGATATCCAGGACGCCGCCGCGGACATCGACCCGATCGAATGGTTCCTGACCGAGGCCAAAACAGGGCACTGCGAGTACTACGCCTCGGCGATGGTGGGGCTGTGCCGGAGCGTCGGGATCAACGCCCGGGTCGTGACAGGCTACGTCATGGCTGAGTACGACACAGTCAATGAGAGCTACATCGTCAGGCGCTCGAACGCGCACGCATGGGTCGAGGCCGAGACGAGCCGGGGTCGATGGGAAACGTTCGACCCGACGCCAGATGTCATCGCGTTGCACGCACCCGAAGAATCGCAGCTCAGATTCCTGCGCAAGTTCCTCGACGCAATCGACGGCTTCTGGCTTTCGTCGGTCGTCTCCTTCAGCGAGACCAATCAGATGAAGTTGTTCGGCTTGGATGAACGAGATCTCTCGTCCTCCGGGCGGAGCAGTGTCTCGGGCAGCGAGAGCGTTCGTATATTCAGGATCGTGTTCAGTGTCGGTCTGTCGGCGCTCGCTGGATTCATGGTCTACCGCTGGTACCGCAAGCCCAGGCTGGATAGTGACCGGGCACGCGTTGTGGAACTCCCCAGGGCGGCCCTTGAAATCAGACAGAAACTGCTGAGCCACTGGAAAGATTCCGGGCGGGAGCGGCCTGAGTGGGTGGGACTAATTGCTCATGCGGAGGGCGCTCGAGAGACCGAACTGGCCAGCATGCTCTGTGCCGCCGCGTTTGGTTCGACCGATTGGGCAGATCGGCACACGGCTCGTTCGCACGAGCTTCTCGCACAGATTGCCGAATCTGAACCCAACTGACCCGTCCGAGAATCCACAAGACCAACTATTATGGGGGTTCCAGTTGTGAGAACTGACCCAACCTACAGGGGCATTGCTCCGCTCTGATAAAGACGGACCAAGCGCTGGCCGATCCGCAACGGTGGCCCGGTGTAGGACCGGGCAGCCAGGAGGCAACCATGCCCGCCAGACGATCACGCACGGAACGGTGGAGAGATTCCCTCAGCGGTCTCGTTGAACGCAACGGTCCGATCGAGATCAGTGTGGATAGCCCTGAGAACACGAAAGATCTGATCTGGCGTGTCAGACTCTTGGATATGGATGACGAATCGCTTGTCGTCGAGCAGCCCTCTACGATGCACGTCGATGTGCCGCTCGAGAACGGCACCGAACTGGTCGGCGGCATCTCGATCGGGCAGAACCGCTGGATGTTCCGCTCCCGCGTGATCGAGCACACCGACTACAACACGCGCTTCGGCACCACAAAGGCGCTCCGCCTCGTGATGCCGATGAACGTCGAACGCTGCCAGCGTCGGAATTTCTACCGCACCTCGACGACGTCGCTTTCGCTGCCCCCGATCCGCGTGTACAAGCTGAACAACCCCGAGTCGGCCTTGCCGCTCGAAGTCGCGACTCAGTCAGCCGTCATCGACGCTCTGGCTCATGGAACCTGCAACGACCCGTTTGAGCTGGCCAAGCCCGATCTCGGCGAGAGCCTGTCGTCCAGCATGATCAACATCGGCGGCGGTGGCGTGGGGCTGCTGATCCCGGCTTCTGAGGTCGCGGTCCTGAACAAGCACCACCTCTTCTGGATGCGGCTCGACCTGACCCCCTCGGTCCCGATCCCGCTCGGGCTGACCGCTCGCCTGGCCCACACCCGGGTGGACTCCAGCGGCGATGTCCACGCGGGCTTCGCGTTCGACTTCATCCGGAATCGGGCGTACGAGCCGTTCGTTGCCGAGCAGGTCTGCAGGTACGTCGCAAGCCTTCAGAAACCCGATTCGGGGATGAACCAGGCTGCGTAGGGTGCGGGAGTCGCGTTGAGCCGGTAGGCTGCCTAACAATACAGGCAGTGGTCGGCTAAGAGAACGCTCTGATCCCGGCCCGCCAAACCTGCTTTGACTCCACTTGGGCCTTGAACATTTGCCCAGACAACCGCGTTATCCGTCTCCTAGAGGCGATTTTGGGCGAGGCCGGCTTCGGTCTTTGCCGCATGTGAACGTGTGCTTCGGACTCAATTGTCGCGTTGGCGGTCCGCTACCAGAACGGGTGCTTAGATGAACCCGACCCGCAGCCAGAAGGGGCCGCGGCATGGTAAACGCATGGATTGCTCAAACTGAATCAGGCTCGTCGATGCCGGCGTGGCTCTGGATCCTGATCGGGATCGTCGTCGGCGCACCGCTCGGTGCGCTGGCGCTCCGGATGCTTGTTGGCATGACGATCGGCACCGCCAAGAGCGAGGCCAAGAACATCGTCGAGACCGCAGAGCTCAAAGCCAAGTCTGAGAAGCAAGAGCGGGAACTCGAACTCGAGAAAGAACTCCGGGCTCGCCGGGACGAATTGGACAAAGAGGTCGATGACAGCCGCAAGGAACTCCGGGAGGCCGAGCGTCGGCTGGACAAGCGGGAGTCGCAGTTCGACAAACGCGAATCGGCGCTCGAACGTGAGCAGTCAAAGATCGACGAGACTCGCTCGAAGCTGGACAGCCGCGAGACGAAGCTGAACGAATCCCAGAAGGAAATCGAGCAGACACTCGAACAGCAGAAAGAGAAGCTGCTCGCGATCTCGGGCATGAACGCCGACGAGGCCAAGACGCTCGTGCTTGAGCGCATCGAAGAAGAATGCCGGCACGACGCGGCGAAGATCGTCCGCAAAGTCGGCGAAGAGACCGAGGCCGAGGCGCATGAGAAGGCGACCGAGATCCTCGTCCACGCGGTTCAGCGGTTCGCGACCGAGGTGACCGCGGATTCAACGGTCCGCTCGGTGCAGATTCCTTCCGACGACATGAAGGGCCGGATCATCGGACGCGAGGGCCGGAACATCCGCGCGATCGAGAAGGCGACCGGCGCTGACATCATCGTGGACGACACCCCAGGCGTGATCGTTGTGTCGTGTTTCGACAAGATCCGCCAGGCCATCGCGGTCCAGTCGCTCAACAAGCTCATCAAAGACGGCAGGATGCACCCGACTCGCATCGAAGAGGTCGTCGAGAAGGTCCGCGACGAGATCGGTCAGCAGGTTATCAAGGCGGGCAAGGAAGCCGCGATCGAGGTCAATCTGCGTGGCCTGCACCCGAAGGTTTCCGAGGCGATGGGCAAGCTGCACTACCGCACGAGTTTCGGCCAGAACGTGCTCCGTCACTCGATCGAGGTCGCGTTCTTCAGCCAGATCATCGCTGACCAGCTCGGGCTCGACGGCACGATCGCTCGCCGTGCGGGCTACCTGCACGACATAGGTAAATCGATGGACCACGAGCAGGAGGGCGGCCACCCTGCGATCGGTATGGCCTTTGCAAAGCAGCACGGCGAGAAGGAACCGATCCTCAACGTCATCGGCGGTCACCACGCGGATATCCCGTCAACATCGTTCTACACGCCCATCGTCATGGCCGCCGACGCGATCAGCAGCGCCAGACCCGGCGCTCGGCGTGAGTCGATGGAACGCTACATCCAGCGACTCACCGAACTGCAGGACATCGCGCTCGCAGAGAACGGCGTCCAAGAGGCGTACGCGATCCAAGCGGGCCGAGAGGTGCGCGTCATGGTCGATGCGAACAAGATCACCGACGACGAGGCATACCTTGTCGCCGACCGGATCGCCAAACGCGTCAGCACCGAGATGACCTTCCCGGGCGAGATCCGCGTGACAGTGCTCCGCGAGACCCGCGCGATCGAGATCGCTCGCTAAAGCGTCTTAGCGTTCCCAGCTCCAGCGCAGCGAGGCGTCCAGCACGCTCGGCGAGTACTCGTTCAGCAGATTCTGGCCAAGGCGATCCATGAGCAGGCGTTCCTGTCTGTCGCGGACTTCCTGTTCGAGCGAGTCGTAGACCTCGTCGATCAGTGTTTGCTGCGCGGGGATGATCTCCTCGACGAGCAGGATCGCGTAGCCGTTGTCGAGCGCGACAATCGTCGAGAGTTGCATCGGCTCAAGCTCGGCGAGCGTTTGGCGGATCGCCACTGGAAGCCCCGGGTCGTCCATGCTGATCGGCCCGAGGTCGCCGCCGAGTGTCGCGGATTGGTCGGTCGAGCGTTCGACCGCGACCTGCATAAACGCGATGCGCAGCCCCGTATCCAGCGAACGGGTCTTGATCTCTTGCAGCGCCTGCTGCGCCGACTGCGGTGTCGCAGTGGTGATCATCCGCGTCTGGTGCTGCTCGCCGAAGCGGACGTTGTATGCAAGCTCGATCATGTCCACGGTCGGGACTGCCTCGTCAGCGATCAGCTTGCGCATGCCCGCGTTGCGTTTGAGGAGGGCGCCCAGTCTTGTCGGGCCGAGCCCTCGGCGTTCGAGGACGAGCCGCATGATCTCCGCGGCTTCTTCGTCGCTGCTCTCAGGCGCGAGTCGGTTCGAGAGTTTGGTGCGCTCGGCTTCGATGTCGGACTCCGTGATCGTCAGTCCCGCTCGGCCAAGCTCGGTGCTGACGGCGTGGTCGAGCACGATCTCGCGGATCGCCTCGGTGCCGGCGATCTCGGCGAGCACGGGCCAGAGCGCGTCGCGGGAGAGAGCAGAATTCTCGATCAGGAGCGCGGGTCTTGCGCTTGTTGTGTTGTTTCTGGATCGCTGATCCGCGGTTGTGGGCGTTGTGAGCGGGTTTGAGGTCCCGGGGGAGGTGCAGCCGGATATGCTGGAACCGAGCAGGACAGCCAACGTCAGACCGTGTACGGCGAGAGATTTCGTCATGCGGGATCAGAGCGTCGGATAGACTGCACGTCAAGCGGAGGGATGTGAGTGGACCATCAGCCAGCGCAGGACCGCCCGGAACAACCCGAGGGCATGGGGCCGTCGATGGTCCTCTGCCCGTACTGCGGCTCGCTGAGCGCCCACCACAAACAGTGTGCTCACTGCGGCGGCCACTTCGATCTCCTTTCGCGGCAGCGTTCCCAGAACGCGATGGGCCCTTGGTTCATCCGTGATGTCACGAGGCCGTTCAACCCGGGCTGCTCGCTGAGCACGCTGACCCGGATGGTTCAACGGGGTCGGATCCGTCCCGAGACAGTGATCCGCGGTCCTTCGACCCGTCAGTTCTGGACGTTCGCCAAGAACACGCCTGGGATCGGGCACCTGTTCGGCGAGTGCCACGCGTGCCACACCGCGGTCATGCCGATTGCGAAGCTGTGCCCGTCGTGCAACGCTTCGTTTGTTGCTGACGACGACCGGCAGAACATGGGGCTGAGCCCAGTGCATTTGCTGCCCGGCGATGCGGACGCCGCGACGATCGCGGCTTCGATCGGCACGAAAGGCCCGACGCCGACGATCCCGACTCAGACGCCTTTGCCTATGCCGGTTGCGCCGCCTCCGGAAAAAGTTGAGGAGGATGACGAGTTCGATGACCCGCCGTTCGATGTGCCCGAGGTGCGTGTGATTTCTGCGGACGAGCAGCGCAAGCCTGTTGGTTTGATCGTTGCGCTGGCGTTCGCAGCCGTGCTCGTCGCGGGTGTCGGGCTCTGGGCATGGGGGTATATCTCTGAGTTGTCAGAACCCGAAACGACACAGGCGTCGCCGGTGCAGGTGCAGAACGAGGATGCTGCAGTCGCAGACCCGTCAGCAGTCAACGAATCGAATGAATTGACCAATGGTGCCGCCGATCACGTTACTGATGAACCGCGGGATTCGGCTGAGGTGCCTGAGCCAGAACCGACGCCGGGTGAAGAGGTCCAGATTGATCCATCACCTGCGGTCGAACAGGCAGGCGACACCAGCGCTGAGACACAATCGGCAGAACAGATCGCATATGATCGTGCTTTGCTTGGTATCGCCTCGGGGTCT
This sequence comes from Phycisphaerae bacterium, assembly GCA_030432905.1. Classification (GTDB taxonomy): domain Bacteria; phylum Planctomycetota; class Phycisphaerae; order Phycisphaerales; family UBA1924. Next base: position 394,606 of record JAUILU010000001.1, on the reverse strand, counting down.
TTGGATGATGCCGAATTCGATACCCTGCTGGCTCAGGTGAGCGAGAGACGCCGCCAAGATTTGGTTGATGCCCGTGCCAGGCGGGTCGAGCAGATGAGGCTCGGACGGGCCGGAAACTAGACTTTCCGCGGCTCTTCTTTTACCAGATTCACACGAAATCGGCTCTGAGTCGAACCTTTCGTGCGTTCAGAGCGAAAAGCCGATATAATGCTTCTACCTGACAGCGTTCTGCTTGAAGGTGCCGCCGATCGTTGGTGCTGGATTCTTCGGCCTTGACGATATGTAAATAAGGGGAGGTTCAAATGGTCAGCCAGAAGGGCCGTCGCGGGTTCACTCTGATTGAACTCTTGGTCGTGATCGCGATTATCGCGCTCCTGATCTCAATTCTGTTACCAGCTCTCGGTAACGCACGCAAGCGGGCGCAGCTCATGTTGAGCCTAAACAACCAACGCCAGCAGGGTGTTGCCAGCGCCTCCTACGGCGCTGAAAATGATGCTCGTGCGTATTCGTTCTCATGGAAAGCCGGCCAAGTTCCACAGACCTCGAATACCGACCTCGCGCTCGCCTGTGCCGCCCTGAATCCAAATGCACAAGATGGCGACACACGCGCTGCTGTGTATCAGCAGCTCGACATCGTGACGAGGCTGTATAAGCATGATCAACTTACGCCGACGGTTGGCACTGCTCCCACCGGGCATACACCTTTTGTGCTTTACAATCACTTGGTGATCAATGATCACATCGGCGAGCAACTGCCCTCGGAGATGGTGATTTCCCCCGGAGACAAGGCCCGTGCGACTTGGCAGGAGGATATGAACGGGTACTTGGATGATCCCATGGGTGGTAATGGATTTCGTCCGCCTTCTGGCGCGACTTCATTCAGAGATCTCTGGCGTTGGGGGTTCAGTTCTTCCTACTCCACGATCTCTGCGCACTACTCGCCTGACTATGGTAACTTAAATGATTCCGACCAGTGGCCGCGAACGGTCGGGCGTGCTGCCACGAGCAACCGTTACATTATGCCGAACAAGAAAAACGTTCTGGGTCGCAGGTCACTCGACGACGTTGCATATCCCGGTCAAAAGGTCTTGCTCTACGAAACGTATCAGCGCTTTACGGGTCCCGAGCAGTACTTTGCTTTCGAGGACAGCCAAGTCCCGGTTCTGTTCTACGACGGCCACGCCGACAACAAGAACGTCAAGGATTCGAACTATGGTTTCGAGCCAAACAAGCCCGGTAAGGGGGCGGACGATCCGTTTGATAGACTCAAGACAGATTTGTACAACTACACACCGATCAGATGGTGGGATCCCCCCGGGGCATCGATCACTCTGGTCCCTTCTTACTTCGATCAGACCCGGATGGGACTCCAAGGCGTTGACTTTGGTGGTGACCCGGTCACGAATGAGGGTCTCATGAATTTGGTTGGCAACTAAACCAATTCGGCTGCCATTAAGTAGTTTCAATGCGGCACTCCCGAGCGGGGGTGCCGCTTTTTTGTGATTTGGATCGGACTCAACATATGTGGGAAGTGACAAAAAAGCAGCCGGCGGAGGCTCACAGAAGAACGTTTTGTCAGGTGGGACTGAGCTATCATCCGCGGATCAGGTGTAGACCTCCAGTAAGGAGCCAGCCGTGCGTGTGCTGATTGCGGATAAGTTTGAGGATCAGGGCATCGAGGGGCTGTCGGCCCTCGGCTGCGAGGTCGTGGTCGAGCCGGAACTCGGGCCTGAAACGCTCGCTGAGGCTCTGGGCAGGATCCAGCCGGAGGTGCTCGTCGTCCGGAGCACGAAAGTGCCCGCAGATGTGATCGCCGCCGGTGGGCCGTTGAAGTACATCATCCGGGCGGGCTCTGGGTACGACAACATCGACTACGTCGCAGCAGGAGAGCGGGGCATCGCGGTCAGCAACTGCCCGGGCATGAACGCGGTCGCAGTTGCTGAGGCGGCGATGGGGCATCTGATCAATCTCGATCGCAGGCTGCCTGATCAGGATCAGCAGCTCAAGGGCGGCCGGTGGAACAAGAAAGAGTTCAGCAAGGCACGCGGGCTCAAGGGCATGAATCTGTTCGTCCACGGCTTTGGCGCGATCGGCCAAGAAGTCGCCAAACGCGCTCAGGCATTCGGAATGCATGTCTACACCACTTCTCGGCACCTGACTGCGGGGGAAGTGGAGCGGCTAGGCGCGACCATGATCGGCTGCACCCGAGAAGAGATCATTGAGCAACTTCCCAAGATGGACGCTGTGTCGGTGCATGTTCCTGCGACAGACGAGACGGAGGGTTCTTGTGGCACAGAGTTCTTCAACGCGATGAAGCCCGGTGCGTACTTCATTAACACGAGCCGAGGGCCCGTCGTCGATGAGCAGGCGCTGGCTGAGGCGTGCCGAACCAAGGGCATCCGCGCGGGGCTCGACGTGTACTGCGACCAGCCCGGTTTTAAAGACGGCGATTGGTGCCCAGAGATCGCCAATACCCCGGGTGTTTACTGCTCGCACCACTGCGGCGCCTCAACTGACCAGGCGCAGCTCGCGGTGGCCGACGAGGTGGTACGGCTTGTGTCGCACTTCAAAGCAACAGGAACATGCGAGAACGTGATCAACAGCGATCAGCTCAGCAAACAATCGGCAGAAGCCTGAGCCAACGCTCGGCAACTGGAGACAGCCATGACGACGTACGCAACGACCGAATTGAACACCGACAAGCGTGCATTCAACTTTTCCGCTGGCCCGGGCGCGATCCCGGAGGATGTCATCAAGAACACGCAGCAGGACCTGTGGTCGCTGTTCGGCTCCGGTATCGGCATCCTCGAGCACAGCCACCGCGGCAAGGAGTTCGACCGGGTGCTCGAAGAGGCCGAGGCCGACTGCAGACGTGTGGGCAACATCCCGGACAACTACCGGGTGCTGTTCCTGCAGGGCGGCGCGACGACCCAGTGCTACCAGGTCCCCATGGCGTTCCTCGCCGATGGCAAAACTGCTGACTACTTCGGCACCGGAAAGTGGGCGACGGATTCGATGAAAGAAGCCGGGCGCTACGGCAAGGTCCACGTCGCGGGCTCGTCTGAGGCGACCGCGTTCGACCGGATCCCCGATGACGCGGATATCAACTACTCGGACAACCCGACCTATGTGCACTTTACGAGCAACAACACAATCATGGGCACCGAGTGGCACCGCATGCCGCCGACGCCTCCGGGCGATGCGTGGTTCGTGTGCGACGCGTCGAGCGACATCTTCAGCAGGCCGATCGACGTCACGAAGTACGGCTTCATCTACGCGGGCGGTCAGAAAAACCTAGGCCCCGCGGGCACTGTGCTTGTGATCGTGCGCGACGACATTCTCGAGAAACAGGTCCGTGATCTGCCCTGGATGCTCGACTACCAGCTTCAGGCGAAGAAGCAGAGCCGGTACAACACGCCGCCGACGTTTGGGATCTACCTGATGGGTCAGGTGTTTAAGTGGATCGAGCGTCAGGGCGACCTGGTTGAGATCGAGAAGATCAACCAAGCGAAGGCGAAGGTGCTGTACGACGCGATCGACTCGAACGACTTCTACACGCCGCACGCGAGGGTTGGCGATCGCTCGCTGATGAACGTGACTTTCAAGACGCCCAGCGAAGAGCTCGACAAGAAGTTTGTCGCAGAGGCCGAGGCGAACGGAATGGCGAACCTGAAGGGCCACCGCTCGATTGGCGGCATGCGCGCGAGCATGTACAACGCATTCCCGATCGCCGGCGCTGAGGCACTGGCCTCGTTCATGGACGACTTCTCGAAGAAGAACGGGTAACGCAGCCGAATCACGAACTGGAACCCGGGCGTATTGGCTCGGGATCTCGTACGATACGCGGCATGAACGTACTGCTTGCCGCGATTGCTGTCTGTGTGTCCTGCGTGTGCTTCGGTGTGTCGTCTCAGCCGGGTGACGACACCCACGGCATCACGCTCGAACGCATCATGGCCGACCCCGAGTGGATCGGGCTGTTCCCTGAACGTTCGTACTGGTCAGACGATGGGAAGTCGGTGCTGTTCTTCCGTGACGCCCTGGGCGGCTTGGGTGAGGACTTCGTCTCGATCGATCTCTCAACCGGTGAGGAGACGCTTCTTGGGATGCAAGAACACGCCGAGCTTGCAAGGGCGAGCTGGGTGTACAGCGCTGACCGGTCAGCGAGGGTCTGTTCGCGGGGCGGGGACTTGTTCTGTGAGGATTTGTCGGACGCAGAGCGTGTGCAGCTGACACGGACGGTATCGCGTGAATCGTCGCCGAGGTTTCTCTCGGGCGGAAAGCGGATTGGTTACGAGTCGGGCGGCGACTGGTTCGTGCTCGACCTTGTAAGCGGGTCGGTCAGTCAGGTCGCGGACGTTCGTTTCGAGGACGAGCCAAAGGACGAGGAAGAGGAAGAGGGCGACGACTACCTGGACCGTCAGCAGGAGCGTCTGTTTACAACAATCACCAAGCGGCAAGAACGCGACCGGCACAGACGCGATGTGTCGCGTCAGGTGAGCCGGGCCAACACGCTCGATGTGCCCGGGCCTTTCTACTTAGGAAAGAAGTACCAGCGGCGTCGGCATGCGTTATCCGACGACGGCCGATTTCTCGCGGTGGTGATCTCGGAGCCTTGGGAGAACGCCGAGCGTGACGAGATGCCCGCGTACGTGACCGAAGACGGGTATGTGGATACGAGCAGCGTGCGCCACAAGGTCGGTGTACGTGAGAGCCCGGCGGAGATGCTGTTCCTGATCGATACACACAAAGACACATCAGTTCGTATTGATCTGTCGGGTTTACCCGGTATCACGGACGACCCGCTCGCGTTTCTCAGAGTTGACGAAGCAAACGATGCTGACGAGACGGATGAAGCCACAGGGCCCGAGCCGAGGTCGGTGTCGATCGGCAACCTGAGTTTCCGTCCCGGGTTGGGTTCGCTTGTGTTCCGTGTCAGCAGCCACGACCACAAGGACCGCTGGATCGTGTCGGTGGATCTTGGTGATGATGACCCGGTTGCAAAGTCGCTGTTCAGGGAATCGACCGAGGGTTGGATCAACTGGCGGACGAACCGCATGGGCTGGACGCCGAACGGCGAGCGGTTCTGGTTCCTATCCGAATCCTCTGGGTTCTCGCACATTCATGCTTACGAAGGCGGTTCGGTTCGGCAGGTGACCAGCGGCTCGTTCGAGTTCTGGGATGTCGTGCAGACACCGGAGCCTTCCTTGCTCTTGGCGCTGACGAACATGACGGACCCGGCGGTGTACGAGGTGGCGCAGATCGATCTCACGTCGGATGCGGCCGAGCTAGTCACTGAGTTCGGCGAACGGGTCGAGCGGTTCGAGCTGTCGCCTGCCGGTGATCGGCTGCTAATGGAGGTCTCGACGAACGACTCCGATGGCGAGTTGTTCGTGCAGGAGTTAGCGCAGGGCGCGCAGCCGACACAACTGACGCATTCGGTGAGTAAGGCGTTTATGCAACTGCCCTGGATCGAGCCCGAGTATGTCGATGTGCCGTGCAGGGACGGGCGGACCATCCGCGGGCGTGTGTACTCGTTTGACGGCGGTGGTGGGGTGACCAATGACAAACCCGGCGTGATTTTCGTGCACGGCGCGGGCTACACGCAGAACGTGCATCGGGGATGGCCTTACTACTTCCGGGAGATGATGTTCCATTCGCTGTTGGCGTACAAGGGCTACGTCGTGCTCGACATCGACTTCCGCGCCTCGGCCGGTTACGGCAAAGACTTCCGCGAGGCGATCTACCGCAACATGGGAGGCCCGGAACTCGAGGACATGGTCGATACCGCAAGTTGGATGGTCGAAGAACTCGGCGTGTCACCCGATCGCATCGGAACCTACGGCGGGTCGTACGGGGGCTTCCTTGCGATCATGGCGTCGTTCAAGGAGCCCGATGTGTTCACGGCCGCCGCGGCTCTAAGGCCCGTGACAGACTGGGCGCACTACAACCACGGCTACACCTCGAACATCCTCAACACCCCCGACATCGACCCCGAGGCGTATGAGCGGTCGAGCCCGATCGAGTTCGCCGAGGGCTTCGAGGGCGGGCTGCTGATCTGCCACGGCATGCTCGACGACAACGTCCTCGTGCAGGACACGATTAGACTCCAGCAGAGGCTCATCGAACTGGAAAAACAGGACTGGGAAGTCGCGCTCTACCCGATGGAGGCCCACGGCTTCGCCGAGCCCGACGCCTGGCTCGATGAGTACCGCCGGATCTACAAGCTGTTCGAGACGCGGCTCAATACCCGGTAGCCCGACACGAGACACGGTCAGGTTGAGGGAGCTATGATCCCAGACCACGCGGGTGTAGTTCAGTGGTAGAACGTCAGCCTTCCAAGCTGAATGTCGTCGGTTCGACTCCGATCACCCGCTTTCTTACTTATTCAACACCACCTTCAACAGCTGACTCCTGATTCTCCAAACCTATGAGAAAGCCGCCGCACGAGGGTGGGTGCGACGGCTCTCGAGATCAGGACGTATTGATTTGCTATGGGCTTGCTCTTTACGGGCAGCCGTTGTTGTAGTTTGTGATCCATGCCGAGAAGTCGGTCGGCGAGCAGGCGCCGTCGCCGTTCTGGTCACAACCTGGCAGGTTGTTGTTGAACGCAGCGACCCACGCGGAGAAGTCGGTGGGGGTCACGCTGCCGTCGGCGTTGACGTCGGCAAGGCAGGCGGATTGTGTCGTATATGTATCGACAGCAAGACCGTCGAGGCTCATGGACGATGCGATCGCGCCAAACTCGATGAGATGGCTTGTGGCTGCGGCTACTTCGAAACGCCAGAGTGTCTGAACAAGGAATCCCTGGCCGACGTCGACTCGCATCGTTTCGACAACTTCCACCGGCGGCAAGTCGTTGCAGGTCACGGTTTTCGGATCGACCTCACTGCCGAGTGTGCGTGTCTGAAGCAGGATCGTCGTCGTGCTGCCTGACAAGTCATAGCTGGGTACCACGATCTCAAATTCTATCGGCTCGCTGAACGAGTAGATGTTCCCCGTAGAGGTCAGGAAGGCCGAAGGAGTGATGCAGGTCGCCGCGAGTTCATCCCATCCAGCGGGTAGCGGGGCAGGGAATGTTCCGACGTCGGGTGTGTTCGGGCCGGAGGCGGAGGAGAAATCGTCCCATTCTCCCCAGACCGTGTTTGTGGTCCCGCGGATCCAGCCGTAGCCATCGGGGGTTACGAACTGTGCACTTGCCTGGGAGCAGATAGTGCTGGCAAGAATCGGCAGTGCAAATTTGGCAACTGTTGTGGGCATGTGTGCGTTCCTTGTGTGAGTCGTTGGGCTTAGATGAATGAGCGTCGAAAGCCTCGCAGTGGCGGGGTACGGAACGGGTGTCAACAAGACAGAGCCGCCCGACGCGAATCCCCGCCACCGCGAGACATGGGTGTCACCCTCTCCTGCGGAATGCGATCAGGCCAGCGGAAGCAATGAGCAGGCCTGACGCGGGCGCCGGAACGATCGAGATCCGTGCGGTCAGTTCGCTGCCGGTCAGGCCCGAGTAGGTCGAATTGACAAACGCGACCGCGGCATCACCCTCCGGATCGAGCAGAGCACTCGTACCGATGGTGTAGGCGAAGTTGGTGCTGCCGTTGGCGATCCACTCGTTGACGAGCGCCGTGATGTCCCACTCGAACACACCGAGGCCGTCAACCGAAGTGGTCGAAACTACGGAGCCGGCGGTGATCTCGCTGTCGCGGAAGTCGATCCAAGAGCCTGCGCCAGATGCGAGCGATTGATCGACCACAGCAAGCGGATCCGCCGAGAGGCTGTGAACAGAGATGTCAGCAGGGTTCGACGGGTCCGGGTTGCCGAAGAAGCTGTTGTTGATTGTCTCAACGCGGAAGACAGCCGAGGGTACCGGGCCGCTGAACTGCGACAGGTCGAAATCGAAACCGAAGTACGCGGTCTCGCCGGTCACACCGAAGATAGTCGGCGATGACACCCGGCTCGAATCTCTCGAACTGCCGACTTCTTCGCCGCGGAGGTAGTCGCTCTGGAAGAAACCGGAAGACATGTAGTCCTTGTCAACCAGGATCTCAGTCGGCTGGGCGATGGCTTGGCCGGCGGCGGCGATGGTAAGTACGGCGGCTGTGTGAGTGCAGATAGTCATTTGAATCTCTCTCCTTGCATAAACGAATGAACGTGTTGTCTTGGTTTGAGTGAGCAGCCGAACTGTTACGGCAAGCACCGCGACTGGACTAGGCGGTTCATGAGCGCGAACAGATCGCCTTAGCACGTGGCTCAAGTGGGCGCACGGGCCTTCGTCGTCTGCTCGATTTCGTTGCACACAGGGATGACGCGAAACAGGGATGCGGCATGAACGCCGTGACCTGTCAACGGCACAGCTCAAACCTCCCACGAGTGCCGGCTTTCTAACCGGACCTGCGGGGTCTTTCCGGGTTGTTTTCGAGCTCCAGGTCCGTCCAATCGGCGTACGATCGGTCGCGTCGGGGCCTGGGGTGCTCGTGGGATTCCGGGAATTCCCAGTTGCAATTGAGACGCAGTCTCAAGAGTGCTACCGTACCCCCATATGAACACAGCGTCCAGCGATGCCCTTTGAAAATTATCGCAAGGCAAGAACTCGGCTCATCGAACAACGCAAACGGAACTATTCATGTCAGCAAAGATCAATCGACTTACGACACTCTCAGTGGGTCTCGTCGTCTCGTTGAGTCTTGCCGCCTGTGACAGCGGCAAAGATTCAAATGCGCCAACGACCGACACCACAGCGACAACTTCGGAAGCATCGGAAACCATCCGAGTTGCGACGCTGCTGCCTTTCGCGGCTGATCAACTCATCGAGATGGGCGTTACCCCGGTCGCTGTCCCGCTCTTAAGAGGCGACATCCCGCCCACCTGGGAGGGCATCCCTGCGATCACCGTTGACCACTCCGCGGGGCCAAACCTTGAACAACTCATGGCGGCTTCACCTGACGTGGTCGTGACAACCAGCGTCTACGCCCAGTTCATGCCCGCGATCGAGCAATCCACCGGCGCCAAGATCGTCACGATGGACGTTGACACGATCGCCGACGTGACGAAGCACATCGAGACACTCGGCGAACTTGTTGATACGACCGAAGCCGCGAGTGAACTGGCTGATTCGGTACGCGCGAGTATCTCGGCTCCTGCTGAAGACGCTGAGCCAGTCAGTGTGCTCGCTGTGTTCGGCACCCCGCACGCGTTCTACGCGTTCTTGCCGAGCAGCTACCTCGGCAATCTCGTCGCAAGCGCCGGTGGTGTGATGATCACCGACGACATGGAAACCCACGGGGTGTTCCGCGGGCTTGCACCACTGAGCATGGAAGCCGTCATCGATCGCGACCCTGATCATCTGCTCGTGATCTTCCACGGTGCTGAGGAATCAGCGCGAGCGATGCTCCAACGCGATGCGCTTTGGAGTGAACTCTCAGCGGTTAAGGGCAACCATGTCACGTTCCTGAAGGATGATCTTTACGCGATGCGTCCCGGCTCCGAGCTGCCTCGCGCCATCGCCGAGATCCGGGGCATTATCGACGAGGCGAGGTCCAAGCTTCCTTGACCACGCTTGCCGCGAACCAATCCGAGCTGGAAGCATCCAGCCCGAATGCGCTTCGACTGAAGATCGGCGCGTGCGTGGTCGGCGTGTCGATTATCGCGGGCCTGCTGGCGTCGCTTGCGCTCGGAGCGGTTGATATATCGGTCGCCGAGGTGCTGGCTGTGTTCGCGGGTGATGCAGCCGAGACCACCCGCCGGATTGTGCTTGATGCAAGACTCCCACGAGCGTTGTGCGCGGTTCTCGCTGGTTGTAACCTCGCGGTTTCGGGCGTGCTGCTTCAGAGCGTGACGCGGAACCCGCTCGCTGATCCGGGGCTGATCGGCATCACCGCCGGCGCGGGCATGGCGGCAACGGTTGTGCTCGCTGTGCTGCCAGGGGTCGCGGTGCTGCTTCCGATCGCCGCGTTCATCGGGGCGATGGTCTCCGCGGTCTTTGTCTATGCCGTGTCTTGGCGACCAGGCGGGGGAGCGTCACCTGTGCGCATGATCCTCGCAGGCGTTGCAGTGAACGCGATCCTCGGCGCGATCATCGGGCTGCTCATCACCGCGTTCGCTGACCGCATCCCTGCTGTCATGTTCTGGACCACCGGTTCCTTCAACGGCCGGGGCTGGCAGCACCTCAGACTCATGCTGCCCTATTCCATCGTCGGCATGGTCATGGCGATGTCGCTCCACCGGAGTATGCGTGTGCTCGAACTCGGTGACGACGCGGCTTCAACCATGGGAGTCCGTGTAGAGCGCACGAGGCTCATCGCGTTCGCTGCGGCTTCGCTGCTTGCGGGATCTGCTGCGAGTGTCGCGGGTTTAGTTGGTTTCATAGGCCTAGTTGTGCCGCACCTCGTACGCCTCGTGCTCGGCACGAACCGTTTCGTCCTCCCCGTTTCAGCGTTCGCGGGCGCATCTGTTCTGCTCTGGTCCGATCTGCTTGCACGCACCGTTCTCGCGCCGAGTGAACTGCCCGTCGGTGTTGTCACTGGGCTCATCGGTGGGCCGTACTTCATCTACTTGCTTTATCGATCGGGCTGGCTCCGATGACCATCGCGGCCGACAAACTCCGAGTCAGCTTCGGTCCAACGGAGATACTCCGCGGGGTTGATCTGACGATCCAGACCGGCGAGATCGTCGCGGTTGTCGGGCCCAATGGCTCGGGCAAGTCCACGCTTGTCCGCACGCTCGCGGGGCTGCTTAAGCCGACTTCTGGCAGCGCGACCATCAATGACCAAGCGGTGACCGCGATGCCGCCGCGGACACGCGCTGGCAAGTTGGGCCTGCTGACACAGACCGCCGAGCCTCCGAGTCTGACCACCGTCGAAGAGCATGTTGGGCTCGGGCGTCACTCCAAGCGTTCGTTCCTGTCACGCTGGACGCACACCGACACGGAAGCTGTCCGCGACGCAATGCAGACGTGCGAGGTGACTCACCTCGCCAAACGCCGGATGGAGAATCTCTCAGGCGGCGAACGACAACGCGTCCGCCTCGCCACGCTTCTGGCACAGGATCCGGATCACCTCTTGCTCGATGAGCCACTGACTGGTTTAGATATCGAGCACCAACTTGGCTTGTTGCATCTGCTCCAGGAGCTCAACTCAGCCAAGCAACGCACGGTGGTGTGTGTGCTGCATGACTTGGATCTCGCGCTGAGGTTCTTTAAGCGAGTCGTCGTGATCCACGAGGGGGTCGTCGCTGCCGATGGCCTGCCAAGCGAAGTGCTCTGCCCGCGCATATTCGAATCGGTGTTCCGTGTCGATGGCAGGGTCGGCTGTGAAGTTGGGGGAGAGCCGGTCATCATGTGCCGGCAGTGCCAGCCGCAATCGCAAACCAGTGCCGATCCGCCTGAGAAACTAGTTGAGCTGGTGGTCAAGCGAGAGGCTACGTCCTCGTACGTCGGGTCCGAGAAGAATACCACGAAGATTTAGGCTGTATACAGCGCCATGAAATCGTGTATACAGCCCTTTTCCTGATTCACCCACGGCTGGCAACCTTGTACACTCTTAACGGAAGAGACACAGCCATCCCGGCGGGAACCGGGTGGTATTTACATGGGTAACCAGGGAGAGATAACACATGAAGAATATTTGCGCTATGGCCCTCATTGGGCTGTCCGGCTCGGCTATGGGTCAGGTTATCGACGGCCAGATCGTCGAAACCGACTACCAGCTGATCTGGTCGAACAACGAAGGCACGACCTTCGGCAACAACCGCAGCGAGATCAACGGCATCTGGGCCTACTGCGACACCAACAACCTGTACCTCGGTGTTACGGGCAACGTTCAGGACTTCAACAAGCTTGAGTTGTTCTTCGACTCGACCGCGGGCGGCCAGAACTCACTCCGGAACGATAACGCCGACGTTGACTTTAACCAGCTCAACGACAAGCTCGGCGGCCTGACTTTCGATTCGGGCTTCGAGGCCGACTACTACCTCACATACACCGTCAACGGTGACCGGAATGAGCACTACACCAGTGCTGCCCAGCTCAACTCCGCAGGAGGCGGCCCCGGTGGCTTCCAGGGCGGCGGCGCCTACGTTGACGGCGACCAGATCGCTGCAGGCGGTGCCAACGGCAACGGTTACACACTCGGCACAAACCAGTCCAACGTGGGCGGCGTCGCTGACTTCGGCAACCCGAATGATTCGGACCCCGCACTCGTTTCGACCGGTACCGAGATCGCCATTCCGCTCTCAGAACTCGGCTACACAGGCGGCTTGCTCCGCCTTGCTGGTTTCATCAACGGCGGGTCGCACGACTACGTCTCGAACCAGATCATTGGCGGCGCTCCGGCTGGCACTGGCAGCCTCGGCAACGACATGATGGGCAACTTCATCGACGGCAGCCTCGCCGGTATCGATTTCAACAACCTCGCCGGTGACCAATTCGTCACCCTCAAGGTTCCGGCACCGGCTTCTGCTGTTCTGCTCGGTCTGGGCGGTATCGCAGCGACTCGTCGCCGCCGCTAAGTCTTACACACTTTCATCACTCCCAAAGGGGACGGCTTGCATGGGCCGTCCCCTTTTCTATTTGCTTGTTCGCCGATTCGCTCGCGGATGTCAGAGGCATGGGCGCAAAAAAGCGGCCCCGCAATGCGGAGCCGCTGTGTGTACTTGAGTTGTCTGCTGCTCCCGGAGGAGCTTGCGTGATTACGGCATGCAGGTCGGGCCATTGGCGCCCTGGTTGAACGCACCAACCCAGGCGGAGAAGTCGGTCGGTGTGACCATGCCGTCTTGGTTGACGTCGGCGATGAGGCTGTTGGCGTTGTAGTTGCCGATCCATGCCGAGAAGTCGGTCGGCGTCACAAGGCCGTCGTTGTTCTGGTCAGCACAGAGGCGGGCCGCGCTGCAATCGCCGGTGTCCCCGACGGTGACGTACTGCGTACCAGCGATCATCGAGAAGTCGATGTCGCGGACTTCGCCGAGCTCTGCGTCGCTCGGCAGGCCGCCTGCGACTTGGTTAGAGACAAAGCCGCTGTCGCCGCTGGTGATCATCGCCGCGATCTTGATCGGTGTGGCGTTGTCCCAGCCGAGTTCGTCGAGATCGATGCTCAGTTCAACACCGGTCGTGACGTTGCACGCGTCGCTGACATCGCCGCCGGCCACGTCGGAGACGCCGCCGATGTTGTTGTTATCCAGTGCGAGTTGCAGCAGGTTCGGTGTCTCGAAGCCGAGTACGCCGTTGGCGAGGAACGCCGCAGCCGCGTCGCGCGGGGCAAAGTTGGTGAAGATGTCCTCACCGGTGCCCGGCTCGACATCGACGCCAGTCGGGGGCACATCGCCGTCGAAGAGGATCGGGTCGTTGCCCGGAGCGGACTTGAGGCCGCCGTCGTAGGCGCCGAAGTCGGTGTTGAAGCCCTGGATGATGTTCGGGCCGTTGAGGCGGAGGACAGCGGCGTTGGAGAAGAACGTGTTGGTGCTGCCGGTCTCGCCGTTGTTGTTGACGATTACGACGTAGTCGGCGTTGAAGTCAGTGTCGAAGGTCAGGCCGGGACCTTCCGGTTCGACATCGTTCGGGTCGGTGCCGTCGTTGGTGCCCATGCGGTCGAGTGTGTTGAACGCGATGTCGATGTTGTCGTTGCGGAGCGTGTTCTGACCGTCAGTGGGATCGCCGTCGAGGAAGATCACAAGGCGGTTGTTGTTGGATTGCAGGTTGCCGGCGAACAGAACATTGAGTCTGTTGTTGGGGACATCGACGTAGGTGTAAACCGCGTCGAGTTCCGAGCCGAGCGCGACATCGCGGTCAGGGAGGGTCGGCGAGAAGCCTGAAGGACCGACGCCGCCGACGTTGGAGTTATCGACTGAAGCGGTGATGCCTTCACCGAGACCCGACCCAACGGTCGAGGTGAGCAGGACTGGTGTGCCTGCACCGATGAACGCACCCATGCCGCCGCCGTCGGTCGGAGTGCTCGCGAAGTCGGCGAACGACTCGAACTGGCCGCCGGTATCGCCGAAGCCGTAGATGAACATGAAATCGCCGGTGAAGCCGTCGTCGAACTCGAGTCCTGCCTGGCGGTTGATGGCGTTGAAGTTGATGTCAACGTTGTCATCGCGGACAACGTTCTGGCCCGCGGGCGAACCCGCGTCGGCATCGACATCGAACCAGAGGTGGAGTTTGTTGAAGTTCTCTTCGAGGTTGCCGCCGACAAGGACGTACAGGGCGTCCGCGTTGCCGTCGGAGTCTTCATCTGCGAGCGTCGCGTACAGGTTGGAGATCTCCGAGCCGCCGCCGGTGAGAACCGCGTCCGGGTCGCCGGCGTCGCCGAAGCCGGTGCCTGTATCGCTGACAAAGATGGGGGCGCCGTATGCACCGTCGGCTGTACCGTCGATGGTCAGTGCGCCGGAGACGACGCCAGCCGGAACGATCGCAAACTGGTCACCGGGAACGCCGCTGGGGTTTGAGCCGCTTGGGGCTTTGAAATTGACGATCGCAGGATCACCGAGGTTGGCACCCGGGCCACCAAGGCCGCCGATGACCTGGTTGGACATGAAGTCGTTGCCCGAGCTGATGACCCAGCCTGCAATGCGGATCTGGCCGGTCGGGATCGCGTCACTGAGCGAGAAGTTCGAGAGCGGGATGCGCACCTCGAGACCCGTGGTGACGTTGACCGCGTCGGAGTTGTCTTCTGGCTCGCCGGTCTGCGGCAGGTTGTCGCCGAAACTGGTCGGCTGGTTCTGAACCCACGCGCGTGTGTAGAGCGAGGACTCGCTCCCGTCGATCTGGCCGTCAACAGTGACCTGGCCCATGGCTTGGCCGCAAAGCATCGCGAGCATCGCCGCAGATATCGAAGTCTTCATCGTAATCATCTCCCGAGATCGCTTTCGCGAGCCCCTCCTGGTTCTACTACAACTCCCCGCGAAAACGCGGTTTTTCACTCCCACATCATAGTCGACGCGGGCGCATCAATGGGAACGAAAATACAGCTGTATACAGGGACTTACGGCGAACACCTAGGGCTCACCCTGGCTTCTCGGACGGTCCGTGAATATCGACCCAGTCTCCTGATTCGTTGAGCACAACAAGCCGAGCTGAGCACGGCCATACAGGACCGATATCAGTCTCTTTGCGCAACCTTAACGGATTGGCGTACAACCGAACCCGTTGTCCGTTGAGATCGCGCTCGATGACCAGAATGTCCTGCACTGTTGACAATCTCCAGCCGCCGTATCGGAGGACATCGCCGACGATTGGGTCTGATCGCAGCCGGAGCCAGCGAGAAATCCTGTCGGTCGTACGCAGTGCCAACTCGGCTTCCCTCGGGTCACCCGTGAGATCGGGCCAGGGCAATGGTTTCCGATTCTCCGGATCATCCGCGCCCCACACGCCGAGTTCATCGCCAGCAAAGACCATGGGCGAGCCGGGTAGCGCCGTCAGCACTGCATACGCGAGTTCGAGCCGGTCGAAGCTCTCTGGGTTTGGCTTTGACCGGTCGAAGTCTTCGGCGCCAAGTCCTGCACCTTGGTCATACTCAAGCCCGGGGTTGGCAAGGAGAGAAACGAGTCGGGCTGTGTCGTGAGATGCGAGCAAGTTCATCTGCGTCAGCACCGTCGCCGGATGGTGATCGAGTGCCTTGGTCACGTCTTCAGCAATCTCTGCATTCGGTTCACCCGAGAGCCAGGGCAGCAGAGCAAACGCGACCGGGTAGTTCATCTGCGCATCGAACGCCTTGCCGCCGAAGTAGTCCTCGCCGTCGAACCAGAGTTCGCCGAAAAGCACAGTATCTGGGTTGATCGATCGAACGTGGCTGCGCCAGTCTTTCCAGAACGCCATACCGACTTCGTTAGCAACATCGAGCCGCCAGCCGTCGATGCCGTCTGACGGATCCCCGTCGCCGTTCGGGTCCATCCATCGGCTGGTCACGTCAAAAACGTGGCGCTTCGGTCCGGCCACAAGATCGCCCATTCTCTGAGAAAAAGCGGGTAAATTGCCGTTCCTTCTGTCCCATGCACGCCAAGCAGTGACACGCCCCGAACCATCGTAGTGTAGATCAAACCAGTCGCTGTAAGGACTCGCCGCACCTTGTTCGAGCGCGTTCTGAAAGGCCGGGTGGGCTGTTCCGACGTGGTTCCACACGCCGTCGATTATGAGTTTCATCTGCCGTTCGTGCACCGCTGGAATCAGCCCGTCAACGAATGCCAAGTCCGCGGGTGTCCAGTCCCAGTGGTTATGGTCCTGAGTGAATTCTTGACGCGCGTTCGGCGGGACCTTGCCGGGCCAGCCGAGGTTTGGATCGATGTGACGGTGATCGGTCGCGTCGTACTTGTGCAGGCTGACCGCATCGAACACTGGGCAGAGCCAGATTGCTGTCGCTCCGAGTGATTCGACGTGGCCGAGGCGCCGCTGAATGCCCTGGATATCTCCGCCGAACCGGCGCTCGAACACGACGTCATGAAGCGGCTGTCGGTCTCGTTCGTGGTCGTCCCGGTAGCGTCTGGGTGATGCGATGGCGCGATTCGCTGAGGCTTCGAACTCGTCTGGGGTGACCGTGAACCAGTTGTCTTGCCAGCCGATTGGTGTGCCGTGGGGCCAGCCTTGATCGTTGCGAGGCTCGGCGTTGTCGAATCGCTCGGGGAAGATGTTGTACCAGACCGCCCCGAGGGCCCATGACGGGGTCTGCTCGGCTTCGGGTTCTGGGGCATGCTGCTTGAACGGATCGCTCCACTCTGTGGCTCGGCCATCGGTAGAGCGAATCCGGATCTGTTCATCCATGTCGAGCATGAGCCGGATCTGTGATCCATCGATCGGCGCCGACACGCTGCGGGCCTGTGTTGACCGCTCTACCACATCGCCCTGATTGGGCATGACGATGTCCACGAGCCGAGTCTGTTTATGCACGATTGTGAATTCGGGTTGTATACAACGGGGTTTGTATACCACGGTGTTTGAATGGAGAACAGCCGGGGCCAAAAAGGCCGATAGACACATAGAAATCATGGCCACTCCTTGAAGAATTCGTATAGCATGATACATGGCAAAGCGGGATGCCCGGAACGCTCAACACGCTTCTGGATTCCGAAGCCGCATCAGCCCGCAGACGACTCGTGCACACGGGCAGTAAATGAGGTAGTCACCGAAATGAAGAAGCATCACTCTGCCCAGGGCTTCACTCTTATTGAACTCTTGGTGGTCATCGCCATCATCGCGCTGCTGATCGGCATCTTGCTGCCTGCCCTCGGCAAGGCCCGCGAGTCGGCAAGGAAGGCTTCGGATCTTTCAAACGTGCGGTCGATGGGCCTCATGATGACGCTCTACGCAAACGACCACAAAGACTGGTTCCCTGTGCTTCCGACTCCGGGCAACAACGCGAACGTCTTTGGCGATCAGCACAAGATGGGCGGCGTGGCCGGGCTCTTCAGTCACTGGCAGGTCGGCACACAGGACGGCACCATCGACTCGCCCGAAGGGTGGTCGCGTCTTGGTGGGTCGCCTGACGATTCACGGAACTGGGCGGGCAGCAAGACCCCGATCATGTCTACCTATGTTGATTCGCTCGAGGTGCTGACTTCGCCAGCGCAGAAAGAAGACTACGACTACCACGGCCCGCCCATCATCAATCCTTCGACCATCTCTTCGATCGATCAGGGCCGTCCTGTCAGGCCTCAGCCCCCGGGCAGTGAGTTCGAGGTGATCTCGTACAACATCAGCTACCTCTACCTCTCTGGGCTGAGGGCTGTTGAACCAGCTGTGACATACCCTGTCCCGCTCTGGGGAACCGAGACTGCTGGCCCGGATATCGGCACCTCTGCTTGGTACGGAGGCGGCACCAACTCGGCTTCTTCGTCGCTGGCGACTTCTGCTGGTACGACACCCGGTTTCTACTCCGAGTTTGACACCTTCGGTGACGAGGGCGGCAATTTCGTCTTCTCAGATGGGCACGCCGAGTTCCTGAAGAACCAGCAGGAATACAAGGGGATCACGATCTCGATCCATGATCTCTTCTTTTCATCCACAGATACGCGCCCCGACCTGAGAGGCAACCCGCAGAGCATCAATGCTCACAAGAAGGATCGCTCTGTATTCCTGCAGACGATCGACTAAGAGACTGTGTTGGGAGTGTGGTTGACCAACGGATCGGTCGACGCCATGCGTCACGGAGGGTTGAAGCTTTGAACTCTGCACCTAGTGCATGATTATCCGCTACAGTTTCTCCCGTGACTAAAGACACAATCTCACAAACCGGAAACGCAAGCCAGCCATCGCTGATGCGCCGACTCGCAGGTGCGCAGGAAGCCGGGCTTGTGCTCGTCATTGTTTTGATCGGCGTGATCCTCGCGATCCGAGGCGGGACGAAGCAGAAACAATTCAGGATCGAAGTCGCCCAGTCGGCAACGGTTGTCGAGTACTACGCTGACGGGACCGAGGGGGAGCCCGGAGCTAGGCCCTTGCCGCAAGTTGCGGGATGGAATGTCACCACCGATTCCGGCACAGAAACCTACGCGAAGAACAACGGCTATTCATACAACGCCGGGCAGAACGCGGTGTTTGGTCGGAAGACTGTCAACAAGTTTCTTGACCAGGAGAACCTGGTCCTCGTTGCCAAGGATGCGAGCTTTATCGCGATCATGGCAGTTGGGATGACCGCGGTCATTATCCTCGCGGGTATCGACCTCTCGGTTGGTGCTATCTACGGCTTGGCGGCGCTCATCGGGGCGTTCGCGCTCAAAAACGTCGTGGGTGACGATGCGGGTCTGCTGGTATCGGTGCCAGTTGGCATCGGTGTGTGTTGTCTTGTAGGTGCGGCGTGCGGCGCGGCAAACGGCGCGATGATCGTCGGCTTACGCGTTCATCCGTTTGTGATCACACTGGGCACCATGGCGGCATATCGGGGCATCATCTTCGTGCTCAGCAAAGGCCAGTCCGTTGGCCAGTTCCCCGAGAGTTTCACAAGCGGTTTCTTCAAGGCTGAGATCGCGGGCGTTTACCCGGTGCCCGTGATCGTCATGCTTTTGGTCGGCGCGGTTGGTGTGTTCTTGCTTTCGAAAACTGTGGTCGGCAGGCAGGTGTACGCCGTGGGCGGCAACGAGACCGCGGCTAAATACGCGGGCATCCCGGTCGGGCGGGTCAAGATCATCGTTTACACGCTGCTCGGCCTGCTCGCGGGTCTGAGCGCTGCGGTGTATCTCGGCTACCTCGGTGCGGCAGAGCCTAACGCGGGCATGGCGTACGAGCTCAAAGTGATCGCAGCAACCGTCATCGGCGGGGCGTCGCTCATGGGCGGAAGGGGCTCGGCGATGGGTGCTGTCCTCGGGGCCATCGTGATCCAGCTCATCGACAACGGCATGATTATCCTCGGCGTGGATCAGGCGTACAACCAGATCGTAATGGGGGTGGCGATTATCATCGCGGTGGTGATCGACCAGGCAAAGACGAGGCTCGCACCGAAGGGGTGAGCCGTTCACAATCTCAGAGATTTACTTACAGGGGGATGACCCATGTTCGGACGCAGAACAGTTTCAATGATGCTCGGCCTCGGCGCGGCGACGCTGCTCGCTTCCTGCGGCAACGAAGGCGGCGGAGACAACACGGCAACCTCGGGCGGTGACGGCGCAGCACCCGCGGCTTCCGCCCAGACGTACACCTTCGGTGTGATCGCCAAAGCGGAGCAGAACCCGGTTTTCCAAGCTGCCCGGGTCGGCGCTGAAGCCGCGGCGAAGGAGCTTAGTGAGCAGCACGAAGGCATCACGGTCACGGTCAACTGGCGCACCCCAGCGACCGAGGATGCCCAGAAGCAGGCCGAGTTTGTCGAATTGCTGACCAGCCAAGGTGTCGACGGCATCGCGATCAGTTGTACGGATGCGAACCTGCTCGAGAGCTCGATCAACGCAGCCGCGGCTGGCAACGTTCCCGTCGTAACGTTCGACTCTGATGCGTCAAGCTCCGACCGCTTTGCGTACTACGGCGTCGACGACAAGGCCGCCGGTGCCAAGGTAATGGAAGAACTCGCTGGCCAGCTCAATGGCACTGGTGTGGTTGCGGTGCTCAGCGGCAACCCGAACTCGGCAAACCTCTCGGCCCGTGTCGATGGCGTCCGGGAAGAAGCCGCCAAGCACGAGGGCATCGAAATCCGCGATGTCTTCTACGCACAGGAAACCGCGGCTGACATGGCCGCCAAGATGCAACAGGTCCAGACGAGCAACCCTGACATCACTGGATGGGCGCTCGTCGGCGGCTGGCCTCTCTACACAGACAACGCCCTCGATGGCATCTACGAGAGTGCCAAGGTCGTCTCCATGGATCCGCTCCCGCTCCCGCTCGACTACGTCAAGGCAGGCCAAGTTCAGGTTCTCGTCGGTCAGCCTTACTACGGCTGGGGCTACGAGTCTGTCATGCTCCTCTTCAACAAGGTCCACAACGGCCAAGATCCTGAGAGCGTCATGAACTACGCCGAGTTCGATATCGTCAACGCCGACAACGTGGACGAGTACGCAGAGAACTGGAAAGTCTGGGACCCGCGCGGCGGGGAATAAGTAAACTACTCTCGCGACCGGCAGGCGAAAGCCAGCCGGTTGTCTTTTTATGTGAGCGTTACATTGGCCGATTCGAACAACAACGAGTTTCTGCGTGTCGAAGGCGTGTCAAAGCGTTTTGGGATCACGCAAGCACTCAGCGATGTTTCGGTCAGCTTCCGCTCGGGCGAGGTGCACGCGCTCATGGGCGAGAACGGCGCTGGCAAAAGCACGCTCGGCAAGGCTATCGCGGGACTGCACAAGCCAGACACGGGCACGATCGCACTCGACGGCAAGCAGCTCAGGCTCGGGTCTATCGATGACGCGTTCGCGGCGGGTGTCCGCATCGTGCACCAGGAACTCGCGCAGTGCCCGAACCTGAGCGTCGCCGAGAATCTGTGCCTGCACGATCTGCCTTGCAGCAAACTCGGCACAGTCGATTTCGACGAGATGATCAAGCGAGCCCAGGATCTTGTGCACCGGCTCGACCCCGCGATCGATGTCCGAAAGCCGCTCGGTGAACTTAGCCCGGGTAAGCGGCAGATCTGCCAGATTGCGGCTTCGCTCGAAGACGGCGCTCGCCGCGGCGGGTCATCGCCGAGAGTCATCGTGTTCGATGAACCGACGAGCTCGCTCTCGATAGCAGAAGCGGACAGGCTCGGCGAGATCGTCCGTGAGCTGGCCGAGCAGGGATTGACGGTGATCTATGTCTCGCATCGCATGGGCGAGATCTTCTCGTGCTGTGATCGGGTGACTGTGCTGCGTGACGGCAGATTCGTCGCGACGAACAACGTGAGCGAGATCGACGAGGCCACGCTCGTCGAACAGATGATCGGCAAACGCATCGTTACTCCTACGGGCAAAATCGAATCGGAAACCAGCGAAGCCGAGGCGTTGCAAGAACTTTCGGGCATCGACAGCGCGCACGCCCCGCCCGGCAGCGTGGTGCTCAAGGCAGAGTCGATCTCGTCGCCGGGCACTTTGCACAAAATCTCACTCGAAGTTCGCGCGGGCGAAGTGCTCGGTGTCGGGGGGCTTGTGGGCGCTGGTCGAAGCGAACTGCTCGCGGCGATCTTTGGCTTAGATAGCAAAGCTACCGGAACTGTTACGGTGGGCCAGCGGTCGCTTCCCATGCGCGATGTCCGTGCAGCGATCAAAGCCGGCATCGGACTTGTTCCTGAAGACCGGCGCCACGAAGGCCTGTTCTTCCAACTCGGTGTGGATGAGAACATCGTTGCCCCACGGATGCCCGCATTGGCAAACCGAAAGTTTCCGTTTGGGCTGCGCCGCCGCCAGGCCGAGATGGGCGTCGTGAATCAGCGGGTCGAGAAGTTCCACGTCAAGACCGCGTCCACGAGCAGCAAGCCGGGCGAGCTGTCGGGCGGCAACCAGCAGAAGCTCCTCATCGCGCGGTGGATGGGCAAGGAAACAAAGGTCCTCTTGCTCGACGAACCGACTCGGGGCATCGACGTCGGGACCAAGGCCGAGGTTTACAAGCTGATCCGCAAAGCAGTGGACGGCGGGCTCGCGGTCGTGCTCGTCTCGAGCGAGATGCCCGAACTGCTGGCGCTCTCGGATCGCATCATGGTCCTCGCCGACGGTGTCTGCACGGGCACACTCGAAGGCGACGAGATGACCCAGACCGGCGTGCTCACGCTCGCGACGCAGGAATCAGCGGCTGCGTTGTAGCTGACCCTGGCGACTTACGGCAGCTCGATTGTGATCTCTTCGCCGTCGGTGCCTTGGCCCTGTACTTCGGTGCCGTCTTCGAGGATGAGCCTGACGTTCATCTGGCGATCCGGTCGTTCGCGCTCGCCATCGCTCGAACTGAGCGTAACAACAACCGTATCGCCTCGGCGTTCTGCCGAGTAGGTGCTCAGGAGGAAGTCGCCTTCTTTGAACTCGTAGCCGTCGCCGCTGTCTTCGTAGAGCGTGCCCTCGGCGCTTCCGTTCTCATCGAGAGCTACGACGAGTGTGAGCGGATTGAGCGCTTTCTCGCTGACATGCTGCATGACTGGGCCTGTCGGGATGATGCAGCCGCCCTTGAGGTAGAATTCGGGCATGTCTGGGTTGTCGGCTCCCTCAAGTGTGAGCGGGTTCCAGATGCCGCGAGGCATGACCGGCTCGCGGTCGCTGTGGAGTGTCAGGCTGGGTTTGATGAGCAGGCCTTCGCCGATAAGGAAGATGTCGTCCTCGGTGCGGAGTGCAGGGTCGGCAGGATCGGCGAAGAACGCCGGGCGCGCGATCGGCAGGCCTTGTGTATGTGCGTCGTAGAACAGCGTGTAGTAGTAGGGCAGAAGCATGTAGCGGTTGTTGAGCGCTTGTCTCGCGGTGTCTTCAACTTCCTTGCCGAACGTCCACGGCTCTTTCTGGACGTTACCGACCGCGGTGTGCCCGCGTGCGAAGGGCAGCATGACACCGAAGGCGAACCAACGCTCAAACTGCTGCGCGTCGCCGTTGCCGATGAAACCGCCGAGGTCCGGGCCGTAGAACGGGAAACCCGAGAGGCTCATGTTCAGGACCATCGGGACCGAGCCCTCAAGGTCCCACCAGTCGGCGGAGTTGTCGCCCGACCAGCCCGCCGCGTAACGCTGCCCGCCGAGGTACGTCGCGCGGCTGAGCACGAACGGTCGTTTGTCCGGGTTGGCGGCCTGCACACCGTTGCGAGTGGCCTTGATCATGAGCATGCCGTAGACGTTGTGGAAACGTGCGTGGTCGCCCGGGCCGCCCATGTCCGGGTCGCCGGCGTGAAGGTTGTCCTCGGGCATGGTCTTGGATTCGACGTTGAAGATCGCCGGCTCGTTCATGTCGTTCCACACGCCGGTGATACCCTGGGCCATGAAGTCTTCGTAAAGGCCCGCCCACCAATCGCGTGTTTTCTGCTGCGTGTAGTCTGGGAAGACGCACCAGCCGGGCCACACCTCGCCCTTATAAATCTCGCCCTCGGCGGTCTTGACCGTGTGGTCTTGTTCGATCATCTCCTCGTAAACGCTGTAGCCCTCCTCGGGGAAGCGTTCGGTCTCGGCGCCGATGCCCGGGTCGATCATCCAGACGTTGTGGAAATTCAGATCGTTGAGCAGGTAGTCGTTGAGTCCCTTCGGATCTGGGAAGAGTTCGTCGTCGAAGCGGAAGACGCGGTACTCGTCCATGTAGTGGATGTCCATCCAGATCACATCCGCCGGCAGGTCGCGGTCGCGGAAGCCCTCGGCGATCTCGCGCACCTGCGAATCGGGGTAGTAGCTGTACCGGCATTGGTGGTAACCGATCGCCCACTTGGGAGGCATCGGGATGGTGCCCGTGAGCTGCGAGAGCGCGATCAGCACTTCTTGCGGGGAGTCGCGGTCGATGACAATGACTGGAAACTCCGGACCCTCTGCGTGGAACGTGATGTCTTCGGTCAGGTCAATGACGATACGGTACGTCGAGTCTGCGATCACACCGAACGCCGAGCCGTCAGCGCGGACAGCGAGCACCCACGGGTGGGATTTATAGAGCGACTGGGTGCTTTCTTTGTAGCCGTAGGAGTCGGAGTTCCAGAGCGTTGTCGTTCTGCCGTTACGCAAGAGCGGCCCCGGGACCTCGCCTGTGCCATAGAGACTCGTGCCCGTGTCGATCTCGATCGTGAACGAGTGGCGTCCGTCTTCATCAACGAAGAATGTCGGTGCGATCTCAAAGCCTTCCGGTGAATCGCCGGCGGCGGGCATGTGCGGGTCGAGCAGCGCGAACGAGGGCAGCGCGCTTTCTCTCGCGTCAGCCGAGGCGTGGTAGCGCACGATGTCGTCGCCGATGGCCTCTGACACCATCTGGCCAAGAGCCGTGGCTGGCAGGGCAAGGATCGTGACCAGCAACAGACCGAGTCGTCTCAAATGCATGTGGGGTGCTCCCGCGTGTGGTACCAAACAGTGCTCAGGAATGACGCGTAGGAGTTTATACGGGTTATTGGGCCGAGAAACGCAAAGGGATTGTATACATGCGCCGTGTTGCTCCAGAAAGCTTTGGGAGTTCAGGCCCGACCCGTATACTCTGGTGCCCCGGATAGTGCCCCGTAAAAGAGGAAGAGGAACGTTCCCATGAGTCTGCCTACCCGTAGTTTTGCAGCGCTGACGCTTGGTCTGATCGCCGGCTCGGCCGCCGGTCAGGGCCAGTACCCGCAGATGCTCCAGTGGTTCGAGCTTGAGTGGCGTGACATGGAGCACCGCGTGCCGGACTTCTTCCTCGCAGGGTACCGCTCAACGTGGCTGCCCCCGATTTCCTCAACCACCGCCCCGGCGAGCTCGAAGTCGCCCGGATACGACCCGCTCGACCGATTCGACCTCGACGGCTCGATCTACGGCAGCGAAGAAGACTTCAAAGCACTCGTCGATGAGTTCCACCAAGCCAACGCGCTCGTGAACATAGATCTCATCATGAACCACAACGGCTTCCGCAGAACCGATGAGGGGTTCCATCTTGAGGGCGGCTACTCGGGTTTCTGGGCGAACCCGCCGGCAGGGCGAAATTTCCTGCCGACCGATGACTGGGGTGACTTCCACAACTCGTTCACCAACGCCGGGTACTTGCAATCGGAAGACCCGAACGGGCCGAGGTACGACCTTTTCGATGGTGACCTTGTTGCGCTCGTTGACATCGATCAGTTCTCGACACTGAGTTTCATCCGCCAACCAGTCGAAGAGAACATCCTCAACATCCCCGCCGGCACGATCCGCAATATTCCCGATGCGGACAACGCGCGGTTCTACCCGGACACGAACTTGCTCAGTGACACGATCACAAACCCCGGCACGTTCCGCAACAACGCCAACTTCACGGTTGACCGCCACCCGTGGAATCCGTTCAACGTGTTGAACGGCGACCCCGTGCTCGAAACCGCGGGCGACTACCTCGTGCGCCACACACGCTGGCTTTCCGAGCAAATCGGTGTCGATGGCTACCGTCTCGACGCCGCCAAGCACATCCCGTCCGCGTTCTGGGATCTGCAGTGGGACAACGCCGTTTACAACAACTGGGAGCACCCGAGCGGCGAGGTCGTGACCGCGTACAGCTTCGGCGAATCGACCTCAAGCAACAGCTTCATCTACGACAACTACATCCGCAAGCCAAACAACAACACGCGCCAGGGCGACGAGTTCGGCAACCGCGACACGCTCGACCTGAGCGGCGCGGGCTCGCTTCGCAACCTCATCGGCGCGGGCGGCTTCGGCTCGTGGCAGGACCCGCTCAACCAGCACTTCGACAACGCCGACGGCTTCAACGACGGCTCGCTCGGTGTCAACCACGTCTTTAGCCACGACAACGGCAGCTTCGGTGACGGCGGCTCCGTACCCGCTGACCCCTCGCTCCAGCAGATGGGCCTGCCGATGAACGTCTACGTCATCATGCGGCCCGGTCAGCCCATCGTGTACCACAACGAACTCGGCATCAGCCGACCCGCGGGAAACTTCAGCCCGCGTAACGGTGTGCCCCTCGCGCTCGGTCGCGACCGCGCAACAGGCATGCCCGACGACACGATCACCAAGGTTGTCAGGCTCGCAAATGAGATTGGGCGCGGCGACATCGATGTGACTTCGTACACCGATCCGCTCCAGCCCAACATCGACGATGTGTTCATCTTCGAGCGCCGAACCCCCGGCGGCCCGGGCAACTCGCTCATCGCGGTCAACGACCGCCGCGACCCCGGCTTTGAGACACGCAACGTCAACACGAACTTTGCACCCGGAACGCGCCTACATGAGCAGACCGGAAACGCCGCGGACCCGATGATCGACCCGACGGGACAGATCCCCGAGGTCATCACGGTTGACGGCACCGGCAGGCTGACCATCAACGTGCCGAACAACGTATCGTCCGCTGGTGCGCACGAGAAGGGTTTCCTGATCTACAGCCCGGCGCTGCCCACCGCGACACTCAGCATCACCAACGTCACCGGGCAGCTTCCGAGTGAACTCCCGTTCTTGCCGCTTTACAAGAAGCGTCTGAACCAGATCGACGTAGTCGAGGGCGCAACCTTCGAGATTCAGGTCGCAACGTCGCAGACCGATATGCTCGATCCCGATACCGATGACAACGCGCTCTTCAAGATCAATCAGGGATACCAGGACCTCAACGGCAACGGCGTCGTTGACTTCCCGGTCGGTCTCGAAGACTTCAACAACAACGGCGTGCTCGAGTTCCCGGTCGAAGAGAACATCATCGGCGGCTTCGAGCAATTCATCACTGAGAACTCACCCACCTTCGGCAGCGGCGGCGCGACGGGCATGTACCGCCAGACCATCGATGCGTCGCAGCTCGAAGACGGCTTGAACTACATCACGGTCAACGTCTTCCGCCACCGCGATGACGGCGGGGAGCCGCTTTTCCGCCAACTTCGTGAGGTCATCTACCTCGACAACGAGCCACCCGGCATCGAGTTTGTAAACCCGCCCGCCCAGATCCAGACCTCGGGTACTACTTTCCAGTTCTTGGCAACCGACCGGACCACGGTGAACGTTGTGGCGCTGGCAAATCTAGACCCAGAGATCGACGCAGTTGAATTCGGCAGAAACAAGCCCTCTGCGGTACACAGAGATCGATTCGACTGGGAATTCTCGTTCCTGGGACTGACGCACGGCACGAACACGGTGACCGTCATCGCATACGAGGAATCCGGCCGGGGCAACGCGGTTGTGCACGAGTTCTTCGTGAATCTCTGCCCGGCTGACGTGAACCAGGACGGCGTGCTCACCCCGACCGACTTCTCCGCTTGGATCGGTGCGTTCAACAGCAATTCGCCCCAGTGCGACCAGAACGACGACGGCGCGTGCACGCCGACCGACTTCTCGGCGTGGATCACCAACTACAACGCCGGCTGTCCATAAGCGGGGTCAGAAATGCAAGGGCCTCCAAGGCCGCGTAAGATTCGATCGTGCACGCCGTGCCGAATCGGCTGCGCAAAGGTTGGAGTCCCCAGATGAGCAAAGTTCTCGCGTTCGCCCTCGTCTCAACGCTGCTGCTGGCCAGCCCGGTCGCTGCTGCTGGTCTGCCTGCTGCAAGTGATCTCACGCAGCCTGAAATGGTCCAGCCTGAGACTTTGCCGCAGGGCTTCATCATCGTTGTAGACGATCCCGGCAGGTTGGCTGCCGAGAACCAGCCGATCTACATCGGTACGAACCACGGCAACTGGCACCCGGGCAACCCCGAGTTCCTGATGTCGCCCCGATCTGATGGCAAGTGGCAGATGATCGTCTCGAAGCCAGAGGACCCGGGTCGGATGCAGTTCAAATTCACCCGCGGCTCGTGGGAGACGGTCGAGGTGGACACCGAGGGTGAGCAGATCGAGAACCGGGTGCTGCCGAAGGTCAATCCTGCCGACTATGCCGACGGTGTCAAGCCGATCTTCGAGTTCAGCGTTCCGAAGTGGGCTGACCAAAACCCCGGCGCGACGCAGCAGCGGGGCGTTGAGGACACATCGACACCTCTCGAAGTCACCGGCACCGCCAAGAGGCTTCAACTCGTCGGCGGCGCAGGCCGAGCCAGCAGCCTTGTCCGTGACGCGATTGTCTGGCTCCCACCCGGCTACGACAGCTCGGACGCGAGTTACCCGGTGCTCTATCTCATGGATGGTCAGCATGTCTTCATGCCCCAGCCCGGTGCTCCGGGCGAATGGCACGCGGACGAAACCGCGACCGAGCTTATCGAGTCGGGCGCTGTCAACCCGTTCATCATCGTTGCGATCCCGCATTCTGGATTCAGCAGGGCGGACGAATACCTGCCCGCCGAGTTGATCGACGGCATCCAGCCGAGCGCCGACGAGTTCATCGATTGGATCGAACTCTCAGTAATGCCCAGAGTCGAGCGTGCGTTCCGAGTTAAGAAAGGGCCAGCCAACACATCGGTCGGCGGCGCGAGCTTCGGCGGCGTGTTCGCGCTCCATGCGGCAGGCAGCAGGCCAGACCTGTTCGGCTCGGCGATTGTCGAGAGCCCATCCGTGCTCAGCCGGAGCGGATACATGATGCAGGCTTTCGCGGCGGGAGACTTCGATTGGCCCGACACCGTATTTCTCGGGATGGGCACGAACGAGGCGGGCACAGCAGACGAAGCTGCCGATCTGAATACTCGGTACGTCGCAGCCGCACGCCGTCTCACAGAACTCGCGCAGGCTGATGGAAGCCGAGTCAAGCTTGTCTTGGGTGAGGGCCACGTGCACAACGAGCACGCATGGGCTGAGCGGTTCCCAGAGGCGATCGAGCATCTGTTCGGCAGGTAACTCCAGCGGATCTTCAGAATCATAAAGATCTACACGCTTGGCGCGGCTCGGCGTGATCCTGTATCCTGCGATGGGGGCTGGCTGTCACGGTACAGATGAGGGAATGTGTAATGCGAAGAGTTGCTGTCTTGATGGCGTGTGCCACCGGTATCGGTCTGGCCTCTGCTCCCGCTTTGGCCACTGTAGATCGTGGTCTTGACAATCTACACCCCGGCGGTGAGGAAGAACGGTTGCTCGGTAAGGGCGAGTCGTTCGATGCCCGATACGGCGGGTTCCCAGCTCAGAACATCACTCTCCTCAGTCAGGTGTCCATTGGTCAGTTTGGACTCAACGCCGCCGACGCGAACGACTGCTGGGGCTACGTTACCCCGACGGGCAAAGAGATCGCCATACTCGGCCTGCAAACCGGCACGGGCTTTGTTGACATCACGGACCCGTACAACCCGCAGATCATCGGCGCGTTCAACGGACCCTCAAGCCTCTGGCGGGACATCAAGGTCATCGGCGATATCGCCTATGTGGTAACCGAAGGCGGCAGCCATATTCAGAAATTCAGTCTCGCCAACGCGGACAACGGCAGCATCGGCAACCTTGGATACTCTTCATATTCGGGATCGAGCGCGACGCACAACATAATCGCAAACCCGGACTCTGGCTACCTCTATCGCGCAGGAGGCGGCGACAATCTTGGGCTTCGCGCGTACGGCGTCGGCGTGAACGGCGCTCCCGGCTCGGCAACAAACCCGTCGCAGCAAGCCGTCCAAGACGAGTTCTATGTGCATGATGCGCAGGTTGTAAACTACGATTCCGGGCCTTACGCGGGACGCGAGATCGCGTTCCTCTGCTCGGGCTTCGGCAACGGCTCGTCCAACACGCTGCTCCGCATCTACGACGTGACCGACAAATCAAACATGTTCGAACTGGGAAGCGTCGGCCACCCCGGCAAGAGGTACATCCACCAGGGCTGGCTCAGCGAAGACCGCAAGTACTTCTACCTCAATGACGAACTCGACGAGGGCCGAACCGTCGAGACGACCACGATGCACATCTACAACGTCGAGGATCTCGAGAACCCGTTCTACGTCAAGGGCTGGACGAACGGGACAACCTCACAAGATCACAACCTCTACGTCAAGGGCCACTACATCTACGCCTCGAACTACAGGTCCGGGCTTCGCATATTCGACATCTCCGACCAAGAAAACCCGGTCGAGGTCGCTTGGATAGACACGTACCCCGCAGACGATGCGAGGGGCTACGACGGGTCGTGGTCGAACTACCCGTTCTTCCCCTCGGGCAATGTCATCATCTCTGACATTCAGCAAGGGCTCATTGTGGTGCGTCCGGAGCTCAACACGCTCAGCTTCGAGATCGATCAGCCGTTGGGGCCGATCGTCAGCCCGACCGGCGGCGAGGAGTTGCTCGTTTCGATCACAGAGCTGAATGTTGCGCTCGACGGTGCCACGCCCTCGCTGAACATCCGCGATGAGGAAGGGATCGTGTTATCAATCTCGGGAACAGCCACCGGCACACCGAATCAATTCAGATTCGTATTGCCGACGCTTGAGTGTTTCGAGCAAATCGATTGGTGGGTGACCGCCTCGTCACTGGCCGGTCAGGGCTACAGCCTGCCGAGTTCGGCACCGACCAACACCTTCTCTACCGTAGTGGCGACCGATATGGTCACCGGGTTTAGTGACAACGCCGAGACCGATCTCGGTTACACAGTCAGCGGCAACGCGTCCGACGGGCAGTGGACGCGCGGCGTACCCGTCAACAGCAACCGGGGCGATCCGCCCGCCGATGCCGACGGCTCAGGCCGGGCCTGGCTGACCGACAACGAAGCCGGCAACTCAGATGTTGACAACGGCGAAACTGTCCTGACCAGCCCCGCTTTTGACGCGTCCGCCGGCGGCACGCTGACGTATTCGTACTGGCTCAACGACACGACGACCGGCATGATCGGCGATGAGGATTTCTTGCGGGTCGACTTCGCCACCAACGCAGCGGGCACGAACTGGTCTTTGCTTCGTACCTACACCGAAACACTCAACCAGTGGCGCGTAGAAGAGGTATTGGTTGGCGCTGCGGGTGAGATCCCAGCTACAGAAACCCTGCGTCTGCGGTTCGTCGCCTCCGAAACCTCGCCAGGTCAGATCATGGAGGCCGGCATCGACGCGATCAGCCTCTCAGCATTCGTATGTGAAGTGGTCTGCGACAACCCCGCAGACGTCAACGGCGACCAGCAGCTCTCCCCAACCGACTTCTCGGCATGGGTAGCCGCGTTCAACAGCAACTCGTCCGAGTGCGATCAGAACAACGATGGCAGCTGCACGCCAACTGACTTCTCGGCCTGGGTTGCCAACTACAACGCAGGCTGCGACTAGAACCGGAGTTCGATCGTTTTCACATGCTCGCCGTCTTCGCGAACGATCGCGATGAACCGGTCGTACACGGATTCGTCAAGCTCGGGTATGTCCTTGCCGCCGAGCGCTTTGAGCACCATCGGGAGGGTGTTCGAGTGCGCGACGACGAGCACCGAGCCGCCCGGCTGTGTCGAGTTGATCAATCGAACGAGTGCATCCATGTCCATCGGTGCGTACTCGGTAGGCGTGATACCCGCGGCTTCCGCGGTGGGGGCGCCGGTCTGGAGCGATCGCTTCGTCCGCGTGACGTAAACAGCCTCAATCGGCTGGTCCGCGAGCATCGCGCCGAGTTTCGCTGCGCGTGCATGGCCTTCGGGCGACAGCTCGGGATCTTTGTCCGCGAGCAGCTTCTCGGCGTGTCGCACCAAGAAAACGGTAACGGTCTCGTCGGCCTGACTGGTTGAGCCGAGCCTGCCGAGCCCGACGGCTCCGAGCATCACGGCGATCGCGCACACCCCGATGAAAGCCCGGCGATTCGTGATCGCATTCATGCGTTATCTCCCGTCGTTTGGGTTCGAGACCGGGTCGACGTCGTCGAGTTCGATCCCCTGCTCGAGCATCTGCATGTCCGAGTAGCTCAGGCTGATCAGCTCGCCGAGTGCAGGAAGCAGCTTCGCTTTCAGCTCGACCACCTTCTCGTGGCACGCCCGGACATTGTGAGCCCGCGAGACGACCGCTTCGATCTCGAGGAAATCGCCGAGCCCTTTGACGCGGTCGAGGTGGATGCGGATGTTGCCGATGAGGTACACGAGCCGTTCCTTTGAAACGACCACAAGCACGGGCAGCGTGTCACATGCGAACCGCTGGCGCGCGGTTGGCTCATCGTATATGACGTAGTGGCTCAGCCTCGCCTCGGCTTTGTTCGCCCGGTCGTAGAAGATGTACTCAGTCTCCTGACCAGTCTGCTCGCGCCGCTTCAGCCTGCCCGACGGCACCTTGTAGTACGTGTCCGTCTGCTCCATAACGAGCGCCTCGGTCGCGCCCAATGCCCGGCAGATCGTCTGCGCGAGGTCGTAGTCTCTCAGCTCGGCTTTGAATTCGACGTTGTGCATGGGCTACAGCTTACCCGCTCAGCAGTGCCGCAAGTTTGGCCTCGTCCCAGACCTCGATCCCGAGGCTCTCGGCCTTGGTGAGCTTCGAGCCAGCGCCCGGCCCCGCGATCACAAGATCGGTCTTCTTCGACACCGAGCCCGACACGCTCGCCCCAAGCGCGATCAACTGCTCCTTCGCCTCGTCGCGCGTCATGCTCTCGAGTGTACCAGTCAGGACAACAGTTTTGCCCGATACCGGCGTGTCGGTCGCGGCCTGCACCGTTGGGCTTGTCAGTTCAACGCCGACCGCTTCGAGATCGCTGAATGTATGGTGCGAGACTTCAGACGCGAGGTACTCGTGGAACATCGAAGCTGTGAGCGTGCCGAGACCCTCTACGGCTTCAAGGTCTGCGGTGCTCGCGTTCTGCAACTGCTTGATGTCGGCGAACTTGGCGCAGATCGCCCTCGCGGTCGAGTCGCCGATGTGCCTGATGCCCATGCCCGCGAGCACCCGGTGCAGGCCCCGGCCCTTGGACGCTTCGATCCCCGCGAGCAGGTTCTGCACCTTCTTCTGGCCCATCCGATCAAGCTCGGCGATCTGCTCGCGGTGTTCGTGCAGGCGGTAGATATCGCCGAACGAAGCCAGCGGGATGTTCTCGTCGGCGAGCAGCAGGTCGATCGTAGATTCGCCGAGCCCGTCGATGTCCATCTGTTTCCGGCCAGCAAACCAGACGAGTTTCTCACGAAGCTGCGCCGGGCACTCCGGGTTGATGCACCGGCGAGCGGTTTCGAGCTCCGGGTCGTCCATCGCTTCTGCGGGCTCGATCTCGACGATCCCCTCGCACACCGGGCAAAGCTTCGGCGGCACGATCTTCTTCGCCGACTTTGTCCGCTTCTTCTTCACCGGTCCAACGACGTACGGGATGATCTCGCCGGCCTTCTCGACCTCGACCGTGTCGCCGATGCGTATGTCACGCTTCACGATCTGGCCGAAGTTATGCAGTGACGCGTGCCGAACCGTTGTCCCCGCGAGCAGGACCGGCTCCATAACGGCGCGGGGTGTGATCTTGCCGGTCTTGCCAACCTGGTACTCAACATCAATCAGCTTCGTCGGCTTCCGCTCTGCAGGGTACTTGAACGCGATCACCCAACGCGGGCTCTTAGAAGTCGTCCCGAGCAGGTCCTGATCCGCGAACCCGTTGACCCTGATCACAAGACCGTCGGTCGCGTAGGGAAGGTCGTGCCTGAGCGCATCGAGCGAAGCGATGGCTTCCTGGACTTCGTCAACCGTCGTGCAGGGCCATGAGTGATCGGGCGTCGGGATGGTGAGCTTGCGGTACTGTTCGAGCAGTTCTTTGTGTGTCGATGCGAATAAATTGTCTGAGATCGTGCCCCGGCCGTGGGCGCGGAAATCGAGATTGCGTGAGGCCGCGATGTTGGGGTCGAGGTTCTTGAGTGTCCCGGCGCAGGCGTTCCGCGGGTTCATGAAGGGCTCTTCGTCGTTGGCGAGGCGCTCGTCGTTGATGCGCACGAACTCCGCGTTCGGGATGAAGACCTCGCCTCGCACTTCGAGGATTGCGGGTGCGCCTTGTAGTGTGAGCGGGATCGAACGGATCGTGCGGACAGCGTGGGAAACATCGTCGCCTTGCCTTCCGTCGCCGCGCGTGAGTGCGCGCACGAATTGGCCGTCCTCATAGCGGATCGAGAGCGCCACGCCGTCGATCTTGGGGTCGCAGACGAGATCGAGCGGGAAGCCTCGTGATTCGCTCTCTTTGAGTCGGTCTCTGAGTTTCTGCTTGAGTCCCTCAACGATCTTGGTTTTGGACTTTGGAGTTGGTGCATCGCCGAACAGGCTCTCGCTCGATTCGCTCGTAAGGTTGCCGGCCTGCGCGTTCTCGATAGCTTCTTTGATCTCGCGAGCCTTCGCATCAAGCTCCGGGTAGATGCTTTTGATCCAGGCGGCGATGTCGTCTTTGGAATAGGAGTTGTCAATCGACAGCATCGGCACGTCGTGGGGGAGTGTGACGAACCCATCGATCGGCTCGCCCCCGACACGCTTGGTCGGGCTGTTTGGGCAGGTGTGATCCGGATGCTCAAGTTCGAGTTTCTTGAGTTCTTCGAGCAGCCGATCGAATTCTGCGTCGGGCATTACTGGGGAGGCATCGACGTAGTACGCGCGGTTTGCCTCGTGCAACAGCTCCTCGAGAGCGTGCATCCGCTTGATGGCCTTGGAATTTGAAGATGTTGGTTTCTTTGCCACGACCCATCGTACTTGTCTAATCGACGCCGTGCCCGTGGGTACGATTGGCCCATGAACGCACAGTCCGCCACCATCCTCGACGGCAGAGAACTGGCCCAGAAACTCCGCGAGCAGGTTCGCCAGAAAGCGAGCGCGCTCAGATCGCAGGGCGTCGTGCCAAGGCTCGACGCGGTGATCGTCGGGACCAAAGACAACGCCGCCCGCCAGTACGCCGAGCGTCAGGGTGAGGAGTGCACCAAACTCGGGCTGGAGTACAAACTCCACGAGATCCACGCCGGCGCAGGCTTCGACGACATCGCCGGGCGGGTTCTGCTGCTCAACGAGAACGACGCGGTCAGCGGCATCATGGTCCACCTCCCCCTGCCCAAGGGGGTTGATGCCTACCGGGTCCAGAGACTCATCCACCCCAAGAAGGACATCGAGGGCGTCAACCCGGCGAACATCGGCAACGTGGTCTACGGCAGATCCAGCCTGATGCCCTGCACGGCACTGGCCACCATGCGGATGATCGAGTCCACAAATATCGACCTCCGCGGAAAGACCGCGGTCGTGGTCGGAGCGGGCAACGTGGTCGGCAAGCCGCTGGCGGTGCTCCTGATGCGGGCCGAGGCGACGGTGATCTCTTGCAACAAGTTCACGCCGAGCCTGAGCGAGCTGACAACGCGAGCAGACATCCTGATCGCTGCTGCTGGCGTGCCCGAGCTTGTCAGGGCCGACATGGTCAAACCCGGAGCGGTGGTGGTGGACGTCGGGGTGAACCGTGTCTCAAAGCAAACCGGCGAGACCGTCACGGTGGGCGACGTCTGCTTTGATGAGGTGAGCAAGGTCGCGGGCTGGATTTCGCCTGTGCCCGGCGGCGTCGGGCCGATGACAGTCGCGGCTCTGCTGAGCAACGCCGTGGATGCTTCGGACAGAAACCGGTCTTCAGACGATTGATCTGGTATTCTGGCGTCTTCTGGCCCGTTAGGCGGTAGAAGAATTGACACCGGCCTCGGGGCCGACTTGAATCCAATGCGGGATCGAAGGTCCCGCGAGAGGAGTCGATATGACCACATTGGGACTTTTGGGCAGTTTGGGTCCGCTGGAGATCGGTGCGATCCTCCTTGTGGGCATCCTGCTTTTCGGGAAGCGTCTGCCAGAAGTCGGCCGGGGCCTTGGTAAGAGCATCGTTGAGTTCAAGAAGGGGCTCAAGGATGTAACCGATGAGATCGACGAGGCTTCCTCGCAGGCCAAGAGCCTCCCCAAGGAGGCCGAGGCGGCACCTAAGCCGATCGCCGATTCCCAGCCTGAGACCACAGTGAGCCGATCTGACCCCGTCAGTTCGTGACTTTTGGTCTTTGCTGCGTAGAGTGAGGGCCGCCTTTTGGGGCGGCACGATTGGCGAGGTAGCTCAGCTGGTTTAGAGCGCTGGATTCATAACCCGGAGGTCGGGGGTTCAAGTCCCCCTCTCGCCACTTACCATTTTCCTGCCGATGGTTATTCGGACCCTAAGATCATCCTGGAGTTCTCGGTCCAGCACGCCGCCGAGGGTGTGTTTCGGCTATCGTGCTCAAGAGTCTGTCAGGGTCCAGATCCGCTGAAGAGGGCATCGATGCGAGTCACGAATATGTCTGTCAATGTTGCCCGATCGGCGTTGTCGGTTCTGATGCTGTCGGCGGGCCTGGCCGTCGCTCCCGATCTTCTTGCTCAAGACGAAATGACGCCTCCGCCCGCTGAGGCCGGCCAACTCGTCTCGGCGTATCCGTTCGGCTCGCTCCGTCTTGAGTATGACAGCGTGCATCCCGAAGTGCCCCTGATCGAGTCGCTGGCATCGCTGCCCGTGCAGATCGACACCACCGGCGATACGATCGACTACTCGCAGTCTGCGACGGGTGTCACGCTCGGCCAGCTCTTGACGCTCTCCAACAGACAGATCTCGGTCTCCGCGATCAACGAGATCTCGCGGGTCATCGTCGCCGAGCTCAACAGGCAGGGCATTGTCGGCGTGCTCGTAGCTCCTGAACCGACACAGATCGACCCCGGGACCGCGACCGATCTGCGTGAAGACACATCGACCCTGCGTATCAAGATCTATGTGGGTGTCGTCACCGGAGTCCGCACCGTCGGCACGGGCGATCGATTCGGTGAAGGTCAGGTCGTCAACTCGCCGGCGCACAGGCGCATCGCCTCACTCTCTCCAGCCAGGCCTTGGACTGAGGGCTCACGGGGCAAGCGGCGCGACCTAATCCGCGCCGATGTGCTCGATTCATACGTTCACAGACTCAACCGCCACCCGGCCCGTCGGGTGGACCTCGCGGTAGCCGCGGCGACCGGTCAGGGCGAAGTGCCCAACGCGGTCACGCTCGACTACTTGGTGCGTGAATCAAAGCCCTGGATCGCATACGCGCAGGCATCGAACACCGGCAC
Organism: Phycisphaerae bacterium; assembly: GCA_030432905.1. GTDB lineage: Bacteria > Planctomycetota > Phycisphaerae > Phycisphaerales > UBA1924. The sequence continues at coordinate 357,763 of JAUILU010000001.1, read as the reverse complement.
TGACGCGACCAACGAATGGCGCCAGAGGCTCGGGTTTGTGCACAACCAGGTGACCGGGCGCGACGACATTTTCCAGGCCGACTTCGTGACGTCGAGCTTCGATGACAGCTACGCGGCTCTCGTTTCGTACGAAACTCCGCTGATCGGCACCGACCTGATCCGTGCGAAGGTTTACGGCAACTGGAGCGACTACACCGCACGCGACATCGGCCTGCCCGGACAGGATCTCGAGGGCACGACGTGGACCGCGGGCGGCGAGCTGATCACCAACGTTTACCAGAAGAAGTCGTACTTCGTCGATGCGTTCGCTGGTGTCCGCCACGAGAACATCGAGGTCACCAACGACGTCGCGGGATCTGACTCAAACACCGAATTTGTGATCGGCACACTCGGCCTGCGTTCAGAGCAGCGGGTGCCGACACGGTCGATCTACAGCGAGGTCGCGATCGACTACACGCTCAGCGGGGGCGACTCGGACGAGATCGCTGGTCTTGGTCGTCTTCGTGCAGAGGACGAGTGGGCGCTGCTCCGCTGGGATGCGGGCGCTTCATTCTTCCTTGAACCGTTGTTCTTCCCGGGCGGGTGGAAAGAAGAGGGCACGTTTGGCAGCACGCTGGCCAACGAGATCGCCGTCGGTTTCCGGGGGCAGTACTCGTTCGATGACAGGCTGATCCCACAGCAGCAGATGGTCGTCGGCGGTCTGCACACCGTCCGGGGCTACCCGCAGTCGGCCGTTGCTGGCGACACCGTGATGATCGCGACCGCCGAGTACAGGCTGCACATCCCCCAGTTGCTCGGGACGTCGTCCGAAGCCGGGACGTTGTTCGGCGAGCCGTTCCGTTACAAGCCCGATCGGGCCTACGGCATGGCTGACTGGGACCTCGTTCTCGCGGGATTCGTAGATTACGGTCAGACCTACATCAACGACGCGGATGCCATTGAGGAGGACGAGTCCTTGCTCGGTGCGGGCATCGGCCTCGGGTTCGAATATCGGCGGAACCTGCGTATCCGTGCCGATTGGGGTATGGCGCTCAACGACACCGAGGACGGCTCGGTCGAGAGCGGTGATTCTGAGTTCCACTTTGTCGCCACACTGGCATTCTGATCCCAGGAGATTCCGATGATCCGATCGAACCAAGCCAGAACAGCCATGACCCCGATCCTGCTGGCGATCCTCGCCGGCACCGCGATGGGCGAGCCTGAGGGCGAGCAGGTGGTCGCGGGACAGGCCTCGTTCCTGCGTGACGGCGGGCTGACCGAGATTACAGCCGCAGACAACACCATCATCAACTATCAGTCGTTCGGCGTCGGCGCCGACGAGACCGTTCGATTCATCCAGCCCGGCGCCAATGCCCGCGTACTCAACCGAGTGCTCGGTCAGGACGCGACCCGCATCGACGGCTCGCTTCTGAGCAACGGCCGGGTGTACATCGTCAATGAGGCCGGCGTCTACTTCGGCAGCCAGGCGATCGTGAACGTCGGGTCGATCCACGCCGCGGCAGGCACGATGACCGACGCTGATTTCTTGGGCGGCATCGATCGGTTCTCGGGGCTTACCGGCGCTGTTGAAAATCGCGGCACCATCGACGCGGGCGAGGTCCACTTCGCCGGTCGACGTGTCACGAACCTTGGCCAGATTGTCGCACCGGAGGGACTCGTCACGATGTCCGTCGGTGATGAGGTCCTGATCGGCGAGTACGGCGGTCACTTGTTCGTCAGTGCAAGCGGTTCTGAAGGCGAGGTCTCCCAGCAGGGCGAGATCAACGCTGCTGGCGGTTCGGTGCTGATCGGGGCGGGCGATATGTTCTCCATCGCCATCGGCCCAAACTCGACGACTAAAGCCGACGTGATCGATGTTCGCGGCGGTGAGGGGTCGATCGTTTCCGTATCCGGCACGCTCGATGCATCGAACACAAACTCGGGCGAGCAGGGCGGCGACGTCACACTAACCGGTGGTGGTGTCGCGGTGCTCGGTGCAACCATTGACGTCAGCGGCGACGCGGGCGGCGGTCGGGTACGCATCGGTGGAGGCATGCAGGGACAGGACACCACGATCGAGCACGCGGACCGTGTGAACATCGATCGTGACACCTCGATCACTGCGGACGCGATCACCAACGGCGACGGCGGTGACGTCATCATCTGGTCCGACGAAGCGACCATGTTCACCGGTGATATCTCTGCAAAGGGCGGTCAGGTCGCGGGTGACGGCGGCTTTGTCGAAGTCTCAAGCACGGGCTGGCTCGGATTCTTTGGGAATGTCACGACCGCCGCGTTCAACGGCGAAGACGGGCTGCTCTTGCTCGACCCGGTCAACATCAGCATCGTCTCGGGGGCAGCAGGTTCGGGTGCAGACGATGCGCTGCTTGATGACAACCAACTCCCCGCCACCGACGCTGCGGGCATGGACGTGCAGATTTCTGACGGCACGATCGAAGCTCTCGCGGACACCGATATTTTGATCGCCGCCACGGGCAATATCGCGATCACGAGTTTGCTCGATGGCTCGCTGGATCTTCCAGTGAGCGCCGGCAACACGTTCACGTTTAACGCGGGCGACACGTTTGCAGTAGCCGGGTTTACGTCGATGACAACCCAGGGCGGCAACGTCGAGATCCGCGGTGTCAACGGCATCCAGTTCGCAGCGCTCGACGCTGCGGGCGGTGATTTGCTGCTGGAATCCAGCGGAGAGATACGTTCGCTGCGGTCTCTCTCGAATATTGGCAACTTCACAGCCAATTCGCTCGGCGGTTCACGGACAGTTCTTCTGACCGGACTCGACACGCAGACGTTCTCTATCGATGCCGACGTCTTGCAACTCGTTGGGCCATTGTTCTCGGTAGCGGATCTTGATTTTACAGGTCTGTCACGTATCGAATCGCTCGATGCGACGCAAAATGTCACGATCGCGGCGATCGATGATGTGACGCCCGGCGGCATCACGATTGATCCATCGACAACCATCACCGGCCCAGGCGGTATGCGGTTCATCGCGGATCGCATCACTCTACCCGCAATTACAGGGCTATCGGCGCTCGAGGTTTCCGCGACAGAAGAGTTGATCCTCGCTGGTGATATCCGGATGGACAACGAAGCCGGCGCGTTAGGCGGCCGGATCGATTTCAGTGACGCCGAGTTGGTCACGCTTGCCACAGATGTCAGGCTCGATTCGCATCAGGCGGGACGCGAAGAACTCGCAGGAACGATCAATCTCGCGGGCACAACCATCCAAGGCTCATCGGTTGGTGGTGAGACCCTGATTATCGCTGCTAACGATGTAGACAAATCTGGCAACAACGGCACAGTCATTCTGGGCGATGTCGGCGGTGATTTCCCGTTTGCAACATTCCGTGTTCTTGGTGCCGAGGTCCAGCTCAACGGCACGATTACAACGCAGGGTGTTCTCAATCTTGCACAGATCGATTCGGTTAACATCACAGGCGACGCGACGCTGCGGTCGATGGGCGGCAATGTGCTGTTCGGGAACAACGCCATCGACGGCACTGGATCTCTCGAGATCGATCTGACCGACGGCATGGGCGGCGCTGGCGTACTCGATCTGCGGGAAGAGGTTGGCGGCGAAACTCCCCTGGAGTCGTTCACGGTGATCGGTGGGGCGGTTGCGCTGACTGAGGTCACGACTACCGGCGACCAAACGTACCGTGCCGAGACCATCTTCCTTCCGGAACAGCTCACGAGCCAAGGCGGAACGATTGATTTCGATGGCAAAGTCAATCTTCTTGAGGATTCAACGGTTTCGAGTATCGGTGGCACCGTCCGGTTCCGCGAATTGGTAGCGGGCATGCAAGAGCTCGTCACAGAGACTGAAACTGGCAGTACCATCTTTGAGAAGAGCGTAATCCTCGATTCACTCATGGCATTGGGTGATGTTGAGCTCAACGGCACGGCACAGAATATCGTTGTGACAAACGACATCATTCTGGGCGAAGACGTCACGCGTGACCGGATCGATATGCTCAACGGCACTAAATCGATCATGTCAACTTCTGGCGATGTGATCATCAATGGACCGCTCAACGGGCCGGCAAATCTGACGATCGCGGCTGGAACAGGCGGCACTGATGACGATGTCCCGGTGATCCGCTTCGCTTCAAATGTCGGCGCTGCCCAGAGCCTCGCTTCGTTGACGCTCGGCTCGGGTCGAGCCGATGTCCCGCAGGTCGCGACGGTTGTTTCGGCGAACTTCGATTCCGACGGCGAGCCGCTGGCGGATCAGTCGTTCACGTTCCGCACGACGGGCGACTTCACGATGGGGCAGAACGAGAAACTTACAGCACTCGGGTCGCTTCTTATTGAGTCGGTTTCAGGCATCGCGACTGTTTCGGATCTCACGGCAGTCGGTCCGATGCGTGTGAACGCGGGCCGGATCGATGTCCGCTCGCGTGTTGCTGGTGAAGTGTTCGAGGTTGACGCCTCGCAGGATCCGGAAGAATTGCTCGACTCAGCGGGCAGGACAGACTTCGGCGTCGACTTCGTCTCAGGCGAGTCAGTCATCTTTGATTCGCCGGACATCCGCATTCTCGATTCATCGCTGGGTCAGCCGGTGGTTTCCGAACCCGGCGGCAATGTCAAGATTGATGGTTTCCAGACACGCGCGTCTGAGGGGTACACACTCGAGCAGGCGTACTTCAACCGCAGAACGGGCAGCAGCGGCGGGGCGTCGCGTGATGAGACAACCGTCCTCGATGCGCGCGGGCTTGGCTCGGTGACAGTCCTGCTCGCGCAGGCCTTGCCATCAGAAACAATGCAGCAGGCAACGACACTCGCTGCGACTCAGTCACTTGGCGCACCAAACCCGGAATCTGGCGATCTTCCTGATGGCGATCAGGGCGGCATCCTGCTCCGCTCTACTACAGCCCAGGAGCGTCGATCGGCGCGCGATGGCGTCATCTGGCACATCGACCTCGCCGAGAGTGCACGCCCGGACGCAAACGACTTTGCAATCGCCTCGGGCAGGCTCAACCAGACCGCGGTGCGTTCGTTCCGCAGGTCTTGGAACGAACTCGCAGCGGCGCTCGGTGTCGATGTGAATGATCGTGACGAGGTGCTCGCTCGAGTCAGGTCTGTGCTCGGTGTAGCTGTCAATCAGTACAAGCGAGCCTCGGGTGAGCAGTTTATTGATCCGCAACACTTCGAGCTCTTCGCAGATCTTCGCTCAGCCAACTCAGACGCGTGGCAGGCGCTGCAGCATATATCAGAGATATCGGAGAGCGCCGACAACCTCGGCATGACGCCGAGCGAGACGGTCCGGTTCCGGAAGGGGTTGTTCGACTCGATCAAGCCTGACGGGCTGGATTTGGTCGATCTGGACAGGCTTGTGGACTACGCGGGCCAGTCAGATCGGCAGCACATGAACATTGAGGCTCAACCAGAGCAACGCTAAACTTCGGTTCGAGGGTGAGCACGCCGGCTCATGGCGTTCGACCCGGACCGGTTTCTGTAATTGGAGGCACACCATGTCAAGGCCTACTCGTATTCTCAAGTCACTCGCGATCGGTACAGCGATGGCGATGTCGTCACTGACAGCGCTTGCGCAGGAGAAAGTGGCGCACATCCCGATCCGGACCGACGGCCCGAAGAACCTTGACCCGGTTCAGGGATCGACGACATACGACAACATGGCGTGTGTGCAGGTCTACGAGACACTGCTGATCAACAAGTACTCCGATCCGATGTCGATGGAGCCGCTCCTTCTGACCGAGATGCCGACCACCGAAGACGGCGGCAAGACGTGGCGTTTCGTCCTGAAGCCGGGCGTCATGTTCCACGATGATCCGTGCTTTGAGGGCGGCAAAGGCCGAGAGATGGTCGCCGATGATGTCTTCTACTCGCTGAAGCGCCACGCCGATCCGGCATACGAATACGAGAACTGGTGGCTGCTTGAGAATACGATTGTCGGATTCGATGACTACAAGAGTCACGCTCTAGAGAACGGCATCGACTATGACCGCGAAGTGCCGGGGTTCCGCAAGATCAGCGATCACGAGTTCGAGATCGAACTTGTCGAGCCGGTGTATCGCTTCCTGTACATCCTGAGCATGTTCCAGACCGCTGTTGTCCCGCGTGAAGCGGTCGAGCACTACGGCCAGGACTTCTCGTTCCACCCGGTCGGCACCGGTCCGTTCATCCTCGAAGACTTTGTGCCTAAGAAGCACCTCTACTTTGTGAAGAACCCCGGCTACCACGAGGTGTTCTACCCAGAGGCGAGCGAGTGGAGCTCGGCCGACCGTCGAAACCGCATGCACAGAGCTGCTGGCAAGAAGGTTCCGTTCATCGATCGTCTTGAGATGACGATGTACGTGCAGGACCAGCCGATGTGGCTCCGATTCAAAGAAGGGGAGCTCGGCTACACCCAGGTTCCCGCTGAATCGTTCGAAGAAGCATTCGACTCGCGCACCAAGCAGCTCAAGCCCGAGTGGAGCCGCGACGGCATCCGGAGCCACACCAACGCGCTGCTCGACTTCATCTTCCGCGGTTTCAACATGGAAGACGATCTTGTCGGGGGATACACCGAAGACAAGCGTGCCCTGCGTCAGGCCATCAACCTTGCGATGAACCTCGACGAGTTCAGCGACACCTTCTACGAAGGCAACACGATCCAGTACGACGGCCCGATCCCTCCCGGTCTTGACGGCCACCCCGAGGGCGGTCGCGCACCGGTCAGCTACCGCGGCCCGAACCGTGAACTTGCAAGGCAGAAACTCGCAGAAGCCGGATACCCGAACGGTGAGGGGCTGCCCCCGATCAAGTTCTACACAAGCAACGGCGCCAACAACGCCGAGCAAGTCGAGCTTATGAAGCGTCAGCTCGCAGAAGTTGGGATCGTCGTTGATCCGATTCTCGTTGACTTCTCGACGCTTATCGAGTTCATCAACACCAAGAAAGCCGCGTTCTTCGGCTTCGCATGGTCGAGTGACTACCCGGACAGCGAGAACAACCTCGCCCTCTTCTACGGCCCCAACGAGGCGCCCGGATCCAACCACTACAACTACAAGAACCCCGAGTACGACAAGCTCTACGAGCAGATCCGCACGATGGAGCCCAGCGAGGAACGCACCGCCATCTACACCAAGATGCGCGACATGCTTATCGAGGACGCGCCTTACGTCGGCTCGATGGCAAGGCAGCGGTACTACCTCATCAACCCTTGGCTGCTCAACTGCAAGCCCTCGGAGAGGTACTACTCGTGGTACAAGTTCCTCGATGTAGACAACTCGAAGAAGAACTGACAACGCGACCAATTCGGTAAGCATCACGCTGCGACGACTACGTGGCGCGGGGAGGACATGGTCGCATGTGGGCCTACATCGTTCGGCGAGTTCTGTACAACATACCTGTGTATCTAGGTATCATCCTTCTGGTGATGGCTGCGCTCAGGGTCAACGATCCGGTGTACGCGTACCTCGGTAAAAACGCCAGCACCGAGCAGATCGAGATGCTCGAGAAGAACATGGGTTTGGACAAGCCATTCCCTGTTCAATACGGCAGGTTCGTACTCAAACTCGTCACGCTGGATTTCTCGACACGGTCTTGGGAACAGGATCTGCCTGTGTCGAAAATCGTCGCCGATGCGATCCCTGCCACGACCATGATCACCGTCCCTGCGTTGTTTCTCACCGCAGCGATATCGATCACGATCGGGCTGATCTGTTCCTTCTATCGCGGACAGGGGGTAGATAAGTTCTTGCTGATACTCGCGGTCATCGGGATGAGTATCAGCTTCCTTGTTTACATCATCATGGGGCAGTACGTCGGCGGCTTCTTGCTCGGCGGTGAGAGTGGGCCGCTTCCTTTCGAGATCGAGGGCTACGACACCAAGCTCTCTACGCTCAGCCACTGGACGCAGACTCCATTTAGCGCAATCGATAACTGGCTCAAGTACTGCGGCCTGCCCGTGCTCATCTCTGTCATCGTTTCGATGGGTTACGACACCCGCTTCTACCGCGCGGTAATGGTTGAAGAGACCGGCAAGGACTACATCACAACCGCTCGCGCCAAGGGCGCAACCAACCGCAAGATCATGTTTGTTCACATGCTCAAGAACGCGATGATCCCGATCATCACTCGCATCATGATCAGCTTGCCGTTCCTTATCGTCGGCTCGATCCTGACCGAGTACTACTTCACCATCCCAGGGATGGGGCGTACGCTGATCACGGCTATCAACTCGAAGGACTTCCCGGTCGTCGAGTACATGTCGGCGTTGTTCGCGGCTGTCGTGATTGGCACGGTTATCCTGACCGACGTTCTCTACGCAATTGTTGATCCACGGGTGAGGCTGTCATGATCAGAAGGCTGATGAAGTCCCGTGGTGTGGGCAAATTCAGACGCAACAGACTCGCGATGTCCGCCCTCGGCGTGATCGCGCTGTTCTTCGTCCTCGCCGCATGGATGATGCTGATGGATGTGGTGCAGTTTGTCGGCAAATCGACAGGCATGTACGACCTGTACGAAACGCCGATCGTGAGCACATTCCTTCCAAGAAGAATGCTCGAAGAGATCGGCCCGCCGACGCTCGGCGGCTTGGGCAAGCCTTGGGGTGATGACGGCAGGCTCAACTCGGTTGTGTTCTACCACACCCGCGCCAAGACCGCACTCAAGACGATTAACTCTGCCGAGGGGATTACCGAAGAGAGCATCCAGCGTGTTCTCGACGAGGCAGGTGTTGCAGAGCGCAACCTTGCGGACCTCGGTATTGACGAACTCGAACGCCTCGTCGGCGAAATCGACGGCATCCTCGCTGAGATGGACAGCCTCCGGTTCGCAGCGAATGAACTCGAAGATGTGGTCGTTGCTATCGATGCCCTGGGCGTGCCGCTTGCTGAACTGCAAGCCGCGGGCAGTGAGGACGACTTGCTGTTGCTCAGAGAAAACGTGGCATTTGCGATCGACGACATTACGTATTCGATCGAGGACTACATGTCCTATGTGCCTGAGTCGGAAGCGTTCCCTCAGGAACTGCGTGACGCGGTCGCAGATGCCTCGATGGTGTACTACGAGCCCGAGGGCGAGGCGGAAGGGCTTTCAGAGACTCTCGCCAAGGTACGGGCTGCAAAGGAACTAGCCGCCGAGGAAGTGCTGGGCGGGTCGATGCCGTTCGTGATCAAGGCTGAAGAGATCATTCAGCAGATCTACCCGAACCCGGAAGGTTTCGCGTACACAGCGTTCCGCGCCAGACAGATGCTCGGAACGGACCGGCAGGGGCGTTCAATCTTGCTGCGTTCGCTCTACTCCGCGAAGATCGCGATACAGGTCGGGTTTGTGGTGGGTGTAACTGCGGTGCTCTTCGGGAGTATCCTCGGGGCGGCGGCTGCGTTCTTCGGCGGCTGGGTCGATCACCTTGTGTCGTGGCTCTATTCGACCTTCAGCTCGATCCCTCAGCTTGTACTTCTCGCCGTCCTGAGCTTCATGTTCCTCTCCGACGCGTTGTCCGGGTTCCGCGGCTTGCCCTCGCTCTACTTCGCGTTCGCTCTGACATACTGGATCGGGCCATGCCGTGTCATCCGCGGCGAGGCGATGAAGATCAAAGAACTCGAGTACGTCCAGGCCGCAACGGCGATCGGTTTCGGCAGGTTCTACATCCTGATCAAGCACATCCTCCCGAACACCACGCACCTGATGTTTATCAACTTCTCGCTGCTCTTCATCGGTGCGATCAAGGGCGAGGTCATCCTGACGTTCCTGGGTCTCGGACTACCGCTCGGGTCCGGTGCGAGCTGGGGCATCATGATCAGCCAAGCGAAGTTCGAGGTGGTCAGCGGGTTCTTCTGGCAGATCGGATCGGCGACGTTCTTCATGTTCGTCCTCGTTCTCGCCTTCAACATTGTCTCTGACGCGTTGCAGGACGCGTTCGATCCGAAGCACGTGAACTGATATGGCTGACACACCAAACAACCCGATTCTCAAAGTGCGTGGGCTGAAAACGAGCTTCCGTACCGACCGCGGCATCGTGACGGCCGTCGATGATGTCAACTTTGATGTCTACCCAGGCGAGACCATCGGTATCGTCGGTGAGTCAGGCTGCGGCAAAACTGTCACCAGCAAGACAATCATGCGGCTGCTCCCAGAACGCAACAGCATCATCGACCCCACAAGCCAGATCATGTTCGGCGGACTCAACCTCGCAACCGCAACCGAGTCCGAGATGCGTGAGGTGCGCGGCGACCAGATCGCGATGATCTTCCAAGAGCCGATGACGAGCCTGAACCCGGTGTTCACGATCGGCTGGCAGATCGATGAAGCGCTCAAATACCACACCAAACTCAATAGGCGTGAACGCAGGGAACGCGGCATCGAGATGCTCCGCCTCGTTGAGATTCCGAACCCTGCGCAGCGATACAAGGAATACCCGCACCAGCTCTCGGGCGGTATGCGTCAACGCGTCATGATCGCGATCGCTCTTTGCTGCGAGCCCGACATCCTGATCGCCGACGAGCCGACCACGGCCCTCGACGTCACAATCCAGGCTCAGGTTCTCGCTCTTATGGGGAGTCTCAAAGAGAAGCTGAATACGTCGATCCTGCTGATCACCCACGACCTCGGTGTCGTCGCGCAGGTGTGCGACCGTGTTATCGTCATGTACGCTGGACGCATCATCGAACAGGCACCGGTGAGCGACCTCTTTAAGAGGCCCCAGCACCCGTACACCAAAGCGCTTCTCGAATCGATCCCGAAAGCTGGTCACCGCTCACCGGATGGCAGGTTGCCAACGATCGCGGGTATCGTGCCGAGTTTGTTCGATCTGCCAAAGGGATGCAGGTTCCAAGACCGGTGCAAGTTTAAAGAGCAGCGCTGCGTAGATAAGGAACCGGATCTGATCACGCACGACTTTGACGACCGGCCCGTGCGGTGCCATTTCCCGCTGAACCAACGCGTGGATCTGACGACAGGAGCCTCGGGATGAGCACCACAACCGAGACCAAGCAAGCCGAGAACGCAAAGGCCGCTGGCAAGCCGTTCATTCGCGCCGAGCGACTGCACAAACGCTTCCCGGTTCGAGGCGGCATCCTCAACCGTGTTGTCGCAAATGTGCACGCGGTCACCGATGTGTCGTTCGATATCACCAAGGGCGAAACACTCGGTGTGGTCGGCGAATCGGGCTGCGGCAAATCCACGCTCGGCAAGATGGTCATCCGCCTGCTTGAGCCAACCGAGGGCAAGATCACGCTCGACGGACAGGTCATTACCGACCTCGATCACGCGGAGATGATGAGCGTGCGCAAACGCATGCAGATCATCTTCCAAGACCCATACAGCTCGCTCAACCCGAGGCTGACCGTGAGGTCTCTCCTGAAAGAAGCCATCGCTTTCCACGGCATCGTTGGGCCGGAGCAGATGGAGTCCTACATCGACGAACTGATCGCGACCGTCGGAATGCGGCCCGAGTCGAAAGATAAGTTCCCGCACGAATTTTCAGGTGGCCAACGCCAGCGTCTCGGTATCGCGCGAGCTCTAGCTCTCAAGCCCGAGTTCATTATCGCGGACGAGCCCGTGTCGGCACTCGATGTGTCCATCCAAGCGCAGGTCCTCAACCTCATGAAGGACCTCAAAGAGCAGTTCGGGCTGACGATGATGTTCATCAGCCACGACCTCAAAGTGGTCGAGCACTTCTGCGATCAGGTCATGGTCATGTATCTTGGCCGGGTGATGGAGAAGATCTCGAGCGACAGGCTCCGTGAGCACGCCGAGCACCCGTACACGCGTGCGCTGCTCGGTTCCAACCCGATCGATGATCCGGACGAACGTCGCCCACTCACGGTGCTCCAGGGCGATGTCCCTAGCCCGCTCAACCCGCCGCCCGGCTGCCCGTTTGCGGGCCGATGCCCGGAGGTCATGGACCGGTGCAAGACCGAGATGCCGCCGCTTGAGATGCGTGTCAACGGCCAAGCTATCGCGTGCTGGGCACGTCAGTAGACCCCATGCACAATCTCGGTTGCTGATTGGTTCGGTTGTCTCGTGGTTTCACGGGGCGGCCGAGAATCGGCATACCCCAAAAAGAAAACCCGACTGTGAGCGTTAGCTGACAGTCGAGCCATGGGAAGAGAGAGACAAGACACCCGAAATATGCCACGGCTTTCATGGCGTGCCAGTAGAATGGGTAACTTTTTTGGATTGTTTTGTATGTGCTTGTTAGGCAGGCGGTTACGGCTCTGACATGCCCCTGAGAAGCCCAGGACGCCATTCTGAGCCCTCTCGGCACTGGCGTGGCGCTTCTCGTGTTCCTGCCGATTGCATTCAATTGGCTCGGGGCCGGTCATTCTGGGTATGAAAAAACCGGGGCGACTGCCCCGGTTTCTAGGTTTGAATCAGATCAGATCGATCAGGCTTCTTCAGCGCCGACTTCCCAGCGGAAGAACGACTTGATGGTGGCCCCGCCGAGCAAGTCCTTGATCTTCTTGGAAGGATCGACCACGAAGTCCTGCTCGATGAGGGCGACGTCGGAGTAGAACTTCTTCAGGCCGCCCTCGACCATCATCGTGGCGATCTCTTCATTCTTACCCGACTCGACAGCCTGCTCCATACGGAACTTCCGCTCCTTCTCTACGAGGTCAGCGGGGATGTCGTCGGCGGTGATACCGATCGGCCTTGGGACCGCAGCGGTGATGTGCATGCAGATCTGACGGAGAACGTCGTCCTCGACGCCCGCGGAGGCGTGCACGAGCACAGCGGTCTTGCCGTCGTGATGGACGTAGGAGCTGAAGCTCTCGCCGTTGTCCTTCTCGATCTTGTGGATGCGAGCGACCGAGGCGTTCTCACCCGTTGAGATACGGATGTCGTCCATGATGGCGTTCATCTCGTCGGTCGGGGCGATCGGGCCAGCCGGGAGGTCGAGGGCGAGCTGTGCGATCTTGTCCGCGGCTTCAATGAACTTATCGTTCTTGGCGGTGAAGTCGGTCTCGGCTTTGAGATCGACGATGGCCGCCGAGCTGCCGTTGACGGCGACCGCGACGCGGCCCTCGGTCGCGACACGATCGGTCCGGCTCTCCATCTTGCCCTTGAGGGTCTTGCGGAGGTTGTTCTCGGCGAGTTCCATGTCGCCGCCGGCCTCGGTCAGGGCTTTCTTGCAGGCCATCATGGGAAGGCCAGTGCGGTTCCGTAGGGCCATCACGTCTTTGGCGTTGATCTGAGCCATGTGAATGCTCCGGGTCGTTGTGCGCCTCGCTTTGGTGGCGCGAGTGGTGTTCGTTACTTGAGACCTGGCGGCCTCTGCTCATTGATATACGGATGACTGTGTCCCGCACACCCGGTGCGGGTTGGGTCGTTTACTCGGTGGGGGCGGTAACCGCGTCGGCTGCGGGCCGAGGGGCTTCGTCGGTCGCGGATGCCGAGGCTTCGCCGCGGACGCTGGACCGGCTGCCGGACTTCTTGCGGCGGGGAGCTTCCTGGGCGGCGTCGCTGTCGGCACCCCCGGATTCCTCGGTCCGCTGGGTCTTGCCCTCGGCGATCGACTTGCAGATCTCACGGACGATCACGTCGATCGAACGCATCGAGTCGTCGTTGCCCGGGATCGGGATGTCTGCGTAAACCGGGTCGGCGTCGGTGTCGATCAGGCAGACGGTCGGGATACCCAGCTTGCGGGCTTCCTTGATCGCGGTCATCTCGAGCGAAACGTCGATGATGACGAGAGCGCCCGGGAGCTTGTCCATGCCGCGGATGCCATCGAGGTTGCGCTTGATCTTCCGCATCTCCCGGCGGAGTTGGCTCTCCATCTTCTTGGAGTAGCTCTGGAAGTTGTCCTCGGCCTCGATTGCTTCGAGTTCTTCGAGCCTCTTAAGGCGAGCACGGATGGTGCGGAAGTTGGTCAGGGTGCCGCCAAGCCAACGCTCGGTGACGTAGTGCATGCCCGCATCCGGGACGTACTGCTCAAGGATGCTGCGTGCCTGGCGCTTGGTGCCGACGAAGCAGACGTCCTTGCCGCCGGAGACTGTCTTGTTGATGAATTTCTTGGCGAGCAGGAGGCCCTTGACGGTCTCCTTGATGTCGATGATGTGGATGCCATTCCGCTTGCCGTAGATGTACGGCCCCATCTTCGGGTTCCATCCACTGGCACGCTGGCCGAAGTGGATGCCTGCTTCGATGAGCTCCTGGACGAGCGGGGTACCGGATGATTCTGCCATTTGAGGACTCCTAAATCCCAGCGACACCGGCGACACCAAGCCGATCGGGGGATCCCCGTGGCGTCACGCAAGGGCGCTTGCGGCGCGGACCTTGGAGGCCCGCATATTCACGTTGAAACAAATCGTGTTTCGTACCCCCACACTGGGGAGAAACCCGACGCCCGCCACCGACCATGCGGACCTGCCATTCTAGGCGGCTAGATGGGGGATGAACACCCAAATTTTCGCGAGTTTGTACGTCCGACCACCAGTTCTCGGCAGATCAGCGAGTGAAATCCGCCCGCATCAGAGCCAGCCGGATTTTGAGCGATGGATATCTCGTCGCTGCGGGGGCGAGATCTTCGCCTTTGCGGGTCACGAAAGGGGAATTTTTGCCCGATTGGAGGTTACGCACAGCCTGCTAAATCCGAGACCCGAACTCCCATGATTGAATCACACATCGAACAGATCGCCAAATCAGCTGCCATGGTGGATCCCCTTGATCTGCCGGCTCTGGTGTCGCTCGGCCAGCTCTTCGACGAGCTCTGTGAGATGATCGATACAACGGAGATGGAGGCGCTCTTCGATCGGGCCAAAGCGTCGATCGAGCTGCTCGAAGGCATCGTGATGCATGAGATCGAGGATCTCGACGCGACCTTTGCCGAGATCAACAAGACCATCGAGTACGCCCAAGAAGTTATCGGTGTTGTAGAAGCGGGTGGATCGGCATCTGACGTGGCTGTGCCCGGGGGAGCGGATGCCGCGATTGAGCAGGAGATCGATCACGAGCTTCTGACGGCATGGATCTCTGGCTGCGCTGACATCTTGGATGACCTTGAGTCGCAGACTGTGGCTCTCGAAACCGAATTCAACGGCGAGTCGCTCGATGAGGTCAGGCGTGGTATTCACACGCTCAAGGGTGAATGCGGCGTGCTCTCGCTCTCGATCGCTCAAAGAGTCTGTCATGAGGCCGAGACACTTATTGATGAGACTGCAGGCAACGGCCAGCAATTCCCGGCAAGTGAGATCCTGGCAGTCATCGACTGGCTCAAGAGCTACATCTTGCTCCTTGAAACTGATCCTTACGCAAAGGCTCCGGCGTATGAGGAGCTCTTGGCATCACTGACTCCGACTGTGAACGGCGGCATTCCGGCGGAACACAGAGACCAACCGGGTGAGCATGTTCTGCCAGAGCCGGCCGATACTGGTGCAGCAGAAGCTGAAAGCCTTCAAGAATCAGCAGCACCAGTCGATCCGACAGCACTCGTCGAATTTCCCGAAAACATCGTGGCCGATGAGACTCTGGCTGAATTTCTTGGCGAGGCCCGTGAGCATATAGCCGCTGCTGAGGAAGCGCTGCTCCTGCTCGAATCAGACTTCACGGACAACGAACTGATCAACACGGTGTTCCGTTCATTCCACACCATCAAGGGTGTCGCGGGCTTCATGAACCTGACGCCTGTTGTCGATGCTGCTCACAATGCAGAGTACCTTCTCGATGAAGCTCGCAAGCAGACGATCACACTTGACTCGAACTACCTCGACCTGATCCTTGAGTCATGCGACATGATGTCCAAGCTTCTCAACGCAATTGAGGGCGATGCAGCTCCGGCGCTTGGGTTCTTTAATGATCATCTCAAGCAGCTCCAGCTTGCATCTAAGGGCGAGCCGTTTGTTACAAGCCGTGGTGGTGCGCAAAAGAGTGAGTCAGAAGCTACGGCTCCAGCGATGCCATCCGGGACACCTGCATCGACCTCGGATACTCCCAAGACTCCCGCTGCTAAGAAGAAAGCTGGCGATGTCAACGTCAAGGTGAATTCGAGCAGGCTTGATAATCTCGTGACGATGGTCGGCGAGCTGGTCATCGCGCAGCAGATGGTCATCCAGGACCCGAACGTCCAAGCCATCGACGAGCAGCGCTTCCAGCGGAACCTCAGCCAGGCCGGCAAAATCATCCGTGATCTGCAAGAGGTCGCGATGTCGTTGCGGATGGTGACGCTCAAGGGCCTGTTCCAGAAGATGGCCAGGCTCGTCCGCGATGTTTCCGCGAAGGCCGACAAAAACGTCGTCTTTGTAATGGAGGGCGAGGACACCGAACTCGACCGCACCGTTGTTGAAGAAATCGGCGATCCGCTCGTGCACATGATCCGCAACTCATGCGATCACGGCATCGAGTCTCCTGAAGAGCGTGTCAAGGCAGGAAAGCCAGAAGCAGGCACGCTCACGCTTCGCGCGTATCACCAGGGCGGATCGATCATGATCGAGATCGAAGACGACGGCAAAGGACTTTGCCGAGACAAGATCCTGCGCAAAGCAATTGAAAAAGGGATCTACACCCCAGATCGTGAGCTGTCTGAAATCACAGACAGCGAGGTGTTCAACCTAATCATGATGCCCGGCTTCTCGACTGCTGAGAAGGTGACAGACATCTCTGGTCGCGGTGTTGGTATGGACGTAGTCCGAAGAAACATCGAGGCTCTCCGCGGCAAACTAGAGATTCACTCGGTCGCAGGCAAGGGAACTATCTTTAGGATGTCCCTGCCACTGACCATGGCCATCATCGATGGCATGATTGTTCGAGTCGGTACGCAGAGGTATGTCATCCCGACGCTGTCTATCGAGCACAGCTTCAGACCAAAACCAGAAGACGTCCACACCGTTGCCGGCAAAGGCGAGATGGTGTTTGTGCGTGACACGCTGATGCCGATCTTTAGGCTGAACAAGCTGTTCAAGCTGAACGAGGGCACCGACAACATCGAAGACGGGCTTCTGCTGGTTCTCGAATCGAACGATACGCGGTGCTGCTTGTTGATCGACGAGATCATCGGACAGCAGCAGGTTGTGATCAAACGACTCGGACAGGGGATAGAAGGCCTACGTGGGGCTTCGGGCGGTGCCATTCTTGGCGATGGCCGGGTAGCACTCATTGTTGATGTAGCGGGCATGCTGAGCGATGCGACTCAGTCCGAATCTTAGTAAGCGAGATAAATCATGACACACACAAAGCAAAACGCCATCTCACAGACGGCCGAAACATCTGACGAGAACCAGAACAAGTTCCTGTCATTCAATCTAGGCAGCGAAGAGTACGGTGTCGAGATCCTGCGCGTTCGCGAGATTATTGGTGTTCTCGATATCACACCGCTGCCGCAGACCGAGAGCTACGTCAAAGGCGTAGTGAACCTGCGTGGCAAGATCATCCCGGTGATCGAACTGCGGGACAAGTTCGGAATGGAGAGCATCGACTACAACGAAGAAACATGCATCGTTGTTGTTGAAGTCAACGACACAGACAGCGGCGAGCATTCCGAGATCGGTGTCATCGTTGATAGCGTTCACGAGGTTAAGAACATAGCAAAGTCTCAGATCGAACCTGCACCGAAATTTGGGTCCTCGCTCAACTCCGACTACATCCACGGCATGGGCAAAGTCAGCGACGGTGACAAGCAGCGTGTCCTGATACTGCTGGACATCGACAAAGTATTGTCGATGAGCTCACAAGTATCAGCAGGTCACGAGAGCCGAGTGGCTGATGGCGCAGAAGATGTAAGAGACGCGGCCTAGTGCTCAGCGAGGACAGCAATTCGTGGTTGTGCTAGATACAAGCCAATTCAAGAGGATCGCTGCAGTTGCGTTTGACAACTGGGGCTTGAGCCTGAACGAGCGCAAATTGGAGCTCGTTTCTACTCGGCTTAACAGGTTTCTGTCTCGAACTCGCTTTGCAGGTGTTGACGACTATCTGGATCACGTTGAAACCGGCGCAACGTCCGGTGAGTTGCTTGAGTTGTTTGACTTGCTCTCAACAAATGTGACCAGTTTCTTTCGGGAGCGACAGCACTTCGACTATCTCGAACGCGAGTTCTACACGCCTCTTGCTAGGGGGACGATGACTCGTCCGCAGAAGCGCATTCGACTCTGGTCTGCCGCCTGTTCAACGGGGCCAGAGCCGTACTCGATGGCAATTCAGGCGATCGAGTTATTGCCTGACATTGATACGTGGGACTTTAAGATTCTCGGTACTGATCTGGCGAACTCAGCGGTCGCAAAGGCGACTGAGGGTGTGTACCCAGCTGAGATGCTGAGTGGCATGCCGCAGTCGTACATCAAGAAGTACTTTGTGCCCTGTGAGGGTTCGGGGGGGGCGTCATACCGGGTATGTGAACGGGTTCGTAGCCTCGTCACAATCCGCCAACTGAACCTAATGAGCGAGTGGCCATTCCGCGGCGAGTTTGATGTGATCTTCTGCCGGAACGTCATGATCTACTTTGATAAGCCAACCAAAGACGCGCTTATTGAGCGGATGGCGAACCAATTGATGCCCGCTGGGATCTTTGCGGTGGGTTGCGCAGAGTCGGCGAACAAGCCTGAGTTCGGTCTTCACACTGTCCAGCCGTCGGTGTACGTGAAGTAAAGGGTGACAATGACAGCACAATCATCGACAACGATGAGATCCGATGGCGTCAGGTCACTGGTTGTTGGCGTGGCTGATATGGCCGTGTTCAGGGAACCGGGGGCAAAGATCGTCACGCATGCTTTGGGGTCGTGCATCGGTGTGACGGTATTCGATCCAACTACGAACGTCGGCGGCATGCTCCACTTCATGCTACCAGATTCGAAAATAAACGCAAACAAGGCCAACGGGAACCCGGCCATGTTCGCAGACACCGGTGTTCCGACACTCTTCCGATCCGCGTACGAACTCGGTGCGACCAAAGAAAATCTGATCGTGTGTGCAGCGGGCGGCGCGGAAGTCTTGGCCGACGGTGGTCACTTCAAGATCGGTTCCCGGAACCGTACTGTGCTGAGAAAGATATTCTGGAAGAACAACATCCTTCTCTCTGCAGACGACACAGGCGGCAACAGCAGCAGAACCCTGACGCTGTCGCTTGCTGATGGAACTGTAACAGTGAAGGCAAAGGGCAAGGAGGAAGTGTTATGGTCGATCTAGATACCTTGGTTGACGGTATCGACTCACTCCCGATGCTGCCCCAATCGTCAGCAAAGCTCGTGTCGATGCTGAACGATCGCGATATAGATATGTCCGAGATTGCTGAGATCGTACGAACCGATGATGCGCTTAGCATGGTGGTGATGCGCTACGCCAACTCGGCCGCTTTCGGTACGAGAGGCAGGACTTTCGACTTGCGAGAGAGTGTTGTCAGACTCGGGAGCGAAGCGTTGCTGAAACTCGTTCTCGAACAGCAAGTCGGAAGCGTATTTACTGGCGGATGCCAGGCGTTTGAGCTTGGCAGACAATCGATCTGGCGCGGATCGATAGGTGGCGCGGTTGCCGCGGAAAGTATTGCCTCGCTACACCACCCAGATGTGAAAGACCTGTGTTTCGTTGCGGGCCTTGTCAGAGATGTTGGGAAGCTCGTGCTCGATCGCAAATATGGCGCAGACTACGCGAAGTCTGTTTTCAATGAGATGACAAACGGGCGCACTTTTACTGATGCTGAGCGGCTGGCCTTTGGTACAGACCATGCGGAAGTCGGTGCCGCGTTGTGCAGCCATTGGGGGCTACCTGTTCAGATTGTTAATGCAGTCATGTACCACCACAGCCCACCGGCTGCCGAGAATGGCGGCAACCCAATTACAGACATCGTTCATGCTGCTGACATCATCGCTTTGTGGTCGGGCATCGGGATTGGTGCGGATGGGATGCAGCATGAGCTTGCGAGCCATGTCAAACTCTCGCTGAAGCTGTCTAGAAAGGCCGCCGAGAAAGAAATTGCATCAATGTGGAGCAAGGTCGGGGCGATCGAGGCCGCGCTTGGCATCAATGGATCTGAAGTAGGAAGGAGTGCGGCATGAGTTGTAATCTGCTAATTGTTGATGATTCCCCGATTCTGCGAAGCGCGATCAAAAAGGTCGTCAAGCTCGCAGGGCTCGAAGAAGACAGAATATTCGAAGCGGGCAACGGGAAGGAAGCTCTCGAACTGATGTCCACCGTGTGGGTGGACCTCGTCCTTCTTGACCTCAACATGCCTGTCATGAACGGTGAAGAGTTCGCAGTGGAACTCCGTAAGCAGGATGACATTAAGGATGCCGCGGTTGTTGTGGTCAGCACCGAGAGCAATCAGGATCGACTGGATCGGATGAAGGAACTTGGTGCGATCGAGTTTCTCCGCAAGCCGTTCGAGCCAGAGGACCTCCGCAAGATCATCGTGACAAACTTGGGGGTGAAGCTATGAGTTGTGTGAATCCTGAAAGACTGGGCGAACTCGCGATCGAGGCGCTCGAACGGACAGCGTTCGTAGTTGCCGAGTTGGCAGATGAAGACTTTATCGATGATCTCCCGGAAGCGGAATGGTTTACTCGAATCGAGTACAGCGGCCCACAATCAGGCGCGGTGTTCTTGTCGGGCAGCACGGGCTTCCTTCTTGAACTCGCGGCGAGCTTGCTAGGCGTCGATGTCGATGATGTCACAGCAGAATCCGAGGGGCTCGATGCTCTTAGAGAGATGACGAACATCATCGGCGGTTCTGTTGTCACGGCAATCGGCGGAGAGCATTGTGAACTCTCGCTCGGATTGCCTGGTGTGGTCGCAAGCGGAGATCTTCCAGGTCAGAACCCCGCCGCCTGTACATGCATCATGGATGCTGAGGGCGAAAGGCTTGTTGTTATATGGTCGCCCAACACAGCAAGCGAATCCATGGCAGCATAGTTCTACTGAGGGGTGTAGATATGGCGGATGTCCGCGTACTTGTAGTTGATGACTCCTCGATTGTTCGGCAAGCATTGAAGAAGGGGCTTGGTGCACAGGCTGGCATCGAAGTGGTCGGGGTTGCCCCCGATCCGTACGTCGCTCGCGACAAGATCATGGCATTGAAGCCTGACGTTATTACGCTTGACATCGAGATGCCTCGTATGGACGGCCTCACGTTCCTGCGGAAGCTGATGAAGTACCATCCGGTGCGCACAATCATCGTGAGCTCTCTGACTCTGAAGGGCTGTGATACCGCAATCGAGTGTTTAGATGCCGGCGCGTACGGCGTTGTTGCCAAGCCTGCGGAGTCGTACACGATCGGCGATATGGCATCGGAGCTCGGCAAGCTCATCCGTGACGCTGCCAAGCTGCCAATTGTGGATAAGGCGACCATCAACACAACCGCGCCTTCGTTGAAAGCGCCGCCGACTCTGGCATCGATTGAAACCACACACAAGGTCATCGCGATGGGGTCTTCAACCGGTGGCACCGAAGCTCTTAAGAATGTGCTTTCGGTCCTTCCGAAGCAGGTGCCGGGCATCGTGATGACTCAGCACATGCCCGAAGGATTTACAACTTCCTTTGCCAACCGTCTGAATGAGCAATGTGAGATTGAGGTACTCGAGGCCAAAGATGGTGACTCTGTATTGCCTGGGCGTGCTCTTCTGGCGCCGGGTAACAAGCACATGCGTCTCAGCCGAGACGGCGCGAGGTACATCGTGCGAGTAACCGACGGCCCGAGGGTTTGCAGGCACCGCCCGTCGGTGGAAGTCCTGTTCGAGTCTGCCGCAAAGAATGCGGGCCGGAACGCGATGGGCATCATTATGACCGGGATGGGGTCCGACGGCGCCGACGGCATGAAGACCATGTTCGATGCCGGGGCATACACAGTGGCTCAGGACGAGGCGTCGTGCGTCGTGTTCGGGATGCCCCGGGAAGCCATCGCCCGTGGCGGTGCCGCCAAGGTGTGCTCGCTGAGTGAAATCCCCAACCAGATCATGCAGTTCGCGGCGGGCAAAATCAAAGCCGCTGCCTAGCAAGCCACAGCGCCTCGGTTCGTGTTCTATCCTTTGACGGCAAAGAACGCCAACTGGAATCTGCTGCTGTGCTGATGACCGCCCGAGACATCTCGAAGACGTATGTGCTACGCACGCTGTTCCGTGGGTTGTCGCTGGTCATCGAACCGGGCGAGCGGATCGGCGTGATCGGTCCAAACGGGGCCGGCAAGAGCACGCTGATGAAAATCCTCGCGGGGCTTGAGTCGCCTGACGAGGGATCAATCGTTACCGAACCGGGGCTACGAGCTGTGTACGTGCCTCAGGATGACCAGTTCCCGATTGGTACGACACCAAGGCAGATCGTTACCGAGGCCGCGGCGAAAGCCGTGACAGTCCACGACGAGCATGAAGCCGAGACCTTGGCAGGCATCCAACTCGGCAAGGCCGGCTTCGATGAATCGAATCTGGACGCCGATGCGCACAGTCTGTCGGGAGGCTGGCGCAAGCGGCTCACCATCGCAAGGGCGCTCGCGTCCGGGGGGGGTGACCCCGAGCTTATCATGCTCGACGAACCGACCAACCACCTCGATCTTCAGGGCATCCGCTGGCTCGAAACGATCGTCCAGAGATCCGCAGCAACAGGCTCCGGCAGCTCGGCGATCTTTGTCACACACGACCGGGCGTTCCTCGAATCTGTATCGACCCGGATCCTTGAGATCAGCGACGCCTACCCGGGCGGCATGCTCAGCGTGCGTGGCAACTACACCGAATTCCTCAGGCGCAAACAGGAGTACCTCGACTCGATCGCCAAGGAAGAGCAGATCCTGTCGAATCAGGTACGCAAAGACCTTGAATGGCTCTCTCGCGGGCCGCAGGGCAGACAGACAAAGGCGAAGGGCCGGATCGATGCGAGCCATGAACGGATGCGAGACCTTGAGGAGATCCGTGCGAGAAACGTGGCCGCTGGGCGCAAGGGTGCGGGCCTCGATTTCAACGCCTCGGGACGCAAGACAAAGAAGCTGCTCGTCACCAAGGGGCTGAGCAAATCGTTCGGCGACAACCACCTGTTCCGCGATCTGGATCTCACGCTCAGCCCGGGGACATGCGTTGGGCTGCTCGGGCCGAACGGCAGTGGCAAGACAACGCTCATCCGCGTGCTCACCGGCAAACTCGAAGCAGACGAGGGAATGATCAAGCTGTCCGACCCTGTGCCGGAGATGGTGCTCTTTAGCCAGTACCGCGAGATGTTCGACCCGGAGACTCCGCTGCGTGAGGCGCTGTCGCCCGGCGCGGAACAGGTGTCATTCCGGGGCAAGACGGTGCACATCACCGCGTGGGCCAAGCGGTTCCTGTTCAAAGAAGAACAGCTCGACCAGCCCGTCAAGTCTCTCAGCGGTGGCGAGCTTGCACGTATCCACATCGCGAGCATCATGCTCCAGCCCGCCGACGTGCTTGTGCTCGACGAGCCGACGAATGATTTGGATATCCCGACGCTCGAGATTCTGGAAGAAGCACTCGAGGAGTTCCCGGGCGCACTCATTCTCGTGACGCATGACCGCGCGATGCTCGACCGACTCGCTACGACGTACGTTGCACTCGACGGCAGGGGGGCTTCGGGTGTGTACGCGAGTTTGTCGCAGGCTTTGAACGCAACGGTCATCGAGAAGCCGAAGACCGAGAAAGCTGCCGCCAGCCACGGCCTCAAACCGACGACCAAACGAGGCGGGCTGACGTACCACGAAAAACGCGAATACGCGACGATCGAGGACAACATCGCCGAGGCGGAGGGAGCGTTAGAACAGGCCCGTGAGCATCTCTCTGACCCCGCGGTTTCGGGCGACCATTCGAAGATGACCGAGGCATGCATGAAGCTGGACGAGGCCCAGAAAAAGGTCGATACGCTTTATGCACGCTGGGAGGAGCTCGAAGCGAAGGCTTAGGTAACTACGCGACCCGATACAATCGCTGAAGGTGATGAAGAACACGCCCACAAACACGAACAGCAAGACCGGGGACGTGTCCCTGAACGTGTTGGGTCAGCAGCCCTCGCCAAAGTCCAAGCCTCACTCGCAGATGGGCAGGCGGCGAGCCGCGGTGCTAATCGCGGTTCACGTGGTGATCATCGTCCACATTCTGCTCTGGGTGCGTACCGGGTCAACGGTATCTCCTGTCGAGCCGAGCGAGGCGATGCAGACACTTGAGTACGGCGAGGTCAACGCGGGGTTTATCTTCTTCGTCGCAGCGATCCTTGCCACGTTCGTATTCGGTCGCTTCTTCTGCGGCTGGGGATGCCACATCGTCGCTCTTCAAGACCTATGCACGTGGATGATGAACAAGGTCGGCGTGCGTCCAAAGCCGTTCCGGTCGCGTCTGCTCGTGTGGGCGCCGCTTGTGTTCGGGTTGTACATGTTCGTCTGGCCGACGTTCAAGCGTCTCGCGTTGTTCCCGCTTTTGCAGTATGTTGGCGTCGAGCCGCCGATCTGGCTCGGCGCGGTGCCCGAGTTTCACGGCTTCAGTTCGGGCATCATCGTTGAGGACTTCTGGGCGACCTTCCCGCCTTGGTATGTTGCGGTGCCGTTTTTTGGGGTCGTCGGGTTCGCCGCGGTCTACTTCCTTGGTTCAAAGGGGTTCTGCACCTACGGCTGCCCTTACGGCGGGATCTTCGGTGTCGTCGATCAGGTCAGCCCGGGAAGGATCGTGGTTAACGACAACTGCCACCAGTGCGGCCACTGCACCGCGGTGTGCACCTCAAACGTTCGCGTCGCCGAGGAGATCAAAGACTTCGGCATGGTCGTTGATCCCGGGTGCATGAAGTGTCTCGACTGTGTGAGCGCGTGTCCGAATGATGCCCTGAGTTTCTCGATGGCCATGCCTGCGAAGTTCCGCAAGCCCGTCGATGACGAGGCAAAGGCGCGCCGGGCAAAGCACAAGAAGAATCCGAAACGCTACGACCTGAGTTGGCCCGAAGAGATCGCTCTGGCCGTGGTATTCGTGGCGATGTTCTTCGCGTACCGCGGCATGCTCAATCTCATACCGATGCTCATGGCGGCGGGGATGGCCGGGATCGGCGCATTCGCGGCGTGTAAGCTGTGGTCGCTCATCAGCAAGCCGAATGTTCGAGTGCAGAGCATAGTGCTTAAATCTAAGGGCAAGGTAGCCGCCACGGGATATGCAGCAGGGCTGTTGGCTTTGGCGGTTGTTCTTTCCGCCGCGTGGGGCGGGTTCATCAACTACAACAGGATGACCGCGCATTTTGCTCACGAGAAACTCGACATACCGATCGAGATCGTGATGCGACCTGAGTATGTGCCCACCCAAGCAACGCTGACGGCAGCGAACAAGGGCCGAGACGCCTTTGCGAGGACCGACACCTTTGCAAACGGTGGTTATGGCTGGCCACTCAACGCTGAACACAAGCGAGAGTACGCGTACTTGCAGCTTATCGCTGGTAATGCCGGTGAGTCGGAACGCCTGCTACGTGAGATTAGCCAAGAAGGCAAGCCCACGGCACAGCTAATCCAGCAGCTCGCAACGCTCAAGCAGAACAGGGGGGCTTCAGAAGCGGATGTCCTTGGGTTGTTGACAGAGGCATTCAATACACATGAAGCGATGGACAGCCTCGCGCCGGCGATAGCGATGCGTATTGCCAGAGCACATGGCGGCGACCTCAAGCCGGCTTTCGAGTTCTGGGACAAGCAGATCAGTGATGACGATGACGATCCGTTTACCTTGTATCAGGTTGCTGAATTCGCTGTCGCCGTCAATAAGCCCGGTGTGGCGCGTCGTTACTTCGAACGCGCAGAGTCAGCCGGCGAGACGACGAATCAATCCAAGATCATCCGG
The DNA here is from genome assembly GCA_030432905.1 of Phycisphaerae bacterium. GTDB lineage: Bacteria > Planctomycetota > Phycisphaerae > Phycisphaerales > UBA1924. The sequence continues at coordinate 332,096 of JAUILU010000001.1, read as the reverse complement.
TCGCGGGTCCAGGCGAAACTTGGTGACCAACAAGGTGCCATCGAAACGCTTAGAGCATTAGCTGAGAATGGAGATATTGACCCGTTTGAAGCCGCGACTGTTGTTTCGATGCTGACGTCGCTTGGAGAGTTTGAGCAGGCATCAACTTTGGCGAATCAAGCGATCGCATTGCACCCAGAATCGCTTCCTCTTCTACAGGCCGACGTGATACTCGCGGTAGCTGTCGGCGATCTTGATCGTGCACGCAGCCGGTCCCGGGAAATCGTGTCACTAGCAGGCGACAGCCCTTGGAAACTGCTATCGGTTGGTGAGTCGATCGTCCGTTCCGGCCTGCTGGCACGGAATCGCGAATTGGCGCAGATCGGTATCGACTCCATCAGGCTAGCGTCGGCACGGATTCCAGATTCGCCTCTGGTGCTTCACGACCTCGGACAGGCTCTGCTTGCGACCGGCGTGATCGATCAGGGCATCGAATCCTTAGAGCGGGCTGCGGAATTGGCTCCGGGTAATTCAGCTCTCAGTCAGGCTCTCCAAACCGCGCGAGATCGCATCGATCGATAGTTTGTATACACATATGGTTAACACAGACCGAACATATTGATGAAGATCGCCCGATACCGCATCGGAATGTGCGAAATAGCCGATTTCAGTACGCAGAATGTGGCACATTTGCTACACTCGGGCTTCATAAGAACAGTGTTTCGTGTCGCATGTGCCGTGTGGAGGCAGGGGGAATGCGTGCACTTACTTTTACTGAGGTGAATAAGGGATATGAGTATGAGAAATCGAAACGCACTCGTTGGTCTGGCCCTGGCGGCTCTCGCAGGCTCGGCTGCTGGTCAGGGTGCCGACGTTATCGCTGGTGAGATCACCGGTCCTTCGTTCTGGGGCGGCTCGGGTGGGGTCTCGGCTTACTCCATCGGCACGATCTCCTGCAACATCGGCAACGTCGACCTGCTATGGGACGACACCACCAGCGACGGCACGCCCGCAAACCTTCACCCGCTCATGTCTCAGAACATGTTCCGCATGAAGGACGGCCGCTTCGAGCAGATCGGACAGAGCTGGCTCAAGCACGCATTCTTCGCCATCAACGGCAGCGGCCTCTGCAACCCCGTCTGCGATGACGCCAACCAGGGCGGCAACGCTCTCGGCCCGGGCTGCAACGACCCTTACAGCTCAAGCCTCAACGGCTCGCAGAGCGGTCTTGGCCCGAAGTTCGAGGTCAACCCCTCCAACGGTGTTTACCCGTGGCCCTTCACCGGTGACGGCCAGACCGGCAACGTTCTCTACAAGCGAATCCAGGTTGCAAACTCTGACATGGATCCCGCCTTGAACGCCGGAGCGCTCTACTTCGGTGAGGGTCACTACGTGACCCCAGACGATGCTCAGGCTGACAACGATGACAACAACGCTTCGTACCGTCGCATCAATGTTGGAAACTTCTCCAGCGGCGGCTGGGATGTTGACTTCACCGGCTCGACGATGCGTGGCTCGCCCGCTATCCAGGCTTGGCAGGACAACGACCCGAGCGTGACCCTGAACGCTCTTGACGTCCCGAACGATGGGCGTTTCTGGGTTGGTTACAAGGTGAGCGACAACGGCGACGGCACCTGGCACTACGAGTACGCGATCTACAACCTCAACTCCGACCGTGCTGCCGGCAGCTTCAGTGTTCCGGTTGGCTCGGGCGTGACAGTCACCAACATCGGTTTCCACGACGTGGACTACCACTCCGGTGAGCCGTACGACAACACCGACTGGACCGGTACCTTCCAGGAGTCCGGCGCTGTGGTTTGGAACTCGCCCGCTACGCAGGCTCAGGATCCGAACACCAACGCCCTCCGCTGGGGCACGCTTTACAACTTCCGCTTCGATGCCGACTCGGCCCCCGAGAACGTCGATGCGACACTCGGCATGTTCAAGCAGGGCGCTGTCAACGCGTTTGCAGTCCCGGGCCAAGGCCCCGCGGCTCTGACTGTTGACTGCCTCGCTGACGTCAACGGCGACGGCGCTGTCACCCCGACGGACTTCACCGCTTGGGTTGGTGCCTACAACGCAAACGCTCCCGAGTGCGACCAGAACGGCGACGGCGAGTGCACCCCAACGGACTTCACCGCTTGGGTTGGCAACTACAACGCTGGCTGCTAATCAGCAGTTCGCCTAGTTCGTAATGCAAGACCGGCCCGCGAAACTGTTCGCGGGCCGGTTTCTTTTTATCGTCTATACCTGGGAAGACGAGTCTTACGGTGCTGCCACCGCCTCGGCGGTCGGCAGGCTGTATTCAAGAGGACCGCCAAGGCCGAGATCCCACCCGAAGTGGATCCAAATCAATAGCATGATTCCCCAGCCAATCGTGAACACGATCGTGTAGGGCATCATCATCGCGACCAGGGTGCCCATGCCGCTCTTGGGTGCGTACTGTTGCATGAAGACGAGCACAATCACGAGGTACGGGTTGAGCGGCGTGATGATGTTCGAGGTCGAATCGCCGATCCGGTAGGCGGCCTGCGTCAGTTCGGGACTGATGCCAGCGAACATGAGCATCGGGACGAAGATCGGAGCGAACATCGTGTACTTCGCGGACATCGATCCGATGAACAGGTTGAACACCATCGTCACAAGAATGAACGCGATGACCAATTCGCTCGGGCCGAGGTTGCTCTGCGAGAGCATCATGCCGCCCTCAAAGGCGATCATCTTGTCGAGGTTGCTGTACTTGAGATACTCGATGAACTGAGCCGCGAAGAACGCGAGCACGATGATCGGCGCCATGTTCGAGATCGCCCCGATCATGACTTTGGCAGCGTCTTTGCTTGAGGTGACGTTCTTGAGAACGATGCCGTAGACAATGCCCGGGATGATGAACCCTATGAATATCAATGGTGTGACGACGTTCACCCATCGTGCGAACTGAGGGTTCCGTTTCTGGAACACCTCGTCATCGTTGTTCACGAAAATGGTCGCATCCTTGTCGATGTAGTAGCCCTTGCCTTCAACTACAAGAGCGGGATCGGGCTCAGCAGAGAGATCTACCTGCCCCTCGTACTTGTCCGCGAGGAGCATCACGACTTTCTCTGGATTCGTGGGGTCGATCAGGCCCGGAATCTTGTCGTCATGCAGCGGCATCCCCGGGATCAAGACGGTGAACAGGAAAATGCCAATTAGAGCACCCATCGTTACGACCGAAGCAAGCAGGCCTTTCTTTTCCTGTTCGGTCAGTTCCTGTGCTTCGAGTTCGCTGTCATCGATCTCGGAGGGCCCGCCGTCTTCTGGGGCCTTGTTCGCGAGTCTGCGTTCGACGAAGAACGAGGTGACCACCCAGCCCATGCCAGTGACCACGAATGTTGAGGTGATCGCGAACCACCAGTTGCACGTCGCGGCGACGGCGTAGTCCTCATCGAGAATGTTCGCACCCATCTGCGACAGATTCGCCAGCATCGGATCGAGGCCCGTAATCAGAAGGTTCGCGTTGAATCCTGCCGCGACCCCTGCGAATACGGCTGCGATGCCTGCAAGCGGTGAACGCCCGACAGACTTGTACAAGGCGGCTGCCAGCGGAGGCAGGACCACATACCCGGCATCGAGACCCATCGAGCTCATAATGCCCAGAAAGAGCATGGTGGGGGTCAGCAACGTGTTGGGGATGATCTTCATGAACGCTTTGAGCATCGCCCCGATCATGCCCGTTCGCTCGGCGACACCGATGCCGAGCATGCCCGTCAGCACGATGCCCAGAGGAGCGAATCCCATGAAGTTGTTGACCATGCTTTGCAGGCACCAGTACAGGCCGTCCGCGGTCAGCAGGCTCTTGGGCTTGAGTGCGTCGCCTTTGTTTACGAACCCGATCACGGTCTCGCCAGCCTCGTTGACGGTTTGAACTGCTTGTTGTGGCTGGACTGTCCAGTTAGAACTCACCGCGATCTGGCTGGCGACCATCACGATCACCGCACCGATCAGAAAGAGCAAGGCCGGGTCGGGTAGCTTGTTGCCGAACCATTCGACGAGATCGAGAAGCCCTCGGCGCTTGGCGGGCACGGCAGCGGTGTCTTGGTTGTTCATGGGGAGGATTCTCTCGGATAGTCGCCAAGAAGGCAACCGGCGTGATTCTCACCGTATCCTCGCCATTTAGACGACACTTGCTTGAGGAAACGGCGGCACGTGGCAGGCCGGTCAGTTGGGGATGAATATGGATCCAGCGCAGCACGAGGCAACAAGGCTCAAATCGCTCGCCATCCCCGCGGTTCTGATCGTGCTCCTGATGGCTGTCTGCCTGACCACTGCAGGGACACTCGAAGGCGATGCTCGACAGGCGTTTCTGGGTGAGGGCGGCCCGATCGAGACCACGAGTGCGTTCTGCTACATCGCGATCACGGTGCTGCTGTGCACCTTCTCATTCTGGAGGTACGACCGCTGTTTCGCCATCGAAACGGGCGCGCTCTCGGCTCTGCTCGCGGCCCGCGAACTCGATTTCCACAACCGGTTTACGACTGAGGGCGTATTCCGGAGCAGCTTCTACTTCCGCGACCTGGCATCGGTGCCCGAGAAGATTGTCGTCTCGATTATCTTGCTCGGCATCGCGGTTCTCGTCATCGACTACGCGAGACGCTTCACCGGCAGGTACATCCGCGGCTTGCTGACTCTGACGCCCTGGGTGGTCACTGTGGTTGGTGGATTCGGATTGATCGTGCTGGGCAAGGGGATGGATTCTTCGACTTGGGCCTTCGAAGCGGTCGGCGTTGAACAGCAACTCTCGATCAGCATGATCAACATGCTCGAAGAGTCGCTCGAGCTCTCGGGCGCGGTGGCACTGCTTTGCGCGGCGATTTTGTACGTCAGATCAGCAAGCAGAGAAAGATCCCCGCGGGCGAAGCCACTTAGCTCTTGATTTCTGTGGAAGGGCCTTCGACGCTGCCGCCGGCGATGAGTTCGTCGCAGATGAGCTGGGCCTCTGCTTCGGAATTGCAGCGTTGGTACGTGGTCCAGGTGTTCTGCCCGGATCTTCTCCAGATCCACCAATCCCCTTTGAGATCGTGGGCAACGCGATACGCCGCATTCGGAACAAATCGCCTGACCGGCGTTTGGCCATCGTGACTTGAGATTGAGTCTGTGCGGTTCATGTGTTGCCTCCTTTCGTACTAAACGAGACAACCCATTTTACCACAAGAATGGCACAACTAGCGAACACTACCTTTTGGCTGTGTGCATCGCCAGTTCTTGCCAGGAATCGCTCTTTGCGGTTGTCATCCTGTGAGAAGCGGCTCTGCGAGACGCTAAGAGCTGTGCCTGCTTCCAGAGAAGCGACTGAAACGGCTTGAACATCGTTGTGCGTGCTAGCCAGATAAGGGGGGGCAGGCCCGATGAATGGATGAGCTGGTCGTCGAGCGAGACATGCATCTGTGCGACACCCGGGTCGCCCTGTCGGCCTGATCGACCAAAGAGCTGGCGGTCGACTCGGCGCTCGCTGTTGCGTTCGGTGCCGATGACAAACAGCCCGCCCAATTCCACCGACTTCGGGTCGAGTTTGATGTCAGTACCTCGCCCAGCCATGTTCGTGGCGACGGTCACAGCACCGACCTTGCCGGCGACCTGGACGATCGCAGCTTCCTCAGCTTCTCGCTCGGCGTTCAGGATATTGCACTCGATGCCTCGTTCTGCGAGCATCTTGCCGATGGTTTCGGATGTCAGCACACTCCGAGTGCCGACCAACACCGGCTGGCCGGTTGAGTGCACCTCAACAACCTTGTTCACAACCGCATCAAGCTTCTCTTGTTCGGTCGAGTAGACGATGTCTTCGCGTTCCTCGCGGATCACGGGTCGATGCGTTGGCACTCGGACGACCGCGACGTCGTACGTTCTCCAGAGTTCGTTTGCGACTTCGCTCAGTGTGCCGCTCATGCCAGCCAAGTGGCGGTACTGCTGGAAAAACCTCGCATAGCTGATCCGAGTCGAAGTCCGCCTTGCTCGGGTCGGGTCCAGGCCTTCCTTCGCCTCGACCGCCTGGTGAAGCCCCATCTGCCACTGCCTGCCTTCCAGCACTCGGCCTGTCGAGCGGTCGACGATCTCGACCTTGTCATCACGGATGATGTAGTCGTCACCGAGCACCTGGATCTCTTTGGCGATCAATGCCGTCCGAACGATCTCTTCGCTGCGTCTTGGGCCGGTCCAGAACGCGGGCAGAGACTGCGTCAGTTCCCGAAGCCGCTCTCGGCCCTCGTCTGTAATCTCAACGTGGCGGAGCTTGCGATCGACCTTGTAGTCCGTATCAAGCACGAGGTCGCGAGCGATCAAGGCGGCGGTCTTGTGGTGCGCACCCGTCGGATCCTCACCCGAGCCCTCGCCCAATTCTTCCGCGGCGATAATCGCCGGTGTCGCGGCTTCATCGATCAGGATGCTGTCAACTTCATCAATGATGACCGCGTTGAACCCTCGGTGAACGACCTTGGAGTGCCATTCGGGCTCGCCGTCTCCAGAGATCTCATGGAGGAGTGCGCCGGCGAGCGACGCCGCGGGCGGTGTATCGAGCTGGTCCCGGAGATAGTCGAAAACGATCTGCTTGTCAGCGGCGTAGGTTATGTCCGAGTCATACGCGGCTTTCCGTTTGGACCTCGGCGTGTCATCGATCACCACGCCGACCGACAGCCCGAGTCGCTTGTAGACAGGCGAAGTGATCTCCGCATCTCGGTTCGCGAGGTAGTCGTTGACGGTTAGCACATGCACACCCCGCCCCGACCAGCCGAGCAGAGCGGTTGGGAGGATCGCGGTGACGGTCTTGCCCTCACCGGTCGCCATCTCGGCGCAGGCGCCGTCGGCCATAATCAGGCCGCCGATGACCTGTTCGACGTAAAGCGAAAGCCCGAGCTCGCGGCGAATCACCTCGCGAGTCACAGCGAACGCGTTGTCGATAGATCCGGCCCTGTCGGTGCCAAGCAGGACCGCGGTCCTGACGTCATCGATCAGCTCGCGTATCGCGGCGTCGCTGTGGTTGATGAGTGCATCGGAAGCTTCGACGATCCGTTGGGCGCGTTCGGTTCTGTCGGCTTTGATTGCTTTCTGCGCGTACTTGCCGTGAAACCAGCTGCCGACAACATCGAAACCGTCCGGCGGCGGTGTTCGCTTGTTGTGTCTAGACAGCACCGGCCAGAGCCGACGCGAAGCAGGCTGGGGGGGCTCTGCGAACAGATTCATTGCAGCCTGCCATCAACAAACTGGCGTGCACGCTTGGTGAACCTTGACAAGAGCGTGCTCGGCTCAAGCCTGATCCGGACGTTTGCGCGCCTGCCGGGGAGCATCCCCTTGATCGATTCGGGCTTGACGTCAAAGAGCGTAAAGCTCTCGATGGTCGTGCTGTTCTGACCTGGGGTAGTGGTGAACGCGCCGCCAGTCATAGCCGAGAATTGCATCGACTCGAGCTCGTTCGAGCCCGCCGGCCAGACCCGTGTCACGTCGGCTCTGATGGTGTTCGAGGCGGAGCCTTTGAGCCGGACCGACGCCTTTGGGCTTTCCTTTGTGACGGCTGGAAGTACAGTGCCCGCGTTCGCGTCTGGTACCGCTACCCGGACAACATAGTTTTCTTCAGGAATGACAACAGCCAGAATCGCGCCGCGTTCCATGAATCTGCCGGGCATGTTGAGGATGTCGAGCCCCGTGCCCCCGCCGCCAGCAAATACGCCGTCAGTCGGGGCAACGATCGTGAGATCCGCAACCCGCTTACGGTATTCGTCGGTCTCTGCGAGCATCCGTTCGTATCTGGCTTCTGCGACTTCTCGGGCGGCGTTGCCACGGATGGTCGAATCATCGAGAGCGATCTTGGCCTGCTCCAATCTAGCTTCCGCGGCGGCGGCTTCGGCGATAAACGACGGGTTATCAAGCACAAAGAGCACATCGCCTTGCGAGACCGTTTCGCCCGGCACCGCGACCACGTTCTGGACGTAACCGGATGATTCTGTGCGAACAACCCGCAGGCCCACCGCCTCGACAACGCCCGGCAGTGTGTTCGAGCTCGGCAGCGGGATCAATCCAATCAGAATCAGAATCGGCAGCACAACTGCGAGCGAGATCCCGATGCTCCGAGACCGCTTGCCCATTAGAGCGGGAGAGGTCAGCAAGAACCACGTGCCGTTGAGCACGGGCCAGACAAACCAGATGAACGCGAAGAACACCGCGAGCACCAAGCCGACTGACAAATACTGTGTCATGATGATCGCGAGGATCGAGAACGTGATCATCAGCCGGTACGGCACAGCGAGCAGGTGGTACACCAGCATCAGCCGGATCTCGGCGGCGTCTCTCGCGTATGGCGGACGGGCGTTGATCACGCCGAACACACGCCTCTGGATCAGGTAGTACCAGAGCGACTTGGAACGCTGCGCGAGGTTTGGAGACCCCGCCACATCGCACAGAACGTAGTAGCCGTCGTACCGGAGCAGCGGGTTGATGTTGAACAGAAACGTGGTCACGCTCGAGATGACCATGAGGTTGAACGCCAAAGCGTGAATGAGGCCCGGTTCTGAGAATGCCCAGACAAACGTCGCGATCGCGGCAAAGACAAACTCAACGATCATCCCGCCACAGGCGACCACGACCCGGCGCCACGTCTGGTCGAACTTCCACGAACTCGATGCGTCGCAGTAGGGCAGCGGCAGCAACATCGCGATCAGCATGACACCGATCTCGGTACACCGGCCGCCCATTGCTTTGCACGCCATCGCGTGCCCGAATTCGTGAATCGCCCGGATGAACAGGAACAGCACACCGATCCAGACGAGATTGCTCGGGTCGAGGATGCCGTTGAGGGAGCTGCCGAGGCGGTCGGTGTGCGTGATGAACACCACAAACGCAGCGAGCACAAGCGCCAGCCACGCGATCAGTCCGGGCAGGCCCCACATGACTTTCAGGTAAGGCTGAAGACCCCGCAGAATCGGCTCTGGGTTGGCAAGCGGGATGTTGAAAAACATCCAGTTGCCCGTCCTCTGCTTGAGCCTCTGCTGCTTGAACCGGCTTTGGCGTTCCGGGACCATGTCAGCCGAGATGGGTTGATCGCCGACGAGCAGGCCGTAGAGCTGCATCTGTGAGAGCAACTCGATGCACTCTTTCTGTGTCGGCGCATCATCGCCGAGCTGCGCGAGACAGGCTTCCCATGCTTCATCGACGGTGCGTTTGCCGTCGAGGAGACCGAGGAAGAACCGCGCGGACTCGCTAAGCCGGTAGAAGTGGCCGCCCGCCGGGTCGTCGATGACGTAGCTGACCGACGGGCCGTGCCGCTGTCGGACAAACCGTGCGTGCACGCTGACCCGCGGCTTCATGTCGGCCACGCGGTACCACATGTCAGCGAACGTGCTGCCGATTTCTTCGCGGACGAGAGCCATCACTCGGTCCCTTACAGCCAGGTCCACATGCGGAACGCGTCAACGATCGGTCTGGACAGTTCCCAGAGCGGCGTGCTCCAGCCGTCGTCGAGCCGGGCTTTGCCGGTCATGCCCGCGCGGAGCCATTCGGGTGGGTCGTCAAACGTCGCTTCGATCAGGAATACATTGGATCCTTCGCGTGCCTGCGCGACGGGGTTCACTCGCACCACGGTGATCGGGAGCTGCTCGCCTGGTCTGGCTCGGCTGGACACAGAGCCTTTCTGGCCGACCTCAACACGGCCGGCATTGCGCTCGTCAATCTCGATCACCACGCGAACTTCGCTGCCCACGATCTCAAAGAGCGCCTTTGAGGCATCGACCGGAGCGCCTACGAGTTTTTCTAGGTCTCCCCGGCTGATGGTGCCGTCAACAGGCGAATGCATCTGCGCGAGCGCGATCCGTTCATTGATAAGACCAACCGATGCTTGAGATTCTTCGATCTGGGCGTCGAACTTGCGGGCTTCCGAGCGTTGACCCTGTGCAAGCGCATCGTCCCGCTGAGTCATGAGCGTCGCGAGGTGCTCGTTGCGTTCGGTTAGGCTCATCATGAGCTCTTGCGTATCGAGCGTCGCGACGACCTGCCCGGCTTCGACCTTGTCGCCGGGCCTGACCTCGAAGCTCTTCAAGAACCCCGCAAAGGGCGGCACAACCGCGCGCCCAACTTCTGGCCTGATCTCCATACTGCCGGTCACTTTCGCGGGAATCGGTATCACCGCGAGCAGAATGAAGATGACAAGGGCCGTCAGCGCGAGGAGTTTCTTCGCCGTGTGCCGAGGGCCGACAATGCCCGCGCCTAGGTCGAGCATGTCGTCGCGCAGAACCTCAGGTGTCCGACGGTCGGCGAGCCTGCGTGTGTAGACAGCCGGCCCGACGAACTCCGCGACGAGTCTCAAAAGCGGCAACACCGCGTCGGGGAACGGATCCGAGGCGTCGCGTTCGAGCACCATGACGCCGACGAGGTCGTCTTCGATCCTAAGCGGGAGGCTCACGATCGAACTCGGTCCGAAGGCCTCGCTCAGTCTCGCGTGCTCGTGTGTGACGCGTCGGCTGCCGGGCTCTCGTTCCATCTCTGCCGACGGCGGGTACAGCACTTCGGCGTCCTGAAGCGCCGTTTCTTCCATCGCGGCTTCGAGGGCTTCGACGGTGGGGGCGTGCTTGTCGAGATCGTCGGAGCCGCTGACTGACATCACACGGATGTGATCGCCCTTGATCATCCCGATCGAAACCCGCGTGCAGCCGAATCTCCGCCGGAGTTCATCGCAGAGCAGCGAGCCCATCGCGGTCGCGGTCGATCCGCGCTGGGCTTGGTCGAGCAGCTCCAGAGTCTCCCGGAGCATGACCTTGTGCTCGGCCTCGGTGATGAACGACTGCTGCCACAGAAACGCCTCAAACCGGGCGCTTGTCAGCGAGAGGCGTTCGAGCTTAATCGACTGCAGCTCCCTGTCAGCAATCGGTACGAGCACGACACACGCCCCCTCGCTTTTGCCCTCGGCTTGCAGTGGGGCGGCGAGGGCGTTGTGCGTGGACTGCGCTGCGTAGAGATCGTGAGCGCCCGCGAGTGTGATGGGTTCGGCGGTTCCTCCAGTGGTCGAGGTCGCGGCTCGCTCGCCGATCGCCGTGATTTTGCGTGAGGTCGATTCGTCGAATGTGACGCCGTCCTCCGCGTGGTAGGCGACGAAAATACCTGCCGGCCGTGAGCTGCCAGCGCGCAAATAAACGGCGCCTGCATCGGCGCCGGTTATCTTGCACTGGTATGCGAGGAGTTTGCCAAGAAACTCACGCAGCGCGTTGTGCCGACCGCCACCAGCCTGGCTGACCGTCTGGGTCTGATCGGAAGTGATCTGTCCATCCGGGCTTTGGTGCTGTTGTTCTGTGGTCATCCGCGCTGCCTGTAGTGGGCTTCTGGTCAGTCAGCAAGCTTCGGAGCGTCGCCACCCTCGCCGGCAGGGCCGCGCTGGATCACGATCTCGCCGTTGCGCTCTTCGTACTGACGGATGACCTGGCCGAGAGTGATGGCAAGACGCTTGGCGCCGGACCAGTTCATCACGGTGCGGTTACCGACCGAGAAGAGCAGGGCGGCCTGGCCGTCGGGGCCCTGGGTCGGCAGGTTCATGCCGAAGTCGAGCACGACCTCGTCGTTCGTGGTCGAGGTGCGAATGGTGTTCGCGTAGGTGGTGGTCATCTTGCTCTCGTCGATACGGAGCTGGACCTGCTGCTGTTGCTGTTCGTCGGCCATTAGATATCACCTTTCGGATTGACGTTGCTCATGTGCTACGTGGATACCAGCCTCTGCGGGCTGACGGCCCGTTGGAGCCGCTGCGGGGACCTCGCCGCCGCTACGCAAGGCTATGCGTGCCATCGGTCGTTTCCAATCGGGCATCAGAAAGCTGTCTAGGTGTCCTAACCGGTCTTGGCAGGGTCAGAAGCTGACTCGCGCGTGCATGCCGCTGGGCAGGAGTTCTGGATTTGGGACCTCGATCCGAACCAATACCTCACGCACGCTGGCCTCGCCGGCTCTGGAAATGAAGATGATCTTCCCTGTGGCCGGCGCGTCCCGTTCGATGTCCAGCCACTCAACCGAGGCGTCTTGCCCGATGGCAAGCCCGCGCGACACCGGCACCGGCACGCTGACATCGATCCGTACCGGATTGACCTGAACGACCGTGACCACCGAGGTCTGTTCGTCAACGGTTTCGCCTTCACGCTTGGAGACGTTGATCACGTCGCCGTCGATGGTGCAGAGGATCCGCATCTCTTCGAGCCGAGCCTGTTCGCGTTCGTGCGTGATGTCCCGCTCGATCATCTCGAGCTCCGCGGCTCGCATCTCGACCTCGGCCCGGTCCACCGCGAATTTGGCTTCGCGGACGTCCTGCTCGTTGGCGCCGCCGTCGGACCTGGATTGCTCAACGAGTTCGAGTTCTTTCTTGACGAATTCAAGCGAGATTTGTGCGAGTTGCAGCCTTGTGTCGTCGTCAAGCTGAGCCTTGGCCAAAGCGAGCGAGGCCTGCTGGACACTGTCATCGAGGCGCATGACCTCCGTGCCAACCTCCACGCGGTCGCCCGGCTCGACAAACACCTCGGCGATCTTGCCTCGGACCGCAAACGCGAGATCGCGGACCTGCGAGGGGCGGGAGACTCCCGTGTACTGATTCGAGTCGGGCTTGCCGGAGCCAGAAAAACCCGCGGCGAGGCAGAACGAAGTCAGGGCGAGAGTGGTCAGAACGAGTGCTGATTTGCGCAAAGCGGGCCTCCTCGAGATGCAAGAATCATCGGGCCATTCCCCGTTGAGCCTGCAGCAGGGCACCCGTTGTAGCGTGTTTGTAGGGTTCGGGGCAATGCCGGAGGGGGGACTTGAACCCCCACTCTGTTTCCAGAAGTGGATTTTGAATCCACCGCGTCTGCCATTCCGCCACTCCGGCCTCGGATCGATCATGCCCCCAACTTGGCCTTCGGTCAACCATCGGGCCCGATCGGCTTGGTCTGGCATGGGCAGGGTTCTACACTTGTCACCTGTCCAAAGCCCGGCCCGGCCGTTTGCCGGGGCGGTTATATCAGCATCAACCACCGAACCCAGCCGAGGGAAGAGACCATGTCCGAGTCAACCGAGCAGCGAATCAGCACGTGCACCGTTACAGACGCGGGGCCATGCCTCAAGCGGCTCGCGATCGAAGTCCCCGCTGATGTCGTCACGAGCCGGATCAACGAGTCCTTCGACGCCCTCGTCAGCGAAGCGGCCCTCCCGGGTTTCCGCAAGGGCCACGCCCCGCGAGGCCTGCTCGAGAAACGCTTCGGTGAATCCGTCCACGGCGAGACCAAGAGCCAGCTCGTTGCCTCGGCGTACTCGGAAGCCATCGAGGAGCACGGCATCAAGGTCGTCGGTGACCCGATTTCCGAGTCGCTCCCCGACGCACAGCTCGAAAGGGGCCAGCCGCTGAAGTTCGAGGTCGATGTTGAGGTCCTGCCGACCTTTGAGGTCCCGGAGCTCGATAAGCTGGCGATCAAGAAGCCGGTGATCGAGGTCGATGACAAGGCCATCGCTGAGGAGATCGAGAAGATCTGCCTCGCTGAGGGCGAGCTCGATGAACAGGAAACTCCCGCAGCCGGCGACTACCTCTCGGGCCACGGCATCATGAAAGCCGGCGACGAGACCATCCACGACATCCCCGGCGCTGTTGTCCAGGTCCCAGAGGGCGACGAGGGCATGATCCTCGGCGTTATGGTTTCCGACTTCGCCAAGCAGCTCGGCACGCCCAAGGCCGGCGACGAAATCACCATCAAAACCAAGGGCCCGGAGCACCACGAAGTCGAGGCTGTCCGCGATCAGGATCTCGTGATCACGTTCAAGATCGAGCGGATCGATCGCATTATCCCTGCCGAGCTTGATTCGCTGCTCGAGCGATTCGGCATGGAGTCCAAGGAGCAGCTCGAAGAGGCCATCAAGAACCGCAACGAGCAGCGCGCAGCCGCCGAGCAGCAGTCGGTTATGCGTCAGCAGGTCGCGGCTCACCTTCTCAAGAACGTCGAGATGGATCTGCCCCAGCGCCTCACAGCCAAGCAAACCGAGCGGATGCTCCAGCGCAAGCGTGCAGAACTCATGTACCGCGGCGTTGATGCAATGGAAATCGAGACCAATGTCGCCAAGCTCCGAGAGGCTTCCGTCGCTGAGGCTGCACGCGAGACCAAGCTCTTCTTCATCCTCAACAAGGTCGCCGAGGACCGCGACGTGCAGATCCAGCAGGCCGAAGTTGACGGCGCGATCGCACAGATGGCCTTCCGTCAGGGCGTTCGCCCCGAGGGCCTGCGCCAGCAGCTGATCCAGAACAAGCAGATCGGCACCATCGTCCAGCAGGTCCTCGAGCACAAAGCGCTCGACGCGATCATCTCGACCGCCGAGGTCGAAGAGGTCTCCAAGGAAGAGTGGGAGAAGTTCGCCAAGTCGCAGAACGAGGCATAAACAAGCCCCGCCGATCGGGCAGGGCTAGGTAGAATTCGAATTGATTCACGTCGGGCACCTCGCAAGGGGTGCCCGGTTTGTTAGACGGTTTCGTCGGATTCGAGGTCGGCTTGTTCCTCGGACTTCTCAGCGGGCCATTCTGAGAGTTCAGCCGAGTCAAACTTGGAAGAGGCGGAGATGGTGCCGCACTTCGGGCATACGACGCCGTACTGGCCGACGGGTTCGGAATCGATCTTGGTGCCGCAACCGATGCAGACCGTGTTGCTCAGCTGCGCCGCGACCTTGTTGACCACGAGCGCCGCGACCGCGACAGCGCCGACAAAGACAGGGATCGCTGGGAGCACGGTCATGCTCACCAAGCCGAACGCGGCAAGCCCGAGACCGAGCACGATACCGAACGCGCGAAGCCTGAGCTTGTGCAGGTACGCGATCTGCTTCTCGACTGCCAGCCTCTTCGATCTGTACCACTCTTTGAGCATGGCGACTCCCAAGACCCAAGCGGTTGGGTCTGCATAACTATATCGTCACGGCAGGCCCGGAGGGCCAATCGGGCCGTGTTGTTGCCTTAGAGTTTGCCAGATGCGGATCATGCACGTCAATTTCGCTCCCCTCGAAGACGGCCCCGCCTCGGCCGGGGGGATCGCGGGTTACATGCGGTCGCTGGCCCTGGAACAGCGGTCGCTCGGGCACGCCGTGGCTGTGCTTTCGTCCGGGAGTGCTTACACACCAAGGAGTTGCGGCTCCGAAGTCGGCGAGCCCGCCTGGCTGGCACTTGAGCCGTGGGAGGGTATCGATCGGCTCCAGATCCTGAACTCACCGATCCTGGCCCCCTCGCTCTGGCAGTTCGGGGAGGCGTGCAGCGAGGGCCAGAATCCGGTTCTGGATCGGCTCATTACCGAGATATTGGCGCACTGGAAGCCGGATGTTCTGCACGTTCATTCGCTGGAGGGTCTTGCTGCTTCGTGCGTTGATGCGGCGGTTGGGGCCGGCGTGCGGGTGGTGATGAGTCTGCACAACCACCACCCGTTCTGCCCGCAGGTCTATCTGATGCGTGGGCGCCGCCTGCCTTGTCTCGACTATCAGGGGGGCGTCGCTTGCGAGACGTGCGAGTCTCCGATTGACGTGGATGCAGAGCGTCGAAGGCGAGCGGGTGTAGTGGTGGCTCCGCCGCCGAGTATCGAGCCTCCACCGTTGCCACCGGTATTGGAGTTCGAAGAAGATGGCAGACTGACGACCGCTTCGGCGGAACTGATCTCCCAAGGCCATGACTATTGGCAGCCGCTCGATAACTCCCCGCCATCGAGCGGGGCGTCTCAAATTTCGAGCAATTGTTACGGGGAGCGTCGTCAGCAATTCGTGAGGGCGCTTAATGCCTGCGACCGTGTGCTCGCTGTTTCTAACTTTGTGAATGAGCTTGCGGTATCGATGGGTGTTCGCAGGGATCTGGTCCAGACACAACTCATCGGGACACGTTCGGCGGAACGCTTGACGCAGCCAGAGGCCGATCCGGACGGCGTGCTCCGGCTCGTGTTCCTCGGCTTCAACAACTACTACAAAGGCCTGCCGATGCTCGTCGATTCGATCGGGCGACTCAGCCCAGAACTGCGAGGCAGGATCCATCTGAGCGCGTTCGGGCCGGGCTGTCCATCTGTGCGTGCGAGAGCCGAGGCAATCAGACCGAGGCTCGCTGGGCTTCGTCTTGGCGGGGCATACGAACCGGACAGGATTTCGGAATTGCTTGCCGGGTGTGACATCGGCGTGGTGCCTTCGGTCTGGTGGGACAACGGGCCGCAGACACTCATGGAGTTTCAATCACGAGGCTTGCCCGTTCTTGCGTCGCGGCTCGGCGGCATCCCCGACCGGGTCGAGCACGGCAAAGACAGCCTTTTATTCCGTGGAAACGACCGCGCTGACGCGGCTCGGCAGATCACAAGGCTTCTAACCGAGCCTGATTTGATCGATCGGCTCTGGGCCGGGGTGAGACCGGGGCCAACTTTGGCGGATCACGCACAAGAGGTTGTCGCTGTCTATGAACAAACGCTAGAGTTGCCGAATCGGCAGCGAGCGGGACACTGAATGGACGTCGGAGCAGCGGTGCAGGAAACTGAGAGCATTCCAATCTGTACGGAAGAAGCCGAACGCGAAGACAGCCAGGCAAACACCGCCACGCTGCAGGCGACTGTCGTGGCAATCGTCGTCACGTGGAACCGCAAAGAGATGGTTTCCTCGGTGCTCGATGCCCTTGTGGCCCAGGCACGCATTTGCCCCGCGCTGCACGTCGTGGTCGTTGACAACGCATCAACCGACGGCACAGCTGAGCACATATCCACTAAATTTCAGCCGGACTGTGTCGTCAAGAACCAAACCTCGCAAGCTCTTTTGCCGAGTTTCTCTGATGCTGAGACTCTGGATAACGCACGGAATCTCCCGGGCTTCGCGTCGCTGACGGTTGTCAGCAACAGCGACAACCTCGGAGGCTGCGGCGGATTCAACACCGGCTTCAAGTATGTCGAGCACGCGTTCGGTCGGTCTGGCGACAAAGACGCGCCGGACTTTATCTGGTTGCTCGATGACGACATCGATCTGCCCGCAGAGGCGCTGCGTGAGTTGCTCGAGGCCGCCAAGCAGGATCAGGAGATCTCGCTCGTCGGTTCGCGCACGGTCGACCTCGGCGACCGCAGAACAACCATCGAGAGCACGATTTATTTCGACGAAACCACGGGCTTGATGGGTCCGGAGCCGGGTGAGAGCAACCCACTCGCAACTGAGCATTACCAGTGGCAGAGCACTTCGCGCGACGAGGCGGGCAAGCCGATCTACTCGGGTGTGCGCGATGTCGATATCGTCAGCGCGTGCAGCATGCTCGCCCGCTGGAAAGACGTGTGCGAGGTGGGCTACTGGGACGAGCGGTTCTTTATCTACTGCGACGACGCCGACTGGTGCCTTCGGTTTAAGGGCAAAGGAAAGCGAGTGGTCTGTGCGCTCGACGCGATCGTCTACCACACGCCCTGGAGCCACAAGCTCACGCCCGAGCGTGGCTACTACCTCAATCGCAACCTTGCGTGGATGATCAGGCGAAACGTTGGCGAACAACGCCTCCGCAAGACGCTCTTCAAGTGGTCCGCGAGATTGATGAGCCAGGCCAAGACAGCAATCCTCAACCGCCGGCTCTACGAGGCGGACCTGCTGATGCGGGCGGTCGCTGACTCGCTTGCGGGCAAGGGTGGAAAGCTCTATGCACCGAGCAGTGAAACCGAATCTGCAGTAGACGCTCTCACTCGCGCGGGGGCACTTTCGGGTGGCAAAAGAGTTGTACTCTCATGCCCTACGCACGAAACCGCACTGGTCGCGGAACGATTCAGGAGCAAGGTCGCCAACGAACTGATCAGTTCTGGCAAAGCGGCTGACCAACCAGCGTGGATTGTGCTTGCACGAGACGGCTCCGCGATGCCGGTCCACGGCGGGGAGCCGCCGGTCGAAGGGGCCAATCGGCCTGAGTTAAGGGAGTATGTGCACGATCGGTTCAACAAGATCGATACACAGCTTGATTGGTTCCGGTCGCCGCCCGCGGCTGTGGTAGTGTTCGATGGGCACAACGACTTCCCGCTCGTTCGCGGCAGGAACACGATCCATGTCCAATCCGACGACATGACCGTGGCACGACGCGAGCGTGACGGGTTGCGTGTCAAACTGAAGTACGCATCGCGATGGGCGTTACTCGGTGTGCGCGTTGTTCTCAATGTTGTGCGGGCGAAGCCGGCGGCTGTGTAGCGGGAGATCAGATGCAGGACGGGCATCAAACGATCCCAGAATGGCCAAGGACGCAGCACCCGAGGACCATCGCAATCCTCGGCTGGGCGCGTCTGGCGCTGCAGGCCGCCGAGGGAACCGGGTACAACTTGAATGCCTCAGAGCTCGCCGCGGGGCTGGCGATGATGGGACACAAGGTCTTGTATCTCTCCAGTGGGTTCAAGTACTCGGTCGTGCCGGGTATGCGCATCAAGCACCGTGAGAACTGGCGAGGGGTTGAGTGCTTTGAACTCATCAACAGCCCGAACCTGTCGCCGTCGGCTGCAAACTTTCGCAACCCCGTTCAAGAAGCTAGTTCACCAGGACAGTCGCGCAAGGTCGTTGAGTTTCTGCGGTCGCGCGATGTAGAAATAGTGCATTCTCATTCGCTCGAAGGTCAGGGCTTGGATCTGATTCGGGAGATCAGGGCTGCGGGTATGAAGGCCGTGGTCACGCTCCACAACTACTGGCACGTCTGCCCGCAGGTTGATCTGATTCACAACGAGCACGAGTTGTGCTTTGACTACGAGGGCGGCGAGCGGTGCGTTGGTTGCCTCGATGAGCCGCCACCTGGCGTAAAGAAGGCCAAGCGGATCACGATGAGATCAGCCGAACGCGTGCTCGGACCGAAGCAGGCCGAGCTTATCAAGCTCAAGGCAAAGCGGGTGCTCAAGAAAGCAGCAAGCGGCGATTCACCTGATCAGCCCAACCTTGTCGCACGCAATGCTCACTCTGACCCAGAGATTGCCAAGGGCCATGATGCCAATGGCAACCCCGCGGGCACAATCCAGCACCGGTTCTCTGATACTACAGAACAGTCTCCACGCGAGCCTGTGTGCCTCGATCTCGATGCAAACGAACGGTTCGTGACGAACAGGGATGTGCATCTCGCGGTGCTCAACGACTACGGCAAGAGAAGGATTGCTGGTGTCGAAGCACTCAATGCCGCTGATCTTGTGACTCCCCCTTCGGAATTCAACGCAAAATTGCACGCATCGATGGGTGCCGAGGAATCAAAGCTCAGGGTTGTTCGATACGGTCAGCCGCATTTCGATCAGATCAACCGGAAGGCTCGCCGTTCACCCTTCTACGACCAAGTCCCTTGGGAAGCAAGTTCAGCAAACCGACCTTTGCGGTTCGGTTTCTTTGGCACAGTCCGGCCCAACAAAGGCTTGGAGGTCCTCGTCAGAGCGATCGAGTTGCTCGATGCCGATGTCCGCAAACGGTCCCAATTCGTCATCCGCGCACACGGCGGCGATTGGTCATTCCGCAAACGAATGGCCAAGTTCTCCGAAGTGAACTTTCTGGGCGGTTACGACCTCATCCAGCTCATCGCGGCCAGCGGCGAGTACGACGTTGGTGTTCTGCCGCACATCTGGTTCGACAACTCGCCGCTTGTGATGTGGGAGCACCTGCACGCCGGCAAAATGATCATCGCGGCCAGGCTCGGCGGTGCTGCGGACACGATCAAACCCATCGATAATGAAACTGGTGCGCCGGGCAACGGGCTCTTTTTCCCAGGTGGCTGCCCAGATAAACTCGCGGCACGCGTCACACAACTGGTCACGGGCGAGATCCCAATCCCGAGCGCGAAGTCAGTGCACGACGCGTCCACGCTCACGAGCTACCCTGAGCACGTGACCACCGTGGACGCGATCTATCACGAATTGCTGTACAGCTAACCTGGGATCAGTCGTTCCAGTTCCGCAGCGCCGGGCCGGTGTAGTTGGCGATCGGGCGGATCAGGCGGTTGTTGGCGTGCTGCTCCATGATGTGGGCGGCCCAGCCGGTCACGCGGCTCGCAACGAAGATCGGGGTGTACTGGGGAACGGGGATGCCCATCGTGTAGTACGTCATGCCGCAGGGGAAGTCGACGTTCGGGTAGATCGTCTTCTGCGTTTCCATGATCTGCTGGACTTCCTCACCGATCTCGAAGAGTCTGACGAACTCGCCGCCCTTCTGGTCGGCGACCTTGCGTCCGAGTGCGTGGAGGATCGGGGCACGGTGGTCGCCGTTCTTGTAGACGCGGTGACCGAAGCCCATGAGCTTCTTCTTGGTTGCGAACGCGTCCTGCATCCAGTCGTTGACGCTTCCTTTGCCCGCGTTGACGAACTCGGTGATCTCGGCGAGCATGACCATCGCGGCTTCGTTCGCACCGCCGTGCAGCGGGCCTTTGAGAGCCGCGACTGCGCCGGTCATCGCGCCGTGCATGTCGCTCAGCGTGCCCGCGATGACGCGGCTCGTAAACGTCGAGGCGTTGTAGTCGTGCTCGGCGTACAGGATGAGCGAGACGTCCATGACCTTCTCGGCTTCGGCGGTCGGGCGCTCGCCCGTCATCATGTAGAGCAGGTTCGCCGCGTGCGAGAGGTTCGCGTCGCCGCCTGTGTCCTGGCCGATGATCTCTTTGCCGTCGATGATGTTCTGCATGTGCCCGATGATGGTCGGGATCTTGGCGACGATGCGGGTCGCTTTGCGGAGGTTGGCCTCCGGTGAGTTGTCCTGGCAGTCCGCGTCGCCGTTGCCGATGACCGAGAGAACCGTGCGGACAACATCCATCGGAACGGCTGAGCCCTGCTCGAGGAGCGGGCCGCAGAGCTTGAGTGTCTGAATCGCCTGGGGCGACAGAGCGCGGTTGGCGATGAGTTCGTCCTTGAAGAATCGGCTCTGCTCGGCGTTCGGCTTCTCGCCGTGGAGCAGGAGGTAGGCGACGTCCTCGAAGCACGCGTTGGCGGCAAGATCGTGGATCTCGTAGCCGCGGTAGATCAGGGCACCCTGCTCGACAGAACAAATGGCGGTATCGCCGGCAACAACACCTTCGAGTCCGGCGGGCTTGGTGGCTGACATGGGTAGAGTCTCCGCTGCGTATGTGTGAATCAGGGCCAAACGGCGGCCTGTATACACACTATACGCCCCAGAAACGCCTGTCTCTGCGCCCTGTTTAGTGGCTCGGGAAGCTCCAGCCCTCGCCCTGAGGCTCGTAGCCGAGCATGCTGTAGAGGTCGGCCCGGTTCTGCATTTCGTCCAGTGAGTTGGCGACCGAACCGGTGGCTTTGAGATCCGCCAGCATCCGTGTGACGGCTCCCATCGCGGTGCGGAGAGTCGAGACCGGGAAGATCACGAATTGGTACCCGAGCTCTCCGAATCGTTCGAGCGGGATGATCGGGGTCTTGCCGAACTCGGTCATGTTGGCCAGCAGGTAGGGCGGGTTCTTGCACAGCTTGCCCAGCTCGTCGGCAAAGCGCCCGAACTCGTCCTCGGAGTGCAAGCCTTCCGGGAAGATCATCTGTGCGCCAGCCTCGGCATAAGCATGGGCACGCTCGATCGCTGCTCCGAGCCCATCGACCGAGCGAGCGTCCGTCCTAGCACACACAATGAACGAACCGCTCGAGCAGTCCTGCGACGCCTGCACCGCCCACTTGAGCCTGCTGACCGATTGCTCCATCGGGATGAGTGCCTTGCCCGCGAGGTGGCCGCAACGCTTGGGGAAGACCTGGTCTTCGATGTGGCAGCCCGCCGCCCCGGCATTGTCGTACTCGAGCACGGTCCGGCGGACCATCTCTTCTTCGCCGAACCCCGTGTCCGCGTCGGCGATAACGGGCAGGCCCGAGCTCATCGAGACCTCACGCACAGCCTGCGTGAACCGATCCAGACTCAGGATGCCGACGTCCGGCACACCAGACGAGGCAGAAAGAGCACCGCCCGAGAGGTAGCACGCCTCGAACCCAGCTTGCTTGACCGCTCTCGCCACGAGCCCGTTGAAGGCCCCCGGGGCGGCGACAACGCCTGAGTCCATGCGGTTTCGGAGAGTGACGCCTGGGTGTTCTTTGGTCATGTGCAAGTGTAGGTTGCTGTAGACTGCGAGCATGCTGACACTGACCGCCGCTGTACTTGCTCTTTTGGTCCCTACTGAGCCGCCAGAGATCGCTATTAATCGAGCGATTTCCGCGATCGACGAAACACAGATCAATACCGATCTCGAAACGCTCGTCGGATTCGGCACTCGTCACACGCTCTCGCGGACGGATTCGGACGTCGAGGGCATCGGCGCCGCCCGTAGGTGGCTTGCCGGCGAATTCGAGCGATACGCCGAGGAAACGGGGCGGAGCGATGTCACGGTCAAGCTCGAAACACACATCGTCCCCGCCGACGGCAGGCGCATTACCCAAGACACCGAAATCGTCAACGTGGTCTGCACCATCCCGGGGAAGGCCGAGGATTCTGCCGGCAGGCTCTACTACGTCATCGGCCACTACGATTCGCGTGCCAGCGGCGCACTCGACGCGGATTCCGACGCACCTGGCGCCAACGACGACGGCTCGGGCACCGTCGTGTGCCTCGCAGTCGCGCGGGCACTCATGCTCCAAAGACTAGATTCCACGGTCATCATCATGCCAGTTGCGGGTGAGGAGCAGGGGCTCTACGGCGCGCGCAAGCACGCCGGCGTGGCGAGCGACGAGGGCAAAGATATCCGCGCGGTCCTCAGTAACGACATCGTCGGCGATCCATCCGGCCCCGGCGATCGTATGGCTCGCGGCGAAGTCCGGGTCTTCTCAGAAGGCATCCCGACCGCGATCCTTGCGCAGGAAGGAAGGGCTACGAGCGCGGTGCGCATGATGCGGGCGCTCTCAGCTGAATCTGACAGTTCTTCGCGTCAACTCGCACGCTACCTCGCCGAGGTCGCTGAACTTCACGACCTGCCCGTGAAGCCGAAGCTGATATTCAGACCCGACCGCTTCCTCCGCGGCGGCGACCACACCGGGTTCAACGAGGCCGGGTTCGCGGCGGTCCGCATGACCGAGGTGTACGAGAACTACGACCACCAGCACCAGGACGTCCGCACCGAAGACGGCAAGCAGTTCGGCGATCTCGTCGAGTTTGTTGATATGGGATATATCGCCGACGTCGCCAAGCTCAACGCCGCTTGCGCGATCCACCTCGCGAACGCCCCTTCATCGCCCGGCAACGCGAGGATCATCACGGCGGAACTGACCAACGACACCACACTCCGCTGGGACGCATCTCCTGAATCCGATGTCGCGGGCTACGAGATCGTCTGGCGAGACACGACTAGCCCGGTCTGGGAGCACTCGTTCGATGTAGGCAACACAACCGAGGGCACGGTCGATCTCAGCAAGGACAACTGGTTCTTCGGTGTGCGGGCCTACGACAAAGAAGGCTACAGAAGCCCTGTCTCGTTCCCGATCGCGGCGCGGGAGTAGCTAACTCAGCTTCGCAAGCAGGTTACCGAGGTCGCTGTCAATGAAGAGCGACTCGAACGTGGCTTCGGGCATGAAGCCGATCGACCTGCCGTTCTGTAGAAACTCCCAGAGCGCGTCGTAGTACCCGCCCACGTTCCAGATGCCGATCGGTTTCTGGTGGAACCTGAGTTGCCGCCATGTGATGGCCTCGAACAGCTCATCGAGCGTGCCGAAACCACCGGGCAGGACAAGGAACGCGTCAGACAGCTCGGTGAGCTTGGCTTTGCGTTGGTGCATGTTCTCGACGACATGCTGTTCGGCTAGGCCGTGGTGGGCCTGTTCGAGTTCAATCAGCGCGGTAGGGATCACGCCAACGACCTTGCCGCCGGCGTTGATCGCGTTGTCCGCTACGACACCCATCAGGCCGAGTTGCCCGCCGCCGTAGACCAGCGTGTGGCCGGCCTGTGCGATCGCGGCACCCGCTTCAGCCGCTGCCTGTTCCCAGGCAGGCCCGTCCCCGGACCTTGCACCAAGGTACACACAGATCGCTCGGCTCATTTGAACGTGCCGCGGGTGATAATCTCGTAGCTGTTGATGTCGCGCAGCTCGTCGGCGGACAGGTTCGAGATGTTGTTGTACCGCTCGATAATCGGCTCGGGCTTCTCGAAAGCGAGCTTGCCGAGCAGCTGGAACTTGTGGGCGAGGATGTCCTTGAGATCTGCGGTCTTGTTGCGTGCATGACCGCCCGGGTACATAACGAGACCCGATTCGTACGCGGAGCCGTCGGTGTCGGTGATGACAACGCTCGTCGGGATGCCGTCGGGGTACTTGTCGTCGTACTCCTTGCCGCCGTGCTCGAACTCGATCTTGTCCATGAGTGCACGCGTACGTGAGTCGTAGATTGCGCTGTCGCCGTAGTCAGCGGGCTCGAGCATGAGCTCTTTCCACCCGACTGTCTTGCTCGTGAGTGCCTTACGCAGGAGCGTCGAGACGATGTAGACCATCGAGTGGTCCGCGCTCTGGCGGGTAGTTGGGTTGCGTTTGGCGGGGTCGCCGATGATGCCGAACGCGGGTTCGTAGGCGATGATCTTGATCTTCTCGATGTTGCCGCCGGCGTTGTCGTCCATGAGCGAGGGGCACTTCTCAAGAAGGTCGATCATGGCCTGGATCGCGCCTGCTGACTGGTGCTCGTAGAGCCCCAGCTTGAAGTGCATGCCCATGACCGTGAAATTCGTGCCCGACATCGAGAGGTGCAGATCGAACGGCGAGGCGTCTGCGTTCTCGGTGTTGCCCGGCTTCTTGCCCGTGGCGACGAACATCTGTCCGGGGCCCTCGAAGATCCTGAAGATCGCTTCCGGGTTGCGGAAGATGTCCCGTGGGCCCATGAACCCGTTCATCGAACGCTTCATCGCGGTGATCGCAAACTCGGTGCTGATTGCAGCAGAAGCACCCTTCGAGTCGGACAACTGCTTGCCGGCGCGGATCGCTCTGAACGGGATGGCGTGAGCAACGACCATGCCTATTGCGCTCTCAATCTGTTCCGCGGTAGCGCCCATCATCGCGCCAAAGACAGCAGCCGAAGCGATCGCGCCGTGGACAACGTGGTCAACTTTGTACGTCTTGAGGCTGAATACTTCCGCGAGTCTGCCCCGGATCTCGTCGGAGAGGACCATCCCGCGGAGTGCGTAGGCGCCGTCCTGGCCTGCCATCTGTGCCGCCGCGAGCGCCACGCCGTAGAAATCGTTGTGACCGAATTCGCCCGCGGTGTTCCCGCGTTCTGGGTCGTAGCCGAAGTTGGTGCCGTTGGAGTCCCATTCGCGGACCGCGGATGAGTTGGCAAGGATCGCTTTCTCGGGCGAGACCAGGTCGGACGAGCCGAAGACGGTGGCGCCGGTCCGCTCGATCTCGCCGATCTTAGGAGTCGAGCTGCCGACCGGGTAACCCAGGGCTTCATCGCGGAGGATGGTGGGGGCGTTGGTTCCAAGAGCGAGTGCCGACAGGCCGCAGAGGCAGGCGTCGGTGTGGAACATGCGTGTGCGTTCGAGGACCGACTCGTCGGGGTTGCCCGATTTCATGAAGTCGATGGCGTACTGGGCGATGCCGAGGGCCTGGTTGGAGTTTGCGGGGAGATGGACAGATTCGCTCGACATGGGACTCTCCGGGGGTTGTATACCGTGGTGGAGAGAGCTTAGGCCCGGTCACGCCGAGGGTGGAGTCATGTCCTCAAACGGCTGGCGCTGCCACAGGGCCATGCCGGGCGTCGCCCACGAGCAGAAGGGCAGATTGATCAGGTTGCCGCCGAAGTCGGCCTGGATGCGCCGGAGCGCCCCGTTGACCCGCTGATCTTCGTGAGGCTCGAAGCGATTGAACGTGTTGTCGAAAATGACCACCGAGTCGTCCTCGAGGTGAGGCTCAAGGATCTCGAATTCTTTGATCACCTGCTTATACAGGTGGCTTCCATCAAGGAACGCGACAGAAACCGTTTCACTCCCGGCGAGCATCTTTGGAAGCTGCTCAATCGCGTCTCCCTCATAGAACTTCACGATGTCCGACAGGCCGGCGAGCTCGATGTTCTCCTTGGCACGTTTGAGATTGTCCGGCTCGAGTTCGACAGTCCGGAGCTCCCCGGTGCCTCGCGAGTCTTTGATCGCTTGGGCGAGGACGATCGATGAGCAGCCGATGTTGGTGCCGGTCTCGATGACGAGGTTGTATGCTTCCGGCTTGAGTCTGCACAGCAATGTGTAGTAGAGAATGCCCCACGCGGGGTAGCCGATGCTGTAGCCCGATTGCTCGACCCACTCTTCCCTGCTGCCAACACCTTCTTCGAGTTGGCGTAGGTGCGCGTTGGGGATGAGGCTCTTGTTGTAGTCGGTCATCCGGTGAAACTGAGGTTCGCGCATCGCCTGCTCCTGGTGTGCTCGGCAGAGTGTAGCTGCAGACTAGTGCCGCCTTGCGAAGCAGAAGTTGTTCGAGTCGAGCCAGCCGCCCTCGGGGGGTGGGTTCATCAGGTCGAGGCCTCCGGCGGCGAAGATATCAGTGACACGATCCAGTTCGCCTGTTCGTGCTTGGTCGATCTCGATGAGAACGCTCTTGACACGCTTGTCGAGGACCGTGTCCCGCATGCCCTCGGCGATCGCGCCGTCGAGGCCGTCCACATCGATCTTGATGCGGTTTGGAAAGGGCGGGGCGAACAGCTCGATGAAGCGATCGATCGAAATCCCGATCGCTGATTGCTCAAACGCGACGTCGAGTTCGCCGCCCCATTGGTTGACCGCTTCTCCGAAGCTGCACTGGGCAGAGCCGAAGAAGGCGTTCTTCATATGGAGGGTGTCGAGCTTGGTTGAGTTGGAGATCGCTAGGCAGTAGGTCGCGATACGGTCGCTCCAGCCGTTGAGGTTGGCCGACCGGACGAGGGCCGAGAAATTCCAAGGCGACGGCTCGAACGCGAGGACGCGCGAGACCTTGTCCGCACGGGCCGCGTAGAGCGAGTACACCCCGACGTTGGCGCCGATGTCCCAGAAAACGTCACCCCTGTCAAACTGCTCGATCCACTCAATCGTGTCCGGCTCTTTGCTGAGCAGTGTCTTGGCACGCCACTTGAGTGTGCCGGTGTCGGCGAGCATTTTGATCGGGCCGTGGTCTGTATCGACGACGTAGATGTCCTTTGAGGCGATCTCGTCGAGTCGTGCGGTGTCGGTCATTCGGTGTCCTCGGGCGGCAGAAACTGGCTGTATACAGGCTAGAATCGGCTCGGAACCGTTCCGCTCAGCAATCTCAACAGGAGAGCCGCCTTGTCCGCCAATCAGCCAGTCATCGTTGCCGCCAAACGCACCCCTATTGGTCGTTTCCTCGGCGGATTCAGCCGGACCTCCTCGACCGCTCTTGGCAGCATCGCGGTGAAAGCGGTCCTCGACGCGGTCCCGTCGGCCAAGGACCACGTGGACGAGTGCATCATGGGCTGCGTCCTGCAGGCCGGTCTGGGCCAGAACCCGGCCCGCCAGGCGGCGCTTGGCGCAGGGCTTCCCGACACCGTCAGCGCGAAGACCATCAACAAGGTCTGCGGCTCGGGCCTCGAAGCCGTCATGCTCGCGGCTCAGTCGATTAAAGCCGGTGACAACGACTGCGTTGTCGCGGGCGGCCTCGAAAACATGACGCTTGCCCCGCACTACTCCAACATCCGCCAAGGCGCCAAGTTCGGCCCGGCGACCATGGACGACCATATGCAGCACGACGGGCTGACCTGTGCGTTCGAGGGCTGGGCCATGGGCAACGCTGCGGATCACATCGCTAAGAAGTACGACATCAGCCGCGAAGAACAGGACCGCTTCAGCGCCCAGAGCCACGTCAGAGCCGCCAAAGCCACGGCTGAGGGCCACTTCGACAGCGAGATGGTCAAACTCACCGGCGAAGACCTCGGCAACAAGCGCAAGCCTGGCCCAGAGGGCGGCGTGCAGGCCGACGAAGGCATCAGGGGCGACTCCACGCCCGAGGGTCTTGCGGGCCTGCGTGCGGTCTTCGAGAAAGACGGCACGGTCACCGCGGGCAACGCCAGCCAGATCTCGGACGGTGCCGCGGCGACCGTCGTGATGAGCGAGAGCAAGGCCCAGGAACTCGGCATCAAGCCGATGGCCAAGATCTTGAGCTACGCGACCAGCGGCGTCGCACCGAAGGACATCTTCGCGGCACCGATCGAGGGAATCCGGCAGGCGGTTGCCAAGGCCGGCCTGAGCGTTGAAGACATCGATCTCTTTGAGATCAACGAGGCGTTCGCGGCACAGGTGCTCTGCAACATCAAAGAGCTGGGCATCTCCGAGGACAAACTCAACATCTGCGGCGGCGGCATCGCGCTCGGTCACCCGATCGGCGCATCCGGCGCTCGCGTGCTTACAACGCTCGTTCACCAGATGCAGCGAACCGGCGCCAAGCGTGGCCTCGCGGGCCTCTGCCTCGGCGGTGGAAATTCGGTCGCGATGGTTATCGAGATGGCATAATCCATCGAGATTGACAACGATTCTCAATGAGCCCGGCAATCGAAAGGTCGCCGGGCTTTTTATTGCATTATCAGATCTTCTTCAACGTCTCACACCTTGACACCCGATGCACTGTGTGTACACTGGCCGCTCGACCTCCGGGCGTTGTGCCCGGAAACGACGTATTTCTCGCATAAGTGGCTCATGCCACGCTTTGCAAAGGAGCTCACGATGAACAACGCTGATATCAACGACGTTGCTGTCGCAGGTCTCCTTTCTGACGATACGTCACGCCAGTTTCAGCCTTGCCAAGGCTGACGGCGACACGTCGAACCTGCTCATCATCGTCATGTTCTTGAACCCTCACGGGTAGCCGTGCGCGTCTGAATCGCGTGTCGCTCACTCCGGGGAGGGGTGTGCCTGCTGTTGTTGTGTGATTTGGTTGACGCGGGCGATGCCCGCAATGGTATCGGTGCGCCGTGCGCACTCTGAACTAGTGAGAAATATCTTGGAACATAAAGATCTGAACTCGGAGCGGTGGGCTCTGTTCGAACGAACGAGCCGGAACGTGACGCGTCACGAGCGAGAAGTCGCGCGGCTTGTGCGTGAGGCAAATGCGGTCCGGCGCGGCTACAGGCTGGTGCTCGGGCCCGTCACGCTGATGATCCGTTGGCGGTCAAGCCGGGGCCGATATCACCGGGCCAAGAGTGTTCGGCTCGGGTGAAAACAGGGATTTCGAGTCGAGTGCCACGCTGTATACCAGAGATGCGGGGTGCTTTGGACCTAGACTCGCCGCGTTAGGCCTAGACCCAGGAGAAAGTGATGCTCAAGCGTACCCACAACTGCAACCAACTCGGCACCGAACACGTCGGCCAGGCCGTGGCGCTGGCCGGCTGGGTCAATGCGTACCGGGTCCAGGGCAATGAGCTGATCTTTGTCGACATCAGAGACCGCGAGGGGCTGACACAGCTTGTGTTCGACGCCGAAGACGCGTCGAAGGAGTTGCTTGACGAAGCCGACAAACTCCGCAACGAGTTCGTGATCGCTGCGTCAGGCGTGGTCCGAAAACGAGAGGGTGGTGTGAACCCGAAGCTCGCGACGGGTGAGATTGAAGTTGTCGTGAAAGAACTCGAGGTGCTCAGCGCATCGAGTACGCCACCCTTTCTACCGAGCGAGGGCGAGAAGAGCAAACTTCCTAGGGAAGAGATCCGGCTCAAGCACCGGTACATCGATCTTCGCCGACCCTCGATGCAGAAGATCCTCAAGGCTCGCCACCGTGTGACCAAGGTTGTGCGCGACTACTTCGACGAGCAGGGCTTTCTCGAGATCGAGACGCCGATCCTGTGCAAGTCCACCCCTGAGGGGGCCAGAGACTTCATCGTCCCGAGCCGAAACCAGGCGGGCTCGTGGTACGCGCTGCCCCAGTCGCCTCAGCTGTTCAAGCAGCTACTGATGGTGTCTGGATGTGATCGCTACCTGCAGATCTGCCGGTGCTTCCGTGACGAGGACCCTCGTGCCGACCGCCAGGCTGAGTTCACGCAGATCGACTGCGAGATGTCGTTCGTCGATCGTGATGATGTGATCAACATGATGGAGGGCATGGTCCGCAGGGTCTTCAAGGAAGTCCTCGATGTCGATGTGCCCAAGCTCGAGCAGATGACGTACCGCGAGGCGATGGATCGCTTCGGCATAGATCGTCCCGACCGCCGATTCGGTCTTGAGCTGATCGACGTCTCGGACATCGCGGCGAAGACCGATTTCAAGGTGTTCACCGAAGCCCTCGGCAAGCGGCATGGCTGCATCAAGGCCATCCGTGTGCCCGGTGGTGTCGAGAAGTTCACGCGCAAGATGACCGACGGCTACTCAGAATTCGTCAAACAATTCGGCGCGGGCGGCGTCCCGACCGTAAAGGTGAACGCCGAGGGCAAGCCCGAGACCGGTATCGCACGTTTCATTGAGGGTGTGTGGGACGAGATCGCAGAGCGCACCGAGGCCCAGCCGGGCGACATGATCCTGTTCGGCGCAGACTCGCGCACGACATGCCTCAAAGCGATGGGCGAACTCCGTCTTAAGATCGCGAACGATCTCGACCTCATCGACGAATCCAAGTGGGACTTCCTGTGGGTCGTCGATTTCCCGATGTTCGAGTACGACGAAGAAGGCGGCAGGTTCTACGCCATGCACCATCCGTTCACCGCGCCGGTTGAGGACCAGATCGAGGCCTTCCTTGCAGCGGACCCGGGCGATATCGACACGATCGAGGGCATCGTCTCTGCGGGCTACGACATCATCTGCAACGGCTCTGAGATCGGCGGCGGCTCGATACGTATCCACAATCAGAAGGTGCAGTCGAAGGTCTTCGAGCTGCTCGGCATGTCGATCGAGGAAGCCAAGGACAAATTCAGCTTCCTGCTCGATGCGCTCCAACTCGGAGCCCCGCCGCACGGCGGCATCGCGTTCGGTCTCGACCGCCTCACGATGCACCTCGTCGGCACGGACAACATCCGCGACGTCATCGCGTTCCCCAAGACCCAGACCGGCGGCGATCTTATGACCGAAGCCCCGGGAACGGTGAGTCAGGAACAGCTCAAAGAGCTGCATGTGCGTGAGGTTGAAGCCGAAGAGTGAGCCAATCAACTTGGCCATGTCGAAAGTGCGGCTATGACCTCGGTGGTCTGGAGCCTAACCCGGATTGCCCGGAGTGTGGCACTCTCAATCTGTTTCACAAGCCATACCGCGGTGTAGAAACGTTCGCTTATTCAGGGAAGTCAGCTGTCAAGTCCGTCGTTGGGATTGGCACGATGGCTGCTTTGTGTCTTGGCGTGGTATTCTTGGCAGAAATCACGAGTGAGCCAGTCTCATCGCAGCTACCAAAGAGAAGCGGGAGCAGCGGGTTCTGGGTCTATTCAGCTGTCGTCGTAGCCTTGTTTGCGTGTGTGATGGTCTATACAAAAACGATGAGCAGAAAATCGTGTATCCAGTTGAACTGGGACAAGAACACGATTGAAACTGACAATGCCGTCCACAAAATCAAATGGATTCCCGTAAAGAAACGGCATGCTGCATACCCGATGGCACATCTTCGGGGATACGGTTTCGGCAGCCCGCTAGGTATATTCGTTGATATCCTGAGGGCTGGCAAGAGGCTGGGAACTGCATGGATGTATTTGCAGTTCGATTCTGGTCGGATTTATGTTCATGACGACACGGACGACAGAGACCTGCTGCAGGAACGGGTCGAAGAACTATTGCGGCATGCTCAACCAAGTACTATCCGCGAAGAGTCACTGAACAAGACACTGCCCGGGTGGGCGACTGTGCTCGTGTTCATATTCATAGTGGTGAGTGTCTGCTTTATTGGATATGTGGTGAACGAAGTCTTCTTTAAGAACTAACCGCAGCAGGGCATCTCCGAGGTTCACTCTGCGCTCGACACCCAGATCACCTCGCCGTTCTTCTCGTCCATCTCGCCCGCGATGCACGCGACGACAACCTCGGCTATGTCTTCAGGAGCGAGGCAGGCTTCCTTGGGCAGTTGCTCTGTATCAAACAGAGCTCGCAGCATCGGTGTTTCGACGGCTCCCGGGGCGATGGCGAATGCACGGATGTTGTGCTCGGCGCCCTCTTTGGCGCAGCTTCGGGCCAGCAGGTTCACCGAGGCCTTTGAAGATGCGTAAGCGAAGAAACCCGGGAACGGGTTGTCGGTGCCCATGGTCGAGATGTTGACGATGCAGCCGGAGTTCTGTGTGCGGAAGATCGGCCAAGCGTGGGCGATTAGCGAGGCGGGGCCGATTGCGTTGACGCGGTAGGCCTGCTCGATGGTCGCGTCGTCGGTCCGGTCGATCGGGAGCAGCGGGGCGTAGCCAGCGTTGTTAACGAGCACGTCGAGCCTGCCCAGTTCGTCTGCGACCCTGTCGATGAGCGCCCGGCACTGTGTCTGGTCGGCTACGTCTAGCGGAGCGACGGTCGTTTCTCCAGAGATGCTGTTCGATGCGGCTTCGAGTTTTTCGGTTGATCTGGCCGCGAGAACGACGTGGTAGCCCTGTTCGGACAGGAGTTTGGCGGTGGCGAGTCCGATGCCTGAGCTGGCTCCGGTGACGAGTGCGACGGGCAGGGCGTTCACTTTGGGCCTCCTTGGGAAGATGGACAGGGTTTAGGGACGATAGACTGCCGCCCATGCCTATCGCACGAATCGCATTCGCCGTCATATTTGTCAGCCTGGTGGCTGTCCCGCTGCTGCTGCGTCCTGCCGACCGCTCGGAGGGTGCGTCGGACACCCGCCAGCTCATCATCATCACGCCGCACCTCGCCCAGCTGCGCGAGGAGTTCGGCCTCGGCTTCCGCAGATGGCACGAAGAGAAGTACGGCGAGCCGGTCCGGGTCCAATTCATAACACCCGGTGGCACGAGCGAGATCATCAAGCAGCTCAACGCCCAGTACACCTCCGCGTGGAACCGGGGCGAGATCGACCGTGAGACCTTCGAGTGCGAGCCGGGCACGATTCCGATCGACCTCATGTTTGGCGGCGGCTCATACGACCACGGCAGACTCATGACTGAGTGCGAGGTCTCAGACAACGGCCAAGTTGTCACGCTCTCTATGTCAGAACCAGCGGGTTTCTCAGCAGAACAAGTCGAAGAGTGGTTCGGTCCGAACGCGATCGGTGCCCAGAGGCTCTATGAGCCAGATCAGCACTGGATGGCAACAGCACTCTCGAGCTTCGGGATCGTCTACAACCGCGAGGTGTACGACCGGCTCGAACTCCCAGAGCCGAAATCGTTCCATGATCTGACCGACCCGAAGCTCATGGGCTGGATCGCGATGGCCGACCCGAGGCTTTCGGGGTCGATCACCACGACGCTCGACTACATCCTGAGTCACGAGGGCTGGGACGTGGGCTGGAAGCTGCTTCGTGATATCTCCGCAAACTCTCGGTACTTCAGCGGCTCATCGAGCAAGCCCCCGATCGACGTTTCGACGGGCGAGGCTGCCGCTGGATTGGCGATCGATTTCTACGGCCGAGGTCAGGCTCAGTCAGTCCTCAAGCCTGGCGCAGACCCCTCAACGGGACGCGTCGGGTACGTCGATCCGGCGGGCAGTGTGTACATCGACCCGGACCCGATCTCGGTCCTTCGTGGTGGGCCACAGCCCGAACTCGCCCGGCGATTTATCGAGTACGTGCTGACCGAGCGCGGGCAGTCGGTCTGGAACTTCGAGCCCATCGAATCCACACCTAAGGAAGCCCATGTGCTCGATGACAACGGCGACGAGATGGGCCCCGCGGTCTACGCGCTCCGCAGGCTCCCTGTACGCCGGGTCATGTATGAAAAGCACTTCGATCACTTTATGGACCGCGTGAACCCGTACCTGATCGCGGGCAGCGACAGGCCGGCCGGCTGGCGTAGCTCGATCGGGCCGATGATGGGCGCGTTCGGTATCGACACAGACGTAGAACTCAAGGCCGCCTGGAAGGCGCTCAATGAGGCTCGTGCTGACGAGTCTTTCCCGTCAGAGGTCCTCGCCGAAATGGAGTCGATCTTCTACGCGATGCCGATCCACCAGATGCCCCCGGATGAGGCCGGTGAGTCGGGCGAACTGCTCGAATTCACGCCCGAGAACTACCGCGCGATCCGCAACTCTTGGCGTGACCCTGACCATCCCGATTGGGCCGTCAAGTCCCAGATTCGATATGTCGAATTCTTCCAAGAGCAGTATGCGCAGGTCGCCAGGCTTGCCAAGACCAGGGCTTTGGAACCGGCGGGAACCCAGTGATGACACCAGCGGCAGAATGCACGCAGACGCGATTTCCGACGGTCGCTCGGATCGTTGCCACCATCGGACCGAGTTCTGACTCGCCGGAGATGGTCCGCCGTCTGATCACGCTTGGTGTTCGTGTCTTTCGTTTCAATTTCTCGCACGGCACATTCGACGAGCACGCCGCCCGTCTGAAAGTTGTCCGCGAGGTCGCCGAGGACATGGACAGACCCATCGCGGTCATGGCAGACCTGCCCGGCCCGAAGATCCGCTGCGGCAAAGTGCCCGACGGCGGCTTTGATCTCTTGGTCGGCCAAGAGGTCGTGTTCACCAACGACATCGAAATCGCCAAACTGACCGAAGAGAACGGCAAGCCGGTCGCATACTTTCCGACGACGTACCCGCAACTGACCGACGAGGTCGATGTCGGACAGCGCGTGCTGCTCAACGACGGCGCCGTCCGAATGCTGGTCACCGCAAAGGAAACTGGACAGGTTCGGTGCACCGTCACCGTCGGCGGGGTGATCTCGTCCGGCAAGGGAATTAACCTGCCCGAGACCAACCTCACGGCGCCAGCAGTCGGTGAGCACGACTGGGAGATCTGCCAGTGGGCGGTCGCAAACGGGTTCGATTTCTTTGCCATGTCGTTCGTCCGAAGAGCCGACGAGATTATTGGGTTGCGTCAGAGGCTCGAAGGTATTTGCGCCGTTGATCGTGATGCCGCCGAGCAGCACGGCTCGCGTATCCCGATCATTGCCAAGATCGAGAAGCCCCAGGCGGTTGCCAATATCCAAGAGATCGCGGAGGCGGCGGACGTGATCATGGTCGCGCGCGGCGATCTCGGTGTCGAGATGGACATCGCCCAGACGCCGGTCTCCCAGAAGAAGATCATCGAGGCATGCAAGCGAGCCGGGACTTCGGTCATCGTTGCGACGCAGATGCTCGAAACGATGATCACCGCGTCCAGCCCGACTAGAGCCGAGGCATCTGACGTTGCCAACGCCGTGTTCGATGGCGCAGACGCGGTGATGCTCTCTGGCGAGACAGCGGTCGGTGACCATCCGGATCTCGTGGTGGACACAATGACCAGGATCATCCGCGCTGCCGAGGACAGGCTCGCCGAACTGCCGAGCCGGGCGACGCCGCCGAAGCTGTTTGCGGAGCAGAAATACCGAGTCGCGGCAATCGCGCACGGCGCGTGGCACATCGCGCAGGACTTTGGCGCTGAACTTATCGTCTGCTGGTCGCAGCAGGGGACCAGCGCTCGGTTTCTGAGCCAGAACAACTTCGACGTGCCGATCGTTGCGTACTCATCGGACAGCAGGTTCACCCGCCGGATGGCGCTGCTCGGCGGCGTCAGCCCGTTCCGCAGGGACCCTCCCGGCGGGTTCTCCGAGTTTGTCAAAATGGTCGAGAAGGATCTCGTTGAATCTGGCTGGGCAAGCCCGGGGTCGCGGATCGTGATTCTCGGCGGCGAGCCGTTCGGATCGCCCAAGTCCACATCGAGTGTTGTCGCGCACGTAATCCGGTAACACCGACTTCGCGAACGAGCGACCTACCCTCGTGCATGGCAACGCA
Organism: Phycisphaerae bacterium; assembly: GCA_030432905.1. Taxonomy (GTDB): domain Bacteria; phylum Planctomycetota; class Phycisphaerae; order Phycisphaerales; family UBA1924. The sequence continues at coordinate 296,446 of JAUILU010000001.1, read as the reverse complement.
CACCCACTCGACCGCGGCGATCCTGAGTATCGGCGATGAACTGACGCTTGGGCAGAAACTGGACACCAATGCACAGTGGCTCTCGAGCCAACTCTCAAACCGCGGCGTTGTGCCCAGGGTGCACATAACGCTCGCCGATGGGCTTGAAGACCTAACGGAGAGAATCAAAGACCTCGCGAAGACGCACGATCTCGTCGTGATGACAGGGGGGCTCGGCCCGACCGCCGACGATCTGACTCGTTTGGCGCTGGCCAACGCTATGGGCAATGAACTCGTCGAGGATGCCGAGGCGCTCGCGGCTCTGATCGCGAGATTCGAGCGTGCAGGCAGGACGATGGCGGAGGCGAACAAGGTTCAGGCGCTCCGGCCAGTGAATGCTCAGTGCTTGCCCAACCCGATGGGCACAGCGCCAGGTCTGCACGCAACCATCGGTAGCTCGGACGTGTACTGCCTGCCCGGCCCGCCCCGAGAGAACAGGCCGATGTTTGAGAACCACCTCCTGCCAAAACTACGCCCGGAGAGACTGGTCCTCACGCGCGTCCTGCCGACGGTTGGTGTTGGCGAAAGCACAGTCGCCGACCTGCTCGGCGATCTGATGAGCCGGGATCGCAACCCGCTCGTCGGGACGACTGCCTCTTCAAGTGTCGTTTCGGTGCGGATGCGCTACGAGGGCAGCGACGAAACAGAGGGCCAACGGCTTCTAGACGAAACCGAGGCCGAGGTCCGTCGCATCATCGGCGAGCACGTCTTCGCAAACCAAGACCAATCATTGGCCAAGACTGTGGTCGAGCTAATGATCGAACAGGACAAGACACTCGCAACGGTTGAATCCTGCACCGGCGGCATGATCGGCCAGGAAATTACCGACATCCCGGGCTCGTCCGCTGCATACGTCGGTGGCTTTGTGACGTATACGAACCAGATGAAAATCGAGCAGGTGGGCGTCAGTCAGCATTCACTCAACGAGCACGGCGCGGTCAGCAGGGAGGTGTGTCTTGAGATGGCGCTCGGTGGCCAAGAGCGATCCGGCGCAGACTACTCGGTGTCGGTGACCGGGATCGCAGGGCCCGGCGGCGGTACCGAAGAGAAGCCGGTAGGCACAGTCTGGATCGGACTCGTCGGCCCGGATGGCAAAGAAGACGTCCGGCGGTTCATGTTCGCAGGTGATCGTTCGTTGATCAGAAGCCGATCCGCGACCATGGCGCTCGCAATGCTCTGGGGCATGCTCGCTGGGAAACCAAGGATTGAGCTGTTCTGGGAATCTGCGGACTAGAACAGAAATATTCCGGTCTGTGCAATATTTCTTCGTGTGCAAGGTTGACCAGAGGCACCGAGTGTGCGAAAGTCACCGCTCAGAGTTGAATCATGTTTGCACTGACAAGTACCAGTTCGGCCCAACGCCTCTTCGGACAAAGATCCGGGCAGTTGCGGCATGCAAACAATCGGCCCAACTGATCGCCGTTGCGTGACGTTGTTGAGCTGACCACACCTTTCATGTAACAGTAACTCTTTCACGAACGCTCGCGCGATGTGCGCGTTCCCAGCCGGTCCACGGTGACCGGAGGATACTCATATGGACAAGGAGATTTCGATCGTCCGGGCGGTGGCTCCCGAGGATGTCTCGGCAGGTATGTACGTCGTCGAGCTTCGGCGTGTGACCGAGTACATCAACTACTGCGCGGTCTTCGGTATTGGATTTAGCGATGGCCCGCTGAGGAGAAGCATCGAGTCGATGCCTGATTCGGGGCCGCGGATCATGAGGATCGAGGCGGTTGCTGTGCCGCTTGTCTTTGTCAGGCGTCCGAACCGCAGGTCGCACGTGCTCGATCTTCGCAGGTCACGGCTAGGCCTGGTCCCTGCGCCGTTCGCTAAGACGGTGTTCGAAGCGTTTGCAAAGCAAGCAAACGTTCCGCAAGACCCGGCCGAGTGTACTTCAACACACCCCGCACCGGCGGACTAGTCAACTTCTTGCGAGCCCCTTGCATCGGCAGGGGGCTCGTCTTGTAGCTGCTGTGGGAGTTTCCACGCTGCGCCGCATTCGGGGCAGACCGTGCAGCCGTCTGGTTCGCCATGCAGGCCGTCGAGAGCGTAAGCACAAGACACGCAGAGCCGAATTGACAATAGAATACTTTCGTATTGCGCCGCAACGGATTTATCCCAGATACGTTTAGCGAAGTTTCTTTTATATCCACCAAGATACCAAGCGGCGAATGTAGCAATCCATGGCCATGCCGATTATGGCTGTGATGTGATCCAGTTGGCGCACAAAAACACTGGCAAGAAGTAAAGTAGATTGAGTAACTCTGTCCAGTGGTACCGCCTTTGGTGCCACCACTTTGATTTGGGTTCAAGTCCGTGTTCCGATGGTAAACCGATCGAGTCTGGCTTAATACCATGCTCGACAAGTTCGACATCTGTCACTCGTACTCGTGGCACGCCACGGTGGTCTGGAAGTATGAGTGAGTTGGTCATTCCCCCGGAATATAGCTGATCGCCCCCTCCATAGGGCTGCTGGCTGTCGCGTAGAGCTTTTTGTCGATCCTGCCCGCGAGGTAGCTCTGCTGGCCTGCGATGGTGGCGTGGCGCATCGCGTGGGCCATCTGGACGGGGTCTTTGGCGTGGGCGACTGCTGTGTTGAGCAGCACGCCGTCGGCGCCAAGCTCCATGGCTCTTGCGACGTCGCTTGCTTGGCCGACGCCCGCGTCGACGATGACCGGGTAGTCCGGGTCGCCATGCTTGAGTAGTTCGAGACAGAGCACGATGTTGTTCTCGTTGAGGATGCCCTGCCCCGAGCCGATCGGGCTGCCCGCGGGCATCACACTCGTCGCGCCGGCGTCTTTGATGCGCATCGCGCTGATCGGGTCGTCGGACGAGTAGCACATCACGCTGAAGCCGTCTTTGACAAGCTCGCGCGTGGCTTCGAGCGTGCCGACTGGGTCGGGTAGGAGCGTCTTCTTGTCGCCGAGCACTTCGAGCTTGACCCACGAAGCGCCGGGGTTGCCGAGCTGTTCGAGAAGTTCTCGGCCAAGGCGCGCCACGCGGACGGCATCTTCTGCGTTGAAACAGCCCGCTGTGTTCGGGAGCACGGTGTACCGATCGAGATTGAGGAACTCGAGCAGGCTCTGGCCCTGTTCGTTGTAGAGTCTTTCTCGGCGGACCGCTACCGTGACGACCTGCGTGCCCGACGCGTCGAGCGCGTCTTTCATTAGGTCCATCGTCGCATACTTGCCTGTGCCAACGATGAGCCGGCTGTCAAAGGATCGGTCGCCGATGACGAGCGGCTTGGCTGAGGTGGCCGTGGAAGTGCTGAGTGTGTCTGGCATGGTTAGCCGCCTCCGACGAGGGTGACGAGTTCGACCTTGTCGCCCTCGGCAAGTGTGTGGGATTGGTGCTTGGCCTTGGTGACCAAGGCGTTGTTGACTTCGACAGCGCAGGCCTGATCTGCCAGGCCGAGTTCCTCGATGAGGTCAGCCACGGACGAATCGGGCTTGGTTTCGTGGTCATTTCCGTTCAGGACGATCTGCATAGGCCATCGTATGCCCGGAATTCGGGTTCGTGGGTTGAAGCACGACCTGTCGGTTGTTTGGCTGTATCCTGTGTGTATGAGGCGTTTGCTGCTTGTCTTTCTTGTGTTCGCGTTTGTTGTGCCGGGGTGTCGCCGCCAACCCAAGCAGTACGCCCAGGGGACGCCCGAGGAGCTAATTCAGAGCCTTGAGGACATGGTCAAAGACGGTAACGCACGCCGACTTCACGAGCTGTTCTACTGCGAAGACGAGAACATGCGGCTGGCCCTCCGCAGATTCGGACGGATGGCCGGTCGGCTGGCTGAGCTCGCCCAGACGATCAATGAGGTCTACCCGGAGGAGGTCGCGGATTTTCAGAAGCAGGCAGAGGAAGCCGCGGCGAACGGGCAGGCAACTTCGATTCTCGGGAGGCTGACTCAGGGCGCGATGCAGTCTCGGCGTCAGCGTTCGCAGGGCAATCCGGGTGATGCGTTCAACTCAGCGTTCAGACAGCTTCTGTCGAACCCGTATTCATCATTCGAGCAGGCCAGCGAGCGGCTGACCGCGATGGAACTGACCGAGGACTACGCGGGTCTCATGTGGGACGGCAAACCCTTGCTACCACCCTTCGGAATCAAACTTCGCAGAGACATCGATGACAAGTGGTACATCGAGATCCCGATGGACTTGCCTGTCATCACGAAGTATCGGCCCCGGACCGATGAGCAGTGGCTGATCGCGGGTTACCTGATGCGATCATGGGAGAACGCCGCGGTCGATCTCAAGGCGAAGATCGAAGCGGGTGACCTACGGAATCTCGACGAAGTCGCGGGCGAGGCGGGGGCAATGATCCTGCCGCCGACGATGATGATCGGCATCGCGTACTCGAGCCAGTTTAAGGACGACGACTAAGCAGTTGATTATTGTTCTTGACGCGACCTAAGTAAACAAGTGATCCATGTGTGTACACCGCTAGTGGTTTTCCATGCTTATAACGGCCCAAACCATCGAATGCCGATACTTTTGATGGGTTCGGTAGGTTACTTGGCAATTACCTTGTCCAAATCTCCAATGAAGACGTGAGAGCATCTGCAGCCTTGCCGGTATAGACTTCTTCCGAACCCTGCGTGGGTTTAAGAACCGCTCACAAACGAGACACCCAGCATGATCAATGATTCGACCATTTGTTCCGAATCGACGTCTGACCCTGCGCACTCAGAGGATCGCGTGACGGTGAAGCTCCGGGTCGTCAATCTCATCGGGGTGATCACACCGTTTGCGGGCGTGATTGTTGCGATCGTTCTGCTCTGGGATATCGCATTCACTTGGATCGATCTGCTGCTTTTGCTCGGGATGTATCTCATTACAGCGACCGGCATCACGATCGGGTATCACCGACTCTTTACGCATCGCAGCTTCAAGACACCAAAGGCTATCGAGGTCATGCTGTCGATCATGGGATCGATGGCGGCAGAGGGGCCGGTGCTCCAGTGGGTCGCGCAGCACCGAATGCACCACCAGCACAGCGACGGCGATCACGATCCGCACTCTCCTCATGGTCACGGCACGGGAATCAGGCAATCCATCAAAGGCATGTGGCATGCACACATGGGCTGGTTTATCTACAAGCAGCCACGCAATCTAGAAAAATACGTCAAAGATCTCCGTAAGCAAAGGGTGCTTGTCTTTACAAGCAAGCTATTTCCGGTCTGGGTTCTCGCTGGATTGGTGCTGCCGGCAATCTTGGGTGGGTTGTTCACGTGGTCATGGACCGGCGCGCTGTGGGGCTTTATCTGGGGCGGCCTGGTTCGAGTGTTTCTGGTTCACCATGTGACGTGGAGTGTGAACTCGGTGTGTCATATCTGGGGCACGCGACCTTACAACAGCCACGATGAAAGCAGAAACAATCCAATCGTTGGAGTGCTGGCGCTCGGTGAAGGGTGGCACAACAACCACCACGCGTTCCCGACCTCGGCAAGGCATGGGCTCCGGTGGTGGCAGCTCGATATCAGCTACATTATCATTTACGCGATGTCGAAAGTGGGGCTTGCCAGCGATCTACGGATCCCATCAAAGGAACGGGTGCTTGCTAAGCGTGTTATCAAAGAGTCCAACTAATCGGCGGCAAAGTCAGACGGCACCGGTGGCCTTGGCGACGTGCAACGTATCAGCGTGCTGTTGGAAAGCGACTGCTTTGCCATCTTTGATGCGCCAAATATGGGCGATCTGAGTGTGCTGTGCGTTACCGGTGGCTTTGTAAGTGCCGAGGTACCAGCCCCGAGCCACGATGGTGTCACCCGCGTCGATGAGTTCCTCGATCTCAACCGCGAACCCGTCCCATTCGCCGATGCACCGAGCGAAGACGCCGTTGAGGACAGCCTCGGGTCCGATGTAGGGGTTGCCGTCGGCGTAGGGGAAGCTCTCGGCTTCGTTCCACTCGATGTCGGGGCTCATGCTGCCGAGGACTGTCGGGACATCGCCCGCTGCGAACGCGTCGTAGATGCCTTGGATGAGTTGAAGGTTTGCAGACATTGATAGCTCCGTATGGTGGCTTGTGATTCTGCGGGAGTGTACAGGATTATCAATTAGAATCGGACTGGGCTCGGATCGCCCGGGGTGGTCTTTCGCGATATGCTCTGCCAGCAAGGATGCACACACCCTCCCGCACCATCTCGGCTGTTCTGATCGCCGCTGGGGCCGCCCTGTCGGCAAGCGCGCAGAACTCCGCGTTCTCAGCCATCGAGCTTCCCATCGAGCCAGTGCCGGGTGAGATCGTCGCAACAGGTTTGCGGGCATGGACTTGGACCGAGCCCGCCAATGCCGCCGGCGTTTCGACCCATCGGCTGGTCCTGGAACGGGACGTTCAGATCTCGCTGGCCGGCTACGACATGATGGCGGATACCGCGGTGCTCTGGATCTCCCCAAGGCCCGAGCTCGGCGAGAACGCTGTCCAGGTCTTTGCTCATCTGACAGGCGTCGAGACACCAGAGGCGGATGCCTCGGTTTCGCTGGCCGCCGAGACGCTGAGCGTGCAGGGCGTGATCTTGCTGACGACTCCGGTCGAACTCGGCGCCGATGCGATCGTGCAGCAGCCGATCGATTCCGCCGCGACCCTTGTCGCCGATGTGGCGCTGTCTAACTTTATGGGAACGCTCGAGAGCGACCCGCTTCGGCTGCCAACCGGCCTTGATCGGCTTGCAGAGGATCGTCCCGGCACGCCCTTGCAGAGCCCGGAGGTGGCGCTCGCGGATCGTCTGCCAAGGCCAAACGCGGGCAGCCCGATCATGACGGCACGGGGCATTGTGTCGATGTCCGCGGGCCGAGTCATCAGGACCATCAGCGGCGAAGAACAATCGATTGTCCTCGAAGACGGCGTCAACATCACCTACCGCGAGCCGGGCACGGAACGCATCCTCGAACTCGGCGCGCAGCGGGCGGTTGTGTTCTTCGCAGGCGAGGCGAACGCATCAGTCGCGAACGTCCGCGCGAGCGATATCGACGGCATCTATCTCGAAGGCGACGTCGTCGCGACCGATGGCACGTACAACCTCCGCGGCCCGCGCGTCTTCTACGATGTACGTAACGACAAGGCGCTCATCCTCGACGCCGTCTTCTCCACGTTCGATACCCGCGTCGGCTTCCCGCTCTATGTGAGAGCCAAGTCGGTCAGGCAGTTGTCCGAGACAGAATTCGTCGCCGACCGTGCCAGTATTTCGAATACCGCGTTCGCAGAGCCCAACCTGACGATCGGCGCGAGGAACGTGACGATCCGTCAGGACACACGCATCGCCGACACCGGTGAAGAAGAGACGTACACGGTCGCCGACGCAGAACACATCACGCTCGACGCCTTTGGTGTCCCGGTGGGGTACCTTCCAAAGTTCGAAGGCAACCCTGAGGACATCCCCCTTCGAGACGTCGGGTTTGTCTTCGGCTCTAAGTCTGGCGAAGAGATCCGTACACGCTGGGATTTCTTCTCGCTCTTTGGGCTTGAAAAGCCGGACGGGCTGTCAGCGGATCTCATGCTCGACGCGCTGCTCGATCGCGGGCCCGGCGTAGGAGTGCGTGCCAACTGGGCGGGCGACGACTACAAGGGCGGCCTGCTCACCTACTGGGTCTTCAATGACACAGGCACCGACACGCTGACCACAGGGGCCGAGGTCGATCGCGACGGCGATAACCGCGGAATCGTCCGTGCCGAGCATATTGCCAAGGTCGGCAGCGACTGGACCGTCTTCGGCGAGCTCTCTCACGTGTCAGATGAGAACTTTGTCGATACGTTCTATGAGGAACTTGCCGAGACCGGGCGGGAGTTCCAGTCCCGCATCCATGCCAGGAAGCTGACCGAGAACACATCGCTCACGCTCGAGGCGTCGGGGCAGATCGACGACTTCACGCCGAACGAATACATCCTCCAGAGCGACGGCTACAACGTCGAGCGTCTCCCCGAACTCACGTACACACGAATCGCCGACGACCTTCTGGAGCCGATTGCACCGGGGCGTTTGCTCTACTCGAGCGAGAGCCGAATCGGCAGCCTGAGCCTCGCGTTTACGGATAAGACCCCAGCCGAATATGGCTTGCGAAGCAACGCTCGTGCTCAACGCGGGCTGGGTCTCAACGCCAACCAGAACATCGCCGATGCACTGCGAGCACGGGGGTACACGGAGCGGGCGGTCTTCCGTGCCGATACGCGCCACGAACTGGCGGCGGACATCTCGGCTGGACCAGTCAAGATCCTGCCGTGGCTCGTTGGGCGGGGCACGGTCTACGACACCGACTTCGAGAGTTTCGCCGGCGACAGCGACAACAGCGAACGGGCGTGGGGAGCCGCGGGCCTGACGCTGGCAACGACTGTTCAGAGGGTCGAGAATGATATCTACAGCCGAGCCCTCGATGTGAATCGCGTTCGCCACATCCTGCGCCCGAGCTTCACCGCCTTCTACGCGGGCAGCAACGTCGATCAGGATGAACTGCCCGTGTACGACGAATCGGTCGAATCGCTCGCCGACGGCACAGTCTTCAGGCTCGGGCTAGACCAGACCTGGCAAACCCAGCGAGGCGGGCCGGGCCGATGGTACTCGGTCGATTGGATCACGCTGGATTCCGAGGTCGTTTTCGCTTCCGATGATGCCATCAGCAACGACGGCATCGGGCGTTATTTCGACTCACGCCCAGAGAATTCCCGTCTTTCGAACTTCGGTTCCGTCAGCGCCACCATGCAGGCGACCGACTCGCTCGCACTCGTCGGCAGCACGATCTACGATTTCGACGACGACGGCCAATCGGCAACCTCGGCGGGGTTCATCCTCGAACACTCGCCCACCTTCTCAAGCTCGCTCCGGTACCGCTACCTCGATGCCCAGAACTCGACCCTGCTCACAGGCGGCACCGACTACACGCTCACCGACAAATACACGCTCGGCACACAGGCCACTTACGACACCGACCTAGGCGACATCCAGAGCATCCGAGGCGAATTGCTCCGCGACTTCCAGAGCGCTGTCTTTGGGCTCAGCTTTACCTACAACAACATCAGCGAAGAAACCAGCTTCGGCGTCATCTTCCAGCCGCTCGGCCGAGGTACTGCAGCCCAGATCGGCTCGACTTCACGCTCGGCGAGCGCGAGAGATTCGGGCGGGTTTGGGAGCTAGGCATTGAGGGTTATTGGGTAACAAACCAGATGCTTAAAGCGACCATAATGATCAGGATTGGGACGGCAATCGCCAGCAATATCCCACAAAATCTCCATTCAAGTTCAGTGGTCGTGGCACAGGATTTGGGATGATCGTTCTCGATCACTATGCGAGTTAAGTGCTCAACGAGCTCGTCATAACCTGTGTAGCAGTCAGAAAAAATTGCTGTTCCATTATCGAACGTAACCGTTGCAAACTTGTGACCGTTGTCCTTTCTGGTGTCCATGCGAACTACTTCTGACATAGGGCGTTCTACGTGAGGAGCCGTGCCGATTGTGATGACAGCCTTCTTTGTGAATGAATTTGTGAAGACTAGGGATTTGCTATCCCAATTGAGCGTGATTGATGCCGTTGAACTACGACGGAGAGTGAAGTAGATCGCGACACCCATAATACATGTACATAAACTTAGCGCACCTATAGTGATGACAATTGGCATGCCTTTTAATGTCTGGTATGCAATAGTAATCAACATCAGCACCATGACCGAGAAGACAAGCCTGGCAATTTGTTGAGGCTTGATATCTGGAGTCTTGTACTCGTAAATATTGATGCCGCTGTTCGGCAAAGAACTACTTAGTCCCATGTATTGACGCCGTTACCATTCTTGCTCTCGCCCGGCGCATGGTGGTCTGCCCGCCAGCTATCTGGATACTTCGGATCGTCCATCTCGATCGCCGCCTTAGTCGGGAACATCGGGCGGAAGGTGTCGACCATGACCGCGAGCTCGTCGGTGTGAGTCTTGCCGAGTGATTTCTCGACGGTGCCCGGGTGCGGGCCGTGGGCGATGCCTTGCGGGTGGACGCTGATCGAGCCGCTGGAGATGCCTCTGCGGGCCTTGTAGTTGCCCTCGACGTAGTACAGGATCTCGTCCGAGTCGATGTTCGAGTGGTTGTAAGGCACCGGGATCGCTTCCGGGTGGAAGTCGAGCATCCGTGGGCAGAACGAGCAGATCACGAAGTTGTGCGCCTCGAACGTCTGATGGATCGGCGGCGGCATGTGCAGCTTGCCGACGATGGGTGAGAACTCGTCGATGTTGAACGTGTACGGGTAGTAGCAGCCGTCCCAGCCGACTACGTCGAGCGGGTGGTAGCCGTACATGTAGGTGTGAACGCAGTCACGGGCTTTGATGCGGACCTCGAAATCGCCCGCGACGTCGTAGCACAGCGGGTGCTCGGCATCCTCAAACGGCGTCACAAGATCGCGCTCGCAGTACGGCGCGTGCTCGAGGAACTGGCTCGTCTTCTTTGAGAGGTACCCGGGCGGCGGCAGGATGTGGCTGCCGTTGACTGTCTCGATGCTGAGGAACTTACCGAAGGGCATGTCGGCCTTGGAGTAGCCCCCGAAGGTCTCTTCGTCTGAGCCGTTGTCGGGGCGTTCGTCGAAGACCATCTGGTAGATGGTGCCCTTGGGGATGACGATGTAGTCCTTCTTGGAGAACTTGAGTGTGCCGAACATGGTGTAGAGCGTGCCCGATCCGTAGTGGATGAAGAGACACTCGTCGCCCTGGCCGTTCTTGAAGTGGTAGGGCATCTTCTCGGCGGGGTTGGCGATGCCCATTTCGACGTCGTCGTTGCCGAACAACACGGTCCGGCCCGTGACCGGGTCTCCCGAGGGCTTGACGTCCTGTGTCAGCGTGTGTCGCATCCGCATGACCTGGCGTTCGACGTACTCGGGCTTGGTGTTGTAGAGAGTGGTCCAGCCGGAGACCTGGGTCGGCGGGTGGACGTGGTAGAGGGTGCTGGTCGGGCCGACGAAGCCCTCGGTGCCGAAGAGCTCTTCGGAGTACAAAGCGCCGTCTGGTCGGCGGAACTGGATGTGTCTTTTCTTTGGGAAGTTCCCGAGCTGGGTGTAATACGGCATCTGTCCCTGGCCTCGTTCTTCCCCGCCGGGCCTGTGCCGGGGGGAGGGGGTTCATGCTGTATAAGTGTATGCGGGCGCCTCGCCGATGAATATTGGACACTAATATCCCAAATTTGTCCGCTTGGTTTCCGCAGAATGCGTTACTGCTGTTACATTGGGCTCTGATCTAAACAAATACGGAGTTCCTGATGCTTGCAATCCCTTTGATCGCCTCGATGTCTGTTGGTTTACCAGTGCCTCCCGAGCAGAACAGTGTGCATGCCTGCCCGAACTGCTCGGTCGTTCAGCACTCCGAGGCGAAGCCTTTGGATCTACCGCTGGTATCGAATCGCGGTACATGCGGTCTGGCCATCCAAGTACACATCGTGGTGGACAACGAACTGGCGGTCGCGCAGGGGGCGGGGGTTGATGCTTACGTTCAGTCGGTGTTCGACTACGCCGACAGCGTGTGGTCGAGGCCTGTCATTCAGGGCGGTGCTGGGATCGATCTGATTCTAGAAGGCGTGACGGTCTTCGATGTGGCAAATCCATGGATCACGGAAACCGACCCTCTGGGCTTGCTGTTTGAATTTCAAACGTACACGCAGGCCGCGATTCCGCTCGATGGCACGACTCGCGATGCGGTGGTCCTGCTGACCGGAGTAGATCTGGACAACTCAAACCTCACCTCGGCGTTTATCGGCACCATCGGAACGGGCGATGCGCAGGGGCTGATGCAGGCGACCCCGGGCTTTACCACTGACTTCGTCGGAGCAGGCGTCGCTCATGTGCTTGGTCATTCGATGTCAGCATTCCATGACGGCCAGAACAACACGTGCTTTGTCACCGATCGGATCATGTCTCCCGGCTCGCAGGTGAATGTCGCAGCGAGCAACTTTTCAGGTTGTTCTCATGACTACTTCGAGCAATTCGTCAACGGCAATCCGATTGTGCCTGTCACGCTCGAATCACCATGTCTGCCCTGCGTAGCAGACGTCAACGGTGATGGCATGCTTTCGCCAACCGATTTCACAGCATGGGTCGGCGCCTTCAACGCCAACCTGCCCGGGTGCGACCAGAATAACGACGGGTCTTGCACACCAACTGATTTCACGGCTTGGATCGGTAACTACAACACAGGCTGCTGAAAGTGATTCTGCTTGTTTCGCAACAATGCAGGCTATGCCAGATATTCAAGCCGACTCAATATTAATGAACCCAATCAGTGGTTTATCGGCCAATCTGTGTTAGGGTAATTGTGCAGAGCTTGCGGGGCTCATGTAGGCGGTATCTTCACAGACGTGAAAGGTGTTGTGATGCACAAGCGGTTAGTGTCGTCGGTGTTGTCAGCAATGGCGGTAAGTGCTTCGGCACAGCCCGAACTGTTGATTGTATTGCGAGAAGCACCTGGGGGGTTTCATTGGACAGCAACAGCAACTTTGCAAAATCCAGAAACGGATGTGTTGGCAACAATTAGTGATCTAGGCTTCGAGCTGCGAGGGTATGGGATAGAGAACTTTAACTATAACCCGGCCTTTGACAGCGACTTTTTCGGCCCGGCCAATGTGAGCGTTACTTCAGATCAAGTTAACTTTCTCGGCGGGAATACGATTCCCCCGCTGAACAATGCTGACGGCCCGGATTCGAGTAATCCGCTCCATCTCTTTACAGTAGATGCCATGATAATCGATGGTTTCGAATTGGTTGGGCAAGTCGGTGGGGCTTATGTGGGTTCGCCATTTCCGAGGACCATTGTGTATCAAACAGCCAGCGGTGAGACGGGTGATGTACCGTATGCGATACGTATTTACCCTTGCTGCACGCCAACTCCTGGTTCATTAGCCGCTCTTGGTATAGCGATCCCATTTGCACTGCGTCGCCGACGCTAGCCGCTAAATAATTACAGCTTTCTCGATGCCCTCGATCAGCGTGTGGAGGATCAGCATGTGGATCTCTTGGATCCGGTCCGCGGTCTTGCCGGGGACGATCCATTGGTGATCGCCTTGCGCGCGGAGCTTGCCGCCGTCTTTGCCGAGCAGGAGGACCGTCGTCAGGCCCTTGGTCTTGGCGGCTTCCACGGCGTTCAGGATGTTCTGCGAATTGCCACTGGTCGAGAGCGCAATCAACGCATCTCCCTTGTTGCCAAGGCCCGTGACCCAGCGGGCGAAGACTTGGTCGTAGCCGTAGTCGTTGGCGACGCAGGTGATATGCCCCGGGTCGGCGCAGGCAATCGCGGGCATCGGTGCGCGGTCATCGCGGAACCTACCCGTGAGTTCTTCGCAGAAATGCATGGCGTCGCAGCAGGACCCTCCGTTGCCGACGGCGAGGATCTTGCCGCCGGTGAGGATTGTTCCGGCCAGCGCTTGTGCAACCACCTCGAGACGATCTAGGTTCGATCGATTGGTAATGAATTCAGCGAGCGCCTCGTGGGCATCTGTGATGGACTTAGCGAGCATGGTTAAGGGTATGCGCCGGGCTCAAGCCGAAGCACCGGCCAGCTCGTTTGCCCCAGCACCGGCCCGTTCGTGTGCCCGCTCGATGGCTTCGACGAACATCGGGTCAGAGAGGTAGTTCTCGCCCCGGTCACAGACAAGCACAAGTGCGGTCTTGGGCTCTGTCTGCCTCTGGCACCAATCCAGTGCCGACTTGAGCGTGTACCCTGTGCAGGGCCCACCGAGGATGCCTGTCGCCGCGACCAGATCGCCGCAAGTATCGACCGCGTCTTGGCGCGAGATGACGTCGGCGTCATCGATCATGCCCATGTCGAGATTCTTCGGGACGAACCGTTCGCCGAGGCCGTCGGGTGCTTTCATCTGATCAGCGGTCGGGTTCTCGCCCCGGATGATCGACGCCAGCACGGATCCCTCGGGGTCGACCATCGTGATCTTCATGTCCGGGAGGCGGTCATCGCGGACGAGCCCGCCGCCAAGGCCACAGAGCGCCCCGCCTGTGCCTGCGCCGACAAAGAGCCGATCAATCGCCCCGCCGTGGTCGGCGAGCTGGTGCCAAATCTCGACCGCGGTGTGGTTCTTGTGAGCGTTGACGTTCGCGGGGGCGGAGAATTGGTCGAGCGTGATGTACCGCTCAGGATCGGTCGCGGCCATCTCGATCGCGGCATCCCGGCGGATGTTGGTGAACGGCCTCTCCGGGTCCGGCGTGAAGAACCGCATCTGGACACCCATCGATTGGTGGAGTCGGCGTTTCTCTTCACTCATGGAGGCGGGGACATAGGCGACGACTTTGTAGCCCTTTGACCGGCAGATCGAGCCGAGGGCGATGGTGGCGTTGCCCGAGCTGGCTTCGAGGATGGTCATCCCCGGCTTCAGCCGGCCCTCACGCTCGGCGTCTGCGATCAGGTGCGGTGCGACGCGGTCCTTGACGGAGCCGGTCGGGTTCATGTTCTCAAGCTTGGCCAGGATTCGGCACTTGCCTGTGTCGAGACCGGTGAGCTCGACCAGCGGTGTCCATCGGGATCGCGAGAGCTCTGGTTGACCGAAAGAGCGGGCCGAGGGGCGGACCTGCACACCAATACTGCCTACGTCCTCCATGACGCATTCTCCTTGGGGGTAAGGGTTTGAGGCGAAGTGTAGCAGCGGTCAGCCAGAATCTTGGGCGGGAAATTCGGAATCAGGAAAGATCGTCCAGAATCGTGTCAGTTGACCTCGCTCGAGGTCGGAAGGCGGAACAAATTGCGCAATCGCGTCTGGTAGGCTGCAACCATGGAGTTCTACATTGGCTTGGCTCTGCTTGGTGGTGCGTCGATTCTGCTGCTGCGGGCGTGTATCCGCGGACGAGTGGGTCAGGCGCCGCATTGCCGATCGTGCGGCTTTGAGTTGAGCGGCCTCATAGAACCAGCCCGGTGCCCGGAGTGCGGCAAAGAGCTGTCTGGCCGAAACGCCTTTCGGATCGGGCAGCCTCGCATCAACAAACGGACACTATGGTTCGGCATCTCGCTTGCCGGCCTTGGCACCGCCCTCGTCGCGATCGATTCACTGAACATCAAAGGCCGATTCAATATCACGAGCACCAAGCCGGCATGGCTTCTGCAGTCCGAGGCGTATCTGCTCGACGGCATCAGGTCAGGGATGGCGACCCTTGAACTCCAGAACCGCGGTAGTGCCGGCAAGTTGTCATTGGGATGGGATGACAGGCTTCTCAAATCAGCTCTGTCACGAAACTCACAGAGCTGGAGAACCATACCGGATCCGCTCTGGAATGTCATCGTTGATGGCATGCGCGATGGGAAAGCCTGATCCAGAACGAATCATCAGACAAACGGATGCATCCGTCTCTTAGTCAGCCGGTATGCCAAGCGGGGAGTCTGCGCGCAGGGTTTCTATACAAGGATGACTGATATGGCTCGTTTCAAGACAATCGCGGCTCTCGGAATCATGGCGGCTGGCTCGGCGCTCGCCCAGCCCGCATCGATGGATGCTGAGGAGATGGCCAAGGGGGTGGCCGATCTCCTCACAGGTTACGCCATCGACCGGTATGAGGGTGACGTTGATGGAATCAAGGATGCAGTCCATCACGATGTTGCCAGACGGACCGTAACCGACCGGTATTGGGGCCAGCCGAGTGATCAGTGGGTGCGTAGCCTGAACCACGACATGCTCGCCTTTGCGGGTGACCCCATGAATCCTGGTCGACGGAGCGATTCCGAGAACGGCCAGCAGGACGTCACGGTCTTCGACTCGGCTAGAGAAACCGTGAGCGCGATGCTCGAAACCGACACAGCCGTAGAGCTTGTCCACGCGGTCTACTTCGAGGGTGACTGGACGATCGCAGACTCGCTCGTCATCCCCAAGCGGGGCAAGAAAGCCGAAGCGACGGATGAAGACATCGAGCAGATCGAACAGCTCATCACCGACTACGTGGTCGGGTTTTACGAGATCGACGGCAAGAAAGTCCAGGATACATGCCACCCGAGCCTCAGCAAACGAACGCTCGAGCACAGCCGCGACGGCAGCTTCGATTTCTTCAGTCTCATCAGCTACGAAGAGATCGAATTCCTCGGCAACACGTTCAATAAGCACTTCAACTTCAACCCATCAACGTCACGGTGTGCGATAGATATCTACTACACCGACGCAGGCCACTGCGCAGCGAAGGTTGTCGGTGCGAGCTGGTTCGACTACTTCCACATCGCCAAGATCAACGACGAGTGGAAAATCGTGAACATCATGTACGAGGGGCTCCCAGAAGACCAGTGGCAAGAGTAGTTGCCCCGGCTGGCAGAGAGTCAACTATACTGCGCCGATGGAGTACTACGTCGGCTTAACTATACTAGCGATTGCCCTGGGGTTGCTGTTTCGTGCGTTGGTCAACAAGAGAGTTGGCAATGAGCCGTATTGTCGGCGCTGCAAGTTTGAGTTGAGCGGCCTGCCAGACCCCAAGGTATGCCCCGAGTGCGGCACGGATCTGCAAACACATCGCGCCATACGCATCGGCAAAGGCAGGGTCCGGGTGCGCCCGCTGTGGTGGGGTATCGGCCTGCTCGCGTTGGGTGGCGTGTTCGTCGGCATAGACGCCATGAACCGCTCGGGCTTTATCAATCTCACAAGCATGAAACCTGTTCGGTTGCTCTATGCTGAGGCGTATCTGCTCGACGATCGGCGTGCGAGTGTTGCGACTCTCGAGCTTCAGGGCCGAGCCGTGATGGGGGCACTACAGGCCGGCTGGGATGACAGGCTCTTGCAAATCGCACTCGATCGCCACGAACAGACTTGGCGTTCGTTCCCGAATGCGCAATGGCAGGTCATTACCGACGCTGTATCAGCAAGGAAAGTCGAGCCGGGGCGTGTCGCACAGATTGTAAAAGATGCAGGCGGCAAGCTTGAGATCGTGAACCCCGGCTGGAACGGCCAGGCCGCGTATCCGGGGGAGCACGTGATGGTACCGGCGGATGTGAAGTGGCGTGCAGGTGATGCTCAAGCAGGGATGGCGGCCTCGTTTCAAGAAGACTTCTTCCTAGTGACCACCGCGGATATTCAGCCGATCGGTTTGCGAACGAAGATCGGGAGCCTCAGCGATACACAATCAAACATGTGGATCGAAACACCGCTCGAAAACTCTAACGCACAAGCTCAGTTCGTGACGCCTTTTATGTATAGGCATGACCTCACGCCCAGCTTTCAGATCCCCGCAGATATGAAGCCGGGTACATACCGCGCCAAGCTGGTGGTGAGAGCACATCGCTTTACATCTTACATCGATGAACTCGCCATGCAGGAAGAGGGCATGTCCGCGATTCCAGAATTGGTCGAATGTAAAGTCCTTGAAGATACATTCTCGTTTACCGTTGCCGAGACGGGCTCGCAGGACCCGAAGCCGATCACCGGTGATCACTTTGGAAAGGCCTCGAACACCAACCAGCGATTCATGAAGTTTCGGCTCAACGCACTGTTTGAGCAGCATGGATCGCTCTATGCAGAGTACGAGATCGCAAGACTCAGTTGGCTCAGTGAGGACACAGGCCTAGCGGGCGTGCTCGTCTTCGAACAGAACGGCAAGGAAATCAAAAGTCCGCCTTTCTGCATCACACACAACCGAACCGTGGCTACAAACATGTTCGCCACGGGGCCAATACCGGTTGTCAACCTAGACGGATTTCATTCCGGACCTGTCAATGTGCGGTATGAGTACTACCCCGGCATTGCCCGCAACTATCGGCATGAAATGAGTCGGGTGCTGAAAGGGCCGGTCCAGTTGGATTCATTTGCGATTCCGGAGGATGTGCCAAATCGCAAGCCTCGGAGCCCTTTCTGATTGTCAGCAGCGATCTACGGCTGCTTGAGCATCCGCTGCGCCCTTCTCTTGCCTGCGTCGTGCATCAGCATGAACATCAGATTCAGGGCCAGCAGCCCGACAACACTTGCGAAGATCAGCGATGGTGTGAGGTGATGGCGTTCGTGCCAGAACGTCCAGCCGAGTTGCAGCATGCACAGTCCCGAAACAATCAGCAGGGTGATCTTTCTTGGGATCAACCGGACCATAACCACGCCGAAGGGAGCGCCGAGAGCGACGACCGGGGCCGCGACGATCCAGTTGCCAAGCACGCCCGGCGCCATCTCGTAGCGTGTGGGGACCGCTGCCGACAGCAGGTACTGAGTAACAATGCCAACGACCGACGTATACGCCATCAGCACAACCGAAGTAGGGATCGCGATCTTCAGGTCGGCTCGGCACATCAAAACCAGCACCACATAAATCGCCAGGTCGATCCCTACGCCCGTCGTTGAGGCGATCGTCGCACCCGCGAGCAAACCAACCGTAAAGCCGCTGGTAATCTCGAAACGTCGAGAGACCTTCATCAGGCCCGACATGCTCGCGATCTGGCCGATCTTGGCGAAGTGAAGCATCCCGAACGAGGCCCACGTGACCGCGAAGATCAGTTTCACGTACAAACCAGGCACGTGCGGCGCGATAAACGCAAGCCCCGCCGGCGTGCCGAGCGTGGCGCCGATGCAGGCGTACTTGAGCATGCGTTTCTCGACGGGTTGCCGCATGCAGAAGATCAGGATCGCAGCCGAGACCATGCCGATCGATTGGATCGCGAAGCTGAAGTCTCGACCCATCGCCGGAGACTCACCGAAGATCAGGACGAGGACAGGGAAGCCGACGGTTCCGCCGCCCATTGGGGTTGACCCCGCGAAGTACGACCCGATCGCCATGGCCAAGCCGATTGCCCAGTGCTCGGCGAACTTGTCTGAGTGCTCACCCACGATGACCAGCGTGAGCCACGCGGCGTAAAACACGACAAGCCACGCGATAAACAGCCACGCCCGGCTGCGCACAGCATCGACACCATCCGGCTTTAATCGAGACTTCCCCACGAAGCGGAGAGTGTAGCGTGTGCCCCGCGTTCTACAATCTGAAATGGCCGACGAAGAGCAGACCCATCTAGCCAAACTGAGCAGGGCTCGTCGAGCGCTGCGGTGGGGCGAGATGCTGGTCATCTTTTTCGGACTGCCCGCGTTCGTGGCTCTGCTCATGGACCCAGCCATGCGGGCCAGGCCGGCATTCGATTCGCTCGGCATCGCTCTCGTCTACGACGCCGCCCAGAACGCGATCCAGTTCCTGTTCCCGACGCTCATTGTCATCGCGCTCATCGCGGCCCTCATCCTCCTCCGCGACGACACCTTCGACAACCGACGGCTCTGGAACTGGAAACCGGCCAAGTCAGATCTTAAACGCATGCTGGGCGTCTTTGTGCTCGGAGCCGGCGCGATGCTCGCCGGGGCGTGGGCGCTGCACACCTACACGGACCTGCTCGAGTTCACCACCCGCGACGGCGTCACACGATCGGCGTACCTTCGCCTGCCGCGCGAAGCGCCGATCATCCTCGTGCTCATCGCCGTCGGCTACCCGTGGGTGAGCTGCTACCCGCAGGAGATCACTCACAGGGCGTACTTCTTCCACCGCTACCAGAGCCTCATGCCGAGGGGCTGGCTCATGGCACTCAACGCGGCCGCGTTCATGTGGATGCACGTGCCGTTTTGGAGCATCGAGGCCCTCGCCCTCACGCTCCCGGGCGGCGTCCTCTTCGCCTACACCTACCAGCGAACCAAGAGCACACTCGCCGCCACCATCGAGCACGCCCTCTACGGCTGGTGGGCCTTCTTCACAGGCCTCGGCTGGTTCGTCTTCACCGGCTCAATCGGAACGTGAGCCGCCCTGTTCCCAATACAATGCTGTAAGGGAGCACGCACATGGCAGAACGAGTCGTCCACACAGAAACCCGCCGCGCAGGCCTCGGCTGCTTCGGCGTCATCATCGTCCTCGTCGGCGTCTTCTTCATCATGAAGGGGCAACGCGAGCGGCTCGACGAACGCATCGACGCGCTTGAGCAGCAGGTTACTCAGTTAGAGACCAAGATCGATCAGCAGAGATCAGTACTGAATGGGATCGCGTTCGAGGTTGGGAGTGTGGTTGAGATTGGTGAACCGTAATAAATGCGTCAATTACATCAGGCCTATTTCTACAGGCAATAAGTGTATTCTACCAAAGCAACGATTCAGCGAGAATCCAGAGAGGCGCAGCGAAGAGTGATATCGATAAGTAGAACAACCATCCATGGCTGACTTCATGTCGCCGGATCGCAATAAATAATCGCATAAGAAATAGCAAGGCGATTGTTGTCTGTATTAGTACTCGTGCTCGATTACTGTGAGCACCATCCAATGCTGTTGTAAACATGATACAAGTAAACAACCCAAAAAGTATGGCTATGAATAGAGACCTGGTAGGCCATGTGGTTCGTGTTGATTTACCATCCATTATTAGTCAGAACTAAACCAGAGCAGTATGTAAGCAGTCAGTGGTGCGGCTATGGCCAAGCCCAGCCAAGTGATTCCAGCTAGCATGTTCTCTGCCGAGCTTGTGTCAGCAAGCCTGCCAGCGAATCCGAGTGCCGCAAAGTACAACCCTACAGGTACACTCAGAAAACTTACAGCCACCATAAGCAAACCAAGCCAAGTTGCTGTCACTTTCGCCGCACGTTTAGGCTTCACAGATTCCCTCTGCGCTCCTGCTCAAGCTCCAGCGCTTCAAACAACGCCTTGAAGTTCCCCTTCCCGAAGCTCTGGCTGCCGTGGCGGCTGATGATCTCGAAGAACAGCGTCGGGCGGTCCTGGAGGGGCTTGGTGAAGAGCTGCAGCAGGTAGCCCTCGTCGTCGGCGTCGACGAGGATGCCGAGGTCCTTGATCTTGGTGTGGTCTTCCTTGACCGGCTCATGGCCGTTGTCGGTCAGCATCTTGTTGACGCGGCCCCAGACCAGTTCGTAGTAGCTGTCGGGCAGGCTCAGGAAGTCAACGCCGCGGTTACGCAGGGCAGCGACCGAAGCCAGCTCGTCGTCGGTCCGCAGCGCCAGGTGCTGAACACCCGGGGTCATGTCGTGCCACTCGAGGTACTCGAGGATCTGGCTCTTCTTCTTGCCCTCGGCGGGCTCGTTGATCGGCATCTTGATGAGGTGGTTGCCGGAGGCCATGACCTTTGACATGAGCGCCGAGTACTCGGTCGAGATGTCCGCATCATCGAAGTGCTTGAACATCTTGAACTCCATGACGTTCTCGTACCACTCGACCCAGTAGTTCATCTTGCCCTCTTCGACGTTGCCCACGCAGTGGTCGACGTACTTGAGTCCCGCCGGGTTCTTACGGTTGTACTCGTTGACCGGCGAGTCGATGGGTTTGAAGGTGGGCATGAAGGGCGCGCCCTTCTTGATGCTGGGCAGGTCGTAGCCGCCGGTCCGGCTGACGAACGTATGGATCGCCCGGCCGTAGGTCTTGATCGAGGCGACGGTGACCGTGCCGTTCTCGTCGCTGAGCGTGCGGGGTTCCTGCGCCGAAACCGCTCCGTTAGCACAGGCGGCCTTCCAGCTCTTCTCCGCGTCGAAGACGGTGAGCGCGATGTCCTTGACGCCGTCGCCGTAGAGCTTGATCTCCTCGGCGGCGGGGTGGTCTTTGGTGAGCGGGGTGGTCAGCAGCAGGCGGATGTTGCCTTGCGTGAGGAGGTAGTCGGCTTCCTCGCGTGAGCCGGTCGTCAGGTCGGCGACTTGGCTGATCTCGAAGCCGAAGGTGTGGGCGTAGAAGTAGGCGGCTTGCTTGGCGTTGCCCACATAGAAGCGGACATGGTCAACATCGATAAGCGCAAGTGGATCGGTCGCCAGCGAGGGGCTGGTTTTGGTCGAAGCCGTGGTCACGTTTAAACTCCAATGCTTGGGCGGATCAAGGAGCCCAGGTCCTTGGTACATTATACGCGACGAAACCAACTCCCGATTGTCCATCCGGGGTGTCGGAAGCAGGTTTTGTAGACTCACGGAGCCGCATGAGCCCATTCCGGCTTGCTTGCGGCGATGTATCTCAGTAGTGAAGAGAACCGAAATGGGCTCTGCTACTACTTTGTTGTCGCCGGTTTGATCGCTGGCTGCCAGTCTTTCGAGCTGTGGTCGGTGAGCCTCTCTCGCTCACCAGAATGCAGATCGATTGACCAGAGATCCCATTCGCCATCCTTCGCGGATTGGAAGATGAGTGTGCCCTTTTCCGAATTGAGTCTCGTTCCTGTGCCCTGAAGTGCGTGGTAGGGGATGCTCTTTGAATTCGAGTCCGTTGCGGTCCAGTTCTGTCGGTGGTCCTCGGCGCTGATGTGTTCGATGAGTTCGACATCCGTGCCGTCCGGCTTCATGGTGTAGGTTCGGAACTCGCCCGAGCGGTTGGAGTGAAAGACAACAAGTTTGCCATCGGTGCTGAACGTCGCCCCGAAATCGATCGCTTCGTTGTCTGTCAGCTTGCGGGAGTCGGTGCCATCTGGATTGATCGCGTAGATCTCCTCATCGCCGTCTTCGTTCGAGTTAAACAAGACAACGCTTCCATCCGGAGCAATCGACGGGAGCCTGCAGTGTCCCTTTGACTCATAGATCACGCGTTCGTCAGAGCCGTCGGCGTCTACCGCATTTATCGTGAATCGCATGGACTTGTTGTCCCATTTCTCGAATACGATCGATTTCCCGTCCGGCGCCCATGTCGGGAAGTACTCGTAGTTAAATCCAGCAGCTGATGTGCTCGTGAGTCTTCGCGAGTTCTTGCCGTCGTTGTCGATGAGCCAGATCTTCCATCCTCCTGATCTGTGCGAATTGAAGGCAATGGTCTTGCCGTCCGGTGACCACGCTGGCGCATAGCTCGAACCGTCGTTTGTCAGTCGGCTTAGAGAGCCGCTGTCGGCGTGCATGGTGTAGATGTCGGACCCGCCGTCTCGGCTCGAAGCGAAGGCGACCAGATCCGGTTCGGCGGCGAGTGTGAATGCGAGTAGAGTCGATATAAGCACAATGCTCTCCTGTATTCGATCGTCCCGCTTCGCTTCGTGCTGAGCCAGGATGGAATTACAGTTCACCCGATAAATGGAGTGTTGGCTATAAAAAAACGGCGCGACTTGTTGCCGCGCCGTATCGAGAAATCAGATCGAACTGTCGGTTTACTCTGACTTGAGCTTCGCCAGGAGCTTGAGGATCTCGATGTAGAGCCAGACCACGGTGGTCAGGATACCGAACGCACCGATCCACTCGTAGTACTTCGGCAGACCACGTTTGGCGCCGTCGTCCACGAACTGGAAGTCGAGCAGCAGCATGAGCGAGGCAAGGACGATGACAAACAGGCTGAAACCGATACCGATCGGGCCTGCGTCATAGTCGACCCGAGGGATGATCTCTTGCGAGGCTATCGTGTTGATCAGGAATGAACCGATGTAGTAGATGCTCACCCCGGCGACCATGACGATGACGGCCTTCTTCATGAAGCTACCGAGGCGGAGCAAGCCTGACGCGTAGCCAGCGAGCATGGCACCAGTTATTGCAAGACTCAGGCCCGCGGCCTGGCCGACCATGTTCATGGCGTTGGTATGCTTAATCGCTTCAGTTTCTCCTCCGATGTTGGCTGCGAGAGGTGAATAGATAACAATTGCGACAGAAATCGCAGCGACGAACAGCCCCTCAAAGAAAGCAAAGATCGGGACTACCCAGCCCGAGATCTGCGGTTTCTTGAGCATCACGATCGACGCAGCGACACTGCCGATGATCGAGCCGATCATGGTCGGCATGATCATGCTGGGGTTCTGCTGGTAGTACCCCCAACTCGCTGCAGCCGTGGCGATGGTAATCGCAAGCAGGTAAAGCGTTTTGAGTGCTGTGCCCCTGACCGACATGGTTTGAGGCTGATCCTGTGCCTGACTCAGGGTGCCCATCCAAGATGGGGCCTCCTGATATGTGGCGCTGTTGAAGATTGGGTTACTGCTCCGCATCGCGGTTCTCCTGCCGCCGGCCTGCTGGCTCGGCTGGGTGTGAACTTGCCGCCCGAATGTGGCACCCCACAGATCGGCCGGATCGGTGTCAACTGTTCGGAGAACAGCCAGCACTTGTTCATTATGCCTCTCAAGGACCCAGAATTACACCGAACGGACCCACAAGATGGGCATTCTATTCATGATCGTCATCTGTTTGGGTATCCCGACTTTCCAAGCGCTGACACCGGTTCCGCCGATGGATAGACTTAGGGCCCAGCGTCGGTAACGCGGCCTGACACCATGGATGAGTTCGCCATGAGCGAGCGTCGGGCACGCAAGCACGATCGGAGTGTGGGAACGGAGTTCCTACCGGTCGGACGTCGGAGACTTCCTGAATGAGCAACACTGCTCCCGAGCAAGACAACACGCAACGCACAGCTTCCTTGGCATTCGGTCCGTACGACCTTGTCAGGGAACTCAGGCCGGCCGGTTCGGTTGAACGCCACCTCGCGCTGCATCCTGAAATGCTCACCCATCACGTCGCGTACCGATTCCGCCTCGGCCCAGCACGCGCCGAACGCCGGCGGTTTCTCGAAGCGGTCGAGCAGGCCGCGGCTCTGAACATCCCGCACACATTGCGTGTTGAACAGTTCTCACTCGCGACACCGACCGAAGCATGGGTCATCTCTCCCTACACAGGCAACCACGACGGCTTGATGCTGCTCGGGGATCTTCTTGCTGTCAAAGGCGGCCAGATGGATTCGCTCGAAGTCTCGCGCGTCCTGAGCCAGTTGCTCGAAGCTGTCGCCGAGGCGCACAACTCGGGCATCGTCCACGGCCCGATGCAGATGCACGAAATCCACGTCGACCGCAGCGGCTCGCTCGATATCGAGTTGTACGGCGTTAACGCCGCTATCAGTGGTGTGCAAGACAACGACGAGTTGAAGCAGGACGAGCTGCGGTCGATTGTCTCGCTTGCATACCAACTCCTGACCGGTGTCGAGGCGGGTGAGATGCACATCCAGCCGACAAGACTCGTAGCCAAGCTCGATTCACAGTGGGACAGCTTCTTCGCTGAAGGCTTGGACCCCGCGGGCGGATACGAAACCGCTGCTGAGGTTCTTCAGGCAGTCCCGGGCAGAAAGACGGCAGCAGCACAGCCCGAGATCAAGACCCGCTCGGTCACGGCGTTTGGCTTTGGCAGAAAGAAGAAGGCCGCCGTCAACCAAGACGACAACTAACCAGCATCACGAATCAATCAGCAAGACGTACTAGCCACCCTCGTTGGAAGCGGGGGCGGATTCCTGTGTGTCCGCATCGGTCACGGTGATGATCGAGTTGAGCATCTGCTGCTCGCTGGCGCTAAGAACGTTGCCGAAACGCTCAAGCGCGATCTTGGCGACCGCTTCAGCGTGAGGCTCAGCACCGATCCGTTCAAGCGCCGAGATCCAGACGTCCGGCGAAGCGCCCGCGTCGATCGCTTCATCGATTCTGTTGAGCCAGAGGTAGGCGATCGTGCTGTTGAGTGCGACGAGCGAGGCGTCTTCTTCTGTCACAGAGTTCGAAACCGCTTGCAGCGCGTTGAGAGCATCGGCGGGTCTTGCCAGTTCAAGGTGTGTCTCGGCGAGCAAGATCAGCGACTGATCGATGTCGCGCTGTTCCGCGGGGGTGACGCCGACTCTGCTCATGGTCGAAAGTATCGTGACACGGAGTTCGGGGTCGGTTTCGAGCGTGCGTGCCGCTTCGAGCAGGTGGTGCGGCTCAAGTGCACGCGCCATGGCGAGAACACCGGCCTTGCGCTGGGTTTCTGTCGGAGCGAGTCGGCGGACAATCCCGTAGCCCTCCGCCGTCCGGCGGTGACTGATTGCTGCGGTGACCGCAGATTGGTACAGCCCGCTGTCACGCTCGGCGGCGGAGATAATCCTGTCGTAGTACTCGGGTCGGCGAGAAAGCTCGGCAGCCGCCGCGATCTGCAGGTCTCGCTTGCTCCCGGCTTCTAGCAACGACGAAACCGCCTCGCGGTCGTCGTCGGTTCCCATCCGGATGATCAGCTTCACGCCCTCGGGCGTCAGGCGGTTGGGCCCGGCTGCACGCAAGGCTCCCGCGACACGTCGGCGGTCGGCAGGCGATGTCAGCAGGCCTTCGTCGTCGAGAGCAAGCAGCAGCTTTGAAGATGCGTCGCGAGTCGCGGCACCGAACTCAAGCCAGCGAAGCGCCGGCGAGATCACCGCTACGCCCGGCCAGCGAGCCGCCGCGGTCAGAATCGAAGCAGCCGCTACGGGTGAGGCCTCGCGGACCAGTGCCTCAGTGACCGGCACGCCCGCTTCGCGTGGAGAAAGTGTGTGGATCAGCTTGGCGGCATCAGCGCGGACATCAGGATCAACGTGCGCGAGCAGCTCGATGGCTGACGAACCGACCACATCCGTGAGCTGAGTGCCTTGTGCCAGTTCGCGGTAGATCAATTCGATCGCGAGCGCTCGGAGTTCCCCGTCAACAAGCAGGAGCTCGGCGAGCAGCGGGCTTTTGTCCTGATACGGCGCGACCATGTAGAGCCTGCGGAATCCATCAACCGCGCGGATCGTCGCGTCACGTTCCTTCACATCGAGATTCTGCACCCGGAGAGTCAGACCCCGGACAAGAACAGCTTGCCACTCTTCAGGCTTGAGGCCCTCGTGCTCTTCAAGCCAGCGTTGCCAGGCTTCGGTGTCGTCGCCGATATCGCTCCGCCCAGTCATTTTGATGAGAGCCGCGATCGATGCCTGCGATACCTCGGCGGCTTGGAAAGGGGCCGAGTGGTTCACAAGAACGCGGGCTGCTTCCCACGTTCCCACAGATGCGAGTGCCGATAACGCCTGCGGACGGATCTGGGGCTCGCCCCGTGCAACGAGATCGATGAGGGCCTGCTCGAAATCAATCGGAGCCATCGGCCGTGCCTCGATGGCGACTAGAAGCAGCCTCTGGGCGACCGGGTCGTCCGTGGTGGGCTCGAGCACGCGGAGCAGCCGACGCATCTCCCGTCCGGAAATTTCATCCCGAAGAACCGCTGCGGCGGCATCGAGCCGCGTCGTGTCAGTTGCCGTCGGAGTCATCAGGACATCGATCGGCTCCGCCTGCTGGGCACCGGCGTTCCAGACCACGACCGAAGCCATCAGGCTCGCCGAAAGCAGGCCGGTTCGCAAAATGTGGGTGGTTCTGGTGGTCACGATTTCTCGCAGGTGGTGTACCGGGCAGGATTTCTGTACTCTTCGGGTGAACAGGGCCTCTGTGTCGATACTATTCTGCATATGCGGCCCAGTCCCTGACCGGAGTTTGGGGAGGGGCCTGATTTTGGGATTTCACCGGCCCAGGGATGCGGATCACCGATGAACGACTGGCACAACGCCGAGGAACAGGTTGAAAGGGCTCACGAGCTCTACGAAGCCGGTCGTTGGGACGAGGCAGAGGCGGCGCTGCGCGAAGCGCTCTCAGTCAATCCCTACCAAGCAGAATGGCAATTCAACCTCGGCCTCACCCTCGAAGCGGCGGGTCGGCTTGACGACGCGGTCAACGCGTTCCGCGCTTCGTTCGAATTGTCCGAAGAGAGCGATCCGCAATCGGCACTCATCCTCGGCGCAACGCTGATCGATCTCGATCGTGCCAAGGAAGCCATCGGCTGGCTTGAGCGTTCTCTAGAGATCGCGCCATCCAATGTCGATGCGCATGTGCACCTGATCGATGCCTTTGCTTTGCTCGGCAAGCACGAAGACGCCGAGCTTCACTTCTACATGGCGATCCAGCTCAATCCGCACCACGCGGGAGCGCACGCCGCCCTTGCCGAATCGCTGCTGGATCGAAAAGAGTTCGACCGAGCCGTGTGGTGTCTCCGCGAAGCCGCCCGGCTCGACCCGAGCATCCCGCGTGTCCACGCAAGACTCGCACGCGCCTACAGCGAGACCGGCAGACTCGAACGGGCACGCCAGCTATACCTCCGCGAGCTCCGCCAGAACCCGGGCGATATCGAATCGATCGTCGATCTCGGTCGGCTGCTGATCGACATGAACCGCTTGACCGAGGCGGGCGAAAAACTCCGCCGGGCGCTCGAGCTAGAGCCGGACCACACCGAAGCCCACATGAGCCTCGGCGAGTTGGCCCTGCTGACCGGCGAGCGTGACCTTGCACGAAGGCACTTTGATGTCGTCACGAGACTCGATGCCGACTACGGCGGGGCACGCCGCAGGCTCGCTGCAGTCTTGCTCGAAGATCACGCCAAGGGCAATCACAAACGCGCTGGCGAATTGCTACGTGAAGAAACCGCAGCGTTTGAGAAGGACACAGCTGCCTTCGAGACCGAAGAGATCGAAGAACTGTTCGGCCAACTCCTTGATGCTGGTCTGCTGAGCGAAGCCAAGCGCACAGCCGAAAGGCTCGTCGAGCGCAAGCCGTGCGACGCGGCGAGCCATCACAGCCTCAGCGTGGCCCAGTTCGGGCTCGGGATGGTCGCCGAGGGTGTGACATCTTCGAGAAGGGCGCTCCGCCTCCGCTCGAACTACGTCGCACCGATGCACAACCTAGCTGTGGCTCATCTCAGACGGGGCGAGATCAACCGCTCGCGGTACTGGGTCAAGCAGGGCCTTGCGATCGATCCAGAAGATCGCGGCTTGCGTCGTCTCCGCACGTACCTCCGGGTGCACGCGGTCCGGAATGCGCTGCAAAATCTCGGCCTGTTCGCTCGCCGATCACGCCGAGTTTGAGAGCCTGTTAGCCGTTGATCAAACGGTCGGCTTCCATCACATCCTTGTCGCCCCGACCTGAGCAGTTGATGACCAGATTCGCGGTCTCGGGCATTTGCTGCGCTCGCACGAAGCCTTCGGCGATCGCGTGCGAAGTCTCGAGCGCCGGGATAATGCCTTCGATCCGGGCGAGCAGTTGATACGCATCGAGCGCCTGCTGATCACCGACCGAGGTGTAGCGGACGCGTTTGGTGTCGTGCCAGTAGGCATGCTCAGGGCCGACGCCCGGGTAGTCGAGTCCCGCCGAGCACGAGTGGACGTCTGCGGTTTGTCCAAATGAATCCTGGAGGACATAGCTGAGAGAGCCGTGCAAGATCCCCGGCTCACCGAAACTCAGCGGCGCCGCGTGGTCGCCTTGGTTGGTCGACCGGCCGCCTGCTTCCACTCCTGTCAGCGTGACTTTGTCGTCGATAAACGCGAAGAACACACCCGCGGCGTTCGACCCGCCTCCCACGCACGCAACGACCTCGTCAGGCAGACCGCCGAACGCGGCCTGGCACTGCGCTTTGCATTCGTTCCCGATGACAGCCTGGAAGTCACGGACGATTTGAGGGAACGGGTGAGGGCCGACCACAGAACCGAGCACATAGTGAGTCGTATCAACAGAGCCCATCCAGTCTCGCATCGCCTCATTCGTCGCGTCCTTGAGTGTGCGCGATCCTGAATCAACAGCAATTACACGAGCACCGAGTGCCCGCATGCGGATGACGTTGAGGTTCTGCCTGCGGACATCCTCGGAGCCCATGTAGACGTCGCATTCGAGCCCGAGGTGAGCCGCAGCGGTCGCCGAGGCCACGCCGTGCTGTCCTGCCCCGGTCTCGGCGATGATCCGCTTTTTGCCCATCCGCTTGGTCAGGAGTCCTTGGCCGAGCGTGTTGTTGATCTTGTGAGCCCCGGTGTGCGCAAGGTCTTCACGCTTGAGCCAGATCGATGCTCCCATCCCATTGCCGGCTTGCGAGCGTGCCAACTCGGTGAGCCGTTTGGCCCGATAGAGCGGCGTCTCCCTACCGACAAACGTGCGGTTCAATTCGCCGAGCTCTTCCCAGAACGAATCATCCTGCTTGGCTTGTTCATAGACCTCGGCCAGTTCGTGCAGCGCTGCGGAAAGTGTTTCGGGGACGTAGACGCCGCCGAATTGGCCGAAGTGCCCGGTTGCGTCAGGCTGGTTTGCGAAGCTGGTCGGTTGTTCCGTGGTGCTCATGTCAAATCCTAGTCGTTTGAGACGCAGGCTCGGTTGTACTGCCTCGATGCCCGCTGGGCGGCTCTCACGCCAGCGACCTCATTGACAGGCAGGAGCAGCACGAAACCCATCGCAAAGAACCCGAGCAGAAGCACCAGCGCCCACGTGTTGCCCATCCCTGCCTTGACGAACCCGAATCCGAGCACGCCGACCGCAGCGAGTTTGTACGACACGCCCCACAAGCCGAAGAACTCGGCGCCCTTGTGCTTCGGAGTGAGCCTTGCGACCATCGCTCGGCTGGCGGTGCCTGTGCCGCCGAGACCGAACCCGATCCCGTTGCCGATCACCCAGAAGAGCCAACGAGGCAGGCTCGGCACGCCACTAAGCACAGCGAGCATCGCGGTGCTGACAACCCAGACACCGAGGTAGATCTGGATGGTGCGTTTGGCGCCGATGGTGTCTTGAAATCTGCTGGTGATCGCCGCGGAGATGCCTGCTGTGATTGTAATCTGGGCTACGAACAACAGGAGCTGTTCTTCCTTGAAACCGAATTCCTTGGCAAGAATCGCGGCGAACGCGATGACTGTTTGGATGCCGATCGCGTACACGAAGAACGAAACAAGAAACACAAGGAGCTGACGATACATCGCGGCGTGCTCGATGGTTTGCTTCATGCGAATAAACGCGTCGGCGACCGGGTTCTGGTGTAGCTGGACAATCGGGCGTTTGTGTTCTTTGAGGATTAGGGCTGCCGGGACCATCCCCAGCATGAACCAGATGCCTGCGAACAAGAAGAACGGCCGCCATTGCTCGGGCGACTTCATGTCAAAGAGCAGCATCGAGGCGAACACGATGATCAGGATTAAGATCGCTCCCGTGTAACCCATCGTCCAGCCGATCGCGCTGACCCTTCCCGTGTTCCTGCTGTCTGCAACGTCGGTCAGAAACGATGCGAGCGCGTTCTCGCCGATCTGGTAGCAGAAGTTGGCTGGGATATAGAGCATGGCGGCGAGCAGGATCATGCTCGGCTGGATGAACCCGAGGCCGCAGGTCATCAGCACGCAACCAACGCCTGTGAGCATTAGCACTTCTTTACGCCAGCATCTCGCGTCGGCGATCGCTCCGATGATGGGGGATGCGAAGACGACCAGCAACATGCTCGAAGAGAACAAGACCGACCAGAGCCGGTCGCCTCTTTGATCATCGCCGACAACGACGTCTTTGAAGTAGATCGCAAATAGCAGCGTGTTAATCAGCAGCGTGAACGACTGGTTCGCGAAGTCGTACATGCCCCAGGCCCAGACTTCTTTGGGGTTGGAGAGGTTGGCAAACGGGTTGAGCTTGTTGCGTGCCGACATGGTGTGCGAGCATACCCATTCTGGTTCGGACTGCGTCTACCCGCTTATGAGATGCTGCTTGAGAAACTCGACCTGGAGAGTCTTGGCTTCCGAGGCGACCTTGCCGAATCCCGCATGTTCCTGCGGCGCCCCGGTTTCTGGCCATGTTCTAAGCTCGATCATCTCAGGGCTGACGCCTCTGGCCTCGTATCGGGTCTTGAGTTTGTCCAGAAAGCCGAGCATGCCCTCGATGGGCACGACCTCGTCGGCCTCGGAGTGCAGAACAAGCATCGGGATCGGGCGGAAACCGTCGAGATGCTGCATCGGGTCGATCCGAGACACCGCCTCGGCGTCGTGCGAGCTAGGCCAAGGTCTGCCAGCTGTCAGCGTCGGTTCGTACAACTCGGCAAGCCAGCCGGTCGTGGATTCCACCGCGGCGCACTTGAACGGATGCTCATCGCACAGCCTTCGCAGCGTTGCCATGCCGCCCGCGGACATGCCGCCGATACCGACGCGGCTGAGATCGAACAGGTGCGCATCGTCGCGTTCACTCAGCGCTTGCAGAACATGATCGATCTCATTGACCATCTGCTCAAGTACGCCCGGCGTGTCGTCCGGGCTGTGCAGCTTCGGGCCCTCGCGTTCGCCGTGACCGGGCAGATCGACCGAAACCGCTGCCACACCCGCCCGGATCCATCGCAGGTATCTCCCCGCGTCGAGTTCTTTGCTCACGGTCCTGCCGTGCATCCAGAACATGACCGGCGCCGGGTTCTGCCAGTCCGGGTGCGCGATGAGCGTCGGCACGTCAGCCAGCTTGGTTAGTTGTGATTTCTCAACCAACGCCTTTGGAAACATCGTAAAACGCGGCTCGATTTCGTGCCCTTCCATCACAGCGCCAGCTTCTGGCCTGGTGCTATCTCGCTGGGCAGGTCCTTGCCGCGCAGGTCGCTCGCGTCGAGAGCGGTCGCAGGGCAGATCTCAAGCACGCAGTCAGGGCTGCCTTCGCTGTTCGTGGGCACTTTTACCCCGTTGGCCGAGAGCCAGCTCGCGGCTCGCTCGGTCTGGAGTTTGGAACTCGACTCGGCGCTGTCGATGCCGCTGGCGTTCTTGATCGGAGCGAATTCCTGCACACGCGAGGTTTCGAGGATGATCGACTTCTCAGCAAACGGGAGTGCGTCGAAGACGAATCGCTCAAGCTTGACGCCGTTGGGTTCTTCTGGCGTGACCTGCTCGCCTGTATCGGTGTTGATGTGCGCAATCTTTTTAACTGCGCGGTGGTAGGGGAGCGAGAACGCCGGGTCGGTGTTGACCTTCTCTACAAAATCAACACTAAACGCGTGGACCGCGGGGTTGCCTGCAAGGAACTTGAGCGAGCCGTCGGGGTTGGTTTCGCGTTGGAGTTCCATGGGCATGTCCGAGTACTCAACGACTTGCGTTCTGCCGTCGATCTTGGCGAACAGGCCTACCTTTTCCTCGGCGTACGCCTTTGGGAGCATCTTGGACGACATCTGTGCCGACGAGTCATCGGCAGTTGCGTGCAGGCCTAGGAACAGCGGATCGGCGACGCGGACGAGCGGGTTGTCCACCTGGAAGTAGCTGATGTGCTCGACGCCCCGTGCTTTCATCGCGTCGATCGCTCCGGAGGTGTAGAGAGCCTTGAGCGATCCGCCGTGGCCGTCGGGGCTTGCCGCGAGGGTGTAGGCATCGCTCATCAGGATTCGGCCGGTCTCAAGATCGAACGAGGGCATGGTGCCCTGTGGGAAAAACATGACATCGTCGGCGTTGAGGCCGAAATAGTTGTGGTCCTTGAAGAAGGCAACGGTCGCTTCGTGGTTCTGCGGGCTGGTCATGACGAGCCAGGGGACGACAGAGCCGTACTTGTCACCGGTCGCTTTAATGCCCTCAGCGAAGATCTGGAACAAGGGCTTGCCGCTGATCGCGCCCGCCGGGAAGCAGCCTTTAGGGCCGTCGTACCCGAGGCGCGAGCCCTGGCCGCCCGCGACGGTAAAGCACGCAACTTTGCCGGCCCGGAGCAGGTCTTCCCCCGACGAGATGTACTTGGCGGCGTCGTATGAACGGACCGACGAGTTCGGGTCGGCGGGGTAGTAGGTCGGAGGCTCGGTGCTCGCAGGCATCTCGAATTGGGGGGCGGACTTGACGTAGGTATCGATCAGCGACTGCATGGCCCCGAGATCGAGACCTTCGAGCTGCTCGATCAGCAACGCGAGCTTGGCATCGTTCAGCGTGTTGACCAGGTTCAGGACATGGGCCTGGCCTGCGTTTTCGAGTGACTGGCGAAGCGATTCGGGCACGGCCATGGCGGTCGTTCTCCATCAAGTGTGAAATGACACACGATGGTACCTCTCAACACTCGCCCGGCAATCCTGAGTCGCCTTAGAGTGGCCTATGACCAACGCCGATCACGCCGATTCTCGTCAGTTGCTGAGATCTCGCCCCACAAGCCCGGTTGTTGCGCCGTCGGTCCTCGCGGCAGACTTCGCTGATCTCGCGGCGGACTGCTCGAACGCACTGGATTCGGGCGGCAAGCTGCTGCACCTCGATGTCATGGACGGCCACTTCGTGCCGAACCTCAGCTTCGGGCCGGGCCTGATCGAGAAACTCAGAGTCTCGCTGCCCGATACATGCTTCGATGTGCACCTGATGATCACAGATCCTGAGAAATACATCGAGCCTTTCGCAAAGTCGGGCGCAGATCACATCACGTTCCATTGCGAGGTGGTCAGTGAGGACGAAGCCAAGAGGCTCGCCGATCGTGTGCGGGAACTCGGCTGCACTGCGGGCATCGCGATAAACCCTGAGACGCCGTTCGAGAAGGTCCAGAACTTGCTCGGTTCGTTTGAGATGCTGTTGGTCATGTCCGTCCACCCTGGGTTCGGAGGCCAGTCCTTCATCGCCGAGGTGCTCGAGAAAACCAGACGGGGACGCGAAGAGGGGCCGGCCAATCTGATCCTTGAGATGGACGGCGGCGTAGCCCCTGAAACGGCAGAGGCTTGCAGGGATGTCGGCTGCGACGTTCTGGTTGCGGGATCGGCACTCTTTGGCAAATCGAATAGTCAGCGGCCCGAAGTTGTTCGTACTATGCTTGGATAGCGAGAGAGTTCTCGGTCGCTGTGTGGCTCCGAGAATGGGCAGGCCCACGCTCCGGCAGCATGTCTCCTGCTAGACTTGCGACCCTAGTGGCGGCCGGGCTGGAAGCCTTGTCGAGAGATCGCGGAGGAATACCACGGCTGCCGGCCCTGTTTGCCGATGGCTGAATCGATCATGGCTAAACCCGAACAAATCAACGTGCTGATTATCCGTTCAGGTCAGAGCGACTGGGACATCACGGGTCGCCTCGTGGGCCAAGCTGATCTGCCCCTGTGCGAGCAGGCCAAGAAGGATCTGGCCGAGACCTCGTCGCTGCTAGACGGTGCCGAGCTGAGCAGCATCTTGCACGCTCCTGACCAGTGCTCTAAATCGACCGCCGACGCCTACGCACGGGTAACCGGCGCCAAGGCCAAGTCCATTGAAGGGCTGGCGGATATCGACCTCGGCCTGTGGGAAGGCCTCCGCGGGGAAGACCTCGAAGAGAAGGCGCCCAAGGCTTACAAGGGTTGGCGGGAGAACCCGGCGAACGTCATCGTTCCAGAGGGCGAGTCGCTCAATGAGGCGAGCGGGCGGATCTCGGTGGCTCTTGCGAAGGCACTTGAGAAGCTCCGAGCACCCGATCCTGGCGTTGGAGTCGTGCTTCGGCCGATGGCATACGGGTTGGTCCGGTGCTGGTTGACCGGACGACCGGTAAATGAGCTGTGGGAGGTCATGGAAGGCCCAGCAGCAGAATGGCATGAAATTTCGCGGGCCCAGCTCCGGCAAACCCGCGAAGTCAGCCGAGTCGGAAGCTAACGTCCTTACGTCCACGGCGGATGCCGGGGGCACAGGAGCGATTGATGTCGCAAACCGCAACACGAAGCTGGACACAGGTGCAGAAGAGTACCAAGACCAAAAGCTCGATCCCCGAGGGGCTCTGGCTCCGCTGCCCGGGTTGCAGCCAGATGATCTACCGCAAGCAGATGGAAGCTAATCTCTCCGTCTGCCCCGATTGCGGCCACCACTTCCGGATCAGCGCCTCGACCCGTGTCGAGCAGCTCGTCGATACCGGAACCTTCGAGCGTCTGTTTGCCAACGTCGAATCGAACGATCCGCTGAAGTTCCGCGATCTGAAGTCGTACCGCGACCGCCTGCTCGCCGAGCAGATCAAGAGCGGCCAGACCGACGCGATCATCGCGGGTGTCGGCTTCGTCAAAGGTCGCCAGATCGCTCTGGCTTGCATGGACCTGACGTTCATGATGGGCTCGATGGGTTCTGTCGTGGGTGAGGTTCTTGCCCGGACGATCGAGCACGCGACCAAAGAAGGCCTGCCGCTGGTGATCGTCAGCTGCTCCGGCGGTGCTCGCATGCAGGAATCGGGCCTCAGCCTGATGCAGATGGCCAAGACCAGCGCGGCTCTGGCACGCTTTGACGATGCGGGTGGTGTGTACATCTCTGTTCTCACCGACCCGACAACCGGCGGCGTGACCGCGAGCTACGCGATGCTGGGCGATGTCATCATCGCAGAGCCCAAGGCGCTCATCGGCTTTGCCGGCCCACGCGTGATCCGCCAGACCATCAGGCAGGATCTGCCCGAGGGCTTCCAGCGTTCGGAATTCCTACTCGAGTGCGGCATGGTCGATCAGGTTGTGCCACGCCACGACATGCGGAACCAGATCGCGAGACTCGTTGACTACGCCGGCGGGTAAGCCTCGTTTCTGACCAGCACGAAGACGGGCATATGACGCAGAACCAAGACGCCAAC
Organism: Phycisphaerae bacterium; assembly: GCA_030432905.1. Taxonomy (GTDB): domain Bacteria; phylum Planctomycetota; class Phycisphaerae; order Phycisphaerales; family UBA1924. The sequence continues at coordinate 260,493 of JAUILU010000001.1, read as the reverse complement.
AACCAGGCGGGGCGAGGCGTAAGGTGGTACCACGCGCTCGTCGCGGGGCTGATGCACGCGGCGTTCATGCTGCTCGCGTTCCCGCCGATCTCGCTCTTTGGCTTGAGTTTCCTCGCGCCCGTGCCGCTGTTGTGGATCGCCTGGAAATCGCAGAATCCATACAAACAAGGCGTGTTCGCTGCAGCGGGTGTGCTCCCCTTCTATGCGTACCAACTGGACTATGTCTTCCACATCACCGCTGCTGGCTATATCCCACTGCTGCTGCACCTTGCAATGTGGCCTGGGCTCTTTGTCTGGATCGCTGGTACCGTTCGCAAGCGATTCGAGAAGCTGCCCGCGGTGCTTTTGCTCCCCGTGGTCTGGGTTGGGCTTGAGACGATCCGGGGCGAGGTGCTCTGGGGTGGCTTTGAGTGGTACCAAGTCGGCCAGCCCCTGATTGCATTCCCGGCGGTCGCCAGCATCGCGTCGCTCGGTGGCGGATATCTGCTGACTCTGGTGCTGGTGCTTCTGGGCTGTCTGCTTCTAGAGGTCAGATCCAACTCACAACTCAAAAAGCCTGCGATTCTCGTGTCGACGGTGCTTGTTGTGGCGGTTTGGGGAGTGTCACTTCTCACTCTGCCTCGCGTATCGACTGATGGTGAGTCCAGTGTCAGGATCTCGCTTGTGCAGACCGATGTGCCACAGGACAACAAGGTCGCGTGGACTCCTGAACAGCGGATGATGGACTACCAGAACTTCGCGGACCTCTCGATCAATGCGGCGGGGGACAGGCCCGATCTGATCGTCTGGCCCGAGACCATGTTCCCTGGGCCGGCGCTCGACGAAGCGGGCGCGATGGCGATTAATCGCGACGGCTACAACGAGGCCAACAACATCCGCGATCATTTCCTCGCGCTCCAGTCAGAACTCCGAGTGCCGATGCTGGTCGGCGCGATTACCGCGACGAATATCCGCATCGATCAGCAGGGCAGGCAGTCTCAAGACGCGACGTACAACAGCGCGTATTTGGTACGAAACGGCCAAGTCCGGGCTGATCGGTATGACAAGATCGCGCCGACTCCGTTTGGCGAAACACTGCCTTACATCAAAAGCGTGCCGTGGCTTCAGAATCTGGTTCTGAAGATCGGCCTCGGTGCCAGCGGCATGGACTTCGGGCTGGATGCGGGCACGAAAGCCGCGCCGATCGAGATCGAAACCGAGTCGGGTGTCATCCGGGCGGCTACTCCGATCTGCTTTGAATCCAGCCAGTCCCGGATCTGTCGCCGGATCGCAAATAGCGGGCCCGGCGCGGATCTGATGATCGTGATGACCAACGACGGCTGGTTCGGGGATTCAGACCACGGCCGAGCCATGCACGTTCTTCTTGCCCGCTGGCGGTGTCTCGAACTCGGGCTCCCCATGGCAAGGGTCGCCAATACGGGGCAGTCCTGCTTTATCGACGCCAAGGGCCGGGTCACTGACATACTCCCCCCGCAGGAGGCGGGAGTGTTGACAGGGCAGGTCAGGCTGGACGCCGGTTTGAGCCGAACGCCGTACAGGACGGTCGGAAACCTCGTAGGATGGGCCGCCCTCGCGGGGATGCTGGCCTTGCTTGCCGGTGCGATCATCAAGAGAATCAAAGACAAACCCGCCGGGGATACGAAGAGAGAATCATGATCAACCTATCAGTACAACGAGCAGCGACGCGAATCTGTACAGCGGCCACCATCGTCCTGATGGCGGGTTGCTCGAGTTCGCCCACCAGACCGAGCGATCGCGACGGCACAGTTCAGGTCGGCACCGAACCTGCTACTCGCAGCACGCGTTCGACGGAACAGCTCCGTAAGGACTACAGCAGCATCGTGAAGCAGGAACAGCTTTTCGAGCGTGCGACGAAGCTGCTTGAAGCATCGACGCTCTCGAATGATGCACAGGCAAGGGCTCACGCGTACGAGAGCCTGGTGCAGCTTCCCCGCACGCTTTCCAAGGTTGTCGATCGTGGCTTGGTCGATGAGAACTTCGGGGTTCGCAGCATCGCGGCGATGGCGATCGGCAAGGCTCGGCTGCAGGGGCACGCCGACCTATTGCGTGTGATGCTGACGGATGAGTCGCCGTTTGTTTCGTCGGCTGCGGTGTACGCACTTGCGCAAACAGGTCAGTCGGTCGACAGATCGGCACTCGCGGATTACCTCTTCAACGAAGATGACCCTGGGCTTCGGGCACACGTGGCGTTCCTGCTCGGCGAGATGGGGGATGAGTCGGCGCTGCCTTTGCTCAATGAGGCCCTTCGTACTCCGATGCCGAGGGTGATGTCGGCCCGCCAGCGGCTTCTGGACCTACAGATGAGCGAGGCGATGGTCAAGCTGGGTGAAGACAAGCAGCTTGTCCCGATCAGGGCGGCTCTGTTCCCGGCCCTGCCCTCAGATCTCGAAGCCACGGCTCTGGCCATCCAGGCACTCGGCGAGCTGAAGGACAGGTCGTCGCGTGGGACGCTGGCTCAGTTATCAGAATCTGCCGGCCCGAACGGGGAGCTGATGCCGCCCGAGATCCTGCTGGCGATCGCAATCAGCATGGCCAAACTGGGGGATCAGAACGGCTGGTTCCTGGCAGATATGTTCTGGATGAACGACCGTGAGGTGGTCAGGGCGGACTCGGCGGCGGTGTTCGGGTGGACCAAACGGGTCGAGGATCTGGAGAAACTCGAGCGGATGCTCTCGGACCCATCAGAGATGGTTCGGGTCTCGGCAGCCTCTGCACTGGTCCGCAGGCTCAAATAATCCTCAAGTAATCCTCATCTGGGGGCCTTCCGGGCTGGCGGAACGGGTCCGGGTGACGCTACACTGTCAGGCAGCGGCTGGGATGCCGCAGCCCAGAGCGGGACACATCCACGGGCCAAGGCGGGCCGGTGAGGTGTAGCCGACGGGGACCAGCGGGGTCGCCGACGAGGCCGAGAGGCCATTGCTCAGCAGCGAATGGACATTGAGACAGAGGCGCGGCCTTATTGTCTCAGATCGATGGCTTGCCGCCAGAGCGGCGGTCTCAAAGGACTGGAGCGAGTAGTGCACATCTTGACAAAGATTCTGGTCGTGTTCGCAGCCGTACTGAGCCTCGGGCTTGCGGCTCTGACTTCTTCGTACGCGATGAACCGTGACGCGATCATCAATTCGTACAACGACGCCGTGGTCGTTCGCGACAAGGCGACGGCGAACTACGAAACCCAGAGCAGCCAGTTCGCAGACGAGCGGACGCGTCTCAACGTCGAGAAAGAAACGCTTGAGAGCCAGATCGAGTCGCTCCAAGCCGCCAAGCGCGACGCCGAGTCGAAACTCGCTGAGCTCCGCCTCGAAGCACGCTCGGCCAGCGATCGTGCCGACTCGGTTGCCAACCAGATCGGCGACCTCGGCAAGACTGTCGATACACAGTCGGAGATCATCGCAAGCCAGAACATGGAATTGAAGAAGACACGCGAGGACGCCCAGAAGACCCGCGAGCAGAACATCGCACTTCTCGACCGGATCAACGACCTCGAGAGCCAGAACGAGGTTCTGACCCAGTCTAACCGTTCGCTGCAGGAGTCGATCGCTGAGATGCAGGCCATCGAGCAGAACGGCGGCACCGATGTCGCAGCTCGCACCTCGGAGCCCCGCGCACTCGTTGGTGATCTCGTCGTCGGTAGCGTCCGCGAAGTCCGCAGCAACAACGGCCAGCAGTACGCCGAAGTCAACCTCGGCACGCGTGACCGCCTCCGCGAGAACGTGAAGCTCCACATTACCCGTGACGGCGACTTCGTTGCCAATCTCATCATCGTTCGCACAGATCTCCAGAGCTCGGTCGGTCTGGTTGACACCATTGGTGACAACTCGATCCAGGTCCGCCCCGGCGACACTGTTCTGAGCAGCCTGACCCGCTAAGCCGCTACGCCAGGAGATCTAACGATGGGTAAGAAGCAGAAGCAGCCAAAAGAGCCGAAGGCTCCGAAGCAGAAGAACCAGAAGCAGCAGCTTGCGATGAAGATGCCCGGCGGACGCAGGGCCCGTTCGGGCGGTCCCGACGTTTACACGGGCCTGCTTTTCCTCGCGGTTCTGATGCTCGGCGCAGCGACGACTCTGATGTACTTCGCCGCCGTTGAGGTGAGTCCGGAAAGCAATCCGCTGGCACTCCAGAGCGAGGGCCAGATCAGACTCCCCAACCTGCAAGACTAAACGATACGAACCCCCGCTGAAGCTTGACTCATTGAGAGTCGGGTCTATATTTGCGGGTGCCAATGACCGATGGTCATGGCGACGGGGCGGTAGCTCAATTGGTTAGAGCATCGGACTGTCGATCCGAAGGTTGCGGGTTCGATTCCCGTCCGCCTCGCTTACAAGCCTCTGCGTTGCAGGGGCTTGTTTCTTTTTAGATCTCAATCTATCAGCCGATCGCTTGTTTGAGCTTGTTCCACACTTCATCGACCGAGATCCGCTGCATCATGCGCTGGCCTTCTTCGGTGCGTTTGTGCTCCATGGCATCGCCGGGTTCGATGTGTTGGATCACAGCGTCGTTTTGTAGATATGGCCCCACGAGTTCTTTGCGTGTTGGGCCGAACAGGGCCACGATCGGGCGATCGAAACCGACCGCCATGTGCAGGGCCGCGGAGTCGTTCGCGACGACGGCCTGTGACTGCTCGATGATGGCCATCATGGTGGCGATTGATGTCTTGCCCACCCGATCGATGATCGGCATTCCCTGTTTCGCAAGTTCGAGCAAATGTTGGCACTGCGGCTCTTCACCGGGTGCGCCGACCACGACGATATTGAGGCCGGAGTCGGCTATGCGCTTTGCAAGCTCTGTGAACCGCTCGATTGGCCAGCGTTTGCCCTCCCACAAACTCGTTGGAGCGAGCACGACGTAGGGCTCAACGAGCTCGGTGTCAGATCGGATCTCGTCTTTTGCTTGCGTAGATGCTGTTAGCCGCATGTCGTAGACAGATGGAGTAATGCCCAGCGGGGCAAGCAGGGCCATCATTTTGTCCACGGTGTGGGCGCCTTCGGACACTCGGACACGGTTGTTCAGCCCGAGCCAACCGAGTTCTCTGGCGTCGGCGTACCCGATCCGCTGCTTCGCCATGGTTGACCACGCGAACAGACCCGACCGCAGGAGTCCTTGTGCGTCAATCGTGATGTCGTAGTGGGCACTGCGGAGTGAGCGAAGGAATCGGATGATCGGGCCGAGGTTGAGCTTTCGGGTTGAGGCGCCGATGCCTTTGCGGTCGAACGCGATGACCTTGTCAACCGCAGGGTGGGATTCGAGGACAGCCGCGTATGTGGCGTTGACGAGCCAGTGGATCTCCGCGTCAGGCCAGCGTTCGCGAAGGGCGGCCGCCATTGGCACGGACCGGCAGACGTCGCCAAGGGCACTCGGGCGGATGATCAGGATGCGACGGGGCGGTTCCAACGCGACAACTGTACCAGCCGAGGAGCGATCGCGGGTACGATCTGGGCATGCTCCGGGTCTCGTTTGCAATCGTGTTCGTTCTTGCCAGCGGTCTGTCGCAAGCCCTGCAGCCGGTCGAGGTTCTCTCGATCACGCTCTCAAACGATGAGGAGTTCCGGCTCGGGCAGGTCATTCTTGAAGAGTGCAGCGCACTGGCAGGTGCCGACCAAAATTTGTCGTCGGTGACGATAAAGGTGGATCGCGAGGGGCGGTGCTTCACCGAGCAGAAATCTCGCGATCAGGCTGTGCTTGAAAGTTCGATTCACATCGACCTCAACGCATGGCGTCGTACGCACCCCGACGCATTCATGCCGGGGTCGCTGAATGGGTTGTTCGGCGCGTTAGGGCTGGCCGATGCTCGATCTATAACCACATCGATTGATGCCGAGCAAGACGATCGAAGTCTCGTGATCGAATGGGACCGACGAAAAGATGATGGTGTCACCCAGCGTGTTGAATTCGCGAAGCTGAGTGAGTCATCTGCGGATTCAATCGAATGGTGGGATGTGCATGGAGTCGGGCTGGAGTGGTGCATACGAGCAGTGGCGAGGATCGGTTTCGAGATCAGTGAGCCAGATCCAGCGGCTAGCAAGTATCAGAGATTCGATCGGTACACTCGGGCTCGTTCCACGCTGATACGTTCGCTGGCCCGTGCTGAGCAGGGGATGTCGCTCTGCATCACCGAAGAGCATGAGCTTGCGGTAGTCGTTGAGTTTGAGTCGGTCATCAAGACGGGATCAATCCAGAAGGCTTTGGACCGGTTGCTCGTTGATGATGCCAAATGGTTGTTGGATGGAGAGTGGTCTGTGCGACAGGTGCCAGCATTGGTAGTTGGAGCAGCCGAATTCGCCCCGGAACTTGTTGTGGGTCAGGTCGGATCGACCCCGGTGCTGATCGCGTCACTCAGGCAAGGGCAGGCACAGGCTGTTGCAGGGGCAATGCAATCGAAATAAGCCACTATGTTGCGATGGCGCGGCTGGCTTCTTCGAGTGTGGTTATGCCGGATTTCACCTTGAGGAACGCATCCGTCTTGAGCGTGTAGAGGTTGCCCTCTTTCTCGGCGGCGGCGGCAATCTGGGGGGCGCTGTTGCGGTTCATCACAAGCTCGCGTGTTGCTTCACTGAGCTTCAGGATCTCGTACACGCCGACCCGGCCCATGAAACCACGCTGCAGGCATTGCTTGCAGCCAACGGCTTCGAACAGGGTGTCTGACTTCCTGGCCTTGAATTCTGACGGCAGTTCGATCGAGCCAGCAGCTATTGGAGATTTGCAGTTCGGGCACAGGCGGCGGACCAGTCGCTGAGCCAGAACACCCTCGACCGAAGATGACACCAGAAACGGTTCTACCCCCATGTCGAGCAGTCGGGTGATCGAACCCGGAGCGTCGTTGGTATGGAGCGTGGAGAACACGAGGTGGCCCGTGAGTGACGCCTGCACCGCGGTCTGTGCGGTTTCGAGGTCTCGGATCTCACCGATCATCACGACGTCCGGATCGTGGCGGAGGATCGCACGCAACCCGGATGCGAAGGTGAGGCCGACCTTGCTGTTGACCTGAATCTGATTGACACCTGCGACCTGGTATTCGACGGGGTCTTCAACGGTGATCGCCTTGATCGAGTCGCTGACGATCTGATTGAGTGACGCGTAGAGCGTGGTCGATTTACCCGAGCCGGTGGGGCCCGTGACGAGGAGGATGCCGTGCGGCCTTGTGATGAGCTGCTGCCAGGGCTCGACGACACGTTCGGGCATGCCGAGCTCGTCGAGCGTCATCTGGACCGCAGACTTGTTGAGGACACGGAGCACAAGGCCTTCGCCGAACACCATCGGTATCACGCTGACACGGAGATCGAACTCTTCGATGCCCTTTCCCTCGACACGGTGGCGGAACGAGATCCTGCCGTCTTGGGGCTTTCGTTTCTCGGCGATGTTCAGGCTCGACATGATCTTGAGTCGGCTGACGATTGCAGCGGCGAACCGGTGAACGGTCGAGGGCAGGTTGGCGCGGTGGAGCACGCCGTCGATGCGGTAGCGGACGATAAGCTCGCCCTCGTAAGGCTCGATGTGGATATCCGTCGCGCGGACTGCGAGCGCCTCGCCCACGATGTCGTTGACGAGGCGGATGACACTGGCTTCCTGGGCTTGTTCGAGTTCGTCCGACTCGTTCTCACTGACGAGATCTTCAAGGCCGCCGGACATGGCGTCGAGTGTGTCGCCTGCGACGCCGTAGTGGGTGCGGATAAAGCCGCGGAGTTCTTCGTCGTCCGCGAGGACGAGTTCGATGGCGCAGCCGCTGTGCATGCCGAGTTCGTCGTGGATAACGAGCTGAAAGGGGTCGCTGGTCGCGACTGTCAGGGTGTCCTCGTGCTTTGCGATGGGAACGCAGTGGTGGCGGAAGACGAGCTTTGCGGGCAGGGATTCGAGGATCTCTTTGTCTACGACTCGGTCGGAGAGATCGACGACTTCGAGCCTGAGCTGTTCACCGACGGCTTGGAGCACCTGTGTGCGGTCGATCAGGCCCATGCGGAGCAGAACGCGGTCGAGCCGTTCGCCCGAGCGTGCCTGCTCGTCGATGGCGACATCGAGCTGTTCACGGGTGATGAGTTCGCGATCGAGGAGGACTGTCCCAATTCCCATGAATCAAGTGTATCGGGTTGGCAGGGTCAGTGGGGTGTATGCAGCCAGCAGTGCGGCAATCAGCCGTGGTAGGTGCAGCTTGTTTTGGGCGTTTCCCAAACCGTGACGTGCTCAAGCTTTGGATTTCCGGACCCTTCGGCAACTGCGGGGCTGAGCAGATCAAAGCAGACCTTGGCGATGTTTTCGACCGATGGGTTGAGGCCTGACTCGTTCGCGAATTCTTCGGTATCCAGGTTCAGGTGCTTGTGGTCAAACCGCTGGATCACAACCCTATCCACAATGGATTCGAGCATGGCGACGGTGAACGGATCGGCGTTGAGATCAATCATGCAGCAGACCTCGAGCTCGTAGTTGTGCCCATGTCCCGAGGGGTTGTTGCATTTGCCGAAGATGTCGCGGTTCTGGTCATCGCTCAGCGAGCTGACGTTGAGTCTGTGAGCGGCGGCGAACTCGAAACGCTGGCGGAGCAATGCGGAATTCGGCGAGGCCATGCGGTACTCCAGGCTGTAGGTCGGTGACAGATTCCAACGGATGGAAACGAGATCGGTGGGTAACTCGGGCTTCAGAGATTCCGCAAGCGTGAACAGAAGTCCCGTGGGTTCTGCCGACGCGTCGCGCAAGAGTTGTTCGTGGACGCGGGGCAGGACCGTGCCTCGGACGGCTTGGTCGATCTGCTTAATATTGACAAGGTAGCCCGTGTCCTCGTCAGGAATTCCGGAGCAGGCAATCTCAAATTCGTAGTAGGTGCCGAGGCCAGACATAGCGGGCTGGCCGCCGTGACCGTTGGGGCCAGATGGGAGTGATTCACTGAATCCGCCGCCGAGGTTGGCTCGAACTGTTCTGCGTAGTTCAACCATCGGGTGTATCCTAGAAGCCCGGGCCGGGGTGCACGGACAGGAGCGTGATATGAAATCTTTACTGATCGCATTCCTTGGCACTCTGCTGATCTCGGGCTGTGCAGAGTACGGAAACCAATCGCCAGTCGCGGCTGGCCCTGACACTGGAACAACATCGATGACAGCCTCATACGTACTCGACCACGATGCCGACCTGATTACCGGTGAGACCCAATCGCTCAAGCAGTATGAGGGCAAGGTGTTGCTCATCGTGAATGTCGCGAGCAAGTGCGGCTTCACGAGCCAGTACGAGCAACTCGAAGCCCTCTACAAGCAGCACGGCGATGACGGTTTGGTCATCCTCGGTTTCCCGGCCAACAACTTCGGATCCCAGGAGCCGGGCAGTAACGAAGAGATCGCCGAATTCTGCTCCGCGACCTACGGCGTGTCCTTCCCGATGTTCTCCAAAATCGACGTCGTTGGTGAGGGCGCCCATTCGCTTTACAAGGACTTATCCGGCCAGCCTGAGCCGATCGGCGGCGAGCCCCAGTGGAACTTCACGAAGTTCCTTGTGAATAGACAGGGCGAAGTCGTGAATAGGTTTGATACCCGGGTGAGCCCTGACGACGAGGCTGTGGTTTCCGCGATCTCCGATTTGCTGTAGGCGGGTCTTGGCTTAGACTGAACGCCGTGGGACAGTTCCGTTACATCGCGTTCGATGCCCAGGGCCAGCGTGTCCGGGGCTTGCTGGATAGTGCCAACGAGCGAGCCGCGGCTGCCGACCTCCAGGGCAAGGGCCTGACGCCGATCGAGCTCAACGAACAGAAGAAACGCGCCACCAAGACAGGGACCAAGCTTCCGGTTCGCCGGATGGCGATGACGTACCTGCAGATAGCTGACCTGCTAAGAGCCGGTGTGCCGTTGCTCCGGGCGTTGAGATTGGTCGGGAAGCAGAAGACCGCACCCAAGGTCGCTGCGGTCTTTTCCGAGCTTGCCGACGAGGTCGCCGACGGCGAAGAACTCTCGCAGGCCATGAGCAACAGACCCGACACGTTCCCGGGGGCGCAGGTCGCGTTGATCCGAGCGGGTGAGAAAGCCGGCATCCTTGAGTCGGTGCTGTCTCGGCTTTCGTCGATGCTTCTTGCACAAGCAGAGCTTCGCAGCAAGATCATCGGGAGCCTCGTTTATCCAGCGGTGCTGGTGGTCTTCGGCGTGATCATTCTTGTGGTTGTGTTTCTTGCGTTCGTGCCAAGGTTCCGGCCTCTCTTTGCGCGACTCGAGGGCGACCTGCCTGCCATCACGACCGCGACGTTCTTTGTGAGCGATTTGCTTGGAAAGTATTTCGGACTGTCACTCTTGGCTGTGATCGGGATCGTGGTAGGGGTGGTGTTCCTTCGGAGGCGGCCGGGCGTTCGGCAGAAGCTTTCCGAATGGCAGCTGCGACTGCCGGTGCTTGGCAAGCTCACGAAGACTTTGGCGGCGGCTCGTTTTTGTCGGCTGCTTGGAACTCTGCTGGCCAACGGTGTCCCGATGATCGGGGCGATGCAGATCGCTAAGGAGGCGTCGGGGCATGTAGTCATGGCAAAGGCGGTCGAAGACGCGATCGAGTCTGTCCGTGGTGGCGGGACGATCTCGGAGCCGCTCGCCCAGAGCGGTCTGTTCGACCCGGACGTGGTCGAGATGATTAACGTCGCCGAGGCCGCGAATAACCTGGGCGAGGTTCTCGTGACCATCGCGGACACCACGGACCAACGGGTTGACCGGCTGCTCAGCACGGCTATCCGACTTGTGGAGCCTCTGCTGCTGGTGGTGATCGCTGTGCTGGTCGTCCTTGTTGCCGCGGCGCTTCTTTTGCCGATGGGAGAACTGAGCTCCAACCTCTGAATGGCATGTGAGGCATATGCCCGGTTGTGGGGTGCGTTGACTATTGCTAGTATGTGCAAACCACGGCGAAGGACGCCAGGTGGTCACAGGGGACTGATTTATGCGTAACGGTACTCATCGTCGTCGAGTCGCACGCCGCGGTTTCACGCTCGTCGAAGTCATGATTGTCATCGCAATTATTCTGGCGCTCGCCTCGCTCATCGGTATCGCGGTCTTCAACCGCTTCGGCGAAGCCCAAGAGAACATCACCAAGATCCAGATGAAGACTGTCGAGGATGCACTCGAGAGTTTCCGTCTCGATTTCAACCGCTACCCGACTGATGAAGAGGGCCTGAACGTGCTCTGGTCATCAACCAACCTCGAGAACCCCGAGGACGAGGACAAGTGGTCGCCGTACCTTGAGAGCCCGAGCCCGAACGATCAGTGGGACAACCCATGGGGCTACCGCCAGATCAGCGAGTACGGCGACGAGACCAAGTACGACCTCTGGTCCTACGGCCCGGACGGCGAAGAGGGAACCGATGATGACATCACGTCATGGTCGGAACTCGACGGCGCCGAAGAATCGTTTGATTTCGAGTCATCAGTACCCGCGGGCGGCTAAGCCGAGGCAGCAGTCATGACATCTCGCCGCCGAGCCTTCACCCTGATCGAACTGCTGATTGTGGTGGCTGTCTTGGTCGTGCTCGGTAGCCTCGCGATCACGTCCAGTTTCCGGTGGAGTGACGAGGAACGTGTCGAATCTGCGCAGCAGGGCATCTCGTCGGCGATCCTTGAAGCACGCTCAGCCGCGCTTGAGCAGGGTGTCCCCGTTGATGTTGTCTATGTTGCACCTGAGTATGGGTTGCCGTCGATCGGGATGATTGTGAGTACCACGGATTCAGAACCGAGCGGTGCCGCAATCAATAGTGAATTCAATCAGGACAGTATTGAACCAATACCTGCTTTGCTCTATGAGCTACCTGAGAGGTTGGCGGTTGTGTTCGGAGCCGTGAGTGATACAGGCTTCGTACACGAAACGGATATTCTTGCCGAGCCTATGGATTCATTTGAAGACGACGAGACACGACTGGTTCGTGTGATGCCTGACGGCCATGCCTCGTTGTCTGAAGATTCATGGGAACTCGAAGCGGACGACAGACGATTCCAGCCGGCCATCGAAAACTGGACTGGGCGACTTACATTCCAAGAGATCGTCGAGGACGATTTCTATGGCGTGGCTGGTGGCGGGGAGGACATCTCGGAATGAGCAGGCGGGGGTTCATGCTGCTCGAGATCATGCTCGCGGTCGCCGCTGCGGTGCTTGCTGCGGTGGCCGGGTTTGCGCTTTTGTCCCGTATCCAGAGTCGTGTCAACCAAGAATCGGAGCGTGTGGTCGCGGCGGATATCGCCTGCTCGGCATTGGCGTTGATCGAGTCAAGGGCCGCGACGGCTGAGAATCTGCACGGCTCGGTTCAGAGCCGGGTGATCTCTCTTGAAGAAGCCCAAGCCGGTGTTCTGGTTCAGGATCCAGTTTATCGACTCGAAATCGAAACAACACCGAGCCAGTGGGCGGGGCTGGCACAGATAGATGTGTCGGTTCTTCGTGTCTCGGATGATTCGGTCGTATACACGGCATCGCAGCTTGTCCGTCAGGCCGGGGGTGCGATGTGAATCGCCGGCTCGGGTTTACGCTGTTTGAGTTGCTCCTGGCCATTGCGCTGCTCATGGCACTTGTGTTTACACTGCTGCCCGCAAGTCATCAGATCATGGCGAGCTCGGTTCGTGCCGCGGAACGCAGCGATCGGATCTCACAGCTGTCGATCCTGACTGACATTGTTGAGCGTTCCATGTTCACGCTCGTGGCTACAGATGCAGATGGCAATCCTGGCTTCGTAGTCACAGAGACGGCTCTCAAACTTGTAAGTTGCGGTGTTGCACTGCACAACGACGAGGTCGGCGACGCCGATGATCTGCAAACTGTTGAGATCTCGCATTCGGACAATCAGCTGCGAATCAGGTCTGGCAATGGCGCATGGAGCGGCTTGCTGTCCAGTGTTGAGCGAGTGGAATTCGCGTTCTACGACGGCGATGCCTGGCAATTCGGTGGCGGCCAGTCGGAAGCTGTTCCTTTTGCAGTAGCGATCTCTGTGTGGTTCGGTGAACCTGAGCCGGAAGACTTAATAGAATTGGAGCAGCTTGCAGGTCCAGAAGAAGACGACAGAGAGCCGGACTGGCGTCGCGTGTTCTCAGTGTTAGATCCTTCGCCAGCTCGAGCAAGCTCGGTGGTGGTGCCATGAATCGCCGAGGCGCTGTCATCTTTGTTGTGTTGATCGCGGTCGTTGCTATGGCAGCCGGATTGTCTGCTCTTCTTTCCGGCGTGCGAGGTCAGAGCAATGCTGTCCGTTCGATCGTGACCCGGCACGAAAGCAGACTCGCTGCCCGATCGGCGGCTTACGCGATCGCAGCGGAGCTTCATCGTTCTCGTGAAGAAGCGCACTTGGGCCAGATTCCTGAACTGCCTGACAATGAGGATGTACTCCGGTACGAAGATAAGCAGTCATGGCAGTGGACGATCGTTTCTGCTGACGGACATTCAGTTGAGCCGTTTGCAGCGAGGCTTGATCTGAATCATGCTGAAGATGCGGTGCTTGAGGCATTCTTTCAAAGCAATGAGATTGATTCCGAGCATGCTTTGTCACACAGGCCGATTCGATCGCTCGGTATGGCAAGGCATGCAATTGCTGAAGCCCCGGAGAACCCGGTCGATCAACTCGTCACCATCTCTAGTCTTGATCCTCAACTTCGCTCGGGGGCTGGCGGTCAGAGCGGCTTTGTTGGCACACCGAGAATGGGAGTTGGTGCAGGTGGCGAACCATCGAGTTCATTATCGCCAGAAGGCGTAGCTCTTTACGAGAGCATTTCATCGGGTGATTGGCAACCGGCGGGACTCGGTGAGATACTTACCCAACTGCCACTGCGTTCAATCCCCGAGGAAGAATGGGACATACTGCTCGACAGCTTCGATATGAATGATGGAAGGCCGAGTTACGGCTTGGTTGACTTGTCCCACGCCTCTGCGAACGTGCTGTCAGCATTGCCAGGAATTGACGAAGAAGTCGCCGAGTCTCTGGTGGATCATCGTGAATCACTGAGTGACGATGACCTCTCTGGTCTGTCGTGGCCGGTTCGCGAAGGCCTTATGGAAATTGATGACTACACGAAGGCTATCAATTTTCTCACGTCTCGAAGTCTGCAGTACGGTGTCCGTTTTGCGGTTGAGCGAGACGAAGAGATCAGCGAGAGCGATCAGTTGACAAGTGATGATCTGTTCGAAGATATCACGGCGGCTCAGTACGAGATGGTGGTCGATTTGTCTGGGGAACAGCCGAGGATCGGTTATCTTCGTGATGTCACGAATCTCAAGTGGGAAGTAAAGCAGCCCACGACAACAGAGATACCAGATCCCGCGGCTGTGTTCGGCGACGATGCGGTTGAATTGGATTTACCGGCAGATGAGATGCCCGAGAGCGAAGGAAACGATGACTCCACCAGTGGCAGCACAACTGGGTGGAGTCGGTATGGAACAGGTGGTCTGCCCGAATGAACTACGCAGCCGTCATTGAATTGCGTCGCAACCGGGTTCTTGCCGCTTGGAACGGCAAGAAAACCGGATGGTTCGATGTGTCGATGCCAGAGGACATGGATGCCGCGGCTAGGGGTGCGTGGCTCAAGGATCTCTTTCGGAAAGAATCATTGCCCGAGGGCAAAGTTCTACTGGTAGTTCCTCGACGAGAAGCCGTGCTTCTTCAGCTTGAGCTGGGCATACCAGATGGCACAAGTCTTGCTGATCTGCATAGCGTTGCCAAGCTCAATCTCGGCACTCATTCGACACTCGATCCGCACGCTTGCGTGATAGATGTAGCCCCGACAACGGATTCCATGCACGCGGTCTGTGCTGCCCCTTCGGAGCTCGTAGATCGCATCCGCGACGACATGAAGCTTGCTGGTCGATCTGTTGCCGGCGTCACGACCAGGGCCTCTGGTATCGCCTCGATCCCGGGCAATGAGTCAACCGATCTCTATATCGGAGCAGGCAAGCGTGAGATTGAGATTGTGGTAGCCCACAACGGCATCCCGGTACTCAGCAGGAACCTCAACAGAAACAGTAATATTCAGGCTGACATTTCAAAGATCGCGGCCGAGGCGCATCGCGCTCTTACAAGTGCGCGCATGGTGGGAGGCTTACTAAGCATTTCCAAAGCTCGCCTCTATGCCGATGCGGATATCCGACCCAAGCTGGTCGCTGAGTTGGATGATCATCTAGAACTGAACATCGAGGAGTATTCGCCGGACTTTGCGCGAGTACCCGAGGAGCTTCTGCCTCTGGTTCAGCTTGCAGTGAATCATGAGAAGCCGGTCATCGATCTACGAAATGTCAAACCCCCTTCGGGGCTTCAACTGCCGGCGGTGCGGATGACTGCGGGCTTGGGCGCATTGGCAGCGATTGTTTTGATCGGTGGGTTCATCGTGCTCGCACAACAGAGAGCAGGGGCCGAAACTAAGCTCTCTAAACTCCGTACCGAGTTGATGCAGCTTCAGAGGAATGAGCGGGTGCACCTGCGTGAAGAGGCTCGGCTGATCCATATCAAGAGCCTGTATCAGGACGACCCGGTTTGGACCACGCAGAACGCAGCGATTGTTGATCTGCTGCCAGAAACGGGTCTTGTGATCGACCGATTGACTGGAAGCGAAACAAGGTCGACGACGTTCTCCGCCTCGCGGAGTGAATCCGGCCGCCGGTACGCGGGTGGTAAGTGGTCTGCCGCCGACCATGTATCGATTGATCTCTACGCTAGTGTTGATGACAGAGCCATCGTTCCTCGACTGCGACAGACGTTCATTGATGATCCGCGATTCGATGTCGAGTCGAAGGGCCCTGAGTTACCGGATCGCTTGGTGTTTGCGCTCACAAGCAAGCCGGTGAAATCGGAGGGCGATGATGATGAATAAGAATCGCATCGCAATTGCGATCTGTTGCGTGTTCGCGGCGGGTGTGCTTTATGTCGCGTACACGTCAATCCACGCTGGCCCGATGAATGAAATGCGTTCACGTCTTGCATCGTGGTCGGGCGGCAAGTCCCAGATGCAAAGCAGTCTTCGTGACTCGAAGCGCTTGCGCGAGGAGTTGAAGGCGATCGCTGGCACGACACTTGGAAAGACTCCGGAACTCGCAGAGCATCGTCTTCGCACGTTGCTGACCGAGCTATGCACAAGCGCTGAGTTGTCTGAGTATGTAATCGCGTGCAAGGAGCCAAAGCCGATTGGCAACCCGGCTGCGAATGAGAAGCCGGTTGAGTTCAGCCTCGAGATGCGACGACTCGCCGATTGCATCATCCAGGAAACAACAATCACGGGTCAGGGTTCTTACGAAGCGTGTGTTCAAACGATTGCAATGCTAGAGGCGCAGCCTTGGCTCGCGCGTGTCTCGAATGTGTCGATCCAACCTGCGGGCAAGGAGCGCAAGTCGTACTCGCTGGTCGTTGGGGTGACGAGTATTGTGATGCCTGATCTTGCCGACGACACGACCGGAGAGTCGGCGTATGTGCATGACATCGGAGCAGATCGTCTGGCCCAATCGATGGTGCGGAACCCGTTCGTGGCGTCGGCTCCGGAACCAGACGTCGTTGCCCGGGATGATTCGCCTCCGCCGGCACCAAAGCCGAAGCCAAAGCCATACGGCGACTGGCTCGTATCCGGTGTCATGCAGACGCCAACGGGCGGTGAAACGATCCTGAGTAACAGCAAGACCGGTGCTTCGCGATCGCTCGGTCTTGGCGGGCAGATTCTCGGACTCACTATCGATGCTATCGAGGGGCACTATGTGATGCTCTCAGAAGGTGAGTCTGGGTATCGAGTTGCGCTCGGGCAGTCGCTGGCTGAGCGCGAGCCCGTGATCGAGTAGACTATTTGACGTGTCAACAGCCCGTGCGGAGCACGGATTCACAGGAGCAGGCGGAGATGCCTACAAGAGCTCGCTGGTCCATGAAGCGGACCGTTCGTTTAGCCGCATTCATTGGTGGTTGCTATGTTTCTGCTTCGCTCTGTGCGCAAGCTGAAACTGCAGAACCTGCCAATCAGCCAACTGAGACTCAGCAGGAGTCGGCGCTGCGTATCGGTTTCGCGTTCAAGAACGCGCCGTTCGATCAGGTGCTCGACTTCTTCTCGAGGCAGTCCGGCGTACCGATCATCTTTGAATCAGATGCGCCGGCCGGCGTACTGACTTACGTCTCGGCGAGTGAGTACGAACTCCCCGAAGCGATCAGCATCATGAATCTGATGCTCCGTCGTCACGACCGGTACATCAGACACGAGGGCGAGTTCCTGTACCTGTCAACGCTCCCGGAAGCGGTCAAGCGTTCGGGCGAAGCATTCAGCGGCCAACTCCCTGACGGCATCAACCCCGATCAGATTGTCACGGTCACGATCCCGCTCAATAACGCCAACGCGGCGTTGGTCGCCGAGCAGATCAAGCCACTTCTTGATTCCTACGGCTCAGTGACTCCGGTCGCGGAACAGAACATCATCATCGTCGTCGAAACCGCGGCGCAGATCGAACGCATCTCTCAGGTCATCGCAACGATCGATGAACGCCGCCCAGTCGATTCGTCTTACAAGCTGTTCCCGCTCCGCAACGCGAAGCCCGACGCGGTTGTCGAGGCGCTCAAAGGATTGGTCGGCCAACGCGTCCAACGCATCATCATTGATAAGGATGGCAAGCAGAGAGTTGTCGAGGACGTTGACGTCGGCGGTCTCAACATCCAAGCGGACAACCGTTCAAACGCAGTTATTGTTGTTGGCCCTGAATCAAGAATACAGACGGTCGAAGAATTGATCGCGCTCCTTGATGCTGATGAGGCGGGCGCAGTTGGCGGCAACAGGACGCTGGTCACACTCTCACTCGAAGCCGTGACTCCGAAGATTGCGTCTGATCGTTTGCAACAGCTCTTTGCATCTGTTGAACAATCGCGCAGGCCAACGATTGTCAGCCTCGACGAGGCCGGCAAGGTTGCGGTGGTTGGCAGTGCCGATCAGGTCACTCAAGCGACCGCACTGATTAACGAACTCGACCCTGTCAGCGGCGTCGCAGAACCGGGCAAGGAGGTGGCAAGGGTCATCGGTCTTGAGCACCTCGGCGCTGGGTCAGCCAAGACGTTGCTCGACCGCCTCCTGACCCAGAGGCAGCTGAACGTGCTGCGGATTGTCACTGGTGCTGATGACCGATCACTGGTCGTTGCTGGGCCGGTTGGCGAGATCGATAAGCTCGAAACCTTGATCTCGGGAATCGACCGCCCGGCAACCGGATCGCGCGAGGTTCGGGTCGTGAGCCTTGACACAAGTGACCCCCAAACGATGTTCTCAGGCATCGAAGACTTATATATAAAGAGTCGCCCGGATCACGAGTCTCTCGATCGATCGCTTGATGCGGATTCATCCGCGGTCACGCTTATCGGCAGCCGAGCCGAGATCGATGCTTACGTCAAGCTACTTAGTGATGCCAAGCTATCGCTTCAGCAGGCCACCGAAACACGCACGTATGACGTTGCACCAGATACCGCCCAGCAGCTCGCAGATCGGTTAGTGCGAGTTGTTGCGGTTGTTCTCGACGGCAAAGGGGCTAAGCCGTCAATCCAAGCAATCGATGAGCTCGATCAGCTCGTGGTGCGTGCGGAGCAGCCGCAGTTTGCGCTCATTGAAGGGATAATGACCCAGATCACCAGCAAGGAGTCTGATGATCTGAGGGTTGAAGTCATCAAGATTCAATCGGAGGACCCCGCAGAACTAATCGAACGCACGAAAGGGCTTGTTGCCCTTGAGCATCCGGAACTTGATGAGCCTGCGGTTCAGCACGATGAATCTTCTGGGTACCTCATTCTCACGGGTACAAGCAAGCAAGTCGCTGCGTTCACAGACAGTCTTGACAGTGCACAACAGATGATGCCGCCAGCGCGCACGACGAGGTTTATTGATGTCCAGCGTGCATCTGCGGAAGATCTCGTAGAGCCTTTGTTGGCCTACATGTCATCGGCGGATTCGATCGATCCCGGGCGACAGGTTCCAGCCCCGTCGATCACTCCTGTCAAACGCACCAACAGCCTGCTTGTCGTCGCGGAGCCTTTGCAGCACAAGATCATTGAAGATCATGTGCGCCGGCTTGATGTGCTCGAGCAGACAGATCTGCCGCCACTTCGGCTGTTACAGCTTCGCACCGCCGAAGCCAACTCGATCGCCTCGATGCTGACCGAGCAGTACCGCCAACGTCCTCAGGCAGAACGGACGACAAAGCCTGTCGAAGTCCGGGCTGACGTCGCGACAAACACTTTGATTGTTGCCGCTCACGAAGACCTGTTTGCTGATATTAAACAGTTTGTAGAGGCACTCAACACCGAACAGAGCGATGGCCCGGAGAGGTTAACCAGGCTGTTCCCGCTCCGGGTTGCAAGGGCCGCCGACGTCGCTTCTGCGATGGATCAGTTGTATCCCGAGCCCCCGGTGCCGCTAGATCGTCGGGGCAACCCGATGCCTTGGCTTCGCGAGCCGAAACAGGTCACGGTATCCGCAGAACAGAACAGCAATTCACTCATCATCGACGCCCCGGCAGACCGGATGGCTTCACTCACCGAACTTGCTGAACAACTCGACCGTGTTCAGGTACCAGCGACGGCAGAGCTGCGCACATACAGAGTTGAGAACGCTGACATTCAGGTCATCGCCCAGGCTTTGAAGGGCCTCGCAAGCCGTGGCGTACTGAGTTCACCTGCGCAGGCCGGTCGGCAAGCTGTTCAGGTCCTCATTGAGACCGAGCCACGCAGCAAGACGCTCATCGTGGCGGGTGATGCTGTTACATTTGAGAAAGTCGAGCAGATGCTCGCGGATCTTTCCGCAGTCCCGGTTGAGCAAGAGTTACGCATTGTGCCGATTACAGGCCAGCTTGCATCCTCGATCGCCTCGAGGGCAGAGCAGATCTACGAGGTACAGACCGCGTCACTTCCGGACGCAAAGCCAGTTGATGTAACCGTAGATGAGGAATCCAACACTCTCGAAATCGTCGGTGAAGCCGAGTCGATGACGCGATTCCTCGCTGTGCTCGATGAGCTTCAGAGCCAAACGGGTCCATCAAGACAGATCAGGCTTGTTGAGCTCCGCGAATCCGACGTTCTGGACGTCACGGCGTTTCTGACGGAACTCATGTCCACAAGTTCAGCCATGAAACAGCACGGCGGTCCGATGCCAACGTTCGAGGCCATTGAATCGACTAACTCGATCCTCATCTCGGCAACACGGGAAGACTGGGGGGTCATCGATCCGCTCGTTCAATCGCTTGACACTTCTGATGGTCAGCAAAGGCCTCCGCTTCGGATTCTCAAGCTTCGCTCAACAGACGCAACCAACATCGCAAACGTATTGCAGCAATCATTCGATCGCCGTTCGAGCACTGAACGCGCAACGATGCCTGTCGATATCCGCGCTGATGCCTCAACGAATACCTTGATTGTCGCTGCGCACCAAGACGTCTTGCCCGAGATCGAGCGCATCGTGATCGATCTCAATGACGCGCAGGCCATTGACGACGAAGGCCGCGGCATCCAGATCTTCCCTCTGAAGATCGCGCGTGCGGAAGAACTCGCGCGGACGATCGACCAGATGTACCCAGAGCCGCCCATGCCTGTCGATTCTCGCGGCAGACCCCGTCCTGATCTTCGCCAAGAAAAAGAGATCGCGGTTCGTGCAGACGTAGCGACCAACTCGCTGATTGTGGATGCACCCTCTGCGCGACTGGCTGGCTTTGAGCAACTGGTCCGTGAGCTGGATAGGGCACAGGCAACAGAGGATGTTGAAGTTAGAACCTATCAGATTAAACGAGCCGAACTCGATTCCGTAAGTAAGACCATCCGCGAACTAGCGGATCGTAATGCGCTCGGGGCTACCGGTAGATCCGCTGTCACTATTTCTACAGAGCAGCGGGGCCGGTCTCTCATCGTCAGCGGCCCAACCGAAATCTTTGAAGCAGTTGAAAGTGTTCTTTCGAGCCTTGATAGCCCGCCTGAATTGCCCGAACGAGTCTTGCGCCTTTACAGGCTAGAACACGCGAGAGCTGATCGATTGGTGGCGGTGCTGACTGAAACGCTGACGGATCAGGCGCGTCAGGTTCTTGACGAATCAGAACCGGATCTAGCTCTTACCGTTTCGGCCGACGTCGGATCGAATACGTTGATTATCTCGGCACCCGAGGTCATCCAGTCTATTGCAGCAGAGTTGGTCGAAGCGCTAGACAGTCAAGCCGCGGCGGGTTCGAGGCACACTGTTAGAGTATTGACACTCACCTTCGCCGATTCAGAATCAGTAGCTCCAACACTTTCAGCAGCATCCGCCGCGATGGACATGCCGACCGCGAATCAACCGCTGATTCGTGCGGTGCGTGGCGTCAACTCAATCGTTATTTCCGGACTGCAAAAGGAAGTTGACAAACTCGCTGAGCTTGCGACTTCTCTAGATACCCGACCCGTCGACGCTGAATCCACAGGTATTGAAACATTCCAGCTCGAACACGCGATTGCGCGTGATATTGCCGAGACTCTAGAGAGATTGCTCGTAAACCAGCTTGAGACTGATCCGAGAGTCATGGCAATAAGACTTCGTTACACCCGCGCTGAAGCGCCCCCGGCACCGAAAGTCAGAGTTGAGCCCGATGAACGTACGAACACTCTTGTAGTGTCGGCGCCCATGGCCACGCTCGAATTGGCTCGGGCGATTGTCTCCAAACTGGATAGGCCTTCGGGTGTTGAGCAAACGATGGTGACCTACACACCTTCTAGGTCACGGCCTGAAAAGCTAGCAGAATCTGTGTCACGGGTACTTGGACAGACGTCGGCAAACCGTGCCGCGACCGCGGACCTCTTTGTCGAACAATCGAGCGGCAGTATTGTTGTTACTGGCGAACCAGATGCCGTGGCCCGTGCCGCCGGTCTTCTGGCTGAGTTTGACGACAGGACCATCCTCGTACCCGAAACCACGTTCCGTTCTATCCAATTGCAGAACGCATCCGCCAGCTCGTTGGCTCGAACACTCACGAGTGTATTTGATGACCGAACACGATGGCCCGCTGATCTCTTGGCCGCAGAGGATGCTGGTGTGCCGGTCGCAAGGCCTGTATTTACCGCCAATGACGATACGAACAGTTTATTCGCGGTGACTCCAAGGCCTCTGGTTGAGTTGGTTGATCAGCTCGTTGAGTCATTCGATTCTATTAACTCTGAAGATCTGCGCGGCACACGTGTCTTCAGCATCCAGAAGGGCGACTCGACTTCGATCGCTTCCACACTCAACTCATCGCTGCGCGAATCCGCGTCTCGGAGTACACCGATTTCTGTTGTTGCCGAGCCAACAAGCAACAGTGTTGTTGTTACCGCCCATCCAGACATCTTGCAGAAAGCGGAAACGCTCATCGCAGAGCTTGATCAGGCCGTGGACACAGATGGTATTTCGATCCGCACCATTTCTCTTCAAAACGCCAGGGCCGAGGCGTTGGCGCCGATTGTAGAACAGATCGTCTCGCGTAAATCTGAAACGGATCTCATGCCGTCTTGGATGCTGGGCTCTTATCTAGCCAATGGTGGCGGAGTCAGACAAGAAGCGAGAGTCATCGCAGAACCTCGCCTGAACACGCTGGTTGTAACAGGTCCTACGCCGGTGCTCGATCTTGTAGAGCAGATCGTTGCTGAACTCGACGTAAAGCAGAACGAGACAGTAGTTGACCGTCCAGTCCGGGTGATTTCGCTCCGCAACGCGGAAGCGAGTTCCGTGGCTGAAATGATCGATGCCATGTTTGACGAGGATACCGCCTCGTCCATCCCACCGGTCGTTCGCGTAGATACAGATTCTAATGCACTTGTAGTTCGTGCAGATGCATCGCAGTACAGCAGGATTGACGAGCTCGTATCAGATCTCGATAGGGCAGCACTGACATCAAGTCGTCAACTGCGACGAATGAGCGTTGACCCATCCCGGATGAAAGCCTCTGACATGGCAGAGATACTGCGCGACTTGCTTGAAGAGCAGTCCGGCGTGCGCGTTGAGATCATGAGTACTGAGGAGTTGCAGCAAGAAGGCACTGACCACGGCACATACCAACTACAATATCCGCCACATCCTTCACATGCTATTGCAGTGTCTTTAATGGAGTTGGTATTCGCTCAGGTTATTGATGTTGACGTCGCACTTCTTCAAGGCGTGCAGCCGGAAGCTGATGACCCAGATGAAGAATCCCAGGTGGATGTAGTCATCGCCGTTGACCCGGTGACGAACACTCTGGTTCTCTCTGGATCGACCGTCCTCACTGACCGGCTTACGGAACTAGCCTCCGAGCTAGAAGAGATGGCCCCGCCATCCCCGACTCGAGCCCGTGTTATAAGGTTGCCGGTTGGTGTTGATCCTACTGCGATCTCTCAGATTCTCTCGCGGACAGTTCAACAGATCGGAACCAGAGGTGACTCGAACCCGGGTGGCTTTACGGGCAGGGTCGCGTCGGCGCCTGATCGCGCGGGCAACAGTATCGTGGTTTGGGCAAACGATGTAGACTTCGAGTCCGTCCGGCCGTTGATCGCTGCGATGAGCCAGCCTGAGAGTTCAAGCCCTCGGATTGTCAAGGTGTACCCGCTCAGCACAGTAAGAGCGAACAGGGCGCTTGCCGCGGTCCGTGACTTCATTTCACCTTCCCCAACCGGCAGGCAGGCTCGTACAATTCGCACGGCAAGTGTATCGGTTCTAGCCGATGACGGAACAACAGTCGTTTCTGAATTAGATGGCTCAAAGATCAGCGTGACCGCCGGGCCTGGCAACACGTCTCTTGTTGTGTCTGCACCGGAAGAGTCAATTGTCGCACTTGATCAGTTCATCGCTCTCATAGATCAATCTCCAACCGAGTCGCACATGGGGATACGCAGGTACGCCCTTGAGCATGCTGATCCGCAGACACTATCACGCTCTCTTACTCAGTTATTCAATGCGCAAAGGCAAGCAAACCCGGATTTGCCGAGGCCGGCAATCGTTGCCGATGCCCGCAGCAACACGCTTCTTGTTTCCGCGGCAAGCAAGCAACATGACGAAATAAAACTCCTTCTTCCGACGCTAGATGTTGAGGAACACCTCGATAGTTTAGAACTTGAGATCTTCAGACTGACGCAGAACACGCCATCATCGGTCTCTCGAGCCGTGACCTCTCTTCTTCTTTCGCGTGACCCTGTTACTCGGAGCAAGGTGCAGATAAGCGCCGACGACACGGTGGGGGCCTTGCTTGTTCGCGCACCCAAAGATGAGCTTGAACTAATTCGCACAATCGTTACTGATCTTGATCGGGTATCTTCTAGTGATCTGCCTATACGCCAGCTAACACTCGAGCGTGCTGACGCCTCACAGGTTGCATCGGCGATTACGCAGTTCTTCAACGATCTCGATAGTGCAACCGGTAAATCGAGACGAGACCGCTCGCCGAGGATTGCGCTGACCGCCGATAGCCGGAGTGGTTCAATCGTCGTAGCCGCATCAGACGAAGATTACGAACTGATTAAGTCACTCGTTGAGACTTTTGATGGCTCTCCAGAGGCCAAAGATCTGCGCCACAGAATCTATCGACTCGAACACGCCCGTGCGAGCGAAGTAGGGGACATTGTTCAGAGCATCTCGTGGAGCATGCAGTACGACCGGTCGCGTTCTCGGGATCAGTCCGGCAACAACTCAGACAGACTGTACATCGAGTCAAACGATCGACTCAACGCAATCGTTGTTCTGGCGTCTCCTGATCGCGTAGATGCCATCGAAAGCATCATCTCTGAACTCGATGTCCCAACTGACTCGATCGGCGAACTCGCGCTGAAGGCAATTGTGCTTGAAAGATCAGATGCGAATGCCGTGGCGCGGGTGATCACTGAATCAACCGCTACGCCTGGTTGGCGTTTCTGGCAGGGCCGAGACCCCGATGCTGTTGTGGCTCAGGTTGACAGGATGCGTAACGCTGTGCTTCTCGTAGGCCGGAAAGATCGTGTCGAACTCGCATCGGGCTTTGTTGAAGAAATCGAGCGAGCCGGCAGCGATGGGGGCAATACCGTTAGCACCATCCGCCTTGAGCATGCTCGTGCAGATCGTGCAGCAAGCGCGATTAACAGATTCTTCCAGCAAAGGGCGCGTTCTCAGGGGATCGCACTGACCGGGGTGACCGTGATCGGTTCGGCGGATGGCAATGTCATTGTCGTCGCAGCGAACGAAGCGGACACCGAGCTTATCAATGGGATGATACAAGACATCGACCAGCCCGAGATGGGGCAGGACCGCTCGATCGAGGTGTACGTTCTTAACAACGCCAACGTAGCAGAAACATCTCGGACTGTCACTTCGATGTTTCCCAGCCGCGGCGGCAGAGCCGAAGACCGTGTCATCGTAACACCTCAGAATCAATCAAGCTCATTGATCATATCGGCGCCATCTAAGTTGCATGGTCCGATTTCGGAATTGATCGCCGAGCTTGATAGCCCGCCGTCAGACGAGAATACGAGAATCCTCACGGTCACTCTAGAATCTGCGATCGCCGCTGACGTTGCGGCCTCGCTTCGCGCGGCTTTGCCTGACAGCATCAAGGTCAAGATTACACCGGTTGATCGCAGCAACTCGCTGCTGCTGACAGGTTCGGATGAGGCCATTCAGATTGTCATGCAGCGAGTTCAAGAACTCGACTCAAAGCCTGTACGCGATCTCATGGAATTCAGGCGGGTGCGTATCGTAAATGTTGATGCGTTCGATGTCTTTAGCACGCTCCGAACGGTTATCCGTAGCCGACCAACGACGCCTTCTGGCGTCCCTGCCGGCGTTGACTACGACCCGGATGACAACACGGTCTCGATCAGCGCGACAGGTGTTGATCTTGAGTACCTGCTAGCCGTGATCGAGCAGCTGGATGTGCCCAGCGATATTGAGCTTCGAACCGAGTTTGTTTCGCTCGAGTTTGCTAACGCGACGCAGGTCGCCGAGGCGCTTGATATGTTCTTCGGGCCATTCGCAGTAGCGGCCACGACGCCCGGCGCACGTCGCGTCACCATCGTTCCCGATGAGGCATCCAATTCGCTTGTCATTAGTGCCGATGCCGAAGAGTGGGAGAGCATTCTGTCCCTGCTCTCAACTCTTGATAGCGAAAAGTACGATACCTCGCGTCAGCTTGCTGTCATAAAACTTGAGTACGCCGACGCAGTAAGTGTTGCAGGTGCGCTTGATGAAGGATTCCGAGACACTCTTGAGACCGGGGTCAGGCGTGAGCAGGCCCGTCAGCAATCTCGCCAACAGAACGGCAGGAACGATCAAGTCACGCCTCCGGCGGTGTTGATCAGGGATGAGGATCTGCCAACTGTGTCCGCCGAGAGAGAGACGAACTCTCTGGTAGTCTTCGCGACGAGACGCGACCTCGAACGTATACGTGCGATCGTTGAACAGATTGATCGATCTGAGTTTGTTGAGTATCCCGAGGCCCGGATCATCGCTATCGATTCTGGAAAGCCGAGTGCGATTGCTACCGCAGTCCGTGATCTCTACGCGGATCATGAAGGGAGACAGGGCAAGCGCTCTGTTCTTGTCTACGGCGACGATCAAAGCCGAACACTTATTGTGCGTGCCGATGACCGCACCTTTGTCCAGATTCAGGCGCTTGCAGAGGCCGTGCAAAATCAGAGTGACCAGAGAGGCGTGAGAGTCCGCGTCATCACACTCATGAACGCCCCGGCGTCACGCGTCCAGCCCGCAATACTTGCAGCTTACCAGCAGACTGCATCCAGCCGGTCAGAAGCGTTGTCTATACAGGTTGATAAATCGAGTAACTCACTCGTTATTGCGAGCACACGAGATCTCTATGACGAGATTAGTGAAACTGTGCGTGAGCTTGATATCGGGCCTGGCAATCAGCCAGAGTCCACGATCCCAGGCGTGTTCGGCAGCATCCAAATTGTTGATGTCGCAAACAATGACCCGATTCGGATCATCCAGATGCTCACCCAGCTCGGCGTGACTCAGCCAGATCAGAGCGGTCAACCAGGCCTTGTTGGCGACCCGGTGCGTCTCAGCCCGCTTTCATCACGACGCGCTATAGCGGTTACGGGCTCGGCGGTCGATGTCACAACAGTTGCTAAGCTCATACCCTCGATCGATCTCGAATCTGTCGTGCCTACTCATTCAGCCGCAATTGTTCCGTTGCAAGTTGCCGACGCCTCGGCCGTGGTATCGACACTCAACAATCTCCTCTCTCCTTCAACCAATGCATCAGGCGCGTCACCAGCACAGTCAGCGGCTGAACATCTGCGAAGACTGAGAGTGGCACAAGGGGTCGATGAGCCACTTGAACTCGATTTGTCGACACCGATCAGACTGATGGCTGATGCAACAACGAATGCAGTGATCATCGCTTCTTCAGAAGGCAATGTGTCCAGCGTTCGTGAGCTGGCGGCAATGATGGACAAGCTTCCGATTGGTGAAGCTGTGGTGATCCGGGTATTCCCGATGCAAGCCGCGTCTGCTGATCGTGTTCAGACCATTATCTCCGATCTCTTCCGTCAAGGCGCACAGCTGGGTGCTATCCCAGGCACAAACAGGCTAGCAAGACCTAGCACTGCTACAGGGCAGGCTCTACTCAGTGAAATCGCGCTCAGTGTTGATGAACGCAGCAACACGCTGATCGTTGCGGGTCGAGAAGAGTCGGTGGCCCTGGTAGAAGTTCTCATCGCAGATCTGGATGCAGAGCAGGCTTCGACTTGGGTTGAGCCAACACTTATTGAGCTCAAGTTCGCGGATCCAAGGGATCTTGCGGATCGGCTCAATGCCGTGCTAGTGAATGGGCTGACCGACACTCCAGAATCTCTTGCACTCCAGCGTCAAGCGGGCAGAATTCGCTTCGCGCATGCGGGTGGGCAGGAGGACGAGATTCTCAATGCGGATCTGTTCACAGCCGCCGGTACACTGCTTATCGAGCCGGAACCCAACATGCGGGCCCTTCTCGTGCTCGCAAGCCCAGCAAACACCCGAGTTGTTCGAGAGCTGGTTTCGATGCTCGACGTTGAGTCGGCATCTGCATCAAACACAGTTCGGCTGTTCCCGTTGAAGCATGCCGCCGCCGATCGGATTCTCGGTATTGTCACCGACTTGTTTCAAGAGCGCGAACGTCAGCCGGACTTCCGAGAGGAAGATCGGATCATTGCTTCACTTGATGCACGCACAAACACAATTGTTGTTACGACCAGCCCCGATAGTTTCGAGGTGTTGCAGTCTCTAATCGAGTCACTCGATTCGCCCAATCCCAACTACGCGGTCGGGCTGCATGTAGTCCAGATCGATGGGGGAGATGTTGCACAACTAGCTCCAAAGATCCAGCGATTGATGCGTGAACGAATCTCTGCATCACAGAGGGCAGGCAGCGTTTCGTCTCCACTTGATTCGTTTACCATAGAAGCTGAGCCCGCGACCAATAGCTTAATAGTTGCTGCGAGTGATGAGAACATGGTTCTTGTTCATGAGCTAGTTAAAACGCTTACCGGTGATGACACGCAGGCACTCGCTCGCGGCACACAGATCGAAATCATCGCTCTTGCGAGCACGAGACCTTCTGATGCGGCCAATGCGGTTGACGAGTTCTATGTCTCCCCAGAGAACCTTCGCCGCGGCCCGGGATCTGTTGGAGTCATGGCCAATCAGCGACTCAATGCGCTTGTGGTCCGCGGCACGCAGGACGATATCGATGCAGTCCGAGCGTTTGTTACCCAGTTTGATACGGCAAGCCCATCGGCGATTCAAAACGTGAAACGTCTCGAGCTTGAGACAGCGAACGCGTACGAAGTCGTTCAGCTTCTTGAGCAAGTTCTATCAGGCCGCTCGGTTGCAGGAGGGCGGAACCAGTCAGGTCAGGCAATAAAGCTCAGGTTCTACAGGCAGCAACTCATCGCCGGCCTAGAAGAAACCAAGCAGTACACAGAGACCGAGATTGATTCGGTGATCCGTGAGCAGGTCTCTTTAACGCCCGAACTCCGCACTAACTCTGTCCTCGTTGCGGCCCCACCAGATGTTATGAAGTTTGTTGAGTCGATGATCCTAGATCTCGACACGACATCCGCCGGCACTCGCAAGATTGAGAAATTCAGACTCGCCAATGCCGACGCCCGGGCGATGGCGGATGTGCTCCGCAACCTGTTCAGTCTGAGGCAGAGCGGCCAAAATAATCTCTTCCTTGTCCCGTCCGGTCAGCCGAGCCTCGATCAGCCGCAAACCGAGCAGATAGCTGGCTCCGTTGATGGACAGTCGCTCACTCCAGTACCCGACGATCGTCAGCAACTCGCGATCACGATTGATGCACGAACCAACACACTTCTTGTGTCCGCGACCGAGGAGTATCTGGATCTCGTTCGTGACGTTGTTCAAGAGCTCGATTCGATCATCGCGACAGAACGTGAGCAGATCGTCTTCGATCTGCAGTACGCACAAGCCGATGCTGTTGAATCCACGCTTCAGCAATATTTCCAATCTGAGGCCGACCGCATCCGTGGCGTGCTTTCGCCGGGACAGGGAGGTTCACTGACCCGTCAGCTTGAACAAGAGGTGACTGTTGTCGGTGATGCGAAGAGCCAGAAGGTTCTGATCTCTGCTTCGCCGCGATACATCGAAACAGTTCGTCAGATTGTACACGAGCTCGACGCGCCGCCTCCTCAGGTCATTATCCAGGTTCTACTCGCTGAAGTGACACTAGACGAATCGGATCAGTGGGGGCTCTCTGCGGACGCGTTCGACGTCGGCGGTGATAGCTACGACATCGGATTCCTCGGTGCCGGTGCATCGCTTGCAACTGCTCTGGGCGTCCCAAACTTATCGGTGTCTTCGACCGACTTTGGCTTGCTCGTTCGGGCCTTGCAGGCGCAGGGCAAGCTGCAGATATTGTCCAACCCGCGTCTTACGGTGAACAACAACGAAGCCGCATCGATCCAGGTTGGTGAGAATGTTGCGCTGCCAGACGAGGTGGAAACCCTCACCGACGGCAGGACCCGAGCCAACATCCGCCGAGAAGACGTAGGTGTACTGCTTTCGGTTACGCCCTCAATCAGCTCCGATGGCTTCGTTAGGCTCGATATCCAGCCAGAGATCTCGACCGTCACCGAGCGAACGACCCAGATCACCGAGGATTTCGCGGCTCCCATCATCAGCACACGCAAGGTTGACACCACAGTCACCGTTCGTGACGGACAAACCGTCGTCATCGGCGGACTTATTCAGACAACCCAGCAAGAACGATTCACTAAAGTCCCACTGTTTGGCGACATACCGCTGGTCGGCGAAGTGTTCAGAAGCCATGACATTCAGGATGTACGGACTGAACTGCTCATTATTCTGACGCCCCAGGTCGTGGCTGGTGGAGAGAACGGCGGTTCGCAGATTCTTGATCGCGACACGCAGCGTGCGATCGAGAACTACATCGATCCGGTCGGTCTCCGCTCGCTTCTGGAACTGCACGAGCCAGTCGAAGCCGATGACGTCGGTGATGAATCAGACGATACTGAGCCGCTGGAGTAGGATGCCGGATGACAAATGCGAGGGCTTGTTGTGCTGTGCTGCTGGTGTTCGTTGTCCTTCTGGCACAGGGCTGCGTCACGGTTGGTCCGAAGCCGAGACCAACACCCAAGATCCCGCCCCAGCCTCGGGATGCGAAAGCGGACATCATGCTGCTGAATATCGCTCCGCCGAGCGATCTCGACGGCGACACCGTCCCCGATTCATTCAACGCCAGCACCCATATGTTCGACGAGCGATATCAGCTCCCGATCAAGGTCACCGGCCGTGTGGAATTTACGCTCATGGCGCGAAGCGACGACACGCCGATCCACACTTGGGATTTCGCTGATAATGACCTCCAGAGGCATCTCTTTGAGGCCCAAGTGGGCCCTGTTTACCGTTTCCGGCTCCAAATCCCTATAGATGCTGAGCCGGTACGGGAACGCTTCGTGAACATCCGGTGCGTCCTGACAGATCCAGAAGGCCATGTCACCCAGGCTTGGCATCGGGATATGCCCTGGTTGTCGGTTGGGGGCTGATCTTCACTCTCCCTTAACACTTTCATTGCATTTCTTTGCCAACCCTATAGAGCGCACTAGGCGCTACTGGAGAGCAATGAAATGA
Organism: Phycisphaerae bacterium; assembly: GCA_030432905.1. Lineage (GTDB taxonomy): Bacteria > Planctomycetota > Phycisphaerae > Phycisphaerales > UBA1924. The sequence goes on along the minus strand of JAUILU010000001.1, from coordinate 229,462 downwards.
TGAAACGAATGATCCTCGGAGTCCTCGCTTGCGGCGTGGGCATGTCGGCCTCCGCCCAAACCGACGAGAGCCCGCTCGACGAGAACCTGACCCCGTACAAGGCTGTTGAAGGCGTCACCGGCTCGATCAAGAGCATGGGCTCTGACACCATGAACAACATCATGACGCTCTGGGGCGAGCATTTCATGCGGACGTACCCTGGCGTTTCTGTCGAGGTTGTCGGCAAAGGCTCCTCGACCGCGCCTCCTGCTCTGACCGAGGGGCAGGCACAGTTCGGGCCGATGAGCCGGGAAATGAAGGCCGGCGAGCTCGACCACTTCGAAGAAGAGCACGGCTACAAGCCGACCGTCCTGCGTACAGGAATCGACTGCCTCGCAGTATTCGTGCACAAAGACTGCCCGATCGAGAGCCTCACACTCGAGCAACTCGTCCAGATCTTCTCTGTCGAGGGCGGCGAGATGACCTGGGGCGACATCGGTGTCACCGACTCCAACTGGCGATTCCAGCCGATCGCTCTCTACGGCCGAAACTCGGCTTCGGGAACCTACGGCTACTTCAAGAAGGTTGGCCTTGCTGGCAATGACTTCAAAGCCAGTGTCAAGGAGCAACCCGGCTCGTCTGCAGTGATTCAGGCCGTCGCGACCGATCCGTTCGGCATGGGCTACTCGGGCTTCGGCTACGCGACTCAGGACGTGAAGGCAGTCCCGCTCGCGGAAGACTCGTCAGGTCAAGCATTTGCGCCGTCTCTGGAGGGTGCCTACTCGGGCGACTACCCGCTTGCTCGTTTCCTGTATGTATACATCAACAGCAACCCGACCCGGGATTTGGAGCCGCTGCGCGCGGAATTCATCAGGCTGATATTCTCTCGCGAGGGACAGGAAGCCGTGCTGAAGGATGGCTACTTTCCGATTCCCGCTTCGATGGCCGAGGCGGAGCTTGAGAAGGTTGGCCTCTGATCAGTTACGCGCCGCGCACCTCGGGAGTTGAATCTATTGCAGAACACAACCGAGAAACCGCGGCCGCAGCTGGATTCTAAATTCCAGTCAAACCGCCGTGTTTACGTGATTGACCGCCTCGCCGAGGGCATTGTGACCCTCGGCGGGGTGGCTGTTTTAGCGGCGGTCCTCGGCATTATCGCGTACCTCATCTGGGTTGTGTTCCCGCTTGCCCAGCCCGGGAAAGTCGAAGATGCGGGCAGCATTGCTATGCAGGACACCGCGGCTGTCTTTGCGATGGACGAGTACCAGCGGCTCGGGACAATCCTGACTGATACGGGCGAACTCAAGTCATTCTCGCTAGAAACCGGTCAGCAGCTAGGCGAGCAGCAGTCACTCGGTACGTACACGTCTCACTCATACTCGCCGTCGTCTGGCTTGCTCGCTCTTGGTCATCCCTCGGGTGAGCTGACGGTCGCGACTATCGACTACAAAACGCGAATCTATTCGAGTCGTAACGCTCCCGTTGAAGCAGATTCGCTTGAGCTCGACGAAAGAGCCACCACGCCGACAGGAATCGTCGAACGCACCGGCGACGACCAGTTCCGTGCCATCACACCAACGATTACTCTCGGTGATCAGATATCAGATTCAGATTCATCAGCGGTTCCCGTCGCTATCGATGCCGACGTATTCGGTCGAAACACGGTGCTCGCGGTAGCAAGAGGCGACGGCACAGGCGATGTCCTCGTTGTCACCACACGCAGATCACTTGTTGGCAATAACTCTTCGACACAGGTCAGCTCGTTTCCGATCGAGATCGAAGCATCGAGTAGCCCCCCAACCGCCGCGATCCTGCTCGGAGACGGCGAACAGGTACTGCTCGCATGGGAAGACGGCACTGTATCTCGCTTCACCAAATCTACTGACAGCTACACATTTGTCGAAACGATCGACACCACGCCAGCTGACGAAGTCATCACGGCCATCAGCCCGCTCCTAGGTCGCGGCACAATATTGGTTGGTACGGATAAAGGTCACATCTTCACATACATGCTGACCAGAGTCGGAGACAACGACACCGGCAATCTGGTCAACGTCAGCACGTTCAGGATCTCGGAAAGCCCCGTGTGCTCGCTTGCCATCAGCCAGCGTGACCGGACATTCGCTGCCGGTGACACTTCCGGCCAGATCAGGCTTTGGCACGCCACCTCAGGCAAGTTAATAGGCTCCGCATCGCTCGAGAACACGACATCTGACGCGATCGCGATTTCGCCCAAGCTCGATGGATTCCACGCGGCATCAAATCAAGGCGTGGCGTCTTGGCATCTCGAACCCGGTCACCCGAACGCGACGTTCAAGTCGCTTTTCTTGCCGGTCTGGTATGAGGGTGATCCGGCTCCGAGTCTTGTGTATCAATCGACCGCCGCCGATGATTCTGCAGAGCCAAAGATCAGCCTGACACCGCTTATATTCGGCACATTCAAAGCAACGGTCTTTGCGATGCTGTTCGCGGTTCCGGTCGCCGTGATGGCCGCCATCTACGCGAGCGAGTTCATGTCGAAGTCGATGCGGAGCAAGGTGAAGCCGACAGTCGAGATGATGGCATCTCTGCCTTCTGTTGTTCTCGGATTTATTGCCGCGATGATCGTGGCACCGTTCGCACGCGACCATCTCTCTGCGATTCTTGTGGGACTCGTACTCGTACCCACGATCCTGCTGATCAGTTCCGCAATCTGGCCCCTTCTCGGCAACGCTGCTTGGCGTTTGCCGCACTCAGTACAGATCTGGTTTATCACCCTGTCCTGCGTCATAGGGATCTTCATCTCAGCAAAGACCGGCCCTGTAATAGATGAGGCCCTGTTCTCACTCCGCGAATCAGAAGAACTAGTCCTAACGGGCCTCACATACCCGGCAGAGAACGTCCCAGCTTGGGCGGAGGGAAAGACCGAATTCAGTCTTGCTGAACGAACAAAGTTGCGTGCTCAGAATCTGTTTGTTCTCGATGGCGAAGTTGTTCAGCCTGTTGAACTTACGAGCGACGAGGTTGCTGAACTGTTTAAGAAACGCAGGGCCGATCTGTTTGCCGGCGAGTCGCCCTTCAAAGTGTGGCTTACGGGGATGGCGGGTTCGTCTGTTTCGGGTTGGGCCGCGCTTCTGTATGTGCCGGCATTGATTGTTGTGGGCGTCATTGCAACCGGCATTGGCAGAGCCAGCAATGCAAATTGGATGCCTCTTGTAAGAATCCTGGCCACGATTGTTCTTGCAATCCCGTTGTCTTATCTCGCAGCGCAGGTACTGACATCGCTCGGCTACGACGCACGTGATTCACTGCTCGGCACGTTCACGCAACGCAACACATTTGTTGTCGGCATCATCATGGGATTCGCCGTGATCCCGATCATCTTTACCATCAGCGACGATGCGCTCCAGAGCGTGCCCAACACGCTCAGATCCGCAAGCCTTGGTGCCGGTGCGACCCGTTGGCAAACTTCGATCAAGATCGTGCTACCCGTTGCGGCGAGTGGCATCTTCAGCGCCATTATGATCGGCCTTGGTCGAGCTGCCGGCGAAACCATGATCGTGCTTATGGCAACCGGAAACACGCCCGTGATGGATTGGAACATCTTTGGAGGACTGAGAACCCTCTCTGCGAATATCGCAGTCGAACTACCCGAAGCCGAGCGGGGCGGCACTCACTACCGCGTCCTCTTCCTCTGCGGCGTTGTGCTCTTTGTCATCACTTTCGTTGTCAACACAACCGCCGAGATCATCCGACAGCACTTCCGTAAACGGAGTGCGATGCTATGAGTACTGAAGTAAAGCCGATGCAGCAGCTCCCGCCCACCCCGCTGCAAGCACGCGGTGTCGGGGGCACGTGGGCAACGGGCTTGGCGCTGGTGCTCTGCGTCGCGATGATCGTGGGTCTACTCGCAATGATCTTCATCGGAGGCGCGAAAACATTCTGGCAGAAACCGCTTGAACGCGTCGAACTCCTATCAGGTGAGTCGGTCGTAGGCATTGAGTACCGGACCGAAGCCCAACCCGACGGCACAAGTCGCACTCTCTACCGAGTCGGAAATCGAGACCTAGGCCAGCAGCCGTTCCGGTGGATCAGTGATTCGGAAGTGGCGAGCACTTCTATCGCAGATAATGCAATTCTACTAGATAGACAAGAGTGGGGTATCTGGATCGGCGTCCCAGAACGGATCTACAAACTTGAAGACGAGGCCACAGAGACTGTATTGGCTTCAGACACGTCTGAAGTGTGGGGCGTGCTACAACAACAACTCGATCTCGCGGCAAAGCGCCGCAACGAAACAGAACACATCCGCAGCGGCCCGATCGCTTCAATCAATGATAAGCTCGAAGATTTGCGTCTAAGCGACCTCAATGCGCACATGAACGCAAGCCGTGAAGCACGCCCTTACCGAATTGGATGGGCAGTGTGGTCTGTTCTAGCCGGGCTCTTTGTCGTATTTGGTATCGCGGCAACTCGAATCAACAAGCCCGCTGTTCGTCGTGTTCTGGTCATTCTCTCGGCATTGTTGCTGCTTGCGGTGTACGCCGAGCGTCCTTGGTCGAAAGTGCCGTGGTCCCAGGAACGTTTACAGAGCCACCTCGCTCAAACAGAATCTAAGCGGGCTGAGTTAGCCGAAGAATTCAATGCACTGAATCAACAGCTTGCTGAGCTAGAAGCTGAAGACGCCAAGTACCGAATCGACGTCCGCGATGTAACATCCGGTCGGCTCGCCCCGATCTCACGCAGCCTGCCAAACGAATCGATGAAGCTCTCTCAGATCTTGCGAGCGGTGCGCCCGAGCGATCTGGGTCTCGGCGGGAAAATCGAGTTGTACTTCGCCCGATGGCGCGAGTTCATCTGGACGAATCCACGCGAAGCGAACACCGAGGGCGGTGTTTTCCCTGTCATCGTTGGCACGCTCATTGTGACTTTGATGCTCACAGTTGCGGTAGTGCCGCTGGGAGTCCTCGCGGCTCTCTACATGCGGGAGTACGCAAAGCAGGGTGTCGTCGTCAGCATCCTGCGAGTCGCGATCAACAACCTCGCGGGCGTGCCGAGCATTGTCTACGGCGTGTTCGGCTTGGGCTTTTTCTGTTACGGACTTGGAGGCGTCATCGACGGCGGCACCGATTCGGCCTTCATGCTCAAGATCGGACAGTGGTGGGTGCTGGTCTTGGTCTTGGCTGCGATGCTCTTTGTTACGCTCACCCTGGCCGGCAAGGACAGCAAAAACAAGAAGGGCTGGCTCGCCGGTGGGCTTTGGGCTGCAACGGCGCTGCTTACCGTGATCGCTGTATTTTCGACGCCGTATTTCGAGGGCTTCTTCCGAGCCAAACTCATCGACGGCTCGCCCACATTCGGCACATCGGGTCTTCTCTGGGCATCGCTGACACTGGCGCTGCTGACGCTTCCGGTTGTCATCGTGTCCGCCGAGGAAGCGATTGCAGCGGTTCCAGCATCGCTCAGAGAGGGCAGCTACGGCTGCGGCGCTTCGAAGTGGCAAACGATCCAGCGTGTCGTGTTGCCCGGCGCGATGCCCGGCATCCTGACCGGAGCAATCCTCGCCATGGCTCGCGGTGCGGGCGAAGTGGCGCCGCTGATGATCGTGGGCGCTGTGAAGCTGGCACCCAAGCTCCCTGTTGACGGCGATTTCCCGTACCTGCACGCAGACCGCAGTTTCATGCACCTCGGCTTCCACATCTTTGATCTGGCGTTCAAGAGCCCGGATTCGGAGGCTGCCCGCGGATTTGTCTGGACAACGACGCTCTTGCTCGTCACCCTCGTAGTATTGATGAATCTGGTGGCCATCCGAATCCGGTCCAAGCTCAAAGCGAAATTCCAATCGGGGCAGTTCTAGTGACAACCATGGCAACACAGAAACCACAACCCTCGGAAGTTCGGACCGTCGCGCACGCCGTCAACAACGGCACTGCGTTCGAGGCCGAGTGCCACGACGAACTCCTGAACCTCGATTCTGTCCTCGGGATTTCAAAGTTTTCGCTCTGGTACGGCAAGTCCCGGGCGCTCTACGACGTCTCGATGGACATCCCAAGGGGCAAAGTCACCGCACTCATCGGTCCCAGCGGTTGCGGCAAGTCCACGTTGCTCCGTTCGGTCAACCGCCTGAACGATCTCGTCCCGTCGGTCAGCACCGACGGAGAGATGCTTCTCAACGGTCGATCCATCTACGACCCCAGCATCGACGTAATCGCGCTGCGTAAACGCGTCGGTATGGTCTTCCAGAAATCCAACCCGTTCCCGATGTCGATTTTCGAGAACGTGGTCTATCCCCTGCGGATCGCAGGCGAGCGGAAGAAGTCGGTCCTGCGTGAGACCTGTGAACGCGCACTCAAAGCCGCGGCGATCTGGGACGAGGTCAAGGACAGACTCAACGAATCAGCACTCGGTCTATCCGGCGGTCAGCAGCAGCGTTTGTGTATCGCACGAGCGGTCGCGGTGGAGCCTGAAGTGCTGCTCATGGACGAGCCCTGTTCAGCACTCGACCCGATCGCGACGGCGAAGATCGAGGAATTGATCCACGAGATCGCCGGCCGTTATACGGTCCTGATCGTCACGCACAACATGCAACAGGCCTCGCGAGTCAGTGACTACACAGCGTTTATGTACCTCGGAAGACTCGTGGAATACGGGTCTACGAGCCACATCTTCCAAAACCCGCGACTCACCGAGACCGAGCAGTACGTCACCGGCCGATTCGGCTAAACCGGTTGGCCCCGGTAATACACCGGCCCAATCGCCCGCCAAGCCCGATTTCTTATGCGAATACATTGGATAGCGGTCGCCTATTAGCCGACCCTATGGCATAGAATTATCGCGGTGCCACCCGAAGCCGGCGCTGGGGCTGGGTCAGGCAGGACGTAGCAGCGTACGACAACGAGAACGACATGAGCAGCGGGCCAAAGGCTCAACGTCCGAGTGTCAACGGCTGGAACGCCGAATACCTCGATTCTCAGTACCAATCCTACCTCAAGGATCCGCAATCGGTGCCTGCCGACGTCCGTGCGTTCATGCAGGGATACGAGTTGGCTCAGAGCACCGCCGGGTCGTCCACGACCGGCTCAGGCGGCACGGACAATCTCGAGAATCTGCTCGTCGGATACCGCGGCCGAGGCCACCTCGGAGCCGCTCTCGACCCGTACGGCCGACCCCGAACACGTCCCGAAGCTCTCTCGCTCGATTGGTTCGGGCTCACCGAGAACGATCTGAACCGTGTTGTGGACGGATCGATGGTTGGCGCCAAAGGCCAGATGACCATCCGTGAAATCATCGATCGCCTTGAGATGCTCTATCTGGGCTCGGTCGGCGTCGAGTTCCTGCACATCGAGGACTACGAAGAACGGGCATGGCTCGTTGACCAGTGGGAATCCATCGACGGCAAAGCCGACCTCAACAAGGGCGAGAAGATCCACATCCTCGAACTCCTCCTCAACGCGGGGCAGTTCGAGGGCTTCCTCCAGAAACGCTACCCGGGGGAGAAACGATTCAGCCTCGAGGGCGCCGAGTCGCTCATCCCGCTGCTCGACCAGCTCCTCGAACGACTCGCCGAGAACGACGCGGATGAGATTGTCCTGGGTATGGCTCACCGCGGCCGGCTCAACGTCCTCAACCAGATCCTCGGCAAGACCCCGGAACAGATCTTCACAGAGTTCGAAGACACCTGGACCGGCGACTACTTCATGGACGAGGGCGGCGACGTTAAGTACCACCGGGGCTACTCGGCGACGCGACAGTTCGGCAACGGCAAGATGGTCCACCTCGCGATGGCCTCGAACCCCAGCCACCTCGAAGCCGTCGGCCCTGTTGTCGAAGGCCGGGCTAGGGCCAAGCAGCGCCTGCGCAACGACAAGGACCGCAACCTCGTTGTTCCGATCATCATCCACGGCGACGCAGCCGTCGCGGGTCAGGGCGTAGTCGCCGAGACATTGAACTTCTCGCAGCTCAAGGGCTACCGCACGGGCGGCACCATCCATGTCGTTGTCAACAACCACATCGGATTCACCACCCGCCCAGAGGACAGCCGGAGCACGACGTACTGCACCGACATCGCCAAAGCAATCGGCGCCCCGATCTTCCACGTCAACGGCGAAGACCCCGAAGCGATTGTCACGGTCGCACGCCTCGCAGCCGACTACCGCAGACGCTACAACAAAGACGTCTTCATCGATATGTGGTGCTACCGCAAGTACGGCCACAACGAGCAGGACGAGCAGTCATTCACCCAGCCGCTGCTGACGAAGCTCATCAAGCAGCAGAAGCCGGTGATGACGAAGTATGCGGCGACGCTTCTCGAAGAGGGCGTCATCTCAGAGCACGACCACAAGGTGCTCAAGGACCGCGTCAACGAGGAACTGGACAGCGCCCAGCAGGCCGCCAAGGCCAAGCCCAAAGACCCTACGATCGACCCGGGCAGCCACAAGTGGACCGGCTTCGAGCACAGCTACTCGCATGTCCCGGCGGACACCGCGGTTGACCCCGAGCTGCTCAAAGAAGTCTGCGAAACTCTTGGCAGAACTCCTGAAGGATTCCAGGTCAACCGAAAGCTCAAAGCCCTGCTCGAGAGCCGATCCAAGCTCTTCGAGAAAGGCCAGCAGATCAGCTACGCCGACGGCGAGATCCTTGCCATCGGCACGCTCTTGGCTGAGGGCAACGCAGTCCGGCTCTCCGGTCAGGACTCGCGTCGCGGCACATTCAGTTCCCGCCACGCTGTACTGTTCGATGCAGACACGGGCGAGCCGTACATCCCGCTCAACAACATCCGCGAGATGGGTGTCTTTGGTGATGAAGACAAAGCTCCGGGCACGCTCTCGGACGACGGCAAGAAGCGTCAGTCCAAGTTCTGCGTCTACGACAGCCCGCTCTCAGAAGAATCGATTCTCGCGTTCGAGTACGGCTACTCGCTCGCCGACCCGAGCATGCTCGTCTGCTGGGAAGCCCAGTTCGGCGACTTCGTCAACGGCGCACAGGCCATCATCGACCAATTCATCGCCTCGGCGCAGGTCAAGTGGGAACGCTGGACCGGCCTCGTCATGCTCATGCCGCACGGCTACGAGGGCGCAGGCCCCGAGCACTCCTCGGCGCGTGTCGAGCGTTTCCTGCAGCTCTGCGGCAACAACAACATGCAGGTCATCCACCCATCGACCGGCGCCCAGATCTTCCACGCGCTCCGTCGTCAGGTGAAACGTTCGTTCCGCAAGCCGCTGATCGTTCTTTCGCCAAAGAGCCTGCTCCGCACGCCCACAAGCGACGTCAGCGAACTGACCAATGGCAGGTTCCGCGAGCTAATGGACGACCCGAACTTCTCGGCCAGCACCGCGGACCGCTCGAAGGTCAAGCGTGTGATTCTGTGCTCGGGCAAGATCTACCACGAGCTCGCCGCTCGCCGGGACGAAACAACCGCTTCAGATCTTGCCATCATCCGCGTGGAGCAGCTCTACCCGTTCCACACAGAAATGGCGCGCGAGATGGTCGGCAGCTACCCGAAGGACGCTAAGTTTTACTGGGTCCAGGAAGAGCCCCGCAACATGGGTCCTTACCTGTACATGGCGGATACGCTCCGAGAGCAACTCGGCCTCGACAACATCGAGTACATCGGTCGCGACACCAGCGCAAGCACCGCGACCGGGTCAAAGAAGAAGGACCGGAACCAGCAGGAGTCGATCATCACGGCTGCTGTCGGCCCGAAACCACAGGCGGACGAAATGAGCCAGGGAAAGTCAGACGGCAAACGAGCCCTCGCGGCAGGCTGAGTTCGGCGAATTTGAGAATCGGAGTGCACGGACATGGCAGTTGAAGTCGTCGTTCCCAACGTTGGCGAATCGGTTACAGAGGGCGTCATCGCCACCTGGCTCAAGCAGCCGGGCGATTGGGTAGACCAGGACGAGACCGTTCTCGAACTCGAGACCGACAAGGTCACGATGGAGATCCCTGCGCCGTCTGCTGGCGTGCTTGGAAGCCACCGCTTCGGCGAGGGCGACACCGTCGAGGTCGGTGCGGTCGTCTCGGACATCGACGAGACCGCCGACAAACCAGCCGGCGCAGAAGCTCCCGCAGAGCCGGCGGCTGTTGCTGCGGGTTCGAGCGAGCCTGAAGCGGCACCCAAAGAACCAACTCCCAAACCTGCGCCAGCCGCGACTCCTGCCCCGAACTCCAACGGCAAAGCGACCGGCGAGGCAAACGCGACGACGCTCGCGCGCAAAATCGCAACCGAGCACGGCATCGACCTCACGAACGTCGTAGGCACCGGTGCCGGCGGTCGGATCCGTGAACATGATGTGATCGCGGTTGTCAACGGCGGGGGTGTGGTCGAGGTCCCCGGATCGTACGATTCACAACGCGAAACCCGCGTCGAACGCATGTCGCCCATGCGTCAGAAAATCGCATCCAGGCTCGTCGAAGCCCAACACAACGCCGCGATGCTCACGACCTTCAACGAATGCGACATGACCGCGGTCATGAATCTCCGCAAGCAGTACAAGGAAGAGTTCGGCAAGAAGCACGACATCAACCTCGGCTTCATGTCCTTCTTCGTCAAGGCAGTCGTCCGAGGTCTGCAGGCACAGCCGGCGGTCAACTCGTTCATTGTTGAAGACGACAGCGGGAAACCCGCCCAGCAGTTCCACGACTACTGCGACATCTCGGTCGCTGTCTCAAGCCCGAAGGGCCTGGTCGTGCCCGTGCTCCGCAGCGCGGACAAAATGTCGTTCGCAGAGATTGAATCGGGCATCAAGGATCTCGCGGTCCGTGCACGCGATGGCAAGATCACGCTCGAAGAGATGACCGGCGGCACGTTCACGATCACCAACGGCGGCATCTTCGGCAGCCTCAACTCAACGCCGATCCTCAACCCGCCACAGTCGGGCATCCTCGGCATGCATTCGATCAAGAACCGCCCGGTTGAGGACCCGGACAACCCGGGCCAGATCGTGCTCCGTCCGATGATGTACCTCGCGCTCAGCTACGACCACCGAGTCGTTGACGGCGCCGGCGCTGTCAGGTTCTTGGTGGCTGTGAAGGAAGCGATCGAAGACCCGCACCGTGTGCTGCTCGGCTTGTAACTAACTCAGCTCGTCGAGCAATCCGTTGCATGCCGCGACCAGCATCGTGTAGACATCCTCGAAGCCGTCCCCGTCGCCGTAGTAGGGGTCTGGCACATCAAGTTCGTCCGTATTGCCAGGCTCGAAGCTGCGCATGAGTTTGACGTTACGTGCCCCCATGTCCACCAAGTGGTCACGGTTGGCGGAATCCATCGCCAGCAGCAAATCGAAGTTTGCCAAATCGTTCGGCGTAACCTGTCTTGCCATCGAAGGCAACTCGATGCCGTGTTTCTGCGCCGTGGCGAGCGCCCGCGGATCTGGTCGTGATCCAACATGCCAATCACCCGTGCCCGCTGAGTCAACAACAAACTTCTCGAGAACACCCCGGTGTCTTGCTTGGTGAATGAATATGCCCTCGGCCAGTGGGGACCGGCAGATGTTGCCGAGACACACAAACAGCAGACTCGTTCCGTCGTGACTCACGCCTGACTCCCGAAGATTGACAACAGCGGGGCAGACACGTCCGCGGCTCCCGTCCCGTTGCAGGCATACAGCTTGCCTCGGCCGGACGTAGTCTTTGCCGGCTTGGCATACTGGCTCGGACACAGCACCGGAACTCCAAAGCCCCGCGCCCAATCGATCGTTTCTTCGGCGTGCAGAGTATGGTCCTCACCGATCGCGTGCGGGCCCCAGATGATCGCATCCGCGGTTGGCGCGAAGTATGCCGAAGGAGTGTCGGTCACAATTACTCGCAGGATCCGATCCGCGTTTGAGAGGAACGCCCGGGCTCTACCAATGTGCTTCGCGGTGGACGGAAGCAGGAATACAACCGGGACCTTGGCGATCGCCAGCGCCGATGAACTCAGGCACACGATGAGTGAATCGATCTGCTCAGGCCTGCTTGAGACAGGTATAACCAGATTGTGGCACTCAGAAAGCCCGAGCTGGGCTCTGATGGATTCTCGCTGTGACGAGAAATCTGTTTGACTCGTTACTGCCGTATCCGGCCGAACCGGTGTAAAGCCGCTCATCGTCGAGACCGTCGAATAGCACCAGTCGGATCGGCACACAACAGTCGTCGCGCCGATCCGCTTGAGTGTCCGTTCGACCCTGCCTTTGTTCTGATACGGGAAGTGCACCGACGGGGTTACCGTGGCAACCGGGTGGATCCCAACAGAGCGAAGCCTCGATGCCCCGTCTCGGTCTGCGACCACAACGATCGGATCGCTCGACCCCGAGCAGGCGATCGCAGACAAGTCGCAGCTTCCTTTTGGGCTGTACTTCGGTAGATAGTCGATGAGCTGGACCCGCATATCAATCAGATCCCGGATTCGGCCATGTGATCGGTCACAAGATGCTCGTAGAACAACTGCCCCAGCGCCAAGCCCGCGTTGCGTCCTAGCTGAAGCTCTGCTGTCATGCCAGCACCAGAATCATTTGCTACCGTGCCAATCCTCGGAGTGAGCGTGACCTCAAGCCTGCGACCCGCAGGGTCAGGCGGCCAGAGCACTTCGTTGTTGCTCGCATCAACCAGCCTGACACGGAACGTAATCCGCGGCTCTTGGTTTCGTGTGGTGTCGGCCCGCACGAATGAATCGATCGTCGCCCAGATCACGACATCGGATTCAACAGCTCTACCGATCTCCGCAACACTCATTTGGCCCGCAGACTTGTCAGTCTGTGCCACACGCAGAGCGGACTGCCCACTCACAAGATCTTTGACAAGGCTCTTGCGGAGGATGTCTTCTTCGGCAGATTGGATCATCGCGATCCGGATCGCACGCCTCGGAATCTCGCTCCGTGGATCGTCGACAAACACAACCGTTGTCTTGTCCTTATCCAGCTTGTACTCAGGATCGTACTCGGGCGGCCCGACCGCGAAAAAGTAGATCGGCGCGATGATGTTGCAGCCCGTGCAGGGCAACAACGCAGCCAGCCCGATCATCATGATGAGGACGCGTTTAGTAGTTGAGGTCATTTGGGATCTCCGCGTCGTAGAACGGCCAAGAAGCTCGGTTAATAAATCGGCTTTTGAGCACCGAAATCATCTCAGTCCGTGTCAGATCGTCGGGACCGTAGCCGCCCGAGTCTGGGAACGTGACATGGACAAAGTGCTCGTGGGTCACGTCGTCCGGGTAGGGGCCGTCTGCTTCGATGACCGCGATCGTCGCCGCTGCTGCGCCGTCCCAGATGTGCCTGTTGCCCGGATCGTTCAGACGGAACTCCTGGATATCAACAACGATCAGCCGTTCGACTCCGAGTTCCTTGGCAACGTCGCCGTAGGACTTCGAGCTCCATGAAGGGTGGTTGTACTGGTAGCTGAGCATCGCCATTCCGGGGACGAATCCCTGCGCATCGACGTTCTCCGCGAGCCGTTGGCTCATCGAGGTCGTCATCTGCGGCACGATCTCCGGGTAGTTCGCCTGAATCATCCTGTCTGCGGACACGATCACCGCGAAGTTCTTATCGACGAGTCCCGTGTACTGGGCTTTCTCGATGTGATCGCCCGACTTCCTGTATTCCTCGATAGCCATCGCGCCAAAGCCGACGATCGTGCAGCCCTGCAGCACCGCCACGATGGCACACGCGAGTACAACTCCGCCAAGACGGGCATGTGTTCGATTGGAGAACATGACTGACTCCTTTGCTGCCGGGGCATCTTTGGCCAAGGTCTACGCGTTGATGCCTTGCCAGGTGAAGAACTTGTAGATCCAGGCGGCTCCGGCGAGCCCTGCCACGGTGTACAAGAACCTCGGTCGGAGCAGTTGCCCGGCCATCACGCCCGCTCTCGATCCGGTCGCTGCCACATACAGGGCAAACCAGAACCCGACGGCGGTCCCGACTGCTAGCAGCATACCCATCGGCTGGGTGACGAGCGAGCCTAGCAGGTCCCCCTCAGCCGCATGGGCGAAGGCGGTGGTCATCCCGCAGGTCATACATGGAGCGTCGAATTGGACGGCCCAGGCACAGGGCGGCAGCCCGATCTGCTCATGGGTGCCGTGACCAGCGGATTCCGGGCTCATGTAAGCCGCGACGCCCAGAACCGAGCCCATACCGATAGCCAGCCCGGCAGCCAACAGGCGCTGGGAGACACTCAGCCTCGGATCAGTCGAATTTGAAGACACCCTTGCGGTAGCCATAGACGTACGCCACGACGGTCGTGAACAGGAAGAAGAGGATCCGGAAAAGCCATTCGACCGCGCCGGGTGCCAGCCTGTCCACGTTCGGGAACGCCACGGCCCAGGGAACGAGGAACACGACCTCCACCGAGAACACCAGGTACACCATGGCGATGATGTAAAACCGCACGTTGAACCGCTTCCGGGCGGTTCCGACGGGGTTCATGCCGCTCTCGTAGGCGATGCTCTTGACGTCGCCGTCGCGTTTCGGGCCGAGCAGGAGGGTCAGCGCGATGTTCGCGACGCTAAATGTGACCGCCATCATGATGATCACGAAGAGCGGGAGATAGCTGGCCAGATCCGTGGCTGCGAGGGTCGTCATGGTGCATGAGCATAGCCACCCCGGATCGGATTTGCACCTCTAGCAGCGGTGCCTGCCAGCTTGACAGTCTGTACACGGCACCGCCCGGCGGACTGTCAGCCGATCGGGCCAAATGCCCCCTCTATCGCCCCCTAACACTCTGGCACGGGCTTTGCCACCCGAACACCACGGCTCGGTCCATCAACCTGAGCCCTAAACAGGAAACCCCGGCCCGGATGGGCCTGATTGGAGATCAACTCAGATGGCAACCAAAGAGCTCACTTTCGACACGGACGCTCGTCAGGCACTCCTCGCCGGCGTTGAGAAACTCGCCAAAGCCGTCAAGAGCACCCTCGGCCCTCGCGGACGCACCGTCGTCCTCGACAAGTCCTGGGGCGGCCCGAACGTGACCAAGGACGGCGTCTCGGTCGCCGAGGAGATCGAACTCTCTGACAAAGCCGAGAACATGGGCGCCATGCTCGTCAAACAGGCCGCCAGCAAGACCTCCGACGACGCCGGCGACGGCACCACGACCGCAACCGTCCTCGCCGAAGCTCTCTTCAAGCAGGGCCTCCGCTACATCACCGCGGGCGTTGACGCCAACGCCCTGATCCGCGGCATGAAGGCCGGTGTCGAGGCCGTCGCCAAGACCATCGACGACGCCGCGACCCCGATCAGCACCACCAAGGACGTCCAGAACGTCGCCACCATCAGCGCCAACAACGACACCGAGATCGGCAAGCTCATGGCTGAGGCCTTCGACAAGGTCGGCAAGGACGGCGTCATCACCATCGAAGAGGGCAAGAGCCTCGAATCGATCGTCAAGGTCGTCGAGGGCATGCAGTTCGACCGCGGCTTCCTCAGCCCGAACTTCGTCACCAACGCCGACGAGATGAAAGCCGAGTTCGACAAGTGCCTCGTGCTCGTTCACGAGGACAAGATCGACTCGCTCTCCAAGCTCGTCCCGCTCCTCGAGAAGGTCATGGAGGCCAAGAAGCCGCTGCTGATCATCGCCGAGGACATCACGGGCGAAGCACTCAGCACGCTCGTCATCAACAAGCTCCGCGGCACGCTCCAGGTCTGCGCGGTCAAGGCCCCGGGCTACGGCGACCGCCGCAAGGCCATGCTGGGCGACATCGCGGCCCTCACCGGCGCGACCGCACTCATGAAGGACGTCGGCTCCGATCTTGAGAAGGTCGAGATCAGCGACCTCGGCATGGCCAAGAAGATCACGGTCGACGCAGACAACACCACGATCGTTCAGGGCGCAGGCTCCAAGAAGGACATTGAAAGCCGGATCGACCAGATCCGCCGTGAGATCGAAAACGCAACCAGCGACTACGACCGCGAAAAGCTCGAAGAGCGTTTGGCCAAGCTCACCAAGGGTGTCGCGACCATCGAGGTCGGCGCCGCATCCGAAGCAGAACTCAAAGAGAAGAAGGACCGCGTCGAAGACGCCAAGCACGCGACCCGCGCTGCTCTCGACGAGGGCATCGTCCCCGGCGGCGGCGTCTCGTTCATCCGGGGCCGGGCAGCGATCGAGTCCATCAAGGAATGGAAGAAGGTCTTCGGCAAGGACCACGACGTCTCAAGCGATGAGATCGGCCGGACCAAGTACGACTACGCCGCAGGCCTGAACGTGATCTACAACGCACTCGAAGTCCCGCTCCGCACCATCGCCGACAACGCCGGCGCCAAGGGCACCGTCATCGTCGCCAAGGTCGAAGAGCTCGAAGGCAACTTCGGCTACAACGCCCTGACCGGTGAGTACGAGGACCTCGTCAAGGCAGGCGTCATCACCCCCGCCAAGGTCGATCGCCTCGCGCTGCAGAACGCCGCGAGTGTCGCGACCGTCCTGCTCGCCGCGGACTGCATCATCACCGACAACCCCGAGCCGGAACCCGCAGGCGGAGCCGGCGGCGCACCGGGCATGGATCCGATGGGCGGCATGGGAGGAATGGGTGGCATGGGCGGTATGCCGGGTATGGGTGGCATGCCTGGGATGGGGTTCTAGCAGAATAACTATGACTTACAAGCGCAATAAGAACTCGCCTAAACATTTACCTTCAGGGCCTTTTACCTTCTCCAATGAAGAATGGAATGGCGCGAAGGAACAAGTGCGCGATCTTCTTATTCTAGCTGCTCGTAATAGGCAAATGATAACATATTCCGACCTAGTCCAACAGATAGACATTTCCTTGGATGCCCATGACCAGCGATATTTCTCACTATTAGGAGAAGTATCAGGTGATGAAAACGAAAGTGGTCGCCCACTTCTTAGTGTCCTAGTTGTTCATAAGTCTGGAGACTACCAGCCAGGACCTGGTTTCTTTGAGCTTGCATCTAGCTTGGGATACCGAGTCAGTGACGTTGAGAAGTACTGGATCGAAGAACTTAAACGAGTAATGAAATACTGGGCGGAACACTAACCCAGTGCTCACGGAGACAATAACAATGGCAGTCAAACCACTCGAAGACCGCGTCCTCGTCAAGCCTGACGAAGCCGAGACCATGACCGCAAGCGGGCTGTACCTGCCCGAGTCGAGCAAAGAGAAGCCGATCCAGGGCGTCGTCGTTTCGACCGGCCCGGGCAAGCTGCTCGACAACGGCCAGCGCGCAAAGATGACCGTCAAGAAAGGCGACCTCGTCGTCTACAGCCAGTACGCCGGAAACGAAGTCGAGATCAAGGGCACATCGCACCTGATCCTCCGCGAGACCGAGCTGCTCGGCGTCATCGGCGGCTAACCAAACCCATCGGCATCCGTGACCCGGCATCCGGCACTCGGCCCGGGTCACAAGCCGAAAAGCGTTCGCATCCACGCACGGATGCCGGATGCCGAGTGCCGGGCAATGAATTGGAGAAGTCCCGATGGGCAACAAGCAACTGATGTTCGACGACTCGGCGATGGCCGAGCTCAAGAAGGGCGTGGACCGCCTCGCTAACACCGTCAAGGTCACCATGGGCCCCAGCGGCCGGCACGTCGTGATCGACAAGTCCTTCGGCGGGCCCTCTGTCACCAAGGACGGCGTCAGCGTCGCCAAAGAAATCGAGCTTCCCGAGGCGTTCCAGAACATGGGCGCCAAGATGGTCCACCAGGTCGCCAAGAAGACCGCCGACAAGGCCGGCGACGGCACGACCGCAGCGACCGTCCTCGCGCAGGCTATCTTCACGCAAGGCCTCCGCCACGTCACGGCGGGCGCGAACCCGGTTGACCTGCAGCGCGGCATCAACGCGGCGGCGCATGCTGTCGCCGATGAGATCGATTCGATCGCCATCCCCTGCAAGGGCAAGGCCGACTACAAGAAGATCGCAACCGTCAGCGCCAACCACGACGAGTCGATCGGCGAGCTGATTGCCGAGGCCATCACCAAGGTCGGTGCCGAGGGCGTTGTCGAGGTCGAGGACGGCAAGTCCGCCGAGACCACGCTCGATTTCGTCGAGGGCATGCAATTCGACAAGGGCTACCTGTCGCCGTACTTCATGACCGACCCGAAATCGTCGGAGGCGGTTCTTGAAGACTGCCTGATTCTCCTGTTCGAGAAGAAGATCGCGAACATGGCGGATCTCCTGCCGCTTCTGAACAAGGTGGTCGGCGGCTCCAAGCCCCTGCTCATCATCGCTGAAGACGTCGAAGCCGAGGCGCTCGCGACGCTCGTCATCAACCGCCTGCGTGGCACGTTGAAGATCTGCGCCGTCAAGGCCCCGGGCTTCGGCGACCGCCGCAAGCAGATGATGGGCGACATCGCGGCCCTCACCGGCGGCACGTTCTTCGCAGAGGACCTCGGCCGATCGATCGAGTCCATCGAGATCGACGAACTCGGCAAGGCCAAGAAAGTCGTCATCACCAAGGACGACACCACAATCATCCAGGGCGCCGGCAAAAAGTCCGACGTCCAGGCACGCGTCGCACAGATCGAGGCCCAGCGTGAGAAGTCGACGAGCGACTACGACAAGGAGAAGCTCGCCGAGCGACTGGCCAAGCTGACCGGCGGCGTTGCGATCATCAACGTCGGCGGCGCGACCGAGATCGAAATGAAAGAGCGCAAGGACATGGTCGACGATGCCCTGCACGCGACCCGCGCAGCCGCCAAGGAGGGCTACGTGCCCGGCGGCGGCGTCGCGATTCTGCGTGCCCAGGCCGCGATCGACAAAGCAGCCAAGAAGGCCAAGGGCGACGAGAAGTTCGGCTTCGAGATCGTCCGCAAGGCCGTCGAGGCACCGCTCCGCCAGATCGCAGAGAACGCAGGTTTCGATGGCGATCTCGCGGTCGAGACCGTTAAGGAGGAGTCGGGCAATGTGGGCCTCAACGCCTCGACCGGCGACTACGTCGATCTCGTCAAGGCCGGCATCATTGACCCTGCGCTCGTTGCCAAGCAGTCGCTCATCAACGCCGCGTCTGTTTCGGGCCTGATGCTGACGACCGATGTGCTGATCACTGATCTCAAGGACGATGAAGAGGTGACGGTGGGGGCGACCAGCTAACCGCTACAACTCGCAGTATCCCACGCCGGAGAGGGAAACCCCTTCGGCGTGCTTTCGTGATCGATTCAGGAGAACGCATGCCCACCACCCGCGACTACTACGAAGTTCTCTCCGTCGAGCGCACCGCCGATGGTGATGAGATCAAGCGGGCGTACCGTCGGCTTGCGATGAAGTACCACCCGGACCGCAACCCGGGCGACGCCGAGGCAGAGGCTGCGTTCAAAGAAGCGGCCGAAGCGTACGAGGTGCTCTCCGACGATCAGAAGCGCCAGATCTACGACCAATACGGCCACGAGGGCTTGCGCGGTCGCGGAGCCGCAGCTCACGACTTTACGAGGATGAACACCGAGGACATCTTCTCGATGTTCAACGACATCTTCGGTGGCGGCGGCAGAAGCCGAGGCGGTCGGCGACAGGCGCGGGGCTACGACCTCGAGACCGAAGTCACCATCAGCATGATGGACGTCCTCAAGGGTACGACCAAGGACGTCGAGTTCACGCGGCTCGACGTCTGCGGCACGTGCACAGGCTCGGGCGCCAAACCGGGCTCGAATCCTGAAACCTGCGCCACCTGCGGCGGGCAGGGCAAGGTTCAGCAGGCTGGGCTCGGCGGCATGTTCCGCATGGTAACGGCCTGCCCGAACTGCCGAGGCCGGGGCAAGATTGTCAAAGACAAATGCGAGACCTGCCGAGGAAAGGGGCGAGTCTCCAAGGACCGTTCGCTCTCGGTGCAGATCCCCGCGGGTATCCAGGATGGTCAGGTTGTGCGAGTGCAGGGCGAGGGCGAGCCGCCCTCGGAAGACGTTTCGCCGGCCGGACAAGGGCTGCGTGGTGACCTCCACGTCGTCGTCCGCATCGAGCAGCACGATCTCTACGAACGCGAGGGCGACCACCTGTTGTTCGAGATCCCGATCGGTTTCAGCCAGGCCACACTCGGCGCAGAGATCGAAGTCCCGACTCTCGAGGGCAAGCACACCCTCAAGATCCCCGCGGGCACGCAGCACGGTGCGATCTTCCGTATCCGTGACGAGGGCACGCCGAACCTGCGGTCGGGCAAGCGGGGCGATCTGATCGTCGTCACCAAGATCGAGATCCCCAAGAAGCTCTCGAAACAGCAGCAAAAACTGCTACGCGAGTACGCGGCAACCGAAGATAAGAGTGTGCTCCCAGAATCCCACGGCTTTCTCGACAAAATCCGCGACATGCTCGGCGGGTAAAACTGAGGAAAATCAAGATGAGCAAAGACAAGAAACAACACGACGAAAGCCAAGAGCAAACCGGATGCTGCGGCGGCGCTAAGGCCGAGCAGTCCTGCGGCTGCAGCGAGAGCGAGATGCACGAGGTAACCGTCGAGGACCCGATCGCGGAACTCGAAGCCAAGCTCGCCGACGCCGAGGCGCGGGCGCTGCGCTCGCTGGCTGACTTCCAGAACTTCCAGAAGCGAGCCGCCAACAACGAGATCGAGGCCCGCAGGCAGGGCATCGCGGGCACGATCAACTCGCTGCTGCCCGTAATGGACAACTTCGATCTCGCGCTGGGACAGGACGTCTCGAAGATGTCGGCGGAGCAGCTGCTCGGCGGCGTCGAGATGGTCCGCGCCGAATTCGAGCGTGCGCTCGGGAATCAGGGCGTCAGCTCGATCAAGCCGAGCCGGGGTGACGAATTCAATCCTGATCTGCACGAAGCCGTGTCCCAGCACCCAGATCCCGAGATTGAACCGGGTCGGATCGTTGACGCGTTCCAGACTGGCTACAAGCTCGGCGACCGCGTGCTCCGTCCCGCCAAGGTTGTGATTTCGATCGAGGCGAAGGTGCAGCCTGAGGACTCAGGGCAGGACGACGGGTGAGCCGCGTCATCGCTCACGGCATTGATCTTGTCGATGTTGCGAGAATCAAACAGTCGATCACCGAGCACGGCCAGCGATTCATCGACCGCTGCTTCACTCAACTAGAAGCCGACTACGCGCAGTCCGCGAAAGAACCACGAAACTACGAACGGTTCGCGGCAAGGTTTGCAGCCAAAGAAGCCGTCCTCAAAACGCTCGGCACAGGCTGGGCCAACGGCATCGCGTGGACCGATGTCGAAATCCGGCGCCAGCCTAGCGGCGCCCCAACGGTGTACCTATCTGGCAAAGCAGCCGAGTTCGCTGAGGAGCTAGGTATTACCCAGCTTCATCTCTCGATGACACACACGTCAACACAGGCGATGGCTTCGGTGATCGCTTGTGGGTCTGACTAAGGGTCGGTTCGAGCGGCGAGCGATGGTTTGAACTCGTTCTCGTACCAGTCGAACCATTTGCCGTGGTCGTAACCGAGTGAAGCTGTTGACCGGCCCCACGCATCGCTGGTCATCCCAACAAGGTCACGGTGAACCTCGGTGCGGTACGACCAGACGACCGCGTCCATCACACGGAGCACGACACCATCGGTAACCACGCCGATGGTCGGCTGGTACCCGACCGCGTTGTTCGCGACGACCGGCGTCAGGTTGGCAACGAATGCTTGCTGGGTGCCGACCACAATCTGCGCGATCGCACCCCGGCGCACTTCGGTGCGTTGGGGCTGGGCCTGCGCCTGGATCAGGTGGGGGATGGCGTTGAGGAGCTTGAACTGGCGGACCAGACTCGCCGATGAAGCCGCGGCATCATCGCTCCCGCTGAGCAGTCCCGATTCGAGCACACGCTGGATCCGGTTCGACGGTTCATTTTCCCCGACACGCTCGGCGAGCCTGCCCGCGGACCACTGACGCATCTCCTCGTCCTCGTCGAACACCGCGACCCATGCGAGAACCACGTCCGCGTCGTCACTCGCAGTTCTGACGAAGAGTTCGAGCAACTCGCGCTTCATCTCGGTCGGCTTGTCCTCGAACAGCTCGATCATCAGGTCGAACACGCGAGGGTCATCCATGAACCGCTCAAGCTCGCGCCAGCCCTGGGCGTGCATTTCGGGGTTACGCGTGCTCTTGAAGAAGCGGTAGTAGACCCGACGGAGGTCCTTCTCGACATCGACCAACGGACCCAAAGCCGAGGGTTCAGCCTGAATTTCCTGAGGCTCGGAATCGATTGGCTCGTCTTGGGCAACAGCAACCAACGGTGCTGTCAGAGCCAACGAAGCAGCGATTGTGGTGATGATCCGCATGCGCACGACCTCCGGAGCGAGAATACCCGCTCCTTATGTGACGCACGAGGGGTGTTGTGGTTCCTGAGAGCGATTCAGTTGAACCTGATCACGGCGGTATCGCCCGGGAACTGCGTCGAAGCCGCCTGTGCAGCGGCTGAAGTCCCGAATCTGCCAACCCGGACCGCGTAGTAGGGCTTGTTGCCCGACATGGTCATCTCGACGCGAGGGCTGTCCAGACCAGCTCTAGAGGCCGCGTTCGCGGTATCACGAACGCGAGACTGGGCCCGGCTTCGGGATGAGAAGCTGCCAAGTTGGACCGTGAAGTTGCCTGTGAGGACCGATCCTGCCTCTGCTGGCCCGCGGAGCGTGGATATGGCCCGCAAACGTTCGGAGCGCATGTTGTCCCCTGCGAGCGAGAATTCCTCGGCTCCGTAGTGAGCCGCCCAGCCTCGCTGGGGGCCTGCAAGGTCGTTCGAGGCCTCGCCCAGCAACCGTGCAGCGTCGCGGTGAGCGTCTTCTTTCGCAAGGATGAGGCCCATCGAGGCCTTGGCTCGGCCGCGAACATGGCGATCCGACGAGTTGGTCAGGGGCTGGAGCCAGACCTTGGCTTCTTCGGGCTTGTCTAGCGCGGCAAGCGACATCCCCGCGATCAGGCGTTCGCTGCCGTGGTGGCTGGTCGGAAATGCCTTGGCGGCACGCAAAGCGCCGTCATAGTCGCCTGTTCTATAGAGCGAGATATAGCTAGGCGTAACAGCACCCCGGCTGGCGCCGCGGCCTTGGCAGCCAACCATCGGGATTGTGAGAAGTGCGATGCAAGCCAGCAGCGGGGCGGCGTGGATGTGTGTTCTCATTCGTTTCATGCCCTCAAGATCGGAATGCTGCCCTGCAGGGCAATAATCTTGAGTGTATCGTCTTCCCACAGGCGTAGCCGCCGACTCTGAAGGGAACTGGATGAGTGTCCATTGGCCGATCTTTCGATCGCTCCTCCGTAACGCCAAACGCACCCTCGTGGTTGATGACCGCCGCTCCTACACCGGGGCCGAACTGATCGTCGCGGCGTTCCATGTAGCTGCCGAGATCGAGAAGAAATCAAGCACCAAGACCGTGGGCCTGATGCTGCCCACGAGCGCCGCGTTCCCGATCGCGGCACTGGCCAGCTGGATGCTGGGCCGGGTCATTGTCCCGCTCAACTACCTCCTCAAGCCCGAAGAACTCGACTACGTCGTCAAGCACTCAGGCGTCGATTGCGTCGTCACAGTGGGGCCCATGCTCGAAGCGATCGGGTACACACCCGACGTGAAATCGCTGATCATGCTCGATCAGATCGATTTCAAATCGGTCCCCGAACTCCGCTGGCCGAGGCTAGCTGACAACGAAGACCTTGCAACCCTGATCTACACCAGCGGGACAACGGGCAGGCCCAAGGGCGTCATGCTCACCCACGGCAACCTCGTGGCCAACATCGCCCAGGGCGCGCGTGGGATGAACGCCAACTCAAAGGACGTGTTCCTTGGAGTGTTGCCGCAGTTCCACTGTTTCGGCGTGACCCAGCTCACACTGACGCCCCTGTCGGTCGGCGCGAAGGTGGTCTACACCGCCAAGTTTGTCCCTGCGAAGATTCTTGAGCTTGCACGGAAACACAAAGCAACAGTATTCATCGGTATCCCATCTATGTACGGCGCTCTCATCAACGCCAAGTCGGGCACCCCCGAAGATTTCGCATCGATGAAGCTGATGGTGTCCGGAGCGGAGCCTTTGCCCGACGCGACACTCGAACGCTTCAAAGAGAAGTTCGGCGTCAAGATATGCGAAGGCTTCGGCATGACCGAGCTTTCTCCCGCAACGAATGTCAGCCTTCCGCAGTGCAACAAACGCCATTCGGTCGGCAAGCCGCTGCCGGAGATGGAACAACGCATCGTCGATCCCGCGACTGAAGCCGAGCTCCCGACCGGGACCGAGGGCGAGCTTCGGTTGCGAGGCCCGAACCTGATGGCGGGCTACTACCGCCGCGAAACCGACACGCAAAACGCGATCGACTGCCAGGGCTACCTCCGAACCGGAGACATCGCCAAGATTGACGACGACGGGTACCTCTACATCACCGGTCGGCTCAAAGAAATGATCATCGTGGGGGGCGAGAACGTCTTCCCGAGAGAGGTGGAAGAAATTCTTAACAATCACGAACGGGTCTGCTGCTCGGGTGTCATCGGCGTTCAGGACCCCGTTCGAGGCGAGGTCATCGTGGGCTTTGTTGAGCCGAATGAGGGCGAAACTGTGGACGCAAACGAGCTCCGCGTGTGGTGCCGAGAGTTTCTGCCCGGCTATAAGTGCCCGCGTGAGATCCACGTCGTCGAGGCTCTGCCCCGCAACCCTGTCGGCAAGATCATGCGAAAGGAGCTCAAGAATCTTTTGCCCGCCGAGGCTCAGGGCTAGAGTCAGCCAACGTCCGCGACCCCACCCACATACCTTGCCGGAGCAACGCCTTGGAACTGTACATCGACACCGCAAACATCGACGAAATCCGCGAAGCCAACGACCTCGGTGTTCTCGACGGCGTGACGACCAACCCCTCGCTCATCGCGAAAGAGGGCATCGACTACGGCAAGCGGCTCGAAGAAATCTGCAACATAGTCTCAGGACCTGTCTCTGCCGAGGTAATCGCGACCGAGTTCGAAGCCATGCTCACTGAGGGCAGAGACCGTGCCAAGATCGCAGAGAACATCGTCGTCAAGCTGCCCTGCACGATCGATGGACTCAAGGCGTGTAAGGCGTTCTCGGATGAGGGCATCCGCACGAACATGACACTCTGCTTCCAGCCGATGCAGGCCATGCTCGTCGCCAAGGCAGGCGCGTACCTGATCAGCCCTTTCATCGGTCGGCTCGATGACATCAGCCACGACGGCATGGACTTGATCGCACAGATCCGCGCGATCTATGACAACTACGGCTTCCCGACGAAGGTCCTCGCGGCTTCCGTCCGTCATCCGAAGCACATGATCGATTGTGCGCTCGCCGGCGCCGACGTTGCGACACTCCCGATGAGCGTGATCCGCCAGCTTATGAAGCACCCGCTGACAGACATCGGCCTCGAGAAGTTCCTCGCCGACTACAACAAGGCGTTCAGCTAACCCGGCCAGCGATCGCCAGCATCTCGATCTCTACCGGCGCGTTGATCGGCAGGCTCGAACAGCCGACCGCAGCACGCGCGTGTCGGCCCTGTTCGCCGAGGATGGCCACCAGCAGTTCACTCGCACCGTTGGCCACCTTCGGGTGGTCGCCGAACTCGGGTGTGCTGGCGACAAAGCACCCGATGCGGACGATCTCTGCGATCCCCTCGCCTTCTTCGAGAGTTGCAAACACGGCAGCGAGCGCATTGAGAATGCACACCCGGGCGCACTCGGTGGCCTCTTCGAGTGAGACCTGTGTCGGAACGATGCCCTCGACGATGAGTTTGCCATCACGGACCGGGATCTGGCCTGACACGATGATCTGGTCGCCTATCCGCTTCGTCGGGACATAGGCAGCGATGGGGGAGGCTGGCTCTGGGAAATTGTACTCAAGGTCATTGGCTCTGCGGGCTGCAATCGTTTGGGTTATGGCCGGTCGTAGACTCATGGTTCCCCCTAATTCGCTTGTCTGGGCAGCAATCCCAGTTGCGGGTGTGTCAGTGTTACCCTAAACTACCATGAACGTGCAACCGTCCCAGAACGTAGCACGGATAGAAAGCTGCTCGCTGAACGTTCAAGAGCGGGTGAAGGATTGGGGCTTGATGGGAGCGATATTTCCAATGCCCTAATATTGGCGATTAGCCGATGTTGACCAACCTGTTGGTCCCAGTTCTCCACCGACAACTCGAAAATCCCGTGTGGTGCTTTGCTGTGTGAGCGGGTTCCACTGACGCGGGTGCATCTTGGTGTACGCCACAGGTGCGGTTCGAGAAGCTTCATGTGTAGCCAATAGGCCTACGACATGAAGCAAAGATTGTCGGCCCCCATCGGTTTGGGGGTCATGTTTGGAGTATTTGGAAATGGAAACTCGCAAGAATCGTGCATTCACGCTGATCGAGCTCTTGGTGGTTATCGCCATCATCGCGCTTCTGATCGGCATCCTGCTGCCGGCGCTCGGCAAGGCCCGCGCCTCGGCACGTCAGCTCAAGGACGCGACCCAGACTCGCGGCATCGGCCAGGCCATGTTCATCTGGGCCGGCAACAACCAGGAGTACTACGTGCTCCCGAGCCGCCTCGATAAGGCTGACGCGACAATCCTCGCTCCGGGTCGCGAAAAGGACACCACCGGTCATCTCTTCTCACCGTTGATCCAGGACGGTTCGGTCACCGCCGAGCTGATGATTAGCCCAGCAGAGGCAAACAACTCGCAGATCGTCGAGTACGAAGACTACGAAACCGAGGAACCAGAAGGCGCTCAGGACCTCCAGCGTGCCCTCTGGGACCCGAAGTTCAACGGCACCCCTGCCGACGTTGATGAGCAAACAAACGCTGTTACGGGTGCTGATCAAGGCATCGGCAACATGTCGTACGCTCACATTCCCCCGTACAGCCGTCGTCTCGGCCAGTGGAGAAGCACCTCGAAGGCTTCCGAAGCGCTGCTCGGCAACCGTGGTCCGCTCTGGACCGCTGCTGATGGCAGCACCGGTGAAGACCTCATCTGGGAAATCGATGGCACCGACACCGACGACTTCCTCGGCCTCGGCTCCAACACGCTGCTCATCCACGGCGGCAAGAAGACCTGGGAAGGCAACATCTGCTACAACGACAACCACGTCACCTTCGAGAACAACGCCGCTCCTGACAATCTTCAGCTGACCTTCACCGGTACAGGCTCGAGCGGCACCGTGTTCAGCCGCAGCGACAACCTCTTTGTCTCCGAGGATGACGCCGACGGTGATCAGACCGAGACGAACGTGTCTTCAGGTGTAATGTCACTCGATTCCAACGACAGCTTCGATGGCCCGCTTGACCAGCGCAACGCGTTCCTCAAGATGATCGCATCGGTGACTGCCGACGGCAGCACTGTTGAAGAGGCAACCGCTTGGCAGGACTAATACCAATCTGGTATTGATCTAGAGATTTGCACAGGGCCTCGGGTGAAAGCTCGGGGCCCTGCTTTTGCGCTGAAACAAGAGAACCACTTTCGGCGTATGATTAAGCAGAGAACGGATTTACCGTGACTCGGGAGCCAGCCATGACCAGCAGAACCCGCCGCGCATTTTCTCTTGTCGAGCTCTTGGTGGTGATCGCCATTATCGCTCTGCTGATCGGCATTCTCGTGCCGTCGCTGAGTAAGGCGAAGCAGACCGCCAAGCGTTCTCAGGACGCGACGAACATCAGAACCACATTGCAGGCCATGGCTGTCTTTGCCGGCGACACCGACGGCCAGTTTCCGCTCCCGAGCAAGGTCGATCTCTCGAATTCAACTGTTTCGGTATCGGCCAGCCCGCTAGAAAAAGACAACACCGGCAACATCCTCAGCTTGCTTATCGCCAACGACCACATCCAAGCCAAGAACCTGATCAGCCCTGTCGAAACTAACGAAGAGATTGAGGAGTACGCCGACTACACCAATCTCAACCCAACTCAGGCGGTCTCGCCTGAGTTCGCATCATGGGATCCGGGCTTTGCTGGGGTGACAGCTGAGCAGGGCACGGGCGGTGGTAACCGCCGCGCGTCGAGCAAGGGGAACAACTCGTATGCACTCTTGCCGCCGTTTGGTGCTCGCAAGCTCTTCTGGAGAAGCGATTCAGACTCGAGCGTTGCGCTTATGAGCAACCGAGGGACGATTTACAGTCTTACCTCTGACGACAACTGGCAGATCGATGCGACCGGGGCGTTCGGGTTGGGTCTGAAATCAAACACGCTCAATTTCTACGGCCAAAGTAAATCATGGAGCGGGAACATCGGTTTCGCGGACCAGTCCGTTGATTTCTCGAATGACCCTGATCCTTCTAAAGCGGGCACAGTCGAAACGTCAAATGACAGAGTGGTAAACGACAACGTGTTTGTCAACGAGGGCACGACAGGCAGCCCAGCTAACCGCACCAAGGTTGACTACGGCGCCAACAGCTATCTCCGGCCTTGGTACAACATCACGGTCACCAATGACGAGGTGACCGCGACCCCGATGGACATCAGCGACAACAACCGATCCCAAGGCAATGGTGGCGGCGACTGACTCAATCTGCTACTCGACTCTGAGCGTCCTCAGATACAGATCAAGCGATTGCTCCTTCATCTGAAGCTCTTTGGCTAGCTCAGAGCGTTGCACGCGCAGCTCATCCAATGCGTCCTCGTGCGATTCAAGCTGCGCCATGTACCTTGCATAGAGCGCATCCTGCCTGGTGACCGCTTGCATGAGCTCTCGTATCCGAAGCTGGTCAGCCGTGATCCGCTTGGTTTCGCTGTCATTGTTTCCGATCTGGCTTCGGACCTGATCAACCTCGGCTCGTCTAGATGCGTAGCCCTTGAAAGCGTCGACCACCGCCTGCGATGCAGCCCCTTGTCGCTGGTATGAAAGCAGAGTTTCGAGATTCGATGAAGTGAGCGCAAGCGTAGTGCCGTACACGCGGGTCTGCGTGGTCTCGACACTGCCTTTGCCGTTCGGGTCGAGCTCAACCTCGAAACGGTAGAGTGAATCGGTTGTTTCGAAGGGCTTGATCTCGGAGCTGAGTGTCCATTCGCGGTTCCGCTGGATCTCCACGACGACGGTCCTTCCTGCGGACGAGTCGTGATTGGTCAGGTCCACGGTATGGACGCTCTCGACTGCCTCGGTGCGGTGGATCACGCCGTCGATGATGCGGACGCGCTGGACGGTCATGTCCTGTTTCTGATTCTGCTCCGCATCCACATCGAGATCGACCGCGTAGGACAGCATCCGCTGTTCACCGGCCCCGATGTAACCGATCTGAGCATCGCCCGCGAAGACAGAGCCGTCGTAGACACTCAGAGGGCCGGGCATGAGCTTGAGGTTGGTCGAGTTGGTCAGCTCCACGCCGCGGTAGGGGTGTTTGCCCTGCGTGCTGGGGGAAATGACACTTACGCGCCGACCCTCGATCGCGCCTGTGATGATGGGCAACATCGCGGACTGGCGTTTTTCGACTGTAACAGGGTTGTTAAGCCGGAAGAAGAAGACTTCGCCTTCGTCGCCGCCAGAAGCCATTGAAAGTGTGCTTTTACTCATTGCAGAGCCAAGTGCCGTCCTACTTCTGGTTGCCGGAACGCTTTCAAGCTCCTCCATGCGATCTTGTGAACTGGTCACAGATCTTTGAACACCGGGCGATAAACCGAGTGAGTTCTGAGCCCTGCCAAATTCGAAGAATTCAGTGCCACGCTCGTACATCTTCGGCGCCGCCGCGAGTTCGACCGGGACATCCAATACAGGCCGTTCAAGATACAGCGGCGTGGCGAGGTCCATCTGGAACCCGACCGGTTGGCCGGCGACAAGAGTCAGAGAGATATCGTCCCAGTCTTGGTCGGTTGTGTTTTCGACAATCGCCCAGCCCTCGATGTGCAGGTCGTCGCCCTCGGCTTCTGGTAGCACGAGCCTGTAGCTCGTCTTCCAGATCGGGGTTTCCTGGACATACGCCGCCATGACCCGGCGGTCGCCTTGGCCCTTGAGATCGATCTCGATGGTCCGGGTCTGCTCGGTCCTCTGCGAGCCGAGCGCGACCAGCAGCTCCGTCAGGTCGGCCTGCAGAGTCTCGTCGAGTAGTCGAACGTTGCGGACATCGGATTCGTCCACGGTGGTCAGGCCGTCGTCGGTCGCGAGACTGAATCGGCGTATGTTTCGGTGGTTCCCGTCATCGTCCGTCACCGCGTGCGTCTCAACGCCGAGGATCCGGCCAGTCAGGTCGCCGTTGGTAGTGGTCATCGTGACGCTGGAGCCGAGGAACTGGCCCAGCAGGACACCCAACGAGAGATCGGTAGGGTCGCTGAGACCAAGGGCCTCGAGTCGGCGTCCAATCGGTTCGTCAGATGAGTAGCTGACGGCCCCAACCCGGCCGCCGTCGAAATCAAGGACGACGAGCGATTTGAGGATGTCGTTGATCTGATCGGCCTTGAACGAGAGCCCGACAGATTCGTTTCCGCTGACGGTCCCTTGCCTCTGAAACGAGCCCACGCCCGATCTGTAAAGCGTGACGTCTGTGACAGGCATGGCGTCGTCTTGCTGGGCGTACGCCGAGAGGGGGGCCGCAAGGCCGCTGACAAGGACGAGGGTCGCGATGCGTGCGTGCATGGGGAGGCTCCTGGTGGGTGAATGGGCGGGTCACCCATTGGACCACACATCGGCACGATCGGTTCGCATGCTGTCACATTCGAGGGGCCGATACCATGCGTAAGAACCATGGCACAGCTTCAGGCGATGACAACCGAGCAATTCGACGTCCTGCGTAGTCGAAGGCGGGAGCTCTCGGCCGGTCTTTCAGGCGTGATGTCGGGCGAGGTCCGATTCGATCGTCACAACCGCCAGCTGTATTCGACCGATGCCTCGATCTATCAGGTTGAGCCGCTCGGGGTGGTGATTCCTGACTCTGTCGATGACGCGGCGGTCGCTGCGGAGTACTGCCTCAGACAGGGCATCCCGATCCTCCCCCGCGGGGGCGGCACGAGTCTTGCGGGCCAGTGCACCAGTGAAGCCGTGGTGATGGACCTCTCATCTCATTGTGATCAGGTCCGATCCATCGATGTCGCATCAAAGTCGTGCACCACAGACGCGGGCATCACACTGGACCGCCTCAATCGGTCACTTGCTCCGACGGGCCTGTTCTTCGCACCCGACCCGGCGACGATTCGCCAAGCCACGGTGGGCGGCTGCATAGGCAACAACGCCGCGGGCACCCGATCGATCTGTTACGGCAGGACCTCTGAGAACATCACGGGCATCGACGCGATCCTCGGCGCTGGCACCCGCGTGATGCTTGAACCCGGAGCTGCGACGAAGGATCCGGTCGTCCGCCGACTCACCGAGGGCGTGATCGACATCGTCAAGCGACACGAGCAACTGATCGATGAGCGGTTCCCAAAGACACTCCGCCGAAACGCGGGCTACGGGCTGGACATGATCCTCGCGCAGCTTCGTAACGGCAAGTCAGTAAAGGAACTCAATCTCGCACCGCTTCTCTGCGGATCTGAGGGCACGCTTGCGGTCACACTCGGTGCCAAGCTGAAACTCCACCCGATCCCGGCCAAGCGAGCGCTGGTAGTGCTGGCTTTCAGTTCGCTCGATGCCGCGATGGATGCGGTCCCCGGGCTGCTTGAACTCAAGCCGTCGGCGGTTGAACTGCTCGATGACATGATCATCGAGACCGCACTTGAGAACATCGAGCACCGAGGGTCGGTCACGCTCTTGCCGCAGCCGAACTCGGGTGAGCTGAAAGCGATTCTCTACGTCGAGTTTCAAGGTGAGAGCGAGGAGGAGTTCGAGAGCAAGCACGCTGAAGTACGCAGGGTCGTACCCGAGGCCGTGAGTCGGCTTTATACAACACCGGATTCTGTTCAGCGCGCTCTGCGATTGCGTCAGGCCGGCGAGCCGCTGCTTCACGCGATTCCGGGCGATCGGAAACCGCTTGGATTTGTTGAGGACAACGTCGTCCCTGTCGAAAGGCTCGCGGAATTCGTTCGCGAGTTCAAAGCAATCGTAGGAAAGCACAACACAAGAGCTGCGTTCTATGCGCACGCATCGGTGGGGGTGCTGCACGTTCGGCCGCTGCTGAATCTCAGGGACCCGAACGACCGCGAGGCGATGCTCGATATAGCTGTGAATGCAGCGGAACTTGTTGGCAATCTTGGCGGCGTCATGTCTGGTGAACACGGCGACGGCAGGGCTCGCGGCCCATTGCTCGAGAGACATTTCGGACTGGAGCTCATGGACGCGTTCCGCGAAATCAAAGCGTTGTTCGACCCGGACAACCTGCTGAATCCGGGCAATATCGTCTTCCCTGCAGAGATTCCGTCGATCGCGGAATCGACGCGCATCATGCCGAGGGAACGCGATGCGTCAATCCCGGAGACGAGAACCTACTACTCGTACGACGACCAAGACGGTTTCGGTCACGCTGTCGAGCGGTGCAACGGCGCGGGTGTGTGCCGAAAGAACGACAGCGGCACCATGTGTCCCTCGTACATGGCCCTCAAGGACGAAAGACACTCAACCCGAGGGCGGGTCAACGCGCTACGGCACGCGCTCTCGGGCCAGACAACCGGATCCCCGCTCGAGTGGGATGACCTGGAAACGATTGAAACGCTCGATCTGTGTCTGAGTTGCAAAGGCTGCAAGCGAGAGTGCCCGAGCAATGTTGATCTATCCAAACTTAAGTCGGAGTACTACGCGCAGAGGTACAACTCACGCAGCCCATTTCTATCGCGGGTGTTCATGACCAAGTTCAGATCGATCTCACGCATGGGTTCACGGCATCACAAACTTGCAAACAGACACGCCTCGCCCGGGCTTCTGCGGTCGCTTGCGTCAAAGCTCGGCCCCCTGCCCGTGCAGCGTTCGCTGCCGAGCTTTGATCCGGCGCTCGATGCTGACCCCGCATGGAGTGAAACTCATGACACCAAGCTCGATACCGTTGTGCTGTTTGGCGACTGCACAAGCATGTACAACGAAACCAGCCTTGGACTCGACGCGAAAGTGCTCCTCGAAGCGTTCGGGTATCGAGTGGTCCTTGCTACGAAGGCCTGTTGCCAGAGACCGGCGATCTCAAGCGGGTTCTTGCCACAAGCGATCGGCGAGATCGACAAACAGGTCGAATCCCTGAACTCACTTCTCTCAGAACACAACGCCAAGGCCATGCTGGTTCTTGAGCCTTCATGCCTTTCTGCGATTCAAGACGACTGGATCGATCTCAACTGCGAGACTCCCCGTTCTGAACGCCAACGACTCGCCGAGCGCACCATGCTCGTCGAGCAGTTTCTCGAAGATCACTGGGAAAACCACGCACGCAGGCCCGAATTCACTCAGCCCTCGGGGAAAGTCCTACTCCACGCGCACTGTCACCAGAAGGCGTTGCTCGGCGGAGATTCTTCGGGGAGCTTGCTCCGGCGAGTATTCGGCGAGAGTTACCGAGAGCTCGACACGGGCTGCTGCGGTATGGCTGGCAGCTTTGGGATGCACAAGAAGCGGTTCGATCTTTCAATGAAGATCGGCGAGCTTACGCTGTTCCCTGCAGTCCGCTCGATGGATGAGGGAGACGTCTTGCTCGCGACAGGAACATCGTGCAGACACCAACTACGTGACGGCGTCCAGTACGACTCGGTTCACCCGGTCACTTTCCTGCGAAACCAGCTCATCTGGAGACAAGAGAGCGACCACACCGGGATTGCGCCGCTGTTTCCTCGGGGCTGATTCAGAGCGGGGCATCGACCGAACGCAGGATGTCTTCTGCGATCTGCTCGAGTGCCCTGGCATCATCAATCAGCGAAGGATCACTCGGCGCCAAACGGTGAGAAGCAGCCGCGACAAAGTGCTCGGCAACGTCTTCTGGGATCACATAGTCCCGGTCGTTGAGACGAGCCGTGGCACGTGCGGTCTGCGCGATCGCCAAAGCACCTCGCGTTGACAGGCCTAGTGAAAGCTCAGGGACGCTTCGGCTACGCTGGGCAAGTTGCTGGATATACGAAGCGACCGAGGTCTTCAGATCGGTTTCGTCGGTGGTCTTCTGCATCGACTTGATCTGCTCAAGAGTCACCGCGGGCTGAAGATCAGATAGAGCGTTCATGGAGGGCCGTTCTTGGATGACACGCATCTCGCTTTCGGCTTCCGGGTAGCCGAGACTAGTACGCAGGAGGAACCGGTCGAGCTGGCTCTCTGGAAGTGGGTATGTACCGTGGAACGATGACGGGTTTTGTGTCGCGACGACGATAAATGGTTCTGGGATGCGGTGGGTGTGACCGTCGATGGTAACCGAGCCCTCGTTCATGCATTCGAGCAGCGCGCTCTGCGTTCTAGGAGGCGTTCGGTTGACCTCGTCTGCGAGCAGCACGTTGGCAAACACGGGCCCCGGACGGAACCGGAATTCGCGGGTGTTCTCTTCGTAGATGCTGACGCCTATCACGTCTGCCGGCAGCATGTCAGGGGTCATCTGGATCCGTCTGAATTCACCGCCGACGGATCGTGCGATCGCCGACGCAAGCACGGTCTTGCCCACGCCGGGCACGTCTTCCAGCAGCAGGTGGCCCCGGGCGAGCAAGCAGCAGAGCACGCGGTCCACCGCGCGTGAGTCGCCGAAGTACACTTTGCGGATGTTGTCTTGTAGCTTGATGATCGATTCTTGCATCGGGACAGGTCTCACTCGTGGTTCTTGCGAATCATGGTATCGGCTCTGGAGTCTATGATCCCGCCTGTTCTCTTATGGATGACCCCCAACACGACAACCCGTCGGCGGACAACAACTTATCCGCTGAGAATATCCCGTCCGCCGATCTCGCCGCGGTGCTCTCCGGGGATCTCCTGTGCTGGTCGTGCAAGTACGACCTGACCGGCCTCTCGGTGACTGGCGCGTGCCCCGAGTGCGGCGTCCCCGTCCGTGCCACGCTCCTTGCCATCGTCGATCCGAACGCGTCATCATTCGAGCCGCTCAAGTGGCCGGTGCTCTCAGCGTTGGGTTTGTTGATGTGGAGCGGAGCCGCGTTCATCGCCATCCTTGTTGTCGCGGCGCTGCGTGCCGGTGATGCCGTTGTCTCGCTTCTGGGTGTCAACACAAACTTCCTGCAATTCGGCGTGCTCATTCCGATATTCGCCGGACTCAGCGGGCTCGGCACGATTGCCTTTATCCGACCCCACAAAGCAATCCGCACCTCGACCACGATCTGTTCCACAGTTGCAGCATTGCTGTATGCGCCGCTTGTATACCTGCTGTGGAATCTGCACGCCCGTTTCGATGTCGTGCACGGTTCACCATACTTCGGTGATTTGCTCGCGGTCCGCGAGAGAGTAGAGAAACGGATCCTCATCGGCTTGCTCATCCTTTGTATCGCGCTGCTGCTTCGCCCCGCGGTCCGAGGATTCGCTGCTCGCTCCGTGCTGATGCGAACCGGCCAGCTGACTCGACAGACTCTGCTGGCGTTTGCCGCGGCGGTCGTCATTTCACTGCTTGGTGACATATTGCACTATCTCTCACTCCAATGGCCAGCACTCGAAAGTGTCGCTTTGACGACCATCTGGATGGCCTTCGTCGTCATCGGCTCGGCGATGATCGCGGTGGGGTTTGGTGGCATGTTCTGGGATTCGATCCGCCTCTACCCCGTGATACGGCGGAAACCAAGGTCGCTAGGCGAAGTAATCCGCAAGGAATCGATCTCTGGATCACCTGAAACTCAGTCGCAGTGAATACGAACAATCTGATATGCGGGGTAGTTATCCAATCCATCACGGCGATCTAGACCGGATAGCTACCGCAGGGTGCGGCGGCTAGCCGATGACCCGGTAGACTCTCAACAACACAGGCAGCAGGAGGCCACCATGAAGCGTTCAATCTCGAGTCTTATTGCCCTGGCTGGTGCGGCGGCGATCGCACTGCCGGCGGTTTCTCAGTCGGCAAAGAAATCGAGCTCCAATAGATCCAACCGCGCCGAGGTCGGCGTGATCACGATCGCAGGCACCCCCAGCGAACGTCCCGGCCCCTTCGACTGGCTCTCGGGTGAAGCTACCCCGACGCTCCGTTCTCTGGTTCTTGGGATCAAGGCCGCGGCCGAGGATGACGATCTTCGGGCGCTCGTGGTGAAGCTTGATGATGCCGCGATCGGTGCGTCGCATGTCGAAGAACTCCGCAGCGCGTTCCAGATCGCTCAAGACGCAGGCAAGAAGATCTATGTTGTCGCTGATTCGTACTCGACGACTGGTCTCATGCTCGCCGCCGCTGCTGACGAGTCAATCGTCCACCACGGCAGCCCCGTTTCTCTGCCCGGTCTCTACATGGAGCAGTACTACCTGAACGACATGTTCAAATGGATCGGTGCCGAGGCGAGTTTCGAGCAGGTCGGCCAGTACAAGGGCGCCGACGAGACCTACACCCGCACAGAACCGAGCGCGCCGTGGGAAGAGAACATCTCCCAGCTCCTCGACAGCATGTACAGCAACATCCGCGGCTCGCTCATGGACGGCAACGGGCTCTCCTCGGAAGAACTCGACAAGGCCATGGAGAAAGCCTTCTACACCTCAGCAGAAACCAGTGTTGAACTCGGTCTTCTCGATCGCACAGCCAACCTCGGCAGACTCGAGGACATGCTCGAGGATGACCTCGGCGATCCGATCCGCTGGAACACAAGCCTCATCGAATCAAACGCAGGCATGACCATCGACCCGTCAAACCCGTTTGCCATGTTCTCGATGCTCTCGAAGGACCCGTCGAACAACCCGACCAGGCCGACCATCGCGGTCGTCCACATCGACGGCGTCATCATGGACGGCGACTCGACCGAGGGCGGTCTGTTCGGCTCATCCGCGGTCGGCAGCCGAACCATCAGGGGCATCCTCAAGGAACTCGAAGACGATGACGACGTCAAGGGCGTGGTCATCCGCATCAACTCTCCCGGCGGATCTGCCACAGCGAGTGAGGTCATCTGGCGCGCCGCGCGGGACGTTGCGGAAGACAAGCCCGTCTATGTCAGCGTCGGCTCGATGGCAGCCTCGGGCGGCTACTACATCGCGGTCGCGGGAGACAAGATCTACGTCAACCCGTCTTCGGTAGTTGGTTCGATCGGTGTCGTCGGCGGTAAAGTCGCAACGGCCGGGGTCTACGACAAAGTTCACATCAACGTCGTCGGCCGGGGACGAGGCCCGCACGCGGCTCTCTTTGGCAGTAGCAAGCCATGGGATGAAGCCCAGCGCACTGTCGTCCGCGACATGATGACCGAGACCTACAACCTGTTTACCAGCCGCGTCACCGATGGCCGGGACGGGATCGAACTCGGCAAGACCGCCGAGGGCCGGCTCTTTACCGGTGACAAGGCGCTCGACCTAAACATGGCCGACGAGATCGGCTCGCTCACCGACACCATCGAGGACATGGCTGAGGAACTCGACCTCGCTAAATACGACGTGCTCGACTACCCCGGACCCATGAGTCTCGACCAGCTTCTTGAGCAGTTCAGCGGCGGCATGGTCGCCTCGCCGATCGACGGAGTTGCCCAGGTCGTGCAGAAGATCGTCGGCCCGCAGGCATGGCCCGTTGTGAAGCAACGCATCGATGCCACGGTCATGCTGCAGAACCAACCGGTCATGCTGCTTGACCCGGCGGTACTTGTCATCAAGTAAGACCGTAGTTCTCACAACGAGTACAAAAGAAAGCGGCCGTCCTTCATCGGGACGGCCGCTGTTGTTTTTGACTGAGAATCGGATCTTAGTTGACGGACATGATCTCTTTGGACTTCTCGTCAACCTTCTTCTCGACCATGGACTCGTACTTCTTCAGCAGGTCCTGGATCTCGTCCTTGAGGGTCGAAACCTCGTCTTCTGAGATGTGGCCATCGCCCTTGCCAAGTGCGTCGGCTTGCTTGTTGCCGTCACGGCGAGCGTTTCGGATCACGACCTTGGCGTCCTCGGTCATCTTCTTCGCCTTGGCGACGAGCTGCTTGCGTCGATCGGTCGAGAGCGGCGGGATGTTGAGCCTGATCTGCTTGCCGTCCACCTGCGGGTTGAGGCCGAGATCGGACTCTTCAAGAGCCTTGCGAATCTCGCCGATCGCGTTGCCGTCGAAGGGCTTGATGAGGATCTGGGTCGCCTCGGGTGTGCTGATCGCGGCGATCGCTTTCATGTCAGTGGGGGCGCCGTAGTAGTCAACCTTGATGTACTCGACGAGAGCGGTCGATGCCCGGCCGCCACGCAGGCCCTGGAACTCGTGATCGAGGTAGTCCACGGCCTTGGTCATCAACTCTTCGGTGTGCAGCAGAATTGAATCTGGATCGTTCATGGTTCGTTCCTTCGGATCTAACGGATGGTTATTCGCTCTCTACGAGTGTACCGATCGACTCGCCCGCAACCACCTTGGCGATGTTGCCCGGGATGTCGAACTGGAACACACGGATGGGGATGTCATGCTCTCGGCACATCGCAAAGGCGGTGACGTCCATCACCGCAAGCCCTTCGGCGAGTGCCTGGTCGAACGTCACGCGCTCGTAGCGGGTCGCCGACGGATCGGTTTTCGGATCGGCGGTGTAGATGCCGTCGACCTTGGTGGCTTTGAGCAGCTGGGTGCAGCCAAGCTCGGTCGCTCTCAACGCGGCACAGGTGTCGGTTGTAAAGAATGGATTGCCCGTTCCCGCGACCAGAACCACAACCCGGCCCTTTTCGAGGTGGCGGATGGCCCGGTTTTTGATGAACGGCTCGGCGACCGACTTGATATCCAGAGCCGACATGACCCGTGAATCGACACCGATCGAGACCAGTTTCTCACGCAGCGCCATGCCGTTCATCACGGTGCCCAGCATGCCCATGTAGTCGGCTGTGCCCTGCTCGATATCGCCCGCCTCGGCAAGCTCGGCCCCTCGGATGATGTTGCCTCCGCCGACGACGACCGCGAGCTGAGCACCTAGGCTCGAAGCCGCCTTGATCTCGGAGGCGATCAGATCGAGCTGCTTGGGGTCGATCCCGAAGCCGCCTGGGCCGCAGAAGGCCTCGCCGCTGAGTTTGAGGAGGATTCGCTGAGGCTGGTCGGTGGTCATAGTGGTGGGTCCCATTCTTTCCAAGACGAGCATAGACCCTGAGAAAGTGCCCGGAGTGGGCGTTATGGTACGATGTCTTGGGCAGAGGACCCGGGGTCGGCCTCCTTGGCGTTTGGGAACCATTCGCCGCCGGCACCGTCAGACAGAATGACCCGGTCAAGCAAGGAAGCAGCGACCAGCCGCCGTACACCTCGTCTATGACAGAACCTACCACACAACCCGCAGCCGTTGAACCAGACTCAGCAGGCATCGTCGAATCCCCAACCTTCGCCGAGCAGCTCAAACGGTGGTTCCTCCGGGCCTCGATCGCGGGGATGCTCCTGTCTCTGTTGGTTCACATAATCCTGTTCATCATCGCTGCGTTGGTCGTCACCTCGACCGGCGGAGGCAATGTCCAGAGCGCGGGCCCGGCGGTCGAGTTCGCCGTCATGAGCGAGTCGGATCTTGACGCCTTCCAATCCGAGGAACTGTCGGTCGATGAGCCAAACTCTGAGGAACTGCTGGAGCAGGAACTTCCCGAATCACTCGACCCGCTCCTGGACGCGTCGCTGACCGAGATGATCGAGCCCGAGGGCAGACTCGAAGCCGACATCACCGCCGGTGGGGGTGACCTCTCGTCGGGCATCCCGAACCAGAACACCGGCGGCTCTGGAACAGGCGGGGCAAGCTTCTTCGGCATCGAGGCTCGGGGCAACCGATTCGCGTACATCGTTGACGTCTCCGGCTCAATGGACCGCGAGGGCCGGATCGACGCGATGCAGGCGGAATTGAGTAAATCGATCAGTGCGATGCCCGACCACGTGTCGTTCTTCGTCGTGCTCTACTCGGACACCGCGTACCCGCTCGGCGACCGTCGCAAGTGGACAGACGCGACTGCCGCGGGCAAACGTTGGGCACGAAGCTCAATCACCAAGCTTGCGCCACTCGGCGCCACAAAGCCGATGCCTGCGTTCGAGATGGTCTATGACATCCGACCGAGACCAGACGCGATCTACTTCATGACCGACGGCGAGTTCGACGAGGGCATCGCGGACATCATCATCCGCCGGAACAAAGACAGACCGGTGCCCGTCCACTGCATCACGTTCATGACCAGAAGCGCCGAACCCGTCATGAAACAGATCGCCAACAGCACCGGCGGCACCTACACGCACATCTCGAGGACTTCGCCGTGATCCGCCTGCTTCTGTGCATGCTGATGCTCTTCAGCACGGCTGCCCATGCCGAACCTGGCACAGTGTACCTGCGCGGCGGACGCATCTTCGAAGCCGACGTCGTCACTCCGAGCCAGCAATCACTCGTGGCGGTTATCGACGGAGAACGGCTCGAGTACGGCTGGCATCAGATCGCCGATGTCCGGGGGCAAGCCGCGGGTTTGGTTCGTGACTACCTCACCGACGCCGAGACCGCCTGGCGCGGGCTGTCGCGCCTCGAACGCGGGGATGTCGTTGCAGCGGAGCCGCTACTCGAAAGGGCCTTCGCCAAGTACGGTACTCAAGTCGGCCCTACGTCCGAAGCAGTAGCGACCGGGCTCCTGACCTGCAGAGTCGCTCGAGGCGCACAGGCACTCGCGGTCGAGCCGTTCCTGTGTGTGCTGCTGAACAGTTCGGATGTCAGTCAATCGGAGGCACTAGACGAGAACCTCAAGCTGTACCAATCGCTGCCGCCCATCTGGTCAACTGATTCGGGCCTGACCAACATGGCTTCGAGGATCGCCACAGACAACTTCGCGGCATGGAACGGCGACCGAAGAACACGCCAGCTGGCCGAGTTGTACGTCACCGCGGCAGTGTTCCAGATTAACGGCAAGGCACCGCTTCCTGACTTTGAACCCGCCGACGACGGCGTGCGGTTCGTGTACGAGATCGTCGCTTCACGAATCGGCGACGCACCGATCCGCGAGCAATTCCGTGGCGCACTCAAGCTCCGGAGCGAGCGAGACATCCCGAAGTGGCAGCGAGCATGGATCCACGCCGCAGTTGGAAATTCACTCTTGCGAGAATCCGACAACAGGTCGTCCAGACTCGGCATCGTTGAGCTCTTGCACGTGCCGGCGCTGTATCACCAGAACCAGCCCTTTCTTGCCGGGGTATGCCTGAGCAGGTCCGCTCTCACGCTTGACAGGATGAGCCGTGAAGACGAGGCCATCCTGCTCGCAACCGAATTCCAGCGCGTTTACCGCACACACGACGCGGCCCAATCTCCCGAAATGAAACAACTCATCCGCAAAGCCAACGAGCGGATCGCCGCACAGAACACCAATGAGGAGGATGCATGATCGCGTCTGTTCCCTATTCAAGCTCCTTTGTGATCGCCCAGGCCGGCACCGAGGGCAAATCGATCCTTCAGCACATCGCCTCTGGCGGCCCAATCGGCTTATTGATCATCCTGATCTCGTTCGCCGCGGTCGCATTGGTTGTGATGCACTCGATCCAGTTGCGACTGAGCAAGCTCGCGCCCGCAGAGCAGTTCGATCGGCTCAAGGAGCTGCTTTCAAGACGAGAGCTCGACAACGCCAGAGCCTTCTGCGAAGCGCCGAGCAACGACAGCTTCCTGACTCGTATCCTCGGCTCGGCACTTGCCCGATGCGCCCGCTCGCCGTTCGGCTTGCTCGAGTTCCGAGGCGCACTCGAAGAATCCGGCAAGGATCAGGTCGCCAAACTCTACCGGAGCACCGAGGGGCTCGCGCTCATCGCAACAGTCTCGCCCATGCTCGGGCTCCTCGGCACCGTGCTCGGCATGGTCGGCGCGTTCAACACGCTCGGTAGCTCAACCGGCGGCTTTGCCAAACCCGACGAACTCGCGGGCAGCATCGCGGTAGCACTCATCACCACTGTGCTCGGGCTTGTGGTCGCCATCCCGGTTTCTGCGTGCCTCGTGTTCTTCCGCAACCGAATCGACTCGATCTCGAGCGATGTCAGCGAGATGACTGAGGAGCTGCTCGGCGTTGTCGAAAGCCATCAGTCCAACGCCCAGCAGAGGCCTGCGGCACCGCAGCCCCAGCAGCCGGCAAGACAGCCCGCGACCGTTCAGACAGCACCTAGACCATGAGAGAACGCGGCCACGTAGATGACGGGTTTGATATGACTCCCATGATCGATGTGGTCATGTTGCTTATCATTTTCTTCCTCGTGACCTCGCAGTTCTCGCAGTCGATCCGCACACCCCTCGAGCTACCCCAACAAGTCGGCCAGCAACTCGAAGAAGCCGACAACTCGGGCGACATCGTCGTCGATCTCATGGCCAACGGCAGCATCCGACTTGAAGGCGAAACGCTCTCTCTCGATGCCTTTATCGCCATGGTCACCGCCGAGCTTCTACACGGCGACCCGAACACCGAGGTCCTTATCCGGCCCGAACGCTCGGGACCTGCTCTGCATCTAAACAAACTCTGCGCCGAGCTCTCGAATGCCGGCGTTCGCGCGTACCGCATCGCAACCACCCCGGCCAGACGAGGTGGATCATGAAGTTCGCCAGGCTCTCAGAAGGCAAACGCAGACCCGTCCGGCTCCCGCTGGTCGGCATGATTGATGTGTTCTTTTTGCTTCTCGTGTACTTCATCGTCTCGACAACTCTGGCGATGCCCGAAGACGAGCTTTCCGCGGCACTCAAGCAGGAAAGCAAAGAAGCAGCAGCCTCTGACCTCCAGCCTCAGCTTGTGCATGTCCTTGCCAACGACGCATCGCCCGTGTTTGTTGTTGGCAACCAACGGCTTTCTACTCAGGAACAACTCACAGATTTGCTCAAGCAGCTTCCGAAAGAGGCGGGGGTCTTTCTGAGTGTTGACGACACCGCGCCGGTATGGGCAGCCGCCGCGGCGCTTCAGGCTTGTCACGACGCCGGGTATGAGAAACTCACCTATGTCACACCGGAATAGGCTCGGGTCCATCTTGCTCGCCGCCGTGTGCGGCTTTACCTTGGCCACAGAGGCTCAAGAATCCACCGCTGCGCTCGAAACATACCTGCTGGACCATTCACTCGAAGACCTGCTTGCGGAACATCTGGTCGAGCAACTCGACGGGGCAGCCGGAGCACAGCGGGAACAGATCGCACAGAAGCTCGGCAAGCTCTACGTCAGCCTGCTCGATTCGGCAGAAGACGAGGCCGACCGAAAGTATTGGTCAGACCGAGCAGCGAATCTCTTGCGGCTCGTCCCAGAATCCGATTCAGCGGAGCTGCGGATCAATCTCAGCAAAGCAGCGTACATCCGTGCCGAGACAATCGCAGAACGCGCCCGCATCCGGATGGCTTCAGAGTCTGAGATCGCTCAAGCCGAACGCATACTGCGTGATGCGTCCGTCACGTTCTTATCAATAGCGCAGGATGCAAACCGCGACGTCCAGACACTCGAACGCAAGATGTCACAGCGGCTCGAAGAAGATGAAGAAGTAGAAACAACCGAACGCCTGGCTTCTGCCAGACAGAACCGGTCGCTCGGCTTCTACTACGCGGGCTGGAGCGAGTACTACCTCGCGATGCTGACCGAGGACAAATCTCGGGCGGGCAAAGCCCTTCGCCACTTCGGCTGGCTCCTCAGTGCTCGCGACGGCGAAGAAGCCTCGTACGATCGTCTACAGAGCGGATTGCTGCAATACGAACATGTCGCTCGTGCATCGATCGGCGCTTCGCTCTGCTGCCAAGAACTCGGACGATCCATCGAAGCCGTCGCTTGGCTCGACGCGATCGAGCGCAGCACCGACGTACCACAGGCGATTCGGGACCAAGTGTTTGACCGCCGAATCTGGGTTTACGCCAAAGGCGAGATGTGGGCCGATCTTGAGTTGCAGGTCAGGCGTTCACGCAGTGCCGGCTCATCGCTTTCGCCGATTTCCGCGAGGCTGCTTGTCGTTGCGTGTATGGATGCTCTCGTTGGTCCACAAGGCCAGAGCCGGAACCGAGAGCTTATCCGCCGGCTGTCAGACGCGGGATTGCAGGATCTTGTCTCAAGAGGCGAAGTCACGCACGTGCTCGAACTGGTCAGGGAGTTCGGCACTGAACCTCTGGGTGACACCGGCTTTATCGTTCTCTATGTCAAAGGTCTGCTCGCACTCGACCGCGCCAACGAAGCCCGAGTAGCTTCTGGCGACAACGACACCGGCCCAACTTCTGATTCCACAATCGCGGCCTACTACCGGGAAGCCGCCAACCTGCTCCTTGCATCAGTCGACGAAGATGATGCATCTCAACACGTCAACGAACGTGTGCGGGCAATCACATCTGCCGGCACTTCGTTCTATCTATCAGGCGATCCGCTATTCGCTTCCGAGATCCTTGAACG
Source organism: Phycisphaerae bacterium (assembly GCA_030432905.1). Lineage (GTDB taxonomy): Bacteria > Planctomycetota > Phycisphaerae > Phycisphaerales > UBA1924. Next base: position 185,414 of record JAUILU010000001.1, on the reverse strand, counting down.
CGCTGTAAGCGAAGCACGATCACCGGAACAAGCAGAAAACGCACTCTGGCTAGCCGTGGTCGCACTCGAGGATGCGGTTGAGAGCGGCGACGAGTCCCTCATACCTCGCAGAGACCAAGCCGCACAGTTGTATCTGACGACCTATGCCGGCAACGACCGCTCTGCGCGCCTCCTAATGCGTCCGGGCACATCGAATCTCGTTCCAGATTCAGAAGCCATTGAGATCCTGCTCGGGATCCCCACATCATCTCCAAACTATCTAGCGGCGCGGCGCCAAGCCACGCAGCTCTTGTATCGCATGTACCGCGCCAGCAGCGGCACGCAGCGTACATTTGCCGGCGAACAATTCTCAGATACCGCAACCCTTCTTCTCAGGCTTGAACAAATTGAGATCCGTTCAGGTGACGTTGACCGAGCCGAGATTGCGGCCGCGAGTATTGTCCTGCGATCTCGCCAGATAGCGGAAGCAGCACTGGGCATATCTCCGCCTGATGTAGAACGAGCCACTCTTGCACTGGATACCCTAGATCGGGCAGCATCGTTCGCGACTGTTGACATTTCGGCGCTCGAACCAGAACTCGCCTACCGCCGATTACAGATCGCTTCTGCGGAGAACGCGCAGGCGTCTATCGATCACTGGTACAAAGTACTCGAGGATAAAGACGGCGGTTTCCTCGCATCAGCTCAACGATTGCTCTACCGCAAAGCGGTTTCACATTGGCTTGACAGCCCAACAAATAGCAACGCAGCTCAGTCTGTGGTGTTCTATGGCGAGCACGTCATGCGTCAACTCGAAGCCTCAGACAACACTTCTCGTGTCTACCTCGGAGTCTTAGAAACCACAGCGCAGGCAGCGAGCGCGCTATGGGAAATGAACAAAGACCCCGAGATGCTCGAATCAGCTATCCGCACCTACGAAACACTTATTGAATCATCAGGCGCAACCGGCGAAGTTCTCCGCCAACAAGCTCGTCTGCTTGAACGTGCGGGTCGTGATTCTGATGCCCTTGATGTCTGGCGCAGACTCGTGTCGGGTCTTGATTCTGGCACCGATGCATGGTACGAAGCGCGGTTCGAGTCAATCCGGTTGTTAGCGGACAAGGACCGCGAGGCCGCGAAGATTACAATGCGCCAGCATATGACGCTCTATCCGAAACTTGGCCCCGAGCCCTGGGACGACCAGTTCCGCCAGCTCATCCGCCAACTCGGGATGGAGCAGCCTAAATGAGCGGCCACAAAGACCCAGGCGAGACATTTATCGGAGTAGGGATCGGTACAGATCCGTTTACCTTACTCGGCTTACCGCGCGAGCCAGCGGATGAAGCAACCGTGTTAGCAGCCCTCGGCGCTCGAATGACCGATATCGCGGATCACCGCAGAAGTCACACACCAGAAGCCAATGAGATGCGACTGGCGCTACACGCCGCGGCAGCGCAGCTTCTCGATCCTCAACTCCAAGAACTCCTTCTTCATGCCAGCGCAGACCCAGGGCCTCAACAACGTCCGCAATCACCTGCGCACAAAGCTAAACAGAAAGCTATTCCTACCAAGCCGCAAGCCAGCTCGATTCAGAGCGCCGATCACATCAGGCATGACGTCCTACTTGTTGTTGCCGCAAACGGCGGGTGGAACAATGCCGCGATGAGACGTGTAGCACTCTTGGCGCACGCTCGCGGCATACCGTCGCATGAGCTCCCGGCAGTCGTATCTAGTGTGCTCACAATGGGTGCCGTTCCGCAAGCAGTCACCGATTTGCCCGAATCTGCCGGCACAACGCGGACAGGATCTATCGCGGGTTCCGCTGCTGCTGATAAGAAACGATCCGCCCGCGCCGGCAGTCTAATTGTATCAGGCGTGTTCGCTTTCCTAACCGTGGTTTCACTTCTTCTTGTCTGGGCCAGACTCACCGGCGACGGCGCAGCCGTTACTCCGCAAGTTGATCGCGCAACAAGAGAGTCTCTGCAATCCACACAAGAATCGCCCACACCAACTCAGACTAAGCTAGAAACCCCCGTTCGAGAGTTGAGTGCGAACGCAGCAGCCCGCCAGCTTTCGGCTATCGCAAACTCGAACAATACACTCGATCAAGAGAAGCTTGCCGAACTCTCACGGATACATCGGGCGATATCGGCGAAGTGGCTAGGCCTTGATACCGATTTCATAGTCTCTATTCATAACTCAATACTTGAGATTGTGTACTCGCATTCATCCGACACAGACACGGTGCTTGAGTACATCGAGATCCTCAGTGCTGACAGCCATCTCGATCCGACTACACAAGACAATATCGCCCGGGCAACATGGTCCATCGGAACGCTTGCCCGCCTTTCCATGGAACGAAACCTGCCGACCTCTGTTGACGCCGCAATCATCGGGCACCTCGTTTCGTTTCCGGGCGATTCATCGCTTGAGTCAGCCCGCGGGTTTAACGAAGGATCACTCGCGGCTCTCGATGACTTCACGTCGCATATGGCTAAGCAGCAGACTCAGTCATCAGCTTGGGAGGGCTGGATTGATGCATTGGAAGCAGTGTGCGCAGATAATAACGAGCTGGTTATCCAGCACAGGCTCATGGCGATAGAGACTCTTGCCGTGGAAGGTGCCGAACCCAATCAATCACGGCAAGTATTTGATGCCTTCGAGCTCTTGTGCGAGAACATCGTGCTCGACAATTCTGACCAGGCGGCGGAGAAGCTCGTCCAGTGGTTGGGCGATGACCGAATCAGCTCTGCCGATCTATCGGTCATCACTCGCGTTCTCATTTCTAAGTCACGAACATCTGGGATTGACGAGTCACTGGTGCTCTCAAGCAGCGCCGACCCTGCCCAAAGAATGGCAGTCCGCACCTCACTCGAACAGCTGCTGCTCGGCGTCGATGCAGGTTCGACAGAAGCCATCGCCGAGTGGATGTCGATCGCGAACCAAGAAACTCTCCGAACTTCACAGGGTTCGGCTTCGGATATCTTGCTACGAGCAATAACTCGTAGCCGTCTGTCGTCAGCGGCCAAAGCAACATTCTGGGGTGACTACCAAGCTTCTCGACAAACACTCGCCAATATCTCCGATGATCTTCAGAGGATCTCGAACTCTGGCACTTCAAGTCTTCAGCACCTTGGAGGTGACAGCTCCATCGATTGGGCCACTCGTTACTTGTCGGCTCGACAGAATATCCCTGTAAGACAAGCTCTCCTATCAGAATTGACTCGCGGCCAGCACACGCTTGGCCCGGTCGCAGCCGAGACATTGGTCAAGGATGCATTCTTTGGCACGCCCGCAACGATCCGCGCCGAAGCCCGGGACGTTGTCCGGTTGTATTCAAGGAGTCCGGCTGTCGTGAATGCCGTGCTCGAATACCTGCCTCGAATTCCGCAAATCGATTCGAGTAGCGACGTCATCGAATCGCTTGTTTACGGCTATCTGCCAGCAGCAAGCGACCCAAACTGGAGCTTCAAGGCCCGTCAGCTTCTCACTGATGCCCTCTTGAATCTCATTAGTGGTCAGGGTGAAGGCGAGATTGTTGACAGACTCGTTGCCGAGCTAGCCGCCAGTTACAAACTCAGACTCTCGAATCAGGCAGTTGATCAGTCACTGGAGCCAGCCGAGTACCTTGAGCAGGCTTCGTATCAGCTTTACGAGCAATGGGCCACGATAGCACGCGCTCAAATTAACGATCTGAGCTTACTATCGCGAATCAACGAAGTAGAAATGAAGCGGATCGGCAGAGCCAGTTTGTCTGACGGCATCATCGCAGGTTTCGCCGCCAACCAGGTTTCAGCAGTTGAAGTAATGGCCATTGTCCTCCAGGCCGAGAACGTGAGCAAAGCGGATCACATCGAATCTATTATCGCTTCGATGTCCAAGGAACGCCGCGAAGCCAACAGTATCCTAGAGCAGATCAGTATTGTTGAGAACGCTGCAGTAGAGCTCTGGAATATTAGACTCGGCGGGGGACAGGAATGATCCGCAATCTACTCACTTTGCTATGTCTCATGCCGATGACGCTCAGCGCTCAGGTTCGCCCGGAGCCGGTGACCGTGAGGTTCGAGCGAGAGTTGACCGCACTGTCGCCCGCAGATCCGCTGGCGTACTTTCTCCTTGCTGAAGAGATCGCCGACGTTGCTTCGGATAGTCAAGAAACCAGCCTCGCTCGGAGACTCTATGTACTTTCGATTGAACTCTCTGCGAACAATCCAGACATCGATTCCGAGGCTGGCTTTCCGGTTGCTTCGAGCGCAAGCGTGGCGTTGGCGGATCTTGAGAAAGTCGAGCCTCGCAAACGCTGGCTCCTGGCGCTCGCGGGCCGACTCGATGATCGTTACGCAGAGAAGAGATGGGACGTTCAAAACGAGGAACCGGAAGCCGACACGGTCGCGTTTCTACTCTCGGAAGCGATCGGACTCGTACTCTCAGGTGACGGCTCAATGGCGCGCGAACGCTTCGATGACCCCAGAGTCGTCGGTCTCCTTAACGAGTCACGCGATGTGATAGACCGCCCGGGCACCGCTGCCTCAACGACCGCCATCCAGCGAGAAGCACAAATCTGGCCCTGCCCCGAGTGCGGCAACTCCCGCATTGTCGCTGACCGAAACCAGGGCGGCTCAGCCCGCCGACTCTGCTCAACATGCCGAGGCAACCCAGGACCCGTTCTCGATCACGAGACCTTCGTCGCATACATCGCGTACCAGTCCCTTCTGCTCAAAGGCGTGCATAAATCGTGGTCTGCCGAGCTGGCAGTGGGGCAGGCTGGCCCACTCCTCGACCCGGAAGTCTCCGAGATAGCGCCAACCATGCGTGTTGATCCTGAACTGGTCTACTACCGTGAGGGCAGATGGGTGTCAGCGGACGCGGTATTGGAGAACGACGCCGGCGGGTGATACTCTCACCTGACTCAACCATCGAGGAGAAGCCGATGTCAGAAGCCGCGACCATCCCCGCCAAGCCAGAGATCACGTTCGAAGAGTTCGCCAAGGTCGATCTGCGCGTCGCGACAATCGTCTCGGCTGAGCTTCACCCGAACGCGGACAAGCTTCTCAAACTCCAGCTCGACGACGGCTCTGGTACACCCCGCCAGATCTGCGCGGGGGTCAAGGCGTACTACTCACCCGAGGAACTCGTCGGCAAGCAGATCATCATCGCAGCAAACCTCGCGCCGAGAACCATCAGAGGTGAAGAATCGCGGGGCATGATGTTGGCAGCGAGCAACGCGCCAAAGGGCGAAGGCGGCGAACGCGATGTGGTCGCGGTCACGCTCATGAGCCCGCTCGAAGCCGGCTCAGTCGTTTCCTGATCGACGGGGCCGATCATCACCGTCGCGGGGTCTGCGGTCCCGGCCTCGCTTCATCCAGCCCCCGTCTTTGATCTTCTTGATGATGGCAGTGAACTGCTTCTCGATGCGCCTTTCGCGTTCGGCTTCCGCATCGGCGATCTCTTGCTTGAGCGAATCGAGCCTCTCCTGAACCTCAGCAAGCTCTTGCCGGGCCATTGCCGCTTTCGCATCAAACCCCGCTGAGATCGCTACGCGAAGGTCGGACTTCGCATCCTCGATCGCAGACTCATCGGCGTCCGACTCCGCCATCAGCATGCCGAGGTTTCGTGCAGCTCGGGCGATGTCCATCCCCGCGCGCATCTCGTTGAGGTGCACCTTGTACTGCTCGGGCGACCGCTCACGAAGCTCCACAAGCCGACCTAACCTCGGCGCCAACCTGCGAAGCAGACGATCTCGCTCGGCCCCTTCTGATGCGAGAATGTCCCTAAACGGGCCGCCCTCATCGGTCTGACCTACCTGTTCCTGCAGATCTTTGACGACCAGAAGTAACTCTTCATCACTAAATTGCCTCGGCTGACCATCACCAAACGGCTCGCGTTTGTCGGGCTGGTCACGCTCGAATGCTTCTCGCTCTGGCAACTCGCCGCTGTCGAAACGCTTGAGCTGGACTTCCAGCCACTGTTCACGCTCGCGTGTCCGTTCAAGCTGATCGACGAGGCGTTCACGCAGTTCCGCCTTGCTCGGCTTGTCGTCCTGTGCACTGACCGAAACCGCAGAGCCCAGCAGGCAAGCAGAAACGATCACAAGAACGGCGGTTCGTTGAATGCTCACAGCGACTCTCCATACTCGTCGAGTTCCATCTCGCTGGTGAAATACGACTCAGCCGTATCCAGCTGCAGTTCGAGATGGTCTAGGTCGTCGCTGAACGCAGAATCCATCGCGACGAGCTGGTCCATCGTATCAAGCGACGCCAGCCAGATATCCGTGTTCACGCTCGCATCGCTAACCTCAACTGCAACCTGCTCACCCGTATCAATCGGCGTGCTCGGCGGGGTGGGCCACCAGAAGAATGCAAAGCCACCAACCGCTGCTGCGGCCGCGAACGGGATCCACGCCGTTGACTTCTTCTTCCGGTGTCTGTGTGCCGGGATCGGCGCATCAACAGCCGCCGCTACTCGCCGCTCAAAGCCGGAATCCGGTTCATTCCGGTCGTGCTGCGCGAGTGATTCGAGTTCGCTCACCAAGGTGTCGATTTCGTGTTTCTCGTTCATGCCGTGTTCTCGTGTACAGGTTCTGGACTGAGTGCCTTGCGAAGCTTGGCCAGAGCCCTGTGGTGTCTTGCAAGCAGTGTTCCGACTGGCTCGTCGAGCATCTCGGCGATGGCTTTGAACTCAAGCCCTGCTTGGTGCCTGAGTGAGATGATCTCTTGATCCGAATCGGGTAAACTCAAGACTGCTTCTCTGAGCCTTTCGAAGCCATCTGCGACGCCGTCTGCGGGGCGATCCTCGGCGGTGAGACTCGAGGTTTCACGCGTGTGCGTCGGTCTGCGCGAAGTCCGGCGGATGTGGTCGCGGATCCGGTTCATCGCGATCCGAAAGAGCCAAGGCTCGAATCTGCCCGATGATTCGTACTTCCCCGATCGCAGATATTGGAACACCGTCACAAACACCGCCTGCGTGATCTCCTCGGCCAAGTGTTGGTCCCGGAGCCTGCTTCTGGCCAAGGCGTACACACGCCTCGAGTACAGGCCGACCAACTCGGCCCAGGCTCGCTCCTCGTTTTTCGAGGCCCTGAAAACCAGAGACTCGACATCCGCCGCTGAACGCGGCTGGTCCGGTGTGGCGCCGACATGATGTGCTTCAAGGCCGTCTTGATTCACTGCCTGCACCCTCTGTCAGGACTAACGCCCGGAATCCCTGCGGATTGCTTCGGGCCGAGGAACTCTAAGGCCGATAGCATGGTCCAGTGGACCAGATTGCATACACCGTGATCGCAGAGACCGATTCGAAAGCCACAGCGGATCGATTCGTCGATTGGCTCGTCAAAGGCCACATCGCAGATGTCGTCAAAGCGGGGGCTCTGTCTGGGCAACTTGTCAGCATGGAGCAAGATTCGCCGAACCAGCACCGGCTTGAAGTACGCTATGTGTTCGGGTCTCGCGGCGAATTCGACGCTTACGAGTCGGGACCCGCGGTTGCCCTGCGTGCCGAGGGTGTCGTGCTATTCGGCCCAGAAAGCCCGAGCCCGATTAGCTTTCAACGAACGATCGGGCGAGTTGTTGCGTATACCACAGGTGCGTAGCCCCCTCCCGGGGTCCCCTAGGAGGGTTCAGGTTGGCCGAGCCATCCGATGAAACTCTTGTAGCCCGATATGTCAAGGGTGACCGGTCTGTTTTGAGGGTGCTGATAGATCGGCACAAGCACGACATGCTGCGGTTTCTGACCCGGCTCACAGGCAGCAGGGACGCCGCCGAGGACGCCTTCCAGGAGACGTTCCTGCAGTTCCACCTAGCAGCCCACAAATTCGATACAAAGAGACGGTTTAAGCCGTGGATTTTCACTATTGCAGCGAACAAAGCCCGCGACGCGATGCGTAAGAAGGGCAGGAGGCCCGCTCTTGGGCTTTCGGCTCCAGTTGGCGGCAACGGTAACGGGGCCCCGATCGAATTCGTAGACCTAATGGAGATCTCCGGACCGAACCCGGACGACGATCTTCAGGAGCGAGAACAGCAGGACATGGTTGCCAAGGCAATGGATAGCCTGACGTACCCCCTCCGAGAAGTGCTTCTGCTCGCCTACTTCCAGAGGCTCAGCTACGCACAGATCGCAGATGACCTCGACATCCCGCTTGGCACCGTAAAGAGCCGGCTACATAGCGCCGTAGCGAGTTTCGCCAAGCACTACCAGGACCTCAAGGCTCAGACCGATCCGTCGATCCAGTCGCACGCCAGCGGGGAGGCCCAGGAATGAGCCCCTACAGCACCCATCTTTGCGAAGAAGCACAACTGGCCTTCGACGCTCTCGTAGAAGCCGGCTGGGTGATCGAACGTGTCCCGGCCGAGTACCGCGGCTGCGCGGAACGACTGGTCGGCATGCTCGATTCTGCGTGCGACTCCGCCGGCAGCAACGATCCCGCACGTCTCGAGGCCCTTCTTCGTGATGTGCTCGATGCGGTCCCGAGCGAATCTAGGCTCCTCGACGAAGACGCAGATGCGCTCGATATGTGGTCGCAGTCCGGTTACAACTCGGCCGCTGTACCGAGGTCACTCAGGGCACAGGCCGAGACCCACGAAGAACTCGCACGTCTCGTTTCGATGTCAGTCGATACCGAGGATATCCGGGCGAGTGATGAACTGGTCGACAGTACAATCGCCGCGATCTTCGACCGTCAGCCTCTCGATACATCTCGCGACTACAGCTTTAGTCTCAGATTCCGCATGACTGACCTCGCCTCGATCGCGGCGATCCTGCTCATTGGCGTGTCAGTTGTGATGCCGGTCATCACCTCGATGCGTTTCGAATCGATCCGCAAGCACAACGAAACCAACTTCGCAGTCTCGTCCGTCGGTTTCGGTTCATATGCCATGGATCACGAGGGCAGACTTCCTGTCTACACCCCCAGCGGTGAACTCGCTTCTAGCGTTCTGAACCCAGCCCTTCGTTGGTGGATGGTCGGACTGGACCCGACCCAGTCCAACTCCGCAAACCTGTTCACGCTGGCCCGAGAGGGCTATGCCTCCCTCGAGTCGCTGACTAGCCCCGGGAACCGATTCGCCCAAGCCGGAGATGTGCCCGAGGATGCAGTGGACTGGCAGGACTTTGAGCAGGTGTCGTACAGCTACCGAGTCAACCGCCCCGGGACTCGCAACGATGACTGGGCGATGCGCGGCATTGTCGTGATGACCGACCGCTCGCCGGTCACGCTCAAGGCTTACAAACGACTTCCGATCGACCCGTTCGAAAATTCCCCGAATCACGCGGGTCGTGGCCAGAATATTCTGCACGGCGATGGGTCCGTGGAATGGATCAATACCCCCTGGCTCGACCGGAACGACCACGTCTTCCTGCCGGAATTCATCGAATTGTTGATCACCCCGGGGGTTAAAGAATCCGGGATGATGCCGATCCGAGGTCTTGAACGGCCAAAGTCGTCGGTTGACGCTTTCGTTGGCCCCTAGGGCGTTGTCAGGGGCATTTTGGCGGCCTACGCTCACCCCTGCCGACAGGCAGTGCGGGATCGGCCCGCTGTCAGTTATTTTGAGGTGAGAGTCAATGCCGAAGAACAAGATCCACAAGGGCCTTCTTAAGCGTGTCCGGATTTCCAAATCAGGGAAAGTCCGTCACCGTTCGGCGTTCCACAAGCACCTCAGCTCGCACAAGAGCGGCAAGCGCCTCCGCCAACTCCGTAAGGACCGCTACGCGGCGAACCCGGATGCCAAGCGATTCGAGAAGCTGCTCTACCGCCGCCTGCGTGGTCGTACCCAGCCGAAGTCGGCGATGACCACAAGCCCAACCCCTGAGGCACGCCGCGAGGCACAGAAGGCCAAGGCCGCCGCAGCGAAAGCCGCGAACTAAACGAACGTTTCGAAGACTCATCGTCCGTCGGGATCCGAAAGCCGGTCGTCTGGACCGCTCCGCACGGGTATGAAAGGAAAAGACCATGCCACGCGCCACCAACGGCCCAGCACGCAACAAGTCCCGCAAGCGCATCCTCAAGCAAGCCAAGGGCTACTACGGCGCCCGTTCGCGTCACCGCAAGCTCGCCAAGCAGCAGGTCATCCGCTCGGGCGTCTTCGCGTACCGTGACCGTCGCACGTTTAAGCGTGAGATGCGTTCACTCTGGATCACCCGTATCACCGCGGCTTGCAAGATGCGTGGCACACGCTACAGCGCGTTCATGAACGGCCTGAAGCTCTCGGGTGTTCTGCTCAACCGCAAGATGCTGAGCCAGATCGCCATCGAAGAGCCGGCGGCATTCGACCAGCTCGTCGAGATCGCGATGAAGGCCACTCAGGCCGCGCCGTCGAAGTAAGCCAAAAGACAGCTCCAATTCAGACTGATAAGCTAGACCATGCTTAACGGATGGTGGGTATCAAACGTACTCAGCTGGCCCAATGGCCAGGTCTTTCTGGTGTCTTGGATTGTCATTGTCATTGCATCCATCTGTCTCCATGAACTCGCGCACGGCTGGGCGGCTCTCAAAGTCGGCGACCGAACGCCCGTTGCGCTTGGGCATATGACTTGGAACCCGTTGGTCCACATGGGCCAGACCAGCCTCATCCTCTTTGTAGTCTTCGGCTTTGCATTCGGCGCGATGCCGGTATCACCGAATCAGATGAAAGGCCGATACGCCGAGGCGTTTGTAGCCGCCGCCGGGCCTGCCATGAACGCATTGATCGCCTTGGTCTGTATGGTGATCGGCGGCATCGTTGTCGGTCTGTCAACGCAGATAGGCGAGCCGCTGGCGGGCAATCTTACGATCTTCTTTCAACTCGGTGTAACGCTCAATGTCGCTCTGATGCTCTTCAACCTGCTCCCGATCCCGCCCCTTGACGGCGGACGAATCCTCGGCAACATCTCACGTGACTATGAGAGGCTGTGGGCCAGCGAGAACGCGCAGTGGGTTGCGTTCGGCCTCTTTATCATCGCGTTCATGTTCGGTGCAAAGTACGTGTTCCCTATCGGCACGAGCGTTGCCACCGCCGGGATCGGTTTTGTCTCAGGGTTGTTCTAACTAGCCCTGCTTTGAAGCATCGGCGCATCGGCAGAGCTTGTAGAGCACCCGGGCGCCCACGTTGCCATCCCATTCGCCGCCGAGCGGCGAGGGAGCGACCTCAACAAGATCAAAACCAACCACGGTCTTGCCGCTCTCTGCGAGGATCTGTAGCAGCAGGGCGGCTTGGTTGAAGCTCAGCCCGCCCGCGACGGGTGTGCCCGTATTCGGACAGAGAGACGGATCCAAGCCGTCGATGTCGAACGTGATGTACACATGGTCAGGCAGCAACGCGACAGCTTCTTCGAACTGCTGCCGAGCACTTACACCCGAATCGAGCCGAGCGAACAACACATCGTCACGGAGAACCGCGATTCGGCCCTGCTCTCTCTCAACGACTTCTTGTTCTTCCTTGCAGTAGTCACGGATTCCAACCTGGACGAGCCGGGTAACCCGCGGGCAGCCGTCGATGATGTTGCGGAGCACCGAAGCGTGCGAGAATGTGTAGCCCTCGTACGCCAGCCGGAGGTCCATGTGGGCGTCGATCTGGAGCACGCCGATCTCGCCGACATGCTCCGCGCACGCCTCGATCGCACCCTGCGAAACGCTGTGCTCACCGCCGAGCAGCGAGGGAGTCTGGCCGTTGTTTAGAAGATCAGCTACTCGGCGTTTCGTCTGCTGACGGATAGACTCACCGATGGCGTTTGCGTCAGCGGATTCATCAATATCAACGGACGTATCAACAAAGATCCCAAAGCCCGGCGTTGGCTCAGGAAACCTTGGATCTTCGTAGTCAAGTTGCTCGTGGGCTTTCATAATTGCCGCCGGACCGTTGCGTGTGCCCTTGGCGTACGAAGCTGTTCCGTCGTAGCAGACCGGGACAACGACGATCGAGGCTGTTGATCGATTGCATTCGGTATCGAAGACTGGCTTGTTGAACACGTCTTGTCTCACTCGGCTGGCCAGGGTTGGCCGATCCAGCTCTCAAAGTTTGCTTTCTGCAACTCAGTTGGCTCATCAACGTAGTCGATGTCGTAGCTCTCCCTGACTTTGCCGGCGAGTACAAGTTCGGTCTCGCGGTACTTTCCTCTGCGAAATGAGCCGACATTGATGACATCGCCGACGGTTGCATCGTCGATCCAGTCGTTCCAATCGCCGGCGTCGATACGAGTGCCGTTGATCGACACGATCTCGTCATCGAGAATAAAGCCGGCCTCAAACGCGGGGCTGTCGTCGTAGACACGAGTGACGATGGTCTTGCCGTCGGAATCTCGTAGTGAAAGCCCAGCGAACGCCTCCGGATCCGGGTCAGACATCTCAAGCTCTAGCCCGACCGTCAGAAGCAGATCTTCCAGAGGAAGTGTTTCAACGCCCGAAATGTGTTTACCGAAGAACTCTGAGACGTCAGTACCCGCAACCTCTGACACCGTCTGCATGAACTGCTCGGGCGTGTAGCCGCCGGACGTGTAGGCGTATCGCTCGTTCATGAGCCGCATCACGTCATCGAACGAACGCTCGCCACCGGATTCTTTGCGGATCAGCATATCGAGTGCGATCGAGATCACGTGCCCCTGCGTGTAGATGCTGACGTTGGTGTTGCGGTGGTCGGGGCTCGTCGGCCCCCAGAACTTGAGCCACGCGTCGTAGCTGGCTTGTTCGACCGTCGTCATCGCTCGTCCCGGGTTGCCACGAACGCTGCCGATGGCGCCCTCGATCGCGTTCAGATAGTTCCGCACGGTCCGCTGGCCCGTTCGAGCAAGGAGCAGGTCGTCGTAGTAGCTGGTGCAGCCCTCTGCAACCCAGAGCTGCGTGGTGTAGTTCTCTTTGTCGTAGTCGTAGGGCGTAATGCCCGCGGGTCGGAAGTTCTTGACGTTCCATGTGTGGAAGAATTCGTGCGCTACAAGCCCGAGGAATCCGCGGTACCCCGACTCGCTCTTGAAGGCGCTCGGGCGGGTTTGCATGATGGTGGAGTTTAGGTGTTCTGTGCCGCCGCCACCGCCGTCGTAGCTGTGAACAAGGAAGACGTAGCGATCGAAATGGATCGACTCGAAGATCTCCATACACGCCTCGACGATGGCGGAGAAATCTTCGGTGAGTTCTTCATCGCTCTTGTCGCACTCGCCCCAGATCGCGATCTCGAACGGCACTCCCCGTACCTCAAACAAAATCGACCGATGCGTGCCGAGCTCAATCGGTGAGTCGACCAGCACATCGAAGCTGCTAGCCAACAGCGACTGGTCTGCATTGTTCTTGGCAAGCCCGGTAGCGATGCGCCAATCTCCGAGGCCGTCGAACCGAACAACGTGGTCTTCTTCCCGATTGGGTGGGTTCATGACAAAGATGCTGGAACCGTTGAGAAAGACGTGCGAGTCGTCGGCGTGGCGGGTTCTCAAGCCAAGTTCGTTAGTAAATATGTCGTAGCCGAAAGTCACGCTCTCCGAACCGGCAGAGTCGACCACCCACGCGTTCTTGCGGATCTTATTAACTGGCAAGGGCTGGCCTGACTGATCCACGGCGTCCCACCTGCGGACCGTGGCGGCGAAATCGAGTACGCCGTACCGACCAGGCCTCCAGACCGGGAGCACAAACTCGGCCTCGTCGCCCGGGTTGGCCACCGTCGCCTCGATCCTGACGATCTGATTGCGGGCGCGGTCGAGCTTGACTGTGTAGTCCACCCCCGGCTGAGCCGCACACGCGGGCAGCAGCAACAGGCTCGGGACAAGCATCAGCAGAGAACGAAAGGCGATCATGGGCGTGGCTCCTTCGGCGAGGCGTACACTCTACCCGATATGGGACACCCTAGACCGACAAGCAGCGGCAGCGATTTCCTCGCACATGGCAACGTTCTGATCGGCATGGTCCACGTCGGCGCCACGCCGGGGACCCCTCGATCCGAATTGTCTGTGCATGAGCTTATTGATGCAGCCGTGAGCGAAGCCAAGAAGCTCAAGCAAGTCGGGTTCGACGCGGTGATCGTCGAGAACATGCACGACGCCCCATACGTCCACGGCGACGACCTCGGCCCGGAACAGACCGCCGCCATGACGCTCGTCGCCGCGGCGGTCAAAGAAGTTTTTCCCGGCCCAATGGGAGTCCAGATCCTCTCAGGCGGCAACCGCCACGCTCTGGCTGTCTCTCACGCAGTAGGCGGCGGTTTCATCCGCTGCGAGAATTTCGTGTTCTCGCACGTCGCTGATGAGGGATTGCTTACCAAGGCAGAAGCCGGGCCGCTGCTGCGGTACCGGAAGCAGATCGGTGCCGAGGATGTTGCCATCTTCGCGGATATCAAGAAGAAGCACGCCTCGCACGCGGTGACGAGTGATGTGTCGGTCGAAGACGCGGTCGAGGCGGCTCAATTCTTCGGGGTCGATGCCGTGATTATCACCGGCTCATCCACCGGCAAAGAAGCCGATCTGAAAGACCTGAAGGCAGCTCGCAAAGCCGCATCTGTCCCGGTTCTCGTCGGCTCCGGGGTTTCGCCCCGATCGGTGGTTGAACTCCTTGAGCACGCTGATGGGCTCATCGTCGGATCCTCGATCAAAGAAGACGGCGACTGGTTCAACGCGATCGACCCACAACGTGCCGCGTCGGTCGTGCGCGCCCGCGATAGCGTGCGGTAGCGCGTGGAACTCACCGGAAACACTGTCGGAGTCATCGCTGGTTTGAGCGCCTCGGCGTTCTGGGTGCTTACGACCATCTTCTTCACCGCCGGCGGCAAACGGATCGGCATTACGTGGGTCAACTCACTGCGCATGGCGATCGCCATAGTCCTGCTCGGCACGACGCACGCGGTCATGTTCGGCGGCCTGCTCCCAGATATCCCGACGGTGCAGATGTGGGTCTACCTCGCGCTCTCGGGTGTCATCGGCCTGACCATCTGCGACCAGGCTCTGTTCTCGGCGTTCCTCGCGATCGGGCCACGCAAAGCACTCTTATACATGACCACTTCGCCGATCTTCGCGGCACTCTTTGGCTTCTTTGTTCTCAAAGAAAGGCTCGGGCCTGCCTCGGTGCTCGGCATCGTCATCACTCTCGGAGGCATCGCCTGGGTTGTGCTCGAACGACAAGACTCGAAGCAGCCCAAGCAGGAACGGGCGGTGATCGGCGCTGTGTTCGTACTCATCGCGGCGATCTGTCAGCCGCTAGGCGGGATGTTCTCGAAAATGGGCATGGGTGTCGGAACGCTCCCCGAAGCCGAGCAAGTCTCACCAATGGCGGCCACGCTTGTCCGCATGATCTTCGGGCTCTGCGGCATGGCACCGGTCGTGCTCATTTCCTGGCGCATGGTCCGCAAGCGTGACCAGGAATCAGCAAAGCGGCAGTGGACGCCCGGCGTGCTGTTCACGTTCGGCGGAGCTGTCTTCGGACCGTTCCTTGGCGTCTGGCTCTCACTCGTAGCAATCAGACATTCACCGCTCGGCATCGCCCAGACGCTGCTCTCGCTCTCACCTGTGATGATCTTGCCGTTTGTTGGCGTGCTCTACAAGGAGAAGCTGACGAAAGCAGCCGTGCTCGGGGCGTTCGTGGCGGTCGGCGGAGCCGGGGTGATCTCGTTTGCTGACGAGATCGACACCAGACTCGGCTTTATTGAATCGTCTCTAGATGAAGATGCTGGCGATGCAGCCGGTCATCCAGCAGGTCAGAGCCCCGCCGAACATGGCACGCAGTCCGATCCTTGAAAAGTCCGATCGACGCTCGGGAGCAATCGCGGTCAGGCCTCCGATCTGGATGGCAATCGAAGGGAAGTTCGCGAACCCGCACAGCGCGTAGGTCGCGATCGCCGCGGACCTCGGCGAGATCTCGTTGGCAACGATCATCACTCTCAGCGAGTCGTACGCGAGGAATTCTGTCGCAACCATCGCCGTGCCCAGCAACTCGCCGACCTGCCTCACATCGCCACGCTCGATGCCGAGCAGCGCCGCAATGGGTGAGAATGCCACACCGAGCAGGCCCGTGAGTGAGATGGTCTCAAGCCCGAGCCAGTTCTCGACTTGGTTGCCGAGTGCCGTGTTCCCAAACGCTGCGAGCGGCCAATCGATGAGCGCTATCAAAGCAACAAAGGCCACTAGCATCGCGGCCACATTGAGCGCCAGTTTCAGCCCGTCGGATGCCCCGGCAGCCGCCGCGTCGAGCACGTTGACCGTCTTTCGTTCGCTCTTGCTGTCCTCCGCGAACTGAGTTTCGTCCATCTGCTCCTCGGTCTCAGGGAGCAGCAGCTTGGCCATGACAAACGCACCAGGTGCGGACATGGCGCTTGCGGTCAGGAGGTGCTTGGCGAACTCGAGTTTCGAGGCCTCGTCTTCACCGCCAAGCATCCCGACGTAAGCGGCAAGTACCGATCCCGCGATTGTTGAGAAGCCGCAGGTCATCACGAGCATGATCTGCGACCTGGTCATCCTCGGCAGGTAAGGTTTAATGCAGAGCGGGGCCTCAGTCTGTCCGACAAAGACGTTCGCAGCCGCGGCGAGAGCCTCTGTACCAGTCACCCCGATGACCGCTTTAAGGACTGCCGCCATCACGCCGACAATCCGCTGCATGATCCCGAGGTGATACAGGATCGACATGAGCGAAGCAAAGAAGACAATCGTCGGCAGGACCTGAAACGCGAAGACGAAACCCCATGAACCGCCGGTATCAACCATGTTGCCGAACAGGAACTCGCCGCCGGCGCGCGAGAAACTGAGCAGTTTGGTCATCCCGCCCGCCAGCCAGTCGTAGACCAATACAACCGGCTCGAATCGGATCAGCAAGAACGCAAGCAGGAGCTGTAGCCCGAGCCCCGTGGCGATGATTCGCGGTTTGATGGCCTTGCGATCGGTCGAAAAGATAAACGCGATCGTGAGCAGGACGAGGACGCCAATCATGCCGCGGACAAAGTCCATATCATCAACCTCCAAGCGTCCTGAGAGCGTACCGAAATTGTGCGGATGGTGTCATGCCCGGCAAAACTGTCGAAATCGAGTCGATCCAAGCCGCGGCAAAGCTGCTGGCCCGGCGTATTGATGAATCGACTGCCCGGCACAGGACCGTGATCGCGATCGGAGGGGCCGTGGGATCGGGCAAATCAACCCTGGCGTCGATGATCGGCGGCTCTGTCATCTCGACAGATGACTATCTGCCCGACTACGCCAAGACCCCGATGCACATGCGGGACGAGCCCGAATCGTCAGATCTACAAGGCTTAGCGGCGGATCTTCGCTTGCTTAAAGAACATGGCTCGGCGGAGATTCCAATGTGGTGCTTCCAAGAACACAGACGCATTGGGACCCAGTTAATCAGTGCCGATCGAGTAGTTGTCTGCGAGGGGATCTTCGCCCTCCACCCGCTGATCACACCGTCGGTCGATATCCGCGTGCTGATTACAGCCGATCAGTCAATCAGGTGGAGCCGATGGGAAGCGATCGAACAATCCGGCGAGCGGGGGTGGGGCGTCGAGAAAGCCAGAGAGCACTTCCACGAGATCGCCGAGCCGACGTTCCAGAAGCATGTCCATCTTTACACCTCTGGGCTCGACTACATCGTCCGCAACTCGGTATGAGTGCCGATCGCGCCGAGTCGGCGCTTCTATGATCACGGTGTGGACGATCGGCCAGCTCCTAACAAGAAACGCAGACGTCGACGGGGCAGAAGCCTTGGAGGCTCGGCTGCGCATTCTAAAGTCGATCTTTCTGATTGCTTCGGCGCAGACCGGGGCAAGATCCGGGGGCTGCTCAGACGCGACAAGCAAACCGAGGCAGAGACTCTGTTGGCTGAATCGAAACTGCTTGTAGCCAAGCGAAGATCGTCTGTCCCAACGGTGACCTACCCCGACGAACTCCCGTTCGCGGCGTGCGTCGATGACATCAAACAAGCCATCGACCAGAGCCAGGTCGTGGTCGTCTGCGGCGAAACCGGGTCTGGTAAATCGACACAGCTTCCGAAGTTGCTGCTCGAAATGGGCAGAGGCGTGACGGGCGTAGTCGGGCACACACAACCAAGGCGCCTGGCGGCCCGCGCGGTTGCGGATCGAGTCTCGGAAGAACTGGGCACGAAGCTGGGCGAACTCGTCGGCTACAAGATCCGTTTCGGCGATCACACCGGACCCGACACACTCGTCAAGCTCATGACCGACGGCATTCTGCTTGCTGAGACTCGCTCCGATCGCCTGCTCGAGCAGTACGACACCATCATCATCGACGAGGCCCATGAGCGAAGCCTCAATATCGACTTCCTGCTCGGCTGTTTGCATCAGATCCTTCCCAAACGGCCCGACCTCAAGATCATCATCACATCAGCAACGATCGACGCCGAGGGATTCGCGAACCACTTCGAGTCTGTTACCAATTCTCGTGTGCCGATCTTGGAAATCTCGGGCCGGTCTTATCCCGTTGATGTTCTGTACAGACCAGTCGAAGATACCGATGACTCGGATGAAGCAACGATCCCTCGCGCGATAGTGCGCGGCATCGAAGAACTCGCATCGCTTGACCGTCCGGGCGATCCGGGCGATGTGCTTGTATTCCTTCCCGGTGAGCGAGAGATCCGTGAAGTCGCACGCGAGCTGCGGCACGAGTCGGAGATGAACCCGGTCTTCCGTGGGACTGATATTTTACCGCTGTACGCGAGGCTCTCGCCCTCGGATCAGCAACGCATCTTCAAACGCACCGGAAGCCGTCGTGTTGTGCTTTCAACGAACGTCGCGGAAACCTCGCTGACCGTGCCCGGCATCCGCTACGTAATCGATTCGGGCGTGGCTCGGATGAATCGGTATTCGTCTCGCCGAAAGATTCAGTCGCTGCAGATCGAACCCATAAGCAAGGCCTCGGCTCGGCAACGCGCCGGCCGATGCGGCAGAACCGAGCCGGGCACGTGCATCCGCCTGTACAGCGAAGCCGACCACGATAGCAGAGACGAGTTCACAAGCCCTGAGATCCTGCGCACGAACCTCGCGGGTGTAATCCTGCAGATGCAATCGCTTCGCCTTGGACTGCCTCAGGATTTCCCGTTCGTTGAGCCGCCCGATGCACGCAGGATCAACGACGCGTACGACACGCTCCTCGAACTCAACGCAATCGATACGGACCGAAGGTTGACCGACGTCGGCAAGACCTTGGCTCGCCTGCCTGTTGATCCACGGATCGGCCGAATCCTTGTGACTTCATCGGATGAGAGCGTTCTGCATGACGCGTTGATTGTTGCATCGTTTCTGGAGATACGCGACCCACGCGATCGGCCTTATGAGAAGCGCGACGCCGCAGACAACTTGCACGCCAGATTCAAAGACAAGACCTCAGACTTTCTGACCGTGCTCAGGTTGTGGGATCACTACCATGAACTCAAGGACACGCTTTCACGCTCGCAGATCCGCAAGCAGTGCGCGAAGGAGTACCTCTCGTATCAGCGGATGCGGGAGTGGACCGACACACATCGGCAACTCCGGGACATCTGCCGAGATTCTGGGCTTAAACACACCAAGCGAAAGGACGACCCTGACGCTCTGCACCGTTCGATTCTGACCGGCTGCCTGACCAGCATCGGCAAGCGTCACCACGAGGGCGGTTTCAGTGGGTCGCGCGGGGGCCGGTTCTGGATCCATCCATCGTCCGCCGTCGCGGACAAAGGGACGAAGTGGCTTGTCGCGGCTGAGCTCGTCCGTACGACGAAACTCTTTGCAAGATCGGTCGCGAGAATCGACCCGGGCTGGATCGAATCGGTCGCGGGCCACCTCGTTGTTCGTGAGTACGCCGACCCAGAGTACATTCCAGAACGCGGCAGGGTCGAGGCGGCGGCGACAGTCAGCCTCTGGGAACTCGCGATCAGCAACGGCCGACTGATCGATTTCGGCTCGGTCGATCGACCCGCAGCCCGCAAGGTCTTCATCGAACAGGCACTCATCGAGGGCAGACTCGTAACCAACGCACCATTCAGCAAACACAACGACGCACTGCTGGATCGATGCAGCAATGACGAGGCCAAGCTCCGCAGGTCAGGCCAGCCAGACCCGGATCGGATGTTCGCCTTCTTCGATGCGAGACTGCCCGATGACGTGATGACTGCCAAGCGGTTCGATCGATGGCGTCGAATGGCCGAGCAGGACAACCCAAAGCTGCTCTTCATGTCACCAGAAGACTTCGGATTCGACTCAGACAACGCACCCGACCCCGATAGGTTTCCAGATTCACTCAAGCTCAAGCACGGCGGAGAGGTGCCGGTCGAATACCGCCACGATCCGGGCGGTGACCAAGACGGTATCGCGATACGCGTCCCTATCCAGACCGCCGCGAGTTTCGATACCGACCAGGCCGATTGGCTCGTTCCCGGTTGGGTGGCAGGGCGAGTCGAAGCGGTCCTGCGCGGATTACCAAAGGAACTCCGCCGCCAGTTCGATGTCGGTGACCTTGTGGAATTTGTAGCCGAGTCTATGGATCCTAGAAAGGGCAACTTCTATCAGCAACTCGCCGAGTTGGTCACGGAAGCCACGAGCGTAACGGTGACCGCGGATCAGTGCCGAGCGGTGCCGTTGCGAGATCATCACAAGCTGCTTATCAGAGTCCAAGACGCCAAGGGCAAGGACCTGTGGCAAGGCAGAGACCCGATCCAAGTCGTCGCGAAAGCACGCAAGGAAGCGCCGAAACAATCAAGCAATGATGTCCACCTTTCCGAACAGCTCAAATCATGGCCTGATCGGCACACCCTGCTCGAAGGCACACTACACAACGGCGTACCCAGCTACAACGCCCTACGTGACCACGGGCAGTTCGTCGCGGTCACACCATTCGATGACCTGAACACTGCTGTCTATCACCACTACTTCGGCGTGCGACGTCTCGCGCAGATTGCGCTCGATCATGAAGTACGCAAGCTGCGGCGGCACACCCCAGGGATCGGGCAGTGCAGGATCGGCTGGGCGTGCATCAAAGGTTCACCCAAGGTCGATTCTGTCATCCCGGGTATGGTCGCAGAGTACGGCTTATCGCTCTCTGACATTGTGACCCAACCTCAGTTCGACCAGATCATCCGCGAAACAAAGTCTCAATTCGCCGCCAGGCTCAACGATGTTGTCCACACGCTCGCCGTGATCGCCGACCAGCACAAGAACATCGTGCTTACATCAGACAAGCTGTCCGGGTCGGCGATGAAGAACACCCTCGCTGACATCTCCTTTCAGCTCGGCCAGCTTGTGCACGCGGGCACACTCGGATCGACGCCGCTGGCTCGACTGAAGCAGTACCCGCGATACCTGCAAGCGATCCGAATTCGGCTCGACTCTGCCAAAGGCAAAGGCGTCACACGCGACATCGAGAATATGCAGCTCGTTCAGCCTCATTGGAGGCGCTGCATCGAAAGAGCTAAAAAGCTGCACGAACTCGGCTTGCACGACCCGCAACTCGATCAGTACCGCTGGCTCATCGAAGAGTACCGCGTATCGCTCTATGCACAGAGGCTGAGCACCGCCACCAAAGCAACCGCGGCCATCCTTGACAAACAGTGGGGCAGAACCAGATCAGTCTGACTCGGGAACCGCATCAGTTTCCACGAGTGCTTCGGCACTATCGGATTCGATGTCCTGGTCGCCGTCTTTGTGTCCGGGGATGTAGTGGAAGAGTTTGATCGAGGAGTAGGGCTGCAAGATATGGCGGTCATAGGTCCAGATGAGATCCGCGCGGTGACGAAGCCCGGACCAGTTGAGCCCGCCAGACGTGCCGACCTTGTCGATGATCCAGCTTTCTTCGGTTGATTCATCGAGCAGCGGCATTAGTTCCGAACGCGTGACCTCGTGGATCGCGTTCTCTTCGAGGTAGTAAGCCCCGATGAGATGGGCGTGTGTATCGCCGTAGATCACTTCTCCGGGCTTGCGCATCGAATCCAGGTCGGTCATCGCGTCACGCCACGCAGGCCGGTAGCCACCGCCGCCAGTGTAGTAACCGATGTCTTGATACAGACACGCGACGAGGATCAGGGCTGCCGGGATGCCGCGGATAAAGACCGGGTACTCGGCGAGCGACTTGCGTGTCGAGCGATCGACCGTAACCGCAGCGAGCAGAACCCATGCGGGCAGGACAATAAACGTGTAGCGGACGTGGATGAACTTCCCATCGAGCGCCATCGCCGCCATGATCGCGATCGGGAGAACAGCCGCGAGTACGAGGTACAAGCCGAGACGCCGTTCACGCTGGATGAGCCAAAGGAACCCAGCGCCCGCTGTGATCACAACCGCGGGGTTGATGTACCAGATAGCGCCCGCGACGATTATCTTTGCTGACTGTGAAGTTGTTTGGGCAAACTGATCCCAGTTCTCGGGACGGTTGTAGTAGTCGTAGAGCCAGAGCCCGACGCATACCACCGCTGTAAGTCCGCCCGCAAAGAATGCAGGGATCGTGAGCCGGTTCTCGTCCTTGGTCACCAACCCGCACACCCAGTCGATTGCATATATCAGACCGAGCACGATTGCCAATGGCTGTGACATGTACGCCGCGAAGAGCAGCAGCAAAGACATATACAGGCACTTGTGCGAGCGGACCGTTGTCGCTCGGAAGAACAACAAGAGCGACATGTTGTAGAACAACATCTCCTGAATGTAGAACCGACCTGTCTGCGACATGTGCAGATGCCACGTGTTCACCGCGAGCATCAGCATGAACAGCACCGCCGCCCGCTGGCCGACCAACGGCCTTGCCATAAGCCCGAGGATGGGCACTGACAGGATCCCGATGACAACGCTCGGAAGTCGGACGATCCACTCTGTCACACCCACACCAGCCCACGAGCTCGGATCTGGTGTATCCAATGCCTGGGGCATCGCGCCAAAGAGCTTGAGCACCACATACGTCGGGAAGAACCCGAACTGCTTGGTTACGTTGCCCTCGCCAAGGCGTGATGCGTGGTAAACGCTGTAGATCTCATCGATCCAGAAACTCGGCCTATCGAGGAACAGGAAACGCAGGATCAGCGTCACGAGGGTAATCGCGGCGAGCCACGTCCAGAAGACGGCTGGCCTCATCGGCGGGTGCAGGTTGGAATCGCTTGAATTCAACCCGGATCACCTGCCGCCGCTGTTGTTGTGCTCTGTTTCAGGAACATCCCAGGCGACATACCCCGCAGAGCGAGCACCACCCCGCCGAACACACCATGTACCAAGAATATCGCGTACGCAAGCAGAGCCAGGGCGACGGCGTCTTGTGCCGCTACGCCGAGACCACCGAGCATTAACGCAAACATATTCTCACGCACCCCGATCCCATTGATTGACAAGGGGATCAGCATAACAAAGAACGCGATTGGGACCACGTAAAAGTATCCGAAGAACCCGATGTCGATTCCGAGCGCTCTGCCAATAAGCAGGTGCAGCAGCACGACATTGAACTGGAGCACCAGCGACAAACCTAACGCTCTCGCGAGCACAATGTGCTTGCCGCGATACGCATCCACTGCATCGTCGAGCTTGCGGAAGAACTTAGAGATCGGCCCCGGAGCCAGGCCGTAGACCTTTCGGGCGAGCGAAAGCACCGATTTGCTAGGGCTGAAGATCATCGCGACCGACCCGGCCAGGCCCAAGGCCACAGCAATCACAAGCAACGGCACGTACCGTGTGTCTGAATCGAGCTTGCCGAGCAGGAACAGTCCCGCAACCGCAAAGAGCGCCAACGCAAACAGACCTAGCACGCGGTCAATGAAGATCGTTGACAACGCAACAGGTTTGCTCGCGCCCGCTTTCCAGGAGTCGTACACCCTGACAACATCGCCACCGATGATGCTGGGCATCAGTTGGTTGAAGAACACCGCGATCATGCACGACCGGAACAGCACAGGCTGTGCGACCCTGACGCCCTGCACCGCGAGCAGCCCCTTCCATCTCAGGGAAGTGACATAAAAACCTACATAAGGCGTTAAGAATGCCAATGCCAGATACAGGCGATCCGCGCCGAGCATCGTATCTTTCACTTCGCCGAGCTTGACATCCTTGAGCAAGAAGTACAGCAAGCCGGCCGACACGATCAGCTTGACTGCAAGCAAGATCAGCTTCTTGTTCGTAAGCACAGGCTTTGATTCTGCACTAAGCGGAGGCATGGGCAACCTCCGCTGACTCTTCTGGGCTTCGGGTCTTGATGACTCTCGCCGGGACCCCAGCCACAACGGCAAACGCCGGCACGTCTTTCGTCACCACCGCACCAGCAGCGACGATCGCGTCGTTACCGATCGTGATGCCGTTGACGATCACAGCGCCTGCCCCGATCCAGCAGTTGTCGCCGATGACAAGATGCTCGTTCTCGATGTGCCCCTGATCGACGATCGCCACATCGCAGCGTTCGGTGTGGTACTGTCCGCCTCCGATGTAGGTGTGGCCCGCGATGATGCACTTGTTCCCGATCGTGACACTGCCCTTGAGCGACGAGTGGACCGTAATGCCAGCACCGAATCCGCAGTCGTCACCGATAGAGATCGTGCCCAGCTTGCTCGACAGACGTGTGCCGCGCCCAAACATGCTATGGGAGCCGACGGAGATGCCGATCTCCGAATCTGAGTTCGCATCGAAGCAGCATGAGTCGTCGATCACGACCCCGCTTCCGAGAGCAACCTTCTTGGGATGCCTGAAGACAACATCGGTCCCGAGCGTTGGCTTCGATCCGCAACGGCCGAGCATGCCACGGACGAGTTTCTGCCTGAGCAGCAAGCCGAGCGCGCCGGGGATCCGGTTCAGGAAGAGCGAGGTCAGTTCGTAACGGATCAGGAACAACATCGATGACGATCCGACAATCGCGGCCTGATACTTCTTCAGCGCCGAGCCGTTGCCCTCAACCACACTGTCCTTGATCGCGCCCATCTACCCGTTCGCTTCCGATGTGTCCCAAGGCCTTGAGAGCCTAGCCAAGCTGCGGCTCAACCGGTCTAATTGCCGCTGCGTCTCTTCAGATGAAAGGCCCAGTTCGCTGCACAAAACCGGAGCCAACCGGAGCGCGGTTTCTTTGTCCTGCCAGAGCCCTGTACGCCTGAATATCAGATCATCGGCCCGGACCACGCTCTCGTTTCGGGCGATCTTGCCGAGCGTCTTGGCATCAGGCAAAGTCTCCGACTCGCCCCCGTAACCGGGTACGTCCGAAGCCTGCTCCTCCGAGGGCACATCTTCAAGGGGGGCAACCGGGGGACCGGGCAGCATCGCTACAACCCGCTGAGCCAGCCTGCGAGCAGTGGTGTACTTGACGCCGGATACTGAAATTAGACCAGAAGGTCCACCATATTCAGCGTGGTCAATCACCACCGGCCTATCCGTAGCAACTTTCGCGCCCGCGAACGTCGCAGATACCTGCCCATGCCAGATGCAGCTGACTTGGTCCATGCTGGCATCAAGACCCGGCGCCGCCTGATTGATCTCGTACAGGAACTCCTCGACCTCGTCCTCGGTCGGGATCGGCGAGAAATCGTCGGCCTTGCAGGGCATCTGAGCCGTCCCTGCCAGCAGTTTGCCGTTCATCTCGGTCAGGAAATACGTCTGCGATCCGCTGGCACGGGCCGAGATCGCAAGCGCCGATTCGCTGACCGGGTTCCGATCGAGGATGACATTGAACGCCCGCATCGGCGTAAACAGCTCGGGCCTGTCCGTGCCCATCGTGCCCGCGATCTCTCTGCAGCTCGCACCAGCCGCGTTCAGCACGAGTGAGGCATGGAAAACGAGTTCCTTGCCACTGGCCATGTCATGGCAACGCAGGCCAGTCACGGAGCCACCCACGGATTCGATGCCCTCGGCCTTGCAGTAGTTCAGTGAGCTGCTTCCCATCGAGTCCGCCACGCGAAGCAGGTGGATGATGATGCGTTCCGGGCATCGCATCCGCGCGTCGGACCACATGCCCCCGCCTTTAAGGCCCGCGGTCGGTACCTGCGGCCAGTCCTGCGCCATATCGCTCGCCGTCAGCACCCGGCCAGACTCCAGCTTCATCTCGCTCGGCCTGCGACCTTCGAACTTGGAAAGCTGGTTGTTCACACGCAGCGCCGCTTTGAACGCGGAAGGCCGTTTCAAGCCCTCGCCGTACAAAGGCATCACGCACCGCATCGGCTCGACCAGCCCCGGGAACATCCGCATGAACCACCGGCGTTCTCGTACCGAATCCATGAACCTTGAGATGTCCATCGACTGCAGATACCGAAACCCGCCGTGCAGAACACGCATGCTGTTCCAGCTCGTCGCGCCCCCAAAGTCGTCTTGCTCAACGAGCAGCGACCTGAGTCCACGCTTGGACGCCTCGTAGTGCAGGCACGCGCCGTGGATGCCGCCACCGATGATGATCACATCATGGTGTGTCGCCGAAGCACGATCGGTATCTCTTGATAGAGGTGCGAGGAAGTTTGCCGCGTCAGGCGCCACTCTCGAGATCCTTGGCGTCAAGGTCCTTGGTCCAGATGACCTCCCGGACACCAAACGGCCTCTTGCCCTGGGCTTCGTGGTAGATACGCACCAAGAGCTCGCTGATGATGCCAAAGACGAGCATCTGAGCCGACAGCAAGACCATCATCACCGAGAAGATCACGAGCACGTTGTTGTTGAGCTGAACCTGCGGCCCGAAGAACAGATTGAACTTCTGAAGCAGCGCAATCCCAAGTGCCGCGAATGCCAAAGCGGTCGCGGCGAAGGAGAGCTTCCCGAACAAGTACAGCGGCTTGGCGAGGTAGTCGTTGAGGAACTTCACGGTCATCAGATCGAGAATGACCTTGCCCGTGCGAATAAGGCCGTACTTGCTCGTGCCCGCCACACGAGCGCGGTGGTTGACGACCCGTTCTGTGATTCGAGCACCTTTCCAGACGCATAGCGCCGGAAGGAAACGGTGCATCTCGCCGTAGAGCTGCACGTCCTGCAGCGCATGGCGGCGGTACACCTTCATCGCGCAGCCGAAGTCGTGGATCGGCGTCCAGGTCAGACGCGAGATGAGTTTGTTCGCGATAACCGAAGGCATCCGGCGAGAGAACAGCTTGTCCTGACGCTGCTTGCGCCAGCCGCTGACGACGTCGTAGCCTCGGCCCTCGTTGAGCGCCTCGAGCAGCTTCGGAATATCCGCCGGGTCGTTCTGGAGGTCGCCGTCCATCGTTGCGATGTACTGGCCTCGTGCGCGGTCAAAGCCGGCCGCCAGTCCCGCGGTCTGACCGAAGTTCTTCCGCAACCCAACAATGCAAAGCCGAGGATCGCCGGGGAAGGCTTCGAGGAGTTTGTCGATGGTATTGTCTGTGCTGCCGTCGTCGACGATGATGCATTCCCAGTCGAGATCCGTCTGGTCCAAGACCGCCTTGACCTCGTTGTACAACGGGACTGCGTTCTCTTCCTCGTTATGAACGGGGATGACGACTGTCAGATCGATCAGCAGTTCTTTGGGTGCTGAGAACAAGCGAGGACCATCCAGTGGAAGCGATTGGATCGACAGCGAGGGGACCATGGGCGCACTCCGGCAACTAGTTCCGCCGATCCATCGACGGCCCCGTCTAGTGTCGGCCTCCCTGAGCCCGGTCTTTCGCAAAACCAAGGGAAATGCCTACCACGAAACGGACCGGAGAGGATACCAGTCCGCACGCCGTGGGTCTCGCCCGTTATTGGTGGCAATCGAGTTTATTGTCCATTAGAGCCAGCACCCTAAGCATGTGCCGGCTTGGTGTCTTACCCGCCTCGGCCTTGCTTGCCGATCGCTTCCGATCAGGCCGCCTGTCGGTTGTGCGTTCGGACCTCGGCCCCACGGTGCGGGATATTGTGCGAACGACGACCTGCTCGGCCCGGGCCGTGGTATGGGCACCGTTGTTGACCGCGACGTATTCCTTCGGAAGCTCAGCCCGCAAGGCCCGCGAGCCGAATTCGACCGCGTGCCGCTGAGTCTTCGCCGCCGCGGTTCGTGTAGTGGTGGACGTTGTTCGTAGAGGCGATGAGCCGAACGACACCGCATGGGTCGCGGCTCGACTCCGGGTGACGTACGTCACAGTCTGCGCCTCGGCACACGCCCCTGAAAGCAGCATCACAACAACAGCGCTTGGCAGGTATCTCATAGTGACAGTCTACACGAGCCGTCATAACCTCCCAACAGAAATCAAATTGTCGTCGATTTCGTGCGTTCTCGGACGCCGATCAGCTCGGCTTTGTCATCGAACCCGGATCAAGGAGCTGATTGAGCTGTTCCGCATCAAGGATCTGCTTGTCCAGAGCGAGCTCGCGGATCGTCTTCCCGGTCTCGTACGCCTCGTAGGCAAGCTTGGCCGACGCGTCGTAGCCGATGACGGGGACGAGCGAGGTGCACATCGCGAGGCTGCCCTCGATCAGGTCGTTGCAGCGCTTCTCGTCCGGTTCAAGTCCGGCGATCATGTTCTCGAGGAGCACATCGAGGCCGTTGGCGAGGAGCGTGATCGATTCGAGCAGACTCGCCGCCATCATGGGCATCGCGACGTTGAGGTCCAGAATAGAGCCGATGCCTCCCGCGCCGCCGGCGGTGATCGCGGCATCGTTGCCGATGACCTGACAGGAAAGCATCATCATCGCCTCACAGATCACCGGGTTGACCTTGCCGGGCATGATCGACGAACCGGGCTGAACCGCGGGGAGTTTCAGCTCGCCTAGGCCGCAGCGGGGGCCTGAGCCGAGCCAGCGGATGTCGTTGGCGATCTTGGTCAGGCTGACCGCGATCGTCTTGGTATGGCCCGACGCCTCGACGAATGCGTCTTTGGCTGCCTGGGCTTCAAAGTGGTTCTCTGCCTCTCTGAACGCGATCCCGGTCGTCTTTGAAACTTCCTCGGCGACGAGGCGTCCAAAGTCTGGATGGGTGTTGATACCAGTCCCGACCGCTGTGCCACCGATGGCAAGCTCGCCGAGCGCCGACAGGGCGGCTTGTGCGCGGGCCTTGGCGTGGGTCATCTGGCTCGCGTAGCCGCTGAACACCTGCCCAAGCCTGATCGGTGTCGCGTCCTGAAGATGAGTCCTGCCGATTTTGACGATGCTGTCCCAAGCCTCGGCTTTGGCTTCGAGCGCCGATTCGAGGCGTTCGATCGCGGGGATGAGCTTGGCTTTGATCTCAGTCGCCGCAGCGATGTGCATTGCAGTGGGGAAGGTGTCGTTGGACGACTGGCCCATGTTGACGTGGTCGTTCGGGTGGACACCGCCCTGCCCCTCGGGCTCGTCGCCGACCCATGCCGGGTCTTTGGACTTCCCGATGGGCTGGCCGTGCATCAGGCACGCGAGATTGGCCACGACCTCGTTGACGTTCATGTTGGTCGAGGTGCCCGAACCGGTCTGGTAGATGTCGATTGGGAAGTGGCGGGTGATCCCACCCTGGTCCGCAAGGCCCGCACCGATCTGGTCGCACGCCTTCCTGATGTCGTCGGCTCGGCGGTCGCTGAGACGCCCGAGCCCGTTGTTGACCGTCGCCGCAGCCGCCTTGAGCACCGCGTAGGCCTTGATGACCGCCTCGGGGACGGGGCGACCGGAGATCGGGAAGTTCAGGACCGCACGCTGGGTCGATGCGCCGTAGAGCACATCCGCGGGGACGGGCATCTCGCCCATGGAATCCTTCTCGATCCGGGTTTCGGCGGTGGTCATCGATATCTCCATACAGTTCATTCGATCGTGAGGCAGAGACGCAAGATCGCGCCCCGCCGGATCATATCCGCGCGTAGACACCGGGCCGAGAGGAACACGCCATGACTATCCGCCGACACACACTCCCGATGATGCTCACTGCCCTGACAACGCTCACGGGCCAAGCACTCGCTCAGGTCGAGAACCGCATCTCGCCCTACATGAACCGCACCGATCCCAAGGAGTGGGTCCTCTCGACCACCGTCACGCTCGTCCCGAACATGACAGGCATCGTCAAAGACGGCACCATCTTCAAGGACGAGAAGTACGAGATCGAGCAGGGCACGATCTTCTTCCCGCTCGCCATGCGTACCTCGTCGCACGACAGGGAACGCCGATCTGTCAAGGCTGAACTCCGGTTCGACAAATCGCAGGTCAAACTCCGCCAGTCGATCATCGACGAGATCGGCAGGGGTGAGCCGTTGCACTCGGGCGAGGTCTACGGCAACTGGATGTTCGAGAAGCTCACCGTCGGCCCGACCATGATCTTCAAGGTCGATTCGCGTGTGACGTGCTGGAACACCGTGTTCGACGAGGAAGCCGCGATGAAGGTGCCCTGGCCCGAGGGCGAGTGGCCCAAGGAAGCCGCTTCAACCTTCGAAGACGAGCTCTTTATCAATGAGGGATTCGCGGAGGTGTACGACACCGACTTCGTTGAACGGCTCGCGGATCGGTACACCAAGGGCAAAGCACAATCACAGCCGCCGATGGTCTCCGCGAAATGGATCGCCGGCGAAGTCGCGAGATCATTCCAGCCGAGCCAGCGCGCAATCGTCACCGACGCACGTCCCGCCACCGCTCACCAGAGCGGCATGGCTGTTGGGGCCATCAACTCATTCGCCATCAAGGGCGCCGAACTAGCCGCTCGGACACAGAAGGGCACTAGCTTCGATATGGCGTTGCTGCTCACCGCCATGTACCGCGAAGTCGGCCTGCCGGCTCGGCTCGTAGTGGGCTATGTCGGGGGCGGTAACGGCGGCGACGATGACCCGTTCCGCTCGATCGACCGTGCCGAGATCGGACCGTACGCGTGGGTTGAGGTGGCGCTCTACGACGAATCCCAACCCCGCCTGGATCAGCAACTGACCTGGGTGCCGGTGGACATCTTCCGCATGCGTGAGGACAACGTGTACCGGCGGAAGTTCGAGCAGCCCTGGCCCGGCTTTGGATCGAGCGACCAGTTGAGCGAGATCATCCCGATCGGCTTCCACCTGCACCCGCACCGCATGGGCGCCCAGTCCTACGGCGCGACACTGCGTTCGCGTGAACCGATGCCGGCACTCTGGGGATGGAACACCGTGCCCGAGCTGCCCGCGTGCTTCAATCAGTCGATCAACTTCAGTGTGACGACGCCTTCGCGCGGCCCGGGCGAACCGGAACCCGGCCGACGCGGGCGGGGCGAGTAGCCGACTGACGCTCAAGGAATCCTGCGTAAGGCAGGAACGTGTAATCGGCTGTCGTGTGTGACTGATCGTCAGGCACTTCGAGGCGCATCCCGACGTGGAAATCCGCAAAGAGCACGTTCGCTGAGATCTCCGCGTTGCTCTTGCCCGGCCTGGCGAACCAGTGGTTCTGCCGGTCTTGTCCATCGTCGTAGTTGTAGATCGTGTGCGTCGCGATGAGCAGCGTCTTGGTCGTATCGCGGATCACAGGCATCGGCCCGCCGATCTCCGGCACGAGTGTCGGGAACTCGTCGCCCGCGGGGTCTGTATCCGGCGCGTGATCGTTGAGCGTGTAGCTCGCGCCGATCAGGTCGTACATCGAATCGGTCTGAGCAAACTGAGCAATCGGTATGCCCGTGTCGCCCGCTCCCGAGTCGATCGGCGACTCGAACTCGGGCATCTCGACGACGTCCAGCGAAGAATCGGGCAGGACATCTCGCTCGATGAGGTAGCTGTTGAGCGGCCGCCGCTCTGCGCCGAACTCGTCGATGCCGAGGAACGGGAGCTGGCCCTTCTTGCCGCCGAAGAGTGCCCCGACCGGCGACTCAATACCCGGCGCTACCTCTACGCTGATCTGAGGCAGCGCGTTGCGGTGGTCATCCAGATACAACGAAGTCGCAATGCCTATCTGCTTGAGCTTTGCCCCGCAGGAAAGCTGCTTCGCGGACTGTCTGGCGTTTGAGAGCGCAGGCAAAAGGATCCCGATCAGCAGCGCGATGATCGCGATGACGACAAGGAGCTCTATGAGAGTGAACGCGTGTTTCTTGTCCATGTTCCAGTAGCGTACCGGAACATGTAAGAGCCGTCGCATTGGTTGTGTATCAGTCGTGCTCACCCGAGATCGGGTTGTTGAAGTGGGCGTCCTGAATCGGGACAACCTCCTCGAGAACATGCTGGAGGACTGAAGCGGGGGAGCCGACCGCGTCGACCTCGACGATCAGGTCTGACGGGTAGTAGTCGAGCACAGGCGCGGTCTCACGCTCGTAGATCTCCCAGCGCCTGCGGATCACGTCTTCTTGCGCATCGTCGATCCGGTTCTCTTTGAGTGCCCGCCGACGGAGACGCTTGATCATGGCTTCCTTGTCCTTGCAAACAAGATGCACAACGCCGAGCACATCGATGTACTCCTCCATGAGCTGCGCCTGCTTCACGTTGCGTGGGATGCCATCTAGCAGCAAGAGGTCGTCGTGCGACTTGAAGAGGCTGAGAACAGTCTGGGCCTTCATGTTCTCCGCCCACATCTTGACCGTGATCTCATCGGGCACAAGCTCGCCCTTGGACGAGTACTCGTAGAAGACAGAGCCGAGTTCGGAATGGATATCCAGCGACCGGAAGACTTCGCCGCACGAGAGATGGAAGAAGCCCGGGATTCTGCCGAGGATGGCCCCCTGGGTTCCTTTGCCCGCGCCAGGCGCGCCGAAAAGCAAAACGGTCTGGAATCTGTCCATGTATACGAACTCCGCTGCCGAGAGAAAAACGATCAGGTTGCCTATCGACCGCCAGAGAGGGCGGTTGGACAACCATATCGCGTAAGAATGAAAAAACCCGCCCGGGCGTGCCGAGCGGGTCTGGATTTTTTCGGACGCTGCCGGAGCGGGATTAGCCGCCGCTCTTGACGATCTCGGCCTGAAGGCTCGGGGGCATCGGGCGGTAGGCCAGGAATTCCATCGTGTTGGCGGCCCGGCCCTGCGACATACCGCGAAGAATGGTTGTGTAACCAAACATCTCCGAGAGAGGCACCTCGGCGTTGACCGCCTTGACGTGGCCCCGGTCCTCGGTGTCGGTGATCATGCCGCGTCGGCTCGCCATGTCGCCCGTGATGTTACCGAGGTACTCATCCGGGGTGATGACGACGACCTTCATGATCGGCTCAAGCAGCACGCTGCCGGCCTTGTGGACCGCTTCACGCAGCGCCAGACGGGCGGCCTGCTCAAACGCGACCTGGCTCGAGTCAACGGTATGGAACGAGCCGTCGATCAGCTCGGCCTTGATGTTGATCAGCGGGTAGCCGGCGCTCACGCCGCTGAGCGCGGTCTGGCGGATGCCGACCTCGACAGACGGGATGAACTCTTTCGGGATCTTGCCGCCGATGATCTTGTTCTCGAACGCGATGCTGTCCTTGAAGTTGATGCCGTCGGCTTCTGCCTGCTCGGCGGAGTAGGGCATGAGGTTGATCGTGCAATCGCCGAACTGGCCGCGACCACCGGTCTGCTTCTTGAACTTGCCCTGGACGTTCATCGCCGAGCCGGAGATGGCTTCGCGGTACGACACGCGGGGCTTGCCGACCTCGACACCGATCTTCATGTCGCGCACGAGGCGGTTCTTGATGATCTCGAGGTGAAGCTCGCCCATGCCTGCGATGATGGTCTGGCCGGTTTCTTCGTCGTAGTGACTCTGGAACGACGGGTCTTCTCGGCGGATGAGAACAAGCGCCTCACCCAGCTTGCGGTTGTCGTCGGCTGTGTTCGGCTCGATCGACATCGAGATCACGGGCTCCGGGAAGTCCATGCGCTCAAGGATGATCGGGTCGTCAACATCGCAGAGCGTGTCACCGGTAATCGAGTCCTTGACACCGACGACCGCGACGATGTTGCCTGCGCCGACTTCTTCGAGCGCCTGGCGGTCCTTCGCGTGCATCTCGAAGATGCGGCTGATGTTTTCCTTCTTGCCGTTGCCTGGGTTGATCACGCGTGAGCCCTTGCGGAGCACGCCCGAGTAGATTCGCATGTAGGTAAGGTCGCCGTGGGTGTCGTTGACAACCTTAAAGACGAGCGCCGAGAACGGCTCACTGTCCGAGTGCTGACGAACCAGCTTGTCTTCCGGGTCACGCGGGTGCTCACCCTCGACCGGCGGGACTTCCGTCGGGTTCGGGAGGTAGTCAACGATGCCGTCGAGCAGACGCTGGACACCGACGTTCTTCAGGGCCGAACCGCAGAAGACCGGGTTGCACTCAAGAGCGATGGTGCCCTTGCGGATCGCGGCCTTGATCTGCTCGGTGGTGATGCTGTTCTCGTCCTCGAGGTACTGCTCCATGAGTGCGTCGTCGAGTGCAGCAGCCGACTCGATCATCTCGTGGCGCCATTCGGCGGCCTTGTCGGCGAGGTTGTCCGGGATGTCCTTCTCGGTCACCACAGCGCCCTGGCTGTCGGCGTCGAAGTAGTACGCCCGCATGCCCAGAAGGTCGATGATGCCCTCGAGTTCCTGGCCGTGACCGATCGGGTACTGGACCGCGATCGGGTTGGCGCCGAGGCGGGTCTTGATGGTCTTGAAGCTGTACTCGAAGTCAGCGCCGAGCTTGTCCATCTTGTTGATGTAGCACATGCGGGGCACTTTGTACCGGTCGGCCTGACGCCAAACGGTCTCGGACTGAGCTTCGACACCCTCTTTGCCGTCGAAGACCGCGACCGCGCCGTCGAGCACGCGGAGTGAACGCTCAACTTCGATGGTGAAGTCAACGTGTCCCGGGGTATCAATCAGGTTGATCTTGTAGTCCTGGCCGTCCTTGGTCCACGGGCAGGTCGTCGCCGCGGACTGGATGGTGATGCCGCGTTCCTGTTCTTCCTGAAGGAAGTCCATGGTGGCGGTGCCCTCGTGCACTTCGCCGAGCTTGTAGTTCTTGCCCGAGTAGTACAGGATTCGCTCTGTGACAGTGGTCTTACCCGCGTCAATGTGAGCGGCAATACCGATGTTTCGGATGTATTTCTTGTCGATGGCCATCTGGTTGGTCCTTCAAACTGCTGTGTTCAGCCTTGATGCCCGGCACGCTCCGGCGCCGTCGCGTCGTGGTCTCTTGCTCGATCTGTTACGAACACCTCCGGGAGCTGGCTCGCGACCGGCGGTGGTTGATGACTGTGTGTCTGAGTGCGTGTGTACTTGGGTGTCGTTACGAGCGGTGGGTCGGCGTTTCTTCGTCGTCTTCCATCACGGTCGTCCAAGTCGGGCCGGTGAAGTCGCCGGCGGTTCGCTGCTCATACGGATCAATCGGAAAGCGGCTCTGGAGGCCCAAAACCGGCTTGCACCCGAAGCCAACGAATGCTAGGCGTGCGCTAGGCAGCGTCAAGGGTTGCGGGCGATTCGCTCGAGCCGCCGGCGGGTGGAATCGGGCAACGCCATCAGCGGATCCAGAGCCGAGAGCTCGTCACGCCTGATCGCCTCGGCGGCCCACCGGCTTGCCGACGCCATATCGCCCATCTCCGACAGCGCCAACGCGAGCGAAGTGGGGTACCGAGAGCTGTAGGGCGCCATTTCCGACGCCCGTGTCAGCCCCGCGATCACAGCCGAGGTGAGTTCTTCAACCACCGATTCTCGGACCGGGCCCTCTTTCAGGAGCCTGATCTGCTCGAGCCTGACGTGAGCGAGTTGGGCATGAATCGACGCACGCTCACGCCTGCTGAGTGCCTCGCTGAGGATCGTGCCGGCCCGCTCGATAGCCGAGATTGCCTGCTGCCGATCCAGACGTGAAGCCTGAGCCGCCGAAATGGTCATCGCCAATCGGGCCGAGGCCTGAGCCACGCGTGCATCGCTCGGCATCTTGGCACTCGCGGACTCAAGCTCCGCCAGCGACTCCTGAGCAGCCGAGTCGAACCGCAACTGCAACTCGGCGAAGGCTTCCCGAGATCGATTCTGAGCCATCATCTCGTCCCGCTCATCGACCAACGCCGAGAGCCGATGGCTCGAAGTTCTCAGGTCAGACTCCCAGCCCCAGACCGCGGTCGCCGTCAGCACAAGCCAGCCGGCCCCAAGAACCGCGAGGATGCCCGCCGGCAAAGTCGGGATATTGACGAGTCGCGTCTTGCGAGTCCCTGCCGCCAGAGCAAAGCACAACAAGACCAGCGGCGCCGATCCGGGCAGCGACATGTTCATGTCGAGTTGGGCGTGACACAAGAGCACGACACCGGCAATGGCCAAGCCGCGTCTGGAAGGCAAGCCGTTCCAGAACAGCATGAGCGAGACGCCTGCCCAAGCAAGCACGCCGACCAATCTGGAAAGCGCGTTCTCGATAGGGGTCGCCTCGACCTCCATCCACGCGCCGACCAGCACGGGCACCACCATCCCCAGAACGACATAAGGCCGGAGCACCTTCAGACGATCGATCGACTGAGAAACTCTTGCAGTCTCAGTGTTCGAGATCACTCTGCAGAATCGCCAGCCAGCCCACGCGAGCGCAACGAGGATCGGGATCGCAACCACGCCGAGCGTTGCCGAATAGTCGAGCCAGATCATGTGCGGGCTGATGACGTTCTCGGTTCCCTCCGGCGGCTTGGCCCGCATGTACGCGTCCTGGAACCCGCTAGGCCCCGTGCCAAACGGGAGTTCGCTCCCGGTGAGCTTGACCGCGCCCTGCATGTAAAACCAGCGGACCAAGAGCGACAGATCACCGCTCGGAACGCCCGCCACGCCTCGGAAGATGACCGCGGCCACCGGCGTCAAGATCGCTCCTGCGCATGCCAACCGGGCAAGGCCGCCCCGAGTAAACCGCGTCAATACGACCAGCCCGATGCCCAGACACGCCACCGCGATGCCCGCCTTCGATCCTGTCATCAGCAGCGCCACACCGACGACGACCGCAGACGCCGTGGTGACCAGGCGCAGATTCCCGCGCACATTGATACTCACGTATGCGAACAACACCAGGAACGCCGCGAAGAAGCTTGCGAGCACATTGCTCAGCCCGAACCACCCGGTCGGGTCAGGTTGCCGCAGCCGGCGTTCGTAGCTCAGGGCCTGCGCCGATTCGGGCTCGATCCCCTGAGCCATCAGGCTCGCCGCCGGGTCAGCATCGAACTGGGCGAGCAGATTCGGGTGATCGACAAAGACCTGCACAAAGGCTTTGCTGCACAGGTACATCACAAAGCCAGCGGCCAGCGAGCCGAGCACCGTCCGCACGATCGGCCTGTGCGCCTGCGAGAGCACCGCGGCAAATCCGACCCAGCCTGCTGCCCAACTCGAACCGATCCGGATCGCTTCTGTATCGCCAGCGTCGATGAGAAGCGTTCGTCCGAGGATGCACAGTGCCCCGAGGAACCCGAGCAAAGCGAGCGGGTCGATGCGGGTTTGGCGGGTCCGCTTGTTCAGGAAGACCAGAGCAGCGCCGAACCAAGAGGCGATGTCGCACACCAACGAACCCGTGGGCCCGATGCCGACGATCGTGATCGACATCTGCGTCGGGTCTGCGTCCCAGCCGGGCAGAGGCTCGGCATTGACCGCGGCGCGCGTCAGCACCGACCACAGGATCAGTGTCAATCCAACCCAATCGAGTCTGACCCGGCTCACGATTCACGCTCCGGCAAGCCGCGTTCGAGGTACGCGAGCAGCAGCAAAGCCGCCGCCGTCTGGGCGATGATGACAGCGCCCTGCCAAGGCGTCGAACGCGACATCACAACAGCCCCGGCGCAAGTGATCCCTGTAAGCGCCCAGATTGAAAGGACAGCCCCTCGCGTGCCCATCCCTCTGCGCGCCATGCGGTGCGAGAAGTGCTGAAGATCGCCGATAAAGGGCGATTTTCCCTGAGACAGACGCAGCAGCACCACGCTGACAAAGTCGTACATCGGTACCGCGAGCAGGACCAACGGAACGAAGAGTTGGTGCCAGCCGGGTTGGTCGGCTTCGCTCTCCACGAAGTTCAGGCGGACTGTCAGGAAGGCGATCATGAACCCGACAACGAGCGAGCCGCCGTCGCCCATGAACACTCTGGCACGCGGAAAGTTGTGCGGCAAGAACCCGAGTGACGCCCCCGCCAGGCATGCCGAGCCCGCGGCGATGAACCACTGCTGATTCAGCACCGCCACTACAAGCAGCGCCGAGCCGATGATCGCCGACAGCCCGCCCGCGAGGCCGTCCATGTTGTCAAGAAAGTTCATCGTGTTCATGACGACGGCAAACCAGAGCGTGGTCACCAAGACCGAAAGCCACGGCCCTCCGACACTCGCGTCGAGCATGGTCAGGACTCGCGTATCGGTGAACACACAGAGAGCCGCCGGCACTACGAGCATCACAACCAGCTTCGGCAGCCAAGGCAAAGGCTTGCGATCATCGATCAAGCCCATGACGTGCAGCACGACCAGACCGCCGATGAGCGACCAGATGAAACCCGCGTTCTGTGCCGCCGAACCCGCGAGTTCAGCGACACTCTCGGACACACTCTCTGATTCTCTGAGTAGCAGTGCCGCCACGTATGCAGCAACGATCGTGAGCACGATCGACAACGCGATGCCCGCGCCGCCTGTGTTTGGGATCTTGCGGATCTGAGCTTTGACCTGACCAGCAACGCCCTCGCTGTCGTGCGCATTCAAGCGGTGGCCGATGCGCGTCGCAACACCCGTCGCGATGAGCGACAAGACAAAGCTGACCACAAAGAACCCGAGGAGCGAGATCGCCATGCACGCATCCTACGACGAGCCGGCGGCGTGCGTTCGTGGGCGACCGAGCACAAGAAATGGGACCCACGCCATGAACTGAAGCACCACCCCAATCAACAGCAGAAGCGGCACACGTGCAGGCCAAGGTCCGAAAAGCTCAGTCGGCGGCGATTCCTTGCCAAGGTACGCGTAGTTGCTCCCGAGCCTGTGATTCACCACCATGATTGCTGCGCCGTATACCGCGCTGAAAACCAAGGCCGTGATGAAGTCATTGCGATTAGGGCGAAAGCCCTCGGCGAGCACGAAGAAAAGCGCGCCACCCACGATGATGAAGTGGCTGACCCAGAACGTCCAGAACACCAAGTAGCCGGGCCCCTCTTCGATCACCGGCAGAATAAACGCCATCGTTGAGAGCCCGACACCCCAGAAATAGAAAATCGCGACCAAACGCCGCAACGGGAAAAGCAGCGCCGCCGCGGCGAGAAAGCCCGCGATGTCGCAGATATGAACAGGCAACCCCTCGCTCCACACGAAGCCGCCCTCACGCCAGAAGATCCAGTACAGCGTGTGCAGCACCTGAAAGACAAGCACCGCAAGACCCAGGCATCGGCGGTACCACACCGCGCTCGACTTGTCCCTGCGAGCCAGCCGACGTGAGTACCAGACAATGGCCGAGAGGACCGCGATACTCGTCAGGATCACAAGCCCGTGGACGACCGATCCTTTCTGGAACGAGTCGAGGTCGATCATGAGGGCGAATCGGTCTGGTGTTCGTGACGAAGCTGGCCGCAAGCGGCGGCGATGTCTCGGCCCCGGCTTGCTCTGATGTGGCAGTTCAGCCCGCCGTCGCGCAGGATCGTCTGGAACCTCGTCACGTCGTTGTCCCTTGGCCGTTTGTAAGGGAGTCCATCAACCTCGTTGTAGCGGATCAAGTTGATGTTCGCACGGAGCGATTTCGCAACGCCGACCAACTCCTTGGCGTGGTGGGGCTGATCATTGAGCCGGCCGAGCAGCGTGTACTCGAGCGTGATCTCTCTTCCGGTCTTGGCAAACCACTTCGAGCACGCCGAGAGCAGCTGATCGATCGAGGTGTACTCCGCCCACGGGATCAGCTCCCGGCGGATGTCGTCGTTTGGCGCGTGAAGCGAGAGCGCGAGCGTGACCGGGAGTTCAAGTTCATCCGCGAGTCGTTCGATGGCTTTGGGTAGGCCGACAGTTGAGATCGTGATCCGGCGGGCACCGATGCCCATGCCCTCGGGCGGGGCAGCCGAGAGCGTTCGGACCGCGTTGACCACCGGCTTGAAGTTGCTCAGAGGCTCACCCATGCCCATGAACACGATGTTGCTGATCCGTCCCACGCCTTCGAGTTGGCCTAGCCGCCACGCCTGCTCCACGATTCGGCCTGCGGACAAGTTACCGTCGAGTCCCGAAAGCCCCGATGCACAGAACTTGCACCCGACCGGGCAGCCGACCTGGCTCGAGATGCACGCGGTCTTGCGGTGAACGTCCTGCCCCAGCGAAGGGATCATGACACACTCGGTTTGCAGCGACGAATCCTCGGCCAGAACCCTGAGCGGGTCGGCACTTGCTGGCCCGTCGTCCCATTGGATGAGCAG
Source organism: Phycisphaerae bacterium (assembly GCA_030432905.1). Classification (GTDB taxonomy): domain Bacteria; phylum Planctomycetota; class Phycisphaerae; order Phycisphaerales; family UBA1924. Next base: position 145,446 of record JAUILU010000001.1, on the reverse strand, counting down.
TTTCTGAGTCCCGTCGGTTGCCAGCTGGTGCGAGATCGTTCGGCCCGTCAGCACCGACAGCTCTTCCTTCGCGCACCGCCGGTCACGCTCGGAAAGGTTGGTCCATTTCAGCTGGTCCGGCTCGCCGTGCTGATACACCCATTCAAGGATCTGCTTGGCGCGGAACCGCTTCATGCCGTGGCTCTCGCACCACGCCGAGACGTCGCTTGCCGACATCTCGAAGAGATGGTTCTTTGGGTGTTTCAAAGACCGATCCCATCGGCGAGGGTGGGGGGCGTGCTCTTGGCCGAGACCGTCAACGGCACAGCTCCGTAAAGCTCGGGCGAACCGACGCCGCTGTCAACGGTCACCGTCCCGGTTCCGACCTCAGCACCTTCGGCTTTCATCAGCCTGCGGAGCGCCGCGGGCAGCAGGAACTCGATCGATTCATCGACGATGTCCCATTGCTCGATCGTGCCGCCGTGGTTGTCGATGAGCGTTTTGCAGATCTTCGCGACGAGATCCTCCGGGGCCGAGGCGCCGGCTGTGATGAGCACACTCGTGTCGGCTCCCTTGGTAAACCACTCGTCCCGCAGCTCGGAAGCGTCATCGAGCAAATGGGCCTCTGTGCCGACGTTTTGGGCGATTTCCGTAAGCCGAACCGAATTCGACGAGTTTCGGCTGCCCACGACGAGCACGACATCGACCTCCGGCGCGATCTGGCGGACCGCGTGCTGGCGGTTGGTCGTCGCGTAGCAGATATCCGGCTCGTTCGGCTCGTGGATATCCGGGAAGCGTTCCTTGAGCACCCTGATAATCGCACCCGCGTCGTCGGTCGAGAGCGTGGTCTGGGTCAGGTAGACAAGCCTGGTTGAATCCGCGACCTCGATCTCCCGTGCGTGCTCCGGCGATTCAACCACGAGCGTTGCTTCCGGCGCCTCACCCCGGGTGCCGACCACTTCCTGGTGGTTCTCGTGACCGATGAGCAGGATCTGATACCCCTTCTTGGCGTAGCGGACAGCCTCAGAATGGACCTTGGTCACCAGCGGGCAGGTCGCATCGATCGCGACCAGACCGCGATCGTCGGCTTGCTTGCGGATCTCGGGGGGGATGCCGTGGGCGCTGAATACCACGACCTCGCCCGAGGGCACGTCGGCGAGATCCTCGACGAATACGACGCCCTGATCCCTGAACCTGCCCACAACATGGCGGTTGTGGACGATCTCGTGATAGACGTAGACGGTCTTGTCCGGGTAGAGCTCGACCACGCGGTCAACGACATCGATCGCCATGCGGACGCCGGCACAGAAGCCTCTCGGGTTGGGCAATATCAGTCGCATTCCGTCTCGTGCACTGTTGGCGGTGTTTCCATGTTAGTCGGCGTGATCTGGCTGTCGGTTGGTGATCGCTAATCGACAGGGGAGAATATTACACGAACGCAGTGTCAGCGAGTCATTAGGCGGGATTCCTAACGCGCCGGATGGCGATTGGTCGGGTATTATTCCAGCAGACAACCCAGCGGCTTTCGCAGGGATCGGTTGTTCGGAATCCTCGCCCCGGATCGACGGGGTTTTGCCTCGGAGTTATTCATGCAGGCCAAACCGGTACAGATCGCGGTCATTGTAATCGGGTTGCTGATTGGTGCTGTGGGAATATTTCTTGCGGTGTCGAAGAATTCAGGGCCGGATCTTGCAGACAAGATGATCTTCGCTGACGTCAAGACCGGAGACCTCTACGCGGTCAGCATCAAGGGGCGAAGTGTCACAATTCCTTACAGGCACCCAGAAACGAATGAACGAACCCTGCTGCCCGTTACATTTAATGATGACAACGAGCAATGGGAACTCAAATCGAGATATCTCAGCGCTCTCGAAAGCATCGATGGACTTCACAGTTCTGTGGATGCCGGATCAGGAAAGCTGACAATCGACGCCGATGCAAAGCCAAAGACGATTGACTAGTCGCAAATCGAATCGCCACGCGCAGTGGACGGAGCACGAAATGAAAGAAGCCAACCAAAGTAAACCGAGGGCATTCACGCTCATCGAGCTGCTTGTCGTGATCGCCATCATCGCTCTACTGATTGGGATCCTGCTGCCGGCGCTCGGCGCAGCACGCAGCACAGCTCGATCGATGGTTGACCAGTCTCAACTCAGAACAATGAGCCAAGGCCAGAACTTCTACGCCTCGGACAACGAGGACTACTATGCCTGCGCAACTACTACAGGCTGGGCTGGATCTGTTGGCAATAAACCGAGCAGGAACAGCACACCAAGACGCCAGAACTACGAGGGCACCACAACCGAGATCACCCCAACTCAGTACTACGACTTCATCAGCCCCACGATCGGTGAAGAGCTCGGTCTCGGTGCGAACAGAGCGGTTCGAGTTGCCAACATACTCAACGACTTTGGTGATCCTGCAGCAAATGAATTCACTCAGATTTTCAATGGATCGAGCGGATCAGACATCAACGAATTTAATGACTACGCGGACGACAACCGTGGATACATGCAGGTCAGCTACCTGATGCCCGGGGCTTTCTCCATGTGGGGTTCACCATCTGTTGGCGGCTTCGTTCCAGGTCAAGGAATCACAAGCAGCGACGAAGACAGATGGCGTGATTTGTACGGCAATGTCCCAGCTTCATGGGGAGGCAGACAAGGCCCCGCAGCTGAAGCGATTGGCTCAAACGTCAAGACGCCGAATGGGTTCCGCAACAGAATGGATCAGGTCGGCTCACCCTCGGCAAAGATTATTGTGGCCGACGGAACCCGCTACCTCGATGATGATGGGGTTCTAGACATAGATGTCAGTGCCAGAGCGGGCACATTCGGTATCTTCACTTCGGGCACACCTCAATACGACCAGAATCGCGCATACGGACCTGATTCAGGCGGTGCCCCCGGCAACTTGGCGCTCTCGTTCCGTCACCCGAACAATTCGCTCAACGCTGCCTTCTTCGATGGTCACACTGAGAACCTAAAGCAAGAAGAAGTCTGGCGCGACATGTCGAAGTGGGCACCTTCTGGCAGTGTTGTTCCGAACGCCGCTGTGAGTGACCTCACGCTCCAAGCCCAAGAGTACATCGAAGAACTTACCGATGGCACAAGCGGCAGCGGCCACACCGGCAAAGTCCTCCCGTAATCGAGCAACTACGTTTCATTCTCAAAGCCGCCCGGCTCACCCCGGGCGGTCTTTCTTTATAGGATTAGCCATGCAAACACCACAGGTTCTTGAGTATCTCGCCGCCAACGAAACCGCCTCGGTCAACCGTTTGATGGATTGGCTCCGCATTCCCTCGGTCAGCACGGACCCCGCGTACCGCGAGGACGTTGCCCGAGCTGGTCAGTGGTGCGCGGATCGGCTTGAAGCGGCTGGCTTTGAAGTGCAGATCATGCCGACAGGCACAGCCGACTCTCCCGGACACCCGGTGATCCTCGCTTCCACTCCGGGCGACGCTGCGTACGAAGGCCCGCACGTGCTGTTCTATGGGCACTACGACGTCCAGCCCGCCGAACCATTGGAGCTCTGGGACAGCCCGCCGTACGAACCGGTGATTAGGCCCGCAGAAGGCGGGGTTGGCGAACGGGTCGTGGCGCGCGGCGCGTGCGATGACAAGGGGCAGGTCGCGTCGTTTCTTGAGGCGATGTTTGCGTGGAAAGAGGTCACCGGTAAGACCGCCGGCGGCGCCAAGATGACCGTCCTCATCGAGGGCGAAGAAGAATCCGGCTCGGCGAACCTCGAGAAGTTTGTGCAGGAAGAGAAAGCACGCCTCAGCGAGTGCGATGTGTGCCTGATCTCCGACACCGGCATGCTCGGCCGGGGCAAGCCCGCGATTACCTACGGCGTGCGAGGTCTCGCGTACACCGAAATCACACTGCACGGCCCGGACCAGGATCTGCACTCCGGCCTCTGGGGCGGCAGAGCGCCGAACCCTGTAAACGAACTCTCCAAAGTGCTCGCGCAGCTGTGGGACGAAAACCGAAGAGTCACCATCCCGGGCTTCTACGACGACGTCAGGCCGATCGGTGATGACGAACGTGAGCAGTGGAAGAATCTCGGAGTTGACCCGGTCGCGGCACTTAAAGGAATCGGGCTTGGACCCGACGGCGACGTCGGCGAAGCAGGCTACTCGTCCGTTGAACGCGAGTGGGGCAGGCCGACTTGCGACATCAACGGCATCTACGGCGGGTACATGGGCGCCGGAGCCAAAACCGTCATAGCCGCCAAGGCCACAGCGAAAGTCAGCTTCCGTCTGGTCGCGGATCAAAAACCGGAAACCGTTGCTCCGGCGTTCTTCAAGTGGCTTGAAGAACGCACGCCGCCCGGGTGCCGCTGGGAGATGACCGACATGGGCTGTGGCCACCCCGCAACGACTCCCACGGATTCGCCGACGCTTCGTGCCGCTGTCGAAGCACTCAAGGAAGCTTCGGGTGTCGATGCGGCCCTGATCAAATCCGGTGGCTCGATCCCGATCGCGGGGCTGCTCAAAGAACAACTCGGACTGGACACGATTTTCATGGGCTTCGGGCTTGAGGACGACCGGGTGCATTCGCCGAACGAGAAATTCGAGCTCGACTGCTTCCGGCTTGGCATGAATTCCCACGCGGCCCTGATAGAGAAGCTGTGGGCAATCAAGCAGCAGCCGGCTTAGGGGTTGTCTTCGTCGAGGATGATGACCTCGCCCGGCTCTTCCTCGCCGCGGAGTTTGGCAAGATAGTTCGCTCGCAAGCGGGTGACCTCGTTCGTCAGATCTGTGACGGCGTGAGCGTGCTCGATGTCCTTTGACAGACAACGCAGGAGCGAAAGACATGCCGAGGCAATGACCAGTCCGATCACGAAATTCACAGGAATCAGATCCATGAGGCCCAGATCGGCTTCTATGAGTTCAGACTTTGGTCCGACTCCCCAAAGCGGGGCCGAAGACTATAGAATCCGCCTGATGCCGTACCTGCGTTGCCTCATCCTGTGTTTGCTCGCCCTGATGACTGGCCTGACCACATCGGCTCAGGATGCTCCGATTTCAAGCGACCCTGTCAGGATCTCTGCCAGCTCAATGGGCGTTGGAGGTCTGGCAAGGATCGGTGATTGGGCCGGCATCGAGATCGAGTTTGAGGACACGCACGATTCGCAGCGCGAGCTGATAATTCAGATTGAGGGCATCGACTCCGACGGCGACAGCCCGCTGCACCAACGGACCGTCACGAGCAACCCCGGAGTCTTGCAGCGCACTTGGCTGTACCTCTGGATCCCCGGCACGCACAGCATCCGGGGCAAATTTATCGTTTCGGTGTACGAAGCCGAGGACCTCGACGCCGCGACGAGTGAACGAACCGGCGTGTCGTACAAACGTGGTCAGCTCCTCACTCGCATGGAAATCGGCGGCCAGAAGGATCTGATCCCTGCGGAGATCGCGACCGGACTCGTCATCGGCAGGCGGCTTGGCGGGCTAGCCGACTACAGCAGGACTGCCAACGGCACCGGCAACTCGGGCACGCTGCACCTGCCCAACGGCAACGAGATCACGCTCTTCGCCAACGACATCCGTCCGAACGATCTGCCTGATCGATCGACGGGGCTGATGCAGTTCGAGACAATCATCTGGAGCACCGCTGACCCGTCGAACCTCACGCTCAGCAGAAGCGAGGCGCTCATCGAGTGGGTCCGCAAGGGCGGCCACCTAGTCGTGTGCTTGCCCCCGACCGGGTTGGTATGGTTCGATACCGATCGCAACGCGCTGGCATCGCTGCTGCCCGATGTGTCACCCGAGCAGCTTTCTTCGGGCGAATCTACTGTTCGTGCGCTTCTCACGCATGATCCGAACATCACGATGCCGGATTCGCTGGTGATTAAGGATCTCGTCGCCAACGCGAGCGCAGAGCCGCACGAAGCGGTTGCCATCCTTCGCGATGCCGTGGGCCATACGGTGGTGTCGCGTCGAAACGTTGACCTCGGGATGGTCACCCTCATCGGCATCGACATCACCAACCGGAACCTCGCAGACCGAGGGCTGCCCGCGATGGATGCCTTCTGGCACCGCGTGCTCGGCAAGCGCGGCAAGCCGATCGACACCAACCCCAACAACTCGATCTTCAGCACAAGCCGGGAACTCCGCTCCTTTGACAGCGAGATCGCGACGAGCATCTCATCCAGCGGCAGCGCCGGTCTGGCTCTCTTGCTTGGCTTTGCGTTGTTTGCGGTCTATTGGGCGATCGGCGGGCCGCTCGGGTACGCGATCCTCAAGAACTTCGGGCTCAAGAAGCACACGTGGCTCGCCTTTGTAGCGGCGATCGGGCTGTTCACACTCGTTGGCTGGGGCGGCGTATCGATCCTCAGGCCGCGCACCGCAAACCTGCAACAGGTCGTGTTTCTGGATGCGGTTGAGGGCAGCACTATCCAGCGGGCGCGGTCGTTCGCGAGCATCTTCTTCCCCGGGTACGCCGACGCGTCTGTTCAGGTGGGCGAGCCTGACAACGACTTCGCCGGGTTTCACGATTCGGTCACACACTGGACCGAACAATTCAACGCGGTGCTCGCCTCCGCATCGTTCCCGGATGCGCGCGCGTACCCGGTCTCGGCTCGTGATCCGAATCTGATGCGTTTCCCGGCGCGGGCGACTGAGAAGCGTTTCAGACTCGATTGGACCGGTCCCGAGCGATGGCCGATGTTCGACGCGGTGACCGAGAGCGGCGGACCTGGCCAGCTCAGGCTCGATGGCAACGGAAACATCTCGGGTTCGCTTGTGCACAACCTGCCAGGCAACATCCACGACGTTGTCATTATCGTGGTCAAAGAACAGCGGAGCATCGGGACGCAGACGGGTGCTTCCGAAGTGTCTCTCTACAACGCGTACAAGCTCCCCGGAGGCAGCAACTGGCAACCGGGTATCGAGCACGCCAAGAACCTTGCTGAGCTAGCCGCGGCGAGTGCTGATCAGCGGACAAACGCTTCAACATACTTCGACGATCTTCTGAGCAGGGCCCGCGGCAGTGAGTTATCTGCAACGTTTACGCGCGGATCGGCAAACGAACGCCTCGTCGCATCCGCCTTCGTATCGCAGCTCAGCCCGCCAAACCCGAGTGATCGCGGCGAGAAGGGTGCGGGCGTGCGCCGGAGCACGCACGGCCTTGATCTCGGCAGATGGATCAGCCAGCCCTGCGTGATGGTGCTGGGAATCGTGGATATCCAGGCCGGCGATGACGCGATGAACCCGCTGCCCGTCAGCATCAAACGCAACGGCGGCTGGGACGAGGTCGACTGGTCGGGCAAGGTCGTCGTCCGCTGGGTCTATCCGCTCCGCGAGAACACGCCAGATTGGACGACGTTTGGAACCGGTCTGCAACCAACCGAAAGCACGACACCCGATGGGTCCGAGGGGAACGGCTAAACCATGGCGATGATCGAAACCATCAACCTGACCAAACGCTACGGCGACCTTGTCGCGCTCGACAACCTCAACCTCACAATCGAGGAAGGCTCCTGCTTCGGGTTCATCGGGCCGAACGGTGCGGGCAAAACCACCACGATCAAGATTCTCGCGACACTGCTCAAGCCGACCAGCGGACAGGCCAACGTCAACGGATTGACCATCGGCTACCAGAACCGCGACATCAGGCCACGCATCGGGTATGTGCCCGACTTCATGGGCGCCTACGAGGACATGGTTGTCCAGGAATACCTCGAATTCTTTGCGTCCGCGTACAACATCTCGGGTGACAACCGCAGGAAGGTTGTGCTCGATGTGCTCGAACTGACGGACTTGACGTACAAGGCAACCGCAGAAGTCAATGGACTTAGCCGAGGGATGCAGCAACGTCTCTCGATCGCACGAGTTCTGCTCCACGACCCCAAAGTCCTCCTGATGGACGAACCCGCCAGCGGCCTCGACCCACGCGCACGGATCGAGATCAGAGAACTGCTCAAAGAACTTCGCAGAATGGGCAAGACGATCCTGATCAGCTCGCACATCCTGCATGAATTGGCTGAGCTGTGCAACCACGTCGGGATCATCGAGCGCGGCAAGCTGCTGTTCAGCGGCGACGTCAACGAGGCGATCCGCAAGGCCAAAGTGGGGCGGACGTTCCATATCCTGCTCGCAGACCGGACGAGAGCAGCGGCGGAGATGCTCACCAAGATCAACGGCATCCAGAAGGTGACGCTGCGAAACGCAGAGTCTGGCGAGGCCGAGTCGACCGGCGACGGCAAGGTCATCGAGTTGACGTTCGACGATGCCGCCGCCACAAGCCCGAGCGATATCCCGAGCGTGCTCATCAACGCGGGCTACCGCATCAACGGGTTCACTGAAGAGCCCGTCAACCTAGAAACCGCGTTTATGCGGCTCACGCAGGGCATCGTTCAGTAGTAGCCGCCAGCGGGTGAATCCCAGAGCTGATTTGGTGGTACCATCTTGTCCCGGCTAGCAGCCGAGTCAGGAGTTATCTCATGCGCCAGCATTCGTTGATCGCCTCGCCGCTTGTTGCAGTCATCGCCTTTGCAGGCCTAGCCGCCGGTCAGCCGGGCGATCCACCCGTGACCGAGGTGCGCACCGTCGTTGATGAGGTGCAGGGACTTGAGATCCAAGACGACTACCGCTGGCTTGAGGGCGACGACACCGGCAACATGACCGAAGAGCTCGCCGAGTGGACCGAAGCCCAGAACGACTACACACGCGAAGTCCTCGACAACATCCCGGGCCGAGATAAGCTCGAAGCAAGACTGCGTGAGCTTCTTGAGATCCCCTCGATCTCGGCGCCTTCGATGTACGGCGACATGTATTTCTACCGCACACGCGAGGGCGATCAGCCCCAGTCGATCGTCAAGGTCCGCAAGGGACTCGAAGGCGAAGAACGAGTGCTCCTCGACCCGGAACAAATCGATGAGAGCGGGCTAACCACGGTTTCATGGACCGCCCCAAACCCCGATGGCTCGCTCATGGCGTTCGGCATGTACTACGCGGGCGACGAGAACTCGACGCTCTACGTCATGGATGTCGAATCGGGTGAGTGGCTCGCTGAGGAGATTCCCGGCAAGGTCAACTTCGGCCGGTGGCTTCCCGACTCCTCCGGCTTCTACTACTCGGCGCTCGAAGATCTTGATGATGCGTACTCGGGCGTTGACCGATTCCACAAGCTCGGCACGCACCACCGGCAGGACCGCACTCTGTTCCGTCAACGCGACCTTTCCACCTTCTACGGCGACATGAACCTGTCCGAAGAACGCCTCGCCGAGCTCGCGACCACGTGGGGCCCTTGGAGCATGGTCTCCGAGGATGGCAAGTGGATCCTCGTCGGATACTGGACAGGCACGAGCGGCGTGGATCTCTGGTCCGCTGACCTCGAGCACTGGTACAACACGGGCGAGCTCGACCTGCAATCCGTCGCGTTCGGCATGGAAGGCCGGCCTGGGTCGGCTGATTTCGACGGCGACACGCTCTACATGCAGACCACGATGGGCGCGCCCAACGGCAGGGTTGTCGCGATTGACATGAACAACTCAGCGTACGACAACTGGGTTGATGTCATCCCCGAGGATCCGAACCTCGTGCTCCGAAGCACGGGCTTCGCCGACGGGCTGATCACCGCCAACTACCTCGAGTCGGCACAGACCCGGATCTCGCTCTACGAGATGGACGGCAAAGCAATCGGCGAGCTCGAACTGCCCGGCATCGGAACCGCGAGTCTCTCGACCAGCGACGACCGCACCGAAGCGTTCCTGACCTTTACCAGCTACAACACACCGACGAGCATCTACCACATCGATCTCGCGCAAGCCGACGCCGAGCCTGATCTGTGGGCAAGGCCAGACATCCCCGTCGATCCCGAGTCGATCGTTGTCAAGCAAGTCTGGTACGAATCCAAAGACGGAACGCCCGTCAGCATGTTCATCGTCCACCCCAAGGACCTCGAACTCAACGGCGACAACCCGACCATCCTCTACGGCTACGGCGGGTTCAACGTCAGCCTCACACCATCGTTCAGCTCGACCATGTTCCCGTGGTTCGAGGCAGGCGGTGTGTACGCCATCGCCAATCTGCGCGGCGGCGGTGAGTACGGCGCCGAGTGGCACGAAGCGGGGCGGATGGAGAACAAGCAGAACGTATTCGACGACTGCATCGCCGCGGCCGAGTACCTGATCGACAACAAGTACACCAACCCCAAACGCCTCGGCGTCGCGGGCGGATCCAACGGTGGGCTCCTGACAGGCGCGATGACCGCTCAGAGACCCGACCTCTTCGCCGCGGTCGAGTGCCACGTGCCGCTGCTGGACATGCTCCGCTACCAGGACTTCCTCATGGCCCGCTACTGGGTCCCCGAGTACGGCTCAGCCGAGAACCCAGAGCAATTCGAGACGCTGCTCTCGTACTCGCCTTACCACAACATCCAGAAGGGCGTCGAGTACCCCGCGGTGTTCCTGACCGCCGGCGAGAACGACACCCGCGTCCACCCGCTGCACGCCCGCAAGATGGCTGCCCTGCTCCAAGCGAGCACCGCGTCGAGCCCGTCAGAGAAACCCGTCGTCCTCTGGGTCGACCGCGAAGCGGGCCACGGCGGGGGTAAGAGCCTCGACCAGCGCGTGCGGGACATCGCCGACCGGCGTATCTTTATGATGAGGCAGCTTGGGGTAACGAGTGAGTAAGCACCCTACTTAGGGTTCTCGATCACCGACAATCAAGATTAAGTATTGTCAACAGTGCGTTTCATACTGACGCAATGCCAATGTGCCATACTCTGCGGAACTCACAAAGGAGATTCTCGTGGAATATGGCATCATCGGACTCGTCGTACTCATCCTCGATATTATCGCGATTGTCAGTATTTTGGGCGCAGGAAAGCCCGCCAGTTGGAAGCTTCTCTGGACATTGCTTGTTCTGTTCCTGCCTGTAGTTGGGATGATCTTGTATTTTTTGATCGGCAGAGGCACCTGATACGAACATCTTGTCACGATTACGTCTCATAGTGCAATGCTTTAAAACTAACAACCTATGTTGTAGTTTGTTATCCAACTTGTAAAGTCGGTTGGCGAGCAGGTGCCATCTGCGTTTTGATCGCACGCATCCGCGCCTGCATTGAAGGCAGAAACCCACGCTGTAAAGTCAGTGGGCGTTAGTAGCCCGTCGCCGTTGACATCAGCGATGCACTCCAGATCAGGCAAGGTGAAAACGTATGCCGCTCCGAACTGCTTGTTTATTGTAAATTCCCGCGGCGCACCGACGAGTGCCTTTCCATTTGCCAATGCCACGCTGGACCCAAACTCATACACATTGTTCACAGTTGGCGCCGGCTGGAGTTGTGCAACCTGCTCCCACGTTCGCATATCGAACATGTAAGCCGCACCGGAGCCAAGTCCAACACTGTTATTCGCGTATGACCCAACGATCGCTATGTTACCCTCAACCGCTACGTCGGTGCCGAACCAGCCATCGGTGTTTATGATCGTTGATTTGATCTTTGTTATGAACTCGCCTGTTTCTGCTTCGTAGACGTACACCGAACCAGTATTCAGCCCGGGCGTGTCGTCCCTTGGCGAACCGACAAGAATAACCTCGCCATCCGTTGCAACAGATGCGCCAAACCTATCGAGCTCTACACCATCATGCGGACATATCTTTACTGCTTGCTCGTTCGTATCGAGATCGTGAATGTAAATCGCACCACATTCAACAAGGTCATCATTAACATCATTTGCAGCACCCACAACAAGCAGGTTCTCATGCAGATCGAGCGAAGCGCCATAGTTCGCACCGGCACTCACCTCCTCAGGCAATAACTGGTCTATGAGCATTCCGCTGGCAGCTTCATATAGATACACCTGGCCAACCCGACCCATGCCTGATACAGAATATGCGTATGCACCAACAGCAAGTATTCCGTCATCCATCGATACCGCATTTCCGAATCGATCACTTGGCGTTGCATCGTGTGCAACGAACTTGCGTAGAAATGCACCAGATAAGGCATGGTAGTAGTAAACCGAGCCACCTTCACTGGTTCCGGGTGCGCCTACGGCAAGAAATCCATCGGCAATATCGAGCGATGTTCCAAAGACATCATGCTCTTCAGTGTCGTCTTGCACAAGCCGGTAGAGCCGAAGACCGGTATCGGCATCGTAAACGTACACCACGCCGCCGCCTTCAATCGGAGTACGTGAATCGTAGTCTGCTGACACAGCCAGCAAATCGCCGTCAGCACAAACGTCTCTTCCAAGACTCACCGCCCAACCGTTGTGTATTTGGTGGTCCAGCTTGTAGTCTTGATTGATGATCTGCGAACACGCGGCATGCGTGGTTGTCATGATTACAACAGATGTGATGAACGGCATGCCTATACGCATCGGAACCTCCTCCATTCCTGCTCTCGGAGGCAAGTCTAACAAATATGGCAGATCAGCTGTTGACTATCAGTCTTTAACTTATCCAGTCTTCAGCAGCCAGTCGCTCAGGGACGTATGTCTCGGTGACGTAACTGATGTCCTTAGTGATCAGCGATTCGACTTCCATCTTGAAGCCATTGCGGAGCATGGTCTGGATCTCTTTTTGCCACTGCTTGCGGTCGGCGAACCAGGGGTACTCGGCGATCTGCTTGGCGCGGGTTTTGTCGCGGTCGTTGAGGTCGATCTTGACATCATCGGACAGGCCGCACGCCTCGTAGTCTTTGGCGCGTATGCCCAGGAACTTGGCATCCGGGATCGCGAGGCGTTCTGACTCGAACGCGAGGCTGATCGAGCCCTGCTTGATGACGCTGTAGATGTAGTGCCCCCACGGGTCGCAATCGAGCAGACAGATGATGGGCAGGCCGTGCTCTTTGTTGAGCCGGTGGAGCATCCGCCGCACGCCGCGCGGCGGCTGTCCCGAGCCCTCGGTCAGGATGCAGTTGTGCGTCCGCCAGAACTTGTCCTCGTTGAACCGCTGCCAGACCGTGTCCTTCTCGACATGCAGAACAAAATCGGCCTCGACGTTCTCGAACTGGATCACATCGGGCTCGCAGATACTCGGGATCGCGTATCCCCCCGAGCCCATCTTTCGGCAATCGATCGTGTCGCCAGAGTCGATGACGGTGATGTTGCCAACCATGGTGCCGCGCTTCTTCGCGAAAACGTGCAGTTCTTCACGGAGCGCGCCGATCGAGACTTCGAGGTCTTCGAGGATGCCGTCGGACTCGGTCTGGTCGTTGAACGTCTTCTCTTTGGTGCCCTGAATCGTGTGCAGCCCCGAGTAGTACATACCACGAAGGCTGAGCGTCTTTTCTTGGTCGATGAGCTTGTTGATGCCTTGGCCGTGCAGGAGCGTCTGCATAAACTTGCGGGCCTGGCCCATGTTGAAAAGCTGGCGTTCCTGCGCGGCGCTGCCCATTTGCAGGATGCCCTTGCTCTTGTTCCACTTCGTGTTGCCAGCGGAACGAGTGGGCACATCCATCTTCGGCTCTCGCCCTGACAGCGCGGACTTGACGATCCCCTCGGCGAGACCTTCGAGCGCTTTAGCGGTCTTGACGTCGCGGCTCTTGCGCGAGGCCTCGATGGACTTCTTGGTACGTTTCTTGCCGCTGGGTTTCTTCGTGGTTTTCTTCTTCGCCATTGGTTAACCCTCGAACAGCGACGCCTTCTCGGTCGCCTTCTTCTTGCGGACTTTCTTCACGACTTTCTTCTTCGCCACCTTCTTCTTCGACGATCGTTTAGCTGGCTTGGCCTCGGCCTGCTGATCGACCGGAGCGTTCTCACTCGCAATAGCTCCGTCCTTGACGATGATGACGTCCTCGTCCTTCGCGAGCCTGCCGTGCTCGTCTTTGACGAACTTGCCCTCTTCGTCGAGCTGAGCGTCGGCGATCTCGGTGCGGCGTTTGGCTTGTTTGAGCAGTGCGTCATACAGCTCTTGCGTATCCGTACCGGTCAGCGCGTTGCATGCGCGGGAGATCTCGCCGATGTATCGCTCGAAAATGTCGCGGCGTTCGCCTTCGCGTTTCATCTTCTGACGCCGGCGGATGTACTGGCCGAGCTTCCTGCCGCAGTCCTGCAGCGCGAGCTTCATCTCCTTGCGGATCTCGTCGTAGTCTGCGATGGCTTCCTTGCTCTCGCTCGTAAACGGCACCCAGACGCTGGCCATGTGGATCATGATGACGATCGGCCCGACAGGTGCGCCGCCGCGGGGCTGGCTCATGTTGTAGTTGCGCCACGACGTATCGGTCACGCTCTTGAACGCGCAGCACGCCGACTGCTGATAGAGCAGCGGAACCCGGTTGGCGAACCGGATCACACGCGCCGGCTGGTCGCCCGGGAGGTCGCCGCCGTAGGCAACCGCGGCCTCGATCTGGAACGGGTTTCCTCGATACACAGCGGGGTTTCGGGTGCTCGCGGTGTAGAACTCGGCCTGCACGCCCTTGAGCATGCCCGCCAGCATCTGCCGGACACCGATCGGCGCGAGGCAATCGGTGGGGGGGCTGCGGAGCTTGGTGTTCTGCAGAGCCTTGTAGATCTTCTCGGCGGCGGCGGAATCGATGTTCTTAATCCATGTCTGACCGCTGAACGTCTTGCCCTTGGTGCTCGCGGCATCCGTGATCTGCTTCACGACAGCCGGCGTGACCCGGCAGAACTCGTTCTTGAAGAACGATGCGAGTTGCTTCTCTTCGGTAGTCTTGAGCTTGCCGAGGAAGCTGCCGAGTTCGACGCCGTACGGGTGCGGCTTGATCTCTTGCGTTTCGGTTGGCAGCTCATTGATCGTGCGGGGGTACTCGATCCGGTCCGCGTACTCGGCGGTGCGCACGATCTCGGACTCGCCTTGCTCCGACTTTGCTTCATCGCCCGCTTCGAGCGTTGGGTCCTCACTCGCTTTGTCCGGCGGGATGAACGTGATCTTGGTGTGCGGGTTGGCAATCGCGGTCTGCTCGAGGTACGCCTCGACACTCGTCTTGCCCCGCTGGAATCGCGCTTCGAGTTCGATTGCGACCATCGTCCCGGTGCCAGTGCTGGTCTCTGGGAAATCGTCTGTTTCGATATCGACCGAGACCTCGGGTTGATTCTTCGAGGTGTCCATCGCGAGTTCGATGTGGTGCGCAGGCTTCTTCTTGTTGGGCTTGGTGTGGATGACCATCGGCTTGCCCGTGGTCATGAGCCCGTACATGCCGGCGGCCGAGATGCCGATGCCCTGCTGACCGCGGGACATCTTGAGCCGGTGAAACTTCGAACCGTAGAGAAGCTTGCCAAAGATGTTCTCGACCTGACGCCGAACGATGCCCGGCCCGTTGTCGGTGATGGTGACCTTGTAGCGTCCCGGCTTGGTCGGCGAGGGCGGGGCCTCGAGCTCCTCGATCTTGACTTCGATATCGGGAAGAATCTCGGCTTCTTCGCAGGCATCGAGCGCGTTGTCGACCGCTTCCTTGATCGTCGTCAGCAGCGCCTTGCGAGGGTTGTCGAAGCCGAGCAGGTGCCGGTTCTTGGCGAAGAATTCTGAGACAGAGATTTCCCGCTGCTTGCTCGCCATCGACTCGGCGTTGGCACGCGATGTAGATTTCTTTTTGGCCATGCCACCCTCCATGGTGGGTCAGAGTACAGATTCCAACTGCAGACAAGGAGGATAGCGGCATAGTTGGGCCGTGTTTATGGGCTGAATCCCGAAAAATGACACAGGACCAAAGACGTATCTGGGCGCCTGATTCTGCTGTATCCTCACGGGGAATGACCGACTCGACAGAGACACCGACTGCTGCGTTGTCAACTGCGCCCGAATGGCGGCTTGAGGATCTCCCGCCGCTAAGCTGCCCGCTCTGCGGCTACGACCTCACGACCAATCCGGTCCCGACCTGCCCGGAGTGCGGCTACAACCTGACACACGAAGACATCAAGCTCAACTCGAAACGTCTGACCTGTCTGGAAATCACGAAGTACTCCGCTGTCCACCGGCACCTGTTTCTGGGCTTGGCCGTTGCGATCTTTGTGCCGTACATCGGTCTGTTCTTGGCCGCGATCCCTGTGCTCTCGGTGTTCGCGCTCACTGAACGCGGAATGAAGGGTGTCACGGGCAGGCTCAGGCGGCGGATTTGGCTTATGTCCGCGGCATGGCTCCACGTGCCCTGGATCGTCTGTGGCTTCGCACTTGAATTCTACGATTGGACGTACTGGAGATACTTTTCTGCAACTCCGCTAATAGGCCTCTTGCCAGATGAACTTATGGATCTTCCAGACCCGGTGCTGATCCTGACGATCGCGGCATTGTTCATAGGTGGAATCGTGCTCCGGCGGCGCTCGCTCCTTAAGCTGGCGGTTGCCACTGGGCTGAACCCCGCCGACGGCATACTCCGCTGGAACACCGCCGCGACACGGGTTTCGCTGATCCCGTATCTGATTCCGTTTTTCTTGGTGCTCATCTGGGGCTTGCTCTGGACGCTGGATACTTTCTGGCCAAACTGGGCCTAGATCCCGCGTTTCTTGGGCGAAATGCGGGCCTACCCTCGTATCCAACTTCAACACTCACGGAGAAATCGATATGGAAACCACGCTCATCATCTTCAAGCCAGACGCGGTCCAGCGCGGCCTTATGGGTCAGATCCTGTCCCGCTTCGAGAACAAGGGCCTGCAGATCGTCGGCACCAAGCTGATGCAAATCAGCCAGGAACTCGCCGCGACCCACTACAAGGACCACCAGGGCAAGCCCTTCTACGACGGCCTCGTCGGCTTCATGACCAGCTCGCCCGTGCTTGTGCTCGCGATCCGCGGCAACAACGCGATCGCCGTCTGCCGGAAGATGATGGGCGCGACCTTCGGCAGCAACGCAGAGGCCGGCACCATCCGCGGCGACTTCGGTGTCTCCAACAGCTTCAACCTGATCCACGGTTCGGACAGCCCGGAAGCCGCCGAGCGCGAACTCGGCCTGTTCTTCAACGACGGCGAAGTCCTCTCGTACGACCGCGCCATCGAGGGCTGGGTCTACGACATGTCCGGCGGCGCACCCGAATAATCCGGGGCCGACTCAGCAACGCACAGAATTGATGTATTCGATCAGTGGGACCGGCTAGCCGCATCGGCGTGCCGGCCTGCTGTCGTGCGCGGGTGGCGGCCGTTGGACTCACTCTTGCGAGGCTCTGACTCTTCGCCTGGACGTGTCGCAGTCACCACGACTTCGCACTCGCCGGCATCCGTCACAGCATCTGAAACGATCTGCTCAGCGACCTCTCGGCGGTGCACCGACACGTCGCGTGGGAACTCGAACGCGATGCGCACACGATCGCCTTTGATCGAGGCGATTCGGACAACACCGATCGGGTTGCTCGGATCACCGATGACTACTTCTTCGCCTTCCCGGCGCGTGATGACCAACATCCATGTATCCCCTAGCCCGGCGCAACGAGACCGCCTGCCCTAGTCAGCCACAGGATAGCGGAAAGTCTCGCCAGAAGCGACACCCGGACAGAAACCAATTGGTTATAGGCCTGAATATTTAATCGACTGCCACAACAGAGGTTATCTCTGGCACGTGCTCTTTCAGATTCCGCTCGATCCCGAGCTTGAGCGTCACGCTGCTGGAGGGGCACCCGACACACGCCCCGTGGAGGCGTATTTTCACGATACCGTCGTCGGTGATGTCGATGAGTTCGACATCTCCGCCGTCCGACTGGACTGCGGGCCGGATCAGGTTGAGGATCCGTAGGACGCGTTCTTGAAGTGGAAGGGTTGCCTGCATGGCGAATGAACCTCGGTCGTCTGACCACGCAAATCGACGAAAGACACGACGCGGCCACAAGAGGATAGGCCTCGCACTGCTCGCAGCGGCGGTCTCGGTCTCCTGCTCAGGCCCAACCAAGCCCGATTCGACCAATCTCCTCGAAGATCTGACCAACAACGAGATCGCGGTCACGACCCGGCTCAGGCTGATCGAGGATATCCCGGAGCTCGTCAGGACCGGAGAACTCGGCCTTGATGAGTCTATCGAGAAGCTCAAGGGCATAATCTGGATGAGGCACCTTCCCCAGCAGATGCGGATCTCCGCTATGGACCTGCTCTTGGAGCCCGAGGGCCTGCTCACCAAGACCCAGGGCATCGCCCTCGTCAACGGGATGATGCCGACCGAGCGGAACAACGTCGTCCGCCACCGGCTCTCGCAGCTAATCGTCATCCGAGACTGGCCAGAGGTGACGCCGGCCCTGGTACGTTCGTACGCCAAGCCTGACCGGTCGATCCCCGACGAGGACCGCCCGGAACGGCTCGCGCTGCTCGAACTCCACCCCGAATCCTCGATCGAAGAGATCGTCTTCAACACGTTCATCGAGCAGGGCCAGGGCGGTGTTTCAAGGCTCAGACGGGATTCGTGGAACCTGCTCTCAAGGCTCGATGCCTCGGGCGAACTCCGGGTTGAGCTGTTGACGAGCCTGCTCGACGAGCCGCCGACCGATTCCGACATTACACTCATGGCGCTCCGTCAGGGCCTGCTCGAGCTTCGCACGATCCCGCTGACAGGCGAAGAGCTGGAGTGGCTCACAAACCTGCACAGCAACAACTCCCAGGACGGAAGGCAGTGGTGGACCGACACAGCTCAGGCGGTCGCATCCCTCAACCAGTCGCAGCGCCGGGGCCTGAGACTCCGCCACCTCGAAGCACTCCGCTGGGCAGCGGCCAATCGCAGCCAATGGGTGGGGCTGTCCCGCGAGGATCTCGACGCCGAGTTCTCGTCTCGACTTGCTTCGCGTGTGCACAAACGCCGAGTGGGGGACATCGTCCGGTTCCGTTCGGAGAATCTCGACACGTGGCGCGATGAGATGGCGTGGGCCGACTTCCTCACGGCACTCGTGATCGACGACGCGGTCGGATCGGAACGGGTCCGCGGGGCGCTCTTTGCTCAGGCCGAGACCGATCGACTCGATGAAACGACCGAGTACGGCGGGATCGTCCGCATCTCGATCAGGCCCGAAGAACCGCACACCTACGTCGCCGCGGACTACCCGCCCAAACCCGTGATGCGTGAGAACGACACAAGCTTTGTCGCATCGCCCGAGATGTTCCGTGAGGGCGCTCAGGCACTGGCTCACTACCACTTCCACGTCCAGCAGATCAACAACAGCAGATACGCAGGGCCGAGCTATGGCGACATGAACTACGCCGCCCGGTACGGCAGGGCGTGCCTTGTGTTCACGTCATTCGACGAGGACACGCTCGGTGTTGATCTCTACCAGCCCGACGGCGTGATTCTCGACCTCGGGCAGCTCAAGCGGCCAACCGCCGGCAACTAATCAGAAAGCGAGTCATGCGTACCCAACAAGAGCAAGCCGTGTGCGATCTCATCGCGAGCAAAGCCGATGCACTTCTTGCTGACCTTAAGCTCCATGTCGAAACGCCCACCGGCGGTGGCAACCTGCAGGCCATCGAAGAATCGAGATCGCTCCTGACCAAACGGCTCGACGCCCTCGGTGCAACAACATCGCTCCGTGAAGGCGAGCCGAAGCCGGCTTGGCTTGGTGATTCTGACCAAAGGCCCAAGTCATCGGTATCGAGCCGCCTCCGCGACGGGATGCCCTCGGTCTTGATCGCGGGGCACCTCGACACGGTGCACGACCCCAAAGGCCCGTTTCAGAAACTCGAGATCAACGCCGACGGCAAGTCCGCGATCGGGCCGGGCTGTGTCGATATGAAGGGCGGGCTGGTCATCGCGGTCGCGGCGCTCGAGGCGCTCGAGCAGGTCGGCGTTGACTGCTCTTGGTCGTTCTTCCTCAATGGTGACGAGGAGACCGGTACTTACCACTCCCAGCAGGCCCTCCGCGACGCGTGCGCTGGGCACGCGTTCGGCTTGGCACTCGAACCCGCGCTTGCGGGAGGTGAGCTAGCGATCGAGCGCGTCGGTTCGGGCCAGTTTCTAGTCGAGGTCGAAGGCAAAGCCGCCCACGTCGGCCGGGCGTTTACAGAGGGCATCTCCGCGGTCACAAAGCTCGGCGAGGTGCTGGTCGAGATTGGCAAAATGCCCCAGCCCGAGCGCGGGATGGTCGCGAACGTGGGGCCGCTCGTGGGTGGGCAGGCCGCCAATGCGGTGCCCGACTTTGCTTCAGCGTTCGGCAATGTTCGCTTCCCTGACCAAGCCGTCTCGGATGAACTGGCGACTCTGCTCGATAAGCTCGAAACCTCAGGTGATTCACTGCCGAAAGTCAGGGTTCACAAAAGCTTCAACCGACCGGCGAAGCCCGAGATCCCCGAGACCAGAGCGCTCGCAGAGCGGGCCAGAGAGGTCGCCGAGGATCTTGGCCAGAAGCTGCCCTTTGCCAAGACAGGCGGCGTGTGCGACGGGAACATCATGCAGGACGCGGGTTTGCCCACGATCGACACGCTCGGCGTCCGCGGCGGCGGTCTCCACACGCCTAATGAGTGGATCGAGCTGGACAGTCTTGTCGAGCGATGCCAGCTTCTGGCTGTTCTTGTGATGCGGCTCTGCCAACAATGACACCTAGGCCCGCTCTTTGGCGGGTCCGACCCCGGTTACCGGCTCAGATCACCCCCTGATCGGCCGATGAGCGGGGAGCACAGACCGGCTCAGCCGAGCCAGAACCGGAGACCGAGATGCCTGAGACGATGAGCCATGCTGTGGGGAGCCAGATCAACCAAGACGAGGCCATCAAGGCCGCGATCGACGCCATCACGGCACAGGTGGGTCAGCACAACAGCACGATCACCGACGCACGCCCGGCGCAAGAGGGCGCGGCTGCGGATTACAAGGATCTCCTCGACAGAGCGGCAGCCGTCAAGGGACGCCCGCTGCTCTACCCGATGATCGGAAGCGGCGCCGGCAACGGGCCGCTCGTCGAGCTCGCCGACGGCTCGGTTAAGTGGGACATGATCACAGGAATCGGTGTCCACTTCTTCGGTCACGGCCACCCCGAACTCATCCGCGCGTCGCTCGAAGCCAGCACGCAGGACGTCGCCAAGCACGGCAACCTGCAGTCCAACTTCGAAGCCTACCGCTTCTCGGAGCTCATGGTCTCGCTAGCCAAACGCAACAGCAGACTGAGCCAGTGCTTTGTAACAACCTCGGGCGCTGTCGCCAACGAGAGCGCGCTCAAGGTCTGCTACCAGAAGCACGCCCCGGCGAGCCGGGTCATCGCGTTTAGCCACTGCTTCATGGGCCGGACGGTGACCATGGCGCAGCTGGGCGATTCCGCAGGCGGCCGCGACGGCATCCCGCTGTCGACGCAGGTGGACTACATGCCGTTCTGGACGGAAGAGAACGTCGCCAAAGCCGGCGGCGAGGCCCAGTTTATCGAGCGTTCCTGCGAGCAGCTTCAGGAATACATCACCCGCTACCCCAAGCAGCACGCGTGCTTCATCTTCGAGCTCGTCCAAGGCGAGGGCGGCTTCAATGTCGCGCCGCGCGAGTACTTCGTCGCGCTCATGGACATATGCCGGAAGAACAACATCGCGATCTGGGACGACGAGATCCAGAGCTTCGGCCGGACCGGGGAAATGTTCGCCTACGAAACACTCGACCTCGGCGACTATGTCGATGTCTTCTGCGTCGGCAAGATGACCCAAGCGTGCGCGACGCTCTTCACCGACGAATACGCGCCGAGGCCCGGCCTGCTCTCGGGCACGTTCACCGGTGCGAGCCAGGACTTCGCGGCGGGCAACAAGATCCTCGAGATGCTCCGCGACGGCGATCTTTACGGCCAAGACGGCAAGCTCGCCAAGCACCACGCGCTGTTCTGCAAGCATGTCGATGCGCTGGTCGCCAAGCACCCCGAGTGGTTCCCGCCCGTTAAAGGCCAGTCCGGGTTCACGGGCGGCATCGGCGGCATGATGAAGATGAGCCCGTTCGGTGGCGATCAGAAGAAGATCGTTGCCGCGTGCAAGGCGTGCTTTGACGAGGGCGTGATCCTGTTCTGGTGCGGCCACGGCCCGTACCACATGCGGATGCTCCCGCCGGTCCCGGTCATGGAAGAAAGCCACTGGCCCAAGATCTTCGAGTGCATCGAGCGAGGCTTCGCGAAAGCAGCCGGGTAACAAGCGATCCCGCGGGTAAGGCGTGTCCCCGCAGTAATGTGAACGACGCGCGGCCACGGGAGGCCAGACATGTATCTCATTAGACGCGCCAAACTCACCGACACATCGACGCTGCACAAGCTGGCCAAGATGGTCCACTTCATCAACTTGCCGCCAGACAAGGACATCATCCAGTCCAAGATCGTCCACAGCCGCAACACGTTCCTCAAGGCCGGCGGCGGACGCGGCAAGCCCGAACCAGAGGTCATCCCCGCCAGCGTCAACAACGCGATCAAGACGGACAAGTCGCTCAGCGGGCTAGGCGCTTCGACGCATGAATCAGACCTGTTCATGTTCGTGCTCGAAGATCTGGAATCGGGCCAGCCGCTCGGTTCGAGTCAGGTGCTGGCCCACATGGGCGGCTCGGGCAGCCCGAATGTGTCATTGCAGCTCTCGCAGAGGCACTTCTTCAGCCAGAGCATTCAGACCGGCACGGGTCACACCGTCGCTGAGCTGTACCTCGATGAGTCTTCGCCGACCGAGATCGGCGGGCTGATCCTGCAACCCTCGCTTCGCGGTCACAAGAAGAAACTCGGACTCTTCCTCAGCATGATCCGCTTCCACATGATCGGCCTGCACCGCAAGCGTTTCGCGGACAAGGTGCTCGCCGAGATGATGGCGCCGATCACACCTGAAGGTGACAATCTTTTCTGGGACTACTTCGGCAGGCGTTTCATCCCTCTCAGTTACGACGAGGCCGACAGGTTCTGCCAGTACAGCCGCGAGTTCATCACCTCGCTCCTGCCTCCTGAACCGATCTATCTCTCGCTGCTGCCTCCGAACGCGCGTGCTGTGGTCGGCGAGGTCGGTGAAGACACGAAGTCAGCACGCCGGATGCTCGAGCGTCTCGGCTTTGAGTACCGCGGCTTTGTCGATCCGTTCGACGGCGGGCCTCACCTCGACGCAAAGACCGACGACATCACGCCCGTGAAGCAGACCAAGAAGCTCACCGTCGCGGAGCCTGTGCCGATGAGCCGGTGCAAGGACCAGTGCATGGTCAGCAAGCTCGATCCCGACGGCGAGTTCCGCGCGATCGACGAGAACGTCTGCCTGCTCGACAACAAAAAGATCGCGATGCCCAAGGCGTACATGGAGGTCTTGCAGGTCTCGCCGGGCGACAAGGTCGGCGTCACACCAATGAATCTCCGCCCGCGCACCGCGAGCAAGAAAGCCCCGGCGATGAAGAAAACCCGCAAGTCAAAAGCAAGGAGTGCGTGATGGGCTTTCATTCATCTCTACGTAATGCCCCGAGCGACCTAATCGCGGGCAAGTTTGTACCGCTCTCTGGTGACGAGATCACTTCGACAAACCCAGCGCACCCTGACCGGAAGCTCTGGTCGGGAAGCCCTGTCATCGGGCATGTAAACGAAGCAGTCGCCGCGGCACGGGCGGCTCTGCCAATCTGGTCGCAGTGGCCGATAGAGAAGCGCATCGCAGTTCTGCGGCGCTACCAGACCATCGTCGCCCAGCGCAAGCAAGAGATCGGTGAGTTGATCTGCGATGAGACCGGCAAGGCCATGTGGGATTCACAGGCCGAGGCCGGCATCCTCGCGGGCAAGGTCGATATCACGCTCGATGATTCCGAGAACGGCGGCTTCGGGCGTGTCAAGGACTACAGGTTCAACCTGACCGAGTCGCGAATTGGCGCGTGCAACTACAAGCCGCACGGCGTGATGGCTGTGATCGGGCCGTACAACTTCCCGGCGCATCTTCCGAACGGCCACATCGTACCGGCGCTTGTCATGGGCAACACCGTGGTCCTCAAACCGAGCGAGAAGACGCCCGCGACCGGGCAGGCACTCATCGAGATGTTCCATGAAGCACTCGAAGCCGAGGGCGCGCCGGCGGGCGTCGTCAACCTCGTCCAGGGCGGCCCACAAACCGCCGTAAAACTTACCACGCACACAGACATTGACGGCATCCTGTTTACAGGGTCTTGGCCCGTCGGACGCAAGATCCTTGAAGCCAACCTCGACAATCCGGGCCGGATGGTTGCGCTGGAACTCGGAGGCAACAACCCGACCGTCGTCATGCCCGATGCGCACCTTGAGCAGGCTGCGATCGAGGTTGTCCGCGCCTCGTTCGTAACAACAGGCCAGCGCTGCACCTGCACACGTCGGCTGATTGTTCACGAGGACATCGCCGAACGGTTTACATCCGCGATCGTCAAGGCCGCCAAGCAACTCGTTGTCGGCGATCCGCGTTCAGAAGACCCGGTGTTCATCGGCCCGCTGGTCTCAGCTGAAGCCCGCGATGCTGTGCTGGCGTTCCAGAAGCGGCTCGTTGATTCTGGCGCCGAGTTGCTCCTCGAAGCCGAACCCCGGTCGACCGACGGCTCGACCGATGGTTACTACATCACCCCGGCGGTCTTGAAGGTCGACAGATTTGTCGCCGAGGATTCCAATGATGCGGGCTGCGACATGGAGGTGTTCGGGCCGCTCTTGCGCGTGACGACCGTCGCATCGCTCGACGAGGCCATCGAGCAGGCGAACGCGACGCGTTACGGCCTCGCAGCTTCGATTTTCACGACCAACACCGAAGCTCAGAAACGGTTCGTCGCCGAATGCCGAGCCGGGTGCATCAACGTGAACACGGGCACCGCGGGCGCGAGCAGCAAGCTGCCGTTCGGCGGGCTCGGGTTCTCGGGCAACCACAGGCCCGCAGGCTCGGTCAGTCTCGACTACTGCGCGTTTCCGGTGGCCTCGATGGTCGAGAGCGGCGACAGCGCCGCCTTGCCGCAGGGCATGAGCTTCGACGCTTCATGGCTGGACAACGCATGAGTGAACGCAAAACCGTCATCCCGAACTCAAGAGTTCAGGCACGCTTCGCCGGCATTACTACCTTCGGCAGGTACCCGAGGATCGAAGACGTCGATGCGCCTGTTGACTGGGCCGTCGTCGGCGCCCCCTTCGACGGCGGCGTGACGTTCCGACCCGGCACGCGATTCGGCCCACGCGCAATCCGCGAGCAGTCTCAGTACCTCAAGCACTACTCGATGGATCACAAGGTTGATGTGCCGGGCGTGCTGTCGCTTGCAGATGCTGGCGATGCGCCGATCAAGCCCTACAGCGTTAAAGAGACTCTCGATGGCGTTGCCGAACACCTTTGCACGATCGGCGATCCGTCAGCAACCAAGCTCATGCTTCTCGGCGGCGATCATTCGCTTGTGTACGCGGGCATGAAGGCCGCGTGGATCAGGCAGGGAAAGCCCAAGGGCGGCCTCGCGTGTGTTCATTTCGACAGCCACATGGACACGCTCGACACGGTTTGGGGTGAGAAGTGGAACCACGCCACGCCGTTCCGCAGGCTCATCGAAGAGGGCATCCTTGATCCGAAGCGGATGGTCTCGATCGGCATCAAGGGCCCACTCAACAGCGAGGATGATCTCGACTACGCCAGAGAACAGGGCATCGAGCTCGTGACCCACGGGCGCTGGCAGGCGGAGGGTTTTGCGCCGATCCGCGCTGTGCTCGACCGCATCGGCAGCGACGGCGTGTATCTGTCCTACGACATCGACTGCGTGGATCCGGTCTACGCGCCGGGCACCGGTACCCCGTGTGTCGGCGGGTTTACGTCCGCCGAGGCCTTGGACCTTCTGCGCCAACTCAAGGGGATCAACCTTGTCGGCGCGGATGTGGTCGAAGTGCTGCCCGACAGAGACGTCGCCGGCAACACAGCGCTGCTGGCGGCCCATGTCGCCTTTGAGATCATGGCGCTTGACGCGGCGACCCGCTGATTTACGCCCGACGTAGCGCCAAGATCAGTTCGACCTTGCCCGCGTGCTGGCCGAGGCGGTGGGCGATCTCGTTCGTCGCGTGTCCCTGGTCGGCAAGATCGTAAATCTGCTGCCGGAGCGCATCGGTGGCCAGTGTTGCTTCTGTGCGAGGCCTCTCCGCCGAGCCTGTGCTCTCGGTGTGGCGAGGGGTTAGACGCTGCTCTGCTTCTTGGCTTAGCCGTTCGAGCCGGGCGATCCGCTCGTCGGCGTGCTGGATCAGGATCTCGAGTTTCTCGGCCCGGTTGTCGATCACCGCTGTCAATTCGCGGGTCAGCTCAACAGTTTGGGCGGCACGCTGCTGGAGCACCGTGCCGTTGTCGGCCCTTTCGCGGATCGCCTCGATGCGTTCCTTGGGTTCCAGATCGGGCTGCCTCGCCGCTCGCTTGCTTGTCTTGCGGACCTTGCCGAGCAGCACGATCGTCAGCATCACGACACCCGCGAGCAGCAGGTACGGCGCGATCATT
This sequence comes from Phycisphaerae bacterium, assembly GCA_030432905.1. Lineage (GTDB taxonomy): Bacteria > Planctomycetota > Phycisphaerae > Phycisphaerales > UBA1924. Next base: position 119,226 of record JAUILU010000001.1, on the reverse strand, counting down.
CCAGCAAAGTCGGACGCGGCCTGCGCCTCGCCCTCTGCTGGCTCCTGCGGATTCGCCTGGATCAAGATCGCGTTCATGAGTCTGCTAGCTTAGCAGGATTAACGAGTACCATCACGCCATGGGGCCGGCAGGGAACCAATTCGTCGTCGGCAAGATCGTGGGGCGGTGGCGCCGGCTGACCGGCGGCTCTGCGGTTCGCGACCCGGATCGCCCCACACTCGTGGCTCTCTCAGGCGGGCCGGATTCGTCGGCATTGCTTATCGCGCTGGCAAGCGTCAAGCCCGCCCGGATCGTGGCGGCTCACATCAAGCACAACCTCCGACCCGATGCGCTGCAGAACCATGACGCCGAGTCCGCCCAGTTGCTCGCCGAGCAACTCGGCGTTGAGTTCCATGAATCTGAAATCACAATCCCGGACAGCGAGAACGCCGAAGCCGGCGCGAGAACTCGGAGGTACGACCAACTGGCAGAAATCGCCCGGGCTTCTGGGTGCAGCTACATCGCGACCGGTCATCACGCACAGGATCAGCTCGAAACGATGCTCATGGCACTGATCCGTGGCACGGGCCTAGCGGGCTTGGCAGGCATCGCCGATAGTCGGGAACTCAACGATCAAGTCACGCTCGTAAGGCCAGCACTGACCGCCGCTCGGAGCGAACTGGAATCGCTCTGCCGATCGATCGGCTTCACGCCGGCACACGACGAAACCAACGACGACACAACCCGCCAGCGTGCCTGGCTTCGTCGTGAGATTCTGCCGAGTATTCTCACACTCTCAGGCGATGACCTGCCTAATCGGCTGGCTTCGGCTTCCGGGCTGCTCAGTCAGGCCCAGAGTGTGATCGAGGATCGCGCCGACAGCATTGTCAACCACGCGAATGTTGAGCACGATTCGATCTGTATCGAGTTAAACGCGATCACCAACGAGCAGCCCGTCGTCATCGGACAGGTCGTCCGTCAACTCTCGTCAAGGCTCGTCGGCGAGGTCGGAGCCGACGCGAGGGGACACAAGCACCTCTCACCGATTATCGAAGCGATCAGGGAACGATCGATGCACACCAAGACGTTCGAGCTGCGTGGTCTTGTCGTTGAAGTCAGCAACAAACAACTGACGATCCGCGTCAGTCCTCGGCCATAAACTCGGTCACTTCTTGGACCAGCCGAGCAACCTCGGCCGGATCACCCGAGTTGTAGAGTCCGACGATTTCGAGATCGGGGTTCACCAGGAAGTACCGCGTCGGATGGACGATGTTTTTCATGGTTGAGCCGTCGTCGAGTGTGAGCTCGTTGGTGTCCTCGTCATCCACGATCAGCTTGAGCCCGTCAGCGACCATCGTGCGGGTCTGCTCGTCATCGCCCGTGTAGAACGCCCAGCGATCAAGATCGATGCCGTAAGACCCGGCAAACTCACGGAGGCGTTCGGGCGTGTCGCGTTTGCTGTCGAGGCTGAAGCTTGCGAACCGCACCGATGTATCCGCCAAAGCCTCCGCGGCCTCGGACATCCTGGCGGTCATGACCGGACAGGCACCGACGCAGTTGGTGAAGATGAAATCAACGACGGTCCATTGACCACGCAAGGCCGACTCGTCCGCAGCGTCGCCGTTGTGATCAGTGAGATTGAACGGCAAGATGACGAGGCCGTAGTCGCGAACCGAGACAGGCTCAACCTGCGGCGCATTCTGCCGGTTCAGCAGGACCATAACCATCGCGCCGGAACTGCAGGCCAGCCCGAGCACGCACACGAAAAGGAGAATCCGAACGGTCTTGCTCACTTCGAGCTCCTGTTGTTGCCCTGTCGAATGGTACCCACCGCGAGCGCGCAGCCGCCGATGCAGAACGCGATCGCCAATGGCCAGACGTACGCCCCGAGCAATTGCGACGGCTGACCCGAGAGAGCCGAACGCATCGCTTCTGTCGGCCAAGCAAGAGGGTTGATCGCGGTGAGCCAGCGCATCGGCGTCGCGGCCTCGGCGGCGGGGTAGAACGCGCCGCTGAGAAGCCACATCGGCATCAGCAGCGTGTTCATGATCGCGTGAAACTCCTGCGAGCTCCTGACACGCCACGCCATCGCAAGCGAGAGGCCCGCTATCCCCGTCGCCATCAGAGCGAGTGCAACAAACGACATCGCAATGCCGACCGGCGTCACTTTAACACCGAGCAGGAAGCACGCCGGCAAAAACAAGGCCGCCTGCACAATCGATGGCACAGCGATGCCGACGAGCTTAGCCAGAACGATCGAGCCGTCCGGCGCCGGGCCCGCCATGAGCACACGGAGCAGGCCGCTGTCGCGATCGTCGATGAGTGACATGGCGCCGAAGATCGCCGCAAAGAGGGCCGCCATCGAGATCATGCCGGGCAACAGGAACGCCGAGTACGCGCGCGAATCCTCGACGCCCATCAAACCAGAAATCGAACCGGCAAAGCCGGCGCCCAGCGCGATCAGAAGAATGATCGGTGTCCCGACCGTCGCGACGATTCTCGCCGGCTGGCGGACGAGCCGAACCCATTCGCGCTGGACCATCGCGGCTGTCGCGTCGAATCGGCTCACGGCTCACCACCCACGATGCTGTCGTACGCATCCGCGAGCGACACAGCCCTGACCGAATACGGCACGCCCACCGACAACAACTCCAACGACACACGCTCGGTGTTGGCTTGCTCAACGAGCAGTGTGTTCTTTGACAGCGTTCGCACACCAGTGATCGTCGGCATGTCTTGCTGATCCACTCGGAAGATCGTGCCAGACCCGAGTGTTGAGAGCAACTCTGATGGCTTCCCCATCGCAACAGCCTTGCCTCCCTTGAGCACGAGCACTGTGTCCGCGGCCTCGGCTTCTTCGAGGTCGTGTGTTACGAAAACAACGCCGATGTTGTGCTGTTTGCGGATCGTGTCCAGCAGCGCCATGAACTCGGGAGCTGCCGAGCGGTCAAGGCCGGTGGTCGGTTCGTCGAGGATCAGCAGTTCCGGGCCGACCATGACCGCACGCAGAAGATCGGCTCGCCTGGCAAGCCCGCCAGAGAGCGTCGAGACCCGGTCGTCGAGCCGATCGGTCAGTCCGACAAGCTCTGCAAACTCGGCGATGCGCTTCTCGCGCAGCTGCCGCTCGACACTGTACACCCTTGCAAAGAGCTCGGCGTTCTCGCGGATGGTCAGCAGATGATCAAGCGAGGTCTGCTGCAGAACTACCGAGCGGATCGGTGCGCCGATGACCTCGCCTGTTGTCGGCTTGGTGATGCCCGAGAGCAGCCCGAGCAGAGTGGATTTGCCGGCCCCGTTCGGCCCAACAACGGCGACCATCCGGCCCGGCTCGATGGTCAGCAAGATATCCGAGAGCGCGGGTTGAGTGTTCTGCGAGCCGTATGACTTCGATACGCCCGAAAGCGAGATCACCAGATGCCCTGTCCGTTGCCGCCGATGCACGCATCGATCACGAGCGCGATGAAGATCACGGGGAGGTAGATGATGGAGGCGAAGAACAGCACGCGAGCGCCGTCGGTCGCCAGCCTTTTGCCGAGCTTGCCGACGAGGAAGGCCATCCACAGACCGAGCACGAGCGCCGTGATGCCGTAACCGAGACCGAAGAGGTTGGGCATGGCAACGAGCGGCGCGATCGAGGCGGCGATCATGACCACCGACCAGAGAATAATCGCGACGAGCACAGCGACATCAGACTTGGCGGTCTGGAGCAACGTTCGGTAGCCGGCTCTTGCGTAGTCGTCACGGTACATGACAGCGATCGCGAGGAAGTGGGGCATCTGCCACGCGAACAGCAGCAAGAACAGCGACCACGCGGGCCACTGGCCGAGATCTGCGTAACTGCTCGGCGATGCGACCGCCCAACCGATCAGGATCGGCAAAGCCCCGGGTACCGCACCCACGACCGTCGATTTCGGGCTCATCGCCTTCATCGGCGTGTACACCGCAACATACAACACGACCGTCAGAAACGTGATCGCAGCGGCGACAGGGTGCCCGGCGACCAGCAGAATCAACGGCCCGAGCACCGAGAGCAACGCAGAGAAAGCGAGCACACTCTTCGGTGTCAGCCCGCCCGAGGGCAGCGGGCGGTTGCGGGTGCGTTTCATCACCGCGTCACGCGAACGCTCGACCCATTGGTTCATCGCGTTGGCGCCGGATGCAGCGACCGCGGTGCCGATCACGCAGACTATGAGCGGCACGATCAGCGACGCCAGATCCCGGCTGTGATACGACGCCGAGACAATAAAGCCGACCACCGATGACAGCGTGACCATCCGTGTAATGCCGGGCTTGGTTGATTCGATCAAGAGGCTTGCTGTGCTGCGTTTGGCCTCTTCACGAGCTGCTCGCGCGCCCTCGCTGGGGAGCTTGACCGCGGCTTGATTCGTGAGAGTTCTCGACAATGCACACCCTTGTCACACTGGACGCACAACTGTAGTCACGATCACGGCGCCGGTACTTCGATCTCGGCCCAGACCGGGAAATGATCGCTCGGGAATCCGCCGAGATTCTCGGGCGTGGGCCTCCACACGCCCGTTCGAATCAGGCCGAGGCGCTTGCTCGGCAGGACATAGTCCGCTCGCTTGCCCCAGGTCGCGGTGTCGGTCGCATCGAGACCGTCAATTTCGATATCCGATTTCGGCTCAGGGTCTTTCAGTACGCGGGGGTGCGTCAGGATATGGTCGCGGATCGCGTTGTGCTCCCACGCGGGATCATCCGGGTCCGCGTTGAGATCTCCGAGAATGACGAAGTACTCACCGCGGGGCAGGCCGCCGGTCTGGCTGTTGTCGTCAACGATGTAGCCACGCTGACTGAGGTAGTCGCCCCAGAACCGCAGCTCGTCGTGGTTGCGTTTCTTATTGCGCTCCTCAGGCCCATCAAACGCGGGCGGCGTGGGGTGGCTGCAGAGCATGTGCACGACTGTGCCATTTGGCAGCTGCACCGGGATATCCCAGTGGCTCTTCGAGCTGAGACGGAATCGGGACCATTCCTCCGCGTCGTACCAAGGCTCGTCAGTTTCTGGATCGATAGGAGCGAACGGCGCTGGCAGGTAGTCCCAGGGCATGAGACGGAATGTGCGGACGTCGTCTTCGAGCACGGCCAATCTTTCGTCAACGAGGATCGCCATCGCGTACTGCCCGGGGAACGTACCGAAGCCCCACGAGTCGCCACCGTACGCCCGGCCGAGCTGCGTCTGTGGCGAGGGCTTCCCGCTCGCGTTCGATGCCGGCGGCTGGTCATAGCTTCTCGTCACCTCGCCGTCGTTGTCGAGATCGAAGCCCGAGTGCATGCCCGTGTTGCTGGGCCACATGTACGCCTTGTACCGAATCGGTTCGGCGCCCTCGAAACTCACGCGGTTGACGTAGTTCTCGACGAACCTCACCGCGTTCTGTCCCGGCACTGCGTCATCAGCGACGCTGTCCACGCCCGGATGGTCGTAGGCAATCTCGTTGATGAGGATGACGTTGGGCCTGATCCGCTGGATGATCTCCGCGATGGCTTTGACGCGAGGCTGATCGTCCCGGGCCAAGTCGCTCGACCGCACATCCTCGACGTTGAATGTCGCGACGCGTATCGCGGCGTTCTGAGCACCGGCAACCGAGCACGTGAAGACCGCAACTGCATGGATGAATCGTCTCATGACCGATTCTAGAGCGTGCTTCCGGCGGGCTCCCGAATCGCCCGATCCCAATGCTTGCCAAGCGCTCGAGCCGCCCTAGGATTGCCCCGCGACGCCCTGGTAGCTCAACTGGATAGAGCAGCGGACTTCTAATCCGCAGGTTGCAGGTTCGAGTCCTGCCCGGGGTGCTTTCTTCGATTCACCCGGCACAATCCAGCATCAGATTCAGCTCTTGCTGCTTCGTGGTCTTGAGCTCGACTCACGCCTCTGCGAGGAAGCTGGTGCGACACTCGCCGGTCTGGCCGAGCGGCCGGGGACAGCGCCTCGCGTCGGCTTGTTCTCGACCAACCTGATCTGTGCCTGCCGACCTGGCTGCGAGTACGACCGCTCCGCGCGTGCCTTGGCTCGCACCGACTTGTCACGCGACACGGGCAACGGCACAGGGTTGCACCACCTGCCGAGCCGACGGTTGAGCCGCTTCGTTCGCGACTGCTGGACCCGCATGAGCAAATCGGTACCGATCAGCATCGCACACGCGACAGCCATCACATAGGCCAGCGGCGTGACAATCATGCCGACGACGACCCAGAAACCAACCAGTAGAACAAGAATTGTCCGCATCGAAAGAATCCCCACACGATCAAGACAGAAGGGTATCAGTCTGTGGTGGATTTGAGAAGTCTGATTCGGCGATCTTGCTCGAATCTTTAGATCTTGGCCGGGCGTACACCGTCAATTCGGGTGGGAGCACACGCAGCCCCCGACGTTTGGCCTTGGACACCGCGTAGTACAGCGAGTCATGCACCCGGTCGCGGACTGCCTGGGTTATCTGGATTCCCCAGCTTTCCATCTCAACCAGCGAGTACATCCACGCGTGGTACTCCTCGAGGCACCTCGGCTTGTAGGTGTCGAACCCGATCGCGTGGTGCCCGATCTCGTGGAGAAAGATCGCCGCGGACATCGGGCCTTTGGGCTTGGGCGACTCGATGAGCCTGCTGGTGGTGCCGTCGTGCCACTTGAGTTGCCAGGCGACACCGCTCGATGACGAACGCCACTTGCGGACACGGACGCCGTTCTCCTTGAGCATGGTCTTATACATCACGTCGTACCGCTTCACGGCGGACAGACCCGCGATGGTTTCTCGACGATCACGCCTGGATTTCGGTGTTCTTGCCAGCGATTCCGCGACTGCCTCCTGCCGGTCGAATATCTCATCGAACAGGGTTGGCTGCACGTGGTCGATCATGGCGTCAGCACCATACCAGACCGCACGGCTCGGCCCCTCGCAAAGTCCGCCCACGACATCGGCTTTTTGCCGGCTGGCTGGACCTCGATCAATCGCAAGCAGCCCTTGCCGCAGGAAACCACACCATGCTCTGAGTCGACGATAGTGCCGGGAGTGCTGATGTCCTCTTGGTCGATCGACTCGGCTCTGTGCAACTTGAGGTTGAGACCATCGAGCGTGACTGTGACCGAGGGCCACGGGTTGTAGCCGTGAATCAGGTTTCGGCACCTCGCCGCGCCCCATCCAAAGTCGATGACCGCGTCCTGCTTCGAGAGCTTGGGTGCGAGTGTCACGAGCGATGGATCTTGAACGATCGGTGCCAACGAGCCTGCTTCGTACTTGCCCAAAGCCTCGAAGAGCGGGGCAACGCCATCATCGGAAAGCAGGTCGTGGAGCTCGCCGGCGGTGTGCGCTGGCTCGATATCTCGGCTCGAACTGGCGAGCACATCGCCCGCGTCCATCTCATCGACCAGCGTAATCACGCACGCACCGGTCACAGCATCACCCGCAACGATCGCCGCGTTGATCGGGGCGGCCCCACGCCAGCGGGGCAGGAGCGACGCGTGCAGATTGATCGCGAACTTATCCGCGAGCAGTTTCTGGCCGAGCTTCTGGCCGTAGGCGATCACCACCCACGCGTCGGCATCAATCGCCCGGATCTCGTCGCGAATCTCGGCTTGGTTGATCCGCTCGGGCTTGTAGACCGTGATCGACGCGTCCAGCTCCTGAATCGCCTGACCGATCGGCGTGGGGGTCAGGACCTTGCCCCTTCCGACTGGTCTGTCGGGCTGGGTCACGACGGCCTGGACCTCGTGCTCACTGACAAGCCGCTTCAGTGATGTGATGCCGAAAGCGCCGGAACCAAAGAAAGCGATCTTCATCGGGCCCCTCTTATCGCGCTTTGAGTTTGCGTAGTTTCGTGCGGTTCTTGAGCCGACTCATCTGCGACATCTTGTCGATGATGAGCTTGCCCTCCAGATGGTCGAACTCGTGCTGGAGACACTTGGCGAGCAGGCCGCCGGCTTGGATGGTGAACTCCTTGCCGTCAAGGCCCTGGGCCTTCATCGTGACGATCTCGGGTCTGATGACGTCGCCCCGGATGTCGGGCAGGCTCAGGCAGCCCTCTTCCAGCGAGGTCTTGACCTCTGAGTGCTGGATGAACACCGGGTTCACGCACACGATCGGCCCGTCGGTTGCCAGCGCGACGCCGTCGAGCTCAGCCGGGTCGTCCGGGTGCTTTGGAACATCGCAAACAAACATCCGGATAGTCAGACCGGCTTGCGGGGCCGCCAGCCCGATGCCGTCCTCGGCCCGCATGATCTCGATCATGCGATCTGCCTTGGCCCTGAGGCTTTCGCCGAACTCGGTCACGGGTTCGGTCTTGGCACGCAGGACCGGATCGGGGTACAAAACGAGATTGAGCTGGTCTGAGCTGGGTGTCACGCCCGATGCTAGGGGCTCACGGGCGCAAAAAGTGGACTAGACTGCTCTCTGTCCGGGCGGGTCCGGGCTTATTTGTTTGGCGGAGTATCGGGTTGGCGATTTTCGGGAAAAACAAAGACGGCGACGAAGGCCCCACAGACGGCGAGTCTCGGGACTTCGAGATTAACCCTCCCAAGGCCAAAGCTTGGTTCACCCAAGCCAAGACCGTCCAGGAGACCGGCAACTACGACTACGCGATGAACTGCTGGCTCCGAGGCCTCGAGTTTGATCCGACAAGCATGGACGCCCTTGAGGGCTTCATGGACGCCGCGATCGCGCACGCCAACCAGCCCAAGTCAAAGGGCCCGAGCAAAGAGACACAGAAGGCCGTCAACGGCAAAGGCAGCGTGTTCAAGTACACCAGCGCGTTGCTCGCGTGGGGCACCAAGCCAAACAGTGCAGGTCTCGCGGTCAAGGCCGCGGTCTCCGCGGGCGAACTCGAGCTGACCGAGCCCGCGTACTACATCGGTGAGCAGGCACTCCGCCTGACGCTCGCCGACCCAAAGGTCAAGAAGGACTCGCTCGTCCGCCTGATGAAGGCGATGGAGAACGCCGAGGCATTCGACCTCGCGGTGCGTGCAGGCGAGGCCGCTGTCAGGCTCGACCCGAGCGACAACGCGCTCGATTCTCGTGTCCGCAACCTCGCGGCGCAGGCAACGATCGGCAAGGGCGGCTTCGACGGCAGCGACGGCTTCCGCAGCAACGTCCGCGACGCCGACAAGCAGAAGATGCTCGATGACGCCGACCGCATCACCAAGACCGATGACGTCAAAGACCGCCTCATCATCGCGGCCAAAGAGGACTTCGATTCTCGCCCCGAAGATATCCCGGCGAACAAGACGTACATCAAACGCCTTATGGAGCGAGGCAAGCCAGCCGACGAGAAGCTCGCTTACAAGGTCGCACTCAAGGCACACGAAGTCACAGGGCAACTCTCATTTAAGCAGCAAGCACTTGAGATAGAACTCCGCGTGATGCGCCGTCAGGTCGGCGAGATACGAACCAAGGCTGAAGCCGGTCAGAAAGAAATGGTTGAGCTTCTTCCAAAGGCCGAGAAGAAATACCTTGCAAAGCGTGTTGAACTTCAGAAGTGGCGCATCGAGGCCTTCCCGACAGACAACGAACCCAAGTTCGAATTGGGCAAGCTCTACTTCAACGCCGGGATGTACCAGGAAGCGATCCCGCTTTTTCAGAAGTCGCAGTCTGAGAACCGCTACAAGGCTAGTTCGCTCGCGATGCTCGGCGAATCGTTCGGCAAAATCGGCCTGACTGACCCGGCAATAGACACACTCAAGCAAGCGCTCTCGACACATTCAGACGAGAACGACGACCTCGGGTACAAGCTCCGCTACTCGCTAATGACCATGCTCATGGCGAAGGCCGAGACTGACGCAGATCTATCAACCGCAACTGAAGCCGAGAAGATTGCTTCAGGCATCGCGATGTCTCGGTTTGACTACATGGACATCCAGGACCAGTACGTCAAGGCCAAGGCTCTGGTCTCCAAGCTGCGGAGCGCGTGATGACATCGGCGAAGGGTGTCAGCGCGGTCGCGATCATCCCGGCCCGTCTGGCCTCGGAACGCTTCCCTCGGAAGGTCCTCGCCGCAGACACCGGTAAACCCATGATTGTGCACGTCGCCGAGGCGGCTTCCCGGGCGAAGACCGTCGAACGGGTTGTGATAGCCGCAGACTGCGATGAGATAGCTAAGGCAGCCGCCGGCTTCGGCGTCGAGGTCGTGCTGACTGACCCAGCTCATCCCAACGGTACAAGCCGGGTCGCCGAGGCCGCCGCGACCCTCGGCATCGATGAATCGACGCTGATCGTCAATGTGCAGGGCGACGAGCCCGAGATCGAGGCCGACACGATCGACGCCGCGGTCTATGCGCTCGCCGAGCGCGGGACGCCCGTGGCAACCGTCGCTGCACGTTTCGGTGACAACGAAGACCCGGCCAACCCGAACATCGTCAAGGTAGTTTGTAATGAAGCGGGCGAGGCGTTGTACTTCTCTCGCGCAGCGATCCCGTTCGGACGCGGCACAACGCCGAGGTACTACAAGCACATCGGGCTTTATGCCTACCGCAGATCGTTCCTCGATGTTGTGGGTTCGCTCTCGGAGACGAGGCTCGAACAGGCCGAGAAGCTCGAGCAACTCCGCTTCCTCGAACACGGCTACTCGATCGCCGTTGCTCCGGTAACCGCGTCGCATGTCGGAATCGACACCAAAGAACAATACGAAGCGTTCGTTCAACAGTGGCTCAGCCGCGCTGGCGGCACAAATGCGTGATACACTCTGACCATGCCCACACTTCGAGGCGATTCGATCCCCGATCTCCGCGTTCTAGCGTCCGAGCCAACCCGACGAAACTCAGAATCGAAACCGACGCAGCCCGACAAACCGTCGCTCGCGTCCACCGCGGACGAATCGGTTTCGACCGAGTTCTACTCGCCCATCCCAAAGGGATACGTCAAGGGCAGAACTAAGTACGTCGTCGTCATCGGCACCGTGATGAGCGGGCTCGGCAAGGGCATCTTCTCTTCGAGCGTCGCCAAGGTGCTCAAGGACAAGGGACTCAAAGTCGCGCCGATTAAACTTGAGGGCTACCTCAACATCGACGCCGGCACACTGAACCCGTACCGCCACGGCGAGGTCTTCGTCCTCGACGACGGCACCGAGTGCGACATGGATCTGGGCACCTACGAACGCGTGCTCGATCAGAACATGACGCACCAGAACTACAAGACCTCCGGCAAACTCTTCTCCGAAATCTTGCTTCGCGAACGGCGGGGGAGCTATCTGGGCCGCGATGTCCAGATGATCCCGCACGTGACGGGTGAAGTGAAACGAAGCCTCCGCGAGCTCGCCCTCACAGGCGACGACGGCAAACCCGTTGATGTCGTCTTTGTCGAAGTCGGCGGCACCGCGGGCGACTACGAGAACGGCTTCTACATCGAGGCACTCCGCGAACTCGCGTTCGAGGAAGGCCCGGAATCGACCTGCTTCGTAGCACTGACATACGTCATCGAGCCCAAAGCGCTCGGCGAGCAGAAATCAAAGGCGGCCCAGCTCGGCATCAAACGCCTGATGGAAACAGGCATCCAGCCGCACATCATCGCGTGCCGCGCGGGCAACCAGGTTTCCGAGGTGGTGCGTCAGAAGATCGCGATGTTCACGAACGTGCCGATGAATCGCGTCATCAGCATGCACGACCGCCCGAGCATCTACACGATCCCGGACGAACTCCGCGCCGAGGGCATCGACCGCGAGATCCTGTCGCAGCTCGATCTGCACCCGCGTGTGAATCAGGCCCACGAGGACAACGCTCGCAAGGACTGGAACCGGTTCATCATCGGTCTGACCAAGACGAACCGCAAGCCGCTCTCGATCGGCATCCTCGGCAAGTACACCGAGGTCCGCGACGCGTACGCGTCAATCGACAAATCGCTCGAGCACTGCGGCTCACACCTCGACGCTGAAATAGAACAACACTGGCTTGAAACGTCTGAGATCACCGGTCCAGAATTGGCAAGACGCGCGCTTCAGGATCTTGACGGCGTGATCGTGCCCGGCGGGTTCGGCTTGCGTGGCGTCGAAGGCAAGATTGAATGCGTGCGATACTGCAGGGAAGCTGGGGTGCCGTACCTCGGCATCTGTCTCGGATTCCAGGTCGCTGTCATCGAGTACGCACGCAACGTGCTCGGACTGGCCGAGGCGAGCAGCAGCGAGTTCTCACCCAACGGCATCGCAGTGATCAGCGAGCTCCCCGACCAGAAAAAGATCGAGGGGCTCGGCGGTTCGATGAGGCTCGGCGCTCAGGACGTCGCTATCGAACCCGGTACGCTCGCTTCGCATCTCTATGGCGGAACAAGCGTCCGCGAACGCTTCAGGCACCGCTACGAGGTCGAGCCGAAGTTCATCAAGCAGCTCACCGACGCGGGCCTCGTGTTCAGCGGTAAGCACCCTGAACACGAGATCATGCAGATCCTCGAGCTCCCCAACCAACGCCCGGAAGGCGACGATCGGCCGGTGCACCCGTACTTCATCGGGATGCAGTACCACCCCGAATTGACCAGCAGGCCGCTGCGCCCGCAGCCGTCGTTCATGGGGCTGATCGCGGCCGCCCTTTCGATCCGTCACGGCATCGACTCGCTCGGTGACAACAAGAAGTGGCTTCTTCAGGCTGGCAACGCTCAGCACGCCTGAATCTGATTCCCCGCGTGCAACAGAATCATCGCCGAGAACGGGTCCGGCTTACCTGAACCGACCTGGCAGTTGTGCAGCAGCGTCTGAGCGTACAACTCGTACGACTGATCCCCACGTTGACTAGCCAGTGCCGCGAAGACATGGACGGCCCAAGGCCTGTTGGTCGCGTTGTCGGGCTGGACGTGTTCGACGAGCCAAGCGGCTGCAGACTCGGCTCTTGAACGCCACCCGCCCCCCAGCGACCAAGCCGCGTGAACCGACGCCAGCTCGATCTCGGTCCAGACCTCGATCGCTAGCCCATCGGGTTCGCCGGTCAGTGCGCCTGTTGACTGAGTCGGCGATTCTGGCAAATTACCAATCCCGGCAAGAGCGGCCCAGAGCTGCTCGTCGAGCGATCTGGGCGTGAAGTCGATCGAGTCGCTTGCACCAAGACAGGTCGCCACCAGCTGGGCCATGCGCAGGTTGCCGACCCGGCCCGCGAGAATCTGTTGGATGACCCGTTCGGCATCCTCGCCGAGCGTCAGACTGGCAGAGCCGAAAAGCCGATCGGTCCAGGCTGTCAATTGGTTCGATTCCACGGCGAACGATAGCGGGCCAACCCGAGTTGACTCTCTGCTTTCGTCTGCCACCCTCAGGGTGGATGAAGACTGCGATGACACAGCCCGAACTGCTCGGCTACCTCGGTGGCAAGCCGTGCGTGCTGGTGCCGACGATGGGGTACCTGCACGACGGGCACCTATCGCTCGTGCGCAGAGCGAAGCAGTTCAGCCAAGAGCACGGCATCCCGAGCGTGGCGACGATCTTCGTCAACCCGACCCAGTTCAACGACCCGAGCGACCTTGCCAAGTACCCGCGAGACATCGAGCGAGACAAGGGCTTCCTCGAAGCCGAGGGCTTGGACGTGGTGTACATCCCAGCTGTTGACGAGGTGTACCCGCCGGGCGTCGATTGCTCGGTGCCGCTGCCCGATGTTGCGACCAAGCCGAGACTCGAGGACGAGCATCGGCCCGGGCACTTCGAGGGCGTGTGCCAGGTTCTGGTGCGCTTGTTCGAGATGTGCGACGCAAAGGCCGCCGTGTTCGGTGAGAAAGACTGGCAGCAGCTCCAAGTTGCCCGTGCGATCGTGAAGCAGCAGGGACTCGATGTCGAGATCCTGCCCGGCGAAACGGTCCGCGAGCCGGACGGCCTCGCCATGAGCAGCCGGAACGTGCACCTCAACGAGAAAGAGCACGCGCAGGCATTGGCTATCAGCAGAGCCATCCGCGAGGGCGGCAGAGAGCCCAGTTGGCGGGAAGCCGAGCGGCTCATGAAGCGGATCCTGACCGATGCGGACATGACGGTTGACTACGCCGTTGTCCGTGAGGCGACAGGGCTGACCGCCAATCCTGATGAAGCACCGGGCATGACGTACCGCTGCGTGATTACGGCCAGGTCCGGCGGCGTCAGGCTGCTCGACAACGGACCGTGGCCCGTATGAGTTCTAGTATGCCCATCACGACACAGACACCTGCCTAGGAGGGGACTACCTTGGATCTGAAAAAGACTCCGCTGCACCAATGGCACGTCGATCACGGCGGCAAGATGGTTGATTTCGCCGGCTGGTCGCTGCCCATGTCCTACTCGGGCATCATCGACGAGCACAACCAGGTGCGGAACTCCGGCGGCGTCTTCGATGTCTCCCACATGGGTCGGCTCAAAATCAAGGGCCGACACGCACGCAGACTCCTCGAGAAGGCGTGCTCCCGTCGTATCTCGGACATGGTCGAGGGCCAGTGCCGATACTCGCTCGTGCTCAACGAGCAAGGCGGCATCCGTGACGACGTCCTTGTCTACAGGCTCGGCGATGACGAGTTCATGATGGTCGTCAACGCGTCCAACCGCGAGAAGATCGTCGGGCACTTGGACGCGATCAAGGAAGCCGAGGGCTTCAAGCTGAAGATGGACGACCAGACCGAGTCCACAGCGATGATCGCGATCCAAGGGCCGAACGTCATGGACATGGTCTCGAAGGTGTCCAGTGAGGTGCCGACACTCAAGCGGTACCGGTTTGTGACGAAGAACCTTGTCGTCATCAAGCTGCTCGTCAGCCGGACCGGCTACACGGGCGAGAACGGCGTCGAGGTCATCCTCCCTGCCGGCGCGACCAACATGGCGCTCAAGCTGATGATGAAGGACATCGACGCGAACCAGGCCGAGTCGCTCGTCAAGCCTGCGGGCCTCGGCGCTCGCGACACGCTCCGGCTCGAAGCGGGCATGCCTCTCTACGGGCACGAACTCACCGAAGAGACCAACGCGCTGGCGACCGGCCTCGGCTTTGCGATCAACATGGACAAGGACGAGCAGGAGAACGGCGAGGAGTTCATCGGCCAAGCCGCCCTCAAAGCCACCCTCGCCGATGGCGGACCGAAGGAACAACTCGTCGGCCTCGTCATCGACAGCCCGCGCACAGCTCGTCAGGGCATGGAAGTCGCCGCCTCGGGCAACACCGTCGGCACCGTCACCAGCGGGTGTAAGAGCCCGACGCTCGAGAAATCGATCGCGATGGCGTACGTCTCAAACGAGCACGCCGAGGTCGGCACCGAGCTTTCGGTTGTGAGCGGGAAGAACGAGTTGGCGGCTCAGGTCGTCGCAATGCCGTTCTACAAAGCGCCGAAGAAGTAAGCCGAGCGAGAACTTAGTCCTGTGACGGAATCTCGACCCAGCCGGTCGCAAGGTGCCGGACGATCGTGCCGGTGACCGCGTAGAGGATCTGCTCCGCAACGTTCGTGGCGTGGTCCGAGATGGTCTCGCACCGGCTCGCGATCTCGTGCAGCATGAAGCCGCAATCGACGGACATCGAACCCGAGGCGATATTGTTTTCGGCTTCTCTGAGCAGCGAGTTCTTGAACTCGCGGACCGTGTCTTCACTGCGCAGGATGAGCTTGGCGATGGTCGCGTCTTTCTTCTCGAGAGCCGAGCAGGTGTCACGGACAATGCCGAGCACGCTGTTGGCGACGACGCGGAAGGTCTCCGGCACATCGATCCCGACACGGGACTCGACTCGCTCGGCGATATCGACCGCCAGATCCGCGATCCGCTCGAGCTCGTTGTTGACCTTGACGATCACGAGCACTTCGCGGATCTGCTCGACCGGGACCTCGGAGGCCACGCGGGCAGCATCGACAAGAAGCTCGACGGCTCGCTTCTCGATCTCAACATCGACCGTATCGACCTCGTCGTCACGCTTGACGACCTCGGCAGCGGCTGAGGTGTTGCCCTCGAAGAACGCGTCGAAGGCCTCCTCACAGATCGAGAGCACCCGCCACGCCTGAACAACAAGCTCCTGGCGGATCGAAGCGAGACAGTCCTCGAATTTCTTGGCATCGTCAGTCATACGCGGTCGTGCCCCATGGTACTGGAAGAACAATAGCCCAATCGGACAGCCGCCGACCGCTCTTTTGCTTCGGGGCTACAGTGCGTTCAACTTCCCAAACTGCGGGGGATAATCCCCGACCGGAGCACAGCCATGGCGTTCTCGATCGATCTTATCCACGGCCGGCAAATCCTTGATTCTCGCGGCAACCCGACGCTCGAAGTCGAGGTTGTCCTCGAAAGCGGCGCCACGGGCCGGGCGGCTGTCCCTTCCGGGGCCTCAACGGGCGAGAACGAAGCCGTCGAACTCCGCGACGGCGGCGAAGCCTGGATGGGCAAGGGCGTGATGAACGCCGTCGAGAACGTCAACGACCGGATCGCCGCGGCGGTCGAGGGATTCGACGCGCGTGATCAGGAAGCCATCGATGCCGAGATGCTCGAACTCGACGGCACACCCAACAAGAGCGAACTGGGCGCCAACGCCACGCTCGGTGTGTCGATGGCGGTCGCCAAGGCCGCGGCTGAGGCTTCGGGCCTGCCGCTCTATCGCTACCTCGGCGGCTCGTCGGCCAAAACACTCCCGGTCCCAATGCTCAACATCCTCAACGGCGGCAAGCACGCCGACAACACCGTCGACTTCCAGGAGTTCATGATCCAGCCGTGGGGCTTCGACGACTTCCACGAGGCGATGCGCGCGGGCGTTGAGATCTACCACACGCTCAAGAAGGTGCTCTCGTCGCGCGACATGTCAACCGCGGTCGGCGACGAAGGCGGGTTCGCGCCCAACCTCAAAGACAACGAGGATGCGCTCAAGGTCATCGAAGAAGCCGTCGACAAGGCCGGGTACAAGTGGGGCGAGCAGATCTTCGTCGCGCTCGACCCGGCGACGAGCGAGCTGTGGAACGAGGCCGAGAAAGACGGCAAGACCGGTTACAAGTTCTTCTCGAGTTCACAGGAGATCATCAGCTCGAGCGATCTGATCGGCATCTGGGCCGACTGGTGCAAGAAGTACCCGATCCGCTCGATCGAGGACGGCCTCGCCGAAAACGACTGGGCCGGCTGGGCCGAGCTCACCGCCAAACTGGGCGACACGGTCCAGCTCGTGGGCGATGACCTCTTCGTGACCAACAAGAAGTTCGTCGAGCGGGGCGTCGCCGAGAAGAGCGGCAACGCGGTGCTCGTCAAGGTCAACCAGATCGGCACGCTCAGCGAAACGTTCGAGGCGGTCAACTACGCCCAGCGCAACGGCTTCGCGTGCGTGCTCAGCCACCGCTCGGGCGAGACCGAGGACGCGACGATCGCGGACCTCGCCGTCGCGACGAACTGCGGGCAGATCAAGACCGGCGCCCCGTGCCGAAGCGACCGCAACGCGAAGTACAACCAGCTGTTCCGTATCGCCGAGGAACTCGGTGAGAACGCGGTCTTTGGCGCAAGCACCTGGAACCGCTAGACATCCGCTAAGGCGAGTACATGGCGGCACAAGCACTAGTCTGGCTCTCGGCGGCAAGCGCCTTCGTGCTGTGCGTGCTGACTGTCTTGCCGCTCATTAGGACAGGACACTGGATCGCAAGATGCTGTGACTTTCCAAGGCTGCAGATTCTTGCGCTGTGCCTGGTGCCTCTCTCATTTGTCGTCCTGTCCGCGATGCTCGCAACGTGGGAGGCCTACCACACCTCGATACTGTGTGCACTCACACTCATTGCGGCTTGGCAAGCGTGGAGGATTCTTCATTACACACGCGTCTGGCCTTCTGATGTACCTACCAAAGTGCCGTCGAGTCACAGTCTGGATGTGATGATCGTCAACCTCGACTACGAGAACGACAAAAAGGCCGAGGTTCTGAGCACGCTGCACGAATCTAAAGCTGATGTCTTGCTGCTCATCGAGATCGATGACAAATGGAACAACGGACTCGATGTACTCCGCAAGACATACCCGTTCGAGCACGGCGTTGTCAGAGACGATGGCCTAGGTATTCTAATCTTGAGCCAACACAAATTCGCAGAAGCCGAGGTGTGCCACCTAGTTGACGACCAGCGAGCCTCGATCCGGTGCATTATCAACCCTGGAAGCCAACCCGTCGAACTCTACGCGTTGCATCCAAGGCCACCGGGGCTTAAGGCGCAAGACCGCGACGGGAGATACAACAGCAGAGAACGCGACGCCGAACTGGTGCTAGTTGCTAAGCATGTGCGAGATGCCGATCCGATGCACCGAATGGTGCTCGGCGATCTCAACGATGTTGCGTGGTCGCATACCACCAGGCTCTTCCAGCGGCTCAGCGGCATGAAAGACCCTCGCATCGGAAGGGCATATCTGTCTACCTTTCACGCGGAGTACCCGCTTCTGCGGTACCCGCTAGACCATATCTTTGTGAGTGATGAACTCGGTGTTTCAAAGCTCAAACGCATTAAAGTCCCAGGTTCGGACCATTTCGGTGTCTTTGCGACGATCCTGATTCCAAACGGCAACTCGCCAGACTCGAACGATGAGAATGCCACCGAGTCTGATCTGCAGGAAGCAGAAGACATAGTTGACGCGGCGTTTGAGAAAGACCCTACAGATTGATCGGCACGCCCTCGTCGCGGAACTTCTCGATCAGAAGCTGTCCGTCGCGGATGAGCTGCTGGAGCTGCTTGATGCTTGCATCGAGCGAGCGGTAGAGGTCGGCGTTTGTTGAAAGCTGGCCGAGCGTGCCCTCGCCTCGGTTAATGCGGGCGGCGATGTCGCGTGCCTCGCCTGCGGCCTGGTCGATCGAGACCACCGCCGAGTTGAGCTTGAGAAGCGACTCGTCTGCTCGTGTGCCGAGCTGTTCGGTTTGCTCGGCGATCGTTGTCGCCGCGGCTTTCCACTGGTTCACGGAATCGCTGATCTGTGCCATCATCGCGCCGTCGTCGAACCAACCCTCCGCTTCGACAAGCACCCGGTCGATACGCGTCAGCATCGAATTGAGGTCCTCTACCTCGGGGTCCTCGCTGTCGATGACGTTGGCGAGTCGATCGCCGACGGTGGTGTAGGTCACCGCGAGGGTGTCGATCTTTTCTGCGGTTTCGTCGAGCCGGTCGAGCCTCGCGGTGACCTCGGCGGTCAGCGTGTCAACCAGTGATGCGATGTTTCGGTTGTACTCTTCACCGTTGCCAGGGATGAATTCGGTGTGGGGGCCGTTGCCTGTAACGATGTCCAGTGATGCCGAACCGATGAAGCCGGAGTCGAGGAACAGCTCGAACCCGACTGGGATCTGGATGCCCTCTTTGTAGCGGATGCTGACGAGCGCCTCGCCCGAGCCGTCGGCCGCGAGCTTGATGCCAGTCACATCGCCGATACGTACGCCGTTGAGGCTGACGGGCGAAACGGGCGAGACGCCGCGGGCGGTCTGAGTGCGGACCGCGAACGTGTGGTATTTCTGGCCGAGGCCCGAGAGCTCGCCGAAACTCATGAGCATCCAGCTCAGCAGCACAAACCCCGCGATCGCGGTCAATCCGATGAGGCTGTCGCGTGCTTTGCTGTTCATTCGTTCATCCTTGGTCGTAAGCCGCGCTTCCTGCGTCGGCGAAGAATCGAGCCACGAAAGCGTTCTTGCTCTCGCGCAGCTGCTCGAACGAGCCCTCGGCGACGATGCTGCCCTCGTTGATCACCACGATGTGATCCGCGACGCGCCGAGCGCTGACGAGGTCGTGCGTGACGACGAGGCTCGTGACGCCGAGGCGTTCCTTGAGCCGGACAATGAGTTCGTCGATGCCCTTGGCCCTCATCGGGTCGAGGCCCGTGGTGGGTTCGTCGTAGAGGATGACCGAGGGCTTGGTGATGATCGCGCGTGCGAGCGCGACCCGCTTTTTCTGGCCGCCCGAGAGCTGGGCCGGGAGTTTGTGCCCCGAGCCGAGCATGTCGACCATATCGAGCGCCTCTTCAACCTTGTCCAGCCGTTCAGCCTCGGTCAGGTCCATGTGCTCGTTGAGCGGGAACTCGAGGTTCTGCTGGACGGTCATCGAGTCGAACAGGGCGCTGAGCTGAAAGAGCAGTCCGATCTGGAGCCTGACCCATTTGAGCTCGCGCTCTTTGAGATTGTCGATCCGCTTGTCTTGAAACCAGATCTTGCCGGCGTCGGGCCTGATGAGCCCAATGATGTGCTTGAGCATGACACTCTTGCCGCAGCCAGACGGCCCGAGCACGACGGTCGTCTGCCCCTCCGCGAGCTCGAAATCCAGATTTGACAAGACCTTCTGCGTGCCGAATGACTTAGTGATGCCCTGCATCTTCAGAACGCTGGATCGCGTTTTCGCTTCTGGAGCGAGATCGGGATGCTTGGGCATGACGGACACGTACGATTGTCGCTCTGTTTCCCGCTGAGTCCAGCAGGACGGCTCGGATAGATTCCCCGTATGTTTGGGGAATCAAGGGGCCGATTTCTGGGCTTCTATGCGGTACGTCTGGCACGATTCATACAGCAACATCGGCGGTGTGCCGATTGTGTATCCAGAGAACCCGAGGCGCCGTTCACAGGTAGAACACTGAAGACATGTACGACACCGGCTCAGGATGGAAAGACCGAATCTCCAGCAAGTGGGGGCGTGTTTTCGGTGACGGGGATAACCCGATGGGTTGGTCGTTGCCGCTCTACCGACTCTGGGGCATCGGTGTCCGAATTCACCTGCTCTTTATCGTTCTGATCGTCGCCGAGCTGATCTCGACTCTCCGCAGGGACCACATGGGCTTCGAGTTCATGGCGATCTTCCTGGCGGGCCTATTCCTGCTGGTCCTCCTGCACGAATACGGCCACTGCTTCGCGTGCCGGATGGTCAAGGGCGAGGCCGACGAGATCCTGCTCTGGCCCCTGGGCGGGCTCGCGAGCTGCCTGCCGCCCAATACGTGGAAGGCGAACCTGATCACTGTGCTCGGCGGTCCCGGGGTGAACTTCATCCTGCTGCCTGTGTTCGCCGGGGCGGTCCTGCTCATGACGGGCGGCCAGTGGGATCTTGTGCTGTTCAATCCGCTCAAAGAGTCATTTGGGCTCAGCGTCACCGAGCACGGCTTGCTCGCGTATGCGGTCTGGTCGCTGCATGTGAGCAATGTGATGCTGCTGGCGTTCAATATGCTGGTCCCGATGTACCCCATGGACTGCGGCAGAGTGGTTCACGCGTTGATCTGGCGGAAGAAGGGCCGATCCAGCGCCGACCGGATCAGCTGGACGGTTGGCATTATCGCGGCGGTCGCTTTGGCAACGCTCGCACTCGCGGTTGAAAGCATGATCCTCTTCGCAATCGCCCTCTTCGGCGGGTTCGTGTGTTTCAGCGAACGCCGGAAGCAACGCTTTCTCGAAGCTCCGGATGAGGATTGGTCGATGTCCTTTAGTCCCGCCCCGAAGGGGGGGAAGAAGGAATCCGACGCAGTCGATCACCAAGAGATTGACAGGATCCTCGACAAAATCTCCGAGCACGGGATTCAGAGCCTGACTCGGCGTGAGAAAAAGAAGCTGAACAAAGCCAGCTCTACCGGCAACGACTCCTAGAACCCTGCTCGGAGCCAAGCCCGAGCAAGGACACCAGACGCACATGGGTATCGCGGACAGAGACTACTCAAAGGCCAGCTACCGGGGCGGTGGCGGCGGTGGTCGCCGCGTGTACATGGGGCCCTCCTTTAAACCAAGGAACATGTCCGTCATCGGCTGGCTGATCATCATCAACGTCGCGATCTTTGCCGTCGATCAATTCCTGCCGCTTCTTGATATTCAGGACGTGACGGGGATGAGCCAGTCCGCCACGCAAGAGCAGATCGACCGATCTCAGGTTATTGAGGTCTCCGATCGTGCCAAGCCGCACATTGGTGTGCCGTGGCGCAAACCGATTGTTGATCCGCTGACTCTTGATACGAACGGGTCGCCGCAGATCATCGGCTATGAGCAGTACAGGACCTGGCACGCGCTCAACGGGCTCGGGCACTTCTCCGTGCTTAAAGGCTTTATGGCCTACGAGGTGTGGCGCGTTGTCACGTACCAGTTCCTGCACGCGGACTTCTCGCACCTGTTCTTCAACATGTTCGGCCTGTTCATGTTCGGCGCAGCGGTCGAGCAGTATCTCGGCAAGAAACGGTTTCTCTCGTTCTACCTCATCTGCGGCATCGCGGGCGGGATCATGTACCTGCTCATCGTCGCGCTGGGCAGGTTTGTAATCAACCTCCCCGGTGAGCTCGCACAGATCACGATCGGCACGCCGCTGATCGGTGCCTCGGCGGGCGTCTTCGGCGTAATCGTCGCATCGGTCAAGGTTCGCCCAAGGGACACCATCGACCTGATCCTTATCCCGCAGGTTCCGATCGCGGTTGTCGCGTACGGTTACGTCGGGCTTGCGATGCTGAACCTGCTCCGTGGCGGCAGCAACGCGGGCGGCGACGCGGCTCACATCGGCGGCGCGATCGCCGGGTTCTACTTCATCAGGAACATCCACCTGCTCCGGGGCTTCCTCGACTTTGGACTCGTATCAAACCAGCCCCGCGGCGGAGCCCATCCTCGGCCCGGCGCAGCAGGCTCCAACACCAAGCTCCAGAAGAAAGTCGATGCGGTGCTCGATAAAGTGAACAGAGAGGGCATGCATAGCCTGACGGCTCGCGAGAAGAAGATCCTTGAGCGAAGCGCCAGGAAGCCATAGGAAACCGCGTGGGATCGGCACTGCAATTCGAGATCAAACACCGCTGCACACGAACCAACGCGCGCGTTGGCGTCGCCAAGACGCTTCATGGCGAGTTCCTGACTCCCGCGTTTATGACAGTCGGCACCAAGGGCACGGTCAAGGGCATCTACCCCGGCCTCTTGAAACAAGCCGGCTGCGAGGTGCTGCTCGGCAACACGTACCACCTCCTGCTGCGTCCGGGGCCCGATGTGGTCGAGAGCCTCGGGGGGCTTCACACGATGATGGGCTGGGACAACCCGATCCTCACCGACTCGGGCGGATATCAGGCCTACTCGATGGCGGACATCAACGCGGTCGATGACGACGGCGTGACGTTCAAGTCGATCCTCAACGGCGAGATGATCCGGATGGGGCCCGACGAGGCGATCGATATCCAGAACAAACTCGGCGCGGACATCATTATGGCGTTCGACGACTGCCCGCCCTCGGTTGACCCGGACGCGGGGCCGATCACCCAGACCCGGCTCAAGCTCGCAACAAAGCGCGACTCAAGCAAGAACGCAGAATACGACCACGCGGCCAGACTGCGTTCCTCGAACGAGCGGACCGTCCGCTGGCTCGAACGCTGTAAGAAGGTCCACAAGCGCCCCGATGAGCAGTCGCTCTTTGGCATCGTCCAGGGTGGCACGGATCTGGACGAGAGGCGGTGGTCCGCGGAGCACATCGCCGCGATCGACCTTCCCGGCTACGCAATCGGTGGGGTGGCGGTGGGCGAGACCGCGGCCGAGATCGACCGGGTGGTCCAGTTCACGGCTCCTCTACTGCCCGAAGACAAGCCGAGGTACCTGATGGGCGTGGGTTACGAGCGCGACATCCTGTCGGCGGTCCTGTCGGGCGTGGACATGTTCGATTGCGTCCTGCCGACTCGAAACGGACGCAGCGCGATGGCGTTCACGAGAACCGGGCCTCTGAAGCTCAAGAACGCTCGGCACACACGCGACACCGAGGTGATCGAGCCGGGCTGTGATTGCCACGCCTGCGACCCGGTGAAGCACGGCCTGGCAACCGTGGACGGTCAAGGGTTCAGCCGGGGCACTATTCGGCACCTGTTCACCGCGGGGGAGATGCTGGGGCCGATTCTGGTGAGCCTTCACAATGTGAGGCACTTTCAGCGGCTGATGTTGGACATTCGCCGGGCCGTCCGCGATGATGATTGGCTCTCGTTCGCTACCCGGTGGCCTGTCGCGGTTGATGGTCTGCCGGGTGAGCTGCGTGGGCGTCTTGGGCTGTAGATGCCTCAGCAGGCCGGTTTGGCCGGCGAAGAACGGGAAATGAACACATGACAGATTGGTCATACACAGCAAATCTTGCAATGCTCACTCTGCAGGATTCTCAGGTGACAGCCCCGGGCATGCCGGGCTCGAACGGGGCTGCTCAGCCGGGCACCACGGTCCAACCGGGCGGCGCCAACGGCGGCGCAACTCCGCAGGGACAGACCGGCGCAGGAATGGGCAACCTCTTCTTCATCGTCGCCATTGGTGGCATGTTTATCTTCATGCTCTTCATGAGCGGCAGAGCCCAGCGCGCCGAACGCAAGAAGAAGCAGGAGATGCTCAACGCCATGAGCAAGCACGACAAGGTGCAGACCATCGGCGGCATCATCGGTACCGTCTCCGAGATCCGGGACGACGAGATCGTTCTCAAGATCGATGAATCCAGCAACACCAAGATGACGTTCGCCAAGAGCGCGGTCCAGCAGGTCATCAGGTCAGCCGGCTCGTTCAACAAATCAGATTCAGAAATCTCGACCGAACCCGAGCTCGCCTCGGCGATCGATTCGTAATCCAGACTTCTACGGAAATACAGCACAATGCGTCATCTCGTTCGAAACTCGTGCATGGTCTTGGCCCTCCTTGTACTCCTCTCGGTGTACATCTGGCCCGTCAGCGACACCATCCGCCTGGGCAAGGACCTTCGCGGTGGTTTCAGCCTTCAGTATCAGCTGCTGATCGATCAGTCCCAAAACGCCGACGAGGTCATGAACACCACCATCACGGTGCTCAAGGACCGGATCGACCCAACGGGCACGATGGACCTGTCGATGGTGCCCCAAGGCAGAGACCGGCTCGAGATCTCGATGCCGCAGCCGAACGAGAACGTCACGAAGCTGCGTGACGAGTATCTGCAGATGCTCGATGACATCCGGGCCAAGGAGATCTCGGGCCGGGACTTTGACCGCATGCTCGCGATGGAGGGCGAGGAGCAACAGGCCGAGATCGACCGCCTTGCTGGGGACAACGAGAACCGCAAGTCGCTCATGAACCGAGCGGTGTCTCTGCTTGCCGAGGAACGGGCCGCCTCCGATCAACTCCGCCAGATGATCGAGAACGAAGCGCCCGCCGAAGAGGTTGACGCCAAGGTCGCCGAGATCGCGGCTTCGAGCATTCAGCTCGACATGACGCGTGACGAGCTTCTCTCGACGGTGCTGGTCGCAGACGAACTTCAGGCCGCGCTCGACAGGCCGAACCAGGACAAGGCCGTTCTCGACGACGACAACGACGAGCCGTTCATGATCGACAGCCCTCGCAAGACTGCGATCAAGGCACTCAAAGAAGCGCTGCCAAACGAGCACGCGACGATCGATGCGGTTATCGCAAAGTACGACACGTACCGCGATGAACGGAACACGCTCGATGACCCGTCCGACCTTGTGCGTCTGCTTCAGGGCTCTGGTGTGCTCGAGTTCCGCATCGCGCCGGGCATCGGCGACCACGTCGAAGAGGAATCGCTCCGCCAGCGTCTTCGTGAAGAAGGCCCGAGACTCGCATCGACGCGTGATGCGCTCTGGTTCCCGCTTGCCGACCCGACTTCGTGGGTCAACAGCATCCAAGAAGCCAAGTTCATGCTGGCCAGCCCGGTCGAGTTCTTCCGTACGAGGAACTTCGTGGTCGAGGTCTACGACGGCACGTACTACATGCTGCTCTGGGACACGCCCCGCGATTCGCTTACACAGAACGGCTCGCAGAACAACTGGCGCGTGGCGCGTGCTTTCGAGACCTCCGATGAATCGGGTCGACCCGCGGTCGGCTTCCGCATGGACGTCAACGGCGGCACCCTGCTCGGCAAGCTCACCGAGAGCAACACGGGCAAGCCGATGGCTGTGCTCCTCGACAATAAGGTGTTCACCGCGCCGAACCTGATCTCGAAGATCTCGTCGCAGGGCCAGATCACCGGCATCGACTCCGCCGCCGAGCGGGCACAGATCATCCGCACACTCAACGCGGGTACGCTGACCGCCACGCTCAGCCCGCAGCCGATCAGCCAGTCGATCCTCGGCCCCGAACTGGGTCAGGACAACCTCGACGCGGGCCTGATCGCGGGTATTGTCGCGCTGATCTTGGTCAGCATCTTCATGATCGTGTACTACTTCATGTCGGGCTTGATCGCGGTCGTCGCGCTGCTCTGCAACGCGATCCTCATCCTCGGCATGATCGTGCTCGGAAACGTCACACTCACCCTGCCGGGTATCGCGGGCATCATCCTGACGTTTGGTATGGCGGTGGACGCCAACGTGCTGATCTTCGAGCGCATCCGAGAGGAACGCCGAAACGGGCTCGACCTGAGACCCGCGATCAAGCTCGGTTACTCGAAGGCTCTGTCCTCGATCGTTGACGGCAACGTCACCAACCTCATTGTCTGTCTCGTGCTTGCCAACATCGGAACGCAGGAGATCAAGGGCTTTGCGATCACGCTCGGCATCGGTGTCGTCGGCACGCTCTTTAGTGCTCTGGTGATCAGCCGGCTGATCTTCGGCCTGATGACCGAGAAGATGGCCGTTCGCAACATGCCGATGCTGCCCAATGCGGTGCCAGTAATCGAGAAGATGCTCGAACCCAAGATCGACTGGCTCAAGTTCCGTGTGATCTTCATCATCATCTCGGTCTGCTATGTCTCCCTGGGTATCGGGATGATCTTCCACCAGGGCTCCGAGATGCTCGACACCGAGTTCCGCGGCGGCACAGCGATCACCATGCGGTTCAAGGCCGACGACAACGGCGAACTGGTCACCATGACCCGCCCGGAAGTCCTTGAGAAAATCGTTGCGATCGGTGATTCGGCTAGCGAGAACGACGAGACCAGGCTACTCAGCAGCGCCCAGGTCCTGCCCGTCAACCCCGAAGATGACGGCATCACCTCGTCGACCTTCCGCATCAAAACACTGGCCACAAACTCCGAAACCCTCGGTGCGCTCATCAATGAATCGTTCGCCGATGTGCTGCCGACCAAGCCCAAGCTCAGCTTTGACGGCATGGATACCGAGGACCTCAGACTGGCGCCTGTGTACGCGATCACCGAGAACCGTCTTGGCCAGATCATCGACAGGCCGAACGTGACCGCAGACGTGTCCGACTACTCGGGCGGCGTCGCGATCGTGATGGACAACATCACGCCGACCGCGACTGAAGCCGAACTCCGCGACCGACTCGAGTACATGCGTCGCGACCAGCAGTTCAGCGGCCTGCTCTCGCGTGAGTGGGACATCGTCATCCTCGACGGCTCACCCGAAGAAATCATCTCGGCTGCGGTCGTAGTGATCGACGAGGGCCTGAGCGTGTTCGAGAGCAAGGACCGGTGGGACGCCGAGGTCGCCGAGCGTGAATGGTCGCTCGTCACCCAAGCACTCACCCGTTCCGAATCGCTCGCGGGTATCGGCCAGTTCGACCCGGCCGTCGCCAGTACGTTTAGAGGTAAAGCAGTCGCGGCGGTCTCGCTGAGTCTGCTGCTTATCACAATCTACATCTGGGTCCGGTTCGGCTCGGTGCGATACTCGCTCGCGGCGCTGGTTGCGCTCATGCACGACGTGCTGACAGCGATCGGCCTGATCGCGCTCGCCGAGATCGTGTACGACAACCCTGCAACCAACGGCATTGCGCAGCAGTTGAACCTGATGCCGTTCAAGATCGACCTCGGCCTGATCGCCGCGCTCTTGACGATCATCGGTTACTCGCTCAACGACTCGATCATCATCATGGACCGCATCCGCGAGAACAAAGGCAAGCTCGAGTACGCGAGCCGAAAGGTCGTAAACCTGTCGATCAACCAGACGATCAGCCGAACGGTGATTACCTCGGGCACGACGCTCGCGGCGGTCATCATCCTCTACGCCGCCGGCGGCGAGGGTGTGAGGGCGTTCTCGTTCACGCTGCTCGTCGGTGTGCTCGTGGGTACATACTCGTCGGTCGCGGTCGCGGCTCCGCTCGTCTGGTCCGCCAAGCACGACCGGTCGCTGAAAGCCGAGAAGAACGCTTTGTCCGATGAGTACTCCAAGGATGCGTAACGATGAGCAAGGCACAGCGACGTAAAGACGTAGTGGCTGCTGTCGTGATCATCGGAACCGCGATCCTGTACTGGACCAGCGGAAACAGAGCCGTCCCCGCGGTCGAGGAGCACCGCGAGCGGGGCACAACCAATCGGCCGAGCGTGCAAACGGATCTCCCCGGCCTCCGCATCCCGGGTGAGTAGGATCACACCATGACGACTCCCGACCGAGCAAACTACATCGTGACAGGAGGCTGCGGCTTCATCGGCGCCAACCTTGTCGCCGAGCTTCAGAAACGCAGACCCGAAGCGCACGTCGTCGTGCTCGACTCGATGCGCACTGGTTCGTTCGAGAGCCTCGTTGCTGCGTGCGACCGCAACAACGACGTATTCCGAGGCGAGGTCATCGGCCAGAGCATCCGCGACGTGTTCTGGCCCGACCTGCTCGACCGCTACGAGCCGGCTGCTGTGTTCCACCTCGGCGCGATCACGGACACAACCGTCGATGACGAAGCCGAGATGATCGAGGAGAACGCGGGCGAGACCTGGCCCGAGATCATGGCCGCCTGCATCGAACGCGACGTGCCGCTGGTTTACGCGTCCAGCGCCGCGACCTACGGCACGCCTCCTGAGACCAACACGAAGCAGCCCTTCCCGGAAACCTCCGCGGGCAAGCCGAACAACGTGTACGGGTTCAGCAAGTGGCTCATGGAACAGGCCCACGCTCGGGTCGATCGGGAGCGTGAAGCCGCGGGTCTGCCCAAGCCATGGCTGGTGGGGCTCCGGTACTTCAACGTCTTCGGGCCGGGCGAATCGCACAAGGGCTCGATGGCTTCGATGGCCTTGCAGTTGACGAACCAGATCCTCGCGGGCGATCGGCCGAGACTCTTCGAGCACGGCGAGCAGGCACGCGACCAGGTATCTGTTTACGACATCGTCGGGATCACGCTCGCTGGCGCAGGTCTGGGTGACCGCCCGGACCCGGACCCGGGCGTGTATAACGCCGGTTCCGGACGTGTGACGAGCTTTGAGGAAGTCGCCTCGGCGGTCCGCGCGGGGCTCGGCATGACCGAGAGTGACAGGCCCACCGAGTTCATCCCGATGCCGGCGCATATCCGGGCGTTTTATCAGGACTTCACATGCGCCGATATGTCGAAGGCCGAGGCGGGGCTAGGGTTCAAGCCGGGCCACGATCCTGCCGAGTCAGTGAGCAGCTATGCCCGATGGATAGCCGATTCTAAAGCCAAATAGCCTAGAGCAGACCTCGACCGGAGCCAGAAGCGCTATGTCACAGATCAAACGGATTCTTGTCACCGGCGGCGCCGGCTTCCTCGGGTCGCACATCTGCGAGCGTTTGGTCAACGATGGGCACGACGTGATCTGCCTCGACAACTTCTTCACGAGCCAGAAATCCAACGTGCTGCACCTCATCGGCAAGCCGAACTTCGAGCTGATCCGCCACGACGTCACGCACCCGCTCTGGCTCGAAGTGGACGAGATCTACAACATGGCCTGCCCCGCGGCGCCGGGCCACTACCAGTACAACCCGATCAAGACGATGAAGACGTCGGTCATGGGCGCGATCAACGTCCTCGGGATGGCAAAGCGATGCAACGCCAAGGTGCTGCAGGCCTCGACCAGCGAGGTCTACGGCGACCCGGACGTTCACCCGCAGCCCGAGAGCTACCGGGGCAACGTCAACCCGATCGGCACGCGCGCGTGCTACGACGAGGGCAAACGAGCCGCCGAGACTCTGTTCTTTGACTACCACCGGATGAACAACGTCAACATCCGCGTGGTGCGCATCTTCAACACCTACGGCCCACGTATGCACCCGTTCGACGGGCGCGTCGTCAGCAACTTCATCCGCCAGGCGCTGGCGGGCGAGGACATCACGATCTTCGGCGACGGCTCACAGACCCGCTCGTTCTGCTACCGCGACGATCTCGTCGAGGCGATCATCCGCATGATGAACGGCTCCGACGATTTCGTGGGCCCGGTGAACATCGGTAACCAGGGCGAATTCACGATCAAAGAGCTCGCCGAGCAGGTGATCGAGCTGACCGGCTCCAAGAGCAAGATCGTCTACCGCGACCTGCCATCGGACGATCCGAAGCAACGTCAGCCCGACATCACGCTCGCCAAGAAGCACCTCGGCTGGGAACCCAAGGTCCCGCTGGCGGAGGGGCTCAAGAAGACAATCGAGTGGTTCAGCTCGATCGACGTGAGCGAGTACCGCGCGCCGACGCCGAACTACTGATTGACATCGGAGTTGAGCGTTCTGTCATCGCCGATGTCATAGACGCGGATAGATTTCCAGCGAGAGTTCCATTTTTCGACGAGCGCGATGTGGTCTGGATGGTCAACGTACGCGAGGTACGCATCCTCTGAATCAAACGCGACAAAGAAGCCAACGTCGTAGTCTCGCAGCACACTCGGACGCCCGATGTCGTAGTGGGTGCCCGCGTAGCCAGAGGTTGCACCCGGTATCCTGAGCAAGCCGTAACAATCTTTGATCAGTTCAGCAGAGTCTGCGGGATCTTGCAAGTCAAAGAACACGACGTGGTTAATAGCTCCCGGAGCGTGCGCGAAGGATCCGGGTATTCACACACGAATCCGCCGCAACAACCTCCAAGCAATACCGAACTAGCTAAGAGCGAGAAAGTCTTCGTCATCGGTTCTCCTCCAACAACTGTGAGAGCATCGGGAGTACCTCTCCCGCTTTACCGAACAGCGACACATCCACACTCTCGCTGATCGGCGTTGGTTCCATATTAATCTCGATCGTCTTGGCGCCTTGGCTCTTTGCCAGATCGATCAGGCTGGCCGCCGGTTGAACGACCGAGCTTGTACCGATGCTCATAAAGACATCGCAGGTGCTCGAATCGTTGTACGCACGTTGGAGTTCTTTCTCGGGGAGCATCTCGCCGAACCAGATGACGTTTGGGCGGAGTATCCCTCCTGCCTCGGACGTGGGCGGGAAGGTCGAGAAGTCGATGTCTTCGAGTTCGTGGTGCTGGCCTGTTTTGGTGCATCGCCAGGTGAGGATGGTGCCGTGGATCTCGGAGACGTTGGTCGAGCCGGCTCGCTGGTGGAGGCCGTCGACGTTCTGGGTGAGCAGGCTGAACGAGCCGCCGCGGGCTTCGGTCCGTTTCTGAAGCTCGGCGAGCGCGTGGTGCCCCGCGTTGGGCTGGCAGTCCTTGCACTTGGTGAACCGCCAGTGGTACCAGCGGGTGACGAGTTCGGGGTCGCGATGGAAGGCCTCGATGTGGGCCAGTTCCATCGGGTCGTACTTGGCCCAGAGACCGGTTTCCTTGTCTCTGAAGGTTGAGATGCCGCTCTCGGCACTGACGCCGGCCCCGGTCAGGACCACGACCGACTCGGCCTCGGCGAGGAGCCCGGCGGCGGTCTGGAGTGCCTGTGACTGATCCTGCTCCATTTCGGGGCTCCGGCGGGTCCTTGGTACGATACTGAGTCTATGGAGAAGACCGCAGCACCGCTGATCGTGGTAGACGGCGACCTCGGGTCGCTTGTGGCTCTGGCCTGCGCGAGTGACGAGTCGGTCTCGCTCGGCTCGGGTCGGGGTTCTGGCCCGTCTGCCGTAGCTTGGCAGCCGCCGATCTTCGGCACCACCGAGCGCGAACGAACCGGCGCGATCGAACGCCAGACATCCCTCTTCAATGCTCGCAGGATGCCGAAGTCCGCCAAGGACGACCCGCTGCGTCTGCATCAGGACGAAACAGAATCTGGCACGGTCATGACACAGGTGCTCTTTGGAGCATTGTCGAACGCGCAGGAGTTTGGAATTAGCCGGGTCATCTGGCCCGCGCACCCGGGGCGACTCGGCGACGACACCTCGATCGATCTCGACCTCGCCTCGGCGATCATCGACAGGGCGCTCCTGGTCGAACAACTCGCCAAGCTCGACGCGGATTCGGCACAGGAGCGGATCTGCATCGAGACGCCGCACGCGGACCTGACGGATCGCCAGCTGGTCGAGATCGCCACAGATCTGGCGGTGCCCGTCAAGACGCTCTGGTGGTGGGGCAGCTCTCAGGACGAGGCGGTCCGGCAGCGTGAGCGGTGGGAGCCGCTGATGCAGGAGACCGGTCTCTGGAAGAGCAGCGATCGCCGGACCGTCGCCAGCCGCTGAAGCACGTTTGTGTCTCAGACCCGTTCTGATGGGGTTTGCCGGCTCACAGGGCTAGAGTTGGCCCTATGAGCACACAGACGGCATCGAACTCACCGATCACCAACCGCCGGCGAGGCACCATCCAGAGGTGGAGCCGGACGCTGATCCCGACACTCCGCGAAGCCCCCGCCGAGGCGGTCAACCCGAGCCACAGGCTGATGCTCAGGGCCGGCTGCATCCGGCAAGTGGGCGCTGGTGTGTACGAGTTCCTGCCCTTGGGCATGCGTGTGCTGCAGAAGGTCTCGCAGATCGTGCGAGAAGAGATGGACGCCGCTGGCTCGGCTGAGATGCTCATGCCCGCGATCGTGCCGCTGGAGCTTTACGCAGACACGAAGCGCGACGTCGAGTACGGCGACCTGCTCTTCCGCCTGACCGACCGCCACGGCCGGGGCGCGGCGCTCGGCCCGACCCACGAAGAGACCGTGACAGAGATGGCCAAGGGTTCCGTGTCCAGCTACAAGCAGCTGCCGCTGAACGTGTACCAGATCCAGACGAAATTCCGCGACGAGTTCCGCCCTCGCGCTGGACTGCTCCGCGGACGCGAGTTCCTGATGAAGGACGCGTACTCGTTCCACCTCAGCGTTGAGGGCGAGGGCGGGCTGAACGAGACCTACGACCGCATGTACCAGGCGTACGTCAACGTGTTCACGCGTTGCGGCCTCGACTTCACGGTCGTCGAAGCCGAGGCAGGCCCGATCGGCGGGTCCGCTTCGCACGAGTTCATGGTCAACGCCGACACGGGCGAGGACACGATCATGGTCTGCCCGGCGACGGGTTACGCCGCGAACGTTGAGAAGTGCGAGATCGGCGAACGCACGTGGAGCTTCGACAAATCCGCGCCTGCAGAGCTCACCAAGAAGCACACGCCCGGCATGCCCGGGATCGATCTTGTAGCAGAGCACCTGGGCGTCAAGCCTGAGCAGATGCTCAAGACGATTGTGTTCCAGAAAGTTGGGGGCGAGAAGCGGAAGTATGTGCTCGCGACGGTGCGCGGCGACCACGACGTCAACGAGGGTAAGGTCCGCGACACCTTCGGCTTCCCGGTTGAAATCGCCGACGAGAAGGAGGCGAAGGAAGCCGGCTTTGCCATCGGTTATGTCAGCCCCAAGATGGTCGAACGCCGCGACGACACGCTCTTGGTGATCGATCCTGACGCGACGGCCGGCACATGGGCCACCGGCGCTGACGAGAAGGACCACCATGTCACCGGTTTCAGCTGGAGCCGGGATCTCGACGCCGAGCTGCCCGAGCAGGGCAAGCAGTCTGGCCGGATCCGTGTCGGCGATATCCGCAACGCCGTCACGGGCGACCCCTCGCCGCGGAACGCGTCTGCCAAACTTGAGGCGAAGCGAGGCATTGAGGTCGGGCACATCTTCAAGCTCGGCACCAAGTACGCCGACGCCTTCAAGTTCATTATCCTCGACGAGAAGCAGAAGAAGCAGACGGTCATCATGGGCTGCTACGGCATCGGTGTGAGCCGAACCGTCGCATCAAGTGTCGAGATGAGCCACGACGACTCGGGCATTGTGTGGCCCATCCCTATCGCGCCGTACCACGTCATCATCACCGTCATGGATCCCGACAAAGACGAGCACGCGAAGGTCGCAGCCGATCTCTCGGAGAAGCTCGCCGACGAGGGTGTTGATGTCATCATCGACGACCGCAAGGAACGCCCGGGCGTGAAGTTCAAGGACGCGGACCTGATCGGTATCCCGGTCAGGATCACGATCGGCGACAAAGCCCTCGCCGACGAGTCTGTCGAGTTCAAGCTCCGAACCGACGACGGCAAGGGACGACTCGTCGAGATCGCTCACGTCGTGCAGGAAACACTAAGCAAGCTCAGCAACGCGTAGCCGTCGAAACCAGCGGACCGGTCCGCGATATCCGATGGATTGACGTAGAGCGACACCGGGTTATGTGGTGTGTCTAGCGGCACCGCCAACTCTGGTTAGTCTGCGTCGATCTCGTAGACGTTCATCGAGTCGCAGTCGAGAGCCGGGCTGTAGGCGTGGAGGCTGATGGCTTGCTTACCGGGGAGGGTGCCGAGGCTGTGGATCGCCTTTCGGTTGCTCGTGCCGGCGACACCGGGGGCGAGCCTGCGTTTGGCGATCTCGCGGACCGTGGTGCCATTGACGACGGCGTACCTGGTTTCTTCGAGCTCGCCTTCGAGCACTTTGAAGCCGCACTCGCTGTCATCGTGGTCGTGGATCTTCGTTGTGCAGTCATGCCAGGCGAGCGCGAGCAGAACCCACTCGCTGGTCGAGGCGATCTCGCAACGCTCGTAACAACACTCAGTGAACTCGCAACATTCTTTGAGGTGATCCAGATCCAGCGAGAGCGTCGAGAACGCGCTGGCAACGCCTGCACGGTTGGACGTGTCCAATTCGTCGCTGCAGAAGAGATCGGTGATTCGCTTGCGGGAGTCGGGGTGGAGAACAGGGTGAAACCGGATTTGGTCTACAGAAACGATGGGACGACTCCTGTGATGGCTCCGCAGACCTGCCACCCAACATCAGGTGGGGTCAGAATGGGCCTGTGATGGGCAAAGTAGCCCGTTCTCCAGAGTTACAGTATCGTCGATCGAAGCGGAATGGTCAAGTTTCGGTCTATACATCATTTATGCATGTCTTATTGATTGTATAAAACCCGCTGCCGGGTTCTCAGCCCGGTTCTTGAGCGCGAACTACAATCCAACGTGGAGAACCAACGCAACGGATACTGTGTCGCCGCGATGTACAAGTTCGCGGATTTGGCGGGCTGCTCCGCATCGCTGACGCAGCTGCAAGAGTCCATACTTGCAGCACTTACCGATAACCACATCGGCGGGACGATGATCATCGCCAACGAGGGAATCAACGGCACGATCGCCGGCAGGGATGCCTCGATCCAGGCGTATCTGGCGTTCCTGAAGACCGACCCCGTGTTCGAGGACCGGTTTGAAGACATAGAAGTCAAGTTCTCGCGCTGCGACGACCAGCCGTTCGGCAGGACGCGTGTGAAGATCAAGCCCGAGATCGTGACGATGCGGGTTGAGGGCGTGTCACCGACGCGGGCGGTGGGGCACTACGTCGAGCCCGAGGACTGGAACGAACTCGTCGATGACCCGGACGTGCTGGTCATCGACACACGCAACGACTTCGAGTTCGAGGTCGGCACGTTCGTGTCCAGCACCGGCACACCCTCGGCGAACCCGAAGACGGTCGCGTTCTGCGACTTCCCGGCGTACATCAAAGAAGAACTGGGCGACAAGAAGGACACCAAGATCGCCATGTTCTGCACGGGTGGAATCAGGTGCGAGAAGGCCACCTCCTACATGCTCGAGCAAGGGTTCAAGGACGTCAACCATCTCAAGGGCGGCATCCTGAAGTACCTCGAGGTCGTCCCCAAAGAAGAATCGCGGTGGGAGGGTGAGTGCTTCGTCTTTGACGAACGCGTCGCGGTGGACCACGACTTGCGGCCCGGGCAGTACTCGCTTTGTCACGCATGCCGGATGCCGTTGATCGAAGCGGACACTCAGCACGAGCACTTCGAGCGGGGCGTGTCGTGCCACCGGTGCTTCGGTTCGCACAGCGAACAGGAGATCGCGAGTTTGCGCGAGCGGCAGAAGCAGGTCGATCTCGCTGCCAGCCGAGGCGAGCGGCACATCGGCAACAAGATCGGCTGAGTATTCAAGCGGCCGGCGATCAGTCCCGATAATTAGCCCGATTGGCGTTGTTGAGTCCGGATTCTTGCGCCAGAATAGGGATTTTCACTCTCCAGAGGCGGCAGACCCGCCGGGTGAAGATTCTGTAAATCTATACTGGTCGGAATCGGATTCTGGTCCGCTTTAGATGCCCAAACTGAAAGCCGAGATGCCCTTACCTAACCACGAGAACAAGCCACGTTCCACAGAAGAACGCGCTCGCAAGCAGGTGCTTGTTGTCCTTGTCTTCGGCGTGATCGCGATCTCGGTGCTGAGCCTGATCGCCAACATCCTCTGGATGAACCAGGTGCAGTACGCCAGCAAGGCGATGCTGTTCTTCGATGTTGACCAAGAGAAGAGCTTGGCGACGTGGTGGGCCTCGGCGACGCTCGCGGCACTGGGTGTGATGACGTGGTTCGTCGGCCAGAGCCGACCCAACACATCGTTCGGCGAACGGCTCGGCTGGTGGATGCTGGCGTTTGGGTTCCTGTTTCTCTCGGTTGACGAGAGCTGCATGCTGCACGAACGCATCGGCGGCAAGACCGACATCGGTGTTGATACGCCGTTCGAGTACGCTCGTTGGATCGTGCTCTGGTTACCGCTGGCCGGCATGTTCGGCTGCTTCATTTTCTGGAAGATGTGGCGCGGCTCAAAGCGGACCGTGATCGGGCTTGCGATCGGAGCCACGGTGTTCCTTGCCGGTGCAGTCGGAACCGAACTGATCAACTCAGCCAACCGGTTCAACGCTGACCCGGCGATCGTCGAGCGTCAGAGGCTCGAGGCTACAGACTTCGAGGAAACCCAGCCGCTGGTGTTCACGGGCAAAGAGAACTACGCCTATATCGCGGGTACAGCGATCGAGGAGTTCCTTGAGATGCTCGGCGTGGTGATCTGGTTCTGGGTCATGTTCAGGGCTCGCGACGAGATCAGGGAGATCAACAGATCCCCCGGCACGAAACCCGCGGCCCAATAAGGACTTTTGTGTCCTGATCCGGTAACCAGAATCTAGACCGGTCCGATCTAACTCGTCTCGTGGATAGCCCGCTTTGCCTGTATTCTGGTTGGAGACGGCGTCGCGGCGTTCTGCAGCGGTGCCGGTGTAGCCCGACCCAGATGGAGCCGCCGTGGAGAACTGCCCGGATGCCAACGCGACTCAGCTGCTGACCCAGTATTCGGCCGGGGAGGATCATGCTGCGGACAAGCTGACACCTTTGGTGTACGAGCAGCTCCGGGCCATGGCCAGCGGTTTCCTGTCAGCTGAGCGTGCCGGGCACACCTTGCAGCCGACAGCCCTTGTTCACGAGGCGTACGTAAAGCTGATCGACCAGCGCTCGGTCGATGAGACGAACCGTGCCGCGTTCATGGGCCTGGCCTCGACGATCATGCGACGGATTCTCGTTGACCATGCCCGGGCCAAGAAAAGAGTGAAGCGCGGCGGGGAGAACCGACGCGTTGAACTCAGGGAATCTCAGATCAGCGGCACGCCGGACAAGGACGATCTCTCGATCGACATCGAACGCATGGACAAAGCCCTCGCCAAGCTCACCGACCTGGACCCTCGTAAGGCCCGGCTGATCGAGCTCCGATTCTTTGGTGGTCTCGATGAGAACGACTCGGCGAACCTGATCGGGATCTCTAGGGCCACCGCGTCGCGCGAGTGGCGCATGGCGCGTTCGTGGCTGATGAGAGAACTCTCTCAGATGGCTAAGACCGAGGGGGAATCCGGACGTGAGTGATGCAGAACGATTCCAACAACTCGATCGTTTGTTCCAAGAGGTCTGTGATCTTCCAGAGGCTGAAAGAAAGGCGAAGCTGATCGAGCTTGCCCCGGACGATGAGCCGCTGCGGAGCGAGGTGCTTGAACTGCTCAAAGCCGAGGCAGATCCGAGCAGCGGCATCTCGCCCGAGGAGTTTCAGAGCGGCATCAGCAGGGTGCTCGCCGAGTCCGCGGCTGAGCCCGACGCTGTTGGCAGCTACAAGATCATCCGCAAGCTCGGCGAGGGCGGCATGGGCGTCGTCTATGAAGCCGAGCAGCAGAGCCCGCAGCGGACAGTCGCGCTCAAGCTGCTCAAACCGGGCCTAGCTTCGCCCGAGTTGATTCGGCGGTTCGAGTTCGAGGCCAAGGCGCTCGGTCGGCTGCACCACGACGGGATTGCGCACATCTACGAGGCTGGCGTGAGCGAGTCAGCCGCGGGACCGAGACCCTACTTCGCGATGGAGCTGGTGGATGGTGTGTCGCTGCGCGAGTGGAGCAAGAAGTCCAACGCCTCGATCAAGGATCGGCTGAATCTCATCGCTCAGGTCTGTGATGCAGTTCAGCACGCCCACTCGAAGGGCGTGGTCCACCGTGATCTCAAGCCTGCCAACATTCTGGTGACAAAGGACGGCTTGCCCAAGGTGCTCGACTTCGGTGTGGCCAGAACAGTCGAAGCGGGCGAGGGTGACGCGGGCGGTGAGACGCTCTACACGCGGCCCGGGCAGCTCGTCGGCACGATGCCGTACATGAGCCCTGAGCAGCTCGGCAGCAACGCCGACGGCGTCGATACGCGGTCAGACGTCTACAGCCTTGGTGTGGTGCTGTACGAGCTGATGGCGGGAGAACTGCCGAACAACATCGAAGGGCTCGGGCTGGTTGAGGCGGCTCGGGAGATCCAAGACCGGAACGCCGCGAAACTCTCGACGTACAACACCCGCTACCGCGGCGACATCGAGACGATCGTCGCCACGGCTCTGGCAAAGGAGAAATCTGCTAGGTACCAGACGGTCGCCGCTCTCGCAGATGACATCAGGCGGTATCTCGCAGACGAAACAATCCTGGCCCGGCCTCAGAGCGCGGTGTACCAGATCAGCCGATTCGCCAAACGCAATAAACTCATGGTGGGGGTTTCGGCAGGGTTGGTTCTAGCGCTGGTGCTCGGTGTAACAGGCACCACAATCGGCTTTATCAAAGCCAACAAGCAGACCAAGCTGGCTGAGGAACACCTGATCGAGTCAGAGCGCAGCAGAGACATTGCGCAGCACGTGACAGACTTCTTGAACAACGACGTCTTGGCAGCTGTATCTCCAAGCGCGCTCGGCCACGAGGTTACCGTGCTAGAAGCACTCGATGCCGCGGCCGGGAAGATCGACGAACGATTCGAAGAATCTCTGGCAACGAAGGCCGCGATCAGCAACAACATCGGGAACGTGTACTTTGTACTTGGAGACTTCGAGGAGGCCGAGAGATTGATCCGCAGTGGGGCGGAGCTCTTCCGTGAATCACTGGGTGAGGCACATGAACTGACGCTCTGGGCCGAACGCGACCTCGGGATGTTGCTTCGTGACACGGGTCAGTTCTCGGAGTCAGCGGAGCTGCTTGACGCACTGCTCGCTGAGTCGGTGAAACAGCTAGGACCAAGCGACAAGCTCTCGCTTGACCTGCTGCACACGATCGCCGAGTTGCAGGGCTATATGGGTGAGTTCGAGAATGCAAAGGGCACTCTGGATCTGTTCCAAGAGCGGCGGTCCGGTATTCTTGGTGACGAAGACTCGATGGTGCTGGCGGCGTATATGACCGCCGCGACACTAGATATGAATCTTGGCAGACCGGATCTTGCTGAGCAGAGCTATCGAAGGGTCCACGAGGCCCGGATGCGCATCGATGGTCCGGACAGCACCCGCACGCTTATTGCCGAGCATAACCTCGCCACAGGTCTCGAAGCTCTAGGACGGTACGACGAGGCGCTGCCGTTGTACGAGCGGGTGTACAAGGTCTCGGTCGCCAAGACCGGCGCCGACAACCCCGATATTCTTGTGACCGCGCACAACCTCGCGTTCTTGTACCAAAGTCTTGAGCAGTACGACAAGGCCGAACCGCTGATGCGTGACACGCTGGAACGGTGCCGAAAGGTCTTCGGCCCGAGTCACCCCGGAACGCTGACATGCACCAACAGCATGGCATCTATTCTGAGAGACATGGATCGGCTAGACGAAGCCGAGTCGCTGCTTCGCCCTGTCTATGAGATGCTCAACTCGGATTCTGATGACCTGTTTGTGTTCCGAGTTGACACAGGAAAGACACTTTCGATTGTGCTGTCCGAAATGGGCAACGCCGAGGAAGCAGAGCCAGTCTTTGAAGCGACCATCGCGGGCATGCGGACACTCTATTCTGAGCCTCACGAAGACCTTGGACGGACACTGACGTACTGGGGTCGCAACAAGGTGCTTCTTGGAGAAGCGGAGTCAGCTGAGCCGTTGATGCTCGAGGGGTACGAGATTCTGGCTGGGGTCGGCCAGACCGCGGCGGCAGCGAAAGCCGCCGGCTACCTCGCCGAGGTGTATGGCAAACTGGGTAGAACCGATGACCAGCGACTCTGGCAAGGTCGTTCAGAATCCGAACCGACAGAGTAGAAACTACCTTTATTCGCTGACAAACCAGATTCCAGTCCGAGATTACTGGTCCCAACAATGATTGAGTGCATTCTGTGTGCAGTGGATGCACCAGTGGGGGGTCTTGTTGACTCTTGGTGCAGGCGGTTAGAAGGGATATCTCATATGCATATTGGCTTGAAGTGCGCGTGTATCGCGGCTGGTCTTTCTGTGTCCGCATCTGCTGCTGCCCAGCAGATGGTCTTCTTGGACTTCGACTCGGGCAACAGCGGGAACATCAACTACACCCCAGCGATGCGGGCTCAGGTGCAGTCGATCATGGAAACCCAGTGGTCCATGTTCGATGTTTCGTTTACTCAGACCGCTCCGGGTGGCCAGTTTTCGACGCTGACGTTCAATGCCGGCGGCCCCGGCGGGCTCGCGGAACACATCGACTTTAGAAATCTCGACCATAGCGATACAGCTGTCATCAACGTTGACGGCCTTGGCATCGCACCCAGCAACTATGTCGCCTCGACAGCGAACATCGGTTCGCACGAGCTTGGTCACCTGCTCGGCATACGCCACCGCGATTCGTTCGGCCCGATTGGCTCCGGCAGCTACGGCCCGATCGGAGCAGGCCCGTTCTTGCCAGACTATCCGGGACCGATCGGTGCCGACGAGACAGACAGTCACATTATGGCAACCCCGGCGTTCGGCACACCGCTGTCGAACATATTCACGCCCAACTGGCTGAGTGAACGATCGGCTATCAAGATGCAGTTCTCGCAGACCGGCACGGTTGTCGCTGAATCCGGCGGTGCGAACGACTCGATCGCCACGGCTCAGCCGCTGGCGTTAGGCAACATGACAGTGCCGAACACCATCGTGACCGGCGACAACGCGGGTATCGGTGATTTCTCAGTAGACGCAATCACAGTCACAGCCGAGCTTTCCAGCGGGGACGCTCAGGACTTCTACAGCTTCACTGCTAGCGCTGGCGACCTGATGAATTTCGAAGTCATGTCGAATGTGCTGGACCAGCGCATCGGGAACACCATCGATTCGATGATCAGCATCCTCGATTCCAACGGTGACTTCGTTGACTACTACGGCACCGACGCGACCAACGACGACGAGATCGAGACCACCGACTCGCTCATCCTCGATCTAATCATCCCTGCCGACGGCACGTACTACGTCATGGTCGAGCCGTTTAGTAACGGCGACACTGGCGGTTACGAGCTGTTTATCAACCGGTTCAATGGCGCTGTCCCGGCACCAGCGTCTGCAGCATTCTTCGCGCTGGGCGGCCTTATCGCCTCGCGTCGCAGGCGATAAGTCGGTTGAAATAGCCCTGGCAGGAGTCGAACCCGCGACCGAGCGATTATGAGTCGCCTGCTCTAACCGCTGAGCTACAGGGCCAGCAGAGATCCGGGCTATCTTGCCGGGTCTGCAAACTTGGACAGAGTATAGGTCGGCAACTTCCTGCGATTGCTCGGACTTACAAACACTAAGCGCAGAATTTCTCAGGTCACGGCCTGAGATTTCTGCCATTACGAACGCCACCGATTCCGAAATGAGATCAATGTCGATCGGCGATTCCTGCAGCGCATTATGCAGCGCGCCTAGACCAGAGGCCCGCCGATAGAGATCTTCGGGAACCTGCAGATAGTGTTTCTCAGCAACCTGCACGCTATGGCCAAGCCACCGTGCAGTAACGTGTGCAGGGAACGACTCACACAGATCAGTCTCGCAGCTTCGACGCATCGTTTGGAACAGGTCGCCCCAAACTGGAAGCCCGGCAGCTTTAATAGCTAGCTTTGTCTGTCGGTGTAGATTGTTCGCCGTGACCCTAACTACGGGGTCGTTGGGGCCGCCCCTTTCGAGCGTCCGCAATATCTTTGCCAACTCTGGAACGATCGGGACAATCCGAATTGCTGAATCGCGGGGTGTGCCGTGCCGATGTCGCTTTGGTGAATAGACAGCGATTTTGCCTGCGTCGAGATCGACGTCGCGCCACCTAATCGTGTGCGTTTCACTTGGCACACGCAAGCCCGCAAACCTACCGAGTGCGACGACGGCTCTTAGATCCGGGTTGGCGATGTGATGCAGAATCTTTCGCGCATCATCGCGGCAAAGATAGAAATCACGATCTGCCGCCACCGACGCGGTTGGTAGCGATCCGAACGGGTTGGTTTCGACTTGCCCGTCGTTCATTGCCTGCGAGAACATTGCACGAGCATTCCGAGTGTGAAGTCTGCAGGTCGCTTCGGACAGGCCAGAAGCAAGCAGGTCGCTACGCCACTGTGCAGCCATAGGACTAGACACTTCGGCAATGTGAACGTTTCGCCCGATGTGCTCTATCAACTTACGGCCAGTCTGCTTAATCAGCTCAACGGATCTCGGTTTGACCTCAGTGCGTCGGCGCTCAACGTACATATCGACTAGCTCGCCAATGCGAAGCTTCGCGGGCGGCGTCACTCTCGCTTCAACCAACCCAACCGTTACGAGCTTGTTGAATGTCTCGTCAGGCAAACGATCGACCCACGCAGCTGTAGCCGGTGCAGGCGTGCGTCCGACTCTGCGGGCTTGCTCCAAGTCATCGACGTGGTCGCGGACCCGCCGCGCGTCGCGGTCGCTCATAGACCCAAGACGTACTGACCGACGCCGGCCGTCAATGACGACTTGCAGAAGCCGAAGCCGACTGTTACGGATTTTCGAGATGCTCGACACTCGCGGAGGCTACAGATCGACGTGGCAGCTTGCAACTATTAGGGTGTCGTAAGGCATTGAGGAGACTGAAGTTAGGGTTGCCCAAACATGCAGCACATACTACATGTAGTCAATTGACAGATTGTGCACACAACATAATGGGCCTAACTTGACACGAACCTCCTCGTCAGGTATCATCAGGCATCACTTAGGGGCATGCACGCCCGAACTACGGAGGTCACGGATGGACCAACCACTCTATAAGCTCGATGAGGTCGCACGCCTGTGCAGCGTGAGCCGCAAGACTGTTCTCGGCTGGCGAACCGCCGGGGTGCACGGCAACAAGCTCGAAGCGTTCTGCATCGGGCGACACGTAAGAGTGAAGCCCGAAGAATTAGAACGATTTCTAAATGAATTGCCCAAAGGCGTAGGGGGGTGTTGCGCGCAACGGTCGGCTTGACCGCGCGGTGAGGGTATCGCCGCAATCAAGCCACAACGGTTCTTTGCATCGTGCGGAGACCGGAGCGAGTACGACGTCACCGCCAACTCGGTTCGTTGGGAACCGAGTTGGTTGGTGGCCGGAGAAAGGGGGCCGTCATTATGACGACCATGAGTAGCAAATTAGTACAAGGTGCTGGAAGTGATCCAGCCGTGAATTTAGATAGCCCCGCGACGCATACGACTGCCAGGTCACTTGCTGCTTCGCGGGGCTCAAATAGGAACACAATAGATGAACAATGGTATGCGTTACTTCGCGCATTTGCAAGAGCGAGATTCTCGCCTTACGTATTCTCTGGAAGACCGATGGGATGACCGCATCGCCCATGAACGCGAGAGCAACTACGAAGAGTCCTGCACCGGTGCCAATACCTTCGGGCACGCGGATGAACTCAGCTGCTACGCACGCAACAACAACCTCGCCGACGATCAGGCCGAGCGAGAACACCAGATCCAGCAGCTAATCAAGCTCAATAAGCCAGAAGATCCGCACGCCCACGCAGCCGCCAAGCGGCGTGCCGGAGTCAACGTCGTTCGCATGGCGTCACGCACGCCCGACTCCGATCGGGGGGCTGCATGAACACACCAATATGCAAGGTCTTACACGCGCTGCGAGAACTCGACTGCAAACCGTGTGGGGGTAGTGGTCAATGGTCCGCTCGTTGCCCCTCGCACTCTGATCGCACGCCATCCCTGTCTATTGGTCAGGGCGACGACGGCCGGGTACTGATGCGCTGTCATGCGGGGTGTTCATGTAAAGAGATCCTGGATGCAATGGGGCTGAGCTACCGGGATCTCCATGTGAATGACTCCGGCAAAAAGTGGCGTCGTCTAGCCGACCGTTCAAGTACACAGCCAAACAGGGCATTCCGTACTCATTCTAAAAACCGCCGTATATTCACTACCGAACTGGCGGCTATTTCCTCGCTGTCATGCAAGCTTGGTAAACCGAGCAAGCTCTGGCGATACCTCGACGTCAACGGGGACCACGTCGGCAGTGTCGTGCGATGGGCTACCCAACCCGGCCAGAAGGTGATTCGTCCGCTGGCTCTGACTCCGGCTGGCTGGGCAATCTCTGCTATGACCCCACCTAGACCGATACTCCACGCCGACTACATTGCAGCGATGCCACCCGGTAGCGCCGTGCACGTCCATGAGGGTGAGGTCGCGGCCGATGCTGGCTGGTCAGTTGGCCTGGTCAGCACGACGGCTGCAGGTGGTGCAAACGGCGCTCACTTGACCAACTGGGCCATCCTTCGTGATAAGGAAGTTGTCGTCTGGCCCGATCTCGACGAGAGCGGCCAGCAGTATGCCGAAGTCGTTGCAGATCGGG
This sequence comes from Phycisphaerae bacterium, assembly GCA_030432905.1. Lineage (GTDB taxonomy): Bacteria > Planctomycetota > Phycisphaerae > Phycisphaerales > UBA1924. Next base: position 74,596 of record JAUILU010000001.1, on the reverse strand, counting down.
CGACAAACGCCGGTGCGGATAGCGTGCGCGTTATGGACATTCGCGATCTCGTTCCAACCGCAGGCACCGGCGCAGACTTCGCAGACTTTGTCAACCAAAGCTCAGGACTGGAGGTGCAGCCATGAGCGATGTTCTCGCTAAGGTCTACGGGTCGGTCGATCGTGTTGGCAAAGTTGGCATGTTGGCGTGTAGTAGTCAAGATTCCTACGTGCCCTTCCCTACGCGAGCGCTGCCTGATGTCGTGAGTGAGTTTGTTGATGCGGGGTCCGATGCAATTGGATGCGATGCGTCGTTCCTTGCTCTACCCCTGATGTCTGCTATCGCCAGCGCCATTGGTACAACGTTCAGGATTCGGATTAAGGGCAACTGGCATGAACCGGCCGTACTGTGGACAGCCATTATCGGCGAAAGCGGTACCACAAAGTCGCCCGCAATCGAGACTGCGCTGCGTCCAGTCAGGGCGAGGCAATCCGAAGCAATGCGTCAGCACGCTACACAGATGGAAGATCACAAGGCTGATGTCCTGATATATGAACGCGCCCTGGCTGCATGGAAGCGTTCCGAAGAGGGTGATCCTCCAGTCGAACCAGAAGAACCCTCAGCTTGCAGGTATGTCATCGACGACACGACCACCGAAGCGCTGCTTGGGTTGTTGCAGCACAATCCACGCGGTTTGCTCATGGCTAAAGACGAACTGGCCGGATGGATTGCCAGCTTTGACAAGTACACTTCCGGGAGGGGGTCTGACTCCGCAAGATGGCTTGAGATGCACGGGGGGCGTCCGATCTGTGTGGATAGAAAGTCGGGGGGCGTCATATCTGTGGGCATGCCTCAAGTGTGTATCACTGGCGGTGTTCAGCCTGAGATCCTGAAGCGTTCGCTTCGGAATGAGCACAAAGAGAATGGACTATCAGCGCGCTTTCTGTTCGCTTACCCACCACGTCAGACTAAGCAATGGAACGAGCGCGAGATACCGGCAGAGATTGAACAGGCAGTAAATGGAATGTTTGATCGGTTATACGAGCTTGAACCAAACGTCGGTTACGACGAGGGCGACCAGCGCCCGCACGTCGTTAGTCTTTCCGCAGACGCTAAAGCAGCATGGATCCAGTTTTACAACGACCACGCGCAGCAAGGATCCGTTCTCGTTGGTGAGCAAGCGGCTGCGTGGTCGAAACTAGAGGCGTATGCCGCACGCTTCGCCTTGATGATTCACCTTGCTCGATGGGCAACTGGCGATCCCACCGTGCCGGAGCCACTGTCGGAAGTGGATTCACAAAGCATCCAGTCCGGTGTTGAACTCGCAAGGTGGTTTGGGCGTGAGTCCAAACGTGTGATCGACTTGCTTGGTGAAGATCCAGCCGCTACCGAAGCCCGACGCCTGACTGAGTGGGTCGAAAGACAAGGCGGCTCTGTAAAGCCGAGAGACCTTCAACAACGATCTAAATCCAAGTATCCCAGTGCCGAAGCTGCCAGAGAGGCCCTGCAGTCGCTAGTCGACAAAGGTATCGGTTCATGGGACTGTGACTCAACTAAACGAGTGTTCATGCTGTTGTCGTGCCAACACGCCAACATGCCAACATCGGCGTGACTCTCATGCGGCAGGGGGCACCAAAATAGCTAGCCCGCGCCCTCGCCAAGCTGGGCCGCGTAGCGGTTCACACTCTTTTGTGAGTCTGGGCAATTTGTACGTTGCGTGCCACCCTAAGATTCAATGTTTAGGGGGAGGGGGGGCACCCTGCGCTGATTTCCGTTGCAGCCGTGTCATCTCGTATAGAAGTGCCGCGCAGTAACAGAGCACGCTGCCGACGGCGGCAACAGCCAAGATCAGTAAGCCACCCACAAGGGCGATTGCCCCAAACACTTCTTGAATCGAAGTGACGGCAACAAAGACGGTCACCAAGCCTACAAGGAAGATCAGTGCCCCAGCTATTTCATAGACGATGAACCGTGTGTTGGACGATGGGGGACGTTCTAGCGGTGGAGGGGTGCTCTTTGTGGATCGTCGTCTGTCCTGTTCGATTCGCTCGGCGGCTTGCTTCATCCGGTCGGCTTCTTTGGTTGCCTTGCTTTGGGCCGCCAGTCGCTTTGCTTCATCGGTTTTGGTTTGCAAGCCGGGCACGATGAAACCAACTCCGCATTGTGGGCAGTTCTCTCGCTCGCCCGCTTCGGCTAGCTTGGAATGCAGCGCCGTCTGGCACTGGCGGCATTCATAGTGAATGGTCGCGCCGGTTAGGGCGTGCTGTTTGACCGTGTGGGGCAGCTCAGGCGGCCCGTCCTGCCCTTTGGCCGACTTTGGGGTGTCACTCATGCCCGCCAGCCTACGGGCACTCAGAGGGGCCTCACAACCGCTTGGCTTCGGTTTTGGTCATTACAAGAATGCGGGCCTTAGCGACGGCCTGCTCGATTTCTGAGGCGGTGAGCGCGCGGCGATACAGGGCGAATCCTGCAGCAAGTGCAGCGCATTCTGCAGCGCGTTGTATGTCACGCGACGTGTCTAATTTGCCGTAAACACTTGCGGATACTGCGCTTGTCGAACCCGCGACCGAGCGATTATGAGTCGCCTGCTCTAACCGCTGAGCTACAGGGCCAGCAGAGATCCGGGCTATCTTGCCGGGTCTGCAAACTTGGACAGAGTATAGGTCAATCGCTAAACACAGAGCAGGCACCCCGATGGTGCCTGCTCTGTTTACTTGAAGTCGGAATGTCTCTGGAGGGCTGTTTACTTGATGAACAGCATGTCCTGGTAGCTCGGCAAGGGCCAGATCTTGCTGGGTGTCTTGGTCTCAAGGAGATCACCGATCTCGCGGAGATCCTCCATCGTTCCGATGAGCGTGTCGCGGAAGTACTCGCCAGCCTTGTACTCATCGTCGGGGATGCTGTCGAGCTGCTCTTCGAGTTTGGCGGCCCCGTTTCTGAACCGGTCGGCGAGTTCGGCGTACTGGGTGAACTCATCGCGCAAACCGAGGATGTCAGAACCGATGCCTTCTGAAGATGCGGCCGTTTCGGCAAGATTGCGTTGGTGTTCGTACGCAGCGGGGAGGATCTGCTGGCGTGCGATCTGCAGCATCGTGGCGGCCTCGATGCTCAGCTGCGTGACGTACTTCTCCATGTACGTGTTGGCCCGGCTGTGCACTTCCGCGTTCTGGAGCACACCGAAGCGGGCGAACAGATCGAGGTTCTTCTGCTCACGCATCACGGGGATGGCGTCGGAACTCTTCTTGATGTTTGGAAGACCGCGGCGGGCCGCCTCTTCCTGCCATTCCTGACTGTAGCCGTCGCCGTTGAAGATGATCGCTTTGTGCTTGCCAACGACGTCTTTGAGGACACCCATGACAGCCGCGTCGCGTGCTTCGGGCGTAGCTCCCGCGCCTACCACTTTCTCGATGTCATTCAGAATGTCGTCGAGCGATTCGGCCACGATCGTGTTCATAACGGTCAAGGGCCAAGCGGCGGTCATGGTCGAACCCACGGCGCGGTACTCGAACTTGTTGCCCGTGAATGCAAACGGCGAGGTGCGGTTGCGGTCACCAGAATCGCGGGGAAGTTTGGGTAGCTGCGTGGCTCCGAGATCGAGCGTGCCACCGCTGAGGGTCCTGGTCATCTCGCCCGCTTCAATCTGATCGAGCAGGTCGGTGAGCATGTCGCCCAGGAAGATCGAGATGATCGCGGGAGGTGCTTCGTGTGCGCCAAGTCGGTGGTCGTTGCCGGCGGAGGCGATGGACGAACGCAACAAGTCGCCGTGCAGGTGTACGGCGCGGATCACGGCACAGAGGAACACAAGGAACTGAGGGTTGGTGTGCGGGCTGTCCTCTGGATCGAGCAGGTTGAGACCTGAGTCGGTCGAGAGCGACCAGTTGGTGTGCTTGCCCGAGCCGTTGACGCCCGCGAATGGTTTTTCGTGGTAGATCGCGTGCAAGCCGTGACGTTCCGCGCTTCGCTTTAGGATCTCCATGAGCACCATCTGGTGATCGCTGGCGACGTTTGCGTGCTCGAAAAGAGGGGCAATCTCGTACTGGCCGGGTGCTACTTCGTTGTGACGGGTCTGAACAGGCACGCCGACGCGGTAGAGATCCTGCTCGGAGTCGGCCATGAATTCAAGGATTCGCGGCGGGACTGCTCCGAAGTAGTGATCGGACAGTTCCTGCCCCTTGGCAGGTTTGGAACCGAAGAGCGTCCTGCCGCAGAGCATGAGATCGGGCCGGCTGCTGAGGAATCGTTTATCGATCAGGAAGTACTCCTGCTCGCAGCCCATCGTGCTGTAGACGTTGTGGACGCCCTCGTCCTTGCCGAAGAACTTGAGCACGCGGAGCGCCTGCTTCGAGATGGCATCCATCGAACGGAGCAGCGGCGTTTTCTTGTCGAGTGCTTCGCCGGTCCACGAGACGAACGCGGTGGGGATGCAGAGTGTCGCGGAGTTGTCACCACGCATGATGAACGCCGGGCTTGTGGCATCCCACGCTGTGTAGCCGCGGGCTTCGAAGGTCTGGCGCAGACCGCCAGAGGGGAAGCTGGACGCGTCCGGTTCGCCCTGCATGAGTGCGCTGGCCGAGAGGTGCGGGATGAACGCCTTCTCGCTGTTGAGCTTGTAGAGCGAATCGTGCTTCTCGGCGGTCGAGCCGGTGAGCGGATGGAACCAGTGGGTGTAGTGTGTCGCGCCCTTCTCGATCGCCCACTGACGCATCGCCTTTGCGATCGAATCAGCGAGCTCTTTGTCGGACATCGGCTCGCCCCGCTCGATCGTCATGAGCAGCGAGCGGAACTGCTCGGCGGGAATCCGTTTCTTCATTTCTTGCAAGCCAAAGCAATCCACACCGAAGATCTCATCAATCGGTGTTGCGTCCGGGTATTGCACCGATTGGTTCGGTGCGGTCCGGCCCAAGGTGTCTGGTGCGTTTCTCCAGGTCGATTCGGTACTCATGGGAGCTCCGTGCATGGGGTGGATTGCGTGAGTCGCCGTCCCTCGTGCGACGCTGCATTGTCACTCTGCGAGCGAGGTTGACAAGTGGTTACGCACTTCTGAAACGCAAAAATATGGCGTTTGTGTGTATACATGTTTCATGCATACAGGTGCATACAGAGAAACCCTAACGCACGCCCTGTTTGAGCGTTAAGACGAAGCCTTTGGCGGCTTCGACCGGGTCGTTCCCATCGGCGAGCGCAGCGTTGATCTTTGCCACAAGTGCGCTGCCGACGATCGCCGCGTCGGCGGATTCCGTGACCGAGCGGACATGCTCGGCAGACGAGATCCCGAAGCCAACCGCGAGAGGAAGATCGGTGACCTGCCTGAGTTCCTGCACCCTCGCCTGAATATCAGGCGCTTGCGAGCCCGTACCTGTGATTCCCGCCCGGGCGAGGACGTAGACGAACCCGCTGCACGCGGCGGTGATCTTCGCGGCACGCTCGATGGGCGTGGTGGGGGCCACGAGCAGGCTTGCGGTGAGGCCCTGCTTGGCGCACGCTTCGATGTACTCACCCGCGTCTTCGAGCGAGATGTCAGGAAAGATACAGCCGTCGATGCCTGCTGCTTTGGCGCGTTTGGAGAACGCATCGGGGCCGCCCATCTTGAAGACGAGTGATACTGAGATCATCGCAACAAGCCCCGCGCCGATCTCAGCCCGGCACTCGGCGACTTCGTTGAGAATCGACTCGGGTGTTGTGCCCGCGAGCAGCGCGTTGTGCATGGCCTCGGCTATAACCGGGCCGTCGGCGACAGGGTCAGAGAATGGGAACCCGATCTCGATGATGTCGGCGCCCGCAGTGTCTACCGCGCGGAGCAGTGAGCCGAGCGGGCTGTTTGTCGGATGCCCGCCCACGACAAAGGGCATCAATGCTTTCTTGCCATCTGCTTTCAGCGACTCAAACACCCTGACAATCCGGTTCTCAGCAAGTATCTGTGTCATCCGATGATCTCGGGCAGGCTCTCGAGCCCCTCGGTCAGGATGCGTGGGCCGGACTCGGTCACAAGGACGTCGTGCTCGTAGTGCACTGAGAGCGAGCCGTCAGCGGTGAAGACGGGCCACTCCTTGGGCTTGCTCTTGGTGTTGCCTGTGCCGACGGCGATCATGGGCTCGACGGCGAAAAGCATGCCAGGCTCGCAGACAACTCGGGCGTCTGGCCACTCGCCGGGATACGACGGGGGCGAGTTTGAAATGAAGGGCGGACCGTGGAGCTTTTTGCCGTAGCCGTGCCCGCCGAGGCCCTTGGTGAGATGAAACCCAAAGTCTTTCTCGACGATCTGCTGGACGACCTTGGCGTACTCGATGAGCTGGTTGCCCGGCTGGAGTCTCTCGATTCCCGCGTGGATCGAGTCCATGCCTGACTGCATGAGCTTCTGAGAGAGTTCGGTTCGTTCGCCGATCGCGTAGGTCCACGCGGCGTCGCCGATCCAGCCCTTGTAGCTGACGCCTATGTCGATCGAGAGCAGATCGCCCGGTGCGAGCGGCTTGGCGGTGTATCCCGCGGTGCCGTGGACGACGCACTCGTTGAGACTGAGGCACGCTTGTGAGGGGAACGCCGGGGTTCGCGGCACGCGGTAGCCATAGAAGCATGACTTGCAACCGAGGTCTGTGAGTGTCTTGCCAACAAACTGGTCGACCTGCGCGAGCGTCATGCCGAGCTTGACGTGCTCAGCGATTCTGCGGTGCGTTTCGACGACCTTCTGAGCCGCGGCATAAGCGAGGTCGGCTTCTTTATCCGAGATGAGCGGTACACGTGACACGAAACTATCCTAGAAGCCCAGAACGGGTGGCGCGAGTCGGCCGGGAAATTCTTAGACGATCTTTCGGCCCGCAGCCCAGACCGCCGACACCGGGTTGGCGCCGAACTCGAACGCGAGCTCACGCTCGTCGGTCATGTCGAGCAAGATGAGATCCGCTCGCTGTCCGGTTTCGATCGTGCCGCGGTCGGTCAGACCGAGCAAGCGAGCGGGCGAACGGGTCGAGGCGGCGATGGCCTCGGCCGGCAGCAGCCCGAGGTGACGCACCGCGGCGGCGATCACCGTTGGCATCGAGTGGCACGGCGCGCTGCCCGGGTTGTAGTTACTGGCGATCGCGAGCTTCCCACCCGCATCGACGAACGAGCGGCCGTCACCGAAGCGGTTGTCGAGGTGCATGCCGCAGACGGGGAGCATGACCCCGAAGCAGTCAGACTGTGCGAGCTGCTTGAGGTGCTCGGGCGAAGTAGCTTCGAGGTGATCCACGCTGAGGAATCCACGCTTGATCGCTTCGGGGATCATGCCGAGGTCGTTGAATTGGTCCGCGTGGACCCGGATCGGGTGCCCGGCTTCTTGGGCGGCTTCGAACAGCCGGAGCGTCTCGTCGAGCGACCACGATCCTTCCTCGCAGTACGCGTCGATCGTGATCCCCGGGAAGCAGCGGGTGACCTCGGGCAGGGTTTCTTCGATCGTGCGTGTGACAAAGTCGTCTACGTCGGGGTCCTTGGCGTGCCCGATGCACGCGGTGGGGACCACCGTGCCCGCCCATGATCTGCCAGCCTCGCTGATGGCCTCGAGCATCTTGATCTCGTCTTTGGTCGACAGGCCGTAACCGGACTTGACCTCAGCGGTCAATGTTCCCGTGCGCTGCATCTTGCTGAGCCGACCAAGCAAGCCGTCTCGAAGCTCGTCCCGGCTCGCGTCGCGGACCGACCGCACAGTGGACATGATCCCGCCGCCGGCAGCGAGCAGTTCGAGATAGCTCACACCCTTGAGTTTCTGTTCCCATTCAGCCAGCCTGCATCCCGCCCAGCACGCGTGGGTGTGGCAGTCAACGAACGCGGGCATCAGCACCCTGCCCGAGGCGTCGAACTGCTGGACGCCTTGATCTTGCAGGCCATCGCCGACAGACACGATCTTGCCGCCCCGGACAAGCACATCCGCGGAATCCAGTACGCCTGTGTCGCCCAGAGAATCGCCGCGGAGTGTGAGTACCCGCGCGTTCGTAATCAAGGTATCGCTCAAGATCTGCTCCCGGGTCGGCTGGCAAAGCCCTTGAGAAATGTAAGCAGCATGTGAGCCGCGATTCTCGCGGTCCTGCCGTCCTGGTCCTTCGCCGGGCAGAGCTCCATGATGTCGAAGCATTTGACCCTGGGATTCGCACCCGCGGCGTGCACCCACTCAGCAACCTTGTGCGTCGCCATGCCCATCGGGTTCTGGGCGCTCACTCCCGGCGCCGCGGCCGCATCGATCACGTCCATGTCGAGACTCACGAAGATGTTGTCGCCGGGCCAATCACCCGCGGGCTCGATGGCGTCGATCCGTCCGCCGTGGCTGTGGAACCAGCGGGTGTGCTCTCTGCTGTTGACCATCGGGTTAAGGCCGATCACGTCAAGCCGCTTGACGCCGCACTGCTCGATCAGTCTCCGGAATGGCATCCCCGACCCTTCCTCCTCGCGCACGTCGAGGTGCGCATCGAGGTAGATCCCGTTCATCGCGCCGTAGCGATCGGCAGAGGCTCGCACGAACGGGAATGTCAGGTCGTGCCCGCCTCCGATCATGATCGGGAAGAGACCCGCATTGATCAGTTCGCCCGCCGCGTGTGTGACGCGCTTGTGTGTTTCGGCGAGGTCGGCCCCGGTCACGACATCACCCGCATCGAATATGCCCGGCCAGACCCAGTCGTCTGGATCGCTGACGCCGTAGCGGGTGAGCGCGACTCGCAGCGCGTCAGGCCCCTGAGCAGCGCCGACATTGCCATGATTCATCGCAACACCGGTGTCGTCAGGGACACCGAGGAGAGCGACTTTGCAACCTTCGTGCGACTCGGTCTTGACGAGCGAACCGAAACGATCCGGCCGGGTCTCGGGCCACTGCATGCGTCTGGTGTGTGGGATATCCATACGCCCAGTTTACCCGGTCGTGTCTTGGTCGTGGACATCGAGCACCACAGCGAGGTTGTCCCCGGCCTCAGCCAGGACTTGCTCCGCCGCGGCTCTTGTCAACGCCTTGCGGTGCATCACAACCGCGACTTTCACGCGGTCGCCGGCTCTTTCGAGTAAAGCCAGCGATTCATCCCGGCTCAGGCCTGTTAGTTCGGCGATGACTCTTGCTGCTCTATCCCGGAGCTTCTCGTTGGTTGGTTTCAGGTCAACCATCAGGTTGTCGTACACCCGGCCAGCCTGGATCATGAGCGTGGTCGAGATCGTGTTGAGCACCATCTTCGTCGCGGTCCCGGCTTTCATGCGCGTTGAGCCGGTGAGTACTTCTGGACCCGTGTCAACGACTATCAGGTGATCGCACGCCGGCGGCCGCCGGATCGGGGTGCAGGTGAGCATGGCGGTGGTGATCCCGGGCGCTTGCTGCTTTGCGATGGCAAACGCGCCCAAAACGTACGGCGTGGTGCCCCCTGCGGCTATCCCGATCACGGTGTCTTCGTTGGTCAGATTCAGTTTCTTGAGTTCATCCAGTGCACCATCCGCGTGGTCTTCTTTGGACTCGCTCGACACGCGGAGCGATCGATCGCCGCCTGCGATGATGCCGACGACCTTGCCCGGATCGACATGAAACGTTGGCGGAGCCTCGGACGCGTCGAGGACACCGAGCCTGCCAGAGGTGCCGGCACCGAGGTAGATAAGTCGGCCTGACCCTGCGAAGCCGGGCTTTGCGGACTCGATCAGTGCGCAGATGTTGGGCTGTGCCATAGCGACCGCTTCGGCGATCGTCGAATCTTCTTTGTTGATCAAGTCCACACACGCAGAAACCGAGAGGGCGTGCAAGCCTGACGAGGCCGAGTTGGCCTGTTCGGTTCGGATATGCGAGCGATCTGCTGGGGCGTCAGCCATGGAAGATTCTATCTGTCCCCGTCGGCAGGCACCAAGACCCGGAGATGATCGCCTTCCGTGAACCGGTGATCTGAGGCAGACCGATCGGCTGGTTGTCCAAGCACAGCGCGCCGAGCACGGCGAGCGCGACGGCTTCGCGTGCTTGCGGGTCGATGCCGAGCCCCTCCATATCGATCACAGGGGCCGATGAGTGGGCTCGTATGCGTGACATCAGGTGCTCGTTCTTCACCGAACCGCCCGCGCAGATGAGCTCGTCAGAGTCAGAACAGGCCTGCCCGATCAGTTGTGCAATGACCTCGCAGCATGTGGCCAAGACATCGGCGGTGCTGTAATCGGCGAGATCGAACAGCAGATCATCATCAGTGCCGAGTGATCGGTTGTGCCGCACACAATCGCTCCATCGGTCTATCAGTGATCGTGCCAACGGCTCGACAATCGATCCCTTTGATGCCAGTTCGCCTTGGTTGTCGTAGGGGGTGCCGGTTCGTAGCCGCATCACGCCGTCGAGCCAGTGGTTGCAAGGGCAGAGATCGAAGCCCTGGATTGAGTCCAGCGTCTGCATAGTCGCTGGCGATTTGGGCAGGATTGTGATGTTGCAGAATCCGCCGAGGTTGACGATTGCTCGTGTACGGGACTCGTGTCCGAACAGGATCGCGTCGGCGATGGGCGTGAGTGGGGCGCCCTGGCCGTTGGTTGCGATATCGGCTCGTCGAAGATCGTACAGCACGGGCGCTGCGATCTTGCTCGCAATCGGCCACGGGTTGAGGAGCTGCCAGGTCAACGGCGGCTTGTGGTAGATCGTCTGGCCGTGGACCACAGCGAGATCGAGCAGATCGGTGCAGCCCTGCACACCGAGTGAGGCCGCGATCTGTTCGCCAAGTTGCAGTTCGATCTCTGCTATCTCACAGGGCGATTTCGACTTGCCGCTGGCAAGCTCTCGCAGGTCATCGGCAAGGCTCGTCAACGGGAACGATGCGAACGAGTACACCTCGACTCCGATATTGAGTCCGGAGCCGGTGATGTTCACCACCGCAACATCGATCGCGTCGATGCTCGTGCCGGTCATGACACCCGCGATAAGACGCTGGCTTGGCACTATGTTGCCCTTCCTACTTGCAAAGCTCGGTAGTAACCGCTGCTGACTTCAAGGCCAGCGGGGCGGGAACGCAGAAGCCAGAGCGATTCATGCTCGGCGATGAGATCATCGAGACCTGTCGCAACGGGTCCACCTCTTCGCATCATGGCAGTGGCCGCTGCGAATTCTGCGCAGCGGAGCGAATGCGCCAGCTCTCGCGCGAGTTGCCGATCTGCCGGTGCGGGAATCGACCCTCTGAGCGACTCAAGCCGATTACGGATGTGCTGCCATTGCTTGAGCGAACCGCGGCTAGGTATTGATTCATGCGCAGGGTGAAGTTCATGGAAGAATGCCGAGGCGTTGAGCAACCGGGGCAAACCGGTATCTGTGTCTTCTTTGCGTAGTGCAATGTCTGCATCGCCGAGCTCATCGAGCCAGTCGGCGATCCCGGATGCAGGCGAATCAAAGACGTGCATATCGACAGCGTCTTGGTTTGCAGCACCTCCTCCCGTCCACGCTGACTGCGCACCGTCAGCGATGGCTCGAAGCGTGATCGGCCACTGCTGGCGATGACCGAGGTCGCCCCATGCTGTCAGCATGAAACCGGTGCAGCCGTTTTCCACACCTACGTTCGCGGCGGAGTGAATGTTGGCTTTCCGTTCCGCGGTTCGGCCCGTAAACGAACGCCAACAGCTTGTGCCCGGGCACACCCACGATCCGAAGCCGTGATCGCTCAGCGCAGCGAGTGTTTCGCCCTTCATGCTGTCCGGCTCGTAGCCCCAGACGAGAGCGGTCATCGAGTTGTCGAGGAGCGAGAGTGATTCTGGGTTACTTGCCGCGATGTCCGCCCAGAACATGGGCTTGAACGAGTGCTCCTTGCACACATCTGCGACTTGATTGATATAGTCGCTGTACACGCGTGCGTAGCCGAGCTGATCGACGCGGGACTTTGAGTGTCCCGTACCAACGTCGGCTGTTTCGTCGCAGCCGATGTTAAACCAGCTTCCGTGGTGACACTCGCGGAGTTGCGTGATCCAGTCTCGGACCAGTTTGATTGATTCCGGGTTTGTTGGTGAAAGCGAGAACGGTCCCTCGCGTGACATACCGAAGAAATCGAACCTGCTGTGGGTTTCTGCGAGATGCGAGTAGTCCGGGTGTTTGAGCCAGTGCGCGAGATGCCCGAAACAGTTCTGGTTGGCCGCGAGTTCGATGCCCGCTTTGTTGCAACACGATTCGAGCTGCCCGATCTGCTCGGGCATGATCGGGTCGAATGATCCCCAGACCGCTTCGTGACCCGCGTACGCGAACGTGTGCTCGATGTAGAGCTGGAGATGGTTGTACTTCAATGAAGCGAGCAGCGACACCAGTTTCTTAAGCTCGGGCATTGTCGGGATGCGGTCGCGCGAGACATCGAGCATAAATCCCCGGTTTGCGAACGCGGCCCAATCGCGAATGCGAAACGCTTGCAACTCGCTCGTCGCCGATGCGCGAATCTGACTGAGCGTCTGCAAAGCCGCCCTGACGCCTGTATCACCCTGCGCTCGGATCATGATCTTGTTCGTTGCAACGATCTCGTATTCATCATGACGTGCAAAGCCGGCCACCGCAGTCTCGATGACCGGTTTCACCCCAGGATCAGTTAGCCCCGGGAGCGACTCTCGGATGCGAGGCGTAGGCAGCAATGGCAGGTCTTCAATCCGCATCACGTTTCCCACGCGGGGCAGAGGCGATTGCGAAGCAGATGCCAGAAGCGATACACAGCTTCCAAGTGAAATGTAGATCCAGCAGCGTGTCGAGGAACGCGAACCGTTCTCGCGTCTCATTTGCCCACGTTGTCGGCTGGAGCAGATAGATCAGCACGAAGCCGGTCAGGATAGAGAGAATCACCGACCGTGTGCTGCCGCGTTTGGTCAGAAGCGCAGTCAGAAAGACCGCAACCAGGCCCGCGTAAGCGAAACCCATGACGCCGAGCGCGAAGTTCAGAAGTTCGCTGGACTGCTGGTGCTCACGGTCGGCTTGCTGCCAAACCACGCAGAGCAGTGCAAAGAGCCCGAGTAGTACGCCGAAGACAATCACACCGAGCCTGCCAACCCTGACGTAGTGCTCGGGTGACTTGTTCGGCAACGCGGACCTGTAGAAGTCAGTCACAAAAGCGGCGCTCATCGCGTTCATCGCGGAGTTCACGCTGCTCAGCCCCGCCGCGAAGAGCCCCGCGACCATAAGCCCTGTCACGCCGCTGGGCATCTCGGACATGATGTACACGAGGAACACCTTGCGGGCGTCGTCTTCCGGCACCGGCGATGCGCCGTCTACGAAAAGCTCTGGCCTGTTGTAGAAGAGCCAGAGAGCCAGACCCACGACAAGAAAGAGCAGCACGGTCGGGATGCCGAGCAGGATGCCCCCGATGACCGACCGTGCGCCGGCCTTGGCGTCTTTGCAGGTGAGCATGCGCTGAGCGAGGTCCTGGTCTGTCCCATACGAACCAAGCCCGAGGATCGTGAACCCGAAGATCGCTGTTAAAACCGTAAAGTCCTTGCTTAGGTCCGTGTTCAGATCGACGACCCTGAGTTTGGACTCGCCAGAGTTTCCAGTTTGTAGCGCCTGCATAACCTCGGCAGCCGGGGCATCCAGCCTTGACAGGATCAGCACGACCGCGGTTGCGCCCGCGCCGACAAGAACCGCGTACTGCACGACGTCGGTCCAGACAACACTTGTGATCCCTCCGATGAGCGTGTAGAGGATGCCGACGGCGGTGATAACCGCGATCGAGACAGCGATCGTGGAAAGCGAGAGTTCACGCTCGGCGCCGAACAGGATCATCGTGAGCGGGATAGCGATTAGGTACAAACGCGCGCCACTAGCAAGCAGTCTTCCGAGAAGGAACGCGCCGCTGGCCGCCTTGCTTGCGCCCGGGCTGAACCGGTGTTCGAGGTACTCGTAGATTGAGCTGACCTTGTAGCGGTAGAACGCGGGGATGAACACGAAGGCGATGATGACCGACGCGATGATCATCCCGAGGTTTGTGATGATGTAGGTCAAATCGCCTGTGTAGCTCGATTCTGGCACGCCGAGGAACGTAGCCGCGGACAGGCTTGTCGCGACGATCGAGACCGCGACCGCCCACGCGGGCAGCTTGCCCGAGCCTCGGAAGTAGTCGTCGGTGCTCTGCTGTTTCTTGCGAGAGAACCACACGCCGCTGGCGACGATGATGCCGAGATAGACGCTGAGTACGCTCCAATCCAGAGCACCGAAGCCCGTGGATTCCGCCAGATGTGCCGAGGGAAGAGCCATGCTAGTTGCCCGGCTGAACCGGCTGCCCGACTACGAGTGATCGGCGCTCGGCCTCGATGGTTTGCATGACTTCGTACGCATCACGGACCGTGACGGGCGGCTTCGATTCACCGGCAAGGATCGCCTTGATCAACGCGCACGACTGCATGTCCCAGCCGTTGGCCTTGGGGACTTCGATCGGTTCCGTGCCGGTGTCTGTGTGAACCACGAGTTGGTTCTCGCCGTTGAGATCGAAAACCGCAGTCGCACTTCGGAAGCACACCGTAAACCGCATCACGTAAGGAGCAGCAGGGGCCCTGTCCCAGCAGCCCTCGGCCGTAACGTGAATAGGCAAATCTGCGAACGTGTACGACGTTGTCAGGTGATCCGCGTCGCCCGTGCTGAAGACGTACTTCGGTGCACCGAAGCAGTGATGGACAAAGTCGGTGTCGTGGATGTGCAGGTCGAGCAGTGCACCGCCGGAGCTGGACTGGTCTTTGTAGAACGCGTCGGACCATCCAGGCGTTGAACCAAGCCTCGCAAACGAGGCGGACCGGATCGGCCCGTATCGCTCGCTGCTGATCGCGTCCTTGAGCCACGACCACGCGGGCCAGAACCGCATGCACATCGCGGGCATGCAGAGCACACCGGCGGCAGCGTTCGACTCGACAACACGGAGCAATCGTTCCACCTCGCCGGCGGATTGTGCGACTGGTTTCTCGACGAGGACGTGCTTCCCGGCGTTGATGGCTGCGATTGCGAAATCGACATGCGTAGCTGTGTGCGTGCAGATGCTGACAAGATCGCATGAGTCAGATTCGATCAGTTGCATCGGGTCGGTGTATGTCTCGACCTCGGCGGGATCAAAGAGCTGATTACCGTCGCCGGATCCAATGTTTCCTGAGGCGTTCGCTTCGCCGGTCAGCCTTGCTTTATCCCGATCACACACAGCCGAGAGCCGGACCGGGAGGCCTGACTGCTTGGCATACTCGTACGCCCGCACATGAGTCTGGCCGATGAAACCGAGACCGATCACGCCAACCCGGACTTCATTCATACCAAAGCCCCGGCACGCTGCAGCTTCGGTTCCAAATACCTCAGCCCCGCACGGATGTCTTCCACCCGGCTATCGCCAGCCTCTCGCTCGATCATGACGTTGGCTCTAATGCCATGTTCTGATACCACGGCAAAGAACGCACCCCAATCGACGGCCCCTTCACCGACCGGCACCTCCTGCCCCCATAGGCCGGGCACGTCTGATGGCTTTGAATCCTTGAGGTGGATCTGCATGACATGGCTGTGGAGCGATTTGAGCTCTGCGACCGGATCACCCATGCCGTAGAGAATCATGTTCGCGGGATCGAAGTTGACTCCGAGGCGGTTTGAATTGATCTGCCTCAGAAACTCGTTCAATGTCTCGGCGGATTCCTGCCCCGTTTCTAGGGCCACACTAATACCCGCATCCACGAACACCTCGACGAACCGAGCCACCCGGTCGAGAAGTTTGCTGTAGTCGAGATGATTTCGATCGTGCGGCATAAACCCCGCGTGGAAGGTCACCAGGTCGCAGCCGAGTTTGCCGCACAACTCGACGGCCCGTTGCGCCATCTCGTAGTTCGCGTCCCAGTGCGCATCAGGCCGGAGCCCGCCGGTCTCTTGGATCGATTCCAGCGAGGTGTAGTCTTCTCCCGCTGTCTGAACCATCGCGGAAAGGACCTCGATGCCCGCTCGAGCGAGCACATCTTGGGTTTCATCTACACGCCACGCGCCAGAGAGCATTGGGTCGAGTGCAAGTTGAACCGAACGCACGCCGCAGGACGTGACGAGCCGGGCGAGGTCGGCTGGCGATTCGGGTTGCAGGGACCAAGAACAAACACCAACTCGCATTCAGAATCCCTCCGGAGCTACTATGCCGGCGTGTATCGTAACGGCAATTCCGCTGTAGGGTGTGTCGATGGCTTGGCTCGGATTGGATATCGGCGGGACGCGGATCAAGGCCGTGCTTTGGTCTGGCGACCGACAGTTGCGATCGGTATCGAGCGAAACATACAACAGGCCAGACGCCGCGACGCTGATCGAACGGTTGCGGACATTAACTTCAGCAGTGCTCGGGAACGAGTCGTCGGTCATGGGTGTTGGGCTGTGTATCCCGGGCGTTCGTTCGGATGACCACTCGCACATCGTGTACTCCGCGAACGTTCCTGGGCTTGAAGGGATTATGTTCAGTGATTTGCTCGCGGAGGCGGGTGTCGACGATGCGCCCTTTATCACAACATCGGACGCCTTCGCCGCGGCGAATGACGCTACCGAGGCTTTGTCGCTGACAGGCCGGGTTGCATTCATCTCAATCGGCGCGGGCGTAGGGCTGGCGGTGGTTGACGACGGAGAGCCGATCGCACACACCGACGGCGGTGCGGGGCACCTCGGGCAGGTTGATGTGTCAATAAACGATGACCCGCAGATCGGGCCGGACGGCGGGCGGGGGAGTCTGGAAGGCTACATCGGAGCATCGGCCCTGCATAGGCGGTTCGGCGATGCTGACGACTCTATTCTGCTCGGGCTCCAGCGCGATCATTTGCCGCTGCGCGCGCTGGCACGGGCGATCAGAATGGTGCACGTCATGTACAGGCCCGACAGCATCGTGCTGCTCGGCGGGCTCGGTCACCGACTCCGGGACACCGCTCTAGACGAGTATGTCAACGACAGGCTCTCTTCGCTCGCCAGACCGAACGCTCGTTTGCTCTTCGGCGTTGACGACTACCACGCGGCTCGCGGTGCAGCAAAACTCGCTTTACTCAGCTGAGTTGATCTCGCTCGAAGGGATCGCCGGTGGCGGGATGAGCCGGTGAAAGCACACCGGCTCACTGTACCGACCGCTGCCCGCCCATGACTGGGTCGCGATCGCGAGCAGCGGCTCGCCGGCTTCGTACAAGGGCAGAAGGATCTGCTTCGAATCACGAGATACAAACCGCGATGACCACTGATCGCCGTAACGAGTCCAGAGCACCCAGCCGAGGACTGAGTTGTTCACCTGACTCCGAGCGAACCTCACCGCGTAGCCGCAGTTTGTTCTCTTGATTCGCAGCCATGGCTTTGGCAGCGGGGCATTCGGAAGCCAATGTGATTCAGGCACCGCGGCACTCGAATCTACAACGCGCCCAAATTCAGCATTGATCCCTTGGCGGTCCTCAACCAAGCCAACCGCCGAGAACAGCACAAAGCCATCGGCTGCCTCGTCAGATTGCAGAATCTTGATCTGGTCGGTGATGTCACCGGGTGCCCAGCCGTCGTCGGCTTTGATGCGGGTGAGGTAGAGCCCGGGCCAGACGTGCCTGCTCGCGGAATTCTGCCCCGTCCACCAGTCGAGCAAGGGTTCGAATGGCTGCCCTTCCGAATCGATCTTCCAATAGAGTTGCGGCGAGGCGTAGTCGAGCCAGCCCTCGCGCAGCCATCGTCGGGCGTCGGCTGCGAGTTCCTCGTATGCATCGAACCCGACGACCTGCTCAGGATGGCCCGGCCGCCAGATACCGAATGGGCTGATACCAACAAGAACGTTTGGTTTCACACGTTTCGTCTGCGCGTACATGTCTCGAACGAATTGATCGATGTTCCAGCGGCGCCAATTGCTCCGATTCAATGAACCGCCGTTTGATGTGTACTCGCTAAAGCTTCGTTCATCACCAAACGGCTCACCCTCGATGGGGTACGGGTAGAAGTAGTCGTCAACGTGCAAGCCGTCGATGTCGTAGCGCCGGACGATATCGCGCAGAACCATGAGTGAGCGTTCGCGTGCCTCGGCGTTGCCCGGGTCCATCCAGAAGTAGTCGCCGTGCCTGACGAGAAAGTCCGGCTGAGTCGCAGCAACGCTCGCCGGATCAGGCTCTCCAGGCGTGCTCGGATGCCACGCGCGGAACGGGTTGACCCACGCGTGCAGATCTAAACCCCGCGCATGTGCTTCATCGATCCAGTATTCGAGCGGATCGTAACCGGGCGTCACGCCCTGCTGACCTGCGAGAAACGCAGACCAAGGCTCGTGCTTCGATTCATACAACGCATCGGCAGCGGGGCGGACTTGCAAGACAATCGTGTTGAGTTTCAAGCCGACAGCGAGATCAAGGATCTCTCTCGCCTCTGCCTTCTGCTGATCGGCGCTCAGCCCCGGTTCGCTCGGCCAATCGATGTTGGCGACGGTCGCGACCCACAATCCACGGAACTCGCGTTCGAGATTCGGAGGCCCAAGCGCCGGATCATCGACGCGAACCCACTCGCTTGGACCGGCGCAGCCGACTGTGATCGTGAGCAAGCACACCGACAACAATGAAAAGACAAAGGCACGCATCGGCACAGACTATCAGAGCATCGGGATATCGACATTCTGATCGGCGGCGCACTTCTTCGCGGTCTCGTACCCCGCATCGGCATGGCGGAAGATGCCCATCATCGGGTCGTTGCTAAGCACGCGTGAGATCCTGTTGGCGGCGGCCTCGGTCCCGTCGGCGACGATCACCTGACCGGCGTGCTGGCTGAACCCGATGCCCACGCCCCCGCCGTGATGGAGGCTGACCCAGCTCGCGCCAGAAGCGACATTCACCATCGCGTTGATGAGCGCCCAATCGGAGATCGCGTCGGAGCCATCGATCATGCCCTCGGTTTCTCGGTTTGGGCTGGCGACGGAGCCGCAGTCGAGGTGGTCCCGCCCGATGACGACCGGCGCGGACAATTCGCCAGAGGCGACAATTTCGTTGAACATGAGCCCCGCTTTGTCCCGCTCACCGAGACCGAACCAGCAGATGCGTGAGGGCAAGCCCTGCCAGCCGAACCTCGGCTTGCACGAGGCGTAGTCGCCTGCGAGCAGGGCCTCGGGGTTCTGGTGACAGCCGAGGATCCAGCGGTGGAGCCGCTCGCCGTACTCGCCCGAGTCGGCGGGGAAGAGCTTGAGCAGCGCGTGATCGGTCTTGAAGATGTCGATCGGGTCACCCGAAAGAGCGACCCAGCGGAACGGGCCTCGGCCCACGCAAAACTGTTCGCGGATGTACGCGGGCACGAAGCCCGGGAACGCGAACGCGTCAGCAAAGCCGTTGTCGAGCGCGCGCTGGCGGATGTTGTTGCCGTAGTCGAACGTGATCGCTCCGCGTTTCTGCAACTCGACCATCGCACGGACGTGCCTCGTCATCGACGCGATGCTCAGCTCCTGGTACGCCTTCGGATCGTTCACACGCGCCTCGGCGGCCTCGTCGAATGTGTACTCAACGGGGACGTAGCCCTGAAGCGGATCGTGTGCCGAGGTCTGGTCGGTCAGCACGTCGGGGGTGATGTTGCGTTCGAGCATCCGCTCGAGCAGATCGACCGAGTTGGCGTGCACGCCGACGGAGATCGCTTCACTCATGCCCGCAAGCTCGACCGCGCGATCGATCGCGGCATCGATCCCATCCACGATCTCATCGAGATAGTTGTCGTCCTTACGGCGCTGCAGACGAGTCAGGTCAACATCGGCGATCAGGCACGTGCCCTCGGCGAGCGTGACTGCCAAAGGCTGAGCGCCGCCCATCCCGCCGCAGCCGCCGGTGACGCAAAGCTTCCCCTTGAGTGTGCCCCCGAAGTCCTTTCGGCCTGACTCGGCGAAGGTCTCGTAGGTGCCCTGCAGGATGCCCTGCGTGCCGATGTAGATCCACGAGCCCGCGGTCATCTGGCCGTAGATCATCAGGCCCTTTGCTTCGTACTCGTCGAACTGCTGCTGGCTCGCCCAGTGGGGGACGATGTTGCTGTTTGCGATGAGGACGCGGGGCGAGTCTTCGTGGGTTCGGACAACGCCGACGGGCTTGCCGGATTGAACGAGCAGGGTCTCGTCGGTGTCGAGTCGTTTGAGTGTTTCAACGATCGAATCGAAGGCTTCCCACGACCGCGCGGCCCGGCCCCGGCCGCCGTAGACAACCAATGCGTCCGGGTGCTCGGCGACCTCCGGATCGAGGTTGTTCATGAGCATCCGCATCGCGGCCTCGGCCTGCCACGACTTGCACGTCATCGCAGACCCGCGGGGCGAGCGCACCGTGCGGGCGCCCTTGGTGAAATCGATTCCGATTGAGGCTGAGGTGGTTGTCATTGGCTGGCTCCGGTCTCTGAGTGAAGCCTATGCCACAACTCGGATTTCGTGCCAATGGCGGTGTTTCTGGTGCAACGGGCACGGGCTGGTGCATACCCTTGCACAGTTCGGCAGATTTCAGGCACAGGGGAGATCCTTACCATGCAGACACACAGCTACAAAGCAGGCATTCTCGCGACGGTTCTGTTCAGCGGCTCAGCAATCCTGCCCGCCTCGGCGCTCGGTCAAGATCAGCCGAGCGACACCGTCATCCTGGACATCCGCAGCGAGGGCATGGCCGGGGTTACGCCTCACAGCAAGGACGCCGCGGCTCACAGCGCGTTCATGATGCTCGGCGAGCGTTTCGCGGAATTGCCGGGCGAACTCGATGGCCCTGCGGAGGCTCGCGAAGCCATCGAACTTGTCTGGGACCTGCTCAGCGGCGCAACCGCCATCCGCATCGATCAGTCGAACCAAGCCCCGGGCATGTCCTTCGCCATCTCGAACACACCGGTCGGGCCTAACTCGGGTCAGGAATTCCTTGAGCGCATCGTGGACTTCGCCAAACGCACCGGCGGCCCGGTCGATCAGGACGAGCAGGGTTACTTCGTTGATTCCCCGGTCGGGCAGATCCGTGCCGACTCGGTCCGGGACGGTTCGACAATGTCGCTCAGGCTCGGCACCGACGCGGCCGCCGATACGCAGGTCATGAGTTACGGCTTGCCCGCCGGGACCACGCCGGTGATGTCGGGCCAGATCGATCTTCAGAAGCTGGGCCAGATCGTCAGCCAGATCATCTCTCAAGAAGAACCCGAATTCGCCGAGTTCATCGAGGAATACTCGTGGGCCATCGACGAGGCGCCGCTCGTTGAGTTTGCCTATGGCACCAACGAACAGCATCAGATCATCACCTCGCGGATGTACGACTCCAAAGAATGGCTCTCGAAGCTGGGATCCGATTCATCGATCACATTCGAGCGTGACAACATGGCCAGCATCCCTCAGGATGCGACCCTGGCCACGGGCTTCCCGTTCTCACTCGATTTCATGCTCGACATGATCGACAAAGCCGCGGAAGAGGCGGGCGAGGATCCGTTCGGAGAGATCGAAGAAGAGCTCGGCTTTGATATCCGTGGCGATGTCCTCGAGAACATTGGGCCTCACTTCATGTACTACCAAGCCGACTCGACCGGCGGTGGTGGGCTGCTCTCGTCGATTCTGTTGTGCGAAGTCCGTAACTCCCCGGATCTACTGCGGGCGCACACAAACCTTCGCAACCGCTTCAATGAATTCACGGGTGATCAGGCCAACGGCTACATCCGCATCCGTACCTGGAGCAGCGGCGGCCACGACGCCTACTCGCTGGTAACTCCCGGCCTGCCTGTTCCTTTCGAACCAAGCTGGGCCATTCTCGGCGAGAACCTTGTCGTTGCCTGCTCGCCGCTCGGTCTTTCTGCTGCGATCCACCAGCTTGATCAGAGCAGCACCTCGGTTCTCGACAATCCGAAGTTTGCAAATTCTGTTCTAGACATCATGCAAGGCGACGAGGTCTCATCATTCGCGTTCAGCGACAGCGAACGCTACGCCAAGGCCGGCTACAGCAGCGTCAACTTCTTGCTCTCTGGCCTGTCGAACGCAGTCCGCTCGCCGAGCGACCCGAGCCGTGATGCGGGCATCCTGATGCCCGCTTACGACACGTTTGTTTCAGGCATCAACCCGCGTGGCATGGTGACCTACTGGGACGGCGACGACTACGTCTCGATGACACGCCTCGACGGCTCCGTGCTCGTCGAGCTCTCTGAATTCACAGGCCAGCTCGGCGGCATGCAGGGCGTGATCGGCATCGGCGCTTTGCAGGCCGGCATCCTCCTTCCCGCACTCGGGAATGCCAGAGAGTCGGCCCAGCAGCTCAAAGGCGCTTCGCAGGTCCGCGGAGTTGTCCAGGGCATGATCATCTACGCCAACAACGGCGAAGGCGCCGTGCCGAACAACGTCGATGTGCTCATCGAAGACGGCTACATCACCGAAGAGATGCTGATCTCTCCGGTGACCAACGCCTACGACGGCAGGGGGGACATCGTTATTCGCACTTCGCTCGGCGAAGAGGATGTGAACTCGTTCCACCCGGCGCTCGTGCTTGTCATCGACAGGGCCATGTACATCAACGGGAACAACGAGATCAACGTCGGGTTTGCCGACGGGCATGTCGAGACCATCCCCGCGTGGCGCGTCGATGAGATCTTGGACGACAAGATCAACGAGGGCGCTCGCGAGGACTTCATGCTCGACTAAATCGGGCTAGAACAGCGGAGCGAACGCGTCTTCGCGGATCAGTCGCGCGAGCGCTTCGATGTCCGGCGCCGGCGGCCGGTCGTCCTCAAGGCGGGCGACTCGGCCTCGGATAAGAGCGTGGGCTTGTTCGAGTTTGTCGCCGGTCTTTAGTGGCCGATGGTGTTCTATCGCCTCGCTCGCACACAGCAGCTCGATCGCGACAACGTGCTCGGCAAGCTCGATCGCCCGGCGCGCCTTGGCGGCGGACCTCGGCCCGAACGAGTTGTAGTCCTCGATGCCCGCGCTCGTTGAGACGTTGGCAGGCGTCGCGGGCGTCGCGAGACCGATGATCTCGTTGCAGCAAGCAGCGGCTGTGTACTGGGTGATCATCAACCCCGACGTAAGACCGGGCCTCGTCGCGAGGTATGGACTCAACCCGGACTCCGGATCGTGGCCCGAGAGCATGAAGAAGATCCGTCGCTCGGCCATACCCGCGATGTGCGAGATCGAGGTCGCCAGGTGATCTAGCGGCAACGCGATCGGCATGCCGTGAAAGTTGCCGGCGGAAACCAATTCTGCCTTGCCGCCCTCGGCGATCACCAGCGGGTTGTCGGTGACAGCGCCCAGTTCCTGTTCGAGCGAGGCTCGTACATATCCGATCCCGCCGAGCACCGCTCCGAACACCGGTGCCTGGCACCGAAGCGAGTACGGATCTTGCACACGTGGGTCGTTCTCTCGGTGCGAGGGCAGGATCTCGCTGCCTTCCAGTAGCAAGCTAAGCATTGAAGCCGTATCCGAAACGCCCGCGTGCCTGCGGGCCTCGGCGACGTTCTTGTTGAGGTAGCTGTCCGACGCCCGGCAGCCATCGATCGACATCGCACCAGCAATGAGCGCCGCGCGCACGAGCCGATCCGCGTCGTTGACCGCGAGCGAGGCCTGCGCCGCCATCAGGTGTGTGCCGTTGATGAGGGCCAGCCCCTCTTTGGCTTCGAGTCTGATCGGCTGAACTGAAAGAGAATCGAGCACCGGGCGCGTCGCTACCGCACGCCCGTCGATGAGCACCTCGCCTTCGCCGATC
This sequence comes from Phycisphaerae bacterium, assembly GCA_030432905.1. GTDB lineage: Bacteria > Planctomycetota > Phycisphaerae > Phycisphaerales > UBA1924. The sequence continues at coordinate 51,043 of JAUILU010000001.1, read as the reverse complement.
AACGCGAGCGCAAGATGCGCAAGCGGCGCGAGGTCACCCGATGCGCCGACCGAACCGACCGCGGGCACGACCGGCGTGATGTTCTTGTTGAGGAACTCGAGGATCGTCTGAACCAGTTCAACCCGAACGCCGCTGAGTCCTCGCGAGAGCGAAGCGGCGAGGATCAGCATCATGCCCCGGACGACTTCCGCATCCAGCGGTTCGCCGATGCCCGAGGCGTGCGAGCGGATGAGGTTGACCTGGAGTTCTTTGAGATGGTCGTCGTCAACCCGATGGCGTGAGAGCGAACCGAACCCTGTGTTGACGCCGTAGTGGGGCAGCCCGTCACCCGCGATGGCTTCGAGGTGACGCCGGGATTGAATCATCGCTTCGAGCGCCGCGTCAGCGACCGCGACCTGCGCCCCGCCGCGGGCGACCGCGATGACCTGAGAAGTTGTGAGCGGGGAGCCGTCGAGTGTGACCGTGTGCATGGTCTAGTTTCCGCACGAAACCGACTCAGGGCAAAGGCTATCTGCTGAGGATGGCGTTCATCTGCTCGGCCAGCCAATCCGCGCGGGGCGTGTCCGGCTTGTCTGCGAGCATCTGGAGGACCGTGCCCGCGTGGGCCTTGGCCGTTTCGGCGTCGCCGGCAAGGTCGTAAGCGGCGGCCTTTCTTGCGATTATGTCCGCGCGGACCCGCGGATAAATCGCATCGGCCTCCTCAAACCGCTCGGCCGCGGCCCGCCCGTCGCCCCGGTTGAGTGCCGCCGTCGCGATATTGCGGAGCGCCCTCGCCCACAGATCACGCTCCGACTGCTCGAGAACGCCTTGCTCGTCGAGAGCCGCGTACCGCCGGATCGCGACCTCGTACGCCGCGTCGGCTGCCTCTGCCGATTCGGTGTCTCCACGGACCCTTGTGAGCAGTTCGTGAACCCGCGCGATCTTGATCTGCACGCGCGCCGAGTCACGCAGGTACCTCGCCGATTCCGGATCCATCGATTCGAGCCACTGCAGCGTGCCGAATGATTCGTTGTACTTTGCGATAGCAGCATTGAGATCTGTTGCCACCGCATCAACAGCTTGCTCGTCCGGCTCATCCATGTTGGCAAGCTCGCGCGCTCTTTGGACCAGAGGCTCACGGAGTGTGTCGCCGAGAAATTCCTCTGCGAGCGCGACGCGGCGGTGCTTGACCAGATCGGTCGGGTCCATGTCGGCCTGACGCCTTGCGGCAGACAGGAACGAATCGCCGCTGCGTCTGGCGTTCTCGATGTCGCCGAGTTCGAGCTGCGCGTGCCCGATCGCATCGTGCGATGTCACGACCGCGACGAGCGCCGATTCGTTGTCCGGGTCCGCCTTGGAAAGCTCGGTTGCGATCGCGAGGCGTTCTTGGTGATGCACAAGAGCCTCGGCGTCGTCACCGCGAGATTCGAGCCGCTCCGCTACGAAGTACAGAATCTCGATCAGCCGCTCTTTGCCTACAGCATCGCGTGGGTTCTGCTCCACAAACGCTCGGCTCGCTGTCAACGCCTGCTCGAACGCGGCCGCGGCTTCGTCAGGTTGATTGAGCTCGTCGTGCAGGATCGCTTGACCGCGGTGCGCACGGATTGCAAGGTCGCGCGATTCTGGTGTAGTGCGTTCAATCGACCCGATCGCATCGGCGGCCGCGGCGTACTTCGTCATCGCTTCGTCCCGCCGACCTTGCTGACGGAGAATGCCGGCGCGCTGGATCGAAACCCTTGCCGCGAGTGTGCGAAGCGCGTCGCTGTCAGGGTTTGCCGAGAGCAAGTTGTTTGAGGTAAGTTCGGCCTCGGCGGACAGCGCAGCAGCGGCCTGCGTTGTGCCGGTACGCATCAGCACCGCGCTCTGGCCGAGCTTGGCACGGATCACTCCCGAGGCGTAGTCGGTGTTGTCGGGTTCGCCTGCCGCGAGAGCTTCGTACAGGTCGCGCGCACCGCCGAATGCCTCGCCCGCGAGGTCGAGCGTTTCACTGCTCTCAAGCGCAACCTCACCCATCGATTGGCTCGCCCTTGCGATGTCCTCACGGATCCACGGGTAGGTTTCACCGCTGTCTTTGAGCTCGTCCAACACGGAGATCGCGCTCTCTGCGAGCACCCGGCGGGCGCTGGTTGCGCCTTCGAGCCTGCGGATGGACTGCTCGAAGTCTGCGAGCGAACCGGTGAGCTGGCGGAGTTTGTCGAGCACACTCTCGGCGCGGTCACGTTGGGATTTCGCTTCGTCGAGCGATGCGACCAATTCTTCGTTTGCGGTTTGAAGCCGGCTCTCGGCGTTCACAGCGCGATCGAGCTGCCACAGCGCAACACCCAAGCCAACCACGATGCCCGCTGATGCCACCGCGATGCCTACTGCCGTCATTTTGTGGCGTTTGGCGAGTTTCGTGACCTGATACCACGCGCTCGCAGGACGCGCCATCACGGGCTGGTTGTTGAGGTAGCGGTGGATGTCGGCAGAAAACTCGGACGCCGACTGGTACCGCCTTGTGCGTTCCTTTGACAGGGCTTTGCCGACGATCGTTTCGATGTCGCCCTTGTACGCTTTGCTGACCGTCGATAGATGAGCCGGCTCGACCTCGCGGATCACGCGCACCGCTTCGTGGATCAGCTCTCGCTCAAGGTCATACGGCAGTCGACCCGCGAGCAGCTCGTAGAGCACCACGCCGAGCGAGTAGATATCGCTGCGCGCGTCGATCTCTTCCGATTCACCCGAGACCTGCTCGGGCGACATATACGGCACTGTGCCGACGAGCTGACCGATGCGGGTCATCGATGCGGATTCGTGGAGCCCGGACCCTACCGAACGCGCCACGCCGAAGTCGAGGATCTTTGGTTGGCCGTCTTCTGTAACAAGGATGTTCGCGGGCTTGATGTCCCTGTGCACGACCCCACGGGTGTGCGCATGGTGCACAGCGTCCGCGATTTTCTGCACGAGCGCGAGCCGTTCTGGCAGGCTGCAATGGCGGAGCTTGACGTATTCTGCCAGCGGCGTGCCTCGCACATACTCCATCGCGAAGTAGGGCTGCTCGCCGAAGTCTGTGTTGGTCGTCCCGGCGTCGTAGATCTGCGCGATGCCCGGGTGCTGGAGTCTGCCTAGCACCTGCGTCTCGAATCGGAATCGCTCGAGCGCGTGCCGGGTCACCATCTGGGGTTTGATGACCTTGAGCGCGACCGTTCGTCGGGGCAGGCTCTGTGTCGCTTTGTACACGACGCCCATGCCGCCCTCGCCGATCTTGTCGATGACCTCGTAGGGACCGATCTCCGTCGGCATCGGGATGTTCAGCCCGAGACTGATCGGGTCTGTGACCGGGCGAGTCTCGTCTGATGTGTCGGTCGGGAGTTCGAGATGTTTGAGCAGTGATTCAACTTCCTGGCGAAGCGACTCGTCACCCTCGCAGGCGCTGTTGAGATATTCCTCCCTCTGCGCAGAGGTCAGGTCCGCGGCCTCGTCGAGGATCTGCTTGACACGAGATTGCCGATTACCTTCGCTCACTCACTGTCCCCGCCGTTAAGCTCTCGCCGCATGAACGCCTTGGCATATTTCCAATCCCGCTGAACCGTACGCACCGTCACGCCGAGTACTTCTGCGATCTGAGGCTCTGCCATCCCAAGAAAGAAACGGAACCGCACAACCTCGGCGCACCGCGCATCGGTCGATTCGAGTTTGGTTACGAGTTTATCGAGCGCCACGACGTCGCTGATCGGCGCATCGCCTGCAACCTGGATATCGTCGAGTGGCACACGTTGCCTGTCGCCGCCGCGCTTGCGGGCGTTGCGCCGACGGGCCGCGTCGATCAGGATCTCGCGCATCGCCCGGCTGAACGCGCCGTAGAGGTGTCGGCGGTTCTCGAAGTCAACGTTCTCCTGCCCGAGCACCTTGAAGTACGCCTCGCCGACGAGCGCTTCCGCGTCGAGAGTCTGCGAGCCGACGTAGCGTTTCTGGTGCTCAGCGATGTGGCGGAGAGTCTGGTACACAGCATCGACAAGCTCGTCACGGGCGCCGGCCTCGCCGACACGGACCTTGTCGAGCAGTTGCGTGACGAAGTGGCCGTCTGATGTAGGTGATTCAAAGTCTGCCATGCCGACGTGCTCCTGCTGCTGTAACTCGGGGCGAAGCCGATTGGCTTGCAAGACTCCCGCGTCTGCCTTTCTGCTGAACTATCCGTGAGCCAAGAATAAACACGACACAACCGATCGAACGCCGAACATGAGCGATGTTCGCCCACGAAAAACGCACCGGCTGGTCCGATGATCCTCGAATTTCGGATCTGGTGTCGCGTCCACAGACGGTTCTCGGATAATTTCAGGACATCCCAGCGAGCTAGTGGGGGACCGTCTCGGAGGAACTCGTGCGCATCTACACGCAAATTCGGCTTCAAGCTGCTGTTACAAGCGGCATCGCTGCGCTCGGGCTGACTCCGATCTCGCCCGCATTCGGGCAGGACAGCTTCTTTGAGCCGCAGCCTTCTGTCGTGACCGGGCTGACCGGCCTGAGCTCGGTCGAAGTCACAGACATCGACAGCGACGGCGACAACGACCTGCTCGCGGCGACCGGTGCCAGCGGCCAGATCCTTTGGTTCGAGAACGACGGCAACATCAATCCATCGTTCCCGCTTGTTCACATCATCGAGAACGCGACGGCCAACGCCATGAACGCTACCGCCGCTGATCTTGACGGCGACGGCGATCTCGACGTCATCGCAAGTGTCAGCCCGACGACCGGCAGAGTTGTGTGGTACAGAAACGATGGTGGGCTGCCGGCGGAATTCACGAAACTCGAACTCGGGCCGCTCAGCTCGGGCGACATCGGGGGCCGAGTCAACGCCGCCCACGCCGGTGATATCGACGGCGACGGCGACACAGACGTGGTTGTCGCGTTTTACGTCAACCAACTCCAGAACCAGGGTCACGTTGTCTGGTTTGAGAACGACGGCAACACAAGCCCGTCATTCACCGCCAACCCGCTCATGAGTGCGACCGGCACACTCGAAAACGTCCTCGATGTGCAACTCGCAGATCTCGACGGCGACGGATCGCTCGACATCGCGGCGGTCTCCGAAACACCCGGTACACCCGGCGGCAGGAACAGAATCGTGTGGTGGGCCAACGACGGCAACCCCAACCCGACGTTCCAGATCCAAACGATCGACAACTCATTGATCGACCCAGTCTCGCTTACTCTCACTGATCTTGGCGGCAACTCGGCGACAGATATTGCAGTCGCCGCGGCGGGCAGCGGGGTGGTTTCGATCTTTATCAGCACCGGCACACCCACGCCTACGTTTGTCAACACGAGCAACATCGCTTTTGCTGATCCTCGCACAGTCGCGTCGGAAGACATCGATGCTGACGACGATCAAGACCTCGTCGTTGCACTCGGCACGGGCCTCGACGCGGTGATCCTCGAAAGCAACGGCAACGCGAACCCAAGCTATGCCCAGCGATTCCTCGGCGCGGCCTCCGCTTTCTGCGACGCGGCTGCCATCGGCGATATCGATTCCAACGGCATGCCTGACATCGCCGCGGTGTTTCCCGGTGTAGGAAGACTCAACTGGTTCAGACACGCGAATCCGATCCAGAACACGTCCTCTGGCTCGTTCCATTCGTCCTTCGCAGACGCAGTCGCGTCGGCAAACCAGGGCGAACAGTTGCTAATCCCGGAAGACCGCCTCTTCAACGACCCACAGATCGACCTCAACGGCAAGGCGCTCGAACTTGTCAGCGATAGCGGATTTGCTCTTGGAGACCAATCCGACCTTACGCTCGCTGACAACGCCAAGCTCATCGCTCAGCCGGGCAGCACGGTTGAACTCGACGGCGAGATTCAGATCCCAAACAACGCATCTGTCACGATCATCGGCGACAACCTGACTTCACTCAGGACATCGCTTTCTATTCCGACCGGCGCACTCGTCAACAACTCGACAGACATGATGGTAGAAGGCCAGCGGCGTTTCACGCGCACGCTTATCGATTCTGACAGCACACTCGCGTCGCTCCAGAATCTGATCGGCAGACCTGTCGCGTCGGCACCGATCACACTCTTCGGCGGTGATTCGGTCGGCGTTGTGGTAATCGGTGAAGAAGTCGGCGGCACCGGCATGACACACGAATCCGGGCTCGCGGTATATGCGACGGACACGGCCTCTCCGACCGGCTGGACAGGCTACCCCATCGACAACGCGATCGACGCCGAGCACGGGCCCCTTGCAGTCGGCGACTTCAACAACGACGGCATGGACGACATCGCAACGATCCGAAACATCGGCGGCGCGGTCGATCTGCGAATTCACATCGCACAAGCCGGCGCCACCCCGAGCTACGTTTCGACGTCCGCAGCCACGGGCCAAAACGCACAGCAGCTCGTCGCGAACGATCTCGATTTCGACGGCGATCTCGACCTGGTCTCAGGCCAGGGCTGGTTCCGCAACAGCGGGGCGGCTATCCCGAGCTATACGTTTGTCCCCTTCCCGCTGATCAACAACGTCGTCTCGTTCGGCGTGGTCGTGTGCGACTTTGATCTCGACGGCGGACGCGATGTCGCTGTCCACTGCGAAAAACGAGACGCGGGCCTGCCGGGACGCATCGGTTACGAGCTGTACGTACTCCGAGGCGACGGCAACCCCTCGCCCTCGTTTGTGCCGCTGCTCATTCAAGATCGCGACTTTGTTGCCACGGGCGAGTGCACGGGCGAGTTCGACTGCTACCCGATGTCAAACGTCGAACTCGACGGCATCAACACGCTCAGCAGAGAGGACCAGGACCACGACAGCCTGACCGATTTCTTCATGAGCGAAGACGAGGGCATCACGCTCTTTGTGAACATCAGCAACACCGTGCCGCAGTTTGCAAGCACGACCATCGATCCGACCGCCGTCTTCTGTAACGTCACCCCGATCGACGCCGACGGCGACCAGGACATCGATCTGCTCGCCGCATCCCAACGCCGGTCTCGCGTCGACCTGCTCATCAACGAGTCGGGCACGACATACCGCCGGGGCATCGCGATCAGGCCGACGCTGCGCGCAAGCTCGGTTTCCGTGCTCGGCGTAGACAACGCCGGCATCACGCAGTTCGCTGTGACAGGCACCGGGCACGACCGTGTCGAGATCATCGACTACAACAGCCCGACTCGCATCGACACCGACACCGGCGCGAACCTCAGCATCAACGGCGCGCTGCTGATCGAGAACGCAACCGTGTCGCTCTTCGAGTCGCAGATCAACACCATCGGGCCGGTTGTGGTCGCTCCGACCGGCGTGCTCGAGGGGCTGGGCGATGTGCAGTCGGATGTTCAGAACGCCGGACTGGTCAGGCCGTTGTTCGATCTCTCGATCGCCGGCGACTATGCGCAGCGCAGCCCGCTGTTCCAAGGCGAGTGGGGGACTCTTGAGGTCGGGCTCCGTGATACACAGGACGTCGACCAACTCAACGTCGGCAACAAAGCCACGCTGCTCGGCGGGCTTGTCGCAAGAGCAGGCCCGAATTTCGTTCCAACGACCGGCGTACCAACGGTTGTCGTGACCGCCAACGACATCGATGATGCCGCTGACATGTTCGACGTTGTCCATGCGCCCAAGGTGTCGGTGATTGACCAGGGCGTGCCCACGCAAGGCTCGTTCATGCCCGGCTACACCGACCAGCCGGGCAACTCATTCGTCGAGTTGTTCCCGACCGTGGTTGACGATCCGATGCTTGGCAGGAGCGACTTTACAGCCGCCGCGACACCTGCCGACGCCGTTGTATTCGACATCACAGGCGGCCCAGACGGCCTGCCCGACGGGTACGCCGACACCGTAATCGCGTACCCGCAGCTTCCCAACGGCATCGACCAGGGCGGGCTCGCGGTCTTCCTCGGCGGCCCGGGCAACAAGACTCGGTTCAGCTTTGAATCGCTCTCGCTCTACACGAGCAAGGTCGTCCACAACCCGATCGCGGTCGAAGCGGGGGACTACGACGGCGACGGCGCGATCGAGATCGCGTTCGGCAATTCGATGCGGTTCAATCAGTCGGATGTGTTCCTGCTCGAAGCGGATTCGTCGCAGCAGATCCCGATCTTTGAAGCCAACGCGCCGCCGCTGCTTCTGAGAAGGGGGGCGAAGATTCTCGATCTCGCTACCGCAGACACGATGCCCACGCAACCTCGGACCCCTGACCTTGGCTTCCTTGGTTCACCGATCGGGCTTGTTGTGCTGACAGACCACGAGGACTCGGGCGTCGCGACCGCGGCGGTACTCACGGGCCCGTCGTGGGATGGTTGCGACGTCGATGTCTGCGATGACCCAGACAGCGTTGACCCGATCGACACCGACGGCGCAGCAGCGACACTCATCGAGGGATACGCAGCGACATCGAACGATGACAACAAAGTCGTCGTCGCGTCGAACCCCGCTGCGAGCCCGGGCATGTTCGAGATCACCATGTTCGACGTCGGCGACGGACCAACCGAACTGCGCGCCGACGATCTCGACGGCGACGGTTTCCCGGACATCGTAACGATCAACGAAGCCGCGGGGACGGTGTCCGTTCTTGTCAACATCCCGGACGTGCTCGGTCCCGGCGGCAGGGGGTTCGACGATCACATCGAGCTGCCGCTGCAACTCGATCCGGGCGATCCAGACCCCCTTCCAAGTTCTGTGGCGCTCGCGGACCTCGATGACGACGGCGACCTCGACATCGCGGTGGTCTCAACAAACGCCGCCGGCGAGCGGGTTGTGCGGGAACTCCGCAACCTCGTCGTTGAAACCGGGACTGTTTCATTCGCTTCGGTTGTCGATCTCGCCGAGCAGCCGACATCGGGCGTGCCGCTCTTGGTGCGTGAAGCCGATCTGGAAGGCGACGCCGGCGCCGAGATGCTCAACGACGACCTCGTCGTCTTCGTAGAGCCAACAGTCGGTTCATTGCGAGCCCCGGCCCAGTTCGGCTTCTTCCAGCACGCCGCGGTGACTTCAGAGTCAGCACCGTGCCTCGCCGACGTCAACGGCGACGGCATGCTCAGCCCGACCGACTTCTCAGCCTGGGTCGGCGCTTACAACAACAACGCGCCCGAGTGCGACCAGAACGGCGACGGCCTCTGCACCCCGACCGACTTCTCAGCCTGGGTCGGCAACTACAACGCCGGCTGCCCGTAGTTTCGGCGTGGACTGAGGCCGAATCGGATCCTAGATATAAGGTCCGAGAATATATGTTATGTTAAATAAGGGCCTTCGCCGCCAGCAGCTCGACTGCCGAATGGCCTTTGACTGAGCGATAGATAGTCTTTGCCTGAAGTGACTTGTGTTTGAAATGGGCGCAACAGGACTTGAACCTGTGACCTCTGCCATGTGACGGCAGCGCTCTAGCCAACTGAGCTATGCGCCCGCGTTCTACTAGATCGTAAAACAAGGACCCCTAATCGTATTCCTGATCATGAATCCGAGCAAGAGAGTCCACGTCGAAATCAGTCGCAATTGTTCAAACTAAACCTGCAACCCGCTTTCGATGGCCGTGCTACCAGTATCCATGCGACATATATCACTAGCTAAAAACGCCCTCTTACTAGTCATGAGCACCGCTTGTGGGTGTGCCGCCCAAGAAGGCGCCAGCACCGCAGTCCGCTCCGGAGCCCTCCGGGCCTATGGGTGGTCCGACTCCAACGAGTTATTCGTGCGCTGGTGGGCCGGCGAAGGACAAGGCCAGGTGTACCGCTTGGATGACTCGGGTGCCGAGCCAACACGAGTGACTCACTTTGACTCATTTGTATCCGGGTGGCAGCTAAGTCAACATGATCCGAATATCGCATACACGGCCGTTCGCCGAACCGAGGAACGACGTTTCCAGAGTGTTCGGGTGAATATGCAAACTGGTGAGTGGACCGAAGTTGGCGAGACAGCGAATCAATCCAGTATGGACCGCTGGTCACCAGATGCTGATTGGATTGCTTACAACTATCGTGATCCCGAGCGTGAAACCGTCGACATCGTTATTGCTAGCCCTACCGATCACGATACGCGTCGCGTGATTTGGGAGGCCCCCAGCGCCATGACGCCAGCGGACTGGTCGCCCGACAGCCGCACACTCCTGTTAGTGAGATATATATCGTCAACCGATCACGAACTGTGGATGCTGGATATCGAAAACGACTCGACTCCCCTGCGTCTCGACGATCCAGAGTTGGCCGAGACTTTCGACAACCCCAGGCTTGACAACGACGGGCAGAGAATCTGGGTCGTAATGAGTACTGAAAGCGGGCGCTCGGGCTTCTTTCACATCGACACTCGAACAAAGTCTCAGACGCAAGTTCCGCTTGAAATGAACGGCGATATCGAAGATTGGACTCTATCACCGGACCGGCAAACCGCTGCCTTATCGATTAACCACGGAGGGGCTAGCGAACTCGTACTGCTTGATGTCAATACACACACGGCATCGCACGTGGAAGGTTTGCCGATAGGCGTCATCGATTCGCTCGTATTCAATTCTCGGTCGGACAGACTGGGACTTGTGATGCAAACGTCCCGTAGTCCGGGTGAAGTCTGGGCACTTCATGTCGATGGCGAGCCCCAGCGATGGTTCACGCTTGGTGAATACAATGGAAACCAGAATCTTGGCCCCACTATTGAACGGTACGCGACATTTGATAGCGTTGATGGCAAACCCAGGATGCTTGATGCTGTTGTATGGTCACAAGAAGCTACTGAGCAGCAACCGGTGGTGCTGTATCTGCACGGTGGACCGGCGGCGCAGATTCGTCCGATCTACAACGGCGCGTTCCACGAATGGGCATCAGAAGGTTTCGCAGTCGTCGCACCCAATGTTCGCGGCTCAACGGGCTATGGACTTGAATTCACATCGCTTGACGACGGTGTGCTGCGCATAAATGCGGTGCGCGACGTCGGCGCCACGTTGGATTGGATTGCACAGGACCCACGATTCGACGAATCACGCGTGATGCTGGTCGGGCCTTCGTACGGCGGCTACCTCGCACTGGCCGCGGCTGCGGAATACCCCGACCGCACGCATTCGGTTGCTGCTTCCTACGCCATTGTTGATCTTATGGCACTGGCAGAGAGCCGACCTGAAAACATGCGCGGCTACACACGTGAAGAATACGGTGACGAGCGGGACCCAACCGTTCAGGCAGAACTCACGCGAATCTCGCCTCAGCAACGGGCAGCTGAACTTACCATGCCCCTGCTGATTGCCCATGGGGTAGACGACGACCGTTGCGCGGTTGAATTGGTCGACAGACTGGTTGAAACAGTGCGACTCACCAACCCCAACGTGATGTATCTCAGGTTTGAAGACGAAGGACACGGATTCACTGGGCAGGCAGCGCTAGAGCAATACGGAACCGCGTTTGAAACCATGCTCGATGATCTACGAACACGATAGCTCGACTGCTGAAAACCAGCAGAAGAGACTCGATCCTAAATCGGGGCGACAGGATTTGAACCTGCGACCTTTTGACCCCCAGTCAAACGCGCTACCAAGCTGCGCCACGCCCCGGCTTGCGTGACACGATGGTACGCACCAAATGCCCCTGAAACCATCCGGCCTGCCGCCGCGGCGCTACCCTTGGCCATGACGACGACGCTTTTCAAGGGTGGACGGGTCCTCGACCCCGCTTCGGGAACCGACGCCGTCATGGATGTGCTTGTCGAGGGCCAGCGGATCGCCCGGATCGGGAAGGACTTGCCCGCGAGCGAGGCCGAGGTGATCGACGCCTCGGGCCTGATCGTGGCGCCGGGCCTGATTGACCCCCATGTCCACCTTCGTGAGCCCGGTCAGGAGCACAAAGAGACGATCCAGACCGGCTCGCAGGCCGCGGTCGCAGGCGGGTTTACGACCGTTTGCTGCATGCCGAACACGGCCCCCACTCTCGATACGCCCGAGATCGTCCGGTTCATCTACGACCAGGCCCGGACCGCGATGTGCCGGGTCTTCCCGGTCGCCGCGGGCACCGTCGGCAGGCAGGGTGAGCGGATGACGGAGATTCAGCTCCTCGCCAAGGCGGGCGCGGTCGGGATCTCAGACGACGGCGACGTGATCGCCTCGGCAGGCGTAATGAAATCTGTGTTCACAGCGACCGGTGCTGCTGGTCTGGTGTTTATGCAGCACTGCCAGGAACCAACGCTCACACGCGGGGCGTCCATGCACGCCGGCGGGATCTCGACGAAGCTCGGGCTGACCGGCTGGCCGAGGATCGCGGAAGAGATCATCATCGAACGTGACATCCGCCTCCTGAGTGTGGCGCCCTGCCGATACCACGTTCAGCACCTGTCGTGCGCGGGGTCGATCGAGATCATCCGCATCGCCCGAGCCAACGGCTTGCCGGTGACAGCTGAGGCTTCCCCCCACCACCTGCTCCTGACCGACGAGGCGTGCCTCGGCTACGACACGAGCGCCAAGATGAACCCGCCGCTGCGTGAGCAGAGCGATCTGGAAGCGATCCGCAAGGGCGTCGCCGACGGCATCATTACGATCCTCGCGACGGATCACGCGCCGCACACGCCGGATGAGAAGGCGCTCCCGTTCAGCGATGCGCCATTCGGGATCATCGGCCTCGAGACGGCGCTTGCTGGCTACGCCAAGGCTTTGATCGACACCGGGCATATCGACTGGCTCAAGCTGGTTGAACTCATGACCATCAACCCCGCGAAGCTGTGCAACCTCGACCGCTCGCACAGGGGCGACGACGGGCTGGGCGAGCTCCGCGAGGGCGGCCTGGCGGACATCACACTCATCGACCCGGCGCACAGCTGGACGGTGACGGAATCGGACCTCGAGGGACTCAGCAGGAACACGCCGTTCCTCGGGACAGAATTTAACGCCCGGACCGTGCTGACCATGGTCGGCGGGCAGACGCAGCACAGCCGGCTGAACGCCTCGGCGAGCAGCTAGCACACGCGTCGGCATTTTGGAGAACAACCGCCCATCAAGGAGTGACGGGCGAGCAGAGCAACCACCGGCAAACAACCGCCGGCACGACACGAGAAAGAAGGAAGCAGAACTATGGCCCTCCGCATCGGAATCAACGGCTTTGGACGCATCGGTCGCCTTGTCGCACGGATCGCTGCAAACGACCCCAACATCGAACTCGTCGCGGTCAACGACCTCGTCCCGGCCGACAACCTTGCGTACCTGCTCAAGTACGACACCATGCACGGCAGGTTCATGGTCAACAACTCCCCTGCCGACATCACCGCGACCGAGGACTCCTTCACCGTCAACGGCGTAACCACCAAGACAATGGCGGTCCGCGACCCGGCTGAGCTTCCCTGGGGAGACTTTGGGGTTGACTACGTCCTCGAATCCACGGGCATCTTCACCGACTACGACGGTGCGCACAAGCACATCGAGAACAACGGCTGCAAACGGGTCATCATCAGCGCCCCCACCAAGACGCCCGACCAAGTCAAGACCATGGCGTACAAGGTGAACCACGAGGAGTACGACGCGGCCAGCGACCTCATCATCAGCAACGCGAGCTGCACAACCAACTGCCTCGCGCCGATCGCCAAAGTCATCAACGACACCTTTGGTCTCGAAGAAGGTCTCATGACCACCATCCACGCGGCCACCGCAACACAGCCCACGCAGGACGGCCCATCCAAGAAGGACTGGCGCGGCGGGCGTAACGCCTACCAGAACATCATCCCCGCCAGCACAGGCGCCGCCAAAGCGGTCGGCCTTTGCATCCCGGCTCTTAAGGGCAAGCTGACCGGCATGTCGTTCCGCGTCCCCACCGCCGACGTTTCGTGCGTGGATCTGACGTTCCGCACCTCGAAGGCAACGAGCCTCGCGGACATCAACGCCGCGATGAAGGCAGCGAGCGAGAGCACCATGTCGGGCGTTCTTGGGTACACCGAGGAAGAGGTCGTCAGCTCCGACTTCATCAGCGACCCGCGCAGCTCGATCTACGACGCCAAGGCTGGCATCGAGCTCAACGACCGCTTCTTCAAGGTCGTCTCGTGGTACGACAACGAGGCCGGCTACGCCAACCGCTGCGTTGACATGATGCGGATGATGGCGTCGAAGGACTGATCAACGGCCACAGTCTGACAGACACAACCAAGAGCCTCGGGAGTTATTCGTTCTTCCGAGGCTCTTTCGTGTCGTGAGCAGATGGCAATCTGCGGATGTCTCATGAGCCGACGATGTTGCTCGGCGCACAGGAGACAGAGATGAACAAGAAATCTATCGCTACATTCGCACTCGGACTCGCTTGCTGCGGCGCCGCCTACTCGCAGGCCACGGTGCCCTTTTCGTCCCCAACGTGGAAAGACTTCGGCACGACGAACATCACCAGCGTCACGGGCAATTTCCTGCCGGGCTGGACCTCGCTCACCGCATCGCCCGACCTCGGCAATAATCTGTTCTTCATCCCCACCACCAGCCTCTCGGGCGCAGCGAACGACGCGGCGATCTGGATGAACGCGTTCGATCTCTCTTCGCCCTCGGGCGCCTCGAACGAGAGTGTCAGGCTCTCGCTCAACGGCTTCTCGATCGGGCAGGTCTACCAGCTCGATTTCCACGCGACCTTGACACAGGTCACCTCCGCCGGCTGGTCTGGCAACAACCACTCGCTCGACGTGGCGATCTCGGGCGCCGACATCGCGGCGTTCAACACCTCGATCCTTAGCGACCCGGTCGACTCGGACGGCATGAACGTGTGGGATGCGCAGTCGATCGTCTTCACCGCCATGAGCACATCGATCACCTTCGACTTCGGCGGCAACCCGTCGGTCGATCCGAGCGGAATCGCGACACGCTACGGCTTCGACGGCATGGACATCAGGCCCGTGCCCACGCCCGGAGCGGCCGCGATCGTGCCGGCTGTAGGACTGTGCGCCCTGCGTCGTCGCCGGTAGATCAGTCCACAATCGCCCCGACCAAGCGGTCGATGTTCGCGTTCATGATCCCGATGTAGTCGGGCGACGCGACGGCGGTGCCCGTCACCGGGAGCTCAGCGGGGCTGAACGTCACGTTTGCGAAGGGGTAGATGATCTCGCTGTCGATCGCGGGCTCTGATTCCCAGAGCAGCACGACCTTGCCCTCGTGGTCGCCGATGGCTTCGTTGATCTTGGCGATGACCTCGGCGGTGAGGCCCTCATCAGGATCGAGGTCGAGGTTGGTGATCTCCCAGCCGCACGAGCGCGCGAGGTAGTTGTACGCGGGGTGCGAGGCGAGCAGCTTGACGCCTTCGAGATCGATCTCACCCTGGAAGCGTAGGTGCAGGCTTGTCAGATCCTCGGTGAGCGAGGCGAGGTTGGTGTTGAACGCTTCTTCGTGTTCGGGCCACTGGCTGCTCATGGCCTCGGCGAGGTTCGCGATCTGCACCAACACCATGTCGCTGCCGAGCCACGTGTGCCCGTCGAGCCCGCTGTGCGAGTGCTCGCCGCCCGGGCCGTGGCTGTGGGTGACGGCGGTCTTGTAGGTGATGAATTCGGACTCGAGCCCGGCTGCGGTGTTGACGACCCGGCTGGCGGGCAGGCTTGCCTGCTTGACCCATTTCTCGAAGCCGGCGCCGTTGATCGCGACGAGCTTGGCGTTGGAGTACCGCTGTAGCTCTTCACGAGTAGGACGCCAGAAGATCGGGTCCTCGCCCTCTGGAACAAGGCACTCGACCGGGACAAGATCCCCCGCGATGCGCCTCGCGAAGTAAGTCATCGGGTAGAACGTGGTCAGAACAGCGTTCTCTTGCTGCTGGGCGGTCTGGGTTTCGGGCTGATCGTCGCTCGAACAGCCGACGGTCGCAAGACCCGCGGAACACACAAGAACGGCGGACGCGAGGAGAGCTTTCATGGATTCATCCTTACATCGTGTAGATGAGGTCTTTGAGCAGCGTCAACGCCGCGAACGCCGCGACGAGACCGATGATAACACCGAGCGAGATCGAGATCACAAGCTGGACCGAGACCAGCGTGACGAGGTACGCACGCGATGCGCCGATGCGTGACAGCGTCGCGAGCTCGTCGGCTCGGAGCCTTGTCGCAAGCAGCGAGACGAGCGTGATGAGCAGCACGGTGACGGCGGCCATCATCGCGATCAGCCAGTCGAACACGACCTTGACACGGAAGATCACCTCGAACAACTCGCCGACGAGCTCGCCCGGGTCGACGGCTTGGTACTCGCCTTTGTTGTTGATGCGGGCCTTGACGAGCGTGTGCGCCTTCGTGTCGTCTGGGAAGATCAGCACGCCCGTGATCGGGAGCGCCGATGGGTCGCCGTGGGCGTGGAAGGTGGCGATGTTGTCGTCGGTGATCTCGTTGTACTCCGCCATCGATGGGCTGACGGCGACGTGGTCCGCGGTCCGCGCCATGACGAGCGAATCGTCGATGGTCTCGGAGTCGGCGTGGCCGTGGTATTCGCCTTCGAGCACCCACGCGGTCTCGATGCCCGTGAACACGGCGTGGTCGTCGGCGGACGCGGTCGGCGCGAGCACCCCCACCACCCGCATCTTCAGCGGCGGCGGGACCGACAAGTCGTACAGCTCGCGCTGGTCGCTGAACAGGCTGTCGCCCGGTTTCAGGCCGAACTCGGCCGCGGCCTTGGCACCTAGGACCGCATCGCCCAGCATGAGCGGCAGCGTGCCCGACTCGGGCGCAAGGCCCCGGAGCGCGAAGTAGTCCGCGCCGACGGCAACGATCGGGACGTTCTCATTCTTGGCTGTGAAACGCAGATGAAAGGGGACCGCTGTCACGTTCGGGTCTTCTGCGATCTCGTTGTAGAGGCGCATGGTGACCGGCTCGATGGGCTGCTCCTTGAAGTAGAGCGCCGAGAACGCGAGATCAAACCGGCTGCCTTTGGAACCGGCGACGAGCGGGATCGAGTCGGCGCGCTTGCCGAGCTGGCGTTCGTAGTGACCCAGCACCAGCTCCGCGGCGACCGGGAGCCCGACGGTGGCGGCGATGCAGACCGCGACCACGAGCGTCTGCGCCCGGTGGCGGAGCGCGTAGAGCAGGCCGAGGCGGAACGCGCCGAGCAGAGCGGTCATGGCTTCACCCCGCAGACGTCTGCCATGTCGATGACCTTGTCAAAGCGTTCGAGCAACGTGTGATCGTGCGTCGCCATGACGACAGCCGCACCGCTCGCGGCGCCGGCTTCGAGCAGCAGGTCGATCGTGCGGGAGCTTCTATCGGGGTCGAGGTTGCCGGTCGGCTCATCGCAGAGCAGCACCTTGGGCGAGGTCACCAAGGCCCTGCAGATCGCGACTCGCTGGCGTTCGCCCTGCGAGAGCCGCCTTGGCCGGCGCTTGAGCAGGTGCGCGATGTCGAGCGATTGGGCGAGCTGCTCGGCGCGGGCCTTCTTCGGTGCGCGGTCGGCGGTGTCGATGAACCCCGGCAGCAGGATGTTCTCCAGCGCGGTGAGGTACTCGACGAGCGCCAGGTTCTGAAAGACGAGGCCGATCTCTTGCAAGCGGACGGTTCGGCGGGCGTCGGCGTTGAGCGCGTGCATCGCGTGGCCCGCGACGACGAGCGAGCCGGCGGTCGGTGCGTGGATGCCCGCGATCAGGTCGAGCATCGTGGACTTACCCGAACCGCTCGGGCCGATGCACGCGGCGACCTCGCCTGCGCTCACGCTCAGATGGTCCACGGCGAGCGTGAAGGGCGAGGGCTCATCGTCTGATGACGCGTGCGTGAAACGGATACCCGTCAGCTCGATCGCGGCTTGGTTGTCTCGGACGTGGTTGTGATGGGCCGGGGCATTCAAAGACCGGTTCCCTCGGGCAGGATGAGCGGGTTCGGGTTCAGGTGCTCGGAGGAGAGGACCTGGCTGTCGGTGATGCGCCACTTGCCCTCGTCGTCGGTGATCGTGTAGTTGGCGTGGTAGATGGTCTGCTTCGGGTGCGAGTGGCCCCAGTGGTAGACGGTGCCCTCGACGACCCAGTAGGCCTCGACGGTGAAGCTGTTTGTTTCGGGATCGACGCCGGTGACTTTGGCTTCATCGAGGTTGACCTTGGTGATCCTGCCGACTGAGCCGCCCTGCTCGGCTTGGATGAGGCCTCGGTGGATAGAGGTGTAGAGCTCTTCGAGCATGTCGCCCGAGACGCTTCTACTCAGAGCGTCGTAGATGTCGCTCTCGGCGGAGTAGTCGAACGCGCGGTAGACGTTGGTGTGCAGCGGACGGAAGACCGCAAGCAGCGCCTCGTTGTCAACCTTTGGCTCGCCTATCGGGATGTTCGCAAAGGGCAGCATCGCCGCGGCGGACGCGAAGGACACAACCGCGGAAGCTGCGACAACGGTCTTGCCCACCTTGCGGTAGAGCACGGCGCAGATCAGGACCCACGAGCCGACGATGGCTGTGCTGATGAGCGGGAGTGTCGGCGTCTCGAAGGATGCGGGTGTCGGGACTTTCTCGAGACGGTCATCGATCGTCGCGTGAGAGGCGTGCCACTCGACGACGGGGTCGGACTCGCTGAAGATGATCTGTGTGACGATGCCCTCGGCCTTGAGCAGCGCCTGGACGATGAGCTTTGGGAGTTTGCCGTCGGGGCCGAGCGGCTCGGTCGAGAAGGTGTCCTCGGGGTAGCCGGTCCATTCCATGGTGACCTCTTCGGGCGGGGTCTTGAACGGGTAGCTGATGATGAAGCTGAACCGAGTGAGTGCTTTCAGGCCGGTCTTTGGGAAGAGCTTGAGGTTCTCGCGGTCGAGGCGGATGAACTCGAAGGACTCGATGATGCCCCGGACCTCGACGCCGTCGATGGTGACGCGGTTCTCGTCGAGGAAGAACTTCTCGAGCTCGGCCCGGATGAGGCCCTCTTCGGTCGGGTCAACGACGTCGGGGAACTCTCGGGTGGTTGGGGCGATCTCATCGACGTAGTTGAGGTTCATGGTGATGTTGAACCTGACGTCGGTGTCGGTGATCGAGATCCGCACCTCGGTGTGGGGCCCGTCCTGTGGATCTGCGTAGCTAGCCCCCGCAATAAGGGCGGCCAAGGCTCCAAAGACAACCAGGAGGAATCCGGTTCGCACGTGTGCTCCGATCGGCGATTGAACCCCGAGAAGGGTGTGAGATGCTAGCATCCTAGGTAACTTGAGCCGGTATACAGCCGGGACCACCTCGCGCCGCATCTTGCGCGGGGTCAGCACACTATCAGGAGAATCACCGTGAAGTCATTGAGAAGAGGCCTTGCCGGATTGGCACTGCTCGCCGTCAGCGGCACCGCGACCGCCCAGTCTGCCGACACCGGGGTGAAGGATTTCGAGCGCGACCTTCGGGTGTACACCGCGCACGTGACGTACCTGGCCAACGACTTCATGGAAGGCCGGGTCCCCGGATCGAAGGGCATGGAGATCGCTCGCGACTATTCCGAGCACTTCCTTGTCCAGGCGGGTCTTGAGCCCGCGTTTGCGACCGAGGAAACGCTCGCCAACGGCACGGTCCGCACCAACGAGTTTTCCTCGTTCCGCCAGGCTTTCCCGCTGGGCGGCACGCTCGAGGTGAAGTCCTCGGCCCTGCGCGCGGACACCGGGAACACCGACTTCAACTTCGAGGCCGAGCGCGACTACACCGTCACGGGTCTTGGCGGCTCGGGTGATTTCACGGGCGACGCGGTCTTCGTTGGCTACTCGATCGGCGACGGGCCGGACGGGTTCAGCTCTTACGGCGAGGGCGACGACCTGACCGGCAAGATCGCGGTCATGTACCGCTTCGAGCCGATGGACGCCGAGGGCAACAGCACGTGGAGCGAGGGCGACGGCTGGTCCGACAGCGCCTCGTTCGCGGGCAAGCTGCGAAGCGCATTCGAGCGTGGCGCAGAGGCCGCACTTGTGATCAACACACCGTTTGCAAACGATGACCGGATCGACCGTCTCGACGGATTCCGGGGCTCGGGTCGCGGCGGCGACAAGCCGGTCATGATGGTCTCGGCTGAGGCTGGCAAGATGTTCCTTGACTCGGTCGAGGGGCACGACGCCGAGAGCCTGTGGGCCGCGGCGAACGAGGGCGGCGGGATCATCGATCTCGGCACGACCATGGCTGTCAAGGCCGAGCTTGAGCGCGAGGTGCTCAACGCGGAGAACGTCGGCGGCATCCTCCGTGGCAAGGGCGACCTCGCCGACGAGTGGATCGTTGTTGGCGCACACCTTGACCATATCGGCATGGGCTACTTCGGTTCGCGCTCGGGTTCGGGCACGCTGCACCCGGGTGCGGACGACAACGCTTCTGGCTCGGCTGCGATCCTGCTGCTTGCCGACCTTGTCGGCCGGAGCTACGCGGAGCTTCCCGATGACGCCGACGCTCGCTCGGTGCTGTTCATGCTCTTTGATGCGGAAGAGTCGGGCCTGAACGGCTCGCGGTACTACTCGAACAACCCGATCATCCCGATCGAGGACCACGCGGTCATGATCAACTTCGACATGATCGGCCGGGTCCTCAACGACAGGCTGATCGTGTCGGGCATGGAGACCGGCTCCGGGCTCAAGGAGACGCTCCAGCCGATCCTCGACAACTCGGGTCTTGAGATCGTCACGCCCGCGAACATGAGCGGCGCCTCGGACCACACCTCGTTCTACACCAAGAACATCCCGGTGCTGTTCTCGATCATCGCCGACTTCCACACCGACTACCACACACCGGGCGACACGGCGTGGAAGCTGAACAACCCGGACACCGTCCGCGTCAGCCACATGTACCACGACATCATCGTGAAGCTGGGCACGCTCGAAGAACGCCCGGAGTTCGTCAAGCCTCAGCCCAGGCAGAGCGCCAACACGGGCATGGGCAACATCAAGGTTCGCTTCGGCGTGATGCCCGACTACAACGCGGGCGACGTCGGCATCACCATCGGCGGCGTCACCGAGGGCACCTCGGCCGGCCTCGCGGGTGTTCAGGAGGGCGATGTGCTCGTCCGCTGGGACGGCCAGAAGATCCTCGACATCGAGGATTGGATGGGCAAGCTCGCCGAGCACGAACCGGGCGATGTGGTCAACGTCGGTGTCAAGCGTGACGGCGAAGAGATCACGCTCGAGGTCACGCTTCAGGGCAAGTAAGCCGCTGGGCGGAACCGACTCACAAACCAAAGGCCCCTCGTCATCCGGCGGGGGGCTTTTTCGTTGGATGCGAACTACGCTCCGGCATGGAGATTTTCCGCGACTTCACGTTCGACGCCGCCCACGCGATCGAGGGCCTGCCCGATGGGCACAAGTGCAAGCACATGCACGGGCACACCTACAAGCTGACGGTCTACCTAACGGGCGGGCTTGATCCGAAGATCGGGTGGATCCTGGACTTTGCCGACCTGAAGAAGCTGGTGTGGGCCGAGTGTCTCGACCATCTGGACCACAAGAACCTGAACGAGATCGCGGACATGGGCTCGCCGACGTGCGAGAACATCACGCTGTGGATCTGGGGCCGGCTCAAGCCGAGGCTGCCGGGCCTGACGCGGATCACGGTGCGCGAGGGCGCCAACTCCGGGTGCACGTACTCGGGGGAATGAGTCGGTGCACGGCTTTGCGCTTTCGATATAGACTGCCCCTGTCCGTTTGTTCGTTCAGGGAGTCCCACACCATGTACAGAGTATCTATCGCCGCCCTTCTGATCGCAGCTGCCGGCTGCGCTTCGACCAACACGAGCGACTCGTCGAACGAGTCGCCGAGCCAGGCTCAGGATCAGACGCAGGACTTATCACAGATAAATGCCGAGCAGATCGCGGCTCTCCAGCAGGAGCTTGCCGAGTCACGCGCTCGTGCAGCGAGGGCACGCGAGCAGGCCCAGCAGAGGCAGCGTTCGCAGGAGAACACGCAGCAGCGGCGTCGGCGTGGGCCGGAGTTTGGTGCGGTTGATGAATCGACACGCCGAGCGACCGGCGACTCGACCGAGGACATCTTTGCGCAACTCGACCTGCCGACCGGCACCGAGATGCGGCTCGGCTCTGGTGCGCCCGGTCCCGACTGGTGGCAGCAGCGTTGCGACTACGACATCGACGCGACGATCGACCCGGAGGCCCGCAGGCTTGAGGCGTCGATGACGGTGACGTACCACAACAACTCGCCGCACGAGCTCGATTTCATCTGGCTCCAGCTCGAGCAGAACCTGTTCCGCCCGGATTCGCTCGGCACGATGAGCCGGACGCCGGGCTCGGTGATGTCGACGGACCTTGGCGCGTTCGATGGCGGGTACACGCTGGGCGGTGTGACCTCGGAAGGCGAAGAGCTCGAGATGAGCGTGTACGACACGCTTGCTCGTGTGGATCTCGATGCGCCGATCATGCCGGGCGAGTCGTTCGAGTTTGAGCTGGACTTCGGGTTCAACATGCCGCCGCATTTGAGGCGGATGGGCGCGGAGGAGGTCGAGCAGGGGACGATCTTTGAGTACGCGCAGTGGTTCCCGCATGTGACGAAGTACGACGATGTGCACGGCTGGAACACGCTGCCCTACATCGGCAACGGCGAGTTCTACACGGACTTCGGCGACTACGAGGTGAGCATCACGGTGCCACGCGGGTTCATCGTCGAGGCGACGGGCGAGCTGACGAACCCGGGGGATGTGCTCTCGGAGGAAGTGATCGGTCGGCTCGACATCGCCAGGCAGTCCGAGGACACGGTCCTGATCGTTCGGCCCGAGGAGGTCGGGACGCAGTCGTTCCACCCGGAGGGCGAGGGCTCTTTGACGTGGAGCTTCTCGGCGGACAACATCCGCACGTTCGCGTTCGCCACGAGCGATGCGTTCATCTGGGACGCGTGCACGGCGACGATTACCGATCTCGATGGTGAGGAGCGCGCGGTGCTCTGCCAGTCGCTCTACCCGAAGGAGGCCGAGGCGTGGTACTGGGACCGCGAGTTCCCGGACAGGCCGGGCGGGTCCACGCAGTACATCAAGCACTCGATCGAGTTCTACTCCGACTGGCTGTACCCCTACCCCTACAACGAGATGTCGAACATCAACGGCGCCGAGGGCGGGATGGAGTACCCGGGCATCATCTTCTGCGGCGCCAAGACCAACGACCAGGGGCTGTTCGGCGTCACGGATCACGAGGTCGGGCACAACTGGTACCCGATGCTCGTCAACACGGACGAGCGCCGGTACATGTGGATGGACGAGGGGTTCAACTCGTTTATCAATATGTACTCGAACGCTGATTTTTACGGTGAGATGCGGTTCCGCCGGGGCGGGGCGCAGCGGCTGACGCCCGTGATGAACGGCGACAACCCGCAGTCGTCCAACACCCCCGCCGACCGGCACTGGCCCCGCTGGGTCGGGACGCTGAACTACTCCAAGCCCGCGTGGGCGTTGTACCTGTTGCGTGAGGTCGTGCTCGGGCCTGAGCGGTTTGATGCCGCGTGGAAGACGTACACGCACCGCTGGGCGTGGAAGCACCCGCAGCCGGCGGACTTCTTCCGCTCGATGGAGGACGCGTCGGGCACGGACCTGTCGTGGTTCTGGCGGGGCTGGCTGCTCTCGTCGGCGACGCTCGACCAGGGCGTTGCGGACGTGTCGGAGATCGACGACTCGCGCTCGGGCATCACGCTTGTGAACCTGAGCGACATGGTCATGCCGGTGATGATGGATGTCACGTTCGACGACGGGAGCACGGAGCGGATGGACCTGCCGGTCGAGATCTGGGGCGCTGCGAACACGTGGCGGGTGCCGGTGGCGACCGAGGAACGCTCGATCGTTCGCGTCGAGCTGGACCCTGATGGGATGTACCCGGAGCTGACGCGCGAGAACAACGTTTGGGAAGCGAATACTGAGGATGAGGCAAACGAAGGCAATAACAAGGCAGAATAGTGATTCACACCCACCAATTTGGGGTTAAGGGCATCCTGCGTTGTAGTTTGAGATCCACGCTGTAAAGTCGGTTGGAATGCAGACGCCGTCGCCATTCTGATCGCATTCGGCTGTACTTGAATTGAAGGCACCGATCCAAGCTGTGAAATCGGTCGGGGTGAGCACGCCGTCGTGATTGATGTCGGCAGTACACACGCTGTCTACCCCGTTAAACACGTAGGCAGCTCCAGACCGGAAGCCCAGTTCACTATCATGCTCTGCGGCGACAACTACCTTACCTTGACTCAACGCGATTTGGTTCCCCATCTTGGCGTCTTCCATGCCGTCGCTCGGTATAAGCCTTGCTATGAAAGCATGTGTGTTCGCGTCGAAGAGTTCGGCAGAGCCGGAGTACCTGCCATTGACATCATCTTGAGGTAACCCGACTACTATATATTCATCAGATATGTCTACAGAGAAACCAAAGAAACCTACCTCGCCGGGAACTCGCGGGTAAATTATGTCATCTAGCATTCCATCCGCAAGTTCGTAAATGTACACAGCCCCAAAGTTGTCAGTATGATCTTGATTATAGTCGGCACCGACGGCCAACACACCGCCATTAACCGCCACATCTGCACCGAAGTATGCGTACTCACCCAAGTGCTCCGGAATCAATCGATAAATCTCTTCGCCCGTGCTCAAGCTGTATACAAACACTGCACCGCGATCCCTCTCACCACTATGATTTCCAAATCTAGAACAACCGACTACTAAATAGTCTCCCTCGATTGCCATAGCATTTCCGAAATAGTCGTCTCGCTCGAGCACATCAGGCTGAAGCTCATAAACATGACTCGTCGGATCTGCGCCATCCAGGTCGTACACAAAGACCGAACCCGAGTTGTAGCCGTTCACATGAGTGACCGC
The DNA here is from genome assembly GCA_030432905.1 of Phycisphaerae bacterium. GTDB lineage: Bacteria > Planctomycetota > Phycisphaerae > Phycisphaerales > UBA1924. Next base: position 26,432 of record JAUILU010000001.1, on the reverse strand, counting down.
AGACACAGCCAAATACCGCTCAGACATGGCTACCGCAGTTCCATAGTCAACCCAATTATGTGTGTACGGATATGCAAAGCTATACAACAACTCACCGGTTACTGCGTTAAAAATGTAAGCAGTACCCGGTCGGCGATTGCCTACCGCACCGGCTATAGCACTTATGGCAATCCGGTCGCCACATAGATCAAGCCTGAATCCGAAATACCAACCCCATCCCATCTCAAACAAGCTAATCTTACGAACCAGTTCGTATGTATCTGAGTTGTACAAATAGACCGCCCCAGATCCGCTGATACCTTTATCAGTTAATCTGCCAACAGCGATCAACTCGCCATCAATATCCACATCAGAGCCAAAGAACTCTAATTTTACACTCTCATCAACCTTGAACTTCTGGGTTTCATTCAGAACCTGAGCGTGCATCGGCGCTACTGACATCGTGCTAACTAAAACAATAACGAAACGCACAACTCGTAGCCCAGTAGTTTGAAATCCGTGCATGGATACAGCGTATCAAGATTTGGTTTGCCATACTGGTTCTCGATCCACTTCGCCCCAACATCCCAAAACGCACAAAGCCGCACCGAAGTGCAGCCTGTGCCTTCTGTCAAAGTGGGCGATACTGGCCTGCAACCGACGAACTTAAGCGTCTTATTGGCAAATCTTTAGACGATCTCGGATATCAAATGAGTGCAGAATCGCGTGCACTCTACATCCAACTCATCACATCAAACATCCAGAACGACGAATTCGTCTTCCCAACCGCACTCGCGAGCCTCCACGCCGCCATTGCGAAGCTACGCCGTTCTGTTGACGACCAGAAAGGGCAAGATCATGAAGGTTGAAGAGCTCGCTACGAAAGCCATGGCGTATGCCGCGGATCTGCTAGATACCAATAGCAGCGATACATCGACGGATCTGCGTCTCAAAGTGCTATATCAAGCTGCAAAGGTCCTTGAAATCTGCAAAACCAGAGAGTCGATCGTTCAACAGTTCCACATCACGAGCCTCGACCAACCTGGCGTAGGCGGTGCATCGTGATCACGCTACTGGAACGAAAGGCCCCTGACCCCGCAGTCGCGACGTCGCGTCACCCTGACGCGGCGACGTTGCGACTGAGGGGGCTGGGGCCGGCCCCTGACCCTGTAGGAGCGTCTGAGCGGGGCATTTCAAGAGTCACCAAACAGGCCCAACAGATCGAACATCTGTGCTATCGCATCTTGCTTGACCATGGATTCCTGCCAGCTGGCGTTACACACCACGAAACCAGCGTTGGCACATCTAGATACATCAAAGCCATCTCGTGCGGCCATAAACCAGCGTTTATCCGCATCTCGGATCACAGATCAAAAGGTATCTCAGCTAGAACACGCTACTTCGTCATCCACACCAATCGACCTGGCAGAGTCTGGGAATTGCCAAGTTGGCTCGACCACCACAAGATTTACAACGCACACCACGCCGGGACGCGTGCGTCAGCACGCGGGCCGGTGTCAGGCCCCCCATAGTATTACGGGGGGCAAATTGACATACACAACTTAAGTAGGGGATACAGCCATGTATTCATAGTCACCTGGTTCAATCGCATCTACCGCCACAAAGTCAATATTGAAAATCTCAATCGCAAGATCCTGATGCAATATCAATCGACCACCAATAAAGCTACATGGAAAAATGTTTGCTGATTGATGCTGTTTGTAGTCATTTTTGAAGCGTGGAAGGTTTGGAGAATGTGGCTCTGGGTTCATCCTGTGAATCTTAGCGAGCATCAGCATCCCTTCACTCGGATCGCCTCCACTTGCTCGTTCGACATCCAGCAATTTACTTGGATTATGTCCAAATATAATCGAATATCCCGGTTCTTTACCTGGAATATCACCCTCTATAATCGACAATGATATTAATTTTGAATTGTCTACCTGACCTGTTGTATTACGAATCCCCTCAAACACTTTTCTGCCGATAAGATTGTTATCGAAGAGGAAACCAATAAATGGAGCACTCTGCTTATCTGGGAAGCCACCTAGAACTACACCCCGCCAGTATGCTCGATCCCACAGACCGACATTAAACAAACAGTGAATTGCCATGTAAGTACAATACTAGATCAGTATATGTTAGTAAATACTACAATAAAACTACGCTTGACACATTATGTATTCGTTAGTATTCTTATTGCATGCCTGACGCAGATACAATCGTGAAGACTGTGCGTGTACCCCAATCGCTGAATGACCGCTTGGAATCTCAAGCCGCATCTATGGGCGTTCCGCAGGGGTACATCATCCGCAGGTCACTCGAAGAATTTTTAACCCGTAATGAGAAAGCTGTAAATCGTCTGTCTGACCCCGTCATGGGGGCAATCTATCGAAACCTGATGACCTGGGCTTCCAAAGGCCTCGAACCCGAACGTGCGGACGAGCTGGTTGCTGTAGTCAAAAAAATTGAGGACGACATCACAGCATCCAGAGCTGATGAAGGAGGCTCAGTTGAACCAGCCTGAATCACTCGCCTCAATGTCGGTCCAAGACGCAGTATTCGATCGATCAGAAGCAGCGGCATTTCTCAAGATATCAGTTAGGTACCTCTCAACGCTGACAAAGAAGAATCTAATCAAGTCCTTCCGAATCGGTTCGCGACGAATGTATCTCAAGTCAGAACTCATCCGCTACGCACACGCACTTATGGAATACCCCGCCTGATGCCCGCACCTCAGATGCTCAAGAATGGTAAAGCACGCTATCAACCATTCGGCCCAACTGGTCGCCGTTTGTCGTTCACCTTTCCAGCACGCGATCTTAAACGAGCTTCCATAATTGCGTCTCACATTGACGACCTAATCGATGCCAGATCAACCGGCATGCGACCCAGCAGAGCAACAGCAAAATGGATCAGATCGCTCGGTGAATCCCTGCAAAACCAGCTAGTACGCGAAGAGCTTATTGAACAGCAAAGAACTACAACTCTTGGCGATTTCATAGATAGCCTGATCGATCGCTCAACCCTCAAACCTGAAACAGTTAAAACCTACCAGACAACCCGAAAACGTATGACACAGTTCTTTGGGACCGACTGCTCACTAGCCACGATCACCCATGAGCAGGCACTCGACTATCGCAGCTGGATGCTGGACAAGAGAACACCACGCACACTGAGCCCATCAACAGCGGGCCGCGAAATCGGCATGAGCCGCCAATTCTTCAAGATCGCGATCAAACTAGGGTACGTCGAAGACAATCCATTTGAGGGCATTCCTGCCGTTGTGAGGGGAAATCCAGAACGCATGCACATGATTACACGGGATGACGCATTCAAACTCATTGAGGCGTGCCCTGACAGTCAGTGGAAGCTCTTGATAGCCTTGGCACGTTTCGCCGGTCTCAGGATCTCCAGTGAAGTTAGAAACATGCTGTGGAAGGACGTAGATAGTCCCAGCCGGAAGCTACTCATCAGGTCAACGAAGACCGAGCACAAGTTCGGCGGTGCAAGACTCTTCCCTGAAGTGATGCCGCATCTCGAGGCTTGGGCTAACGACTCCGACACCAGTGGCCTGATCTTCAATCTTCCAATGACGAATACAGCTGCACTCAGAAAGCCGTTCATGGCAATAATCAAGCGAGCTGGTCTTAAGGTCTGGCCGAAGCTGTGGCAGAACCTTCGCAGCAGCTGCATCACCGATGCAGAGAAGCTGTACCACAAATAAAAGATCAACGCATGGTTCGGCAACACCAAGCAGGTACGGCTAGAGCACTACACGCAGATCACCGACGAGGACTTCCTGATAGCAGCGGGTGCAGATCCAGTGCAGCAGGGGTCAGAAATGTGGAGCACCAAAGAGAACACCCCTGCTCATACTGTGCCAGAAGCGGCATTAGTAGGAACAGGGGTGCACTCAAGTGGGCGATACTGGACTTGAACCAGTGACCTCCTCGATGTCAACGAGGCGCGCTAGCCAACTGCGCCAATCGCCCAACTCGCACCGCCAAAAGCCTGCGCCAATGCGGTGAGGCGGAGTATAGACACCAACCGAGCCAATCGCCAAGCACGGCTATCAGCTAGGAGCAAATTCCGGGGTTCTAGCCCTGCTCGGGCGGGGCCGTGGCGATAACCGCTTTGGCCGTCTGGTCCGAGACCACGACGCCGTCAGGGCCCTCGACGGTCACACCGAACCCGAACACCTCGCCCACGGGCAGGTGAGCGGTGAACGGCACGATCCACTGGCCGTCCTCGGAGGCCTCGACATCGAACATGCCGCCGTCAACAGGCGGGACCTGCAGGGGCGTGCCCCGTGCCTGGTCAACGATCCAGAGCTGGTAGCGAGAGACCTTCGGGTCGTTGGCGGGCAGGTTGTCAAACCGCATGTAGCCCTTGTTCGTCTCCGGGTCCCAGACAACATCGCCCGTCACGCCCGCGTACTCATCGCCCCACTGCGACCACTCCCACACGATCACCTCGGCGTGCGTGCGGATGAACAGGTCGCGGTCCGACTCGAGCCTCGGCTGGTTCGAGGTCACGTTGATCCAGGGCTCCGCGGGCACAACCTCGACGTTACGCGAAGAAGGCATCCACCCAAGCACCGCGACCGTCAGACACGCGGCAGCCGCCAGCCAGCCCATCGCAAGCCACCCGCCACCCGAACGCGGCGCAGCCTGCGCCTGAAAGGGGGCGTCGGCTTGAGCCTGTGGCTGGCTCTGTTCAAACTTCAGTGTCGCCGGCTTGCTCTGTGTCTCCGCGTGCTGCTGACCGATGATCGCCCGCGCCGACCCGATGCACCTCTCACGAAGGTGCGCCGGCATGGGCTGGGCATCCGTCGCCGCGAACACCTGGGCAGCAGCCGAGGCCGAGTCAGCAAACGCGTCTTGAGCGAAGTCAGACTGACCGGCAAGAAGCTGATCAAGCTCGGCCTGCCCCCGGTCATCAAGGCCCGTCGAAGCCTGCTCGACCAGCAGATCAAGCAGACGCTCGGCCGATTCGGGTGAACCCGGGTTCTGTGGTGTGTGGTCACTCATGCTGACACCTCTGACGACGGCCGGCTCGCGTCTTGCTTCCCGCCCTTTCTCTTGCTCAACGCCTCTCGGATCTTGATCAACCCACGCCGAGCGTGCGTCTTGACCGTGCCCAAGGGCAGCCCCGTCGCATCCGCGATCCGTTCGTGTGTCTGCCCGTGGAAGAGCGACAGCTGGAGCACCCGCTGCTGAGCCTCACCAAGCTCGGCCAGCACCTCACGCGCCGCCTGCGCTTCTTCACTCAGATTGCCCGCATCATCGATCGCCGAGGCAACCGCCGGCCCGTGAGCCGAGTCATCGAGCTGCACACCCGAGGGCCGTCGACCCATCTTGCGGAGCCGATCGATCAGCCTCCGCCTCGCGATGGTCGCGATGAACGTGGCCTCCGAACCCAGCGAGCTGTCGTAGCGGGCCGCGTTCTTCCAGACATCGATGAAGATGTCCTGAACCGCGTCCTCCGCGGTGTGCACGTCGGGCATCATCTGCCGAGCCAGCGACCACACAAGCCCGCCGAACTCGTCCATGCACTGCTCGACCGCCGCCTGGTCACCCATCGCGACCCGTTCGAGCACCGATCCATCTTGTCGAGCACCGCCGCTCATACGAAGCCGATCTCCTGGCAAGGACCTGCTGGCCCGTCCCAAGACGATACCCGATCCGCGGACACTTTGCGCCCTTGGTGGCTTCGAACGGGCTGTGAGTACGGATGCGAGCATCTCGATTCGTCCTCGTGGGTGACTCTGAAACACCGCGGCCGAGGCTTTCGCCCCGGAGCGGCTTGGGGTTGGGATCGCGGTTAGTTCTTGGGCATGATGACCGAGTCGATCACGTGGATCACACCGTTGGAGGTATCAAGATCGGTCGTGATGATCTCGGCCTTGTTCACGTAAGCCTTGCCGTCCTTGACCCAGATCTTCACGTCAGAACCCTGCAGAGTCTCGGCCTGACCAAGCTCGACAGCCTTGTCCGAGTACACACGCCCGCTGACAACGTGGTAGGTCAGGATCTCAACGAGCTTGTCCTTGTTCTCAGGCTTGAGCAGCATCTCGACCGTGCCAGCCGGAAGCTTCTCGAACGCCTCGTCGGTCGGCGCGAACACCGTGATCGGGCCGTCGGCCTGGAGCGCCTCGACAAGACCAGCCGCCTTCACAGCAGCAACGAGCGTCCCGAACGAACCCGCCTCAAGAGCGGTCTCGACAACGTCCTTGGTGCTGGGCATGATGACCCGGTCGATCACGTGGATCGTGCCGTTGCTGGTCAGGATGTCGGTCTTGAGAACCTTGGCCTCGTCGATGCGGACCGTGTCGCCCTTGACACTGATGTCAACACGCTGACCCAGCGCGGTCGAAGCAGCTGCGAGTCCGACAACATCCGAAGCCCTCACATCGCCCGGCACAACGTGGTAGAGCAGGATCGACTTGAGCAGCTCCTTGTTCTCAGGCTCAAGCAGCATCTCGAGCGTGCCCTCGGGCAGCTTGGCGAATGCTTCATCGGTCGGCGCGAACACGGTCATCGGCTTGTCGCCGCTGAGCGCCTCGACCAGACCAGCCGCCTTCACAGCCGCGACGAGCGTCTCGAACGAGCCGGCGCTGACCGCGGTCTCGACGAGGTTCATCTCGGGCTGAGCGTTGTAGCTTGCAAGCATGGCCGAGCCCGAGGTGCCGGACTCGCAGCTGCTCGCGGTCTTGCTCGACTCACACTGAGCCGAGGCGCTGGAAGCGAGTGCGAGAGCTGTGGATGCAATGATCGCGCGTTTCATGGTCAATCTCCTTCGGCCCCATCGGGCCTGTACTTGGTTGTGGTCATATCTCAGTGGTGCCCTGAAACACCCCGGCTTCCTGCCGGCGGGCACGTTCTGCCATGATTTCGAGACCGAAGTCAAACAGATTCACACACAGTCAAAAAAGAACGACGGGCCCTGTTACAGGCCCGCCGGATCACTCTCTCGTCGCTCTGTGAGGCCTGTGCCGCCTACTCGATGATGACAATCTCGACGCGTCGGCTCTGGGCCTTGCTGCCCTTGGGGTGGGACGAGCCGAAGGCCGCCGAGTACACCCGGTCGTTGTCAACGCCCTTGGACACAAGGTACGCCTCGACCGCCATCGCGCGCTCGGCGCTCAGACGCTCGTTCGTCTTCCACTCGCTCTTGCGGATCGGGTCAGAGTCCGTGTAGCCCTCGATCCGGATCGCCCGGCCCGCGTACTGCGAATCCAGCACACCCGCGATCCTGTCCAGCGTGGACTTCGAGCTGCTCTTGAGTGTCGTCTTACCCGAGTCGAACAGCACATCGCCCGCGACACCGACAACAACATCCGCCCCGCGTGAGCTGACCGTTGTGCCGTTGATGCCCTCGAATCCCGTCGTGCCCGCGGCGATCGCCCGGTCGAGCTCGCTCTGCGCCATGAGCAGATCCTGCTCGAGACCCTGCGACCTGCTGTTCGCCGCTGCCAGACGCTCGCGTGCGCTGGCAAGGTCGGATCTCAGCTGCGCCGATTCCGCGACAGCCGCGTCGTAGTCCTCGCGGGGCACGCTGTTACAACCCGCAAGCCCGAGCAGGCACACACCACTGACAACCAACGACGACAATCCACGGCGATTCCGCATTCCTGAGCTCCTTCTCAGCGGTCTAGATCACCCGCGACTCCACGGGTGAGTTCATTTCGATGCAACAGCCTACACGCAAAACCAACGCTCTGCCCGCCCAGGCTAGGGCAAATTGAACGGCCCGCCCCGGTGCATCAGCGCCCCAAGCCCCGCCTCGATCCAGGGCTTGCCGAACAGCACCACCACCGCACCGATCGCAAGGCAGGGCCCAAACGCCATCATCCGGGCCATCTTCGCCTTAGTCACCATCCCGACAACAGCCATCACCAGCCCCACCAGAACCGCCGCGAAGAAGGTCAGAACCGCGTCGGGCCAGCCCATGCACGCCCCGATCGCCGCCAGAACGTGCACATCGCCCAGCCCCATCGCTTCCTTGCCGAACACGAACGACCCGAAGATCCGCACGCCCCAAACGACAGCCCCGCCGATCAGGTAGCCCATCGCCACACCCGTCAGCACAAGTAGCAGCAGCGGCACATCCGCCGCCCCGCCCAGCCGATCCGCGAGAATCCCCCCGCCCCAGCCAAGCGCCGCCGCCGGTGCCAGGAACGCGAGCTCGCGGACCATCTCACGCCGGGCGTGCGGGTACATCACCCACATCTCAGGCGTGTCCGCCTGCGGGTCCTCTGCTTCGGCAGACTCGCCCGACTCGCCGGCCTCGGCTGCCCGCTTGGCCTTCTCTTCCGCGATCGCCTTGGCTTCCCATTCCTCGTAGTCGGCAAAGCTCCGCCCGATCGCACCCGTCGAAACAAGCACATTCGCGATCACCAGCCCGATGACCGCCCCGCCGCTCGCGCCGACCCACCACCAGCCGCCCGGCTCAGGGATCGCGATGATCCAGTTGCCGAGTGTGCCCGCCGAATAGCCAAGCCCGAACTCATCGACCAGAAGCGTGTTCACCGGGTGCAGGATCAACGCCACCCCCACCGGCACCCATGTCAGCACGAGCGGGATCGTGTACGTCTTCAGGTCAACGATCGTCATCGCAACGAGCGAGCCGAGCAGGATCAACAGCACCGCGAACGCGGGCCACGTCTCCATCACGCCGTTCTTGGCCCACTCGGGTTTCACCGCGCCCCACTCAACACCGAGCCACGTCTGATTCGGGATCGCGACGTACCACAGCAGGTACGTCGCCGCGAAAAGCACCGCGACGATCGTTTCGACGATCGGGTACTCGGGCGAGATCGGCATCTTGCAGAATCGGCACTTGCCCCTGAGCATCAGCCAGCCCAGGATCGGGATGTTCTCTCTGAACGTCAGCTTCGTGTCGCACTTTGGGCACCGAGAGCTCGGCACGATCACCGGCAATCCCTTGGGCAACCTGTACACAAGCACATTGACCAGCGAGCCCACGCACGCGCCAACCGCGAACACCCACACAACCGGGAGCCACGTCACGACGAAGCCGTACATGTGCATCTTGAAATCGTCGCTCATCCGTCCTCTTCGTCCCGGCCCTCGGCCAGCAGCTTCTGGCTCAGCTCCTCGACCCGCTGCTCCGCGGCCCCCAGAACACCCCGGCAGCCCTTGATCAGATCGACACCTCGCTCGTACGCCTTGATCGACTCTTCGAGCCCGATCTCTCCCGATTCGATCCGCTCGATCAGCGACTCAAGCTCCTGCATCGACTCCTCGAAGCTCTGCTCGACCGGCTTGCCCGCCTTCTTCTCTTTCCCAGCCATCGTTCGCTCCGATTGGTGTCCCAGAAGCCCGCCTCAACCAGCTCAGGCCAGACCCTACCGCCCGCCGCCGAACAGATCCATCTGATCCCGCTCGTCGCCCGGCTTCTGCTTCTTGCTCGACCTCTTCGCCTTCTTCGTTTGTTTGGGCTTGGCGGGCGCCCGGCTCGGGTCGCTCTCGCCCACCACCGATCTGACCGATCCATCCGCCAGACGCGTCTCGATCGTGTCGCCCTGCTTCATGTCCCCGATCGACCGCAACGCCCGCCCGTTGGCATCGAGCGTCACCGAATACCCGCGCTCCAGAACCGCGATCGGCGATACCGCGCCAAGCTCCCTGCCAAGCCCGAGCAGTTTGTCGCGCTGCTTCTCGATCCTGCGCCTGATCGCAGCGACCAGCTTCTGCTCGGCCCCCGCGAGCTTGGCGGCGATCTGCCGCTCCATCCGGCTCGCCACCCGGTCTGGCCTGTGCTGCTCAAGACGACCCGCCAACCTCTCCAGCCTGACCGACGCCCTGCTGATTCGCTGCCCGAGCGCGTGCTCAGCGCGACGCGCCAGCGCATCGACCTCGCCACGCATCGGGGCCACGAGACTGCCCGGCATCCGGAAGATCGGTCGGCTCTGGATCGCGTCGAGTCTCGCGCCCGAATGCTGAACCGCCCGGCGCAGACTCTGCCCGAGCCGAGCGCCCTGCCTGCTCACCTGCTCGCCGAGCGCCTGCTCATCGGGCACCAGCCTCATCGCCGCCTGCGTCGGTGTCGCGGCCCTGACATCCGCGACCAGCTCCGCGATCGTCGTGTCGGTCTCATGACCGATCGCCGCCACCACCGGGACCCGCGACTCAGCGATCGCCTCTGCGACGACGCGTTCGTTGAAGCACCACAGATCCTCTTTCGACCCGCCGCCCCTGGTCACGAGCATCGCATCGACACCGAGCTTCTCGCGCAGCCTGCTGACATCTCGGATCGCCTGCGCGATCTCGGGCGTCGCTGCCTCGCCCTGCACGCGTACATCAACGAGCACGATCTCGACGGACGCGCACCGACGCCTGGCGGTGTCCAGCACGTCCTGGTACGCCGCCGACGATCGGCTCGTCAGCACCGCGATCCTTCTTGGAAAGAATGGCAGCGCCCGCTTGCGTTCCTGGGCAAACCACCCGAGCCCGCGCAGCTCCTCGACCAGCTTCTGATACGCAAGGTCAAGCGCCCCCGCGCCGACCGGCTCAAGACGCGTGGCGATCAGCGAGACCTTGCCCGACTTGGCGTAGTAGTCGAGCCTGCCGCTAGCGATGACCTCTTGCCCGTTCTCCGGCACAAACCCGAGCCGGCGCGCGCTGGACGCGAACACCACGCACTGCACCACCGCGTCCGCATCCTTCAGATCGAAGTACCAGTGCGTCCGATCGCGGAACCCGCTGACCTCGCCGATCACGCGGAGCTTCGCTGGCGTGCCCTCGCGCACCGCGGCGTCCAGCAGACCTGCCAGCGCCGACACCGTGATCGCCTGCTCCGCGTCTGGTTTCTTCTTCGCCGAGTCCTTACGCAGATCGCCCGCGTTGAACGGCAGCCGGCCGCTCATGACAGCTCGCCGGTCATGGGGATCGAGTCGTTGCCGAGCATCCACCCGTACGCATCGACCAGCCCCGCGACGTACCGGCTCGGCCTGTGATGCTCGGCGACGTACGCCATCGCTCGCTGGCCAAGCTCTCTGCGAAGCCCGGCGTTCTCGATCAGATCCTCGATCGCGCTGGTCCACTCCGACACATCGCCAGAAGCGACGCGCACGACCTTCGGGTCGCACAGCGCGGGGATGTCGCTGTCCTCCGCCGCCACGATCGCCATGCCCGCAGCCATCGCGTCGAACACGATGCTCCGGTGCTCGCCCTCCGCGTCAGGGCACACCATGATGTCCGCCAGCAGCACCACCTGCCGATCCGACTCCAGCTTCGGCACCCGCGAGAACAACGGCGACAACCCGAGCGAACGCACAAGCCCGCCGACCCCGGCGACACTCGCGGCCTCGGCATTGGCGAGCACAACAAAGTCCTCGCGCCGGCTCGCGATCTGCGCCAGGGCGCGCAAGACCGATTCCCAGTTCGCATTGTCGTTCCCGCTGCCGGTCACGACTACGCCCGTCGTCGGGCTCTGGCTCTTGGTGTCCGCGTTGTCGTTTTTCATGACGCCCCAGGGAAGCTCGCGCACCGAAGCCGGCGCTGCGCCCGCCGCAGTTGTCGCGCGTGCAAGCTGCGGGCTCGGTGCCAAGAGCAAGCAGTCGCCCGATCGTTCCTTGGCAATGCCAACCGCGCGCAGGATCGACTCCCGCGAATGCACCTCAAGCAGCACCGGCGAACCGATCTGATGCGACAACTCGGCGGCCATCATGTGCGCCTTGCCCCCGATGCCGTGCACGACCGTCTTCTCGGGCTCGATCGTTCCCAGCCGGGCGACGAGGTCCTTGCCCCGCAGGCTGCGCGTCCAGGGCGAGCCACGGTCGCGGTAGCCCAGCACCGTCACGCCGGGCAGTGCTTCCTGCGCGTGGCACATGTCTTCCGGGAGCGCGAGCGTCGTCTGCACACCCGAATCGACCAGCCCGACGAGCATCGTCCGGATGTGCGACAGCTCCCGGTGCGCCATGTCTCTGTCGATGACGAAGATCGAACGCACCGCTACACCCCGGCTGTGGATCGGCACGCGTCGAGATCAACCGGGCGAACCTTCAGCGGAGCACGCTGGCTCGCAACCGACTCCGTCCGCCAGAGCCCGACCCAGTGGCCGCTCTCGACCTTGACCAACTCGTAGCTCGGCGTGCCCCCGCCCGAGGCGACCACCCCGCTCGGCGGCTCGTGCCAGGGCCACCAAGGCCGAAGGTCGCTCAGTTCGCCGTGACCCAGCCTCGACGAGAACCCGATCCACTGCGACTCATCATCAACTACATCCGCAACGGTCACGAGCTGCTCGTCTGTTGACTGGCTGCGATCGAGCGTCGGGATGCACGCCAGAAGCCCGCGCGTATACGGGTGCAACGGCTTCTTGTACAGCTCCGCGGTCAACGCGTACTCAACAACCCGGCCGGCGTACATCACGCACACCACATCCGCGTACTCGGCCACGACACCGAGGTCGTGCGTGATCAGCATGACCGCCATGTCCTTCTCGTCCTTGAGCGAGCCGATCAGGTCGAGGATCTGTTTCTGCACCGTCACGTCGAGCGCCGTCGTCGGCTCGTCCGCAAGCAGCAGCCTGGGCCTGCACGAGAGCGCCATCGCGATCATCGCCCGCTGGCGCATGCCGCCCGAGAACTGGTGCGGGTACGCCTTGAGACGGTGCTCGGCATCATCAATCCCGACCTCCTGAAGCGCCTTGACCGCGATCGCGTGCGCCTCGGCTCCCGACACGCCCCGGTGGAGTCTGATCGCTTCGAGGATCTGCTCGCCGATCGTGTAGACCGGGTTGAGGCTCGTCATCGGCTCCTGGAAAATCATGGCGATGTCGCCCCCGCGGATGTCACGGAGTTGGGAGCTGCTGACGTTGAGCAGATCGACCTCTCCCTTGCCAGAAGCGAACGCGATCCTGCCCCGGTCCACGCGCGAGGGCGGGCTTGGCACCAGCCCGAGCAGGCTCATCGCCGTCACGCTCTTGCCGCAACCCGACTCGCCCACAACCGCGACGGTCTGCCTCGGGTAGATCGCGAGGTTCGCGCCGTCGACCGCCTGAATCCTCGGTCCGCCCGCGTTGTCGAACGACACCGCGAGGTCCTCGATCCGCAAGAGCGGTGTCTGCTTGGCTTCGTTGCTGTTCACTTGCGGGCCCTCTTCGGATCGAACGCCTCTCGGAGTCCCTCGCCGACGAAGTTGAGCGCCAGGAGCGTCAGCCCGAGCAGCACGCAGGGCGAGAGCAAGAGCCACCACTCGGAGCGGTGCCGGTTGATCGCCTCGAGCCCATCAGCCGCGAGGTTTCCCCAACTCGGCAGGGGCAGCTTCACACCGATCCCGAGGAAGCTCAGGAAGCTTTCCTGCAGGATCGCCTGCGGCACGGTCAGTGTCGTGTACACGATGATCGGGCCGAGCAAGTTTGGAAGCAGGTGACGAAGGAACTGTCTGTGCAGCGGCACACCGATCGCACGCGCCGCTTCCATAAACGGCTGGGCCTTGAGACTCAGCACCTGACCTCGGATGACCCGCGCCATCGTCAGCCAGCTCACGCCACCGATTGCAACGAGCAGCACGCCGAGGTCGATCGCACGCCTCTGCATCTCACTGAGCTCTTTGGACTCGTGTTCTTCGCGCGCCTTGGCTTCGAGTTCGAGCCGCAGCTCCGGGTCATCTGTGAGCAGATTCCGCGCGGAGTCTTTCGTGTCGGGCATGCCGCGCTCGACCGCGACGACTCTGGCCTGGCTGTTGACGTAGGCGGTCCGGTTGCCCTGCTGGCTGATGAAGTTGTCAACCACCGCATCGCCCGCGACCGCGAGCAGCACGACGAGCAGGATGTAGGGCAGGCCGTAGATCACATCGACGATGCGCATCATGAAGGCATCGACCTTGCCTCCCGCGTAACCCGCGATCACGCCGTAGGTCGTCCCGATGAACACACTAATCAGAGCCGCGGCTAATCCGATCCCGAGACTGATCCCGCCGCCCGTGAGCACCCGGACCAGCATGCTCCGCCCGAGCTTGTCCGTCCCGAGCAGTGTGGTGTTCCAGTGCCGTTTCATCTCCCGGTACACCGGGCCTTCGGTTGTATTGATGACCTCGTCAACGGTCATGCCGTTTTCAGCCGCGATCTTGGCGACTGTTTCCGGGTCGACGTTCTCGTTGAAGCGGACCGCTCGCTCGGCGTCAACCGGCGCCCACGAAGGGGGCAATCGGCCCTCGCCCGGATCGCCCGAGTTGTACCAAGGGGTTTTGTCGCCCTCGGAAGCGCCCGGCGCGGGCGAGAGCGTCCAGAACAGAGATCCGAGACACAGCAGCCCGACCGAGACAATGAACGCAAGCCCGGCCAGACCGGCCTTGCTGCGCGTCAGCGGGTTGTCTTTGGCCCGAGGCGGTGCCGCGAGCGCTGGTACAGAATCCTCAGCCATCGCGCGGAGCATACACGCATCGCGGCCTCCTGACACCGCAGGACGCTGAACACAACCCTATTCTGTTGACAGTTTCGCCTCTTACTGCTGTTCGAGCTTCTGCATGAGCCGGAGTCCCGAGCGCCAGAGCGACGTCGCGATCGGCTCGCTGTGCGTGCCGAGATAGATCCGTCCCGTGTTGCCAAAGCTGACCGCGGGCTGGCCGACGATGATCGCCTCGATCTCGAAGTAAGGCTCGTTCGCCTCTCCTGTTACGGGCGAGATAGGGATCTCGCCGCCGCCGAGCGCTGTCAGCGTCTCGTGCGTGATCTCTTTCTTGCCGAGCTGACCGATGTGCGTGATCGTCGCAGGTATCGTCGCGCCGGGATCGCTCGCCGAGCGGAACTCGACCTCGTCACCAACACGCAGGCCGACGTCTGCCAAGAGCGCCTCTCGAACGAGGCCCCGGATCACCCAGCGACCCGAGCCGGTCTTGGCGATCGGTTCGCCGAGCGTGACGAAGCTGCCCTCTTTGCTCTTTGGGAGTATCTGGATCACAACCGCGCTGCTGTCGGCGGTGACTTCGAGACGATCGAACAGCTCAACCTCGCGTTCAAGCCTTTTCCGTGATGACTCGGCGGTCTCGCGGTAGATCGCGGCCTGCGCCGGGTCTTCCGAGAGTAGCGAGTCGGCGCGGATGCGAGCCGCGTCGTATTGGTGCTGCGCCGTGTCCACGGCTTCCTTGGCCTGCGGGTTGTCCAGTGTCGCGATCGGTGTGCCCGTGCTGATCACATCACCCGGGTTGACGTGAACGCTTTCGATAAAGCCGTTGGTGCCCGCGTAGTACGCCTGCTCACGCTCGAGCCCGACCATGCCGGTCGCCATAATCGGCCTTGGCACAGGGACAAAGATCAGCACAGCCGGCAGAGCCGCGAAAACCATCGAAGCGAGCGCCCCCGCGCGAATCCGGTGGTGCTGGGCTTCCTCGGAGTGGATGAGGTAGTTGCCGATGTTCTTGGCGGCTTTGTAGAACTCCATCGCCCCGTAGAAAGCCGCGAGCCCGATGCCGAGGTAGAGGTACTTCGTCGAGAGAAGCGCCGAGATGCCGAGCACGATCGTGATTTTATAAAGCGCGCTGAGGATGCCAAAGATCACAAGCCCGGTGTTGAGACCGAAGCTGTAGCGGTTCGGTGGGATCGGGACACCGATGGCCAGGAACTTGAGCAGGTTGATCGCCTGCTTCTGAGCGGTCGCACGCAGGTTCGGGATCTCGAGCAGGTCGCTGAAGATGTAGTAACCGTCGAACCGCATCAGCGGGTTGAGGTTGGCAAGGACCGTGGCGACGCCCGCGACGACGACGATGTCAAAGGCGATCAGCTTTACAGTCGCCGACGGCGCGATCGACCAGACGAACACCGCCAGTGCCGCGATGAAGAGTTCGACGTACACACCCGCGAGCACCACGATCAGCCTGTGCGCCCGCTTGGTAAAGCCCCACGACGCTGTGCAATCGCAGTACGCGCAGGGCGTGCCCGCGATGAAGTACGCGCCTATCTCGGGCACCTCGCCCCCGAACACCTTGCACGCGTAGGCGTGCCCGTATTCGTGGATGATCTTCAACACCACAAGCGAGAACCACATGCCCATCAGGCGTTCGGGCGTGAACACATCGCCGATCGGCGTGAAGAACTCGGCGCGGTTCTTGACCAGGAGCACGAGCGCGCTGCCGACAACAACCGCCCAGACCATCAGTGCCCACTTCGTGAACACCCACGAGACCAGATGCTTGGTCCGCTCAAGGAATGTGTCAGGGTTGATCAGCGGCACCTGCAGGAACAGGAACCCCATCAGCTTCGCAGAGCGTTTGGCCTTGAGTTTCTGCTGGCGTCTGCGGTAGAGCGATTCGTTGTCGGGCACGGGCAGGTTGAGGAAACCGAGGCCGTGCAGACCGAGGATGAACTGGAAGAAGTTCTCTTCGTCTTCCTGCTCGACGCGTCCTTCTTCAACGAGCTGGTCGAATATCTCGCCCAGAGGCCGATCCTCGTCGAGCGCAGCGCAGAGCTGGTAGTCGGCTTCGCTGACCTTGTGAACCGCGAGCGTCATCGGGTCGCGGAAGACGTAGGACACCTCACCACGGAATACGTGGCGGTGCACCTCGAGATCCTGGCGGATGCCGACCTGAGCGGGGCGCAGCCTTGGCGCGATCGGGTCTGGTTGGTTGCCTGCACTCATAGCCAGAAGTTGGTCCTGAAGTAGTTCACCATGCGATGCGACGCGATCCACCACACCGGGCGCCGGCCGAACTCCACACGCGCCATGCCTTCCATGCCGGGCTTGATCCACTCACCCGCGTTGGACAGCTCCGCCTCGGTGATGTACACCGTCTTGCCGTCAACCGGCTGGGCCAGAGGCTGGACGCGAGTGACCTGCAGATCGATCAGCTGCTCGGGCTTTGCGTTTGGCGCGAAGTTGCCGATGCCGCCGGCCTGGAGCTCGGTCGCGACTCGCTGGGGCATCTGGACATCAACCGTCCAGCCTGACTCATCTGCGATCTCGAACATCGCGGTGCCCAACGGCATGCTCTCGCCGATCCGTGAGCGCAGGTCGCCGTTCATCACGATGCCGTCGAACGGCGCGACGATGCGGGCCTGTTCGATCTTGCGATCGACGCTTGCAAGCCGCGACTGGGCGAGTACTTTCTCGGCGCGGGCAAGCTCAGCCTCGACGCCGTTGCCTTCGCTAAGTGCACGGTTCTCGTTGATCTGTGCGATCGATACTTCCGCTTTGAGCTGGTCGCGCTGGACCTGAAGGTCGCTGTCGTCGAACAGCGCGAGGACCTGACCTTCGGTTACGCGGTCGCCTGCGGTCACGAACGCCGCGGTCAGCGTGCCCTCGAGCGGTGCGCCGATGTGCCTGACGGTCGTCGGGCGAACCGTGGCCGGCGCGTTGACGTGGTAGCCCATCGTGCCGAACGCGAACCATGCGAGTCCCGAGAGCATCGCGAGCGCAAAGACCTTCCGGCCCCAGCCCTGAGGCTTGAACAGATTGCGAGAAGTCGTCTTCGCCGACTTGGAGGCGTGCGCGTACAGCGAACGGTTCGCCCGGTCGATCAACCCGAACGCCGGCGCGTAGGGCGCCATCAGCGTCTCGATCGAATCGAGTTCTTCTTTGTTGAACGGCAGCTCGGGCCTGCGGCGCATGCTGAAAACCATCTTCGCCCCGTCGCCCGCATCGAGCGGGATCGACGCGACGCACGCGCCGCCGAGACGGTCGTACCACGTCTTGTGAACGCGGTAGCCTTTATCAACGGCTTCTTCTTTCTTCGCGCCGTTCTGGCAAACGATCCGCTGACCTCGGTCGGCAGCCTCGCCCATCGCGTCGCTCATCAAGCGAACCGCCTCGGCCTTATCGCTCACCTCATCGAGACCAGATACGGCCTGGATCTTCACCCTCGGCCCATCGGCGGTCCCGATCGCGGCCTGCTCACAACCGAGCTTGCTGCGAAGGCTCGATACCAACGCGAACGCCATCTCGACACCCGAGGTGTACTTGGCGGCCTTTGAAATGTTCGCATCAGGCGCGTCTTCTTGAGGCGCTTTGCCGGCTTCAACGATCCGCGATGCGCCCGCAGCCATCTGAGCCGTGAATGACTCGAGCAGCTCGCGATACATCGTGGCAGTGAATGTTTCGCTGCAACGGACGACCATGCTCATTACGCCGATCATCGAGCCGCTGATGTCGCGGAGGATGACGGAGATCAGAGCGATCTGGAATTCTGCGTTCTTGGCGGAGAAGCTCCGGGCGATCGGTCGTGCTTCCTGCATCGACTCGTTGAGCAGGTCTTCGACCGGCTTTTTCCAGAACGACGGGTCGGTCGAACCGGTGTGCCAGTAGTCGTCGACGATCTCGGCACCGAAACGGGCGCTGATCATGCCGTAGGGGCTTGAAAAACCCTGAACGATTGCCGCCGCGGCGTGCTTGTAGTACGCCGATGGTGATTCCGTACGCAGCGCGAGCGCGTTGAGGAGTGATGATATTTTCCCCACAACGCCTTGCACGCTCTGCCGCGCTTCGGATTGTTGTTCTGCTGTGCTCATGTCTTCGGTTTACCCCACGCGATACCGAATCAGATCAGGCTGTCCATGATCGAGTCTGCGGTCTTCATCTCTTCGAGCTTCACGGGCGTAAAGAACGCAAAGCCTGATTCGAAAGCATCTTCGCGCACAAGCCGGCAGCGCAGGCACCTGGCGTAGATGGTCGGGAGGTCCAGCTCACCCTTCTCGAACTCGAGCTTGTAGACATCGCCCACGCACAGCGGCTGTGAAGACATGACCTGGCATCCGCCGGACGACACATCGCCGGTGACCGCTTCGATCGTGGGCTTGTGGACATCGCTCGCGTTGCCCGGCTTGAGGTTGACGCCGCAACGGATCTCGTGGCGTTCCGTGGCCCGCTGCTTGCGGATAGCCTCGGGCGTCTGCTGCTCGAGCTCGTTGAGCAGCGTGTGCGCCCAATCGTCGAAACCCTTCTGATTCTGATCGCCTGATGCCATTGCAAACCTCACTGCTTTGCGAATCCGAGTTGCCGCGGCTTAATGCCGCCCGTGACAGAAACTGACCAATCTACTTCCTGCGAGATCGGAACCCCGCTCCGCGATCCTGACCTGCCGACGCCGAGCCGTTGTCATCAACCCTGTTCGTTGTGCCAAGACCCGCGCGGAGCATGACCCAGAACTTGCTCAAGAAGCCGTCTTGACGGGCCTCCTGCACCAGCTCTTCATCGGCGGCGATTGCCTCAGGGTCAACTTCAGAGTCACCTTCTAGGGGGACGAAAGCGTCCTCGAAGTTGGTTTCATCCCCCGAATCCGTGCCGTCCAGTAACCCGATGTCGAATGCCTCGATCGAGTCGGCGATCTCGGTCAGCTCAGCGACCTCGTCGGCCACCCATTGCAATGTCTGCTCAGCGGCCGCCCCCGAAGCGTCAAGGTCGACAGCCTCGGCTTCGTAGCCGACTTCCTGATAGTCGGGCATCGACTGGCCAGCGGCTACGCCCTGCTGCTGCGAACCATCCGCCGAGTATGGCTGAGCCCGCTCGACACGTTGCTCGGCTCCAGTTTCTGTTTCCTCAGCCGAGTTACTTGAGTCCTCGGATTCAAACTCGGTGGCGTTGGTTACAGAGATCTCAAGCGACTGCTCAATCGTTTCGCCGCCCGAGTCGGTTACGCGAACTACAACGGTGTGCGAGGTATCGAACTCGTAGTCGAGCCCGGTCTCACTCGAGACCACGATGTTGCCATCGCTGTCGATCTCGAACCTGCCTCCAGCGTTGTCGACGAGTTCGTACGTAAACGACTCGCCCACATCTTGATCGGCAACCGAGACCGAAGCCACGACACTGCCGGGCAGCGCATCTTCTGCAACCTCACCGCCCGTAAAGCTAATCGCTTCCGGCCCTTCGTTCACATCACCGACCGTGATCGTCAGCGTCTGCTCGACCGACTCGCCGCCTGAGTCCGTCACACGGACTGTGACTTCGTGCGAACCAGCGGATTCGTGATTCAGATCGGCGCCCTCGGCGACCGTGATGTTGCCATCTGCGTCGATCGCGAAGCGGCCATCCGCATCACCAACAAGCTCGAAGGTGTGGCTGTCGCCGGCGTCAACGTCAGTCACTGCTGTGCTCGCCACGAACGTGCCAGCCGCCGCGTTCTCGGCGACGCTGCCGCCTGTGAAGCTGATAGCCTCTGGACCCTCGTTCACATCGCCGACGGTGATCGTCAGCGTCTCTTCGATCGACTCACCGCCCGAGTCCGTCACGCGGACCGTGACCTCGTGAGAGCCGACAGATTCATAATCGAGATCGGCGCCCTCGGCGACCGTGATGTTGCCATCCGCATCGATCGCGAAACGGCCATCGGCATCACCAACAAGCTCGAAGGTGTGGCTGTCGCCAGCGTCAACATCACTCACAGATGCGCTCGCGACGAATGTGCCAGCCGCCGCGTTCTCAGCGACGCTGCCGCCGGTAAAGCTAATCGCTTCCGGCCCTTCGTTCACATCGCCGACGGTGATCGTCAACGTCTCTTCGATCGACTCGCCGCCTGAGTCCGTCACGCGGACCGTCACCTCGTGCGAATCAGCAGATTCGTGGTTCAGATCGGCGCCCTCGGCGACCGTGATGTTGCCATCTGCATCGATCGCGAAGCGGCCATCGGCATCACCAACAAGCTCGAACGTGTGGCCGTCGCCGGCGTCAACATCAGCCACAGAAGCACTCGCGACGAACGTACCGGCAGCCGCATTCTCAGCGACGCTGCCGCCGGTAAAGCTAATCGCTTCCGGCCCTTCGTTCACATCTCCAACGGTGATCGTCAGCGTCTCTTCGATCGACTCGCCGCCCGAGTCCGTCACGCGAACCGTAACCTCGTGAGAGCCGACAGATTCATAATCGAGATCGGCGTCCTCGGCGACAGTGATGTTGCCATCCGCGTCGATCGCGAATCGGCCATCCGCATCACCAACGAGCTCGAACGTGTGGCCGTCGCCGGCGTCAACATCAGCCACAGAAGCACTCGCGACGAACGTACCGGCAGCCGCATTCTCAGCGACGCTGCCGCCGGTAAAGCTAATCGCTTCCGGCCCTTCGTTCACATCGCCAACGGTGATCGTCAGCGTCTCTTCGATCGACTCACCGCCCGAGTCTGTCACGCGGACCGTGACCTCGTGCGAGCCAGCAGATTCGTGGTCCAGATCAGCGCCCTCGGCGACCGTGATGTTGCCATCTGCATCGATTGCGAATCGTCCGTCGGCGTCTCCAACAAGTTCGAACGTGTGGCTGTCGTTTCCATCGACATCGCTGACCAATGTGCTCGCGACAACCGTACCGGCAGCCGCATTCTCTGAAACGCTGCCACCGGTAAAGCTGAGATCGGTCGGAGCATCGTTCACCGGCGCGACGTGGACCGTGACCTCGTCAGTCCGGAAGTCCTCGCCGTCGCGGACAGTGACCTTGAACACAAGCTCGGTGTCGCTGTCAACCGCCGGCGAGTCAAAGTTAGGGCTGGTTGCATTGGGATCATCGAGCGTGACCTCGGGCCCGCTGATCTGCTCCCAGGTGTACTCGAGATCGTTCGAGCTGACCTGAGCCGCGCCCTCTTCGTAGACCTTGACGCCGCGGAACGCGCTGTCGCCGTCCTGGCTGCCCGCGTCGTGGTCGTTCACGAAGAACATCCGATCGAAGTCACCCTGGAAGTGGTCGCCCACGCGGATCTGATACGTGACCCACTCGCCCTCGTTGCCCTCGTAGTCAGAGGACATGTCGATGCCCCAGTCCTGCGTGCCGTGGAGTTGGAATGTCTTGGACGCGTCGATCGAGCCGTCGGTATCGAAACCGATGCCGTGGATCTCGCCCTCGCCGTTGGACTTGAACTGGAACTCGAGGATCGTGTCCTCGGTGACCGTGTAGTCGTAGTCGATCGACTTCCAGCCGTTGCCCGACATCGAGAGCGTGTCGCCGTCGGTTTCGAATGTCAGGTCCCGGTCTTGGTCCGCGCCGCCGTACGAATCGATATCTGTTGAACCGAAGTCGACAGATGCCGGTCCGTCATCAACTTGGACCGAGAGAGATACCGGCGAATTCTCGTTGACAAACAGATCGTCACCGGCATCGATCTCCGGCACATCGTTCACAGAAACAACGTGAACCGTGACTTCTTCTGTGCTGAATTCGTCGCCGTTGGCAACCGTCACGCGGAAGACCACATCGGTGTCCGTACCAACCGGCGGCGACTCGAACGTCGGTGTCGCAGCGTTCGGATCATCGAGCGTGACCTCGGGCCCGCTGACCTGCTCCCATGTGTACTCGAGATCGTTCGAGCTGACCTGAGACGCACCCTCTTCGTAGACCTTCACGCCGCGGAACGCGCTGTCGCCGTCCTGGCTGCCTGCGTCGTGGTCGTTCACGAAGAACATACGATCGAAGTCGCCCTGGAAGTGGTCGCCCACGCGGATCTGATACGTGACCCACTCGCCCTCGTTGCCCTCGTAGTCAGAGGACATGTCGATGCCCCAGTCCTGCGTGCCGTGGAGTTGGAAGGTCTTGGACGCATCGATCGAGCCGTCGGTATCGAAACCGATGCCGTGGATCTCGCCCTCGCCGTTGGACTTGAACTGGAACTCGAGGATCGTGTCCTCGGTGACCGTGTAGTCGTAGTCGATCGACTTCCAGCCGTTGCCCGACATCGAGAGCGTGTCGCCGTCGGTTTCGAATGTCAGGTCCTTGTCCTGATTCGACCCGCCGTAGGAGTCGATGCTTGTGTCGTCAAAGTTGACTGACTCGGTGGACTCGACACCTATCGAGAGTGTGACCATCTCGCCGTCGTTGACGGTGATTTCGGTGCTCTCAAGGATTGGCGCTTCATCCACGTCGCCGACGTTGATCGCCAGCGTTTCTTCGATCATCTCACCGCTCGAGTCGGTGACGCGGACTGTGACTTCGTGGCTCGTCGCCGATTCGTGATCGAGGTCGGCACCCTCCGCGACCACGATGTTTCCGTCGGCATCGATCTCGAATCGGCCGCCGGCATCGTTTACGAGCTCGAACGTATGCGTATCGTCTGCGTCAGTGTCCACGACTGATGCCGAGGCTACCACGGTCCCGGCAGGGGCGTTCTCCTCGACGCTGCCGCCGGTGAATTCGATATCCGTCGGCTGCGCGTTCACATTAGAAACACCGACCGTGAACTCCTGTTCGAACACATGTCCCGCTGAATCTTCCACTTCAACAGTGACGGTGTGGTAATTCGCATCGTCGTAGTCGAGTTCCGCGCCATCGGCGACACGCACCGTGCCAGATTCGTCAACAACGAACCTGCCATCGGCGTCATCGACCATCCTGAACTCGAAGGTCTCGCCCGCGTCAGGGTCGTTCGGCACCACCGACGCTACCGCATCGCCCGGCTGCGCGTTCTCAGGGATCGAGCTATCGGTTGTCATCGATGCAGGCGTGACGGTGATGGCATCGAAACCGACACCGTCCGAGTTGCCGTCCCAGTTGAAGCTAAGAGATTCGAAGGTCTCGCCCGGCGCCGCGGTGATCGTAACGGTATCGCTGCGACCCGAGTTGCCCGAAACCAGTTCGAACGACTGGCCGCCGGCTTCGACGGTCACGTCGTCCCACTCCATGTCGCTGTACATGAAGGTGATCTCAGAGACCGGCTCGCTGAAGTTGAGCGTGGTCTCGCCCCCGGTGATCTTCCAGAAGCGGTCGCCCTCGCCCGCGACAGCTCCGTGACCGTCGTCGTGCTCGACAATCCTGCTTGTGCCTACGCCGTCTTGCTCGACTGTCGCGGTGATCCCGTTCCCGAAGTCCAGCGACGTCGGCGACGACCCGATAGGCGCATCCTCGAAGCCGTACATGCCCGGCTCGCCCTCGGCTTCGATCTCGATGCCCGGGTTCACCGCTTCGATAGACACGCTGTCGATCGCCTCGTTCACGTCGGCAACGCCGACAGAGAACTCGGACTCGACCTCGTTGCCCTCGCTGTCAGTCGAAGTCACGGTCACATCAACGACCGATTCGGTCTCGTGGTCGAGTGATACGCCGTCTCGGAGCTTCAGGACACCCTCATCGGTGACCTCGAACCGGTCATCGCTGACCTCGTAGCTGAACGTGTCGCCCGAGTCTGGGTCAACGGTCGCGAGTTGTCCGACAACCGCGCCCGCCGCCCCTTCATCGACCACCGCGTGCAGCGGATCCGGCGCACCGGATGTGTCGAACTTGAGTGCACCGTTCCACGCCATCGCTTCCTGGCCGTCGATTGTGTTCGAGCCGCGGTCATACTCGGTGTCCGAAGACTCTGCCTGGAAGGCTTGACCGTTCATCTCGATCTTGTCAACGTAGAGATTGCGGTCGGTCTCGCTTGTGCCGCCCCAGCTGTCGTTGGTGAACCGAACCTCGACCTCGTCCGGCGACACGTCACCCGGCAGCTCGATGCTGATGTTGCGCCATCTGCTCTCCGGGTCCTGATCGTTGAAGCGTGTCGAGTCCATCCAGTCAGCATCACCCGATGCCACAACCTCACCATCGACAACGATTTCGTAGTGCGGCGCCCCCATGTTGCCAGCACCACCTGCACGCTGACCGCCGAGCGTCACTGTCAGCAGATTCTGCGACGGGTTCTCAGCGTCGAGCGTCACCTCGGTCGGCACCTCGTTGACGTCTGTGACATCGATCGTCAGTGTCTCTTCGTAGGTCTCACCCTCAGAGTCGGTCACCTGAACGGTCACCTCGTGAGTAGCGCTGGCTTCATGATTGAGGTCCGCGCCCTCAGCGACCGTGATGTTGCCGTTGGCGTCAATCGCGAAACGACCATCGGCACTATCGGTCAACTCGTAGGTGTGCGTGTCGCCGATGTCAGCATCTGTGACTGATGCCGATGCGACGACTGTTCCCGCAACCGCGTTCTCCGAAACCGTGCCACCTGTAAACTCGAGATCGGTCGGGGCATCGTTGGCCGCTGCGACACTGACCTCTAGCGTGCCGCTGGTAGACTCTGTTGCAGTGGTCTCGGCGGCAACCTGCGTGTCGTGCTGGACAACGCCTGTCGGTGTATCGCCGCCGATCTCGCTGATGCGGATGTTGTCGAGCAGGATACCGACGTTGTCGCCGCCGGAATGGGCGAACGTCAGATCAAACTCGGTAGGTTCTGTGATCTCAACCACGATCGTGGCGGTCTTGAATTCCTGATTCCATTCTACCTGGAACGATTCGTTGACGACACCGTTGCCCGCGGTTACCGAGAGCACATCGGT
Organism: Phycisphaerae bacterium; assembly: GCA_030432905.1. Classification (GTDB taxonomy): domain Bacteria; phylum Planctomycetota; class Phycisphaerae; order Phycisphaerales; family UBA1924. Next base: position 1,271 of record JAUILU010000001.1, on the reverse strand, counting down.
CTGACTGCCGCGGTTGTTGCCGGCCATGTCGATCGAAAGCTCGTACACACCCGGCTCGAGCACCGGCGGGTTCTTCAGCGTGATTGTGCCGCCATTGCCTGTTGAGCCGTCCATGTCGAGGTACAGACCGTTACCAGCCTGCAGGTCCCAGCTTGTGCCCTCACCGATGATATCAACGGTGCCCTCGCTAACCTGCCAGTTGTCGAACTGGTTGTAGTTGAGTTGGCCGTTGCCGCCGTTCTCGGCATCGAACGATTCGTTAAGGATGTAGTCGACACCAGTCGTCGCCTCGACCTCGACACCGAGCTCAAACTCGCCGTTGTAGTCAGCGGGCGGGTTCAGCTCCAAACCATCGAGCTGGTCGGGCGTGAGGCTCCACGTGCCGTCACCGTTGTCCGTACCAGCCGAGAGCGAGCCCCCTTCGGGCACGTTGGAGATTGTGACTTGGTAGTCAGCGTTGGGATCGACCGAACCGATTTCAATCGAGAGCGCAATCGGCAAATCTTCAACACCAGCTGCCGATTCGAGTTGGAGAATCGGCGCACCGTCCGGCGACCACGGCTGGATATCCCCGGTCCCATGCCAGCTGCCGTCGTTGTCTGTGATTTCGCCCGCGACATAGATCGTGCCACCGTTAATCCGAGCGAGATTCTCGACATCGGCGTCACCGTGCACGTACATGTCACCGTTGACTTCGATGTAGCCAGCTTCGATCGCCAGATCACCGAAGGTAGACGAGCCCGCAGTGATCGATGCGTTGCCCTGAATCGTGAACTTCGCCTGGCTCGCATCGACAGAGTTGCCGTTGTCAGAGTACGAGCCGGACACTTCGATATCATCAACTATCGAGACCTGTCCAGAGGTGTTCTCGATCGAAACATTGTGCAGTTCGCCGGTTCCGCCGTTGGCAGAGATCGACTGAGCGCCGTCGCCGCTGAGCACGATCGTCGCAGAGCCGTGGTAGCTGGTGTCCGAGGTGGTCACGTCGCCTGTCACGGAGATTTCTCCGCCGTTGATGCGCGCGACGTTCTCGATCGTGAGATCGCCATCGATCGTCATCGACTCGATCTCGATGTAGCCTGCATTGACCGTAACATCGCCGAAGGTTGTGCCGCCGCCGGTGAACTCGGCGTTGCCCTGAATCGTCAGCGTCGCGCCGCTGGCATCGACCGCGTTGCCGTTGTCCGCGTAGCTGCCCGAGATCTGCAGGTTGTCGTTGATCGTCACCTCGCCCGAGGTGTTCTCGATCGAAACGTTGTGCAGCTCGCCGG